>JACJZU010000001.1 GCA_020635435.1 Flavobacteriales bacterium
CCGTTATGGGCAAGTGTAAATGACCACAACCACTATAAAGAAATGAAACAACTAATAACATATTTCGGACTTGCATATTTAATCAGTTGGACAATTTGGCTTCCGCTATATGGACACATTTTGGGGTTGACAAATTTGCCGACCTTGCCTTATCACCACGGACTTGGTGGACTTGGTCCGTTAATCGCTTCGTTTCTTACAACTTGGATGTTTCAAAAAAGCGAAGGCGTAAAAAGTTTGATTAATAAGTGCTTACAAGTTAGACCGCTAATTTATTTAACAATCGCACTTTTAAGTCCATTCTTACTCGTTTTCATTGCGACAATCATAAACTACATCGTTGACAACTCGCCTATCAATATTTCGGGACTTTTAACTTCAAAAGAGTTCCCTCAATTTAACTTGTTGACATTTTTTATTTACAACTTAATCTTCTTCGGCTTTGGTGAAGAAGTTGGTTGGCGTGGCTTTGCATTGCCAAGGTTTCAAGACAAGTTTAATGCTTTGACATCAAGTATAATTTTGACAATATTTTGGGCTGTTTGGCATTGGCCACTTTTCTTTTACAGACCGGGTTACACTTCAATGGACTTTGCAGGTATATTCGGTTGGACATTTAGCCTATTGACAGGAAGTATTTTATTAACTTGGCTTTACAACTCGTCAAGAGCAAGCATTTTAATTTGTGCTGTTTTTCACTCAACCATAGACATTGCATTTACGGCAGACCTTGCCGACAAAAACATAGTGAACTATATGGGTTTTTTAATAACAGTTTGGGGCATTTTGACAATCATTTTTTTTAGGCCAAAAAATTTAGCGCCAAATGGACAAGAGAAGAACACCAGCCCATAACAAGGTATTGCCAAAAGCGGGGGTGATGTGCTTCTATGACACTTTTGTGCTTAACGGAAGATTCGTTTTTCAAATCAACAATAGTACTGAAAGACCCCGCCTTCGGCAATTCCCGAACCGTTAAGGATTATCTGATTTTCTACGAAGTGGTTGGCAATGTTTTCTATGTGCTTTCGATCTGGGTTGGAAGATAAGATCCAAAAAAAATGAAAATTATAAGAGCCCTCAGGTAATCGAGTAGGCAGCCCCACCAAAATTAAATGACGGGGAGGGCCTCTCACACCACCCCCGAAAGCTTTCGGGGTACGGGCCTTCCCAAACAAGTTCGGGATAGGTTGTATACAGCGGTTCGTTTAATTAACCTGATTCTGTGATTGTACTCACCACTTCATTTGAATCCTGTTAACGTTCAGTCCTGCTTCATCGTTAACTCAATCCCGACAATTCGGGATCGGGTGACCTCTCCACTCCGCCAACCCGTGACTGTGGAGATCTGAGGCGCTGAGACATGTAGCTCTCGGACAAAATCTGCCGGATCTACAGCTTTGGCATTCATTGTTTGGGCTTCAGCATGATGAGCTACCTTACCCAGCCTCATTGCGTTATCCGATTTCTGTTCGTCATTGCCAACTTTTGCAGTTTCGCTCACTTCACTGTTGATCTCACGCCCAACAAACTTACGATCTATCAGGGCTTCCCTGTCTTAAACTATACGCACAGGAGACTTTCACTCAAAAGCTACTCAACCGCCATTGAGGTCGCTATCCATTCCCTCGATTTGGCTATCTTCGGGAAGTGTTTGCCATTTGGGGCACACACGACGCCTATACACAATGCCCTTCGGGATACTGCGCATGGCTGCGCGTTGTGAGCCATTGGAAAAATATCAGAATGAAAAAACTGCATATAATAACATTCCTCTCCTTTTTAGGTCTTACCCTAAATGCCCAAACCAACCTCGACTCACTTTGGAGTGTCTGGAACGATAAAACCCAACCGGACACCACCCGCCTGAAGACGATACACACAATCGCCTGGGATGGATACATCTACAGCCGGCCGGATTCTGCCTTTTACTTTGCGCAAATGGAATATGGCCTGGCTGAAAAGAGTGGCTTAAAAAAGTATATGGCGGGTGCACTGAACACTCAGGGCATATCATTTTTGATAAGAGGCGACTACCCCAAAGCATTGGGCTATTTCCAGAGAAGCTTAAAGATCAAGGAGGACATAGGCGATAAAAGAGGGATCGCTGGTGTACTGAATAATATTGGTGGTATTTATCAAAATCAGGGTGATTATCTCAAGGCTTTGGACCTTTATCAAAGAGGACTAAAGATCAGCGAGGAAATAGGCGATAAAAACGCGATCGCTACTTCCCTGGGTAATATCGGTGTTATTTACAATAAACAGAGCGACTATTCCAAAGCGCACGACTATTATCAAAGGAGCTTAAAGATCCACGAAGAACTAAGCGATAAAAGAGGAATCGCTGGTGCTCTGGGCAATATCGGCATCAATTACGATAAACAGGGCGACTATTCCAAAGCACTCGACTTTTATCAACGGAGTTTAAAGATCCAAGAGGAAATGGGCAATAAAATTGGAATAGCTAATACCCTCAGTAATATCGGTTTAATTTATCAAAATCAGGGCGAATTTCCCAAATCGCTGGACTATTACCAAAGGAGTTTAAAGATCTGGGAGGGGTTTGACGATAAAAACGGAATCGCACTTTGCCTGATCAATATGGGTATCCTTTATCAAAAACAGCATGATCATCAAAAAGCGATCGACCAATGCAGAGCGGGTATGCTCCTGGCGCAAGAAATAAAGGCTATATCATTGGAACGAGATGCATGCAAATGCCTGTATGATACATACAAGGTCTCAGGAAATGGAAATAACGCCCTAAAGTACCTCGAGCAAATGCAAATGCTGGACGACAGCCTGAATGCAGAGGAAACCTCTAAAAAACTACAACAAATGGAGTTTGCCAAACAATTGTTTACCGATAGCATAGAACAAGCAGAAAAAGACAGGCTCTTGCAGGAAGCACATGAAATTGAAGTAGCCAAGAAGAACAAGACCAGAAACGTGTTAATAGGAAGCGGACTTTTGGCATTACTCTTCGCCGGAAGTTTTTACAGCCGATGGAGGTATGTCAAGAAATCAAGAGATGTTATCTCTAAAGAAAGAGATCGCTCTGAAAACCTGCTGCTTAACATACTCCCTGCAGAAATTGCCGAAGAGCTCAAAGAAAAAGGTCGGGCCGATGCCCAAGACTTTGAAATGGTTTCCATTTTGTTCAGCGATTTTAAGGGGTTTACAGCCGCCTCCGAGAAATTGAGCGCCCAAGATCTGGTTACCGAAATCAATACTTGCTTTGAAGCCTTTGATGGCATCATGAGTAAGTATGGCATTGAGAAGATAAAAACCATAGGTGATGCGTACATGGCTGCAGGTGGCCTCCCTGTGCCTACCGATGATTCGATCAAGAAAACGGTGCTGGCCGCACTTGAAATGCAAGCGTTCATCTCCAAACGAAAAGCTGAATTGGATGCAAGCGGCAAAACCGCATTTGAAATGCGTGTTGGTATTCATACCGGACCCGTAGTGGCCGGAATAGTTGGCGTCAAGAAATTCCAATACGACATTTGGGGCGATACGGTGAACACAGCCAGCCGCATGGAAAGTTCGGGAGAAGTTGGTAAGGTAAATATAAGTCAAGCCACTTACGAAATGTTGAAGCACGACTCAGACTTCATCTTTGAAAGTCGCGGAAAGATCGAAGCCAAAGGAAAAGGAGAAAAAGAAATGTACTTTGTATCAAAGGCTTAAATGAAAATGAAAACAGCCTGCAACAAAACATGAATTGCGTTAAAACGGAGTTTAGTTAAACCGTTATATGCCATTTTTTGATACCACACAATGAAACAAACCTTCTTCTTTATCCTAATAAGCATTTTGGGCTTATCCCTAAAAGCCCAGAACATTGATTCTTTATATACCCTTTGGCAAGACCAAACCCAACCTGACTCCATGCGCGTACAGGCGTATGAAGATTATATCTTGAATGGCTACCTGTACTCATATCCTGACACGGCCGCCATTCTGGCCAAGGCCCTGCACGCCTATGCTAAGAAACAGCATTTCCCCAAAGCTTCTGGTACGGGCTATAACCTGCAAGGCATTGCAAACTATGTCCAAGGCAATTACTCCCTGGCTCTGGAATACTTCCAAAAGTCGCTATCGATACAGGAAGCCGTCGGGGATAAAAAAGGCATCGCAAAAAACTTGAACAATATAGGACTCATTTACGTGAACCAAGGCAATCCCCCCCGTGCGTTGGAAAGCTTTCAGAAGTCGCTGGCGATTAAAGAAGAACTCGGGGATAAAAAAGGCATCGCAGCCATCCTGAATAATATCGGACTCATTTACCACGACCAGGGCAATTACCCTCGCGCCTTGGAATACTACCAAAAGTCGCTAGCGATTAAAGAAGAACTCGGGGATAAAAAAGGCATCGCGGGTGGCCTGATCAATATCGGTATCATTTACTATGGTCAAGCCAATTACCCCCGTGCCCTGGAATACTACGAAAAGTCGTTGACCATTTTTGAAGAACTCGGAGATAAAGTTGGCATCGCAACCAATCTGGGTAACATCGGCCACATACACTCGGACCGGGGTAATTTCCCGCTCGCGCTGGAATACTATCAAAAGTCGCTGGCAATTCAGGAGTCACTCGGGGATAAGGACGGCATGGCAGACATCCTAAGCAATATGGGCATACTCTATAATAAGCAAGGTAAAAACGCAAGCGCACTGAACTATTGCCAAAGAAGCCTGAGACTAGCGGAAGAAATTGGTGCTTTAGATCTTCAAAAAGAAGGCTGCAAATGCCTCTATAACACCTACAAAGCCATGGGCAACGACAAGAGTGCTTTGGCCTATTATGAACAAATGATTGCGATGCGGGATAGCATGTTCAACGAAGAAAACACCAAGAAACTCACCCAACTGGAAATGCAGTATGATTTCGACAAGAAGGAAGCTGCTACAAAAGCAGAGCAGGAAAAGAAAGATGCATTGGCTGCACTGGAATTGAAGCGACAAACCATGGCAAGAAACGGGTTCATGGGCGGATTTGCGGTGGTACTCCTGTTCGCGGGCGTGTTCTTCGTGCAGCGCAATAAAATAGGCAAGGAAAAGCAGCGCAGCGAGGAACTCTTACTCAACATCCTCCCCGAAGAAATCGCCCGAGAACTTAAAGAAAAAGGCAAGGCGGATGCCCGTGATTTTGATCTGGTAACTACGCTGTTCACCGATTTTGTTTCCTTCACCGAAACCTCCGAAAAGCTCAGTGCTTCCGAACTGGTGAGCGAAATCAACCAATGCTTTGAAGCCTTTGACAGGATCACCGAAAAATACGGTATAGAAAAGATCAAGACCATTGGCGATGCCTATATGGCTGCCGGAGGTTTGCCCGTACCTACGGACGATTCGGTGAAGAACACCGTGTTGGCCGCACTGGAAATGCAATCCTTCATTCAGGACCGAAAGTCCAAATTGGAAGCAGAAGGAAAACTGGGCTTCCAAATGCGCGCGGGCATCCATACCGGTCCGGTGGTAGCGGGTATCGTGGGGGTAAAGAAATTCCAGTACGACATCTGGGGCGACACCGTTAATACCGCCAGTCGTATGGAAAATTCGGGAGCAGCGGGTAAGGTGAACATCAGCCGGAAAACTTATGAACTGCTCAAAGAAGATCCGCAATTTACCTTTGAACCTCGCGGCAAGGTGAACGTAAAAGGGAAGGGGGAGATGGAGATGTATTTTCTAACTGAAGTGTAGCAGTAAAGGAAAACGGCATACCTCAATACCTACTCTGAAGAGGCGCTCAGTTAGATGACCATCCGCTTTGCCATCGGGATGCTTGGTTGACAGCTTCGTGCTTCGATCCTGAGGTGGCCTCAATAAGATAGACAGCAATTCTGAAATCGTTGACAACACACTTCTCATCCGAGCCGGGACCTCAACCGAACATTACCTATCTTGCCCATCGATTATTGCCAGATGTTCTCCCCCCACATAAACCCCTTTCCTGCCAGGTCCATCGCTGTTCTGCCTTTTGTGAATATGAGTGCCAGCGCGGAAAATGAATACTTCAGCGATGGCATTACGGAGGAGATCATCAATGCCCTGGCAAAAATCGACGGCCTTAAAGTCACCTCCAGAACGTCTGCATTTCATTTTAAGGGAAAGAACATTCCGGTGCCTGAAATTGGGAAGGAACTGAAGGTTTCTACCCTGCTCGAAGGCAGTGTGCGCCTGGCGGGAGACTCTATTCGCATTACTGCTCAGTTGATCGATGCAGTGGAAGACTTTCATTTTTGGTCGGAGACCTGGGACAGGAAGCTCTACAATGTTTTCGAAGTACAGGATGAAATAAGTCTGATCATCGCCGATCGATTGAGAGAACACTTTGGGCATTTCGAAATTCAAGAACACCTCATAGAATCAAAAACGGATAGTGTAGAGGCATACAAGTTCTTCTTAAAGGGACGTCAGATCTTCAATAAATGGAATCCGGAGGCGGTGAAACAGTCTATGGCATTCTACGAGCAAGCCCTCGAATTGGACCCTTACCATGCTGAATCACTGGTTGGATTGGCGGACGCACACAGCTTTCTGGCTTCAACAGCCGTGATCTCTTACGAAGATGGATGGGGTAAATGTGCTGAGTTGACTCACAAAGCCCTGCGTATAAATGATCGTTTGCCGGACGCGTACTACCAGCTGGGCAATCTCGCGTTTTTTACCAAATGTGACTTCCGCGAAGCCATGGAGCACACCCGTAAGGCCATAGACATCAATCCGAACCACGTTGAGTCCCGGCAGTTCATGGCCTTCCTGTACATTTTGTCGGGCATGGAAAAGTTATCCAGACAACATCTCGACCATGCGCTCAGCATCGACCCACTATCGCAGGAAACGCAATTTTATAGTGGCTTTATTGAATATATGTCGGAGAACTACCAGGCTGCAATCAACCGTTTCGACGCCTGTCTGAAAGAAAATCCGATGAATATTCCTGTGCACAGTGTAAAAACGCTGTGCCTTCTGAAGTTGGGGCGTTACGAGGAAGCCATCTCCTATTTCGATTCGCTTCCTTCAGAGATCGTTGTGCCCGGGGAAAAGGCCGGTACGCGGGCACTTGGTTTCGCATTAAAAGGCGATCTGGAGAACGCAATACCATCAGAGGCGTTTCTCAATGAGCTGGCGGATGCGCCCAATGGCTTTACTGCCGATGCATACCGATTCACCCTAGCCGGCGCGTTGGGTAAAAAAGATGAAGCATTCAGTTGGGTGGAAACTGCACTAAAAGTAAACTCCGCCTTGCTGCTATTAAGGTATACAGATCCATTGGTGAATCCCATAAAAAGCGACCCGCGGTATCGGAATTATCATCAACAGCTTTTCCCGGAGGATATCTTCGAGGTGAGGCCGAGTACTGCCCAAAAAACTGCTCTGCTCGACGAAAAAACCGTGGCAACATATAAAGCGAAACTGTTAGATCTCATGGAATCCGACCAACCTCATCTGAACCCAGACCTGACCTTGCGTTCGCTCGCCGCTCAACTTTCCATTCACGCCAATCAGCTTTCATGGCTGCTGAATGATGGATTTAGGAAGAATTTCAACGAGTTCATCAATCACTATCGGGTTGAATCGTTCAAAACAAAAGCAATGGACCCGGAGAGTGCCCATCTCACCATCATGGCCATCGCCTATGATTGTGGATTCAACTCAAAAACCGTCTTCAACACCTATTTTAAAAGGGAAACAGGCTGCACACCAAGGCAATTTATCAAGTCCTAACGGCACTCTTTCAGAAGGTTTTTGGTTCGGATATGTAATTCAGGACCTCTCGTTGTGATTCAGAACCTCCGGGTATTTCAGCACCCGGACATTTGCCCTTGTAAACGAAAAAAAATCAATTCATTATGAGAGCAATTATCACAACGGCTTACGGTTCACCGGAGATCTTCAAACTGGATAATATAGCCAAACCGGAGCCTAAAGCCAATGAAATCCTGATCCGCATTCACGCATCCTCAGTAACCAAGGCCGACACCATGATGCGCACGGGAAAACCCTATATCGGAAGGTTGATGATCGGTCTTACCAAGCCGAAAAACCCGATCTGGGGTACCGGTTTTGCCGGCGTAGTGGAGGCTGTAGGATCGGAAGTGACCCGATTCAAAACGGGCGACAAAGTGTTTGGTGAAAACCTTGCCAACATGGGAACATATGCTGAATATGTTAACGTTCCACAAGACGGCATTGTAGCACACTTACCAGCGCACCTCAGCTTCGAAGAAGCAGCCGGATTGTGTGACGGAGGGGTTACTTCATTGAACTTCTTATCCAATCTGGGTATGGTGAAGAAAGGGCAAAAAGTGCTGATCAACGGTGCTTCCGGCTCACTGGGAACCGCAGCCGTTCAAATTGCAAAGTATTTCGGAGCCGAAGTTACCGGGGTTTGCAGCTCTCGAAACGTTGAGATGGTCCTAGAACTCGGAGCGGACCAGGTGATCGATTATACCGAACATGACTTCACCCAAAACACCCATTCCTATGACCTCATTTATGATACAGTTGGTATGCGCTCATTTGCAGAGTGCCGGGAAGCATTGACCGAGAACGGCATCTACGCATCTCCGGTGCTCGGTATGCCATTGCTGTACGACATGATGAAGACTTCAGTTTTTGGAAAGAAAAAAGCAAAATTCTCAGCGACCGGTGCCTTACCAAAGAAGGAGATCAAGAGATTGCTACATATCCTCATCCAAATAATTGAAGCCGGTAAGCTCAAGGGCATCATCGATCGGACTTACGCGCTGGAAGAAGTAGCTGTAGCTCACGAATACATTGAGACCGGGCATAAGAAGGGAAATGTGGTCATCAAACCTACCCTCACAGCATAAGTAGTCACAACCCGATCATTATTCAACGAAATCAGAGAATATCATGAAAACGACGTTAAGAACATATGGGGGTATCGCGGGTATCGCGCTCCTGGTAATGGGATTGACCGCCGGATACAGCTACGGATATGTATTCAACAATCTGTTTATGCCGGACGATGCCGAGGCGACCCTCACCAATATACAAGGTGCTCAGCTCTTATTTGAATCCGGAATTTTAGGTTGGCTTATTATCCTCCTAACAGACGTTCTGGTTGCATGGAGTCTGTTCAAATATTTCGAGCCAATTGACGCCAGAATATCCACCTACACCGGAGTATTACGGGGATCATATTCCTTAGTCTTAGCCTATGCCATCTACCATCTTCTACAAGCACGGCAGATCCTCATTACAGACCACCCCGATGCTTCACAGCTCATGAACAGTCTCGACGGTTTTGAATCCTACTGGTCGCATGGCCTTATTCTCTTTGGCCTTCACCTGATCGGCGTGGGCTATCTTTCCTTGAGGTCGGGGGCGGTACCAAAGTGGCTTGGTATATTGCTTTGGATAGCCGGGGTGAGCTATTCTCTCATTCACCTTGCTAAAGCATTTGCCCCGGAAGTCTCAAAAATGATCTCGATCCTGGAAATGATCCTGGGTGCGCCTATGGCCATTGCCGAACTTGGTTTTGCAGTTTGGCTGATCTGGAAAGGTGGTAAAATCAATCAACAAAGGCCTTCATCCCCTGCATTAGCGTAATTAGGTCTTTACTAAATCCTTTATATCTTTTCTTCTGTTCGTGAACTGCAAACTGGACCAATTAGTTGAATTCACAGGAAATAGATAAAGCAGAATAAATTGAGCAACCATTTCTACGAGCCTGATGCATCAATCTGAACATTACCCAAAGACTTCCTCAGATTTTTCCTCACTTCGCGAGTCATGCGAATGGGTTTGCCTACAACTATATGACTGACAGTCAAGCATTTCCTGACAAAGAAAAAACGACACCATTGTAACTAGAATAAATCTCTTGGAACCAACAGTTTTAATTTGAGCCTTTGACTATGAAAAAGACCTTTCTCACTCTTACATGCACACTTATGCTCTCATTTGTTGTGTTCGCACAAATTGGGAGCATCGACCCTGATTTCAATCCCGGAACCGGCTTCGGCCCCGACCAATGGTCCGGCAAATGCGAGGCGATCACTCAAGATCCTGATGGAAACCTGCTTGTTGGTGGATCGTTCAAAACATTTAACAACAATACCGCGCTCTATGTTGTCCGATTGAATTCGGATGGCAAGGCAGACAACACGTTTACGAGTCCGTTCGACGACAGCTGGGGTGCCGAGGTGCGCCAGATCCATGTTCTGAATAACGGGAAGATCCTCGCGTGCGGCACCGCTCTGCAAGCGAATTCCGCGAGTTTACCCGGAATTGTCCGATTGAATTCGGATGGCACGCTCGATGCGGGTTTTAACGCGCCGTCCTCCGTGACAACCTGCTCCACCTTTGATGTTCAGGCCGATGGTAAGATCGTGTTGGGCAATCTCGTTCGTCTGAATGCCGATGGCAGTCCTGACAATACGTTCAATACCGGATCGGGTATATCAGGTGGAAGTGGTTTTGGCTCCGTGCGAATCAATAAGGTGCGCATTCAACCCGATGGCAAAATTCTCATTGGCGGACATTTCAGTAAATTCAATGGGGATACAGCGCTCCTGCTTGCGCGTTTGAACAATGATGGGACAATCGACAATTCCTTCAACGCCAATTCCAATTTCGCTCCGGCTGTTGATGGATTCTATGGTCAGATCTACAGCCTCAAACTGCTTCCAAACGGACAGATCCTGATCGGGGGGAATTATGGCAATTCCAACAGCACGGCATTCGGCATAGACAGGTTGAACTCGGACGGCAGTCTCGACACCACCTTTAAAATCACACATTCCTTTTCCAACATCCGAAACTATACCCTGGACGTACAATCCGATGGGAAAGTACTTGCCGCTAATGTAAATTTCGGAACACCGGCCGAAGCCTTTGTAGTGGAACGCTATCATCTGAATGGGGAACTGGATAGCTCATTTGCGAAGAAATACGTGAACAGCGATGTGAAGGATCTGCGAATTCAATCGGACGGCAACATCGTCTTCGTGGGCTACTTCAGCTATAATCCAACGGGGATCATGCGCTTGCTGGGAGATGCCCCACTACTGAGCGTGGAGCGATCATCTGAGGTTAGTTCCGGAATTCTCATGTATCCGAATCCGGCCGGCGATATCGTTCACCTGAGCAATTTGAATGGGTCCTCGTCGCTGACCATCTCCGATATCTCAGGAAAAACGATCTTCCGTACAGGGATCCGCTCAGATCAGATGTCCATCCCAACTTTATCCTTCACCAAAGGAACCTACTTCATTCAGATCCATAAACAAGGCTCAACGTACACCCAAAAGCTCCTGATCAATAGATAGAGAAGTTCGCGGATCGTATTTTACCCGAAGTTCGAGTCAGTAATACCGATAAACACCGTGTTCCTTAGCTCGGGTTAAGTAGTTTTGTGTTGCAGTACCTAACTCCTATCTTCAGGTGCATTGCCTTGCAAAGTCGAAAAGAACAAACAATATGTTGAAAAGCAGAATACTTCCATTCTTACTTCCAGCCATCGCATTGCATTGGTCCTGCGGAAAAAAGCACCCACACAGCGATATCAACCTGAATAATGGAGAGAAATGGGTGGTGAACGCTGAAATGAGACCTCATATCGCCAAAGGAGACAGTATACTCCACGCGTACATTGCCTCGAATGGCGAAGATTATGAACAACTTGCTGAAGATCTCAAAGATCAGAATAAGGCCCTGGTTCAGAGTTGCACGATGCAAGGCGCCAGTCATGATGAGTTACATAAATGGCTTCACCCGCACATGGAATTGGTAGGTGCGTTAGCCGGGGCGCAAAATGCAAATGAGGCGAATTCGATCATCGAAAAGCTGGAACTATCTTTCGACACCTATTCCCGCTATTTCCAGTAAGTCAAATGTGAATGTTCAATTCACAGTTTCGATCGAAATACAGGGGAATCTGCACGAAGGAGCATATCTACTGAATTGGGATCAATAAGAATCGGCGAAATTGATGCAAACCGGTCTTCTTTGATGGCACTCATTCCATCATTTACGGTTGTACTTCGAGGCCTTTCAATCTTTTATTTAATACGACCTGAAACCAATTATTCCGAAACAGAACACGACATGACTACATGCTTTAAATCCGAAAAAGGGAAACAGGAGATCCTGGATCTATACGATCAAAAGCTGAGTTCACTTGGTATAGCTTGCGAATACCTGCAGCTGGACACTTCATTTGGGTCGACCAATATCCTTATGACCGGGAATCCATCCAATCCGCCAATTGTATTGGTACATGGTTCAAATGGCTGTGCGCCTATTGCGTTGGAAACGTACCCGGACTTGCATAAAACACATCGCGTCTATGCAGTTGACGTGCTTGCCCAGCCCAATAAGAGTGTCGGAGTTCGATTGAGCATGCGCGATGATTCGTACGGAAGATGGATGCACGAGATCCTCCGTGCACTGGAGCTCGACTCTGTAATTCTGGCCGGATTTTCCTTCGGCGGACTCGTCATACTCAAAACCCTCGAATACGATGCAAGCAGAATATCAGAAGTTTTCCTGACGGCTCCTGCCTATGTCGTGAACGGAAACCCGATAAAAGCTTTGTTCAAGATGTTCATTCCGATGAAGCGGTACATGAAAACCGGAAATATCAAGTACGTGGAGCGGTTTCTAAGTGAATTATTCACCGAAGAGGACGAATTTGCACTGCGATATCTTTCGAAAGTATTTCTGGAATTCGACATGGACTTCTCGCCGGTTCCGGTGATCCGTTCTGAAAGAGCAGCGAAAATAGTTACACCAATCACTCTGATCGCTGCCGGGAATGACCTGCTTTTCCCGGGGAGAAAAATGCTTAAACGAGCAAAAAAGCTTTTTCCTTCTCTCAAACAAAGCATTTTACTTCCCGATTCAAAACATGTTCAGAACAAAGCGCAAAACAAGATGATCGCAGAATTGATCTCACAGCGGGATGACGGAAGCGGTGATCATTAAATGCAAGCGGTCATTCCCATTGGCTGAGGTACAGATCCTATAAGGATGGAGATCCTACTGAACACGTGAGCGCTCAGACGGGCATTCTGCTTATAGATCAAGAAAATGAATATCTCTGCGCAACCTTTTCAATAAAGATCAGACCAATTAACATCCACTCCTCAATCAATGAAAAAAGTACTTTCCATTCTAGTGATCACGCTCTTGGTAATGTCCTGGTCTTCCTGCAAGGAGGATGATGTTATTGAACCAACTGAAATGTCGGTTCTAAACCTACCCCAAACTGCCTTTGACTATTCGTCGCTGAGTTTACCGGCACATTTTACAACGGATGCCCCGGGTCCTTTGCCTACGTCCATCAATGGTACGGACAATATGCCATTGGATAACCCCATAACGAATGACGGAGCTACGCTCGGCAGGGTTTTGTTTTACGACAAAAGTCTGAGTGCCAATGGGACCATAGCCTGTGCATCTTGTCACAAACAGGACAAGGGTTTTTCAGATGATGCTGTTTTAAGCATTGGATTTGAAGGTGGAACCACGGGTAGGCATTCCATGACGTTGATCAATGCCCGCTTCTATCAGCGCGGTCGGTTTTTTTGGGATGAAAGGGCAGCAACACTAGAGGAGCAGGTGTTGATGCCATTTCAGGATCCGGTGGAAATGGGGATGACACTTGAGCAAGTGGTTCAAAAGGTACAGGAGCAATCCTACTATCCGGAATTATTTGAGAAGGCGTTCGGAAGCCGGGATATAGATTCAGATCGGATATCTAAAGCGCTGGCGCAGTTTGTGCGCAGTATTGTGAGCTATTCCAGTAAATACGATGAAGGAAGGGCAATGTCGAATGGTCCGGGAGGGAATTTCCCGAATTTTAGTGCCGAAGAGAATCTCGGTAAGAATATTTTCTTTCAAACGATCCCGAATGGAGGTGGTGCTTGTTTTGGATGCCATACTACGGAGGCTTTTATTAGTGCGAATCCCGGTCCGCAGAACAATGGGCTTGATGCTGTTTCTACGGTAGATTCCGGGGCAGGGAGCGTTTTCCCTAATCCGATCTTTGTGGGGCGTTTTAAAACTTCAAGTTTGAGGAATATTGAATTAACGGCGCCTTATATGCACGATGGACGTTTTGCAACTTTGGAGGAGGTTGTTGAACATTACAATAGCGGCATACAGGCTCACCCGACACTTGCTCCGGCTTTAACGGATCCGGAGGGCAATCCGGTCCGTTTGAATCTGACGCAGGCGGAGAAATCGGCATTGGTGGCTTTCCTGAAAACGCTGACGGATAACTCTGTAGGTTCGGAAGAGAAATGGAGTGATCCGTTTATCAGGTAGTTCTGTATGTGGGTGGTGCTAGATAGGTGCATTAGGGATTTGGGATTTGGGATTTGGGATTTGGATAGATGAACATAGATTTTTTGCACCACAGATTACACAGATTTACACAGATAATGGAAGGATTTTTTGAGGCTTAGAGAATGAAAAGGGCCTTATTTACGCTCGGGAATTTTTGGCTGTGCGCGTTGTGGGCCGTGCGCTTTAAATTCCCGAAGCTCTTTTGCCTACTTTTTAAGCCAAAAAAGTAGGCGCGGGTTATAGGGCTGCACAAGCCCTAATCGATGGATAAGCTGCCGCGACCTGGCTGCGGATCTTGCACAATGGATCACACCGATTCATAAAGATCACGGAGGCTAAAGTAATCTGTGAAAAATCTGTGAAAGTCTGTGTAATCTGTGGTGCAAAGAAGTTACGTCGCTATTTCACCACAGATAACACAGATCAACACAGATAAGGGAAGGATTTTTTGAGGCTTAGAGAATGAAAAGGGCCTTATTTACGCTCGGGAATTTTTGGCTGTGCGCGTTGTGGGCCGTGCGCTTTAAATTCCAGAAGCTCTTTTGCCTACTTTTTGAGCCAAAAAAGTAGGCGCGGGTTATAGGGCTGCGCAAGCCCTAAGCGGTGGATAAGAGTCCGTGACTTTGCCGCGGATCTTGCACAATGGATCACACCGATTCATAAAGATCACGGAGGCTAAAGTAATCTGTGAAAAATCTGTGAAAGTCTGTGTGATCTGTGGTGCAAAGAAGTTACGTCGCTATTTCACCACAGATTACACAGATCAACACAGATAATGGAAGGATTTTTTGAGGCTTAGAGAATGAAAAGAGCCTTATTTACGCTCGGGAATTTTTGGCTGTGCGCGTTGTGGGCCGTGCGCTTTAAATTCCCGAAGCTCTTTTGCCTACTTTTTGAGCTAAAAAAGTAGGCGTGGGTTATAGGGCTGCGCAAGCCCTAAGTGAAGGATAAGCTGCCGCGACCTGGCTGCGGATCTTGCACAATGGATCACACCGATTTATAAAGATCACGAAGGCTAAAGTAATCTGTGAAAAATCTGTGAAAGTCTGTGTAATCTGTGGTGCAAAGAAGTTACGTCGCTATTTCACCACAGATAACACAGATCAACACAGATAAGGGAAGGATTTTTTGAGGCTTAGAGAATGAAAAGAGCCTTATTTACGCTCGGGAATTTTTGGCTGTGCGCGTTGTGGGCCGTGCGCTTTAAAATTCCCGAAGCTCTTTTGCCTACTTTTTGAGCCAAAAAAGTAGGCGCGGGTTATAGGGCTGCGCAAGCCCTAAGCGAAGAATAAGCTGCCGCGACCTGGCTGCGGATCTTGCACAACGGATCACACCGATTCATAAAGATCACGGAGGCTAAAGTAATCTGTGAAAAATCTGTGAAAGTCTGTGTGATCTGTGGTGCAAAGAAGTTACGTCGCTATTTCACCACAGATCACACAGATCAACACAGATAGTGGAAGGATTGATTTATTAGAAAACGAGCAGGCGCTCTATGTGTATTGGAACACCCTGATCGTTGACGAGTTGGACTAGGTAGATGCCCTGTGCGAGTGAATAAGGAAGTGCATACTGTCGCCCCGTTTCAGGTTGTTCGATGCGAAAATGCTCAAGACCGTTAAGCGTTAATATCCGGGCATGATCAATAGAATGTAAAGTTGGGCCGGCGAATGAGAGGGATCTCCCTGAGGAGCGGATGCTGAATCCGGATAGGTTGGTTGAAGGGTTGAGGCCAGCATGAAAATAATTAATCGTATCGGACCATGAAGCACAACCTACCGTATCTTCAACCAAGCAATAGATCCTCCCTGAAGCATTTAGCGCCAATTCATTCTTGTTCTGACCATTCTGCGCCACCCCATCGATAAACCACTTTATGGAGGCCCAGGAACCAGATACCGTGCAAGTGGAATCCTGCAAACTCAGTTTTGGCTCGGGGAGCTTTTGGACGCGAATCTTGCTGCTCAAAGTTGAGGAACACCCCTTTCCATCACCTGCTGTAGCGAAATAGGTCGTTTCCTTGACCGGATTCACCGTGCGGCCTGTAGAGCCGGGAGTTCCATCTGCCCATACAAAGGAGTCTGCCCCGCTTACCGACAAATAAACCGATTCTCCCAAACAGATGGCAGTATCGCGAGGGTTGATCCTTGGGGTAAAATTCTTGCATTCCCTGAGATAGGCCAGAAAGCCCAAGGTTCGTGTAGTAGAGGGCATCTTAACATTTCCCAAGCCTGAGAAGGACAACTGTCGAGAATAGGTTCCGCACCAATACAGATCATTTTGCGGGCCGAGATGCACTCCGGAACCGGCATTGCCGGTGGTGGTAACCACGATTCCGGTTACCAGCCATTCAAGGGCATTTTGAGGATCATATTTTGCAAGGAAAGGACCTTTGAGTCCGAACGACGCACCTCTATAACCTGCACTCGGGTCAAAGTCCCCACTGCCCGAATAGGTACCCGCGAGGAAGATATTTCCTCCATGATCTCTCGATAGGTCGGACAGTTCGAAATAACCGGATGAGAATGACTCTTTCAATTCGGACAGGATGTTGCCGTCTGTATCCAAAATGCACCACTCCAGACCAGCTGTTCCAATACCTCCGCTATTGCCGAAAGCACGTATTTGTCCCTTGCTGTCCTGATCCAGAAGCACCAGATTCTCCAGGCTGGTCTTTGTCACCCATGTAAAGGCCATCGTTGTATCCCAGGCGCAGATCACGGCAGTGGTATTGCCACTTACCAATTTTTGCGCTGATCCCGGATCAAAATCCACATTGCCGCTGATCGACGTACTGATGATCAGTTGTCCTCCCACCCAGCGAATGTCCCCTCCTTCAACAATGCTTTCCGAAGTACCTATAACCCCGTAGGATTTGATCGCTTTGTTGTGGTTCGGATGTGTTCTCATGACGAGGGTGCTGTTCCTCCCTGTTGTCGGTTTACCCAGCGTTTGTGGGGAGTTCGATTGTCCATTGGAAAAACCGATCTGAAGATCACCCTTTGCAGCGATCATCCAGTAGATGCTCCCGTCGGGTGCGGGGCTGTAGCGCATCCGCTTCACATTGGCTCCTACTCCCGCCCCGCGAGTGTTTACATGCCACTTATAAACCCCCATACTGTCCATTTCAACGATGAAAGCCTGCTGCCCGGTTCCGGATACGATCTTCCCATTGACGCCAATACCATCCAGGTAAGTGGTTCCTTCGAAATAAGAACCGAGGTATAAATTGCCGTTAGCGTCGGTTTCCAACTGAATTGGGGCAGTTAAACCGGTATAGATCAGTTTGCCAAAGCGATACTTTCCGCCTCTTGTAAATGAAGCAATGTATAAGGCTGAATTTGAGGTCGATCCTTTGAGTGGATACTTGCCTTGAAGGAAAACACTGTCGGTAAAATAACCGGCAACAAATATGTTTCCCCGCGCATCACTGGTAACTGCATACATAGATGAACGGTTTGTGCTGGCGTATTGAATCGCGGAATCAACTTCTTGTGCATAGGATGCCACTTGAAGAAAAAGCAAGGCAATAAGAATTAGGATCGATCTCATGCGTCAAATAAAGTATTTTATTCCGGAGTGTTAAAGTGATCGGTTGGTTGATCCATTTGGAATGGAAGCGATTTGACTTAAAAATCGCCATTTGATTTCACTTTACTCAAGGCCCCATGCCATCACGGAACAGGATGTCCAGTGTTAACGTGTATAGGAGCAGGGTGAATAGGGCGATCAGGAGAATGGATAGCAATATGCGGATCCGGTTATTCAGCTTCTTAATTCGCCAAACGAAGACTGGAATGCATATTGGACTCAGGGCCAACAATATCCAGAGGGTTTCTGCAAACAGATCCATACCAGCTCAGCCCAGAAACATGGGGCTATCGAAGCAATTATCCGTGTATCGCGATCAATTTTAGATTAATGAACGAAACTTGCGGAAAACCTTATCCCCCCAATGTTTTCTTAGCCATTGTAAATGCAGGCTTGTTTTATTGATAATCCTGAACCAATACTTCTGTTGGAATATGTAGAGTTGAGCTCAGTTTTCTTATCATATCCAATGTGAGCTTGCGCTTTCTGCTCAAAATCTCGCTTACCCTACTCTTAAATCCCACTACCTCAGCTAAATCCTTTTGCTTCATCCCCAACTGCTCCATACGGAATTTAATTGCTTCGATAGGATCAGGCATTCCTATTGGGAAGTTCTCATTTTCATAACGGTCGATCAGAATAGATAGAATTTCGAGTTCGTCGCCATGCTCACTATCTTTTGTCGCGTCGAAGATCTGTTCGAGTCTTTCAAGAGCGTTCTGATAATCCTTTTCGTTTCTAATAGGTGCAATTTTCATTTTAGATTTCGTTTGCGTTTATCTTGTCATATTCTTCATGTGTACCAACAAAGCGGATCCAACAAATTTGGAAGTCGAAATTGAATTTTACGATAAGCCTATACTTATTGCCCTTAATGTTGAAAACGATCCGACCATCAGCTAAAATGCCGGCACTGGGGTAAGCCATTTTTAATTCATTCAGGTTCTTGAATTCTGACTTTTCGGTTTCCCTGTACCAAGCCGTCAATTGTTGCTCGCAATCAGCGTGCTTAGCCCAAAATTCCCTCAAAGTCCGTTTTGCTATTACCCTCAAAATAAGGTCTTTGAGACAAAAATAACTAAAAAGTTACCAAAACGGTAACTTGTGCGTGTTTTTATACTTGTGCCTATATGGGACAAAGGACGGATGCAGCTGCTTGCGACGTGCCCAAACCATCAACGAAGCACGATTATCCTGAAATTCGACACATTACCGTTTTCAGTTTTCAGGTGTAAAAAGTACACTCCTTCCCGATCTAACTTAAATACTTGAACTCCGATCCCCTCCATCTCCATTACCATCCTGCCGGAGGCGTCCACAACGCGCAGATACGCCTTTCCGGAAACACCCGAAATCAGAAACCTTCCGGTTGATGGATTGGGGTGGATCCGAACGTTTGAAGTACTTAGCGGATCTACGGAACTTGTTCGTGTATCGATCGAACGGTCGAATGCAGTTTTCATCTCCCGATTCCCGGCATTGTCGGTGGCCAGCGTGTAGAAGTAATAGATGCCCGGAGTCGAAATTGTTACGTCACAAGAAAGCTCAGAACCCGAATGGAAGACTTCGGTGTATTGTTGATTGTCCGAAGACATGTAAAGGGTATGATCCTTCACACCGGAACCAACATCACTCCCCTCCCAGTTCACCTGTATACTACTCGTCGGGCCATTCCACGAAAGGTCGGTTACTGTGCTGATCGGCGGAACGTAATCTAAATTGATCTCCCAAACGGGGGTAGCCAATGCCTTATTATTATCGAACACGATATGGGCTGAATTGCTGATCTGCTCCTTTCCAGGTATGCGCTTCACGAAAAATGTGAGGTATCCGTTCCCATTCTTTTCGCCGCGATTCGGGAATAAGAATCCATCGAATGGGTCCAATTCGTCCGGATCCCGAGTGAGGCGATCGAGCGCCGTCACTTCACATCGCAGGATGCCCTCTTGATCCACCCCGGCCTTTACATGAACCAGGAATTTCGATAGTTTGGACAATTCGAAAACATCATCAACCTGTCGGCTTCCTTCCGCAAATTGTATCACATAATCACCCAAACTGAGTTCTGAGAAAGTTACACTATTGGCCATCAGTGCCTCTGTATCCAGGGTGTCGATGATCTCGAGATACTGCACAGGGGCCGTAGCACTTGAATCATTCTCAAAATGAATGGAATAATACAGTTCCTCGGGCAATGAAGATGTGTAGTTGAGGTCGGAATACCCCTTGTAACCGATCTTCACATTGGGGTCGAGGGAATTTACCACCCGGATCTTCTTGATCGCCGTAATGGTATCCACGAACGGCTTTGATCCTCGTAGGGTAGTTAAGTTGAAATCGCTCGAAGAATAGTTCTTCAATCGGTTATCGATATTCGGGATCAGATCGTTCGCAATTTGGGCGGCATCGATTTTTCCCGCACCGCAATCGGAATCGACGAGATTCAACCAGGAGCGAAGGTCCACAATAGCCTGCTTTCGACCGGATCGATAATCCCATGCTTGTTGGCTTCGGGATCTCAAACGATCGATCGCCGTGTCAAGACACACTTTGGGGATATCGCTGAGCGTGTACCAGGCATCCCGAAGGGCATCTGACTCCTGCACGCCCGTGAGCGGACCATGGCACCAGGCACTGAGTTCCATGGCCTGGACCGGTGATGCGCTTTTAACGGCAACGGAGAACTTCAAACTTCCTTCGGCGGGAACTTCAGGAATGATCACAGCTCCACTATTTGCAGAAACTGTTCGCCCCAATAACTGATCTGTCTCGAAATCGAGATACTCACTGTCGAATACCAGCGAATCCCCCGCCTCTACCCTTTCCCGGATCTTGATACCAGCACTGTTGGTAGCAGTGAGCATAAGTGGTACGTTCTGAAGATCGTAATTCGACGTATTGATCAATTGGAGTGTGTATGTACTCCATCGTCCGCTTCGAATTGTATCGCGTCCGTTGATCTCGATCCGCAATGTGCCGTGCTCGGCTGTATCGATCTGTACACCCATTGGAATGCGGATGGTATCGCCACCGGGTTCATATACCAGCAGGTCGTAGCTACCTTTATGGGCATTGCTGTTCGAGAAAAGCCCGCTCATTAAAAATCCGTTTCCATCAACAGCAATGGTTGAATCTATTGGAAAATAGGTTTGCGTTGCGTTCTCCATATGGAAACGAGTGCTTTCCGAAAAACCAAAACCCATGATGCGCATCCGGGCGGGTTTATCCGAAACCATTTGCTTCGGGGAATGATCATCAACCTTCATGCTGAGGTCGTACAACCCGCCCTCAACCCGTGCTATGTAGTTCTTACTCCGGGCCGTGACATTGGGATCTGATCCGTAGACCCAAAGATGGGATCCTATTCGGGTGGCAGTGGCTTTTTTCAAGCCCAGGGAATGAAATTCGGGAACCTGCAGACCTGTTACAAAATTGTAGACCCGCGTTTCGGGATTTTCCCCTGTGTAATCCTGCACATTGAGAATCAAGCGGTTCTGAACCATGCTCATACCGGTAACCTTATCGAAATCGCAGACCGGTCGGTTTGGATAAAGCGATTCGAATTCGGTATCGAAAACGGTAACTGGTAACCAGTTTGAGCTCCCCGGCTCCACATTCTGTCCGGCTATGATCAGGTATCTTCCCTTACCAAGAAGATATTGCACCTGGCAATAGCTTGGGAAGGGAACTCGGAAAGGTATGATCTGAAAGGTATTCAGATTCATCATCACCAAACCATTGTAATTGATATTGTTCACACGGTCGAACTCTCCACCTACGAACGCAATGCTGTCCTTAATGTATAGCGCATTCACCGGACCATTGAATGTTGGCGTATTGCTGAGAACGCTGCCCGACTTCAGATCATATACGATCAGACCCTTTGTAAAATCCCCTGCCTGCAGGAGCAGATCCTCATAAAATACGAATTCATTGCACTCTGTAGTGCCAATCAACTCACCCTCCGATTCATTTTTAACCAGGTCGTATTGCTGAATACCATATTTGGTTTTGTTGTCGACGATCAATCTGGAATTCGCCACGTACAACTTATCACCTCTTACCCTCGAAAAGGCCCAGGTTGAATTCATTTGCCCAAGTTCTATGGATTCCAAATGATGGGATGATGGATCAAACTTGAGGATGTTCGAACTGCGAACCGGTTCCGTAAGCAGACCAATACCGCCATACCCGGGCAACTGAGGGATAAGATCGGAGCCATTCTGTTTGAAGGCAGGATTGAACGAAAAGTCCAGTTTGCTCTCGCCAATGCTGTCGCCTTTTATCGAGTATCGAATTGGTCCTGATACATTTAAAGTCTGGTAAGAGTAAGGGGCATATTTCCAATGGCGCAAGCCGTTGTAGGTGCCTGTAAGGTATAATTCCGAATCTGCTGAGTGCATGATACCTATGGCCTCCCCGGAACGCAAGATGGACAGGACCTGGGTGTCCTTACCCGTAGTTTTATCGAATCGCATCAGGTTTCCGTTGGTGGCCCATAAATGTCGATCCTTTGCGAAGAGCGAACTCACCCGGAGGCTTGTCGAGAATCGCCTGTCCGCCTGAAGGCTGGTGTTGTCCAGTTTGGCAATGGTTGTTCCGAAATAATTTGAAAATCGGAAGGTACCGGTTATGAGCAGTTGATGGTCCCGATTTCTGAGTCCGTTCACCCCGCCATCAAAAATGCGTGCATGATGAATAGTCCCTGAATCTCCATCTACCGCCAGCACTATACTCCGGTAGCTTGCAGGCAGATCCAGCAGCGCTGCATTGAAACCGGAGCCTGAAGCGCATAATGTATCCCGGAAAACAGTGAGTTGTTCAATACTCGCGTTCGGATGATCCTTAATGAGTTTAGGAACCCACTTCAAAAGTGCATCGTTCCTTCGATCGAATTTATAGAGGGCTTTGTGCTGAAATCCGTTGAGAAGGCGGGAACGGTCCGCGACATACACATGATCTCCCAGGATGGTGAGTCTGGATCCGTCAAGACCGTTGTTTGGTACGGGAAGAAATCGTCGACCACTGATCTCATATTTAAAATAATCGCCATCGTGCTTATCCAGTTTCATGAAATCGCCCATGAACCAGAGCTTATTCTGCTCCTGGAAGAAGGTACGAACGGCCCCATTCGGTACTGGGAATCGCTTGATAAGATCACCCGTTCCCAAAAGCATAGCCGCCACATAAGGTGAACTCTTTCCACGGATCTGTAAAAATGAACCGCCGATGAACATTGTATCGCCCGAAAAACTGAAATCATAGAAATAGTCGTAGTGGCTCACCTTCAGATCCAGATCTTCCACGGCTGTGGAGGCAAGATCCACCCGCAGTATCCCTGTGTTTTGCTGGCCATTCACCTTTGCCCAGTTGGTTCTTCCTCCAAAATACAGTTTGCCATTATGCGCTTTCACCTTGAAGTAAGTCGGAACCTGACTCGGACTATTGCGTACGAACTGCAAGTGAAAAGATGTGTCAATTTTCAGGGTATGCACATCGAATCGCATCAGGTGCGGGTGCCTGAAGCCCGAACAACTATCGAATGTGCCCGTAGCATAGAACTTGCCTTCGTATGTATCCACCGAAGCGACACTGCCATAAACCTTTGGCTCCCAGCTAATTACACTTAGATCGCTGGTCCGAATGGCGGCAAGTTTTGCGTAATTGGAGTTGTTGTTGATCGACGTGAAAGCTCCTGCCAGGAAGAGTGTATCACCTTTCAGATACAGGTCGCTGATCTCGTCTTTTACGGCTATGGCATTCCGAATGAGCTTATTTTGGGCCACATCGATCAGAATGAGGCTGCCTGTAGGGATGGTCCACTGACTGGAGAAATTTCCCGCAACGAAAAGTGTATCTCCAACCAGGACCATATCCCTGATGGTAGAAGATTGCCACATCCGGAAATCAAAATCGGGATCTTCCCGACCGTCGGGAAGTATATGCACGATCTTCTCGTAAATGCCGGGGATATCGCCTCCCAAATAGTAACCGCCTTTACCGTCGGGCGCAATGGCTTGTATGGAACCTTGCTGTCGGGCGATCATCTGAGGTATAGTATCGTTTGGCTTGAGCCATGCGATCGGACCCGATTCGTACGCCGTCTCATTGAGCGATTGGAGATTGAGGTAATACAACGTATCTCCCACATAATTGAAACTACGTGCAGCCGGGAGCCATTGCCATTCCCCGGTTCCCCGATGGAAGAGCACATTTCCGTACATAGCCTTGCCATTCACACCCAGGACATTACTGAGAATGAACTGATCGGCACCATATCGATCAAAACTGCTGTATTGGGCATCGTTCCCCATAGCAACTACCAATGGGCAATCGATCTGCTTCCAATTACGCGTATCGAAATAATGGACACGCTGGTTTGTATCCGAGGAATATGCAACGATGAGCAGTGTATCATTGAAGAAATCGAGATGGTATACCTCGCCGAGGCTGTAATTCAGGGGAACGTCCTGGATGCGGTTGAGTGAATCGAGATAATAGAATGCCGCGCGACTTGTATCCAGCACCTCATTGAATATACCACCCACAAAGGTTCCCTTTTGATTGTCGCGCACTAAGGCTGTTACCTCTCCGCCGTAATTCGGGTGATCCATATTGGGCAGATCGATTAGGTTTTCAAGCTCCCAGCTCGCACTTAAAACTGCCTTGCTGTTGGCTGTCCCGATCTTGTCGACATAACCACTCAGGAAAACACTGGTATCATCTTCAGCCATGTTGTCGACCACCGATTGCGGTGAGGCCGACTCCAGGATCTGTTTGCTATTCAGATCCATCACGATCATGTAGGGATGATAACCACCCTTGAAGTGCGTGAAGTAGCCATAAATGAACATACGCTCGCCGAGTTGTTTGATATTGGTTTGCGTGGAGTAGCTGATATCAAGCTTCCAATCCAACAACTGTAGCGTTTGGGCATCGAACGCCGCAATGCCGTAGTGTACTTTATTGTTGATCCGTGTGAATTTACCGGCTACGAAAAGCGTATCGCCGTGCAGAACCATGGAATAGATACTTCCCTTCCTCCAGTACCAGGGTTTGTAGGCGCGATCCTGATGTTCGACCTGGAAAACGGACGAAGTATCCATCTCACCGGATCGCTTAACACGGACCAGCTGAGACGAAGTGGATATTCCATTGATAACCAATGAAGTACCTGCTACATACGCTTCACCATCTTCAGTTTGTAAAGCACATGTTATATCCCCATTAAGCACGGCGGAAGGCCCAACGATACGTCCGGAAGCAATGCTCAACGTATCCAAACCATTTACCGGTACTCCAAATAACTTTTGAGCCGAGGTAAGAATTAAATTTCCATTCCAGGAGTTGATCGAATTGACCGGGCCATGGCTACCGATGGGGTTCGACACCTCCTGGGCATTTGCGACTGGAAGTAAGGTTAAGACAATTATTGTGGAAACGAAAAGGTTCGTAAGTGATCGTACTATCATTTGGGATTGATGAATGCGATCAAAAGTAGAAAGAATATTTTGATGACGACCTTATGAAATGCCTGAACCGGATAGCCTGACAGTATCATGCCTTTGTTCTATCGGATGACACGAATTAGGCAAAGCAAATGGAAGTATTAATTTGCATGTTCATGAGACTTATTGCGGTACTGGCCGGGACCTTCTTCTTCACCTCGATTTTCGGTCAAAGCAGCCGATTGGGGAATTGGTTGATCGGGTTCGGAAATCAGCAGTTGAATGCGAAATGGAATTACCATTACGAAGCGCAGTATCGGAACTACGATGCATTCGGGGATATGGAGCAATTGTTATTGCGAACAGGATTTGGGTATAATCTGACTGAAGGGAATAACAACATTTTACTCGGATACGGCTTTATCCGTTCTGCAAATTATAATGGTTCCGGTGGGCAGAACATTTTTAATGAACACCGCATATTTCAGCAATTCATCACGAGGCAACGTTTTGGGCGCACTGCGTTACAGCATAGGTATCGGATGGAAGAGCGTTTCTTCAGTGAACTGAATCGTTTCAGGTTTCGGTACTTTTTAGGGATCAATGTTGCTTTGAATCGAAGTGCGATGGAAGCATCGACCTTCTATTGGAGTTGTTACAACGAGATCTTCATACAGCCACACCGCACTGTTTTTGACCGAAACCGCTTGTACAGTGGATTGGGTTACATGGTCGACAAGCACTATCGGTTCGAGCTTGGTTATATGAATCAGTTCTTCGAACGGGGTGGAAGGGATCAGTTGAATATCATTGGTTTTCTATCCTTTTGATCATTCAGGAGAGTTTAAAGGCGAGGTATTTCGATCCAAGCCCATGCACAAAAGGTGCTATAGAATAAGCTTCTCAATATGCTAACACTTTCACATTAATTTCTAAATGCGCATTGCCCTTCCATACTGTAAACTATGCGGTACATACTGCCGGAATGAACTCTTGTGATGGGTCAGTCGAACAGATTGACCATTTCCTACAGGGGTATAAGTAAATCCGTTACAATAAGCCATTCAATGAAAAACGAGCCCTAATATCCCATATAATTGCTCAAAAATCCTAGCCCGATTCAAATAAGTGATTCTTATTTTTGCCCAAACCTTTTCTGATACTTGTCGTATGTTCTATTTAAGTTCACGCTTGAAAAAAGTCGTTTTCAGTGTTCTAGCTCCCATAGTTGGGATCATAACCTTGCTGAATCTTCAACAAGCCCAGGCACAGCCGAGCGGTTGGCCAAATGGTGCTCCCTGGCCGCTTTTCGTAAAATACGATGCCTCCCAGGTGAGTTCAAATTGCAGTGGAACTTACATTTTCGAGTTTACTGAAAACGCCTATTTCAGCGATTACTCAACAGGCTTCAACGTGTATGAGTTTCGTCCGGACGGGTCTTACTTTTATATCTTTACAAATAGTTCTTGTGGTACAGTTCAAGCTCACCATTACGGCACTCCCCTGACCACGGGATTTTCGAAAGTAACTATCCCTTCCACCTATCAGGCATCCTTGTCTACCCTTGGAAAAGGTCCTCATATCATCGATGCAAGGTCGTGGAGTCAATGTGGTTTAAGCTCAAAGAATTATGACTGTAGTTCACATTCCATACCGGGGTCGGATTTTCTGTGTTCAGCGGTCCAAACAAATGTGATCTGCTCCGGTCAGAGTAACGGGACCGCCTCAATTAGTATACTCTCGAGTTCCAGTGCTTCTTCATACACCTATACGTGGAGCGGTGGGTCTACTACAATTGGATCTACATCACACGACCTATCCGGTCTCTCCGCTGGGTATTCGACTGTTTCGGTTACGGATGGAAGTAAGACTGCAACCTGCCAACTGGCTATTTTGGAATTCGGAGTCGGTTTAACAGCCTCTCATCCGGATTGCAACTCGACGACCGGTAGTATCGTGGCATCGGGCACCACCGGCAGTGGTGATTACGGCTATGTATGGTATAACGGAAATACAACCAGTACTATAACCGGACTAAATGCAGGCACATATTGTGTTACTGTAACAGATCAAATTGTGGGATGTGTAAGTGCAGATTGTGATGATGTTCTCCCTCCGAACCAAACCGGCACACCTCCGAACGATTGGCCTTGTGATGCCCCATGGCCATTTTCCGTTGCGTATAATCAATCCGATTTTGCGACAGGTTGTTCAGGCACTTCTACCTTCACATTCTCGTCAGCAGCTACTTACGCGAATCGGCCGTTTGAAGGATATTGGTACATTAAAGAAACGGTCAATAAGCCTTCAGGGGGTACTGTACTCGTGGAATTCGCTAATTTTTACGAGCATCCGAGATGCAATCCTTTTTGGCGCTTCAACATGGAATCCAGTACGGGCTGTTCTTCAAGCAGTGTCCATAGCTACGTGAATTCTACAGGTCTCTACATTCCAAACAGAACAATGGAATCCACCATCGACCTGACTTCATTAACTCAGCCGCAATGTAGCGGGTTCAACTCCACCAATTGGAGCAGTTGCGACTGTTTACCTCCAAATTCTTCGGTAGAGCCCATTTCCTGCGCGCTTATCGATCCAACCGTAGCCTGTGTAGGTGAGGATAACGGCTCGGCATTGGTCGATGTTGGCGGTGGGAATACCGGCACCACCTACACGTATACATGGAATGGTGGATCAGCTACAAGTAGTACGGGATACAGAATTACCGGACTTGCAGCTGGAGTGTATACCGTAACCGTTTCACAGGGCGATGAAAGTACCACTTGTGCGGTAACTATATCGAGTTCAGCAGCTCCGATTCGGGTGTTCTACAGGCCCAGTAATTATGGGCAATACAACCTATCCGTGAAGGGGGCTTCCGATGGTAGTATCCAAACTTTTGTTCAAGGCGGACTTGCACCTTACACGTATAATTGGGTGGGAAACGGCACATCAAGCGGTCCGAATCAAAACGGGCTGGAAGCCGGATCCTATTTTCTCCGGGTAATTGATGATCAGGGATGCTCCGGTTACGGCGGGCCATGGTATTTACGGGAACCCTGAGGTGAATAATTCACAATTGGGATAAGTGGCCTTCAGAGGCGATTTGAGCAAATACATCTGATTAAAATTTGCAGTTAAAACTGCGCAGATCCTTCTCAGCATATTGTCAATCAAAAACTCAGTTCTTCTGCTTCAGATTCTACCATTCATTATGCGTTAAAAATCAAAATGAACCGGGATAAATTGATGTTGGTTCTTTGGGATCATCTCTGATCCGGAAAAAATCACCAAATCAATCCGATATCAAATAAACGCACACTTGAAAAGATAGTCTACGCTGGTTAAGAATTGACAAACTGACGCAAAGACAATTACCAATGGCCAGGAATACACCGCTCACGGTATTCCTGAGGGGAGCTCAGTTCCACGATTGAAAAAAGAACAACTGTCCGAAGTACCCAATGATGGTATTCGTACTATTCACGGGATCCACGGCATGTCCGTATGTCCAAACATCCTGTGTATTGGGCCAGATATAAGCTGCATCAGGCGGAATATAATTGTCGATCCCTCCCCTGCTTTTTGCCAATCGGTTCAGATAGAGACGTGTCCAGGTCTTACCCCCGTCTTCTGTGCGCAGTAGGTCGGAGCAGTAATTGTCTTCGATCGGACCGGTTCCGGTACCGAAAGCATACCCGACATCGGCTGAAATGAATTCCGTGAAGAGATTCTCGTGTATGTAAGGCAATTTCGAAAAGTCAGAAATGGTTGTCCAATTTCGTCCTCCGTCATCGCTTCGGTAAAGGAATTTGGCGGATGACGCGTACATGCGATTGGCATCGACCACTTCAATATTGGTCAGATCTTCAAATGAAGCATCCGGCAAGTAGCGGCGGGTCCATGTAGTTCCCCCGTCATCCGTAGTAAAGATCATCCCGACCAGACCTGTAGAACCGCAGAGAATGCCATGTCGTTCGTCAGTAAAATGAATATCGGTAAAGAGCCAATTGTCTCCTCCCCGATCAACAAGCGGGTTGTCCCAGGTGTTGCCTCCATCTCGAGTTCTCAGCACCACGGTATTGATTCCGGGATTTGCATTTGGTTGCCCTTTCAACCCGAAACCTACTGAATCATTGACAAAAAAGAGTTTGGTTCCCCGGATATCGGCATCGGTTTGATTGTAAACTACCTGCCATGACTTGCCGGCATCCCGAGATCGCTGAATGCACATACCCGTAAGGGGTTTCCCTGCAGTATCGCGCAAACTTCCCATCTGCGAAGCGAGGAAAACTGTACTGTCCCCCACAGAGCTGACCGCAGATAAACCGCCATCCCATCCGGTTTCAGAACTGAACAACTCCCAATGCCTTCCGTTGAAGCGAAACAAACTCCAGTTGGCATCGCCCACTGCCCAGCCCACCTTTTCCGATGAGAAGGACATATCGAGGATTTTATAACGGTAGTCGACATCCACATGGTTGCGGTGTTCGGCATTCCATTTTTGAATGGGTTCAGTTTCTTCGGGATCATCGTTTTTGCAAGCGTTCAGTAAGAATAAACCCGAAACCGAGAGAAAAAGAATGCGAGAATGAACTTGTAACATGATTATCAAATTTATTTATTTCAAACGTATATCTCTAATTGCTCCGCCGTAGTCATGAAACTCCACACACAGGTGAAATTGCTTTATGCTTGACTATATTAAAATAACAAACCGGGCCCTTTCCGCTTAGAAAACCATCCCAAGAATGCTACCTGCTTTGGCTAGAGGCCTTGATTGCATCAAATGTTTGGAAGTACAAGCCAGACTAATAGAATGGTCAAGCCTCTCTGACGGTGAATTATCTAAACATGTATTCGGAGTGGATAAATTACTGGTTAGAATTTAATCGAGACACCGAATCTGCTGATTGATGTTTTCCGTTCTGAATCGGGAATTAAATTGATTTTGTACTTTCGTTAAAGAAGCATGGCGCTATCCACCGGACACATCTTGTCTGCATGATGATGCGACTTGCAAATCCAGCAAATGCCGCATCGAAAACATACATATTCAATATGTGTAATTCTGCTTCTGACGGCATTTTCCGGCACCGCCGTACATGCTCAATCACTCGATTCACTCTATGGTGTCTGGAAGCGGGAATCTGCAACTCAATCCGACCGCATACAGGCCTTTTCTGCATACATTTCCAATGGATATATGCGATAAAACCCGATTCAGCCTACCTGCTTACTTTGGAATTATTAAAGTTCGCAGAATTGCATCAGGACAAGAAGGGCATTGCCACTGCATACAATCTGCAGGGCTCATCCTGGGATGCCAGGGGAAATTACCCCCGCGCGCTGGAATGTTTTGAGAAGGGGCTTGAAACGGCGGAACGGATTCAGTCACGCCATCAGATTGCGGGAGCACTCAACAACATTGGAACTGTCTACAATAACTGGGAAATAATGAAAAAGCCCTCCGCTATTACGAAAGGTGCCTGAAGATCGACGAACAGCAGAACGATTCCTCAGGTATAGCCACCTCGCTGCACAATATTGGAATGGTATATACCGAATTGGGTGATCATAGCACAGCGTTGCGCCATTATCAGCGCTCATTGCAGATTGAGAAAAACCTTGGAAAAGTTTTAAGCGTCAGCAACACCATGAACAGTATTGCCGGTGTGTACTTTAGGCAGGGAGACCTGGAAAAATCCCTGAACTATCTGGAGCAAAGCAGGCAGGCATTGGAAACTATGGGTGACCTGCAAGGCGTTGCGATGGTACTTTCCAACATAGGAGCAATTCACAAAAAGAAGATGGACTATACGCTTGCGCTTCAATGTTTTCAGGAAGGAATGGATATTTCCAGAAAACTGACCGATCCTCAATCCATAGCCTATATGGCCATCGAAATCGGCCTTTTACACCTGGATCTCAAAGAGTTTACTGAGGCTATACGTAATTGTACAGAGGGTTTCACCCTTGCTGAAACTCACGAATTGCTGTACGAACAAAAAAACGGATGCAGTTGCCTGTATCAAGCATACAAGGCACAGGGAAACGGAAACAAAGCCCTTCAATTTCATGAATTGCTCACAGAAATTGAGGATTCACTCGATCTGCAGGAAGCGGCCCGCATGCTCGACCGGATGGAATACGCAAAGGCTTTGTATACCGACAGCATTGCCAATGCAGAAGCTGCGCGACTGATGCAGATTGCGCATGAAGAGGAAGTGGAAAAGAAGAACAAAACCCGGAACATCCTGATCGGTTCGTCATTGTTATTAATGCTTACTGCAGGTGCATTTTTCAGTCGCTGGCGTTTTGTCCGCCGGTCGAGGGACATGATTGCCAAAGAAAAGGAACGCTCGGAAAGTCTCCTTCTGAATATTCTTCCTGAAGAAATAGCGGAAGAACTCAAACAGAAAGGGCGCGCAGAAGCCAGAAACTACGATTTAGTAAGTATCTTGTTTACTGATTTCAAGGAATTTACCCAAACATCCGAAAAATTATCCGCGTCTGAACTTGTAAATGAAATCAATGATTGCTTTGAAGCATTCGACCGAATCATAGACAAATACGATATCGAAAAGATCAAGACGATAGGCGACGCATACATGGCAGCAGGGGGCTTGCCGGTGCCATCGGAAAGTTCTGTAAGGAACACGGTTTTGGCTGCACTTGAAATGCAATACTTCATCTCCCGGAGAAAAACTGAAAAGGACAAAAAAGGAGAACCGGCATTTGAAATGCGAGTAGGCATTCATACCGGTCCCGTTGTTGCAGGAATTGTAGGAGTCAAAAAATTCCAGTACGACATTTGGGGAGATACCGTGAATACGGCAAGCAGAATGGAAAGTTCCGGAGAAGTAGGGAAGGTGAACATCAGTCAGCACACGTACGAATTGATCAAGGACAACCGTGCTTTTCAATTTGAGTCGAGAGGAATGATTCAGGCGAAAGGCAAGGGAGAAATGGAAATGTGGTTTGTAAGTCGTTCCGTACTAGCATGACCTAATAATGTAGTGCATCGAACTGAGCAAACTGACAATCTCTTCGAGAATTGCAGCGACCGATTCGATAATTTGACCGAACTTTGGACATGTCTCCTACTTAAAAATCGAAGTAAAATGAAAACGTACAAATTTTGTCAGAGTTGCGGATTCCCATTGAAGAAGGACAAGAAAGGCGGGGGCAGCGAAATGGACGGCAGCATCAGTCCGAAATACTGCTCCATGTGCTACGAAAACGGTGCCTTCCTAACACCTCCCGAAATTGACACTGCCGAAAAAATGCAAAAGTTCTGCATTCAGGAGATGAAGAAATCGGGCATGAACGGAATTTTTGCATGGCTTGCTACGAGGCCCATACCGAAACTGGAGCGATGGAATTCAAAGTAAGCGTCAGAACCGCATTCAATTGTTCCGTAGAGAGGGCTTTTAAGACGCCACTGTTATGCGATGTCTCCAAAGTACACACCGGATTTGGCATCATGCCCAGGGTGACACATTGCACTGACGATGCGGATTGGGGCAGGATCGGCTCCACCAAAAAGGTATTCGTGGCACCTTCCCCTACTCAGAAAGGCGGTTTTGCATCGGTAGACCGGATCCTGGAAAGAAAGGAGAATCAATATTGGAAATTCGAGGTGAGCGATTTCCAGTCGTGGATGCTCGGTTTTACGAAATTCACAGGGGAATGGCGAACCACGGAGCTTGAACCGAATAGGATTCAGGTTGATTATACGTATACCTTACATGCGGGAAATCCGGTGCTTTATCCACTGAATTTCCTATTTGCCAAGTGGTTCTGGAAAACGTACATGAAGCGGGTTGTCGGGAATGTCGGAGAGATGATCGAAGCGGGAGAGCCCTATCTTTTCGATTAGGGAAAAGTGAAAAGTGATTAGGAGAGGCAAATTGCCATCAGTGTAAATTCGTGTAAAGCACATGTGCCATTACAGCACAAACGGCAATGAGATCGGCATTTTCATCGCCTGTATTGTACTGCTCAATCCATAATGTAACGCGCATACTCAAACCAATTCGTTTCGGGACTATCCGAATCAGTACATTATCATCTTCATCGGAAAGCAGTGTGACGGATTTGTTCCATTTTTCACGCTTGAGAACATACTGCGGGTTGTTCATTGTTTCAGGAAATTCGATTTTGATCCCTCGACTTACACTTCTTAAACGAACCAGTTCGGTATCTCCCAACTGAATTGCATAGACGTAACGCCAGAAACTCGTTTTCTTAAACGTATAAATCCGATTGCCTACATGCAATTCGTATTCGAGTCGAAATCGTTTCGATTGAATGATCAATGCGACACGTCGGTTACCTGTGTCCAGCATTTCAAGTTCCATCGGCCAGAATTTTTGGCTGATTACTTGTAGTTTGCGATTCATAATTCAGATGGAAGTGAATATCCTGATTTTCTTTGCAAAGACCATTGTTTGCCTGTTATGAATTAAGATTAGTCGTGTAAATTATTAGTTCATGCTCAGGTTTCTTTAAATACATGATGATTCGTTTGAGTGAGCAAAGAATAAATTACTTGTCTGTCCTTCGAATTTTCAATGAATATCCAAGCATTGGTAAAATTGGGAATAACGTTACGCCACGCAATTCCCCATTCGCTACATCGTCGTTGAGCAACCCTACCAGAGAATAAATATTCCTTCTATTGTAAACATTGTAAATTCCAACCCAATATGTGGATTCAAATCTATTCTTATGCAGTTTACTCCATGTGACGCCTAGATCTAGTCTATGATACATTGGCAGTCGATATTCATTCTTATCAGAATATATAATTAAACCTAGATTTGTGTACTCAGCTACCGTAACAGGAGTGCCACTTCTCAGAGTGAAGGATGTATATATATTAACTTCGGATAGTTCGAGTAAAAACTTAATAAAAAGAGCATGTGGGATATCCCAGTTTGAACTGTATAAAAATTGCCTTTCATCAGTATTTATTGATCTTGAAAAAGTGTAGGCTATTTGTGTGGAGATTCTTTTAATTGTGACCGAATGATCCATTTCAAATCCAAAAGATCTATTTGTAACTCCTACAACATTTGGATCAGTGATAGGGTCAGACAGGATACCTCCCAAAAAATCCAGGCCTCCTTTCAATCTGCGGTAGTACATCGAAATTTCAGAACGACTCAATTTCTTGCTGTTCAAAAAACTTACCGAGAAATCCTCGTAACGGACAGTTCTCTCTTTTGCAGAACTAAGTATGAAAAGGTCATTTGAAGAAAATGTTGCAGATTGAGACAGGACATTAACCGGGTTATAACCGTTTCTGTATACGAGTTGGAAGGAAGACTCCCCTTTAATTGTTTTCCTGTAGTCCAAGCCGAATAATGGTATAGTTTGTATTGTACGGATCTCATGGAATTGGAAGGCAGCGCCTATTGAGAAATTTAATTGGTGCTTATCCAACAGAAATTCACTGTGCACTATATGATTCGAAGTGAACAACTCCGAATCATAAACTCTGGAATCTCCAATCGAAGCACAGGAATTTAGAACAGACAGCTCGTGCAACGATCGCATGGAAAACGACTTGGTACGGCGAATTGAGAAATTGTGTGTTAATGAAGTAATTGATATCCGATTAATCTGTTCATTAAAAAGAATCTGCTTCGTATGTCCCTGATATTGCGCATGCTGCACGTAAGTTCCACCTCTGAGATGATCTGAAATGCTATCGATGTGATCTACACCTGCTGAGATTGAAAAGGAATTCCAACTTGTCGAATTCGGCAGTAGAGAAACGTCGAAAATATTGAGATTATCTCTGGAGTAAAAAACATTGAAGTTAATCCTCTTTGACCTGGTCGCAAGGGTCTGCCTGTTATAAAAGTCATAATTGGAATACCCAACAGATCGATCGATACCAATGTTCCCCAATTGTGAAGTTCTGAATGACGTCACACTGCTCAACTTATCGTTTGACGCAGAGTACGATAAGGCCTGTTGTAAAATATTGATTGTTGAATTAATAGTTCCAATTGTATCAAATTTGGACTGAATTGACACAATAGATTCTGAGCCTTCTACCAGAGAGCTTTCAGTATTGGCCTTCTTCACTTCGATAAAGTCTACAATTGATGGGTCTATCGAGGTGGTTAATCCCAAAAGATGATAAGGTCGAATGATGCGCATGCCATCAATTAGCAGTGCTGTCGAGCTTTCACTTCCTCCTCTTATGTGTGGAATAGAATTGCCCTCTCTTGACCCGACAATGCCGGAAATGTTCTGTAAGGACGCGAGTGTCGAGTTAAATAAGGCAAATTTCACCTCCGGTGATTTATCTAAATCAATGGTTGAGAATTTTTTATCAAGCACAAAAACGGACCCTTGAGTTTTGCCAGAAGTTGGGAGATAGTAATAATTTGATTGCAAGGACACTAATAGCACCTGATTGCACTCAATTCTAGCATGAATAGCTTTAGTCAAATAAGAAATATGGGATACTTCTATGAGAATGGAATCCGAACCACACGGTAAAGTAACAATTCCGTTAATATCAGATGAGTAGTTAAAATTTCCAATTTTAATGATAGCATTCTCGACTGGGATTCTCGTATTCGAATCAATCGCTTGAATATGCGCATATTGTTGACAACTAGCGTGAATGGCAGAGAGAAGCAAGAAAGTAAAGAGGCATATCTTATGTAAATCACGGGGATGTACCACAATCAAAGCAGGACTAAGTCTAATTCTTGACCTGGTTCACCCAGGAATAAATTCATCTTCTCTGTTACAAACCTGGAACCGTCAATAGTGTGCACTATAAAATAGACCTGTATAGTCTCTTTCGGCAATTTATCACCGCATTCGAACACTAAAGAGTTCAGCTCATTGTGACTGAGACAATAGTCATTAACTGTTCTTGACCTATAATCGATGGTTTTACTTGATTTGTACGACAGGGCGATCCGGGCAATACTGTTTCGATGAACCGAATCACCGGTTTGTGTCCGTATTGAACCAATACAAATTGCAGATGGACTTTCATCAATGATTTGCACAGAGTAGTTAGCATATACGACTCCATGAATTCGTCCGAAGATATGATCCTCTCTGAATTGATCCCCTAGTGTGGAGCCTATGTAGTTGGGATCAATTATCCCCTGTTCATTCTCAGCGGATGCGGCAAGAAACGGTCCCGAACTCGATTCATAAACACTTAGTTTTAGTCGATAATCCTTGGAGGCTCTAGGACAGATCAGCTCGGTGAACGTCTTATCACGAATTGCTTCGTGGCCATTTTGGCCTATTATACCATTCTCCCGATTTACGTATTGGATATTTAGAACACCAGCGTATTCATCTCCAATATACTCCGACACAAATTCCCCCTCATCGATGGGCATGGAGACATCAACACTTGAAATATTTCCATCGGGAAACTCAATTGTTATTGAATAGCTACAAGCCAACTTAATGAATCCTGAATCTCTAATCCGATAGGCACCAGCCATTGGCTTAATAAATGAGCTTGAATCATCTGTCTCCTTGTTTATAATCACAATTGAACATCCCTCTATGTCGCTTACTTCCTGAACTTGCCCTTGTTGTCGGGAATACCTTTGAATGGAGATCCAGCTTTTCTCATCGGGGTTTAGTTCTCCAATTACGACCACCATAGGTTTAACTTCAAGATCTAATGGCACATCGGAAATACAGCTTGATATCGCAAAAACCCCAGTTGTGGCAAGAAAGAGAAAAAGCCCTCTTCTAATTGGGCCGGTGACCAAAACGAATTTTAAATTCTCCATCTAATACAGTTTCAAATATCTGCCCGTTAGGGTCTCCATCCACGGTGCCGGGTTGCCAATCGGAGTCTTCATCGATAACTATAAATCGGTTTGGGCTACCTAATAGTTGAGAATACGGTGCGCGTTTGCCCCTGAATGCAAATGCAGTGTGAACTTGGTTCCCTACCGATTGAACGTCAAAATCAAAAGGAATGTGTACTGTATCAGACGCAGATACCTCATCTCTTTCGTAAAAGAAGAACACCACAATATCGTTGCTTGGAGAGTAGTTAATCGCAAGCTTTTGACCTATAGACACAGTGGTGTGATTTCCTTGCGTATTTGTACCGTTGTGTCGCTTAATTTCTTTTCGCTTGAATTTCTTTAAAACCGCTTCGGATTCGTGATCTACCAACACGGAACTCTGTCCGGAATTCCCACTAGGGAGAAGTGAAATACCGACAAGGGCAACTTGAGTGTTCATATCCTGATGACTGGTTAATGTCAAATCCTTTACCATTCTACCCCCCAAGAGCCGGTGATTGCCATTAGGGGTTGGGAAATTACGTGCAAGATGCAGATATTGAAAGGCTATGTCGTATTTGAAACTCAACCAGTGTTCCTGATAGTGGTCCGAAGGTCTTGAACCGGAATTCTTTCGATCTGTCAAAGATTCAATATCGATCAGGAATAATGAGTTCTTATTTAAATCCGTATCTGCGCAATCGTCACAATTACCGAAATTCTCTCCGAGATTACCTTCACAGATATCATTTCCGTTGCAAATTTCTGCTTTGTATAATTCTCCACTACGAATGTCGTCGAATCCACCTTCACACTTGTTGAAAGAAGTTACAACCCAAATAAATTCATTACCGAAATCATCTTCTGTTACAAATGTTGAATCCAAGAATCCGCTTGAATCGAGGAAATAACCTATAACGGAATCAGCTGGATCTGTAAAGGGGTCTGCCGGAACAACGATTACATTCAGTAAGGGATTAATTGAAGCTACATCCGGTATAAAAACACCAATATCGTATTCGCAACTATCCCATGTAAATCCGAAAAAGTAGTCTTCGTCGTAATTGTTATCGGGATAATTGTCGTCGATTTCAAGGCTTACGACTGCATCGTAGTCAATGGAAGTGGGATTTGTAAATAGCATATCAGCTATTTGTTGATTCAAATCAAATTCGTAATTCGCATCAAGGACAACGGAATAAATACTTGTTACGAATAATTGATTATTTGTGTTGTATGCTATACCACGAGCAATGTGTTGGATTTGTTCAAAAACTAATGAACTATCAGTCACCACAATACTAGCCGCAGTTCCGGAGATAGGATCAAATGAGCTATTTTCCTCACATGACAACAACGAAACAAAGAGTAGACTTGACAGAATCTTATGATTAAAGGAACGTGCCCGTTTAATTAAGACTGAACCCGAGATGCGTCGGAACCCGAGATGCGTCGGAACCCGAGATGCGTCGGAACCCGAGATGCGTCGGAACCCGAGATGCGTCGGAACCCGAGATGCGTCGGAACCCGAGATGCGTTAAAATATTCATATTATGGTGAAGTTCGTCACAAGTTGGAATTGAATTGTTAGAGTTCATGCATTTTGACAAAAAGCTTACTGTGATCCTGCGCCAACGCTTCAGTCAAATTCCCAATATTCCCAGAGAAGTCTACATCCACATAACGAGTCAAATTAAGACTTTGAAATGTGCGTCAAAACTTCATGTTCGCTTAACTAAAACGCTGAAGATTCATTGAATCTCGGTTATTTCGCAACGTCATGCAGCAGTGTGTTACAGACTTTTCACATTTCTTAGAAAACCCCAAAAATGACATTGATCTACTTTTAGACCGGGGGGTTACAAATTGCTAAAGCCTATTTTTGATCAATGCTCCCAAAGTGGATCACTATACTCCTTCTTTCCGTATTCTCTCTTACTGCAGCAGGACAAACCCATCAATGGGCCGTACAATTACCTACTTCTGCAAACGGAGCGTCTGTGATCATCAGTCAGACACAGGATGATAGTTCCAATATCTACGTGGGCGGAACCTTTCGCGACAGCCTGTACTTTACGGATGATACCCTGTTCTTCTCCAATGGACTGAATCAAACCCTGTTCGTAGCGAAATACGACGGGGAAGGAAACTTCATCTGGGCAAAGGCTTTTAAAGATGTTACAGCTTCATTTCTGTGCGAGATCGCCGTAAACTCCAAATCGGAAGTTGTGCTGTATGGAAGTTACATAAACCATTCCCTGTCCAAGATCCCGTTCGGAAAAGATACCTTGTCCAGACGCTCGGCTGTATTTATAGCATTTCTCTCCGTGAATGGCGAATTTACAGCGGCTCGGGATCTCGCTTTCTCCTACACCTGTCTGGCGAGTGCACTGGCTCTGAATAAGAAGGATGAAATCCACGTTGCCTTTTATGTTTCTACCGGCGGATACGGAATATCGGATGGCAATACAGTGATCTCCGGAACGGGTTACAATTACGTGGCTGCCAAGTTCAGTTCGGATGCATCCGAACTTGAGTGGACGCAGATCTACAGCACACAGAATGTCCGACAGATCTTCGATATCACCACCGATCGGTTCGATCAGGTCTATTATTCGATCATCACGACCCGGAACGGAACCATACACGGAAAGATGCCCGGGGATTCGAGTTTGGCCGGACTGGTATGGATCCGACCCGACGGTCAATTTAAAGATGTGGTTTTCACGGAATTGAACGACCAAATCGTGCGCATCACGGATGTGTGTGCCATAGACAGTGCACACATTTATGTTTCAGGTTAGGTGTATGGCGATTCATTTTTATTTCTGGGGGATACATTAGGTCTCGGCACCTTGTATGGTCTGTGTTAAACATTGCGATTTCAGGTAAAAATATACTTCAGCAAAAAGGGGTAACACAGATCTGCACAGATTAAACACGGATTGGGTCTCGGTTTTGGGCAAGGTTCGTGTTCACCTTTGGGATATGCGGTGAAAAGAAACTTTAGAAAAAGGGCAACACAGATCACACAGATCTGCACAGATTAAACACGGATTGGGTCTCGGTTTCGTACAAGGTCTGTGTTCACCATTGGGATATGCGGTGAAAAGAAACCTTAGTAAAAGGGCAACACAGATCACACAGATATACACAGATTAAACACGGATCAGGTCTCGGTTTCGTACAAGGTCTGTGTTCACCATTGGGATATGCGGTGAAAAGAAACTTTAGTAAAAGGGCAACACAGATCACACAGATATGCACAGATTAAACACAGATTGGGTCTCGGTTTTGGGCAAAGTCTGTGTTCACCATTGGGATCTGAGGTGAAAAGAAACTTTAGTAAAAGGGCAACACAGATCACACAGATATACACAGATTAAACACGGATCAGGTCTCGGTTGAGCAAAAGCTCCGTGTTCACCATTGAGATCTGTGCTGAAAATATACCGGAGCAAAAGGGAAAATACAGATGGAACAGATATGCACAGATTAAACACGGATTACGTCAAACATCTGTGCCAAATCCGTGTGCATCTGTGTGATCTGTGGTGAAAAAAATCCGTAATTCAAGCCCTGAATCCACATAGCCCTAGCCCAGCCAGTTCATTGCACGGCAAGAGGAATTTCGACTGTATTGGTGTTAAAATAGTCCCGGAAAAACGAAACTCGCTGTGTGCTAACGGTTGAGGATCACCCAGAGCTTATCCTTGAGTTTATCGAGATTGAAGCCGCTCACAGAACTGATGAACAGCGCATCGACATCTTTTGGTAGCGTAGTTCGCATTTCTTCCATCAGCTCCGCATCGAGCATATCGGCTTTTGAAATTGCCAGAAGCCTGTCCTTATAAAGCATTTCCGGGTTGAATTTCCGGAGTTCTTCGAGCAGGATCTCATATTCCTTCTTGATATCGTTGGAATCGGCTGGAATTAGAAACAGCAAAACCGCATTTCGCTCGATATGCCTGAGGAATCGGTGACCGAGCCCTTTTCCTTCGCTGGCTCCTTCAATAATTCCGGGGATATCGGCCACAACGAAACTCTTGTAATCGCGATAGGGAACGATCCCGAGATTGGGTGTGAGTGTTGTAAAAGGATAATTGGCTATGGCCGGTTTTGCAGCGGTTATGGACGCCAATAATGTGCTTTTCCCTGCATTGGGGAAACCCACCAGCCCTACATCGGCCAATACCTTCAGCTCGAGTATCTTCCATTCATCCCGTCCGGGTTCTCCGGGTTGTGCGTAGCGCGGAGTTTGGTTACTGGCCGATTTGAAATGCCAGTTGCCCTGCCCTCCTCTTCCGCCGGGCAACAGAACCTCGCGCTGTCCGTCTTCGGTGATCTCGAAGAGCACTTCACCGGTTTCTGCATCTTTTGCTACTGTACCCAAGGGCACCTCAATGATCTGATCCGCACCCTTTTTACCGGTTAAGCGCTCCTTCCCGCCGTTTGCGCCATTCTCGCAGATGATGTGCTTGCGGTATTTCATATGCAAGAGGGTCCACAACTGCGCATTCCCAACCAGGATCACTGACCCGCCGTCGCCCCCGTCGCCTCCATCGGGTCCGCCCTTGCTGTTCCATTTATCGCGGAACAAATGGGCACTACCGGCTCCACCTTTTCCGGAGCGGCAATTGATCTTAACGTAATCGATGAAATTGGGATTCGACATAATTGATGCGGAGCCGCATGTGGTAAAATTTCCTTTTGTGGTATATCAGGACGCAGAAGCATCCTCGATACAGGAAACAAGGCGTGCAAAGATATCATCAATGCTGCCCATACCATGCACCCGATTCAGTTTTCCCTGTTTCTCATAGTATTCGAGCAGGGGTTCGGTTTTCTGCAAGTATTCATTGAAACGCGTACGGATGGTGGCTTCGCTTTGATCGTCGGCCCTGCCGGAGATCTTTCCGCGCTCCAACAAACGACGCACCAATTCATCCTCATCCACTTCGAGGGCCAGCACGATGTTAATGGGTGTCCCCCGCTCATTGAGAAAATGATCAAGAGCTTCTCCCTGTGCGATCGTACGTGGAAAACCATCAAAAACGAAACCACGGGCAGATACACGGTCTTCCACAAAATCCTTCACCATACCAATGGTTACCTCGTCGGGCACCAATTCGCCCCGATCGATGAATGATTTGGCCAGCAGTCCGAGTTCCGTTTCTCCTTTGATATTGGCTCGAAATACATCGCCAGTTGACAGATGTGTGAGTTGATATTTATCGAGCAGTTTCTCGCTCTGCGTTCCCTTACCGGCGCCCGGAGGGCCGAAAATCACCAAATTGAACATAATTACTTGAATTCCGTCGGACAAAAGTAGCCCCGCAAATGCTTGTCTTCCAAACAAACTGAGCGATTTCAGTAAAGGGAAAATCCTCCGATTCCATTAGGCTTTTGCTTGCTTAAGGGCTTTTTTTGCAGAAATTTTCTCCGTCCATGTTACAGGCTGTAGTGAAGAAAGGAAAGGTTATTGCGGAACGCGTACCTTCTCCGGTTGTTTCCAAGGGTTCCGTTCTCATAAAAGTTGTGAACAGTTGCATTTCGGCAGGTACCGAGATGTCGAATGTTTCGGAAACCGGCAAACCGCTTATAAAACGGGCTATGGAACAGCCTGCGGAAGTAATGAAGGCACTGAATTTCGCCAGGGAGAATGGCATTCAGAAAATGTTGGCCCGAGTGCGCGGGACCATTGAAGGTGGTAAACCCACAGGTTATTCGATCAGTGGTATCGTAGTAGGTGTAGGAGCCGGAGTTCTTGATTTCGAAGTGGGTATGCACGTTGCCGCTGCCGGAGCGGGCCTGGCCAATCATGCCGAATTTGTAGATGTACCGGTCAATCTGGTGATGAAAATGCCTGAAGGTCTTGATTTCCGTGAAGCTTCAACGGTTACACTGGGAGGTATCGCCATGCAGGGTGTTCGCCGTGCGAACCTCAGTTTGGGTGAAATTTGCGTAGTACAAGGGGCGGGTATACTTGGATTGCTGGCTCAGCAACTACTTCAGGCAGCCGGTGTGCGCACCATTGTTCTGGATCTGGATGAGAACCGCCTGAGCATTGCCCGTGAACTCGGAGCTGAATTTGCCCTCAACCCGAATAGTGAGGATATTGTAAAGAAGGTGGAGGCCATATCCGAAGGACATGGAGCAGATGCCGTACTTTTCACGGCTGCAACCTCGAGCAGCGAACCCCTGTCAACTGCTTTTAAAATGTGCAAGAAGAAAGGCAAGGTGATCCTCGTTGGTGTTTCGGGCATGGAGATCAAACGGGGCGACATTTATAAAAAGGAGTTGGACTTCCTGATCTCAACATCCTATGGACCGGGTCGTTACGACGACAATTACGAGCAAAAAGGTCTGGATTACCCTTACGCCTATGTGCGCTGGACCGAAAACCGGAACATGACCGAGTATTTGAGACTCGTGCGGGACGGGAAGGTGAACCTCGGGCCGTTATTGAATGCGGAATACCCGATCGAGCAGGTAGAAGCAGCCTTCGAGAATTTGAAAAGCGGTCCCAACCCCAAACCGATCATTACCCTTCTCGATTACGGCAAAGAAGTAGATCTAAGTTCGTTTGAGCCCACTGAAAAGCGCATTGATCTGGTTTCCAAGCCAGTAAACAAGGATAAAATACAAGTGGCCTTGATCGGTACCGGTAGTTTTGCGACAGGGATGCACTTACCCAATCTTCAAAAGCTCGGAGATAAGTTCGAATTGCGTGCCGTGGTGAATCGCAAAGGGCAAAAAGCCAAAGCAGTAGCCAATCAATACGGAGCGGCCTATTCAGCATCGGATGTTCAGGAAGTGTTGAACGATGGGGATATCGATCTGGTGATGATCACCACACGGCACGATAATCACGGAGAATTAGTGATCCAAAGTCTGGAAGCAGGCAAACATGTATTCGTTGAGAAACCACTTTGCACAACCCGCGAAGAACTGGCCCGTATCGAGTCTATTTGCCGTTCCGAAGGTGCGCCTCTGCTGATGACCGGATTCAATCGCCGATTCAGTTCCTATGCCCGGGAGATCAAAAAGCATATTGAAGATCGCGTCAATCCATTATTCGTCCATTACCGCATGAATGCCGGATTCATACCCATGGAGCACTGGGTGCACGAGAACGGTGGCCGCATCGTGGGTGAAGCTTGTCATATCATCGATCTGATGACATTCCTCACAGGTTCTCAGATCGTTTCGATCAGCACAGAGCATCTCACTCCGAAAACGGGAAAGATCTCCATGCACGATAACCGAAGTATTGTGCTCAAATATGAGGATGGTTCCGTTTGTACCGTTCATTACTTTGCCGTGGGTTCGAAAAAGTTCCCCAAAGAGTACATGGAAGTGCATTTTGATGAGAAAACCATCGTAATGGATGATTACAAATCGCTTCAGGGTTATGGTGTATCGGTGAAGGAACTGAAATCGAATATTTCGCAAAAAGGTCAATTGGAGGAATTGGAATACCTTTACCGGGCCCTGAGAAAAGGCGAGGAATGGCCGATAGCACTTTGGGACATGGTACAAACAACCGCTGCCACCTTCGAGATCGAGTCCTACCCACCCTCCGCACAACATTAAGAGAGCAGTTACATGTTCGATTATCATAAAGATAAGAAGCGCTACTTCGATATACAGTACCGCACGGCTGCAGACCATATTCTGCCCTTCTTAGGGGAGTTGTTCAGCAATAAGCGGCCTCTTCGCGTTCTGGAGATCGGCTGTGCCGAGGCGGGGGTGCTGAAAGCCTTTACGGATCTCGGACATGATTGTGTCGGGATCGAATTGAATCCGAAACGCATTGAATTGGCGGAGGTCTTTATGAAAGATGAACTTGAAGCCGGCAAAGTGAAGTTCATCGCCAAGAATATTTACGACATCAATGTGGCTGAAGATATTGGCCATGCGTTCGACCTGGTTATACTCAAGGATGTGATCGAGCACATTCACGATCAGGAACGCTTCATGAAAGAATTGCACAACTTCCTGAATCCGGGAGGCATGGTATTTTTCGGATTCCCTCCCTGGCAAATGCCCTTTGGCGGGCATCAACAGGTGGCAAGAAATAAATTGCTCTCCGTAGCCCCGTACTATCATCTGTTGCCACGCCCCTTATACAAATTCATTCTGAAGGCTTTTGGCGAAAGTGAATCAAATGTGGAGGGTTTACTGGAGATCAAGGATACCGGCATCTCCATCGAACGGTTCGAGCGTATCGTGAAAAGGACCGGGTATTCAACTTTGAAGCGCAAACTCTTTTTGTTCAACCCGATCTACGAATTCAAATTCGGATTGAAGGCACGGGAACAATTCAAATTACTTGCTGCGCTTCCCTATTTCCGCAATTACGTAACTACTTGCGCGTATTACGTGATCCGATAAGTGAGCTGTTATCGGCTCCGGAACCCAACGACTTATAAGCGGGTTGAGGGCATTTAGCCTTCTTCACACGAAGTCAAACCACGGCATTAACAAACTTTAATACTTGTTAATCTCCGTTGCTAGACTTATTATTAAGCCTGTTTTTGTTTTGTGAGGTGCGTTGTTTGCTACCCTTTTTACTCTTTTCAGTCTTCCTGGGTTGTGCGTGCAGACTCTCTGCACAGGATATTTCGAGCATAGACGACAGCCTCCGCATACAGGGGGACCTCGGATTGCGCAATGTGCTCTATACCATGATCGGAACCGAGAAACGACGCGTTCCGTATAGTTATGTACTTGGCGCCAACCTAAGCATCAGCAAGGGCGATTTCTCCCTTCCATTCGGCTTCACGTATTCGGAACAGGAGCGGAATTTCACTCAACCATTCAACCAATTCGGACTTACGCCGGAATACAAATGGCTCAAATCCTATTTGGGATATTCCAGTATGAATTGGAGCAATTATGCCCTCGGTGGTGCCCAATTCAGTGGTGTTGGCTTGGAATTAAGTCCAAAGAAATGGCGACTCGGTGGTATGTACGGACGGTTCCGCAGGGCTACTCCCGTAGACAGTATCGGATTCCTCCGGGATCCTGGTGCCCTGCCATCCTATGAACGCAGAGGCTGGGCATTTAAAATAGGAAGAGGTGAAGACGATCGTTTCTTCGATTTCATATTCTTCAAAGGTGCCGATCGGGATGGGGGTCGATCGCCCATTCTGAAAGATAGCCTCACCCTGGTGTTCCCGGCAGAGAACACGGCTGTTGCCATCAAAACCATGGTACCGATCTCGAAAAAGATCAACTTCCGCTTCGATGGCGGGATCAGCCTATTCACACGCGATATCACATCGCCTCAACTTGAAGAAAGCGAACAGACCTTGCGACATACCTTCAAATTCATACATCCTCTAACGGCTTCCACCAACATCATGTACGGCGGGGACGCCACACTGGCCTTCAACCACAAAGGACATGCACTGCAGGTGAACAGCAAATATGTACTGCCCGATTACCAGACCATGGGTATTTATTTCATGGACAACGATGTGTTCTCCTACGGATTCACACATGCTTTCAGTTTCTTGAAATCGAAGGTTCAGGTCAATTACGGGTTGAATCGGTTGAACGACAACTTGCTCAATAAGAAAATGCTCACGACCATACGGTTACAGCCCCTGGTTTCGCTGAGTGTGAATCCCAGTTCGAAATGGGGTTTCAATTTAAACTGGAATAATTTCTACACGCGACAGGAAGATGGGCGGATCAGTTTAAGCGATAGCTTCCGAATGAATCAGACCAATCCGGGAATAACGATCACGCCCTATGCCAACTGGGGCGACACATCGGTGTATCATTCCCTCATGTGGGTATACACGCGCATTCAATTACAGGATCTCAATGCTTATACGGCCGCTTACTCCCAGTACACGGCAACCGTATATTCTATGAATTACACGAGAAATCTGCCATCGCGAAACAGCTCGTACAACGGAGGGATCAATTATACTTTAAATGAGAATAGTTTGATCCGTGAGGAAGGCATAGGACTGAGTGGTGGTTTGAGCCGCAGCACTAGAGACCAAAAACGGACACTGACTGCCGGGGTGCAGGTACAATTCTCCAATCTCGCACAACAGTACCGGCTTCAGGCAGGTGGGCGGCAACAATTAAAATACCGGCAATCGCTCGATGTGAACCTGGGAATACTGCGCAACCAATCGAAGGATGCGCAATTCCGCAGCTTTACCGAGATCACATTTATGGTAACATACAGCAAATCGTTCCAATATGCGTTCAAGAAGAAATAGGAAGACCCTTTTGATGCTATGGGCCATGTGCTTCGCATTTTTGGCAAAGGCCCAGCTCTCCGTGCAAACTGTGGTCGTACCGCCATACAGCCCATACCTCTCCGATTACTACGGTTACAGCAATAAAGTGGCGGTCACGATCGTGAACCCCACGGCCCAAACCTACCAGGTTCGGCTCCTGGGCCAGATCAGCGGCAACAACATACAGATATCGGTCAAGGAATCCTTCAAACCACAGAGTGCCATTATGGTTATGCCGGGCGTTACTACATTGAAGGGCAAACAATTGGAACCATTCTTCTCCGAATCCGCCCTGAATTTCTCGGGCATAAGCAAACAGGAGGTATTGGTAGGGAACGGGCTGCCTGAGGGCAACTATCAGTTGTGCTTTCGCGCGGTACAGTATGATGGATCGCAGTTCCTATCGCCCCCGAATCAGGGTTGTGCCAATTTATTCATCACGCATTTTGAAACACCGAAGCTGATCACCCCCTCATGCAATTCAGACGTAGAGGCAAAAACTCCTCAAAATCAATTATTCAACTGGACCGTTCCGGCTGGAGTGATGCCCTCGGATGTGGAATATGAGATCACACTTGTGGAGGTTTATCCGGCTAATCTCAATCCGAATCAGGCTCTTGAATCGGCTACCGACCCGCCATTCTTCAGGAAAACAGTTCCATTCAATACCTATATCTACCAATTGGCCGATCCGCCTCTGGAAACCGGAAAAACCTATGCCTGGAGAGTGCGGGCACAACCAAAGGCCGGGAAACAGTTGAATTTCAAAAATAATGGCTACAGTCCGGCCTGTGCATTCAAATACATCCCCAAAGCCCAGAAACAGCAGAATGAGGATCCGCCGCAAGACGATCTCAATTGCACCGGGGATTGTGCGGAACCCGCTCCTCAGAATCAGAATGCGGCCCAAGTTCAGTTAGGGGATACCGTATTTGTGGGCAAATTCGCCATGGTTCTCACCCAATTGAACGGGCAAAGTGGTAAAGGGAAGATCTATATCCCATTTCTGAAGGCCCATGTTGCCGTTGCGTTCACGAACCTGAGTGTGAATACCGATGGCCGGGCATTCGGGAGCACCAAGGTCGTTGCAGAGTTGGCTCAGGGTAGTTTGTACGATCAGGCATTGGCCAATGATCCGAACGGCGAAATGAGCATACCTGCGCAAAAACTGGATGCGATCCGGAATTACATCGGTCAGGGTCAGAAACTCGTTTCCAAATTCAACCCTCTAATGCAGCCCGTTCCTGTTCCGTTCGCTCAGGATCAGAACGGTTTCAACTGGAATATTCTGGGATTGATCTTCACCCCCACTCAGGCCTATATGAATGCCGTGGTGGGATTGGAACTGGCTGAGGCTTTCGACAACAATTGGGTCGATCTGGGAATGAAGGGGATTTGCATCAGACCAAATGGTTACGGCAGTTTACCGACTGTACAACTCAAAAACGATAGAACAGTTGCACTGAGTGCACATGCCGAACTCACCTTATCAGGGAACAATGCCACTTATGCCAAGATCAATTGCAACGGGGTCGAGAAGATCCATTTGGCAGGGGCATTCAGCATTTCCCGCGACAAGCTTCTCCCGCACGATGGCAATAAGGTAGTTGCCGGAAACAGCAAGGTGCGTGCGGAATTCGACCTCGACATCACAAAGTCAGGCGATTGGCTTACCGAGGCTTCGATCAATCCGGGGTACTTCGTACTGCCCGGGGCAAGCGATGTGATCCTGAAAGCAGAAACGGTGGTACTCGACCTTTCTGAAACGAAGAATTCGGCCAACTTCGCGCTGCATCCACAACATCCCCGACCTGCTTCCGATAAGACCTGGCAGGGTTTGTACCTCAAAGAAGTACAGGCAACCTTGCCGGAGACCTTCCGAAAAAACGGCAACCCGATCAACATATCGATCAGTGATCTGGTAATGGACAAAACAGGGGTATGGTTCCAAACGAGTGTTGAGAACCTCTTTTCAGTTGAGCAGGGTGCCTTGGGTGGATGGCGATTCTCCATGTCTTCATTCGAATTGGATATCCGCGCATCGGCGATTCATGGAGGAGGGATGGCCGGATCCCTTCAAATACCCATCTCACAAACGCCGATCAGCTATGATGCCCTGTTGGCCGAGGGTGAGCAGGGACTGGATTACACATTCAGCATCGGAACGCTTGAGAATATTCAGGCCGATCTTTGGCTGGCCACGTTGAAACTGAAGCCCGGCTCCAAGGTCACTCTGGAAAAGAAGAATGCGGTGCTCACACCCATGGCTGTTTTGAACGGCAGCATAACCATAGGGTTCGAACAGGCACCTGACAATAACACACCGCTATCCAATCTCCGTTTGAACAATCTGGATTTTCAGGAATTGACGGTGAGTGGCGGAAATGTTCCTGAGATCGATCTGGCATTTGTTTCGCTCAATGCGCAAAACGGCAATGAGCAGCACGGGTTGAACAAATTCCCGTTGAACCTCACCGAGCTGGCCTATCAAAAACAGGGAGAGCCCGGGCTATTTTTCGGAGTTGGGATCAATCTTGTGAAGGGCGTCAATGGTTTCAATGCCAATACCGGACTCAAGATCAAGGGGAAATACAATCCGCAGCAGAAACGATTTGAATATCAAGGGCTTTCGCTTGAATCGGTGGCAATCGACGCCAAAATGGGGGCCATAGATCTACAGGGTAGCATCGATATCTATCAGGGGAATGAGACCTATGGGACGGGATTCCGTGGCGATATTTCGGCCACGGTAAAGGTGATCGGGGTGGCAATTGATGCTACGCTTCAGGTTGGGAAGATGGGGAATTCCAATACCGAAAATAACTCGAACTACCGCTACTGGTTTGCCGACATAAGTGCCCGCTGGACAACCGGACTCATCGTACCCGGGGCCCCTGCCATCGCATTTTACGGTTTCAGTGGCGGGGCGTACAAGAACATGGAGCGACAGGCACCGGAGATCATCAGCAATGCATCGATGCCGGATGTGAAAGGGCCAAGTAACGACATGACTGCGGGAAAATCCCGCTCGGGGATCACGTACACCCCGAAGAAAGGCAGCGCCGGTTTCATGGCCGGGGTTACTCTGGGAACGGCCGGTGAACCCACTGCATTCAATGCCGATCTCAAATTCCAGGTACAGTTCAACACCGACGATTTCGGGATCACCAAAATGGTGCTGGAGGGGAATGCGTATATCATGGGACCAATTCTAGACCGGAATAAGAAATTGCTGGAGGTATCCTTGCTCATTGAAACCGATTTCGAAAAGCCCTCCTTTGATGCGAACGTAACCATCGATGGCGGATTCGACCAATCCATGTTAAAGGTTACCGTGGCGGCTTCGCTCAATATTCACTCCAGTCCTGATCTGTGGTATGTGAAGCTGGGTTATTGGACCAATGAGGACGAACCCTGGAAAGACCCCAAGCGCATACAGGTTGATGTGGCGCTGGACGCTAAAATTGTGAAGGCCGCGCTCAATTTCAATGCGTATTTCATGATGGGCACCGACATAGGTGATCTGCCGAAATCCCCGCTAAAGGTGCGGGCCATGTTGGCTGATGAAGGGAAACAGGACATGAACAAAACCATACCTGCAGAGCTTGCCCTGGGTAAGGGATTCGCATTCGGTGCGGGGATCCGATTCAATGCCGAACTGGAATTCGCCATCTTCTATACGGATATTGAGTTCATATTGGGCGGAGATGTTGTGCTCTCAAAAAATAATCTGACCTGTAACGGAAGTTTCGACTACGGCATCAATCAATGGTATGCCAAGGGGCAAGCCTATGCCTACCTCGATGTGGACGCGGGAATTCGTTTGAATATGTGGTTATGGAAAGGGGAATTCAGTTTGGTAGCCTTCCAAACTGCGGCCCAAATTAATGCCGAACTGCCCAATCCGTATTGGATGAAAGGGCAATTCGCTCTCCAGGGTTCCCTGTTCAACGGCTTGATCAAGATCAATTCGAAATACCAGATGGAATTGGGTGAGAAATGCCAGTGGGCCAATGGAACCGACCTGAAGGACATACCAATAATCGAGGAAATGATGCCGGAAGAAAATGAGAAGAAAACAGTTTTCACTGCTCCGCAAGCTTCGTTCAATTTCCCTTTCAATGAGACCATACTCCTGAAGGACAACAAGGGCAAGAGTAAAACCGTGAAATTCAGCATCGTTTCGGTGACTTTGAAGAAGGGTAATTCCGCAATCAGTGGAAAGTACCATTTCAACAATGCCCGCACAGGGATCACTTTCCTTGCCGACGAAACACTTCCCGAAAAATCGAATCTCACTTTTACAGTTGTGGCGCAGTGCAAGCAAAATGTGAAGGGATCCTGGAAGGTGATCCGTACAGAAACCAAAAGTGTGAGTTTCAAAACGGATCTATTACCGGATTACATCGACCCTGAGAACGTGATCAAAGCCTATCCGCAGATCGGGCAGCGCTATTTCCTGCAGGACGACAACGATCAGGGCAACATCAATCTTGGCCTGTCGCAATGCTATTTGCTGGATAAGAAGGAAGATGCCCAGTTCAATTACACATACAAATTATGCCTGATCAACGTGGAAACCGGCAACAAGAGCTTTGTACCCTTCACCTGTGCTCAGAAAGATTTCAGATATCAGATCCCGCAATTGCAAAATGAGACGGTTTATGAATTGCGTTTCCTGCGGATTGCAACTCCTAAGAACGCCAAGATCGATACGAAGAAGAATACCAAATCGGTTTACACCAATTTGAATGGGATGCCTGTTGATTACAAACCCAAGCTGATCGGTAATGTAGTGCTCAAAGGCAATCAGGCGAATAACATGAAATTAAAAACGCCCGATTCGAAACCGATCCTATACAGTAATAAACTCAAATTACAGGGTGGTCAGGCCGCTGTAGATGCGAACAGCATATTGGTCAAGAAGAATAAACTGGCCTTTGAACAGGAAAAGCAGGGCGAGATCGAGGATCTATTATTCAGTTATTGTTTCAGAACGAGCAAGTACAATACCTCTGCACAGAAATACGGTAAATATCAACCTGCCGGATTTGGATCAATGGTTTACAATCAAGTTGATTTTGGGTATGAGTGGCTCACGTATGTCCCCTTCCCGCTTGTAAGGGGCGATGAGAATATGGATGTGTACGATGCGTATGGTTACCTGAAATCCAATTTCAACATCTACGTGGACCCCTTGGTACAACTCGAGATCAATTGGGGGAACTCGGGTTGGTATCAGGATGTCAATGCACGGATCTATGGGGCGAGGTACAAGGATTATTCTCAGGCTACCGTGAACATCACGCATCAACTCAAGGCCAACCGTTTTGCTACGCGGAATTTCTTTGGCCGGACCGATCTCTTGTTCGGCAACAGACCTAAGGAAGCGATAAAAGTATGGAGTCCATATACGGAAGGTCCCATACACCTGAAGAATAACGAGATCATGCTAAAACCCAAGGGAAAACTCAGCAGCAATGAGATCGCCAAAGCCCGATCCGGACAAAAGCTGAACGAATCGGTGGGTATTAAATACGTTATCCCGATCACGGATTATTCAACGGGTGTTGTGGTTCTGGATGCCATACAGATCTATCTGAAACACAAGAGCTGGTGTAACGACGATCATATCCTGAAAAGCTACGAAAAGAATTGCTACAGCGATGAGGCCTATCCCTTGCTGAAAGGGAACATGCTTTCAAAAATGGCTGTGAATCCATACGGGAATATCCCTGATAATCAGAGTCTTTCCTATCAGTTGACCTATGGCTATTATTCCAACAAGCCCTTCCAGAAATCACTCAATTTCACTTATAAAAAATGAGCGCTCTCCGAACATATAGAATCTGTTTTCTCCTATCGGCATTCGTGTTGACGAACCTCACGGTTTCCGCTCAATCCGACACTCTGGAAGAACAAACGGTATCACATGCGGTTCAAAAACGCGTTGAAAAGGACCGGGTGATCCTTCGCTGGGCTCCTGCCAATTACGGCCTTTTCCGACATGGCATTGAAAATGGCTATCGACTGGAGCGACGGGCATTTCGCGTAAATCCCGAAGTGGATCTCAGTCCGGAGACCGATCTGGACAAAAGCTTCAAAGTGCTTGCCGATGTTAAACCCTGGTCAGAGGAACTATGGAGGGCGAACGCGCGGGACAGTTCCGATATATACGCAGGTGTGGCCATGCAGATACTGCTGAGTCCCGAACTGAACACCGATGGCCAAAGCGATATGGAAAGCCTGAAGTCGCTCTATGAGGATCAACAACGTCGTTTTGCCTACGCCCTGCTGGCTGCGGATCTATCGGCCACTGCCGCCTTGGGTTTGGGATTGCGCTACGAAGACAAGGATGTTAAACCCGGGCATTACTATGAGTACCGCATCACATTCAATTCCCTGCCCGAGGAGTTTGTGCAGGATACAGTATTGACTTTTGCCGACATGACGCTACCCTATGTTCGGAAAGCAGTTGATCATTGTTTCCTGGAAGCCGGAGACAAACAGATCACCGTGTACTGGACCCGGCATAACGATCAGTTCTTCACAGCCTATGATGTGGAGCGCTCATCGGACAAACTGAATTGGGAAAGATTGAACAAGAGGCCCTGGATCACCAGTTTATTCACCCCGGGCACGCCGAATTTCCTCATCGATAGCCTGGACAATAATGAAAAAACGTACCACTACAGAATAAGGGGATACACGGCCTTTGGCGATCGGGGGGCCTACTCGGAGATCATGACGGCACAAGGCAAGGACCTTACGCCTCCGGCGCCGCCCTGGGGTGTGAAGGCAGAGGACATGGGTGGGTATGTTGCCATAACCTGGGATGCACAACCGCTTGAACCCGATTTTGACGGATTCTATGTGGAGCGCAGCGATGCGCCGAATGGCTATTTCGAACGAATCAGCGAGAAATTACCTGCGCAGGCCCGAGAATTTGCAGACCTTTTGCCTGCACCTTTAGAATCGAATTATTACCGCGTGAGCAGTGTGGACCGGAACGGTAATGAAGCACCGAGTTTTTCGGATCTCGGTTATCTCGTGGATAGTATGCCTCCCTCCAAACCGGAGGGTTTGAAAGGAAGCATCGACACCAATGGCTTGGTTTCACTGCAGTGGGCTCCGGGGCCGGAAGCCGACATCATCGGATATCGGGTGTATTGGTCGAACGATCCGCACACCGAATTCACCCAACTTACCGGAGACGTGGTTCCAGGTATCAACTTCACGGATAGCGTCAAGATCAGAACCCTCAATGAGGAGATCTATTACCGAATAGTAGCAGTGGATCACCGATATAACCACTCCGTGCTCTCGGAGACACTCACATTGCGCAAACCGGACCTGGTAGCTCCCGCTCCTGCCCTACTGCACGAGTATGGTGCATTTGACCGGGGCATTGAGCTCAGATGGTACGTAAGTTCGTCCACAGATGTCGTGAAGCAGACCTTGATGAGAGAATCGGGAGGTGTTCGATCTGCACTTCAGAGTTGGAACAACAACACGACCAATTCGTACACCGATGGTGCGATCGAAAAGAACACGACCTACGCATACAGCATTGTAAGTGAAGATGATGCGGGCAATCGATCGGAATCCGACCTGCTCCGGATCACATCGCCGGATCTTATGCTGCGCAAAACCGATATCAAGGCGGTGTACAGCATCGAAGGAAATGGGGCGCGCATAAGTTGGAATCCGACTGCTGAAAACTCGAAGATCCTGATCTACAGAACCCGCGAAGATGAAACGGTCAAACTCGGTACGAGCAGGGAAAAAAGCTGGTTGGATCCGGAGTACAAACCCGGCGACCGATATACAATAAGGGTGATCTATTCAGAGGGATCCGAATCCCCGCTGATCGAGGTAAGCACCAATTGATCTGTTTTGGAATTGAGTTCCGGTTCATATGCACAGTGGTCGCTCCTCTTCTGGGGCCTTTACATGCTGCTATCTGCCATGCGGGGATTGATCGATCGCGATTTCAACCCTATCCCGGAGATCGCCTGGAGTTGGATCGCCGTTTTCATTGGGTTCGGGGCCATGATCCTTCCCTATTTCTGGACGGCAGGTATTTGGTGGACCGGTGAAATGATCAATCTGACCGGAATTGGAATAGCGATCTTCGACCTTCGCTTCTACTATTTACTTTCAACATTCTCACGTCGCTTCATACGGAAGCGTTCGCGAATTGAATTGTACGCAGGCACTGTCCTGTTGCTGACCGCATGGTTCATTCAAACATGAACTTGTAACCGGTTCCGTGTTCGTTGAGTATCTGAATACGTGGGTTTTCCCTGAACTGCTTCCGAAGTCGGGTTATGTATACATTTAAACTCAGTCCTTTGTAATAATCGTCCTCACCCCAGATATGTTTGAGTATATCCGAACGGGTTATCAGTTCATTCTGATGCTGACAGAAATAGTGCAGTAATTTGGACTCCGTGCTCGAAAGTTTGACCGTTTCACCCCGAAAGATCAATTCCCCATAATCCGCTTTGAAACTGTGTTCACCCAGATCAAACCGATAAGCCGGTGTGGATCTCGAATTTTGTGTACCGGTGGTACGGCCTAAAATGTTGAGAATGCGTAGGTGCAGTTCCTCCAGACTAAAAGGTTTGGAGATATAATCCTGAGCACCAAGTTTCAAACCGCGGATGCGATCTTCCTTTTTGGTCTGCCCGGTTAGAAAGAGAAATGGTATTTGAATGCTGAGGACATTCATCTCTTCAGCCAGCTCAAATCCGTCCTTGCCCGGCATCATCACATCCATCAGGCAAAGTTCATAGGTCCCCTTTTGCAATTCCGGGATCAGGTGATCGGAGTTGTGCAACAAGGTAACCTCCATGCCCTTATCGGATAAGTATTCACGGACCAGTTCACTCAATTCCAGATTATCGTCGATATAGAGTATTTTCCGTATTTCAGACATCACATAGGCATGAACTGCACAATCTTAAACATAATTTCATGAAAATGATCCAAATTGCATGAATCCTAAATATCCATCATTGAGATACAGGCTTTTATACTCAGGCATCCTATTCGTCGTACTAATAGCGTCTTTGCCAATGGCAGGGTTTGGTAGTGTTTCCGACAGTTTGATACGAGTGGCAAAGAAGGGTGAGACAAGTCATGAACAACTCCGGCGCATAGCAGCGTATTGCATTGACTATATGTGGACTGAACCACATGTGAGCGACACCCTTATCGAGGTTCTGGGGCAATGGGCAGAGGATGGCGAGAGTGATTTTTACCTGGCCCGGGCACACTTCTTTCGAGGTATGCGGAACTACAAAAAGCAGCAATTCCATGAGGCAATGGATGCATACATCCAATCGCGGAAACTGCTTGAATCATTAGACAGCACGAAGGAACTCGCTGAGGTGTATCACAATATCGGTTTGGTGTACAGGGCACTTGGAGAATTGGATCCTGCCCGAGAATACTACAATAAGGCCCTATCTATCAATGAAAAACACAATTACACGGAACAACTTATCAAAAATAAACTCGTTCTGGCGGCACTGATCTCGAATATCCCGGAACAGATCGCAGCATTCCGGGAGATCGGAAAGATCTCGGAGATGAGGTCCTACACCGAGGGTCAATTCATAGCAGGGATCAACGTAGCTACCTTACTCAATAATTCGGGCAAACCCGATAGTGCGCTTTTGGCCTTACAAGAGGCGGAGCTTCTTCTGGAAGAAACGGGTAACGATAAATACATCCACAACATCTATCAGTTGATGGGACTAATTTACAAGAGACAAGGAAATTACAGGGAGGCGATCGCCTACCTCAACAAGGCCTTAAAGGTGAATGTGGAAAAGAACGAGATGGGGCGTGTTCTGGAACTTTACCTCAATTTGGCAGGTACCTATCGGGAGATGGGAGCTTACGACACCGCATATGATTATCTCGACAAACACCGCGTACTGAATTACGAGATCGATTTCAAGAAAAACTCCGAATCCATTGCCCAGCTGGAAGCTGATTATCAGGTAGAACTGCAGAAGAAGGAGAATGCTTTGCTTCGCAAAAAAGCCGAAACATCGCGTCGTCAGGGTATTTTATTGGTTCTACTCCTCCTCACCACGCTCATTGCCATCTCGCTCCTAACGGCCCGATATATTACGCGTCAAAAGCACATTACCGAATTGGAGGGTATAAATACACAACTGAATACGCTGAATCACGAAATGGAGAATGTGCTTCAGGTCGTTTCACACGATTTCAGGACGCCGCTGGCCAAGATCAAAATGTTGACCGAATTGATACAGTCACAGGAGCCGGATGCGTCCGAAAATCTGCTGAGCAAACTGGAAAAGATCGGCCGCTCTGTTGCAGAAGCCGAGAACCTCGTGAACGATATACTCGAGATCCGTTCCTTCAACAAAGAAGGGGAACATTTGAGTAATCCGGAGGCTTTTTCCATAGTTCAAATGATCGAATCCATTCTGGCTCAGTACGCAGATCCGATCGAGTTGAAGCAATTGTCGGTTCGCTACGAGCATCAGGGCGATGAAGCCATTATCCAGGAACCGGAAATTGTTAAGCGCATCGCCATCAATCTAATCTCCAATGCGATCAAATTCAGCTATGCCAACAAACCGATCGATATTCGAACCGAGCACAAAGACAATACATTGAAGCTTATAGTTCGGGATCAGGGACCCGGATTCTCCGAGACAGATCGCGAGAAGTTGTTCCACAAATTCGGCAAGTACAGCAACAAGCCAATTCAGTGGGGCACCTCGCACGGGCTTGGTCTCTATATCGTCCACAAGCTCACGGAACGCCTCCGTGGAACGATCTCGTTGAATTCGGCAGAGGGTAATGGTGCTGAATTCACGCTTAGCATTGATGCCGTAGTTGAATGATCGGTCTTGTAACCGATTCTCAAAGTTTAGGGACCCGGTAATAGTAAGTGGTCTTGCCCTTTTTGTGCTTTACGCGCTGGGTATATTCCTTCGGTTTTTTAGTTGAAGGCGTTTGGTGATACAATATACCGCAAAGTGCCGGTGCCGAGTAAGAAGTCCCGGTTCGATCGCCCGTTGAGGTTTCCCAATCGCCAACCAACCCATAGCGAATGGCCCTGCCGTAATTACTACTGCCTGCAGTATTCAGCAGAAAAGGTGAGGTTCCCTTCTTCACTTGTTCATCCGTTCCGGAAGCGTAGATATTCGCTACAACGAAAATAAAATCATACTTGGAAGGTTCATCTTTGTATTTCATGCCCAAACGCGCCGGTGTGCAATAGGATGCATAAGTATCCTCGTTACCCGCTGCGATTACAATGGGCTGATCCCAGCCTGCAAAATCGAGAATATCGTTTTCCATTTCAACGATCAGCGGATTCAAATTTTTCGGTTTGCTACCCACTACAGCACCCCAACTGCAATTGACGATATCACCCCTTTTACTATAAATAAACGTGTACTCCAGCGCAGAGATCAGATCGGCCCATTGCATGGCACAATTTAGTTGAACCACCCTTGCACCTGGGGCTATCCCCCTCAAATTGGAAGGTCCGTGTTCTTTGGCAGCCGCTACGCGCGAAACACGGGTGCCATGTGAGTCGGGGTCGGGTGTTGAAACTCCAAAAGATCTTGAACGTGTGATGTCTATCCGGAGCTCTGTAGCAGCGGTAGATGTTCCCAGATCAATGATCCAAATGCTTTTGTTGATTGATGAGGCATCCTTGTAGCCATGGACAAATAATCCGGAAGTTTTCAGGATGTTATAAACCGGCTCTGCCGAGGTTCGATATGTTGGGGGCTCAGCAATACATTTTACATTCTCGTCGCGGTATAGAGCCTTAACCTGAGATGCCGTTAACTCAGCAGCAAATCCGGATGAAAGGACGCTAAACCAATGCGATATACTTTCCTCCCGCACCAAACCTTGTACATGACCGTTGATCTTTGCCTTGGCATTTCGCTCGTGCAATCCAAGTTCGGCTTCGCGATCTTCAACATCTTTGGAGATCACTTCGGCCAAAGGTGGCTGGAATGAACTTTTAAAGAGCACCACATATTTCGCCGATGCAGGAAGATTATTCGTGTCGAGATAATCCTTCAGTTTTCCTGATTCGAGATCCTCCAGATTCTGATTGAGGAACTCTCCCTCTGCGCCCTCTTCCGATTGCCCGTCATCCTCAAGTTCTACCGTTGGTTCAACCGTATCTGCATCATCCTTACAGGCGTTGAAAACTACAGTGCATGCAAGTGAGAGGATAAGTAGCGCGAGAAATTTTACTTTGTGTATCATCCTATTTTTAATTGATCCGATACGCAAAGAAGGTTCAACCCTTTTGGGGATTTTATTAATAAGTATTAAGAAGGCCAAAAGAACATTAATCCCGGCCGGTCAATGAGATACTCCTTGGCAAGCCCACCGGGCATGCGGAAGCACCGGAGACCCGGGGACTTAAAATGTGCATTTGCATCAGGTATGGCGACGCATTTCCAAATAAAATCCGGACCATACCAATAGGGTGAGGCTTAATGCAGAAAAGACAACGGCCCATGGCACAGCCCATACGCCGAAGTGCTGGTAGGCCCAAACAATGCTTAGCATGGTAATGGGTAGATTGATGAAGGTTGTCCAGAAGTTCAAACGCATTTTCCCGAGCCCCAGGAGGGCAATTCCCGGCAAAGCGGTTAGTGCGCGAACGAACCAGGCCAGGGACAGGATCCGGAAGAACGGGATGGAATCGAGGTATTTATCCCCGAAAGCTGCTCGAGTGAGCCATGGATAGAGCCAGTTTGCCAGAATGAGTAGTCCCGCAGAGCTGAACACGAGCAGCAATTGATAGCGACCTAATGTGTCTCTCCATTTCTTCAAATCGATGGCAAGGGCTGAAAAATATGGGGTGGCTATTTGCTGGATGGTACCTGTATAAAGCCGAAGCAGGAGGATGCCGATCGTGGCAAAGCCATAATAACCGATCTGTACCCGATCGGCCAGGAGGTAATTGAGTACGAGCAGATCGAGGTTGATCGCGATCTGATTGACCAAATTGCTCAGAAAAGCATATCGGGCATAATACCAATGCATTCCGGCTTTTACCGGAGCCATATCCTCATAGTTTTCAGGCACCTCTCTGCGGATAAGGTCACGAAACCAAAGCTGAGTGAATAAACCGCTTATCACGATGGCCACCACGTACCCAACCAATCCGAATAGATAAGTACACGCGATCAATAGGATGAGGGCGGGGATCTTGGTGGCCATTTGGCCGTTGGCTATCGGCTTGAATTTACGCAGGGCCTGCAGATAGGACATGGACAAAGAGCTGAACGCAAGTGGAACGAGCATCAATGCATAAACCGGCAACCAGGTATTTACGATCGGATCCCCGGAAAGAAAACCTGTATAGGAAAGCAGGACGAAAGCCGCCAATGTTCCGACGATCGGGAACAGACTGTAGCGCACGGCACTGCGGTATATAGCAAAAGTTTCAACAGATGCGCGTCCTTCAGAACAAAGCTTGAGCGTGGAGGTATTGAATCCAAAGGAAGAAACTATGGAGCCAATGGCCAAAAAGGATTGCATGATCCGGATCTGCCCCAGTTCCGTTGCCGTAAGCAGGCCGGCCACGACCAATTGCCCGCCAAAGGCAATGAGTTGCATCAGGATATTGGCCGAGAACAGGTGAAAGAATCCCATTTCACCTATCCGGGTCAGATTCCTTTTAATGGAAATGAACCCTGTAAGGAACTGTTGCTTAAGCAGCTGCAATTCTTGCAATGAATAGAAGTCCATCCTGTTGGTCTACCTTACCGCGGTCGATCCAATACCTGAGCTTCGCTTTCCATCCCTTTCTGAAAAATTCCGCACTGCGTCCACTGTTCCAATAGTAGCCATAGCGCACTTCCCTATAGCCCTTGCGTTCGAGCAACTGTTTCAAGGTTTGGAAACTGAACCAGGATACATGTTCGTCATTCAGCCATTCGGCTTCCTTTCTGCCCCTTTCAATGAGTCGAATACGGTGTTTGCTCCAGGGGTTTGGGGTGGTGAGGATCAACAGAGTTTCGTCGTGCATAAAACGCTTCACCCCTTCCAACATGAGACCCGGATTCTCAATGTGCTCTATGAGCTCCCCACATAGGATCACATCAAAAACGGAATGAACCGGAACCTTGTCCAGATCCATCACATCACCTGCATATACCTCATAGCCATACTTTGACCGGATCTGTTGCACATCTTCCTCGAGATAATCGATTCCCACCAGATGATCGGCCACTTGGGCTATAGATCCGTGGAGCCAGGAATCTTCAGCTATCAATCGATCGTACAAATGACTGTGCTGAATGAAACCCAGATGCAATACGCGCTTAGACTGGCAACAACTCAGTATAAGATCCTTCCTGAATACTTTTTTCATACATCAAACGATCTATTTCTACAGTCACCTTCTCGATAAAATCGGCATCGTTTCGAGTTCGGAAGCAAACCACACCCGGAGGACGAGGAACACAATCGCTGGCGACGCTCGGACAATTGAAATGCAGAGCCTCCCGCAAACTGATCGCATCTCCGTCGGTATTGGTAGGGCGAACATGGAGATCCACGCGCTTGAACAGAGGCCATATCGGTTTATGTCCATGCACGAAACAGATCGAATCCTGCAATCCCAGATCCCGGATGCGGTCTATATTCTCCCGGAGGTACGCCTGATTCATCTGTTTGTTCGCCAGCGCAAATACCAATCCGGCATTCGGATATTTACGCACCAGCTGGGCCATGAGCGTGATGCACATATCCACACCATAGATATCATCGCCTTTGTAGAAATTGAGTCTGGATGCACAAGCCAGAATCACCGGACTGCGTTCATCGATAAATCGCAACAGATCGTCTCTGTAAAGTTTCATGATCTGAGCCTCCTCCGATTCATCCGGCTCGATGAATGCGTTTTGAACGAAGATCTGCCCACCTACTTCGATCTCATGTTGGGTAAGGTCGTCGAGTACATGCTCGCCCACCACAATCAGGGCATCCAGTTTTTTGAAGAATTTGCGTAAAAAGTCCACCGGCACAGCTCGTTCGGAGAATAAACGGGGGTTGTGTAGCGTCAGATATAGTTTATAGGACGGAAATAGTATCTTCAACACATAACAGGTCCGCAAATAATGCATGGACGGCGTATGTACGTGCAGGATCGAAAAACTTTTGGTGAGCACCTCATAGCAGATGGTGAGGACACCCCAAAGCGCATTCTTCCGGCTAAAGGCTTTGCTTACCTCCACTTTATACCCCAATTGCCTAAGCAGAGCCGTCAACCTCGAAACGTGAACACTTACCCCACCCATTGGAGGCGGTGTTACACCCAGCATGAGAATGCTGCTTGTGGTGTCGCCGTAGATCCTTCCGTATGAATTCATATTTCAAAGAACGCCCCAAAAAGCAGGTCGAGATCGGGGGTGCTATAAGTCGAAAAACGATTAAATTTTATACACCCCCCAGATCAGGCATATACGATTGATTTCCAACAACTTGAACCCATATGCAAGAGGTACGCATTCATAGCTTTTTAATAGAAAATTAATTTGATGCGATGCTAAAAAATGGGGAAGGCATAAGTATGCTTAAAATATATAAACATGTCTGATATTCAGCATAAGATAAGGCGTGGAAGAGTGGGATTGAACCACTCTTCCATTAGCCTCAGAATATGGGAATCGCATAGATCGGTCCAGGGTGAGCCATGGTTGATTCTGTGGATCGTGCTGAAAGGGCCTTTACTGCCATCCTCCTCCTAAAGCGCGGTACAAGCCCACACCCGATCTGAGTTCTTTGAGTTTGATCTCAATACTCTCCATCCGGGCTTCCAGGGCTTCTCTTTGGGTGAGGAGGACTTCCATGTAATCCGCTCTTGCCGAATTGAAGAGATTACCGGCAATCCCAATGGATTGGTTGAGTAACTGAACTTCCTTTTCCTTGGTATCGTAACTCTTGCTGTAATTGGCTACGCTGGATAATTGATTCATCACATCGATATAGGCACTGAGTAAGGTTTGCTCATAGTTGTAAACGGCCTGGAGTTGATTGGCATTTGCGTTCAAGTACATTGCTTTGATCGCATTTCGATTGATCAGAGGCATTGCCAGATCTCCGGCCAGGTTATACAGGACCGATTCGGGTGTAAGCAGCAAGTTGGGGCGAAAAGCCTGAAAACCCATGCCTGCTCGAAGGGTTGCGGCCGGATAGAAATTGGCACGTGCAACTTCCACATCGAGTTTGGCGGCTTGCAATTCCAATTCGGCCCTCCGTATATCGGGTCTTTTAGCGAGTAGTTGTGCGGGAATTCCCGCGTACAGGGAATCAGAGCCCATTTTCATGAATTGAGCCGAATTCCGATCGATCGGACCATTGTATCTACCGGTGAGGTACCTGATCCGGTTCTCGGTTTCGACAATACGCTGACGGATAGCGTATTGAAGGTTCTGGGTATTGAGCAGTTGTGCTTCGAATCGGTTCACGGCAAGTTGGGATACCAGGGCAGATTCCTTTTGCTGACGCACAATGCGAAGGGCATTGGATTGAATCTGTATGTTCTGCTGGATGATCTCGTTCAGGTTGTCTAATGCGAGCAGTTCATAATAGTTATCGGCAATTTCTGCTACCAATTGGGTGATGGTAAAATTTCGGCCCTCCGCTGTGGCCAGGTATTTCAGGAAGGCAGCCTTTCGCGCGTTGCGCAGTTTTCTCCATATATCCAGTTCCCAGGTAGCACCGGCTCCGAGGTTCAGATCGCCCAGTGGCTCTGGAAATGCGGTTCCCGGTTTGATCTCCAGTTCATCCTCCAGTGCCCCGAAACGCGTATATCGCGCCGAGCGATCCATACCGGAACCCAAATAAAGTCCTGCTGCGGGCAGGTATTCTCCTTTGCGGGCCATGACCTCATTTCGGGCGATCTCTATTTCCTGAATCAGGATATTCAATTCCTGATTGTTCTTCAAAGCTGTATCGATAAGGCGCAGAAGCATCGGATCCCGGAAATAGTCCTTCCAACTCCCGATTGCAGAATTTATGGTATCCCGGGCGTGTCCGAGGTAAAATTCCGGTATGGGTTTCGTAGGTTCCCTGATCAATGCCTTTTGGGGTACACAACCTATAAAAACACTCGAAAACAGGAGTGCAATTGCTATCGTTCTTTTCATCATATATACTCTAGGGTTCTCCATTTCACATCATTGATTTGATTCTCGCCTCATTTAGTGATTGTCGACAAAATCCTCCGTGAGTGGGTTGTCGCTTTCTCCTTTGATGAGTTTACGACCCTCCACGAGGCGACCGAAGATGTAGTAAAGTCCCGGAACGATGATCACACCGAAAATGGTTCCCAGGAGCATTCCACCAAGGGCCGAAGCACCGATGGTCTTGTTTCCGACGGCGCCTGCACCGGTAGCCCGCACAAGCGGGATCAAACCGGCCATGAACGCGAATGAGGTCATGAGGATCGGGCGAAAACGCACCTTTGCTCCTTCAATGGCTGCATCGCGAATGCTTGCTCCATGGCTGTGCTTTTGCACGGCGAACTCCACGATCAGTACTGCGTTCTTCCCAAGCAGACCGATGAGCATGATCAGTCCGATCTGTGCGTAGATATCGTTGCTGAGGCCCATGATCTTCAGGAGTAAGAAGGAACCGAAAACACCGGCCGGCAGGGAAAGAATAACGGCCAGAGGGATTACGAAACTCTCGTATTGTGACGCGAGCACGAGGTAAACAAACATGAGGACGATGAGGAAAATGTATAGGGCTTCGTTACCGCGATTGGCTTCGTCGTACGTGAGTCCTTCCCAGGCAATATCGTAACCAACGGGTAGAGTTTGTTCTGCAACCTCCCTGATAGCGGCAATGGCATCCCCGGTTGTATAACCCGGAGCCGGCACCCCCCTGATAGCCGATGACGTGTATAAATTGAAGCGGGTTATCTCATTGGGACCCTGGGTCTTTTTAAGGGTGATGAAGGAAGAGTAGGGTACCATTTCCTCCCTGTCGTTCATTACGAAAAGGTTGAGAATGTCGGAGGGCAACCTTCTGTATTCCGGACCCGATTGGGTGTAGACCTTGAAGAACGTATTGAAACGGGTAAAGCCCTGTTCATAGGTACTACCGATCAGGATATTGAGATTTTCCATGGCAGCGCCGATGGAGACGCCCTTCTGCATGGCCTTTTCATTGTCGATCTCGATCTCATATTGGGGATAATTTGCCGCATAGAATGTGAACAGACCGCTGAGTTCCTCTCGTTTTTTGAGGGCATCCATGAACTCCATATTCACCCGATCGAAGTCTTGATAATCCACATCGTTGCTTTTATCGAGCAGCCTTAGCGAAAATCCGTCGGATGAGCCATAACCGGGAACGGCAGGTGGTTCGAAGAATTCGACCAAAGCTCCGAGCCCTTCGGTCTCGGCCTCTAATTCTTCGATGACCTCTTTGACGGAATGCTTGCGTTCCTCCCATCCTTTGAGGTTGATGAGGCAGGTTCCTGCGTTGGATCCGCGCCCCTCGGTGAGGATCTCATAACCTGCCAGGGATGTAACAGACTGGATATCGGGCACTTTTTCGGCTATCTCCTGTAATTGCCGGGATACCTCGTTGGTGCGCTCCAGCGTGGAGCCCGGAGGTGTTTGAATGATGGCATAGATCTGTCCCTGATCCTCGTTCGGGATAAAACCGGAAGGCAGGTTGTTATTCACTTCGATGATCCCGAAGGCAAATAGTGCCAGGAAACCGAATGTAACGAGTCTTCGATTCACGATCAACTCAAGCAATCGTGTATAGCGGCCTGTAAGTTTATCGAAACGGTTGTTGAACCAATCCAGGAACCGGTTCACCGGCGATCTTCGGGGTGGCCGGCCGTGGTGATTGCGGAGGATCATGGCGCAGAGCACAGGAGTAAGTGTAAGTGCCACAATACCCGACAGCACGATTGCACTCGCCATGGTGATGGAGAATTGCCGGTAGAAAACACCTACGGGTCCGGTCATGAATGCGATCGGGACAAATACCGCTGTCATGATCAATGTAATGGCTATAACTGCACCGCTGATCTCGCCGAGTACTTTCTTCACCGCCTTGAATGGGGTAAGATTCGTGCCCTCCATCTTCGCGTGGACCGCCTCGACCACCACAATGGCATCATCGACCACGATACCAATGGCGAGTACAAGGGCGAAGAGTGTGATCAGATTGATGGTCAAACCAAAAACCTGCATGAATACAAAGGCCCCGACCAAAGAAACCGGAACTGCAATGATGGGTATAAGCGTTGATCTCCAATCGCCGAGGAACAGAAACACAACCAGGGCAACCAGTATGAATGCCTCCACCAAGGTATGCATAACCTTATGTATCGAGGCGTTCACGAACATGGAAACATCGTAATTGATCTCATAGTCCATGCCCGGAGGGAAATCCTTCTTCAATTCCTTGAGTTTCTCCTTGGTGCTTGCGATCACGGCGCTCGCATTGGTCCCGAAATTCTGCTTCAATACCAGCGATGCCGATGGATAGCCATCCTTGTTGGAGTAGATATCGAAAAATTCGCTTCCGAGTTCCACTTCGGCTATGTCCTTCAACTTCAATAATTCCCCTTCGGGATTGGCCCGCACGATGATATTCTCATATTCTTCCGGCTTATTGAATCGGCCTTTATAGGTTAATGTGAATTCGAGTGATTGAGCCGTTTTACCCGAGGCTTGCCCAAGACGCCCCGGACGGCCGATGATACTCTGCTCTTCCATGGCTTTCATAACCTCCTCGGTTGAAACGTTGTAGGCACGCATGCGATCCGGCTTTAACCAAATACGCATTGCATAAGTTCGGCTTCCGAGGATCTGAGCGCGTCCCATTCCGCTGATCCGCTGCAACTCGGGTATGATGTTCACGTTCGCGTAATTGTACAGGAACTTCTCATCGGCATTTTTATCCTTACTGAAGAGGTTCACGTACATGAGCATACTGGGTTGTATGGGAGTGATAATGATACCCTCCCGTTGAACGAGCGGCGGGAGATTGTTCATGATCGCATCGACCCTGGTTTTCACGTTGACTACGGCCGCATTGGGGTCGGTGCCCGGTTCGAAAATGATCTGAATCGTAGCCTCCCCGGCACTGGTGGCGTCGGAGGTGATGTATTGCATGCCCTGAACACCGTTGATCGCCCTTTCGAGCGGGATCAGGGTCGACTCTACGAGCACTCGTGCGCTGGAGCCCGGGTAGGCAATGAATATGTTCACCCTTGGAGGGGCGATATCCGGGAATTGGGAGATCGGACGCGTGTTGATCGCGAGTATCCCGAGAAATACGGTCGCCAGAGACAATGCTATGGCCAAAACCGGTCGTTGAATGAATTTACTGAACATGGCTTCTTCTTTGGTAAAGGTTATTCCGCGTGCAGATCTTTCAATTCATCCATAATAGCACTGAGTGCCTGGTACTTTGTGTGGATCTTGTCCCCGTTACGCACTTTTCTCAATCCTTCCACCAGGATCTGTTCTCCGGGTTTTATTCCTGAAACAACGGTGTACAGATGGGGCATTTCAGCTCCGGTGCGGATCTCTCTCGACTCGACTTTTCCCTCCTTATCCACCACATATACATATTTCTTGTCCAGGATCTCGAATGTTGCCTTTTGCGGGATGATGAGCACCTGCTCTAACGGTACCGGAAGCAGTACATTGCCGGTCTCTCCATTTCGCAGTATACCTGTTGGGTTGCGGAATGTGGCCCGGAAAGCAATATTTCCGGTCTCATTGTTGAAATCGGCTTCGATGGTCTCCACAATACCGTGTTCGTTGAACATCCGGTTGTTAGCCAGTTGCAGGCGAACCTTGAGCAAGCTGTCCGATTTGGGCCGCGATGCGTAGTCGAGGTACTCTGCCTCCGGCACATTGAAATACACCCACATCTTGCTATTGTCGGAGAGCGTGGTGAGGAGTTCACCTTCATCCAAAAGGCTTCCAAGTCGTACCTCGTTAAAGCGCCCGATCATGCCGTCGAAGGTGGCCCTGATCTCCGTAAAACCCAGATGCGCCTCGGCTAAGGCCAATTCAGCCTTGGCCTTGTCGAGTTTGGCTTTTGCGAGAGCCAGCTCATTGCGCGAAACGATATTGCTATCGGCCAATGCTTTGGTGTTCCGGTATTCGATTTCGGCAAAGGATACTTCTGCCTGATTCTTCAGCATTTCAGACTGGTAGATCACAGGCATGATCTGGAAGAGCAACTGACCTTTGCGAACAGCCTGGCCTTCATCCACATAAATTTTTTGGAGATAGCCTTTTTCCAGGGTTCGTATCTTGATGTGTTGAATCGAATGGATCTGCCCTACATACTCGTGATAGATCAAAGTGTCGGTAAGTAGTGGCTTGGTAACGATGTAACTCGTTTCCTCATGTGCCTCGTGATCGTCGCGATCACAGGCTAAAAAGAAGGTGCTCAAGAGCACGATGAGAATAATGAAATTCTTCATGTTTATGGTTTCGTATGTTAGATTTTAAGTGAAAATGAATGGAATGAGCCGAACCGTTCAGACGGAACTGCACAGGGATACCGCACCGCTCCATGCGCAGCAGAACAGGTTAACAGATCAAATTAAAAAACCCTTCCAGGCATGGAAGAGTAGAACAAGGGAAATGATCTCCCTGTTGTGAAATGCCATGGACAGGGCAAGCATGTGGGCATTGTCCACACCGGTCTGTGCATTTTCCTGAATTCGCGTTGTCGCATAGCTCGATTCCCTCGAACTCTCTTTTTGTTCACGTTCCTCGCGAACCTGAGAATCTTCGGAATCTTCCGTGATGGCCGCCGGATGCGTCTGCACGCCGGAAATTTGATCGCCCTGATGGATAGAACAAGCAGGTTGCCCGCTAGAAGAATTCCTCGCTGCTGTATTGGCTGCCTGCCTGGCAAATAATCCAGATCCAAATGTCAAGAGTGCAAGCAGGAATATCGGCGTAAGATTTCTGGTAACGACCTGAATTGCCCTCTGCATGTGTTGGATTTCGATACTTGGATGAAAAACGATGCAAAATTAGAACTAATTCCTTCGGTATTCGCAAATGCGCCCTACAATTACTTTGAACTGAAGTTGTTGTTCCGATTCCGACTTTATAACCGGAATAAACAGGAGCGATCCGGGTGAGGCATGAAGCACCCCGCCAAGGTTGGGCATTCCTGTATGCACCGAGAACAGAAATGCGGCAACACTTTTAAAAAAAGCCCGTTTCGAACAGGGAAAAGGTAGAGAAACAACATATTTGCAACAGCAATACATCTGCCGACGGAACGTGCCTTTAAATGCCCAACAGATCGCCGAACAAAAAGAACAGACCCGCAAACAGTGGAATGCAAATCCATGCGGGCAGGTAGGCGACATCAGTTACTCCCCGGAATATTTTGAACGTGTTGAGAAGAATCGTTACGAGTCCTACGGAAATTGGATGCGCGATTTCTATCGCTACCACGACCATGCCGGCGTGCGCTTGCTGGAGATCGGATACGGACAAGGTACCGATCTGGTTCAATATTGTAAAGGCGGGGCGGAGTGTTATGGTGTGGACATCACCGAAACGCATCGTACTTTGGCGATCGCCAATTTTGCTTCACGAAACCTGCAAGCGCAGTTGTTTCTGGAGGATGCGTCGGACCTACATTTTGAAGATGCTTTTTTTGACAAAGTGGTAAGTTTTGGCGTGCTCCACCACACACCCGATATTGAGCAGTGCGTTGCGGAAGTACATCGTGTACTGAAACCCGGTGGCACCTTTGTGATCAGTCTCTATCACCGCAACAGTTTGTTCTGGTGGACAGCCAAATTGTTGAAGGAAGGTATTTTCCGGGGCAAACTCTTCACGATCGGTTACAAAGGCATAAAGGCCACCGTTGAAAAAGGGGCCGACGGGCGCGATACCAAACCTTATGTGCGTTTGTATACGAGAAGCAGTATGAAGAAGTTGTTGAAGGATTTTGGCCCGACCGAGATCCATGTTCGCCATCTCTATCCTCAGAACATTTGGCTGATCGGGCGATTTCTACCCCAATTTCTCATAAAGCGCCTCGAACCCCTCTTCGGTTGGTACATCATTGGCATTGCTACAAAATAATTCCTCATGTGCGGTATTGCCGGAATAGTTGGATTTGAAGGGCTACCGGCTAACAGTCGGGAAGAACTGCAGCGGATGTGCGATGCTTTGAAGCACCGCGGACCGGATAATGAGGGCATATACCTGAACAATTTTGCCGCCTTTGGTCAGCGAAGGCTCTCTATCATCGATCTGAGCGAGCAGGCCAATCAACCCATGCTTTGCAACAAGGGCGAGGTACTGCTCAATTTCAACGGCGAGATCTACAACCACGCCGAATTGCGCAAAGAGCTGGAGTCGAAATACGAGTTCCGAACAGACCACAGCGACACCGAGGCCCTGCTCTACGCGTACAAGGAATGGGGTATGGGCTGTATAGAGAAACTTACGGGAATGTTTGCCATTTCCATTTTCGATTCACGGAATCAGTCCTTGTACCTTGTTCGGGACCGGATCGGTCAGAAACCACTTTACTACACGCATCGCTCCGGACGTTTTTACTTCAGTTCGGAGATACAGGCTTTTTTTGAAGCAGGAGTATGCACCCGGTCGATCAGGGCAGATTCGGTGTATCATTACCTCACGATGCTCACTGTTCCGGCCCCGGATACTTTTTTCGAGGGGATCCATAAGCTAGAGGCCGGACATTATCTGGAGATCAGCAGAGCCGGAATGCGGAAACATGCCTATTGGGACATCAGTAAATTTCTGAACAAAAGCAGCCGTATCAGCGAAGAGGAAGCCATCGAGAAAACGGAATTCCTCCTGGAGCGGTCCATGCGTTACCGCAATATATCGGATGCACCCGTGGCACTTGCCGTGAGTGGTGGATTGGACAGTTCGCTCAATGTATACTACTCGAGCAAGATCAACCCCGATATACGGGCGATCAATCTGGATTTCGAAGGGGAAGCTGAATTCAACGAGTCCTCGATCGCACGCAGATTCTGCGAGGAGATCGGGATCCCATTCTCGGGCAATTTGGTGAGCAAGGCACTGTTTTCGGAAACCATAACCCGATACCTGAGTATTCAGAAGGACCAGCCCCTGGGTGATCCGAACTTTGTGCTTATGTATCTCATATCCGGTATTTGCCGGAAAGAGGGGGCCAAGGTGCTCTTGGTTGGTGAAGGAGGCGACGAGATCGGGGGATATCCAAAGTATCTGCAGTTCGACAAAGAGCGCAAAAGATTGGAACGTTTGCCGGGCTTTGTCAATCGCTTATTCCAAAACTCAGGCAGCTATGCCGTGAACAAATACGACCTCTTTGAGTCGGGAGGAATAATTTCACATGCACATGTACATGGATTTACCGAGGCGCAGAAAAGGCGGCTTTGGAAAGGTCCGGAAACGAATTCTTACGGGATCCTCAAAAAATACATGAACGAGATCTCAACCGACACCTCTGACCGGTATTTGCGTGCGGTGCTCAATCTTGAATACAAACTGAGGCTTCCTGAACTTATACTTGCACGGATCGACTATCCGTCGATGGCAGCGAGTATTGAGGCGCGTTCTCCCTTTGCCGATCACAAACTCATCGAATTTTCGGCAGGCCTGCCCTTCGATCTGAAGATGAAGAATGGTTCGGCCAAATACTTACTCAAAAAGGTGGCGAGGGACAAACTACCCAATTACGTGCTCGATCATCCCAAAGTCGGTTTTGGAAAAATGCTGAACGGCTTCTTCTCCGGTGAATTTCCGGGCTGGTTCCGGGAGGAGGTACTTCAATCGGAGAGCCCGGTATCTCACTATCTGGACAAAGCCGAATTGGAGCGATTCTACAACTATTCGGAGCGAACCGGACGTATGCGATTCCAGATCTGGGTCTTGTACGCCTTGCATAAATGGCTGATCAGTGCGAGCTAAGGTAAAGGATCTTTGGTCGCGGCAATTTGTTCGCAATGTGGTGCATACGCTTGGGTCGAAGGGCGTAATCATAGCTATTGGCACCATTTCTAGCATTCTATTGACGCGTGGACTTGGCCCTGAAGGAAAGGGTATTTACTCAGTCATCCTGACTCTTGTTGTTATAGGATACCAATTCGGTCATTTGGGTCTTCAGACATCAAACACATACTTTATTTCCCGGGATAAGAGTCTATTTGGGCGAATCATGATCAATTCGATTATAGTGGCATTAATGACCAGCACCGTAATGTTCGGCATTTTATATTTCTTGAATAAAACAGAACCTGACCTATTCAAGATACCCTCCAATATCAACTTCCGACTTTACATGCTTGCAGGTATACCGGCTTCCCTGCTTAGCTTATACTTCAAGAATATAATGTATGGTTTGCAAAGTTTCAAACAAATAAATTATATTGAAATTGCTTCCAGAACAGCATATACATCACTTTTATGCCTGCTTTATTTCTCAGGTCATTTAAGCATTTCATCCGCATTTACGCTTTATATTTTAGAAAACATACTTGTCATTCTATTCGTGGCGATCTATTCTTTACGGAACGTTCCATCAAGTTACAAGCCCTCCATGAACGTGTTTCGATCTAATTTAAAATATGGGATCAAGGCATATTTAACGGTGGTTTTATCATTTCTAGTCGTACGGTCTGACATTTTGATCGTGAATTATTATATGGATTCAAGTCATGTTGGTTTTTACTCAACTTCAGTTCAACTCGTAGATCAATTCAAATTATTTGGTAGTGTGACTGCCAGTGTTCTATTGCCTAGGCTGGCATCTGTTCAAGATATAAAAGAGAAATATCGACTTAATATGAAAGTCGTGAGGCAAGTCATAATCGTCCTTTTAGGATTGGGCGCGATATCCATTCTACTGGCAAAACCTTTAATACAAGTGTTGTACGGGGATGCATTTTTACCCAGTGTACAATCTTTCAGAGTATTAATACTAGCAACAATATTCCTGTCGATCGAAACAATAATAGCTCAGTTTCTGGCAGCGATCGGTCTTCCTTTTAAATTGATACTATTTTGGATAATTTGTTTCATTTTGAATATAATACTTAACATAATACTTATCCCGAAATTTGGAGAAGTAGGTGCCGCATATGCCTCCCTAATATCCTATATTCTCATCCTTATTCTGGTTTTCAATTACACTCGTGCACTGATTCACAAAAACAAAGAAGTTACAGATCATGTCCAATAAAATATCATTTCAGGAATATCAAAAAATACATAATGAAATCGTTGATCGCGTTTTCGAATTTTGGGATTTGGATATGCAGGCGAAAATTTCAGCAAATAATGTTGGATGGGCTGCGCCATATGATTTCAAGAATTACCTCAGACGTTCTGCGATCAGATTCTATAACGCATACCTCGAAATACCTCCAGGTGCTCAAAAAGTATGCGACCTAGGTGGTTTTTGGGGTGTTATGCCGCTTACGTTAAAGGAATTGGGCTACGATGCTGAAATGACTGAAGTTAAGCGCTTCTACGATCAGAGTTTTGACAGACTATTCGATCATATACAATCCAACGGCGTTGCAATACGCGATCTTGATCCATTTAACGAGCCTCTTCCCACAGGATCTTTCGATTTTATTTCTATAATGGCTGTGCTCGAACACATCCCCGATTCTCTAAGATACTTCCTGAACAATGTCCGTCAAGCGTTAAGATCAGATGCTGTCGTGTTTGCCGATGTCCCCAATATCGCCTATTTCTTCAAACGGATGGATTTATTGAAGGGCCGTTCTCCTCTTCCGGATATCATGAACATATATAACTCCGGAGTGCCCTTTATTGGCCATCACCACGAATTTACCAGGGATGAATTTCATCGTGTTTTCGCCAAAGCCGGTCTTATTGCCCGGAGGACTTTCAGGTTCAATTATTCAACGGAACTTAATTTTAAATTTCTACTTAAACATCCCTTAGGATTCATGATCATGAAGTTGTTTCCGGACAGTCGTGAAGTGATCGGCAGTTCCTTCAACTTGAAATAGCCTAAATGAGAATCCTCTATCTCCGTACACGATTCGTTTTTGGTCTAAAAGCCGGAGGAAGTGTTACCCACACTTCAGGTGTGATCAATGCCATTGCTGATAAAAATGAAATTAAGGTATTGAGCAATGATGTGCTACCAGGGCTGCGAGTGCCTTACGAAATTCTCAAGCCAAAGCCTTTGAAATGGCTTCCCATGGCCATCAGGGAATTCCTATACAACATGAGGGTAGTGCGGCATTGCAGTTCAAATTTCAATGAGTCGGCTATCTATCAACGTCTATCGGGTTATTCAATCGCCGGGGCGAAGCTGTCAAGGCGCTTCAAGGTCCCTTTCATCATCGAATACAACAGTTCCAGTGCCTGGAGTTTGAAGAACTGGAGTAAACTACAATCATGGAAGAGTTTATCCGGTTTTGCAATGAATACTTTTAAATACCTGATCGAGATCCCACTTGCCGAATGGGTTGAACGGTATAACCTCAAAAATGCTTCGGTAGTGGTGGTAGTTTCAGAAGAGCTGCGATCTCAGCTTGAACAAAAGGGGGTACAAAGAGAACGCATCGTATTTTATCCAAATGGAGTTGACCCCGAGGTGTACAACCCGGAACGCAACGGAACGGCAGTGCGGGAGAAGCTAGGTTTGAACGATTCTCTTGTAATGGGTTTCATAGGCAGTTTCGGCCAATGGCATGGAACGGATATTCTTGCCGAAGCCATTGTCGAATTCTACGAACTCTACCCACAATTCATCCATAAAGTACGCTTTGTTTTGATCGGGGATGGGCTCATGATGGAAACGGTAAAGCAGATCCTGAAGGGTCTCCGGAACAGAGAGGATGTGATACTAACCGGCATGATACCTCAGAATGAGGCTGTCGACTATCTGGCGGCCTGTAACATCCTGCTTTCTCCCCATAAACCCAACCCGGACGGCACACGTTTCTTTGGCTCTCCCACGAAACTGTTCGAGTATATGGCACTCGGTAAAGGCATCGTGGCAAGTGATCTGGAACAGATCGGTGATATTCTGCAAGATGGTATTAATGCGCGTCTGGTTGAACCCGGAGATCCTACCGCTCTGGCAAAGGCGATCTATGAGGCTGCGCTTGACCCCGAAGCTATGAAAAACATGGGGTTACACGCCCGCAGGGATGTGTTGGAAAAATATTCCTGGGAAAGACACGTAGATCAGATCCTTAAAGGACTGAAAAAGGATCATCTCACCAGCAGTACGCGGGAATAGTCGAAATGCCTCTCAAGAAAACTCCCTCTGTTTAACGCATAATGGAATTCTACGGCATACACGCCCGGTAGTGCAGGTTCGCCTTTGTACGTTCCATCCCACTTGGCTTTTGGATCCTCCGACGAGAACACAACAACACCCAAACGATTATAGATCGTCAATTTCGATTCGCTGATCGGACATTCAACATAAGGTTGATACGTATCATTCAAACCTTCAGTTCTATCTGGAGTAAATGCCGAGGGATAAAGAACGCGACAATTACAATCTTTGAACCGCACCAACAATGTATCCGATGAAACGCAGCCGTTCTGTACAACTTTCAACCAATATTTGCCCTCACTACTGGTAATAAGCTGGGGGCCCTTAGTACCATCAGACCAGGAATAGTCATCTGCCCCCAAAAAGCCATAATCCAATGTAAATCTGGAGTCCGGACAAATAGCTGTGTCTGCACCCAGACTGAAAGGGATGGATCGGTTGAATTGAACGTAAACGGAATCGGAAGCCCGGCATCCAGCTGAATCTAAAACCAGCGAATAACGTCCGGTTGCCGACACCGAGATCTGTTCGGTCAATTCTCCGGTAGACCATTGGTACGAAACATTTGAACTCTGGAATTTATTTGAAAGCGGCACATTACTCGAATCGCATGTAGAAATATCTGGCCCGAGTTCCAAGGCGGGCAGATCGATCTCCTTTACAAAAACGGAGTCGCGGCTCAGGCACGGAGAGGAATGTTCCACCCAATACCAACCCTCACTATTCACCGTGATCCGTGGCGAAGTCGCTCCAGTGCTCCAGACATAGCCCTGAGCTGTAGTATCCGAAACTACAAGATCAACAGCGGAATTCTGACAGTAGGAGGTGTCAGATCCCAATAATCTCAGATCTGAACTGCGCAATTTGATGCGCATCGAGTCGGTCGAACTGCAAGAACTGAAAACATCTGTTACTGTAAAATGGAAAGTCTGATCAGATTGAGCTATGTATTTCAATCGATTCCCGAGGGTATCTTTTAGAATACCGCGTGGTGACCAATCGAAAAATTGCCCTACGGCTAGATCGGGTAAAGAGATATACAAAGAATCGCCAAAGCATAAAGCGGTATCTTGAAATTCCGGAATATTCGGAGGACTCGCAACGATCAATTCATGATATGCGGTATCTAAGCCGCAGTCGTCATCTTTTATCAGGCGGATCTTATACAAGCCGGATTGAGTAAATCGAATAAGGCCAGGATTTGTTCCGGTATAAGTCGAGGGAATGGCATTACTACCAAAATTCCACGTGAATTTGCTATTCCCAAAACGTTCTGAACTATCCTGAAACCGAACAGTTCCTCCCTGACAAATTTGTGTTTCCGAGGCAGCTATGCGGGTAATGGACGGACAACAACCTGTGTCAACAAAAATGAAGATGGAATCGCGCTGTCTAAGTCCGGAAAGACTCATTATATCCACATAATACCATCTGCTCCGGGTTGCGGTGATGGTGGGCTGCAGCAGTGTATCTCCGCTTATTTCAATATTAGGAGTCCATTGGATCTTGTCTGTCATTCGTGAACAGGATAGTAAGCCCGGTAAGGGAAGCACGGAATTACCGCGGCAAACAGTGTCGGCGTCGGGAAGTGTAATGATCAGGGTATCAAACAAGGTCAACGTGAGACTTGCAGTATCCCGGCAGAGTCTATCGTCTTTAAGAACATAGAATTCAGCATCAACGCGATATTTCCCGGGACCGGGAAACTGGTGATTTACCGGCCCAAGGCCATTTGTACCGCCGCCATCGCCGAAGGACCATTTCACATCGTAAAGGGTTTCATTGGAAGCGCCTTTTGCGGTGTAACTGAATTGCAATGAATCCGAAATGCATGGCTCTGAGTGTGCAATTTGTCCGGAGAATTCACAGATGGCAGGTTCGATCAGGCAAGTATCCCGCACAGTGAAGAAATACAACGCGCCGTTATCCGTTCCTCCATGATCGGTGAAATCGGCACCTACTAAAAGTCGGCCCGAGTTGAAACTGGTCTGTGTATAGGTGATCCCTCCTCCAAATCGATCCTCTGCGGCCAAGCGACCATTCATAGCTTTATGGAATCGGTCGAGGATCTGGTAGTCTCTTACAGATCCGGTAGTGTCAAAGGATAATGTGAAAACACCGCCATAATCATTTAACTCCCTGTAGGCCTGAGATGAGAACACCTCCAACACTCCACCTGAAAATAATTTGCAGCTTAAATTTTCGGCACTCAACCCCTCCTGCTCCCAAACATTGGAAAAATTGGGACTGCTATTGGAAATTTTGATCACCTTTCGCGCTGCTATGGAAGAATTCAGAAATATCAGATAAAAGGCCCCGGAATTAACCGCTCCGTCATCATCTCGTTTTGCGCCTACGAGCAGATCCGGTACACCGTTGCCGTCTACATCGCCCGGGCTTGCAATCGAACATCCAAAATAATCCTCGGCATCCAGTGCAGTCATCCCTCCCGTTTGGTGGCTCAAAAGGAATTTGTTCTTAACTGAACCATCAGCCTTCAGCGTTAGGATCAGCACTGCACCCACATTGTTGTATCTTGGTGCTCCCACCGCGAGATCTGGGATTCCATCATTATCGACGTCGCCAACTCCATAAACCGAAGTCCCAAAACGGGCATCAGAAGGCAAGGAGCCCAATCCCCCGTAGGAGGAACTTATCTTGGACGCCTTGCGCAAATTACCTGAGTTGTCGGTAAAAAGGATATACACTGCGCCTTTCCCAAACCCTCCATCATCATCGGCTGGAGTACCTACGGCTAGTTCGGGGATACCGTCATTATCTATGTCTCCTATAACGGATACGGCATTCCCAAAATCATCATAATCGTCCACAGTATATCCGAAAGCGCTATTGGTTCCTGAATACTTCCTAAAATCAATAACTGAATCGGCCTGCCCCATGAGCAGAAGGTATACTGCTCCACGCTTTATCCCTCCTTCATCGCGATGCTTTGCTCCAACGAAGTAATCTGCATAGCCATTTTTGTCCCAATCTCCGGCAGGGGAAAGACTGCATCCAAAGCGATCACTTCCATCGAAATTTGTTTTAAAATAACCTTGCGTTGCCGAGAGGACGTGATCAAGACCAATATTCAGGCAGCTTGCTTCACAGGTTGAGCCAAGATCGAGCATCCAAACAGCTCCACGGTTCGTACCTCCGTCATCGTCCAATTCTGCACCGACAAACAACTCAGGAATTCCGTTTTTATCTAGGTCACCTGTGGTCATTCCCCATCCGAAATTATCTCCCTGATCCAGGTCACCATTAAAGTGTCCGGCTTGAGTACTGATCTTATTCAATTCGTGAACGGTCCCGTTGTTATCCAATGAGATCAAATAGACAGCTCCTAAATCTTTCCCCCCATCGTCATCAAGAAAAGCACCTACCGCGAAAACAGGTCTACCGCCCCCGTTTATGTCTCCAAGTGCATCGATCGAGATACCAAAATTATCCTCATCATCCAATATGTTAGAGCCTAGTCCTCCTGAGGTCGAAGAAATTTTATTGTAAGACTTAACGGTCAAGTTCTTTGTCAAAAACAACACATATACCGCTCCTCTATTCGAACCTCCATCATCATCTCCTCGCGCTGAAACTAGTATATCTACAACTCCGTCTTTATCCAGGTCGCCTGCCACGCACATACCTGAACTGAAATAATCATTGTTTTCAAGATTTCCTTTAAAGTTCCCTTGCGTAGAAGAAATCTTTTGCTTGCCTTTCACATTACCATCCTTGTCGATGCTCAGGATATAAACTGCACCTCGATCACTTCCGCCATCGTCATCCCAAATAGAACTGATGGCAATTTCTAAATTTCCATCACCATTAACATCCCCGAGTAAAATCGCCCTTTGTCCAAATCCGTCGCCATTGCTAAGTGTGTTTGTGAATCCATTAGTCAGTGAAGAAATCTTAGATTCTCTTTTTACTGTACCGTCCCGATTTAAACACAAGATATAACACGCACCTCTACCATTACCTCCGTCATCGTCCAATGGTGCACCCACGAGCAAATCCGGGATGTTGTCACCATTTAAATCACCTAACCCCTCAATAGCATGGCCAAAACGATCATCTACATCCAATTTTGAATTGAAACCGCCAGATTTCTCTGAAATTTTCTGATGCGCCTTAACAGTCCCGTCAGGATTCATAAACAAAACGAAAAATGCGCCCTTCCTTGTGCCGCCATCATTATCCCAAACAGCCCCAACTGCAAGGTCATCGGTTCCGTCCCCATCCACATCACCTATTACATCCATTTCATGACCAAATACATTATTATCATGCAAACTCCCCTTAAACCCACCTTCGGTTTGAGAGATCTTCTGATGTCTCAATACATTGATACAATTCAACGAAACGCTCTTGTTCCAATTGAATTCCACAACCACTACTTTGGCCGTGCCCTGCGCCTGTCCGAGGCACCCCGCATCCATCACATAAACCAGATCGTACTGTGAAGTTATATTTGGTCGTATGGGATAATAGAAGTACGGAGTGCCAATATTTCGCAAAGTGTCAATTCCATTTGCATGGCGCATCGCGATCTCAAAAGGTGCCCGGCCATTCAGTTTTATACCGATCAATCCATTCTGACCTGCGTACAGCGTATCCGGGAACGTTTCAATCGACGCGCTCGGTTCAGCTACCTTCACTACATTCTTCAGTTCCAACGTATCCCATTCCTTGCCGTTGGAGGCGATCAATCGGGCAGTAAATGTACCGCTTGACGAATAGGTGATCACGGGTTCCGGCGATGTACTGGAACCGGGTGTACCACCCGGGAAGGTCCACGCGTATGAAAGCGCTTTCCCGAAACTGTGATTTTTATAACGCACCGAGCTACCCGGGCAGATCTGCTGATTTTCCGCTTCAAAACGCGCTATCACAGCTTTGAAGCATTCAATGGCTTTCTGAACATTGATCCTGCCAGCCCCGATACCTCCTGAATAACTGCTGTTCAAGGAACTGATGTCGTCACATGAAGATTTCAGGCACTGCTCAACATCATCCGGATTGAGCGAGCTGTTCTTGCTGAGCATCAAGGCACACAAACCCGCAACAAGCGGTGAAGCCATGGATGTGCCATTTAAAAATCCATAACTGGAAGAGGAGCGCGCAAGGCAACTGTATATTTCGGAGCCGGGGGCCATCACATCCACCTGGCTGTAGTACGACGAAAAATCCGATTTTCGGTCCATGCTGTCTGTAGAACCCACTGCTATCACGTGGTCGTAAGCCGCCGGGTAATTGGCCCAGGTTGCCATGGAATTTCTCCCATCGTTACCCGCCGCGGCAACCAATACGACTCCACTATCGTGGGCCATGTTCAGCACAGCTTGCATGGCAGATGTTCTGCCCTTCCCTCCCCAACTCATGTTGATTACCCTCGCATTGTTCACAACGGCATACTCAATGCCCCTGAGCAGGGCTAGTGTGCTCAATCGAGCTACTCCCCCGCTACTGTATGATGCTTTGATTGACATCAAACTCACATTGAAGCTCACAGAGGCAATACCGAGATTATTGTCGGTAGCTGCCGCAGCAATTCCGGCCACATGGGTTCCATGATATTGCTTACCGTTGATGCGCAGCATACTGTCAGGCCTCGGATCCCACATAGATAAATGGGCATCCCAACCGTTGAGATCGTCGATATAACCATTTCCGTCATCGTCAATTCCATTTCCTGGAATTTCGGCCGTGTTCATCCACAAAACGGGTTTAAGATCTTCATGATCTATATATACGGCATCATCTACTACTGCCAATACTACACTAGCCGCACCAGTAGCCCGATCCCATGCCTGTGTGGCTTTTATCTTTTTTAATGCCCATTGAGACGCCTGTAGATCGTTTGGTGTATAAAAATGATCATAGACAGGAACTTCCTCTACCGATCGGATCGCATTGCATTTTCGTAAGGGTTCTAAGGCCCGATCGCGTGCTGTTTCGGATATGAAATGTAGTACGACATAGTTCGCCAATGCCGCATTTCCGGATTTAAAAACAGGCTCCATTTTCTCAATGCCCAAGATTTGAAAATCTCCTTTGCTAAGACAGATCGCATATTCATTCAAACCATCAACCGGGCGGACAAGCTCAACGATCAATTGTCGATCTTCAGGAAGCTTATTTTGAGCAAGACATAATTCGGAGAACCCGTTCAGGAAGAAGAACACTCCGAAAAAAAAGGGACCTATTCGCGCTAATTTTCGGGAAATCATATGTGGGAATTTAAGCCTACCGATCACTAAAAATCAAATCCGACCCAATTAATTGATAAGCCTCAAAGTCGAATTCGGGAAGGATATTGGACTTCAACCGTAAAAATTCACTCTTAATTAATTGATAATCAATTGGTGGAAACGATATAGATAAAAAAAGGCCACAGATTGTCATTTTTCTAAAGCGACAAGGACTCATTGATTGTCTGATTCCACGGAATGATGGCGTTGCATCAACCTAAAGTCCGTCCGATCCGTGCCGAATGTTTAGCTTTGCCCCGCCTAACATTTGCGCTATAACCGTTGAAAGCTCTCTACCTGCGAACCGTATATTTTCTCGGCGTTAAGTCGGGAGGAAGCGTTACCCACACGGCAGGTGTGATCAACGCACTCAGTGGTTCAATCGAGCTGGATGTTTACAGCAACGACACACTGCCCGATGTGCAGCATAAGGTTCAGATCATTACTCCCATTTTAAAAGGCGTACCTGTACTGAACGAGCTGCTTTACAATTTCAAAGTTTTGAGCCGATTTCGTAAGCTGAAATCGGGTGATTATGACTTTATCTATCAGCGTTACAGCGGTGAATCTTTCAACGGAGCCCGTTTAAGTCAACGATCCGGCATCCCGTTCGTTCTGGAATTCAACTCATCCGAGGTGTGGAAACTCCAAAATTGGAGCAGAACCACTAACCCGCTGAAAAACGTGTTGAAAAAGTTTATTCAATTGCCCATTACGAGAAGGATCGAGACATATAATTTGAAAAGAGCCTCACTGATCGTCGTGGTTTCGGAAGTTCTCCGCGATAATTTGATCCAGGAGGGCATCTCGGCATCAAAGATCCTGGTAAACCCAAATGGTGTGAACCCGGAGCGCTTCGATCTGCCGGATAAGGATCCGGAGATCCTCAAAAAATTTGGACTGCAGGATAAGTTTGTCGTTGGTTTCATTGGCACATTCGGCAAATGGCATGGAGTTGTTGAACTGGCACAAGCGGCAGTACGCTTCTTCGAAAAATATCCCGAGTATCGCGATGAGGTTCGCTTCCTCATCGTGGGTTCAGGGAAACTCTTCCCCGAGGTGGAAACCATTATCCGAAATAGTCCCTTTGCCGATCAGATACATCTCACAGGTAATGTTCCTCAGGAAGAAAGTCCGCGCTATTTGAAATGCTGCGACTTATTCCTCTCCCCTCATATCCCGAACCCCGACGGAACACGCTTTTTTGGATCCCCTACGAAACTTTTCGAATACATGGCCTGTGGCCGACCGATCATCGCCAGTGCACTGGACCAGATCGCAGATATATTCGAGCATGGCGAGAGCGCCCACCTTGTGGAACCCGCTAATATTGAAGAATTGGCCGATGCAATTGCAGCACTTCGAGCCAACGAGAATTACCGAACTAAACTGGCAGAAGGTGCGCTGGAATTAATGCGGAGTACTTACACCTGGGAAAGACACGTAGAACGTATACTTAGGCGAATGGAAGAATTGAAACTGATCCGAAAATGAGTTGGATTGCCAAATTGAAGATGCTGAGCAAATTTCCGCCCGGCGTGCTCTACCACAAGGCTTTGAATAAGCTGAAAACGCGCAAAGAACACGAGCGTTATCTCAAACATATCCTGCCAGTGGATCCACGAGTACCATCCACGGATCCAACCCGGCCTCCGATCGAAATTGCTTCTGATTTCTTCCGGATCAAAGAATTGGATTTTTCTGGCATAGATGCAGGCACCGCTCATTGGCTGCTGGAACGCTATCGCGAAAAACGCTTCGATCTGTTGGGCAGTGGTTGGGTTTACAATCGATACGATTCAGAAGCTTATGGTTTGGAAGGGCATCGCTTTGCCAATTCATTAAAACTCAAGCCCGAACCAAAAGGTAACTGGATCGAAAACGTAGTAGCCCCGGCTCATGTACCTTTTTCACGCGAATTGTGGACTTGGATTCAGGATTTAGACCCGAACTATGTGCCCATCGATTGGCAACGCGATTTCAAAAGCGGCTTCCGCTGGGATGCCAAGTTAGACTACAGCAGGCAACGCAAACTTATGGAGGGGCAAATTGGCATCGATCTCAAAGTGCCCTGGGAATTGAGTCGCCTACAGCATCTACCTCAGATGGCGGTACTATCCGAAAGCCTCGATATCCGAAAGGAATTCGCGGTTGAATACCTGTGTCAAACTCTGGATTTCATATTGGCCAACCCGATCGGTATGGGTGTGAACTTCAATTGCCCAATGGACATTGGTATACGTGTGGCCAATATGCTTTTGGCATTCGATCTTTTCCAGGATCGGCTCGATGCGCAAGTCCTCGTTCGATTCAAACCTATTCTCGCCACTTATATCCTGGAGTCTTGCCGACATATTGCTCAGGATATGGAATATCGGGAAGGACTCACGTCAAATCACTATCTGGGGAACGTGCTCGGAATTCTATTCGGTGCGGCGTATCTGAATCAGGGCGTGTTGCAGGATCAGTTTCTGGCTTACGGAATTCAGGAGTTGCAACGCAGTATGGACAGGCAATTCTTTAACGATGGAAGCAATTTCGAAGGATCCACCTCTTATCACCGCTTAAGTGGCGAAATGATGGCCCTGGGACTTGCGCTCGTTCTGAGATTTGGCCCGGAACATCGCGATCGCCTCAAGTGTTATACGAATTCGGACTGGAACTTCGCAGGTCCGCTCTTCCCTGCTACTGAACAGGTATTTAACGCCGGATCAGCAGCGATTTTGCCAAGGTCCTTTTTCGAAAAACTGGCAAAAAGTGCTCAGTTCAGCAAGGATATTGCGAAGCCAATGGGAACTATTCCCCAATTCGGCGATAATGATTCGGGGCGCTTTTTCAGGCTCACTCCAACGGGCCGCTTTCGATCCAAAAACGAAGCCCAGGACAGTTTCGAACATCTTCCCGCTGAATATTGGAATTCAATGGAATTCGACTCTTTTTGGGAGGAGGATGCCCTCGATCATACCCCTTTTACAGCCCTGGTAGATGGAATTTTTGAAAAAAACGGAGCGAGCACCTGTTCGCTTGAATACGCTGTGGGTAGTGGTGCAATAAATTCCTCGGAACTCAGGCCATATCCGGTTTCAATTGGATTACCCGAATCGTTTGCCAAGGAATCTTCTGTAGAATTGCCCTACACATCTACGCATATGATACCCCTTTGGGATAGCCTTCCGGCAGCCCTGAAACGATTCTACTATCCTGATTTTCAGCTATTAGGCATTAAAGGTGATGAATTTTATGTGGCCCTTGTCGGGATGAGCAACCCGGAACAACATCACTCTCTCTCCCATGTGCACAACGACAAGCTCCATGTAGAACTTGAATTCGCGGGTCAATCTCTTTTGAGGGATCCCGGTACTTATCTCTACACACCAATTCCAAAATGGCGGGTCGATTTCCGCAGCGTATTTGCCCACAATACAGCCATCACTGGCGATCAGGAGCAAAACCGTCCTTTGGAAGGCAGGCTCGGGTTATTCAATATGATGCACGACGTGCGTTTTACCGCGGAAACCTTCTCAGATACTGCGTTAGGCGGGATCATACGCTATCGCGACATCGTTCATCGCCGCAAAGTTGAGCTTACGAACTCCGGGATTACCATTACCGATTCTTGTAACAAACCATTTATGGTGAACTTCGAGCCCTTTGAATTCTATTCGCCGGGTTACGGAAAACGCTTGCGTGTAAGAAATTGAAGAAAGTACTGATCATATCCTATTACTGGCCACCTGCAGGAGGTGGAGGTGTTCAGCGATGGTTGAAAATGAGTAAGTACCTGCCCGAAAATGGCTGGCAACCAATCATTTACACGCCCTCGAACGGAGAAGCACCTGTTATCGATGAGTCGCTGTTGGCCGAAATACATCCCGATCTTAAAACGGTGCGTACAAAGATCTGGGAGCCTTATTCCTTCTATAAACTCCTCACTGGCCGCAAACGTTCCGAACGCGTTTATTCCGGGTTCATCAGTTCAAAAAAAGAAAGCTTCGCTCAAAAGCTGAGTGTATTCATCCGGGGGAACTTCTTCATTCCGGATGCGCGCAAATTCTGGATACGCCCATCGATCCGATTCCTGAAAAAATACTTGCGCGAAAATCCGGTGGATGCGATCATCTCTACAGGTCCTCCACATAGTATGCATCGGATTGCATTGGGAGTAGCCCCACCCCTCGGAATTCCGTGGATCGCAGATTTTCGGGATCCCTGGACTCGCATTGATTTTTACGATCAATTACGCCTTACAAAATGGGGCGATCGTCGCCACCGCCGGATGGAAGCTGAGGTGCTGCGCGATGCGACCAAAATCGTTACGGTGAGTCCGAGTTGGGCTTCCGACTTCAAGGATATATCCGGCAGAAACGATATAAAGATCATCACCAATGGCTACGATCCTGCAGATTTCGGACAGATCGAACAGCGAACGGAAGATCGCTTCGTGCTTTGCCATGTGGGATCCATGAATAAAGACCGCAACCCATACGTACTGTGGGACGCCCTTGCAGAGCTTATAAAAGACCATGGATTTGCCTCAAAATTGTGCATTCAGCTCATCGGACAGGTCGATCACAGCATCCTGGAATCACTTGATTCAAAGGGGTTAACTCCATACCTGGAACATATCCCCTTCGTAGCGCACAGCGAGGTTCCGGCTTACCTTCAGGCTGCTTCGCTCCTTTTGTTACCTGTGAACGATACACCGAACAGCATGGGTGTGGTACCCGGCAAACTTTTCGAGTACATGGGTTCGGGTAAGCCGATCCTGGCCATTGGGCCGGAAAAAGGAGACACGGCAGCTTTCATCCGGGAATCCGGTTCGGGATCTGTAATTGGTTATTCCGATCTGGACAGAGCGATCGAAGTCGTAAAAAGAACCTGCGAAAACCGCAGCGAGGGGCTTGATCATCAGCAAGGGTCGATCTCGCGCTTCAGCCGAAAACAACTGGCACAACAGTACACGCAGTTATTGGATTCCTTACTGAATCCAACATTGAAAAATCACGGATGAGTATCAAATACCGACTGAAAATTGCAGTCGGTGTATCCTGCCCTCAGAGAATGTCTTTCAAGACCTCCACAATACGCTCCGTGGACTTGCCATCCCAAAGTGGAGGTATCGCACCGGTTTTATAGGTGCCATCGCTGATGGAATCGATATAGGATCCCACAATTTCCGGTTCAAAAGGAACAAGTGTGTTGGTTCCGATATCGATCGTGCTGGGACGTTCCGTATTCTCGCGCAGGGTGAGGCAAGGAACTTGTCGGAAGGTAGTTTCCTCCTGTATACCACCACTATCGGTGAGTACAAATTTGCACTTGGCGATCAAATGCTGGAAAGCCAGATAGTCCAATGGCGGTGTAAGGATGATCCGCTTATTGTCCTCCACTCGTTTCAGCAGGCCATGGGTTTCCAGACTCTTGCTGGTACGCGGATGGATGGGAAAAACGATCTTGTAGCGCTTTGTGGCGTATTCCAGAATATGGATCAGTTTGAGTAGGTTCTCCTCCGTATCCACATTGGAAGGACGGTGCATGGTCATGAGTACGAAGCCACCCTCTTCCAGATCATAATCCTTCATCACTGAGCTGCGCTGAATATGATCTTCAAATGCAACCAGGGTATCGATCATGGTATTGCCCACAAAATGTATCCTGCCGGGTGCATGCTCATTTCTGAGGTGATCCAAACCGCTTTGTTCCGTTACGAAATACTCGTCGGTGATCTGATCGGTGAGCAATCGATTGATCTCTTCCGGCATGCCGCGGTCGAAACTTCGAAGTCCACTCTCAAGGTGTCCGAGTCGGGTGTCGGTTTTATTGGCGGCAATTGCAGCTGCCAGGGTGGAATTCACATCACCGGGAACTATGGCAATATCCGGTTTCCACTCCAGAAAAATGGCACTTAGTCGCTTGATGATCTCACCTACTTGTTCAGCGGGACTCATCCCCTTCACATCGAGGTAAATATCCGGTTCGCGCAGTCCGAATTGCTCGAAGAATATGTCGCTCATATTCTTATCGTAGTGCTGCCCGGTATGGATGAGCTTCATTTCGAACGCGTCACCGTAAGTTTTCAATACGCGCTCAAACTGGGTAACCTTTATGAAGTTGGGTCTTGTTCCAACTACGATCGCAACTTTCTTTGTCATGGCCTGCAAATGAGCCGCAAAAAAAGACAATTATTTTTGGAACAAACGACGAATTGAAAGTCCGACCCAACCCAGTACCCAGATCAGGATGATCGATGAAGACGCAAGGGATATCTTTTCCCCTCGCTCATAGGTCTCCGGTTTGAACTCAAAAATGATCTCGCGATTGCCGGCCGGTACGCGCATGGCCCGCAACAAATAATTTGCACGAATATGATCGACCGGCTCACCATCGATATAAGCCTGCCAACCCAAATTCGGCCCGTACCATATCTCCGAGAACATCACGAGCTGTTCCTTATCCGAATTGAAGCGATAAACGAGACGATCAGGCGCATATTCGATCAACTCGATAGCTCCTTTTGAATTGGAATCGACTGCCGGATTGAATCCATTAAGGTAATCAGACCATTCCTTATGAATGATCGCCTCGCGATCGGCACTGAAATTCTTGAGGGCGTACAACTCGTCCGTTGCAGACTCAACCATGCGAATGGTGTCAATGAACCAGGCGTTGCCCAGCGCTCCGGGATTCATCTGCAACTGCGGTTGTTCTCCTACGATGAAATATTTCGTATTCAGCATATTCGCCACGTCCACATTCACCCTTTCACGGAAAATGGTGTCGATCACATCCTGTATGCGCTGAAGCTTTACAGCACTGTATCCTCCCACGGTGTTGTAGAAATAGCTTCCGAAACTGGAGCTGAAGGTATTCACGTCCTTACTTATGTCGAAAACCCGGTAGTAGCCCCTGCCTTTGGGTTCCATCTGCATGATCTGTTCGTCAACCGGACGTGGTCTGTATTGATTGGTCACCACATTCTTCTTTTCGAAATCGTCGTGGTTCACATATTTCCAATCAACCGAGAACAAGTCGATTGCCGCCAGAACACATATGGCCATAATGGCCTGTTGTTTCTTGAGTTTGCCACTCTGCCAAAACCAGAGCAAACCTGCTCCGGCGCCCACAAACACTAGGGAACGCACTGCACTCAGGCGCATCATTTTCTTTCGGTCGTCAACCAGGGCTTCCATGAAGCGGTCAAATGCCTGCTGATCTCCACCTACCAGTTGCATGAATCTTCCATCTTGAAAATGTTCAAAACCGAACAGGGATGCACCCAACAAGAGGATGAGCAGGATCACACCTCCAACCAGATAGATCGCCATAAGCAGATTCTTGCGTTGTTGCTTCTTATCGTCCAGATTGAAGAAAGCCTGCAAACCCAGAAAGGCCATGGCCGGCACAAGTATGGCAGCCACACCCATTGCCGAGTTGTGCGCTCTGAAATTGTTATATTTCGGGAAATGATCGAAGAAGAGGCGTTGAAATCCTTCGAAATATTTACCCAGCGAGATCAGCGCAATGACCACGAACGCACCCAGGAAAGCGGCTTTCAAACGGGTTGTGCGGATGCTGAGCATTCCCAGAACAAACAGGAAGAAAACCAGGGCACCGTAATAGATCGGGCCGGACACCGATTCGGCCCCACCCCAATACAGAGGGGATGGCACCTTTCGATCGCCACGGGCACCCATCAATTTGGCCGTTTCGTAGGATTCCCCTACCGGTTCACCCGAACTGCCACCAACAGCTCCGGGTATGAATAGAGCGAGAAGATCACGAGGAGCATTGCTCCACATCATGGCATAATCCCAGCGGAGGCCATCCTTGTTCACCGCACCATCCGTTCGCTCCGCTGCTTCGGCTTTTAACTGCGATGTACCGCGCATGGTCTCCTTGGCGTATTCGTTTGTTGTGAGGATCTTGGATGCGGATGGGCCCACAGCGAGAACACCACAAACCAGCATGATGGCAGCAGCTTTCAGGTAATTCATCAATGCACCCTCCCTGGCCGCATAGACCAGATATACAGCCATGAAAACCACCATCCCGATCGCAAAGTAGAAGGTCATCTGATAGTGGTTCGCCGATATATTCAAGGCCGTACCCAACAGAAAAACCGAGGAGCCGGCAAGCCACTTCCTTTTCTCGAGAAGCAGGTACATACCTGCTAAAATGAGCGGCAAATAGCTGATCGCCCTGAACTTGGCTGTGTGGCCTGCCTCATAGAGCAGCAGTTGATTGGTGGTGAAGCTGAACATGAGCGCCCCCGTGATGGCCAGCCACGACTCCAGTCCCATTACGACGAGCAGAATGTATGCGCAAACAGCACTTACAAAAAACCAACTTATTGGATGTGAGATCTTGAGTTGAAAAAATGGCTCAACAAATCGACGGATCAGATTCGACTTCTGGGGCGAACTGATCTGGTAGGTCGGCATTCCACCGAACATGGCATCGGTCCAAAGCGAGGTTTTCCCTGTTTTGGCCTCATAGTCCTTGATCTCCTTCGTCATGCCTATCCCCGCGGCAATATCATCCTGGTTGATCACCTCGCCTTGTAATTGCGGATAGAAATAAACCAGACTCACGCCAAGGAAGAGGAGCAGGGCGTACAAATGAGGTTTGTTCGTGTTGAGTATTTTTTGAAAGCTGCTTTTCGACTCCATGAGGAACTCTTTAAGTGGTCAAAGATATTTAAAATGAACGCTTCGCACGGATAGTCGGCAATGCATTTGATATACCCCTTAAGTGTTGTAAACTTGAACGGTGAAATTCGCTGAGATTCCGGGGAACGAGGCGCTGAAAAAGCGTATGATCGAACAGATCAATGGGGGTAAGATCCCCCAGTCGCAGTTGTTGATCGACAAACAGAGCGGTACGGGTTTGGCGCTGGCACTTGCCTTTACACAGTACCTGATGTGTCTGGATCGTGGGGAGACCGATAGCTGCGGCCAATGCTCAGCTTGCCTGAAAGTCGCAAAGCAAATTCACCCGGATCTGCACATCAGCTTTCCTTCCTACCGTGTTAAATCGGGAGAACCCTCCAGTTCAGCCAATTTCATGGATAAATGGCGGTCACTGCTGGATAAGACACACTTTCCGAATTACAATCAATGGATGAATCATATTGATGGTGTGAGCAAGCAAACTCAGATATCGAAAAGTGAATGCAGGTCTATGATCGCCACCCTTGGTCTGAAAACTTATGAAAGTGCATTCAAGGTTCAAATAATATGGCTTGCCGAGTATTTGGGTGATGCGGGGAACGTACTGCTCAAAGGTCTTGAAGAACCCACACCGAATACCCATTTCCTGTTGATCACCGAAGATCCGGATAGCATCCTCCCCACGATCTACAGCCGATCCCAGAGTATGCATGTTCAAGCCGTAGGTGACGATATCCTGAGCAATTGGTTGATCAGCGAGCAGGGTGCAAACCTGGAACTTGCTCAGCAGGTTGCCTTCCTGGCTGACGGAAACCTGAGCATTGCGCTGGAGATCAAGGATGCCGACAATTCAGAAGATGTGAAACTGTTCGAAGAGTGGCTTGCCCTGATCTCGAAGAACGCCATGATCCCTTTGATGAATTTCACGGATGAATTGAGTACCCGAAAAAAAGAATGGCTTCGTCATTTTCTTGTGGGCACGCTCAGTTACCTGCGCGAGTGTACGATCTTTCATTACGATGAGTCCTATACCATGCGAATACCGGGGGAAAGTAATGGCTTCAGAGAACGATTTGCGCGATTCATCGATCACGAGGCGTGCGATGGAATGCATCGCGCTATCAACAAAAGCCTGTACCACATCGAGCGGAATGCCAATCTCAAAATTGAGTTGTTTCATCTATCTTTGACGCTCAGGGAGATTTTAGCTAAACAGACCCTGAAGCGCAAAACTGCCAGCAGCAGTTAGGCTTTCAGGAATATACGAGAATAGATCAATGGGCTGTGGAAACTGTGGAAGTTCCGCCGGACATGATGGGAAACCCGCAGGTTGCAAAAGCAACGGGGGATGCTCTACAGGCGGATGCAATAAATTAAATACGTACGATTGGTTCAGGCACATGGCCGTGCCCGAGGATTTTCGTCCATTCAATATAGTCGAGGTTCGGTTTAAGGGTAGTCGGAAAGAATTCTACCGGAATGAAGAAGGCCTTACGCTCTTCAATGGGGATCCTGTTGTGGTTGAGAGCGATTTTGGACATGATCTGGGCCATGTAGCACTCTCCGGAGAACTGGTTCGGCTACAGCTCAAGAAGAGGGGGATCTCTGAAAATGCGAACGACATACGGAAGATCTACCGCATTGCCGGCGACAGCGATCTGAGTAAATACGAGGAATTCAAGCAGAAAGAACCCGCTACATTGGAACGGGCCCGCACCATAGCGCTCGATATGCGCCTGCAAATGAAGATCAGCGATATCGAGTTTCAGGGCGACGGCCGAAAGGTGATCTTCTTCTACACCGCCGAGGATCGCGTCGATTTTCGAGAACTGATACGCAGATACGCAGCGGAATTCAAAACCCGCATCGAAATGCGACAAGTGGGCTACCGGGAAGAAGCATCCCGCCTGGGAGGCATTGGGAGTTGTGGAAGGGAGCTCTGTTGCAGTACCTGGCTCACCGATTTCAAGGTTGTTTCCATGGGTGCGGCGAAAACACAGAACCTCTCCATTAATATGCTCAAGCTGAGCGGACAGTGCGGCCGATTGAAGTGTTGCCTCAATTTCGAGCTTGAAACGTATCTCGACGCGTTGAAGGAATTCCCGAAAGGCGATCGGGTCATGCTGAAAACCGAACGTGGACGGGCTTTTCTCCAAAAGACCGACATTCTTCAGCGATTGCTTTGGTTCAATTACGAGAAATCGTCCGATTGGACTGCCATCTCCCTTGATCGGGTCAATGAGATCCTTGCCATGAACGCCAAAGGTGAGATGCCCGAGTCACTTGTGGACCTCAGCTTCGCCATCGAAACCCTCGAATCGATCGAACCTCCTGCCGATCTGATATCCGATCAAAGCCTTACGCGTTTGGACGATAAGAACACACCTCGTAAGAAATCAAGAAAAAAAGGAAAAGGCAAACCAAGACCGGATGGTGCGAGGGGTGAGAGCAAGCAGACAGCCCCGCGCAACGATAACCGGAATCCGCAAGCCCGCTCAAAAGGTTCTGCAAATAAACCCGGGGATAAACCTGCACAAGGCTCTAATCCAAACCGCAATAAACGCCGCCGATCCAACCGCCCGAACAGACCAAATAAGCCGGGTGCCGGTGGGAATCCTGAATCCTGAACCATTTCCGACCAAAATGTTCATACCCGATCCCTGCCCCGGGCAAGCTAAACGCTATTCCGGGTTGTCGCAAATGGGTATCCTACTGTTCAACTCGTTGGCTGTGCTGAGGAATTTGCTTCAGGTTCTTCTCCTGCTGCTTCTGGACCAAACCATTACCCGTGCACAATGCAATGAAGTTCAGATCCTCGTGGCAGCTTCCTTTGATACGCTCATACTCTGCCAAGTTCATTCTGCCCAATCAACCTCTGCGCTATGAATGGGTGGCGAGAAACGAGGTGGGAACGCTGATCGGCAGCTCTTCCCAATCCCGCTTTTTTGCTGATTTATCAACACGTATGATCGACAGTGTATCTATTTGTCTAAAAGTAATTGACACGGCAGGCAATGCCTGCGGACTTCACTTTCCGTGGATCCATCGAGCATTGGCGGCCGGTTCGGAATCGAAATTCCAAGGGAATTTATGACCTCCTGGGTCGTGAATACCCCTCCATCCACGCGATCCCAACCGGAACTCTATTCTTAGAAGGCGGAGTTAAAAAGACCCGGATCGAACACTGATTCTCAGACAGATATCAATCAACTTGATCCAAGTGCTCCTGGTAGCGTTCCAACACCCGAAGTGCCCTCAACGTATTTATCCTGCTGGGTTGACCAGCCCTTTCCATTACGAAATGCACCTCACCGGGATGTGCGGCCTGCATGTTCCAGGTCCCATTCTCATTTCGCTTGTTGAGAATCAGATCAAGCGCATCGCTCATTCGATCATCCCAATCTTTGCCACGGTACTGAAAATAATCCATCGCCCGTAACACATCATATTTCCACCTACACGGATATGCGAACTTGAGAAAATCCTTATGTATGATGGCCCCTGTGCGATCCGATAGGTAGAGACGGTGTAGCAGAATGAACTCCTCTGCTCGTTCGATCGCGTCGGTGATCTCCTCCGATCTGTAGTCAAAACCTGCCTTCTGAAATTCAAATAGCCCTTCCAATACAGAAAGGGTTGAATGCAATGAGCTATGCCGTGCTCCACTTCTTGTGGTCCGGCAATTGAATCCACCGTCAGGCATTACTTCCAAAAGCAACATGTCTACCACCGATCGCAATTCCCCTTCAGGAGCATTGAAATACGACGCATAATTCAAGAACATTCCGTTTACGCATACATCGCTGCGTTGAGAGGTGGATGGCCCGAGTTGTATGCCGCCATCGTCGGCCTTCAGGGTGTGGAGTACCTGATCTATCGACTGCTGCGCGAGCGGATCCTCCCGACTCAGAGTGAGATTTCTCAAGTCGAGCAGGGTATAATGCGTGGATATCCATTTGTGCTTATAGAAACCCTCGCCCCAATGCCCCTCCGGTTTTCGCCGGGACAGGAATTGGCTTCCCCAGCCCTCAATTGCAATACGCTCCTGCAGGTCGAACCGATCTTCTCCCAATAGATCGCAGAATGTTTGGTATTGAATGGAAACATCACCCTTCAGCAACCATTCAACTAATTTATTATCAGCCATTTAACCAGCAATAGGAACTTTCTCTCAACAATTCACCACGTTGCCGGGATTTGATGCTCAACATCATTCTAATTTTCAGCTTCCGTCACCTCCTGAGATCTTATAGGGAACCCTGTTCACGATGGATCGTCCCAGAGTGATCTCATCGGCATACTCCAGTTCTCCGCCTACGGAGATACCACGGGCAATAGAGCTGATCTGCACCTTGGATGAATCGAGCTTGCGGCTTATGTAGAATTCGGTGGTCTCACCCTCCATATTTGCGCTCAGGGCCATGATCAATTCAGAAATGGGTTCCGTCTCTACCCTTTTGAGTAATTGTTCGATCCGTATATCCGACGGACCGATACCCTGCATGGGTGAGATCAGTCCACCCAGTACATGATACAACCCATTGTATCGCGACGTATTCTCGATCGCTATCACGTCTTGAAAATCGCGTACAACACAGATCGTATCCTGTCGGCGGTTTACAGACGTACAGATCCGGCACAACTCCTCCTCAGTGATGTTCCCGCAGCGCGAACAGAACGATGTGCGCTCCTTCATGGCAAGAATGGCATCCGTCATGGAACGAACAACTTGCTCGTCAGATCGCAGTAAAAACAATGTCATCCGCAGCGCGCTTTTTTTTCCGATCCCGGGAAAACGGGATAACTCTTCAACCACTTTTTCGAGGGCAGACGATGGTAGATTCATTGGAACAAAATTATCTGAATTAATCTCGCTTGTGCACAGATCAATCTCCTTCCGGGCGGATCGGTTTGCTCAAATCTTTTTTTTGTATTCTATTTGAGTGAAATCTGGAATGATCTATACAGCCATCACACAAGGAGTAAAGGTATCCGTAGAGGCAAACTACGAGATACATCTGAGCGATCCCGATCGGCTGAATAATATTTTCAGTTACCATGTGCTCATCGAAAACGTTGGCTCCGCGCCCGTGAAACTCATACGTCGGCATTGGATCATTGTAGATTGCCTGCACGCACAAAGGGAGGTCGAGGGAGATGGGGTGATCGGCGAACAACCACTTATCGATCCGGAACAATACCACGAATACGAAAGCTGGTGCAGCCTGCATGGCGAAGTTGGTAAAATGTGGGGAACTTACCTATTTCAGAATTGCCTCACCGGTCAGGAATTCCTTGTCGACATACCGGTTTTCCATTTGGTTACACCCTACAAACTCAATTAGGTAAGTCGAATATCCTTACTTATTTCCCACAGTTGCAATTCGAACTTTTGCGGATCTTGCCTTTGCGGTTGATACGGGTACGCACTTCTCCATCCTCAAACAAATAGATCATCCTCCTCTCGCCTTTGCGGAATCTGTCGGCTCTCCAGATCATTCCCGAACTGTCGTAATACCGCGTATATCCGTGCCGGCGCCCATTCCTGAATTTGCGCAATTCCAGGAGTTGCCCCTCTGGACCCCGCAATTCACAAACTGCCTTGTGGCCACTCGAATCGCACTGGGCCAAAGCCTGGCTCGATAAGGTCAGAAATACGATCAGACCGAGAGTGCGTAAATACATGCGGCAGTTCCGACGATCAGACAATAGATGGCAAACCATTTGAGCTGACTGCGCTGAACCAGTTTTATCATCCAACGCAAGGCGAGCAATCCGCTCCCAAAGGCAGCTACAAAACCTGCAAACAGCACCAGAGTCGAAATTTCAGACGAACCTGCATCAACCGATTCCTGTGCACCCAGATAGTCGAGGAATTTTTTTGCTGAAGCACCAAGTATCAGCGGTAACACCATCAAAAATGAAAATCGTGCAGCTGTTTCCCTTTTGATTCCGAGTATAACGGCAGTTCCAATGGTTGAACCAGAACGGCTGATACCCGGTAATATAGCAATTGCCTGAACGATCCCGGTGATGATCGCCTTTCGAACCCCGATCTCATGGCTTCCGATTCGCTCAACCCGATCCGAAATGAAGAGGACCACCCCGGTTACCACGAGCATTAATCCCACCAAAAGCATATTCCCCGAGAACATGCCCTCGATCTGTTCTTCCCATAACAGTCCGACCACCGCCGCGGGTATCATGGACAACAACACCAACAGCGCAAAGCGCTTCGATTCAGTGTCGCCTTTTTTAAATAGCCCGAACGTGAGTTCCAGAATGTCTTTGCGATAGATCACGATCGTGCTGCAAGCCGTTGCCAAATGGAGAACAACGGTGAACAGGAGTGCCTCTTTCAATTCAACACCCTGAATAACTTTGAAGATCTCTATATGTCCGCTGCTGCTGACCGGGAGGAACTCGGTCAATCCTTGCACAATTCCAAGGATTATGGCCTCGATCAAGCTCATTCCGCACTTTTCGGACGTCGCATGATCGCGTAAACCTCGATCACAAAACCGGCAAGTACCACCAACGGAGCAAGCGTGATCTTGATATGTGTACTGAAACTGAATGAAGCGTTGCGCAATGCTTCACTGGAACTGTAAATATCGTCCGTCTTACCCAGCATCAGGGCAAATCCGATCACGATCACGATGAGCCCGATCAGCATCCATCGGTAGTTGTCCTTGCCAAATGCCATATCGGCCTTTCCAACGGGGTCATTGCTCACCTTCTTAACATCGTGCCGTTTAGATGTTCTTTGCTTTGCCATATTCAATCAAAATCGTCAATACAAATCGTCAATTTTCATCCTCAGGTATCTTCGCGTACTCAAATAAGTGGTCGGTATCACGATCAATACCCCCAGGATCAATAATGCTACAAATAAAATGGAATAATCGCTAATCCCGGATGATTGTGGTAAGTTGGGAATGCTTCCTCCATAGCTCAATAAAATCGCCCTATACACGGCGTAACTCGATAAAATGGTCAGACCGAGCGCAATTACGGCACCTATTAGGGCCACAAACAAGGAACGCAACAGGAAAGGACGTATTATGAACCACTCCCTGGCCCCAACCAATTGCATGCTCTTTACGAGGAACCGCCTTGAATACACGCTCAAGCGCACTGTATTGTTGATGAGCAGGAGGGAGATAACGACCAGCAGCAAGGCCAGTCCGCCCAAACCCATGGCAGCCAGGTTCTTGTTCCGGTTGATCTGATCTACCAGATACTGCTCGTATTCAACCTCATAAACACCTGAAACCTGTCTGAGTTCCTCGAGTACGGCGTCCACATCGTCCCCCACCCGATCCAGTGCCAGATAAACCTCCATCGATGCCGGTAAAGGGTTATCCCCCAAAATTTCCGTAAAATTCTCCCCGAGTTCTTCCTTGAATTCATAGGCCGCTTCCTCCGGAGAAATGAACTTGCTGTTCCGCACAAATTTCCGGGCGGCTATGTCCATTCGAGCTGCCTGAATCTCCGCATCCGGAGCCTGTTTGCTGAAATAGACCATCACCACAACGTTCTCCTTGAAATGTTCCGTGAGCCTACTGGAATTGATCAGCAATGCGCCTAAAAGTCCCAACAGGAACAAGACCATTGATACACTCACTGTTATGGGTAATGAAGAGGGTTTCTTACGGCTCACCGGGCACAAAGTTAATCCTTTAAAAGGCTGAAATTACGTCCTCAGAACAGCGGCAATGCGGTTTCCACAACAGGTCTGTCCAGGCTTGGATTTCAAACGATTTTTTGTTGGCCAAAAAACTTATTTAGATTCCTTCTAAGGTGCTCGGGGCACTCAACCATTTCGAGCCAAAGACTGTTACTTTGCAAGCACTCTTAGAGAGGATTTTCTAGAAAAATTAGTCACAATGGGATTCTTTACATCCAGTATCGGAAGAAAAATAGTGATGTCCCTCACGGGACTGTTCCTGATCACATTTCTTATTGTTCACCTTGGCGTGAACTTGCTCACTTTGGTGAGTGCTGAACTCTTCAACGAGGCTTCGCATTTCATGGCGACCAATCCCCTCATTCAAGCCATGCAGTACGTGCTTGCGCTGGGTTTTGTTCTGCACATTTCTCAGGGTATCATCCTTCAGATCCGCAACAAACAGGCAAGGCCGCAGAATTACGCCATGAACAAACCGGCCACGAATTCCTCCTGGTCGTCGCGATCCATGATCCTCACCGGATTATTGATCCTCCTTTTCCTCATTTTACACCTCAAGGATTATTTCTGGGTCATGAAATTTGGAGAGATGCCTGCCGGACAAACCGATTATGACTTGGTTACCGGTTTATTCCAGAATAAACTCTACACACTTATCTACGTGGCCTCATTTATCCTGTTGGGTTTTCACCTCGATCACGGATTTCAATCCGCTTTCCAGTCGGCCGGTGTGAACCATCGAAAATACACTCCGATGATCCGCAAGATCGGTAGAGTGTACAGCCTGCTAATGGCATTGGGCTTTTCGCTGATCGCCCTTTACTTTTCTTTCGCTAATTAATTAATCGTCCATATACACTGACAGCCATGAGTAAATTGAATGCTAGAATACCGGAAGGCCCGATCGATAAAAAATGGACCAATCATAAAAACAACATTCGACTGGTTAACCCTGCCAACAAACGACTGATAGATGTGATCGTGGTGGGAACAGGACTTGCCGGCGGATCCGCTGCTGCTTCCCTCGCTGAGATGGGTTACAATGTGAAGGCATTTTGCTTTCAGGATAGTCCACGCCGTGCACATAGTATTGCAGCCCAGGGTGGGATCAATGCGGCCAAGAATTATCAGAACGATGGTGACTCGGTTTACCGATTGTTCTACGACACGGTAAAGGGAGGCGATTACCGATCCAGAGAGGCGAACGTTTATCGTCTGGCAGAGGTTTCGGCCAATATCATAGACCAGTGCGTTGCCCAGGGTGTACCCTTTGCAAGAGAATACGGAGGACTGCTGGATAACCGATCCTTTGGAGGCGTTCAGGTTTCGAGAACCTTTTATGCCAAAGGACAAACCGGTCAACAGCTCTTATTAGGTGCCTATTCAGCCATGAGCCGCCAGATCGGTCTCGGTAGGATCAAAATGTACAACCGGCATGAGATGCTGGAACTGGTGGTGGTTAACGGCAAGGCAAGGGGCATCATCGCCAGAGATCTTGTCACCGGCGAAATAGAACGGCATAGTGCACATGCGGTCGTGATCGCCTCGGGCGGATATGGCAACGTATTCTTCCTTTCCACGAATGCCATGGGATCCAATGCTACAGCCAGCTGGAAGGTACACAAGAAAGGAGCCCTTTTCGCCAACCCCTGCTTTACACAGATTCACCCGACATGCATCCCCGTTAGTGGCGACCACCAGTCGAAACTTACACTGATGTCTGAATCTCTGCGGAACGATGGAAGGATCTGGGTTCCTGCGAAAAAAGAAGACGCCGAGGCCATTCGTGCAGGCAAGCTGAAACCTACTCAGATCCCTGAGGAAGATAGAGATTATTACCTCGAACGTCGCTACCCTGCATTTGGGAACCTGGTTCCTCGCGATGTGGCATCCCGTGCCGCCAAGGAAAGATGTGATGCCGGCTACGGTGTGAATGCCACCGGCGAGGCGGTGTATCTCGATTTTGCTTCGGCTATCGAGCGCTATGGAAGGGAAAAGGCCAATGTGGAGGGCATTCAGAATCCCTCTTTGGAGAAGATCAAGGAACTTGGTAAAAAAGTTGTGGAGGCGAAATACGGAAACCTCTTCCAGATGTATGAGAAGATCGTGGATCAAAATCCGTACGAAACACCGATGATGATCTATCCGGCCGTTCACTATACCATGGGCGGTGTTTGGGTGGATTACAACCTCATGACCACCATTCCGGGCTGCTACGCCATTGGCGAGGCGAACTTTAGCGATCACGGTGCCAACCGCCTGGGTGCTTCAGCCCTTATGCAGGGTTTGGCAGATGGTTACTTCGTACTTCCTTACACGATCGGCGATTACCTGGCCGATGATATTCGCACCGGAGCGATCCCAACCGATCTTCCGGAATTCGACGAAGCAGAAAAGGCAGTTGTGGAGCAACTCCAAAAATTCATCGCGAACAAGGGCAGTAAGCCTGTAGACTATTTCCACAAGAAACTTGGCAAGATCATGTGGAATGAAGTGGGCATGGCCCGAAACGAGAGCGGACTGAAAAAAGCGATCCAGGAAATACGGGAACTGCGGGACGAGTTCCACAAAGAAGTAATGGTTCCCGGGGAATTGAACGGATTCAATCAGGAATTGGAAAAAGCCTGGCGTGTGGCCGATTTCCTCGAATTGGGCGAACTCATGGCGCTGGATGCCCTCAGCCGCACCGAGAGCTGTGGCGGTCACTTCAGGGAAGAATCTCAAACGGAAGAAGGAGAAGCCGTTCGGAATGATGCGGAATTCACATTTGTATCTGCATGGGAATTCACAGGAGATCCGGGAAAAGCCATTCTGCACAAGGAAGAATTGGTCTATGAAAATATCGAATTGAAAACAAGGAGCTATAAATAACGATACGTGCTGGTATGAAACTCACATTAAAAATTTGGAGACAGGCTGGTCCCGGTAAGGCCGGAAAAATGGAAACCTATCCGATCGACGGAATATCGCCGGATATGTCTTTCCTGGAAATGCTCGATGTACTGAACAACAAACTCGTAACCGAAGGGCAGGAACCCGTGGCTTTCGACCACGATTGCCGTGAGGGTATTTGCGGGGCTTGTTCCTTGTACATAAACGGCGAAGCGCATGGCCCCGATCGTGGCGTTACAACCTGCCAATTGCACATGCGCAAATTCAAGGATGGCGATACCATTTACATAGAGCCCTGGAGGGCAAAAGCCTTCCCCGTGATCAAAGATCTGGTAGTGGACCGGGGTGCTTTCGACCGTATTATGGCAGCAGGAGGTTTTGTTTCGGTGAATACTTCAGGAAATACGCTCGACGCGAACAGTATCCCCATCCCAAAGGACGACGCCGACAAAGCTTTTGATGCCGCAACATGTATAGGCTGCGGAGCTTGCGTGGCCTCCTGTAAGAATTCATCTGCCATGCTGTTCGTATCGGCAAAAGTCTCTCAACTTGCCTTGCTCCCGCAGGGACGTGTGGAGGCACAGCGCCGTGTGCTGAATATGGTTGAGCAAATGGACAAGGAAGGTTTCGGGAATTGTACCAACACCGGAGCCTGCGAAGTAGAATGTCCGAAGGGAATCTCCCTTGAGAATATTGCACGAATGAACCGGGAATACATCAAAGCAGGCCTCCTTTCCGAGAGTTGATCGCTATCGGGTATGTTCACCGGAATAATTGAATGTATGGGGAAAGTTGTTTCCCTGCAAGCCGAAGGCTCCAATCTGCATATTGAGATCAGTTCACCCATCAGTAAAGAACTTAAAATTGATCAGAGCATTGCGCACGACGGTGTTTGCTTAACCGTGGTTGAATGCAATGCGGAAACACATCGTGTTACTGCGATCCAGGAAACACTCAACAGATCCAATCTCGGATACATCGATGTTGGCGTCGATCTGAATCTGGAACGCTGCCTGCGCGTAACCGACCGACTGGACGGTCATATTGTACAGGGACATGTGGATACGATTGGGCATTGTGAGCGTATTAAAGAAAAAGATGGAAGCTGGGAATTCACATTTTCACACCCTCAACGTCCTGAATTCACTACAATTCCAAAGGGCTCTATAACTATAAATGGAGTGAGTTTAACCGTGGTGAACTCAACTCCTTCGACTTTCAGTGTTGCAATAATTCCCTATACCTTCGAAAACACAAATTTTAAATTTTTGAAGCCGGGAAGCCCCGTAAATCTTGAGTTCGACATCATTGGCAAATACATTTCGACCTATTTGGAGAGATATGGTTTGAAGTGACGTTCACACCTTTTTCCGATACCTGAACTTTTTTACAAGATCTTTTGTTTTTTTTGTGTAAACTATCCGTTATAGAGACTTTAAGTGGATAATTTGAAAAAATATAAATGAAGTCTGTATGAACAGAATTTAGTTTATTCGAGGAATTCTACATTGTGACTGAGCTCAATTTTGAAAGTTTTGCGGAGGACATCTCCGATTATCTTCAGGAAAGGCTGGATAACCGTTTATCCTACCATGGCCTGCATCACACAGTATATGTACTGCGGGCAGCTGAGGAAATCGGCAAATATGAAGGTATTACAGATCATGAAATGCTACTCCTTAAAACCGCTGTTATGTTACACGACTGTGGTTTTGTAAATGTCTATTCCGGACATGAAGAAGAAGGTTGCCGAATTGCCGGTCAGATCCTTCCGAATTATGGCTATTCTGCGGAGGACATCAAACGCATTCAGGGTATGATAATGGCAACGAAGATCCCTCAAACACCGCATAATAAACTCGAGGAGATCATAGCAGATGCCGACCTTGAATATCTCGGCACCGATCTGTTCGATGAAGTTTCCCAAACCTTATATGAGGAATGGAAATCCTATAACATGATACAAGGGGATGATGCATGGATGAAAGCCCAGATCAATTTCATCTCCAAGCATCATTATTTCACGGATTATTGCAAGAAGTTCAGAACTGAGAAGAAGTTCCAGAACTTAAACCGCCTGATCGATTCCATGGTTCCCTGACGCTTCCCAGCGTTGTTTTTCCATTAAGTATTGTTTGTTCTGTCGGCGCAATCGCTCGCATAGGGTGCGTATGATCCCGCGCGTTACATCGATGTGATCCTCCATCAATTCGTAGATCGCCTGCCCATTCAATTCCAGAATGATGGTATCCCGCGTTGCCCGTGCAGTTGCTGAACGCGGAGCCGGATCCAGCAGGGAAAGGTCTCCAAAGAACTCTGTATCCTTCAATGTGGCCAATACATGACCCTCGGCCTCTATCTTCACTTCACCACTCACAATGATGTACATGGAGTTACCCTCCTCACCTTCGCGGAATATCTCCCTGCCTTCGGGAATTTCCCGCTCGATCATCACGTCGGCAATTTCGATCAGGTAGTTCTCATCGGTAGTTGCGAACATGGAAGTTTGTCGCAACATGAGTACCCGCTCCAGTAATTTGATGGATGTATTGCTCATTGTTTTTTGAATTTCTGTGTTAGAGGGATCTCCCAAACATTCATTGAGGAACTTGGAATTCCGGCGCATGAGGATTCCTTGAATACGCGCCGCATCCGGTTTCATTTTGCGTCCGGCCACGCCTATGAGCCAATCCCTGAACCGATCGTGATTGTCGAGCAGATGAAGAACGTCGCCGATCTTGCCTTTGCGGTCGTTCACACGATCCTCGATATGCGGACGGATGATGGAGAATACACTCTGTGGCAAGCTCGTTTGCAGTGCTTCAATAACCGCAGCCATCTTCTCATCGTTTCCGGTGATGTGATGTTCAAGCGCCTTCAATAAGGCGTGCTCACCGGTGTAAATATAACACCACTTCAAAAGGCGTGTGAATATCTGATCCGCCTCGCGTTCTATGTATTTGCGCAGTTCCTGATCTTCCCAATGGACATTGAGCTCATCCAGAAGCGCATGTTCGAAGCTGAGCTGATCCTTGATCAGTCGGGACGAACGCAGTTTGTCCGACTTGTCCATCAACTCGCTCGCCATAACGTTGCGCAAATGCGGACTCGTAGCATTTAATTGTTTCTCCAAATGCTCGGGATGCCACGACGGGTTGTTCAACAGTGCAGCGATGATCTTGCGATCGGTATAACTCCCGGTACCCTCCACGCGCGCCGTGAGTGCATCCAGCTGATCCGCAGGCAAATTCCCGAGTGCCTTCAGAATATCGTAGGTGTGTCTTCTGCCCGATAGCATCCCGATCATGGAATCCAGTATCTCCTGATCGGCATGTGCCGAGCTGGCCGCAATCGCCATTCTTCTCAATTCTACATCATCCGATCTTAAAAAGGGCTTCAGATCACTGCTGAAATCGTGTTCAGTCATCAGTGCGATCAATTGAAGGGCATACTTCTGATCGTCGCGCGATGCAGAATTCAACCACCTCCTGATCTCGTCAATGTCGATCTTGCTTTGTTCATGCTTGCCCCTTTTGATCCAACCCGTATAAAGCGCCTGCCGTTCGGGAACAGCGGTATGCTCATTGAGCAAACGACGCCAGTCGGCCTCAGTACACAGTGAAGCATTCAACTCCAGCCCCAGAAGACGAATGGCCAGATCCTCATCCCAAAGGAGTTTCTTACTCAGTTCCAACTGACTGGCCGGATCCAACTCCAGTTCACGGATCAGTTTTACGGCAGATTGTCGGATGCTCTTGTTCGGATGTGCCACCATCAGAGCGAGGTCGTCCTTCTCGATGGCTCCTGTCTTCTGAAGCAGATCCCATGCATTGATCACTTCCAGCTCATCGTCCGATCGGAGTTTCTTCCTCAGGAAACCGGCTGTTTCCTTATCCAGGAAAAGCGCCCTGCCCCCACGGATCAATTTGTTCTCGATGATCTGTCGCAGATTCTTCAGGTATACACGACCAAAGAACAGTCCCATGGTCACCCAGAGTACACTCACGATCATGAGCACTACGGTCGAATAGTTCAGATCAATATGATCGTGATGCGCATAGGTGTTTAGAAGGAATAATCCCACCAATACCATACTTCCCGATTCGAAGTATCCTTTCACCTTGGTATGCCCGTCCAGGCGCTGCGCCTTGGACAGCGGTTGATATAGGCTCAACACCAAAGGTTTATTCAGTGTTTCCTTCAGGATCAGCTCAATTACAAAAAGAATTATGAAGAAGTAGTTGTAATTATCGTGCTTGTGCTCTGAGGGTGTAATGGCCCAAAAAGTGAGTATGGATATGATGAGTACAACCGGCATGGACACAATGAGAATCCGCAAGTTCACCCGCTGTAACAAACGGCCCGAAACGAATAACTTGATCAATGTCGCCGCACCATAGCTCAAAGCCAAAGTGGTTGAGATCAAAGAAACCATGGACCCTTCTTCCTCGAAATGATGCTGCACTTCCTTCGCGAAGAGGTACTCTATGAGCGTTACGGCAAACACATTGACAAGCGCCAGCCCCATCAATCCCTTTACGATAGGACTTAACTTATGTCCTCCCGAATGCTCTCCATCGGCATGGTGGTGATGGTGGTGGTGATGCTCATCGTGTCCGAGCCGAAGTTTGAGTTCCGGCTCCGTTTTGATGATTTTCTCAAGAATGAGCAAACTCACGATATAAGAAGCTATACTGGCATAAATGAGCTGTTCCAGACTGATCTTGCCCGATGCCACCAAACCGGCAACAAGTGTATACCCAATGAACTTTGCCGGAAGATCCCCCACGCTCAAAACGCTGAACAGTCGCTTACTTTGTCGCACATCGAATGTGATCGCGCTCATTCCCCAGAATTGCATCTTGTTCACGTAATAGATCACCTGATGCAATGCCAACATACCAATACCGAGCAGCATGGGATCGAGACTCGACTTCAGGGCGATACCACAGATCACCAGGAACACAATGATCACCGTGGCCAGACCACGGAACAGTCTGGCAGGTATCCCATGGTGTTCAAATCGCGCATAAATGGTCGCAAAAACCATGATCGTGATCCCGGCTGTTATGAAGATCCATGGAAACTGCTTGATGGGGTTATGCTCTACAAAATAGGTGAGGGAAAGTGTGTAGAAGAACGCCACACCAAGACCCTCGAAGAAATTCTGGAAGAAGAACAGACTGATCCGCTTTCGTTCATCGGGGTTTATATGGAGTAATCGGGCCAGCATAGTTATGTCATCCTTCAATGGTGGCGATCACCTTCAATTCAATGGCTATGGGTGTGGGGAGTGCATTGATCTCCAAGGTAGTTCGGCAGGGTTGATTGTCTTTGAAATATTCCGCGTACAGCGCATTGTATTTCTTGAAATCATCTTTCATGTTCGTAAGAAACACCGTTACATCCACGATCCGGTCCCAGGAACTTCCGGCATCTTCCAGTATGTAGCGAATGTTGCGGAACACGGAGTGGCACTGGGCCTCAATATCGTAGGAAACTATATTGCCATTGGCATCGAGCTCTACACCCGGGATCTTCGATGTTCCGCGTTCTCTGGGACCCACACCGGAAAGAAAAAGCAAATTACCCACTCTTCGGGCATGGGGATACAATCCAACCGGTTCCGGGGCTTTACCCGAGTCAAAGCGTTGATGCGACATAGTGCAAATATGTCAAATCAAGCCGAATTAATAAGGGTAATGTGCAAACAGGACCTATTTATCCTGCATGATCTTCACCTCGTCGGTTTCCTCGAGTACCTTTTGGTCGGTGGGAGCCTTGGTCCTATCCGGTTTCGGAGCGGGAGCCGGTTTACGCGCCGGAGTTGAACCGGTGGTTTTGGGAGCATATTTCTGCAAATGCTTTGGCAGCGGTGCAGGTTGACCCGGTTTGGCCTGTGCCGGAGGTTCAATACCCGTCTCCCAGGCCACTACACCAAATTCATCCTCCTTGCTGTCCATATGCATAGCAATGAAGGCCAATTTGGAATCCGGACTGAGCGCCACACCCTGCACGTTCGAGCCTATTCCCTCAAAGGATTTCAGCTCTTCCCCTGTCTCCACATCCCATAATTTTGCAGAACCATCACTCGATCCGCTGAGTAAATATTTGGAGTCCGGACTGATGCTCAAGCTGGTCACTTTCCATTCGTGACCCTCCAGCCTTCGTACCTCTTTCCCGGTGAGCGGATTCCAAATGATGATCGTTTTATCGCTGCCACCTGTGATCACGTATTTGTTGTTCACGGCATAGACAACGGCATTCACATAATCCGAATGCCCTTCATAGGTTCGGATGATCTTTCCAAACGCATCATATTGTTTCATCAATGTACTTTCATCGGTACAAAAGATGAATCGGCGATCTGTGCTCAAAGCGATATTGGTCACCGGACTTTTATTCTCAATGGTACGCGCCTTTCGCTTCACACGATCGTAGATCATGATCCTGCCATCGGCTCCGGCTGTATAGATCATGCGCATTCCGGGTCCCATCAACACATCCGTGATCGGACTGGTATGCGCATTGGTGATCATGGTGTCCAGGGCAAAATAGGCTCCGTCTTCGCTCAGTTTCCAAACCATCACCCGGTAATCGTTACCGCCGCTGATGAGGAATTTCCCGTCTCTTGAAAACGACAGGGCATTAACTGCACTGGCATGTCCGCGCAGGGTGGACATCCAGCTATAACCGCTGTCCACATTCATCACCTTGATCGTTTTGTCCCACGAACCCGTTGCCACAAACTTGCCATTTGGAGAAACGGCCACTACCTGAACATCATCGCTGTGTTCACGGATCATCCTGTATTTCAAAGAATCGGCATGCATGGCGCAAACACTGCCCCAAGCCGACATCAGGAGAATAAAACAAAAAGAGAAAGTTCTTACAGCCATATTGCCAAAGATAAAAAATTGAGCCCGAAAGTTAAAGGAACAAAAGCCATGTTTGGCCAACGGTCCGCTCCATTAAATCAATTACCGTGCCTCAACCATTTATAGAGCTCTTTGTAGCTTACTTTCTTGCCGTACATCAGAATCCCCACTCTGTAGATCTTCCCGGCAAGCCATATAGTGAAGCAGAAAGTAAGCACAAGGGCAGCCATCGATAGCAGCAATTCCCACCATTGCTCCGACAAGGTGAGGAAAGGTAAACGCACCATCATTACCACGGGACTCGTGAGCGGGAAGATACTCATCCAGAAACTCAGGGTCCCGTTCGGGTCGCGCAGAACAACTGAAGTGGAAAGCACAAATGCAAAAACCAGTGGCAATGTTATCGGCAACATGAATTGCTGAGTATCCGTTTCAGCGTCAACGGCCGCACCTACGGCTGCGAAAAGCGAACTGTACATCAAATAGCCTCCAAGAAAGTAGAAGATGAATGTGGCGAGAATAAATGGGATATTCAGCTCAGACAAGGCGAGTTTGATCTCCTCGAATGCAGTGAGATCTGTGCCTTCAGGCAATTGCTGCATGCTTTGCATTTCCTGTGCCTGTTTGGAGATATCCTGTATCGATTCCATATCCCCTCCCATGAACAGGGAAATACCCGTGATCAATAACCCACTGAGAACCACCCAGATCAGGATCTGGGTAAAACCCACCATCGCCAGACCGAATACCTTGCCCATCATCAGCTGAAATGGTCTCACCGAGGAAACGATGATCTCCACGATCCGATTCGTTTTCTCCTCGATCACACCGCGCATTACCTGAACCCCGTAGAGGAAAACAAAGAAGTAGATGGCAATGGCCAGTACCATTCCAATTGCCGCGTACAATTCGGTGCTCGTGTTCTTCTCCTTTCCGCTCTTATCTACCGTAACTGCCCGGATACTCACCGAACTTTTCACACTGTCTATCAGTTCACGCGATACGCCGTATTGTTCCATTTTGTAATCGGACAATACCTTTTCCATACGGTTGCTCAGATCCTCTTTAAGTTGTATGGATATGTTCTTTCTGGATCGGTACACTATGCCCGAGGGATCCGAAACTTTGAATCCCGAAGGTATACTCAGCCATCCATCATAAGTGGCCAAAAGAGCAGAGTCGGTCAGTGCCTTATCGCGACTTCGACGATAATCCAGCTTCAACAATTCACCCGAACTCAGTCGATCCTCGAAGATCCCGCTCTCATCCACTACCAGGATCTGTTTCTCCTCGCTGGCGATATCCTCGTTCACTACCAAATAGATCAGTATCCCATAAAATGCCGCAATAAGCACCGGGCCGAGCAATGTCATTACGATGAAGGATTTCTTCTTCACCCGTGTGCTGTATTCCCTCCAGGTTATCAGTCCGATCTTATTCATGGTCGCCCTCCTTTACTTTTTCAATGAATATTTCTTCCATACTCGGTAACTTCTCGCTGAACGAGAAGAGTTCCACCCGTTCATTCCAGGTTCGAAGCAAATCCCTTGTAGTTGTGCCTTCGAGGGTAACAACCACTCGTTTTCTCCCCTCACCCATATCTGTGAGCGAACCCGGAATGTAATTCAACCCGTCCGGTTCTCCCTTGAATTCCAATTCCATCTGTTCCCGGCTGTACGATTTCCGGACCTCATCTACCCTGCCTTCAAGTACTTTGCGGCTCTTGTGGATCATACCCACATGATCACAGATCTCCTCGATCGATTCCATTCGATGCGTTGAGAAGATAATGGTGGCGCCACGTTCCTTTTGTCGCTGTATCTCCTCCTTGATCAGTTTCGTATTCACGGGATCAAAACCTGAAAACGGCTCATCCAGGATGATCAGATCCGGTTCATGAAGGACCGTGATGATGAACTGGATCTTCTGTTGCATCCCCTTCGAGAGTTCCTCGATCTTCTTGTTGCGCCAGTCCTCTATACCGAATCGCTTCATCCATTTCAAAGCGCGATCCAGACTTTCCATGCGGCTCAGATCTTTCAACTGACCGAAGTAGACGATCTGTTCCAGAACCTTCATCTTCTTGTACAACCCACGTTCTTCCGGCAGATACCCGATCCTTGCGGTATCCGACAGTTCGATCGCTCTCCCATTCAACAACACCGTACCATTATCCGGTGCGGTGATCTGATTGATGATCCGGATCAGGGTAGTTTTCCCCGCACCATTGGGGCCTACCAAACCAAATACCGTCGACGCCGGAATTTCAAATGAAACATGATCCAAAGCCCGGTGTGATTGAAAATCTTTCACCACCGACTGTACAGAAAGATAAGGTGCCGTCATAACTTCAAAAATAGACCCTGCCTGTTAGTTCTGTGTGAAGCATTTGATGAAGGTCGGAAAATCTCGGAGGAACTTCAGCATCATCAGCGATCGATCGAAGAATTCGATATATTTGGAATTATGTTCAAACAAATAACCCTATTCCTTTTTTCAGGTCTGCTTCTCTTTGGTTGTAAGGAAGATGAGGCCATTACCCCGGATACGAATCCGGTAGTAGAAGAAAAAGAGGACATTATCCGAATTTCAACGGAATACGGCGACATGCTGCTCTATCTCTACAAGGGAACCCCGCAACACCGCGCGAATTTTCTGAGTCTGGTGGAAAGTGGCTTTTACAACAACACAGAATTCCACCGAATCGTTCCCAATTTTGTGATACAGGGCGGAGATCCGAACAGCAAGGACGACGATCGCGGTAACGACGGAACCGGCGGTCCGGGGTATACGGTACCCGCAGAGATCAATTCCAAATACACACATGTCTATGGTGCCGTGGGAGCAGCCCGACAAGGGGATGCCGTTAACCCCAAACGCGATTCAAACGGATCTCAGTTCTATATAGTTACCACCAAAGTTGGGACTCCAAGTCTGAACGGTGCCTATACGGTATTTGGCATCATATTCCATGGCATGGAAGCGGCTACGGCTATTGTGTCTCAACCCCGTAATTCGAAGGATCTGCCCGATAAACGCATTCCTATGCAAATGGAAAAGGTGCAAATGACCCTGGGTGCACTCAAAGCCGATTATGGCTTCGATCCGGGGGAATGATAGGTAGATAACCCAATTACACCTTCAGATTCCAAAGCGTTAAATTCGCCGTCAAATTGCTTATTTGATGGGTAGAGCGGATTATGATCACCGGGAAATTGAACGGTTTTGGCAGAAGAACTGGCAAAGTCGCGAAGCATATAAAGTAAGTGAAGACCCGGGCAAACCGAAATATTACGTACTCGATATGTTCCCCTACCCCTCCGGAGCGGGGCTTCACGTCGGTCACCCTCTGGGTTATATCGCAAGCGATATCGTAAGCAGATACAAACGGGCCCGTGGATTCAACGTACTCCATCCGATGGGATTCGATGCCTTTGGTCTTCCGGCTGAACAATATGCCATACAAACCGGAAAACATCCGGCAGAAACCACATCTGAGAATATCCTCCGATACCGCCAACAACTCGACAGGATCGGATTTGCCTACGATTGGAGCAGAGAAGTACGCACCTGTGAACCGGCCTATTACAAATGGACCCAGTGGATATTCGGTCGCTTTTTCACTCATTGGTACAATCTGCGCGCTAACCGGGCCGAACACATCGACAATCTCATTGCGATCTTTGAGAATGAGGGAAATGTAAATGTCTCTCATCACGGTCCGGAGACGGCTAAATTCACAGCCTCCGAATGGCTCGATTACGATAAGACCCAAAAAGAACTTATTCTTCAAAATTACCGACTTGCCTACCTGGCCGAAACCACGGTGAACTGGTGCGAAGCCCTTGGAACAGTCCTGGCCAATGAGGAGGTTAAAGACGGACTTTCAGAACGAGGGGGACATCCCGTGGTCAAAAAGACCATGAGACAATGGTTCCTGCGCATTACCGCTTATGCCGACCGGCTTTTGGAGGGCCTGGAAAAGATCGATTGGAGCGAATCCATAAAAGAGATCCAACGCAATTGGATAGGCAGGAGCAGCGGGGCTTCCATACATTTCCGGATCTTGAACTCCGATGCACAGATCGAGGTTTTTACAACCCGCCCCGACACACTTTTCGGTTCTACGTTCATGGTTATAGCTCCCGAACATGAACTGATACCGGAAATCGTTTCGGAAGCGCAGCGCATTGAAGTTGAAACGTATGTGCAGCAGGCTCTGAATAAAACCGAACGCGAACGGATGAGCGAGGTTAAGCAAGTGAGCGGTGTATTCTCCGGAGCATATTGCCTGCACCCGTTTACCGGCGACAATCTTCCTGTTTACATTGCCGACTACGTACTTGGCGGATATGGAACCGGTGCGATCATGGCCGTACCTGCACACGATTCGCGCGATCATGCTTTTGCAAGGCATTTCGGATTGCCTATAGTTCAGGTAGTGGACGACCCTGCCATCAAAGACGTTCAAACGGAATCCTTCGACTCTAAGGAGGGCACAATGATCAATTCAGATTTTCTGAACGGACTACATGTTTCGAATGCCATTGATCAAATGATCAAAGAATTGGGTCGGCGGAATATTGGCGAAGGTCGTGTGAATTACAAACTTCGCGACGCCGGTTTTGGCCGGCAGCGCTATTGGGGTGAGCCTTTCCCGATCATTTATCAGAATGGCACACCAACGCTCATTCCCTCATCAGAACTACCGGTGCGCTTGCCCGATGTTCAGTCCTACAAACCCACCGGCTCCGGCGCCAGCCCGCTGGCATCAGCCCATGATTGGGTACACACCCCAAGCGGTGAACGGGAAACAGACACCATGCCCGGTTGGGCCGGTTCCTCCTGGTATTTCCTTCGCTATATGGATCCACAGAATCGATCCTCCATTGCCGATCCCGATAAGATCATATACTGGGGACAGGTAGACCTCTATATGGGTGGTGCGGAACATGCCACAGGCCACCTGCTTTATGCCCGGTTCTGGACCAAATTCCTGTTCGATACCGGAATCCTGCCGTTCGACGAACCCTTCGCCAAACTCATCAACCAGGGCATGATACAGGGAGTGATCGAGAACATTTGCCTGCGCAAGGAAAAACTGAATGGCAGCAATTACTTCAAATCCTACGAATTGATCCGGAGAGATGGCGAAGAAGACCTGTACACCAAACTTCCTGTCTCCATTTCCATCGTGCAGGACTATGGCAAAGACAGTTCCTACATCGACAAACTTGGTATTCTCAAATTCATTGAAGAACGTCCCGACTTCAGCGATGCGATATTCGAGACTGTGGCGGGTACCTTCAACCGACTTCAGATCGCGGAACTCCAAGACAACAGTAATTTCAGGCTGGAGACCCGCTCGGAGACCGGAAAAATGTCCAAACGCTGGGGGAATGTGGTAAACCCCGATGATGTATGTGAGGATTATGGCGCCGATGCCCTTAGGCTCTACGAGATGTTCCTCGGTCCGCTGGAGGATTCAAAACCGTGGAACACCCACGGCATTGATGGGGTGTACCGTTTTCTGCGCAAGCTATGGAAACATGTGATCGACGCAAACGGAGATGCTCAGATATCCGAAGCACAGCCCGGGAAGGAAGCACTGAAAAGCCTTCACAAATGCATTCGAAAGATCACGGAGGATATTGAGAAATATTCCTTCAATACAGCAGTGAGTACATTCATGATCTGTTTGAATGAATTGATAGAACTGAAATGCCGTGACCGTGAAATTCTCGAACAGTTCATTCTGCTGCTCGCACCTTTTGCACCGCATATTTCCGAGGAATTATGGTCGAGAATGGGGCATCAAAATTCCGTTTTGGATGAATCGTGGCCGGAATTCAATGAACAATATCTCACTGAAGACTCCAAGGTCTACCCTATTTCCATAAACGGCAAAACCAGAGCTCAAATGGAATTCCCGCTCGACACCACCCCCGACGAGATAGAAAAGGCAGTTCTGGCTCACGAAACGGTTCTTAAATGGCTCGACGGCAAACAACCCCGAAAGGTTATCGTAGTGCCCGGCCGCATCGTGAATGTGGTGATCTAGCTCTTAATTGACTGCATTTTTCGTTCTATACTCCGCAAATGATGCATGGAATGAAGAATCGTGAAATAGAGCATCTCTCGCAGATACATGGCACCCAATAGCGGATGTGGTATGTATGAGCTGTTGAGATCCGCTTCCTCGAAAAGGCCAAGGCGGCTTTCAAATTTCTGCTGCGTTGCATTCCAGTGATCGCGCATGGCCGATGCATCAGTCTCCTTTATTTCACGAGGACCAAAGGGGTTTGGCGGATTCCGCTTCTTGAGCCCTTCAAGTTCTCGAGTGTACCATTCTGCAACTCCCGCGTATGTAATGGGTTCCCGTTTGGGCCGAGGCAAGGATCGAAGTGGTTGCGGTCCTCCTTTCAATGCACTCGTTAAAGCAGCCGCCGATCGGAGTGTATGGCTGAACTCTTCAGCAGGACTCCAGGTATTTTCAGATGGACGAGTCGTAAATCCTACGTCTTCACAACCCTCCATAATATCTTGCCCTTTATTCCATATACTCCGCATTGCTTCGATTATTTCCTGTATCGAAGCATGACGAGCTGAAAATCCTACTTCTGCATATTCCATTCTTTCCTCCACTTTAAATATCCCATCAGGGAAAATACACCATAGATCAACATCAGACCGGCATACCAGAGCATGTCCTTCTTGAAATACAGCCAGGCTGTGAATAAATTCAAAATTATCCAATAGATCCAACCGGAAAGGATCTTTCTGGTTTCCATATATGTCGCGATCAGGCTGAAGGCGGTTGAAAATGCATCATGATAGGGATAGTCTGCTTCAGTTTCCCGATCGAAAAAAGTCCCCATTCCGAGAAGGATCAAAATCCCCAAAAACAACGCGTAGAGATGCGTAACCGGGGACCATTCCCGAATTCGCAGGCGGTGATGCGCATCTTCCCCCCAATTTATATATCCGTAAACACCCATGACGACATAGAATAAATACAACAGGGCTTCCGAAAAAAGGGCATTGGCATACATGAGAAAAATACTGAGTACCGATGCCCAGATACCATATATCCAACAGACCCGGCGCTGCCGGATCAGGAAATACAGGAAGGCCAGATTGAGCACTACAGAGAGGATCTCCACACTGAGAAGTAAGACCGGGTTGTGCATATACACTGGGCAAATGTCGTAACTGCAGACCAAAATCGGACAGAGGTGATGGTGCCGATGTAGTATCTTCGAGGCGTGTTACCCTGGTTCCTGTTTTTTATCGGTTTGGCCGTTTTACTCGTTGCAGCGCGCTACTTCACGCGTTCCGCCGAACGCATGGGGCACGCCCTGCGCTTGTCGCCACTGATGGTGGGTGTGGTTATTGTTGCCCTCGGAACCTCGTTACCTGAACTGATCAGTGCCATTTTAGCCGCTACGAAAGGCTCAACGGAGATCGTAACGGGCAACATCCTCGGCGCCAATGTTTCCAATATGTTCCTCATATTGGGATTGATCACGATCATCTCAACCCGCAGCATTTTTCTCGGAGAGGAATATATTTTCATAGATCTGCATTTTATGCTGGGTTCAGCCATGTTGCTCGCCTATTTCATGTGGGATGGATCGCTGAGTCTCATTGAAGGCATTCTGCTTCTCGCGGGTTTTGCCATTTATCAACTGCACCTTTTTACCTCTGAAAAACCCGGCGAAATGCCGGTGCTCACCGATCAGGCCGAGATCGAGGAAGTGCGCAGTAAACACGGCCCAAAGGACTATGTGATCCTGGTTCTCTCTGCAGTGGGGATCTATTTCGGTGCAGAGTACACGATCGAATCGATCGTCGACATTGCTCATCAATTCAGCATCAGTGAGGAATTGATCAGTGTTACCGCCCTCTCCCTCGGAACCACATTTCCCGAATTGTTTGTGAGCATTAGCGCGGTCCGTTCCGGACATGCCGAGATCGCTATCGGGAACATCCTGGGTTCATGCATTTTCAATGCACTTGCCGTTGCAGGCATTGCATCGATCATCAATCCGGTTGTCGTTCCACCACTTATGCAGGAGATCGGCCTTGTCTTTTTATTGATCGCCGCTTTCTTTTTCTACCTTTTGGCACAGGACAAGAAGATATCCAAATGGGAAGGTATGTTGCTGCTCCTGTTCTATGTCGCATTTTTCCTGCGTATCTGTGGATTCATGTAATTGAGATTTTGACGGTCAAGCACAAAATAGAAATTGAAGATCTGATCTCGGCCTATGCCAGTGGCTACTTCCCAATGGCTCATCCGGAAGAGGGAAATGCGATCTACTGGCATCGACCGGAAATGCGGGGGATCATACCGCTGGATTCCTATCACATACCCCGAAATCTCCGGAAAGAATATGACCGCGGAGTCTATGAACTTACCATCAATGCAGATTTTGAAGGGGTGATCCGCGGTTGTGCCGACCGGGACAGTACCTGGATCAGCGATGAGATCGTGGAACTGTACACCCTGCTGCATACAAAGGGTTTGGCCGTGAGTTTTGAGGCTTGGCATGAAGGGGAACTCGCCGGCGGTTTGTACGGCGTTGTAATGGGTAAGGCCTATTTTGGGGAAAGCATGTTCTTCCGCAAGCAAAATGCATCGAAACTCTGCCTCGTACACCTCATCCGCACCTTGATCGAACATGAATTTCAGCTCTTGGATACGCAATACCTCAATCCGCATTTGAAGCAGTTCGGAGCCGTGGAGATCCCCGACGAAATGTACATGGAACTTCTCGCAACCGCACTAAGTTCGTAACCTGATAAGCAACAATGATCCGAACCTTGAAATTAGATCTTCTCGCCTTACTCAGCCTTATTCTCCTATGCTATGAGGCCAAGGCCACCAACCCCAGGCAAGACACGATCCACATGGCAAGCGACACATTGCTCGGCCTCGACCTGCTCGATGAGTCGGTCCGGAATTACCGCGTTTTCATCACCGGGGAGAACCACAGCTACCTCGAAAGTAATAGCCAACTCTGGGTGAAGCAGATCAAATACCTGTACCAGCATGCCGGAGTTCGCAATGTGATGATCGAATACGGATATGCAAGTGGTTGGTTGATCGATCAATACATCAATACCGGAGATTCCATGCTCTACGAAGTGCTCAAGGCCTATTCTTTCGGTGAGTACACGCGGGCATACGAGGCACTGCGCAAATTCAACAAAGCCCTGAAACCAGAAGATCGTATACACGTGGTGGGAATCGATCTGGAAAGAGGGGTATACAGTGCCACTAAAGTGCTGAGTTTACAATTGCCCAAAGTAGGTGAAGCCCACGATAGTATTGCCCTGGATGTAGAAAGTCTGAAAAGCCTCGTGAAATACACCGACAAAGCAGTAGATGGAAAGAACGACGATTACGACCGATTCAATTCCTACTCGGCCATCAACACACTGGAGCGCATTCGGAAGAATTTTGATGCGCATCCTATGCTCTGGCGGGACTATCTGGGTGAAGCTTATCCGGTCTTTGCCAAAATTCTGAAGGGATTCGCAGATATGCAGACCTGGAAAACCTATGAGAACGACAATTCCACGCATCAATTCGTTTACCGCGAAAAATACATGTACAATCGGTTTCGGGAAGAATTCCTGAGTCGCAACGGGAATTTCTTCGGTCAATTTGGACGGTGTCATTCCGCCAAATCTGCACAAGAACAAACCTCCTGCAATTGGTACGAATTCCGAAGTCTGGCAAGCCGGATCGAAGAGTCGCAGGAACTCGGACTTGGCAAGCAGGTGATGACCTTCGGTATACTCTACTCGGACGACACGTATGAAGAAGACGTTTGGGCATCCATTCAATCCTCCATTGACTCCCTTTTCGAAACCATTCCTTCCAACCGGGTCATGCTTTACGATCTGCCCGGGGATTCAAATCTCTATTCGGTTTTACAGGATTATTTCGATTACATCTACCTGAATACCACCACCCCCAGTAAAACGTATCCATACCGTTTTGTATCAGAGGAGGATACGAACAGCATTGAACCTGAGCGCGAACCGCGGAATAAGTTTCTGGCCTATGCCGGCGCGTTAAATCTGGATCTGGGCAAGCTCAACAACTATCTCAATTTAGCCACTGCCTTTAAAGATCAACTCACTATGATCGGGGTAGAAATTGTAACCACGAACGAACGCTACGATATCATTCAATCCAACCTCAGTATCGGATCGATTCTGAAACAACAGCGAAATATCGACAACGCATTACTGGATCGCAGTTACAAGTATGAGTTAGGCGGATTTTTCTTCAACAATTTCACGGCATTCAATCTCACGCCGGGCAGTACCTTGTTGGATCTGATGCCCGGTTTTGGATTTGGTTTTTCACAACTCCGCCTGAGGATCGTTGAACACGACAACAGTCGCGATCTAAAACCGGAAGAAGGATTTCTGGGCTACGAAAAGGTCTCCGAGTATGTAAATCCCGCCTTCAATTTCAGTTTAAGCGGTGAGATAGATCTGAACCTGAAGAACTTCACTTTCGGAACCACAGGTGGATATCAATTCGATCTCAGCAAGAAGCGCTGGATTGCGAACGAATTGCTGCGAGAAGGTCCTGAAACCTCCCTTCAGGGTTGGTTTGCCCAGTTTCACCTGGGCTTCAACTTCGCAAACTGGGAATAACTTCCTGCATCAGGTTAAACTTCGCCTCCAATTCGCGAACCTCTCGGTCGGGCACCGAATCCCGATTGATCCCGGCACCCGCGAATAGCGTGTAAACGCCATCGCGGTATCGGGCGCAACGTATCATCACGGCAAGCTCCGTTATATCACCTGAATGCACTCCAAAGAACCCGGTAAAGAAGGAACGATCCACCAACTCATTCGCGATCAGAAAATGGCGTGCCATTTCACGCGGATACCCCATCAGTGCCGGAGATGGATGTAACGCACGCAACAACTTCATCCACGAATCAGGATACTTCTCCGTGGCGCGGATGTACGTACAAATGTGCTCCATTGCACCGCTTCTTCGGCTTTCGCGTTCCGAGACTTGGATATGGCCATATCCGCATCTTTCCAACACTTCCACCATGTCGCGAACCACCACATTCTGTTCATCGATCTCCTTAGCACCCCAGCTGTCATTAGTTCCTCCCGGTCTTGTTCCCGCCAGTGCCATGAGTTCAACCTCTTCCTTTTTCCGCACAAATAATTGCTCCGGACTGGCACCCAACCACATGCCAACTCCATCGATCTGCATGATGAAACAATGCGCATCGCCGTGTTTACTCAACAGATCCCTGAACACATCTATTGGATCGCGAGTACTTTCTACATCATAGGAAGCCGATAACACCACCTTCTCCAAACTTGTACCGCGTATTACATGAACCGCCTTTTTCACAAGGGCGGCATATTCTTCCCACCAGTCCAAAGCCCAAAAGTCTCGTTCCAGCCCGGGCCGTGCCTTTCGGTCGGTCTCGGTTAGAGACAATGATCCGGGATCCAACACCATCTGCTCAATGATCGGATAGACCTTGATATGCCTTCCGGAATGATCGCCTACCAACACACAGTGTTCCTCTTTGAAACGACCGGGAGAGAACTCATGGGGATCGCCTAATGCAAAATACTGTACCTCCTCCGATAGCGGCCGGCGGTAGATCAGGTAATTCTCCGCATTCAATGTCGTTATTGAGTTCAACCGACCGTTCATCAACTTTTCACATCCAATACCGCCAGGGTCATCCGGGAAATGCACACCAAATTTCCGTCATCATCGCGGATCGTGATCTCCCAGATCTGGGTGCGCTTACCAACGTGTATGGCCTTTGCTCGTCCGGTTACCGATCCCGAGCGTACTGCCCTCACGTGATTCCCGTTGATCTCCAGTCCAACACATTGTCGCTCGCCCCGGGTTATCAAATTACCGCCCAAACTGGCCGCACTCTCGGCCAAAGCCATGCTGGCACCACCGTTTAACACACCATAGGGTTGGATCGTTTTCGCGTTGACGGGCATTCGCATATCGAGATAATCCGGGCCCAATTCCGTTACTTCCATCTCTAAATGCCCCGACATTGTACCCTGCAAAAGGCGGTTGAGGTCTTCGATCTTGATATTTTTGTGGTCGATCATAAGGAATGAGCACAAAGAAACGCATATTTCTCATCCGTCATGGACAAACAGATTTCAACAAACTCGGTATCATTCAGGGTTCGGGGATCGATTCGGAGCTGAATGAAACCGGTTGGAAACAGGCCGAACTCTTCCACAGAAGCTATGGTCATGTGCCATTCGATACCATCTACACAAGCGCGCTTCGCAGAACGCAGCAAAGTGTGCATCCCTTTTTGGACAGAGGCTTTAATCATGAGATCCTCGAAGAATTGAATGAGATCAACTGGGGTTCATTCGAAGGATTGAAAACAACACCCGAACGCCATGCCGAGTATATGCGTATCGTGAAGGCCTGGAGAATGGGAAATTTTGATCAAGTGATCGCCGATGGCGAAAGTCCTATGGAAATGTTTCTAAGACAGCAGAAGGGGCTGAACCTGATCATGGAGAAAAAAGAAGAGGAGATCATTCTGATCTGTTCACACGGACGTGCAATGCGAAGTTTCCTTTGTTTGCTTACCGGTACTCCGCTCGAGCGCATGGATGAATTCCCGCACACGAACCTCTGTCTGTACGAACTCGAGCACAAACGCGACCAATTATTTGAAATCGTCCGGGCCAACTCGACCGAGCATCTGAACCAGTGATACCGGATCAGATGGTCATTATCTCTTTCTCTTTCAGAACAACCAGCTCGTCGATCTTCTTGGAAAAGGAATCGATGATCTTTTGAACTTCATCCTCGGCATCCTTGGCGAGATCTTCCGATAATCCATCCTTCTTGGCCTTCTTGATCTGCTCCATGGCATCGCGCCGCACATTTCGCAAACTGATCTTGCCATTCTCCCCCTCACCTTTAACACTCTTCACCAATTGTTTCCTTCGCTCCTCGGTTAGCGGTGGAATGCTGATGATGATCCGCTCCCCGTCGTTCATCGGGTTATAGCCCAGATTGCTATTAATGATGGAGCGCTCAATATCCCCGATCAATTTCTTTTCCCAGGGCTGTATCCAAATGGTTCGGGCATCGGGAGTTGAAATATTGGAAACCTGACTCAATGGAACAATGGAACCATAATATTCCACACTCACACCTTCCATCATGCTCGGGGTGGCCTTGCCGGCTCGAAGCTTTTGAAATTCTTGATTCATGTGAGCGATGGCCTTCTCAGAACCTTCTTTCAACTGTTCTAAAATCGGAGTAATAGATTCGTCGATCATCGGATTATAATTTGTGCCACAAACATAGCAGCTAAAGGTGTACAGGTCAATAAAGCATTAAAAAACAGACCACTGAATTACCAGTAATGCCCATATCAGACAGAGAAGAACCAAATTCCCGTACAGCGTCAACCTGGTTCTGTATACCACCAATGCCCAGCTCAGGGCTATCGGAAGGGCCATGAACTGTGTGTCGCGGATCCCCCCCTCCAAAAGAAACAAAGGCACGCAGAATATCGGAATGAGCCAGAACAAACGCACGAGACGACGCTGCCGGATCTGACTTTGCCCAACGACCCTGGACAGGAATGGCAAAAAGAGCAGTATGGAGATCACGAGTACCAACAACCCTTTGAACGCGGGATCAGCTGCGATGCCGGAGGAGAGCGGTTGCATGAAGGACTTCGCGTTCAAGTACCAATATCCGTTGATGATGTAGGACAGCATGACCGCTGCGGATAAAACCATCAATATACTTAGCAGGACAAGCAGGAAACGGTTGAAATCGAATAGCGTGAACTGACCGAACGCAAACAGCAGCAGTGGAAAAAAAATGATTCCCCGGGGATATACCAAAAGTGCCAAAGCGTAAACTGTTCCGCAATCGAGGAAGACACGAACCAGGCCGATGTCCTCATCGGTGAGGATCAACAGACGATGTAAGACATACAAAAGAGCTGTGAGAAACAAGAGTGGAGCCAGATCGGTAAGCTGGTGCAGACTCATGAGATTTGCAAGCAGGAAACCGAAAAATACCAGCAAGTTATTTCGTTCAAAGTATGCCTCGCGGCGAATGATACCGTTAAGCCAGAAAGCCTGTGCAATGAGCAAAGGGACGACCAGAACAATAGCCAGGACAGGAGAAAAACTCATTGAACCGAAGAGCGTGTTCAACTGAACGCCATCGGGAAAGGACGATCGTCCAAATTGAACAAACCACAGGAACTTGGCTGAGATGATCATGAGCCAACCCGCGATCAGGGCTTGAAATCCTCCGGTTCTTAAGTACTGTATCAATTGGGGTATGTGAGTTTTAGGAGTGCAAACCTGCGGTCTTTGTTCACCGGCAATAATAGCTTATTGTAACCGATCTGACTGGCCTCTCCGGGAATCACGGAAACATAGTCCTCATTGCTGCGCAACAGGATCTTGTAGTTCACCCGGCCCTGGTTATCGATGGTATACTGAAACACATCTCCATTGTTGCGCATTTGGTCGTTGTAGATAACGTATAAGTGCGAACGGGTATGGGCCACCACCACCGAACTGTAGTAACCACCATCGTTCATCGAACTTTGATTCTTGTTTATCACGTAATTCCACCTCAGATGAAATAACGAATCAAGCGATAGCACCAAAACGTCTCCAAAATTGTAGATGTTCCTGGACATGGCCTGTGGGACCCCATTCACATTCACAATATCCTCCTCGGAAGTGATCGAAGCCATTTCCGATACGATGGTCACTCCGCCATCGAGATTCGGGATTACTTTCAGAATCGCCATATCCTCCAACTCTTCCTCGGGTCGCTTTCCCTTGTCGGTGATGAGTGTGCGCTTCAGCTCTTCATCCATTTCTGTGCGTGCGTAGCTTGAAGCCCCCGATACCGGATCGTATACCAGATGGTAAAAGCCGTTGAATGTAAGAGGATTGACCTCGGAGTAGAGTGCGGTGATCAAGGCACGGTTATGTGTACGGTCGATGGCTATCCTGGGCTGTTGGATGAAGATGTTGCTATCGCCGAGAACAACGGCCTGCCTTCGGCCTTCGGCCGGATTCACATGGTAAAGCGTGTATCTCGAATGATCGGTCCACGATCTACGGTTGCTGCGCGAACGCCATTCATGCAGTACGTAAATGTCCTTCCCGTTATCGAACTCGATCTGCCCCACGCGATTTGTAAGCCCGCTAGCCGAAATGTCCAGAGTAATGCTATCCCGCTCATTCCAATTTTCAGCGGAAAACGTGCGCAGCACAAGGTCTCGGGCTTCACCATTCTTCAGGCTGTTTGCGACCAATACCTCGGTACCGTAATTGCTCAATTCAACCCGAAAATCTCCCCGGTCGTAATAATCGGTCTGTGGACTTGAGCAAAGTACTGTGGCTTTACCCCATTCCTGAAGGTTTTCGTCGTAACTGCGCACCGAAAGGTAATTACGGGCATACTCGCGATCGTAGGTACTGAAGAATAAGTGTATCCGGTTGTTGATCATCGCTGCCCGAACCAGGCGGGATCTGCTCAACTTGAAAGATCTCGCCTCAGCAAAACCGAGATGCTCCCGATAGCGTTCAAGGATCACTTGCCTCGAAAAGAAACGATTTCGGTAGCGCAACAGATAGATCCCTTGTTCCCCCTCCCCGATCACGTAGGAGAAAATGGCATTCCCTTTCAGCTTTCGCGGATTAGACCACTCCATTTCCTGGGCACTCGGCATTATCGTGTGCAGGGTGAAGATCAGAAAAATGCAGAGTCTCATGAAAATATGGCGAGGCGTTGTATGTCGATAAACAAAGAAATATCAGGAATATTGCAAATCAAATCCACAGGGTGTTTCAGATAAAGAACGAAGTTAGGGTAGAGAAGGCAGTTCTGGTTGCGGTGGAATTGCAATTGCAGGATCGGGTTAAAACCACTGAATACCTGGATGAGCTTGCTTTCCTGGCAACAACGGCAGGAGCTGAGGTCGTCAAAACTTTCGTGCAACGCATGTCGGTCCCCAATCCCAAAACATATGTGGGTACGGGAAAATTAGCGGAGATCGGGGATTATATCCGCGATAAGGAGATCGATCTCGCCATTTTCGACGATGAACTTAGCCCATCTCAGATCCGGAATCTCGAAAATTCACTGAGCTGCCGCATCATCGACCGCTCTGCCCTAATTCTGGATATTTTCGCCCGAAATGCACGAACTACCCGGGCCAAAACTCAGGTTGACCTGGCACAGAGTCAGTACCTCCTTCCCCGGCTTACTAGAATGTGGACGCACCTTGAGAAACAGCGAGGGGGAATCGGAATGCGCGGACCCGGGGAGAAGGAGATCGAAACAGACCGCCGCGTGATCCGCGATAAGATCAGTCGGCTTAAAACCAAACTCGAGGAGATCGACCGGCAAAGCGTTACGCAGCGTAAAAGTCGGACGAACGAAGTACGAGTGGCTTTGGTGGGCTATACCAATGTGGGTAAATCATCGCTCATGAACCGCCTTTGCAAGACCGAGGTACTGGCAGAGAACAAGCTTTTTGCAACACTTGACTCTACGGTCCGCAAAGTGGTTTGGCAAGACGATCGCGACCCTTCATCAGCCCCTGCGATCATGCTTTTCTCCGATACAGTGGGTTTTATCCGAAAATTGCCACACCAGCTGATCGAGAGCTTTAAATCCACCCTCGATGAGATCAAGGAGGCCGATCTGCTCCTTCATGTGGTGGATATCTCCCATCCGGGCTTCGAAGAACAAATGCAGGTCGTGGATGAGACACTTCAGGAGATCGGAGCAGCCGACACCCCCCGGATCATCGTTTTCAATAAGATCGACCAATACAACCCCAACCCTACTTCAGACGACATATTTGAGGATCAGGCACTATACGAGATCTCGGATTTCAGAAGGATGTGGATCGCCAGGCGGAAGGAACCGGTGGTCTTCATCAGTGCCCTGCACAATCAGAATCTCGATGAGCTCAAAACGGCCATTCTCGATGCACTTAAGTCAAGCTCGGTGAGCGGATCCTACTACCGACGTTAGATCGGCCCCTTCGAAACTGCCCGAGCTCATCAATAAACAAACAGCGGGACGAGCATTGAATGCACGCAATCGGTCTTCAAGTAATTGTATATCCGTGAATACATCCACTTCTCCGAATGCCGACTCCACATCGGCCGGAGCAAACGGGAGTCGCCTCTTTTTCACCAGGTTTTCCGGTGAGTAGAACACCAAAGCTTCGTCTGCATCCGACATGGTATCGGAATACAAGGGTAGAAAATCTTTGCTCAAACTGCTGAAAGTGTGCAGTTCGAGCACAGCCAGAATGTGGTGCTCCGGATATCCCTCACGAATGGCCGCAACGCTCGCCCGAACCTTAGATGGTGAATGAGCGAAATCTCGGTATACGAAAAAACCAGGCTCCTCCCGTACCAATTCCATTCTGCGTGCAGTACCACCAAAGCCTCCAAGTGCCTCCAGGCTTTGCTCAATAGGCACACCTATGGCCTGCAAGGCTCGTACGGCAGCATCCATGTTCTGGAAGTTGTGCTGGCCGAATAACTGCATGGGATATTGTTCACCGTTGTGAAGCACATAACGGGCATTGCCGATTACAGCAGATTCCAAACCCTTGTACTCCTCCTTGATACATGCTCCATGTTCAACAATATCCCTCAGATCGGGATCCGCATTGAAATAGATCAGTCGGGATTCCGGCCTCATTGTACGGATAAGTTGATCGAATTGCTTCACATACAAGTCATAGGTGGGGAATACATTCACATGATCCCAGGCGATCCCCGTGATGATGGCTATGTCGGGATCGTACCAGAGGAATTTCGGACGAGGATCCAACGTGGAACTCAAATACTCATCCCCCTCGATCACGATCAACGGTGCATCCGTTAATTGAACCATGCGATCAAAACCTTCCAATTTGGATCCTACCAGATAATCGAACTGCTTATTCAAAGCACGCAGCACATGCATGATCATGGCAGTAGTTGTCGTTTTCCCATGGCTACCGCACACCACGATCCGCTTCTTCTCTGCACTTCTGCTCGCTATGAATTCCGGAAAGGACATAACCGGGATCCCCAGTTCCAACGCGCGCTGCAATTCCGGATTATCCTCCCGGGCGTGCATACCCAGAATGATGAGATCCAGTTCGCCATCAATGCGATCCGGGTGCCAACCCATCTCATTGGGAAGAAGGCCACTGGCGGCTAAACGGGTTCGCGAAGGTTCGAAAATATCATCATCCGACCCACTTACGTCGTGTCCCCTGAATTTCAATTCCAGCGCCAGATTATGCATCACGGCCCCGCCAATTGCAATGAGATGAATGCGCATTATTTTTTTAGTGCATAGTTACAATTCCATATCCGCAATCAATCCACCCACCTACCACCCAATTTCCTTTATAATGCACAGTTATAGATCTTTCCGATCCCTATTGAGACAAGATCTCAGGGATTTCAGGCTGTTTCCTTTACTTTTACCGGATCGTTAATTAATTGTTAAGCGACATGAAAAAAAAACATCTACCCTTTTTACTGCTTGTGGCTTTCACAAGTATCAATTTTTTACAATCCTGTAAGGATGATGAGGAAGACAACGACCCTACTCCTACCGAACAGGAATTTGTAGCCGACGACAACACCTTTGCCGATTTCGCGAATTGGTCGCTCGATGCCGAAAAACAGGGCATTGACCCTGCTATGGGAGCTGCTCATGGAGGTAACGACAGTACAGTTATTCGCAAAATTTACTTCAAGGACGGACAGGCACCTGTGAACGGAGTTTACCCCAAAGGGACCGTTATCGTTAAACATTCGGCGAACGATTCAACCTATAACGTGATCACTGCCATGGTGAAACGCGGTGCCGGGTTCAACTCGGCGAACGACGGCTGGGAATGGTTCATTCTCGGCGCCGATGGAAAGATCGCCAAGGACACGGCAGGAGTAGCTCTCCGAGGAGCGAACCTGATGAACGGAATGTGTGCAGGTTGCCATACCAACGCGACAAGCGATTGGGTATTCAGTAAATAATTCATTCCCAATTTAACTCAAACTCCCGCGATCGGTCGTGGGAGTTTTTTTTTGTCCGTTCCTGAACAGAATCGCGCACGACGTCAACTCCCTTCAATTCCTGGTTAGATCTTCATTAACTTGCATCGAAAGCTGAAAAAGTTGCGAAACGTTGCCATTATTCCGAAAATCCTTGTTCTTGCCTTATACTTCCTAACGGCCGGGAGCAACGGCTTTGCCCAAAGCTTTTCCAGCACAATTCCGGAAGGAAATTTTACAGGCGGACAGATGGCTACGCCCCTTCCGTTTGCTTCTCATTCCCGACCTTTTATTCGGTATCCCGATCTCTACCTCATTTTGAAACATTCAAGAGCCAGATTGCTGGTTAAAGAATATGACCCCCTGAGAGCCGACAAAGGCGTGATGATCAGCAAGTACAAAGGCAAATTCTCCATGGAAGAAGACCTACTTGTTGTCCGATTCAAAAAGGTTAAATACTGGTCCGGACGCAGCAAACTGAGGCTGGCAAGGACAGGGAAAATCGTCGAATCCGATCGATTCGGACTATTGACACTTTCCACGGGCTTTGTATCCGATGCGCAAATACTTCATCTGGCTGACAGCACCCGGCGCGTTCAATTCACTTTGAGCCCCTTGAATCGCCATCAGTTTAAAAAAAGTATGAAATAACGACGCCATCGATGCGTTCATTGAACAACTAAGCGATCACATGAAAGGAATCTATCTCGCATTGGTCTTGTTTCTCTCTTTACTGCTGAGTCAGTACGTACTATTCAACCAAAACACACCTACTCAGAACAGTGCGGAATTAACTTCGGAGACCCCGGTTCAGGAGACGCAGAAGCATGTGGTGAAGATCTATGAAGACGAAGAGATTCTGGTTCTTCGAAATGGAGAAGAATATGTGGTGATCCGCAAGAATCTCAATACCTGAAAGCGATCAGCTTTGCCTGATCCGGAGTTGATCGGACAAGAACCAGTGCCCCATTACCTGTATGGCCAGGAAACTGATGTAAAAGCGGTGTTTGTTGTAGCGGCAATAATAGGTCACATCGGCAACTGCGATCCCGTTGTGTGAGGAAAAGCGCACTCTGGAATCAGCCAGGGTCATTAATCTCAGATTATATCCATTAGCCTTCGCCTCCTTCAGCAGGATGCGGTGCTGTTTTCTCAGATTGGCTGAAACATACTCGGCCTTGATCGTCGCCAAACGCTGCAAGTAACCCAGATCCATCGTATCGAACTGATCCTGAAGTATGGGAGCATTTAGGATAAATGCCGTTAAGGGCTCAAATTTTCTGGTTTTCAACGCCGGAAAAACAGAGTCGCGCAATTCTTCCACGCTAGCGTAGAGCTTCATGCCATAACGGATCTGAAGGCTGTCGGTATTGTAGATTGGTATGGAATCCTCCGTTTGTGCATTTGCGACCGAAAATGAACCTATAAAGAGCAATGCAACAATTGGTAACAACACGCTGTACAACGGAAAACTGAATTGAACCGATCGATCTACCCCCATTTTTATCGAATGCACAGGCAAAGAACGCTGAAAACAAGCATTCATGTACAGAATGACAATTCTCTGATATTTCTGCGAAACTTTTAGACAACCAAAGCCGTTTTCAATTCGACTATTAGTCAGAATAGTTTTCTACGACAAGTTTTAATTGGTTTTACGACATCATGGAGCCTGCGGGAGCGGGCTCCATTTTTTTTGCCCCATAACTCGCAGTTTCAGTATATTTGTTGCGTGTTAGATAAGTATAACAATTTTTGTTTCACTTGCCTATTAGTACTGGTGTTACTTCTTGGCGGATGTGCCGGGGAGGAGCGAAATGGCTCGCGCATCCGTGTGCTGGCCACCACAAGTATTTTGGGCGATGTACTGAGCAACATACTTCCGGATACTTTCGAAGTGCGATCGCTCATGGGGCCTGGAGTTGATCCACATCTTTACAAAGCAACACAGGGCGATGTTGAGCAACTGAGCAGTGCCGATCTGATCGTGTACAACGGTTTGCACCTGGAAGGGAAAATGGCTGAGATCCTCAATAGGCTGTCGGGTTCAGGTAAGGCCTTCGCCTTTGCGGAAAGTCTGGACAAACGACGCCTCCGCCTGCTGGACAGCAGCGGGCATATCTACGACCCGCACATATGGCTCGATGTACGCAGACAGATCATGGCAACGGAAGAATTGATACGCTATTTGAGATCGCGTTATCCCTTTGCCGAAGCCGAGATCCGCGAACGTGGTTTGTTGTATTTGAATGAACTCACCGCCTTGGATATTTGGTGTCGGGAAAGCATCGGATCCTTGCCGGACAGTGCCCGAATATTGGTAACGAGTCACGACGCCTTCAGTTATTTCGGTCAGGCCTACAATTTCGAGGTTCGCTCGCTTGTGGGTGTTTCCACATTGGCAGAAGCGGGATTGAGAGATGTTACCGAATTGGTGAACTACCTGGCAGAACACAGGGTAAAGGCCATTTTCATAGAAAATTCCGTTTCCCCTAAAGCATTGCGCTCGGTGGTGGAAGGTTGCATGCGCAAGGGGCACGTGGTGCGCATCGGAGGCGAACTCTATTCCGATGCATTGGGCGATACCCAAAGTAAGGCAGGCACATACAAGGGAATGATCGAACACAACATCAATCAAATTGTTGGAGCGCTTCAATGATCAAAGAAGTTGAAAATCCGGTACTTGAAACCCACAACTTAACGGTTGTTTACGACCGCAAACCGGCCATTTGGAATATCGATTTCACGCTACCTGCCGGAAGTATTGTGGGGATCATGGGGCCCAACGGATCCGGGAAATCGACCCTTTTGAAAAGTATCATGGGTGTAGTGGAACCCAATTCGGGCTATGCCCGACTTTTCAACAAACCCCTCGATGCCGTTCGAAAACGGGTTTCCTATGTTCCGCAAAGACAGTCGGTCGATTGGGATTTCCCCGCCAGTGTGCTGGATGTAGTTACCATGGGCCGCTACCCGCATTTGGGACTTTTCCGGAAACTGCGCTCCGAGGATAAGGAAATCGTTGCAGACAGTTTGGAAAAAGTTGGGATGTTGGCCTTTGCAAACCGACAGATATCCCAATTAAGTGGGGGGCAGCAACAACGCGTTTTTCTGGCCCGGGCGTTGGCACAACAGGCCGACCTTTACCTCATGGATGAGCCTCTTGTAGGGGTTGATGCCGCTTCGGAACATGCCATAATCGACCTTCTCAAGCAAATGCAGGCAAGCGGAAAGACCATCGTAGTGGTTCATCACGATCTATACACGGCCTCGGAGTATTTCGATTGGTTGGTGTTAATGAATACCCGATTGGTTGCTAGTGCTCCGCTGGAGGAAGTTTTTCAGGAAGAAATGCTCCGCGATGCCTATGGAGGTCAACTCACTTCAATGAGTAAAATAGCGGCTCTGCTCCGTGAAAAGTCCTTTCCAATGCGGCATAAATGAATCGGTTCACCCATTTGATCGAATTCTTCCGGCTTGAAGAGCCCAATGTGCAGATCGTTTTTGCCGGTGTTTTTCTATTGGCTGCCTTGTCGGGTCTGGTCGGATCATTTACATTCTTGCGCAAACAATCACTCATCGGCGACGTGATCGCCCATTCCATTTTACCCGGAATTTGCATTTCCTTCCTGTTCGCCCACGAGAAAGATCCCTTGTTCCTGTTGATCGGGGCGGTGGCTTCGGGCTGGTTATCCACTTACTTCGTGGATCGGATCAGTTCCGGAAGTAAGTTGAAGGAAGATACGGTCATTGCACTGGTGCTGAGCGTATTTTTTGGCTTTGGAATACTGCTCTTAACGATGATTCAGCAAGGTGGGTACGGCAGTCAGAGTGGTTTGGACCAATTTATATTTGGACGAGCTGCGAGCATGACCCGAACCGACGTTCTGATTCTCGTGCTGGCATTTCTCCTGATCTCCTCCACAGTGATCGTTCTCTTTCGGGGGTTGACGATGCTGGTTTTCGACCCGGATTATGCCGGTTCATCCGGATTTCCCATTCGTATTCTTCGCAGTGTGCTCTCCTCGGCTACAGTTCTAACTGTAGCACTCGGTGTACAAGCTGTGGGCGTAGTGCTCATGTCGGCCCTCTTGATCGCTCCCCCGGCCGCAGCGCGATTCTGGACCAATGATCTGCGGAAAATCGTGCTTCTCTCCATGGCGTTCAGCGTGATATCTGCGCTAATGGGCTCGGCCAGCTCCTATACTTCCACCGGACTTCCTACCGGGCCATGGATCGTGATGTTCCTCACCTTCTTCGCGTTGGGGAGTGCATTTCTCGGGCGGAAGCACGGAGTCATGCGGCGTTTGATCCGACGAAGACAAAATGCGTGGAAAATACTCTCGGAGAATATCCTCAAATCCTTCTACTACCTCAGCGATGGTTTCACAACTCAAGCGGGATACAGCGTTGCCATGGTTTCGAAGAATACGGGGATCAATCAGCTCAAGGTACGCTTCGGACTCTTGCTCCTCAAACGTAGTGGCAGTATGAACAGGTCCCAGGGCGGATGGTTCCCCAGTTCCGATGGTAAGATCGAGGCATTGCGCATTGTTCGAAAACATCGGTTATGGGAGCTGTACCTTTCCCGTTTCATGCACCTAAAACCCGATCATGTGCACGAAGATGCAGAGGGCATTGAGCATATCATCACCCCGGAGATCGAATCGGAATTGCTGGCAGAACTTGGTTTTCCCTCAACCGACCCGCACGACAATGAGATCCCTGAAATAACGGAAATGCCGTGATGAACGAATTATGGATCATAGGAACCGCTGCTCTGGTGGCCACAAGTTCGTCGCTGTTGGGCTGCTTTTTAGTGCTCCGAAGAATGGTGATGTTTGGCGATGCCATCTCACATGCGGTGTTACCCGGTATTGTTATCGCCTATTTCCTTACCCACAATAAAACCGGATTCCCGGTACTTGCGGGTGCCGCTCTTACGGGACTTTTGGCCACTCTATTCATTCAATTCTTCAATCGGAAGGTTCGCCTGCAGATCGATGCCTCGATCGGTATTTCCTACACCTTCCTGTTTGCTTTAGGAGTTATACTGATCTCGTTGTTGGGCCCAAACGTCGATCTGGATCAGGAATGTGTGCTGTACGGAGAGATCGCCTATGTACCGCTTGAACTGATCGAGATAATCCCGGGTCTCAGCCTACCCAGGCAATTTTGGATCCTGTTATTGAATATGCTCATGGTCACAGCCTTCGTGAGGATCTCCTACCGCTACCTCAAATTAGGCAGTTTTGATCCGGCCTTTGCGGCCGGAGTGGGAATACCTGTTGCTCTCTGGCAATTCGCCCTGCTGGGCGGGGTGTCGCTTACTACGGTTGTCTCGTTTGAATCAGTTGGCGCCATACTCGTGATCGCTTTCCTGGCCGGACCTCCTGCTACGGCCTACTTACTCAGCCGGGCATTGAAGCAAATGCTTTATTTGTCCGTCGCATTTGGTATAACCGCAACCATACTGGGCTACTATCTGGCAACTTTGCTCAATGCTTCCATAGCCGGTTCTATTGCCACGGTTATCGGGGTTCAATTCCTTTTTGCCTTTTTATACGTGCGCTTGAAACGCAATTCCCTGCTGAACACTCCCGAAGTACATGAGATCAAATGACAAATGATTGAAGTCCTGAGGAATTGAACGTATTCCATTCGACGTAAATTTGAACAACTTTGGATCGGGTCCGATTGATATGCATATTGGCCGTACTGGCATTGGTTGGACGTGTTTCCCCTGTTTACGGGCAAATGCCCGGCCCGGCTGTTGATAGTACATACTTTTCAACCCAAACGGATCTTTACTCGGAAGCAGTTCGGGCCAACGCCAATTTTCACTTCATCAAAGTGATCGATCGCCGACAGATCACGCTGCTGAATGCGCAAACGCTCAATGATCTTTTACGGTATCATTTGTATTGCGCTTCCTATTATTTGGGGGCAGAAGGATACAATTTCGATTTCATGCAAACGGGCAGGAGAAATGTGCGTATTCTGCTGAATGGCCAACCGTATTGGCAGGCATCCATCGATCAGATCGATCTTTCCAACCTGCTCCTGGTGAATGTGGATCGTGTCGAGATCCTCTATGGAGCCTCGAGCGTTATACATGGCTCAAATGCCGTGTTGGCAGTGATCAATGTAGTTTCCCGAAATCCGGATCACGAGGTTGTGGATCTGCATTTGAATGGGATCAGCTCTGCTGCAGGTGAGTATAACTTCAATGGGGAGATCAAAGTGAACAGGCCCAGACATCATTTAGCCTTGAGGGCTGGTCGTTACTTCCATTACGGAGATCAAGGGGCAGATAGCGGACGTGTATATGAGTGGAAACCGGTTCGCAAATTCACCGTTGGAAGCGAATACCGATACCTCATCCTGCCCAAATTGTACGCCGATGTAAGTGTGAACTACCTCAACAGCCTCATGAAGGATCATGCCTATCCCTTTCAGGGCACCACGCGTGTAACCGACCGGGATATCAATCAAGAGATCTTCGCCGGTGGGATAAGTTTGAATGGGAAACTGAGTAAGTATCACAGACTCTCCTTCCAACACAACTATACTTCCTTTTGGCAGCGCATCGATCGGTTCGAAAAGATACTGGACACGGAACAACAGCGCATAAGTTTGGCAGAAGAAACGGGCGACAACCTGCACTATGACCAGTATTGGTCGAGTTTGACCATGCGCAGGAACAACCGCGAACTGCGCACCAATTACCTGGTGGGGATGACCTACACACATCAGCGCGACCGGGAGCGAAGCGGTGAGGCACTTAAGTCGAGAAGTGCGATTTTTTCAGGATTTGGACAGGTGACCTACCAGGTCAACCCTACCTTCATGCTCCTTTCCGGTTTGCGTTTATCGCGCAGTAACGGATTTCGAACCCCTCCGGCGTTTGAACTGAAGAGCACCTATTTCATGAACCGGAACACCTCCTTCAGGGTTTCGTACAGCCATGCGTACCGCATTCCAACGTTCAACGAGTTGTTCTTCACTTACGAGGATCCTGAACTGAACATTAAAGGAAACCGCAATCTCGCATCCGAAACCTACAGCCATCTGAATACGCTCCTCTCCATCAACAGCAAGCATGTGCGGTTCAACAGCAACATGATGTGGCTCAATACGAGCAATGGCATTCAGCTCATACTGATCGATTATCCCTCAAGAACCTATTCCTTCCGCAATACGCGCAACAGTCGGATCATGACACAAGGTATAGATCTCGAGTTGGAATTCGGGAATTGGTCCGGGAATTTCGGCTTGACCAATACGGGTATCAACCAATTCCCCGATGCCATCGACAATTACTATTTCTCTCAGGAAATTGCGATGAGTGCGATGTATTCCTGGGACGCATCAGGCTGGACCCTGGCGTCCTTCATGAAATGGAATTCCTCCCGAAATGAGTTGAGATTGAATACCGATGAGGAACTGGAGGACTATCAACTCAGTGCCTATTCGGTGTGGGATCTCAGCGTGGCCAAAGAATTCAAAGGTTCGGGCCTATTATTGTCTTTCGGTCTGAAGAATTTGTTGGATGTACAACGCGTTTCAGGCGGATATTTGCCCATCGATCGTTTCAGCAATGAGGAGTTCAACAAAAAAGTCCCGGTCAATATCGACTTCGGACGACGTGTTTGGATGAGCCTTCAATACAATCTGTAGAATGAGAAGACGAGGTTTGAGCATGGCAACTATTGCGACGATCATTCTTGGTTCGACGCTTTTTCTCAGTTCATGTTTTCAGAAGGAATCGAAGGTTGCCCCAATAGAACCTCAGATCATCGAGATAGAGACCGAGCTGCTCAATCGCGGGCAGGTATATTACAACCTCAGTACCAACCGGATCGTAGGCTTCAATAATATCAGCGACTGGGATCTGGCCTTTGATTGCCGGGCAGGAGCCTTCAACATTCTATTGAACAATGCCCGTGGAATGGGTGTGTACAACACTGGTCAGGTTGAATTCAGTAAAAAGTACCGGCCCTTTGATTACAATTGGAAATACGATGATCCGGGCGGTGATCCCAATAGATCGGCAATCGGTGTTTGGGGAGATTTCAATTATGAGAATCCCCAATCCTTCGAACATGTTTACATTGTGCACCTTGGATTCGATGGAAACGGCAAAGCACTTGGCATGCGAAAATTCAAGATCCACGGCTTTTCCGACAACCACTATTTCGTACAATTCGCCGATCTCGACAATGAGAACAACCATACGGTCTTTGTGCCGAAAAACAAGGATTACAACTACAGCTATGTAAGTTTTCAAGGTAAAGGTTCCGTTGTAACAGCCGAACCTCCGCGAAGAACCTGGGACCTTTGTATTACGCCGTTTCACGACACCCTGTATTCAAAAAGTCCCTATTCCATCGACATCACCGAACGCACCGGAATTTCAGAAGGAGTGCTCACGAACCGCTACACAACGATGTGTGGCTCGATTGAAGACGTGCCATTCGATGATCTCAATTATTTCGACCTCGATCGTATTTCACTGCAATCCCACGTGAACATCATGGGGAGCAAATGGCGAAGCTGGGACGAATTGAGCAGCAGCTACATAACCCGGCCGAATGCCGTTTATGTACTGCAGGATATAAACCAACGATACTATGCTCTGGAGTATCTGGAATTCAGAAAATTCTCATCAACGAGTGGAATGCTTCGATTCCGGATCAAGAACCTCTGAGTAAAACAATTGGCCATGCTATATTCGCGGCCGATATGAAAAACTCACGCATAATTGCAATTCTCGCTGCTGCTTTCGCTATTGGTACATTGGGATGCAAAGGATCCGGCAGTGGAAAAAACCATGAGACCGATCAGGTAACAGGCGATACACTCGTAGATCATCGGGGTACCGGAGAGAAACACCTCATGAATGTGCACCAGCTTACGCACGGCGGCAATAATGCTGAGGCCTATTTCTCATTCGACAATACCCAACTTGTTTTCCAGAGTGATTACGAAAAATGGGGTGTAAAATGCGATCAGATCTTCACATTCAACATTTCGGAAGCCGAGAAGGATACCCTTGAACCCAAAATGCTCAGCACTTCCTTTGGGCGAACCACATGCAGTTATTTCCTGCCCGATGGAAAGCACATCGTATATGCCTCAACACATTTGGCCGACAGCGCTTGTCCTCCTGTGCCGGAATATGTCCCGGGCGGTAAATACCTATGGCCTGTTTATGCCGGATACGACATCTTCACGGCCGATCTCGACGGCAACATCATTTCGCGACTTACCAGTGAAGAGGGTTACGACGCCGAAGCAACAGTTTCACCAAAAGGAGATAAGATCGTATTCACTTCTACACGTAGCGGTGATCTCGAATTGTATACCATGAATCTGGATGGGTCGGATGTAAAACAGATCACAAATCAACTGGGGTACGACGGAGGTGCATTTTTCTCTCCCGACGGCTCAAAATTGGTTTTCCGCTCTTCCCGACCTAAAACCGCCGAGGAGATCAAAGAATACAAGGACTTGCTCGCACAGGGCCTCGTGGCTCCAACCAATATGGAGATCTATACCTGCAATATTGATGGATCGGACCTGAAACAGATCACCAATCTGGGCAAGGCCAATTGGGCTCCGTTTTATCATCCGGACGGCAAGCGCATTATCTTCTCCAGTAATCACGCCAGCGAACGCGGTTTTGGTTTCAACCTCTTCATGATCAATGAAGACGGCACAGGGCTGGAACAAATAACCACCGAAAGTGAGTTCAACGCCTTTCCAATGTTCTCCTACGATGGTAAGAAACTGGTGTTCTCATCGAACCGCAATAACGGCGGGACGAGACATACCAATATCTTCATAGCCGATTGGGTAGACTAAGATTCGTCCCCCACCAATGCCATCCGGCAGCCAGAGCCGGCTCTTTCAGATGACTTCGGATCAGGAACGAACGATCTGTGCGGCGTGGTCGTCCACCTGCACTTTATCGATCACCTCCACGATTGAGCCATTCTCGATCAGGAAGGTGACACGTGCAATGCCCATATACTTGCGGCCGTACATGCTCTTTTCAACCCAAACGCCGAATTGCTCGGCAATGGAATGATCTTCATCTACCAACAGATCGAAGGGCAATTCGTATTTCTGAATGAATTTGGTGTGTTTCGCTGCGCTGTCCGGACTCATCCCGTAAACGGTATATCCTGCATTGCGGAGTATGTGATGGTTGTCTCTCAAATTGCACGCTTCCTTGGTGCAGCCTGGCGTATCATCCTTCGGATAGAAATACAGAACAACTTTCTTGTTGGCCCATTCGGCCGATGAGATCTCTTTACCGTTCTGGTCATGCGTTGTAAAAACGGGAACCTGATCACCTGCTTGTAACATAATTCTATTGTATTGTGAATGTTTGATTATACGTTGCTTTATTTCCGGCTGCATCCTTCAGAGTTAATTTGAGTGTATGCTGTCCTGCCCCATAACCGGAGGGCAAATTCCCACTCAATAAGGATGCTTTAGGCTCATATTCCAGCAATACCCATTTGCCGTCAACTTCCAACCTGAAGTCGTCAACACCACTCAGGTTATCGCTCACCCGGAATCGCATGGACCGTCCCACCCGTTCCTTTCGGATCACAGGTGCCACACTGTCCACCTTGAGGTAATAACTTCCAAAATTCTTCAGAGAAGCTTCGACGTATTTGCCATTCCATTTCCCACCAACACAATTGGATGTTCGCGTTTTTGGATCGTATTGCATCATTACCAATTGTTGCTTGTTCCCTGAAAAGTCTTTGTTGGGTAACAAGGCCAGTGTGTAAGAAGTTTGCAGTGGAACCAGATCGTAATGCACGCGCAACATGTTGCTCACACCCGCAGTGGGCTGAGCGAGTTCCTGTAAACCCATGGCTGTATTATAGATCAAACTTCCTCCGGGTATGTTCAGCGAATAGAAGCTTCCATTGCGCTGAAGGCCACGCGAGGCATCTACATATACTGTGTCTCTGGCGTACGAGATCGTGGGTTTCTTGAACAGTGGTCCTTTATCACCGGACCTGATCACGAAACGCATACTGCTTTCATTCCCGGCCAGATCCCAGATCTTCAGAAGCAGTTCATGCCTTTCCCCTGCTTTCAAATTCAGGAATCCGTCGCCAACTGCCTTGTATATCTTGAGTTTATTCCCCTCATCCTTAAAGAGTTTCACAACCTTGATACCTCGTGCCTGGTTCAAGGCATAATCGATATGCACGTTGATCTGACGCCCCTGATCGAAGCTGAAGCGCTCCAGCTCCTGTTCGAATAGCAACTGTCCGTTTAGCGTGAGTCGGGCGTAATTCACCCCAAGCTTGGACATCCTGTCGGTGAAATAATCCACCCAACGGATCCCCAACCCATAGGTCCCCGGCTCAAGTACGATGCTGTCCGGATCGGAACCGTAGGATATATAAGGGTAATATCCGTGTAGTTTCCTGAAATCCCGGTCGATCTGATACAGGTACAGCGAACGCAGATAGGGAGCGATCGTGTCCTTCACGTGAATGCCGTACTGCAACGGATTCAGTGGTTCACTGCTGGCCGCATCGCGCACTTCGAAATGGAGGTGGGGGCCGCCTGAGCCTCCCGTATTTCCGCTCCATGCTATGGTATCGCCCTGTTTTACGCGGATCTGACCGGCCGCCGGGTACCAATCCATCTCGAAAGACTCCTGCTTGTAATGCTGGGCAATAACAGCATCCTGGATTGTGCCTGCATAGGATTGCAAATGCCCATAAACCGTTTGCTTCCCATTCGAATGTTGAAGATAAAGCGCCTTGCCGTAACCCCAGGCACTAACCTTCACCCGAGCTACATAACCCGAAGCAGCAGCCAAAACGGGTAAACCCTGTCGACCTTGTGTGCGTATGTCAAGCCCCCCGTGAAAGTGGTTATTCCGCAGTTCAGCAAAAGTACCGGAAAGAGATATTTCACCGGTAAGTGGTGCTGCAAATTCCTCATTTTGAGCCGATTGCTCATAGGTCGACTCTTCATTAGCGCCCGAAACGGATGTAAATGTGGCGGGTGTGGCAGTTGAATCGATAACCTCTGCCGCTGCAGAGGTATTCTCCTTCTTCCCGGAACAAGCAGGGAAAAGAAGTAGTGCAGAAAGGACGAGCGTCGCAAACGACCTGAGGATATCCATAGACTTTTCATGGGCAAATTACGTAAGCCTGCATCGCAATTTCGATTTCAGATATGCACATTGCCCTTCTTTTGTCAAGCTTTAACGCACATTGATAATGCCTTCGGCAAAGAGTACCTTTGATGCCGATGAACGAAAAAATGGCAAAACTGATCTCCGGGTTGGGTGTTAAAACTCTGAATGAGAGTATTTGCACGGGTAGACAGTGGGTCACACCACTCGGATCTGAGGTTGTGGGGGTATACACGCCCGTTGATGGTTCGAAGATCGCAGACGTAGTGCTCGCTACCGAAACGGAATATGAGCATGTGATACGTGTTGCAACAAGTGCGTTTATGCATTGGCGGGCTGTTCCGGCACCTCAGCGCGGAGATATCATTCGCCGTTTTGGCAATCGACTACGCATTCGCAAGCGGGAACTCGGGGCCTTGGTAAGTTATGAGATGGGCAAGAGCTTGCAGGAGGGACTTGGCGAAGTTCAGGAGATGATCGACATCTGCGACTTTGCAGTGGGCCTCTCCCGGCAACTGTATGGTCTCACCATTCAATCCGAAAGACCAAACCACCGCATGATGGAGCAATGGCATCCCCTTGGAATTGTGGGTGTGATCAGTGCCTTCAATTTTCCGGTGGCAGTTTGGGCTTGGAATGCCATGATCGCGGCTGTTTGTGGCGATGTGGTAATATGGAAACCTTCCGAAAAAGCCCCGCTCTCGGCAATTGCCTGCCACGAGATACTGAAAGAAATATTGATCGACAATGATCTGCCTGAGGGAATCTTCAACCTGATCATGGGTGATTCGAGAATTGGTGAAATGATGGCCAAGGATAGTCGTATCCCGCTCATCTCTGCCACCGGCAGTACCGGAATGGGACGACGTGTAGGCCAGTTGGTGGGAAATCGCCTGGGGCGCGCTATACTGGAACTGGGAGGCAATAATGCCTTGATAATCAGCAACAAGGCCAATCTCGAAAATGCGGTTCGCGCCGTTGTTTTCGGAGCGATCGGAACTGCCGGACAACGCTGCACATCTACGCGAAGGGTGATCGTGCACGAGGAGATCTACGACCATTTCCGCAATCGACTCACGCGGGTCTACGAACAATTGCGCATAGGCGATCCTCTGGATGAACACAATCAGATGGGGCCACTGATCGACCGTCATGCGGTGGAGCAGTTCAAAGATGCCCTGCATCGGGCAGAAGATGAAGGTGGACGCATCCTGTTTGGAGGAGAAACGCTCGAAGGACCGGATCATCCGGGCGGATGCTACGTGAAACCGGCTATTGTAGAAGCGATGAATCATTATTCCATCGTTCAGCAGGAAACCTTTGCACCGATCCTCTATTTGATGAAATATAAAAACCTCGATGAGGCCATTGCCATGCAGAACGATGTTCCTCAGGGACTTAGTTCGGCAATATTCACAGACGATCTCCTCGAGGCGGAGCAGTTCCTGGCAGGTGCCGGTTCGGATTGCGGTATAGCCAATGTGAACATCGGAACCAGCGGTGCAGAGATCGGCGGAGCATTCGGGGGAGAGAAGGAAACCGGAGGTGGCAGGGAATCCGGGTCTGATGCATGGAAAGGCTATATGCGCCGACAAACCAATACGATCAATTATGGGAGGGAAATGCCTCTGGCGCAGGGCATTCGGTTCGACTTATAGTTCTTTGGCAAAGGTGCATCGCTGTTACAAGGGGCTCATACGTTTCGCCACACTTGCATTCCTGTTTGCGGGTATGCACTCCAAAGCCCAGCAGATCAGCTGGAATTATGGTGTTCAGCCCAACTTTAACATTGGAACGGTGCTGGGTAACATGGCAGACTCATTTTCAAGTCGAAGCTCTGTGGGATTTGCCACTTTTCTCGAGGCACAAGCAAGAAAGGACCTGTTCAGTTGTGCTCTGGCATACGGGCAGAACAGATTCTATCAGGACGAACGCGCCGAAACACATCTTTTCCATAGTGCCGAGTGCATCCTCGAGTGGTTGCGCCCATTGGGAGGTAACAGTAAAACCGCCCTCAACCTCGGATTCATACCCTCATACATATTAATGCACGAGGAAAAAGTACTGGATGGTTCCAAAACCTCCGGATTGTCGGTGCGCTCTGTGCCACTTCCCTATCGACTGGATTATGGCATAAAAGCCGGTCTGAGTTTTCAAGTTTCCAAAGGTGTTGATCTGCAGATCAATTATCAGGAATTCCTGCGCTCCAATAGTTCGAACGGCATAATCAAACCCAAGGGAGACTTGCTTCAGTTCGGGTTGAGGCTGCGGTTGAACGAACTGGAGATCGGCAGACCCGATTATTCCGGAGCGATCGATCAGATGTCGAAGTTGAAAGATGGGGTTCTCGTGATCGTACTTACCGAAAGCGATACTCAAAATCCCAAGAACAATCGAAAACCACAACATCTTCCGGTGGAGGAACAGATCCGAATTGCAGATAGTATGTACACCTTCTCGAGAAAGGCCTATCTGATGTCCGGTCAACTTGCACAATTCCTGGAGACCGGTGATGCCACATTACTGAACTCAGACGAACCTGTAGCGGAGGGCGGTTCCTTCTTCATTGCCCGCATTGGGCGCTTCTTTTTGGCAGACAATAATGATTCGCGCAGCGGACTTTTCCTGTATAGCTTCGACATGAATAGTGTGCAGGAACCGCTACCGGCATTTACACCGTACCGATCCACCGGTTATGATTACGACGACCGGGTCCTTTTTGAACGCATGTTCGGTGAATTCAATGCAGCCTTGTTACGGGCCGATCGAAATCTGAATATTCCGCTGGAATGAGAAATGTGATGTGGCGTCAGAGATCCTTGGTGAGACCCTGAACCACTTTGTACCCCTGAAAGAATTCGCGGGCCACGATCCGAAGGAATGAATACACCGGAATAGCCAGGATCATACCGCCGATCCCCGCCAGCGTGCCGGCGATCATGATCACGATGAAGATCTCCAGCGGATGTGCCTTCACGCTCTTGGAGAAGATCACGGGTTGAAGAACGAGATTATCGGTTAACTGCGCAGTGGCAAAAACGAGCAGGGTTTTAACCAACAGCGGGAACAATTCCGTTTCGAGGTCGAGATGCACATTGGATAGCAGACCCAGCGTAACTCCGATCACGCCTCCAATGATCGGTCCCAAATAAGGAATGATGTTGATCACGCCTGCGATCAAACCGATCAGAAGGGCATTCGGAATACCCACTATGGTGAGGCCGACGCTCACGATCGTGGTAATTATACTAACCTGCAGTGCAATGCCAATGAAATAGCGGGAAAGCAGATTCTTGGTATCGGTGATGATCCGACGGATACTGGGCAAGTACTTATCGGGAGTGAGTGCATCCACAATATTATTGGTGATGTCCCGCTCCTTCAGCAGAAAGAATGTTATGAACAAAACACTGAAAACACCTACCAGCACATCACCGAGTCCACTCACGATGCGACTGGCGAAATCGCCGAGAATACTCACATTGAAACTATTGGCGATCTGCAATCGGATCGTTTCTTCGTCAATTCCCTGAATATTCATCTCATCCGCCCAGCGCTCCAAACGATGAAGCGGCTCTTCGAAGGCGATGAGCAACTTCTCAACATCGAGCGAGGTGATGATGGCGATCTGACTATTCAGAATTGGTATGAAAATGCGGAACAGCAGACTGATAAGTCCGATGAACGTGATCATTACCAGAAGGGCCTTCAACCAATTGGGCAAATGGCGGTCGGCGATCTTCACGCGGTTGAGCAAGAGCATCAAGGGGCGGCCCATAAGAGCTAAAACCACCGATATGCCAAAATAGACACCGATCTGCCTCACCTGCCATAAGATCCAACCGAGGATCAACAGCGCCAAAGCGCCAATAATGAACTTGGTTATTTGGTTGATCTTGATCATGGGTTTGCTATTTGGTTGAAGAAGTGTTCGGATGTTTCGGATCCATATCGGCACAAAGCTCCACCAAAATACCATTGGCCGAACGCGGATGAATGAACACGATCATCTTGCCATCCGCCCCGGGCTTAGGCTCATCGCTGATGAACTCGAACCCTTCCAATTTCAGTCGTTGGATCTCAGCTTCGAGATCTGTCACAGCAAGTGCAATATGATGAATCCCTTCGCGATTCTTAGTCAAATATCTTGCGATCGGACTCTCATCATTTGTAGACTCGAGCAATTCCAACTTGCTTTCTCCTACCTGAAAAAATACCGTGCGCACCCCTTCACGTTCTACGGCCTCTTCTTTGTATGCCTCCCGACCAAGCAAACGCTTGAACAATTCCTCCGAACGTTGCCGATCGTGCACGGCAATACCCAAATGTTCTATTCGATCGATCATTGCTACAGGCGCGCCAAATTTAATCATAATGCACTCAATGCGCCTCTGTGCATTCCCCCGGGAAGCCCGAAAGAGATTATTTTTTCGCCAACTTTTTCGAAAACCTGTTGTTTATATTTGCAGTTAGAATTAATCTAAATAAAAATTATGCTCAAACTTCCGATTTATTTAGATAACAGTGCTACCACGGCGATGGATCCGCGCGTTTTGGAGGCGATGTTACCCTATTTCACAGAACATTTCGGCAATGCTGCCAGCAGAAATCACAAATTTGGTTGGGAGGCTGAAGAGGCTGTGGATTATGCCCGTGAACAGGTAGCGGCACTCATTGGAGCCACTTCCAAGGAGATCATCTTCACTTCCGGTGCCACTGAATCCGACAATCTTGCCATCAAAGGTGTTTTTGAGATGTATGCCTCGAAAGGCAATCACATCATTACAGTGAACACGGAGCATAAAGCCGTTATCGATGCGTGCCGGCATTTGGAGAAGTTGGGCGGAAAGGTCACCTACCTGAGTCCGGCCGAAGATGGTTTGATCGACCTGAATGAACTTGAGGCGGCAATTACGCCTGAAACGGTGCTTATTTCGGTGATGTATGCCAATAATGAGATCGGGGTTATACAACCCATTCGCGAGATCGGGGCGCTTGCGCGCAAACACAATGTGGTATTTCATACGGATGCCACCCAGGCCGTAGGTAAGGTACCCATCGACGTGAATGCGGATTTTATTGACCTGATGTCGTTCACCGGACACAAAATGTACGGACCCAAAGGGATCGGAGCACTTTATGTGCGACGCAAGAACCCGCGCATCAAGGTTACGGCACAAATGGATGGCGGTGGGCACGAACGCGGTATGCGCTCGGGTACACTCAATGTTCCCGGTATCGTGGGCTTTGGTAAAGCATGTGCTCTGTGTGCAGAGGAAATGAACTCGGAAGCGGCACGTCTATCCGCCCTGCGCGACAAATTGGAAACGGAACTGCTCAAAATTGAAGAGACATACGTAAATGGCAATCGGCAACACCGCCTGCCTCATGTTACCAATATCTCTTTCAAGTATATTGAAGGGGAGGGTTTGATGATGGGTGTGAAGGACATCGCCGTTTCGTCCGGATCTGCATGTACCTCAGCTTCTCTGGAACCAAGCTATGTGCTGAAAAACCTCGGTTTGGACGATGAGCTGGCTCATTCGTCACTCCGTTTCGGTTTGAGCAGATATACTACAGAAGAAGAGATCGATTATACCATAGAACATGTGCGAAGTGCCGTTCAACGATTGCGGGAGATGAGTCCACTCTGGGAAATGTTCAAGGAGGGTATCGATCTCAAAACTGTTGAATGGCAGGAACATTAATAACCTGAACACTCATACTATAAAGGAACACAATTAATAAAATACGAATATGGCCTACTCAGAAAAAGTTAACGACCACTATCACAACCCGAGAAATATCGGCACCCTCGACAAGTCAGCCAGGAATGTTGGCACCGGATTGGTGGGTGCTCCTGAATGTGGCGATGTAATGCGTCTGCAGATCGCTGTGAACGAAGAAACCGGCCTCATTGAGGATGCTAAATTCAAAACGTTTGGTTGCGGATCGGCTATCGCATCGTCGTCCCTGGCCACTGAATGGCTCAAAGGTAAGTCGATCGACGAAGCTATGCAGATCGACAATATGGACATTGTGGAAGAATTGGCCCTTCCTCCGGTGAAGATCCACTGTTCCGTACTTGCCGAAGATGCCATTAAATCTGCGATCAACGACTACCGCAAGAAACAAGGTCTGGAAGAACTGGCTTAATCCCCTACGAGATATGATCACAGTAACAGATACAGCTCTACACAAACTGCAGGAGCTTCGCTCCGAGGAAGGTCTCAGTAAAGAATACTTTCTGCGTGTATCGGTTGTTGGCGGGGGATGCAGCGGTTTGAGCTATAAATTGGATTTCGACAACGAGAGCCGCGAAGGGGATCAGGTTTTCGAATCGAATGGGGAAAAGATCGTATGCGATATGAAGAGCTTCCTCTATTTGTGTGGAACAGAACTCGATTTCTCCGATGGCTTGAACGGAAATGGCTTCAATTTCATCAATCCGAACGCCACCAGGACCTGTGGTTGTGGCGAGAGTTTCGCCGTTTAGCGCTACTCCTGCTCCACCGCTTTACCGAGTAATTCGTAGGGTATATTTACCTTCAAACTTTGACCTAAGGTATCGAACGATACCAGGAATATCTGCTCATTGTTCTTTCGGAGCAGCTGTCCTTTTTGTCCCTTCAAGGGACCGTGCAGTACGCACACCGTGTCGCCCCTGTCAAAATCTTCCGGGGTGAGCAAACTTTCCGCATAGTACCCTGCCGATTCAATACTGCGGATGATCTCGATCTCCTTTTCGGTGACAACTGCCGGCTTTCCGCTGAAACGCAGATAATTGACCACTCCCGGTACACCCGGGATCCACTCAAACTGAGCCGGATCAGGTCGTACAAACAAATACCCGTTGAACAGCGGAAAATCGACCCATTTCTTGCGGTCGCTCCATTGCCTGAGCTTGCGCGCCATGGGCAGATAATGCTCTACACCTCGGTCTGTAAGTATCCTGGCAACTTTCTTTTCCTGTCGGGACGATACATAAACCACCAGCCACCTTTCCTTTTCCACTTCGTGCATCAGCGGCGAATTTAATGGATCTCGTCCTACATACACAGCAAACCGCCATGGGCTGATGTGTGGTTCTTTGTTTTCATCCCCCACCTAGGCTCCACCTTTCACATGGCTCATTTTCAAGGAATTAACGTTTATGTGGAAATTTCTTTTGAAATAAGGTGGGAGAATATGGGAGAAAGTGGGAGATTGTTCTCTAATTTTACATCCCGATAGCCAAAAAAGGCCTACAGGGTCTTGCTAAAACAGCTTTAGAGCTCCATGCCGCAGTATATCGGGGAATATTCGTGTAAACTGGACGACAAGGGTCGTGTGATCCTCCCGTCTGCCCTCAAGCGGCAACTTCCTCAGGACCAGGAGAAGGCACTGGTGATCAATCGCGGTTTCGATAAATGTCTTACACTATTTACCCGTCAGGACTGGCTCGACGAAACACAAAAACTGGCCGGACTCAACGAATTCAACCGTCAGGACCGCCGTTTCATGCGCCTTTTCAACAGCGGGGCAACGGAGATCGGTCTGGATAATGCCTCGCGTATACTGATCCCGAAAAAGCTTGCCGAATATGCCGAACTGGAAGCAGAGGTTGTGTTCTACGCCTATGGCAACAAGATCGAGATCTGGTCGAGAAAGAACTACGACGAACAAATGGAAATTGACCCGGACGAGTTCTCATCCTTGGCCGAAGAGGTCATGTCACCTAAAAAACGACCGGATGGTGATGACAACTGAGTATCATATACCGGTAATGCTCCGGGAATGCCTGGAAGGTCTGGCCATTAAGCCGGAAGGGCGATACATGGATGTCACGTTCGGAGGCGGCGGGCATTCCAGGGCTATATTAAAGCTGCTCACAACGGGTAAACTGATCGCCTTTGACCGGGACGAAGAAGCCATACGCAACGTTCCAGACGACGACAGGCTGATTTTTGTTCATCATAATTTTCAATATTTCAAGAACTTTCTGAAATATTTCGATCTCCTACCCCTCGATGGGATCCTGGCTGACCTGGGAGTTTCATCCCACCAATTCGACACTGCCGAACGCGGATTCTCCTTCCGATACGATGCCGCTCTCGACATGCGCATGGACGCACAGTCGGAAAAATCGGCCATGGATATTCTCAACAAATACTCCGCAGCGGAATTGGAACGCATCTTCAGGGAATATGGCGAGTTCCGGAAGGCCCGACGCTTAGCAGCAGCGATCGTTGAACAACGAGGAATTCAGGCTCTCGAGAGCACGAATCAACTGAAGGAGATCGCAACTCCATTCCTCGAGCGGAATCAACACAACAAGGGTCTTGCACAGGTATTTCAAGCCCTGCGTATTGAAGTGAATGGTGAGATGAATGCGCTTCGCGAATTTCTCGAAGCGGTACCGGATGTACTCCGACCCGGTGGCCGATTGGTCGTTCTCACCTATCACAGTCTGGAAGACCGCATGGTCAAGAACTTCATTCAGAAAGGGAACACCGAAGGCAAGGAAGAAAAGGATCTGTATGGCAATCTGATCCGCCCCCTTCAACCGCTGAATCGCAAACCGGGTACTGCCGGTGCGGATGAACTGGAAAACAATCCAAGATCGCGCAGTGCCAAACTGCGCATAGCCGAACGCATTTGAACGAAAACGACGAACATATCGAAACAAAGCGAGAGAGCAAGGGATCCGGGGGATCTGAGAGCACATCTGTGTCCATGTTCCAATGGATGGGGTATCTGGCTTTTCTGACCGTTCTCACCATCCCCTACATCTATAACGCCCACCGTGCCGAAAAGAAACTGCGCCTCAAGGAGAAACTCTCCGAACAAACGGAGGAACTCCGTTCGGAATACATCACACTGAAGTCGGAAGTTATTGGCAAGCACAAACAGTCGGACATAACCCGAATACTGTCCGACCGCGACCTGCACGAATTATCTGATCCACCCATCGACCTGAACAAAAACCTTGAACATTAGGAAGGACATAGTATGGCGGGTGCTTTTGAGCATTTCGGGATTATTCCTTTTCGGAATACTGATCATCTATTTCATTGGTCGCATTCAATTCGTGGAAGGCGAACACTGGAGAGATCTCTCCGACAGCCTTACGGTAAAGTACAGGATGATACCGCCGGTTCGCGGCAGCATCTATGCCGATCAGGGTGAATTGCTGGCCACATCCATGCCCTTGTACAAGATCAGTCTGGATTTTGATGTGATCGCACATCGCCATAAAGATTCCTTCCCGATCCATCTCAACGCACTGGCTGCCAATTTCAGCAACACATTTGGCAATCGGAGTGCTACTGAGTACAAGGCCCTCCTCAATCGGGCATTCAGGCAGCGGGATCGCTATTTCCTCATAACCCGGAATGCTAGTTTCCTGCAGGTCAAGCAATTGCGCACCTGGCCGATCATGCGGGAAGGGCGCTACAAAGGTGGGGTGATCATAGAGGAGCGCACCAAAAGAGAGAAGCCCTATGGCCCAATTATGGCCCGAACCATTGGGTTTGTGAACGAGAACGGACGAGGTGCTGGTTTGGAGGCATCCTTTAACGATGCCCTGTCCGGTGATAGCGGGAAGATCCTCGTTCAGCGGATATCGGGCGGTTACAGACCTCTGAACGATGAATTCGCCGTAAAACCAAAGAACGGCGATGATGTTTTCACGACCCTCAATGTAGAGCTGCAGGACATTGTACATGCCGCTTTGTTGCGCGGGGTGCAGACCTATGATGCGCAATTTGGAACAGCGATCCTGCTCGAAACGGCCACCGGACAGATCAAGGCCATGGCCAATTTGACCCGATCGGGTGAGGAATATCTCGAACTGTTCAATCACGCTGTTGGAACCTTGTATGAACCCGGAAGTACAGCCAAATTGTTCTCTGCAATTGCCTTGCTGGACGGGAACCATCTCAAGCCCTCCGATTCCATTGATATCGAATGGGGGAAAACGCGCTTTTACGATCGGATCATTGAGGATAGCGATGCGGGACGGTACAATAAACTGAGCTTCCAACAGATATTCGAGCTCTCCTCCAATGTTGGTTTCTCCAAGAGCATTTTCAAGGCATTTCAGAAGGATCCGGACGAGTTCCTGGACATCTTCAATCGCCTGCATCTGGACAAGGCCATTGATATAGGTATACGCGGGGCCGGGAATCCGGAGATCCTGAATCCAAAATCCCCGGGGTGGTCGGGAACTGCGCTTCCTTCCATGTCCATTGGCTATTCCATGCAACTCACCCCAATGCATGTTGCCATGGTTTACAATGCCATAGCGAACAACGGGCGCATGGTTAAGCCCTATCTGATCCGCGGGATCGGGGCTCTTGGCAGTATTCATACCGAATACGAACCCACTTCACTGAGTTCCTCCATCTGCAATGCGTCCGATATAAAAACCCTACGCGAATTTCTGGAAGGCGTTGTGCTGCGTGGTACTGCGAGAAGTCTCAGCACCTTACCCTTCCCCGTAGCAGGAAAAACCGGAACTGCCCGCATTGCTTATTCCGGCAAGTACGAAGAGTATAAGTATAACTCCAGTTTCGTTGGCTATTTCCCCGCCAACGACCCCAAATACACGGCACTTGTATTGATCTCCGAACCCAAGGGTAGTTATTACGGCTCTACAGTTGCCGTTCCCGTTTTCAAGGAGATCGCCCAAAAAGTTTATGCCCGGGCCGTTCGCAGTGGACTGCCGGATAGTTTGGATGTGCAGTACCCGGCAATGTTGACCGGGCAGTATGCCGATCTGAAAAGGGTGGCCAAAGAATTTGAGTTCAAAATCCCTGGATCCGATCTGGATAATTCAGACTGGATAAGGCTACAACGGGACAGCACTGCGTATAAAGTTCATGTTGTTGGCAGCAACAATCGCATGCCCGATCTCAGCGGTTTCGGTCTGTCAGACGCCCTGTATCTGCTTGAGAACAAGGGACATAAAGTTCGATTTACCGGGCACGGCAAAGTGCGGAAACAAGCTCCCGAGCCGGGGGCTCCATTAGCAAAAGGTCAAACCATCTATCTCCAACTCAGTACGAGAACATGAAGCGCCTGCGATCCATAGTACCTCCCGGGCTCAAATACGAGCACAGCGCAGATCCGGAGATCTTCGGAATAACAATGGACTCCCGACAGGCAGGGCCGAATTGCAACCTATTCGTTGCCATTCGCGGAACTCAAACGGATGGACACCTTTTCATCGAGAAGGCCATCGCAAATGGCTCCAATGTGATCCTCTGTGAAAAACGACCGGACCTGACAGAAAACGGAGTGATCTATCTGGAAGTTGAGAATCCATCGGTGGTGATGGGTCAAATGGCCTCGGCCTTCTACGATGATCCCTCCACAAAACTCAGAGTGATCGGGGTAACCGGAACGAACGGCAAAACAACCGTCACTACATTGCTGCACCAGCTATTCACACTTCTCGGCGAGCGTTGCGGCCTGCTCTCTACGGTCTCCTACCACATTGCGGATAAGGTTTATCCATCGACCCATACCACTCCGGACAGCATACGCCTGCACGCTATGTTGGCGGAAATGGTGGAAGCCGGATGCAGCTACTGTTTCATGGAAATATCCTCCCATGCCATCGATCAGAACCGGCATGCCGGCCTTCATTTGGAAGGGGCTGTATTCACGAACATCTCACACGACCATCTCGACTATCACGGAACGTTCCGGAATTACCTGTATACGAAGAAGCGCCTGTTCGATGAATTACCACTGGAGGCCTTCGCCCTGGTGAATCGCGACGATAAGAACGCCTCCGTGATGGTTCAGAATTGCAAAGCGCCGGTTTACGGTTTTGCGCTGAAGCGCATGGCCGATTTCAGGGCGCGCATCCTGGAACACGACTTCAGTGGAATGCAACTGCGATTGAACGATAAAGATGCCTGGTTCAAACTGGTAGGGGCATTCAATGCATACAATCTGCTGGCGGTATTTGGCACTGCCTTCCTCTGTGGGAAGGAAGAAGATGACATCATTACGGCCATGACCCAGCTGGTGTCGGTACAGGGCCGATTCGAATACCTGCGCAATTCGGATAACGTAACGGCCATCGTAGACTACGCGCATACGCCTGATGCACTGGAGAACGTATTGCAGACCATCAATGGCATCCGCAGTAAAAACGAGGAACTGATCTGTGTCGTGGGCTGTGGCGGTGATCGGGACAAGGAAAAGAGACCGATCATGGCAGAGGTGGCGGCCCGCCTCAGCGACAGAGTGATCCTAACCACCGATAACCCGCGCTTCGAGGAACCCGACAGCATTTTGAAAGAGATGGAACAGGGTGTTCCTGTACAGTATAGCCGTAAGGCAATTACCATCAACGATCGGGAAAATGCGATCAAAACGGCAATTGCACTGGCCCGCCCGGGTGATATCATCCTCATCGCCGGTAAGGGCCACGAGACGTATCAGGAGATCAAAGGAATCCGGCATCCTTTCGATGACCGGCAAGTATTCATCAAATATTCAAATCCCAGGAAATAGCGCCTATGCTTTACTACTTGTTCCGATTTCTGGAAAACCAATTTCAAGTACCCGGCGCGGGTGTTTTTGAATTTATCACGTTCCGTGCCGCATTGGCCGTGATCGGTTCCCTCATCATCAGTTTACTTTTTGGGGGAAGGCTCATTGAGAAACTGCGCGGACAGCAGATCTCGGAGACCATACGTGATCTGGGATTGACCGGCGAGGCGGCAAAAAAAGGAACTCCAACCATGGGCGGCCTGATCATAATTGCTGCGATCCTCATCCCGACCTTACTCTTCGCCCGGCTCCGGAACATTTACGTGATCCTGATGATCGTGACCACAGTTTGGCTCGGGCTGATCGGATTCCTGGATGATTATATAAAAGTATTCCGAAAAGATAAAAAGGGACTTGCAGGCAAATTCAAGATCGTGGGTCAGGTGGGGTTGGGCTTGATCATCGGATTGGGCCTGTACTTCAACGATGAGGTAGTGGTTCGCGAGTATGTAAAACATGAACAAGCCAGTGCCGCTCAGATCGCGCAGGCCTCGGAGATGCGCGTGAACAGCAACGGAGATACGACCTATGTGATCGATTCCAAATCCACGGTAACGACCATACCTTTTGTAAAGAGTCATCAATTCGATTATGCGGAATTGCTCTTCTTTCTACCGGAGGCAAAGCGGCAAGAATGGGTATGGCTGGTGTATGTACTGGTGGTGATCTTTATAATAACTGCCGTTTCGAATGCCGCCAATTTAACGGATGGCATCGACGGGCTGGCAGCGGGGACATCGGCGATCGTGGGACTCACCCTGGCCATACTGGCCTTTATTACGGGCAATGCCATCTTCTCGGATTACCTCAACATCATGTTCATTCCATATCAGGGAGAGCTTGTGGTATTTGGAGCCGCATTCGTAGGAGCGTGTATTGGATTTCTCTGGTACAACTCCTATCCGGCACAAGTATTCATGGGGGATACGGGCAGTTTGGCCCTGGGCGGGATCATCGCAGTTTTTGCGATCATGATCCGCAAGGAACTTCTGATCCCGATACTGTGCGGGGTTTTCCTGGCAGAGAATCTCAGTGTGGTGTTGCAGGTGGCCTGGTTTAAATACACCAAGCGCAAGTACGGCGAGGGAAGGCGGATCTTCCTCATGTCTCCCTTACACCATCACTATCAGAAACGCGGCTACCAGGAGCCCAAGATCGTGACCCGATTCTGGATCGTGAGTATTCTGCTCGCTGTTTTAACCATCGTAACCTTCAAAATGAGATAAACAGGAATGTCGAAAAAACTCGTGGTCATAGGAGCCGGTGAAAGCGGAACAGGTGCAGCACTTCTAGCAAAGCAGAAGGGATTCGACGTTTTGGTGTCCGATCGCGGGAAAATCAGGGACCTTTATCGGGACGAACTGGATGCCGCCGGGATTGAATGGGAAAGCGGTTCACATGATTCCGGGCGATTGGCTGGGGCAGGCATATGGATCCTGAGCCCGGGCATACCTCCCGATCTGCCCATGATCCAGGAGGCACGCGAATCGGGTATCGAGGTGATCGGAGAGATCGAGTTCGCGGCGCGTTACACCAATGCAACCCTGATCGGTATTACGGGAACGAATGGCAAGACCACAACGACCCTCCTCACCCATCACCTGCTGAAAGGCGCGGGTTTGGACGTAGGGTTGGCGGGCAATGTGGGCAAAAGTTTCGCACGGGTTCTCGCAGCGGGCGATCACGACTATTTTGTTCTCGAACTGAGCAGTTTCCAGCTGGACACGATGTACCGGACACGGATCCATCATGCCATCCTTCTGAACATAACCCCGGATCATCTCGACAGATATGGAACCATGGAAGCCTATACGGATTCCAAATTCCGCATTCTACAAAATCAAACAGAGAACGACTCCTTCATCTATTGTCTCGACGATGCAGGCATCCGTGCCGGCCTTGTTAAACACCAACCCCGGTCCGGGATGATCCCATTCAGCCTGACTGAAAAGCACATACCCGGCGCGTGGGCCGATGAAAAGGCATTCCACGTACAACTCGACCCAACTAAAGCAATATTCGATATGAACTATGATCAACTGACTATTGGTGGCAAGCACAACACCTACAATTCCATGGCCGCTGCCATTGTGGCCAATTCGCTCCTGATACGGAGCGAGGTGATCCGCGAAAGCCTCATGGATTTCAAAAATGTGGAACACCGCCTGGAACCGGTCGCAAAGGTGAAAGGCATGCAATTCATCAACGACTCAAAGGCCACCAACGTGAATTCCGCCTGGTACGCTCTGGAGAGTATGGATCCCCCGGTTATTTGGATCGCAGGAGGTGTGGACAAAGGCAATGACTACGAAATGCTTGAAAAGCTTGTAGCAGACAAAGTGCGCATTCTGATCTGTCTGGGGAAGAACAACATCAAATTACACCAGGCCTTCGCGAAGCACGTCGATCTGATCATCAACACCACATCCATCGACGAGGCGGTGAAGATGGCCTACAACCTCGGCAACCCGGGCGAAACGGTACTTCTATCGCCGGCTTGCGCGAGTTTCGACCTGTTTGAGAACTACGAAGATCGCGGCCGCCAATTCAAGCACGCTGTTAAAAATCTTTGATTCCTATTTTGGAACGACTGCGCATATATCTCAAAGGTGATCCGGTGATCTGGCTGGTGGTGGCATTGCTTTCCCTGTTCGGGATCCTGGCCGTTTACAGCAGCACGGGCACATTGGGTTATGTGAAGCAAAGCGGGAATACGGAGTTCTATGTGATCCGCCACATCACCATTCTCGTGGTGAGTTTGGTGATCATGTGGCTCGTACACCTCATCGATTTCCGTTTCTATTCGCGACCTGCACAATTATTGGTTTACCCTGCCATGCTCCTGCTTGCCTATACACTTGTGTTCGGGGCCAATATCAATGCAGCCAGTCGTTGGGTGTACGTTCCGGGAACCAGTTTGTCCTTCCAGCCTTCCGATCTGGCCAAAGTGGCCATACTCCTTTACATAGCCCGGTTTCTATCCAAGCAGCAGGAGAAGATCCGAAGTTTCAGGAAATCCTTTCTGCCGGTTTTACTGCATATAGTAGCTGTTTGTGGATTGATCGCCCCGGCCGACCTGTCAACGGCCAGTGTGCTTTTTGCAACTTGTCTGCTGGTGCTCTTCATCGGGCGCATTCCCGTGCGTTACCTGCTCGCATTGAGCGGTGCCGGCGTTTTGGGATTAACGCTCATGATCGTGATCATCCTCAATCTCAACGTACAAGGGCGGGTGGGAACCTGGAAGGAACGGATCGAGGATTATATCGAATTTGCTCAGGGAAAAAGTACAGAGGAATCCTATCAAAATCAGCAGGCGAAAATTGCCATAGCCAAAGGAGGCTTACTCGGAGTTGGGCCGGGTAAAAGCACGCAGCGCAATTTTCTGCCCTCACCCTACGCCGATTTCATATTTGCCATCATCATTGAGGAATATGGCATGATCGGGGCTGTGGTTCTCATTAGTGTCTATCTGTTGCTCTTATGGCGAACTGTACAGATCGTTATTCGAACCCCGAAGGCTTTCGGGGCTTTTCTGGCCATTGGACTGTCATTCAGTCTGGTAATTCAGGCCTTTATCAATATGGGGGTGGCTGTGCATTTGTTCCCTGTTACCGGTCTCCCCATGCCCCTGGTGAGCATGGGTGGTACGAGCCTGCTCTTCACAAGTATTGCCCTTGGAATCATTTTAAGCGTGAGCCGCGAGAAGAATGAATATGAAACCAATGAAGAAGCCTAACCGAAGCGTTTTAATATCAGGAGGAGGCACAGGAGGGCACATATTCCCTGCCATTGCCATTGGCAAGGCACTGCAAGAGAAATACCCGGACATCGACATCCGGTTTGTAGGGGCAAAAGGCAAGATGGAAATGCAAAAAGTTCCGGAAGCCGGTTTCCCGATCGAAGGGCTATGGATCAGCGGTCTGCAGCGCAGGCTCACCCTGAAGAATGCGCTTTTCCCCCTGAAAATCCTCAGCAGCCTGCTTCGCGCAAACCGCATTCTTCGCCAGCGCAAACCCCTGGCAGCTGTTGGGGTGGGAGGTTTTGCAAGCGGACCATTGCTGTTTATGGCCTCACGAAAGGGCATCCCAACACTGATTCAGGAACAAAACAATTATCCGGGAATCACAAATAAACTCCTTGCCTCCAAAGTGGATCATATATGTGTGGCCTTTGAAGGTATGGAACGCTTCTTCCCAAAAGAAAAGATCGAGCTCACAGGCAATCCGGTACGGGAGGAATTTCTTCGCGATCCGCTCTCCAAGGCCGATGCCCGGGCAAAACTTGGTTTAGATCCCTCGAAGACAACCATCTTCATCACCGGGGGCAGTCTGGGAGCGCGTACCATCAATCAGGCCGTTGAAAATGGATTGGAGCGCATTGCAGAGGCAGATATACAACTGATCTGGCAAACCGGAAAATTCTACACGAATGAGCCTTCGGTGCCGGGTATTCGATCGGCATTCATAGTGGATATGTCAACAGCTTACGATGCCTCTGATCTGGTTATCGCCCGGGCCGGTGCCCTCACACTCGCAGAACTTGCCGTAAAAGGCAAAGCTTGCATACTGGTGCCATCGCCAAATGTGGCTGAAGATCACCAGACACGCAATGCCGAAGCCCTGGCCTCTACAGGTGCAGCCCTCCTAATTAAGGATAGCGATGCTTCAAAACAACTCATCAGCGAGGCCATAGGTATCTGCACGCACCCGGAACTCAGATCGGAAATGGAGGAACATATCCGCCCCTTTGCCGTGCGAAATGCCACAGAACGGATCTTGAAATTACTCGAACCCTATCTGGAAAAATGAACCCGTTGAACTTTGGAAATATCGTTTTTCTTGGAATTGGCGGAATTGGGATGAGTGCAATAGCCCGCTTCTGCAGGCATTCGCTCAAACTACGGGTGGTAGGTTACGACAAAACCCCATCCGAACTCACGGAACAGTTGCAAAATGAGGGCATTCCCGTCGTTTTTGAAGATGACCCGGGTGCTCTTCCATCCTTGAGCATTTTACAGACTACGGATACGCTTGTTATCTTCACCCCGGCCATACCGGCAAGTTCCTCGCTCCTCTCGCACTTCCGAAATTCCGGTTTCCAACTGATGAAGCGGTCGGAGGCGCTGGGCTGGATCACAGCCGGCACTTTCAATCTGAGCGTTGCGGGCACACACGGAAAAACCACCACAACTGCCATCCTGCAGCATTTGCTCTATACCGGAAATTTGCGTCACGTCGCCTTCCTCGGAGGCATTTCATCGAATCTGAATTCCAATTATTACAACGATCTGAGTGAAGTGGCCGATACGCAACTCATCAGTTTGACCGAAGCCGATGAATACGACAGATCCTTCCTGAAGCTTAAGCCAAATCTTGCTCTGATCACTTCCATGGATCCCGACCATCTCGACATATACGGCGATGCACAAAGCATGGAGCGCTCCTTCAACGAATTTGCAAATTGCCTTGTGGAAAATGGGATTCTGGTGCTTCAGGAACGCCTCAAGGACCGGATACATACCAATCGCGATCTGCGCACCTACGGGATCGGAGGTGGGACCTACCGCGCTGAGGCACTGCGGATCGAGAACGGGCATTATTTCTATAACTTCCATGCGCCGGGCATGGATCCCATTGAGATACAGACCGGTCTGCCCGGCAGACATAACGTGGAAAATGCCGTTGGAGCCTCTGCCATCTACCTTTTGGCAGGTGGAGACCCCTCATTGCTTGCAGAAGGGCTCCGGAGTTTTCGCGGCGTGAAGCGGCGCTTTGAGTTCATTCGAACGTCGCCTTTCCCTTTCATCGACGACTATGCCCATCATCCCGACGAATTGAGGGCCATTCTGGGCGCCGTTCGGGAAATGTATCCCAAGCGTAAGATCACAGGTATATTTCAACCTCATTTGTACAGTCGTACACGCGATTTCTACAAAGAATTTGCCAATAGCCTCCGGGTTCTGGACCGGGTCATCCTTTTGGACATCTACCCGGCACGGGAAGAACCGATCCCCGGCGTTCGATCGGAAATGATCGCCGCACTGCTGGATCCCGGTAAGTCCGGAGTGTATTCAAGGGAAGATGCACTCGATCTTCTGCGGAACGATACACCCGAGGTCCTTCTTACACTTGGCGCCGGTGATATTGACCGCCTGGTACCTCAGATCAAAGCGCTATTCGAATGATCCGCAGTAAACGTTTGAGGTGGATACTTCTGATCAGCGGTCTGGTGGCGATCGCGATCCTGTGGATCTTGAGCAATCAAAAATTCAGTGCCGGGACCGTGGGCAATGTTGTTGTGAACATACACTCCAAAGGAGAAGAACCACTGATCGCTGCATCCAATGTACTGAACCACCTCAAAAAGGAAGAAGTGGTGCTTACCGGAATGAGGGTATCCGAGCTGGATCTGTCGTACATCGAGCGAACGCTCAACAAATTCCCTTTTGTTGCAGCGAGTTCGGTGTATGTGGACTATTTCGGGAACTTACACCTGGATGTTGAGGAGCGAACACCTTTATTACGGATAATTCCCGACGATCGACCTTCGCATTACCTGGACTCCCGCGGCTTTCCATTTCCGCTCTCGGAATTGCATACAGCAAGGGTTCCGGTGGCTACAGGGCATATCGATACCAGTCTGAACAGCAAACTGTACATCCTGGGGCGCTATGTGCAAGAGTCGGGATATTGGAAACACCTCATCGATCACATCTTTGTTCGTAGCTCAGGCGACATTGCCTTCACTACGAAGTTGGGCAACCAAGACGTGGTTTTAGGGGATGTGGATCGACTCGAGGGGAAGATGGAAAAGCTCCGCAGATTTTACCGTACCGCATCGGGTAAGATCGGCTGGGACACATACCGGGAGATCAACCTGAAATACAAAGACCAGGTCGTATGTAAATAACTATCAAATCAGGCTAGCAATGGGAAGTGGAAAGATCATCGTAGGACTCGACATAGGCACAACAAAGGTTTGTGCCATTGTTGGTAGAAGAAATGAATTTGGCAAAGTGGACATCATTGGTATGGGTAAGGTACCATCCATGGGTGGTGTTACGCGGGGTGTGGTTTCGAACATCGATAAAACGGTAGGAGCCATTACCGAGGCGATCCGCATTGCCGGAGAACGATCCAATGTGGAGATCAACAAAGTGCACGTGGGTATCGCCGGTGCGCATATCAACAGCATTCAGCATCGGGGCATGATCATCCGCAACGATGGTGAAAAGGAAATCGCGCAGGACGATCTCAGCCGTCTTGAACAGGACATGTACAAACTGTCGGTTCAACCGGGTGACAAGATCATTCACGTTCTGCCACAGGATTATACGGTAGACGATGAACCCGGCATCCTGGACCCTATCGGAATGTCAGGCGTAAAACTCGAAGGCAATTTCCACATCATTACCGGGCAGATCTCTGCTGCCAAGAACATTCACAAGTGCGTGGAGAAAACCGGCATCAAGGTGGCGGGCTTGACGCTCGAACCTCTGGCCTCCGCACAGAGCGTTTTGAGTGAAGAGGAACTCGAGGCCGGTGTGGCATTGGTGGACATTGGCGGTGGAACTACCGATGTGGCCATATTCCATGAGAATATCATCCGACATACCGCCATCATACCTTATGGCGGGAACATCATCACAGAAGATATCAAGGAGGGCTGCGTGGTTATGAAGAATCAGGCAGAACTTCTCAAAACCAAATTTGGATCTGCGCTGGCCGATCAATTATCGGATAACGAGATCGTGGCCATCCCCGGATTAAGAGGTCGGGAGCCCAAAGAGATCTCCATCAAGAACCTCTCCCGGATCATTCAGGCCCGCGTGGAGGAAATTCTGGATCTCGTGTACTACGAGATCAAGGCATCGGGCATGGAGAAAAAACTGGTTGGTGGAATTGTGTTGACTGGGGGTGGAGCTCAGTTGAAGAATATCGTTCAGTTGGCGGAATATGTCACCGGCCTGGATGCACGCGTAGGTTACCCCAATGAGCACCTTGCCAAAGGCATGGTGGAAGAAGTGAAAAGTCCGCTTTTCGCAACAGCTGTAGGTCTGGTGTTGAAAGGACTTCAAGACGAAGAAGAGAGCACAAACACCGAACGGATAACCATAGAGCGCGAAAAAATGACCGTGGAAGATCAGGTGAAATCCGAGAAAAAGGACCACTTCCTGTCGCGGTTCAAAGAGTGGTTGAAAGACGAAAGCGATATCAAGGATTTTTAAGAACAGCCTATGACCTTTACAGTTGATTTACCCAAAGACCGATCGTCGATCATCAAAGTGATCGGAGTTGGCGGAGGCGGTGGAAACGCCGTGAACTATATGTACCGCGAAGGTATCAGTGGTGTGGATTTCTTCATCTGCAATACCGACAATCAGGCTTTGGAAAGTAGTCCGATCCCGAACAAGATCCAGATCGGCAACGAACTCACCCAGGGTCGTGGCGCCGGATCAAATCCAGAGGTAGGACGAAAAGCCGCCGAGGAAAGCATGGAATACATCATCGATTCTTTGGGAGTGAACACGCAGATGGTATTCGTTACAGCCGGGATGGGCGGTGGTACCGGAACAGGGGCAGCCCCTGTTATTGCAAAATCGGCCAAGGACATGGGTATTCTCACAGTAGGCATCGTAACCACTCCGTTCACCTTTGAGGGGTCCAAACGACGACTTGCTGCCGAGAACGGATTGGATGAAATGCGCAAATGTGTGGATTCCCTGTTGGTGATCAGCAACGACCGGATCAAAGATATTTTTGGCAATCTGCCCATATCGGCCGCATTCAGCCATGCAGACAATGTACTGGCAACTGCTGCCAAGGGCATAGCCGAGATCATAACCATAGCCGGAAGCATCAATGTGGACTTTGAAGATGTGAAAACGGCCATGAAAGGAAGCGGGGTTGCCATTATGGGCAATGGAGTGGCAGAGGGCGCCGACCGCGCCATTCGGGCAGCGGAATCAGCACTTAATTCGCCGCTGTTGAACGACAATAAGATCATGGGGGCAAGCGATCTGCTCATCAATATTTCCTATGGCTCGGAAGAGGCAACCATGGAGGAATATTCACTGATCAACGAGTACCTCCAACAACAGGCGGGAATGGACGCGAATCTCAAGTGTGGATTGTGCTACGACCCATCACTCGATGCGAAGATCTCGGTTACCTTGATCGCAACGGGATTTGGTAGAAGCGAGAATGTGTATGTTGAAACTGAAACATATACCGTGGATATGGATGAGGAACATATTTTCGAATCCAACTACTCGGCCATAAAGGAGGAAACTACGGAGACCGAAGAGCCTGAACTGCCCGTACAACCACGTCGGCAAACCACCATTTTCGACATCATCGGAGAAGAAAAGGAGGAAGCAGAGATCGAAGCGGCCAACCTGAAGATCGAGGAGATGAAAAAGCGCATGAAACATCTCCGCGACTTAAAGCATACTGTGAATCAAGAGGAAGGGAATGAAGAATTTGAGAACGTTCCTGCATACAAGCGCAAAGGCGTTCGACTCGACCCGGTCTCACACTCTTCCGAATCCGAGATATCCCGATACTCATTGATCGAGGAACCCGATAAAAAACCTGAACTGAATTCGAACAATTCGTTCCTCCACGACAACGTGGACTAAGATTTCACTTCTTCATGCGGCTTGATAACGGGATCGACATTTGTCGGTCCCTTATCTTTTACATCCGTACCGGTTATTCCCCACCCTCCGCATCTTTCAACTTACTGAGGTCCAATCCGTTCAAACGACTCATGATACGCCCCGTGTCCTGATATGTGAAGGCCTTTGAAGCTTCTGCAAGTTCTTTGAGTATACCGGGTAGCAGTGCGATCTCTTCATCCGACCATTTCCCGAGCACATAATCCACCTGTCGACCTTCGGCAAAATCCCTCCCGATCCCGACCCGTATCCTCGGATAAGCTGTGGTACCCAATTCGGCCTCAATACTCCGCAATCCATTATGCCCCCCATTGCTTCCTTGGGTTTTCAATCGGATCTTGCCCAGGGGCAGGTTCAGATCATCGGTGATAACCAGCAGTTGACTATTGGTTATCCCCAACTTTTTAAGCCAGAAATTCACTGCCTTCCCGCTCAGATTCATATACGTGTCGGGCTTCAAAAGGTATACGCCTCGCCCTCTGAATTTTCCCTGAGCGAGTGCACCGAATCGATCGGCCTTCCACTCCAGATCAAGGTCCGCAGCTAATTGCTCCACGGCCTTGAATCCAATATTGTGACGGGTCTCGGTATACTCCGAACCAATATTTCCCAAACCTGCGATCAAATATTTCACGACTTCGCTTTGTTGACTTTTCTTTCGGTTAAAAATATTGAAAATGCTCATCTCGTGCGGTCTTTGCTGAGTTTTACGGCAAGAGAAGCGGGGTAAAGGCTCGCCAACCATCCCATTGCGCACAGAATTCCGTAAACGATCAAAACATCCGCCCAACGCACGTCTACCGGGAAGGCTTCCACCATTGCCCCTTCCAGTTTGATGAGTCCGTATTCCGCCTGGAGGAAACAGAACAGCAACCCAAACAATACCCCCACGAAACCACCTGCTGCGCTGATCAACATACCTTCCTTGCGAAATATCCACCGGATGGCATTTGGTTCCAGGCCCATGCTGTCCAAAACGCCCAGATCACGCCGCTTCTCGAGTACGAGCATGGTAAGTGCCCCTACTGCATTGAAGGCCGCCACGATCAGAATGAGCGATAAGAGTGCAAAGGTCATCCACTTTTCAGATCGGAAGACGCGGTACGCAGTTTCATTCTGCTCATAGCGATCCAGAACGTTGAAATCATCGCCCAGGCGCTCCCGAATGTTTTGCTTCACTCCTGCGGTGCCTCGCCCTTGCTTCAATCCTACTTCTATGGAGCTCACCTCCTTTTTGTATTCAAGTAATTTCCGGACAAAAGCCAAAGGGGCGATCAAGAAACCCCGATCCGACTCCTGATTGATCAGCAAAACTCCTCCGGGCCGAAGATACCCCGTACTGAGGGATTGAGATGGATCCAGGGAATTATAGGCCACCCCCCTCCTCGGAACCATGATCTCCAGAGGCATGGCAAGGTTCTCCACGTGCACATTCAGTCGGTTTGCGAGATCAACACCGAGTATACCCCGCTCCAAACCGCTATTTGTCAAACGGGTACTTCCCGACACCAGCAAGGTGTCCAATTGATTAATCGAGAAATAACTGGAATCAACACCTTTGATCCGCGCGATCTCCTGAGATTCCGCATAGCGCACAACCACATTCTCTTCGAGGATCAGCGATATCCCTGAAATTCCTTCGACTTCCCGGAGCATTTTGAGGCTCTGTTCCGGATCGAAAACTTTGCCTTTTCGTATGCTGATCTTTAGATCGGGATCAAAAGATGCGTCGCTGCTCTTTACCAGATCCTCCAGGCCGTTCAACAAGGAAAGAATGATGATCATCACCGCAGCTCCTGTAAGGAATACCACCATCGAGATCATCGAAATGATGTTTATCGCATTGGTCTTCTTCCGCGTGAGGAAGTACCTTCTGGCTATAAAACCGGAAACATTCATTCCTCATCGGGCTGTTGTTCGCCCAAATTCAGATCCGTAAGGAGTTTGTCTATGCGTTGAGCAGTTTCCTGCGTATTGTCTGAGAAAAAAGCCAATTCCGGGATCTTCCGCACCTGGTTCCGCAGAAGTACAGCAAGCTGATGCCTGATCTCCGGTGCGCATAGTTTCAACCATTCCATCACCTTTTCATCGGAAGGCGCATTGAAAATACTGATGTAGATCTTTGCCAAACCGAGGTCCGGTGTTACGCTCACCTCCATTACACTTACAAGGGCACCCGGATATTCGTTCCGCACCATTCCGTCGATGATCGTTCCCAGATCCTTCTGTAATTGACGGGCAAGTTTATGCTGTCTCGTTCCCATACTTCACCTTTCGGGCAAAGCTACGAGGAAAATTCTGTCAATATGATGATCGTGTCATGAAGGAACTGCGTGAGACTATTTGTAATATTGAAGTAGTCACGCAGCATTTTGGTGCTCCGAAGTGTCTAAGTGTTGAGCTCATGAAACATTCAATTCAGCTATTCAAAGTTTCTATATTGAGGATCTTTTTACCGGTCGTACTTGCGATCGCCTTGTTCACTCCAACTGCGAAGGCCGACCACATCATCGGTTCCGACATCAGTTATGTTTGTTCCGGTAAAAACGACAGTACCTGGAAGATCATTTTCAACTTCTACCGCGATTGTAACGGGTGTTTTGTTTTGAGCCAATCTCCCAAATGCGGAACTTCGGAGAACTGTGCATCCAGCCAAACGGCGCCAACCAATCTCACGGTGCGCTGCGCAACAGGTGGTACGGCGGGTACTGCAATTCTGAAACGAACTAGCATCACGGACATCACCAAAACATGTAAGAGCGTAAAAAGCCGATGCCAGCAACCGTGTAATGGAACCTATCCCTACGGAATCGAAAAGCACACCTTTGAAGGCACGCTGGACCTCCGTTCCATGATGCGGAACGGCTGTTGTGAGTTTGAGATATCCGTTACATTGTACGTTCGGAATGTGGGCATCACCACAGGGCAAAGTCAGCAATCCTTCTACACATCTTGTGAGTTAAATGCCTGTTTGGACGAGTGTAACTCCTCCCCGGCACTAACCAACGATCCGGTTGCCATCCTGTGTTGTAATCAGCCTTATGTTTTCAACAACGGGGCGGTTGACACATCCAATTACGATTCTATTTCTTACAGCTTCGCTCCTGCTTTTCGAGGGGCCAATCAACAATGTTCCTACAGCGGCGGCCGATCTCCTCAGGACCCGATCAGTACCTATTACCCGAGCGGTCTAAAGTTCCCTTACAGCAATGCGAACAGCAACCCGCCTATCGGAACGTATCTCGATAAAAAGAACGGAGATATCATTTTCACCCCCATTAAGTGCGACGAGGTTGCCGTGGTGGTGATGGAGATGACCGAATGGCGGAAGGATTCGAAAGGGGTCTATAAGAAAATTGGGGCAACGAGGCGGGACATGCAGTTCATCGTCACCCGGTGTCCGGATAATAACCCGCCTACGATCACGAATACCAAATTCAGTTATACGGTTTGCGAAGGGCAACAGGTCTGTTTCAATGTGACCACCGATGATAAAGTATTCGTTCCACCTCCACCGGCCCCACGACCGGATCCGGATACCGTTCAACTCAAGTGGAACCGCGGTATTCCCGGGGCAACATTCGTTATTACCAATCCCACCCAACGCCTGAAAACCGGACAGTTCTGCTGGACCCCTCCCGTAGGTGCGGCCAGTTCATTGCCTTACTCATTCACAGCCACGGTAACGGACGATGCCTGTCCCATGAATGCCAGCGCCACGCGATCTTTCCAGATCTTCGTGAATCCAAAGGCCCAGGCAAAACGCATATTTACCAAACTGCCCTGTGGCAGGTATGCGGTGGAAAGTGAGATATTCCCCAATTTCCGCGAACCGGCGCGCTATCAATGGCAATTGCTCGATTCCAACCAGCGGATACTCTTCGACAGACACTATGGGTACTTCGAGGGCAACGGAAGCTTCCTGAGCACCAAGGAAAAGGACACCATCCTATTCCGCCGGGGTGGCAAATACATCATTCAGCATACCATCACCAATGCCCCGAACTGCCCCACAGTCTATTATGACACGATCATTATTCCACCGCTTCTTGAGGTAGACATCGCCTTTGGTCCCGATACTTTTGTGTGTGCCGGAACTTCCCTGCGCCTTTCGCCGGACATTACCAACGGCAGCATGCCCATTACCTACAAGTGGGGAACCGGTGCTACAACCGACTACCTGGATGTGCGTATGGAGGCCAACAATCCCGATAGCTCGTTCTATGTAGAGATCAAGGACGGAAATGGATGTACAGCCTGGGATTCCACACATGTTTATCTGCGGGACAACCCTGTAGTGACCATTGGTCCCGACAGACGCATTTGCGATTACGATTCGATCTTCATTCTTCCAAAACGGACATTGGCCTATTGGAACGATCCACGGGACACCAGTGATTCGCTGATTCAGCAGGGCGATACACTCTTCAACCAATGGTATTTCAATGGGACGCCCTATGGCACGGATTCAACGGTGAAAACGAATATAGCGGGGCAATATGTACTCATGGTGAGCGATTCGCTAGGTTGCCGGTCGAGTGATACCATGAACCTCATCGTGAATGATCATGTAGAAGCCCTCGCCGGATTGAATCAGACGATATGCTGGAACGATAAGCTCACGCTGATCGCACGGGGACTCGACACAGTCAACAATGCCAAATCGGGCACATACAGGTGGTACGACTACACAGCACCACCCGTGAAAGACCTTGGAACCAAGGATACACTCAGTTTTAACCTGAAGGTCAGCTCAAATTACAGACTTGGATTGTGGGTAACAGAAGATACCGTCACCTGCTTCGACGACGATTCGGTATCGGTAAAGGTAAATCCGCTGCCGGTTTTGAATATGCCTGCCAACAAATCGATCTGTTGTGATGCAGGTGTTGTGAATTTGCGCTTGGACGAGAATCCTAAAGGCGGTACATGGTCGTGCAGTGCGAATCCATCTTACGTCAGTTCCGGATATCTGTTCCAGACCCAACTGGCCTGTGGAACGAACAGAACTGTGAACCGTGTTACATACACCTACGTGGATCCATCAACGGCCTGCGTCAATCGCGATAGTTTTACGATCACAGTGAATCCCTTGCCCCGGGTAATACTCCGGAACGGGTATTTCTGTCAGGATAAGGAAATTGTGAATCTCGCTTCTGAGATCGTTTCGGCACCGGGTAACCTCAATCTGGGTACGCAAACCTGGAATTGCATAGACTGCGGTGCGTACGATTGGAGCAAGATACTGTTCGACCTCCGCGGCGGCGTGGGTTTCCCGGAATACGTACTCCGCATCGATGAGAACAATATGCCATTGAGCGGTAAGGCTGCAGATACCATCGTGATCGAATTGGTTTACCGAAGCGGCGACGGTTGCTATAACCGGGATACTTCCACCATTGCGGTTACCCGTGTGCCTAAGATCAGCTTCTCGCCATTCCGCGAGTTGTGCTGGGATGAAGGTAAGGTCGACCTGAAGGTTATGAGCAATGTGAATCCGAATGACGGGCACTGGGCGCCATACGATACCACGATCTTCGGGTATATCCCGTACAATACAGCCCGAACAGCTTTCAGCGGCTCCGATCTCACGGGAGATACGGTAAACACCATGTTATTGCCGGCCGCAGGGGGCCGCGTTTACATGCGCTACCTGCACACGCGCAGCGGTTGCCCAACATATCGAGACACCACACTGATAATCAACCCATTACCTCGACCGAACATTGACGAATCCGTCCTGGATCTGGGATATCCTTCACCGCCATATCTCTTCTGCGAAACGAATCCGGATGTGAATATGCTGGCCACACCGGCCGGAGGTACCTGGTCTTCTCCATACTCCGGAGCTGTGGTTGGAAGGGCATTCAAACCGACGGCCTCACCTACAGGAACACCCTTCTTCATTCAATACCGGTTTGTGGATACCAAAGGTTGTCGGGGAAGCGATTCTGTGCAGGTTTTGGTGGAAGCCTTACCCGTATTGGACATAATATCGGCAGATACGCAATTATGCCGAAGCAATTCCATGAGCGTACCTGTTCGGGCGCAGTATTCCAACACCACGGGAATCACCTGGATCCCATTAACCGGAGGTAGCGTGGATAACAACAAAGCAACACAGGTTCGTTTCTCGTTCACTGCGAACAACGATTCCACGAACCGACACCTGCTTTATGTACAAACTGAGCCCGGCAATGCTTGTCCGTTTGTCGACGACGTATTTACCGTGAGCATACATCCGATTCCTGAACTGCAAATTTCAGCCGACCGGAGTTTTGGGTGTAACCCGGTATCTTCCAACTTTACGAGTTCCTTCCTGAATCGGATCGATGCCAATGCCTCTACGTATGCGTGGGATTTCGGAGATGGAGGAACAGACAACACAGCGAATCCGTCGTATGTTTTCACTCAAAATGGGGCGAATACAGTTAGCCTGAATGTGCGTTCGGAGCATGGATGCGATACCACGGTGAACATAACCATTGACGTGTACCCGAACCCGGTTGCCAATTTTACGCCGAATCCGAACAATAGTACAACGGCTGCGCTTCCGCGATTCAGTTTCCAGAATGGTAGCACCGTACAAAATGTATTGAACGCTTCCATAGTGCGTAACAGTTGGGATTTTGGTGACCCGAATTCAACGGACGATACATCCAGTGCATTGAATCCGGTACACTTCTACCCGGCAGATACCGGGATGTACTTTGTTACCCTTAAGGTTCAGACCATACACGGTTGTCGGGATTCGATCACGAAAAATGTGATCATCGGACCGGATATTCTGGTATTCATTCCGAATGCATTTTCACCCGACGGTGGAGGGCCGGGAGAAAACGAAGGTTTCCGCGCCAAGGTGAACAATGGCGTACAGGATTATCATCTCATTGTATTCAACCGCTGGGGTGAGATCCTGTGGGAAAGCCTCGATCCGTCCGAAAAATGGGATGGAACGTACAAAGGCACTCCGGTTCAACCGGGAGTTTATGCCTGGAAGCTGAATGTAACAAGCTGGAATAATGAGGCGTATCGCTACTCCGGAACTGTGATCCTGCTGAAATAAGGAAAAACCAAATTCCACCTTGGGATCAAGATCCCAATCGCAACTATTCGAATTGAAGATCAGGGGTATTATGCGCCCTGGTTAACGAGGGTTCCCACCTCCTCGCCTCGGACCAGTTTCAGCAAATTGCCTTCCGTATTCATGTTGAATACCACAATGGGAATATCGTTTTCCCGGCAAAGCGTGATCGCGGTCATATCCATTACACTCAGTCCGCGTTCATAAACTTCGCCAAACGAGATGGTATCGAATTTGATCGCATTCAGATCTTTCTCGGGATCGGCGGTATAGACTCCATCAACCCGAGTGCCTTTCAATACAACATCGGCCTCGATCTCCACCGCGCGTAGCGAAGCTGCCGTGTCCGTGGTGAAATACGGATTACCCGTACCTGCTCCAAATATCACCACCCTACCCTTCTCCAGGTGCCGGATCGCTCTGCGCCGTATGAAGGGTTCGCAGATCTGCTCCATTTTGATCGCCGAAAGGAGTCGGGTGTACAATCCGAGATTTTCCAAAGCACCTTGAAGGGCCATTGCATTTATCACCGTAGCGAGCATGCCCATGTAGTCGCCTTGCGCCCGGTCGATCATTCCATTTGCAACTCCCTGAACTCCCCGATAGATGTTGCCGCCTCCAATTACTATGGCCATCTGCACCCCTTGCGAGGTAACGCTTTGGATCTCTTGAGCATAACGTTCCAGAACCTCCGGATCTATTCCGTAAGATTGTTGCCCCATCAAGGCTTCGCCACTAAGTTTCAGGAGTACGCGTCTGTATTTCATAAAGGGAGTTTTGCAAATATACTTGCCACCAATTCAATAGGCACAAAAAAAGGGAGGCCATTGACCTCCCTTTCTGAACAGTATTGTTTTGAGGATCAACCCAAAGCTACGCGTGAAAAGCTTTTCACGGTAAGTCCTTTGGACACTCCATCGAGCATACCTTCTACGGTAAGTCCCGGATCCTTAACAAAGGTTTGCTTCAAAAGTGTGCTTTCCTTGTAGAACTTCTGAAGCTTACCCATTGCGATCTTCTCGAGCATATTTTCCGGTTTGCCTTCAGCGCGAGCCTGCTCCATTCCGATGGCCAACTCGCGTTGTTTAACATCTTCCGGAACATCGTTCTCACTTACGGAAACAGGACTCATGGCGGCGATCTGCATGGCAACATCCTTGCCGGCAGCCACAATTGCGTCGTTCGCAGCCTGATTCATTTCAACCAGAACGCCAATTCTGTTTCCGGCGTGGATGTAATTTACAACACAGTCCCCGTGAACAATGGCATACTCGGGTATTTCGATCTTCTCACCGATCTTACCCACTTCGTTGATCAAGCGCTCTCCCACTGTCTCCGAACCGAGATTCAGATTCAACAAAGCAGCAACATCGGCCGGTTGTTCAGCCAAAGCCAGATCAGCTATACTGTTTGCGAGATTTACGAAGTCCTCATTTTTGGCAACGAAATCTGTTTCGCAACTCAATTTAACAACTACTCCGGTTTTGAAATCAGCTGAAGATTTTGCGATAACAGCACCTTCAGTTGCATCGCGATCGGCGCGCTTGGCGGAGATCTTCTGTCCTTTTTTGCGGAGATAATCTACGGCAGCTTCCATGTCGCCGTTCGTTTCCTGCAGGGCTTGCTTGCAATCCATCATCCCTGCTCCGGTCATTTTGCGCAGTTCATTCACTGCTGATGCGGTGATAGCCATGATCAGTTTAATTTTTTAGTATGTGTTAATAGATGATCCGTGTGCAATGGATCAGTTCGTTTCCATTTGCTGCATTTCTTCACTCTCAGCGCCCTCTTCGTCCTTATTGGCTTCTTTTGCCTTGCGTCGCTCGTCAAGTCCGGCAGCCAGTGCGTCGGTGAAAACGCGGGTGAGGAGTTCTATGGATTGTGAAGCGTCGTCGTTACCCGGGATCGGATAATCTACGAGGTTCGGATTTGAATTCGTGTCAACGATTCCGAAGATAGGGATGTTCAACTTCTGCGCTTCGGCAACCGCGATGTGCTCACGCTTGATGTCGATTATGAAAAGAGCAGCCGGAAGACGATTGAGATCCTCAATGCCACCGAACAAACGACGGAGCTTCAATTTCTCGCGATCTTTCATCAAACGCTCTTTCTTGTTCATGTGCTCGTACGTACCGTCTGTCGACATCTTATCGAGCGTCTGCATCTTCTTGATCGACTTGCGCACTGTGCTGAAATTGGTCAACATACCTCCCAACCAACGCTCGGTTACAAAAGGCATATTCACGCGCTCAGCTTCTTTTTGAAGGATCTCTTTCGCTTGTTTCTTCGTAGCTACGAAAAGGATCTTGCGACCGGAACGCACAATGTTCTGTGCAGCGGCGCAGGCTTCGTTCAGTTTGGTAAGCGATTTGTTCAGATCGATGATGTGGATACCGTTCTGCTCCATGAAGATATACGGAGCCATTTTAGGATCCCACTTACGTGTAAGGTGTCCGTAATGTACACCGGCTTCCAACAATTCTTTGGTGGTAATTTCTGGCATGATCGCTTCTTATCGTTTACTGAACTGGAATTTCTTTCTCGCTTTTTTCTGACCCGGTTTCTTACGCTCAACCATTCGGTTGTCGCGTGTAAGCAAACCTTCCGCTCTCAACTTCGGCTTGTATTCCTCATTGATCTCAACCAGGGCCTTGGCAATAGCCAAACGAAGCGCTTCAGCTTGTCCGGTTATCCCACCTCCCGCAAGGTTAGCGTTAACATCGTACTGTCCGGCCACCTCACAGATCTCAAGTGGCTGGTTGACCTTGTACTGCTGCTCGAGAGTTGGGAAATAATTGGCCACCTCCTTTTTGTTCACGGTGATCTTTCCGGTTCCCGGTGTTAGGTACACACGAGCTACCGACGTTTTCCTTCTGCCCGAAGTATTGATAGTATCCATATATATTAGATGTCGAGAATTTCAGGTTTTTGACCGGCATGAGGATGCTCGTTTCCGGCGTATACGTACAGATTGCGGAATACTTCACGACCCAGTCGGTTCTTTGGCAACATGCCCTTCACCGCTTTCTCGATCATGGCAGTTGGTTTGCGCGCCATAAGATCTTTCGCAACCACTTCCTTCTGTCCACCAGGATAACCCGTGTGGTGCACGTATACCTTGGAGTTCATCTTGTCCGCGGTCAACACAACTTTATCCGCGTTCAAAACGATCACATTGTCCCCGCAATCTACGTGTGGCGTGAAATCCGGCTTGTTCTTGCCCCTTAAAATACGAGCAACTTCGGAAGAAAATCTTCCCAGGGTCTTGCCCTCTGCATCCACAACAAACCAGCGTTTGTTCACCGTAGAGGCATTCGCTGATCGGGTCTTGTACGATAATGTATCCACTTTCCTCTGTTTATAATTTTCCTAAAAAGGGCTGCAAAGGTAGTTTTCAGGGTTGAATTATTCAACTGAATCCTAAAAAAATCTGGTTTAGAGTACGAAAAGAATTCCTGTAGTGATCCTGTAGTTAGTTTTCTTGCCCTTGTACTTGATCTGATAGGGATATGCCCCCTTCTGTACCGGCGCCCCCAGATAGGTGCCGTCCCAACTGAAGTCTTTGTCCGAACTACGGAATAAATGCTCTCCCCAGCGGTTGAATATTATAATGTCGAATTCAGTGACTCCCGCCGTTGGTACACTGAAAAGATCATTTACTCCATCGCCGTTTGGCGAAAACGCCGAGGGTACCAGTACATATACACTGTCGTCGATACATACCCGGGCCTGTATGGTATCACCACATCCACCTTCATTCCAGATCACGAGGGTAATGGTGTAATTGTTCGTATCGGACCGGTAATAGTGCTGCGGATTGCTTGCCGGATCGTACGCAACCGTATCACCATCGCCAAATGCCCAGTAACCACCGGTTGCTCCAATGCTCTGGTTAATGAAATTCAGTACGGGATCAAACGGATTCAGACAATACCCTTCGCGTGGACTCGTCACAAAGTACGCGCTGATGCGGTTATAACCCGGTATGGTCGCCGAACTGTCGAATGTACACCCCGTTTGTGTATTGCGCAGCGTGAACAGATACCGATTCGCCACGGGAGCCTGCAAGCGAAATCCCGTGCGCGAAGGCGAAGTATGCCAGCGAACCTCATAGGGTTCATTGTCGTCGGGTATCACTTCAGCAAAACCACTTTGCCCATAGCATTGGATAGGGCTGGTCTGCACCCTTCCGTGTACCTTCGGATGTACTACCAGCCAGATGCTATCGCGGTAGGCATCGGAACAGCCATCGCGCACTTCACACCAAACCCATGTATTGGCCATGGGGTATTCGATCAAACTCGAACCCTTAGTTCCATTATACCAGCTCAGACTGTAATTCCCCGTTCCACCGGCAGGCAGCGCATTGCAGATGATATTCTCCCCATCGCAGATCGTGTCCGAGGATATTATACTGCGCACCTTCAGGGTATCGATCACGGAAACCGTTGCACTGTCCGTCGAATAACAAGTCGGACGACCGTACTGATAGTAGATCTTGTGGTTCCCGCTTCCGGCCTGCTTCGGATTGAATCCCCCGGCCTGAACTCCATTGCCGTAGAGCATACCACCGGCCGGACTCGCACCGATCGTGAACACGGAATCCTTTACACAATAAAACGGGTCGGTGGCCGTGATGCGCACAAAGGGCAAACCATAAACCTCAATGGATAGGGAATCGATACAGCCATAACGGGAATGATAATAGATCGTGTGTATCCCGTTTCGGGCCCGGGCAGGCTCAAATACCCCACCGAAGCTGTCCCGTATACCCGGCCCCGTGAAATAACCTGAGCCCTGATCGTTGCGCAGCACAAATGGCGGATCGGTTATACAGAAATTGGTATCGGTTTGAATGCCAACGGCGGGATATACTTCCATGATCAAACTGTCGCGACAACCATTAGCAGTATAATATGCCACATGTTTCCCATGTCCGGCGCGATCCGGGTAAAAGTAGTTTCCGGTTATACCGGGACCCGACCAGATACCGCCTCCCGGGCTTCTTCGCGTGGAAGTGAAGTCGAGTAAGACCCGTGGATCGCCAATACAGTGCTTCAGCGTATCCACTCCCAGAACGGTTTGCCTCACGAACATCATCTTCCAATCAACGCATCCGTTCAGGTAGTATTTTAACGTGTCGTTGAACCATGTTCTGTTCAGCCCATACACGAAGGACGCATCGTACGTACCCTGCATGGAATCCGTGATTCCAACCCCGGTCCAATACCCCCCGGCTGGCAATCCCTGAAGTATGTTGAAAGGCGGGGCATCCGGACAGGCTACCTGATTACCTCGGGCATTGATGCTGATCACGTGCACCCAGGTTGTATCGCGGCAACCGTTTGAAGTGTAGATCAGGCGACGATTGCCTGCCCCTGCCACCGGGGGATAGAATATCCCGCTCAAAGGGTCGCTGATCCCAGGTCCGGACCACCTCCCTCCCACGGGAGTAGCTTGTAATTGTACCTGATTTTCCGACAAACAGAATGTATCATATTCGGGAACATGCACCGGATATACATTGATCGTTTTGGTATCGGTACAACCGCTCCAGGTGTATGTAACCGTGAACGTACCCGTATCGCCCGGGGTGAAACGCCCGGCACTGTCGATGTTGGGGCCGCTCCAACGGCCACCGGGTGGACTGAAATCGAAAACCTGAAAAGCCGGACTGAACGGACAGGCCGCATTGGGTCTTCCAGCCTCAATACCCCGAACATCCACGATCACTGTATCCGAGCAGCCCGCGAAGAAATACACCACAGTATCTCTCCCTGCCCTTGCCTGTTGCGGGTCATAAATACCTGATAGCGTGTCGGTTACGCCTTTACCTTGCCAGTTACCGCCCTTGGGATTTGCTCTCAGTGGAAATGAGCCGGCCGTTTCGCATACCGAAGTATCGGGCATTGCTACAGGCGGATCCACTACGTAGATCGTTAGGGTATCCGAATCCGGGACGGCTACACCATCGCTCACCCGAAGTATATAGGTTGTTGTGGCGCTCGGGCAAACCGAGTGTGGACCAAATCGTCCGTTGACCCCATTGTTCCAGTTGAAGACGTAATTTGTCGAGTCTCCCCCATATACCTCAGCCCATATATCCGTACAACTCCCTCTGCATATGGTGTCATGGTCCGCAAATAGTTCCACATCGATCGGACAATCGTTGATCGTGAAATTGCGCTGAGCACGCAATACCCAAGGGCTGTCACAGGCATCCCACTTCACCGCCTCAAATTCGAGGAGATAGGTTCCGCCCCTGTCGAGCCGAGGACTCACCGTGATATTGAACGTATCGGTCTCATTGTTTGCATCGCAGTTCACGGGTTGTACGGAAATAGTTGCCGGGTTTATGGGTCCCGTGACCTTGAACGCCGAATCGGGAATGGAGTCGCAGTTGAACTTCTGATCCAACCGCACCCCGATCACATTGTCGTCGCACGATACCTGCGGGCTGCGCACGAACCTCGGCTGCGGCAACGGTGCCAGCACGGTACTCCAGGTTGCCTTATACCCGAAGCAACTCACACTTTTATCGCTGTGAAAATACAAGGTGATGCACGAATCCCTGCTCGTGACCGTCCCCGGACTGATCGACCCGTGATGCGGATTTCCGATCCGCCGGGCCGTTGTATCCCGGCCCTCATACAAAATCAGATAATCCTCATTCCGCTCTGTGCAAAAAGAGTCGAACACGAGCGTAATACTCGTGGCACCCGGAACGCATATGGTGAAGATGTAGTCCTCGTTATGATCGTATTCACCTTTGCGCTCCCCCTCTTCACTGTCGTATAATGTTCCGTCGCATGCTTTGATCTTGGCGTTGGTCATGTAGTATTCGTTGTTCTGCCCATGCACGAACAATGCGAAATGGAAAATCAACACCAGACCAAAGTATCTCATTCACGAATTATGGCTACAGGGTCGGTTAGGACCGGATTACTTTTATTTCCTGCCCGATCGGTCAGGATCAATTCGTAACTTGTTTGTTCACTGGCCCCGGATCCCAGCAGAAAAGTGTTTTGCAACTTCACTTCCAAGGTGCCTTCTATGCTTATCCGGCTGTTGGAAGGTGCCAATAATGGAACGTGGTAGGTGTCGGCTTTGGCCAATCTAAGATCCTGAACCGAGATCAGATTGATGTCGGGATCGGTATGCCCCAGATCTCCATCGGGGTCTTTGTAGCGTATTGTGATCGTGATCGAATCTGCAAATTCCCGAATTGTTCGGGGCTGTATATCCACATATTCGATCAGCGGTCCTCCGGGTACCGGTTCCACGACCTGAACTTCGGTACATCCCCAAATGGCCGTCAATGCAAGTACGAACGAAATAAAAACTGCTTTCATAGTAGTCTTATCGTACAATATTGCCTGTGATTGAACAAGGAATTGCCATTGGGCAGTTCCACCTTGTTGGTTCCATCGCTTATACGCGTGCGCAACCAGATCACATCACCGCTTTGATAGCTATTCAAATTCAGCGAGAACCTGAAGTAATGTGGTACATCAACCTGGTTCAGCCCTACGGCGTTCTTTGGTGTCCCAACATATTGCATCGGCATCCAATTCAGCGAATCGAACTCCATGTAGTGAATGCTGTGATTGAATTGCAGCCCTGAGAATGCCTCCGGCCCGGATTCCAGATCACTGTAGGCAAACCACACGTCCACAGTTCCTGCACTTTTGGGAACCTGAACCGGACTGAAACGACCTGAGCGCGGATAAACGGTGGATCCTGAGGCAACGAGCATACCTTCGAGTCGTGGAGGATAATCGAGAGCCTGCCGGGAATTGCCATTCAGATCTTTGGCTCCCGCATCGATCCAAGCCTTCAGGTAGCCAATATATTCTGCCTTCCTGGTTGACCAATCGCTTCCCGGATCAACCGACAGCGGCATGATCCCGGAGTTATTGTTGAGATCGGTTTCGAGTCTTCGAATGATCATAGATCGCGCATGATCTCCGGGTACCACACGTGCCGGTAAGGGATCCACTTCATCATTTTTAATAATTGGCTGATTCACCAGGGAATTGTAGGAACTCTCTATGGTTCGAAAATCCGGTTCAAACAACCCGTCGTGGCAACCGGAGTTGGCACAGGTTGGTTTGAAGATCAATTTATGCAGTCCCTGAATGGTGGTTGGGTCGATCGATTTGTCGTCAATTCCCACCACACCATCTGCATTCTCGGAGATCTGATTATCGTAGGGATTATCGACCTGAGCCGATTCGTCGCACCCCGTCCAGAGAACGATCGCCCAGATTGTGCACAGAATCGGGAAGATATGCTTGCGTATCATATGCGGTCGAATAAAGATGCACTTCCCGGATCTACCAATCCGGCATTTTGAACATCGCTTTTAACACCGAATATCTCGGCGATCGTAAGTACATTATCGGTAGCCCTTCCCACCCTGTTATCGGGATCGCCCACCATCAGGTTCGCCGGTACATTCGGTCCAACCATGGTTGTCCATATCCTCGATGTATTGTAGTCGCCACTGTGGTCATATGCAAACCAGTCGTTCTCGTCCTGTATCGGGTTTGGCCGTTCGTTGCGTCCACATTCCGGTGTTGCGATCAGGATGGTTTTGCCTGCCATCTCAGGTATCTGGGTTTGAATATAATTCCACAACCAGGCCATCCCGTGGTCCGCTCGGTGCAAACTGCGCAGATACCCTGAGAAATTGCTGTGGCAGCCATCCACACTGCTCAGATTCACCACAGTGAGCTTCGGTTTGAACCATTTCATGACCTGTGCGGCATAGGCCAGATTGCGCATGTCGCCGTTATCACTCACCGGAGGTTGGGGTACTCCGCCTTTGTTGAAAATGTCGCGCACAAATTCCTTGATCTCGATCTTCTCATCCTCTGTATTTCGGATACCGTCGATCTCTCCATTCCGAACCCGGAAGGTATTGTCGAGGAAGGCCTTCATGCGGTAGATCGGCTCGAGCTCCTCCTGAGGATGATACACTTTGGCGTTGGCCAATGTGTTGTAACCGTCGCTGCCAAAGGTGACACCCGGAGCCACGAAATTTGCTCCGTACTGTGTTCCGTAGTCGGGATGATTACTCGAATTGAGCAATGGAACGGAATTCATGATCGTATTGCCAATGAACCAACACTCCGTTGCCTTGAAGCCGCGATGTCTTCGCAGATACTCGAAGATTGACGGGTAATTCGGGCGCTTTTTCAAACCCTGACTCGTACTTCTGTTACCCGTGATCAGCGAGTTCAACCCGCCATAGTGCCCCCCGTTCACCGCTTGCACCTCCGGGAAAATGGTCCCCATGCGCTGGAAGGTCGTGTTCAGGAGTTTTGGGATGGGCTGACTCCCAACGGGCTCTCCAACGGGCGTCGTTCCGTATACGATCTTCCTGTCGGGGGGATCGCCTTCCAGCATGTTGTACATGATATTCCCCTCGATATCAACATCCTGACTACCGGCGAGGTATTGCTTCAACACGGCCTCCTGCTGACGTACACCTCCGGCAAACAGAACGTACACCACGTGATCGGCCATTTCAGCATTGGTTCGGGCGAAAAGCCGACCCGTTGGGAGAATGTAGGGGGCAGTGATCGCACCTGCTGCTCCTAATGCTGTTTTTATCAGAAATTCCTTTCGTTCCATCTTTGTGCTCTCAATAGAATTGATATTCATCCGACGCGGCAAACGCGGTGTAAACAAGTTCCGTAGTTACATTCGGATTGGCTTCAATGTAATTCCTGAAGAAGGATATCTCCATTTCCGAAGGCAAACGAACATAGAATTTTTTATAGGTATCGATTATAAATTGATCCGGGTTTGCGCGCATGAACGAATCCGAGGGCAGTTCCACCTCGCCCGAATTCATATAATTGCTCACAATGATCTCGTGGATCAGCGATTTGTCGCCAAAACTCTGGATCACACGTTCTGTTTGAACGAGCTTGTTGACCGAAATGGCCTTCTTGTACAGTGTAGTGTATAAAATGGAGGTGTATTGTTTATCCGATTTGTTCCTGGTCTTGATCAGGTCTCCGTCCAAAACATCCACCTCATTGACCTCATAATTAGCGATGATCTCCTTCTCACAGGAAACAATTCCCGCAAAAAGGCCGGCTACAAGGATCAAGCTGAAGTAATTCTTAAAAATCCGCATATTCATCCGTGATCATTATTTTGAGTTGAAGTTGTTGAAAATCAGAACTTGAGGCGAAGTCGGAATATAGGTTGTGCACTTCCTGTGTACTGGCCTCTCTGCCCATCAAACTCAGATAGGTCCAGTGTATGATCCCCTCATAGAATTCGGCTGAATGACAGAGAAGGTCGCAGTACTCGCGCTTATTGGAAGCAAACCCGCCAAAAAGATTGCCAACTTCATTGCGTTCAATGATCCCATAGGCTACATCAAATTCAGCCTGCGTTGGAAAGCGGTAAAAAAGATCGTCGAACGACGCATTCACAAAGTTGAATGTGTTCATATTGATCACGTCGTACACATTGTTATTCAGCATGCGCGCAAACATCTCATTAAGGGTGATCTCACCGAGCATGTATTGTGTCCTGCTCTCAACCACCTCACGATTCCGGCGCTGTTGCTCCAGCCCCTTGAAAACGGCAATGGAATCCCCTTCCAACCTGCCGATGCGTATCCCTTGTTCGGCCAGACCTATGTAACGTGTGAACTCCTCGTCGCCCGCACCTTCGCACATTCTCGATTTCACGATATCGTAAATGCGCTGATAGTATTTGTCCTTGTAGGAGATATCTCCTTCCCGAAATGTCGTATCGCCCTGAAGAAATGTAACCAACTGAATGCGCACAGATTCACTGAGCTTATCCGACCGGAGCATATCCACACCCCATTGCAGTTCATCGGGTAGGGGCGATCTTCCTATGAGATCTATGAAAAGTCGGTTCACGTAATTCTCTACCCGAATGGTTGAAACACGGTGCGGAACATTCGCCTCATTTCCGGTGAATTCCTGCTCCTCCGTTTTCTTACACGAACCAATGGTTATAGCCAATAGCAACATCCAGATGATACCGCCAAATGTTGTTCCCTTTGCGTTCAATCTTGTCCTCACAGTTCAATGTTTGCCGTATAAAGATACTACGTTCGGAGAAAAACTCAAAACGTTGACCTAATTCTCCTTAGTTATTGACACCGAATTCATGGTTTTCGTCCCTTCATTTGACGGGAATTTGGCTCATGGGAACTAAATTCGACACCAATGGACATAGCCTGGATCATTTTGTTGAGTGTGTTGATGTTGGGTACTGGTTATCTGATCGCCTATGCCATGTTGTACAAACCACAGCGGGATAGATGGCAGCTTATGCATCAGGATCTGTCCGATAAATTGCAAGCAGCTTCTGGTGCCGCACAATCGGGAGAGCTGGAAATAACGCGCCTCAAGTCAGAATTGGCCAACACGCAAAAGGAATTGGATCGGCGCGATGCCGCCAAAGAGGAAATGGACAAGAAAATGTCCGAATCCTTTGAATTGATCGCAAATCGTATTCTGGAGAAGAATTCAGAAAAATTACAGGCCCAGCACGGCGACAAGTTGAAAGCCATCCTGGACCCCTTGAAGGAGCGGATCGAAACCTTCGAGCAACGTGTTGACCGAACACACAAGGATACTGTGGTACAGACAGAAGGTTTGAAAGCTCAGATCCTTCAACTCACAGAGCTCAACCAGAGGCTCGGGGAAGAGGCCCGCAATCTGACAGCAGCGCTCAAGGGCGACAAAAAGCTGCAGGGCGATTGGGGCGAGAAACAACTCGAATCCATCTTGCAAAGTGCCGGTTTAACGAAGAACATCCACTACAAAGTGCAGGAAAGTTTGCGGGATGAGAGCGGGGCATTATTCCGTCCCGATGTGATCGTGAACATGCCCGACAATAAGCATCTCATCATTGATTCAAAAGTTTCACTTGTTGCCTACGAAGCCTACTACAACACGGATGAACCTTCGGAGAAAAAGAAACATTTACAGAATTTCATCGGCAATATCCGATCGCATTTCAAACAGTTGAGCACGAAGGATTACCCGGCACTTTACGGTATACAACCTCCGGATTATGTATTGATGTTCATTCCGCTCGACGCTTCGCTGTACCTGGCAACGGTGGAGGATCCCGGCTTATTCGAGGAGGCCATTCGGCAACAGGTTGTGCTGGTTTCCAATACCACATTATTCGCCACCTTGCGCACCATTTCCTATATCTGGCAGCAGGACACACTGAACAAGAACACGCAGCTCATCGCACGGGAGAGCGGCGCACTGTACGACAAATTTGTGGGATTTGTACTGAATATGGAGAAACTGGGCACTCGCATTCAATCGGTACAAACGGAGTACGATGATGCACTCGGAAAGTTGCGAACCGGCCGGGGTAATCTTGTCAGCAAGGCCGAAAAACTCAAGAAACTTGGCTTGCAATCGAAGAAGGAGTTGCAACAGGATGTTTCGAGCGGATTTCTCGACAAAAGTGAGATCGACGAAGACCCGGATGAACAAATTGACTGATAGTAAAGTAGATTCAATGGCTAATTTTGCAGCCCTTTAAAGACATGGACAGAAAAGTACGCGTTCGATTTGCCCCCAGCCCAACCGGCCCGCTGCATATAGGCGGAGTGCGCACGGCATTATATAATTACCTCTTTGCCAAGAAGCATGGAGGCGATTGTTTGATCCGGATTGAAGATACCGATCAGAATCGCTATGTGCCCGGTGCGGAGGAATATATTCTCGAAGCTTGTGAATGGTTGGGGATACAGTTTGACGAGGGGCCACATGTAGGCGGTCCCCATGCGCCCTATCGACAGAGCGAGCGGAAGGGAATGTATCGTCAATATGCAGAAGATCTGGTACGAAAGGGACATGCCTATCTGGCGTTCGACACTCCGGAGGAGTTGGAGGAAATGCGCAAGAAGCTGGAGGCAGCTCGCATGCCGGCTAAATACGATGCCGTTTCGCGCATGAACATGAAGAATTCCCTCACGCTACCGGAAGATGAGGTACAACGGCGAATGAATGCAGGTGAACCTTATGTGATCCGCCTGAAACTTCCCCGAAAGGAGGAAGTGCGCTTTCATGACGAGATCAGGGGTTGGGTGGTTGTGCACACCTCGCAGATGGACGACAAAGTGCTATTGAAGAATGATGGAATGCCTACATATCACCTGGCCAATGTGGTGGATGATCACCTCATGGGCATCACACATGTGATCCGCGGTGAGGAATGGTTGCCCAGTGCTCCGCTGCACGTTATGCTGTACCGCTATTTCGGCTGGGAGAGTACCATGCCAGTTTTCGCTCATTTACCGCTCATTTTAAAACCGGAGGGAAATGGAAAGTTAAGTAAAAGAGACGGAGACCGACTCGGATTTCCGGTTTTCCCGCTGCAATGGACCGACCCGGAGACGGGTGTGGTGAGCAGTGGCTATCGCGAATCGGGCTATTTGCCTCAGGCAGTCATCAATTTGCTGGCGCTCCTTGGCTGGCATCCATCCGATAACAGAGAGTTATTCAGTCTGGATGAATTGTGCAGAGAATTCCGGCTCGACCGTGTTTCGAAGAGCGGGGCCAAATTCGATCAGAACAAAGCCCGTTGGTTCAACCATCAATACATCATGCATGCCGATGTATTCACCATACACGATGCCGTTGAGGAATTACTTCAAAAACAAGGTTATGCGCTCTCTCAACACTATGTTCTCCGCGTGATCTACATGATGCGCGAAAAGGTGGAATTCATTCCCGAGATCGTTGAGAAAGGCCATTACTTTTTCAAGGATCCGGAGAGTTACGATACAGATGTTGTCGAAAAGAAATGGAAGGGAGACATACCCGGATTGATGATCAAACTTCGCAATCACTTCGAAAATCTGAAGAATTGGGAAGAAGTGATGCTCAAACCGCATTTCGAATCATTTGCCTCTGCCAACAATGTGAAAGCGGGGGCACTTATGCCGGCACTGCGCCTCATGGTAAGCGGGGAAGCCGGAGGACCTCCTATATTCGAAATGCTCGAACTGCTTGGAAAAGAAACGACCATGAGGCGTTTGGATCATGCACTGAACGTTCTTCCTGGGCCGGGAGAAAGTGAGATCAAAGCGTCCTGATTTTCCATACAGAATTTTGCCTGCTGTGCGCAAAATGCACAGAATGCCCTTGGCAACTAAACCACCACCTGGCTACTTTTGAGTTATGCGAAAATGGCTCACGAACCGGTATGTGTTGATCTCGGCTGTGCTGCTGCTTTGGTTGGGATTCTTCGACCAAAATAGCCTCATCTATCAGATACGCCTCAATCGGGAGATCCATGCCCTGGAGAATGAACAGAGCTATTATCGGCAAGAGATCGAAAAACTCAAACAGCAAAAGGACGCTTTCGGCTCCAATAAGGACGTTCTCGAAGCCTTTGCCCGCGAACATTACCTCATGAAAAAACCGGAAGAGACATTATTCCTGCTCTCCGAATCGATCGACGATTGACCGGCGCAATTAACTAATGCCGCTCACCTCGATCGTGCGATCCACTTTCTTGATCATTCCCTGAAGCGCCTTGCCCGGACCTACTTCAATGAATTCGGTAGCACCGGCAGCCACCATATTAATGATCGTATTGGTCCAGAGTACCGGCGACACGAGCTGAGAACTGAGATTACTCACGATAGTGCTCAGTTCTACCTCCCCAACCGTACTCACATTCTGGAAGATCGGGCAGATGGGTTTCCGGAATTCGGTGGCGGCAATAGCCTCATCCAATGCCTTTTTTGCTGACGCCATGTAGGGGCTGTGAAAAGCTCCTCCTACCGAAAGGGGAAGCGCTCTTTTCGCACCTTCTTCCAACATGCGCTCGCATGCCCTTCCGATACCTTCCACACTTCCCGAGATCACGATCTGGCCGGGACAGTTGAAATTGGCAGCAGTTACTATACCTCCCGGAAATTCATTACAAACCCGGATCACCGTTTGATCGTCCAAACCAAGAATCGCTGCCATGGTTGTCTCCTGTTCCTCACAGGCCTTCTGCATTGCTTCCGCCCGAAGGCTCACCAATTTTAAACCATCCTCAAAGGTGAGTCCGCCGGCTGCGGTTAATGCAGAGAACTCCCCCAAACTATGTCCGGCTACCATAGCAGGCCGGAAATCAGGCAAGGTCATCGCCAATATTACAGAATGAAGAAAAACCGCCGGCTGCGTTACCCGGGTCTGTCTGAGATCTTCATCCGTACCGTTGAACATGATGTCGGTGATGTCGAAACCAAGAATTTCATTGGCCTTTTGAAAAAGGATACGGGCATCATCGTGGTTATCGAAAAGTTCTTTCCCCATTCCGGGGTATTGAGCTCCCTGTCCGGGGAAAACGTAGGCTTTCATAGATATTCAATTAAACTTTCAGTGGAGATCAGCGTACTGTTTCGCCATGTGGTGCGACAAAAGTACCCCGTATTTCGTATTTTTCTTCGGGGAAGAAGCGTGTCTTTTGACGGCCCATTACCTCATAACCTTTACCTTTCCTGAAAATCAAACTTTTATTGGCATTTTTCAACAGATTGCTTGTTGCATAGTGCAGCCGGACTTCCGAAAGTTCTCCTTCCTGGTATACGAGCGTAAGACGACGCAGACGATTCGTGGAAGAATTCGCGGAATAGGTGTGCGATTGCTTACCATCCTGCAATTGATCATCCACATGATAATCCGATCTCCAACTTGCCGGATTGAGCGGGATCCCCAAAAACGGCTCCAACTCAGTGCTCCAAACCGGATGATAGATGGAATCAGGTGCCACAACGCCATTCCAGGTACTGCTCTTCTTCAGGTCAGACTGATCCAGGGCTTTGATCTGCTCATCAAACCAGGCATTCAGATCCACATAATCGGCATCGTTTGATGCATAGTCACCAACGGGTCTGCATGCCACTAAAAAAAGTACCATGAGCACTGAATGCATAGGGAAACGTCCGATCCACTTTATCATCGTGCGGCAAATATGCAGTATAGTTCCCATTTGCAATTTGCTTGAGGCTGATCCTTATCACAACCGACTTTTCCATGCGTTCTATTCACGGCGTGGATCACAAATTCCGGATTCTCCGTTCAAAGACAATTTAATTACCGAACTTCTCAGGCCGGTTGCAATAGGCACATACGACAACTTCGAAAAGTCGGTTGCGATGAAAAACTCAACTTTAAAAAGCTTAAACCAAATTTCAACCATTTACTCTAAAATGAGCCTAAAAACACAACTCATCACAGTATTCCTCATTGCTTCACTTGGTTGTAATTCACAAAAGAATATCCCAATCTATCGAAGCGAGTCCCTGGTTTTAGAAAAACTCACACCGAGCACGTACAGACATATATCCTACCTTACTACTGAAGACCACGGAAAAGTGAGCTGCAACGGGATGATCGTGGTTGACCAGGGAGAGGCATTGATCTTCGACACTCCTCCCAACAATGTCGATTCCAAGGAATTGATAGATTGGGTGGAGAGCGCCATGGAGTGTAAAGTGATCGGGGTAGTTGTCACTCATTTTCACAATGATTGTCTCGGTGGTTTAAAAGAATTTCACGACAGACAAATTCCGTCATATTCCTCCTCTAAAACGTTGGAATTAGCAAAGGAAAATAATGTTGACATACCCAAAATCGGATTTGATGATAGTTTAGAGCTACGGGTTGGCAATAAACAAGTATTTAATGAATTCCCCGGGGAGGGGCATACAAGGGATAATACTATCTCCTATTTCCCGGATGAGAAAGTGCTCTTTGGAGGTTGCCTGATCAAATCGGTCGGAGCGAATAAGGGGTATACGGGAGATGCAAATGAGAATGAATGGTCCAAAACAGTTCTGGCGGTGAGATCGAAATACAACAAAGCAAAGATCATTATACCCGGACATGGCGAACCGGGTGATTCGGAACTGTTGGATTATACCATTGAACTCTTTAAGGTAGATTAAATGTATTTACTTAGCTTTTCAGATTATTAAACAGCTAAACATGAAAACAGCAATCCATCTATTCCTCTGCCTTCTCGCGGCATCCAAACTCGAAGCTCAAACCTTTGAATGGGCCAAGGGTTTTGGGGGCGAACAGGGCGATTATGGCTACTCAGTTGGGGTTGATGGAGCAGGAAATGTGTATACCGCAGGTGCTTTTGAAGTGACGGTTGATTTTGATCCGGGTTCCGGGGCCTCATTTTTGACGGCAGTGGATCAGAACGACATTTTCATTCAGAAGATGGATGCTTCCGGCAACTTCCTGTGGGTTAGAGGCATTGGAGGCATTGCCTACGACTTTGCAAATGGTATTCATGTCGATGCTGCCGGAAACAGCTACATCACGGGCATGTTTCAGGTATCGGCCGATTTCGATCCGGGAACTGGGGTCTATACGGTCAATTCAGCCGGATTGGGGGATGCCTTCGTACTGAAACTGAACCCGGATGGGGAATTGGTATGGGTTCGTTCATTCGGGGGGTCGGAGAATGATATTGGTAACTATATCATGCTCGATGCCTCCGGCAATATTTACACCATCGGAAATTTTGCGGGCACCGGAGATTTCGATCCCGGCTCTGGAACAGCCAACCTCACTGCAGAGGGGGGAAACGACATCTTTGTCCAGAAGCTCGATGCCTCGGGAAATTTTGTTTGGGCCAAATCGTTTGGCGGGACCGGAGATGACCATGGCTTTTCTCTTACCATAGACGAATCGGGTAACGTAATTTCCTGTGGTTACTTCAGCGATACTGTTGATTTCGATCCCGGTGCCGGAACATCATATCTCGCTTCACAAGGAGCTAGTCCGGATATTTTCATTCAGAAGATGAACAGCTCGGGCAATTTCGTTTGGGCTAAAAGAATTGGGGGTAATTACGCAGATGCCGCCCGGAATATAACCACTGATGGTGCTGGTAATGTATTTGCATCCGGAATCTTCAATGATCTGGTTGATTTTAATCCAGGGAACGGAAAAGCCGACTTTACATCTGCAGGGCTCAATGACGTCTTCATTCTCAAATTGGATGTTGACGGTAATTATGTTTGGGCACGAACGTTTGGTTCTACAACGAACGAACGAATTCGCGGCATCAAATTAGATGCCGACGGGAACATATACAGCATTGGAACATACTATTGGACGGTTGATTTCGACCCGGGTATCGGCGTAGCCGAATTGACCTCAGCCGGATCAGAGGACATATTCATTCACAAAATGGATGCGGCAGGCAATTTCCTCTGGGCACAATCTGTAGGAGGTGTTGAAACTGACGATTGCATGAATTTTTACATGGACCAATCGAACACCATGTATTTGACGGGTGGCTTTTTTGGAACATCCGATTTTAACCCGGGATCCGGAACTGACAAGTTAAATGCACTCGATGGTTCTGATATTTTCGTTCTCAAATTGAGTCAGAGTAGTGCTACCGGTTTCAAGGATCTTCCAAACGGAATTGAAATTAAAGTTCATCCAAACCCCGGCGATGGTATGGTGCAGGTTTCTTTGGGACATTCTCAAAATGATGTTGAAGTTGCGGTTACCGATTTGCATGGTAAAGCACTTTTTTTCGAACACTTTGATGTATTTACTGCAGAGCAGATACCTATCGAAGGGGCCTCCGGAGTCTATTTTGTGCGTATAAATACACCACAATTCAAAAGTGTAGTGAAGTTCATCAAGGAATAGCCACTTGCAGAACTTGGCAAATGCCCTAAACAGATCCGATTGAGATTGTACCATATTATTATGCTAGAGAAGGCACTTGAGTAAAAGGCAGATTTTCGTGTACAGAAACCAATTACATGGTAGCTTCACCTTTTATACTCTGCACAATCAGATCTGTTAAAAGTCCGCACGAACCCGCAGCAGAGAACGGCCAAATGCATGTATAAAACGAATGAATATGACCTACGACAAATACTATCAGAAGGAAAATTTATTCGGAGAGGCTTGTCCCGAGCTCATGGAGTTCTTTACTGCATACAGCAAAAAAGGAAAAGTTCTTGATCTGGGTTGCGGCCAGGGCAGAGATGCCATCGCACTGGCCCGACTTGGTTATCAGGTAACGGGTATTGACAAATCGAAAGTTGGTATCGAACAAATGAATGAGATCGGCCGAGCGGAAAAATTGAGTTTAACGGGATACGTAGGCGACATGTATTCCTTTAGTGATTTTCACGGGTTTGATATCGTGCTGTTGGACAGCATGTTCCATTTTACAAAGAGAGACAGGCAGAAGGAAATAGGGTTGATCCAAAGGATCCTGAGAGATGTGAAGAATGGATGCCTCGTGGTTTTTTGTATTCAGAACACTAGCGACAAGGTGCAAACACTCGAGCAAGCCATTGACTTTGACAGAAAACATAAACGATTGGCCGACCGGGAATTCGAATACGTATTTGAAGACCGCGAAAGCGGTTCCAGATCCACAACAGATTACAGATTGATCGTTGTTGAGAAATGAAAGCAGGGAAACAACGACACGAAAAGCTTCTGACCCAATGATTGGTGATGTGCTTTCAAATCACCAACTTTGAGTGACTGCAAAGAGTTGTGTCTCAGAGAGACAAAGATCTTATTGAATGCGCTTCGCCAAAAAAATCGTTGTAATTGGGATTCTGTTCGGGATCATCTCCCTGATCGGGATCTATTCGGCGAACAGACTTGTAGAGCGCGCTGCAGCTGAAAAAGTTTTCAATTCCACGGAGATCATACCGCACAACAAAGTGGGCTTGTTCCTGGGAACGGGAAAGTTCCTTGCCAATGGGGAGATCAACTTATACTATGCACACAGGATTGAAGCGGCTGTTGAATTATTCAAAGCCGGGAAAGTGGACTTCATACTGGTTAGTGGAGATAATTCCACAAGGGATTATGACGAACCTTCAACCATAAGGGAAGATCTGATCCGCAAAGGCATCCCTCCTGACAAGATCTATCTCGATTACGCCGGGTTCAGGACACTCGATTCGGTTGTCCGCTGTAAAGAGATCTTCGGTCAAAACAGTATTACGATCATATCCCAGCAATTTCACAACGAAAGAGCGCTCTACATCGCCAAACGGAATGGCATTGATGCTGTGGGATTCAATGCCAGAGATGTGAGCGTGCATTACGGTTTGAAGACCAAATTAAGGGAGCGATTTGCCAGAGTGAAAATGGTTTTGGATCTGATCTTCGGCAAGAGGCCGAAATTTCTGGGTGATGCGATCGAGATCAAGTGAAGAACGCGTACGGTAGGGCAACACATTTGTGTGCGCATCAAATAAGCAGATACACGGTAAAACCGTGTTAGCGAAGTGAATGAACCCGAGTACCGGCTAACTGGAAAAGTTAGTTGAACGGCGAATTATTCAGCCGTAGCTCTGCGACGACGGCGTGATTTCGGCTTGTCTTCGTCTGCCGACTCTTCAATGCCCGCCATTTGCGCATCTACGTTGATACGGCCGCAGTGTTCACAGATCACGATCTTCTTGCGCTGACGGATATCGGACTGCAATTGAGGTGGGATCCGTGCGAAACAACCTCCACAGGCACCTCGCAATACCGGTGCTACAGCTATACCATTGCGCACGTTCCTTCGAATGTGATTGTACGCAGTGAGCAGCTTGGGATCAATGAGTGCCTCCGCCTTATCGCGCTGGCCCATCACCTTACCTTCCTCCTTTTCCGTTTCTGCTGTGATCTCCTCAAGCTCTTTCTTTTTATTATCAAGATCGACCAATCGGCCATCACGCTCTGCCTCAACCTCTGCAATGACCTCTTTTTTCATCGCAATGTTGTTCTCGTATTCCCCGATCTTCTTCTCCGATGCCTGTATCTCCAGGCCCTGTATCTCGATCTCCTTATTCAATGCATCGAACTCCCGGTTGTTCTTAACCAGATTCAACTGCTCGTTGTATCGCTTGATGAGGGTCTTGGATTCACTGATCTTGGCCTTGTATGCCGTAATCCCCTTTTCAAATTCCGAGATCTCGTTGTGAAAATTTTCCAGTCGTGTCTCCAAACCAGCGATCTCATCCTCCAGATCCGATACTTCCATTGGAAGCTCGCCACGAACTGAACGCAACTCGTCCAATTTGCTGTCGATGGATTGAAGACTCCAGAGCGATTGCAGTTTTTCTTCGATTGATGCCATAGATGCTAAAAATAGTGTACCGGATTCGTGCTCGTCTCCGTCAAAATGACCGCAAATTTAGGATAATTTTCCGATAAAATTCCGGCAATAAGTTCCATTGTGAATTGCTCGCTCTCGTAATGCCCAATGTCGCAGATCAGAAGCCTTCCTTCCGCATCGAAAAACTGGTGGTATTTGAAATCGGCGGTCACAAATGCATCCGCCTTCTGCGCAAGGGCATCTGGCAGCAGGAAGCTACCCGATCCTCCACATAAGGCCACTGTGCGCACTGTGCCTTCAAATTCCGTGAATCGGATCATTGGCGCCTTGAGCTTATCGCGCACAAGACCCAAGAATTCCTCCACGCTCATAGGTTCAGGTAATTCGCCGATCAAACCCGCCCCAACTTCCTGCCAGGGGTTCACAAGATCCTGGATATAGTATGCCACTTCCTCGTAGGGATGTGCTTCGCGCAGCGCATTCATAATGCGATCTTCCATATGTTTCGGGTAGATGACCTCTATACGGTCCTCGGTTTCCCGGTGTACCTCTCCCCGATTCCCCCGATTCGGGTTCGAAAGGTCGTTCCCGCGAAATACGCCGGTGCCTTCCGTGCTAAAGGAACAGAAATCATAATTCCCAATGGCACCGGCGCCGGCATTACCCAGGGCCGTTCGCACCTCTTCGGCTGCATCTTTTGGAGCAAAGGTGACAAGTGTGCGCAGCTCACCGCGCATCGATCGGAGGATCCGCGTTCCGGTTAAACCCAGCCTGCGAGCGATCTCACTATTCACACCCCGGTGAAGTACATTATCCAGGTTTGTATGGATCGCATAAATGGCAATGTTGCCGCGTATGGCCGACAAAACCGTGCGTTCAACATAATTCTTTCCATTGAACTTCTTCAACCCTGAAAACACGATGGGGTGATGAGCAACAACGAGGTTACAGCCTTTACGTTGGGCTTCTTCGATCACTGCCTCGATCGAATCGATACAAACCAATACGCCCGTACATTCGGTGTCAGGATCCCCTACGATAAGGCCGCTATTGTCGTATGACTCCTGAAGCGAGGGTGGGGCAACGGATTCAAGTATCGCAATGATGTCTCTGATCTTCATGATTCCTCTGCGGTTTGGCCGGTCAAAGTTCTCGAAAAAAAGGACAAATTTGCCCTGTGTTCCTCGTGCGTCTCCTTCTTTTCCCTTTCAGCCTGCTCTACGGACTCATCATGGAATTGCGCAATTATTTCTATGACCGCGGATTACTGCCTTCAGCAAGCTTTGAAGTTCCAACCATAGCTGTGGGCAACCTCAGCGTAGGAGGAAGCGGGAAAACACCAATGGTCAAATACCTGATCGAGCTGCTCGGAACAGAGTACAAGGTGGCAGTTCTCTCCAGGGGCTATGGCCGAAAAACCACCGGCTACCGTATCGTTGAAAGCAACGACATTGCTGCAAATTGTGGTGATGAACCTCTGGAGATCAAAAATGAATACCTGGATATACCGGTTTGTGTCTGTGAAAACCGGGTTCTGGGCATGAGCGAGCTGATACGCGATTTTCCGGATACCGAACTCGTACTGCTCGACGATGCCTTTCAACACCGTGCCCTGAAGGCGGATATCTATTTGCTGCTCAGTTCCTATGGCAAGCCATTCTTCAAGGACCATCTCTTACCCCTGGGACGCTTGCGCGAAATGAAGCGGCAGGTAAGACGTGCCGATGCACTGATCTTCACGAAGGGAAAACCCGGGGCGGAAGAATTCAAAGGGTTCAGACCGCGCTATAGCGGTCCGGTCTTCTACAGTTATCAGCAATATCCGGAGCCGGTACAAGTGAACGGCCCCCCGGCTGAAAAACCCCGGGAGATCATCCTGGTGAGTGGAGTGGCGCAACCGCTGAAGCTGGAAGAAGAGATCAGCCGGTATATGGACATCCTGTTCCACTTCGATAACCCGGATCACCATCTGTATGGTAAGAAAGATATGGAACTGATCGGGGCATTGGCGAGTGAATACAACAATGCAGTGCTAACCACACCGAAAGATTGGGTAAAACTCAAAGAGTTGATCGGCGACCGGAAAACAGAGATCTGGGTGCAACGCGTTATGCCGGCATTTGGGGACGATGCCTTCGACCAATACATCAGGGAAAAACTGAAAACGATCCGGGATGGTTCGCGCTAAAAAACATCTCGGACAACATTTCCTGAAAGAGCCCGGAATTGCCGCGCGAATTGCCGATCTCGCCTTGGGGCACGATGTGGAGAACTGGCTGGAGATCGGGCCGGGAACGGGGATACTTACACAATTTCTGCTGGAACGAACCAAAGCGCTTCGCTGCGTGGAGATCGACCGGGAAAGTGAGGAATATCTCCACATGCATTTCCCCCAGCTTGATGTAATGCATGCCGATTTTCTGAAATTGGAACTGAGTACCTTGTATGACTCAGACTTCGGTGTGATCGGTAATTTCCCGTACAATATTTCCTCGCAGATCGTATTCAAGATATTGGATCACCGGGACCGGATTCCGGTTTTTGCGGGAATGTTCCAGCTGGAGGTGGCGCAGCGACTGGCCGCCATACCCGGGACCAAGGCCTACGGGATCCTGTCGGTACTCACACAGGCCTATTACGATCTCAAACTCGTATTCAAAGTATCTCCCGGCAATTTTAATCCCCCTCCAAAAGTGCAGTCGGGTGTACTTCTGGCCACACGCAAAGCGGATTGGGAATTGGCCTGCAACGAAGTATTGTTTGCCGACGTTGTAAAAACTGCCTTCAACCAACGCCGAAAGACTTTATCCAACGCTTTGAAAAAATTTAACATACAACCGAACGAAAGCCTTCAGGATCAAATTTTTAAATTGCGTGCTGAAAAACTCAGTGTTGCTGATTTTGTTGCACTCACCAATCGGATCGAATCCGGGAGTTAAGTGCAGTCCGAAACGGCGCTGATAATCCCGAACCGAATGCAGACCTTCCAGCTTACCCGTGAATTTACCGAGCAGTTCACTCAACTGATTGAACAGCGGGACCTGGAGGCCTTGCGTCCCCTGCTCGACGAGCTGCATGCCGCGGATATTGCCGAGATCTTCGACGAACTGAATCTGGATGAGGCCGTGTATATCGCCTCGCTACTGGATAACAGCAAGAAAGTGGATGTACTGGCCGAGTTGGAACCGGACGTCCAGGTTCGTTTCTTCAAAGGTTATACAGCCGAGGCCATCGCGCTGGAATTTGTTCAGCATATGGATTCGGATGATGCGGCCGATGTACTCACGCTGCTGGATCGAAGTGTGGCGGCAGAGATCATCAGTTACCTTCCCAACAAAGATGAACAGCAATACCTGTCGAAACTGATCGAATACCCGGAGAACAGTGCCGGAGGTTTGATGACCGGAGAGTTGATCACCGTCAAGATCGGTTGGAATGTACGGCGTTGCATTGAGGAAATAAGAAATCAGGCAGAAAATGTAGAGCGCGTTCTCACGGTTTACGTAGTGGACAAGCATGATAAACTGGTAGGCTGGGTTTCACTGAAGAAATTGATACTGAGTAAGGACGACGTGCTTGTTGAAGACATTTACGACAGCACCGTTTTCTCGGCCGAAGTTCACGACAGCGGGGAAGACATTGCTCAAACCATGAAGAAATACGACCTGATCGCACTGCCTATCGTAGATTCCAGGCACCGCCTGGTTGGAAGGGTCACGATTGACGACGTGGTAGATTTCATGCAGGAAGAAGCGGAGAAGGACTATCAGTTGCTTTCGGGTATCTCCGAGAATGTTGAAGCCTCCGACAAAGTTTGGGTGCTGTCGCGGGCCCGATTGCCCTGGTTGGTGATCGGCCTGATGGGGGGAATTACGAGTTCACTGGTGATCGGTGGGTTTGAAGAGGAGATCCAACGCAATGTACATCTCGCTTTTTTCATGCCCCTGATCATGGCCATGGGAGGTAATGCCGGCGTACAATCCAGTTCCATAGTTGTTCAGGGTCTGGCTAACCTGAGCATAGACGGGCAGAACATACTTCCCCGTATCCTGAAAGAATTCTCAGTGGCGATGATCAATGGACTCATTTGCTCGGCCCTGGTGATCGCCTATGGGTTATTGATCGGCTTGCCACATGATATTACCCTGGTAGTTTCCATAAGTCTGGTGGCCGCCATTCTCATAGCCAGCATGGTTGGTGCATTGATACCCCTGCTGCTCGAAAGGTTTGAGATCGACCCGGCACTTGCGACGGGACCTTTCATCACCACGAGTAACGACCTCTTGGGTTTGTTCATCTATTTCCTCATTGGAAACATGTTATTGTGATTTGGCCCCGGACGAAATACATATAGTGCGCCAAATTACTGAAGGGGTCCTCCGGGGAGAGATCGGCTCACTTGCCAAAGCCATAACCTATACGGAAAGCACCCTTCCCAAACATCAGCAAATTGCCTCGGCCATACTGGAAAATTGCCTGCCTCACAGCGGGAATTCCTTGCGGGTTGGGATCACAGGAGTGCCCGGTGTTGGTAAGAGTACCTTCATCAATGCACTTGGCAAGTATCTCAGAACCCAAGGGCATCGCATAGCGGTGTTGGCGATCGACCCAAGTAGTTCAAGGAGCAAGGGCAGTATTTTAGGAGATAAAACTCGCATGAGCGATATCGCCGCAGATCCCGGAGTGTTCATTCGGCCTTCGCCGGCTGCAAGCAGTCTGGGTGGGGTGGCTGCACGAACAAGAGAGGCCATACTTCTGTGCGAAGCAGCCGGTTTTGACCGCATTTTAGTTGAGACCGTAGGAGTAGGTCAAAGTGAGACGAAGGTTTACGATATGGTCGACGTATTCACATTGCTCCTATTGCCGGGAGGCGGTGATGAACTACAAGGCATAAAAAAAGGAATCGTGGAACTAGCTGATGTACTGATCGTGAACAAGGCCGATGGAACGCAATTGGAGAAGGCCAGGGAAACGGCCAAGCAGTATCAGATGGCCATGACGCTGATGCCGCCCGGTAAAACCGGCTCTACACCAAAGGTATCCGTCTGCTCCGCTCTTCATGAACCGGATATGGCAGTTGTTTGGGAGAAGATCGCGGAGATAGCTGATGGCCTGGTTGCAGAAGGGAAGCTTCTACCTATGCGTGAAGAGCAGGATCTGCAATGGTTTGAAGAATATACCGGGTTCCTGCTCCACCGAAAATGGCTGGAGAATGAATCAGTCATACAACTAAGGGAAGAGCTGCGAAATCGCATCCTGAATCGGGAGATAAGTCCCGGGAAGGCCGCCGAAATACTTGTATCGGGTGGCCTGCCTTCTATTTAATGATAGTGCACTCGGCTGAACATCGCAATTGATTAAATTCGAACAAACCCTAATAAAACCGAAAATGGTACGATTGATTCCATCCAAAACTAGGGATCTGTTTCGGCAAACAACGCTCAAGCTAATTGTATCTATCTCGTTTACAAGCGCCTACGCTCAAACCCAGATCAACATTGATGGGAATACGCGGTATCAAACCATTGATGGTTGGGAAGCTGTTTGTAACTCCATGGAAGTTTCCGGTATTCGCGATACACTCCTACCGAATTTGCCGGAATTGATCGATCTGGCCGTGAACGATGTGGGTATTACAAGGTTGCGCTATGGTTTGATGTCAGGAATGGAAAATCCTGTCGACTATTTTCAGCAGACCATTAACGGAGTGATCGCCTATGACTCGTTCAAGAAGCACCGCTACAGCAAGTTCAACGACAATGCTGATCCATTTGTGGCTGATGCAGGCGGGTTTCAAATGTCGGGTTTAGACGACAACATGAAGCAGCTGATACTACCGTTCAGACAGGCCATTCAGGCAAGAGGTGAGCAGTTTTATCTGAACATTTGTTTTGTGGATTTTGCAAATCAAAGTTCCTTTCACCACAGCTCGGACCCTGAGGAATACGCCGAATTCCTCAGCTACGTTTGGGAATATATTGACAGTGTTCACGGCATCCAACCCGATGGGCTTGAAGTGATCCTGGAGCCTGACAATGCAGCAATCTGGGACAAAAAACATTTACCCGGTTGTATAGCTGCCACCGGAAAGCGCCTGAAAGCGCTCGGTTATGAACCGGAATTCATTGCACCATCCGTATTGAATCTCCGGAACATACCGTCTTACATTGGGGAGATCGCAAAGCAAAGCGACGCACTTTCATTCCTTGATGTGATCTGCTACCACCGCTATTCCGGCGGATCGGATACGGTGGCACAGCAGCAGATCGTGGACATAGCCCAACAATACGGACTGAAAACAGCCATGCTCGAATATGATCACAACGGAGGGGTGAATGAATTGCACTACGATCTGAAGTACAACAATGTAGTAGCCTGGACCAAATATGCTCTTGCCTACAAGTCAAACGAGCCTTTTGCATACGTTTATGTTGATGCCACTCAACCCAATGGCCCCATATACGGAGTGGGAAATCAGACCAAATACCTCCGCCAATATTTCAAGTATATACGTCCAGGTGCAATTCGAATCGAAGCCGGAACAGATGATCCGGACATAGACCCTGTGGCATTCCAAAACCGCAATGGAACCCAGGCGGTGGTTATCAAAGCGGCATATGGCGACAGTGTGGAAATTAGTGGTCTGAAGGCGGGAAACTACGGCATTAAATACACATTGGGCAACTACGATTGGCGTGTGGCACCAAAGGTGTATGACAAGGATCTCCCGGAGCAATTGATCGCCAACAATGAAAAGCTCTGCTTGCGCATCCCCGAACGCGGTGTACTAACAGTATACGGTATACCGAAAAGCATGGGAATTAACGATATCCACGCAACAGGAACTGTGCGCTTATTCCCAAACCCGGCTTTGAACGAGATCCGTCTCGGTTTTGTACCGGATGGTAAAGGAATCTATCAAATTTTTGACCACCGTGGGAATGAGGTCAGGACCGACCAAATCAGGGAATCAGATCCAGCCATTCAGATCGAGGATCTGATTCCCGGTTTGTATTTTTTAAGGCTTGGCAATTTCACGGGTCGCTTCGTGAAATTGTGACCTGTTTTTAAGCAGAGTGCCTTTGTTCTTGATCCTCACTCAAACCGATATAAACACGGCTGTTGATCTGGATCTTTTCAGAAGATCTCTGATTTCTGCCCATGAAGTAATCCTCCAATCGGCGGCGTTCCATTTTTAGTTCGCTGATGCGCGACTGCGATTTGCTCACATCAGCTCCAAAACGCACGGAGTCGGAGAAACACTTTCTCTTGTGGAAGTTTATCTTCGCATCTACCAAAGCGATGAGCACTTCATAAGCCTCTTCGCGTTCCAAAGTGGAATCAATCAAATTAATAGTCAAGTTTTCCATAATTGTAAATCATATCAGCTGTTTTCAAAACAACACCTATCACCATATAAAGTCTAACTGTATTTTCTTATATCAACCATCAGCAGCACTTATACATCTGAAGAAAACATGAACGTCATCGCCGAATTAGCCTGTAAATAGGCGAGGTTTGTAAAAGATAAATTATTTCAGGCCGTGCAATCGATCCTCTCTAAGAATTCATTTTGAAATCCATCTGACAAATATTTTTCAAAATGTGACTTAGTTGACAAAGAATATGAGCAATCTGCAGACAGCCATCCGAACCACCTATTTCAGCATCGCCGGAAATGTGGTTTTGGCTCTTGTGAAGGCACTGTCGGGTATCTTTGGACACAGCTACGCACTCATTGCGGATTCGATTGAATCCACAACGGATATCTTGGCATCATTGCTGGTTTTAGTGGGATTTCGCTATGCCCGTAGACCTGCAGATGCGAATCACCCATACGGACATGGTAAGATCGAACCGCTGATCACTTTTGTAGTGGTAGCCTTTCTCGTGACATCAGCTACCGTTATCGCTATTGAAAGCGTTCACAAGATCCGAACGCCACACGAGGCTCCTGAACCCTGGACGCTCCTTGTGCTTGCCGTGATCATCATCTGGAAAGAGCTTTCCTTCAGGCTTGTGATGAAAAGAGGTAAGGAAACGCATAGCAGTTCGCTGAAGGCCGACGCCTGGCATCACCGCAGTGATGCCATTACATCGGTTATGGCCTTCCTGGGAATCGGAATAGCCCTCACCTTGGGAGAAGGTTTTGAAACGGCTGATGATTGGGCCGCTTTGCTCGCATCCGGATTCATTTTGTATAATAGTTACCTGATCTTCCGTCCGGCCCTTGGGGAGATCATGGACGAGCATGTTTACGACGATCTGATCGAGGAGATCCGGGAGCGTTCGTTAGAAGTTCCCGGGATCCGTGGAACTGAAAAATGCCACATTCGCAAGGCCGGAATGCGCTATCTGGCGGATCTGCATGCCATAGTAGACGGGGCGATCACCGTGCACGAAGGGCACGATCTGGCACACAAACTCAAGGATCACCTGGTGGAGAGCATACCCAACCTCGCACAGGTCCTGATTCACATAGAGCCGGACTCAACGAGCACATGAACGAGCGGATCAAACTCGCGTTAAATCTGTTCGTTCAGAGGCTTGTGTGACTTTAATAACAGTTCATATCCTTTCGCACCTACATCTTTGCCGTCCCGATTGAGGAGGTATTCCCCTTGCTCATGCGAAAATCGGAGTTTGACCCAATTACAAAAACTAGAAGAAATGCTAAAAACATTAAAAAGCCTCCTGGGCATTGGACCCGGAGCGGATTACAGAGAACTGGTAAAGAACGGTGCGCAGATCATTGATGTTCGAACACCCGGAGAATTTCAGTCCGGTCATATCAAAGGTTCGAAGAACATCCCCTTACAGAATCTACAAAATGGCATGAAGAAGATCGACAAGAGCAAACCTGTGATCACATGTTGCGCTTCGGGAGTTCGAAGCGGTTCTGCCAAGCGCATGCTACAGTCCAACGGTTTTGTCGAAGTGTACAATGGTGGCGGTTGGATGAGTTTGAGGAATAAGATATGAAGTTACCGGTCCGACCCTGCATTTCCGGTTAGTTCTTGACGGGAAACGGGGGGTGACTTGATGTCAACGGACTCGGTTCGGGTTTCGGGCAGGAAATTGTAGATATACCGGTATCCAAAAATGCCTCGACCCACTTCAAGGTCGATACGTTCTCCTTCGAACAGAAGTTCCCATTGCGATTTCTCGGGCTGGAACCGCTCTTCATCGGAGCCGATCCTGAGAAATACATAAGTAGTTCCGTACATCGTATTTCGCGCTTTCTTCAGAACCAATGCCTTGATGGTATGTTTGTTCACCATACCGGTTTCTTTATTGATCCGGGCGAACCCGAAGATGAGAACAGCGAAGATTCCCAATAAATAGCCTAATCCCACACGTCCTCGGGTTTCTGAATTCTTAAAAAAACCGGGACGCAAGCGATAGATCAACACCACAACGAGCACAGCGATTCCCAAACCAACAGAACCGTAGAGGATCAGGAAGGAATTCGACCGTATGATGTTTTCCATCAGTTGGCCTGCGAACTTGAACAGAACAATGGCCATGAGTAGGAAGAACCATCCCAGATATTCCAAAAGGCGATCTGGATTCATTTCGGTTTTGCTACGACTTTTTGGTCCGGCCTGTCCGGATGACGGATCGGATCTTATACCCATATCGTTACATCGATAGTGGATCCGTTTTCGACTCCCTCCAGTTTCCGAATATTGGCCTTGAGAGGCAGGATATATGTTTTTCTTTTCGTATCGAACCATATGGCCGTATCCCATTGGGATTGGCCTATTTGGGCTCTTGCTTTCAAACGTCCCCAACCCTCTTCCTGCCATTTAAGTCCGGAGCGGATCTCGTCTGACATGGTATTCGGAAGGGATACGAAATGCCAGCCTCCTTTGCCATCGGTTCGCCAGGCATCGGCACGAAAATGATAGGATATGCCCTGATTCACGTTCAGCATTGATTTTGAAAGATCGCAATTTCATTCGAACGGTTCGTTTTAGCAAGATGGGTTTACCCATCTGTGCACGATCTGTGTGATCTGTGGTGAAAAAATAAACCGCAGCAAAGGGGCACCACAGATTACACAGAACTACACAGATTAAACACAGATCACGTCTCCAATCTGTGCAAAATCCGTGTCCATCTGTGTGATCTGTGGTGAAAAAATAAACCGCAGCAAAGGGCACCACAGATTACACAGAACTACACAGATTAAACACAGATCACGTCTCCAATCTGTGCAAGATCTGTGTGCATCTGTGGTGAAAAAATGAACCGCAGCAAAGGGGCACCACAGATTACACAGAACTACACAGATTAAACACAGATCACAGCTCCAATCTGTGCAAGATCCGTGTGCATCTGTGTGATCTGTGGAGAAAAATTAACCGCTGCAAAGGGGCACCACAGATTACACAGAACTACACAGATTAAACACAGATCACAGCTCCAATCTGTGCAAGATCTGTGTGCATCTGTGTGATCTGTGGTGAAAAGATACAGCAGCAAAGGGGCACTACAGATTACGCAGAACTACACAGATCAATCACAGATCACGTCTCCAATCTGTGCAAGATCTGTGTGCATCTGTGTGATCTGTGGTGAAAAGATACATCAGCAAAGGGGCACTACAGATTACGCAGAACTACACAGATCAATCACAGATCACGTCTCCAATCTGTGCAAGATCTGTGTGCATCTGTGTGATCTGTGGTGAAAAGATACATCAGCAAAGGGGCACTACAGATTACGCAGAACTACACAGATCAATCACAGATCACGTCTCCAATCTGTGCAAGATCTGTGTGCATCTGTGTGATCTGTGGTGAAAAGATACATCAGCAAAGGGGCACTACAGATTACGCAGAACTACACAGATCAATCACAGATCACGTCTCCAATCTGTGCAAGATCTGTGTGCATCTGTGTGATCTGTGGTGAAAAGATACATCAGCAAAGGGGCACTACAGATTACGCAGAACTACACAGATCAATCACAGATCACGTCTCCAATCTGTGCAAGATCTGTGTGCATCTGTGTGATCTGTGGTGAAAAGATACATCAGAAAAGGGGCACTACAGATTACGCAGAACTACACAGATCAATCACAGATCACATCTCCAATCTGTGCAAGATCTGTGTGCATCTGTGTGATCTGTGGTGAAAAGATACATCAGCAAAGGGGCACTACAGATTTCGCAGAACTACACAGATCAATCACAGATCACGTCTCCAGTCTGTGCAAGATCTGTGTGCATCTGTGTGATCTGTGGTAAAAAAAACGGCAGTAAAAGGGTACATGGGAGCATACAGATATGCACTCAATTCGGTTTAGATTTGTTATTGAGAACAGAGGTACATGAAGCGACGGACTTTCATACAACAAGGATTGCTCGCCGTTGGTGCATTGCATACTATGAATCTGAGAACGTTTGCAAATGAGTTTACAAATTGGGAGGACAGTGACCAGGTCATGCCCGTTTTATTCGTTGGTCACGGAGCCCCCATGTATGCATTGGGCGACAATAAATACACGCTGGCCTGGCGCAAACTCGGGGAGGAACTACCCAAACCCCGTGCAATAGTGAGCATTTCCGCACATTGGCTCACTCCCGGACGCACGCAGGTGACCGCCGCTCCCAAACCCCGGACGATCCACGATTTCGGAGGCATGGACAGCAGGTTGTATGAAATGCAATACCCGGCACCGGGATCTCCCGAACTGGCAAATGAGATCGCCCTTACCATTGAACATCCTCAGATCGCAACCGAAACAGACTGGGGTTTCGACCATGGTACCTGGTGCGTACTCTATCACATGTACCCCAAGGCGGATATACCTGTCATCCAGTTGAGCATTGACTACAAGCAGCATGCTGCCTGGCATATGGAGCTCGGCAAGGAACTCCAATTCCTCCGGAAAAAAGGTGTTCTGGTCGTTTGCAGCGGAAACATTGTACATAATCTTCGAGTCCTGAAATTTCAGGAATCGGCTGTCTATGATTGGGCAGCGGAGTTTGATGCACAGGCCAAAGAGTTGATCGACAAAGGCAATTACGGATCCTTGATCAATTATCAAAGCCTGGGTCGGGCTGCTGAATTGAGCATTCCCACACCGGATCACTATTTCCCCTTGATGTATGCGCTAGGGCTCAAAACAGCCAAAGACACCATCACATACCCCGTTGAGGGTATGGCCTATGGATCCACATCCATGCGCTCTGTTCTCATAACTCCTTCCTGATGTGAAAACATTCCGCTGGTCCGGATCCGCAAATTGACCTCGACTGAGGATATTGTTAGGCCGTGCGCTCCCGGACTTTTTATAGAGCAGCGCATTGTCGGTTAAACTTTTGTGTTTTGGGATAACTTAGCACCTTAACAACTTATCCCTTAAAGTCATGGTCGATGTAAAATTTCTTCTTACCGCACTACTTTTAATGAGCATACAATGGAAGATGTTTGCTCAGGATACTTTTTCAATAGTGGCGGTTGATTCGGTAACCGGTGAAGTGGGTTCTGCCGGTGCTTCCTGTGTCGACCTATTCAACACCAGTCTCTCAAACGACGATTTTCTCGGGGTTCTGCTTCCCGGCAAGGGAGCTATCAACACGCAGGCCTATTATCTTCCGGCGAATCAGGATAACGCCACTGCGCGAATGAACGCCGGTGATTCACCGGAGCAGATCATCGAATGGTTGAGACAAAATGATGTGGAGGGCCGACCCGAACGCAGACAATACGGCATTGCTGCACTTGATGGAGGCTCTGCAAGGGCTGCTGCTTTCACCGGATCATCCACGGACGATCACAAAGGGCACCTGGTAGGGACGCATTATGCGATTCAGGGCAATATACTACTCGGGCAACAGGTGCTGGACTCGATGGAATCGAGGTTCCTCGCAGCCAAAGGAGATCTGGCCTGTAGGCTGATGGCGGCTCTTCAAGGGGCAAATGTGGTTGGTGCCGATTCGCGCTGTGCCTCTAACGGTACATCCAGCTTATTTGCATTTGTAAAAGTCGCCCAACGGGAAGATGAGGCTGATAACCCTTCGTTCGTACTCTCAGTGCGAACGAGAGATAATTCCCGCATCGAGCCGATCGATTCCCTGCAAACCCTGTTTGATGCAGCTAAAGGCTGTTGGGGCCTGGGATACCCCTTGCCGGTTCATTCTGAACGGATGCGAATATTCCCTAATCCGACCAACGGTATCCTGCATATAAGTAGTCCGGCTTCCGGTACGAAATACCGATTGCTCAATTGGCAGGGAACGCCCCTTCTTTCAGGTACACTGGAAAATGATCATTCCATAGAACTTACGGCATTGCCCGGTGGCATTTACCTGCTTCTCATGCAGAACGAGGAAGGCGTCTACGCCGAGAAGGTCATTTTGGAATAGTCGTACCCCCAGGCCGGAGCATCTCCCGGACAGTAGAGATCTGTTCGTGCAGATCCAGATCCCGGCCTGATCGGTACCACCCGCTACATTGCATGGAGTGCTACTAAGTACGCTGTACCGATCTGTTGAATAACTCTGACCTGTTCATTTCTTCCCAGGCGTGAGATGCCGGCCAATCACATGCAGCTGTATCAGGTCACGTGCTATTGCCAAACGAGGTCAAGTTTCAGCGTTATCCCATCCTGTGTGGCTGTGACGCTCGAAGGATAGGCATTGGCTCCACTTGTATAATCCTCCATCAGAAACCCTACATATCCGATCAGGTCGTCCGCATCGGGTGTATCAAAATCCCACAGATCGATAAATCGTGAAATATTGAAATCTGTGATCTCAAAGGGAACGGTAAAATCCCAACTCAATGGCAGATCGCCTGGCGTAACATCCGAAAATCTGGAAGCAGTAGCATCGAACAATACGTTATCGGCTTCATCGGTGATCTTAAAGAAAACATCGGGCCCGTTGAAAAGATCCCAACCCGAACCACTGCCATCGGAAAATGGCATATCGGTTACCGTGATCCTGGTGATCTTAACCTTAGTAGGTGCATCGGCAATGTTCACGATCTTGGTGATCTTGTTATTCCCGGCTGCATTCGATGCTGTGAGAATAACCGAATACGCCCCACCTTTTGAATACAGATGGGACGGGTTCGCAGAAGTGGAAGAGCTTCCATCCCCAAAATCCCAATTGTAGGTTGTAGCATTCGTGGAGGTATTTGTAAAACTCACATTGCAAGGTGCAGTTCCAGCACCTGAAAAAGTAAAATCGGCAGTGGGCAACTGCGATTGTGTGGATTGTTGTATCAGCAGTTGTTTGGAAGCTTTGTTTGTACCGCCTTCACCCGTTGCAGTGAGTACAACTGTATAAGTCCCCCCCTCGTTATACGTTTTAGTTGGATTCATTTCCGTAGAGGTGGTCCCGTCACCAAACTCCCAGAGATAAGAAGAAGCGTCCTTGGATCTATTCTCGAACAAAACGGCACAAGGGGCTGTACATCCACCTCCGGTAAATGCAAAATCCGCCGTAGGTACAGGAACCGGTTCATCTTCCTTGCAAGAATACTCAACAGTAACAAGACCGGAAAGGAATAATAAGAATAACAACTTTCTCATAGCAAATAAATCATTTAAGCGCACTGGTTAACTAATAATTCTTCAGAGTTATATTTAGTAAATATCCGAAGTGAAACAGTCCATAGTCCAACAAGGCCATATGCTAGAATTAGCCTATAACTACGCCCCAATTTCTACTACAAACTAAGTCATGGCAATACAAATAAAATTCCCGAAACCCTCCAATTTTATATAATTTTTAGACCCTATTTGTCTGAATTTTTTATAATTGACACATTAGGTCATAATATATAAATATAGCTCCCGATATTATTCTAAAAACTCCATGATGTTCTCAGAGGTTTCGATCCTGTCTGAACGGGTATAAGAACTAAAATCCGAGTGTTAGTTAGTCGCGACAGATCAGGTTGCTGTCTCCAATTTTGCCGTATCGTAATTCAAAGACCTACACCACACACCTGACTTCTAAAACTTTACCTATGAAAGGACTCTACTCGATACTTCTCCTGATACTATCCGACAGCTTCATGACGCTTGCGCGGTATGGACATGCCGAGTAGAAATGGTTTGGGAAAGTGGGTTTGTTTGGGATCATTCTCCTGAGTTGGGGCATCGCCTTGTTCGAGTACATCTTTCAGGTTCCTGCCAACCGAATTGGCTATCAGGGCTATGGTGGCCCATTCACCCTGGTTCAGCTCAAAGTACTTCAGGAAGTTATAACACTTTCCATTTTTACGATCTTCACGTTGATCGTATGCAAGAATGAATCGTTTCGTACGAATCATGTTATTGGTTTTGGTCTGCTCATTCTGGCGGTTTATTTCCTGTTCCGGAAATAAAGGGCTTCCTCAAGTTCTATTTTGATGTACCTTAGCAACTGAGAAAAAATCCCCATGAAATCGAACGGCTTCAGACTACCAACGTACATGTGCCTGGCATGGATCACTGTCCTTGCCTCCTGCGGCAAACCTACTCCCGATACATCTACAAGCTCCGATGCAGAGACTCGTGATTCGGTCTCACAGGTGATCACAGAAGTACTGACTGCCGAGCAACAGGCCAAATTGACCCCCGATGATGTGATCCGACTGCTTCAGGAGGGTAATATCCGGTTCACAAAAAACGATCTGACGGCCCGAAACCACAACGAGCAGGTTCGCAAGGCCAGCGAAGGCCAGTACCCAAAGGCGATTATCCTGTCCTGTGTGGATAGCCGGGTTCCGGTAGAGGATGTATTCGACCGGGGTATCGGCGATGTATTCGTAGCACGCGTTGCAGGCAATTTTGTAAACGAGGATATACTGGGTAGTATGGAATACGCCTGCAAAGTGGCCGGCGCAAAGTTGATCGTGGTAATGGGCCATGAGCATTGTGGTGCCGTAAAGGCAGCCATCGATCACGTTGAAATGGGCAATATCACCGCGATGCTTTCCAAGATCGAACCGGCCGTTCGTCAGGCTGCCGGCGATAAAACAGGGAAACTCAGTTCAAAGGATCCCGAATTGGTGCACGCCGTGTGCGAGGCCAATATCGACAATACGATCCAAACGATCCGATCGCAAAGTGTTATCCTCAAGGAAATGGAAGATGCCGGTGCGATCCGGATCGTTGGGGGAATTTACGACATGGACGATGGTTCGGTTCAGTTCCTGCATCCGGAAGAACTTCCCGGCGGAATGAACCAATAACCGGGATCTGCAAGCTCAACGGCCTTTCTACACGAAACTTGGTAACCGGACACGTCAGCTACTTGAATGAGGTTTGCACCCTGTGATTCCTGTCATGTCTCCGGCAGCTGTCGCAGTTCAGAACTAACTTTGAAATGAATCCGGAACATTTCAAGCCATGCGATTTTCGACAATTGGATTTTTATTATTCTTTCTCCACGCAGTCCAGTTGGTTGAAGGACAGGAAATCGATACCACCGGTGCCGAAATCAAGGTACATTTCAATCGATTTCATTATGCCCCCGCAATTCCCAACATAGAGGTCGTTTACCTGCATCATAAGAACGGACGTCCGCCCTTTCAACTGGCAACAGGAATAGCCACACACAGTACATATTCATTACGCGGGGCACAATTCGCGCTATTGAATAGTTGTGAGCGCACAGCGCGCGGTGTCCAAACCGGTTTCGTGAATATTGCTGAAACCGATGTTCGCGGTTGGCAAGCCGCATTCGTGAATGTTGCGGGGGTTGATATGAAGGGATTACAGAGTGCGTTTGTAAATGTGGCTGGTAGTGAAATACGTGGAGCCCAGCTCGGATTTGTCAACGTTTCCGGCCAAGGCGTTCAAGGAGTACAGGGCGGATTTGTAAATGCGAGCGGAGGAGCCGTAAACGGCTTACAGTTCGGATTCGTCAACGCTTCGGATTCTTTCGTGCGATTCGGACAATACGGATTTGTGAATGTATCTGGCTATTCCGGGACACCGGTTCAAGTTGGATTCGTGAATGTGAACATACCGAACACAGAAGGCGCTCAGATCGGTTTTGTCAATACCAGTTCCAGGCTGAAGGGCTTGCAGTTCGGCTTGGTTGACACGGTTGAGTCGGGCGTACCGATCGGCTTTCTGTCCGTTGTGCAAAAAGGAGGCTACAGTGCCTTCGAATTGAGTAATACCGAGATCTTCCCGGTTCAGATCGCATACCGAGTAGGGTTGGCGAAATTGTATACATCGCTGCTTGTTGGCTATTATCCGCAAAACGGTGAATTTGTATCCACAGGAATTGGGATTGGGAGTTATTTGAAAATGAAGGCGAACCTTTTTGTCAACCCCGAGATTCAATATCAGAGCAGTACCGATCCGGAATTTGTTCAGTTCTTGAATGCCCAGGCAGCCATTTGTTATCGCTTCAACCCATTTCTGGAGTTTTTCGGTGCTCCCTCCATAAGTTTGATATTTGGCGAACCGGACTTCGACTCGTGGTTCCCGTTATACGAGGCGGAGCAAAAGAATGGCAATTTATTAGTGGGGGGATTGAGGATCGGTCTGCGTGTCCAGTGGCCTTGACCGAATCGCGGACACACCACTTCCCGCAAGACTTTTTTTTGAAAGAGCGTAAAGGATAAGTTCACTATCTTCCGCCAAACTATGAACATTGAACAGATCTTTGAGAACAATCGGGCATGGATCCAATCGAAACTTGAACTCGATCCGGAATATTTCAACAACTTGAGTAAGGGGCAGAATCCGGAGATCCTTTACATTGGTTGTGCCGACAGCCGTGTTACCGCCGAGGAACTTATGGGTGTGAAACCCGGTGAAGCCTTCATACATAGGAATATTGCCAATATGGTACCCAATACCGACCTGAGCGTGATGTCGGTTCTTGAATACGCCGTAACCCACTTGCGGGTGAATCATGTTGTTGTATGCGGACATTATTTCTGCGGAGGTGTTTTGGCCGCCATGCAGTCTACCGATCTGGGCATCCTCAATCCCTGGCTGCGCAATATACGGGATGTGTATCGCCTGCATCAAAAGGAACTGAATGCTATTGAGGATGATACCAGACGATACATGCGACTGGTTGAACTGAATGTTCAGGAACAATGCGTAAATGTCTTGAAAACAGCAGCGGTTCAAAGAGCTTATCGAACCAGGGGGATTACTGTTCACGGCTGGGTGTTCGACATCGAATCGGGTAGGTTAATTGATCTGGAGATCGATTTCAGAAGCATACTGGACAAGATCAGGGAGATCTATCACCTGGATTGATAACAGCATAATGGAAGCGGCTTCAACGAAACGTCTTCTTTCAGACGGGAATTGAGGTAAGAAGGAGCGATCGCTGCAAACTAAATGTACAAACCCCTCATTTTGAGGTGTTTAAAATGTACTTGAAGCCCTTACTGTTTCATAAGTGGATTGGCTTTTTCTATAATTTCGAAGAACGCTCCACACCTGCATGATACACCCTAAAACCGAATTGAAGTTCATATCCAACGAGGTTGGGTATGGCGTAGTTGCAACGGATTTCATTCCCTCCGGTACCATTACCTGGGTTCTTGACAAACTCGATCGCGAATTCAGTCCGCTGGATTTCCAATCGATGGAACCGATCTATCAAAACATACTCGACACGTATACATTTCGCAACAATAAGGGCAATTTTGTTCTGTGCTGGGATAATGGGCGGTATGTGAATCACAGCTTCAATTCCAATTGCCTTACAACCGCCTACGATTTTGAGATAGCCATTCGCGACATACATCCGGGCGAACAGCTCACAGACGATTACGGTTACCTCAATATCCCTTCGGCATTCCGGGGGATCGACGAGGGTACGCGCCGCAAGATCGTTTACCCGGACGACCTTGTGAAATACTACAAAGTTTGGGATCGGAAGATCCAGAAGGTATTTTCGAGGATCACTAAAGTGGATCAACCGCTCAAAGAATTGATCGAAACCGATCTTTGGAAAAAGATCGAGCGGATCATTCAAGGTGAAGAGACGATGGAGTCGATCCTGAACAATTACTACAACGGGGAACGCAATTTTGATCCCCCCGCAAAAAGATGAGACCTGACGCATGGAGGTGATCCAAGACCTGATCGGAAAACTGGAAGCTCTGCCCAAGGATGGGTTGTTTCACCAATTCTTCCAATTGATCCTTTGGATCGTCTTCATACTTGTGCTCAGTTGGTTGATCCGATCGGGTCTGAACCGCACGATCACCGACAATACCCTCCGATACCGCGTTAAAAAGACCATTCGCTTGGTTAGTGTGGTTCTTGTTCTCCTTATAGTTATTCTTTTCTTCACCGGCAAAGGGCAATATGTAAGTCTGGTGATCGGACTGGCCAGTGCCGGATTGGCCTTTGCCTTACAGGAAGTCATCCTCAGTGTGGCGGGATGGATCTCGATCTTCAGCTCCAAGATCTATAAAACCGGTGATCGGATCGAACTCAACGGCGTGCGCGGCGATGTGATCGATATCTCGATAACCCGCACAACCCTCATGGAAATAGGCGGTTGGTCCAACAGCGACAATTACAGCGGAAGAATTGTCCAGATCAGCAATTCGTTCGTTTTCAAGGGACCGGTAAGCAATTATTCAACCGATTTCCCATTTGTTTGGGACGAGATCGTGCTTCCCATTGCTTACGGATCGGACCTGGCCGAAGCTCGAGGCATAGTGCAGGACATAGCCTCCGGACATCTTACCGAATACGCTTCCTATGCCCATACGCACTGGAAGCAAATGTTGAGCAAGTACTACATCGAGAACGCCAATGTGGAGCCAACCCTGTCTGTCAAACTCACAGATAACTGGATCGAACTTACGTTGCGTTATGTAGTCGACTACAAGAAACGCCGAAGTTCCAAAACGGATCTATTCACTGCCATTCATGAGTCAATACGCGCAAGTAACGGAAGAGTGAAGATCGCCTCCGCCACTATAGACATCAGCGGCATGCCACAGGTTGAAGTTGATCTGAAGGAATCAAAATGACCCGGGAAACGATCCCCACAAAGATCCGGAAAATGGAGTATATTTGGGAGAAACCAGTACACTGCAACCCAGGCAACTCTGGGTACTCGACGACTGGATGTTGAATACAGATCTTCCTCAATCTGGATTCGACAGCGTATGATGAACGAGTCCAGGATAAACTTATGGTAAAAGAACAATTCGGACATACGGACAGCGAGGGGCGGATTCTCACGGCACATCCGGCGGGGAAACAGGGTGTTCGGATCAGCGCGGAAAAATACCATAGTATCCGTGATTACATCTTTAATTGCTTACTCGAACAACCGGGATTATCGTACAAGGAGCTCGATGCACGTGCCAATCAGGAATTGAAGGATTTTGAAGGCAGCGTGAGCTGGTATGTGGTAACTGTGAAACTCGATATGGAAGCCCGTGGCGAGATCGAACGGATACCCGGAAGTCGTCCACAACGGATCCGCCTGTCGCATCAATCCCATCGCATAGAATAAGACACTGCGGTCCGTGCTGCCCGTCAGGATAAACGCATCAGATCAAGAGTTTTTACTGACCACAGTATCATTGCACGTGTTCCGTTGGGAACGGATCGGAGTGATCTGTGATCATTTCCAATGGGCACAATACTTCCCTTTTATTTCGTGCACCAGATATCACATTTTAATGTGATTGCCACCCGTTTTGGTTCGATATAATTTGGTCGGAGCAAAAAACACCAGGAATCAATCATGAAGAAAAAGCAACACCTACTGGGATTGCTCTTGCTTACGGCGGGTGTCCCAATGCTCTCCGGATGTGGTGCCATGATCGCTTCGATCCGGGGCGAAAAAGCCATTCAGGATCTGTATTTCACGTATATCGAACATGAGGATCCCTTCAGATCCGGCCAGAACGCCGGGATCGTGATTGGCAAGATCACCATGGAATGTGGTCCGCATTTTACCGGTTCCTCTTTCACCATACGCGATGAATCGGGCAAGGTTGTACCGATCAAGCTCCAATATCGCCTACAGAAACAGTATGGCATCGTCAAATGGAAGAAGGATCAGGAGAAAACAGTCAGCTATGTTTATGCCGGTGACTATAACACCACTTCCGACGATGATTATACGGAATTCGTTGGAGCCGGAACCTTGGGTTTGGGTGTATTGATGGGCAGTATGGGTAGCAAGACGAAGAATGTAATGAATATGACCATGGCAATGCCTGAAGGCTGGTTCATGGTGAAGCTGCCCCCCGGTAACTATAAGATCAGCGATGCACGTGCAGACTTCCTCGAAAGTGAAACCAACAGAGGCTACAATAGTTCCACCACCGTTGTAACTGAATACAAGAATCAATTGAATAAAACCGTGAATTTTACAATTGGTAGCGAGCAGATCACCTATATGGGGAATTACCACGTAAGATCAAATGGCGAAGTGGACTTCAACTACGACGATGCCGAAATGGAGACCGCCTTGAACAAGGGACTTTCCCGGCTGAGGGTGAGCTCACCGAAGTGGCCCATATCCAGATAACCACCAATTAACCTTGCCATACATCCCCGGAGACAGCCTCTTCGGGGATTTTTTTTGGTGTTCCGGCATATTTTCCTTATTCTGTCCGGAAACTATGCAAACACAAACTCAATCCATGCAATTCGTTCAGTACGACGCGTTTCAAAAACTACCAACCGATAGGAAGAATCAGTTGGTAAAATTTCTATACAGGCATCTCGGTGCATATGGAGATAGTCCACAAGCAATCGGGAAATCGATCGAATATGCCATGAAGGAACGTCCGGCGTTTGGCGGTTTCGTTCTTTTGGCGATGGATAAACAAGAAATACTCGGTGCAGTTGTTTTGAATAAGACGGGCATGGATGAATACATCCCTGAATACATTCTGGTTTACGTTGCCACGCACTCCGACCACAGGGGTAAAGGTATAGGCCGACGCCTGATGCAAGCGGCAATGGATAAATGTTCGGGTAGCATTGCACTCCATGTTGAACCGGATAATCCTGCCCTGCAGCTCTACGAAAAGCTTGGTTTCACAAATAAATACCTCGAAATGCGCCTGCATCGCTAGCGCTATCAAGGAATGCAGGGAATCGACATAATCATCTTCGGCATCTATGCACTGATCGTGCTTGGAGTGGGCCTTTTTTTTCATTTTCGGAACAAGAACCCCTCAGATTATTTCACAGGTGGGAGTCGAATGAGTCCCTGGCATATTGGATTATCCGTGGTAGCAACGGATGTAGGTGGCGGGTTCTCGATCGGCTTGGGCGGATTGGGTTTTGCAATGGGTCTTTCCGGTTCGTGGATGCTTTTCACAGGGCTTATCGGCGCCTGGTTGAGTGCCGTACTGCTGATCCCGAAGGTAATTGGCCGTGCGCACAAGGAGGGTCTGCTTACATTTCCGCAATTACTTCGGCTAACCTATGGAAAACGGGTGGCACTGCTGGCAGGAATAATCTCGTTCATCGGCTATTTGGGGTTCACTTCTTCACAACTGCTGGCCGGTGCCAAATTGGCCGTGGGCACTTTCCCGGGCACCGATCTCCACAGTGCATTGCTTGTAATGGGGGCCATTGCAGTTATCTACACGGCTTTCGGAGGTATAAAAGCCGTGATCTATACCGACACTTTTCAATGGTTGCTTCTTTTGTCAGGCCTCATCTTCATAGCTCTTCCCTTGGCATATTCTAAACTCGGCGGGTACGCGGTTATTCGGGAGGCGGTTGCACCGAATTTGCTCTCCCTGCGAAATATCGAACCCATTCAATTTGTGAACTGGTTAGTAACAATTGTGCCGATCTGGTTCGTTGGTATGACGCTCTATCAACGAATTTATGCAAGCCGAAATGAGAAGGACGCCCGCAAAGCCTGGTTCATTGCCGGCTTATTCGAGTACCCCATTATGGCATTCATGGGTGTTACACTAGGTCTATTTGCCCGAATAGCTGCCGAACAAGGCATGTTTTCTTCAATTGGCCACATGCAGGCATCGGATCCGGACAGTGAACTGGGCTTGCCACTCTTACTGAGTCATATCCTTCCACAAGGTTTGATGGGAATTATGCTGGCCGCTTACTTTTCAGCGATACTTAGTACGGCAGATAGTTGTTTGATCGCAGCCTCAGGGAATTTGAGCACAGACCTTCTCGGCATGGGCAACGTTCGCAAATCGGATATGCGGATGTCTCAGCTTTTCACCTTGTTGGTTGGGGCTCTTGCCCTTTTAATAGCCACGCATATGCAGAGTGTACTCGACCTCATGCTCATGTCCTATGCATTTATGGTTTCCGGATTATTAGTTCCCGTATTGGCCATGCTGTTCATACATAAACCCATCTCACAGGCCGCCTTATGGAGTATGCTATTCGGTGGTACGGCTACACTCCTATTAACTTCACTGCATATCCCCATTCCTTTTGGATTCGACCCCATTTTACCGGGTCTGATTCTAAGCACTTTGGTTTATGCAATAATTCACCTCTTATATCAAAACAAATGGCGCGCATTGAATTGAAGCGATCCTCTCTATTGCACAATTTCATGTATCTGCAGGAACTGTTCGGCGAGTATGAGAAGAACTGGGGGGTGGTTACGAAGATCCTTTGCGGTAATGAACTTTATCTGAAGGAGATTGCGGCACTGAAACCTCAGGAGATTCACGATTCCCGATTAAGCAATCTCGAAAAAATGAAAGCAATTGCTCCTGAAATTCAGCGGGTATATATTAAGCCGCCTCCGGTAAATAGTTTAAAGAGACTGGTTGCCTGTGCAGATGTGAGTTTCAACACCCATATCTCTACCATTCAAAAGATCAACAGGGAAGCGGAGCGGCAAGGTGTGGTCCACAAGATCATCATCATGATCGAACTCGGTGAATTGCGGGAAGGCGTGATGCGGGAAGATGTAGTGCGGTTCTACGAGCAGGTTTTCGATCTCAAACATATTGATGTCATAGGGATCGGAAGCAATCTCAATTGTCTGAACGGGATATTACCTTCAATGGATAAACTGATACAGTTGAGTTTATACGCCGAACTGATCAATGCCAAGTTCAACTCAAAAATAGAATGGATCACTGCCGGTTCTTCCATCACCTTACCCCTGCTTCGGAAAAAGCAGGTACCCTCGGGATGCAACCATTTCCGGGTAGGTGAAACACTGTATTTCGGCAACGACATCATCGCTAAGCGCCCGATACGTGCCATGAGACAAGATATTTTCACTGTTCGGGCAGAGATCATTGAAATTCGGAGAAAACCCAAGATCCCAAGTGGCGAACAGGGCACGAATCTCCTGGGCGAAAAACCGGAACGCTCCCCGGAAGACGAGGGCAAGGAAAGCATTCGTGCCATTATTGATATCGGGATCCTGGATGTTGCCCCGGCAGACCTTGTTCCTCTTGAACCGGAAGTAGAGGTGATCGGCGGAAGCTCGGACATGATCGTAGTTGATGTTGGTGAAAACACAAGGGGATATGTTGTAGGCGATCTGCTCTCCTTCCGTCCCAATTATACCGGTGTTTTATCCCTGATGAATTCGGAATACATAGAAAAGATGGCGATTTGATGCCCGTTTTCCCGAGGCGACTGATCAGGCAGCTGGAAAAATTGTGTGACTGAAGTCGCAAATGGAAAGGCAACGCGAATGGATCTTTGATGTAAATATAAGCAGCGCATGTTCCTAAGATCTACACTACTTTTCCTTTCCCTCAGTCTCACCTCGATCGGGACTCTATTTGCCCAGGATCCCGGATTCGATATTGCCCTTGAAGAAATGGAGATCTCCAATTTGGGGGGCGTGCAGTCCTTCGCATGGGGACAACACGATGGGAAATGGCTGATAATCGGGGGTCGCGTCGATGGTTTGCATCGCAGGCAGCCCTTTGCCTCTTTTGATGTTGCGGGTAATAACAACCAACTGATCGTGGTAGACCCCAAGGAAAGGCGCAGCTGGTCTGCTCCCCTCAGTTCCCTGTCGAATTCCATGCAGGAACAACTGAGTTCAACCAATATGGAATTCTATCAGACCGGCGAATACCTCTACCTTGCCGGAGGATATGGTTACAATGGGGGTTCGAACAATCACACAACCTTCGACAAATTCACCGCGGTTAAGGTACCTGAAGTTATTGAGGCGGTGATTGAAGGAAAAAGTATTGTTCCCTATTTCAGGCAGATAACTTCCGACTTCAATCAGATCACAGGAGGACATTTAGAGAAGATCTACGACACTTACTATCAGGTGGGCGGACAGAAATTCGTTGGCCGCTACAATCCCATGGGGCCCGATCATGGGCCGGGTTTCAAACAGGAGTACACCAATGCAATACGCAGTTTCAAGATCGTTCATACCGATACCAGTTTATTGATCACCGATCGCAGAACACAATACGATTCCGTTAATCTGCACAGAAGGGATTATAATGTTGTTCCTCAGATCATGCCCAACGGTGAACAGGGACTTACCGCATTTTCAGGCGTCTTCCGTCCGGATGCAGATCTTCCATTCTTAAACTGTGTGAACATCGACTCGGGTGGTTTTGAGGTCAATAATGCATTCAATCAGTTTTACAATCACTATCACTGCGCGAATGTGGCAATGTACAGCGCCCGGAAGAATGAGATGCACAACATCTTCTTTGGTGGAATCGCACAATATTACGATAGTTCCGGGATCTTGGTTCAGGACAATAACGTGCCCTTTGTAAAGACCATTGCACGTGTTACGCGCGACAGTAAGGGCAAAATGTCGGAATACAAACTTCCGATCAGTTTCCCCGATTATTTGGGAGCAGGTGCTGAATTCATTCCCAATCCCGAGATACCGGCATACCCGAATCAGGTTGTGCGTTTGGACGAGATCGGTAACGACTCCGTTCTGCTGGGCTACATCTTCGGTGGAATACGAAGCAGTGCCAAGAATATTTTCTTCATTAACAATGGTACACAAAGCACGGCAGTACCCGTGATTTATAAAGTCTATTTGATCAATACTCAAACAGGTTCCGTTCATGAATTGAACAGACACAGCAACAGTCCATTTAAGCTGAATGTGCTTCCAAATCCGAATCAGGGAGAATTCAAGATCGAATTTATGCTGGATATCCCACAGGAAGTGGAAGTGAAAGTAAGCGATATGCAAGGGAAAGTGATCTGGGAACGATCGGGTATAGACTGCATTTCCGGTTTGAATTCTATAAAAGCCGATATCCGAAAACTAAGCCGCGGGGGCATGTATTATGTACAATTGAAAACCTCCGGCCACGAGGAAGTTCGGAAGGTTATTCTGCGTTAATTCTGCCTCACGATAGTCCAACACGTTGGAGGTATGAACAGAGCGTTTGGTGGAACAAGCTGTATTATCGAAGATAAGATATGAATCGGATTTGAGGAAAGGTTCTATGCAAACGGCCGTTAGCATTGTTTATACCGCGTGTTGGGGCGCGTGCTTACAGGCTGGGCTTGATCCTAATATTTTCACCAACAGCTCTCAATACTTTCAGTATTGTGTCGAACTGAGGTTTTGCATTTTCAGAAAGTGCTTTGTATAAGCTCGGTCTGCTGAGTCCAGTTTGTTCAGCAATTTTGGACATTCCTATTGCTTTTGCAACATGCCCAAGTGCAGTAATAATTTCTTGTGAGTTGCCTTCCTCAAGAACAATATTTAAGTATTCCAGAAGCATTTCCTCATCATCGAGGTACTCAGCAATATCAAATTTTGAAACTTTCATTTTAACTGTCTTTGTAATTGTGCCAAAGTTTCTTGGCCTTTTTGATATCTCTATCCTGAGTGCTTTTGTCACCACCAACAAGCAATAGTATCAAACGATGACCATGCTTCTTTTAGTAGATTCGATAGCCAGGGCCGAAATGAAATCGCAATTCGTCAATTCCATCACCTACGGATCCAATGTCTCCAAGATTACCGGCTTCAACTCGTTGTAACCTTAACAAGATTTTGGCTTTGGCTTTTCTGTCTTCCAACCTTCGAAACCACTTATCAAATTCCGAAGTTTTCTCTACAAGAAACATCTGCAAATGTAACCACTTGGATACGCATTGCGACCGGTGGATTGTCAGAAAATAGCGACGAATTGCATGCTCCCAACGTATTGTATTTACAACCCTGGGATTATGTCTGCAATTTCCATTTCCGATTTATAAAAATGCCCTCATTTTGACCCGATCGGGCAAAGTGTCGCATTATCAATACAAAGCGAAAACGTTCTTTTTTACAGTAAACACGGGAGCTCCGGCAAGAAAATGTTAGTTAAGCGCCTTTTTGGTGTTGATTACCTTACCGGTCAAAAACAAGAACGAAGGGTAGTTTGAGGCTACTTTCACGGTCAGATAAAATGGCCCTGTGCTATTTTGTATGATACGGAGACTACTCTTTGCTATTCAATGCATGGCTCTCATCGCGGTTTTGATCACCGGATGTAGCGTTGAATCTCCGACTCCTGAAGAGACCCCAACTATTCTCGAACATATAGCTCCCGGAGGGTCGGATTTCGAAATGGGAGCAGCAGAATGGAACGACCTCGATAACTGGATGTTCTGGAAAGATCTTGTGAACGGGGAATTCCATGACCAGTCCCGCAAATGGCGTTATCACACGAATTACCGTTTGGCATTTGAGCTAACAGCTAAGGGTAAACCTGCACCGAATGTGAAACTTGAACTCAAGAAGGGAGATACCTCGGAATGGATCAGTCGGACGGATAATCTGGGTAGAGCGGAATTGTGGATCGATCTGTACAGAGGTGGCACCCACGTAGATCTCAGTAAATTCAGGCTTTACATTGACGACCAGCTGGCTGATGTGAGTTTGAAATTATACGAAGAAGGAATCAATCATATTGCCATGGGTTTTGTAAAACCCGGATTGAACCGGGTGGAGATCGCCTTCATAGCGGATGCCACCGGTTCCATGAAAGAAGAGTTTTCGTACTTGCAGCGTAATATTGAACCTTTGTTGAAACGCATAGAAAATGCCGACCCAACGATGGAGTTGCGCACTTCGGCGGTTCTTTTCAGGGATGAAAAAGACGATTTTGTAGTTAAAAGTTCAGATTTCAACTCCGATAACACGAAGACTATAGAATTCCTGAATTCTGTGCAGGCCGAGGGAGGATCCGATCACCGGGAGGCTGTCGATCTGGCTCTCAATCAGGCCATACAGCGTTTGAACTGGACTGAAAACGCCCGTACGCGCATCGCCTTTCTTTTGTTGGATGGCCCACCGAGATTTTGGGCTGAGAAGATCGTGGCCATGCAACAGACCATTCGAATTGCTTCGGCGCGTGGTATCAAGATCATTCCCATCACGGCTGCGGGAATCGACGTCGATGCCGAATTCCTGACTCGCTTTTTCGCAGTAGCCACGAATGGGACCTACACCTTCTTAACAAGTGATAACGACACTAAAAGCACAGACCCCACGGTCGGGTCGTTCGACACCAATGAGTTGAATAAGCTGATGGGTGAGATCATACTTCGCTATTCTATACTCAAATAAGCACATCCTGAAATCGGCCGATCTTTGATCAGTGTTGGTTCGTTGAGTTTCTCGAATATGCCAACACATCCCCCAAAATCCCCGGAGTGCTTAGCTTTTTTGTCCACAATGACCTAATTTCCGGGATATTATGATAACGAGTTACTTTAGAAAATTGAGCATCTGGCTGATCATTCTGCTACCCTTGTGTGCAGATGCAGAGTCATTTATCATCCGGGGTGAAGAAGGGATACGCTTTAAACTTTGGGTAGAAGGACAGGAACGCACGAGTACCTATGTTTCAGAAATCCGCATAGAAATAGCTGCCGGATTCCATAAATGCGAAGTTCTACCTGAGGGTTCAACAGAGCGTATATCCAAGAATATAGGACTTGCGGTAGGTATGAATGACGTAATCTACGAGGTTCGAAACAAAAAGGGAAGTTTTATAATTCGTCCCGTTCTCGGAAGTGGCACGAATCCTAATCAAAAACCCGGTGAGATGCCTAATATTCCCGGAGGACCAGTGCTATCGGGAAGTTCCCGGTCTACAGCCAAAGGCGAATTGAAATTCGATTGGACCTTCCTGGATGTTGGAACAGTTGATCAGGGTGGGATATTGAATTACTCGATCAATGTGAAAAGTACCGGAGATGCCGATCTCGTGATCAGCGATGTGACCACCGGTTGTGCGTGTATTGAAGTTTTGGATTTCCCGCGCACAGGCATTGCTCCCGGGCATTTTGGGAAGATCAACATCCGAATAACCGGCCCTTCCGATGAAGGTAGACAAGTAGAGAAAGTAACCGTGAAGGCCAATACCTTTATGGGCAGTAATTCGGTGAATATTGAATTTCATGTGACCGGGAACAAAGTTTCGACACCTGTGGTTGAACAGCCCGCGCCTAAACCTTCTCCCACCCCAACTGTTCAAACTCCGGTCAACCGCAATACCAATGTGGTTCGCGACAATCGGGATGGCAACACATATCGGTTTGTGACCATTGGGAATGCCGTTTGGTTTGCTGAAAATTTGAGGTATAAAGCGGAACGCAGTTATCCGCATGAAAACGCTTCAGAGATCCTCAAACACGGATATCTGTACAGCTGGCCGGCAATGATCAAAGAAAAGGTCTGTCCGGTTGGATGGCACGTTGCCACCCCGGATGATTGGGATAAACTCGAACGTGCTTTGGGGCCCAACCCCGCGGCTGCAGCCAAGAGCAAAGACCAATGGGACGGAACCAACAGCTCCGGTTTGGATATGTTACCCAGTGGAAATGGACGCAGGATCAAAGTCGACGAGAACTGGAAGATCGAGACGGGTTCGTATGGCTATACGGTGGGCTATTGGGCACACCACACGATCAGCAATGGTGTAACGGTTGAACATCAGGCTTTTTCGAGAAGCCTGAGTTCCGGCGAATCGACCTTCCGGGCCAAAGATGAGGGCAGATTATCGTCCGCTCTGTATTATTGCCGTTGTGTGAGAGATTGACCTCCAAGGAACGATGCAAGCTTCAAGAACGCTTTATTTTTCAGTAGTTGTTGCCCTTGCAGGTTTTCTGTTCGGATTCGATACCGTTGTGATTTCCGGTGCCGATAAGGCGCTTCAGGAATTGTGGAACAGCACCGACCTGTTCCATGGCGTGGTGGTCATGTCCACAGCACTATGGGGAACCGTTATAGGTGCCTTGTTCGGGTCTGTGCCTACGAACCGATTGGGAAGGAAGGTCACCCTGATCGGGATCGGGCTCCTGTTCCTGATCTCCGCCGTGGGTTCGGCCGCAGCCAATTCCCCATGGGTTTTCGCACTGTTCCGCTTCACTGGTGGATTGGGCATCGGGATCTCGACCATTGCGGCTCCGGCCTATGTTTCCGAGATCGCCCCTGCCGGGCAGAGAGGAAAGCTGGTGGCGTTGTATCAGTTCAACATTGTATTCGGGATCCTGATCGCTTTCATATCCAATTACCTGCTCCGGAATTCCGGTGAATCGGCATGGCGCTTCATGTTAGGGGTTGAAGCGCTCCCGGCTTTCGTATATGTCGTTCTGGTGAGCCGTGTTCCGGAGAGTCCGCGCTGGCTACTCGATTATCGCAATAACGAGGGGGCTGCACGCAGAACCTTGTTGAGTCTGCTTCCTGAAAGCGAAGCCGAGAACGAGTTAAAGAGCATGCGCAACGAGAAGAAGGAGGAGTTGAACGGCGAGCGCATCTATCAACCCAAATATCGGAGGGCGCTCTTGCTGGCTTTTTTCATCGCACTATTCAATCAATTATCGGGGATTAATGCATTCCTGTACTACGCACCCCGGATCTTTGAACTGGCCGGTATGGCAAAATCGACGGCCCTTCTCAGCACGATCGGCGTTGGGATCATCAATCTGATATGCACCCTGATCGGGATTTCCATGATCGATCGATTTGGACGACGCACTTTGATGCTCATAGGTTCAGTAGGCTATATCGTTTCCCTGGGCCTGGTTACCGTGGCCTTCAAGCTGGGTTGGTCGGGAATGTCGGTTCCTGTCTTCTTTTTCCTTTTCATAGCAGCTCATGCCGTAGGACAGGGTGCAGTGATCTGGGTGTTCATTTCTGAGATTTTTCCGACGCGTTTGCGTGCATCCGGACAGGCTTTCGGGTCTTCGGTACACTGGTTTCTCGCAGCAGCCATACCATCTCTGATCCCTTATCTGTTCACAGCAGTGGGACCGGCTTCGGTTTTCGCATTTTTCTGTGTGATGATGGTCTTCCAATTGTTCTGGGTACTGAAGCGCATGCCCGAAACCAAGGGGAAGAGGTTAGAGGATCTGTCGAAGAGCCTGATCCTAAGAAGCAAATGAACATAACTCCTCTTGCCTTTATGGTAGAAAGAGGAAAATTAAAAAAAGGATTTCTGAGGTTCCTTTGGACGAACCAATGGTTCAGAGGGTGAATATTCAATATCCAAAAACTGCAATTTCCCTTTAGGATCGATCCGGAGCAATAGGCTTTGATAGGGTTTGAACTCGATGGGCTGTTCTAAGCTATGCCCGTTATAGTTGAAAGTAAGATCTCGAATCACCGAGGCCTTCATGTGCGACATGCCCGAGTACAGTGGGTATCCCAGATCCCTTGCTTTCGGTTGGGCAAGAAAAAGATACAGGGTACCATCCGCTTCCTGCCTGCACCAATAGGCCGGAATGCTGTCGCCACCGATCAGAGGTGGATGGTCTATCAAAGTACTGAAGTCGCCGGACACATTCGGCAGTTTCTGCAAATGGCTTAACAATTCGCTGAATTCAGCTGATCTCTGCTTTCCCGGTTGTTTGGGAATACGTTTCAAACAAACCGGTAAACCCATTTGTGCGAGCTCCAAAATCCGGTCAAGCGAACGGATATCGAGGTAGTTCACATCGACATATAGCAAACTGAAGCGAGCATCCCCAACCTGAAGTTTGCCGTCCTTGAATACGGCCAGATCAAGAAAATGTCGGTTTATCCAGAGTGGATGATAGCCCATGGTTTCGCTCGGCGGGTCGATGTAGCGCATCTCGTAGGCGCCCCATACCCAAACTCGCTGTAGTTCAGGAGGATACGCACCTTGCATTACGGCATCTTCAAACGGAATATAAACCGCCACATCGCTGTAATTCTTTCCCTTTTGCAGGATACCACTGACCTTCTCGACGTATTTGTTGAAATCGGGCAACTCCGGGCTCAGGCTGCTTCCGGGACCGATGTAGGTTGTGGCAAAGAATTCAATGCTGTCCGAACCTTTGGGATTATAGGGCATTCCGTGGTAGAAATGTTGATTGACACCTTGGGCGAACAGGGCGTCGACCACGAGTTTGAGATCGGCACTTTGCTCTTGCCGGAGGTAGGTTGATGGAAAGCCGTACATGCACGTGAAGGTTTCGGAGCTAACGACTTGTTTTTGGGCCAAAGTAGCTGAAGAACTCACGATCCTCGAAAAATTCGGATCATTCAGCATGGCCTCCGTTTCGGGTATGTCCACCAATGAATAGGTGGTAAGGATGTCGGTTGGAGATGCGAGGCACTGCACCCTTGAAAATGCTCCATTTTCCGTGCAGGTTCTGGCGTAAGGTTCGTAGAAACCGGTGCGAACCAGTTTGTCCAGCAGGAGCATATAATCGTAGCGCACATCGGGAAAGGAATCCAGACCGGCTTCCATAAAGGGAATGATATCATAGCCGAATTCCTGCCGGAATAGCGTGTCGAAGCCGGTCGTCCAGATCTTCAGTTTTGAATTCATCTTTATTTCCCAGCTATCGGTGAACAAGGCGGAACGGCTTCCCTTGAGTGCAGGTTGCAGGGCCTGAAGGATAGGTTGGGCAAATTTGTGGAAGGCATTACTATCCAGGTGATCGATCACAAGTGGTTCCTCGGGCCAGGACCAGGAGAAGCTCACTTTTTGACGGAAATTGGGATTCCCATATACTTTAACACTATGTGCGCTGTCTATATTCGATCCTGCTGAGGGCCATGCACTTCCAAAAGTGAAGTCACAGGTAAGTCCGATCGAATCGGCGTACTTTTTAGTGAAGCTCACGGCCTCTACCCACTCCGTACTCAGCCATTTCGGAGCGCTGCTATCTACGGGATAGTGGCGGTTGTGTGTAGAAGCGTAGAGTTTGGCATAGCGGTGCAGTGGATAGACCCAGGCTATTTCAACGGTTCCGAAATTATTTTCCTTTGCCCAATCGAGCTGGTATTTGACATCTTCCTTTTGGATATCGGTTGCAAACCACCACCAGCGCACGCCGGGTTTTGAGGATGGGTAGAAGGGGTTGGACGTTAAAGTCGAATTCGACCGCACACTACAGCTGAAGATCAGTGTAAATAGAAGTACCGAAGCCCCTACACGGAATACTTTATCCATGGGTTAAAATTAGCCAAAATCGGATACCTTCAAGTACATTTTAATCAGTAAACGACATACATTGAAATGCTATATTTACCGAGTGAAACGCAATCTATTCAAGATACTTCTCATTCTATTCACTTTACTCACCGGGTATATAATGGGTTACTTGCGGCTACCGATAAATGGGATATCCGGACAATTTTCACTGGGCTTAGTAATTGGAATATCGATAAGCATAGGGATCGGTATTATTTATTGGACCGACTATTCATCCCGAAATTTAGATCACCAAAAAGGTGCATCTAATATTCTAATCAAATTGTCAGGCATAACTAAAAAATTAGTTTCTCCTAAGTTTTGTTTTATGGCAATTGTATTTTTCCTGACCGGTATTGTCACTTTAAACATTTACAGATTGCATAATGAATTGGTGAAAATTCACAAGAAAGATGAGCAAAGATTAATTGAGATTTCAGAAGCGACACGAAATAGCAATAGGATGCTAATAGTTGACAAAGTCGTAGAGAAGATGGCACGTGAAATTGATGCAAGTGAACTGAATACAGTTAGTGATGCTACGATCAATAGGATCGCTGCAATTAGCAATTTACTCAGGCCCTATGAATTATTAACCAACGATAACAACGGTTCAGTAAAATTAAGTCCCGAGAGAGGGCAATTATTACTTTCAATCTTATTATTAAATCCCGATTCCAACACGTTCAAGCGCATCAAGAAAAGCGTCAATTTCCAATGGTCGGATTTGAGAGGTATTCAACTGCACGACGCCGACCTTTCTGGGATGAACTTGTGTCATTCCGACCTTAGTAATTCATCATTTACTAATTCATCATTTACAAATTCAAATCTGAGTTTTAGCAAACTAGAACAAGTAGAAATATCCAATTGCGACCTCAGTCACTGTACTATCAGACAGTCGAACTTACAGAATGCGATCTTAAGCAACTCCACTATATTTCAAACTAATTTTAGTGGGTCAAACATGAGATTTATTCAAATGAACGATTCAAAAGTGTTGGAAAGTTACTTTCAATGGGCAGACTTGACAGGTTGTTTTGCCGTCAAAGCCGATCTGTCCGGAAGTGATTTTGCTCGGTCAGAGATGTCCGGAGCGGATCTGAGGTTTTCCAACCTCGAAAATGGCAGATTAGCGAAGACTGTTCTAAACGGTGCGGATTTAAGCGGAGTAAATCTCGAGAATGTAAACGTACAGGAGAACTGGTTCTACAAAATGAAGAAAGTTCAATTAATCGGAATAGATTCAATAATGCGATCTTACCGAGTTGACACTACTGAATCAAAAGGAGGATCAAAATATTTCTACCTGAGAAAACTATAGATATGTTATCTTTCAATAGAATTCTATAGCTCATCTTTAAAAGGCATTCCATTACGTACAACCTCAATCTTTTTACAAAACCTTTGTATTATCAAGTCATGTGCACTGAATGGTCTAAACCTAATTTTAAATGATCGTGCATAATAGTTCTGCAGATCATTGAGATATGCTGCCAGCAGTTCAGGCGTCCATATTGTCGCAGCATTCAACATGTACTTTTCATTCAAACTAAGCGCCAATCGCTGGCCCAACTGATTATTGATCATGTCAACATAATTATCTACGGGATTATTATTGGTATCCGCCAATTGCTCCGGTTTGAATTGGCCGGTAATTAATTCAGGCATATTATGTCTTTCATGAACATCTCCCACAAAATCAGCCAAATCCTCCGAAAAAATACTAGTTATCAAAGCTTGGGACGTAGTGTGATTAAACGTGTTGAGAAACCCTTTTTCAGAACTATCCCGGGCCGACACAAACGCAAATTGCGCTGTACTGATATTATTTACAGAAGCTAAGGCCAAATCAAAAAAAGCAACATCACCTTCCCCAAAATAGGCGGGCCTTCTCCTTGAAAGCATGTATACCATGTTCAATTCCCTACGATTGGCAACAGCGAATGGCGACTTAAATATCAAGTGGACGCGGTCCATTAATCCTCCGTCTCTACTTTTTACGAAATCGCTCTGAGCCACCCCTTCGTACAATTCCGCCTTGATCACACAGCCCCTGTGTTCATAGTTAAGTGCAACACTCTTCACTCTCCTCTTGAACCAATTTCTTTTCTTGTTTGAATAAACAATTTCTACATCATTTGCAAAGTCGTTGAGTGTTTCATATCGACTTGCCAACATTACAGGAATTGAATTTGTGATGATATTGGTATAAAACTCTTTATCTCGTCTCGCATAGTTTTCAAATACGGATTGCTCGTCCGTTCGTATTGAACCTAAGCTTATATCTTGTTCCTGCAAGAAAAAATTACAACCGCTGTATGCAATAAGCAAGAAGCTGGTAATTAGAAGAGATGCGATTCTATACATGTAAACTTCTGATCATACCCGTAGAGGGCAAAGTTAGCCCATAAGAGGTGAAAAGGACTAGGTAGATAGATTGCTTGTTGTTGGTTGAAAGCAGATTGATTAAGTAACTTGCGTACACATAGGATTTGAATGATTGTAATTGCGAGAGCCCTGTTTTTATTCATTTTTTTAAGTCAGTTTCCAATGCTCCCATCGGCAGCTGAATATGACATTCGCGACTATGGGGCAATTGGTGACGCAAAACAGCTGAATACCGCGTTCATACAGGATGCAATTGACAATGCCCACGAAGCAGGTGGCGGCACCGTCATTATCCCCAAAGGCAAATTCGTTTCCGGCGGCATTGTATTGAAGTCCGGTGTTGAGCTGCATCTTCAAAAAGGTGCCTGCTTATTGGGGAGCACCAATATTAGCGACTACCGTTCCATATCCCGCAACAAGTGGAGTGCACTTATCATGGCGGATGCCGCACAGGACATTGCCATCACGGGAAAAGGAGTGATCGACGGACGCGGAAGGTCGCTGGCCATGCATGTAGATAGTCTATTCTATGCCGGGCAACTCGATAGTTCCCTGTATCAAATGACCGAACGACGTCCCGTTGCACATGCACGCCCGCAGATCATCCAGTTTGTGAACTGCTCGGGGATCAGGGTTACCGGTGTTTCCATACTCAATTCGTCGAGTTGGGTGCAATCCTACGATATGTGCCGCAACATCGAGATCGATCGCATTCGGGTTTACAGCCTCGCCTATTGGAATAATGACGGGATCGATATAATCGACTCCAGGAACGTTCGCATCACCAACAGTTACTTTAACAGCACCGACGATGGGATTTGCCTCAAAAGCTATCAAAGAGCGGGAGGACTCCAGGTTTGGTGCGACAGCATCTACATCGGCAATTGCACGGTTCGCTCCAGTGCAAGTGCCGTAAAACTGGGCACTTCGTCCTTTGGTGGTTTTCGAAATGTAGTGATTGAAAAGATCAAGGTATTCGACACCTTTCGATCGGCCATTGCCCTTGAATGTTGGGAAACTGGGATACTTGAGAATATTCTCGTGCAGGACATCAAAGCAACCAATACCGGGAACGCATTGTTCATACGTCTGAGCAAGCGCGAAAAGTTCAACCATCTGCCCATGGGCAAATTGCGAAATGTGGTGGTTCGAAATATGAAGGTACAGATCCCCTTCGATCAACCCGATTACGAATATGATTTCAGAGGACCGGCCCTACCCTTCTTCCACAATACCATGCCAGCATCCATCACGGGGATACCGGGACATCCCGTGGAGAACATCGTTTTGGAGAACATCCGCATCAGCTATCCGGGAAGGGGAAACCCGGCTTATGCCAATCTGCCAACCTCACGCATCGGTGATGTTCCAGAAAAGATCAGCGAATACCCTGAATTCTCGATGTTCGGGGAATTACCGGCCTGGGGGTTATACGTACGACATGCCGATGGCCTAACCCTGCAAAAAATTCGATTCAAACTCCGAAAACCCGACTATCGACCGGCTGTAGCCATGGATGACGCGATCAATGTTGATTTAAAGGATGTGAAGTTTCCGGGAGACTCAAAGCCTGAGCCTATCTTCCTGAACAACTCCTCCGTAAAAGAGTAGCGCTTTACCTCTTGAGCTTTTTGGAAATTTTCTGAAAATTCAAGGAACTCTTCCCTTTATCCGTTGAGGTGGCAACGGCAATCCCCCTTTGTTCCAGCTCGTTGACGGCGCTGTAAAAATGATAGACCGTGCCCTTCCATTTCACAACACAGGGCTTGTGTGCATACTTGATATCGTAGGGTTCCGAGGAACGAATGAGATCTTCACCGGCCCAGTCTGTCCAATGCACCAGATCGTAGGAACACGCAAATCGGTTGAAAGCATCTTTACGGCCCTCAGGCCAAAAAGCACCGTAATAGAACATTACGTACAGATCGCCCATCTTTTGTACCACCGCATCACCGGTAAGCCCGGTTTCGTGAGCCAGTATGGGATTCCCCGCGTATCGCTCCCAATGAAGCATATCCGAGGAGGTCGCCATACCGATCCGTTCGATCCAGCTCTTGAATGAGGAAGTATCGCCCACGGCATTGTAATACATGATGAAAGGCTTGCCCAATTGCTCCGTCTTATCCCAGATCACCGAGCTTTTGTACAATTTCTTTCGTTCCCAAAAACCGGCATCCGCATCCGTGGTTCGCATCAGCGGTTCCTGATGTCGCATCCACTCGTGTTGCAAGGGCAACGTCGTATCGGTATGGGCCATACCTATGGATAGGGTCCCTCGTTCGTATCCCTGAGTGCTCCCGCCGAAATACGACATCCAATACTTACTGTCGTAGCTCTGCAGCTCATAGGTGCCACCCCATTCGTGTTCGACAAGGGCCGGATATCCCGCCGCCTGATTCCAATCCCATCGTTCCTCTGATGTAAACGGCAGTACAGGACCCAATTTCTCCCAATTGAGTAGATCGGCACTCTGCGCCAACCAGGTCTCATATCCACGTCCGTTGAAAATGAGGTAGGTCATGTACCAGAGATCGCCCTTACGAAACACAGTTGGGCAATCCACCATGTTCGATGTATCTTCATGAACCATCACCAAGCCGTATTTAAAAGGGGTTTTTACCTCTTCATACACGCGCTTCATCACCGAATCAGGTATCGTATCCGATCCCGTCTGGCCATAGGAATGCCCGGTCGAAAGTCCAATACTTACCAAAATGAAGATCAACAACTGCCTGAACATGTGCGTTCTCGAAAATAATCCATTACATCATACCACCACTCCCAACTAAGTAAAACCACCCCCTTTATTCACTCCCGATCACGATTCACTCCCGATCACGATCGGGATCACTTCATCAAATGCACCGTCCCCTTCAGGAAATAAACCTGATTGTCCGCACCGATCGCCTCTACAACATAGGCATAAGCATCCACCTGACATTCTTCACCCATATATGTTCCGTCCCAGGCTCCGAAGCAATCGGTCGTTTCAAAGAGCTTCTCACCCCAGCGATTGTATACTGACAAGCGATAGGATTTCAGGAATAAGCCCCTGGGCTGGAATGTTTCGTTGAGTTGATCGCGGTTGAGGGTGAAGGCATTTGGCACGTACAAATGCGATTCAACAGCAGCGCAATCCACATTGGAATGGCTGATCACATCGTGTGTACTGTCAGGGTAACTCATGGGCTGATTGCGGACGGCCGTTACGCGGTAACAATAATCCGGATCACATAATTCAATGGCCACATCATCCGTGAAGAAGGTATCCTGATCATCCGTTGTACGACCGATCTGCAGGAAGGATCCATCTTCCTGCAAACGTTCAATACGGTAGTGATCCACCCCTTCCTGCCATTGTTTATAGCTGCTCCATTTGAGGGTTGGCTTTAATAGTTCACGATCGTATCCTACCTTCAGGAGCACACTCTTTCCGGCGTTGGAAAGCGGACTCCAGTTGCCGCAAGCGTCACGAACCCTGGCATGATAAACATAGCTCCGATCGTCGACCTGAACACGCATGTCGTCGATGCGCTTCAAACTGAGCGCATCCGACTCCCAAAACGCAGATGCCGAGGCATCCCGGTAGATCTCGATATGTTCCAATGGCATAGCGCCCTTTTGTGGGAACAACCACTCGAGCAATATGTATTTATCGCCTTCAACGGATGCCCGCCAGATCTCGGGTGCAGGCACATCGTAGCCGAATTTCGGTTTTGCTGCGGCTGTATCGCTTTGGGACAGCTCATTGAAGCCTCCGTCCTCGATGGCATGGATCCGATATCTGCTCAGATCCGGACATCCGGTTGACGTGTCGGTATAGCTCAGTTCGGTGCCCGGAATAGAGTCGATGCGCATATAGGCATCTTCATTCTTGCGATACACTTCATAGGCCTTTACCCGTTCCCAACCGATGTACGGACTCCAGGTCAACACATTGCGAAGGGTATCGCCCTTTGCTTTCAGTTCCACCGTACAATGGGCCTTGAGTGTATCCGGTGGAGAAGTGATACGGCAATAGTTCTCTCTCTGAACTTGCATACAGTAGGAATTCGACAGCGTTTGCAATCCTCCAAGGATCAGGAAGCTGTCCGTCGGACTCATGAACCGGCTCTTTTTCCATCCATTTCCGGGATCTTTCAGCCATACCACCTGACGTTCCACATAAGGATCTGCTTTTGTTTGAAGTTTCAGGTCGATCTCAAAGTCGGTTCTCACGCTTATTCGCTTGATGATGGCATCGTCTAGGGGTGTTGAATCGGAAACCGCGATGGCAGAAGAATCGGAGAGCACATAGCTGCAACCGTTCACGGTGAACAAGCGAAGCTGAATAGGAAAGACACCCGGTTCATCGATGGATATCCGGAAAGGATCGGGTTGAATGGCGTAGAATGAGTCGCCGACGGTCCATTCCCAATGGGATATGGCTGTATCTGCCGTGCTGTTGTGGTGAACCATGAGTGAATCGCCCATGCACATGCCCGGTCGGCTCAGGGAATAACCCGGATCGGCGCCGTAGATCCGCGCTGTTCGGGCGAAGGAATCGCGGCAGCCCTTGTCGGTTACCACTTCCATTCCAATGGAATAATCGCCCCCCTTGCTAAAAACGTGTTTCACGAACATGCCGGTATCCCGGTGTCCATCACCGAAATCCCAGTAAATGCCGCGCAGTTTATTGCCGTTTCCAAATCCGCTGAAAAGCAGATCGGTTGTATCTCCGGCGCAATTCCGTTTCAGATCGAATGTGGCAAAAGGGAAGGAATTCACTTTGATCGTATCCTCCCTCGGCAAGGTGTACGTACATCCAAATGAGTCGCGCACCGTTAAGATCGGGATATAGGTGCCGGGCAGGTCATAGGTGTGTTTTGAAGAAGGCTCACTCACTACATTGCCGTCTCCAAGATCCCACTTGTAGGCTACCTCCTGTTCGGAGCGCGCATTGAAGGTCACCTCGAGTGGAACACATCCACTCAATGGGGCGATCATTTTCTCGACCTTGGGGCCTTCTATGGTTATAAAATCGGGGTAGGTGGTTGTGGTGCGGCAGCCCTTATTATCCTCTACGGTAAGTGAGACACTGTATTTACCGGGTAGCAGATACATCTTACCGGGGTCCTTTTTGATGGAATACGTTCCATCTCCGAGACCCCAATACCAGGACACGATGTTCCGGCCAATGGAATAGGAACTATCGGTGAAGTTCACATACAACGGGGGACAAGGCGCTCCGCTGGTATCGGCTTTGAAAACCGCGGAGAGCCTCGGATCGGGCTTGTTCAGGAAATGGGTGAGCATGGTGGCACAACCATCGGGTTTCAATACCCGTACCTGAACCGTATCGGTTGTTCCATCGAGTTGACGGATATAGGTGGTTGTTTTATCGGGGAAATAGCTCTTCCATTTCCCGTTCAATCCCCATTGATACTGCAGTCCGGTCACTGAGGGGCTCGCATTTACGGTAAGTCCGTAGGCAATGGTATTGCACTGAACATCGCTCACTTGTCCGATCTTCAGGTCCAGTCCGCTGACAGGAACATGAAAAGTGCGGATATCACGGCAGGTATCATTTCCAACGATAAGGCGCACCGGGACGGAATCCACACCGGGGATCTTCTCGAACAATTGCAGGTCCATTTCAACGGCGTTAACCTCAACGGGTGCGGAGTTGCCGATCGCCCAAAAATGCTTGTAGCCATCCTTTCCGTAGGTGCTGTCTATCAACTTCAGATCGTAGGGCAGGCATTTTCCCTTCCAGGAAATGGAACCTTTGGAGGATGGGCCATCTCCATTGAACGATCGCTTTTCTACGCTTATGCAACCATCGTAGTTGCTGGCTTCTACGGTCAAATCAAACTTCGAGGGCATACCCTTCAGATCGAGGTTCAAGGACGGAAGTAGGTGGGAATAATCTACGGGTACACCGTCGGTTTGAATGAATAATTTCCTTGCGTATGCTGTATTGATCTTTACGTTGAGTTCTACGGGAGGGCAATCGATATTACCGGAAGTTTCCAGAGTGAGGTCCGGTTTTCTGAAGATATTGAACTCATACCAGCCGGTATCCCGGCAACCGGTCTTGTTGTTGAAGGCGGCGATACCTGCTAGGTAATAACCTGGATCCAACACTACGGAAAATGAATCGCCGCTATAGGAATCGAATGGTTTGCCGAGCCAGGCGAATTCTGTTTCGCCGATACTCTGATTGCTCACCGTGATCGTTGCCGGGCCACAGGTATCCCCTTCGATAAGCAGATCGGCGAAGGGTGCTTTTACAAAGAAGCGATCGGGATGCTTGAAGGTGTCGGTACATCCAAAATAGTTGGATATCAGAAGTACTTCCTTGTATCCGGGAGGTTTCCGGATCTTATGAGTCAGGTCTCCTTCAACCACTTCCCGTGCATCGCCGGCAATGATCCACGTATAACTTTGCGGTTTGAGCGGATCCTCATTGGTGCGATTTGTGAAATATTTCGTCTCGCCATTACAAACTGCAGAGGTGTCGTAGCTCAGTTTGGGTTCAACCTTCACCCCGGCCAGAATTCGTGTTGTAGCCGAGGCAGTACACCCCAATGCATCTGTGATCGTGAGCGTAGCAGTGAATGCACCTGTATCCGTGTAAGTATGTTTCGGGTTACGCAGATTTGATTTGCCTTTGTCGCCGAAATCCCATTCGAACTTCACCGCTGGTTGATTGGATGTTAGATTCGTTTTGAACTGCACAGGAAGTGGCAGACAACCACCTGTATCTGGCAGGATTTCCAGCTTTGGGTTGGAAATGGACAAAGTATCCCTGAAAACCTGCGAGCATCCATCCAGATCTACCAGCACTTCCACGGCCGGAGATCCGCCCTCTTCCAGTTTGCGGGTGATGGACATGCTGCTACCGACAGATTCGCCATCCATTTTCCATTGGTATTTGGCTGATGCGTTGCCCGTGAATTGGAGATTAACCGTGGCCGGTAATCCGCAGATCGGTTTCGGTGTGTAGGATATGGAACCCGTGGGTTTGGGTTTGATGGTGATCTCCTGCTCCACATTGGCGTAACAGGATGTATTGTAAACTGTAAGTTTCACCTTGTACGTTCCCGGAACCAGATATTGGCTTGGCTCCTGTGCGGAAGAGGTCTTTCCATTGCCGAAATCCCAGCGGTAGGTTAAACCGGAATAACCGGAGGCTTCGGATGTGAACGTGAAATTAGCGGGCCCGCAGGGCGCTTCCTTCAGCCGGAAAGCGGCCTTCAGCGGGGAGATCGAGACCGGATCGGCTCCGCGGGCGGTATCCGTACAACCGTTAGAGGCAGTTGCAACAAGGACGGGGTCAAAGGAGCCGAAAGTGGTATAGGTATGTACAGGATCCGTGGTGCTACTGTTCTGTCCATCGCCGAAATCCCAACTGTATGACGCGGCGTTTGAGGACGAATTCTTGAAAACGACCGATGCCGGCGCACTGCAGAACGTGCGCTGATTCATGCTGAACGCGGCCGTCGGCTTTTTGAGAACAGTTACAAAATCGGAAATAATGGTATCGGATCGGCAGCCATTCAGATCTTGGATGAACAACGAAACTTTGTAGGTTCCGCTCCGTGTATATTCATGTACCGGTTTTGCGCCACTTCCGAGGGATCCATCACCAAAATCCCATGAGAAGATCTGAATGGACGTATCCCCCTCCAGCGATGTGCTTCGGAATTGTGCCGGAGATCCTTCGCAAATACTACGGGCGCCGGATGCGAACGATGCCTTCGGATCTTTGAACACACGGATATTCCGGATGATCTTGGTGTCCTTTCGGCCTGAGGCATCAATGGCAGTAAGTGTGACCGTGTACTTGCCAGGTATATAATATATGGCCGAGGGATCCTTTAACGTAGAACGGTTGCCATTACCAAAATCCCACTCAAAACTCTGGGCGGAGGAAGAAGTATTGATGAACTTGACCACTAAAGGCGAGCAACCCGATGCCGGACTGGCTTTAAAATCGGCGATCGGCTGTGCTGTGCCGGAGGATCCGAATAACAGCAAAACGCCCATAATAAACCATGAGCCGGCTTTTTTGAGCAAACCCCGGATTCCATATGTGCGCAATTCGTCGATGTTAGCAAAAGTAATTCAGAATATCAGCAAGGCACAGAGATCTGTGTCATATCGCTGTTGGAAGTACATGAATTCTATTCGATCCAATTTTAAGTGTCTATGAACTTTTCAAAATCAGCCGAACAATTGGGGGCCGGCGTTGTCTTAATACAACGCTATGCAAACTGGTTTTGACAATAAACGCATTGTTGTAACGGGAGTTACGGGTTTCCTGGGTTCTCATACAGCCATCGATCTGCTGAATAAGGGTTATCGGGTGATTGGTACCCTGCGCGATGGCACGAGGAAGGAATCCATTCGAAGTGTTATTGCCGGACATACGGAAGCGATCGACAAATTCGAGTTACGCGTCGCAGATCTTGAAGACGAAGCGGCATGGCCGGAGATCCTCAAGGATGCAGATGCCGTGATCCACGTGGCATCGCCTTTTCCCACAACCTTGCCCAAACAAGACGAGGATCTTGTTCGCCCTGCCAGGTCCGGAACCTTGAACATACTGAAGGCTGCCCTCTCGCAGGGTGTGAAGCGCGTTGTGAAGGTTTCTTCGTCCGGGGCCATGATCTATGGAAAATCAGCCGGCGCCCGTAGCGGAAAGTTCAGCGAGGAGGATTGGACAGACGCAAGCGATCTGCCCGACACTACACCCTATTTCCGAAGCAAGACGCTCGCCGAAAAAGCTGCGTGGGATTTTGTAAAAGCACATCCCGGTGAGATCGAATTGGTAACTGTATGTCCCGGAGCTATTCTTGGGCCGGTTCTGGAATCCGATATCGGAACCAGCGCGAATATTGTCTATAAGATGCTAAACGGCAGCGCTCCCGCCATTCCTCCGATCGGTTTCGAGATGGTTGATGTGCGCGATGTGGCCGAGTTGTTACGGCTTTGTTTGGAGGACACGAAGGCCGCCGGTCAACGATTTGCCGCCGGCGCCGGTTATCTGAGCTTTGCCGAAGTAGCTGGTGTGCTGCGCATGCGCTATCCGAAACACAGGATCCCCAAATACATGTTACCCAAATTTGCCGTGCGTCTGTTCGCATACATAGATCCCACGGTGAAACCGATCCTGCTCGACCTTGGCGAAAAACGAGAACTGGACAGCTCCAAAGCCCGTACCGTATTGGGCTGGAAACCGAGAGAAGCGCATGTTGCCGTGGAGGATTGTGCCGAGAGTATTTTCCGTCTTGGCCTGGTCAAACAGAAATAGCCATCATAGATTTAACCTATGCACCTATAGTAACTTCCTATCAAACATTGAGGTCTGCGATCGGTTTACGTGTATATACATGTAATTTTAAAAACTATGAATACAACTACAGCAACTAAGACCAAATGGGCGATTGACGCTGCTCATTCCGAGATCGGATTCAAAGTGCGTCACATGATGATCTCCACTGTTACCGGGCATTTCGACCAGTTCAATGCAAGTGTTGAGATGGTGGATGAAGATTTTTCATCTGCCGAAATTGATGTTCAAGTGGTAACTGCATCGGTTAACACGAAAAATGCAGACCGCGACAACCACTTGCGTTCAGATGATTTCTTCAATGCGGAGGCATATCCGGTAATTCACTTCAAATCAAAATCGTTCAACGGAACCAAGTTGGTTGGCGATCTTACCATTCGCGACATCACTGCCGAAGTGGAGTTGGATGTGGAATACAATGGTACGGTGCGTGATCCATACGGACAGATCAAATCCGGATTTGAATTGAGTGGGGAGATCAGTCGCAAAGCCTATGGCCTGAAATGGAATGCTGTAACTGAGGCTGGAAGTGTGGTTGTATCCGACAAGGTTCAGCTTGTAATTGCTGCGCAGTTCGTTAAACAAGGTTAACTCCTCATCTAATATCTTTTGATTCATCTACAGCCGGCTCTTTTGAAACGATCCAATTTGTTTATTTGATAGAATTCGAGTTTTCTCAACTGAATTTCGTTTCCTTCTAATAATGCAAACTAACTTAAAACTGAAGAACTAAAAACTGAGTAGTGAAATTCGAAGAGTGCCAACGCCAAATGTTCATCGTAATAACGGCAACCTTGGCTAAATTGGATATACCTGTAGAGGTTCGATCCATCGTAACGCGCTCGAGCGGATGATACAATCCTCAATTCATCCCGTCCTATTCGGGTTCTCTCAAGTTCCAGGGGCCGGCATTACCTTCGCAGCCTTTATTGTCCAATACATGGAGGAAATAGCTTCCGGCTTTTAAGCCACCGGGATTCGCCCCGCTGGCAGTTGATGGACCTGACCAGGTATAGGTGTAGGGAGCAGAACCGCCACGTACCAGTGTTTGGATTGTTCCATCGCTCCCTCCGGTGGTGCTGATGTTGTTCAAACCAAAGACAGATGGCCTGAAATAGATCGTTAAAATATCGTCACAAGGAATCTGGTAATTATAAACGCGTACATGACCCGCATTTGAGCCTGCCCCGTCGTTACCATTAGCCCCAATCGCCAGCTTTGTGCCGTCCGAACTCATCGAAACGGACCTGCCGCTCTGGTCATCCGCAGCCTCTCCGTCGATGTCGGAGCCCAATAGCTCCCAGGCCGAACCATTCCACCCGTAAAGCCTTACATGGCCCGCACTGGGGCCGTTCCCGTCATTACCAATGGCCCCAATCGCTAGCATTGTACCGTCCGAACTCATCGAAACGGACCTGCCGCTATTGTCTTGCGCAGCCTCCCCGTCGATGTCAGTACCCAATTGCACCCATGCAGAGCCATCCCACTCGTAAACCCTTACATGACCCGCATTTGAGCCGGACCAGTCATTTAAGTGGGCCCCGATCGCCAACTTTGTGCCGTCCGAACTCATCGAAACGGAAAAGCCGCTATTGTCAAATGCAGCTTCTCCGTCGATGTCGGAGCCCAATTGCACCCAAGCCGAACCATTCCACTCGTAAACCCGTACATGACCCGCATTAATGCCGGACCCGTCATTACCAATGGCCCCAATCGCCAGCTTTGTGCCGTCCGAACTCATCGAAACAGAATAGCCACTATTGTCATCCACTGCCTCCCCGTCGATGTCGGAACCCAATTGCACCCAAACCGAACCATTCCATTCGTAAACCCGTACATGACCCGCATTGGCGCCGGCCCCGTCATTACCAATGGCCCCAATCGCCAGTTTTGTGCCGTCCGAACTCATCGAAACGGAAAAGCCGCTGTTGTCTCCCGCAGCCTCCCCGTCGATGTCGGAGCCCAATTGCACCCAGGCAGAACCATTCCACTCGTAAACCCGTACATGCCCCGCACTGACGCCGGCCCCGTCATTTAAGTAGGCCCCTATCGCCAGCTTTGTGCCGTCCGAATTCACCGAAACGGAATAGCCGCTCAAATCGAACGCCGCTTCTCCATCGATGTCGGAGCCCAATTGCACCCAGGCAGAGCCATTCCACTCGTAAACCCGTACATGACCCGCACTGGTGCCGGCCCCGTCATTTAAGTAGGCCCCTATCGCTAGCTTTGTGCCATCCGAACTCATCGAAACGGAAAAGCCGCTTTGGTCTCCCCCAGCCTCCCCGTCGATGTCCGTACCAAATTGGGTTTGAGCTGCCAGACTTTGTGAAATTAGAAAGACAGAACATGTTAAGATATGCTGAATGCGTTTCATCGCCTTTTAAATTGATTTAACAACAATACTTTTTTATACTCACTCCGCGTCTGTCCGAAATAAATCTAAGGCAATAGAATGGACATAAAACTATCCCCTACATCGGCGTTGCAAAAAAACGCAATTATACACCCATGTGAGAATATCTCATTTGAGCCAGATCACCCAACTTTCAATTCGTTATTCTTGTTCCCGTCCTAAGGGACAGGGATTCTGACACACCTTATAAAGGCATTAATTCCCGGACTCCTCTGATCCGTAAGCTGTCCATGGTATCCGGCCAATACTCAAAGTCTTAGCGGGTTTTCTCAGGGACTTCGTAGCACCATGGATAATTTGTTGCATTTGGGTGTGGGTCGCGTTCCATGTAAGTCCTAACTTTCCTAAATCAACACCCACCGTTCAAAGGAGCTGAGCAGAGCCTGCTATTTTGAACTGTTTGGACGTCTTCAGAGCCGTATGAAGGGTTTGGGCAAATACGCACGGAGGCCGCACCGGCAGATTTACATCCCGGATGCCAAAGTTATTACCTTATGCATGCCTCTGTCGGGCAGCCTTCCGCAGATCTAAGGACACCGCAAAACTTCATAAAAGGATCGGTGGTTGTCATGGATAAGGCTTATGTGGATTTTGAGTGGCTTATCGTTTTGGATAGCAGTGAATCTTCAATTTGATTTTATTCTGTGAGAATTTATTCTTTTCGAATAACTTATTCAATTAACCTCGGGAATTCGTGTTTTGGATCGTATGTGTTGCTATTCCTCTCCTAGCACACCTAATGCGTGAAGCGCCTCCAAACTGGCCGCCCGGTTCTTGCTCAATAGCTCAATCAATTTGATCTGCGCCTGTATGTACCCCGTTTCCCTCGCATTCACCAGGAACAGTGAACTTTCTCCGGAATTGAATATCTCGCGTTCGGCATTGAGCAGTCCGAGGTAATCGCGGGTTGTGCGGGTATACAACCGAAACTGCGCATCGGTAAATTCCCAATCGTTCAGGGACTGACGCAATTTGTAGGTGAGTTCGGCTTGTTTGGCACGCAGGTCGTAATTGGCCTCTTGTATCTTATAATCAGCCAGTCGCAACGCCCCCCGTTCTTTGCGCACAAAAACAGGAACACTTAGGCTGGCGCCCCACGTATAAGCATTGAGGGACAAGTTGGCAAATGGATCTCCACCCACGGGTTCACTGAGTGGATTGAACTTCAGATCGAGATCCGGTTTGATCTGTTCGGCTTTCCATCTGCGCTCCAGTTCAAGTTGATCGATCTTGAGTGCATACTGTCTCAAAGCGGGATGCAGTTGTTCGAAGGTATCGGCTCTGTTCAGAACAGAATCAACCCCGGCACTGGACAATGCGCCATCAAATGCCTCCGGTTGTGTAAGGGGATCCAGTTCCAGGGGTATTATTCCCCTTTCCCATAAAAAGATCGAAAGTGCTGCACTTGCATTGCGGAGTAAACGTTCGGATTCCTGCAGGCCCAATTGTCGATTCTGCACCTGAATACCGGCTTCCAAAGTATCCACATCGGGCCGATCACCCAGTTCCGCGCCCAGTTTAACCGCCTGAAACCGCTCCTCGGCAAGTAGTACGGCCTGTCTGTACACTTCCCGCGTATGCCAGGCCAGATACCATTTCCAATATGTTCGTCCTGCGTCCAGATAGAGATCGTTCAATAGCAAGGTTTGTTCATAACGGCTCATTTCACGGGCCAGTCGGGCCTGTTTGAGAGCAGTTCTGCGCTCATCGGTGAACAATCCCTCGCCCAGGGGGATCACGACGCCCGCGTAGTACAGTCCCGAACCAGGTGTGTTGTTCTCCGGATTCAGGAATTGCCCCATGTTCCGATCGAAACCGGTAACAATGTCCGGACCGAACCAGGTAGGGATCTTCAACATGCCCTGAAAGCGGTTGTAGTATTCCTTACCATCGAAGTACTTCTCGGCAAAATTCCCCTCCAGCTTCGGATCGAAGGCACCTTTTGCCTGTAAAACAAGTGCATCGCCCACCGATGGTTGCAAACGCGCCTGCATACTCAGCGGGTGATGGATCCGAACCCGCTGCATGAAACTATCGAAGGGGAATACACCCGGACCCGTGCTTTGTGCCATGGCGATCTGACCTATGGCCAGATGTAGCATGAGAAATTTCCCGATCAGTAGTTTTCTCACTTGACTGCGCCTTTTGATGTAGTGGTTCCGGAAGAGGTCTTGTAATAATCGGGCGGGAAACCGTTGATGCGCCGCCACAATTCATACCAGATCGGCACATCCTTTAACAGGAGCATATTGTTGGTACCGGCTCCAACCCGGAGCGCAGTTGGCCAGGGATGATCTTTGGGATCCTGGGCGACCAATACCCGGTACAACCCATTATCGCTGATAAAATTATCGATGGCTATCACTTGCCCTCCATAGGTACCATAGCTCGTATTCGGCCAACCAGAGAACACGATGGCCGGCCAACCATCAAATTGAATGCGCACGTGTTGCCCCTTTTCTAGCAGTGGCAGATCGAGCGGCTTGATGTACATTTCGATGGCAAGTTCGTAGGATGAAGGCATGATGCTTATTATTTCCGCCCCTTCTTTGATCGTTTCTCCGATCCCTGTTTTTATAGCTTTGGTGATCACCCCATTTTGGGGCGCCGTTACATAGTACAAACCACTTCGAACCGAGTAATTCATATATTGGTTCTGAAGCTTGGTAACTACGGCCTCTGCATCATACATACTCGACAAAGCCGCATACTTGTCCGATTCCGACTTGGCGATCTTATCGCGGTACTCGGCACGGATGGTTGTTAGTTCAACGGTTGCATTGAGCACCTCATTCTGACTCGTGAGCAGTTTATTCTCGGCGCTGATCTGCGATGCCTTGGCCTTCTGCATCACCAAGCGTCTGTTCTCCAGATCAGTAAGCGATTTAAGGCCTTTTTCATACAATCCCTCCATACGCTTATACTGCTCTTCGGCAATGTTGAAATTGATCTGAGCGGCCTGAAAGTCCATACTGTCGCTGGTCACCTTCAGTCGGGCCTGCTTGAGCTTGTTCTCCGCCTGCTGCAATTTGAGTCGACTGGTCTGTACCAGAGCGTCCACCTGAGCATCGATGGCCTTCACCTTCTCCATGTACGATTTCACCGACATTTCCTTGGCCTGTAATTGCTCCTCCGTTCGGGCCAGCAGGTTGGGATCGAAATAGTCGTCCTTCACCTCCGAAATGAACAGAATGGTATCCCCTTTCTGAACAATATCGCCTTCTTTCACAAACCACTTTTCGATCCGTCCGGCAATTACGGAATGTATGGTCTGAGGGCGCTGATCCGGCCTTAGGGCCGTCACATTTCCCTTCGACCGGATGTTCTGGGTCCAGGGCATCAGAAGCAGAATGAGAAAAGCCAGGGAGAGTGCCATGAGCAGGCGGATGATCACCTTTCCCCCTTTCTTATTCTCCAGAAGCCGGAAAGTAGAGTATCTCGGCTTATCGATGCGTTGGTTGATACTATTTGGTGATATGTTCAACATAGCCTTCAGCTTCTATTTGATTCTTCAATTCATTGAATGTCCCTTGCCTGAACACCCTTCCCTCCTTCAAGATCAGGATCTTACCACATTTTTCCACCAGATACGGATCCGTAGTTACAGCAATGAGTGTCCAGGGTTTGTCCGGATGCGTGAGGTAATCGATGATCTCCCTTCGATCCATCGGGTCGATGTGCTCCAGAGCCTCTTCCAGCAAAAGCAACTTCGGACGCGCAGCAATGCTTCGTGCGATAAGCAATTTCTGTGTGATGCTCCGCGAAAGTTTTTTACCCTGCGGGTCCAGATGCGTATTGAAACCCTTGGGCAAACTCTGCACATAGCCTTGTAGCCCAACTGCACGAACAGCTTCCTTGGCATCTTCCAGGCTCACGCGGGTACGGCCCATCGTGATGTTCTCCAACAGTGTTCCGTCGAACAACTGCTCCTGACTCAGTGAATCTCCCAATACCTCGCGCAGCGAACACAGCTCCAGATTCCCGCGCGCCATGCCGTTGTAGGTAACCTGACCTTCATCCACATCATACAATCCGGCTATCAGCTGGAGGAAAGTGCTTTTCCCTGAACCATTTGGTCCCAATACGGCGATCTTCTCACCCCCATCTGCCCGGAAACTCATTCCGGAAAGAATGGGTTGCCCATGATCGGGATAACTGAACTTCACGTTGTCCATGGCAATTCCCAATCCACCGGCCTGACAATCCTTCTCCAGATCCACACCATCTTCATTCTCAAGTTCCATATCGGTAACCTGACCGATCTTCTCCAATGAGGTGAGCACATCGTAGATCACCTCAAAACTCAAGATCAGTTTCTCCACTGACCCCATCACAAGCAGCACGATGATCTCGGCAGCAATGAACTGTCCGATATTCATCAATTGCTGCATGACCAATACCCCCCCTATGGCCAAAAGGCCCGTTGCAACGAGTACTTTGAATACAACCATAAGGGAGTATTGTTGTATCAATACTTTGAAGTGGCTTTCACGGGCATTCAGGTAGCTGCCCACATGCTTGTCCACCCGCTCAAGGGGCAGATCCGTTCGCCCGGCCAGTTTGAACGTACTTGCAGTTCGCGCAACTTCCTCCAGCCAGTGTGCCACCTGGTATTTGTACTTCGATTCCAGCAAACTCGTTTCAAGTCCCTTGCGCGCCGTAAATCGTATGATCGCAATGATGATAACGACCAATGTAAGGCTGAACAACACAAAGAATGGGTGGTAAAGTGAGAGCAGCAGCAAGCCGAAGAATACCTGCAATATGGCTGCTGAGAAATCGATAAGCAGCTTGGACAGACCTTTTTGAACCGAGATCGTATCAAAGAAGCGGTTCATCAGTTCCGGCGCGTAATGCTTGTACATCACTTCCATCCGGATCCTCGGAATACGGTAGGCAAACTCGAAGGCCGCCCTTGAGAAGATCTTTTGCTGAATGTTCTCCGTTATCCTGAGCTGGAAGATCTGCAGCAATCCGGTCGCCGCAACACCCATCACCACAATAACCACCAATACGATCCAGGATGTATTCACCTGTCCCCCCTGGATCAGATTCACAATGGCCTGTATCCCGAGTGGCAGAGAGAGGGCGATAAGTCCGTTGAAAACGGCGTAGGCATATATGTCCCTGATCTCCTTGCTGTCCGGCTTTATCAAGCGCCAGAAGCGCTGCAAGGGCGTGAACAATGGGGCATCGGTTTGTGCTGAACTATGCATGATCCTGTGCGACTTGAATTGTACTGAATACCATTTCCCTGTAGAAGCTGCAAACAGCGTCCTCCCCCTGCAGGGTATCGGTTAAGCGGGGAAGATGTGAGGCAAAGAACCTCTGAAGATGAGCCCCTTCGATGACCGTGGAAATGAGCATATGCGGATATTTAAATGTTGGATTGATAGCAAGAACCAGTTCGGAAACCCTGGCCACCAGATTTTTGTATGCCGTGAATACACCGTAGCGGTTCTCCTCATCAACAGACCGTGTCAAATAAGCTTTCGAGGATTCCGCGATAACGATCTGATAGAGTTTCACCTCATCGATATGTAAGAAGTTCGTGTCCAGCTTAACCTCTTCCGTGAGTGCCAGAAGCGCACGCTCCAATCGATCTTCCGCCTCGGTAATATTGGTGATTGAAAATAGCACCTTGTAATCCATCCAACTCCAATACCACGAACTGAGGTACAGGAGCAGTTTATGCTTGCTCTCAAAATAGCGGTAAACCGATGCCTCCGTTGACCCGATCAATTCCGCCAATTTGCGGAATGTGAAGGCCTCGAACCCCAGCTCATAGATCAGGTCAATACTGCCGTTGACGATCCTTCGCCCCAACTCCGTGCTCTCCGGATCCTTCAGATATACATGATCATTGACCGGCTGCCGGATACTTGATAGTATGATATCCATTATAGGCTTCAAATTAACTACTTAAAATAGTAATACTATCGAAAAACAAGAAAATTGGAGAAAGGTTTTCAATAATCACAGGATTTTTTCAGGCCTACAACAAGCCCGTGACACTACAGTTCATGCTCCCGGAAGTGTTGCGAAATACTTACTCGTAAATGCGTATTACAGCTTCTTCTCCCGACTTGCGCCAGGCCCGGAACATCATCGATGTGTTGAATGGACAGTGGATATTGCCCTCTTTGTCCATCGCGATCAGTCCACCAACGCCTCCAGCCCTTTTCAGCACGCCCATAACTACCGTATCGGCAGCCTCCACCACACTTACACCACCAAATTGCATCCGTGCTGCAACCTGATAGGCCACAGCATTGCGAATGAAATACTCGCCATGTCCGGTACAAGAAACAGCACAGGTGCGGTCGTCGGCATAGGTTCCCGCACCGATAACCGGACTATCGCCTATCCTCCCCCATTGTTTGCCATCCATACCACCGGTGCTGGTGCCTGCCGCCAGGTGTCCGCGCTTGTCGAGAACCACACAACCCACTGTCCCAAATTTCCGGTTCGGATCGGCAGCATATGCTTGTTGTTTATTTCGTTCCAACCAACGCTGCTTTTTAGACCGGAGCACAAAGAACTCCGGTGCTACCTGCTCCAACCCATGCTCCGCGGAGAAACGATCCGCACCCGAGCCCGATAGAAAAACGTGCACGCTGCTATCCATTACGAACCGCGCGGCAGATATCGGATGCCGAGTTGTTCGCACTCCACTTACCGCTCCGGCCTTCAAATGCGCACCATCCATGATCGAAGCATCCAATTCAACCTCTCCCGATGCATTCAGAACAGCGCCAACTCCCGCATTGAACAAGCTGTCGTCCTCCATCTGTCGCAGGCACATCTCCACCACATCCAAAGCCGATTTACCATTTTCCAACAAGTAATAGCCGTAATCCAGTATGGCATTCAAACGCTGCATATACAGGGCATCCCCTTTCTCGTCGCCCTTCGACCGATACCCCGCCCCACCGTGAATTGCGATGGCATAAGGCACGCTCTTCGCTTCAACACCATCCTCATCCCTCGCCCTATCCCCTTCCGAACTACATGCATGCAGCAAACAAACCAAGACCACCACTCCAAACCATCCAACCTTCCTTAGTACCCACATAAGTTGTTCCTGTTAAACAACAATGTTACTAATTTCCCCAACCCACTGAAAACTAAAAATTAAAACCCAGCCACCCAACCACCCAGCCACCCAACCACCCAGCTACCCAACCACCTATCCTCCTATCATCCTATCATCCTATCCTCCTATCCTCCTATCCTCCTATCATCCTATCATCCTATCCCCCTATCCCCCTATCCCCTACCTTTGCCCCAAACACCACTATGATCGCAATTACCGGTGCCGCAGGTTTCATTGGCAGTTGTCTCGCACAACAATTACATCGAAAGGGTGAGGAGATCCTTCTGATCGACGATTTCAGCTCCCCTTCAAAGGCTCCCAATCTGAATGGACTCGATTCCTGTAAGCGCATAGACCGCATGCAATTCCTTAAAGAGATGCATCGCTACCCGATCAGTTTGTTCTATCATTTGGGTGCCCGAACGGATACAACGGAATTCGACGAATCGGTATTCGACCTGCTCAACCTCAATTATTCCAAACGGATCTGGGAGTTCTGCACCCAAAACCGGATCCCTCTCGTTTACGCCTCATCGGCCGCAACTTACGGCGGGGGGGAACATGGATTCTCCGACGATCCGGCGATCATACCTCTTCTGCAACCGTTGAATCCCTATGGCTGGAGTAAACAGAAGTTCGATCTGTGGGTGCTCGAACAACAGCATACACCACCATCCTTTATCGGACTGAAGTTCTTCAACGTATTCGGACCCAACGAATTCCACAAGGGACGCATGGCCTCCGTGGTATTTCACACCTACAATCAGATCCGGGCAAATGGACACATGAATCTGTTTCAATCGCACCGACCGGATTATGCGCATGGGGAACAAAGCCGCGATTTCATCTTCGTGCGCGACGTGGTCGAATTGCTTGAGTTCTGGGGATCAGCGGGCCGAACATCGGGGATCTACAATGTGGGCAGCGGAATTGCCCGTTCTTTCCGGGATCTTGCTGAAGCGGTGTTCCGCGCCATGGACCGGGATCCGGACATTCGCTTCATTCCTACACCGGAGGACATCCGCGACACCTATCAATACTACACCTGCGCAGACATGGCTGCCACGCGGAAGGCTGGTTTCGGCAACACATTCACTTCACTGGAAGATGCGGTCACCGATTACGTCCGCAACTACCTGATCCCGGGCAACTATTTTTAAACTGAGCGTGGATCTATGAGCCGGGGACATGTTTTGAGGTATTTCATCTGCTTAGGCCTGGCATTCCTGTGCTTTGCGGCTTTTCACTTCCTGCAAAAACCGGATGTGATCAAGCCGGAAAAGGAGACCTATGAAAAATTACTGAAACACATCGAGCGGATCCGGGAAGAAGGCGAGAAAATACTCGCTGCCACTGAACCTTCACATGATTCACTGAGTAAAGAACTCGCGGATATACTCGGAAATTGGCGTTACAGCGAATACCGGGGCGATTCCCTGGTCTTCTGGAGTAGTCACGAATGGATACCCGACAGCATCCGCAGATCCAGATCCGGCCCCATGCTGATCCGGGACGATCAGGGTTTGGATATCTCCATATCTACCCGGCAAGGAGCCCGTTTCAGATGCGTGAACCTGCCCCTGCACCAGATCAACATGGGATCCTTTCGCGAGAAAAGCGAGTTGAAGGAACTGGAGAACTGGGAGATCGAGATCACAAGGCGGGAGGGCAGCTTTAAATTACCCTATTCCGAACTTTACATCGAATTTTATGGCTCCCGTGTCAATCCCGGATACGCCTGGATCTACCTCGCAGGTCTGGCACTGGTCCTGGTCTCATTCATATTCAGTTTCGCCCGTGGCACATGGCTCCTTTGGCTGAGTGTGGCCACTCTGGCGTTGCTGCGCTGGTTGAGCTATAGAGGCATACTCTTCAACGGTGCCGACCATTTTCGGATCTTCGATCCGGTTTTATTTGCGAACAGTCGGGGCATCCCATCGCTGGGCGACCTGGCCTACCACCTCCTGTTTGCCCTGGTGGCAGTATTCGCCCTGAAGCGGAGCTTAGCTCAAATCGGAGGGAGAACACGTTACCTCATCACCATTCTGGCCGGTGGATTACTGGCTTATTTTGGAACAGATCTCATACTTTCAGTCATACGGAGTCTGGTACTGGATTCCAGCCTTTCCTTCGATATCACCCACCTCCGCAATTTCAACCGCTTCTCCATACTTGCATTCCTCCTCATCGGGGGCATGTTCTGGACTTATTTCGAACTGCTTACCGGGATCAAGGGTTTCCAATTCCCGGAAGTTAAACCCATACGCCATTTGCTCTACCTGCTCTTGTGTGCGATCGGTTTTGTTGTTTTTCAGATGGTGGATGCCCATCGCAGCCTGGAAAGTTTAATGCTCCCACTAGCCTTAACCTCCATCGTACTGCTCCTGTTGTACCTCATGCGGCAAACGGACAGGCTCTACCGGACCCTCGCTTTTCTGGCCCTGTTCAGTCTTACCTACAGCACCGTCATCTATAAGAACAAGAACAAACGCGAGAACGAGTACCTGAAGATCTATGCCGGGAAACTCATCAACAGCAACGATGCTCAGGCCGAACAACTCTTTTCCGAGATCGAGAATCGCCTTGTAGCCGAGTTTCTGGTTCCGGCCGATTTCAATTCATTCGCCCAGCGAAAAGACCAATTTGAAAAACGGCTGAGACGCCTCTATTTCTCCGGCTATCTGGACAAATATGAGCTGAAGGTCCTCAGCTTCGACAGTTTGGGGAACAATATCAATTCAAGCACCCTGTACAGTTACGAGGATCTCAACAACATCTACAATTTCAGTGCATTCCCCACGAGGAGCAATCATTTCTACCAGATCAAGAGCACGGAGATCACCAACGGCTACCTCGCCAAATTCGAGAATTGCGACCTGAACGGGCATTACGGGAATATCTTCATCCTGCTCGAACCCCGTTTCATTCAAAGTACCTATTCGTATCCGGAACTGATCAAAACCAAGCGGGACGCCAAATTATTTGACATTGAGGATTATTCATACGGCATTTACCAACGCGGCGATCTGGTCAATCAGAAAGGGGATTTCTCCTATGACCTGCAGCTCGATTCCAGCGAATTACTGGCGCAAAACGAGGTTTGGAACTGGCGCGGTTATAGGCATTTTATCGAAAGGCAGGAAGAAGGCGTGCATGTGGTTCTGAGTATGCGCAACGACCTGCTGGTAACAGGGTTGAGCATTTTTACCTTCTCTTTTCTGTTCTACAGCATCTTGCTCCTGATACTGGCCGTACTTCGTTTTATACGCGACCACCTCGTTTATCTCATCATCCGCCGCCGGAAAGGTCGTGAAGATGCCGAGGCCTATCGCTCGACGAACCGAAAATACTGGGCAGCTTTCGGGTTCGACCAGATCTATCTGAGTACCCGGATCCGACTGGCCATGGTGGCCCTGGTGGTCCTGGGCCTGTCCATCTCGCTGTATTTCACCGCCCAGTTCATCCGTATAAACGACTCGTCCCAGGCCAGATCCGACCTCATGTTCAAGATCCGCGAAGTAGCCGGAATGGTGCAGGATGAGGTCGATCTTGAAAAGAAACTGCGCCGCCCCGAGGCAAGGCAGTTGATCGTGAACGAAATATCGGATGTGTACAAGGTTGAAGTGAATGTTTTCGACCCAACGGGCAAGCTATTGGTGAGCAGCGAGCACGACCTTTACAGTAACGGATTACTTGCCCCTGTTATGGACCGGCCGGCTTACGAAGCCATGCGGCACAAAGGACGTTCGCAGTACATCGGCGAGGAACAGATCCGCGATCTCAGTTTTCTTTCCGCTACAGTTCCACTGCTCAATGAGCGCAGAGAAGTGATCGCCTACCTCAACCTCCCGTACTTCTCCCGAAGCGGCGAATTGGAAGATAAGATCTCCACCTACATGGTCACCTTCGTGAACGTCTACTTCTTCCTCATTCTACTCGCCCTGGTTCTGGCCTATTTGGTTTCCAAACGGATCTCGAAACCTTTACAGATCTTGAGGGACAAATTATCGCATACGGGCTACGGTTACCAAAACGAGATCATCGACTGGAAACGGCAGGACGAGATCGGTCAGCTCGTTAAACAATACAATAAAATGGTCGTGGAACTGGAGGAAAGTGCCCGCAAACTCAGTGAATCGGAGCGGGAAGGAGCCTGGAAGGAGATGGCGAGGCAGGTGGCTCATGAGATCAAGAACCCGCTCACACCCATGAAGCTGAACATTCAGCATTTGCAGCGGGCCTGGACCATGCGATCCGACAAGCTGGACGAAACACTCCAACGTGTATGCCGGGTTTTGATCGAGCAGATCGATAGCCTCACCAAACTGGCCAACGAATTCTCCTCCTTCGCCAAAATGCCTGTGGATCAATTCGGCCGGTGCGATCTCTCCGAGATCCTCATGAACATCATCCACCTCTTCGAGAAAAGCGAGAACGTACGTTTCATCTACCCGGAAAAACTGCCGGAATACCCTGTACTGGGCGACAAGGATCAGCTGGGACGCGTGTTCACCAATATCATCAAAAACGCCATACAGGCTATTCCCGAAGATCGCGAAGGGATCATACGCATCAGTACCAACGAAGAACCCGGTTCCGTTTTGATCCATATTGCCGATAACGGGAGCGGTATACCGGAAGGACAACGCAAAAGCATCTTCGTCCCCAATTTCAGCACCAAAACAAGCGGCATGGGTCTCGGTTTGGCCATCACGCGTAAAATTGTTGAAGCAAGCAATGGGGAGATCTGGTTCGATACCAAACCCGACGAGGGCAGTACGTTTCACGTGCGCTTTCCCCTGTACGATGCTTCAGATCCGGTCTCGAATTCCGGCGAATAAGCAAAGCTTAACTTTGGACGTTTAGTCAAAGCTTGAAGGGCTCTCCTCTGATCGGTATTCTGATGCTTCTGTGCGCCGCACAGATACATGCGCAAACTCCGGGTAGTAGCGTGAGCAAGTACGTATTGATCCGTTCCGACACCCTGCAGCTCGATAGTTTCCCGATCGCTCCCGGTTCCTTCCGTATCGATAGTATGTATATGGGCAACTGTCGGATCGATCACGCCTCGGGTATCCTCATCTGGTCGGGCCCAAATCCACCGGATAGCATCGTGGTTTCGTACCGGCGATTGATGGTGGATCTGAACCGAACCTACCGGCATAAAGACCCGCAGATACTCGAGCGTTTTTTTACGGAAAATCCCTTCAGCTATGTTCCACCGCGCGAACGCTACAACACATTGGGCAACGACCAGATCAGTACAAATGGCAATATCTCGAGGGGCATTGGTTTCGGGAACAATCAGGACCTGGTTGTGAACAGCAACCTCAACCTGCGGATGAGCGGTAAGATCGCTGATGACATCAATGTACTGGCCGCCATCTCCGATGAGAACAACCCCATACAACCGGAAGGCAATACGCAGCAGATACAGGATTTCGACCGGGTCTACATCACGCTTTGGAAAGATAGTTCGGGGCTCACCGCCGGAGATTTCCCCATGAACAGCGACCCAAACGGGTACTTCATGAACTACCGGAAGCGATCCAGAGGTCTGCAATTCGGGCATGCACAAACCACCTCCGTTGGGCACCTGAAGCTCAGCGGTGAAGGAGCTGTGAGCCGCGGACGATTCACGCGCAACCTCATCGAGGGCATCGAGGGAAATCAGGGCCCATACCGATTGCGGGGCTCCAATGGCGAACTCTTCATCATTGTTATCGCCGGAACCGAGAAAGTATTTCTCGACGGCAAACTCCTCGAACGCGGGCAGGAGAACGATTATACGATCGATTACAATTCGGGAGAGATCACGTTCATGCCCGCACAACTGATCACCCGTTACAGCCGGATCGTGGTCGAATTTCAATACTCCGACCGCAACTACGCCCGTTCCGTTGTACGTGGCGGGGCAGAATTGCAGCGGGGCAAATGGCTGTTCTATGGAAACTACTTTACTGAACAGGACCATAAGAATCGGCCCTTTCAACAGGATCTCGAATTGTACGACTCCCTGAACGGGATCTCGGCGCGCGAAGTACTCGCACGGGCCGGAAACGACGAGCAACCCGCCATTTCGAGCGCCCGATTGCAGGAGAACTTCGACCCTTCGCGCATCCTGTACATAAAGCGCGATAGCGCAGGTTTTGGGGATATCTACCAATACGCCCCGGTTCAGGGAGAATTCACCCGCTTCTATCAGATCACTTTCAGTTATGTTGGAGAAGGTGCCGGCGATTATGTACCTCTGGACGCCAATGCGAATGGGAAAGTATTCCGTTGGGTGGCTCCCATAGGGGGATCCAAACAGGGAAGCTACGAACCCGTGCAGATCCTCATTGCTCCCGAGCGTATGCAAATGCTCAGTTTAGGCGGCATCTACCGGATCGACAGCAACGCGCGCCTGCAATTGGAATGGTCGGGCAGCAACCTCGACCAAAACACGTTCAATCCCGATCCGAACACGGCACGAACCGGTCAGGGTTTCATGCTCAACTACCTCAACACCCCAGTGCGCAATATCGATTCGGCCCGAAAAAGCACGTTCAGTACCAATATCCGCTACGAATTCGCCGGACGCGATCTCCGCTATGTGGAGCGCTACCGCGATGTGGAATTCGATCGCAAATGGAACCGAACCCTGCAAAATCAGGGCGATGTGATCGAGAAACTGGGCGATGAACACTATCTATCGGCAAAACTCGCCTGGAAACACAGCAAGGGACTCTATCTCGATCTGGACGAGTCCTTTTTCCGACGAAGTCGGGAGCTCGACGGCTGGCAGCAGGTTGTGGAGGCCGGTCTGCGGCGCAAGCGGAACGAGCTGTCCGTCGTGAGCGAGAACCTCCGGGCATCAACTCCCTTCGGCACTTCCATCCTTCAAAACCGATTCGACCGCGCAGCATTCACAACCCGACAGAAGTTGGGCGGAACCATTGCAGGTATTCAGGTTCAAACCGAGCGCAGTGTATTCAATCCGCTCAATTCCGATTCGCTGAACAGCGCCAGCTATCGCTTCGAACAATATAGGGCCTTTTTGCAGAATGCCGATAGCGGTTCGCTCCGATACGGGGTTCAACTCAGCAGGCGCGACGACCATGTGGTTCGCAACGGCGCCTTCCAAACGGCAACGATCGGACAGGACGCAACCCTGCAGGCAGGATGGGATGCAGGGAACGATCTGGGATTGAATCTTACCGGGACATACAGGCAGCTCAACCTCAGCGACAGTTTGCAGAACGAGGAGACCGTTCAGGGCCGGTTGGAACTCCGTTGGAATGCCCTCAAACGGTTGATCCGAACACAGGCCTATTACCAGCTGGGAACGGGCCAGGAACAGCGCCGCGAATTCAGTTACCTGCAGGTAGGAGACGGGAATGGGCTCTATATCTGGAACGATTTTGACAGCAATGGTGTGCAAACCCTGAATGAATTTGTGATCGCCTCCGATTACGACCGGCAGAGGGCCAATTTCATACGGCAATATGTGCCGGTGGCCGGGCTCGTGAAAAGTTACAGCAGCGAATTCAACAGCACCGTGCGGATACAGTCCATGAACCGCAACAAGGCCAACTCATCGTTCCTCGGATTCATGCGACGCTTCAGCATCCTTTCCAGCACCCGCATTCAGAAGAAAGTGAGCGAGAATTCGGTTTCGGCTTTCCTGAACCCCTTTTACCTCGCCCTCGACGACAGCACGCTCATCAGCACAGCCACAACCTTCCGGAACACGCTCAGCTACAACCGGGCCAGTCCGGTATTCGGGATCGATGTACAGCATTTGCTCAACGATGCCAAATCGCTATTAGTGAATGGCTTCGACAGCAGGGACGCCGAAGAGTTGAACGTCCGATTCAGATACAACCTGCAGCGTCGCTGGGAGCTGGTTCAGGAATTCACGCGGGGCACACGCGGCCATCGATCCCAGTTCCTTGGTACAGGCAGTTACACCTACGATTTCGACAAATGGAGTCCCGAGCTCCAGTTCTATTTCAGTAGGGACCTACGCTTAAGTTCCCGGTATATCTATTTCGAAGCACATAACAGACCGGAATTCGGTGGCGGATCGACCTACAACCACGAATTGCGCAACGGGTTGCGCTTGAATGCCCTGAACAAAGGGAGCCTGAGTTCGGAATTCGGGTTCGTGCAAGTGAACTTCATCGGCAACGAAAGCAGTGCCCTGGGCTATGCCCTTTTGGAAGGTTTGCGAGACGGCCGCAATTTCACCTGGAACTTCCAGGCCGAGCGCCGTTTCAAGAATAATGTTCAGGCCCTGATCACTTACGACGGACGGAAAAGCGTTGCCAACAATGCCATTCACATGGGGCGGGTGCAGGTGCGGTATTTGTTTTAGGTGTTTGGGGGATGTGCTGTAGGGGGATGGAACTTTCTTCTGTCTATTGAGCTTCTACTGTCTGGACCTTGATTGGTAGGATGGGTTTGATTGCTTGATTTGTTGACATTGCTGTGTGAGGCATGGTGATCCATGGATCTGATAAATCACTGTTACACTATTGCAAACTGAAGTTTTTCGTCGTACATTTGATATTCAATTGGGGATAAGGTTCTGCCGCATCCCCCCCCAAAAGGTGGCTTAATCGCTGCCTTTTGCCTTTTTCGGACAGCGCTGTTTGAACCTGTGGCTCTCCATCCGAAACTCATCCGGATCCTTGAGGAATCTTTTGAGCTGTTACTGCTTTGTTTTGAGTACTATTTCGACAAGTGCACCTCACTTACCCGATCGGTTAGGCCACTATTTCCTTTGAATGCGGATGCTTCCTTGCTTGTCGTGAACCTTGGTTAAAACGGCCAGCAACCGGCATTTTGACTGCCGATCAATTTCATGTTATCTTCGCGTTGAACAGAGGCAAGAGTTGCTCGCGCTTCGTTCCGGAAGGTGCATCATCGTACCCTTCCGCTCTCATCCTGCCTTTAATTGGCGGGTCGAATCGATTAGTTGAACTGAATCGATATAAATTTACTTTTTTAACCGAGGCGACAGGCGTCGGTTGTACCAGAGGGCGGCGTTGGTCGCCCTTTGCCGTTGTATCGTATGCAGAAGGATCGCTGTTTTAGTTGAACTGTTGGTGGTAAAATTTTAAACTTTGACCTACCTGTTCAGCGTACACGCACACTTGCACTTACACATTTGTTGTGATTTGCTTTCGATCTTTGATCTTTGACCTACTGAATCCAGCTACCTCTACCAAATCATCAGTTGTGATATCGTTGTGATTTGCTTTCAATCTTTGATCTTTGACCTACTGAATCCAGCTTTTTGAGGCGTTATGACAAAGACAACCAGTTGTGATTTGCTTTCAATCTTTGATCTTTGACCTACTGAATCCAGCGAGCGCAAATCGAAAAAGAATTGAGAGGAGGTTGTGATTTGCTTTCAATCTTTGATCTTTGACCTACTGAATCCAGCTGGCTGCGCAAAGGGCAGAATTTGATGCTAGTTGTGATTTGCTTTCAATCTTTGATCTTTGACCTACTGAATCCAGCGATTTCGACCTGCAAGTAAATGAGCCATACGTTGTGATTTGCTTTCAATCTTTGATCTTTGACCTACTGAATCCAGCAGCCGGGAAGGTATCCCGCCCGGCCACGTTGTTGTGATTTGCTTTCAATCTTTGATCTTTGACCTACTGAATCCAGCGGTAATGACAGCAAAAAAACTATACGAACAGTTGTGATTTGCTTTCAATCTTTGATCTTTGACCTACTGAATCCAGCCGATATTAGGTAGAGGCGCACCGCCATGATGTTGTGATTTGCTTTCAATCTTTGATCTTTGACCTACTGAATCCAGCTCACCAGTAATTAAGGTTTGACCCACCCCCGTTGTGATTTGCTTTCAATCTTTGATCTTTGACCTACTGAATCCAGCAGAAGCCATAAAATGTGCGTACCACCTATGGTTGTGATTTGCTTTCAATCTTTGATCTTTGACCTACTGAATCCAGCCAACCTCGGTGGCTGTATTAGGCCATCCAGTTGTGATTTGCTTTCAATCTTTGATCTTTGACCTACTGAATCCAGCAGCGCCCAGGAGATTAAGAACGCTGGCGAAGTTGTGATTTGCTTTCAATCTTTGATCTTTGACCTACTGAATCCAGCTTGAGGATGTTTTTTCGGTTCGAACCGGTGTGTTGTGATTTGCTTTCAATCTTTGATCTTTGACCTACTGAATCCAGCTTGTCCTCTGTTTGGGTGAAATTTGCAACGGTTGTGATTTGCTTTCAATCTTTGATCTTTGACCTACTGAATCCAGCTTGTCCTCTGTTTGGGTGAAATTTGCAACGGTTGTGATTTGCTTTCAATCTTTGATCTTTGACCTACTGAATCCAGCCAGAACGGTTGTGATTTGCTTTCAATCTTTGATCTTTGACCTACTGAATCCAGCAGACTTGGCGCTGGTGCCCGTAAATAAAGGGCTCATGTGTGATTCAGTGAAAAAAAAATGATTTAGTGAAAGAAGCCGTTTCGGGAAAACCGGAACGGCTTTTTGATTTCTATCAGAACAATTCCAATTGCTGTGGAACCCCCGGATTTTCTTTTGAATGTGTGTTATAGTACAATTCCATTCTGCCAAATTGCTTGTCGGTTACCTGCAAAAGATTCACACTTCCCTTTGGAGGAAGCGAACGAAGAACACGTTTGCGGTGCACTTCGGTGTTCTCTGCACTGCTGCAATGCCTTGTATAAACACTGAACTGAAGCATGGTAAATCCGTCCTTGATCAGATCCTTACGAAAAAGTGCGGCATTTCTTCGGTCTGTTTTGGTTTCTGTTGGTAAGTCGAAGAAAACCATTATCCACATTATGCGATATGCATTAAAACGTTCCCTCAATCTACGTTGTTCATGAAACTATACTATCTGGCACCGCCATTTAATTATTTTCAGGCTTTTGCATTTCAGGTAGAACCATCTTTCGAAGAGTGCCTTCAAAACATTTAAGCAGTGATGCAGAAGTTTCACTTGCGGCAACCATAAGTGGACGATTTCGCCCGTTCATATTTACCGTGAGCGTTGGTATCGTCAATAATTGCATGCGCTGTGCCTGGGTCAAACGATCAGGACCAATCGACTCTGATTCTACCATATCCAATACCAAGCGATCTATATAGGGACGATATGGTTCCATAATATCGTCGGCCAGGCAATACTGGTTGTAGCGGTTATGATGGAAGATCCCAAGAGTCGGTAGTAATCCGCTACCTACCAAACTTCGGGCAATTACCGCTCTTAATATGGCATAACCGTAGTTGAGTAAATTATTTGGGTAACCGGCATCCCTATCGCGTATAAATCCGGGGAATCGGTTGAACAACCGTGGCCAATAGTATGCAGCAGCAAATGCTTCGCGATTATCTACGTCACCGCTCCTCACATTGCTGGCAGCTGTAATCAACACCTCTACCGGTTTGCCAAAAGCTGCCAATACCGCGGCCTGATTGTGAATCTTGGTTTGAACGACCTGTCGCCACAATTGTTTCTTCAAAGGTTGACTTGCTTCGATCTGATACCTGAAACTTTCTGCCTGCGTTGTGTTTCCACATAGATTGAGCATCATTCCGATGGGATGATACTTTTCATCACATGTAATTAAAGCTACATTGTGGGCCAGCATGGTGGCAATAACCTGGTGAGTAATATTAATACAAGGATCTTCTAACACGACTGCACCGATATCTTCAATGGGCATCGTTTTTTCAAACTTCTTACCGGAATTATCTGTCCGCGACATTACCAGTTGTGAATTGCGAAGAGATAGTTTCGCAGGAGAGTTTATTGCTAGCGTTCGCTTAATCACAGTTTCAAACAATTGTTTATACTACCTAAACGATCTATTTCTAGCTTCCAACAACTCTCTTTAATCTGTATGTTCTCGTAAATGGTATTCTGACTTTTGTTGTTTGATCCAACCTCATTCCTAACTATTGAAGACGCATAGTAACTGGGAACACATTCCAGTTTACCTTGTGTTGTGCTAACCATCTTGTAAATCCTTTGAATTTGACTGAAAGTAAGACTCTTCATATTCACTAATTCAGGCTTTTCTAGCTCACTAGGGAGAGGTACAAAAACTAAGTCATTTGGAGAAAGGGCAAACAACAACTTACCCTTTTCAAGATTTTCAGGAATTGCAGTACGCTGTGATCTTGGCTTAATTGATATTTCCTTCTGGTGTCGGATAACTTCATGTAGCCCAACAGTATCAAACTCTCTCTTGTGTTTAGCTTCATTCCAATAGACACCAAAAAATAGATTAGTACCAGATTCAGCTTCTCCGTACTTCACCCTTGTATTATACCTGCCACCTATTGGAAATTTCAGGGATGAAGCTTCTGAAATGGGCAATTTAAATACCGGAATTTTTCTATTTGAATTGAATGCCTCAATCCCTTCTGCGCTGAAAGCTACATCTATATCATCGCCCGATAATTTTAAATGTTGAAGAAGATCTGCTCTTAAACATAAATCAGACACTTTATTAATGAACTTAATAGCATCCTCTGCAGTTTTAATACCTCCTAGGCCCCTGTTTGCTAACCTTTCGACCGGCTGTCGTTTTCTATACCTAACTTCCGGAATTAGAAATACTGCGGATAAAATTGGTAGTCCGTTACTATCCACTATTGGGTTGTTTTTCAAATAGGCCTGAGTAGCACCTATACTTTCGCCATTTTGCAGGAATGCATCTTCTACTTTCACTCTCAAGTCCCCATCTTGAATTTTTTCGCGTTTCCCAACATTCTTGGATATTTCAAGTACCTGAAACGGATAAGTTTTTTGTCCATATGGAAGCGGGGCATGCAAGGGTTTGCGAATTGCCCAATTATTCCCTTTCGTTTGCCGGGTCAGTGTTTTACGAGGCTTTCCGTTTCTATCTAATCTCAGTTCACCCTCCTCATTTCGATAAGACATGTATCTGTTGTTGGCCTTATTGATGACTCGTAAATTCTGCTTGAAACTCACTAGCGTTGTCAATAAGTTCACATAGGCATCCATTGAAAATCCTATCCAGGGGTGAAGGAATGACTTAGCAACTTTTCGTGTTTTCAACTCGCCGGTTAATTTATTCCTAAATTGTATTTCCTCGACAACCCGGAGCTTTGAGACTAAACTGTGGTTATGTCGGTTAGTGTTCAGCGAAGTGATGTAGTTGACGTGATCTTTCGTCGTACACGCAATCACCAATGCATCGAGTGCGTGATGTCGGTGATCAATACGCTTTTTACTGAAACCTTTAGAATCAGGAACTTGTATCCGAAATGCGTTAATTTTATCATCCCAGTAGCCGAAGTCATTTGTACCGGTGATCTCGTTCAATCGCTTGAAACGAGGAGCTATCAGCTCATTCCATTTGTCATTTAACCCCCAATCTTGTTTCAGTTGTGCCGTTATAGCTCCTGTGGCAGTTACAATGTGTTTTGAGGTGGCATCAGATTCTTTATCTTCCCGAACTATGTTGCTCATCAAACCTTTTATCAGTGAGCTGATGTATCGTGTGTCGTTTATTTGCCTCTCAATAAATCCTTCAGGAATATCTTCTGCCAGGAGTCGCTTAAGTTTTGCCTTGTTGTTTTTAAAATATCTAGAGCAATGATCTTTATACGCCTCCAGTTCAAGAATTCGAACGGTCTCTCCATTCCCTAAATCTACGATGCGACCATGATTGTCGCGTATGAACTCATAGGCAAGATCGTTGTCCTTAAGCTCGTTCACTGCACTTTCACAGATGACCTTATTTCCTTGTGAATCATCAAAATATCTTGATTGAGGTATAATATGTTCAATCTGATAGGCTTCCGTAAAGAGCTTACTCAATGGAATTGTTTTACCGGTATACGGGGAGATATACCCTTGTTCAAGCCACAATTTGTATCTATTGATCTCAGCAGTCGTTGGAGAGGAGCTTTTCCTTATTTTTAAGATATCATCTTCGACAACATCTAAACTGGAATAAACGCCTTCCTCATAGATCTTTAAAATTTCCTGATGGCTCGGTGAATAGGGTCTCACTTCACCAACCGTATTTTGGTCATTCATCAACTCTGCAAGCAGCAGCTTGATTCTTTCATTGGTGTTCTGATTCTCTTTTATTTGTTCTGTAAGACGTTCCCGCTCTTTGGAAGTTTTCTTAAGTTCCCTCGCAAGTTCAATGTGTATCTCGTCGAAGAAATCCACCGCACCGGCTCCGAAATTTTGCCAAATGTCTCGGACAACACGCAGGGTCTCTGTAACCACCTGTTCAACGATAGGATTCCTCAGACTATGTTGCTTGAAATTACTGAGATATCTGTCAATATCCGATGGGGATCTCCACTTTTCTGAAGTTCCAGATTCTGAGTGCCGCCCGTACACGGCATAGCATGCTTGATAAGTATTTAAGCCCCTAAATGGGTTCTTGTTTCTGAATTCTATGAAACTTTTTAAGAATTGCTTAGGGACCGCATCATCAACAACATTTTCATCGATTTTTTCACGATTGAAGCCAATAAATTCCAAACGCTCCATTATTGATTCAATTTGTTCCTTCGCCGAGGGAAGAATGTCAGTTTCACTCCAATAACTTCCCATTCTCATCAATGGAACGATTTTTTGGAGAGCCTTCGCCGAATAACTCCCGTAGTCGTTCTTATAAGGTGGAATATTCCTGAAGTTCTCTATAAATTCTTGCTTTCTCTGTTCACCAATCTGATCGTAGCGAAGCGCAAATTTCTCGAGGGCTTTACTAAACTCCTTTGGATCCCTTACTGAATAAACAACATGCCAAAGGTGAAATTCTATCTCACTCGACAGAAATCCTCTGGCATCAAATCCTTCCATCTTGGCAAATCTTGAAATAAATTGAGACCTTGTCTCGCCACATGGATATGCTTTGTCCTCAACATAGTTCCAGCGATAAAGTGCCCTGTCTTTCTTTGCAATGATTTTCTTTGCGACAAAATAGTCCAAAAGGGTCTTTTGTTCAATTTCCTTCTGATCTTTCAGGAAGTCATACAATTTGACCCATTCATCCTCTGAGGGAAGAAAAGTATCAGTAACATCTACTCCCTCATCCTTCAATTTAATTTTGAGGTTTTTCAAGAATTGCCACAGCCTGAATTCCTGGAAGAGTGGATGGGACCGAGGAATTCCCTTTTTGAATTCTGTTTTTTCAATACCATCCTTGTCCCTATACTTCCTAAATTCGAACTGACAAGAGGAAATTGTTGACTTTTTGCTTTTCAGAGGCCGTTGAAAGAAGATGATGTCGTCAATTATCAAATAAATAATATCCTTGTCCTTAATGTTTCCCCGGTGTGCCTCATTTCTGGGATATAATTCCTGAACGCATTGTTCATACAGCTCTCGGTCGGTTAATTCCGCGTGATAGGCAGATTGAACCTTCAGTATTACGCGAAGCTCTTCCTTGTAATATTTCCGCTCTATGGTCTTGATCAGCTTCCCTCTAATTTTTGTGCGAGGATCTTTGAGCAAATTGTGATATATGAAATCGGCAACGCCAACGGTATTATGTGTATCGTTAAATTGCTGCAATGCATTTTCGGTTTTTGACTTTATCAATTTCCAATCATTGTCCCCTGGTGACCGAAAACTTCGCACAATTTCCCCTTCCTTGTTGATTTTATAAGTGCCATCCTTCTCTAGGGTTGTTGTTACCACGAATTCCTTTGTTAAACCGATCCAAGCTTCCAATGACTCTCTGCTTTTTCTCCTGTATACCCAACCATTCTCAAGAATAACATTGTACCAGGAATCGGATCCTTTTGAGTTTTCATCCCGTTTTACATCTACAACCTGCAGTGCATGATATTCCTCGATTTTATTATCCTTCGGTTCATCATCTTCACCCCTCAGTTGATAGTAACCACGCTTCTGATTGAAATTGAGGATGATCCAAGCCAGCTCTTCCTTAGTAATAGCCTGTGTTAGTGCTTTCTTTCTCAAATAATAAAGTGTCCAGTCAAAAGGTATCCTTCCCGAATGACCATTGGATTCAAAATCCCGCACCATTTCCTTGAATGATGACATGAAGATGAATTCATCCTTCTCGCTTCTCTTTTTCGGACGCGACTTAGGGATATAATTCAACTTGGTTTCAACGCCTTCCTTGAACTGGCCCGGTTTATTCTCAAAGTCTAAACTGTCAGCATAATGAGTTGGTAAAAAATTCATGATGTTCAAGACCCGATGTAACCTTTCCCTTCGGGTATGATCCCGTTGATAAAGTCTACGCACACTTCTGAATGCCGTTCTTTCACGGGTTTGTGAATTCGAAACTCCTTTCCCGAAATCGTCAAGATCATTCTGTGCCATCGGTATAATTCTTACGCCGAGCCCGTCAATTTTTCCGCTCTTCTTTTCGAAGTCATGCTCTACCAGAGCCCAACCAATACTATTGGTCCCCAAATCCAATCCCAAAACTTTTTTCATATTTAAAATTTCTTAATTACATTCGCCTCTGAAAGCAAATCACAATAAGGATTATTCCGTTGTGAAAACATTCGAGGCGGCCCTAACGGGTCGCTTCTGTTTTAGTCCAACCAACCTTTCACGTTCAAAGGCATTACCGTCTGTTCATTTCTTCTGTAGTCCGGAGTTTGCTGCCCACAATACGAGCCTAAACTGCCAAAAGATTTTCAATTTAACTCCTAAATGAATACGAAAAAGTGAATTGACCCTATTTGTCATAATTTTTCAAAAACTCAACCTAAAAATTTCGACAAAGGGCGAACAAAAACTAGAAATTTTATTGTGTAAACTTTAATGCAAAGCAATAAACTCCATAAAAGAAACTAATAGACGGCGCGAACCATTAACTCAGGAACCCCATTCCCAGATAGAGAAGAGAAAACTTAAAACGTATTTTCTCGCCGGGCCGATCACCTGACTCCGTGATGTTTCCCAAATTGTTCCTCAACCTGGGCAAAGTCGCGCATTCATGGATCGTCTCTCTTTTACGACCCTTGATCGTTATACAAGCCAAAGTAATCTTCTAACTTGTGTTTATTAGAGCAAATTCATTATCGGTAATTTCCTATGCACCACGAACATTCGTGAAAGTCAAAACCTGATCCACCCCGATCAAGGTAATCCCGCCAATCCCAAAATCAAGGACCAAACAGTTGAACTCGCCCGATCCCCCTCCCATCCTGCCGCCTACTTCCCCAACCCAAACGACCCCCGATCATCCATCACGACACCCCGATCTTCTTCAGATTGTTGTTATGCACCCTTTTAAACTGTAAAGATCTTGCACCAAAGTTTATGAGCAATCCAATGTCAAGATCGTATGCCTCTACATAGTTCATAGCCTGAGCAAGATGTGCATCCTCCAGTTTGATAACAGCCTTGATCTCAACCATGATCTTATCTTCTACAAAAAAGTCCACTCTGCGTTTACCGACATAATACCCTTTGTATTGCAGGGGCATTTCGTGTTCTCTGCTGTAGGCTAAACCTTGCATCGACAACTCAATGGCCAATGCCCTCTGATAAACCACTTCCTGAAATCCGTTGCCAAAATACTTGTGCACCTCCATCGCAGCGCCAATGATCTTATGTGTCAGTTCCCGGTGTTCCATGGTATCTTGAACATGATTCACAGAATGAACTCAATTGTTCGAAGTGAATTTACCATCTCCAATGAAATCATGGCAATCCACCAATCCAAAAAATCAAGGTCCGGACACTTTAACTCTCCCAACGTCACCTATTCTCCTTTCCCCGATTCCTATCACCAGCCAACATCAATCATGGCAATCCATCAATCCCAGAAATGATCAAGGAGAAGTCAACCGCCTCCTCCGCACCTTCCGCTTCGATTCATGATCAACGATCAACAACAACGAGAACAACAGGAAAAAGAAGACATACATCACCAACGTATTCGAATACACCATCCATGAAAACAGGATCAGCAAGGCTTCGCCAAACAACCACATGAATTCCTTCTCCATAAAGCGTTCGTACATGTACCCGTTCAATACCATAGCGGCCTTGGCCATTTGCGCCACCACAATGCCCGAGCAGATCATGAATTCCCAAAATGCAAACCGATCCTTGTAAACCAGAAGCAAAAGCACGCCGATGACTGAAAATGTCATTTGCCAGATGTTGTAGAATTTAAGGAATGGTGAACCCGTCGCCCCTCTTAAGCGGGAATGTCCGTTGACGATCTGTATCGGCTGCCATTCCGGAGGCATGATGAACACTTTGAGCTTATTCTTCCAACCCGATATGCCCGCACACATCCGGAACAGGTATTCGTAATAATGGAAAACGGCCGTTATGGGATCCCGATCGGAGTAATTCCCTTTTATACCGTATTCCACCCGTTCCGTTTCCTCCTGATAGGTGCCGAACATGCGATCCCAGATGGAAAAAGTAGAGCCGTAATTCTTGTCGATGTATATGTCGTTGCGGCCATGATGCACGCGATGAAGCGAAGGTGTAATGAGGATCTTTTCGACATAGCGCAGTTTAGGTACATATTCGTTATGCATCAGAAAGTCGTAGATGCCCGATACCTTGAGAATTACGATCAACATTAAAGGCGAAAACCCGAAAACTGGCAAAACGGACCAGAAGAGGATTCGATTGAATCCCTGAAAGAACGAGGTGCGGAAACCATTCGAAAAATTGAATCGTTCCGAGGAATGATGGGTCACATGCCCGGCCCACAAAATATTGACCCGGTGTGCGATCCGATGATACCAATAGGATATGAGATCAACCGCCACATAGGCCAGCACCCATACATACCACTGATCCCCGAATTCCAGCATCCGGTAATGCGTGTAGACATGATCGAGGATAACGTACAACAGGCCGAGATAGGCCAGGGCAGCGATCTGGTCCATGGCCCCAATGGCCAGATTCAGCATCAGGTTTCCGGAGGAATACCGATCGTCTCCCCTTTTTGCGCTCACATACCACTCAATGCCCACCCCGATGAGCAGCAGAGGGATCAATACTGTAAAGGCATTCCACATAAGCTCAACCTTTTCATTTGATAGTCGTTCAGATCAATGGAGATGATGGATCGGAAAGCACATATTCCCTTTAGTTCCCGACCTGTGGACACTCCAGTTTGTTGACCCCTGCAACCGCTTTCCGGCTGACCACGCTTCTCTGCGCATTGCGTCCCGATTTATTTGAAGATGTACACCGCCAGCGCAACGATGAGTAAGGCTATGGGCATAGTGAATTTCCCCACGCGTTGGATGCGGTAAGCCTGACTTACATCGCCTTTGGCAAATTTCTTCCCGGCCGAACTCGTGATACCGATCAAGGCGCTGAGAAGCAGGAAAAGCAGCATCTTGGCCATGAAGAAATAATTCGTGCTGAGCAGATCCCAACGGCCGGCCAATAGACCCAATCCGGAAAGCAACAACAAAGCCAGACCAATATGCCCCATCCGGCTGAGGGACATGATCTGTTTCATGAACTTCAGGCGATCGTCGGGCTCAAGTTTGGAGGCGGCCATGCCCAGGAACATGAAAGCAAAACTGGTTCCGAGCCCCATGGCCAAACCGATGAAATGCAGAAACAACGAGATCTCCTTCAACATAGATGCAAGCTCAATTGGTGCTCACTAAATTAAATTTTTTTTCGATCATCCCCTCATCTCAAAAAGAACCCTTTCGACTCGTAGGCTCGTTCGGAGCAAATGATCCCGGCCAGATAATAGCCCCTGGGCAGCATGGAGGTATCCAATTCCACTTTCCAATTGTTCTGTTCGATCGGTTTACTGAAAACCACCCGGCCGTTCAGATCCGTTATTTCCAATGTTCCCCCTTTTGCCTTGGAACATTCGAGCACTACAAAATGCTCGGCCGGGTTTGGGTATATCCGCAATTCTTGCTTTTTACGCTCTTCAGGTGGTTCAGATCCCAGAAGGCTTTGGTCCGACATGGCGAGTGTGTATTCCCCCTGTTTCAAATTCAGGATCCGAATAGTCCCGTATCGGTCCAGTTTGCTGCCGATCACCTTTTCATATTCCGGATATTCCTTCCAATAAGCCGTAGGATGTGGACGGTAATAAAGCTTCAAACTATCCTCTGTGATGCGGATCAGATCGTCGTCCAGATAACCGATCGAATAATTTACCCCCGATCTGCGTCCATTGTAGACGATCTCCGCTTCAGGCCGAAATCCTTCCGGCCAAATACCTCCTACCGTCCAATACCGCTCTCGCGATAAAACCGGCACTTCAGCATGCACAAAATAACGATCCGGACTCACCCAGTGATGCGCTATATGCACCAAGGCTCTCGCAGGCGGGTCTTCCGTTTTTAACTTCATAAGCGCCTCCTTGAAATCATATTCACCGGCTTGTTCGATCACGTTTACCACATCCGTAAGGGCATCCATGATCTGTTCTTCGGGATCGAGTAGCATATAGGCCGGTTCCATGGGAATTCGCACATTCACCCACTGATCCGGCTGATCGATCACAACTTCCCGATCGGCAAATTGCATGGCCCGATCGTAAATGCGAATGGTTAAGGGCACGCCCGTGTAATACTCAGGGGCGAGGAATAATTGTTGCCTGATACGGATAGCCACATCTACGCTGTCGCCATTCTGCTTGTGCGACCATTCGAGTATATCGAAATGCGGCTGGCCGGGATTGCTCACCCAATAGCGAAAAAACGCCGTAAGATCGCGCGTTGTAAAGGTTTGAAAATGATCGCGCAGTTCGTTTGTACTCACATCGCGCATATTGAACTCCTGTTGAAAACTCCGGCATGCCCTGAAGAAAGCGGAATCGCCCATATAACCACGCAAACAGGCTATTACCACCGCTCCTTTATCGTAGGAATGCGCTCCGTAGGTAGTTTCCTGTTCCACGCCATCCAGGGCCAGGGTATCTCCATCGCGTAAATGGGCATAGTGAAGCACCGCAGCCTGTGTGGCACGCAGATTGTCGCGGTAGGCCTCCCGCCCATACACATATTCCGCGAAAAGCGATTCGCTGAAACTGGCCCAACCCTCATTCAACCACATTTCGTTGGCTCCCCGGCAAGTGGTATTGTTCCCCCACCAATGGTGCGCCAATTCATGTGCGAACAGTGGCTCGGCGCGTTCAATGTCGTTCAGCACATTGATCGGGTAGGCGATATTGGTCGCATGTTCCATGGCCCCGCTGCTGAAGGGAACCACATTGAAGCCGACCCGATCGAAACGATGTGGTCCGTAGGCCTGCAGGAATGCATCCATGGCCTCGGGCAGTCGCTGAAAAACGTTGGCCATGTTCTGAGAATCCTTCGCAACGGCGGCCAAAGTGACCGGGATATCCCGGTGCACGTAGTTCCGGACAGTATACGGCGCCACACTCACCGACGCCAGGTAGGTGGGTATCGGTGTGCGCATCGACCAATGGAATTCGGTATTCCCATTTGGTAATTTGAGTTCTGCCTGAAGCACCCCATTGCACATGGCCTTGTTTCCCGGGGCGGTCTCTATGTAGAAGTCGTAGGTGGACCGATCCGTAAAATTATCCATACAGGGAAACCAGACCCTTCCCAAATTGTGCGGTTCAGATTCGAAACCCACCCCCATGTTAAAGGCATAATCGCCGTTGAAATAAAAACCGCCCCACGAGGGGTCTTTTTCCGGTTGGCCGCCATAGTACACGCGTATCTTCCGGCTCGATTCGGTTGGTGAGAACGGAGTGCGCCAGGAAATGTTCAGGTTTATCCCTTCACGTGTGTAGCTGGCAACCAAGGTGGATGGCACTATGCTGTCTACTTTTAATCCTTGCAGAAAGAGTCTGAAATTGCTGTGTTCTGCCCGGCTGTTCAGCTCCAGTTCGCAATAACCCTTTATGCTCCGACCGCGTAGGTTTGAAATGTCTAACGCGATACTGTAGTGTTCAACATCAATAGGTTCCGACTGCCCTGAAACTTTCAGATCCCGGGACATAAAACTCAAAAACCAAACAGACATAAATAAGACGCGTATCTCGTTCGGAAACTTCATAAGTCTTTTAAATTCGTAGCTTCACGGCATCTTAGCCCAAAACCAATGTTCAAAAAAATAAAACTGTCGATCCTTGTGAGCCTTTGTCTTGCCTCCGCAGTTCAGGCACAGATCACGATCACCCAACAACATATGCCCTCAGCAGGGGATACGATTCGTTACTCTACTGCCACTACATCGGGCAGTTTAGATTTTCAATCGACAGGTGCAAATTACACTTGGGATTTCACAAACCTTCAACCGAACAGCCAGGGTTTGTATGAATTCAAAAGCAGTTTACAAACCCCGTACATTCTCAGCTTCGGCTTTACAGCCATAGGTTTGAAGATCGCCGATACCCTCGGTGCGGGTCAACTGCAGCTCAAGAACGTGTACAACTTCTTTAAAAAATCGAGCTCGGCCTACGAGGCGGTGGGGCTTGGTTTCCAATACGCGGCACTTCCCTTGCCTCAAAGCGGCAAGCACAGTAACTCGGAGCGGATCTATAAATTGCCTTTGACGTATGGAGATAAGGATACCGACACCTACGCGGTGACCATTCCCATCTCCCTGGCGGGATTTCCGGTCGGTTCGCTCATACAAATGGGAACGCGCACCACGGAAACGGATGGTTGGGGCACGATCAGCACACCTTACGGGAACAATATTCCCTGTATTCGGGTAGTAGCACAGATCGATGCATACGATTCGATCAGCATCGGAACACTCAATGTGAATACGGCGATACGAACGCAGCGCACCGAATACAAATGGCTGAGCACCTCCGAAAAAGTGCCCATTCTCGAGATCACGGGAACCTGGGCCGGGCGCACTTTCATCCCAACATTCATCCGTTACCGGGACATCCCACGAAATATCGGAAGTCCGTTTCAGGTAAATGCTTCATTTGAAGCAGATCGGACCATGGCCGGGGAAGGCGACACGATCCGTTTCGTGAATAATTCCTCCGGACTCAATCTCAGCTACCGCTGGGCATTCGCTCCGGCAACGGGGTTTGAATTTGTGGCCGGCACCGATGCCAACTCGGAAGAACCGTTGGTTAAATTCAATAATCCCGGCTATTACAGCGTGAAACTCGTGGCCTCGAATCAACTGTTGTCCGATAGTATGGGTCGCCCCAATTACATCGAGATCAAGGCACGGATACCGGGTTCTGTAGGCGGATCGGACCTCAATGCCCTGCGGGTATTCCCGAATCCGTCGTCCGGTATCATCCGGCTATCCGGCTTTACTTTCAGTGAACCGGCGAGTTATCAGCTTTACGACATGCTGGGCAAATTGCATCAGGAGGGCATTATTCCTCCGGACATGGTGCTCAACTTCCCGGATGCACGGGGATCCTATGTACTCAAGATCAAAAGCGGCGAACATACTTTTTCTGAACTTCTGATCTTCTCAAAAAACGCGAATTAGATTCATGAGACGAAAAATCATCCTTCTCAGCTTCCTGCTGGCCGGCAGTATTTGGTGCGGTGCGCAGAATTCCGAGAATTTTGCAGTATCCACCACCGCAGAGGCCCTTCAAAACGGGCATGTCAAACTATCCTTTCTGGCCGATCAATACGGAAACACCTACAACATTCACCGTATGGGTAAGGGCGAGCGGGATTGGGGGAACCCCTTGCATACCTTCACCGGCATAAGCAATCCCGGTTGGATGGAATGGACCGACACCACGGCCATGCCCTATGAAGTGTACGAGTACCGCGTGTTCAAATCGGGTGTGGGCAATTTCACGGCTGCAGGCTATATCATGACCGGATACGGCATCCCGGCCGTGCACGATCGCGGGAAACTGCTCATGTTGGTGGAAGCATCACTGATGGACAGTCTGGCTGAGGAGATCAACCTCCACGCCATGGATATTGCGGCCGATGGCTGGTGGGTTGATGTGGAGACCATCGATGAAACCGAAAACACGGTTCCCCAGGTTCGGGCGCTGATCGATGATAAACTGAAAGACGGCGACCTCGAGGGCATTTACCTTTTTGGACATATTGCGGTTCCATACAGCGGTCAGTACTGCAACCACAGTTATTACACCGTTCCTCCGGACGGACACGGACCGGGCCAGGGCGACCACTGCGGTGCCTGGGCGGCCGATGTGTATTACGCCGTACACGATGCCACGTGGTACGACGATAAGATGATCGTGGACGCAGCAGCCCGCACGGCCAATCAGAACCGAAAAGACGATGGCAAATTCGATGAGATCTGGTTACCCGGAAAGGCTGAAAGTCAGCTCGGAAGAGTAGATCTCAGCGATATGCCCATCTTCCCCATCAATGAGATCGGATTGATGCGTCGTTACATGAACAAGAACCACGCGTACCGATACAATCTGACCAAAACCTATGCGCTCGGTTTGGTCGACGAGAATTTCCCGGCTAGTGCAGGGGCTTTTGCAAGTACCGCCTGGCGCAATTTCCCATCGCTCATCGGTAAAGGGAAAACGGAATCGAAGGACTTCCTCACCACGCTTAAAGACAGCACCTACCTCCTCGCCTACGGCACGGGGGCCGGAAGCTATACCTCATGCAACAAAGTGGCAACCTCCCAACAGATGACCACTGAAAACTCGGCCATCTTCAACTTCCTCTTCGGGAGCTATTTTGGAGACTGGGATATCCGAAATAATTTCCTCCGGGCTGCACTGGGCACGGAGAAAGGGGGATTGACCAACGCCTGGTCGGGCCGTCCCTGGTGGCACATACATCCTATGGGACTTGGAGAGACCATCGGCTATTGCACCCGTTTGACACAGAACAACGAACGCAGGAACGGACCGGAAACCTATACGGCAAGTACATTCGAGAACAACATACACATTGCATTGATGGGAGACCCTACCCTACGGATGTACATGTTCGACCCACCGAAAAACCTCACGTTGACAACCAATGGAAGCCGGAACGAAGTGGCCATCTCCTGGACACCTTCTGCGGCCGATGGGGTGATCGGATATCATCTGTACTATTCCTGGTCGCCCACCGGACCTTATGTGAAAGTCAATCACGATCTGATCACGGCAAATCAATACAACCACACGGCACCGTTTGATGGCGACGTGTATTACATGGTTCGTGCCGAACGATTGGAAACCACACCAAGTGGTTCCTTCTATAACCTGAGTCAGGGCATCATCAACAAGATCGAATCGCTCGATGCAGCGGGTATCCGGGAGGTATATCGAAATGTAGGATTAAAGCTGTACCCCAATCCGTCTGATGGCCATATGCGCATTGAATTGGATAAACCTTTCTCTGCCGACGTGACCATGCAGCTTTTTGACCTTCAGGGTCGTCTATTGTACGAAACCGCATTAAGCGGACCAGTGGGCAAGAGCACGTATCAGATCGATCTGAGTGCACAGCCCGATGGGATATACCTGTTGAGCATTGGCAACACGCATACCCGTATATCGCTGATCCATTGATGTTTGAAAAAAATAGAACCAATTAAAAAACCTGAATGAAACAGATCATCAAACTAGCCTTCCTACTTCTTCCCATCCTGGGCATAGGTATACAGCAGGCCCGGGCAACTCACGTTATGGGAGCGGACATCTCGTACACCTGCGACTCTGCCTACGTTTTCACATTTAAGGTGACCTTTTACCGGGATTGTAGGGGCGTTTCCTTTGCCAATCCATCATCTACAACCAAGATCCGCAATCTGTCGAATGGCAAGTCGGCGAGCGTTTCACTCACCCAGATATCCATAGAGGACGTAACCCCCGTTTGTTCAAAAGCCGGCAAACCCTGTAATCCCAAAAACACATACGGCACCGGACAAGGGATAGAGGCGCATACGTTTACCACTACGATCGATTTCAAGAAATCGCCCTACAGTGCCATTTGGGACGCATCCAATTGCAGGATCGTGATCGAAACAGGGCAGTGCTGTAGAAATGGCGCCATCACAACCGGTGCGGCCAACCAGAACTTTTACACCTATGCCATGATCGATCTGTGCAAGGGCTATGTGAATTCGTCGCCTCAATACGTAAGTCAGCCGATCGCGCTGGCCTGTTGCAATCAGCCGTTATTCACCACTATGGGCGGTTACGATTATACAGACGGGGATTCGTTGGTCTACAAACTGGCACACCCCTTAAGTGCCCTCAATACCAATATTTCATACAGTTCGGGTTATTCGTATCTGAAACCTTTCAAAGTTTACGACCCAAGCGGGTCCGGGGCAGTGAACCCGAATGCCAATCCTCCCATCGGGCTTTATGTCGATTCCGAAAGCGGGCAGATCATTTTCATGCCGGTAAAATGCGATGAATCCACAGTAGCCGTAATGGAAGTAGAAGAATGGCGAAAGGACAGTTCCGGTAAGTACCAGATCATTGGGACCACAAGAAGGGATATGCAGTTTTGGGTGAATGTGTGTCAGGACAATAACCCGCCAATACTCAAAGGACCCTACAGCTACAAGGTGAAGGCCACTCCCTGTACCGATCAAACCTTCTGCTTCAACGTTTCGTCCGATGATAAGGTGTACGTGCCACCACCACCGCTGCCCACACCTCCGGCGGATACGGTTCGCATTTCAGCACAAAACCTGCCGAATGGCGTAACAATGACCATTTTGAATCCCACTTCCCGAACACCGAGCGCTCAAATATGTGTTGATATGTCGAAAGTGGACAAATCGGTTTTCGTGGGCAAACCGTTGAATATCGAGCTTACTGCCACCGATAATGCCTGCCCGCGCAATGCGGTTACCCGCAGGGTTTATAAGGTGACCTTTGATGTGAGTGAGGCCATCGGGAAACTCAAAGGAGACATTAACGACGATCAGAACCTGAACTGCAAAACCGATGCATCCGAGAAGCCGCTCACGCATCCGAGGAAATTGAGCATCGACGGCAATAAACTCATTTACCTCACAACGGACAGGGAAGGGAAGTTTGAATTGTGTCTGGATACGGGTACCCGACAGGTGAGCCTGGTTCCGGATCCCTGGTTCAAGGATTCCTGCACTTCCGTGACGCTCAACATCAAGAAAGACTCAACGCATACAACACGCTTCCATTCCCGACTGAAAGAAGGTATTGGGGGCTACGTATTCAGCGACAACAATTCCTGTAAACAAGGTGCGGGCAACAAACCGGTTGCACGGCAGCTTGTTGTAGCTCAGCCCGGAAATCACTATGCCCTTACCGATGTGAACGGTTTCTACCTCTTCGGCCTCACTTCAGGAACCTACAAGATCGCTCTGGTAAATGACACATCCCGCTGGAAGAACAGGTGCAAGGATACCATGACCGTAACCGCATCATCCGGTAAAACGGTATTTGCGGACACATTCTTCAATTACCAGAAGGAAGTTGTGGATCTGGCAGTTACATTTAATCTCAACACGGGAGGTACAGTGCGTAGAGGTGATGCACCCAACGGGTCTGTTTTCGTTCAGAACAAAGGATCCTTCGGTATCGACACCGCAACCATCTACCTCGAAACCGATAAAAACCTGATCGACCTCTCTAAGAGCGACGGAGGTTGGAAAGATCTGGGCAACGGAAAATACAGCTATCTGCTCACATCGATCCAGGCCGGTGCAAAAAAATGGCTCAAACTAAAGGTTAAATCCACATCCGGATACAGCCTCAACGACCGGATCCCCTTTACGGCTTACACGGACCGAAACGCTTACAGCCGTGAGCTAGATACCACGAATAATACATTCTCCATTCAAGTGCGGGTGGTTTCCGCCTACGACCCGAACGATAAACAGGCCACTCCTGATAGCATCTTCACAGTCACCGACCGAAAACTCACCTACACGGTTCGCTTCCAGAATGAAGGAAATGCAAGTGCATTGAATGTGGTATTACGGGACACATTGCCCAAAGGACTTGATCTTAGCACGCTGGAGATGCTACATGCCAGTCACCCATTCGATTACATTCTGGAAGGCCGGCATTTGTGGATCTTCTTCAACAACATCGATCTGCCGCCCAAAAGCACGGATCCGAATGGCAGCATAGGCAGTGCCACTTTCAGCATCAAATTGGATGCGGATAGCTACGAAGAGACGATCATCAGGAACAGAGCGGGAATCTATTTCGATATAGAGGACGTGGTTCTGACCAACTACAAGGTAAACCATTTCAAATCTCCCATCGAGTTCAGTAACCCGGCCGATCTTCTGATCTGCGGTGCTTCGGACATTGCGGTTCCTTTCCGCACACATTTCAAGCCTGCATCGAACAATAGATTCATTCTGGAGATCACAGACAGTTCAGGCGCACACAGCAGTTTCCGACCTCTGGACACATTGACATCTGCAGCAATTGCCGATACGTTCAGGTTCCATACACCTTCGTGGTTGCTGAGCGGCAAGAACTACGTGATGCGCATCCGTTCTACTTCCCCTGCTCTCATCTGTTTCGATGATGCCTACAAAACCAATTGTGAAGTGGAGATCCTCGGCAAACCGATGATCCAATTGAATAAAAAAGACCTCTGTACCGGTGAGCAGCTCAACGTTTCGAGTACGCTTTCGATGTTCAAGAACGATCTGTATAAAAATGGAAATCTCGTTTCAGGTTCAACCACACCGAATTTTAACGTGAATGGCGTGAACAATGCGGACCGATTCCACATTGTACAGTCCGGACAAGCGGGATGCGTGGTAAGTACCGATACAGTTGAAGTTTCAGTATATGCCAAGCCAACACTCAGCATAAGTGCAGATTCCATGTACTGCTCGGATGCAGTGCACGCTTCGTTCACTTTTGTCCTGACAAATTCGGCGGGTATTGATCCTGTAGACAGTGTGCGCTGGAACTTCGGAGACTCCCAAACCGAAACAGTTCATGCCTCGGCCAAAACGATCTCACATGCCTATGCCAAGGGCTATTTCCTGGCGGAGGCGATCGCTACAAATGGAGTGTGTTCGGCGGCGGGCAAGGTACCCGTGTATTTCAAACACGAACCAAATGCGCGGATCGATCTCGCACAGAACAGCTATTGTTCCGGCGAGTCTGTAACCTTGGATCACAGCTCAACTGTAAGCCCCGGCACTATAAACGCTCAGGAATGGCGCTTCGGCGATGGCAGCAGTAGTACCGCATCTTCTGTGAACCACGTTTATACCAGCGACACCACAGTTAGCTATAATATTGTGCTCACCGTAACGGACAATTTCGGTTGCAGCGGGGTGACCTCTACGGGCATTACGATCAACAAGCTCCCTCATTGCGGATTCAGTTGGAGCTTCCCGGCCGAAGCCAGAACGGTTGATTTCAGTGCAGACAGCAGCGATTACAGTTCCTATTTATGGTCTTTCGGCGATGGGCAGACCTCCACGGATATCGCTCCACGCCACGTTTATGCCAGCGGCAATACGTACAGTGTGCGTTTACAAGTCACCGACGATAACCAATGTAACTGTGATCTGTCAAGAGATGTGCTGGTAAACAGCGTTTCGGTTCCCGGTGTGGATGGCACTAACCTGCGCATTTACCCCAATCCGACCAACGGACTTATTTTCATTGAAGGTGCTATCGATGGGTACTTCTCGTATCGCATTACCGATCAAAATGGCCGCGTTTTGAAAAGTTCAGAATTGAAGTCTGCCCGCATAGATGCCAGCGCGCTTAGCAACGGTCACTATTATCTGGAATTGATCGGATCGGATAAAGTGATAACCTTACCTGTGTTACTGAGCAAGTAGAAAATTTGATTCTCATCCGTTTTGACCCGATCGGATTCGGGCGGAGAACACTTCAGAAAAGACCCCTCCAAACATCGAGGGGTCTTTTCTTTTTAAGCGAGTTCAAAATTGAATTCTGCTTGGGACATGGAAGCAAGTAATTTTGTCGGTGAAAGTGGGAATTCGAATCAAACTGATCATCTTGTGTGTGGCGGCCTTGACCTCCTGTCGTTCCGATCGGAGTTACGAACTTTTTTCGGGCAGCACGTGGAAGCCCTCTGAACAATTGCAGGCTCAAGGGAAGGGGCATGTGTTCATGTTCCTCAGTCCGGATTGTCCGCTCTGCCACAGTTTCTCCAATGAGTTTCAAGCGCTATCCCGCACATACGGCGATTCCCTGAATTTTCTGGCCGTCCTCTCCGGAGGCTATTACAGTAAAGATGAGATCCAGCATTACATCGATTCATTCTCCTTCACCCCACCGATAATCCTGGATCCTGAATTCGAACTGGCGCATGAGTTGGGGGCACGGGTAACTCCGGACTTTGTGCTCACCGACAGGGCGATGAACGTAAAGTACAGGGGCAAACTGAACGATTGGGCCATAGGCCTGAGCCGAAAGAAGATCCGGGGCGATTCCACCTATCTGGAATGGGCCATACACGATCTGTTGGGAGGCAGACCGGTTCGCATCCCTGAAACAGCGGCCGTAGGTTGCATATTAGAATATCCGAACGACTAGATATGGGACGCAAACAGATCATACTGCTCATAGTATCCTCATTTCTGTGCACACTCCTCGTTTTTCGTTCGGTGCGCAATAAACTCCTGGGTAACCGGCCTACAACTGTTCTCAATGAAGTACCGGATAGTGTGGTGTTCACCACGCACATAGCCCCGATCATCTTCTCCCATTGCACCACTTGCCACCGGGAAGGCGGACAGGCACCGTTCAACCTGGAATCGTACGGCGATGTAATGCGCAAGAAGCGCACGATCCTTCGTGTTGTCCGCGATCGCATCATGCCGCCCTGGCCGGCCGATCCCACTTACAGCCATTTCATCGGGGAGAATGTTCTCAACGAGATCGAGATCGGCACGCTGGAAAGGTGGGCGGAACAGGGATACCGCAAGGGGCCCGATGTGAAGATGCCCGAAATTCCGAACTTCAACCCCTACTCCATGATCGGAGAACCGGATATGGTCCTCTTCATGGATTCCATTCTCGTTCGTGGCGATAACCGCGATCGTTTTCTGGTGGTGAAAGTTCCCGGTAAACTGCCGAACGATACGTTTGTTCGCAGCATTGAATTTGTTCCGGGGAGATACCAGCTCGTGCACCACCTGAACGGACATGTGATCAATTTCGACCCTCAACTGAAAGCCGATGTGACGGCAGGTTCGCATATAGCCGAGGTTGAATTGCCTCCACTGGAATATGAAAAAGCCTTCGCTGAACTGCAACTGACCCACGACGACGGATCCCTACCCGAAGTTGTGCACAGTGCGGTGAATTACCTGCCCGGAGTTATTGGCACCTACTACCCGGAGGGAATAGGCGGGTTCAAGTTGAGCAGGAAATTTGCCTTATTGGCAAACGATATGCATTATGGACCGATCCCAAAAAACCGTTGGGATCGCTCACATTTCAATATCTTCTTCTCCAACAAAGCTCCCGAACGGCCAACCAAAGAACTCATGCTGGGAACGAACGGATTGAGCCCGATCCGTCCGCCCCTGGACATCCCCCCCGACACCGTAATGCGATTGCGCACACAATATCGCGTGCCTGAAACCGTATCCATCCTCACCATTAACCCACACATGCACCTGTTGGGAACTAATTTCCTGGCTTATGCGGTTAAACCGGATGGCGATACCATCCCTTTGATCCGAATTCCGAGGTGGGACTTCCGCTGGCAATATTTCTACACCTTCAAAACCATGTGCGTGATCCCGGCCGGATCGGTGATCGTTGCTGAAGGCAGCTTCGATAACACTTCCGAAAATCCGAATAATCCCTACCAACCCCCGCAACGTATACGCGAGCGGCAGGACCGAAATGGAGCCGGCATGCGAACAACCGACGAGATGTTCCAGTTCATCATCACCTACGTCGATTACAAAGAGGGGGATGAGTCGCGTTCTCTGGAGGTTCCGAAGGAGGATCCGTTAAAATAGAAGAGCGTTCAAAGTGAGCATCCAGTAGCGTTTCGAAAGTTCCTGTCTTCCTCCGATATCCGTTCCTAGAATTGGGAGGGAAAATATTCGCCTCAATTCAGAACGGCCCGAGAGATTCCTTTCAACGCGAAGAGCCAACATACGACCATGGCCCAGTGCATAGCGATAGCCCAAACTCCAAACGATTTCTGCGCCACGATTGGCCCCATCCTGAAAGGCATCCTCCCACAGCAGAACATCAACTTCTTGTTTGCTCCCGTCGACGACCAATTCCTGTCTTACGGTGCGTTCACTCAATAATGCCGGATACTGCATGGCCACCCCAAGACCGAACTCCGGTCCGTTCTTCAAATTGCTCTGTGGTGCATAGATCCCCAACATGCGGAATTCAAACAAGGGAACCGACTCCCGGTCGCGGATCTCGATGGATTGATCAAATCCGCTGGCACGGGCCGGGATCTCCACGTGGGTAACGGTATTGAGGGATGCATACCTGAATGAACTCAGAACATCCAGATCGCCATGTTGGAAAGAAACCGGGAAATAGAGGTCCAGGCCAAAACTCTGTGAAAGCGAAGAGGAACTGTATACGTAGTTGAACGTATTAGAACTAATGAACCGGGCCGCCGGCCCCACCCGCAAACCCGTATGAAAGCCGCCTTGAACCTTGGCATGCGCGTATCGCCGGTTCAGCGAAGTGTCCTTGCCATCTTGAGCGGGCGCTGCGAGTGTGCCGCAGATCAGGAGAACGATATATGCGTATTTCCAATAAAGACGCATCAAGCCACCATTAAACTACACCCCCGAATATCGCTGTGGTCGAATCGGCCCAGAACCTCGAAACGGTCATCTTCATAGGAGCGACCCAAATCGGAGGTCGCAATGAATGCACAGGATTGGGCATTGGCCAGATCGATCACATTGATCCCCCCGGTTCTACCATGGGGCAATAGGTTGAAGGGATCCTCACTGTCCCGGATAAACACCTTCATCCAGTTCGGACAATCAAAAATCCCGTCGGCACCACTATATGCCTGACTGAACAATTCGGTCATCCCATATTCACTATATATCACATCCACACCGAAACGCGCTTTGAGAAATTCATGCAATTCCTCACGTGTCATCTCGCGTTTGCGCCCCTTCATCCCCCCGGTCTCCAATATGATCAGATCCGGTATAGGTTCCGGCAACCACTGTGCGAAATCTACCAGAGCATGCGCAACCCCGAAGATCAATGTGCGCTGATCCCATTCCCTGTTCTCCTCAACTTGCCTGAGCAACCCTTCATAATCGTTCAGGAAAAAGGCCTCGGTATTCGTGTTGTGGATCTCCATCAACTCACGCACCATATATATCAAGGATGAATGCTCGCGTTCCATGTAACCCGGAAGCAGGGCAACTATATCGAGATGTTCATCCCCAAAGAAGTTAGAGAAGTTCTCGGCCGATGCCCGCCAGTACCAATAGGGATCCCAGAAGAAATGTCGACTTACGCCCTTACCCGTGGTTGAGCTGCTTTCGAAATACTGTTCTTCAAAATCCTTTTCATAACCGGTGGTCACCACGCGATGGGTCTTGAAGATCTCCACAGGTAAAAAAGGAATAGATTGCAGATCTTTGATGTTTCGATGATCAACGGAGAGAATGTCCAGATAGCGCCGGTAAACCTGATTGTGCACTGCCTGGTGATGAAACATTTCCAGGGCAAACTCGTTAAACTCCTGATCGCTGCCGATCGCGAAGATTTCAAACGGATCCAGTGGTGAAGACATGACCTGCCAAATTTCACACATTCAACGCGCATTACCCATTCTTCTTTTGTGCATCAGCATCTTTTTCAGCGTGTTGTATGGATGCAAGGACGATCCGGTGGCCAAAAGCACCGCACCTGTCATTGAATTGCTGGGTTATGATCTGTTGAAGGATATTTCCGGCAAAGACTCGCTTTTGGTGGTCCATTTCAGTTACGAGGATGAAGAGGGTGATATTGGACTGGACCGTTCCGACACCTTCCCTCCGTTCGATCCGGGTAGCCCGTTTCAGTATAATTTACTGGTAGACATGTACGACATGAGTGGGCCTGATCCGGTGATACTTGTACGGGAAGGGAGTAACGACACCATCAATTTCAACCAGCGTATACCGAACCTCACGCCCGATGGTAAAAACAAACAGATCCGTGGTGATATGAAAGTGCGATTCGATGCCGGGAAACTCGTTTTACATCCGGATCGGGTACTGTGCGATATACGTATATACGATCGCGCATTGAACGTGAGCAATACGATCAGCACCGGGCCCATCGACCTGATCCACTAGATAAACGTACAGTCTAATGTACAACGAATGCCCAACGATCGAAGTTAAAAAAGCGTAAGTTTGCACGCATTAGGCGAAATCGTGCGTTCAGAGCCTGTTGGTACAACATTTGGTACAGGAAAAGAAAACGAGAATTATGAAAAGGAATAAGCCACTCAATTCTTCACGGCCATGGTTCATCATGGTAATTGGTCTGCTCTTGATGAACGCTGGCGCTTACGCTCAGAAATTCGCCTATGTGGATACGGAATATATATTGTCCCAGATCCCTGAATACCAATCAGCTCAAAAGCAGATCGATGAGTTGGCTGAGAAATGGCAGAAAGATATAGATGCCAAGTATGCGCAGATCGACAAAATGTACAAAGATTACAAGGCGGAAGAAGTTATCCTGAACGGAGAACAGAAGAAGCAGCGCGAAGCGGATATCATTGCCAAGGAAAAAGAAGTCAAGAAGTTCCAGCAGGACAAATTCGGCTACGAAGGGGAGATGTTCAAAAAACGACAGGAACTCATCAAACCTATTCAGGACCGGGTATTTGAAGCCATCCAAAAAGTAGCCAAGGAAAGCGCACTGGACTTCATTTTCGATAAAAGCGGTGATATGGTCATGCTCTTCTCCAACGCACGCTTCGATAAGAGCGATGAGGTTCTCGAAGAATTGGGGATCACGCCCATCAAGGATAAGGACGGGGGCAAACAGAACAATCTACCTCCTTCCAATGGTGACGACGATTTACCAGATCGCTGAGAAAGGTATCCATAACAGTATATTTTCAAAACAATCCCAACAATCACATCAAGTGCATGAATAGTTTAAAATCAATCGTTGTTCTCGTTGCAATGGCATTTACAGTAAACGCCAGCGCACAAATGAAAATCGCGCACATCAATTCAGGTGAATTGATGGAACAAATGCCTCAACTCAAGAAAATCCAGGATTCCCTGGAGCGGGTCTCGAATGAATACCAATCTGTTTTGAGTGCCATTGAAGCTGAAGTAACTCAAAAGCAAAAAACCTGGACGGACAACCCGACTGAAAATAAAACCCTTCTTGAATTGCGGGAAAAAGAATATCAGGAATTGGTATCTCGTTACCAACGCACACAGCAAATGGCGCAGCAGGATGTTTCCAAACAACAGGAAGATCTGCTCAAACCGTTGATCGACGATCTGAAAAGCACCATCATTTCAGTGGCCAAGGAAATGGGTTACGATTACGTGCTCGACTCAACCGACGGCGGTGGCTTGATCTACGGAAATCCGTCACATGACCTGATGGTTGCCGTTAAAAAGAAAATGGGCATTAAATAATCCAAAAAATGCATTCGAACCGGCCGGTAGGTGTTTTCGACTCCGGCGTTGGCGGACTAACCGTCGCGGCCGGCATCAGGGGCCTTCTTCCAGGGGAGGCCCTTGTTTATTTCGGCGATACGGCACATTTGCCCTATGGCGATAAATCGGCTCACGCCATTCGGGAATACGTACAACAAATAAGCAGTTTTCTCAAAGATTCGGGTTGCAAGGCGCTGGTAGTGGCCTGTAACAGTGCAGCTTCCGTTCTGGAACCCGATTTTGCCGATAAACTCGGCTTGCCGGTGATCGATGTGATCGATCCGGTTGTGCGCATGGTGTCCGGAGATCCTTCCCTCAAAAGAATTGGAGTGATCGGAACCCGGCGCACTGTTCAGAGTAAGGTATACAGCAACGGAATTCGAAAGCTCAGTCCCGACAAAGTGGTTTTTGAAGTGGCCACCCCCCTCCTGGTGCCATTGATCGAAGAAGGTTTTCTGCACAATGCGGCAAGCAGGCTGATCTTGAAACACTACCTGGAACAACTACCACAGATCGATGCACTCATACTCGGCTGCACACACTATCCGTTATTGACCGGCGATATATCCGAATTGCTACCGGATGTGCGCCTGATAGATGCTCCACAGGTAGTGGCGCTGGAGTTGGAGCACATACTGGAAGAGCGTGCATTGCTGAACCCGGACGAGACCTCCTCGACAACATTCTATGTGTCGGATCGCACGGAGGTATTTGAGCAAATGGCCTCCCATTTCTTTGGAGCCGAGATCCATCTCCGCGAGCATCCACTGCCTTAAATAAGCGGAAACGGCTCAGGAAATTCCGCTTCTCAACAAGCTATACCCGTTGGTGAACACAGAACTTCAGGGCAAAAAGGTCGGTTTATATTTGAATTCTGAACGATCATGCCCAAAAAAGACCTGAACCGGAATTACCAGGCACTCATCGTAGATGACGTGCACCCCGTTCTGATGGAAAGATTGGAACACGATGGTATTTCCTGTACCTATCTTCCCTCCATTTCGGCGGATGAGGTTGAAAGTGCTCTGAACGGATACGAGATACTCGTGGTGCGGAGCAAGGTGGACGTGGATCGAAAGGTAATAGAATCCAACCCACAGCTTCGGCTCATAGCCCGTGCAGGTTCAGGTATGGATAATATTGACCTGGATGCAGCAGACCGGGCAGGGGTCATATGTGTGAATGCACCGGAAGGCAATCGCGATGCAGTTGCCGAACAAACCCTGGGTATGTTATTGTCGCTCCTGGCGAATATCCACTCCAGCTACCTGCAAGTTCGGGATCTTGAATGGAAACGGGAGGCGAACAGGGGGCATGAGTTGAAGGGACTCACTGTGGGAATAATCGGATATGGAAATACCGGCTCTGCAGTCGCCGAGCGTTTGGCGGGTTTTGGGGTTAGGGTATGTGCCTACGACAAATACAAGAGTGGATTTGGCACCGACACGGTTGAAGAAAGTTCACTTGAAGCGATCCTGGACCATGCCGATGTATTGACTTTTCATGTACCCCTCACCAAGGAGACGCGTGGTTGGATCGACGAGCGCCTTATCAACAGAATGGGCAAATCTTTCTACCTGCTGAATTTATCGAGAGGCGGGATCATGAATACTGCACACATTGCTGCGGCTTTGGCAAGCGGGAAGATCCTCGGATTTGCTGCCGACGTATTGGAAAAAGAGCCCCCATCCCTCATGGAACAGAAGGATCTGGGCCTATTTAAGGAACTCATGGAACGGCCCAATGTACTTATCACGCCGCATATTGGTGGATGGACATTTGAGTCGTATCGGAAGATCTCCGAAGTGCTCGCAAGTAAAATTTTGTCAACCTTACATGAATTGAATGGGCTATAACGGTAAAACAAGACGGAACAATGTATGAGTTTTTATTTTTTTTGTGGAATATTGAACGCCGCTAGATGCAAACCATTTTCGGTGAAACGATCTTAATTTCAGACAAATACAGCATATGAATAAATATTACGTAACCCTACTCCTTGCAATCCTGTTGAGCGGAGTAACATTCGGCCAGTCGAACTTCGGTGAAATCCGGGGGAAGGTAGTTGATCAGAAAACCAAGACCCCACTGGATTTTGTGGACATCCTGGTAAAGAAGGATGGGATCAGTAAAGGAGGAGGTTTCACCAATGAAACCGGAAATTACACCGTTAAACCACTTGAGCCGGGAGAGTACACGGTTACCGCCAAGTACCTCGGTTACGATGATGTATCCTACACGAATGTGATCGTAACGGCCAACAACATCACCTATTTGAACGTGGAAATGGCCCAAAGCGGTGGAGAAGGTCTGCCTGAAGTTAAGGTTACGCGTTACAAAACAGCCCTGGTAGAAAAGGATAAGAACCAGAAATCCTTCTCCGACAAGGATCTTGTTAAGCTGCCTACGCGGGGTTACGGTGCCATTGCCCAGACATCTTCAGCTGTAAACCAGACTGCAGGTGGTGGTGTGAGCTTCCTCGGTCAGCGTACGGATGCCACCAGGGTATTCATCGACGGTATTCCGGTTATCGGGTCGTCCGCACTTCCGCAGGGAGCGCAAAGTCAGATCGATATCATTCAGTCCGGTATTCCGGCACAGTATGGTGACTTTACCGGTGGTGCCATCAGTATCACAACTAAGGGTCCATCAAGAATGTACCGCAAGATGTTCGAGTTGATATCCTCCAGTATGTTCGACCCCTATCATTACAACTACGGGCAGGGGTTTGTTTCCGGACCGCTTTGGATCAAGAACAAAGGAGGAGGAGATGAAGAATATGTTGCCCTCGGTTTCCAGTTATCGGGTGATTTCAGTTATGCAAAAGACCCCTCCCCGCTGTATGGAGGTTTGCATGTAGTGAAAGATGATGTGCTGGAGCAGATCGAGAACAATCCGCTCGCACCAAACCCACAGGGAAGTGGATCTGTAACGAGAAGTTCGTTCCTCACCGAACAGGATCTGGTTCAGGAAAAAGCCCGTCGAAACGTGGCAAGTTTATCCGGCTCGCTTCAAGCTAAACTTGAATTCCAACCCAATAAATACACCACGATCACCGGTTTTGGAAGCGTGAACTACGCTCAGGGAAGAAGCTTCTCCAGAAGTCAGTACCTGATGAACTACAAGATCAACCCGTTGATCACCGATCAGACCTACCGAACCTATTTGAAGTTCACCCAGCGTTTGCGCACACAGAATCCGGACGATAAGGATTCTGAGAGCAAACCACTTATCACTGATGCATTCTACACCGTTCGTGTAGACTACCAGACACGTTTCTTCGAGCGCGAGAGTGAGGAACACCGCGACAACATCTTCGATTACGGATACCTTGGAAGATTCACTTCTTACAGGGCACCGGTTTACAACTACAATACCAGCGAAACGCGCCACATCGATCAGAATGGCGATACAGTTACCCGCCGTGGTTTCTGGGAATTTGTTGGCCATACCGATACCCTGCTCACATTCCAGCGCGCAGAGCTCAACCCGTTCCTGGCAAACTATACATCGAACTTCTACGATCAAATGTCGGACCTCGACATTCGAGTTCGCAACCAGACGCAGATCTTCCAGGGACTTGGACTCTTGAACGGTTTCAATGCTCCGAACACCTATTCACTGTGGTATAACCCGGGCACGAACAACGTATTCTATGAGCGTCAACAACAGGAAAGGCTCACAGCATATGCCATGGGAGAAGCATCCCTTAACCTGAAGAACAAGCATGACCTTCAGTTCGGACTCACTTATGAGCAGAACCTCTCCAGCCGATATGCAGTTGGTGCCACACAGCTGTGGACATTGATGCCACTCTTGACCAACTCGCACCTGCAGGAACTCGATCGTTTTGAAACGGAAGGCTATACGGTTGGCGGAATTCATCGCTACGATGCGAATGGCCGATTCCTTGACACGGTATTCTACAACTACCGCGTCGACCTCGATCAGCAATCAACCTTCGACAAGAATTTGCGCAACAAATTGATCGAAATGGGTCATAAAGATGTTTATGGCAATCCGATCACTGAAACATCCTACATCGATGTGAACTCCTTGGATCCATCGGTGTTCTCGATCGACATGTTCAGTGCCAACGATCTCTGGAACAACGGTAACACGTATATAGCTTATTACGGATACGACTATCTCGGGAACCGCGATCGCGTTCGTCCGAGTTTGAGTGAGTTCCTCTACGATCCGCAGAACCGCAAGATCGGTTCATTTGCACCTATCTACAGTGCTGCCTGGTTGCAAGACAAGTTCGCCTTCAAGGATCTGATCTTCCGATTGGGTGTGCGAATCGAGCGTTACGACGCGAACCAGTATGTATTGAAAGATCCGTACTCCCTGTATCCGGTGCTTTCTGCCGGTGAGGTTACGGACTTCAACGGCATAGCCGTAAATCACCCGGATAACGTTGGAGATGACTATGTGGTTTACGTGAACAACAACGAAAACCCATCGAAAGTGGTTGGATACCGAAATGGCAATACCTGGTATGATGCGAGTGGTGTGGAAGTAAGTACACCGGACATCATTGCCCAGGAAAGTTCGAACGGTTTGATACAGCCGGCACTCGTAGACCCTGAAAATCAGGAGTTGGTGAAGGAGTCCTTCGAGGATTACGACCCACAGATCAATGTATTGCCACGGGTATGGTTCTCCTTCCCGATCAATACGGAAGCTCAGTTCTTTGCAAACTACGATGTAATGGCACAGCGCCCTGCCGATGGAAGCATCTTTGCCCCGATCAACAGCTACTACTTCCTGGAAGCCACACAGGGTGGTACGATCGCCAATGCAGCGCTGAAACCTCGTATTCGTACAAACTATGAACTTGGATTCAAGCAAAAGCTGAACGATAATTCAGCCATCAGCCTGATCGCCCAATATGCGGAAACCCGCAACGACTTTGGTTTGATCCGTCTGTATCAGGCTTATCCGATCACTTACAACACGACAGGGAACATCGACTTCTCTACAACCAAATCATTCCGTGCGGAATACGAGTTGCGCGGAGAAGGACGTGTAAGTCTTTCAGCCAACTATGCGCTGTTGTTTGCCGATGGAACCGGAAGTAACATCAACTCGCAGGCCGCACTTATTGCCGCGAACCAGCCAAACCTGCGTTCCCTGTACCCGTTGGATGTGGACATCCGTCACAAGATCGTGGCCATTTTAGATTATCGATTCGAAGAAGGAACCAACTACACCGGCCCGGTATGGTTCGGCAAGAAGATATTCGAGAACTCCGGTGTGAACTTCATCACTACGGCTAAGTCCGGAGCTCCATACACCAAGAACAAGATCGCGATCTCCAATGCACAGGCCGACCTCGGAAGGGTTCAGCGTAGCATCATTGACGGTAACCCATTCGGTAGCCGTTTGCCCTGGCAGTTCCAGATCGACATGAACGCTTCGAAATCATTCCTGATCAAGAAGAAGAATCCAAAACAATTCCGTGAGCAAAATGTGAACGTTACGGTATTCCTTTGGATCCAGAACCTGTTGAACAACCGCATCATTGAAGGTGTTTATGGATTCACCGGATTACCTGATGATGATGGATACCTGAATTCTCCTCAGGGACAGCAGTATGTTCAGGAGCAGATCAATGCACAGGCATTCACCGATCTGTACCGCATTAAAATGGACAATCCGGGCAATTTCGCGACTCCACGTCTGGCTCGTCTCGGAGTACGAATGGGATTCTAAAAAATTATTGAAAACGAAAGAACGAACATGAGAAACATAAAGAACACACTTCTTGTTGGCCTCGCATTACTCGCCGGATACAGCATTCAGGCAAAGGAAAACGTTCCCAACGGAGCGGCTCAACCATCTAAACCACGCACATCCGATCATCAGTTGATGAAATATGCTGCGGATTGCGACCCTGCAACGGCAAGGGTGGATCTCGACATCAATAATGTGCGAACCAAGATCCTCAACGGAGGCGATATGTGGTGGGATCTGTCCAATGCCCGCTACGAGGTACCCAAGGTTACCGACCTCAATGCAGTTCGTAAGAACTCCCTTTTCTCCGGAGCCATATGGATCGGTGGAGAGGATGAAGGGGTACTGAAACTGGCGGCCATGACCTACCGCCAGAGTGGTTCAGACTTCTGGCCCGGCCCGCTGGATACTGTAACCGCCAACACCAATGGCACGCGTTGTAAGAATTACGACCAGATCTACGAGGTGAAGCGGCAGCAACTGGAAGCTCACGTCGAGATCTTCGAAGCAAATAACGGTATCGTTCCCAGTGGAGATATACCCGATGGAATCAAAAACTGGCCAGGAAACGGAAACGGCCTCAATGAGCCGCAATTCCTTGCTCCATTCTTCGATCAGAACAAAGATGGTATCTACTCACCCGAAGAAGGAGATTATCCTGTACTTCAAAACGACTGCCGGGGCGTAGCGGTTGCCGATGAGAATAACGGTCCCGGTGATCAACCGGACCAAATGCTTTGGTTTGTTTACAACGACCGGGGGAACATACACTCCGAAACACAGGCACAGGCGATTGGCCTCGAAATGCAGACTACTGCATTTGCCTACGCCACGAACGACGAGATCAACAATATGACCTTTTACACGACAAGGATCATCAACCGCGGATCGAGTCAGCTTACCAATACCTACTTCGGACAATGGGTAGACCCTGACCTGGGGAACTTCTCGGACGACTATGTGGGTTGCGACGTGGATCTGAGTCTTGGATTCTGCTACAACGGGGACGACAACGACGAAGGTATCCTCGGTTACGGTTTGAACCCACCTTCTGTAGGGGTTGACTTCTTCGAAGGACCTAAGAAAGATACAACCATTGATGGTGTAGACACCCTGATCGAACTGGGTATGTCGAAATTCGTGTACTACGACAACGACTTCACGAATTTTGGTAACCCGCAATCGCCTATCCACTATTACAACTACCTGCGAGGTCGCTGGAAGAATGGCGACTGTTTAACATGGGATAAGTTGAATGGACGTACCGGGAGCGAGTGTACCGATTACATATTCCCCGGAACTACCAGTCCGAAACACAGAGGGGATGACTGGACCGAGCGCATTGCTGGTAATACACCTGCCGACCGCCGTTTCCTTCAGACCTCCGGGCCATTCACATTGAAACCGGGTGCCGTGAACAAGATCACGGTAGGGGTTGTATGGGCCCGTGCCAGTTCGGGAGGTGCCACCGGATCGCTTGATCTGTTGAAAGCCGCCAGCCGCAAAGCGCAGGAATTGTTCGACAACTGTTTCGACATCCTCGACGGACCTGATGCACCGATCGTTGAAACGCAGGAGCTTGACAAACAGCTGATCCTGATGTTCACAAACACCAAATCAGACAAGGTAGAGGCTTACAAGGAACTCATCAAAACGGAAGGTGAAGAGCGCGAGTATATCTTCCAGGGATATCGGGTTTACCAGCTTAAAAATTCGACCGTAGGAACGGGAGATCTGGATGATATTGACAAGGCGCGAGAGATCTTCTCCTGCGATCTGAAAGACAGTATCACACGATTGGTGAATAAACCATTCGACGAGGCTCTTGGGCAACCATTGCCGAGATTGATGATCGACGGACCCAATCAAGGGCTGGTGCATTCCATCTCCATTCTGGAGGATGCCTTTGCTACAGGTTCAAATAAATCGCTGGTGAATCATAAGACCTATTATTACATGGTATTGTCGTATGCGGCACTGCCGGGTCACCCAACGGTAGAATATCTTGCCGGACGCCAAATACAGCAATTCAGTCTCACTCCACACAAACCCGAGCCGCGCCTGGGAGGTGTGAATGTACGTGGAGCCTATGGCGACGGACCGAAACTGATCCGCCTGGAAGGTACAGGAAACGGTGGTCAGGATCTGGAGTTGACCAAGGAAAGCATCGATGAGATCCTGGCGAACAATTTCATGGCAAATCCGGAATATGAGATCGGAAAAGGTCCGGTGAACATCAAGATCATCGATCCATTGAAGGTTCCTCAGGGCGAATTTGAGATCATACTCCGTGAAGATCCGCTTCCATTGAATCCTGCCCTGAGAAGAGACGGCATGGTTGCATCCAATTCAGACTGGATCCTGATCAATAAAACAACCAACGACACGATCTTCTCAGATTACACCATCGATTATGAAAATGAGCAGTTGATCACGGCTGTTGCCACAAACGATGCGCTGAAGGACTGGGGTATGTCGGTAACTGTTGAACAGGTCACGCACCCCGGAGATCCGGATGATACTGAAAATGGATTCCTCAATTGGGAGGTACAATGGGAAGATAACAGCAAACAGTGGCTCACTGCCATCCCGGATATTGATGGGCGCAGTGGATTGAACTGGATCCGTTCCGGACGTATTGGTTCTCAAGAGGCTACGAAGGACTATTCGATCCACGATTACTTTACCAGTGAAGGTGCTGCAGACCAGTTTGAGATCTATGAGAAGATCTGGAACGGTCGAATTGCACCCTACCGTTTGGCATCGCGCAATATTTACTCTTCGGAAGTGACCACACCTCCTTCCCTGCCTGCAAATGGTGTACAGGGAGTTGCCTTCAATGGGCCACGGATCGCCAACGACTGGTACGACCTTTCGAATCTGGCCAGCGTGGATATTGTACTCACCTCCGATAAATCGAAATGGACACAATGTATTGTGCTCGAAATGGGTGAAGATCCGATCCTTACGGAAGGGAATGTGAAGAAATTCGGATTGAGAGATCATGCGTCATTGAATCTGGACGGCACATACAGCAATACCGAAAAAGGTCGCAGTTGGTTCCCGGGATACGCCATCAATCTGGAGACTGGTGAGCGCTTGAACATCGTTTTGGGTGAGGATAGCTATCAAGGTGGAAATAACGGCCGCGACATGAAATGGAACCCAACCGACGACGGTGGACAATACAGTCAGGGCTATCTTTCCTGGGGTGGACGACACTACATCTACGTTATGGGAGCCTACGAAGGAAACCGACCGATCTACCCGAAAGGACCGCGATACGATGGTGGCGCCTATTACCACTCCGTCCTTACGAACGCTACTGCTTCGAACTACGATCAGGAGTTGAACTACAAGGTATTGTACCAGGCCATGTGGGCTATCCCTGCGTATGCGTCCTTTGGGTATGAATTGGAAGAAGACGAGTCGGGAATGCCTATTCCACCAACCGAGTTGAAGTTCCGCTTACGCGTGAAGAAACCTTATCAGGTTTACAAGATCGTAGATAATTCAACCAATGATGACAATCCGCGTTACGGATTCAACACAAATGCCGTGTACACGGAAACAGGGGTTCAATTCGCGAAGGAGGCTTTAAAAGAGATCCGGGTAGTACCGAATCCTTATTACGCCTTCTCCGCTTATGAGAACAACCCGGTTGAGAATAAGGTGAAGATCACTAACCTGCCCGAGCGCTGTAAGATCTCCATTTATACAGTGGACGGTTCTTTAGTCCGCAGGATCCTGAAAGATGATCCATCGACCGAGATCACATGGGATCTGAAGAACAGTGCCCGCGTGCCAATTGCCAGTGGAACCTACATCATCCATGTAGACGCTTATGAAGCCGGTGAGAAAGTAATTAAATGGATGGGCATGATGCGTGCTCTTGACCTTGACTCATTCTAAACATCAGGACAATCGAAGAAAATGAAACGAATTAGCAGAATCTATAAATCGACATTGTTGCTCGGGGTGCTGGCTTTAGGCAGCGCAGTTTATGCCGGAAACCCGGACCGGATCGGGCAATCGGGCGCGAATCAACTGGTTATGAACCCATGGGCGAAATCGTCCGGATGGGGATGGGCCGGGGTGAGTAGCGTGAACGGACTGGAGGCAACCTACATGAACCTTGGAGGATTGGCCTACCTGGATAAAACCCAGATCGTTTTCAGCAATACGAATTGGCTTGTTGGATCCGGAATTGGCATTAATTCATTTGGAATAGCCCAATCGATCGGATCGGAAGGTGTTTTGGGATTGAGCGTTATGACCACTAGTCTGGGGGAGATCGACATTACCACAGTTGATCAACCGGAAGGCGGCCTGGGCTCTGTGAACCCCCGACTCACCAACCTGGGTATCGCCTATGCCAAACGATTCACCTACTCCATATCGGGTGGTGTATTGGTACGTATTCACTCTGAGAGTATCCCGAACGCCGGATCACAGGGTGTAGCGATCGACGCGGGTATCCGGTATACAGAAACCAGCGACAAATCGGATAAGTTGAAGAAAGATGACATCAAATTCGGGATATCGCTGAAGAATGTTGGACCCGATGTTCAGTTTGCCGGAGACGGACTTGGTTTCAAGGTATTGAATCCTACCAATGATCAAGAGCAAACCCTGGCATTCCGTTCGCAGCGCTATGGGCTTCCAACGCTCATCAACATCGGCGGTTCGTACGATTTCCGATTGGACAGGACCAAAGAAAGTTATTTCCACCGTTTGACAACGGCTCTTACCTTCACATCCAATGCCTTCAGCAGAAATCAGCTCACAGCAGGACTGGAGTATTGTTTCAAGAATCTGTTCACGCTGCGCGGAGGCTATGCATTTGAGGAAGACGGATTTGACGTGAATACCCGAACTACTGCATATACCGGACTTGCCGGAGGATTCAGCCTGGATCTGCCCTTGAGCAAGGACAAGGATAACGGCACCTTTGCCATCGATTATTCCTACCGCACCAGTAACCCTTTCAGTGGCTCACACTCCATTGGAGTACGCCTCGATCTGAAATAATTCGAAGATTTACTATTAATTTTGTTGAGCATTGCACCCTTATGGGGTGCAATGTTTTTTTTAACCAATCAACAAATCCGGGATATGTCTGATATCAATTATATGTCTAAGGAGGGTTTTGAAGCCCTAAAAGCAGAGATCGATCACCTGAAAACTGTGGAGCGCCCGAACATCTCCAGACAGATAGCGGAAGCGCGCGACAAAGGGGACCTGAGCGAGAATGCCGAATATGATGCGGCCAAGGAAGCACAGAGTCTCATGGAACTCAAGATCGCCAAGCTGGAGGAACTGCTGGGTAAGTCGCGGATACTCGACACGAGTAAGCTCGATACTTCAAAAGTTGGATTGTTGAGCCGGGTTAAATTGATGAATAAGAAGATCAATCGCGAAGTGGAATACACGATCGTATCGGAAAAAGAAGCGAATCTGAAGGAGGGAAAGATCTCGGCGTCCAGTCCCATTGGAAAGGCCTTGCTGGGAAAAACCCGCGGCGATCTGGTAGAAGTACAGGCCCCGGCCGGAGTGATCCCATTCGAGGTATTGGACATCAATATCTAATTCGATGGCAAGTATATTCAGTAAGATCGTGGCCGGGGAAATTCCGGCCTACAAGGTTGCCGAAACAGAGGATTTTCTGGCATTTCTGGATGTATTCCCCTTACGCAAAGGTCATACGCTTGTGATCCCTAAACGCGAAGTGAACTATATTTTCGATCTGGATGACGAAACACTTGCCGGCCTTCACATCTTTTCGAAGATCGTTGCCAAAGGGGTGCAGCAAGTAATTCCCTGTAAACGCATTGGAACGGCCGTAATTGGGTTGGAAGTTCCTCATGTGCACGTGCATTTGGTACCCATAGACAAGGTAAGCGACATTGATTTCTCTCAACCGAAACAGCAGTTCTCGGAGCAGGAATTCAGTGAAACGGCCGCTGCGATCCGAAAGGCGATCGCCGGGCAGATTATTTGACCCGATCGGGATTGTTGCGGATGAATGCATCCCAACCGCCTTTACCGGCCTCCTCCTTTAAAGCAATTCGCGGATTATTCTGAAAGAAATGGCAGACCGCCACAGCCATCCCATCGGTGGCATCCAGATCTTTCGGTAATTCTTCAAAGCCAAGCAGGTTCTGAAGTGTTTTGGCCACCTGCAACTTATCGGCAGTACCTCTGCCTGTAATACTCTGTTTCACCCGTTTGGGTGCGTATTCGAAAATTGGGATGTCGCGATAGAGCGCAGCAGCCATGGCCACACCCTGTGCTCTGCCCAGTTTGAGCATGGATTGCACATTCTTGCCAAAAAAAGGTGCTTCCAGAGCCACTTCGTCGGGATGGTAATTATCGATCAGGGACAGACAACGCTCGAAGATCTTTTTAAGCTTCAGGGCATGACCATCGTATTTTTTTAAGTGAATAATACCGAGACCGAGCATTTTCATCCGGTTACCGTTACAACCGAGCAACCCGTAACCCATTATATTTGTTCCGGGGTCGATCCCCAGTATGATCCGATCGAATTCCTTATCAACCAAACGCTCCGACACGAGTCAAATGTAAAGGCTAAACTTGAAAAAGCTCATTCAACAACATCAGAAACTACTCACAAATCTTCTGAAATGGGGTATTCTGGTATTGTCGGTTCTTTTCATGTACCGCGAGCTCTTCCTAAAGCGGAATTTCACCGAGTTGATGGAACAATACAGTACCCGTTGTTTGGAACAATGGCCCATTTTATTGATCGTAATACTCCTCATGCCCCTCAATTGGTGGCTTGAAGCCCATAAATGGAAACGACTCCTGCGTGCGGACCATCACCTCAGGGAAAGCAGGGCTTTTGCTGCCACCGCATCCGGTGTAACGGTTAGTGTGCTTACACCGAACCGCGTTGGTGAGTTTGCCGGCAGAATGTTGTATGTGCCACCGGAACACAGGGATAAAGCTGTGGCCATGAGTTTGGCGGGGTCCTTTTCCCAATTGATCATCACCTTCGTAGTTGGAACGTTCTGCGGTGCGTGGTATTTCTACATGGAGGGTTACTCGGATGTGATCTGGTCGCTGCTCATTGGGATAGGCTGTGTTTTTGCCGTGATCAATATCTATTACCGGCTTGCCGATAGCGAAAAACTCTTCGAACGCTGGAAGTACAACGCCACAGTTGGTAAAATACGGGTTGCCCTGAGCGGTTTGAGCAAGCCGCTGCTCACAGAGGCATTGATCTGGTCGGGGATCCGTTATGTGGTTTTCAGTTTGCAATTGGGATTGCTGATGTACGGACTCCTTGACTTTTACATACCCGATCAGAGATGGGGGTTGATCTATATGGTTCCTTTGTATTTCTTTTTTCAGACAATGGTTCCAACCATAGCCCTGAGCGAGATCGGTGTGCGGGGAATGTTGCTAAGCACCTTGTTCGCAGACGTTGCCCCGGAGGCGGATCTTGTACTCACGAGCACCTTGCTCTGGCTGATCAATATAGTAGTTCCCGCATTGTTGGGAGGACTGTTCTTGTTAACCCTCCGATTTCGTATATCGCGCAACTCGTGATCATTGCCCTGAGTATTGTTCTACTGCTCTATGTATGGCAGATCTATCGTCAGATCAATGCCTGGGAGGCCCTATCGCCTTCAACGGCACATGATCCGCCTTCAGTTGCGCCCTCAACGCCACCATCTTGTACCATTCTGGTAGCTGCCCGCAACGAACAAGAGAATCTTGAAAAGCTGATCCCGGATCTCAAGGCACAACAGTATCCCGCCCGGTTAGAGATTGTGATCGTTGATGACGGAAGTACGGATGGTAGCCGAAAGTGGCTGGAGGAGCAGAAAGATATAAATGTGGTTCTGCTAGATGAAGAGCTGGGTAGGACCGGAAAAAAAGCTGCGATCTCGCTCGGGGTTGAAAAGGCTGAAGCGGAGCTGATCCTTCAAACGGATGCGGATTGCATGGTGGGACCTGAGTGGGCTTCGCTTATGCTGTCGGGAATTGAAAGTGGGAACCGGCTTGTATTCGGACCTGTTCAGTATCGCAGCAAGCCGGGTCTGTTAAATGGATTAATGGAGCTTGAAATGTGCTGTTTGAGCGCCTTATGCGGCTCGGGACTGTACTTGAAAGAGCCTTTTTTGAGCAACGCCGCCAATATGGCTTACTACCGCTCCGACTTTCTCGCATGGGATCCATACGGCGGATCCCGGTTCAGCAGCGGCGATGATATCGAACTGATGCAGAAGGCCATGAAAACCGGAGCAGGTTGCACATATATCCAGGACCCGTTGGCCATTGTTCATACGCAAGCACCTTCGAGTTTGCGCGAATTCATTGGACAGCGCCTGCGATGGGCTTCCAAAACGCGGATCGGACATATACCGTTCCCTGCAATGGTGTTTTTCGGAATGAATGTACTGCTCTTCATAGGATCGATAGTTGGTTCAATCGGTTATCCCATTTGGTTGGGTCTGCTGTGGATCTGGATCGGGAAATGGCTGGCGGATCTCTTTTTCTTTCACAAGATCCTGCCTTTTTTCCATGGCAAGAAAATGGATGTACGCTGGTATCTTATTTCGTTCATTTTGGTGTTGATCTATCCATTCTATGTGACCTTGTTCGCTATCTTCTCTAAGTTTGTACCCTATCGCTGGAAAGATCGGAAGATCGCTAATTGAGCTGCTTTGGAAGAACTGGAACTGAAAATACTGGGATTGATGGTATTTCCCGAATCCTTTGAAAACCTAAAAGAAGATTCGGCAACCTTTGTTGGTTCAAACGTACTGGCGGATATACTCAAGAATTTACTCCATCGGGGTTATGTACAGGCCTATTTGCCTGACGATTCCGGTTCGCTGAAACGCAGCATGGGTTTCGATTCAGACATGTTGGGCGATTACCATTACCAACTCACCGCGAAGGGCTTGAAGGAGATCGGGAATCCGTGAGGATAAAAGGCCATCCACTGGCACACCGATAGGCCCCTCATTACCATTCCTCGCTCTTCACCAACGAGGAAAGAAAGACGATCAGTCCGAGTACGAGCATTAGGAATGCCGGAATGGAAAGTACGAATGCGAAAAGCTCAGCTCCAACTAAGAAGCCAATGATCATCAAACCATAGAATGTTGTGCTCAGCACGATCAGCATCCCCGCAATTTTTCGGAGCCGACGTTGTCGTTGGGTGCGGTTGAGACTCAGATCGAAGCGAATGCCTTCCATCAGATCCCGTCCCATGAAGATCGCTGCGATCAGGAACAGAAAGAACATGGTGAACAGAAAGAGCATCCCGACCTCCCCCGTAAACAAGGCGAGCACATTAACGAGCGCGGCGAGTACGAAAAGCGTACCTGCTGTTATTCTCTGAGTATTATGTTTTGAGTTGTCTGTGGCGATTGAATCGACCGGCAAGGGATCCGCATGCATAATTCGAGTTTCAATCTGCCGTATTTTGCGGGCCCGAGCGTTGCAGACTTCTTCTACTACCGGTGTTGCGGGAGTTCCATGAAGAGGCTGGGTCATTGCCGGCAACTCTTCGATTGAGTCTTTAGGAACTGCAAGTGTCCGGGATATATTAGGATCAGACCGCAGGTTCGATCCGGTATGCCTTGCTCCCTTTTCCTGTTGTTGACTCAAAGTGAGGTGCATGCGCGGAATATGGCCGTAGCGCATGCTACAACCTGCAAGCACGAATAGCAGCAGAACCGACGCCAGCAATCGAAACATTATTCTACCTGAAAACCGAGTCTTTTTCCGGTTCCAATACCGCGGGGGTTATTGAAATAATTCTTCTGCTCCACGGTGATCACCTTCAGTGCGTCTTCCGGTGGTACGTAGAGATCAAAGTCCAGACAGAAGAGCATGCACTGTTCAATGATCTTCTGCATATCATCTTCATTCACGACCTGCTGACCAACTTCGTTATACAGGAAACCCAGTTGTCGTTTGCCTTCGGTATAGAAATGATCATTTACATTCACGAATACGCGTGCCAGGAGATAACCGGCGTCATTGAGTCGTTGATACTTCAGTGAATCGCTCAGGAAGTTATATATCTGTATCATTCCGAAGAAGCCGTTCTGCGGATGCTGATTTACATAATACGTCTTTGCGATCTTATGGTTCGGGGGGAACGTGAAAACGTTCGTATGCATCATAAAAACGATGGTATCCCCGGAGAAGCGGAGATGAAACTCAAAGTCGCCCTGGTCGGTCAGCGCTATTTCCACATGTGGTGAAGATTCGAGCACGCGGGGGCTGATCTCGTCGCGGATCCGGACAGCACAATTCTTCATAAGCCGGAAAGTTTCCAACGTGCGTTCGTACACTTTTTGTTTCAATTCCGCCTTATCATCCAATTTGGAAATAATACCCTCTATTTTATCTGACATATTCAAGTATGGATTGTGAACAAAAGTACCGATAAATGGTTGTAGAAGTTGGAACGCGCGGAGTATGTTGCAAGGGTATATGACTTCTGTCATTTACGGGGAAGATTGCATCATATCCGGCAGTTCGACAGAAGAAATACTTTAAATAAAATCTACTTTTGTGCGCAATGGAATCTGCTTCAAAATCTGACAAGGCCCGTTTGGAGATCAACGGGAAAACCTATGAGTTACCCCTCATTTATGGTACTGAAAATGAGATCGGCATCGATATTAGTACGCTACGGTCGCAAACCGGCGCTGTAACTGTTGATATTGGTTATAAAAATACGGGAAGTACCACAAGTTCGATCACATACCTGGATGGTGAGAAAGGTATTTTGCGCCACCGTGGTTACAGTATAGAAGATCTTGCAGAGAATGCCACTTTCCTGGAGGTAGCCTACCTCCTGATCAACGGGAAACTCCCGAACGCTCAGGAGTACAGTGATTGGGATAATCAGATCCGCAACCACACCCTCGTGAACGAGGATATGCAGAACATTTTCAAAGCATGGCCAACCGGATCGCACCCAATGGGTCAGTTAACTGCTTTGATCTCCTCACTTTCCAGCTTCTATCCGGATTCGCTGGATCCATACAGGGATGTTGACGACCAACACCGCACCATTCGCCGATTGATCGCCAAAATGCCAACCATTGTGGCCATGCTCATGAAGAAGGCGAAGGGGCATCCACTCATTTACCCGAGCAATAACCTGGATTATGTTTCGAACTTTTTGAACATGACCTTCAAAAACGTAACAGAAGATTACGAGATCGATCCGGTTTTTGTAGAGGCGATGAACAAGTTGTTGATCCTGCATGCCGACCACGAGCAGAACTGTTCTGCATCAACGGTTCGGATTGTAGGTTCGTCGCATAGTAATCTTTATGCTTGTATTTCCGCAGGTATTGCCGCCCTTTGGGGGCCCTTGCACGGAGGTGCCAATCAAAAAGTGATCGAAATGCTCGAGGCCATTAAAGAGGATGGCGGAGATGTGACCAAGTATATACTCAAAGCCAAGGACAAGGATGATCCGTTCCGTTTGATGGGCTTTGGGCACAGGGTTTACAAGAATTACGACCCACGCGCAAGGATCATCAAGAAATCCTGTGATGATATCCTCAATAAACTGGGTGTACAGGATCCGATATTGAATATTGCCAAGGAACTTGAAGAAACTGCGTTGGCGGATGATTATTTCGTAGAACGCAAGTTGTTCCCGAATGTGGACTTTTATTCAGGTATCATCTATCGGGCCATGGGCTTCCCGGTTGAGATGTTCACGGTACTGTTCGCTTTAGGCCGCTTGCCGGGCTGGATCGCTCAGTGGCAGGAAATGCGGGACGAGAACCAACCGATCGGCCGTCCACGTCAGATCTATGTTGGCGAGGTGAATCGGGAATTTGTTCCGATGCAGAATCGCTAAGCGCTGAAGCTTACACTTTTTCGGATCCCAACTTGGGGTTATTCCGATGCCTGTCCGCATCGCGGGAGTTCTTTTTCTCCAGATTTGCCTTGAGTGCGGCTGTAAGATCTATATTGCACTGATTGGCAAGGCACAGGAGCACGAACAGGATATCGGCCATTTCGTCGGCGGGATCTTCTTTTTCCAGTCCGGGCTTAAACGACTGTTCCCCATAGATCCGGGCCATGATACGCGCAAGTTCGCCCACTTCTTCGGTCAATAATGCCATGTTGGTCAATTCGTTGAAGTAACGCACCCCGGTGGAACGTATCCAGGAATCGACAGTTTCCTGAGCTTCTTGTATTGTCATATCCTATTCTTTAGCTGCAAAGATACCCTTCGTATATTTGCACCCGTTTCTGAGAAACTGCAAATACCGTGAACCAGGGCTTGTTATATATTACCCGCAAGGAGCATTTCAACGCTGCTCATAAATTATATAATCCGAGTTGGACCAAGGAAGAAAACGACGCCGTGTTTGGCAAATGTGCGAACGAGCACTGGCATGGTCATAATTTCGACCTGTATGTAACTGTGAAAGGCCATCCCAATCCGGATACGGGATTTGTGATCGACCTTAAAGTTCTCAAAAAGATCATTCAGGAACATGTGGTTGATGTTCTGGATCACCGGAATATCAATTTGGATGTACCATTTATGCACGGCAAGATGGCCTCGATCGAGAACCTGGCTATCGGTATCTGGAATCAGATCGAACCCCATTTGAAGGACTGCTCCCTGCATTGCATCAAGCTCTGGGAAACCCGCAATAATTACGTCGAATACTTTGGCCCTCAACCCACCTGATATGTACCGAATACACATAGAGCATCACGGGATAATACAGGTAGATCTGGGATCGGATGGCGTTCAGATAGACCATGAGACCAAACAGGTCGATCTTATTCATATTTCGGAAAATCGCTATCATCTATTGATGAATAATAGATCTTTCAACGCAGAGATCCTCCGTTTCAACAGGCGAAACAAAGAGATCGAACTGCGGTTGAACGGAAACAATTTTAAAATGCAGATCGAAGACGATTTCGATCTATTGCTCGAAAAAATGGGGATCGAGCGGAATGCCGCCGAAAAAATAAGCGAGGTACTCGCCCCTATGCCCGGTTTGGTGCTGGATGTACGGGTGAAGGAGGGACAATCGGTCGAGGAAGGGGAACCCCTTCTGGTTCTGGAGGCCATGAAAATGGAGAACGTGATCAAGAGTCCGTGTAAGGCTGTGATCGAAGCCATTCCCATCCAGATTCAGGATAAGATCGACAAAGACCAAATACTGATCCGCTTTGCGGAATAACAGGATATTCCAATTTTCAAACTATCTATTTCATGTTCAAATTAAAATTCTTTTTCCTTCTCCTTGCCGGGAGTATGGCCGCTTTCTCTTTCGGACAGAACGAGGCTCAAATTGCCGCAAAACAGGCTGAATTATCGCGAATCAAAGCCAGTCTGGACAGTTTGCAGAAAGTTGCGAACGGACTCGATGCACAGATCAAATCCTTGCAGCCCATTTTAAAATGGAAAACGGGGGGCTTTCAATCAGTCAATTTCAACCAGGTTGGACTCACCAATTGGTCCAAGGGGGGTGTGAATTCCATTTCCGTTACTGCCCTGGGTAACCTATTCGCCAATTACGCGCATAATAACTGGACCTGGGATAATAACCTGGACATGGCCTATGGTTTGATCCGCAATGAGGGGGAGCGCTTTCGCAAGAACGAAGACAAGATCGATCTGATGACCAAAGTGGGCAGAAAGGCCACCAAGAACCTCAGTTGGGCGGCATTTGCCCGTTTGGAGACCCAGTTTGCAGAAGGATTTGACTTTGGTGCACCTGAGGAGAACCGCCCGGTGATCTCCAATTTCTTCGCTCCTGCCTATTTGAAGGCAACTGCGGGTATCGACTACAAACCCAATGCGAAACTCTCGATGTACATCTCCCCTTTTGCAGGGAAGTTCACGATCGTTTCGGACGACAGTATTGCCGCACAACGTCTGTACATACCCGTTGAGGTGGAGAATGCGAATTTCAGGGCTGAGTTTGGAGCGCTGTTCTCTGCCGTGTATCAGGATAAGGAGATCCTGAAAAACATCGGTTTGAGAACCCGACTTGAATTGTTCAATAACTATACAGATCCGAACCGACCAAATAGAAAGAACATCGACGTAGACTGGCAAACGCTCATCGACACGAAATTGGGTAAATATCTGGGCGCGAACCTGTTCACTCATCTCATCTACGATCACGATACTAAAATTGAGATCGATCCGGAAAATCAACCCGGTCGGAAAGGTGTGCGTACGCAGTTCAAGGAAGTATTCGGTATTGGCTTCTCCTATAAATTCTGATCGCTTCTTTTGTACATATTAGTTTCATTTAATCGGGCCGAAATCGGGAGGCTGCGGTGTTTTTTGTAGCTTCGCGCAAAATCAAAAAAAATATGCGTCGATTTAAAAATGTTCTCATTCTGTTGCTCATAGCCGGGTTTGGTACAAGTGCGCTTGCCCAGATCAATGTTCCTCGTCCGAGTCCGCTTGGTACCGTGAAACAAACTGTGGGCTTAACAGATATCTCCGTTACCTATTCCCGTCCGAGCATGAAAGGGCGGAAGATCTTCGGTTCCCTGGTTCCCTATGGTGAAATGTGGCGTACCGGTGCCAACATGAGTACCAAGATCAGTTTCTCGGATGCCGTGAAGATCGATGGTAAAGATGTGCCGGCAGGTGAATATGCTCTGTATACCATTCCGGGAAAAGACAAGTGGACCATCATCCTTCACAAGAATACCAGTTATGCGGGAACGGGAGGAAAGGATTACAAGGCCTCTGAAGATCTGATGCGCTTCGATGTTAAACCGGCGGTTTATCCGGTCGCTGTTGAAACCTTCACGATCAACGTTTCGGATGTAACCGACGAATCATGTATGATCGAATTACTTTGGGAGCAGACACAGGTCCGTTTCCAGGTCAATACACCGGTTGATGCAAAAGTTATGGCGGAGATCGAAGAGAAAATGAAAGGAGTTACGGGCTCAACGTATTACCAGGCGGCCCGATACTATCTGGAGCACGATAAAGATCTCAACCTGGCTTTGGAATGGATCGACAAAGCGATTGCCGACAGCGAGAAATTCTGGATCGTGCGTCAAAAAGCCTTGATCCTGGCCAAGATGGGGCGCTACCCGGAGGCCATCAAAGCGGCAGAACGCTCTAAGGCTCTGGCCATTGAAGCATCGAACAACGATTATGTTCGTATGAACGATGAATCCATTGCCGAATGGAGTAAAAAATAAGACCGTACAAACTACGCAGCTAAAAAAAGGCCGTTGGATATTCCCCAGCGGCCTTTTTCGTTAAACGGTGCAGATTGTACAAGCTTAACCCGCCCGTTCGTACGCCTGTCGGATCCAGCTGTAAACCTCGTCGGTTAACTCCGCCGCATTGGCCAGATCGATCTTGTGGGAGCACATGGCATTTGCCTTTGCGATCTCCTGAAGGACTCCGTGTTCGGGTTCTCCCTTCAGATTCAACTGAACCTCGAATCGGGTTTTTGTGGCCGGCTGAAAAATGGCGAACTGTTTTTTACGCCTTAAGCTCACATAGGCATTTTTAGGTGCAACCTCCACATCGGATCCGAGTTTTTGGGTGAATCGGATCAGTTCGTTGTACAGAGGTTTGAAATGCTCCTTGCCCGTGTACTGCTGGGTTACAAGGTCATTGGTGTCGGTCGCCGAACCGGCATCGGACTCCCGGGCTTTGTGCGCCACCAGATTCGCAAAGCCGTGTGTGAAGCTGTGTTCTTCCTTCAAAAATTTGATGATCTCGCCGTGCTTGCCAAAATTTTTCGCACGAACGATCTGAACCCATTCTTCAAGCGATCTGCCTGTGTTCTTGTGCAGATTATCGATCATTGTTTGTGCTGTTTGATCCATTTACTATTGCTTTATTTCAGCGTTATACATAACAAAGTTATCTCCACCTATTCATCCCAAACACCCATGATGGTATTGATGCCGGCCCTTAAACCAAAGAAATACTCCTGCTGTCGGAACTTGGGCATCATCAATTCATCGATTATGGCCTGACAAACGCTGTTCGTGAGCACTTTTTCCGCACCCAGGCCAACCGAAATTCCCACCTTTCGAAGCGGAAAACAGAGTACGATCAAAACCCCGTTGTTCAATTCTTTCTTTCCAATCCCCCAGTTATTGGCCAGATCGGTGCCGTATTTGACAATATCGGTATAGGGCCCCAGATCGTCCACCAACACGATGGCGATCTCCCGCGATGTGCCTGCCTCGTATTCGATAAGGGCATGGGCAAGTTCGGCTTCCAAACTATCACTCAACAAACCGGAGAAGTCGTTCACATAACCAACAGCCTCCGGAAAAACGAAAGTGCTCGCACCGTTCTGAGCAGAATCGGCAACCTCTATCGCTTGACCGCGGAGATCCTGCACACTTAACAGAAGAAACAAACAAGTCAACAGATGCCCTATTTGGGCATAACGAATACGGAGAAGCAGATGCTGTTTCATGGCTAAAAGAACGCGTCAATTTAGCGATTCAGCCCCTGAAAATCAAATCCCGGTCTACTCCCGGCTGAGCATGGAACAGCGGAACCGCTGCTTATTAGGAATTCATGGCCATGAGGAACTCGGCATTGTCCTTGGTGCCCATCATTTGCTTGAGCATCAGGTTCATAGCTTCTTCGGAGTTCATATCGGCAAGGTAGTTACGAAGCACCCAAAGCCGCTGCATAACTTGTTTGTCGAGTAACAGGTCTTCACGTCGGGTAGAGCTGCTGATGATGTCAATAGCCGGGAAGATGCGTTTGTTCGACAGTTTTCGGTCGAGCTGAAGTTCCATATTACCGGTTCCCTTGAATTCTTCAAAGATCACCTCATCCATTTTACTACCGGTGTCGATGAGTGCTGTTGCAATGATGGTGAGCGAACCGCCATTCTCGATATTTCGTGCAGCTCCGAAGAAGCGCTTTGGTTTATGCAGGGCATTGGCGTCCACACCGCCGGAGAGTATCTTACCTGAAGCCGGTTGAACAGTATTGTAAGCGCGCGCCAAACGGGTTATCGAGTCGAGGAGGATCACCACATCATGACCGCATTCGGTCATGCGCTTGGCCTTTTCCAAAACGATATTGGCCAGTTTCACGTGTTTATCAGCCGGCTCGTCGAAGGTCGATGCAACTACCTCTGCTTTCACACTGCGGGCCATATCGGTTACTTCCTCCGGACGTTCATCGATCAAAAGTATGATCATATACACTTCCGGGTGGTTCTGACTGATGGCGTTGGCAACGTCCTTCAACAAATTTGTTTTACCGGTTTTAGGTTGAGCCACGATCAATCCGCGTTGTCCTTTACCGATAGGGGTTATCAGGTCGATGATCCGTGTAGAATAGTTATTCGACTTGTATTCCAGGTTGAATTTCTCTTCCGGGAACAGGGGAGTAAGGTGTTCAAACGAAACTCGATCGCGCACCACTTCCGGCGATTTCCCGTTGATCATTTCCACATTGATCAGAGCGAAATACTTCTCACCTTCTTTTGGTGGTCGAATGGTACCGAGCACCACATCTCCGGTTCGCATTCCATAGGACTTCACCTGTGAAGGGGAAATGTACACGTCGTCCGGGGAAGGCTGATAATTATAGTCGGCCGATCGGAGGAATCCGTACCCGTCCTGAATGATCTCCAGCACACCTTGAGCACTTACCAGACCCTCTTTTTCAAGGAATTGTATCAGGGCATTCTTTACCTCCCGGCGGCGGTCGCGTTCTTCGTCACGCTCCGTTCGTTCCGGTCTTTCCTGACGTTCGGGTCGGTCCTGTCGTTCGGATCTATCCTGACGTTCGTTGCGCTCGGGTCGGTCCTGACGGCGCTCATTCCGATCCCGGTTGTCACGACGTTCGCGGTTTTGATTGGATCTGTTATCGCGATTCTCACGGTTTTCCGCATTGCGCTGCCGAGGTTCGGCTTCAACGGTCTCTGTTGTTTTCACCTCAACGCTTTCCTGAGTCTCGGGCCTTTGCTCCTTTCGCGGAGGTCGTTGGTCCGGACGAGGTTGACTAACGGTTTTGTTGTCCTTGGTGTCGTTGTTCCCATTTACTCGGCGTTGCCGACGATTCTTGGCATTGCGGTTATCTGAACCTTCTGTGTTCTGAGGGGCTCGTGACTCCTCCTTCTTTGGATTCTGGTCCGTACGATTCTCACGTTTTTCCGTGCGTTCGGCGGGGGTGGCTTTTTTAACCTCTTCGCGAGGTTTGGTTTGCGGCTTTATAGCTTGCTCTTCGAGGATCTTGTAGATGAGGTCCTGCTTTTTCAGACCTTTATGATTCACCTTAAGGGTATCTGCAACCTCCCTTAGATCAGAAACGAGCATATTGCTCAGGGCGACGATGTCGTACATTAAATCAGATAATTTTTGCTAATCATTAAGAACTCCAGGATTCCAAGAAGGTACTTGCGACTGATTTCTTTGGAAAAGTGTCTTGAAGTGAAAGGATGGTTATCCTTGTCGCAGCAATATTAACGAATTATTCGAGGATACAAAAAAATCAGACCAAAAGCTTCACGGGTTGCTCCAGAAGTTCTTTTAAGGTCTGCAGGAATTTGGCCCCTGTAACACCGTCTACTACCCTGTGATCGCATGAAAGGGTCACTTTCATGACCTGAGCGGGCTTCATTTCCCCACCTTCAACGATCACGGTTTCCTTTACGCCGCCCACTGCCAGGATACAGGAGTCGGGAGGATTGATGATGGCTGTAAATTCCTCGATCCCGAACATACCGAGATTGGAAACGGTAAATGTATTTCCTTCCCAGTCGGTGGGTTGCAATTTTTTCTCTTTGGCCCTTACGGAGTAGGCCTTAACTTCTTCACTAATAGTCGAAAGGCTTTTGCCATCAGCAAATTTCACAACGGGAACCAGCAATCCTTCTTCAACGGCCATGGCTACTCCAACATGCACATGATGATTCTGACGTATCACATCACCCAACCAGCTTGCATTGACCATGGGATGTTTGCGCAGGGCGATCGCACAGGCCTTCACAATGAGGTCATTCATGGAGATCTTCACGTCGCTGTATTCATTCATTTGAACACGTGCCCGAACAGCCTCATCCATACGGATCTCCATGGTGAGGTAGAAGTGTGGAGCGGTGAATTTGCTTTCTCCCAAACGTCGGGCGATGGTTTTCCGCATTTGCGAAACAGGGATATCGGTATAAGACTCTCTGCCACTCTGGATCGCAGCCGGTGCGCTTGTGGGAGTGAAATTCTCCACATCGCGCTTAACAATGCGTCCGCCCTCCCCGGAGCCGGGAACTGTGGCTATGTTTATGCCTTTATCCGAGGCAAGTTTGCGTGCCAAAGGGGAAGCTTTTACCCGTGAGCCATCGGCAACAGGCGCCGAAACTGCCGTGGTTTGCACTTGAGTCGAAGTTTCGCGCGCAGCGGGTTCTGCGGGTGCAGATCGCACTTCTTCTTGCTCCTTTGCGGGAGTTGAAGCAGGAGCTGCGCTCAGGAGATCATCAAAGGACTCTCCCTTCTTGCCGATCACGGCTATGATGCTATCGATGGGCACTGTTGCCCCTTCCTGAACATGTAAATGCAGGATCTCACCTTTCTCGTAGTTCTCGAGATCCATGGTAGCCTTATCGGTCTCCACCTCCGCAAGTATATCGCCCGGTTTAACACTGTCGCCCACCTTTACTTGCCATGAAACAAGCACACCTTCTTCCATGGTGTCGCTCATTTTAGGTAATTTGATCGCTACTGCCATAATCGCTGAATGAGGGCGCAAAGCTACTAATTACGGTTCAAATAATGTTGACAAGAAGCAAGCAGCTATGCCGACCTTCGTTGGTCAATGAATCAGTACGAGAATTTCCTGCGGTATGTGTTTGAGAACGGGACCACCAAAACCGACCGCACGGGAACCGGCACGCGAAGTGTGTTTGGTGGTCAGCTGCGTTTCGATCTTTCGGAAGGTTTTCCCCTCATCACAACCAAGAAAGTGCATACCAAGTCGGTGATCTATGAATTGCTCTGGTTCCTGAAGGGCGACACGAACATCAAATACCTCACCGACAACGGGGTGCGGATATGGAATGAATGGGCGGATGAGCATGGTGATCTGGGACCGGTTTACGGCAAACAATGGCGCAGCTGGGAGACATCCGATGGCCGAACGATCGATCAGATATCCGAAGCCCTTCATCTCCTGCGCACAAACCCCGACAGCCGGCGTATTTTGGTGAATGCCTGGAATGTGGGCGATCTACCGAAAATGGCATTGAGTCCTTGCCATTGTTTGTTCCAGTTCTATGTTGCCGATGGCAAATTGAGTTGTCAGTTGTATCAGCGCAGCGCGGATCTGTTTCTGGGTGTGCCGTTCAATATCGCATCCTACGCCCTACTCACCCATATGATGGCACAGGTATGTGGTTTGGAAGTTGGGGAATATGTACACACATTTGGCGATGCCCATATTTACTCCAACCATTTTGAGCAGGTGCGTTTGCAGTTGAGTCGTGAAGCCCGGCCCTACCCTACCTTAAAATTGAATCCTGCAGTAACTGATCTGTTTGCTTTCGACTATGGGGATATTGACATCCTGGGTTATGATCCGCATCCGGGGATTTCGGCGCCGGTGGCGGTTTAGGGGGATGGGTAGATAGGTAGTTGGGGAGATGGGAAGTTGGGAAGTTGGGAAGTTGGGAAGTTGGGAAGTTGGGAAGATAGGTAGATAGGAAGATGGGTAGATAGGAAGATGGGAAGATGGGAAGATAGGTAGATAGGAAGATGGGGTTGGGGGTTAGATAAGGCGGGTTTGAATGGCGGTTTTGACGGCTTCGGCGCGGGAGTGGACGTGAAGTTTTTTATAGATATTTTTAATATGTGCCCGGATTGTATGTCCGCTCACGTATAATTTATCGGCAATTGCCTTATAGTTTTCGCCGTTGCACAACATCTTCAACACTTCGGTTTCCCGGTCGGAGAGAATTTTTTCACTTTGTTTTGGCTCGTAGAAGCTTTGAACAACTTTCCGGGCTATGCCGGCACTCATTGGCGATCCACCTAGGCGAACCTCTCTGATAGCTTGTAGTATTTGCTCAGAGGGGGTTTCTTTCAACAAATAACCTGTGGCACCTGCACATATGGAATCGAATACGTCCTGGTCGTGTTCACTTACCGTTAAAATCAAGAAATCCGTTTCAGGCAGTTTGTCCCGGAGCAGTTTCAGGCATTCAATTCCGGACATCCCGGGCAATCCAAGATCCAATAAAATTACATGGGGCTTGAGATCAGCCAAACCGTCCAGGGCATCTTCCGCGGTCGGGTACAGACTAATACAACCAATATCCGGTGAATTATTTATCAGTATAGATAGTTGAAGCCTGATCACGGGATCGTCTTCAATGATACTTACCGTAATAATGTCACTTGCTGTTTTTCTCATGATTAAAGATTCAATTTAACGAGACACCTTCTGATCGGAACTACCTATAGGGATTCGCTTTTGCCAAAAAGTAGGAACTTGTCTGGATCAGGTAATCTGGGGTTCCATATCCTTGAGTGTATTTGGTAAAACAAGCTGAATCATTGTTCCACTACCGGGCGTACTGCGTACGTGAAGTCTGGCCCCTATTCGATGTGCCCTTTGCAACATGTTCTTGAGTCCATAACTTTCTCGGTTCATGGATATGTCGAAGCCGACTCCATCGTCGACAAGAGAAATGGCCACCCCATCCGGAGTATTTTTGCATTCCAGTACAACCTCATTTGCCTTGGAGTATTTGATGCAATTATTGATCGCCTCTTTGAATATCATAAGCACTTGCAACTTCGCATCAAAATCGAGTTCCACATCCTGCCATTCCATGAAAGAAGAATGAGTTTTGAAACTGGAATTCAAATACTCGAATTGATTATTCCCGAGGTCCTGCAAACGTTGAAGAATTGCTGTCAAAGAGTCTTTTTTCGGGTCCAGAGCCCATACGAAATCGCGCATACCGGAAGTTAGGTCCCGTGCATTTTTCTCAATTTGATCTAAACAATCTACGACTACCTCATCCTGAGCATTTTGTTTGGCGGTAGTGGTAAGTAGATTGATACGTGTGAGTTTGAGGCCGGTTTCATCGTGAAAGTCGCGGGCATTTTTCTGACGCATGATCTCCCGTTCATCCATGCGGGCTTTGTTTACGGCCTTTTCAGCTTCGAGTTTGATATCCATCTCTCTTCGGTAAATTGCTATTCTTGTGCGAATGAAGATCCAAATAAGTCCCATAGCTGCTAGGCCAAATAGTATATACGCCCACGTCGTTTGATACCATGGTGGGGAAATTAGAATTGTAAGCATAGTTGTTTCCCCAGACCATATGCCGTCGCCGTTTGAAGCCATAACTTCAAACTTGTATTCGCCGGGATCCAAATTGGTATATGTAGCGGTGTTGGTATAGCCTGCATCTTGCCATTCCTCGTCGAAGCCCGCCATCCTGTATTTGTAGCGTTGTTTTTGGACATTCAGAATATCCAGACCTGTAAATGAAAGGGTTAGGACATTCTGGTCGTGTTTGAGCTTTATTCTTGAAGTAAAGGCGATGTCCTTGTCAAGGTTGATAAGATCATTGTCTTCTGCCCTTACCTTGGTAGGTATTTCACGGTTAAATAATGCCAAGGAAGTCAGGATCGGTTTTGAAGGCGGAGCTACTGCCTTCATCAATTGGATAGGATCGAACCAGGCTACGGCATTCCGGCAAGAAACGTACAGTAAACCATCGGCACCGGTTTCGATGCCATCGGTCATTATTCCATCTGAAGGCATTCCGTCCGGGACCACGAAATGACGAACGTCTGAGGTGTTTGGGTCGAAACGGTACAGTCCACCCAAAGTACCTATCCATAAATAGCCATTCTTGTCTTGATTTACTGAGGTAAACACCTCAGTTTGCCAACCAATTTCCCTCCCAAATCTTTTAAAGCGGAAGGTTCCGGAGGTATTTGATTTCAGCAAGTTGAGCCCGTATGCGGTTGCGATCCAGATATTTCCGGATCGATCTTCAAAAATATCATTGATGGCGTCGTTGCTGATTGATTCTCCACTTGTCGGGTCATTGGTCAACCAGATTAAATTCGCTCCTTTCAGTTCTGCCCCTTTTGGTAAAAACGCGACACCTGACCTTCTTGTCCCGATCCAAACATTCCCATTTCTATCTTTTAGGATACAATTCATTTGATTGGCATTTGAAATCGCCGCCTTTTGAGATTCATCACGGAAAGACTCAAAACTTTCGGTCGGTATGTGGAAGCGTGAAATGCCGTTTGCTGTGGCCATCCAAATGTGGTCCGCTCCGTCCCAGAACAAGTCCGTGACCAGATAAGAGGCAGCGCCATCACCGCTGAATTGTTTGTCTTTGTAAGGGTATCGGACAAATTTGAGCTCGTCGTAATCTGAAACCCTCAATCGAGCCAAACCAGAACTGGACGTAAAGAAGAGATCTCCGCCAGAAGTTTCAATGATATCCATTACATAATCACCTTCCCAGGTTGCTGTTTCGGAGTTCAAAAAGGCTCTCGTACCATCTTTTTTAACAAGAGACAGGCCTGAACTCCCCATCCAGAGCGTACCTCTGGAGTCGCGGTACGCACACAAAGGATCTCTGGGAAGTGGACTTAGTGAGTCGATCCCTTTGTGAAAAAGAACGTTAAACGGTTTCGTGTAAGGAGTTATATAATCGGTATGATTATACAGAAGTACGAACACGTTGCCGTTACCATCTTCCGTTATACGGGTCACATGATTCTCGGCAAGACTTCGAACATCATTCAATCTTGAGGTGTAAACCTTGAAGGTGCTGGATTGAGGAACGCGCAAGGCCAGCCCGTTTCTGCTACCAATCCATAATCGACTGCTTCGATCCAGAAAGATACATTGAAAATCTGAGATCGGCAGTTCGGGAGTTCTTCCCGACATGGAGCTCACAATTTCTTTGCTTACAGGGTCGAATTGAAGAACGAGATCGTTACCTCCCAAGATCCAAATCCGATTTTTTTCAAAGCAGAAGTCTTTCAAACCAGGTATACCGGCAAACAAGTTCATTGGGAAATTGGTGAATACAGGTTGAAGACTACAGGATTCGTATGATTCGACTTTGGTAAGTCCCATAGGAGATGAGAACCATATTCGACCCGAAATATCTTTGGCAAAACGAGTTACGAACGAGCCTGGGACTTCTGCTACCTGACATGTGCCACCTTCCTTGAGATCTACGATATCTACTCCTACACCGGTTGAAACCCACAACTGATCATTGGAAATGGTTATATCGATTACGTTATTACTCCGAATGCTTCCCTGTTGCTCGTCGAAAACCCGGAAGTCTCCATCCGATGTACGATAAAGGAAAACGCCTTTTCTCGCAGTAGCTATTGCAATGTATTCGTTTCCCCACGGTGCGATCCGGGTGATCTCTAGTCGGCCATAATCAATTCCTCCCGGTTTTCTGAATTCGATCAATTTCATAGCATTCCCGTCAAATCTGGCCAGCCCACGATAGGTCGCGATCCAAACGAATCCGAATGAATCCCGGTAGATATCACGTGCTGCAATGGTTGCATCGTTTTGATTTCCTACGATCAAATGCTCAAATCGCTCCGGAATAAACGGTTGAGACCTGGAGACTGAAATGAAAGCGGTTTGAATGATCACCAATAGTAAAAGTGGCGCAGAGATCTGACATCTATACATTCTTTTCATAGCCTATCGATTTGATGAAACCGACAAGTTAGCGAATTATAAATGATTAAAAGCCCGTGCATATAAATCGGGTTGAATACATGTGATCAAGGACCAGAAAATAGATCCCGGTTTTCATATCATTTACCGCAAGTTCAGACATCTCGTTACTTAATGGAATAACACCTTGCATGATCAGTCGTCCTTGTAAATCGAATATCTGGTAATCCATCTCGATCCCGGAAATTCCAGAAACATTGACTTGCAGTATTCCTGATTTGTACTGAGCGCTAACAGAATGGTTCAAGTACAATTGTTGCAAACCTGTACTTCCCCCGTATTTATACCTCTGTGCAAACAGATCAACATCGGCATCCGATCCCGATTGGCCCATAGTTCTCCGCCAATCCTCCCATGCACAGTATAAAATGTCGTCCCCATTTACAGCAATTTTTGGAACACCTTTATCCTCCGGATAGCTACACAACAGGGCGTCTCCATTGATCAATTTGTTTCCGGATGTGTCAAACTTTTGCGTAACTATTGCAGCCTCCGAACCGGGATTTCGAGTCGTTTCGTTCCAGGCAACCCAAACTCCACCATCCCCGGAGCGTGCCAGATTGCTTAGGTAGGTTATGTCGGAATTGATCAAACGCGGACTCCAGGATCGATTCCCCGATGTGTCGAACCGGACTATTTCATATTCATCCACTGAGTTCACCGGGTAACTGAAGTATATACCTCCGTACATATCACACTCCAAATCCAGGAAACCTCCGGCTAAGTTGCCCGATTCGATCTGTACACCATCCTCCGTCCACAATTTGGCACCGTTCAAATCCAATCGCTGTGCATACAAAGCCCCAATTTTCCAGCTTGAATTCCTCTTGTCTCGCCAGCATACGTAAATATTACCTTCCTGATCTGCCTCAATTTTGGGAAGTTCCTCGTTGCCCGGCATTTTGGAGATGGGGAAACCACGTTCGAATACTATTCCTGCCAAAGTATCTCTATCGGGTTCCCAAAACCTTGTACCGGAAGCATCCACCCTATGGCCATATATATTCCCTGCCAGTGATGTATTCAGGCTGCTCTCTTCATAGACCAGCACAGCGCCGCCAAAACCATCCGCACAAAGATCCCACTCAATACCAGGGGCAAATGGTTGTGAAGATTGATGTATCAACATTCCTCCCTTATCCCATTTTGCAGTGCCATTTTGATCGAACCGTTGCATCCAGAATCCTTTGGATCTCCCCGCCTGAAAGTCGCCTCCATCGCGAAATGCGCAAATGGCACCTCCTTGGTCATCGCTTACAAGAAGAGGCATACTTTGTTCCCCGGCTTCGAGTACAATGCTTTTTCCTACAGCACCCCAAAGTAGGGCACCTTGGCTATTGATGTGCTGCCCCCAAATATCTGTAGATGTCTGTTGCGGTTGATTGGCACGGTCGCGATGATCGGCCCAAACTGCAATTACACCTCCTGCCCCGTCGGCAATAGCCCGAAGGTGTGCCTGATGCCAGGATGTAGGTGCTATCCGGATTCCACCTTCTGGCCATTTCGCATCTCCGACTGAATCGTAATGTTGCACATAGATTTGAGCAATGTTCACCGAATCTCGCTCATCCTGCCAAAGGAAGAAACACCCTCCTTCGTTGTCCGGCACTACTACCTGATTGTATTGTGCGCCGTCTTCAAAAACGATCTTGCGATTGTTATAAATGTCATCCCATTGAGCATAAACTTCGATGCTCATGAGGATAAGGATGGGTATAATACCCAAAGCTTTATTTCTGAAAATCATGATGTTATTATCTGGTTAGCCCCTGGGCATACTCAATTTGACTTGATGTTCACGCCTTTAAATGTTCCGCTGACTGTTATCGTCCGGGTTCCGTCCGAATTCTCGAATGTCCCATTCAATTCTGCTGCGATAAAATACTCGTTCAAAGCTCCTACTGAAGCATAAAGATCTACTTTGTCAATTTTAAGTGATCCGCTTTTTGCCAGGAATGGCGTGGCATCACCGAGGGTAAATACAGCTGCCATTGCAGAAGTGAGGTCATAGGTTCCGGTTTTCACACCGCCGGTAGACCCCGCAAAGCTGAAAGCCGGTCCGGCAGCACCGATCTTCCCCAAACAGTTGAGCGCAAACAACTTGGCATTTTCATTATAGCTACCGTTGCAGGATGCCGTATTACCATTCTGTTTCGGAAAGTTAAAACTGATGGTCTCAATTACAGTTCCATTTTCAGTCGCCTGTATATCCACAATTAAATCGGGAATCGAGCTACTCGTGTTGTTGTTCTGTGGTTCCGGATCATCGGATTCATCTTTACAAGCACTACAGGCCAAAGTTGTGAAAGCCAGTAATGCCAGGATCATTTGGGTGTTTTTAATTGTTTTCATGCTAATTACTTTTTGGTTGAAGCGAAGTACGTGCGCACATGAAGGCCTTTCAATTACTCATATGAGGTAAAATGGGTGAGCCATACTCCGAAGAATGAAGAGTTAGCGATGCAGAGGATAGAATATCCGGTTAAACGCGAGTCTCAGAGATTGAAAAGAAGGTTCTAAGTCTCGGGGTTGGGCGGACATCAGAAGGTTGAATCAGAGCGGGCTAATCCATGAGGACTCTACTCACTCCCTCAAATAAACCCGCTTCACCCTTGCTGAAACTGAGGTGAGTATCTCGTAAGGTATGGTCTCCAGGCGGGCGGCCAATTCCTCTATACCGGGCTTTGAACCGAAGACGATGACCTCGTCGCCCTCCCTGCAGGATATTCCGCTTACATCGCACATGGTCATGTCCATACAGATATTCCCCACAATGGGTGCCGGCTTGCCATGTATCATCAGCGATCCGCCACCCCGGCTGAGTCGTCTGTCCAATCCGTCGGCGTAACCGATCGCAACTACTGCAATGCGCCGGTCATGGTCTGCAATGGAGTGGCGACCATAACCCACCGACTCCCCCGCTTTTAGTGTTCGGATCTGAGAGATAATGCTTCGCAGGGTTCCCACGGGTTGCAGTTTTGCGCTTGCTTTACCGGAGGGATCCACACCATAAAGTCCGATCCCCACCCGAACCATATCGCCCGAACGTTCGGGAAAGCGGGTTGCTCCACTCGAATTCAGGGTATGTTTGAGAGGTTGGTAGCCCAGTTGTTCTGCGATCTTTTCGTATAGTCGATCGAAGCGGTCAAGTTGTGCAGTGGTATACTTATCGTGTTCGGGTAGATCGCTGGAAGTGAGATGGGTGAAAACACTCTGTATGCGTATGAGTTCATTTTCGGTTAGAACTCTGAACAGCTCGCCGAGATCTTTTTCCTCCATTCCGAGTCGATTCATCCCCGTATTGAATTCCAGATGTACTTTAACCTCGGAGATGCCTTTGGAATTGGCTACCTGAGCCATACGGGCAAGCAGTTCCGGCCGGTAAATGGCCGGTTCCAACTCCTGTTCGAGCATGAGGCTGAATGCTCCCGGATCCGGATTCATCACCATAACCGGTACGGTTATACCGGCCTTTCGAAGTGCAACTCCTTCGTCGGCATAGGCCACGCCCAGATAATCCACACCGTGAAACGCAAGTTGACGGGCTATTTCGTGTCCGCCACTTCCATAAGAGAATGCCTTAACCATGGCCATGATGCGGACACGGGCGGGAAGTATGGATCGAAAATACCTGAAATTATGCGTCAGAGCGTTCAGGTTGATCTCCAAAACGGTGCGGTGCATCTGTTTCTCAAGGAATTGCTCGATGCGTTCAAAACGGAAATTCCGGGCACCTTTGAGGAGTATGGTCTCGTCGTTGAATTCGTAAACGGATGTCTTCTTCAGGAACTCACCGGTGGAATCGTAGAAATTGCGAACGGGTACATTGAATCGCTCTGCCTGTTTGGCGATGTGCTTGCCGATACCGATCAGCCGATCCACGCGAAATCCGTTCAATAATTCATTCACACGCGTGTAGAGCTGTTCGTCGCTCCGATCACTCTGCTGTATGTCCGACAGGATCACAGTGCGCCTGCCACCTTGCTGCAATTGGGCCATCCATTCGAGGGCGATCTCAAAGGATTTCAGGTCGCTGTTGTAGAAATCGCTGATGAGCGTGCAGCCATTGGCCCCTTCTTTTTGGTTCAGGCGCATTTCGATGGCCTGGAGCTCTTTCAAACCGCTTAGCATGTCCTCCACCGGCACATGGAGGATCATTCCAATGGCAAAGGCATGTAGGGCATTTTCCAGACTGGCTTCATCGGAATAAGGGATCATCGCCTTCCAGCTCTCAAGGCCCCGTTCGATCACAAAATGCGTCTCCCGCAATTTCCTGTTGATCTGACTTACGCGAAACAGATCCGAATCAGATGGTTGCACGGTGTCCGTTGACCAGGAACACAATTCCAATTGTGGTCGTCGTTTGGCGAATTGCACAATATGTTCCTGCAACTCACCGGGCGACCGTCGATAGATGAGTTTCCGGGCATCGCTGAATAGAAGGAGTTTCTCTTCGATCTTTTGGTCAATATCCGTAAAACCCGAGGCATGGGCATCACCAATATTCGTGAATAGGCCTATTTGAGGTTTGATCATAGCCTCCAAACGAGCCATTTCCCCTGTTTCGCTGATACCGGCCTCCAGGATGGCCACTTCATGCGAAGCCTCTATGTTCCAAACCGAAATGGGAACTCCCAGCTGGCTGTTGTAACTCTTCGGGCTGCGGTAGATCCTGCGGTGTTTGTGCAGAAGCTGATAGGCCCATTCCTTCACGATCGTTTTACCGTTACTTCCCGTAATGCCAATAACCTTACCACCAAATTCCATCCGGTGCTGAGCGGCCATGCGTTGCAATGCAGCCAGCGTATCAGACACCAACAGGAATGAACAGGTAGCATCCCCGAGATCCGGTATTCGTTCTACGATAAAAACACGCACTCCGCGTTGCAAGAGAGAGCGGATATAGACATGTCCATCGTGCGCGGTTCCGCTGAATGCGAAGAAGGCCGAATGCTCCGGAATATGTCCCGTGCGGGAATCTGTGAGAATATGCGCTATCCCGTTCTCAGCGGAACCCTGCAATTCTGCTCCGATCCATTTGGCGAGTTTACCTGCATTCAGCATTGACCGACAAAATTAATCGGATGCACGCCATTTCCTCCGCAGCGTATGCATTCGCGAGGCAATCCCACTATTTTTGAGGCTATTGGTGAAAGTTCGAAAACAGAAATACAACGTATCAGAAGCCAAACAGCTGATCGCATCCTTTTGCGCATATCGGGAACGCTGCCACAGCGAGGTGCGGAGCAGGCTTTACGATTATGGTTTATATGGGGATGATGTCGAAGAACTCATCTCGGAGATGATACAGTTGGGTTATTTGGATGAAACGCGTTTCGCCAAGGCCTTTGCTCGGGGCAAATTTCTATACAACCATTGGGGGCGGGACAAGATCCGCAGGGCGCTGCAAGCCAAACAGATCAGTGAGGCCTGTATTGAATTGGGTATGCTGGAGATCAATGAGACGGATTACTACCACAAAATCCAAAAACTGGCCCGGACCAGATCGGAATCCCTACGGGAAAGCAATGTATTCCTCAAAAACCAAAAAGTGGCCCGCTATCTGATCGGAAAAGGATTTGAGCACAATCTGGTCTGGGAGGTCATCAAAGATCTGGGCGAATCCGAGTCCTGAATCAAGGGAGCTATTCCTAAGCACTTAAATAAAAAAGCCGCCCCGGGATCCGGAACGGCTTCTTTGGGTGGCATGTTCGATCAATGCCTGATATATCTTCTGTTGGTGAGTTTGTACATATAGCAGATAGACGCCTGAATAGCGCTGTTCGTTTCGGTTACACCGCTCACATTACTGGTATTTCCGAAACCGATCAGGTAACGTGCATCCAAGCCTACGCGACTTTTGTCGTTCTCATCGAGTTTAAAGGAAAAACCCAAACCAGCCATGGCTCCAAAATCGATCTCGTTAAAAGTACCTTCAGCTACATCGCCTTTTGCCCCAACCGTGGTTTGAGGGCCTGTACCATCGTTCATATCCACAGTTATGGAGGTTTCTGCTTGCGCTCCCAGACCGTAACCGAAATAGCCACCGGCATAGAGATGCAGGGAACTGAATGATTGTTTCACCCTGTATGGGATCAATTGTTTGGGCTGAAGCGGAAGTTCGAAATTGATGTAGAGCGGAACCTGCGCATAGTCCAAATAGGATGTGGTTGTTGTGGTTGTTAACGTATTCCCGCTGGTTACCTGAAGTACCGACTCTGCGCCCATTTGAGAGTAGAGTGCATCCATTTGTACGGAAAGTTGATCGTGAAAGGTGTATTTCAGGGATAAACCTCCATGAATGCCCATTTTGGAATTGGTTTCAATTCCGGCCTGATTAGAGGAGATATTACTGAGGTTGATACCTGCCCTTGGACCGATCGAAAACTGAGCGGATGCGTGCAGGCTCAATGCCGATACCACCGCCATTAAAAAGAGAGATTTATTGATTCGCTTCATATGCTTGAACTCGAGGTGGACAAATATAAAACTACAAACGCCAATAATCGCGCATTCGTGTGTTTTTGGATATGGAAGCGGTACTTTTGATGCGGAAAAAGCGATGATACTCCGGGCTGAAAATCTAGTTAAGCAATACCGCAAGCGCAAAGTGGTGAATGAAGTGAGTATCGAAGTGGCTCAAGGCGAGATCGTTGGTTTGCTCGGACCGAACGGTGCGGGAAAAACGACCACTTTTTACATGGTTGTGGGTTTGATCAAACCGGATTCCGGCAGAGTCTATCTGGATTCGATCGACCTTACCAAAATGCCCATGTACAAACGTGCCCGGAACGGCATCGGTTACCTGCCGCAAGAGGCCAGTGTATTCAGGAACCTTACGGTGGAGGATAATATTCGCGCCATTCTGGAACTCACATCGCTTTCCCGGTCTGCACAACGAGCACGGTTGGAGGAATTGATCGAGGAATTTGGCTTGGGTAAGGTTCGGAAGAATCTGGGGAATGTGCTCTCCGGTGGTGAACGCCGGCGCACCGAAATTGCCCGGGCCCTGGCCGCTGATCCGAAGTTCATCTTACTCGACGAACCTTTCGCCGGGGTTGACCCCATTGCGGTTGAGGATATTCAAAGTATTGTACGGCAATTGAGGGAAAAGAACATTGGTGTGCTCATAACCGATCACAATGTCCACGAAACCCTCAGCATCACCAGCCGGGCGTATTTGCTTTTTGAAGGCCGTATTCTGATGGCGGGAACCGCCGACGAACTCGCTCAGGATGAGCGTGTGCGCAAGGTTTATCTCGGGGAGAAGTTCGAGCTTCGGCCCTAATCAGGCACTCAGAGATCAATGCTCTGCTTCAAGGATCTATTTCAGTTGGCAGTCCAGCACGTAGAGCCCCTGTCGGATGTATTCATACACATCTTCCGGGTGATTGTTGTTTCGCTCAGGGCTCCAGTTTCGGCCCAGTCGTACGATCACACATTCCCGATCGGGCAATATGAAAATGTATTGTCCGTTCAAACCACGTGCGTAAAAACAATTGATCCCATCCTCTTTCAGGATCCACCACTGATAGCCATAGGTATTATTGGGTCCCCCCTCTTTTCGTTGCAGGGGTGCGGCTTGAGTGGCCGCAGTCCAGTAATCGGGATCGATCAACGTGTCGCCATGGACGATTCCGCGATTGAGATACAGATCTCCAAACCTTGCAAAATCGCGTACGTTGGAATTGAAACAGCAGAATGCCCGCTCCATGCCATTCTCCCGGTCCAGGCTCCAGAGTGCGTCGTGTTCCGCCCCTATGGGTTTCCAGAGCTTTTCAGAGGCATAATCGCTCAATTTTTGACCGCTCACCTTCTCGACCAAAAAAGCCAGCAACTGCGTATTGCCACTTTGATAGTCGAATATTTCACCTGCAGGATATTCCGGCTTGTACTTCATAGTGATGGCCTTCAGATCGGACCCATAAAGTGACCTTGCAGGATAACTGAAGGGATTTAGATAATCTTCATCAAACCCGATCCCTGAACTCATGGTGAGCAGTTGTTCGATCGTTACATCCCCTGTCTCAAACTCAGGCAGATAATCGCTGTATTTGTCCTCAACACTCTTGATAAGACCTTCTTTAAGTGCCACACCGACCAGATGGCTTACTATGGATTTGGCCATCGACCAGCTGTTGGTGAGCGAACTATCGTTAAAGCCCTGCCAATATTGTTCGAAAACGATATTCCCCTGATAGAATACACCGAATCCGATGCTCCCCAGATCCTCATGCCATTTGAGCATCTCCGGTTCGAGCGTACACGTATTGTAGGTTCGGTGAACAGGCCATGGTTTCGGCTCTGCGGCTTGAACAGCCCTGTTCTCGAAAATAGTATATTCGTCGATCTCCGGCCCCAGTCGGCCTTTGAGAACCGTGTTCTCGAGCAGGAAATTCACATATTGCTGTTTCGTGATCAGCAGGTAAACTTCACCAATGATGAGCAAGAGTATCAGCACGGAAAGGCTCCATGCGAGGGTTTTCATGAACTTTTTCATACCTAATTTACCAACGTCGACGATTGTAAATGTATATCCAGCCGCTCAATAAAAAATTGATCCCGCAAATAAGTCCGGGCGCAAAGTCTTCAAACAACCAAACACGCTCCACTCCGGAGGGCCTTGGCCAGACAGTAATTGCCTTTACCATCCACAGAACACATAAAAAGAACGCCCAGCCCGAAGGGAAAGTTCGGAAATAATTGACCAACAACACGACGAATTGAAGAGCTGTGAGCAGATACATCTGCCAATCGGATATTTCAAGGATATAGAGGGTTATCAATTCGGCAACCACCACTACTGCAGCCGGCCAGGTGATCCACTTTCGGAGCTGATTCTCGTTCACGCTGCAAAGGTCCATAAAAAAGGGCCCCTCGCGGAGCCCTTTTCGTCAATTGGTTTTACTTCGGCCGGATCACTTACTCAACACAACGCGTTGCGTAGTTTCAACCTGACCGTTTACGACGCGTACGAGATAAACGCCTTCAGCCAAATCACTTATATCCAAACTGTAGCGAAGTGTTCCGCCATCGGTTTGTGGTACACGGACAATATTGCCGATCATATCCATCACCTCGATCGATACATCGCCCATCACCTGATCCAACTGTACATGCAACATACCGCTGGTCGGGTTCGGATAGATCGCAAAGTTGCTGCGATCCACTTCCTTCGCTCCAAGTATGTCGACCGATACATCCTCACATTCCTGTGAAGAACATCCGTTCACATCCGTTACACGCAAACATACGTTGAACGTCTGCTGTATCGCCTTGCCATACACATGCTTTGGACTTGCTTCTCCCGATCCGCTGCCATCGTTGAAATCCCACTCGTAGCTCGATACGCCTGTAGTGGTATTGGCCGTGAAGTTCACATCCCTGCCCGCTACATCGAACGTGAAGCCCGCATCCGGTGCCGCATTGATCGCAAACGGCATGCTGTAGGTGTCCGAACAGTTCGAATTGTTCACCGTCAAGCTCGCTGTATACGAACCGCTCGATGCATACTGATGCGTCGGGTTCTCGATCGTGCTCGTTGAACCGTCTCCGAATGTCCAGCTGTAGCTCGCTCCGTTCAAGGAGGTATTCACAAAGCGTGTCAGTTCCCCTTCACATGTATTCGAGATCGCGAAGTTGGCAAACGGACGCTCGTATACCTCGATCGTGCGGCTGCTTTCTGAAGTACATCCGTTGGACGATACAACCTTTAAAGTAATTGTTCGGCTGCCGTTGCCGCTGTAGGTATGACTTCCACCCATGGCCGTTGACGTACTGCCATCGCCAAAGTTCCACAGGTAGCTCGCTCCGTTGGTGGAGTTGTTCGTGAAGTTCAGTACATCGCCCTGGCAACCATTGGCCGCCGTGAAGCTCGATACCGGATTCACATAAACGTTGACCACCTTGGTAACCTGACGGCTACAGCCTATGGCGTTCTCAACCTGCAGGGTAACGTTGTAGTTGCCGCTGCTGGCATAGGTATGTGTTGGCAATACCGCCGTTGAGCTGTTGCCATCACCGAAGTTCCAGCTGCTCTTAACCGCATTGCTGCTCAGGTTGATGAAGCTTGTGCTGTTGCCCGCACATACTCCCGCTGCACTGAAGTCGGCCACCGCTGCGCTGTACACCTGTACCGTGGCCTGGGTGCTTGCCTTACAGCCCGCACCTGAGGTTCCGGTCAAACGAACCAGGTAGGTTCCCGTTCCGCTGTACATATGCGTAGGATCGCTCTGTGTGCTCGTTTTGCCATCGCCAAAGCTCCAGCTGTAGCTACTCGCGCCACTTGAGGTGTTGGTGAAGGAGGCTTCCGGACCGCTACACAAGGAGTTTGCGCTGAACGAAACTGTAGGAACGGCATTCACCTGAACCGTGCGGTTGAAGCTCGCGCTACATCCGGCGGCGTTGGTTACCGTCAGGCGTACATTATAGCTACCTGCGGCTGCATAGCTGTGTGATGGGTTGCCGGTATTACCCGTTGAACCATCGCCGAAGTTCCAGCTTGATGCGCCTGTACTCGATGTGTTTGTGAATTGTACCGCATTACCCAAACATGCATCGTTAGCGGTAAAGCTCGCCGTTGGATTGGCCGATACATTCACAGTACGCTGATAGGTATTCACACATCCGTTTGTGCTCGTGGCTACCAGTGTGACTGTGTAATTGCCCGCTGAACCATACGTATTGCTCGGATTCACACCTGTGCTGTTGCGGCCATCGCCGAAGGTCCAATTGTAGCTGCTTGCGCCGCTTGATGTATTCGTAAAGCTTGTTGTGTTACCCAAACATGCATCCCCTGCAGTGAAGCCGGCTTTAGGTGCCGCATAAACCGTTACCGCACGCGTTACATCGCTCTCGCATCCAAAGCCGTTCGTTACCTTCAGATTCACATTAAATGATCCCGATTTGGCGTACGTATAACTTGGTGAACTTGCCGTGCTCGTTCCGCCATCGCCAAAGGTCCACAGGTAAGTGCCTGTACTGCTGCTGTTGGTGAAGTTCATCGCTGTACCCACACAGGCGTTGTTCTGACTGAAGCTCGCCGTTGGTGCAGCGTAAACCACCACATTCACCGATTTCACACTGCTACAGCCAACTGCATTGCGTGCCGTTAACAGAACCGTGTACGTATTAGCCGTGGCATAGGTATGACTCGGACTCTGTGCCGTGCTCTGTGCACTGCCATCCCCGAAGTTCCAGGTATAACTTGTGGCGCCCGTTGAGTAGTTCATCAACGTGGTGGCATTGCCCACACATACGTTCGTGCCGGCAAAGTCCGCTACCGGGTTGGCATTCACCACTACCGATACCGAAGCCTTATCCGTACAACCCGCCGCTGAACTCGCCGTTAAGATCGCTACATAGGTGCCTGCACCTGCATAGGTATGACTCGGTGCAGCCTGCGTACTGCCATTGCCATCACCAAAATCCCAACTGTAGCTCAAACTACCAGCGGAGATCGTTGTGTTGTTGGTGAACATCGTGGCCGTGCCCGCACATACCGTGTTGGCCGAGATCGATGCCATTGGCATGGGGTTAACCGTTACACTCATCGTGCTCACATGCTCACATCCGTTCGCATTCATCGCCTTCAGCGTTACCGTATAGGTACCGGCTGCAGCGTAAGTATGCTTAGGCTCGAACGCACTGCTCGAGTTGCCGTCGCCAAAGGTCCAGCTGTAGCTGTTCGCATTGGTGGAGTTATTGGTGAACATGGTGGCCGTACCAGCACAAGCTGTAGTAGCCGTAAAGGCCGAGGCAGGTTGAACTTTAACCTGTACCGTTTTCACCATCATATCGCTACATCCGCCCGGGGCATCTACCTTCAGACTTACCGTATAGCTACCTGCTGCGGCGTAGGTATGTACCGGATTGGCCATGCTGCTGCCTGTGCCGTCGCCGAAATCCCAGGTATAACTCATCGTACCTGTTTTCAGACTTGAATTGTTCGTGAAGCTCGTTGCCGTGCCCAAACAAACATCGCCCGTCGCAAAGTCCGCTACCGGATTGTCGTAGATCGTTACCGTGGCTGTGGCCATATCGCTACAACCCTCGGTAGTTACGATCTCCAGTTTAGCTGTATAGGTGCCCGCGCTGCCATATACATGCGAGGCGTCGCGGCCTGTGGCGTTCTGTCCGTCGCCGAAGCTCCATACATACTGGCTCGCTGTGCTTGAACTGTTCGTGAAGTCGATCTTCTGACCCACACAACCATTACCCACACTGAACGAGGCACTTGGAAGAACCCATACGTTGGTCTTGCCATAGGAGGTATCCTTACAGCCGTTGTTGTTGAAGGCATACAGCGTGATATCATAAGATCCCGATGTTCCGTACAAATGCTTCGGATCTTTTTGTGTGCTGGTGGAGTTGTCTCCAAAATCCCAACTGTAGGTATCGCCGTAATCGGTACCGTTGAAGAACGGTACACTATCCCCATCGCAACGATTATCCGTGGTGAAGTAGGCAACCGGCTTCACTTTTACCGTTACACTGGCCGAAGTGGTCGCAAAACAACCATTGCCGTCGTAGGCCTTCAGTTTAACGGTATACTTACCGATCACACGGTAGAAGTGACTTGGACTGGTGAGTTTCGACAGATTGTTGTCGGCAAAATCCCAATCGTAGCTCACTGCATTGGTGGAACTGTTGGTGAAGGTCACATTCTCCCCGAAACACACATCGTTGGTCGTAAAGGAAGCTGTGGATCGCTCGTACTGACTTACCGTATGGAATACCGAATCAGAGAATCCACCCGGAAGATCGATCACCAGTTTTACGGTATAAGTACCGGAACTGGCATAGCGGTGGGTCGGGTTCTGTAGGGAAGAACTCTTGCCATCGCCAAACTCCCAGCGGAAGGCGTTGATCTTACCACAATTCACCGATGTGGTGTTCTTGAAGCGGATCGAATCCACATCGCAATCGTAGAAGGAACTGAACGAGGCTGTTGGAATATTGGAAACTCTCGCAACACGAGTTGTAGAATCTACACAACCGATATTCGAGGTAACTATGAGTTTAACTGTTTTGTTACCATCTGTTTGGTATGTGTGCTTTGGCGTTTGATCGCTTGAAGAATTGCCATCGCCGAAGAGCCACAAGTATTTGGTGATGCTGCCCCTTGCGATCGAACTGAAGTTGGTGAGTGGCATCACATCGTTGAAGCAATGGTTCGAAGCGGCAAAACTGGCTTTCGGAATTGCGGCCATGGCAATGGTTGCTACTTCGCTGTAATCGCTGCCGCATCCACTGCCGGACGTGGCCATACGACGGTAATGCGTGGTTGCACTCAACACACCTTCCTGAAAGGTTGTTCCGGTAGCACCGGAGATGTTGCTCCAGTTGGTTTTATCGGTCGACTTTTGCCACTGATAGGTATAATTACCATCGCCACCTGAAGGAGCCGTTGTTGTTCCGATGAGATCCGGCACCGTATTCGGACAGCTCTCGTGACTTGGTCCTACGATACCACCATCAACCGGTGCGTACACCGTGATCTTTACAGGTGTTGTACCTACTTCACCGCAGCTGCTTCCGCCAATATCCATACGTCGATACCAGGTTGTTTGAGTGAGACGTACCGGTTGATAGCTCGTTGCAGTTGCCCCATTTATACGAGACCAATTCGAACCATCTGTGGAACGCTCCCATGCGTAGGTCCAAGTACCATCACCACCTGTTGGCGATGAAACATGATTGATCGAAGTTGGAATGGTATTGTAACAGATGCTCTGTTCTCCGGTTACGCTACCGGCTTTAAGTTGATCGTAAACGGTGACCTTAACAGAAGAAGTGTACTTCGGTCCGCAGCCGATGCTGGTTTTCACAGAACGTCGGAAATAGGTGTCGGATTTGAGATTACCCGGAGCATAATCAGCTGATGTTGCACCGGTGATATCAGACCAGGTGGCATTATCGGTTGACATTTGCCATTGGTACTCGTACATACCCGCACTTTGCGAGGCATCTGTTGTAGAGGTAAGTGCAGCCGGACTGAAGTCGTAACAGATCGTTTGATCGCTGCCAATGCTTCCTGCAAGAAGGTCGGTCATAACGCGTACTTCTGTTTTCAGTGTGTCTACACAACCTTTGTCAGAAATGCTGCTCAATTGAACCATGTATTTGCCCGATCCGCTGTAGGTATGGGTTGGGCTACCTGCTGTTGAGCTGCTGCCATCGCCAAAGTTCCAGCTGTAAGAAGCTATACTACCCGATGTTATGCTGCTGGCGTTCGTGAAGCGAACCGCATCCCCGTAGCAGGTATCGGCGTGTGTGAAGCTGTTCACCGGATAGGGCCAGTAAGGAACCGTTCCGGTTGCTGTATCTCCGCTGCGATCCGTATCCGGAGTGCTGGTCCAGGCTTTCAGTGTCCAATCTGCATAACCTGCGAATGAAGCTGGAGAGCCAAATGTGTATGTCTCCGTTTTACCAAAGCCAAGCAGGCCGATCACCTCTGTGGTAACCGCACCTCCATCAACATTGAAACTTACCGGTATATCGTGCATATCAATGTCCCCATCGTTTCGAAGGGTAACTCGAACCGGACCATCAGCACGGTCGTGACCGCAAAGTGTATCGGACCATACGGCCAGTACACTCACATTCGGTGCGATCTCATGCGCTCCGATCGTTGGTATGGTTGGACGGCTATCGCCATCGATATCCTTGGTAAATCCAAGTGGCATACCCGCCATGTACAATGCACTTTGATTCACATGCAGATCGCTGGTCGAGTTATAATATGGATTGGCATCGATGGAATTGGAATCCATACCGGAATAGAACGTCATAGAGGCCAGATCGGCGAAGGCGTAGCTGTCGAAACCGCGGTAATCCGCATAATAGCTGTTGTAGTCTGTTTTAAGCGTATTCGCATTGGCGAGGAAATAAAACCATGCCGCCATGGTTTGACTTCCGGCAGCCTGGAATACGTTGTTGTACACATTCAAATAGCCTGTCGTCGTACTTGTATTATAGAAGAATGCCGCAGATCCGGTGTTGGATGTAATTGCACCTCCTCCGATATAGAAGTTGTTGTGATAAATATTCATGTAACTGTTGTACCAGAAACCACCGGCTGTTTGAGCCGTGCTGCTCGTACTCGGGCAACTCATGAAGTTATTGGCCACCACGCTCTCCTTTCCCGGAACAGAGGCACAATACTGCAGTTGAAGGGCATAGTTCGCAGCAGTTATGGTTCTGTCGGGTGCGAGGATGGTGTTCCCCTGCAAGGAAAGTTGACCGTTGGAATAGGTAATATTTACCGCATACATTGTACTGGTGTAGGTATTGTTCGTGGTCACATGATTGCCATCGAAACGGATGGAGTCCGTGTAATACATCCATACGCCATAGTAGTAAGCTCCGGATATCCTGTTGTTGATCACACTGATATTTCGGTTTTTAGCAGTTGAAGTACCGTAGAACCACACACCGGCATAACCACCGCTCATGATATCGTTGTTCTCGATCAGAATATTGTCGGCCTCGTAATACGCGTAGGCATTCAGACCGCCATAGAAGTTGATGGCGGCATTGTAAGTGCTGGTAGTTTGGGCTGACGACGCTTCGATCTTGCAATTGCGAATCACGATATCGTGTACGTTGTTCGCATTGGAACGGTATCCGGCAATGGCAGATCCATAGCTGGTACTGGTACCCGTGTTACGGATATGAATCCCATCAATTATAATGTTATCGCAACTGTTCAAACGGATCACGTAATAATTCACCGTATTCGAACCTGCATTTTGGATAACGGGCATGGATGTGTTCGAACTGGCCGAACGGAATGTGATCGTACTGGAAGGACTTGTTCCTGCAACGCTGGTAATGTCGAGATATTCATCGTAAACACCCTCTTTCACATCGAAGATCACATGACCACAAACACCGAACGACTTCACATAGGCAAAAGCATCGTTGAAGGTGCTGAAGTCTCCCCCGCTGGGTGCGATGGTAAAGGTTCCGCTGATACCGCGTTTGATGGCGGCAGAGCTTGTATCGTTCTTCGAGATTGGGTCCGTTTGGCTATTTGGTGATGTGGTCCAGGCTTTGATGCTCACCGGTCCGCTTCCGCTTCCAACAGTGAAACTACCCAGACTAACCGCTTCACTTGCCCCCTGAACGAGGTTACCCGACCAATTCACGGCAGTTTGAGAAGCTCCATTCACAGTCCAGTTGATAGTTACGGACTGCAGATTCAGGTTACCAAAGTTCTGAATACGAACCGTTCCATTATTGCCGGAGCATATCACTTCGGGTCCCAAAATGGCAACAACACCTGCATCGTGATCCACAGCTGTGTACTCATCAGCCCCGATAGATGGATTGCTGCTTCTTCGCGACTCACCATCGATATCTACAGTTACAGCGCTCAAACCTGTTCCCGCCGAATCAAGCACTGAAGTTAACGCATGCAGATCCGTTGTGCTGTAGAACTTTGGATCCACGTCGAGGCTGTTCGCATCCAGACTGCTACCGAACTTATAAGCGGCCAGCGAGGAGTAATCCGAACCACTGTAGAAAATATTGGATGTGGCACCGATGCTATAGAAGTTGTTGTAATCGGAGATCAGATAAGTTGGAGTGGTAGTAGCGTGGTAGAGCACATAACCACCCGTTCCGTTCACCACAATATTGTTCACAAACTCATTACCTGAATAACTGGTGCTTGCATAATTGAAGTAAACGGTTGCATAAGCACTTCCGGCATAGGTCCCACTGCTGTGTGCGGCGTATAAACTGTTGTGATAGAATTTCTGATTGCTACAGTACAGCGAATAAATATTACGTGCGTAGCTCGTTCCATTTCCAACGGAAATAAAGTTGTTGGCAATGATGGCCGGATCCGATGAACCGGCATCGTTGTAGTACTGGTAGATACCGTATCCATAGGTCTGACCTTCCATACGGTTGCCCGTTATACGAGTTGGCCCGTCGCAGTAGTACATGAACAAGCTGTATGGCGTAGAACCTCTGGCAATGAATTGGTTGTTCTCAATTCTCAGCGCGTAATTGTAGTAGAAATAGCACCCATAGGATCCGAAGTTCTTAAATGTATTTCCGGATACTAACCAGTTGTTATTGAATACCGAAGAAGATTGACCGTAGCCGTAAATACCCATGTAAACATCTTCAATGGTGTTTCCTGATATGGTGATGGAGTCGTTCACACCTGTGCCACTTGGGTCGTAGATTCCATAACCCGATACGGCCACATTCGACTTGAGGTTAGCATTCAGGATGCTGATGTTGCGGTTCGACCCGGTGAACTCGACCACATTCGCGTAGGAACTGCCATTGCTCTCCATATCGATCATGTTGAAGATCACATAGGCAGTATTCACAAAGTCCACCACGAAATTGGCTGTGCTCAAACTAGGTGCGAATACCAACTTTGGATTCTTCGTGTTACTCGCTGCACTTTGGAAAGTGACTGTATTCGTCGAAGAGGCACCATCTATGGCTCCGATAACGAGTTGCTCGTTATAGGTTCCTTCAGCAACATTGAAAACTACTGGTCCGGATACGCCTGCACAGCCCAGTGCTGCAACGGCTTCCGCGAAGTTTGAATAGTTAGCTGATGATCCACCTACGGTAAACGTTCCGTTCATGGGAACACCAAAGGCTGCGGAACTACTGTCGTTGGAAGTTTCAGCATCTGTAGAGCCATTTGGCCCGGAAGTCCACGCCTTGATCACTCTACAACCTAAGCTCAAACTGAAGCCCGTGCTGAATGTAAGGGTATCCTTCTCACATGGATTCAAAGCAGGCGTGAGTGTAAAGGTTTGGGAACCTGTACTGGTTCCGGCCTCATAGTTCACGGTTACCTGACTGAGGTTGGTAGAACCGTAATTACTTACTACGACCTGAACGGTTTGAGATCCGGCACTCACTTTACCAATTGGGGAAAGAACCTCAAAAACGCCTGCATCCAATGCTCCTGTTGGGATCTCATCGGCTCCTAAATGTGGGCCCATTGAGCTGCGGCTATCGCCGTCGATGTCGTCTGTAACCACTGCCGCGCCACGTGCAAAACAAGCATCGGTAATATGTAGGTCACTGGATGAAACGAACGGAGAAACCATATTCATCGAATTGACATCAAAACCACTGCCGCTGTAGGAGTTCAGTGTTGAACTACTCACTGTATAAATGGTACTTCCTTCCCGTACATAGAGCAGATTCGAACCATTTTTATTGTAGTAGTTGTTGTAATCAAGTCCACGGTTGCTGTAGGTATAAGGTGTATAAACGCAATAGGAACTGGAAGATCCATTATCGAGATGGATGATGTTGTTTCGGATATCTTGATAATCCCCAACGGACATATAAATACCATAGAAAGTACTCGTAGAGTTGTAATCCATGAAGATCGTGTTGTTGTAAATATTCCAGTAATCACAGGACGATGCAGAAGTTGTCCCCGACATGTACAAACCATAGAGATAGGTGGAATGAAGCATGTTGTTTGCGATCAATCCGGGATCAGAAGAGGGGTTTCCGACATAGCTCATTTGGATCGGGTAGCCGGCATCGATGTAATTGTGGGTAATGATCAAACCTTCTTTGTTTCCTGTATATGAGCTACCTGTATAGTAATAATCATACACGTAGATACCACTTCCGGAAATTGAACCCGAAACCTTGATGGAGTTATACGTCAAACGACATCCGCTGAAATAATAAAGATAGATACCGTAGTAGTAGGATTTTTCGATGGTACAATGGTCGATGCGAACGCGCTCGGCCATGTCGGTTTGCGTGGAGTATCCTGCAACCCCAAAGTAACCTCCTATCAGGGTACAACTGTCCACAAAGCAGTCGATCCACTTACCACCCTGAGTGGAATAACTCGTTGCGCTGTTACTGAATACTACCGGTATGTAATTACTACTGCTCGTCTGGGTAACTTCAACCTCACAGTTACTGATCCCGCTTGCTATTCCCTTCGTTCCACGGAAATGAACTGCAAAGGCATAAGAACCTTTTCCTTCGATACGCATTCCGCGCACAGTTGTATACATGGCATCTTCAAAAACTAAGCTGGCACGGTCTTCAGTAGACGATGTTACATTGTTCGTAACCAGGAAATCACCTTGCCCGTCGATGGTCAATGTTGCCGAAGCTGATAATCCCTGATACGGGCCAATTACCCATGGACCTTGAATGGTATCCGGAGCAAGTTTCAACACAACATGCCCAACGGCACCTGCGCAATTCAATTTGTCTAGGGCGTCTTGTAACGTTGGGAAATCGGCACCGCTGCCACCAACTTTATAAGTTCCTACCATACCAATCCCGAAACTGAGTGTTGAACTGGAGTCGTTGGCGGCCACATCGTCGGTACTTCCATTTGGTTTGGATGTCCATACGCGTATGTTCCCACAACCACTGCTGAAGCTGAAGGTGGTACTGAATGTGAGCGTGTCCTTATCGCAGTTCTTCAAGGTATTACTAAGTGCGAATCGCTGAGTAACAGGCGAAGATCCATTGCGCTGATAAGTCGCGTAAAAGGAATCTACGTCGGTGATCCCGTAGTTGGCAACTACGAATTTCACACTCTGCGTACCGGCTGTAACGCTTCCATTTGGAGTGAGCACTTCAGCCACCCCAATATCCAATGTGCCGGTAGGATATTCGTCGCAACCCAAATGCGGCTGACTCGAACGGGTTTGTCCATCAATATCGGCACCGGCAGCACTGATATTGCTCACCCTTTTAAAACAAGGGTCGCTGAGGTGCAGATCCGTGGAACTTACAAATGGAGTCATCAAGGTTACAGAATGCGCATCGTAGGTACTGGATGAATTCAACGTGCTGGCTGTAAGAACCGTGCTACCTCCATAGTTGACCAGGTCACTGGTTCCGTAATAGTTGTTGTAATCCGATACGATCGTAGTTCCATTGGGTGTATTCGTGCTGTAGAAACAATACGAACCACCGTTCTCCTGATTGATGATGTTATTTCTGAAATCAAAAGAGTCTACTGAACTCATATACCACCCATAAGTTGAGGCGCCACGCGAATTCACACTGTTGTGATAGATCTGCCAGTTGCGACATGGATACGTTGTACCCGAAGCGAACATATAGATCGGGTATGACGTGTTCGAACCGATCAACATATTGTTCATGATCTGTCCCGGCTGGTTATAGGTATTATTGAGATAACCGAGATACATCGCATACCCGTAACTCTTTATGGTATTGTTGTTTATGATGTACGGACCGGTTTTGTATTGGATCGGATTGTAAATGCCCACACCGTAAACGGAAGCGTTGTTATACGTTCCAAAATCAATATTGTTATACGTGAACTGTAAACCCGTTACGTAGTAGCAATACATACCGTAGTAGTAGTAATTGGAGATCGAACAATGATCGATCTTCAGGTTCATATGATCGGATGAGCTGCTTCCATAGGAATAAATACCGTAATAACCGCCGCTCATGCTTGTGCTGTCGACAATTAAGTTCGAGTTCTGTCCGCCGGAAGACTGCGAAGTCCCCCCCGAACCACCGATCACCAACGGAATGAAGTTGGAACTGCTTTGAGTAGGTACTATCAAAGCACAATTAGATAAACGACAGCTGTTACTGTTTCCGATCTGCGCTGCCCAACCATACGAAGTACCTGTTGCTTCAATGGTCATGTCCCGTAATTCAACGAATGAACAGCCATCCATGCTCAAGGTAGCTCTGTGTGCAGCGGAACTGGTCTGGGCATATTGCAGCTTCGTGCTGTTCACACCCGCTCCCTTGATCACCAGACGATTTGATGAATTGGCTCCCGGAATTGCAGGAATAAATACCTGCTCGGTATAGGTGCCGGCCGCTAGTTGGAGCGTTACCACTCCGGAAACCCCGGTACATTTCAATGCATCCAATGCAGCTCCCAAACTGCTGAAATCGGCACTGCTTCCGTATACAGTATATGTTCCTGTGAGAGCCTGGCTCAGCTGCGTTTTGGCCGTATCATTCGATGCTACGGGGTCTGTGTTGCCATTTGGACTGCTTGTCCATACAGAAAAATCTGTACACGATGTTGGTGCGGTGAAACCCGTTGACATGGTGAGATTTGTAGTGGCACAAGATCCAAGGGAGGACGAAAGTGAGAAGGTCTGATTCACCACCGAAGCTGAACCGAGTTTATAATTGAGATCCAGCTGAGATATGCTGTTCCCACCATAGTTCTTCACGCGAACACTTACGGTTTGCGTACCCGAACTCAAAGGAGGGGTGGGTGAAAGAATGGCCTCAACTCCCACATCATTATTCCCGGTGCTAGCCTCGTAAGCACCAATGTCCGGAGGATTGTTGCGCGTATTTCCATCCACATCCCGGCTCACTACAGATGTGAGGTTGGCCCCATTCACACAGCCGTCTTTTACAGTAAGATCGGACAAACTCGTCCATCCCTGATTTGTGCTTACCGAATTCGAACCCGGAGTTGTTGACCCCCCTTTATAAATACTTCCACTTCCGGTCCATTGGTAGAAATTGTTGTAGTCTTCGTTCTGACCGGTTGAACTGCTCAAATACAAGAAATAATTACCGGATGAGATGAACGCGTTGTTCTGCAGATCGAGATAGGTACCTGAACTGTACAGACACGCATAGCTTGTAGTGGTTGAATTTGTGTGCGACGCAAATGTGTTGTGGTAAATATTCCACCTGTCGCTACTTGGCATGTAACAGGTGTAGTACCGGTTGGTCGTGTTACCAGCCTGGAATACGTTGTTGTACATTTCATTTCGGAAGGTGTTGCTGTAGCCATCACAGGACGACATATACAACAGGTAGGCATTGCCAAGGAATTTATTCCCGTTCACGCGGAACGGAACAACAGAGGAACCCATACAGGAAAGGAAATAGCCGGAATAGGCTGAGGTATAGGTGCTGATGTCGAAGGTATTATTGAGGATCTGAGATCCATAAGAATAGTAATGTTGGATACCTCGATAGTAATACCCTTTGAAAACCGAGTTGCTCAACCTGAATCCTTCAGCATAATTACTTGTAGAACTGGATGCAACGAAGTACATCCCATAGGATCCATCCAAAATGTCGCAGCTATCGATCACAAGATTCACCAACTTTATTCCACTGGCGTAAACGGTAGCATAAGTGGTGCTGGTACTGCTTATATTATACCCATCAAGCGTACAATTGAGAAAATTGCAGTTGTCCGACGTAGAGGCAAAATACACAGCCTGATAGCCCGTCGTGGCGATCGTCATGTCTCTGAAGGTAATATTGCCCCCCCCATTCAAGCGGACCGTTCCTGAGGAACTGCTTGAAGTAAGCGTGGTGCTGCTTTTACCTGCGCCTTGGAATACCACATCGTAAGCACCACTGTTCGTGAACGCATTGATGATGATGTTGTCACTGAAACTGCCGGAGGCAACCCGGAAGGTTACGTCGGCACTGATTCCATTGCTGTTCAATGCACTCACAGCAGCGCTGAACGAAGTGTAATTGGTACCACCCGACCCCGAAGGATCAATGGTGTACGTACCGCTTAATTGTGCCTTCGTAACGAGAACCGAAGACACCAAAACCAACAGGGTGATTAATGAGGATCGGAAAATTCCTTTCATAAACAAGTTTTAAGAATTTGACTTTAGTGTTTTACGTTAATACTCAATTGATTATGAACAGAACAGCTCGGTATTTCCGGACTTCTCACACCTAAAAAAGGTCTGATTGAAGTCGTGAACAGGATGAACGAACTCCTTCACTATCATGCGAGTCACGCTAAACTATCAATAGGTATTGATGGATTTGTCCGTTCATTTTTTTTTTACAATGTGTTTGGACAAGCCAAATTCTCGTGACAATTCCAATCCGATTTCCCACTTAAATAGCCAATCCGATCCGGCTCAGCCGCTTAAGATCCAAAACTTATCTACCCGACAATCAGATCGTGAAATCTTAACAAATTCAACCTTCGAATCTGAGGTCAATCGACAGAATGATCCCTCCCAATCGACTCTATATTGAACGTTCGTGTGGACTAAATTGCCCAAAATAGCCCTATGACTTTTATGTGACTGTTAAAAATCCTAATGACAAATATGATCCTAAGCTTACATTACAAATCGAAAGCGCGCATGTAAGGAGACGTAAAAAAGGACGCGTTTTGGGTTTTCAGCAATTTGGTTGGGTGAGAATTGACCGATTTGACCAAAGGCAAACAAACAATTTCGAAATTGATGTCAATAATCCGGAATCTGCTTGCACCGCAACCTTTGGTCCATAAAAAAAGGGCCCCTCGCGGAGCCCTTTTCGTCAATTGGTTTTACTTCGGCCGGATCACTTACTCAACACAACGCGTTGCGTAGTTTCAACCTGACCGTTTACGACGCGTACGAGATAAACGCCTTCAGCCAAATCACTTATATCCAAACTGTAGCGAAGTGTTCCGCCATCGGTTTGTGGTACACGGACAATATTGCCGATCATATCCATCACCTCGATCGATACATCGCCCATCACCTGATCCAACTGTACATGCAACATACCGCTGGTCGGGTTCGGATAGATCGCAAAGTTGCTGCGATCCACTTCCTTCGCTCCAAGTATGTCGACCGATACATCCTCACATTCCTGTGAAGAACATCCGTTAACATCCGTTACACGCAAACATACGTTGAACGTCTGCTGTATCGCCTTGCCATACACATGCTTCGGACTTGCTTCTCCCGAACCGCTGCCATCGTTGAAATCCCACTCGTAGCTCGATACGCCTGTAGTGGTATTGGCCGTGAAGTTCACATCCCTGCCCGCTACATCGAACGTGAAGCCCGCATCCGGTGCCGCATTGATCGCAAACGGCATGCTGTAAGTATCTGAACAGTTCGAATTGTTCACCGTCAAGCTCGCTGTATACGAACCGCTCGATGCATACTGATGCGTCGGGTTCTCGATCGTGCTCGTTGAACCATCGCCAAAGGCCCAGCTGTAGCTCGCTCCATTCAATGAAGTATTTACAAAGCGGGTCAGTTCCCCTTCACATGTATTCGAGATCGCGAAGTTGGCAAACGGACGCTCGTATACCTCGATCGTGCGGCTGCTTTCTGAAGTACATCCGTTGGACGATACAACCTTTAAAGTAATTGTTCGGCTGCCGTTGCCGCTGTAGGTATGACTTCCACCCATGGCCGTTGAGGTGCTGCCATCGCCAAAGTTCCACAGGTAGCTCGCTCCGTTGGTGGAGTTGTTCGTGAAGTTCAGTACATCGCCCTGACAACCATTGGCCGCTGTAAAGCTCGATACCGGATTCACATAAACGTTGACCACCTTGGTAACCTGCTTGCTACATCCAATGGCGTTCTCTACCTGCAGGGTAACGTTGTAGTTGCCGCTGCTGGCATAGGTATGTGTTGGCAATACCGCCGTTGAGCTGTTGCCATCACCGAAGTTCCAGCTGCTCTTAACCGCATTGCTGCTCAGGTTGATGAAGCTTGTGCTGTTGCCCGCACATACTCCCGCTGCACTGAAGTCGGCCACCGCTGCGCTGTACACCTGTACCGTGGCCTGGGTGCTTGCTTTACAGCCCGCACCTGAGGTTCCGGTCAAACGAACCAGGTAGGTTCCCGTTCCGCTGTACATATGGGTCGGATCGCTCTGTGTGCTCGTTTTGCCATCGCCAAAGCTCCAGCTGTAGCTACTCGCGCCACTTGAGGTGTTGGTGAAGGAGGCCTCCGGACCGCTACACAAAGCATTCGAACTGAAGGATACCGTAGGAACGGCATTCACCTGAACCGTGCGGTTGAAGCTCGCCCTACATCCGGCGGCGTTGGTTACCGTCAGGCGTACATTATAGCTACCTGCGGCTGCATAGCTGTGTGATGGGTTGCCGGTATTACCCGTTGAACCATCGCCAAAGTTCCAGCTCGATGCGCCTGTACTCGATGTGTTTGTGAAGTTCACCATATCACCCAAACAAACATTGTTCGCCGTGAAGCTCGCTGTCGGGTTCGTATTCACTGCAACTTTGCTTTGGAATGTGTTTGTACAACCATTGGCACTTGTTGCCACCAGAGTAACCGTATAGGTACCTGCTGCTGCATAGGTGTTGCTTGGACTCGCTGATGAACTGGTACGTCCATCTCCGAAATCCCAGCTATAGCTCGTTGCTCCGGTAGAGTTGTTACTGAATGATGTAGCGCTGCCCAAACATGCATCCCCTGCCGTGAAGCCGGCTTTAGGTGCCGCATAAACGGTTACCGCACGCGTTACATCGCTCTCGCATCCAAAGCCGTTCGTTACCTTCAGATTCACATTAAATGATCCCGATTTGGTGTACGTATAACTTGGTGAACTTGCCGTACTCGTTCCGCCATCGCCAAAGGTCCACAGGTAAGTGCCTGTACTGCTGCTGTTGGTGAAGTTCATCGCTGTACCCACACAGGCGTTGTTCTGACTGAAGCTCGCCGTTGGTGCAGCGTATACCACAACATTCACCGATTTCACACTGCTACAGCCAACTGCATTGCGTGCCGTTAACAGAACCGTGTACGTATTAGCCGTGGCATAGGTATGACTCGGACTCTGTGCCGTGCTCTGTGCACTGCCATCACCGAAGTTCCAGGTATAACTTGTGGCGCCCGTTGAGTAGTTCATCAACGTGGTGGCATTGCCCACACATACGTTCGTGCCGGCAAAGTCCGCTACCGGGTTGGCATTCACCACTACCGATACCGAAGCCTTATCCGTACAACCCGCCGCTGAACTCGCCGTTAAGATCGCTACATAGGTGCCTGCACCTGCATAGGTATGACTCGGTGCAGCCTGTGTGCTCGAACTGCCGTCTCCAAAATCCCAACTGTAGCTCAAACTGCCAGCGGAGATCGTTGTGTTGTTGGTGAACATCGTGGCCGTGCCCGCACATACCGTGTTGGCCGAGATCGATGCCATTGGCATGGGGTTAACCGTTACACTCATCGTGCTCACATGCTCACATCCGTTCGCATTCATCGCCTTCAGCGTTACCGTATAAGTACCAGCCGAAGCGTAAGTATGCCTGGGCTCGAACGCACTGCTCGAGTTGCCGTCGCCAAAGGTCCAGCTGTAGCTGTTCGCATTGGTGGAGTTATTGGTGAACATGGTGGCCGTACCAGCACAAGCTGTAGTAGCCGTAAAGGCCGAGGCAGGTTGAACTTTAACCTGCACCGTTTTCACCATCATATCGCTACATCCGCCCGGGGCATCTACCTTCAGACTTACCGTATAGCTACCTGCTGCGGCGTAGGTATGTACCGGATTGGCCATGCTGCTGCCTGTTCCGTCGCCGAAATCCCAGGTATAGCTCATCGTGCCGGTTTTCAGACTCGAATTGTTCGTGAAGCTCGTTGCCGTGCCCAAACAAACATCGCCCACCGCAAAGTCCGCTACCGGATTGTCGTAGATCGTTACCGTGGCTGTGGCCATATCGCTACAACCCTCGGTAGTTACGATCTCCAGTTTAGCTGTATAGGTGCCCGCGCTGCCATATACATGCGAGGCGTCGCGGCCTGTGGCGTTCTGTCCGTCGCCGAAGCTCCATACATACTGGCTCGCTGTGCTTGAACTGTTCGTGAAGTCGATCTTCTGACCCACACAACCATTACCCACACTGAACGAGGCACTTGGAAGAACCCATACGTTGGTCTTGCCATAGGAAGTGTCCTTACAGCCGTTGTTGTTGAAGGCATACAGCGTGATATCATAAGATCCCGATGTTCCGTACAGATGCTTCGGATCTTTCTGCGTGCTGGTGGAGTTGTCTCCAAAATCCCAACTGTAGGTATCGCCGTAATCGGTACCGTTGAAGAACGGTACACTATCCCCATCGCAACGATTATCCGTGGTGAAGTAGGCAACCGGCTTCACTTTTACCGTTACACTGGCCGAAGTGGTCGCAAAACAACCATTGCCATCGTAGGCCTTCAGTTTAACGGTATACTTACCGATCACACGGTAGAAGTGACTTGGACTGGTGAGTTTCGACAGATTGTTGTCGGCAAAATCCCAATCGTAGCTCACCGCATTGGTGGAACTGTTGGTGAAGGTCACATTCTCCCCGAAACACACATCGTTGGTCGTAAAGGAAGCTGTGGATCGCTCGTACTGACTTACCGTATGGAATACCGAATCAGAGAATCCACCCGGAAGATCGATCACCAGTTTTACGGTATAAGTACCGGAACTGGCATAGCGGTGGGTCGGGTTCTGTAGGGAAGAACTCTTGCCATCGCCAAACTCCCAGCGGAAGGCGTTGATCTTACCACAATTCACCGATGTGGTGTTCTTGAAGCGGATCGAATCTACATCGCAATCGTAGAAGGAACTGAATGAGGCTGTTGGAATATTGGAGACAGTAACTGAACGTTCGGTACTGTCCAAACAGCCAATATTGGAAGTAACAACCAACTTGATGGTTTTCTTTCCATCTGTTTGGTAGGTATGTTTTGGTGTGAGATCACTGGAAGTGTTGCCATCACCGAAATACCACATGTAATTCGTGATGCTACCCTTCTTGATATTGGAGAAGTTGGTAAGCGGCAGCACATCGTTGAAGCAATGGTTTGAAGCGGCAAAACTAGCTTGAGGTACCGCTGCCATGCTGATCGTGGCAACCTCACTGTAATCGCTGCCGCAACCGCTTCCGGATGTGGCCAAACGACGGTAATGCGTGGTTTTGTTGAGCACACCTTCCTGATACGTTTCCGATGTGGCCGAAGCGATGTCACTCCAGTTCACCTTGTCAGCAGAAACCTGCCATTTGTATGTATAGGTACCATCACCGCCCGATGCTGCCGTGGTTGTTCCAAGCAGGTCCGGAACGGTATTCGGACAGCTTTCATGGCTTGGTCCTACGATACCACCATCAACCGGATCGTACACATTCACTTTAACAGCCGATGTGTATTTGAAACCACAGCCACTTCCTCCGATATCTTTCCGGCGGTACCAAGTGGTTTTGGTCAAACGAACCGGCTGATATCCGGTTGAGGTCGCACCTGTGATAGTTGTCCAATTATTTTGATCTGTAGATCGTTCCCACTCATAGGTCCAGGTTCCATCGCCACCGGTTGGTGCCCCTGTATTACTTAGAGCAGCCGGCACTGTGTTGTAACAAATATCCTGATCCCCGCTAATTGAGCCGGCCATTAATTCATCGTATACCGTGATCTTAACAGAAGAAGTGTACTTCGGTCCACAGCCGATGCTGGTTTTCACAGAACGTCGGAAATAGGTGTCGGATTTGAGATTACCCGGAGCATAATCAGCTGATGTTGCACCGGTGATATCAGACCAGGTGGCATTATCGGTTGACATTTGCCATTGGTACTCATACATACCCGCACTTTGCGAGGCATCTGTTGTAGAAGTAAGTGCAGCCGGACTGAAGTCGTAACAGATCGTTTGATCGCTGCCAATGCTTCCTGCAAGAAGGTCGGTCATAACGCGTACTTCTGTTTTCAGTGTGTCTACACAACCTTTGTCAGAAATGCTGCTCAATTGAACCATGTATTTGCCCGATCCGCTGTAGGTATGGGTTGGGCTGCCTGCTGTTGAGCTGCTGCCATCGCCAAAGTTCCAGCTGTAAGAAGCTATACTACCCGATGTAACACTACTTGTATTGGTAAAGCGAACCGCATCCCCGTAACAGGTATCGGCATGTGTGAAGTTGTTCACCGGATAAGGCCAGTAAGGAACCGTTCCGGTTGCTGTATCTCCGCTGCGATCCGTATCCGGACTGCTTGTCCAGGCTTTCAGCATGAAGTCGGCATAACCTGCAAATGCAGCTTTCGACGTTAGTGTAAAGGTCTCTGTTTTACCAAAGCCCAACGGACCGGCTACCAACTCGGTGGTTACCGCACCGCCATCAACATGGAAACTTACGGGAATATCGTGCATATCGATGTCCCCATCGTTTCGGAGGGTAACTCGAACCGGACCATCGGCGCGGTCGTGACCACAAAGTGTATCGGACCATACGGCCAGTACACTCACATTCGGTGCGATCTCATGCGCTCCGATCGTTGGTACGGTTGGACGGCTATCGCCATCGATATCCTTGGTAAATCCAAGTGGCATACCCGCCATGTACAATGCACTTTGATTCACATGCAGATCGCTGCCCGAGTTATAGTATGGGTTAGCGTCGATGGAATTGGAATCGTTTCCGGAAATTGCAGACATGGATGCCACATCCGTATAGGCTGAATTGTCAAATGCCACGTAATCCGCATCATAGCTGTTGTAGTCTGTTCTCAATGTATTCCCATTGGCTGAGAATCTGTACCATGCTGCCATGGTCTGACTGCCTTCAGCCTGGAACACATTGTTGTAGACGTTCAGGTACCCCGTTGCCGTACTTGTATTATAGAAATAAGCTGCAGATCCTGTGCTTGAAAGTCCGGTACCACTACCTATATAGAAGTTGTTGTGGTAAATATTCATATAGCTGCCATACAGGAAGCTACCCGCAGTTTGACTTGAACTGGTGGTCGAAGGACAACTGATGAAATTATTGGCGATAATGCTCTCTTTTCCACTGGTCGACGCACAATACTGCAATAAAAGGGCTGTATTCGAATTCGACGTATTCGGACCAAAGATCTGATTGTTCTGAATGGACATCTGTCCATCGGAATAGGTCAACACCACAGTACTTCCTGAAGTGTTGTTAGCCCCCATCGAAATCATGTTGTCGTTCAGTGTCAATGAATCCGAGAAGTAACACCAGATACCCGTGTAATAGGCACCGGAAATGTTGTTCTTCTGGATCTGAATATTCTTGCACTCCGAGCCCGAGGTACTGTAGAACCAAACTCCACTGTACGCACCATTCAATATCTCGTTCTTCTCGATGAGGATGTCGTGCGCTGCGTGATAACCATATGCATTCAAACCACCGTAGAAATTGATCGCGGCATTGTAAACGCTCAAAGTAGTGGTTGATTCAACCGCTTCGATCCTACAATTGCGGATCGTGATATTGTGAGGCATGTTCATCTCTGAACGATAACCGGCAAATGCAGACCCGTAAGAAGGATTTGTACCGGTATTGCGCACATGAATGCCATCGAAGATGATGTTATCGCAACTGTTGAAACGCACTACAAAGTAGTTGGCCGAATTTGTACTGGCGAATTGTAATACCGGCATGTTGGTATTTGTACTTGCCGAACGGAATGTGATGGTACTGGAAGGACTACTACCCATAATTCGGGTGATGTCCAGATTCTCCGTATAGGTACCTTCCTTCACATCGAAGATCACATGTCCGCAAACACCACGACTCTGAACATGAGCTAGGGCATCATTGAAAGTGGTGAAATCCCCGCCGCTTGGCGCGATCGTAAATGTGCCACTGATTCCGCGGTTCACATCGGTCGAGTTTGTATCGTTCTTGGCGATCGGGTCTGTTTGACTGTTCGGTGAGGAAGTCCAAGCCATTAGGTTGACCGGTCCGGTTCCTGAACCAACTGTGAAAGTTCCCAAACTTACCTCGGCCGTTGAACCCTGTGCGATATTCCCGGTCCAGGAGACAGAAGATTGTGCTACACCATCCACACTCCAATTGATCGTTACGGATTGCAGATTCAGGTTACCAAAGTTCTGAATACGAACCATGGCCGTATTGCTCGAGCAGATGATCTCTGGCATCAGGAAGGCAGTTACACCTGCGTCATTGTCAACGGCAGTATATTCATCCGCCCCAATGGATGGGTTGCTGCTTCTTCGCGACTCTCCATCAATATCAATTGTTACCGCGCTCAATGAGGTACCCGCAGAATCGAGAACAGATGTAAGGGCGTGAAGGTCCGTTGCACTGTAATACTTGGGGTCTACATTGTAACTGTTCGCATCCGAACCGGTATACCCGGCAAATCCGGACAAGGTGGTGTAGTTGTTCGAGTTCGACTGGAAGATATTTCCTGAACCTGTACTGTAGAAATTATTGTAGTCGGAATTGAGGTAAGTATAGGTGCTAGAGAGTTGATATACAATGTATCCTCCTCCTGCATTAACTACGTTGTTGTTTATAAATTCATTTCCTGCATAGCTAGAACTAGAATACCCAAATGCTACCGATGCGGCAGTTGTACTGGTAGTATAACCGGAACTCGCATGAGTTCGGATACTGTTGTGATAGTATTTCTGATAGCTGTTGTAATAGGACTGAATTCCGGAATAGGCATTGGAAGTTCCATTTCCAATGGAAATGAAGTTGTTTGCGATTATTGCCGGATTTGCCGAGGATGCGTCACAATAATACTGGCTTATGCCGTAGCCATAGGTCTGCCCACTGATGTGATTCTCAGTGATACGCATAGCTCCATCGCAATAGCGAAGCAACATGGCATAATAGGTTGAACTCGGACGGCAATTGAACGTGTTCCCTACTACAACCATATTATTCTGGTAGTAGCAATACATATTATAGTAGCCGCAGTTCTCGAAGATATTGTTCTCGATCCGCCAGTCCTGGTCCATGAAGGTCACCGAACTGCTCTGACCGTAACAATAGATACCCATATATCCATCTTTGATGGTGTTGCCTTTGATCACGATACTGTCGTTTATCCCGGTACCAGAAGGGTTATTGATCGTGTAGGCACTCGATGAAATGTTGGATTGCAACAGAGCATTCATGATCATGATCCGCTTATTGGAATTGGAGAAATTGATCACCTGAGAATAGGAACTTCCCTTGTTCTCCATATCGATCCCATCAAACGTGATAAAGGCGGCACCGTTGAAGTCGACGATGTAGTTATCCGACGTACTCATGGATTCATAGCGCATCAGCGGGTTCTTGGAATTGGATGCCGCACTTTGGAAAGTGATCCAGTTGGCATTGGATGCGCCTGCAACCGGTCCAACAGAGATCTGCTCATTGTATGTGCCCTGTAGAACGTTAAAAGTCACCGGCCCGGACACTCCGGCACAACCCAAAGCATTTAATGCCTCATTGAAAGTGGCATAATCTCCGCTCGTACCACCTATAGTATAGGCTCCCGACATGGGTATCCCAAAGTCAGCTTTGCTGCTATCGTTGATCGCGAGCCCGTCTGCATTGCCATTGGGGGAAGAAGTCCATGCCCGGATCGTCTCGCAACCCTTGGTATGCGAAAATCCGGTACTGAATGTCAAGGTATCGCGCTCGCAGGCATTCAGACTTGGCGTGAGCGTGAAGGTCTGACTGTCGAGTGTGCTTCCAACGGCATAATGTACTTTTACAGATGAGAGTGAGGTAGAACCATAGTTGCTCACAACTACGGTAACTGTCTGAGTACCGGAGGATACAATACCCGTCGGGGAAAGAATTTCACTCACACCGGCATCAAGAGATGCAGTCGGCACCTCGTCTGCACCCAAATGAGGACCAATACTGCTTCTGCTGTCCCCATCGATGTCGTCGCTGACCAAAGATGGTCCACGCTCGAAACAAGCGTCCGTCAAATGCAGATCCGTAGCCGACTTGAATGGCGCCATTGCATTTATTGAATTGGCATCAAATCCGCTTCCGCTGTAGGAGTTCAAATTCGAACTGTTGACGGAATAGAGTGAAGTACCGTCCCGAACGTACATCAGGTTAGATCCCGCGTTGTTGTAGTAACTGTTATAATCCAGTCCTTGCGTATTGTAGGAATAGTAGGCATAGTAGCAATAAGAGCTTGAACTTCCGGATTGTATATGGATGATGTTGTTGCGGGTATCGTGATAATCCCCATAGTAATTATAGATCCCGTAAACTGTACTGGTTGAATTGGGATTTACATAGATCGTATTGTTATAAACATTCCAATAGTCAGTTACGCTTCCGGATGTAGTACCGCTAAAGTATATACCACTCGAATAGGTCGAGTAGAACATATTGTTTGCGATCAGTCCCGGGTCTGTTGAAGAATTTCCGGTGTAGGAAGTGTAGAGCGGATATCCGGCAGTTACCTGGTTATGCGTGATCAGGATCGCTTCATTGTTCGAGGTGTAGTAACCACTGTTGTAATAGTAATTATATAAGTTGATACCATATCCATACTGACTCGAGATATTGGAGATCGTATTGTGTTGAATCCGTGTTCCACTGAATTGGGAGAGATACATACCATAGTAGTAGGAGTTACCTATGGTACAATGGCTGATGCGCAACCTTTCACTTGGATTGGCCGCATCGGAATAACCAACTATCGCAAAATAACCCCCTGAAATGATCGAACTGTCGATGAAACAATCGACGCACTTCGCATTGCTCGAATAACTTGTCGTGCTATTGCTTATTACGACGGCATTGCTATTGGTCGTACTTGAGCTGGTCTGGCTCGGAACGACGATCTCGCAATTCGTCAAACCACAAGCCATTGTACTGTTCCCCTTGAATTGAACTGCCCAACCATACGAGGTATTCACCGATTCGATCTTCATGCCCCGGATGGTCGTGTATTGTGCATCCTCAAATATCAAGGTGGCGCGATCGGCACTTGAGGTTGTTACATTGTTGGTAACCAGGAACTTCCCTTGGCCATCGAGTGTTAAGGTAGCCGAAGCGGACAAACCCTGATATGGAGGGATCACCCAGGGACCGCTTACAGTATCCGGAGCAAGCTTCAGGACCACATGTCCGGCAGCACCGGCGCAGTTCAATTTGTCCAATGCATCCTGCAGGGTCGCAAAATCGGCACCGCTTCCGCCAACTTTGTAGGTCCCTACCATACCAATACCATAATTTACCGTACTTGATGAGTCGTTCCCGGCTACATTATCCGTACTGCCATTGGGCTTCGATGTCCAGACCCGGATCTCTCCACAACCCGTCGTGAATGTGAATCCACTCGAGAAGGTGAGGGTATCCTTTTCACAACTCTTCAATGCTGTGCTCAACACGAAACGCTGTGTTACCGCCGAACCACCAGTTCGCAAGTAAGTTGCTTCGAAGGAGTCAATATCGGTGATCCCATAATTGGAAACTACGAATTGAACCGATTGTGATCCCGAAGTCACGCTTCCATTTGGAGAAAGTACCTCGGCAACCCCGATGTCAAGGGTACCTGTTGGGTACTCATCGCAACCCAAATGCGGCTGACTCGATCTGCTTTGTCCATCAATATCTGTGGACACTGCACCTATACTCGAGCCTCGCTTGAAACATGGATCGGTCAAGTGCAGATCCGATGAGGACGTGAAAGGCGTCATGAGTGTTACCGAATGTGCATCGTAATTACTTGAGGAATTCAAATTGCTCGCATCCAGCGTTGTGGAGGAATAGCGCACCAAGTCGTTCGTCCCGTAATAATTGTTGTAATCCGAAATGCGGTCTACCCCATCCGGCGCTAGCGTGCTATACAAACAATTGGTTCCTCCATTCTCTTGATTGATGATGTTGTTCCTGAAATCAAAAGAGTCAACCCCACTCATGTACCAGCCATAGGTTGCAGCACCCCTCGAATTCACACTGTTGTGGTAGATCTGCCAGTTGCGGAAAGGATAGGTTGAGCCGGATGCAGTCGTATATACTGCATAATTGCTGCTCCCACCAACGATCATATTGTTTATGATCTGACCGGGCTGCATAGAGGAATTCACCATATAGCCCAGCTGCAATCCATATCCATGGCTGCGGATAGTATTATTATTGAAAATATATTGACTTACCACATTCTGTATCGGATTGAAACAGGCAACTCCGTATACATATTGATAGTTGTACGTACCAAACTCCACTACGTTGTTGGTGAATTGGATGCCGCTGGTATAATACATATAGACCCCGTAGTAGTAGTAATTCTCGACTTTGCAGCTGTGCACCCGAACGTTCTTGTGATCCCCAGAAGATGAGGCATAGCAATACATTCCGTAGTAGCCTCCACTCAGGTAACTACTATCGATGGCGAAGTTCATATTCACACCTCCGCTGGTTTGTGAAGTTCCGCTGGTTCCACCCACCACCAGAGGAATGAAGTTGGAACTACCGACTGTGGGTACGATCAGCGAACAATTCACGATGCGACAACTTTCGCTGTTTGCCACCTGGGCCGCCCAACCGTAAGAACTACCGCTGGCTTCAATCGTCATGTCCCGTACTTCAACAAAAGCACAACCATCCATACTCAAGGTAGCTCTGTGTGCACTCGAACTTGTTTGCGCAAAGCTGATCTTCGTACTGGAAGCCCCGGCACCCTGAATTACAAGGCGGTTCGAGGAACTTGCCCCGGGAATGGCAGGCACCATCACCTGCTCCGTATGTGAACCTGAGGCTACCTTCAGCGTAACTGTGCCTGAAACACCGGCACACTTCAATACATCAAAGGCTGCGGCAAGACTGCTGAAGTCCGCACTGCTTCCGTAAACGGTATATGTTCCGGTCATAGCCTGACTTATCGGCATGGCAGCCGTATCGTTGGAGGCCACCGGATCCGTTGTACTGTTCGGACTGCTTGTCCAAACTTTGAAATCGGTACATGAAGTTGGAGCGGTGAATCCCGTGGACATGGTCAGATTTGTGGATGCACAAGCTCCAAGGCTGGAAGTGAGTGAGAAGGTTTGACTCACCACAGAGGCGGATCCAACCTGGTAGTTCAGTGTTACCGAGCTCAAACTGTTCGAACCGTAATTCTTGATCCGGGCAATGACCGTTTGCGTGCCGGATCCCAGCGGAGCAGTTGGCGACAATATAGCCTCAACCCCTGCATCATTACTTCCCGAATTGGCCTCATATGCCCCTATATCGGGCGGATTGCTTCTCGTGTTTCCGTCAATATCCGTCCCCACGATCGACGTGAGGTTGTTCCCATTCACACAACCATCCTTGATGCTGAGGTCGGACAAACTGGCCCAACCCTGATTCACGCTTACGGAATTGGTACCGGGTCCGGATGCCCCGTTTCTGTAATACGGTCCGGTTCCCGACCAGTTGAAGAAATTATTGTAGTCCTCATTCACATTGGATGTGTTCGTGAGGTACAACAAGTAATTACCCGAAGAGATGAAGGTATTATTCTGTACATCAACGTAAGAACCGGAACTGTAGAAACAAGAGTATACTGTAGATGTTGAAGAGATATTTGAAGCAAATGTGTTGTGGTAGATGTTCCAATAATCACTGCCCGGCATATAACATGTGTAGGAGAAACTGTAGGAATGGTCGCCCTGGAACACATTATTGTACATCTCATTGCGGATAATATTACTGTACCCGTCACAACTCGAAGCGTACATAGTGGATCCAACGCAATTGATGAATTTGTTCCCGTTGATCCGAACCGGAGTGGTGGCACCACCCCTTACCAAATAAAAATACGAGGAATATGCCGAACTGTAGCTCCCATTTCCTCCATGAATGGTGTTGTTGATTATCTGCGTCCCTTCCGAGTAATAATTGTGAAGTCCCCGGTAGTAATAACCCTTGACCACCGAATTGCTCAATGTGAATTGTTCCAGATAATTACTCGAGGAGGAAGACCCATATATATACAACGCGTAGGACCCATCCAACACATCGCAACTATCTATGGTCAAACGTCGCGCCTGTACCCCACTCAAATACACTGTACTGTATGTGCTGCTGGTGGTGCTGATATTATAACCGTCCAAAACGCAATTCCGAAACGAACAATCGTCGGAAGTGCTCTGAATACGCACAGCCTGATAGGCCGTAGTGGCGATGGTCATGTCCCGGAACGTGATGTTGTCGCCGCCGTTCAGCGTAACCGTAGCTGAAGAACTGCTGGAACTCAGGGTGGTACTCGTTTTGCCGGCACCCCGGAACACCACATCGTACACTCCGCTGTTCGTAAATGCCGTGATGCTGATGTTTCCGCTGAATGAACCCGATGCCACGTTGAAGGTAACATCGGCACTGATACCACTGCTGTTCAGATCGCTTACAGCCGCCGAGAAAGATGTGTAGTTCGTGCCACCCGAACCGGATGGATCAATGGTGTACGTTCCACTGAGCTGCGCCCATGCGGTGGTAACAGAGAATGCTAAAGCCAATAGCGTGAAAAGTGAATTGCGTAAAGAACGTTTCATAGAAGACAATAAAGTTTTAATCAGTTTTAGGTAAAGTGGAACAAACACCACTTCGACACCTCTAAGAATCAGGCAGTTAGAATCACCCGAAAGGATTCATCACAAGAAAGTCAGGATAGCGTCATGGGTGACATTTGTCACAATTACATCGCTAAAATATTACGGAAAAATAGAAATGCAATCTTTTATTGACTTTTTTGACATTTGTCACGGCTGCGTGTCGAGTCCATTCAGACATAGATCGGCGACCGATGAGCACCTTTGCTCTGCTATCTTTGCACCATGAAAAAGATCCTATGGCTCGGCATTCTGGTGCTTATCGTTACAGCACTCAGCTATCTCGTCCTCCGAAAACAAAACGGCAACGACTCCACGCTCAATCCGAGTGAGATCGATTTCAAGGTCGACGATCCGGAAAACGTCACAAGGATCTTTCTGACCAACAAACTCGGGAAACGTATCCTACTCGACAAAAAGCCCGATGGCACCTGGACCTTGAACGATTCTCTACCGGCCTGGCAAAAACAAGTGGACCTGCTCCTCCACGAAACCATGGCCCGGCTCAGTGTGAAAGGGGTGGTTCACCAAAACGCCCGCGACAATATCGTTAGCCAGCTAGCCGCACTCGGTACTAAAGCGGAGATCTACAGAAATGGCGAGGAAAAACCTTTCAAGGAATACTATGTTGGCGGCACAACCCCCGATCTGCTCGGCACCTATTTCTGGATAGAAGGTGCAGAAGACCCCATGATCCTCGATATACCCGGTCATTCCGGTTTCGTGAACTCCCGATACGAACTCAATGCCGACTACTGGATAAGCCGCTCCGTATTCACGGCAACAAGTGCAGATATAGCACTCATTCAGATCGATTATCCTCAAACTCCCGAAAATTCCTTTCGTATCACGCAGCGGAACGACAGTCTCGATCTCTCCGGTCCGATTGCCATCAACCGTTCCCCAAACGCCGGCGCCATACGCAGCTACCTCAATCTGTTTGAAAAACTAAATTTTGAGGGCTTCGTGGAGATGGAAAAGGAAAAACGTGACTCGATCACGGCTCAGGTTCCCGTTGCGATCATCACACTTACAAAAAGATCCGGACAATCCGACACCCTCACCATCTTCCCAAAAGGGTCCTACGAGGGCATGAAAGGTCTGTATGATAACAAGGGCAACCGACTGGCATACGATCCGGATCGGTATTATGCCATTTGGTCCAGATTACCCCGACTATTGACCGTTCAGGACTACACCTTCGCCAAAGTTCTGCGCACGTACCCGGAATTCTTCAATCGCATATGAAATTCAAATGGCTCTCCGCCGGCGTAGGTTGGCTCGCAGGTGGACCGGTTGGGGCACTCATCGGGTTTGCACTGGGCTCCCTCTTCGACTCCACCTCGTCCGTTTCCTCTCAGTATGGCGATCAAAGGGAAAGCACCTATCGGCGCCCCGAAGAACTGCTCACCGATGATCTTTCCACCATCCTTTTGGTGTATACCACGGCGCTGATGCGTGCCGATGGTACACCCAGAAAAGTGGAGCTGGATTATGTGAAAGAATACTTCAAAAGGCAATTCGGTGTCGAGGCCACCAAAAAGCATATGCTCGTTCTGCGCGAATTGCTAAAAAAGCCTGTCTCGGTGCGCCAGGTGAGCATGCAGGTAGTGCAGCACATGCCTCATCCCCAGCGCCTACACCTGATGCATTATCTATTTGGGATAGCCAAAGCCGACGGACATATCCACCCAAATGAATACACTTTATTGCATACTATAGCCGGTTATCTGCATATCAACCCGCGCGATTTCCACACGATCGCGGCCATGTATGCCAGCGACAAGGCCTATGACCCCTATGAGGTGCTCGGAGTCCCAACCTCCGCTACCGATGAAGAGATCAAGAAAGCCTATCGCGCCCTGGCGCGAAAGTACCACCCCGATAAAGTTGCCAACGAAGGCGAAACCCACCGCCAGGCCGCTGAGGAAAAATTCAAGAAACTCCAGAATGCTTACGAAGAGATCCGCAAAAAACGGGGAATGAAGTAAGTCCCCTACCTTCGCCGCATGCATTGGTTCGACTGGTTGATCCTTTCTCTCTCACTGATTGGCATATCCGCCCTCGGGGTATGGAAAACACGCGGACACCGAAGTACGGAAGCATATCTCGCCTCGAGCCGCTCAACCCCGTGGTGGGCGATCGGACTTTCCATCATGGCTACACAGGCCAGTGCGATCACCTTTATATCTACCCCCGGCCTCGGGTATACCAGCGGGCTGTCCTTCGTGCAATTCTATTTCGGCTTGCCGATCGCCATGATCATCATCGCTCGCTTTTTTGTGCCGGTGTTCTTCAGACTGAAGGTCTATACCGCATACGAGTACCTCGAAAAGCGGTTCGACCGAAAAACGAGAAGTCTGGCCGCCGGACTATTTCTTCTGCAACGGGGATTGGCAGCTGGGATCACCATATACGCACCCTCCATCATTCTGGCCAAGATCCTGGGCTGGAGCTTATACGCGAACATACTCGTGATCGGTATGCTCGTGATCGTTTACACTGTATCCGGCGGAACCACCGCCGTTACTCAAACCCACAAGCAACAAATGGCGGTGATCTTCACAGGCATATTCATCGCTTTCGGCTTTTTGCTTTACTACATTCAGCTCGACGTACCTTTCGGCCGTGCACTGGATGTTGCTGCAATACATGGCCGACTCAAAACGCTCGATTGGGATCTCGATCTGAGCACACGGTACAGCGTTTGGTCCGGAATCATCGGGGGCACTTTCCTCATGCTTTCGTACTTCGGAACCGATCAATCACAGGTTCAACGCTACCTGTCGGGCCGATCGGTCAAAGAGATCAATACCGGCCTCTATTTCAACGCCTTGCTCAAGATACCGATGCAGTTCTTCATCCTGTTCATAGGGGTGCTCGTATTCCTATTCTACCAACTCAACGAACCGCCATTGCATTTCGACCAACTCGCATTGGAACATGTTGCGGAACAGGGATACGACAAGGAACTTACCCAACTCCGGAACGAACATCATAACCTCAGCCTGGCGAGTCGCGAAGCAATGATCGATGACCACAACGGTCCGGAACGCCTGAAACAGATCGAAAGTGAAAAAGCAGCACTCAAATCACGCGTAAACGAGCTCATTTCACGAAGTGGATATGCAGGCAAAGTGAAAAAAGAAAGCGATTTTGTTTTTATCACATTCGTGCTCAATTATTTGCCAATTGGGCTCATCGGTCTTATAATGGCCGTGCTCTTCAGCGCAGCTATGAGTAGCACAAGCGCCGAACTAAATGCATTGGGATCGACCTCCCTGGTCGATTTTTACCGGGCCAATTATCCAAACTCATCGGATCTGGTGCAATTGAGAATGGGGAAACTACTGACTGCCGGCTGGGGCGTGCTGGCCATCCTCTTCGCGATCGGTGTGAACTTCATGGAAAATCTCGTGGAAGCCGTCAACATACTCGGATCGCTCTTCTATGGAACTATTCTCGGCGTATTCGTGGTCGCGTTCTTCTTCAAACGCATTAAAGGGGATGCCGTTTTTGGAGCAGCCCTTTTTGCTGAATTATGCGTTGTATCCCTATTCGTTTTCGACGATGAGGTGCAGAAACTATTCGGAACCAAGGTGGAATACCTCTGGTTCAACCTCATTGGCTGCGCCCTTGTAGTTGGGATCGCTCACCTATGGCAATTCCTCAAACCGGAACCACCTGGATCACTCAAAGTCTGAAGCGCAGATATTTGATCTTCTTGCCTTCCTTCAGCCACATCGCCTCGTAAAAAGTGCGAATGTCCATCTCCGGAGGACGCTCCTCCCAGGCATAAACATCGGCGCAGTCTTCCAGGATCTCCAGATTCTCCTGGGCGATCACCTCATGCGCATACGCGAAAAATTCGTCGGAATCGGTCTTTAAGTTCAATATCGCACCCGAACCGGCAACCACCCGATACTTCTCAAGGAACCGCGGATGTACGAGCCTGTGCTTTGCCTTTCCATCCCGCAATTGCGGATCCGGAAATGTGATCCATAATTCATCCACCTCTCCCGGCTCGAAATACCGCTCGATCGAAGTGATCTCGCAACGCAGGAAGGCCGCATTAGCCAGACCCTTCTCCAAACCTGTTTTAGCCCCTCGCCAGATGCGGTTCCCTTTTACATCTAAACCCAGATAGTTCCTGTCCGGATACAATTCCGCCAAACCCAGCGTGTATTCTCCCTTTCCGCATGCCAATTCCAGTACAAGTGGCCTGCTGTTGTCGAATGCATCAACCCAATGGCCCTTCATGCTTTCGTCGTGCTGATACACATTCGAAAAGGTGTTGATCTCTGCAAACTTCAGGAGCTTATTCTTCTTTCCCATGAAAGGGGGCAAAGGTAGGGACTATCTTGTCCCAGTTTATTACACTTTGTGTGGAAAAAGGCATCCACCAGTCAAGGATATTCACTCAATTCTTTAACTTTGAATGAAATCCCTATTTTATGAAACGTATAGCAGTTGTTGTACTTCTTCTCCCGCTCCTGGGTTTTCTCGGTTGTCCGGAGGATATTTTGGAAGTGCGCTTTAACATGGAGCTTGCCGAGGCAACTCTGAAATTATCTCCACAAGCCGATGCTGGAACTTACCAATTCGATGAAACTCAGATCACCAGTAATCTGAAGGAAGAAATGGATAAACACGGAGCCAGCATCGACAAGATCAAATCGGCCAAAGCCAAAGAGATCACCATTACGATCGTTGCACCACAGGGCGTAACTTTTGAAGCCGTTGAACGTGCCGAGATCTTTGCCAAGATCCCATCCATGTCCACTCCGATCCTATTGGGTGAGGTAAACAATAACCGGGCTGCAGTCACAGTTCTCGAAATTGCACCTGCCGACGTAGATCTGATTGAATTACTGCGCGAGGAGATCATCACATTCTCCGGTAGCGTAACCACATGGAAAGCCGTTGACGAAGAAGTTACATGTACCGTTAAGGTCAAAGCAGAGGTTGTTGCCGATCCGCTTTAGGAATCTATAACCAATGAAAAAGGGATAACTCCACGGTGTTATCCCTTTTTTTGTTTTGATATAAACCCCATATGATGCCCCATACTCCACTTGCCGAAAGGGTCCGACCCCAGAAACTGGACGACTACATCGGTCAGGAACATATTCTTGGCCCCGGGAAACCTTTGCGGAAGTCCATCGAATCGGGCAAGATACCATCTATGATCCTTTGGGGTCCACCCGGTGTGGGTAAAACAACCCTGGCCCGCATCATGGCCAATACACTGAAAAGACCTTTCTACAATCTCAGCGCGACAGATGCAGGCGTCAAACAAGTTCGCGAGCTTATCGAGAAGGCAGAACGCACCCGATTTATGGGACAATCACAAGCCGTTTTGTTCATCGACGAGATCCATCGATTCAATAAATCGCAGCAAGACTCATTGCTCAAAGCCGTGGAGAACGGGACCATCACCCTCGTGGGAGCCACTACCGAAAATCCTTCCTTCGAAGTAAATGCCGCACTACTTTCCAGGTCAGAAGTTTTCGTACTTCGCCAACTCGAAGATAGCGCCCTGCTCGAAGTACTCGATCGCGCCGTTCATACCGACGATTGGCTCAAATTGAAACAAATCGAACTTGTCGAAACCGATGCCCTTTTACTCGCATCAGGCGGCGATGCGCGCAGATTGCTCAACAATTTGGAACAAGTTGTGCTGCAAGCCGATTCGGAGCCGATCCGGATCACCAATGAGTTGGTGCGCAATACCATTCAAAAGCGCATGCTGCGGTACGATAAGGCCGGCGAGGAGCATTACGACATCATTTCGGCATTCATCAAATCGGTTCGTGGCAGCGATCCGAACGCCGCCTTGTATTGGCTCGCCCGAATGATAGAGGGCGGCGAAGATCCGGTATTCATAGCCCGGCGTCTGCTTATCCTCTCTTCCGAAGATATTGGTAACGCAAATCCAACGGCATTGGCATTAGCTACGAGTGCCATGCAGGCCGTGCAAATGATCGGCTATCCCGAATCGAGGATAATCCTTTCCCAGATCACGATCTACCTGGCTTGCTCACCTAAAAGCAATACCGCATATGCTGCTATCGGTCAGGCTCAAAAAACAGTGAGCGATACCGGAAGCCTGCCGGTTCCATTACATCTTCGAAATGCCCCCACCAAACTCATGAAGGACCTGGCATACGGAGCAGGTTATCAATACGCTCATCAATTCCAAGGAAATTTCGTACCCCAGGAGTTCATGCCCGAAGAACTTCACGGGAACATACTCTACCAACCCGGGAAAAACCCGAGAGAAATAGCGTGGCTGAAACAACTGGGAGCGATGTGGAAAGACTTTTACTCCTACCCTTCCGATCCGGAAGACTAGCGCTACACTGCCTTGATATCGACCAGCATGAGTTGAACGTACCTGTCGCCCCGAAACTCTGACATCTCCACGTGATAAAGTATGTGGATTGGCGCACCGGTCTTCACCACATCATACCAATGCCCGAGCCCAAAGCCCACGGCAGGGATGGCTGCCTCTCCGGGTTTCGATACCAGATTCAAGCGCAAATGCTCATGATCGCCTCCCATGGTCCGGGCCTGACCGGTATCCATTACACCACGGGTAAGGAACATCGGCTGTTGATGATCCGGACCAAACGGTCCGAACCGATTCAGATTGTTCACAAAACGCTCATTCAGTATAGATAGGGGAATCTCGGCATGGTAACGCAATACCGGCACTAATTGATCCCTTGTCAAACTGCGTACAGCCACATCCTCAAAGGCCTTTCGAAAGTCCGGGTATCGCTCCGGATCCAGTTTCATGCCCGCCGCAAAAGCATGCCCTCCAAATTGAATCAGGTGATCTGAACATTCGCACAGCGCATCATGGATATTGAAACCCGGAATGGAACGGGCGGATCCAACCAACTTGCCATCCGACTCTGTAAGTACGATCGTTGGTCGGTAATACGACTCGATCAAGCGACTCGCCACGATACCAACCACGCCTTTATGCCAATCCGCTCCCCGAACCACGGTAGTGTATCGCTCCCTGAAATTCAGCTCCGACTCGATCTGCCGAATAGCATCTTGGGTGATCACCTTGTCGAGCTCTTTCCTTTCAAGATTGTATGCATTCAGGTCATTGGCCAGTTCTGCAGCCTCTTCCTCAGCTTCGGCAAGTAATAAACGCACCGCTGTTTTCGCATCGGCTAATCGACCCGCTGCATTGATACGTGGACCTATCCAAAAAACGATCTTGGTAACATCGAGTTCCAATGATCCATCTTTCCCACGTATGAAATGATCGATGATGATACCCAGGCCACGGGAAGGTGACTCTTTCAGTTTTTGTATCCCCAGCGCTGTGATCACCCGGTTCTCACCTGTCATTGATACGAGATCGGAGGCTATACTCACTGCCACCATGTCCACATAGCTCATATAGCGCTCTTCCGGCAGTTTCCAAACTTCACATAACGCCTGCACCAGTTTCCACCCGATACCGCATCCGGAGAGTTCTTTGAAGGGATAACTGCAATCGGCCTGTTTTGGGTTCAGGATCGCTACAGCAGGAGGTAGTTCCGATCCGGGAATATGATGATCGCATACAATTACATCTAAACCATGTTCCGCCGCCTTTCTGATCAGTTCAACCGAACGTATGCCACAATCCAGGGCTATAAGGAGTTTAACCCCGTTCTCTATAGCATCGGCAATACCTGCTGCTGAAATACCATAACCCTCTTTTTCGCGATCAGGGATGTAATAATCAATTTCCGGAAAGAAAGCGGAAAGAAAATGGTATACCACGGCGACACTCGTGGTTCCGTCCACATCATAATCTCCGTATACCCGAACCCGCTCTTTGAACTTCCGGGCGCGACCGATCCTTTCCACCGCCCTTTCCATATCCTTCATGGCAAAGGGGTCATGTAACGCTCGAACATCCGGGTTAAAGAATAATCGGGCCTCCTCTATGCTGCTAATTCCGCTTTGATACATTAGCAAGGCGATGAGCGGACTCACCTTGAATCGCTCGGCTAATACACGGAGCTCCTCGCTATCAATTTCGATAAGTGGTTTCCAGATTCGGTCGGTCGGCACAATTCGAAAACGAAATTATGCGGTGAGATCGATATCGACCTGACTCAGGTCTATGAATGCGTTCACACGTTGAAGAATTTCCTCCTCGCGCAGATTCTCAATGCGCGCTGTTCCGAACTTCTCCACACAAAACGAGGCCATAGCCGATCCAAAGATCACGGCCCGCTTCATGTTGTCAAAATCAACACGTCCGCTTTGCGCCAAATAGCCCATAAATCCACCTGCAAACGTGTCGCCCGCACCTGTTGGATCGAATACATCCTCAAGTGGAAGTGCCGGAGCGAAATAAACCCTGGAGCCGTAGAACAGCAAGGCCCCATGTTCCCCCTTCTTGATGATCAGGTAGCGCGGACCCATTTCCCGAATAACACGACTGGCCTTCACCAAACTGTACTCCTTACTTAGAATGCGCGCTTCCTCGTCGTTTATGATCAATACATCAATCTTCTTCAGAGCCTTTTTCAGATCATCCAACGCAACGTCCATCCAGAAATTCATGGTATCCATAGCAACCAACTTTGGGCGGTTCCGAATGCGCTCCATGACCTTCAATTGCACCTCCGGACTCAAATTACCGAGCATCAAATACTCGCAGTTCTGATACGCCTCCGGAATAATAGGGTCAAAAGTTCCCAGAACATTCAATTCCGTGACCAAAGTTGTGCGCGTATTCATGTCGTTGTTATAGCGCCCACTCCAGAAAAAGGATTTTTCGTCATCCAAAATTTGCAAACCCTTGGTATTGATCCCGCGTTTCTCAAGCATTTGAATGCTCGTTACAGGGAAATCGCCTCCAACTACGGAAACCAGATTGATCTTATTGCTGAAGTAGCTGGCAGCCAATGAAATATAGGTAGCCGCTCCCCCAATTATGCGGTCCGATTTGCCAAATGGCGTTTCTATGGCATCAAAGGCCACACTGCCTATCACTAGTAAACTCATGGTATGCGATTTAGCGGCAAAGTTGCGATAAATCTGCCCCATCCGAAAGGTGTTAAGCTCTTGTCCGATTTTTTTTTCAGAACTATTGCTGAATATTACCAAACTACTATTTTTGCACACCTATTTAGGAAACGCCTCCATCCCGATTGAAAATGGTATGGTTGGCGCGACTGGATCAACAACCAGACAAAACGTTGAAAGATATTTGCCTCTATAGCTCTTTCGATTTCATATCGGGATGCTTGGAGCGACTGGATCAACAACCAGCAAAAATGTTGAAGATATTGGCCTCCATCCCGATTGAAAATCGGGATGGTTGGAGCAACTGGACCAACAACCAGTAAAAATGTTGAAGATATTGGCCTCCATCCCGATTGAAAATCGGGATGGTTGGAGCGACTGGATCAACAACCAGTAAAAATGTTGAAGATATTGACCTCCATCCCGATTGAAAATCGGGATGGTTGGAGCGACTGGACCAACAACCGGTAAAAATGTTGAAGATATTGGCCTCCATCCCGATTGAAAATCGGGATGGTTGGAGCAACATACGCCTCCATAGCTCTCCCGATTGAAAATCGGGATGGTTGGAGCAACATACGCCTCCATAGCTCTCCCGATTGAAAATCGGGATGGTTGGAGCGACATACGCCTCCATAGCTCTCCCGATTGAAAATCGGGATGGTTGGAGCGACATACGCCTCCATAGCTCAGTTGGTTAGAGCGACGGACTGTTAATCCGCAGGTCCCAGGTTCAAGTCCTGGTGGGGGCGCTTGACAAAAACCCGCAGTTATGCGGGTTTTTTTTTTATTAGCAGTTTTTCAGGACACAGAAATTTGTCCGCCGTATTAAATGCGAAGGTGGAAGTCCTCCGCATTCCGTGCTCACCTTTCCGCGATTTGTGTTAGAACCCGAACAGCCATTGCCATAGCTTTGTACAGAGCATCAAAATGAACGATCCGGTTATTCACTCCAAATCAATTACAGAAATTTCAGCTGTTTTCAGAGCCGGAAAGCCCACGCATCCCCTGATCACCATTCTTGACACCCGGAAATTGGCTTATGGAGAGGAAACCGTCGGAAAGCGGTTCTCATCTGATCTCTATTGCATCGCCCTGAAGGACTCCAATTGTGGCATCGACTACGGACGCAATACCTACGATTTTGACGATGGGGTTCTCATTTTTACTGGTCCAAACCAGATCATCACAGTCAAGAAACCTCAGGAGATCGATCAGGTCAAAGGTTGGATGCTGTATTTCCATCCAGATCTTATACGTAAAACCAACCTCGGCGCGAAAATTGACACGTATACTTTCTTCAATTACGAGGTCCATGAAGCTCTTCATCTCTCCTCACAAGAACAACAAACCCTGAATCAAATCATCGCGCTGATCGAAGACGAGATCAATGAACGCATCGATAATCACAGTCAGCAAGTCCTCGTTTCAAATATTGAATTGCTCCTGAATTACTCTATGCGATTCTATGAAAGACAATTCAATACCCGATCTGCTTCTAACCAGGATATTGTTTCTCACGTGGAGTCGCTTTTAAAGAACTATTATCTGGATAATGACCTCATCGAAAAAGGACAGCCCAGCATTCAATATTTAGCTGAAAAATGCAATCTTTCGGCAAGCTACCTCAGCGATCTGCTCACGAAATTCACCGGTCGTTCCGCTAAAGACCACATCAATGATTTTCTCATTGAAAAAGCCAAAGACCTGCTCATTCATTCTTCCGACTCAATTAGTGGAATTGCATATACCCTTGGCTTTAACTATCCGCATTATTTCGGAAGACTCTTTAAGCAAAAAACCGGTAAAACCCCTGTTGAATACCGACAGCTCAATTGAGTCGGATCTAACTCGATCGGTTTCTGAATCTTCGGGATATTGTGTTCAACATTCCGCTATTCGTGTTAAACTACCTATTTGAACACCAGGACTTTTGTTTCATCAAACATTCAATAAATAAAACGATGAAACACAAAATTTTAGTGACCGGTGCCAGCGGTTCTTTTGGTCAATTGGCATGCATTCAACTCGTTGAAAAAGGACATGGTGTGGTAGGTACCATGCGCACTTTGGATGGAAGGAATGCGGAACTGGCTAAACGACTCCAGGCGGCGGGAGTAGGCTTGGTAGAGATGGATTTAACAAATGAAGAAAGCGTTATCTCAGGCGTCAATTCGACCATAGAGATGATGGGTGGTTTGGATACCGTATTTAGCAATGCGGGAATAGGAGCCAATGGCGTTTTGGAGTGCTTCACGGCAGAGGATCTGCAAAATGTATTTGATGTCAACGTGTTCGGAGTTCAGCGATTGATGCGTGCGGTTCTGCCCCACCTGAGGAAACAGGGAAAAGGCTCAATTATTCACACATCAAGCTGTATAGGACGGATCACGACTCCTTTTCTGGCGGCTTACTCAGCTTCCAAATACGCGCTCGAGTCTTTGGCCGATGGTTACAGGGCTGAATTAGCAGGGTTTGGAATTGAGTCGTGTATTATTGAGCCCGGAGGGATGCCCACCGCATTCATGGGTGCCATGATAAGACCGGCCGACGAAGAACGAGCAAAGGAATATGGTGAGATGGCCGATCTTCCATATGCTTCATTGCAATCATATGTGGAGTACATTGAGACGATTCCTGAGCAAAAACCGGAACGTGTCGCCGAAGCGGTGGCAGAACTGATAGACACCCCTTTTGGAGAGAAACCGTACCGAACAGTTGTTGATTTTTCAGGATTAAAAGCAGCGATTGAAAGTTATAACAACACCCTCCATCAAACTACTAAAGGCGTGTATACCGCCAATGGTGTGGCAGATCTTTTAAAACTAAACAAAGATTAAAATGACTAAAACAATTTTGATCACCGGTGCAAGCAGTGGAATAGGGAAAGCCACTGCCCGGCATTTCCAACAACAGGGTTGGAATGTAATTGTTACTATGCGCTCTCCTGAAATGGAAACAGAGCTCCGCACAAAGAAGAATGTTCAATTAGAACGACTTGATGTGCTCGATAAAGAATCAATCGATCAAGCTCTAAAAAATGGGATTCAGAGATTTGGAAGAATTGATGCATTACTCAACAACGCCGGTTATGGCGCTTATGGTCCTTTGGAAACATTCCCACGTGAAAATATCATCAGACAGTTCAATACGAACGTAATTGGTCTATTGGATGTGAGTAGGGCCATCATCCCCCACTTCCGGGAAAACAAGGATGGAGTTTTGGTTAATATTTCCTCCATCGGCGGACAAATGACCTTTGCTTTAGGTTCGCTCTATCACGGCACAAAGTTCGCCGTTGAAGGCATCTCCGAATCACTGTATTATGAAATGGCACAAATAGGTGTTAAAGTGAAGATCATTCAGCCGGGTTTCATTTCAACCGATTTTGGAAGTCGCTCCTTCGATTTTCAAGCCGGAAATGTCCCGGATTATCAACCACTTATCAAAGCCCTTTTCAAGCAATGGCAAAACCCGGAAAACATCGTATCTCCACCCGAACTCGTGGCTCGGGTGATCTTTGAGGCAGTTACCGACGGAACAGATAAATTGAGATACAGGGCTCGTGCCGACGCAGAATTCCTCCTGGAAAAACGAAAAACAACTTCAGACGTGGAATTCCTGAATATGATGAAAAAGCAATTAGCCGGTTAAGCAATACTCCAATACCTTCCAGACACATAGGATCAAACATTCGAATGAACTGTCTTGAGCTGATCAGTCCGATCGAAGCATTCATTGATGTAACTTCGAACTGTCGAGCTGAAGTTCAACACAACGATGCTCTTTGAGCAGTTTACCATTACATAATGAATTACCTTGTCAATTCCCTTCTGTTTCTTCACATAGTTGGTGGTTCCGCAGGACTGATTACCGGAACACTCAATATCCTCGGGCGCAAGGGTGGCGTGAGACATAAAACGGTCGGCCGAATATTCTATTTTTCGATGCTCCTGGCTGGAACTTCAGCACTTATTCTTTCTCGAATTCACGAAAACAACTTCCTTTTCATGATCGGCATTTTCACGTTGTACATGGTTATTTCCGGGAAACGTTACCTAAAACATCGAACCGTGCCACTATCCGGCTCCTTGCCCCTCGAATGGACCCTCTGCGGGCTCATGTTCATTACGGGTATGGTATTGATCGGTTCGGGCCTTTATGCGCTTTTCAGATCAAATCTGTTCGGTCTGGTTTTCCTAACCTTCGGAATCATCGGCCTACTCATGGTGAGGCAGGATTTCCTCAACTTTACGGGACGATCCGGTCGAGCTTACGGGCTGCTCACGCACCTTCAGCGCATGACCGGTGCATTTATTGCCTCCCTAACGGCATTCCTCGTGGTCAATGCACGCTATTTCCCGGATCAAATACCCGGGATCTTATTTTGGCTCCTCCCAACTGTGGTATTCACGCCACTTATTTCGAAATGGAGCCGGAAATATGCTCAAAAAGTTGAACTTGAAGATTCCACACAATAAGGCCATGCGTATGAGTTGGATTCGGTCGTGGAATCCGACTCCATTTTGAACCCAAATGTTCTGAACTATGAGCCCTATTTTACCTGTGAGCATATCAAATTGCGTTTTGCAGCTCAAAACTGTCCGAATACGAGCCGCAAAACAGGCTTCATCAGTCATATTTGCTGGTAGGCATACTGCTTGTGATTTGCCAAATGTGGGATTGAGTTTGCGAAACAATACCTGCTTGTTCCGGAAGGGAGTAAACTGCGTTCAACCGCTTTCTCCCAAAACCAATGTTCCCTTCAATGTATTTTAGCGGTCTGTAAATGAAAACAAGGATCAAGGCCTTTTTCGATTCCCTACAGCCCCTGCCGGATACGGAATGGAAGGCATTTGAAAGTTGCTTTGAACGGATGACCTTTCAAAAAGAGGAGGAACTTTTAAGCGAAGGTCGAGCCTGCGATTTCATTGGTTTCATCGAATCAGGGGTCATCCGTTTCTTTCAGGTCAAAGATGGAACAGAAAAGGTAACGGCATTCTGGTTCTCCGGAGATTTCCTCAGCAATTACAGAAGCTTTCTGTCGGGGCAGGCCTCCGATCATTACATTCAGGCACTCACGGATGGCTCCTATTACCGATTGAAACGCGAGGCACTCCTCAAATTATACGATCAATTCCCGCTGATCGATCGACTCGGTCGACTTATGGCTGAGCGCCTGTACCTCATGGTCACCAACCGACTTGATAATCTGCTCAGTCAAACCCCTGAGGAACGTTACATGCAGCTGCAGTCTAAAAACTCCAAACTCCTTCAGGAAATTCCGCAATACATGGTGGCCTCCTACTTGGGTATAAGCCCGGAGAGTTTGAGTCGCATCCGAAAAAGACTCAGCACTCGGTGATTTCTTAACCAAAGTCAATCACCCGAACACAGCGGTCATCGCACTTTTGTCTCCTGAAAAGAACAAACTTTTAAGAGATGAAAAAACTAAGCCTCATTATCATTCTACTTGGTTTCTTAACGCAGGTTTCAGCCCAGAACTCTCCGGACGACACCTACTCACCCAAATGGGGTGTTGAACTCAACCTGCTATGGCCGATCTTCCCGGGGAACATTTACAAAGGTCAGGTTACTTACGAAACCTGGCGGACGGATCAACTTGCGGGGGATGTCTATTTGGGATTTCACATTCGTCCGTTTGAATTCAGGGAAAGAGAAGGCGATTTTTCCAATTATGCCTTAACCTTTGGCTACAGGCAATTCATCTGGGAAAGGCTACATCTGGAACTCTATCAGGCCTTTGGACCCGGTTTCAACAGAAACAACGCGATCGATGGAAAAAACTACAACAGTTGGGATTATGAAGTGGGCTTCCTTGCGGGATACCGCTATGAATTCAAAACGATCGAAAAGAAAGATGGGAAGAAAATAACACCGTATCTCAGTTCACAACACGGTATGTTCTACCTGGCCGCCCAGAGCAATCCACACCCGATCGTGGACTTTGAAGGCGAAAGACCATTTTACGTGGGAACATTGAATTTAGGGGTCAGGTTCTGATCGAGGCGATCAGAACCGATCAGCGAAATGTGGATACACTGCCAATAGTGCGGCTGGATAAATGTGTCAGATCCGGTCAATCCGGACCTTTTATCGACCAACTGTTTCAAAAATTAACTTATAGTAATTTGTACTTTAAGTTTTTTGTTGTTTATTTGATGAACTTTTAAAAGGAAAAGAATGAAAAAGACAGTTACTCTATTCAGCCTGATGGCCCTTGCAAGTATGGGTTTTGCTCAGGCACCTACTACCGGAGCTCCGGATCCTATGGATGCGGACTCGAATGTGATCTCCCTGTTCAGCGGTGCATATACCAATGTTGGTGTAAACTCCTGGAGAACGGATTGGTCGTCCGGTAAGCTCACCGACACAACCATCGATGGCAACGCCATGAAGAAATACTATGATATGGGTGTTGTCGGCATTGAAACTACAGGTGCAAACCTGATCGATGCTTCTGAAATGACGCACATCAATTTCGACCTGTGGACCTCTGATGCGTCTGTTTTCAAGATCAAATTGGTTGATTTTGGTGCAGACGGGATCTACAGTCCTGCCAATATGGGTGGCGACGATTCGGAACATGAACTGGTTCTGGGAACGAACGACAACAAAAATGAGTGGATCAATTACCAAATTCCTTTGACCTTCTTCACAGGTCTTACCGGTAAGGCGCACATGGCTCAGTATATCCTGGTTGCTGAACCATTTGGGACTGCCACCGTTTACATCGACAACATCTACTTCAGCAAACGTCCGGCTGATGCCATGCCAACAGCAGCTGCTGCAGACCCAACAGCCGATGCCGCCGATGTTATTTCGATGTTCTGCGACAAGTACACCGATGTTACTGTGGACACCTGGAGAACCCCTTGGTCTACAGCTACTCTGGAAGATATACAGATCGATGGCAACAACGTGAAGAAATACTCAGCCGTTGGTGTTATCGGTGTTGAAGCAGTTGGTGCAAATCTGATCGATGCGAGCGAGATGGATTATTTCCACATCTCTGTATTCAGCCCAACTTTCAGTGCCTTCAAGGTCAAATTAGTTGACTGGGGTGCCGATGGCGGTTATGCAGGTGGCGATGATACAGAACACGAACTCACTTTCGACGCGCCGGCTAAAGGCGAGTGGATCGATTACAAGATCGCGATGTCGGATTTTACAGGACTTACCAACCGCAGCAAACTGGCACAATTCATCTTCGTTGCTGAAACCCGCGGAATTCCAACTGTTTACATCGACAACGTTTACTTCAGCAAAGATGCCACCGGAAGCGTAAGCGATGCCGCTCAGAAGGGTATACGAGTTTATCCGAATCCGGCAACTTCAACGCTCAACATCGACCTCAACTCGTTCAGCGCAGGTATCGCCAAGGTGGAGATCTGCGACATTCACGGAAGAACAGTACGCACCGAGGACTTGGGAGCGGATCAATTAACTCATTCCCTGGATGTGAGCGAATTGAAATCTGGAATCTACTTCGTGAACATGAAGAGCGACGGTAATATCTTCACTCAGCGAATTGTGATCGAATAATTCACGTCGCTACATAATACGAAAGGCCATCTTTTCAGGTGGCCTTTTTTTGTGCCCGGATTTCCCAATCCAAAAGGCTATTCCTGTGCTCAGCTGCTTACAGATGCGGAGCGCAATGTACTTCCACCCATTCAATTTGCCCGTTTCGGAGGAATATGCTCCGGGAATCTGCCTCGTTCAACGCATTACCCTCTATACTCCGCTCCTCACCTCCCGGCTCATGCAACACAATATAGGATCGTTCAGACTGCTTGTAAACGATTGGCGTCTGACAAAACGTAAAGGCAAGACTTCCGGACTCCACAAGCATTGTTCTCCATTCAGAGCCTAATGAGTAATAGCTGAATTGCGACGGCGCCTCGAGAAATTCCTTCTTTCGAAGTATTCTGGGATCGAATTGCAGACAACCTTTTTCAATATGAATCCCCAATTCTGCCCAGCGATTGATCACGTCTTCTTTTACCTGTCCGGTCATACCGGGTTGTTGAGCACCCGCATGCATTGGCGTATGGGAATAGGCATCTGTAGGGAATGCACCGTACAATTCCGGTGTTTTATTCACACCGATGCCTGCTCTAATTTCGTAGTAATGTTCTACCAAACGTCCGAATATTTCAGGGTTTATACCTTGTCGTTCGGCACGGTGAATGGTTTCCTGAACGGCCAGTAATAGTTTGGAGACCATATGCCAATAGATGGAACCCAGGCCTTCATAACCGAAAAACGTACCCGATCTCCCGGTGAACGCGCTGTGATCGAACATCTGTTCGAAAAGCTCCACCACCTTCTCCCCATGGTCGAAAACCTGTCGTGTCCAACCCTCCTGTTCGAGCGTTTCCAACGTAAGACGTATATCATCCGCATTGTGGATGCCGGCACTGAAGTGGAATATCCCGTTCTCATCGCGCTCTACCAATCGTACATCTCCGGCTTCAGCCAGTTGTTCCAACAAAGGGCATGTTTCTGAAAACTCCATGGGTATGGTGTTTTTCTCGAGCATACCAGGAAGCCTACGGTTCGGATACAACATGTAACTGTACTGATCCGGACGGTACATGGCACTTGATTTCAAGCTATCCAGTAAATAGAGCGACTCTTCAGCCGATAATAATCCCGAACTCAGAACAGCGACCTGACCTTCCAACATTTCATATAAATGCCTTACCGCGGCCTTTTCCCCCTGCAAACTGAGTAGGTTATAGGAATGATAGAGCCCGTCTTTGCGTTTATTGTGCTGTATCGTATCGTCGCAGAACCTCAAAACCAGTTCCAGAAGCGACAGTATTTTTTCGATGCGTATCTCATCTACCCTTCCAGTTAAACCGGCATAGGCCAGGGCGCGATATTGTTCTCCGACCGCCCCAAGATCATCCACCATAACCCGGCGTGCACGATCATCCATATGTTCTGCCAGCAGACCAATATGGCGCGCAAACACCTCTTCCAAAGCAACGATCATTTGCGCAACGGGTCGGTTGAATGCAATGGTTTCTGTACCGGAATCGCGCAGGAACTGAAACAATTGTTTTACAAACCTGCGCAGGTAACAAAGCGTCACCACAGACACACCATTCCCAACCAGCGCATTGTTCGCATCGTTCCACTCCGGCCTTTGGGTATTCAGCCAGATTCCGGCCCTTGGAATGAAGTTGCTGAGCTTCGCACAGAGCATCACCATCAGTTTCTCCCCCAAATTGGCTCGCAAGGGTTCTCCATCTTCATCCCAAACGAGTTTGCCATCGGCCCCCACTTGTTCCACCCGCGCACGGATCAGATGATCGAGATCCCGATCGAAGAGGATCGTATTCCGCGGATCCTGAACAAGATCGTGATAGCTGCGTATGCGATAGGGCACATTAGCATACACGAAAAATGGCTTGTTCAACAAGTGCAGCAATCGATCTGGGTGAAATCGAGTGCTAAGCTCAAATAATTTGAGGAAGTAGATTATTTGATGATCCCCCCAATAACCAATGTAGGACCAGGGATCATCCTCCTCTTCCACTTCCCAGTCTATTCCATCTTTCGATATGCGATATGGATTGTATCCATCTAATGTGGACGCATTTAAGAAACGGACCACAAAGCTTTCCGTAAATTCCGGGAAACTGTAGGCAAGGGCTTCCCAATTCTGAAATATATCGCGCCAATTGCCTTCATAGTTTCTCAATTTGTTCCCCTGTGCATCGCGGGTCTCTATGGAAAAATAGTTCCATGGCCTGCTGGGGTCTCCGTGTCGGCGGCTAAAGTAGAGCGGTAAATACTCGTAACACAAACGGATCACATCCGGATCGCCATTTTCACGAGCTTTGGCTAACAGAACTCCGAGTTCAGATTCGGGTTCCAATCCATCCCAAAAGGCCCTGTTTCGCAAGAAAACTGTATGATTAGCGTGCCGAACATGTTCCAGCAATTCGGATCTATGAATGATGTACTCCTCGTCGAATAAGCCCCCGCGCATGATGTTGAACAGCACATTGGAATAATGCCGGGCAGTTGATAGAACATCCGACCCAAGCTGCATCCCATCACTCATCGCCACAAGTTCACGCAAGGCTCGGCCGCTGGTCTCAATATCAGCCAGAAGTCTGGCCTCCAGATCAGGCTCTTTCAGCAATTTCCTCAGGTTGTGAATGTCGCTGTGCGAGCAATTCACATCGAATACCTGGTGCCATTGACGACGTTCCCCTGGTTTAAGATCAAGGTTCAACAAATTCAGGAATGCACCTTTTTCAGCCATTACATCAGTTTCTGTATGCACATGGGCTCCCTGTCTGAAGGCTTTCACTTGCTTCATGCTCACCAGGTATTCCTTTACATCCGCACCACACATCCACGCTGTTGTTGCAAGCAGAGCCTCACTCGGTTCAGCTTTATCTATGATCATGGAACTGAGCGCATACATGGCCAGTCCTGAATCTACATCCAATTCATTGCGCTTATAGGCGTCCACCAGCGTGCTGCGTTGCAACTGCAACTGGGAGGGTACACCCGAAGGCAGAATGTTGGAAACACCGTCAAGCACTTCAACCTGCATGGCTTCATTACCGGTGGCGACGATACTTGAACTTTTTACAAAGCCGTAATGCTCGGAGAAGGTCCACATATAACTGAAAACCAGACCCAGATCGTGATTCTCTTCCTCGAAAAGTACTTTGTTGCCCGTCGCATTTTTAAGAATGTTCCGGGTGATCGTGAAATATTCATCTCCGATAGTTGAAAAGGGCTCCCAGATCTTCAGTTTACCTGCTTCGTTGAAACGCACCAAAGTCCTGTTACCGGTTATCCCGGCCATTTCCAGGATCATATCGTCGGTATAATAAGGGAACAAGGCCGACTCGGCATTCTTTCTACCCGCAGTAAGCCCCCCATTGCTTCCAATGAACATCCAATGATCGCCTGAGCTCACCAGGGTCATCAAGAAAGGACGCATACCGGCACAGTCCGGTATCTTGTAGAATATTTCGCCATCTAACCGTACGATCTCCAGTTCACGGCTATTGATTTTTGCTTCGCTCATCTTCAACTTTGACTATTTAAATTGATCGTTCAGTACAATTGTTTGTATGCTTTGCGCATCCATACGGGAAGCGACAATTTTTCCATTGATCTCAATTTCAATTTGTTCCGGTTTCTCGCTCATATTGAGCACGACCACGACAATTTCTCCACCCGGATTGCGCACCGCTGTGCTCATCAGCCGGTCTGAACTTTGTTCAATCCCAACCCTTTGCGCGCCCGGTTCAATGAATTTGCTGAAATGTGCCATGATGTAGTAAAGCGGGGTAAAATATGCCTCGTTCGAGGCAGTGTCTACAATGACCGGAGCCGTACACCAATTCTTAGCGTGATTTGGCCCCCCCTGCCGATCGAGTATCATATTCCAATCCACCCAACCCTCTACATGGCTATTCAAACAACCAATAATATCCCGTGCATAGCGATATACCGGCACATATTTCGGATGATCCTTTTTCAGGTGTTCCGGAGCCCAATCCCAACCCCAATCCGTGGCCTCTTTTTTCCAATACCAGGCATCGTCTTTCCATTTGGGGACCTCTGCATCTACACAGCCCTCCGTGTGCAGGATGTGCTTTTCGGGTCCAAGACTTTTCACATGATCCAGATTCTCAGGCATCCAGTTAGTAGTATTGCTGTACCAATGTACGGCCGTACCGTAGATCGCACTTCGTACCGCGCTGTCCTTGAGCAAAATCTCCGACCATTTGATCAATTCTTCATCGCGGTTCTGGTCATAGACCAGGATCTTGGATGATACACCAGCCTGTTTCAGTTCCGGGGCCAGATACCGAACCACAAAATCGGCAGTTTCTTCAGGTGTATAGTGCATGGACTCCCAATGCGAATCGTTGCCTAATGGTTCATTTTCTACCGTAAATGCCCAGATATCAATGCCTTCTTGTTTCATTTCCAAGGCATAACGGGTAAAAAAACGAGCCCAGCTCGGATAATATTCCTTCAGAAGCTTCCCCCCAAACCATGCCTGGTTATCCTTCATCCAGGGAGGCGCTGTCCAGGGCGATGCGATCACCTTAAAACCTCGTTTGGAAACACCCTGGGCCATTTTTATCATAGGAATGATGTCGCCCCGGTCTTCATCCAGAGAAAATGAATTCAGCTGCGTGTCGCCCTCCAGCGGGACATAACTGTATGACCTCAATGAAAAATCACAACTGTTCATGTGCGTTCGGGTAAGGCTGTAGCGGGCACCATCATCTCCGAAATAGGCTTCAATGATCTCTTTCCGCAATTGCGGATCCAGGGCAAATAACAGATGTGCTGAGGATTCTGTAAAAGCACCTCCAAAACCGGTGATCTGCTGATAGACTTCAGTTGTATCCAAAATGATCCTCAACACCTCTTTTAGATCAGATGCCCGGCTTGTCGAAGTAATTAACTTCAACTTATCGCCGGAAGCCGATGTTTGATAAATGCGGTATCCGGTTTCAGCACCATGCGGAGCGCGAACACATCCAAATCCCGCTAAAATGCTGAGAAACAGGATGATGGCAACAAGACCTGCATCCCTATTTCCGCTCATAAACACGCACGTGGTCCACGATAAATTCCTGCTCACTTATGTCTGGGTCTATGCCTTTTGCACCACCCCAACCTCCTCCTACAGCCAGATTCAAGATAATATTCTGCGCTTTGTGGAATGGCCATTCCAGGGTATCCGCATTCTTATCATAGGTATAGTAACGCTTCCCATCAACCGATCCATAGATCACGTCCGGATACCATTCCACCGAATAGGTATGGAACGAATCGCGCATATGATGCACTACCGTATCGGCACCGATCTGATTTCCCTGCTTAAAATAATAACTTCGGGTATGGCAAGTCGCATGATTGATCCCGTGTCCGGTCTCCGGATCCATCTCAAAACCGACAGATTCCAATACATCGATCTCCCCACAATAGGGCCACGAGATCTCGTCGCGGTAAGAATCACCCAACAACCAACCGGCAGTCCAGGTACCACGTCCGCCCGGGATCTTAGCCCGGAATTCGATCTTGCCGTAGGTGAAAGAAACCTTACCCTGAGTCGTGAGCCGGGCCGAAGTCCAGGAACCGGTATTAGCGTCCTTTACCGCCCCTATTCTCAATACACCGTTCTCAACCCGTACATTCTGTGTATCCGCAAGTGTATAATACTGAAGTTCGTTATTTCCCCAACCCCAGTTTCCTACATTATATGCCCACTTGTTACTATCCGGCAATCCGGAACCATCAAATTCGTCGCTCCATTTTAATTGCCATTCCGTGCCATCCATGTTCTGGATCTGATTGGTAGGTGTGGTCTTGTGCGCGTGCATCAGTTCAAGGTGTATGGATCTTAACAAGACCCGATCACGCTCGGCATGGATTCGAATGTTGTGTTTGCCTTTTTGAAGCGGAGAACCATCTATGTTTGATCCGTCCTCGTTGAAAAGCATATTACCGGTTATGTTGTACGTGCGCCCATCGGTATTATGAACGTAATCCTCTAGCCATATAAACCCCGAATCGGAACTTCCGGCAACACGCACTCGATACCTTCCGCTAACCGGAACATCCAATTCATATTCCGCCCAGGAACCGGGTGTCATTTCAAGAGCATCCTGTTCTACCCGGATGTCGCCTTCTATAGCCAAATGCTCAGAGAGTTTGAAAACCAGTCCTTGAACCGACCCTTCTCTATTGCTCTTGCACGAAACAACCGAAAGCACCAAAAGGAGGGATGCAAACGGCATGATCGACCGGGTATATCTGCTGATGGATACCTGAAATTTCTGCATCATCCGACCTTAGCTACCTACAAGGGTCTCTTCGAGTTCTTCCAGCGACTTACCCTTGGTCTCGGGTACAACGCGGATAATAAAGATCAACCCGATCGCTGCGAACAATGCATATAGGGCAAATGTCCCGGCATTACCGAGTACCTGCAACTCATATGGGAACACCCATTGAACCACGAAACTCACCGCCGAGTTGATCAGCCCCACGAAGGAAATAGCAACCCCACGGATCGCATTCGGGAATAACTCCGAGAACAACACCCACATAACCGGACCGATCGATATGGCAAAACAGGCCACAAAACCCAGTATACCACTGAGGATCAGGATCGGGTTGGTGGAAATGGCAGCTGCTATGATCTCGGAAGAATGGGTAGACAACTCTTCGGCAGATAAAACCTTGGAGAGTGCCTCGTTGAATTGCAGGTCGCTTTCGAAAGTGCGATCTGCGATCGAGGCCAGTCGTTCCACCGGAACGGTGCCGGAGAGTGCCTCAAGAGATTCACTGCTGAGCGTGTAACTCGATGAATGGAAACCGTATGCGAGCAGAAATAGGCTCAGTGCCATACCGCCCACTCCAAATACGAGCAATGGCTTGCGCCCCAAACGATCGATGAATAATAAAGCAAGTATGGTAAATACCAGGTTCGTCAAGCCTACCATGATAGCCTGAATGAAAGAAGCATCCGTCCCAATTCCGGACTGTTCAAAGATCATTGGAGCATAAAAGAACACAGAATTGATACCTGTGATCTGTTGGAGGATGGCAACCACAATACCAATGGATAATACCAAACGCATACGCTTCGTGAATAGGTCGCGCACCCCGTGAGAAACTTCCTCAACCTTGGTTTCCATGCTCTCGCGGATCTCGTTTACGGCACGGTTCGCTTCGTTTATAGACGATAAGCGGGCAAGCACTTGTTTGGCTTCATCGAAACGCCCTTTTAGAATGAGCCACCTCGGACTGCGCGGAACGAAGAACAAACCGGCGTAATAGAGAACAGCGGGAATGGTCTCTAAACCAAGCATCCAACGCCAGTTGTATTCGTTGAATTTCAGTTTCAACGCCCAGGGGGCATCACTTTTACCCAACTGCAGGATCAAATAGTTCGTAAAAAAGGCCAGTGAAATACCGATCACAATATTGAGTTGGTTGAAAGAAACCAGGCGACCCCGCATAGCAGGTGGTGCCAGCTCGGCAATGTACATAGGCGCCAGTATCAGTGAAGCCCCTACCCCGAAGCCCCCGATCATTCGGGCAATTACCAAGGCAAGAAAAGTTGGAGCGAGTGCGGACGTGATCGCAGAAACGGCATATAGGATCGCCGCATAGCGCAATACAGTACGCCTGCCAAACCGATCACTGATCGGACCGGCCACCATCATGGCCAAAGTGGAGGTGAGCGTGAGTGACGCCACCGACCAACCCAATTCAAGTTTCGTGAGTCCGAACTCGGGCTCGATGAATTTCACTACACCCGATATAACGGATGCATCAAATCCCATCAATAAGCCCCCAAGTGCAACGATGAGAGCGATCAACATGACCACCGGATTACTGTTTTTCATATTATTCCATTCCTAATCAAAGGTGAAGAAATTTCTCCTCCCCGTCACAACTCGACCAATTCACTGAAAATCAACAACTTCACACAAATTGTTTTGTCGAATTAACTCTTTTTTTCTTAAAGTAAAAAGTACTATAACCAAATTTGGATATGTTTGTGTAGCTCTATGATCAACAATAAGTTCGGTTCTGTAGATCATTTCCTATCTGAAAACAACCTCCCTTTCGAGGATTTTTTCAGATTCGGATTGTCGGTGGACTGCGTGATCTTTGGTTATCACCATGGTACGCTCAAGGTACTGCTCATTCAACGCGGGGCTGATCCGTTCAAATACCAATGGGCCATCCCCGGAGATCTGGTGAGCCCTGAAGAAGATCTCGATTCCTCTGCCGAACGTATTCTCCAACATCTAACCGGGTTGAAGGATATATATGTAGAGCAATTTCACACCTTCGGACAACGGGATCGACACCCGGCCGGTCGAGTTGTAACAGTTGGTTATTTTGCTTTGGTGGAAAGTGAGAAATACCAACCGGTTGCCTCCCATTGGGCATCCGACATCGGTTGGTTCGATATTCGGAACATTCCGCCCCTGGCTTTTGACCACGACGATATTCTCGCCAAGGGAATCGAATTCCTGCGTAAAAAAGTCCGAACCGAACCGGTTGTGTTCAATTTGCTTCCGCCCAAATTCACCTTACTGGATATTCAGGGTCTGTACGAAGCACTATTGCTCGAAAAATTCGACAAACCAAACTTCCGGAAGAAGATATTGAGCACCGGTGTACTTGTTCCCCTCGATGAGGTTCAAACCAATGTAGCCCACCGGCCCGCCAAACTCTTTCGCTTTGATCAGGAACGCTATGATACACTTAAAGGAAACACGATCAATTTTGAACTGTAACAGATACATAGGCAGCCTCATCATTGCTGTACTCAGCTTTTGCGCTTCGGCTCAACCTATAAAAGTGGAAGTCGTTCAGACCAATTCGGGGTATCAACTTCTTCGTGACGGGAAGCCCTATTATATTTTGGGAGCCGGAGGACAGGTGCATCTGGATGAACTCATCGAATGTGGTGGAAATTCCATCCGCACATGGAGTCTTGAAAACGCTCAGAAGTACCTGGATGAAGCACATAAATACGGGCTAACCGTGACCATGGGACTCTGGGTTCAGCACGAAAGGCATGGATTCAATTACGACGATGAGATCGCCGTTAAGAAACAACTCGATTATTTCACCCGTAAAGTAAAGGAATTCAAAGATCACCCGGCCTTACTCATGTGGGGGATCGGCAATGAGGTCGATCTGTTCTACAGCAATACCAAGGTTTGGAAAGCCATCCAGGACATAGCCAAAATGATCCACGAAGTTGACCCCAATCACCCGACCTGCACGGTGACTGCCGGTTTGGACCCCAAAGAGGTCGCTTTGGTGATGCGCGATGCGCCGGATATTGATATCTATGGGATAAACACCTACGGTGAATTGAAACTCGCCGTAGACAGCATCGATCATTTCGGCTGGAAAGGGCCTTACCTGATCGCCGAATGGGGTCCAGATGGTCACTGGGAGGTTCCCCTCACCAAATGGGGTGCTCCCATCGAGCAAAGTAGCAGTTCGAAAGCAAAGAGCTATGCCAAAAGATACCAATTGATACGCGCAGAGCCGAATTGTATCGGCTCCTACGTATTTCTTTGGGGGCACAAGCAGGAAACAACGGCAACCTGGTACGGCCTGTTCACGGCCGATGGCAGCAGTACCGCTCCGGTCGACGAATTGTACAAGGCCTGGAGGAATACAGCCCCGCCGAATTCATCCCCGGCCATCGAGAATTTCGGCATTCAACGGAACGGTCAACCCGTTCCCGATAACATCCTCACCTCCGGCGCCCGATTCTCCGCCTTTGCCAATTTTACCGATCCCGACAACGATGCGTTGAAATACTCCTGGGAGATCATCTCCGAAAGTACCGATACCAAGGCCGGTGGCGATGCAGAGAGCGCCCCTCCCGCCATTCCGGGGCTTATTAAGAAAAGGACTAAAGGGGCCATCGAATTCAAGGCACCTAAAAAAGAAGGAGCATACCGACTCTTCATATCCGCGAGCGACGGAAAAGGGAAAGTCGGTTACACCAATATACCTTTCTATGTGAGTCCCGACCTCAACAAACGCCAGGGAGTTAAACTAAAAGAACGTCAACTGGACTTCAGCTACTGATCGTGTTCAACAAACTCCACATAATCGATTTGAGCGTACTTGGACTGTACTTCCTCGCTGTGTTCGGAGTAGCCCTTTTCTTTTTCCTTCAGCGCAAGGATCGAAAGGAGGATAATGCCACAGATGATTACTTCCTGGGTGGACGAGACCTGAGTTGGTGGGTCATTGGTGCATCCCTGTTTGCATCGAATATCGGATCCGAACATCTCATTGGTTTGGCAGGTGCCGGTGCGTCCGGAAATTTCGCCGCCGGTCAGATCGAAATTCTCGCCGCGTTCATGTTGTTACTGCTCGGCTGGTTCTTCGTTCCATTCTATCTGAAAAGCGGCGTTTACACGATGCCCGAATTCCTCGAACGCCGTTACGATCCATGGGCCAGAAATTACCTGAGCTGGGTATCCATAGCAGCATACGTACTCACCAAAATTTCAGTGACCATAGCCGCCGGTGCCATTGTATTCAAAACCTTGCTGGGGATCGATTTTTGGTCCGGAGCACTCCTCATCGTTGCCCTGACAGGTCTCTACACAGTATTGGGTGGTTTGAAAGTGGTAGTCTACACAGACTTTGTCCAAATGCTCATCCTTGTTGTCGGATCTATCGCATTAACGTACTTCAGTTTGCACAAACTCGGTGGATGGGGTGAATTGGTTGCCCGAACTAAACCGAGCGACCTGAGCCTCTGGCGTGGCGCCTCGCACGCAGACTTTCCATGGACGGGCATAATTCTCGGGGCCCCGATCCTCGGCGTTTGGTATTGGTGTACCGATCAGTTCATCGTTCAGCGAGTTCTGGCAGGGAAGGATCTCAACCACGCCCGTGTCGGAACTATCTTCGGCGGTTTTTTAAAGCTATTACCTCTCTTCCTTTTCGTTCTTCCCGGAGTAATTGCTCTTGCTCTTTCTCAAGGCGACTCGGCATCGATGCAATTCCCGAACAAAGCGGACGGATCTCCCAATTACGATGCCGCATTACCCCTGCTCACCATGTCGGTTCTGCCTATCGGATTCAAGGGACTCGTAATTGCAGGCCTGCTCGCAGCGCTTATGAGTTCTTTGTCGTCCGTGTTCAACTCGTGCAGTACACTGTTCACCATGGACATTTACAACAAGTGGGTTCCCGATGCATCTCAACGGCACTTGGTTCGGGTTGGTCAGGTTGCAACTGTAATTCTCGTGCTTCTGGGCGTTGCCTGGATCCCCTTCATGCAATTCATTAAAGGAGGTCTTTTCCAAAAATTGCAGAGTGTTCAGGCTTATATATCTCCCCCTATCGCCGCGGCATTTTTATTCGGGATATTGAGTAAGCGGGTAACTTCCAAAGCAGTTAAGATCGCCTTACTCACCGGAGCCTTTTTAGGAGTGGCGCGGCTCACCTTGGAAGTTGCGCAGATCGAACTTTCCGGGCCGCTATACGCCTTTGCTTCGATCAATTTCCTGCATTTTGCATTTCTGCTTTTTGTGTTCTGCAGCTTGATCCTCTTCTCATTTTCCAGAACCTCCGAAGAGAAACCACACCATGAAATTGCCGATATTACCTGGAAGAAACGCAGACTTGCGTCGATTCCCCTAAATGGGAATACGATCTTATCTGCACTGTTATTTCTAGCCGTTCTAACACTTTGGATAGCCTTTAAATGAAAAGAACCGTACTATTTATAATCTGCATCTGCTGCCTCCTTTTATCCGCTTGGGCGCAACAGAAACCGTTCCCTCCGACGGTCACCCCGATGCCCCAGTCCGAAGGTCAGGATTCGATCAATTACCCGGATCTTGGCTTATTCCCGAAAAAACCGGATCCGGTGCTCTATACTTTCAAAGTTGGAGGTACATACCGGTTCTTTGGAACCTATACCGTTCAAAAAGATCCATTCCTGATCAGCGAGGCCGGCAACGATACGGTGCTTCAGAAAAATGTGTTCATTGGCGACGATAGCCAGCTGCCAAACCTCACACTCAATTTCTCAGGTCGGCCCTCCGAACGAACATCCTGGGGATTCGATCTGTATGCATTTCAATTCCTCGACGGGCAGATCGGCCAAACCTATGGTAACGGCCAGGTTAAGCCGGCAAACCGTCCCAGCATTTATTCCCCGTTATCGGGAACCCGTATGGCCACTAATTTAGGACTCTTACTCGGGATCAATCTTTACGGGAATTTCCAAACAGATTTTGCATCAATAAGCGTGAAAACAGGAGGGATCCACTGGGTTTCCATTAGCGACCTTACCCTTCGGGCATTTACAGGCTATAACCGCTTCACTTTATTTGAACGAAATCCCTGGGATCCCGTTGTTAAAGATGTGGAATCCCGCTACAGCACATTTCAACAAGCCGGGGTGATCAATCAGGATATGCGCTGGGGCGAGCGGGCCTTTACCGGAACCATCGTGGAAATGTCGCAACTACCGGGCGATCTTACACTAAAGGCCCTCTACGGTAAAACTGAATTGAACGGAGGTTTCCTTACCATACCTAATCTCTCGTTTGGAGGACAGCTCAAAAAAACGGTTCGATCCGGATTTGTGGCTATGAATACCTTCAACAACCAAACGTATACCGATAGTTTGAATACTGCCGGCATTGGGTTCAACATCGCCACGATCGAAGTGAGTCAACCCCTGGCCAAAGGCATCGAACTGCATTCGGAGATCGGAATGGGTCGGTACTTCAGTCCGGAGTTTGAAAACAATTGGGGAGAAGCCCTGAACCTGAAGCTGCATTTTACGGATGAGATCTCAAAGATCCCGGTGGAGCTGCACTATTTCAGAGTGAGTCCTCGCGTTCTGAACAACAACGCCCTATTCTGGAACACAGCCATTGTAGAAACACGGAACAATACGATCCCGGCCGGCGTGGTTGGCAGCAGCGCACTGCTCTTCCCTTTTGCGAGCTCTTTAACCGCCATCGGGCAATTCACCAATAACCGACACGGACTCAACATCAACGCCGAGATCGGTAAGAAGAACGCAAAACTTTCCATCGCAAACGGCATCTCCGAGGAACTGGAGGCACTGAGCGACCAGATCAGCTTCGGACACCCGGTCAACCAGCTCACCCGATCGCGATTCTGGAGATGGAATTTCCCAACCGGAGTTGGACCTTACAACCGTTACAACGTGATTTTCCGCGACATCTACGAGATCGCCCGCATATCCGGCGGCCCGGTCGCCAAACGCTTTAATGTGATGGAAATTCAAGGGAAGTATAAGTCCCTGATCGACCTTAAGAACTTTTACGCATTCCTCCTGTGCAGGTACTCCTCTGTACAGGATTTCCTCTCACCTATCACCGTTTTCTCCGAAAGAGCCTACCTGCGCCACTACAGCAGCGAGCTCGAGACCTATTACGCATTACACAAGAACCTCGTGTTGGCAACTTATACCGGATACGAACGCATACTCGCCAATTACGATACCGATATCGACGATCTGAGTAACCGCCCCAGAAATCAGGAGGGTTGGGGTTTCGGACTCGGACTGGATTACGACTTCGCAAAGAACACAGCGCTTTACCTCCGACATCGATGGTTCTCTTTTGAAGACCGAAATTTCATCAAGGACCGTGCAAGCGGTACCGAAACCATTGTAGAGATCAAATTAGCATTTTAACCCCATGAGAAACAGAATAGTACAAATAAGCCTTTCCGCATTGCTGCTCCTTGGATCCGCTGCCCTTGAAGTGGTGAAGGCGCAAAAAGTTTGGGCATCAGGTGCAGCTCGGAGCATATTCCAACAGAATAATCTGGATGTTGAAAACGACACTGTATCCCCACGAAAACTAAATAGTGGGCATGCCCTGGTGGATCTGGCGATCAACGCCCGCCCGAACGACCAAACCTTCCTGCATGCCATGGTCCGTATCCGAAATGATTTCGGAGGCTTCTGGGGATCGGGAGTGACCTTCGACATGAGGCAGTTATACCTCAAAGGCCTGATCAAGAACGCTGTCCGCTATCAATTGGGTGATATCGATTACAAATTGAGCAAGTATACCTTCTTCAACAATCAGGAAGAACTTAGTGCGCAAAGAGCAGAAGCGCTGGAGATCTACAGGGAGATCACACACTACGATCTTTTCTATACGGCCAATAACACCTGGAGGCAGCAAGGCGCTGCTGTGGATTTCAGCCTGCTTTTCCCCGCAGCATTCGAAGAACTGCAAATGAACCTGTTTGCCTTCCGGAACCGACCTACCGACTTCGGTCAACAAAATGAGCGCATCTATTTCGGTGGTAACGGCACGCTTATCCAAAGCAGATCCCTGCAATTGGGCGCTAATTTCGTCGACATGATGGATCTGACCGGCACATCGAGAAACCCGCAAAGCTTTCATAATCCGGTACTCAGCGGTACAACACAGATCGATCACGAGTGGTCCGATCACAGCATTCAGTTCAATTCGGAATCCGGAATTTCTGAAATGTATACCCTCAACGACCCGAATTCTCAAACGCTGAGAGACTATTTTATCGATGCTGAGCTGCGTTATGCCTGGAAAAAGAATAGTAAGTTCACAGTGAACTATATCAACGTAGGTCCCGATTTCAGAAGCGTTGGCGCTCAGAATAAACGCGTGAACTTCGAGGCCCAGAACCTCCTCTATACCCGGATCGGCAACGAACAGCAGGTCAGACCCCTAACCCAGTTGGATCTGATGCAGGATGCATCTCTTTATCGAATGAACCTCAATACAAGTCTTCAGGTGTACGCACCTCAATACGACAACATCACACCTTTCGGGGCCGCTACTCCGAATCGCAAGGGACTCACCCTCAACGCGGCTCACGAAACAACCAATAAACTTCTCAACGCAAAAGCCCAATACCGGATGTTGAGCGAAGTGATCGGACAGGGAACTGAAGAACTGCGCAGCTTTACTTCCCTCATTCTATCCGTTTCCTTCAAATTAGACACTTTGCTACCTGCTTTTAACAAACCTCTGGAGATCAGTTTCGGTTATACAGATCAAAACACCTCAAGATCCAATGCCATTCCGGAGGCAACGATCGATCTGGGATCATCGATCCTAGATCTGGGTTTGAAGATCGGTTTATTAGAGGAAATGGAACTGGTGGCCAACTTCCGAAGTATGAATGCGAGTGGAAACGAGATCATATCGGTGTGGGATAACTACAGTGAACTGGTCGATTACCAGATATTCAATACTGAAATGAAACAACAACTGCTGATCATAGCCTTGCGTTACCATTTCGACGAACGAAATACCCTCAATGCTGTATGGCAAAATCTGAATTATTCCGACAGCACACAGCAGGCACCTGATTTCAACATCAAACAGTTCGGGATCGTTTACAGCATGTTCTTTTAATTTCTGCAAGCCATGAAACAAACAATGACAAATTCAAGATCAACTTATTCAAGAGCATCCATCCGATCCTTGATACTGCTCGGTATATTCATTTTGGCGTTCACACAATGTACCAGAACCGAAGATCCGTTTGAAGGACCAAGCATGGCCGAGATCTACGGCGAATTCGCCATCATGGAAGATTTTGCCGCCAGTACAGCGAGCATTGATTTCTCCACCGGACAGGAAATGTATTTCACGGCACGTTTCAGTCGTATGACCTCCTGGAAGATCGAGATAACCTCCTCGGGTTCCGGAAGCCGCAAAATAATTGAGGGAAGATCGCGGGTACTCGATGCTTCGAATGCCAGTTGGGACGGCAGTACCACCGTTTTCCCTGTTTTCAAACCGGGGCAATGCACAGCCGTACTCACAGTTGAAGCCGACAGCTCCACGCACCAGGCCAGCGTGAATGTCACGGGCGGACTCATTCCCGGAGGCAAAGTTGTTTCCGACTTCGAAACTCCGATCGACCCTAAATGGACACTGTTTGTTCAAACCGGCGCCAACATGAGTTTTAAACCTGAAAGTAAAATAGCTGCTCCGGTTGGTGCACAATATTTCGACATGGGCGGTGCTGTGGCCTGGGACTGGCTCATTGGGCTGTTCCATGTTCCGCAATCGGCAATGGGAGCAGATGGATTTGACCTTCCTGAGAATGCCGATCAGGTCTATTTCAACGTCGTGCTCTATCGGCCTGACACGCTGCGTAACGGTTTCCTACTGTTTCGGTTCAGTGAGGATGAGAACGGCGATGGCACGTTCACCGAGGCGAGCGAGGATCAATACGCCGTTGAAGTGCACGACATGGATCCGGGATGGAATATCGTTTCGTTCAAATACGCCGACCTGCAATACCTCATCAACGGATCGCCCGCCACACCTAAAGGTAATGGTGTGAAAAATCCGGATAAACTGAACATGTTATCGTGCCTGTTGCTGGCCGATCCAAGCAGCGGTTACGCACAAGTGCTGATGGACTATATGGTATTCACGATCGGGGAACCTTTAAAACTGTAACATGAGGCGTTTCGGATATATAGCATTATGTGTTCTCCTGGCCTCCTGTGTTGAATTCAAGAAGGTAGATATTTTCGATTCAGGTTCTCAAGCCCCTGTACCACCGCATATCGAGAACTTCTATGCCCTCAATGTACTTTCGGATCACCTGAGTGGAGAAGTCTGGTTCACCGAAGATGCAAAATGCATAGAAGTAAGAAATGAATCCCAAACGGTGTACTCCGGCGAGGGATCCCTGTACCTCAAGTGGAACAAAACAGATGGAGGCTGCGATTGGATCGGACTTGGAATAGGCTGGAATGGCTGGGCTTCGAAAGATATGAGCGCTGTTCTCAATAAAGCTGCGATCCGCTTCAAGGCCAAATCCAACTCCGGAAAGATCAATTCCCTTCCACTAGCTGTATCCCTGGAAGACTATGGTGGAAATGCCGCATGGCTCGGATTATTCCCTGAATTCATCACATACATCGATGGAGAAGATTGGGCCACAATTACACTGCCCCTGGAGCGTTTCGGCTGGAACGAATTCGGCGCCGATGCGTCCAACATCAAGCAAATGATCATTCAATTCGAAGCATCCGGTGAGTGTTTCATCGATGCCGTGAGCGTGGTTCCTTACGAAGGTCTTCGAAATGCAACGTACCGTGCTACCATAGTTCCACTCGATCGAATTGTGGTTGATGGCGAGCTTACCGATTGGAACGGTCTACCCCAAATGGACCTTGGCGAACATAAGGTATCGATCTGTTCCGATTCGAAAATGCTCTATGTGAGCGGCTCAATCACCGATCCCACACCAATGTTGAATAGCAGATCGGGTAAGGAAGCCTGGAATGGTGATGCCATTGAATTGGCCATCGGTGTGAATCACGAAGCCGCCGGAGGACGGACCAAACTCCTCCTGAGTGATCGGCACTTCATACTTCGGGCCTCCAACAACCCTGAATTGTACGATGTTTCCAGAGACGGGATCAAAGTTCCGGGAGCTCTCACGAAGCTCGTTCGAAGTGAAGCCGGCTATCGCTTCGAATTCGCCATTCCACTCACCTATTTCGGGTTGACGGCCTGGTCGAAAAATGCGGCATACCCGGTCGAAATTGCCGTGGATCTTGGGGATGAATCGGGACGAAAAACACAAGTGCGTTGGAATAGCCCAAACCGTGAAGGTTTTCATAACAATCCGTCGCTTTGGGGAAATCTGGTTTTTAATTGAAATTTTCGATCATGCAATCTTCGGTAACACTCCATCGAACAACAATCAATACCCTGGTCTTTCTGCTTTTTGCTTTAGTAGGCTGCTATCAATCCGACCCCAGGCCTGCAAGCTTCAATACAGACACGTTCGGTCGAATTGGCGATAGCGTTCGCTTTTCAGGCTTGGATTGGACCGTTAAGATCTATGAAGACGTGATGCACGGACCTGGTCCCAATTATTTTTCGGGAGATGAACGCGATGTGTTCCTGGATGAAAATGGTTATCTGCACATGCGCATCGCCCAACACCAGGGCAAATGGATGAGCTCGGAAGTAGTTGCCGATGAACCCACAGGATATGGAACATACAGGTTTACTATTGAAGGTATGTTAGATGCTATTCCGGATAATATCGTTCTGGGTCTGTTCACTTGGGATAACACCACCTTCCAGGAACAGGCCAATTCGGAAGTAGATATCGAATTCAGTAAATGGGGTGATGCAAATGCCAAGCGCACACTGCAATATGGCGTACAACCGATCAATTTTGGTCCATACTATCCGGAACGTGATTTTGTGCCGGAATACGTCCCCGGAACAATGAATGGGGTGAGCGTTCATGAATTCACCTGGACCGACAAACTGATCACCTGGAGATCCTACGCAGGAGATCGGGTAGATCCGACGCGCTTGATCGGAGAATGGAGTTTCGATCAGAGCAACCCGGGTCGCGTGAAGAACGAAGGCGGTCGATCATCCAAACCAATTGTTATTCCGGCTCCCGGCAATGAAACGTCGGCCCGGATCAACTTCTGGATCCTGACCGGAATCGCACCCGGCCCCAAGGACAATGCACGGCACGAGGTCATCATCCGCAAATTCGAATATCTGCCTCTCTAGAATCTACGGCATGATCTGTCAGGTTTGTCTCGTATCAGCGCAAACTACACCGATCAACTCCAAAACAACTATCTGGGCTGAAACTGAATATTAGATGGATACAGCGAACCATGCATTTTCTCCATGTCAGAGCTAAGTTCACCTGATCATTCAGACATCAGTTTAAAAAAAGGATTTTGGCATCGCTTATAAGTTGTAATAATCTTCATAAAGTAATTCCTTTGCAAAATTCCATTAATGAGACAGCTACATCGAATCATCGAAAATTAACACATTAGATCTATGACAAAAACACTTTACTCCGTAGAGAACTTACGGATATCGATTCCATCCCGGAATCAAAACCTCAAGAGCATGAAACCATTTCTTTTAACAATGCTCTTGGGTATTCTATGGACCTCGGCATTTTCAGGACCTGCCACTCCAGGTAAGGCATTGCACTTCGACGGATCAAACGATTGGGTTGATGTTGGCACCACGTTGCCCAATCTCCCGCAAGGCAATTCGCCCTGGACGGTTGAAGTTTGGGTTAAAACGTCGCAAACCTCCATTGGAAACATTGTGAGCTGGGGCAATCGATCCACTAATAATCGCGTAGGTGTCGCCGTGAGAAGTAACGGTGCTGCCTTTATCGGTCAGTTTAACGACTTAACCCCGGGAAATACTGCCTTGATCAATAATGGTTCCTGGCATCACGTTGCTGTGGTGTGTCGGGGTACAACATCAAACAATATACAGATCTATGTGGACGGATCACTTAAGTCGCAGGGACTTGGAGCTTTAAACGTTTCCGGTCAGGCTTTGCGACTTGGCCGAATCAGCAATCCGGATAATGATGAATACTATGGTGGTACGATGGATGAAGTGCGCATTTGGAACTATGCGCGAACTTCAACAGAAATAAACGCCCAAAAAGATCAAGAGCTTCTCGGCTGTGAATCAGGTCTCATCGCCTATTACAACTTCAACCAGGGAGAAGCCGGGGGTAATAATTCAACGGAGGATGAGTTAAATGATGGTACCGGAAATAACAATATCGGTACCCTGGTGAATTTTGCGTTGACAGGTAGTACGTCCAACTGGGTGGGTGATGCACCTACCCTCACGCCTGCAACTTCCACACCCATAACCTGCCAGATCGTGAATGCAACCACAACCTGCATAGGAGAGAGTAATGGCACGGCAACTGTGAATGTAATCGACGCAGCTAACGGATCGATCGATTACAGTTGGAGCGGTGGATCGAACAGTTCCAACAGTACCACTCAGTTGATCACAGGATTGGCTGTGGGAACTTATGTAGTAACGGTTACACAATGCAGCCAAACAACTACATGTGCCGTAACCATCACCCAAGGCTTCGATTTAAAAGTTTTTGCCCGCCCCTCCTCATTTGGGCAGCACAATATTTCAACCGCCAACGGATCCGATGGTAGCCTCCGAACGTTGGTACAGGGAGGTGTTGAACCCTATTCCTATTCCTGGAGAGGACCATCTACGGCAAGCGGCTCATGGCCTACCGGTCTCAGCGCAGGCACCTATTTTCTGGAAGTAACGGATGACAATGGGTGCAAGGGATTACTCGGTCCATGGTATTTATCGGCACCCTGATGAAAACCATGAAAGAATAAAAAAGGTCGATGCCGAAAGCATCGACCTTTTTGTTTGTCGCGAATCTGAATTCACCGATCAACAAACACCCATCTATGCTTCAATCCAAACTTTTCATTAACCTGAATTTTATGATCTCCCGGAGCTTATCCTTGATATAACCTGAAAAGTCTCAATCTTATGTACCTGAAAATGTTGCTGTGGACACTTGTATTCCTGTTGTCCCAGTCTGTAGATGCGCAAATCGGACAAGTTTTGGATCAGAAAAAACCCGATATCGCCGGAACCTGGATCTACAACAATTACGGATATGAAGTTCGCTTGATCTTACTGAAGGACGGAAGTGGCGAAATGGCCGGATTGCCGTTCACGTACGTAACGGAAGGGAATGTCCTCAGCATTTCGGGTTCCTCGGGTACCACGAAATATAAGTATGGACTTTCTGAAAATACATTGACCCTTTCGGAAGGTGATCTGGAAACACCCGTGAGCTTTCAGCGGAATGCGAATGACTTGATCAAAGCAGAACCTCAGGGGACATCGGAGAACAACGTTCAGGAAAGCAGATTTCAAACGATATTATTGGCACCTGGCAAGGTACAGGCGGAGTTTTATCCTTCGACGAAAAAGGTATCATGAATTTCAATTCCGTCGACTACCGGTACACTGCGAAGAATGGTTTGCTCACACTCACCGGGAGCGATGGCATACTCCATTTCAACTATACGCTGACCGGAAACACATTGACCCTCTCCATCGGCGGCCAGTCGGCTCTATATACCCGAACCGACACGAAACCCGCTCAGAACAACAACTTGGCTCAACCGAACAGCAACACCACGATCGATGCAAGCATGGTTGGCAAGTGGTGTGTATCTTCCACATATACGAACTATCAACAAGGTGGAGGTTCCAGTCATTCGGAATGCGTTGTCCTAAAACCCGACGGCACCTATGAGTACAGTTCCGAAGGAAGCATCTCCGGGTACTCTCATGATCAGTCGATCTACGGATTTGGAAATAGTGCGGGAAACGACAGAGGAACATGGAAAGTGCAAGGCAATACCTTGATCGCAACCTCGCAGATCACCAACCAAACAAAGCAATACCAGTTCTCCAAGAGAAACAACAAGAACGGTGACCCGATGCTCGTTATCGACGGAAAAGAATTCGTGACGTACTATCAAAAATCCTCTTGGTGAAACGTGCTTGATGGTGCTCCGATTCGACCTCTATCATTCTAAGGTTAGAAGCAAGATGATGAATACCGCAACAGCCAAAGCCAGCAGTCCCCGGAGTATCTGTTTACTGCTGAGGTGCAGAAACCAATGATTCAGTAACAGAAATATACCGCCGAATACAACGATCAGTAACAAAATAGCCACCGCAGTAAGCAGGGCATCCTCCATCACATCCCGGGGTACCTTTGACTGGCGTTTCTCCTCATTTTCAACCTCCGGGGAAGATTTTCGGAACACAATGACGGTTTGAAGGGGCGATCCGCGAAGCAATCTCCTTTTCGACTGTATTAAAACGGCTCGTGCCCGCTGAGTGGCTGTTTGGTCCGTAACCGAACCTTTGTTTGGGTTTGGGTTTGGGTCTGTCTCCCCCTCGAACTCATTTTCCAACGCCACAAGTGATCCCTGATCAGTTGACCGGTTGATCGGTGTACTCTTAAGAACGCCTTGCCGAACCTCTTTTTTGTTGGAGATAGTTACAAGCGTTTCATGTTTCCCCCCAATTCTGATCGTTCGGTTGGCGTAGCGTCGCTGCGTGCATGAACTCAGTACGATGCCACATAAGGCTAGAAGCAATAAAAACTGCCCTTGGTATGGATTCGCATCCAACCAAGGTACAGTTTCAAAATTAAATACGGTTTGTAACAGGTTAACGAACAACCGATACCGGGTGCATGATCCTGTTTCCGCCTGATCGGATCAATAAATAATACAAACCGTTCGCAACGTCCGGAACGGTAAGGGTTACAGAATTGTCTTCGCTTTGAACGAACCAACTGTGCAGAATACGACCCTCCATGGAAATTAGTTCAACACTGCCGATCGAACCTGGCTGAGCTAACGTGATGTTCCACTCCGAAGTTGCAGGATTAGGATATACCTTGAAGTTTCCCGCCACCTCTTGTATACCTATGTTGAAACAATTGGTCAACTCCGCCCAGGTATCATCCATGCGCACATATTCAATGATCTGCCAATTACCGGAGGCACTACTGAGCGTATGCGAACAAAGAAAACTGGAAGTGTCCTTAAAAAATGCAGGTATGTAAAAGTATTCATTGGAAGTGGATTGGGTAACCCGTGTCCAATCCGATCCGTCGGCATTCGCAATGATCACATCAGAACCCTCATTTCCAACTGCTTTGCGGTACTCGGTAGTGCTGAATATGATCTTCTGACCATCCTTGCTGAAACTCAATCCGAACTCTGCAAAACCGAACGAATTCGGTTTGGTGATCGTATCAAGGTCAGTTCCGTCCGGATTCATGCTCACATAGTAATTATCAGCATTGTAAGCCTTCTGAAAATAGATCCTGGAACCGGAAGGATTGAACTGGGGTGCGCTATTCCAAAAAGCTCCCGGATCATCGGTCAATTTCACTTCATTGCTCCCATCCGAATCCATGATGTAGATCTCGGGGTAATTATAATCGTCCCATCCCTCACAAACAATTTTAGATGCATCCGGCGACCAGTTCGGAAATCCGCGATGTCGGGAACCTGAAGATACTCGTGCAGGTTCAGTCCCATCTGCATTCATCACCCAAACCTGGGCGGAACCATAAGAACCAAGTTGATAGAGAACTTTACTGCCATCAGGACTCACTGCCGGATTGGACTCTTCAGCTGCCGTAGAGGTGAGCTGCTCAAGTCCGGAACCATCGGACAGACAACGGTAAATGTCGTAATTACCGGCACGATTGGAAGAGAAATAGATGTACTTGCCATCCATGGAAACCTCCGCCTGTAGGTTTGCACAATTCGTTTGAGCAAAAAGCTGAAACGGGATGGCCGCTATTGCGATGATCAATAAAAACCGACGTTTCATGATACTAGATATTTAGGGTGAAGTAACACATTCGAAGTACACTACCTCAAATCCTATTTCCAATGACAATCGACATATTAATCACTGATTTTCAGAAGGTTAAATTCGAAATGAAGGAAGAAGGGTCATTGGGATGAACGCACAAAAAAACCCCGCCTGAGGCGGGGTTTAGCAAAAGTAAAGCGCATGAAATTGCCTCCTATGGAAGCAATACGGTATTCACAACATGGATCACTCCATTTGTACCCTGAACATCAGTGATGATGATGTCAGCTCTCTGATCGCTGCTGGTGAGTAATTGTGCTCCTGTATCGAGATCAACTGTGAGCTTTCCACCCAATGTCGTGATCTCCTGGGCATCGGTTAATTCTGCGGATTGTACGTTCGCCATGTTTACAACGTGGTAGCTTAAAACCGCTTCCAAAGTTGCCACAGGTATATCAGCCAATGTGTTCCAATCCGGATTAGAGTCAAGTAATGCCTGAAAAGCTGCATTGGTAGGGGCAAATACCGTAAAAGGTCCATCCCCACTCAAAGTACCAACGAAGTCGGCGCTTAGGTCAGAACGCGTCAATGCGGCAACCAAACTGCTGAAATTTTCATTCCCCAGAGCAATATCTACCACACTCGGTGGCATCATAACCGCATCGATGATATGAACCACACCATTGCTTGCAGCGACATCTACTTTTGAAGGAGATGCACTGTTATTAAATTTAACTCCACCTGATACTTGGATCTTCAGAGAGATGGCTTTGTCATTCGGCCCGGTGCTCAATGTAGAAACATAACCATCGGTGAGGTCGCCCGACTTCACATTACCGCTTACTACGTGAAACAACAGTACACTCTTCAGTACGTCTACGTCGATATCGTCGATGCTGTTCCAATTCGGATTGGAATCCAATAGCTTCTGAAAAGCATCATTTGTTGGTGCAAAAACAGTGAAGGGACCGTCGCCTTGAAGTGCGCTCACAAGATCTGCCCGAACCAGCGCCGCCTCCAACATATTCAGATCGTCGGTACCTGTTGCCAGATCTACAATACTCGGTGTTGTCGTTACCGGATCATTTACCACCGGATCATCGTCATCGTCTGAACATGAGCTCACAAACAAGGAACCCGCCAGTAAAATACTGAATAAGAATAAGTTACTTTTTTTCATAGTTGCTTAAATGTTTGATCGTTCAACCTGTCGATGACAGTTTTGTTTAACCTTTATGAGCAATAAGTTCAACAAATACATTGTGCTGACATACTGCGGATCGAAATATGAGATTGCGGCCATCGTGAAGGAGCCATTCCCCTTTTAAACGGATCCACTGTGTTCCATGAAACAGGACAGGTTCCCTGATATTGGCTTGCTCCCCTTTCGAAAACCTTGACTTATCTTTGAAGTATGAGTTTGATCGATCAGGTAGGGGAACACCTCAAAGATGCCATGCGTGCCAAAGACCAGGCAAAATTGCGTACGTTGAGGGCTATCAAAGCCGAATTGCTTCTGTTGAAAACCAAAGATGCCAATGCCGAGGTAAGTGCAGACGATGAAATGGCTGCATTGGTAAAAATGGCCAAACAACGTCGCGAATCACTCAAGATCTATCAGGAACAAGGTCGCAACGATCTTTCCCAGATCGAAGAAGAAGAACTTAGGATCATCGAAACCTTCCTTCCAAAACAACTCTCAACCGATGAACTCAAAGCTGAATTACAAAAGATCATCGAACAAACAGGGGCATCCGGGATCCAGGATATGGGCAAGGTGATGGGGATGGCCTCATCCAAACTGAAAGGACTGGCTGAAGGGAGTGCGATCGCCTCAGCAGTTAGGGAATTGCTGTCAGCTTAGATCCGAACTGTCGAATGTGTTCAGCAAACTGAACATTAAACACTACAGATCGAATTTAGGCTCTAGGCTCCCTGAAAAGCCCATTTACAAAGGCTTCAGACGGACGAACTGCCGTTTCAGATATAAAAATGACAACATTTACCTGATCGAAATCAGGCGTATTGTTTTGTGGTACGATTTTTTTAGCTATTTTTGAAAGTAACTGATTATGGCAAGAGCACTACACCTTATTTTGATTGTACTTTTCATAGCCGCCTGGACTCCGGGAGTAATGGCCGATGAAAAGGACAACCCGACTGTTGAACAAAGCAGTTCGCTGAAACTTGGTCAGAATTACCCAAACCCTGCAAGTGACAAAACGTATATAGATGTTCAGTTCAATTCTGCGGAAGCCACATTAACGATCTACAACGTGGTTGGTGAATTGATCGAGCAACAGACCATAGTCGACAAACGCATCATCCTGGATGTGTCCAATTACACCGAAGGGGTTTACCTCTACACGTTAGAAGCCGATGGTCAGAAGATCACCAAAAGGCTCACGGTTAAAAAGCATTAAATGTAAGTTTTTTCATATTGAAAAGCCTCGGTAAATCCGGGGCTTTTTTTATGCCTCATTCCGGGAGTCCTAACGTTCAGGATTCATACGATCCAGAATTTCTGACGCGGCTCGGCTTAAAACTGTACCCGGGCCAAAGATGAAGTCAACACCGGATCGGTACAACTTATCGTAATCCTGCTCCGGGATCACCCCGCCAACGACCACCAATACATCATCCAATCCGAGCTCCTCCAGAGCCTTGACCAATTCGGGAACCAGCGTTTTATGGCCACCTGCCAAACTGGACACACCCACAATGTGCACGTCATTTTCCAGAGCCTGACGTGCAGCCTCGGCAGGTGTCTGGAACAAAGGACCCAGATCCACATCAAAACCAAGGTCGGCAAAGCCGGTCGCAATCACACGGGCCCCGCGGTCATGACCATCCTGACCCATCTTCACGACCAACATACGCGGACGTCTGCCTGTTCTGGCTGCAAAAGCATCTGATTTCTTACGAGCTTCCTCAAATTCAATATTCTCCTTCATGCGTTCGCTATAAACACCACTAATACTTTGATTGGAAGCTTGATATCTTCCCCATCTTTCCACAAGCGCCTCAGATATCTCACCCAGCGTAGCCCGAACCCGGGCAGCCTCAACCGCCTTTTCCAGGAGGTTTCCGGAGCCATCAGCGGCATCCTGAAGGGATTTGAGTGCTTTTTGAACCGCAAATTCATCCCGTTTTGAGCGAATTTCCTCCAACCGCTTGACCTGAGCATCCCGAACCGCACTGTTGTCGATATCCAATATGTCGATCTCCGTTTTGGTCGAACTTCGAAATGCATTCAACCCGATGATCTTATCCTTTCCACTGTCGATCCCCGCCTGCTTTCGGGCTGCTGCCTCTTCGATACGCATCTTGGGAATACCTGCCTCTATGGCCCGTGCCATGCCTCCGGCTTCTTCGATCTCCTTCATCAATTCCGACGCCTGTACGATCAACTCTCCCGTGAGATATTCGATGAGGTAGCTCCCCCCCCAGGGATCCACAAAATCGCATATGCCGGTTTCCTTCTGCAAATAGATCTGCGTTTCGCGGGCGATCCGGGCACTAAAATCTGTAGGAAGGGCGATGGCCTCATCCAGCGAATTGGTGTGAAGGGATTGCGTTCCACCCATAACAGCAGCCAAGGCCTCAATACAGGTTCTTGCCACATTATTAAAGGGATCTTGCTCCGTTAAACTCCATCCACTGGTTTGGCAATGTGTGCGCAAAGCCATCGATTTCGGGTTCCGCGGATTGAAATCTCGGATGATCGACGCCCATAAAACCCGGGCGGCGCGCATTTTTGCTATTTCCAGGTAATGGTTCATTCCAATTCCCCAGAAAAAGGACAGTCGTGGAGCAAAATCGTCGATGGCCAGACCCGATTCCAGTCCGGTCCGCACATACTCCAGTCCATCCGCCAGCGTATATGCCAATTCAATGGCAGTAGACGCACCCGCCTCTTGCATATGGTAACCGCTTATGCTGATCGAATTGAAACGCGGCATATGCGCAGAGGTATATTTAAATATGTCACTGATGATACGCATGGAAGGTGCCGGAGGATAGATATAGGTGTTGCGCACCATGAATTCCTTGAGTATGTCGTTCTGTATGGTTCCGCTCAGCTGAGCCGGTGTAACACCCTGTTCTTCGGCAGCAACTATGTAAAAGGCCATAATGGGCAGCACTGCACCATTCATGGTCATGGAAACAGACATTTTATCCAATGGAATGCCATCGAAGAGCATTTTCATGTCTTCTACAGAATCGATAGCAACCCCGGCCATTCCCACATCTCCTCGCACCCGCTCGTGATCACTATCGTATCCCCGATGCGTGGCCAGATCGAAGGCCACTGAAAGTCCCTTTTGACCTGCGGCTAGATTTCGCCTGTAGAAGGCATTCGATTCTTCTGCAGTGCTGAATCCGGCATACTGTCGGATCGTCCACGGACGTACACTGTACATCGAAGCATACGGACCGCGTAAATAAGGTTCAATCCCCGCCGAATAATTGTAAAGTTCCTTTTGGGTTACGTCCTCATCAAGTGCTCTTTGGGGAAATGGAATGCCCTCCGGACTCGTATAAACCGGATTACGTTCATCTCGGAGACTACCACCTGAAGCAGACCTGAGCTCCTCAGGAAGCAGTTGATCCATGAGATGACCGATCGCAAAGGATCCGGCCATCGCATCACGTACCGAATCCAAATGGCTCTCGCACCGGAGCAGATTCGAAATATTGCGCGACCATCGCAACGCGTTTTCGGAACGACTACCATCGTAGGTTTCAACGTAGATCGCATCGGCTCCACCGAGGATCGCCGAAACGAACTGAGTGGTAAGTCGCAAGAGATTGGTGTGATCTTCCGTATTGCCGGCAGGTACTTCAAGTTTGGCGGTTATAAATGGAACTGAGCCATTGCCGATATGCTCAAGGGTAATTCTTAAGCTGCGAAGCCGGGCAATACTTCCAAGGAGATCAGTGCTCAACAAAACCTCCATGTTGAGGTCATCAGGTCGGATCATTGCCCCATATCCCGCAAGCTCCTCCGACAATCCGGTCAGATATACCCGATCAATACCGATTGCTTCAAGCTTCAGACAAAATCGTCTGAAAGCCGAGACAGTAAGATCGGATGTCTTTGCCTCGTGCAGCGGAATATTCGCCAGAGAGCGCACATCCTTAAGTTCACGTGATCCCGAACCGTAAACCGGTATACCTGCCACATACACATCCGAAGCCACAAGATCCACTCCTTCCAAATTCTCCGGATCTGCAGCGAATGCAGCATCGAAGGGTACTATGAGTTTCCAATCCCGAGGTGCGGTTGCAGGAATTGGGTGAAACGTTACATTCTCCGAATTGCAGATCGGTTCCCGAACCAATCCATCGATCTTTCGAATCAGATCTGTATAACTCCCGGAACCCAGTTCTTCCTCAAGCCTGTGTATCCACTCCTTCCTAGATGTACTTTCAAATTCAAGAGCTGATTGCATACCGCACAAATTTATTCCAATTGACCTAACCCCCTTTATCCATTTGACGGGGACGATCGATTCCAAATTAATAGACCCTATGTCCTCCATAAGCAACACGTATGGTTACAGCCATATATTTGCGGCCATGATCAACGGACAATATAATTTTCTGGAGGTACGCTATGAAAGCGACATCTGCTACATCTGCATAAACCGGCCGGAAAAGATGAATGCACTGAACATCACGCTCCTTCAGGAGATCCGTGAGGCCGCCTTAGATGCTCGCACAAAAGCACATGGGATCATATTATTTGGCAGCGGTACGAAGGCCTTTGCAGCCGGGGCCGACATCGCCGAATTTGCAGATTTCAATGCAGAACAAGGTAAAGCGATGAGTTCCGGAGGGCATGATGTGATGGACACGCTGGAACAGTCGCCCATCCCGGTGATCGCGGCTATCAATGGCTTTGCGCTTGGTGGGGGTTGCGAATTGGCCATGGCCTGCCATCTCCGCGTTGCAACTGCAAGTTCAAAATTTGGTCAACCCGAGGTGAATCTCGGTTTGGTTCCGGGCTATGGGGGAACTCAAAGATTGCCCCTGCTCATTGGTCGATCCAAAGGCCTTGAACTTCTGTTAACCGGGGATATGATAGGTGCCGAAGAAGCTGAGCGACTTGGATTGATAAATGCGGTGGTGGATGAAGCAGATCTGTTACCGACCTGTGAGAAACTGATCCGCAAGATCGCCGCCAAATCGCCCAATGCCATCGCCAAAACGATCGCCTTGGTCAATGATCTGTACAAGGATGGTGTAAATGGGATGGAAAGCGAGCAGGAGGCTTTCGGGGACTGCTTCAATTCGGAGGAGTTCAGAGAGGGGACCGATGCATTCCTGAATAAGCGCAAAGCCGATTTTAGGAAATAACCCTGACAACTCTTCTTTTGGCACAGGGTTTGTTTCTAACAGAACGAACAAGTAAATTTGAAACTCAATAAAAAAAATTATGAAACGTACATTTTTAACTCTTTTAGTCGCCATTGCATTTGCAGGTTCAGGTTTTGCTCAGGATGGAGAGAAAAAGACCATATCCCTTAACCAGGCTGATGGTGCTAAAATCCAGTTCGAAAAAACCCAACACGATTTCGGAACGATCAAAGAAGGAACGCAGGCTACAGTGAGCTTCATGTTCACCAACACAGGTAGTACTCCGCTCGTGCTGAATTCAGTACAGGCTTCTTGTGGTTGTACTACTCCAAAATGGACCAAAGAACCGATCGCTCCAGGAGCAACTGGTGAAGTAACGGCCATCTACAATTCCAAAGGACGACCAGGTAACTTCACAAAAACCATTACTGTTAAGCACAATGGTGAAGGTGCGGTTGAATACCTCACGATCCGTGGTTTTGTTGACAAAGCTGAAACTCCTCCGACTTCTCCGGTTATGACTCCGGAAAAATAATTCGGATACGATATTAGACAGAAAAGGCATCCCATTGTGGATGCCTTTTTCATTTCCCTTCAAGCTTGCGTTCGATCCGACAGCAGTCCGGTTAACCCACCACTATGCAGGGCGAGTACCCGGTCTCCGGCAAATAAACCGGACTCCCGCATTTGTGGAATGGCCATGATCATTTTTCCGGTGTATACGGGATCGAGCAGAATCCCGGTTGAACGGCTAAATCGTCTCATTTCTTCAAGCAGTTGCGGATCCGATTTCCCAAACCCTTTTCTGCAGAACGCTTCGTGAAGGATCCAGTTGTCCGGATCATCCGGACAATTTGCCCGAATGAAATCCTCCAAATACCCCGCACCTCGCATCACTGCAATCCCGTGAACGCGGATCTTTGGTGCAAATGAGCGAATCAATCCGCAGAATGTGGTTGCGGTTCCAACTGCGCAAACTATGTCCGTAATACCGAGTTGCGCCGGCTCATCGTCGAATATCTCTTCACAACCAAGTATTCCTTCCCAGTTTGCGCCACCTTCAGGAACAACCAGGTATCCGGGGATATGGTCGGACTTGACGGCCTCCTTCTTCGCACGGTAATCCTCCCTTGTTAGAAACCGCAGTTCCATGCCGAATTCGTCGCATAGGCGCAAGACGAAATTGCTATCCTCCTTCAATTCGTCACCCCGGACAAAGCCTATGGACCTGAGGCCGGCGCAGGCACAGGCGCAGGCAACAGCGATGAGATGATTGGAATAGGCTCCTCCGAACGTGCATATCCCGGAGAATCCTTGCTCCCTGGCTGCAAGTATGTTATATTTCAACTTCCGCCATTTGTTCCCGGATATGAACGGGTGAATAAGGTCGTCCCTTTTCAGGTATACCGGGAAGCCGAAATAATCGTGAAGCCCCTGTATGGGCGTGTTCAGGTCGAACACGGACTCATTCATAGAATACGGCGATATCGGCCAGCGCCTTACGGTGGATATCGGGAACTACTGCACCCTCAGCCGGGTAGCCAACCGGCAGTAACAGGAATGCCTTTTCATTCTCTGGTCGTTGCAGCAATTCAGCCAGAAAATTCATAGGACTTGGGGTATGGGTCAAGGTCACCAAACCCGCCTGATGTATGGCTGCAATGAGAAATCCCGCTGCGATACCGACTGATTCCTGAACATAGTAGTTCTTCGTCCTCTCGCCATCGTTGACATCGTAGATCTTGCGAAAGATAACGATCAACCAGGGTGCGGTTTCGAGAAATGGCTTGTGCCAATCGGTTCCAAATGCCTCAAGATCCTTGAGCCATGCATCCCCCATTCTTCCGTGATAGTTATCGTACTCCTCCTTCTCTGCGGCTTCTCTGATCTTCTTTTTCAAAACGGGATCGGAGATCGCGCAGAAAGTCCAGGGCTGCTTGTTCGCACCGGAAGGCGCCGTACCTGCTGTACGGATCAATTGTTCGATCGTTCGTCGACTGACCGGCGCGTCGGAGAACTCCCGGATACTCCGTCTACGGAAATATTTCTGATAGATCCTGTACGCCGAGCGCTCCACACTTCGCGATGTGCGATACTGAAACAGGAGCGGAAGAAATTTCAAGAGTGCATTTCCCACGGATTAAATATCACAATTATTTATCGATCCAAACGCGATCCTGGCCCTTGAATTCGGGAGCCTGCACGCTTACGACCTTCAGGGCCTTCCCCGAAAGGGTGCGAACGGAATGCGGTGTATTCACCGGAATGAGGATCAGGTCGCCTTTGCTGATGGTTCTGGTCTCGTCCCCGATCTGCATGATGGCTTTCCCTTCAAGTACCACAATGGTTTCGGTGTGGTATTCATGCTTATGTAGTTTAACCTCTTTCTTTACCCATATCAGGAAGGTGCTCGACCGCTCGTCGCTGTGTATGCGCTCCACGTGGATGTTGTCGTAATCTTGAGGAGCTGTGCGTTTGGCACCGTCCCATACATCGGTCTGCGCTTTCAAACCCAAACCGGTGAAAGAAAGGCAAAGCAGAACGGTCAGTCGTACAAATGCGGACATTAAAAGTCGATCTTGTAGTAGAATACCGGAAGGAATCCCAACTGGCACTCTTCAGCAAATATCTTATTTCCGGGGTTTTCAGGGTCATCGAAATAACTTATGGTCAACACATTTTGAATGTTGAGCACGTTCACCAGATCGAGCGAGATCTCATGCGTGGCCTTTTTACCATTGATCTTATAACCGAACTTGAGATCCCAACGCATATAATCCTTGAACTGAAGGGTGTTGCGGAGTTCATTGCTGAATATCACATTCGCGCCGTCGGCAATAGTGGCTGCCGTGTCGATCGGCGAATACCTGCGACCACCTCCCCGGGTGAATTTCGTACCGAGGATCAAACTGTTCTTCCCACCCTCGCCTAAAGGCAATTCATACCCGAGGAGCGCGTTCACGATGTAATTCCCATTGAAATCCGTTTCGCGTTGTTCGCCATCGCTTCCGGTATACTCAGAGTCGAACAGCGATGCCGTGAACAGATAAAAGAATCGGTTGCTGAAGAACTTCTCTACAGTGATCTCTGTCCCGTAATTGATCCCTGTACCCGTATTCTCGAGCACATCCGGGAAGAAACGCACAAAACCCGACCCTTGATTCAGGAGTGAAAAGGAAGTCCCTCTGGCTTCTACGGGCACATTGTAAAGATTCTGGAAATACCATTCGGAACGGATACGCATATTCCGAGAATTGGTGCGCTCATACGAAAGCACAAAATGGTGACTTTTGGTGAGACCCATGTTCCGGTTATGCATACCGAATGTTTTGGAGATGGAATCGACGAACTGAGCGTAATAAACATAGGTGGGCTGCGCCTGGCTGTGATTTCCGTAGGCAAAGGCCCATCGTTCCATCGGGGTGCGTTTCCATGTGAAGCCGATGCGCGGTTCAAGACTGAATTCATCGCCGAATTGAGTGTAGATCGCATGGAGTCCGGACTGCATGGTAACCGTACTGCTCAATTTATATTTCCAGTTGATATATCCGCGGAGCATCGCCGGATGATCGGTGGCATTCACCTGTTCCACCCACTGAAAAGTGCGTTCGTTTCGCGTGCTGTCTAAAAAATTGATATTGTAGAGATCGGCCATAAGACCGGTTTTGATCGAAGACCTCCAATTGAATTTCTTGTTCAGAAAGGAATGCACGGAAGTTTTACTTTGGGTGAAGTTCATTCTCAATACCGGCAAGAGCGACACATTGGTATATTCTTCCGGATCTCTGAATATTTTGTTGTGTTTGGACCGGACCTCTTGGGCATTGAATGCCACGGTGGTATACCAGGATGCATCTCCTTTTAAATGTCGGCGGTAGGTCGCACCGAGCAAACCCATACTCGTTCGGAAGTACTGATCCCTGTCCTTCAATCCATAGAGTTCTTCAGTTGGGGCTTCGTCGTCGCTGAAAACGATATCAATTGAACTCATACCTCCGAGGCCGAAGAGCGAGAAGCCACCTTTTTTGTTAGGGAAATTCAGCTTGAATGATGCATCCTGATAGATCGGATTCGCGTCTGTTCCCAGAGAAATGCCCAAGGCTTGGAAGATGCCGAAAGTAGCGTATCGATAGTTAACCAAATAGGAAGATCTCTTCTCTTTATTGATGGGTCCTTCAGCTAACAATTCCGTTCCAAATAGTCCGAATTGTGCCGAGTATTCCGGCTTGTTGTAGTTACCGTTTCGCATACTCAGGTCAAAAACTCCCGCCACCCCATTTCCGTACTCCGCAGGAAAAGCGCCCGTCAGAAAATCGGAATTACCGATAACCTTGTTATTGATCATGCTGATCGGTCCTCCCGTTGTTCCGGCAATTGCAAAATGGTTCGGATTGAAGATATCGATGCCCTCGAAACGCCAAAGCAGACCGAGTGGAGAATTCCCTCTTACCACAATGTCGTTTCGCTGATCGTCCGTACCCTGAACACCTGCAAAGTTCTGAGCCATCCTTGCCGGATCCTGTCTGCTACCGGGATAGCGTTCGGCTTCCTCCGCATCAAAACTGCGGCTGCTCACCGTTACCAGATCGTTGTTCGACGAGGCCTTATCCTTTGCCCGCACCACCGCCTCCAGCAATACGTTCTCGGCTTCTGAAAGCACCACGCGCAAGGCGGATTGTTTCCCGCTTGTAACGATCACGTTGCTGATCGTACTGGGTTGATACCCCACAAATTCGAACTTGACGTTATGACGGCCGATCGGGATATTGTTCAATTCGAAATAGCCCGACTCATCGGTGATGGTTCCTGTCACATTTCCCGCCACCTCGATGGTGACGGTTACGCCTTCCAAAGGCTCTTTTGAATCGGCATCGAAAACCTGACCGATAACGGTTTGAACCGACTGCCCCATTGTTTGTGAGAAAGAGGCGAACAGTGCCAATGTCAAAACCACTAAATTGAAAAGAGCGTATTTAGTTTTCATAGGAATAAGTTCAATTGGTTTTCCAAAAGTATGAAGGACTTTATGAGATGTTGTATTTATCGGAATTGTTAAATTTATGGTTTCGTCAAACGTTCGTCCATTTGCTCGGGGAGCTATTGCTATTTTTGCAACTCCTGATGCAAGCAGTGGCACATATCCGCATTTTGGTTTCCGTTTGTCTGATTTTGGCGGGATCTGCGGTAAACGCACAATTGCTTCCAAATTTCGGTGGACAACGTGCGGGACTTTCCACCCTGGGGTTCCTGAAGAATGACATGAATTCCCGATCGGCCGGAATGAGTGGAGCCGGAGTGGCTCTGGATGGCGATTATCTCAGTGTTTCCTCGAATCCTGCTGCGCTCACCGCCATCAACGAATTTGGATTCGGCGCTGCACATTTGCTGTTAGGAGCCGGTATTCATCAATCACTGCTCTCGGTTCAGGGTAAATTGAAAAGTGAAGCCACTTTGGGTTTATCCATGAATAGTCTGAATTCGGGAGCTATGCCCTATCGGACAGAGTTTCAACCCGATGGTACAGGCAATTACTTCTATGTGGGCCAACATGCGCTCGGTGTGAATTATGCGCAGAAACTGAGTGAACAATTCAACCTGGGAGTTACGCTCAAGTACATTTTTGAACAAATGGCCGAATACCGCAACCATATGTTGGCATTTGATGTCGGCTTCCTATATGAAACGGACTTCAGAGACATGAAATTTGCCGTTTTGGTTCAAAATTTTGGAGGTAACAGTGCAGCACGCGGCGATTATTATGCTGTAGATTTCAACCGGGACCCAGAGGCCGCTTTGAGTAGATACACCATACCTACCGTATTCAAGATGGGTCTGAGTTTTAAGGCCTGGGAACAAGGAAACCGACATCTCCTGGTGGCTGCTGAACTGAATAATCCAAACGACAATGCTGAGAACATACGTATCGGGACAGAATTTGCATACCGCGATCTGCTTCAGGTACAGGGTGGTGTTAAATTGAGCGTAAAAGGGCAAACCCTGCCAACCTTTGGTTTCCGATACAAGAGCCGGATCGGGGTACATCCCATTCATTTTGGCTATGCCATGAATCCGGCAAATTTTCTGGGTACGCAACATCTGTTCACACTTCAATTCACCCGTAACCGGAGTACGCGATGAGGAAATGGCTTGGTATATTTTCCGTCATGCTGGTCCTCGCCGGTTGCGATGGCTATTTCGGCAAGAAAACGGACCTCGACTTCATCGAGAAGCCGGAATTCCAATTGCGCGACATTGCATATGTTCCCGTTCAGCCTGCGATCGTTGGTTTGAGTAAGCCCGTGGACGTTCTGGCCGGATTCGATGAGCTGATCTATGCGGTTGATGCGGGCAGTGAAGAGATCGTATGTTTCGATGAATCGGGGCGTGAATTGGGACGTTTGTACGTGCAGGGGGTGCGAGCGGTTGCACAGGATCGGAAATTGGATCTGCTGGCCATCGGGACCCAAACCAGGAACATTTCGGGTGTTGATTTCGACCTGACCTGCATATACAGGATCCGGCTTCAGCAACCGCAGGGCTACGGATTGCAGTTTGCCCGGGTGGTCAATACCATTGTTCATCCATTCTATTTCAAATCGACCTTTTCCTCCAGTGATGTTGATGTTGAATTCAACGACATTGCCGTGCTTCGGGACAACCGCTATTACGTTACACGCGAAGGAAATGTGAGTCAGCAATTCGGCGGCCCGGATGATGCCGTGCTCCTTTTCAACGAAAACGACGTTTACGTAACACCGATCGCGATCAGTTCAAACGGCAGCCTCTACAACAACTATTTCAAAGATCCTTTTGGCATTTCATCTCTTATTCAACCACCACAGCTTCTGGCAAATGGGCCTGATGATTTTCTGTTCACATCGATCGACCCGAATGGGGTGATCAAATCGCAGTACATCGAAGTTGTGGAAACTGAATTCGGAGTGAGTTACGAACCGAGGGTGATGGAACAGGACACTTCAAAGGCCGATGGCTTCCTCACCTTGCCCTACAGATTCACCGAACCTATGGGAATTACCTTAACCGGGGACGGCAGTAATCATATCTTTATCACAGATCGCGGTAAAGACTCACTCTATCTTTTCTCATTGAATGGATTCGAAGGGGTTCGTCCTCCCGCGGGGTACAGTAGTTCGCGCTATGTAAATGTTTCCTTCGGAGGCAGAGGGAATTCACTGATGCAATTCAATCAACCGATGGGTGTGGCCTATAAGAACAATATTGTTTACGTAGCCGACTCCGGGAATGGGCGCATACTGCGTTTCAAGCTCACTTCTGATTTTGACTGAGCACTTTCAAGTGCATGGCAATTCGATCCGGTTTTCCGCTTTCGGTGTAGATGGGTTCGTCGAGAAAATAGTACTTCTTCGGAATCAGATAGTGATCCACCCGCTCCCGCAGTTTTTCGTCGCTTGATGTAATGGGCATATTCGTGATGAGTATCAACCGCTCGCCCAATTCCCTGTCTTCCTCCTTCCACAGCGCTATGAACTCTTCGATACGCGGTTGAAGGATCTCCAGAAAAAAAACCTCTGTTTCTTCAATGGGGATCTTCAAACCCGCACTGTTCACTACGAATCTGTTCCGACCGAGAATCCGGAATTTACCTTCACCGAGCAGTTCAGCCCGGTCGCCCGTCCGAAAATGGAGATCGAGATGCGGGATATGGATGCCGAGATCCTGCTCCGCATCGATATCGACAGACACTCCGTCAAATGGGGTGTAAAACGGTTCTCCAAGTTTACGCAAGGCAATGTGGCTTGCGGTTTCTGTCATCCCATAGGTATGATAGATCCATGGCCCATCGTTTTGCACGGCACTCAGCAGGAACCTCTCCCGATCGGGGCGTATTGGCTCTCCGCCGATCAGTACCCGTTTGAAGCGCAACAATTTCTGAAGCGATTCACTGTGATCAAGGATCCGGTACAATTGGGCGGGAACGATACTGGTAATTGTGAATTCATGATCGGAGGAGATGGATCGCATAGGATCACGAGAGGGCTCGACGACCTGAAGATCCCAATTGAGCACAAAGGATCGCAGTACGAGCATTGCGCCGCCGATGCGCGAGGCGGGAATAGCCAGCAGGGCATTTTCTGCACCGGTATGGACGGCCTTGGCAGTATTACGAATACTCCAGAGTATAAGATCGCGACTTAGCAAGAATTCACGGGGGGGGCCACTGCTGCCACTGCTCTTAAATCGCATTTGGGAGCCGGATCGCCAATCCCGCAACAAATGAACAACGGCAGCATCATTGCCATCAAGATCTGCCATTCCCGCGTTGTACAGATCCTCGGGGAACCGAAATTGTTTGTCTCCAAAAAAGCAGTTCAATTCAAATATGTTCGGAGAGTGCCTTCAGGAAACCATCGAGCTCACTCATGGAATTGTAGATATGCGTAGAAACACGCAAACTATTCAAATTGCTTTCTGCCACAAATCGTATCTCGTAATCTTCATGCAATGCTGATTTGATCGCGTTATTGTCCTTGTTTCGAATCCGGAAGGCCACAACGCCTAAGCGGGATATCCGTTCTTCAGGCGTTAGGATCTCCACAGTTGTTCCTAAAGAACGAAGTCCCTGAAAAAGATGCTCATTCAATTCGGCAATGCGATCGCGGATCCTTTCCTTTCCTACGGCTTCCTGAAACTCAACCGCCGCCTGGATCCCAAAATACTGCGCGGCAGATTGTGTTCCGTAGTAATAGCGGTGAGCACCTACCGTATAGTTATCGTCAATAAATGGAACCGCCTCATGAACATGCCAGTCGAGTCCGGAGTAGCCCCCTACAAATAAGGCCCGCAATTCGTCCTGATATTCCTTTCGGACATACAGATATCCCGTTCCCTTTGGTCCTAGAAGCCATTTGTGGCAACACGACGCATAAACATCACATCCCATATCGTGCAGATCGAGAGGCATCATACCCGTGCCATGGGCACCGTCTACAAAGGACAGGATGTTTCTTGCCCTTGCAAGGGCACATATCTCCCTGATGGGCAATACCTGTCCGTTCGTGCAGGGAATATGCGGAACAGCGATGACCCTCGTTTTTGGGGAAATGGCAGATCGAATGTTTTGCAATGTTTCATCGGCTGTTGCCCCCAGAGCGATTGTTCGCACAACAAGTCCATCGGCTTTTGCCCGGTGCAACCAGGGCAGTCCGTTTCCGACATGCTCCTCTTTGCTCAGGATGATCTCATCTCCGGGTTTCAGGTCCACACCCCAAGCGGCGATATTGATCCCTTCAGTAACGTTGTGCGTAATGGCGAGTTCTTCCTTATCACAATTTAAAAAACGCGACAAGGCTTCGAGTGCTTCGGGTTTACCGCCTCCATACACTCCGCTCACGTTCGTGTGCTCAATGCTCTTCACGTACGCATCGATCACGGGTTGCGGAGATGGCCCCATGGTTCCGTTGTTCAAATAGGCGCGCTCCCTGCTCAAAGGGAAGAGGTCACGCATCTCGTCCCAGCTCCTCGACGCTAGTGAATTGGGCTCGATCTTCCTGGACCGAGTTCCTGTTGATCCATTTCCGGCCAACAATTGCTCGGAGAATAAACCGAGCATTCCGGCCAAACCGTATTTAACAAATTCCCGACGTTGGTACATAGTTTGTGCTTGATTCAAAGCTAAAGGTTCGATGCGTATTTATACAAATCGGCATTAAAAAGTAATTCCTTGCTCAAAGCTGGGCCGAATGGCTGAAGAGGAATGGCATATTGGTTAAATTCGCAGCTCTTATAAAAACCTCCGGAAGGATGAAGAAACTTAACCTGATTATTTTCACTATTCTGATTTGTTTTCTGCAGGCCAATGCCCAAAAGGGTGGGCCCGTTGTATTCACTGTTGGTAGTGATACCGTTTGGGGGGCAGAATTTGAGCGCGTGTACAGCAAGAACAACCGAAGTGAAGAAAAACCTTCACTCGCAGATCTTGAAGCCTATCGCGAACTCTACATTAAATTCAAGCTGAAGGTCAAGGAAGCCTATGCCATGGGAATGGATACCAATGCAGCTTTTCAGAAGGAGCTGGCCGGCTACCGCAAGCAGTTGGCAAAACCGTATCTGACCGACAAGGAGGTGAACGATCGTTTGATCAACGAAGCCTATGAACGCATGAAAACAGAAGTTGATGCGAGTAACCTGATGGTTTACGTTTCAGAATTGGCGTCACCGAAAGATACTGCCGAAGCGCTGGCGCGCATCGAGAAATGGTACCGGATGATCACCGAGGAGGGTATTGATTTCGCTCAATTGGCTGCGGATAGCAGTCAGGATGAGTACGGGCGTAAATACAAAGGACGCCTGGGCTATTTCACAGCTTTCAATATGATCTACCCCTTTGAGAATGTAGCCTATTCAACAGAGGTTGGAGCAGTGAGCCGACCGTTCCGCACACAATACGGCTATCATATCCTGAAGGTAAATGCGAAACGTCCTGCCCGTGGGGAAGTGAAGGTCGCACATATTCTCATTCGTCGGAATAACGATGCCGAGATCGCAGAAAAGAAGCTAAAGATCGATGCCATATACGAGCGGCTCAAAAAAGGAGAGAACTGGGACGATCTGGTTATGCAGTTCACTGAAGATTTTACATCGAGAACCCGTGGGGGTGAACTCGGATGGGTGAGCAGTATTGGTGGCAACTTCCCTGAGGCTATTCGCGAAGCGGCATTCAAACTGGAAAAAGATGGAGCGCTTTCAGAGCCTGTTCTATCTGAAATGGGATGGCATATACTCATGCGCCTTGAAAAAAGAGGTGTACGTCCTTTGAAGGACATGGAGGAGTTCCTGAAATTCAAGATCTCCAAGGACTCGAGAAGTCAGCTCAATCAAATTGCAGTGATCAAGCGCATCAAAGAGGAAAACAAATACACGGAGAATCGTGCGAATATTGATGGTTTCCTGAGGAGTCTCGACTCGAGCATTTTAAACAATACCTGGAAAGCCTCTTCCATGCATTCAACGGAAGATGAGCTTTTCCGGATCGCGGGTAAAAAGTACACGTATTCCGACTTCAGTAAGTATATCTCCTCTTATAAAAATGCCGATCCGAAAGCCGACCTCAACAAAGTTCGAATGGACATGTTCCGCAGTTATTCGGATAATGCGAATCTCGACTACGAGGAGTCCATACTTGAAGAGAAATACGATGATTTCAAATATTTGATGCAGGAGTACCGCGATGGTATTCTCCTGTTCGAACTCACCAATAAACTCGTTTGGAACAAGGCCTCCGAGGACACGAGCGGTTTAGAGAATTTCTTTGAGGCGAACAGAGATAAATACCTTTGGAAAAAGCGCCTGGCCTACCGGGCTTACCACTGTTCCGACTCGAAAACTGCTAAAACCGTGAAGAAAATGCTGAAAAAGGGCAATACCGATGCCGAAATGCTGGCCGCAGTGAATGCGAATAACCCTTTGGCTTTGCGCATCGATCAGAAAGTTGTTGAGCAGGGAAGCGATGAAACCGTGGATCATTTAGATTGGAACAAGAAGATCACGAAGATCAAAGATGGCAGTAAGAACAAGGTTTACATAGTAACAGACAGCATCTTACCGGCCGGCAGGAAGGAACTCAGAGAAACTCTGGGACCGGTGACATCTGATTATCAGGACCACCTGGAGAACCAATGGATCGAATCCCTCAAATTGAAATATCCGGTAGTTTTGAATGAGAAAGCACTTCCACTTCTCTTCGATAAGAAAAAATAGTCCTTGAGCCGTCCGTTATTCCTCATATTGACCGCTTTAGTTTCCTTGTTCGCTTGTAAGAAGGACAAGCCGGAAGACAATTCGCGGGTTATTGCAGAAGTTTACGGTAACAAGCTCACCTACACGCACATGATGCAGGATCTGGAGGGTAAATTGAACGGTCCGGACAGCGCTGCCATTGCAGATGATTATGTGGCCAATTGGGTGCGAAATGAATTGATCTACCTCAAGGCTCAGGACGAACTTACGGCGGAAGAGAAGGATAAGACGGAATTGTTGGATCAGTACTACCGCGACCTTCTGATCCACACTTTTCAGCAGAAACTATTGACCCGGAATCTGGATCTGAACGTGAGTGACGAGGAGATCGAGACCTATTACAACGAACACAGTCAGAATTTTGAATTAAAGGAGAATATCGTGCGACTGATCTTCTTCAAGCTTTCGAATTCAACACCTAATCTCAATACACTCTGGTACAAATTCAACACCGGTGGAAAAGCAAATCTGGATCAGATCACCTATGCATCTGTTAATGGTGGCGGAAACTTTCACCGCGACGAGGACACCTGGCTGGATTTCAACGATATTTTAAAAGAGATCCCAATAACGACCTACAATCAGGAGAGTTATTTGAATAATCATAAAGTAATCCGTGTATCGGACGATAATTTCACCTATTTCGTGCAGATCATGGATTTCAGGATCAAGAACAGTATTTCACCTTTGCAGCGCGAACGCGATCGCATACGAAGGATCATTGTGAACAAAAGAAAAAGTGAGTTGCTGCAACAAATTGAAGAACAGATCGTAAATGATGCGTACGCATCGGATAAAGTACGCATTCCTTGAGACACCTATTCGTCATAGCTATTGCCTTTATGGCATTGTGCCGGCCATTCATGTCTGCAGCTCAGCCTTCGGCGGTTATCGAAGAGGTGATCGCTGTAGTAGGCGATCATATTGTGCTGAAGTCTGATCTCGAAAAGGAGTATTTTCAGATGAGTCTGCAATATCCCGATTATCAGGGCGATCTGAAATGCGATCTCTTTCAGCAATTACTCACCCAGAAATTGTTGTTGCACAAAGCTGAACTGGATAGCATAGTGATCGCGGATGAGCGACTGGAATATGAGATCACACGTCGGATCGAATTCTATGCGTCACAGGTAGGGGGCGTTGATCGGTTGGAGGATTATCTTGGGGTGTCGGTGATCGAATACAAGGATCAGATGCGTCAGAAAGTGAAGAATCAGATGTTGGTTCAGGAGGCTCAGGCGTCCTTGTTACGGGACCTCAAAGTTTCACCCACCGAGGTTCGGAAATTTTACAATGAGATCCCTGCGGACAGTATTCCCTATTTCAATGCGCAGGTTGAAGTAGGACAGATTGTGATCAAACCCAAACCCAGTACGGTTGCTGATGAGTATGCGCGCGATCTGGCCGAAAAACTGAGAGCTGATCTTATCTCCGGTAAAAGGAAATTCTGCATCACAGCCTCGCTCTATTCGGATGACCCCGGTTCAAAATCGCGTTGTGGTGAATTGGGTGAATTCAAGAGGGGAAGTATGGTGGCTGAATTCGAACGTGCCGCTTTCAAATTGAAGAAGGACTCCATCTCTCCCGTTGTTAAGAGTGAATTCGGCTATCACATCATTCAACTCATAGAGCGAAAAGGTAATATACTGAATGCACGGCACATCCTTATTAGGCCAAAGATCGTATCAAGCGATTATCAGGTAACGATCGATCAACTGAAGGACATAGTTCGAAAGATCAAGGCAGATTCCATGACTTTTTGCGATGCTGCTCAGAAGTACAGCGAAGATGAGATGACGCGAGTGAATTGCGGGATACTGTCGGATCCCAATTCGGGAACCAATTTGGTCGAGATCACTCAAATGGATCCGGACATTGCGCTTCGCCTCGAGAAATTAAAGCCAGGCGACTTTACAGAACCACATTCGGTTCCTCAACTGGATGGATCGGTTGAGTTCCGGGTCCTGTATTTGAAGCATGAAGTTCCACCGCATAAGGCAGATCTAACTGCCGACTATCAGATGATCGCAAATTTTGCGTTGGAGAAGAAAAAACAGGATACGCTGGACAAGTGGGCGGAAAAATTCCGCAAGCAACTATACATCAAAATTGACGATAAATTCGCGGGCTGTCCGGAAGTAGCTCAATGGCAGTAAACGGACGAAAAAACAAATATGAAAGTATACAAGGATAGTGTTGAAGCGGCAAATGCGCTGAATGAGGTGGCGGAACAACTCCGTCAGGAGATCGGGAAAGTGATCGTGGGTCAGAGGGATGTTGTGGATGGAGTTTTACTCTCCATTTTCTGCAACGGCCATAGTTTATTGATCGGGGTACCCGGTTTGGCCAAAACCCTCCTGATCAAGACCATATCGGATGTATTGGATCTGAGTTTTCACCGGATACAGTTCACCCCGGACCTGATGCCGTCGGACATCACGGGTTCGGAAGTACTTGACGACAACAGGAATTTCCGCTTCTCGCGTGGACCACTCTTCGCCAATATCATTCTGGCCGACGAGATCAACCGTACTCCACCAAAAACGCAGGCAGCACTTCTGGAGGCCATGCAGGAAAAGAATGTTACCGTGAATGGTCAGGTTCACGAATTGCCGAAACCTTTCTTCGTTTTGGCCACTCAGAACCCAATTGAGCAGGAAGGTACTTATCCGCTGCCGGAAGCCCAGCTCGACCGTTTCATGTTCAACATCATTCTCGATTACCCGAGTGAACGGGATGAGATCGAGATCGTGCGATCTACTACCGGTAATTCTACTCCCGACATTCACAAGATCATAGGTTCGGCTGAGATCCTCGCCTTTCAGAAATTGGTTCGTGAGGTTCCCATTGCAGACAATGTGCTCGAGTACGCGGTGAAGCTGGTTGGTAAGACGCGTCCGGGCGCAGAAGGAGCCAGCGAATTCGTGCAGAAATACCTCAACTACGGAGCCGGACCGAGGGCCAGCCAATACCTGGTGTTAGGGGCAAAATGTCATTCCCTTTTGAGAGGTAAGTATTCGCCGGACATCGAAGATGTTCAGGCCATTGCTACCAATGTATTGCGGCATCGTATCGTGAAAAACTACCGCGCAGAAGCTGAAGGGATCAGTGTGGAGGATATTATCCGGAAATTGATGTAGACCGCGATATATGCATAATCCGGAACTATTTCAAACGCTCAAGGACCTGCTCTCCCAAAAAGCCGGCCCGCTTAAAACCAGCGAAAAGCAGGAAGGCATTTTTGAAGCGTGCGGAACAAAACCGGTTATGCAGGGCAAACAGAAAGTGGATGGTCATTATTTCGCTACGTTGATGGACAAACCCACCGATGTGCGATTCTATTTCCTTCCCATTTACACACACGCTGCCGCATATACCGATCTATCTGAAAAGGTCCGCAAGATGCTGAAGGGTAAGAGTTGTTTTCACATAAAACCCAAACAATTCGATCTTGAGGCTGAAAAGGAGTTAGGGCGTATGATCGAACTGGGAATTGAACTTTATGAACGCGATGGTCTGATCTGAGCGTTCATTCCCATCAGAACAACTTTCAGGCTTTTCGAATTGAACTATCTTTGCCGCCAATTTCAAGGAGGGGCAGCACCATTATGGTTACACATTCGTATTTGAGCAATGCCGATGTAGAGGCGATCGATGCACTGTATAAGCAGTATCTGAGCGATAAGGATTCAGTCGATTTCGGCTGGCAGAAATTCTTCGAAGGGTTCGACCTGGCGTACAATCGGAACGGATTGGATAGCACTCCGGTTTCGGAGGATATGGTGAAGGAGATCAATGTTCTCCACCTGATCAATGAAGGATATCGGACGCGTGGACATTTATTCACCAAAACCAATCCGGTAAGGGAAAGGAGGAAATACAGTCCCACCCTGGCCATTGAGAACTTTGGATTGGAATCTGCCGATCTGGAGAAAACTTTCAATGCAGGCATTGAGATCGGGATCGGACCGGCCAAACTGAAGGATATTATTGCCCATTTGGAGAAGACCTACTGCGAAAGTATCGGGGTGGAGTTCATGTACATCCAGGATACGGAGCGGAAGGCCTGGTTGATGCAGAAAATGGAATCCTCTAAAAATCAGCCGCATTTGTCTTTGGAGCAGAAGCGACTTACGCTGGAGAAATTGAATCAGGCTGTAGTATTTGAGAATTTCCTTCATACCAAATACATTGGACAAAAACGCTTTTCACTCGAGGGATTAGAGACATTGATCCCTGCTTTGGATGCCGTGATCGAATTTGGCAGCGGACAAGGGGTTGAGGAATTTGTGATCGGTATGGCGCACCGCGGCCGCTTGAATGTTCTCGCCAATATCATGCAGAAGAGCTATGAGGACATCTTCTCTGAATTTGAGGGCAAAGCGTTCCAGGATGCCATTTTTGAGGGGGATGTAAAATACCATCTCGGTTATTCGAGTGATGTGACCACGAGCCTGGGCCATACAGTCCGACTCACACTATCTCCGAATCCGAGTCACCTTGAATCGGTAAATCCGGTGGTGTCCGGAATTGCACGGGCTAAACTGGATGGGCGGTATAACAACGACTTCAAACGCATCGCCCCAATACTCATTCACGGAGATGCCTCCATTGCGGGTCAGGGTATAGTTTACGAAGTGATACAAATGGCCGGGCTGGATGCCTACAATGTGGGTGGTACGATTCACATTGTCACCAATAATCAGATCGGTTTCACCACGAATTATCTGGAAGGCCGTACATCGATATACTGTACCGATGTGGCTAAAACCACGAAATGTCCGGTGTTCCATGTGAATGGAGATGACGTGGAGGCGATCATTTACACGATACGACTGGCAATGGAGTACCGACAGCGTTACAATGCAGATGTATTCATCGATCTTTTGGGCTACAGAAAGTACGGCCATAACGAGGGCGACGAGCCACGATTTACGCAACCCAAGTTGTACAAGGCCATTGCTAAGCACAATAACCCACGGGAGATCTATGAAGAGAAACTCATAGCTCAGGGTGGTTTGGATGCAAATCTTGCCGATAAGATGGAAACTGAGTTCAAGGCGCTTCTTCAGGAGAAATTGAACGATGTTCGGGGTGATTCCCATGTTCCTCAGGCTGCTGCGCCATCCAATACCTGGGAACACATTCGCAAGGCAACGATCGACGATTTTCACGTTTCACCCAAAACCCGTCTTTCGAAGAAAGAACTGCTGAGTCTGGGTGAGCGCTTAACCACCATTCCCAAAGACTTCAAGGCTTACCGGAAAGTGGAGAAACTGTTCGAGGATAGGCGCGAAATGCTGAAAAATGGTCGGTTCGACTGGGCCATGGGCGAACTTCTCGCTTATGCATCCCTGCTTTCAGAAGGGCATCCCGTACGTATGAGCGGACAGGATTGTGAGCGCGGTACTTTTTCGCATCGACATGCAGTGATCGTTTCGGAAGATGCTGAGTTGGAATATGTTCCTCTGCAAAACATTTCAGATAAACAGGCCCGTTTCGAGATCTACAATTCCCTCTTATCCGAATTCGCAGTACTCGGATTTGAATATGGCTATGCACTTTCAAATCCCGACGGTCTCACGATATGGGAAGCTCAGTTCGGCGATTTTGCCAACGGTGCCCAGGTGATCATGGATCAATACATAGCTGCAGGAGAAACGAAGTGGAAGCGCCACAACGGTTTGGTGATGCTTCTGCCTCACGGGCATGAGGGTCAGGGACCTGAGCACAGTTCAGCCCGGCCGGAGCGCTATCTGCAACTGTGTGCCAATGAGAATCTTCAGGTAGTGAATCCGACAACCCCTGCGAATTTCTTCCATGTTTTGAGGAGACAGTTGAAACGCGATTTCCGAACGCCTCTGGTTGTACTTACACCCAAAAGCCTGCTGAGACATCCTGCATGCGTCAGCGATTTCAATGAATTCACATCGAACGATTTCCGTGAAGTGATCGATGATCTGGATGCCAAACCCTCAAAAGTTAAACGTGTTGTACTGTGCAGTGGCAAAGTTTATTACGATCTGCTTGCTGCCAAACAGGAAGCCGGCATTGAAAATGTAGCTCTTGTTCGTTTGGAACAACTCTATCCGCTTCCACAAAACCAGTTGAATGCCCTGGTGGAGAAATATGGAGATGCCGAATGGCTTTGGGTACAGGAAGAACCCAAGAATATGGGTGCCTGGACTTTTCTGTTGAGGTACGAATGGCCCAAGGGATTGCGCAATTTAAGCCGCAAGTCCAGTTCAACGCCCGCTACCGGATATGCCCATGTGCATAAACGCGAACAGGATGAACTTGTAACTAAAGCGCTGGATCTGGAATACTAACAGTCTCGAACCCGCAAACATTCAAACGCTCTCCGGGTTCAAAAAGGCGAGCTGAGCTTATTCAGACATATTCAAAGCGACCTGCGAGGTGGATACGCTATGATCACATGTTTGCGATGATCTCATCGCCGAATTCGGAGCACTTTAGGAGCGTGGCGTTCTCCATCAGTCGGTGAAAATCGTAGGTAACCCTTCCTGAAGATATAGCACCTTCAACACCCTTGAGGATGAGATCGGCAACTTCGGACCAGCCCATATAGCGGAACATCATTTCACCGCTCAGAATAACTGAACTCGGGTTCACTTTATCTAATCCTGCGTATTTTGGGGCGGTTCCATGGGTGGCCTCAAAAATGGCCTTGCCCGTAGTGTAGTTGATGTTCGCACCCGGTGCTATACCGATCCCCCCTACTATGGCAGCCAAGGCATCGGAAATATAATCCCCGTTGAGATTCAGGGTTGCTATAACGTCGTACTCAGCCGGACGCAACAGGATCTGTTGGAGGAACGCATCGGCGATCACATCCTTAACAACGATCTTCTTGCCATTCGGGTCGATGATCTGCCACGGACCACCTTCAAAATCTACTGCTCCGTATTCCGATTTGGCGAGTTCATACCCCCAGGCTTTGAACATCCCCTCTGTAAATTTCATGATATTACCCTTGTGCACGAGCGTTACCGATCGGCGGTTATTGGCAATGGCGTAATCGATCGCTGCCCGAACCAGGCGTTGGGTCCCTTCCTTCGAAACAGGTTTCACGCCAATTGAAGATGACTCCGGAAAACGGATCTGGGTTACGCCCATTTCATCAACCAGAAATTTCTTGACCTTATCCGCTTCTGCAGTTCCGGCTACCCACTCGATACCTGCGTAAATATCCTCAGTATTCTCGCGGAATATGATCATATCCACCTTTCCGGGTTCTTTAACCGGAGAAGGAACTCCTTTGAACCATTGAACAGGCCGGACACAGGCGTAGAGATCCAGTTTCTGTCTCAAGGCCACATTGAGTGAACGAATGCCCCCACCCACAGGTGTGGTCAACGGACCCTTGATCGCAACCAGATACGCATCTATGGCATCCAACGTGGCCTGTGGAAGCCATTCCCCGGTTTGATCGAATGCCTTTTCCCCCGCCAAAACCTCGAGCCACTCCACCTTTCGGGCACCTCCGTATGCCTTTTCAACCGCTGCATCGAAAACACGCTGTGAAGCCGCCCAAATATCCGGTCCGATCCCATCGCCTTCAATAAAGGGTATTACCGGATTCGCAGGTACCTGCAATTTGCCATTCTGTATCGTTATCTTGTTTCCCATTTGTTCTTGTACTGAAAAGTGAAGCGCAAAGATACTTGTGATGACAGCGCTTATCTTGTGACAATTCTCAGTATTTGAGTGAATTATCCGATCTGGGTTCGTGATCAAGAACCACGGATGGTCAGGTCATACCGATCAGCGGACTCATTACTCTATACACGGGACCCGATGATCTGCATTACTCTTTGCGCAGCCAGCCCAGGATCCGCTTGTTCCGAATGTACCAGAGGGTATCGACTTGCTGAAGCTCAATTACAATCCGACTGGGAGCAGAAGGGCCGGGATTCTGCTGTATGAGTTCAACCATTTCCGGATCAACCTGCGAAATGATCGCTACATGACCGTAACGATTCCAAATTGTACTCTGCATGACCACCAGATCACCTTTTCGGGGTTTTTGTGCTGAAGGATTTCTGAATTGGATCAGGTCGCGTTGTTTATTCCATGCAGAATCCGGGAGTGTTGGATCAAAGAAATCCCTGGCATGACCATAGCTGTCGGGCATGCGATGTTGATAATATTCAAAATAATAGCGCTTAACGAATTCGACGCACTGGTACTTCAAACCGATATTGTAGCCATCTTGAATCGTACGTCCTTCTACATGGGCCACATCCCCATTGTAATATACTTTCACATGATCGAGGCTATCGATCGCCTGCCCAATGGAATAGTGCGTCGCTTTACCCCCTCTACACCCTGATGATACCAATTCGCAAAGCAGGAAAAAAGAGAAAACATAGCGAGAAAAATGATCCTGAAAAAAATGAGAAATACGCGCCAAACTATTCAACAGATCCGCATTCAAACCAAGCTTTTCAATATCCCAGATGGCTACTTGAAGAGAATGAGTGTGCTTTCCTCCACCGCATACAACCAATGCACTACTTGAGGTTCAATTTGAACATACGATCCGGATCGAAGCTCAACCCGCAATCCCTGCTCATCTTCATATTCCACCAAACCCTCCACACAAACCAACAAGGCCGGAATTGGAGAACTATGCCGTTTCAACGCACCCTCCCTGCGAATGTGGATGGCCATTGCCTGAGCATGTTCCGTTTTGAACATGGAGGCGGTTGACACTTCTTTGTCGCTCTTGGTCAATTCCCTGATATGCATACGCTGATCCTCAAATTACATATTGATCCGAGTATTTTTCAATTCCAATGAGCCCACAGATCAAACATAAACAAAGCCCCGAAATCCTCGGGCAGCATAATAGGACGATGCTCCGTTATGGTACACGAAGACTGTCTTGTATCGGTAATCGGCAAAAAGGGCACCTCCCAGTTTTCGAATTCGTTCGGGTGTTTGTATCCAACTCGAGGTTTTCGTGTCGAATTCACCGAGCTCCTGGAGTTTTCGGTACATTTCCTCATCCAACATGCCAATCCCGATCTCTCGCGCCATTTCCATGACACTGTTATTTGGTTTATTTTCCTTTCGGGCATTCAGGGCGGCCATGTCGTAACACAGACTTCGTCTGCCGGAAGGGCTTTCCTTGGAGCAATCAACAAAAAGGAATCTCTCCGTCACATGGTCATATCCTATCACATCCGGCTCACCACCGCTTTCCTCCATTCGGATCAGAATGGACAACTTCTCAGCATCCTGTGCTAATCTCCCCGCCACATCCTTCCAATTGATATCCGGATGCCTCTCCATATGCTCTTCAAACCGCTGCTTAAGCAGCTCGATCAAGTCTTTGCTCATCTCATTCTAATTTAATGCCGTTGGTATAATGTCGTTATGAAAGTCTTTTGAATACATTCTGAATTGCCGCACCGAATTGTTCCTAACATTCATTTATACAAATCTTATTGAAATCAATGCAAAAAACCTGTTCTCTAGCTAAAAAGTCATCAGTGAAACAGCTTCAGGGTAATCGATCGACCTGATTTTGTGCTTATGCATTTTTTTCGACAATCACGTATTATTGCCAACTGAAAAATCATTATTATAAACTTATGAGTCAACGATCCTATTCACTTGGAATTTCCTTTCAACTTTTGTTGATAATTTGCGCCTTCTCCTTTATTAATTCCTCAGCTGTGGCTCAACCCGCGGGATGGCCGGCATGGGCTCCCTGGCCGGTGACTGCTACATATAACTTGAGCAATGCTGCTGCATCGGGCTGTCCAACTTCCATGCAATCGGTGACCTTCAGTTCGAATGTACAGATCAACCAAAACAGTGGTACGATTCTGAACTTTTCAGAGACCATTAATGGATATTATTATGAAATCCAGGCCCTGAAAAATGGCTATGTGAATTTTCGGGTATACAAAGGGGCGAAGCCAAATACTTCATGCAATGTTTTCGGACTTGTTAACCTCGGCACCTTCCCGTCTCCTGTCAATTTTGGAGCTGTAAACACTTCCTCCAGCGGCTCCAACTGGAATTGTTCAACATGTGGAGTACCAACTGTCACAACCCCGATCACTTGCAGTGCGGCAGCAAGCAATCCGTCATGTTTTGGGGAATCAAGCGGATCTGCTACTGTTCAAGTGGCCGGTGGCAGCGGAAATTACACCTATTCCTGGTCGGGAGGTTCTCAAACCAGTGGCACGTCTTCAACTCTGAATGGACTCGCTCCCGGAAACTATACAGTTTCGGTTACGAATGGCTCGGAATCAACTACCTGTTCGGTAACGATAACAGGATCTGCTGAGATCAAAATCTTCGTTCGCCCGACAGACAACTCGTCAATCAGCTCCCGTCCTTCGGGCAACGATGGCTTCATGTCGTTGATACTTGGCGCTACCCCTTCCGTTACGTACAGTTGGACCGGTCCAAGCACATCCGCAGCGGCCGACCCAACGGGCATCAAACCCGGACGCTATATGTTGCAGGTACGCGATGGCAACGATTGTGAGGAAACGGCAGGACCTTTCTTCTTGCGTTGATTTAGGACAGAGCTCCTCACGGTCCGAAACTGATCGAGTGAATGAACAGGAATGCGAAACACCGCCTTCCTGTTTTTTTTGCCTATTCATCACGAAGCCCATGAAATCTAATTGGTGGTAAATGGTGTTACACATTTGCAAAGAAGCCCATTAAATTGCCACCTGATTTGAAATCAATCCTCCGATATCTTTTCGCTGTCACGTCCATTTTAGCGAGCGTGTTCTCAGCAAAGTCGCAGTCGCCCGAGGAATGGTTGATGAAGGGCGAACGGATGAACTTCGAGCGCAAGTTGGAACTGCAAAAAAAAGGAGGTACCGGTTTGGACTACGATCTTGTGTACCATCGCATTGAACTTAATCTGAACCCTTACAAAGATTCCATTTCAGGAAGTGTTCTCACCCAATTCCGTGCATTGGAGGAACAGTTGGAAGAGATCGCGTTTGACCTGCGTTCAAATATGAAGGTCGACAGTGTCCTGAAAGGGTCGCAACGTCTCAATTTCAGACGATCCGGAGATCTGCTGTACATCAGTTTATCGAAACCAATTTCAGCCGGTGCTTTGGATAGTGTGCACGTATTTTATCAAGGCAATCCGGTGAACAACCCCTACAACAGTTATGAGCGCGAAAAACGCAGACCCAAAAATCCGCACCCGGCTATTTGGACACTTTCGCAACCCTACGGCGCACATGCCTGGTGGCCGTGTAAGGAAACGCTTACCGATAAGATCGATTCGCTGGATGTTTGGATAACCGTTCCTAAAGGGAATAAAGCAGCTTCGCTCGGCAAACTCCTCGACAGTTTACCGGTTGATGATTCTTCACTGCGCTTCCGTTGGCAACACCGCTACCCGGTTATAACATACCTCATTGCCGTAGCAGTGAGCAATTATGCGGAGTTCACCGATCAGGTATTTTGGGAAGATGGCGATTCCATGCCGATACTGAACTACGTGTATCCGGAATATGTTGCATCGGGGAGGGAACCCGCCCGGGAAACTGTGCCGATGATGCATCTTTTCGACTCCCTATTCGGCCCTTATCCGTTCCGAACAGAAAAATACGGGCATGCCCAAATGCTCCGCAGCGGTGGCATGGAACATCAAACCATGAGTTTCATGTCGGGTTTGGAATATGGATTAGTTGCCCACGAATTGGCACACCAATGGTTTGGCGACAAAGTAACCTGTGCATCCTGGTCGGATCTTTGGCTCAACGAGGGTTTTGCGACCTACTTATCCTATGTGGCCTATGAATTTCTGCGTTCGGAGGAAGATGCCCGTGATGAACTTCAACGGATTCGCACATCGGCGATGAGTGAAAATAACGGATCTGTATTCGTTGCAGATACGCTCAACATATCGCGCCTCTTCAGCGGAAGATTGACCTACAGCAAAGGGGCCCTGGTACTGCATATGTTGAGGTGGACTGTTGGTGATGAGGCCTTTTTCCGTGGGCTTCGCAACTATTTGAGCGATCCGAGGCTTGCATTTGGCAGTGCCCGAACGGCAGATCTTCAGTGGCACCTGGAGCAGGCTTCCGGAAAGGATCTGAACGAATTCATGGCGGATTGGTTCTATGGGGAAGGCTACCCGACCTATATTATCCGATGGCGAATGGTAGGGAATGAGGCTGAATTGAAGATCAAGCAGATCGCAACTTCCACGGTGGATTTCTTCAACATTGAAATTCCGATTCAATTCCTGGGACCGGATCGAGACACCATCCTGATCATCTCCCCTCAGCAAGGAAAGGAACTCTATCGGCTGTATCCGGGATTCATTCCAGACAGCATCCGATTCGACCCCGATATGTGGATCATGGCCAAATCGCAGGTATTTTCCGAGAGTTCCATTGACCGGTCTATCTTCCTCTATCCGGTTCCGGCACAGGATGAATTGCGCATACGACATCAATTTGGCAAGATCGGTTCTGTTCAGATCTTCGATCTGCATGGTCGGGTCATTTCGGAAAGCACACAATTCGAAGAGAATGGGAAGATCATCCGAATTCCATTGGATGTCCTGCCCCCCGGGTGTTATCTCATCGAGATTCAGGGAGACAGCGGCATACTGCGCTCCTCATTTCTCAAAGCAGAATTTTAAAACCGGCTCTCAAAGGCACCGGCATCCGGCTTAGCATCCCGGGTACGTTCAAGGAAATCTGTATTTACTACCGGAGTGAGCACCCGACCAATATCCTTGGCGGCCGACAACGTGTCCAGATCAAAATTGTACGATCGGGGAGCAAGAAACCGGGGGTCTTCATTAACCACATTGTCTGCACCCGGCACGTCCAAACCACTTAGCTCAGTGCGGATAAGATTGTTCTGAATTTCCAATGGTCCCACTTTGTTTTCATCGAGATCCAGGGCAAACTCATTGTCGAGCGATCCATAGATGATGTTGTTTCGGAATGATGCCGTAACCGGGTAGGTAGCGATCACATTGCCCAATTGGTCGCGTTCAATATTGTTCAGGGCGAAAGTGGGATCGCGCCTTGGAAATTCGAAGTTGAATGTGGCGAATGTGCAATTTCGCAAGAGATAATCCCCTCCGTACAGACCCAGAAACGTGAAGCGAGCACAATTGACAAAAACTGAATTCTCCGCCATGAGTGAACTTCCCCGTCCCGAAAGTCCGTCAAAACTCATATTCCGTACCTCTGTATTGTATACCTCCACAACGTAATTCCCATCAACACTGCTGGAATCGCAGTAAATACCCACTGTTCCGTTTTTAATGCGGGCATGCCGGATCCTGTTTGCTTTCGACGGATAACCAAACCAGATTCCGCCCCATTGCCCGGCAACTTCTTCGTAGTCGGGTTCGAGTCTGTCACCCTCAAAACGCACAGGTTCATCCACAGTTCCCTCGATCTTCAGGGTGCCTTCAACGAACAACCAGGAACGTGGTGCAAAGTGAAGTCGAACCCCGGGACCAATGGTGAGCTCGCAATTCTCGGGAACGTAAAGGTATCCATACACTACGTAGGGCTTCAATTTATCGTCCAAACGGGCATTGCAGAGGCTGTCGCGGAATATGTAATGCGCATCCTGCCCCCACGCAACAAGTTGTACCTTCTGATCATCTCCGTTCGTATGTATAAGTATGGAATCCCGAACTATGAGCGGCAAAGCCTGTGGATCGCGGTTCGGGTCAACTGATAGCTCTACGAACACAAATACACTATCCTTACCCAGGATCTCAACATCGTCGATGCGGTTTCCACTTGTGCCATCCACATTTATTCGGAAAGTACTCCCGCTACCACCGGCCACCTGAAAACTGGCAAGTACCGGTTCCTTTCCGGGATTGACCACCACAAACTGCTTGTTCACCGACATGGGAACACCCGGAGATGGACTCGTGAACACGGTATCGAATACCATTGTGTCTGCTTTGATATCAAGCTTGAATCCCGGATCGGTATTGAATTCCGGTCCGTCCTTACACCCCCAGGCAAGGAGCATGGTGGCAACAACTAAAAAGATCAACCTCATGGCCGGTTCAAAAGTACGAATCCCCGGAACAGTAACGCGTTGTTTGGCTCAGTGTTGCCATTGTGAACCCGTATGATGAAAACGTCCTGACACACCGGGATAATAATTCGAAACGGTTATGAATGAAAGGCCCCGTTCATTGCCCTTCTGTGCATATACGGATCGAATTTTTGCAAAATGAGATGCCAAATTCTGCTTCCGGTTGTGCTTTTCGTCCTTTCCATGGTCAACCCCTTTCACACATGCGCACAACTGCGCAGTGTAATGGTAAATGCCTGTGGTACCGAGGGGGAGAATGAATATGTCGTGTTGAAGAATACGGGAAGCCCCTTCAAATTTCAAACCGATCAGATCAGACTCTGGTATGGAACGAGTTTACCGGCGAATACGCCTGTTTGTGATTCCTTTTGCACGACACCGAATAGCGGTTACATTCAGGCCTTGAACTCCGGTTTGGACAGCTCGTGCAATTTCAGATTCAAGGCCTTGCAGGCAGGGGACACTATACGATCCGGAATGTATATTCTGATCGTTCATCCTACGCCATCCGATACACCCGATCTGAATTCCTGGTGTGGCGTGCCCTCCGATAGCGTGGCAGTGCTCTTCGCCTGTGGCAACAAGTGGCGAAGCGGTGGCAATTTCGCCAATTCTCCATCCACCTGGCGCTACCTGCGCCTGAAATTCGGAACCGACACAAGCGATTATCGGTATCGTAACGGATGGACAGCGGCCAGGGATGGCAATTTTGTTTCATTTGACAGTTCCGGTATGAGTCCGTCGTATGGTTACTATCCTTCTTGCGATGCAAACAGTGCGGATGCCCTTCCCGTGGAACTGATTGAATTCAGCGCATTCAGAGAGCATGGTGCCGTTAGGCTGAATTGGAAAACTGCATCCGAATCAGACAATCTCGGATTCATCGTGGACCGCAGTCTCGACGGTGGGCAATGGCAACGTTGCGCTTTCATAGCGGGAGCGGTGCATTCATGGAGCGTGCAGAGCTATTCCTTCACAGACAAAAACGCTATTCCCGTGGGTTGCTACTACCGATTGAGGGATGTTGACGGAACTGGTGACACAAATGAGATCGGGTTGGTCCATGTAGCCCCGGAATCCCTGAACCGACTGGATATACATCCAAATCCATTTCACACGGAGCTCTTTATCTGCGGAACAGACGCCTCCGGCTTTGCAGAAAGGTATGAGGAAGGAGGTCAGCTTTTCATACAGGACATGCGCGGTACGATGCATAGGGCAACACCGGTCCGGTCCAATGGATGTTCAAAGTGGGAGATCCCTGATCTCCATGCAGGCTTGTATGTAGTTACCTATGTACATCGGAACCGGATCACCCATTGGTTGGCGCAAAAACACCCCAACTGATTATTAGCGGTTCAACTTTGGCGAATAAGTGAATAACGTATCTTTGCGCACTTTTAAAAATTTAGAGATGATCATCGGTCTACCCAAAGAAATTAAGAACAACGAGAACCGGGTTGCTTTAACCCCGGCTGGCGTTTCTGAACTGATTAAGAATGGACATACTGTATACGTCCAAACGAATGCCGGAGCCGGAAGCGGTTTCCCGGATGAGGAATATCTGGTTGCTGGAGCTCAGATCCTCCCAACGATAGAGGATGTTTACGGCATTGCCGAAATGATCGTAAAAGTAAAAGAGCCGATCGACGCGGAATATCCGCTGATCCGAAAAGATCAACTCTTATTCACTTACTTCCATTTTGCCAGTCACGAACCTTTGACCAAGGCTATGATGGAGAGCGGAGCGGTTTGTTTGGCCTATGAAACTGTTGAGAAGGCAGATCGCTCTCTTCCCTTGCTGATTCCCATGAGCGAAGTTGCCGGACGTATGAGTGTGCAGGAAGGTGCGAAATACCTGGAGAAACCGATGGGTGGCCGTGGCGTATTGCTGGGAGGAGTTCCCGGTGTGCGTCCGGCTGAAGTATTGGTCCTCGGTGGAGGAATAGTTGGAACCCATGCCGCTAAGATGGCCGCCGGATTGGGTGCTCATGTTACCATGATGGACATTTCGCTCCCCCGTTTACGGGAATTGGACGATATCATGTCCGATAACGTAGATACGGTTTATTCCAACGAATACAACATACGCGAAGCCATTCAGCACGCCGATCTGGTGATCGGAGCAGTATTGATACCGGGAGCCAAAGCCCCACACCTGATCACGCGCGACATGCTCTCGCTTATGAAGCCCGGCACAGTGCTGGTAGATGTGGCAGTGGATCAGGGAGGGTGTTTTGAGACTACACGTCCTACCACGCACCAGGATCCTGTTTACACCATTGATGGAGTTGTGCACTACTCAGTTGCCAATATGCCGGGAGCTGTACCATATACATCCACACTGGCACTCACGAACGCCACCCTTCCCTACGCCATACAATTGGCCAACAAAGGATGGAAACAAGCCTGTATCGATAGCGCAGAACTCCGACTTGGCCTGAATGTGATTGAAGGCAAAGTTTGCTACAAAGGAGTTGCCGATGCCTTCAACCTTGACTATCATCCTGTAGAGCAATTCCTGGGGTAAGATGGGCGAATTGCAGATCCTTCACCATAAGATCTATGGAGGAAATGCACCCTATTCAACCGGGAAACCGGTTCTCTTCATCTTGCACGGTCTGTTCGGGACCCTGGATAACTGGCACAATATTGCCAGGCAACTATCAGGCGAATTCACGGTAATATCCGTGGATCAGCGCAATCATGGAAGGTCCTTCCATAGTCCTGATATGGATCTGGAATTGATGGCGGATGACCTTAAAATTCTTGCAGACCACCTTGGAATTGCCGAATTCCACTTGCTTGGGCACTCCATGGGCGGGAAAGTGGCGCTCACCTTTGTACAGCGTCACCCGGGCCTGGTGGAAAAATTGGTGATTGCCGATATCGCTCCCAAAGCCTATGCGTCCGGGCACGACTCAATTTTCGAAGCTATGCTCAGGCTTCCGATCTCCGAACTCAATTCCCGGCAAGAGGCCGAGGAACATTTGGCCGAAGATATAGCTCAGGAAGGTGTGCGATTGTTTATCCTGAAGAATATAGAGCGCAGAGATGAGGGCGGATTTCGATGGAAACTGAATCTCGATGCGATCCACCTGAATTATGACAGGATCCTTGTAGCCGTTGAGCCGGATTGGCCCTATTCCGGTCCGGTTCTGTTCATGCGGGGTGCCTCATCGCATTACATCACCGACGAAGACATGCTCCATATTCCCGATCACTACCCCTATGCACAGTTCGTGAGCATTCCGAATGCAGGTCACTGGCTTCATGCGGATAATCCCCCGGCATTTATACATCAACTGGAATATTTTCTGAATCACTAACATTGAAACAGAATTTTCTCAACCTTGGCTGCTGAACGGTTAAATACTATTCCCATCGCGTTATTGTTCAAGGCGATCTTGCTCACCGCTCTGCTTCTGATCGGATTGACACGCTCTTCAGCACAAATTCAACTGAGTGGCCGGGTTGTGGATGGAGAAAGCGGCGAAGCGCTGCCATTTGTGACCATCCTTCTGGTTGGCACCAACACCGGAACTACTTCCGATTTTGATGGCACCTTCTTTTTGGAAAGTGCTGTACCTGTAGACTCGGTTCGGTTTGAATACGTTGGGTACAAATCGCTCGTCAAGGCCCTCAAAAAGCAAGCCCGGCAGGAGATGGAAGTGAGTCTGTATCCGGACGCGGGTTTGTTGAGTGAAGCCGTAGTCCGACCGGGTATCAACCCGGCCATTCGCATCATCGAAGCGGCTCAAAAGAACCGCAAACTGTACAATATCGATAAGCTGGAATATTACGAATACGAATCGTACAACAAGATCCAACTTGCCGTTGACAATATCTCTGAACGCTTTAAGAAACGGAAGATATTCAGGGAAATGGCTCCATTGTTCGATACCATTGGCGTATTAACGCCCGACAGCACCGTACCGGTTCTGCCTGTCTTCATTTCCGAATCCATTTCCGATTACTATTATCGAAAACTCCCCCGGCGGACGAGGGAGGTGATCAAAGCTACCCGTGTGAACGGTGTTGGAGTTGGCGAAGACAGCTATATTTCCCAGATACTGGGGTCTACTTTCCAGCAATACAACTTCTATGAGAATAACCTGTACATCCTCGACAAGGATTTCGTCTCACCCATCTCGGCACTGGCACAATCCTACTACGGGTATATGTTGGTCGATAGCATGTACATTGGAAAGGATTGGTGTTATCAGATCATGGTGTTCCCAAAGAACAAGAGGGATCTGGTTTTTCAGGGCATGATCTGGATCACCGATTCCACATTTGCCCTCAAACGTCTCAATTTGGAGATCACTTCCGAAGCCAACCTGAATTACATAGAAAAACTAAAAATACAACAGGAACTCAAAGAAGTGGAACCGGGATCCTGGGTTCCCGAGAAACTCCGGGTATTGATCGATATCGCCGAAATAACGGATAACACGATCGGTATGGTCGGATTGTACTACAACTCGAACAGGAATATCCGGATCAACAAAGCTCATGAACTGGAATTCTATGAAGAAAAGGTTCATGTTGATTCGAAGGCAAACGATTATAACGACATATTTTGGGACAGCTCCCGACACGAGAAGATCACGGCTGCAGACGTAAAGATCTACAAATTGGTAGACTCCCTGAAAAACCAGCCTTTGATCAAGACCTATGTAGAGGCTGTTGAGTTGCTCGTGGAAGGGTTTTATCCAATGGGTAAGATCGAATTGGGCCCTTACTACTATTTGATCGGCTACAACGGATTGGAGGGATTTCGGATACGCGCGGGATTCCGAACCACCGAACAACTCAGCAAAGACTATGTGCTGAAGTTGTATGGAGCCTATGGTTTTGGGGACCAGCGCTGGAAATACATCGCTTCATGGGAGCATATACTTTCTCAGCGCATTTGGACCAAAGTTGGTGTTTTCAGCAAGAGCGATGTGGAATTGATCGGTTTAACGGATCGCGACTATGGAACTACTGCGCTCTATGATGCATTTGCTTTGATCGGAACGGATCGGATCAACCGATCGGAGGAATACCGAGTTTGGGGAGAACGTGAGATCATGAAGGGCTATACACAGCGCATTTCACTCACAAAACGAGCTATAGAATTCGAACCCCTGGGGAATTTCAACTTCCATTTTTACAGTGATCCGGCATTGGGCACGGCTTCGCCGATTCGATCTACTTTCAACTTAACAACCCTGGCCCTGGAAGGCCGGTTGAGCCACAAAGAGCTGCTGATCGTTCGTAAGCATCAAAGGATCAGTTTGGGTAATTTGAAGGCTCCGGTCGTTAAGATCTCCTACCAGAAGGGTTTTGAGGGATGGCTCGATGGTGATTTCAATTACGACAAGCTCGATCTTCACATTTGGCAGTTCAACTCGCTTGCAAACCTCGGCACATTCGAATACAACATCAGGGTGGGTAAGACCTGGGGGACCATTCCATACCCTGTTCTGGAAGTGATGCGCGGGAATGAAGGCCTATTCGCCACCAAGGCCACCTATAACCTCATGAATTTCTATGAGTTCGTAGCGGATCAATACCTGGCTCTTGCATACGAGCATCAGTTCAATGGATTGATCATGAACCGAATCCCACTGATGCGCCGGTTGAAATGGCGATTGTGGGTGAGCGGTAAAGCCGTTTGGGGTAGCATGTCGGAAGCCAATTACAACCTCATACCGGCTTATGACGATGAAGGACTCTCCGTGACCCCGATCGGGAAGTTCGAGGGGTACAAACCCTATGCGGAATTGAGTTATGGTCTCGAAAATATTTTCAGATTGGTTCGGGTCGATTTCATCCATCGGATCACCTATCTCGACCACCCCAATACGTCCCCATTTGGGGTTAAAACCAATTTCGTGTTCCGATTCTAAACCGGTTCAGACATGTCTTAGCGGCTGCCATTTCTTGCTAAAATTACTCATCTTCGTGTCCGATGAGCAAACAGAATTCACCCAAACGCAAAGCACAACCCACTCCTGCAAAAAAGCCTGTACGGAAAGCCCCTCCAATAAAAAGTTCGGCTAAAAAGTCGCTTTTCCCCCACAAAGCCAAGATCCGGATAGGTGCCCCATCTGAGGCGATTTCAATAGTACTCAGGAAATTTTTTTGGGGTTCCGCGGCGATCCTGTTCGTGTTGATGTCCATCATGAGTCAGGACTATGGCATATCCGGTGACGAGGTTGATATGAATGAGTACGGAAAATCGGCCTTGGGCTTCTACACTTCACTCGGGAAGGACACATCTTCATTTGCCATGCAGATCGACCGGGACAAGGCGTTCAAATATTACGGTGTTGCCTTTGATGCAACGGCGGCTCTATTGAATAAGATCTCCCCGCTGGAAGAATACAATACCCGACACTTGCTGAATTCATGGACCGGTTGGTTGAGCATGCTCCTGGCCGGTTTGATCGCCGCACGCATTGCCGGATGGCGAGCTGCGCTGATCGCCCTGTGGGCGTTGTTCCTCTCCCCACGTTTTTTAGGGCATTCGATGAACAACCCGAAGGACATCCCCTTTGCATTGAGTTTCATGCTTGCGACTTGGGGCTTTGTCCGCCTGATGGATGAAATGCCCAAACCCACGAAATCCACTTATGCCCTTATTATCGGAGGCATCGGACTTTCCATTGGAAGTCGTATCGGGGGGCTGATGCTCTACGGTTATTTGGGCCTTTTTCTGGGTTTACACTTTGTCTTGGTCTTCCGGAAAGGTGGCAAACTGCTCAATTATCTCAAAGTAGGCCTTTTATCTGCACTGGGTTCCTACGCTCTCGGAATGCTCCTTTGGCCCTATGGTTTATTGGACCCGATCAACCATCCGCTGCAGGTTCTCGAACGCGTGAGCAATCTACCCATCTCCATACGCCAATTGTTCGAAGGGAAACATATTGCATCCGATGCCCTGCCTTTGCATTACTTACCGAAGTATCTGCTGATCAGCAACCCATTGGTGATTTTGGCCGGTGTATTGTTGTTTGCGGCTTTGGCCTGGGCTGCCTATAAACGTTACGATGGCCGAAAGTTGTTCATCATCGGATTCGGATTTGCATTCCCTATTGCGTACATCTTATACAAGGACTCCAACGTTTACGGTGGATGGCGACACGTGCTGTTCACATATCCATACCTCTTGCTGCTCGCGGCATTGGGTTGGGAAACACTGTTGCGTTTGCTTCAGTCGAAAGCGATCGTGCAGAAAGTGGCATTCGGCATTCTATTGATCGGCTTTTTCCCGGTTGTGGCCTGGACTGTGCGGTCACACCCTTACCAATATACCTATTTCAACGAATTGGTAGGCGGAACCGACGGTGCATATGGTAAGTATGAAACCGACTATTACTACAATTCCGCACGCGAAGCCTCGGAATGGTTGATCGATTCTCTCGATCTCCAACCGGGCGATAGCATTGTACTTGCGAGTAATTGTCCGAACCAATTGAAAGCGTATTTCAGGGACTTCCCCAAGATCCGTCACGTTTACACCCATTACTATGAGCGCAACAATAAGGATTGGGAATATGCCATCTACTGCAATAAAACGGTGAACACTGCTGAAATAATGAATGGCAATTACCCACCCGTTGGCACGATTCACGAAGTGAAAAGAGGTAAGGCCGTTCTGGGAGTTGCCATGAAACGTCCGTCTCGAGGCGATTTCAACGCTGTGGAAGCACTCAAACAAAACGACGTGGCCACCGCACTGGTCGAAACGCGTTCCTACCTTCAAACCGACCCAAACAATGTGGATGTGCTCAACCAACTTGCCGACATCTATGTGCGTATAAACCAGCTCGATTCCGCGCAGGTGATCTGCACCAGGGGATTGGGACTTTTCCCGACCCATGTGGGACTGCAATTCAATCAGGCCATCATTTATATGCAGCAGGAAAATACGCAGGCCGCCATTGCCACGCTTCAGAAATTATTGAAGGAAAGAGATAATATCTTCTCAGCCCACTATTATCTGGCCTACAACTACAGTTTAACTGGTCAATTGCCGAAAGCCATTGAATCGGCAAACAAGGCAATAGGGTACAATCCCGGATTTAAACCTGCCTACCAATTGGCGGCACAATGTTTCAGGCAACTCAATCAACCGGATAATGCCCGCCAATATGAAGAGGCTGCTGCTCGACTTCCGTAGTTAATGCGTGAATCTGACAATCAAAAATTCAGATTCACATGTTTTTTATGGAACTTAGCGAGTTGCGCGCTGCCCTATGGTCCTTCGGAGACTTCTATTGACCGGAATCTTTTTCACCTGCTGCCTATCGGCCGTTCGTGCAACGCATATCGTAGGGGGCGATTTTTACTACGACTACCTCGGCAACAATCAATACCGCATCACGCTCAAGCTTTACATCGATTGCATTAACGGGCGCCAAAATGCCATCGATTCCGATCGGGAGGCGATCATAGGTATCTTCGATGCAGGTACGAATCAGTTTGAGAAGCAGTTCATCATGACAAGGACTGCACCCGAGCGACTCAACAAATTGAACTACGAATGTGTGCGCCCGCCAACTGATGTTTGCGTGGATGGGTATACATATCAGCGAATCCTTACGATCGACCCCGGTAAGGATGGAAAGATCCTGGCCTTTCAGCGATGTTGCCGGAACAACACGATCACCAATATTCTCTATCCGGAATCCACAGGCTCCACCTACTGGATCAAAATTCCCCCTACCACACTGGCTCCCGGTAATAACGCAGCCCGCTTCAAAGAACTACCGCCAAACTATCTATGCACGGATGCTCCATTGGTTTTCGACCACAGTGCTTACGACCCTGATGGGGATAGTTTGATCTACCAACTCTACCAACCCTTTCTAGGTGCTACACAGGACAAGCCCAGGCCGGATAACAGCGACCTGGCAGGGTATCTGCGCAACCCGCCTTTCGCCTCTGTGATATGGAAAACACCTTACTACACCTACAATCAGATGGGTGGAAATCCCGGCTTGCAGATCGACCGGAAAACAGGCGAATTGACCGTAACACCTACTACCGTTGGCCAGTTCGTTATAGGCATCAAAGTGCTCGAATTTCGCAATAGCGTATTGATCGGTGAAACCTACCGAGATTATCAGTTCAATGTGAAACATTGTACTTTCGACCTGATATCAGCATTCGCGGCCCCCGTTTACTCCTGTTCCGACACTGTTAAATTTCAAAACAAAAGCTATAAGGCTGTTAAATACCGCTGGAACTTCGGAGATCCGACCACAGAGGCCGACACTTCCCACGAGGTAAATCCAACCTACGTATACCCCGGAAACGGCGACTATCGGGTAACCCTCAAAGCCACCAATGAGGTTTGTGAGGATGTTTACGTAACCACCGTACGCATCCGTAGTCGTATTAAACTCAATCTGGGACCCGATCTGGTTTTTTGCAATGGTGTCGATCGATTTCTCGATACGCGTTGCTACGATGCAACTAAAGTTGAATGGAGCAATGGGATGAACGGCCCTACGATACGGGCACGCGATACGGGATTGTACAAGGTCACGGTTTTCTATGACCAGTGTTTCGCAACGGACTCTATACGGATCGACGTTGATCCAGTCAATTTCAGCTTGCCTCGGGATTCATTGTTCTGCGAGGAAGTAGACATGCTTCTGGATGCCGGGGTCGGTGGATTTAAATATCGATGGAGCACCGGGCCCCGGGATACGTCGCGCACACTTCGTGTTAATAAACCCGGTTGGTATTGGGTACGCGTAAGCAATAAGTATTGCTTCAAACTAGACTCGATACAATTGCTCATCGCGAACAAACCGGATATTGGCCCTTATTGGTTTGTGTGCAATGAATTTGAAAAAGTACTGGATGGCGGCGGCCGCCCGGGTAGTTCTTACCTGTGGCAGGATGGAAGCCGCGATCGGTATTTTACAGCAACACGGAGCGGGACCTACCATGTTCAGGTCATCGAGAAACATTGCAGAAGCAGCGATACGCTAACCATCGAGAATCCGCGAATCGACCTCGAATTGGGATTGGACACCCATTTCTGTGACCGGGTGTCGAAGGAGCTATATGCACCGGCATTCATGCGCCGCTATACCTGGCAGGACGGATTCGACCAGGCCGTTTACCAGGCTTCTGAACCGGGAACTTATTATGTGGAAGTAGAGGACACCAATGGCTGTTTACGATCAGATACCATCGCGCTCAGCATGACCCGTAGTCCGGAGATCTCGTTGGGGCCGGATACGAGTATTTGTAGCCGTATGGGTATCGATATCAGTCCGGGTGAGGGTTTTGCGCGTTACGTTTGGAATGTTGGTCCTGAAGCGGGCAAATCGAGCATTTTTGTTGAAGAAGCCGGAACTTATGAAGTAGAGGTAACGGATGATTGGGGTTGTACCTGCAAGGCATCCATCAATGTGAAAGTAGATCCGGATGCCCTTCCCAATGAACTGTTCATTCCCAACGCAATTTCGGCAAACAACGATCAGCTGAATGAAGTGTTCCCATTCTCCTTCCTGATCGAACAACCTGAATTCAGAGCCCGTGTATTCAACCGATGGGGCGAGAAGGTTTTTGACAGCAACGTTGACGGAATGTTCTGGGATGCACAGTATCAAGGTGAGCAAACACCCTTACAGGCATTTATCTATTTGGTGGAATACAGAGGTTGTGATGGCAATTTCAGAAGGAAAAGCGGAACCTTGACTGTACTGAAGTAGATTTTCACCCGGCGTTATATGGGGATCGGTTTCTGTATCGTTCAGAATAACAAAGCGAACAAACTATGCGATCAGATGTAAAAAGCCTCTCCAGGATCACCCTGGCAATTGTTTTTGTCCTGTTCTTCATTGATGAAGGTTATTACGACCTGAGGTGGATGAAAAGTTTCGGCAACTGGATCCTTTTTGGAGTTTATTTCGTCATTCTTTTGGCACCACAACTTTTTTTTCACCGAGTCGTGTTCAAAGGGTATACGGGTACGGGCAAAATCGCACTCTCGGCAATTGTGGGTTCAGCCCTGGCAATGAGCTCCATATATACTCTTGCCGCCTGGTTGACCAATTAGGCAAAAAAAATGGAGCCACAAGGTGACTCCATTGAACTAGAAACTCAAATTGTATCAATTCGCCAACTGAAAGCGCACCGGTAATCTGAAACGCATTTTTACCGGTTTATCGCGCTGGAGTGCTGGCGTCCACATACCACTCATTTTCTTAACCACGGCCATAGCTGCTTCTTCACAACCAAAACCAAGTTTACGAGCAGAGATCACTTGCACATTTGAAATGGTACCGTTCTCGTTCACTACGAATTGCACCATGATCTTTCCCTCAATATCCTCTTCGATGGCGATCTGAGGGTACTCCAGGTTCTCACCGATGAAGCGCATCATTGCAGCTTCCCCGCCTTTGAATTCAGCTTTCTTTTGCACCTGGTAGAATTCGAATACCTCGTTGGTCTCTTCCGGTTCGTCTTCCGGAATATCTACGATCTCGACACGTTCGTCATCGTCGGTTTCGGTATCTTCGATCTCCGGCTGATCGTCTTCGATCACTACATCGTCTTCAACGATCTCCAATTGAGGAGGCGCTTCCGGTGGCGGAGGGGGCGTTTCCTCCTGCACAGTTTGTTCCACTTCAACTTCCTCTTCCTCGTAGACATAGTCGGCCATGCTACTGGTTACCTTGTCGTACTTTTTGTAGTTGATCAATGCATACACACTGGAAAGTGAAATACACATACCGACCAGGAACAACACCGAACGAAGTTTGGTAACGTCTGCTTTGGGGTTCTTTTTTACTTCCATCTCAATAGACTATTACAGTTCAAATTTACAATTATCAACGGTTAATATGGGTGGAGCTTATCAGGTAAACCTTTCAAGACATGCGAAAAATTCGATGAATGAAATGCTTTCCTACTGCTGCACAGATCAGGATACCGAGCATCACACCAAGGCTATCTGCCACAAAATCAGCGAGTTCCATGCTCCTGTTGAGCGGCAATACGCCTTGCAGCACTTCAACACTCAATCCAAATAGTAACGAAATCACAACAATGGCAATTGACCATCGGGATTGGGAGCTTGAAGAACGGTGGAAGCTCCATTCTGCATAAGCGATCACATAAAGCAAACTGAAAGCGATCAGATGAATCGCTTTGTCCAGATTAGCAATACGCACAGCAGGTATGGAACTACCGGGGTAGAGGAACAAGAGCAACAAAACAGTGCTGAACGCTACCGTCCTGAAATACGATCTGAAAATATCTCTAATGAGCAACCATAGCGGCATAATCCGCTGCTGACATCAGATTATCGAGTTCAGATGGATCGGACATGCGTATTTTGATCATCCAACCGGCTCCGTATGGGTCGGCGTTTACCGACTCGGGAGCGTCTTCCAATCCGCTGTTCACCTCGAGGATCTCACCTCCCACCGGCATGAAGAGGTCGGAAACGGTTTTCACGGCCTCAACTGTACCGAAAGTATCTTCTGCATTCAGTGTTTCCCCAACGGTCTCAATTTCAACGAAAACCACATCACCAAGTTCGCTTTGAGCAAAATCGGTCACACCTACGGTTGCAGTATCTCCTTCAACACGGATCCATTCGTGATCCTTCGAGTACTTCAGTTCTTCTGGAAAATTCATTGTTCTAATTTATGGGGTGCTAAGTAATGGAAAAAAAAGCAATAAGTGCTCAGGAAATAATGATCAGCTCGTTTTAACTGCTTTGGATCTCTTGGCGTACACGATGGATAGCAGATTGGAGAGTTTCTCCTTGGCCTCCCTGCGATCGATCACAAAATCAATAAATCCATGCTCTTGTAGAAATTCACTGCGCTGGAACCCTTTGGGAAGGTCCTTCCCGATGGTTTCCTTGATCACCCTCGGTCCGGCAAATCCGATCAAAGCGTCGGGCTCCGCTACATTGAAATCTCCCAACATGGCAAAGGAGGCCGTAACACCTCCGGTTGTGGGATTCGTTAGATACGAAATATAGGGAATGCCCTCCCGATCCAGCAAGGCGAGTTTTGCACTTGTTTTGGCCATTTGCATCAGGGAAAATGCAGCTTCCATCATCCTTGCCCCTCCCGATTTGGATATAATGATCAGGGGGTAGTGATGCTCACGAGCATAATCGATCGCGCGGGCGATCTTCTCACCTACCACCGATCCCATCGATCCTCCGATGAAGGAGAAATCCATGGCGGCTATCACGATCCGCTGTCCGTTCATCTTGCCGGTGGCCGTTGCCACGGCATCCTTCAATCCTGTTTTTTCCTGGGCTTGCTTGATACGCTCCGGATAGGGCTTTGAATCCTCGAATTTCAGAGGATCCGCACTTTCCACCTCCTCGAATAGCTCGGTGAACTTACCCTCATCGAAAAAAACCTCAAAATATTCTGCTGAGTTGATCTTCTCATGAAATCCACACTGCGGACAAACCCACAAATGCTCCATGAATTCTCTCGTAGCGTGCGGGGTCTTGCACGAAGGACATTTATACCACAAACCATCCGGAGTGGGCTTTTTGTCCTGAGTTTTTGTAAGTATGCCCTCTTTAACCCTCTTAAACCAACTCATGGATACTCAAAATTAGGTTTTTGAATGAAAAAGCAACGCCTGTTATCAGGCGATGGTCACTTCGTCGCTGAGGTAAACATCCTGGATCGCATGCAGCAATTCAACACCATCTTTCATGGATTTTTGGAATGCCTTACGTCCGGAGATGAGTCCACATCCTCCGGCTCGTTTGTTGATCACGGCCGTTTGAACCGCTTGTTGAAGATCATTTTCTCCGGAAGGACCTCCTGAGTTTATGAGACCCACTTTACCCATATAGCAATTCGCCACCTGGTAGCGACACAGATCGATCGGATGATCCGAGCTCAGTTTCAAATAGACGTCCTTATGCGTTTTTCCGAAGGAAATGGCATTGTAACCACCGTTGTTCTCCGGCAATTTCTGTTTGATGATATCAGCTTGAATGGTAACACCGAGGTGATTGGCCTGGCCGGTGAGATCCGCTGCCGTGTGGTAATCGACACCATCCTTCTTGAATCCGGTATTTCGCAGATAGCACCAAAGAATGGTCGCCATACCCAACTCGTGCGCGCGTTCAAATGCCTCAGCAACCTCAACGATCTGTCGTTCCGACTCCTCTGAACCGAAATAGATCGTAGCGCCCACGGCAGCTGCACCCAGATTCCACGCTTCCTCTACCGTACCGAACATGATCTGATTGTAGGTATTCGGGTAGCTGAGGAACTCGTTATGATTGATCTTCACCACGAATGGGATCTTGTGCGCGTACTTGCGCGACACGGAGGCCAACACGCCAAACGTGGAGGCGACTGCATTACACCCACCTTCAATGGCCAATTCAACAATTTTCTCGGGGTTGAAATAGATCGGATTTGGGGCGAAGCTGGCTCCTGCCGAATGCTCAATTCCCTGATCGACCGGAAGGATGGACACGTAACCAGTTCCCGACAAGCGCCCTGTATTCATGATCTGGTTCAAACTGCGCAGAACCTGTGGATTTCTATTGGACAAAGCCCAGTTGGCATCCAAATGTCCCGGACCGGGAAGAATCAATGCACTCTTATCGATGGTGGTTGATTTATGATCCAACAGGTAAGCAGCTTCTGCTCCCAGTAACTCCTGAATACGCGAATAATTCATACTGATTTGAAATATTTTGGAGGGCAAAGGTAGCCAAAATTCAAAATGAAGCACTGCCGATCAGAGGGGGTACAACGGATACCGGAAGCAGTTCGTACATTTGTTCAAACTCAGTTTTCATGGAATTGACGATTCGCAAAGTGAACTCAGGCAAAGACCTTGAGGAGATATTCCGCATACGGGAAACCGTTTTCGTTCACGAACAAAATGTCGATCCCGATCTGGAATACGACGATTTTGAAGACACATCGGAGCATTTCATGGCAATTACCGATGGTCAGGCTGTGGGAACGGCCCGTTGGCGACATACTCCAAACGGTATCAAACTGGAAAGATTTGCGGTTCTATCCCCATATCGGGGTATGGGTGTTGGATCTGCTTTAGTGGCCGCCGTACTCGATGCCCTGCCCACTCGTTCCAATGTATATCTGCACAGTCAACTCAGGGCAACCTCACTCTACAGCCGATTCGGATTTGTTGAAGAAGGCGACATGTTCGAAGAAGCCGGGATCGACCATTACAAAATGGTGCTGAGGTCCTGAACCCTGCGCAAACTGAGAAAGGTCATTTTTTTCTTTTCACCGGCGGCTCTAAATTTCGATCGATTTTTAAATCATGTCGCTGGATTGGCCCTACGAGTTTGCTCGTGGGGCCATATTATATTTGCTCACATCAATTAATACGATTTAAACCCCTTGATCATGACCGATTTGAAGAACGTTGAAAATTACAGCTACACACTTGAAAAAATATTCCCCGAAGCGCAGGATTTCCTGCCACTTAACGGAACCGACTATGTAGAACTGTATGTAGGCAATGCCAAACAGGCCGCTCATTTCTATAAAACCGCTTTCGGCTTTCAATCGCTGGCCTATAGCGGACTCGAGACAGGTAATCGTGAAAGTTGTTCCTATGTAGTTGTTCAGGACAAGATCCGCCTTGTACTCACAACGCCTTTTGACCCAGATTCCGAGATCTCGGAACACATCCGAAAGCACGGCGATGGGGTCAAAGTGATCGCTCTTTGGGTAGACGATGCCATAAAATCCTGGGAGGAAACTACCGCACGTGGTGCCCGATCCTTCATGGAACCGTGCCGTGAAGAAGATGAACACGGTTTTATCATCCGGTCTGGTATTCATACCTATGGCGATACCGTTCACATATTTGTGGAGCGACATGCATACAACGGAGTCTTCATGCCCGGATTCCGCGAATGGAAATCGGAGTACAATCCTGAACCTGTAGGCCTGCGCTACATCGACCACATGGTTGGCAACGTGGGTTGGGGAGAAATGAACCAATGGGCAGAATTCTACGGACGTGTGATGGGTTTTGCCAATTTGATCACGTTCGACGATAAGGACATTTCAACCCAATATACTGCCTTGATGAGTAAGGTAATGACCAATGGCAACGGCCGGATCAAATTCCCTATCAACGAGCCGGCAGAAGGATTGAAAAAATCTCAGATCGAGGAATATCTCGACTTTTATGGAAGCGCCGGATGCCAGCATATTGCCGTGGCCACTAACGATATTGTTCACACCGTTTCGGAGATGCGCAAACGTGGTGTGGAGTTTCTTTATGTACCCGGCACCTATTACGATACGGTAATGGACCGTGTTGGCGAGATCGACGAGGATATCCGAAAACTGAAAGATCTGGGAATCATGGTCGACAGGGACGATGAGGGCTATCTGCTACAGATCTTCACCCGACCGGTTGAAGATCGCCCAACCTTGTTCTTTGAGATCATTCAACGAAAAGGGGCGCAATCCTTCGGTAAAGGTAATTTCCAGGCTTTGTTCGAATCCATTGAAGAAGAACAGCGCCTCCGTGGCACACTTTGATCTCAGACCCATTCCTTCGACCATAGATCAGTTCAAGTGAATCGGGACAGAATTGCACATGTGGATTACCTCGATTTCGTATCGGGTGACCCCGATCGTAAATCGGCATTCATCAAGGCCTTTGGGGATTCATTCGCCAATATGGGATTTGCCATTGTTTCAAATCACGGTGTGAGCGCACAAGCCAGGAACGACCTTTATTCCGTGGCCAAACGGTTCTTTGAACTGCCCGACGATGTGAAACGCCGTTACGAGGATCTGTCGAACAATGGACAACGGGGTTATATTTCAAAAAACCGGGAGAGTGCCAAAGGACAGAAAGTTCCTGATCTCAAAGAATTCTTTCATATAGGTCAGGATTTCCCTGACGCTCAATTGGAGGAGCTGGGCTATCCAGCCAATATTTGGGTTGAAGAATTGCCTGAGCTCAAGCGCATCGGACTGGAGGTATTCAGGATCTTTTCAGAGACAGGACTGAATCTATTGAGGGCAATTGCCTTGTATCTCGATCTACCCGAAAATTATTTCGACAATAAGACACAAACAGGAAACAGCATACTTCGGCTCCTTCATTACTACCCACTCGATTCGGTAGAAGGCATTCCCCCGGGAGCCGTAAGAGCCGCTGCACACGGAGACATCAATCTGATCACACTTCTGATGGGTGGAAGTGCCGCGGGCCTACAGGCTCAAACACTTGACGGAGACTGGATCGATGTGAATCCTTCAAATGAGGAGATCGTGATCAATATTGGAGATATGCTCGAACGCCATACCAACGGTCGGCTTCGCTCCACGCAACACCGGGTGGTCAATCCACAGGATCTGGAAGAATTGAAAAAACCGAGGTACTCAACTCCTTTCTTCCTGCATCCGAATAGCGATATGGACCTATCTTGCCTGCCCAATAGCATCAGTGCAGGAAATCCGAAAAGATTCGACGATATCACCGCCGGCGAATTCCTGGATGAGCGATTGCGGGAATTGGGACTCAAAAAAGCGTAAGAACTAAATGATGAAGGAAGAGGAATCGGACATATTGAAGTCGATAGAAGGCAAATACCGATCGCAGAAGCAGGATCCGGACGTATATCTCGAAGGCTTGCTTTGGAGCAAACCAATCACGTATTGGGACTATGTTGAAGTGGATACGCTCTTGAGTCTTCAGAGGCCGCGCACAACACTGGAAGATGAAAGTGTCTTCATCATGTACCATCAGGTCAATGAATTACTTTTTAAGATGATCTTACATGAGATCAGGCAGATCGCAGAAAAGGATGACCTCAGCCCTAATTTCTTTGCGGAACGGCTCAACCGTATTTCCCGTTACTTCGACGTGCTCTCATCTTCCTTCGAGATCATGCAACATGGGATGGAGAAAGAGCAATACCTCAAATTCCGAACTACACTCACTCCTGCAAGTGGATTTCAAAGTGCCCAGTATCGCATGATCGAGATCTGTTCCACCGACCTAGACAATCTCATAGATGCCCGTTTCAAGGGTAAACTACCCGCAGATTCCGATGTTGCAACCAAGATCGATCACCTGTACTGGCAGGCTGCCGGTAAGAATTATACGACCGGCGAGCGATCGCTAACCTTACAATTGTTCGAGGAACGCTACAAACAGGCTTTTATCGATCTTGCCAACCGGTACAAGGATGTTAACCTATGGGCTAAATACCGCTCACTTCCCGTTGAGGTTCAAAATGACAAAACACTCCTTCAAGCGATGAGGCATTTTGATCATACCGTCAATATCACCTGGGTAATGGCGCATTACAATGCCGCACGTCATTATCTCATGACCGGGTCAGAAACCAAGGAGGCCACGGGAGGGAGTGATTGGCGTAAGTACATGCACCCGAAATACCAACGCAGGATCTTCTTTCCGGGCGTTTGGACCGATGCAGAACTGGAAAATTGGGGTCAGGATCAGCCGATTTGATCGAAAGAATCAACAATAAGATCCGGCTTGGGGCCGAAAGGCTGCGCATTTTTCTGGAGACAGATCCGAAACTTCTGTTTCTTTTTTACCTGCTTCTTGCCATGATCCTGCGCTGGCAGACTTTCTGGAAGGGCGAGCTCGACCATGACATTTCCACTTACCTCGTAATGGCCAACGAATGGCTTAAAGGTCATGTCCCATTCGTTTACTACATCGATGTGAAGCCACCGGGCATTTATGCCTTGTTTGCACTTGCGATCAAACTGGGCGGTCATGTGCTGTATGGAGTGCGCATCATGGGTGCTGTTTTCATTGCTTTAGGCGCCTGGGGATTTCACCGGTCGGCCTCCATCATCTTCACCAATTTTTGGCAAGGTCTGGTTTCAGGAATTCTATTCATAGGTGCCATTTCCCTGCATAAATGGAGTTGGGCCGTAAATACCGAGATCTTCTTTGTGAGCATCACGGGTTTGGCTCTTTACTATTCACTTAAAAAGCCGGATTGGAAAAACGCCCTGCTTTGGGGAGGGATCCTTGGGATTGGATTCACCATCAAATACCACATACTCTTTGACGCTTTGGCCATTGGACTCCTCTATCTACTTTACAATCAACGACGCGAGAGTATGGGAAAGCTTATCCTGAATGCCGGACTCGCGTTTTTTGCCTTTATTCTGCCCTTTGGCTTAATTACACTTTGGTACGTTGCGAACGGATATACAGATGAATTTTTATACGTCGTCCGCGACATACCATCCCGTTATCAGAATGCGGTAAGCCTGGCCGACCGGATCCAATTCGTATCCGAATTCTATGTTGCATTTCTCCCTTTGAGTCTGCTTATTCTGTTCGCGCTGTTCATGGGTAAAGGGGTCAAGGGAGCGCATCCCGTGATCGGTTGGTTTGTGCTGATCTGGACGATCAGCTGCTGGGGTGCGATTCTCCTTACCGGAAAACCATTTTTCCATTACTATGTTCAAGCCATACCCCCGCTCATTTTCGGAGTAATTTATGCCGTTTCAGGTCTATCAGCTGGAGGAGTCCCGAAGTGGTCGCCATTATTGGTTTCGATCTATGTACTGCTCGTGCTCCTATCACAATTCATTCAGTTGCCGAAATACAGTCAGAAGGGATTGCGCGAAATGGAGGGACGAATTGCCGAACAACTCGATGAGGACGATCGGGTGTACATTCAGCAAAAGAATATTCTCTACTTCTTACTCGACCGATCGCCGATTGAGCGATTTGTCCATAATTCGCTCATGTTCTCAGATGACCACATTCACGCATTTGGCATCGATCTGGAAACAGAAGCCCAAGGCATTCAGGAACTGCACCCGGAGGTTATGCTCTTGCTTAAGGATACCCCGGCAGCTTTTGCCCATTTGAGCGATGGTTATACTCCACTTGACACGTTTGCCAACCATTGGGTGCTTTGGTCGGACGAAACAAGGCACTCGTCAATTCAACCTTAATCAGACAATCCGAAACAAACTTTGGTTGTTGTAATGGTTAGTGAATATGCAACGACCATTCTATCGCAAAAAACGTTTCTATGCGCTGATCGGGTTCGTCAGTCTGATGGTATTCATCTACAAATTCTCTGAATTCCGGACGTCCGATCGCGTTTATTTGAAATTCTTCGAAACATCCGGATATAGCAGCTACGGAGTTGATACAGTAAAATTCAGCGGGACCAAAATGCGATTCGTTTGGGCCGGTGAATCGGAAAAGCCCTTGCTGCTCATGGTTCATGGTTCGCCGAGTTCCTCGTCCTTTTGGAAGGGCCTATTCGAGGACAGTATGCTGCGCGATGAATTCAAACTAATTGCTGTGGACCGACCGGGCTATGGTTACTCCAATTTTGGTAAACTCAATCCGGATCTAAACGTTCAGGCAGAGCTGATCGCCCGCGTAATACACAAGATCAATTCAGATCAGGAAGTTTTCATACTGGCTTCGAGTTATGGCGGATCTGCTACTGCCCGCCTTGCCATGAACTACCCCGATCTCATCGACGGGGTGATATTCCAATCGAGTTCATTGATCCCGGGAGCCGAGCGCACCTATGCATTCACCCATTGGACCAAAGGACCGTTCATTTCCAAACTCCTGCCCACTACAATTCGATTGGCCAACGAAGAGAAGTTGGGGCATTCCCGGGAACTGGAACGCATTCAGTCGGATTGGGACAAAATAACTGCCCATACAATATTTCTCCATGGTACGGACGATTCACTCGTTTATCCGGACAATGCCATCATCGCCCATGAAAAGGCCATTAATGCCCGAAGCAGAGATCTCGTATTTTTTGAAGGTCGCGGCCACGACCTCTATTGGACCCGTCGCAATGAGCTGCGCGATGCCATCTTTGGGATCAAACAGAAATCTATGGCTTATGCTTCTGCTTTAGCTAGTAATTCTGAAAATAACGACTGACTCCGGTTCACTTACCCCAGTTCTCCCTATCTAAACTGCGGTATTGAATAGCCTCCGCCAGATGTTGAGGTTCAATTTCCGGTTTCTCATCCAGATCTGCGATCGTTCGGGCTACCTTTAATATCCGGTCGTATGCCCTTGCAGACAATTGCAAACGTTCCATGGCGGTCTTCAATAGCTGAAGGGATGATTCATCTATTCGACAGAAACGCTGCAATAACTTTGAATTCATTTGTGCATTGCTATAAACACCCTGATTCGTACTATATCTGTTCTTTTGAAGGGTACGGGCACGAACGACCCTTTTTCGAACATCCTCACTAGTTTCCTCTTTTTCAACGCTGCTGAGCCGATTAAAATCCACCGGAGCAACTTCTACATGAAGATCGATACGATCCAACAGCGGGCCTGAAACACGGCTCAAATAGCGTTCTACGGCACCGGATGGACAAGTGCAAGCCTTCTCCGGGTGATTGTAATACCCACAGGGGCATGGGTTCATACTTGCCACCAACATGAAATTGGCCGGATAATCCACTGAAAACCGCGCTCTTGAAACGGATATCCTCCTTTCTTCCAAAGGTTGTCGCATCACTTCAAGCACACTTCGTTTGAATTCCGGTAGCTCATCCATGAACAGTACACCATTGTGTGCCAGAGATATCTCCCCCGGCTGGGGGTTCGATCCACCGCCCACCAAAGCAACATCGCTTATGGTATGATGCGGATTCCGAAATGGCCGGCTTGTTAACAACCCATTACTCCGTCGAATGCTGCCTGCAACGGAATGGATCTTAGTGGTCTCCAAAGCTTCCTCCATCGATAACATCGGCAGGATACCCGGTATCCGTTTTGCGATCATTGTTTTACCGGCACCCGGAGGACCAATCAGCAGAATATTGTGTGAACCCGCCGCAGCAATTTCTATAGCCCTTTTGATCGTGGTCTGCCCTTTGACCTCAGAGAGGTCCGGTCCTCCCGCACCCGGGGCAAATCGAAATAGCTCTACTGGATCGATCTGCAACGGTTCTATATGTTTGCTTCCATTCAAAAAATCGATCAGATCCTTGAGTGATGATACCGGTATTATGTCGATATCCGAGACAACAGCAGCTTCCAGAGCATTCACCTCGGGCAAAACCAAGCGCTGAAAACCTTGCTTGCGCGCTTCCAATGCGATCACCAACGCTCCCTTTACAGCTTGAACAGACCCATCCAAACCCAATTCTCCAACAAAAAGGGTTTCCTGAAATAGATCTCCACTTACCAGTTCCGCACTGGCCAATAATCCACAAGCTATGGCCAGATCATAAGCACTTCCCTCCTTTCGGAGATCGGCCGGTGCCATGTTTATAGTATAACCACGCATCGGGATCCGTGAACCGATTACATTCGAAGCCGTATAGATCCGTAATAAACTCTCCTTTACAGCATTGTCCGGTAAACCAACGAGATTCGTTTTGGTACCTTTTCCACAATGCACTTCTATCGTAACAGTAAAAGCTTCGATCCCGAACAAAGCACTACTATAAGTTTTTACCAACATGTACTATTTTAGCAGTAAAGCAAAGCATTAAAGAATGATCAAGATTTCACAGGGAGGAAATGCCTTAACGTTGAGAAAAATTATCCTGGTTACCCTAGCCTTTTTCGTCCTCAGCAGCTTCTCCGGCAGCCCATATTCCAGGATCAATGAGGCCAACGATCTGATAGGTACTTACCTGAATGCAGAAAAGGACGCTAAGGTTCGGATATTCCTCGCCATGAACAACAAATACTCAGGAAAGGTAGAATGGATGCAGGAGCCCAATCATCCCGATGGGAAACCCAAATTAGACACCAAGAATCCGAATCCGGAAAAGAGGGACCGAGCAAGACTCGGACTGGTCATAATGAAGAACTACGAGTTCAATCCATCGGAAAATCGTTGGGAAGGCGGAACGATCTATGATCCTAAGGTTGGTAAAACATACGATGGGTATATGTATTTCTCCGAAACAGATCCCAAAACCCTTCACCTTAGAGGCTACGTGATGGGCATGCCGCTATTGGGTAGAACTTCAACTTGGACTAAGGTTGACTAAAGTTACTTATTTAACCCCGATCGCTGCCAGCAATTCTTCGCTCATAGGTTCTACTTTGGAACCAAAATGCGCCAGCAACTCACCTTCATCAGATATCAGAAACTTATTGAAGTTCCAGGATACGGTATAGTCATCCTTTCCATTGAACGCCTTTGATGTCAACCAGGTGTAAACAGGATGTTGTTTCGAACCCTTTACGTTGATCTTTGTACTCAACGGAAAGCTTACACCATAATTAACCTGACAGAACTCCTGTATTTGTTCTCCTGAACCCGGCTCCTGAAAAAGAAACTGATTGCAGGGGAAACCAATTATCTGCACCTGATCACCGTACTTTTCATGTAATTCCTGTAAACCTTTATACTGATAGGTATACCCACATTTGCTCGCCACATTCACCAACAGCAGTTTCTTCCCTTTGAAATCCCTCATCCGAATAACATTTTGACTGTCCAAAGCCAATACCTCCAGATCATAGAAATTCATTGGAACGATCATAGATGAATCTTCACCTTTGGGAGCTCCGGAAGAACTATTCTTCAAACCGGATCCACAAGACAAACCGAGAAGTGATGCTAAACCCATAATAAAAACGAAAGGTCTCATAAAAAGAAATATCAGTAAGAGAACAGAATAAGTCGAGCAATGTTCACATTGCCGTACTCAAAAAAAAAGGGTCGCAACAGCGACCCTTTTCATTATAGTTTCAGAAAAATTATTTGTTGCTGAGGATCTTAAATTCTACACGACGGTTCTCATCGTATACATCCGATGCTGGTACACCTTCACCGTATCCTTTGATCTCCAACTGAGAAGCGTTTACTCCTTGCTTGATCAAATAATCGCGCACCGCATTAGAACGTTTGTTCGACAACCAGATGTTGTACGACTCCGTTCCACGCTCATCTGCGTGACCTGCTACTTCGATCTTAAGACCTGGATTATTTTTCAGGATCTTGGTCAATGTATTCAATTCAGTAACATCGATATCACGGATATCCCATTTGTTGGTGGCGAAGTATACGTTTTTGAATGTGTATACTGTACCATCACTCATTTTGATATCGTTTGGTCCGGCTTTCGGGCGACCCATTTCATCGAACAGGTTCATGAAATCGTCGAATCCTTTCAACTTTTTCTTGATCTCCTCGATGTCATCATCGTTGTCCTCGATATCATCTTTGTTCTTTTTGATATCGTCTTTAGCCTTATCCAATTCATCACCTACTGAATCGATATCGGTCTCATTATTCTTGATCTTCTTATCGATATCTTCCAGTTTCTTCTTCAGATCCGGATCATCCATCACATTGCCACCGAACTGGTAACCTACCATCACCTCGTGTGCACCACGTGTGTAGCTCTTCAGATCGATATCATTGTTATGCAGTGCAAAATCGTAGGCATAACCCGCCACGATCTGATTAGCCACTTTCAAACCAGCACTAACTGTAGCTGCGTATGCACTTCGGTACATAGCACCCAACCAGTACTTTTTCATGTAGCTAACGCGCGCATTGATATCAAATTGAACAGGCGCACCAGGAGTAAATCGGGCCATTGCGATCGGCTCCAACCACCATACGCCGTCACCGTTGATATCCCAATCGTAACTGGCATGAGTGATGATGTGACGAACGAGTCCGTAGCTGTAGTCGTTGCGGTCGAGTGTTGCTTTATTAACCAACGACTCATAGGCAAGATCACCTGCTACGATCTGAGGCACTGTCAAACCAATATTCAAGGTTTTCCACGTATAGTTCACCCCGATATTGGCATCAAAACCAGTGGCATTCTGATAGCTGTTCGCGATCACAGGATCCAATGGATTCGGTGCATTCAATTCGAAGAAGTCTATACGGTTGTCCAACACACCCAGGCTCAACCCGAAATTGATCGTTTGATCAGCATCCAGCTTCAAACCATAACGGTAAGCAGCTTGTGCGCCGGTGATATTGAATTCACCAGCCTGATCCCTGTAGATCGCCAGTCCCATACCGATGTTCTTTTGTTTCAAAGGACCATCAACAGTAAAGGCTGTCGTCTTAGGGGCTCCAGGGATACTGTTCCACTGATTTCTGTTGACGAGAATCAACTGACCGTAGTCCTGATTCCCTGCCAGAGCCGGGTTGTACAAGAATCTGTTGTAGTAGTAGTGGCTGTACATGGGCACCTGCTGAGCCAGTGCATCCGTCAAGCCTACTACTGCTATTGCGATTAATACAATGATTCTTTTCATTTTGTTATTCATTTAATGTTTCGGGTGTGTCTTAATTATCGGTTTCTAATCAAGTTGATCGCTCCTTTGTAAACGGTATCCGGATGATCAGGATGTGTAATTACGTAGTAGTAAGCACCATCTGGCAACTCTTTACCATCGAATGTACCATCCCAACGATTCAGATCGTAGTTCGTTCCATTGAACACCTCCATACCGTAACGGTTGAAGATCACAACTTTTGCATCCGGATAAGCCCAGATATTCTCAACTACCCAAGTATCGTTGATACCGTCACCGTTTGGAGAGATCAAGTTGTATGGGAACAATTTGAAGTCGTCAAGAACGATAACTGTTACAGTGGCAGTTGCAGTACAACCGAAGCCATCAGTAAGGGTTACAGTGAAGATCTGGTCGTCATCCAACAAGCTGGAAGTTGTAACCTTAGTACCAACATTTCCACCAGTTAAGAATCCATCACCTGTTGGATCCCAAACGAAGCTGCTCTCGTTAATCTGATAGCCGGTACCTGAAGCATTCAACTCAATTGATTGACCTTTAGAGATCGTATCAATATTCTGGTTGAATTTATCACGTGGCCATGCATTAACTACTGGCAGTGGTTCAACTTTCACGTATACCGAATCAGTATTGAAGCATACAACGCCGAGCGTAGATACTGATACTGTTACTTTATACATACCGGTACGGCTTGCGAAGATGCTAGGTACTCCGGTAGCTATGGTATCGCTGTTACGCAACCAATCCCAAGTACGTGCATCAGCGCGAGCTGACAACTGAACGCTGTCACATCCACCGATGTGCTGTGAATCATTTGGCACCAATTGAACATCTGGAAGAGCGATCACTATGGCATCGGCAGTTACATCATCTGTACAACCTTTGTCTGTTTTCACTCTCAGGTTCACACGGTAAGTACCTGGAGCACCATAAGTATGTGTTGGATTCTCCAAGCCAGAGAAGCTAGCGTCTGCGAAATCCCAGAAGTATTCTACAATGCTACCAGTAGGTACAGTAGAACCATTCGTGAATTCGCTCGTTTCACCGATACAAACCGGATCTACAGTGAACGCAGCTGTTGGATTCGGATGAACTGTTACGTTGCGGTTGATCGTATCTCTACAACCGTTGTTGCTGATTGCGATCAAACGTACGTTGAACTGTCCAAATCCTGTGAAGGCGAAGCTTGGATCTTTAGCGGTTGATGTACCTTGACCGGCAAAATTCCAGTCGTAGGTCATAGTACCGTATCCGATCGCAGAAGTGTTGATGAAGTTCATTGAAGCATCTTCACACACCGGCTCTGCAACGAAATTCGCTTCAGGTAGGATGTAGATAGTTACTTGTTTAGTTACAGTATTTGTACATCCACTGTTGGTAGTAACTGTCAGAGACACATTGTAAGTACCGCTTGCGCTGTAACGATGTGTTGGGTTCTGAGCTGTTGAAGTACTGCCATCACCGAATGTCCAGAACCAACTTGCAATGTTACCGCTTGCAACTGTAGACGCATCCGTTGCACGGAACACCTCATTCTGACAAACATTACTGAATGTGAAGTTGGCAACCGGATTCGGATTGATGGTTATCGTACTGCTCAATTGTGCACGACATCCATTGTCAGACCATGCAACCAACGTAACAGTGTATGTACCCGCAGTTGTATACACATGAGAAGGATCCGGATTCGAAGATGAATCTCCATCACCGAAGTACCACTTGTATGTTGTGATAGATCCCTCAGCAATTGTACTCAGGTTCTTGAAGTGTACAACTGAATCTTCACAGTTGTTCTGTCTGAAGAATCCAACAACAGGATTTGGAGTTACACGTGCAGAAGCCGTGCTGGCCAATGGGCTGTTGGTACAGTTGAATGTAGTATTTGTAATGCTCACCAGATCTACAGTGATCAGTGTAGGATTACCAAGGTAATTCGAACCGGTTACAGTGAAGTTGAATGTACCAGGGCCGGTTCCTGTTACGGGAGTAGCCACCAGAACACCATTTCTTCTGTAAGTTACAGACCAGCCATCAGTTGCACCAACGTTCGTTACATGCAATGTGAATGTAGCAGCTTCACCTGGACAAACCCTGTCGTTCGAAGAAACTGTAGCATTTGGCTGAGGTATAACCCGGATCGTTACTGTGTTAGAGTATGCTCCGGCACAAGGTCCGCTCTGTACATAAACACGGTATGTTGTAGTAACCATCAGGTTCGTTACATTCAGCGTAGTACCACTATTAGCAGTGACTGTCCATGTAGTTCCACCATCTGTTGAGTATTCCCAACGCTTAACTGTACCAGTCTGACCAGTCAGGTTCAATGTAGTATTACCACCGTAACAGATCGTACTGTTCGTAGCAGACAATGTACCAGGTACAGTTGTAGGACTAACCTGAATTGTGTGCTGAGAAGTCAATACTGTAGCACAAGCAGGCGCTGGAACGATGCTGATCGAAGTAAGTGCGATCACATCCGTTGCTGTTGTTGCAGCGCGGAGAGAATTCACTGTGAATACGCCGCTTCCTGTACCTGTAACAGTAGCTCCAGCTACACCGTCGATCGTGTAATCCAATCTCCAGTTAACACCTGTTGCCACGTTATCAACAGCCACTTTGAAGCTTACGAGGTCTCCCTGACACAAACTGTCTGGTGCTGAATCGATAGTAGCTGTAGGATTCGGGATAACAGTTATGGTTGCTGTCTCATCCTCAGTATTGCTACACTTCAGTCCGTTAGTAACGCTGATGTTCGTGATAACGATTCGGGCTGTACTTGTGTAAGGTCCGACATTGATCGTACCGGTAGTACCTGTGCCATTGAAGGTACGGCTAGTACCGTTATCTGTATAAGTGAGCGTCCAGGTAGCATTCGTTGGAACGTTCGCAACATTCACAGTGAGTGAGGTGCTCGATCCGCTACAAATGCTCTGAGTTGGATTCGTAATGGTTACTGTAGGCAATGCCTGTACATCAACCATCTTAGCAGTGCTGGTTACAGCATCACAAGAACCGTTCTTAACTTCAACTCGGAACCATGTACGTCTTGTAAGATTACTGAAGTTGTTCGTAGCCGCAGTGTTCGCAATATCGTAATAGTTAATTCCGTCGGTTGAGTACTGCCATTTGATGATCGTACCACGGAATCCACTAACTGTTACTGAACCACCGCTGTTGTAACACACAGTATCTGGTCCGGATATAGTACCACCCAATGAAAGTGCATCAACATTGATCGTTACACTGTCAGTAAGCGTGGCAGTACAGTTCGGAGTAGAGCTGGTATTTGTAATAGACACCAAGCGAACACCATTGTTTCCAAGTGTATTCAATGTACCTATATTGAAGCTGAACTTACCAGGACCGATACCGCTGGTTGTGCGGTTAGATCCATTGTTCACACGGTAGATCAAGATCCAACCTTCAGAGCTCTTCACATCGTCAACCATCACAGTGATCGCAGGATTTGTACCTACACAAACGTCTGTTGGGTAATCGATGATCGACGCATTCGGGTCTGGAACAACATTGATCGTAGTAGTCTGATTGTTATACAATGCGTTGTTCACACAGGTAGGATCGCCAGCAGAGATCGCTATCGTTTGAAGTGTGATATCCGTTGTAGAAGTCAGATTACCGGTGAAGATCGTATCCGTTACACTTCCAGTACCGCTGATGTTCTTAGTTGTAGAACCTTCCAGATACTTCATCGTCCAAGCTTGTGAAGCCATCACGTTTGTAACACGGAACACCACATAAGTGCTGCTGCCTTCACATACGCTGTTTGCTCCAACTTTTACGATCTCAGCCATTGGGAGAGGACGAACTACAACTTGAACTGTTGTAGAGTATTCTTCTGAACAAACTCCACTCTGTACCAATACTCGGAATACAGTAGTCTTAGTCAGGTTCGAGTAGTTGTACTGTACACCAGTATGGTTGATCGTAGTCCACGTAGCACCGGCATCTGTTGAGTATTCCCAACGTACCACATCACCAATAGCATCTGCTCCAAGTGTAAGTGTACCGCTGTTGCTGTTGTAACAAACTGTATCAACACCTGTAAGTGTACCGCCATTTGTCAATGGACTTACACGAACTGTATCCTGATCTGTTGGGAGGAAGAAACAACCTGTTGACTTATTCAACATACCAACCAATCGTATAACTGAAGGATCAACTGTCAATGCGCGGGTAGTGAATGTGAATGCACCTGCACCACGACCGCTCACTGAATCAGCCAAACCACCATTTACAGACCAGTACATTGTCCAGTTCTCAGTGCTTCGTACGTTATCGATTGAAGCCTTACCGGTAGCAGGGCTTCCGGTACAAACTGAATCCTGCAATGAAATGATCGTAGCAGTTGGAAGTTCATTAACTTCTACTGTAGCAGTTGCGTTGTTTCCTAAGTTGTTATTAGAACACTGAGGAGCACCTGAAGTCATCCAGATTTTCTTCAATGTTACATCTGTATTCGATGTAAGTGTATTCGTAACCAATGTACCGCTTGTAAGTGGTCCACTTACGCGCAATGTATCGATCACAGTACCAGCCAGGTATGAAACTGACCAGTCTTCACCATATGTATTCGTAGCAGTTACAGACAATGAAGCAGTGTTACCGGCACAAATTGTGTCAGATCCGCTGATCACTGCAACTGGCAATGGACGAACATTAATTGCAATTGGAGCTGCACCGGCTTCAGCACAGGTTCCGTTCTGCATTACTACACGATACCATGTAGTATCCATCAAGTTGCTGTAGTTGAAGAAGGTATCTGTATTTGCAATTCCGCTCCAGGTAGCACCGCCATCTGTAGAAGATTCCCAGCGAACAACATCACCGTTACCACCGAAGTAGTTCACAGTTCCGCTGTTATCACCGTAACAAACTGTAGCACCATTCAACATAGTACCTGGCAACGATTTCGCGTCAACCAACAATACATCTGAAGCGCTCAATGAAGAGTCACATCCGGTAGTGGTATTTACGATCTTGGTCAATTTCACAGTGTATGAATCCTGTACCGGATTCACAGCCGTGATGCTTCCGATGTTCACTGTGAATGTACCCGGACCTGAACCACTGTAAGTTTGGTTCGAGCGGATATTCGCAACGTCATATGTTACAGTCCAACTCTCACCACTACGTACGTTACCAACTGTGATGTCAAATGTTACATTCTCAGTTTCACAGATCGGAGATGACAAGTGAGACAAGGATGCATATGGACGCTGGTTGATATTAACAGTAGCCGTAGCGTTGTTGGTCAATTTATCATTCACACACATTGGTGTACCAGTAACCGTACGGATCTCAGTAAGTGTAACATCGGTATTCGTAATGAAGTTACCTACTCTCAACGTGAAGTTACCTGAACCGGTATCACTAACTGATTTGTTATTCGTTCCTTCCAGGTATTCAACTACCCACACTTGGTTTGCACCTACGTTGCTAACCGTGATCGTCAGATCGGTACTGTCACCAGCACAGATGGTTGTTGATCCACTCAAGGTAGCCAATGGCAATTCACGAACAATGATCGTAACTACGTTAGAACGCATTGTGTCACAAACACCATTCTTGTAGATCGCACGGTACGAAGTTGTCTCAAGTAGATTGTTGATATCCAACGTGGTACTGTTGTTTGGAATAGTAGTCCATGCACCTGAGCTGGATGGTTTAACCTCCCACTCGATGATACGTCCTTCTTTCGTTGTACCACTTACTTCATTCAATTTAGCAGAACCACCTTTACAGATCGTATCCGGAGCCTCGATCATTCCAGCTACTGTAGGCTTGAAGATGTAGATGTTCCAGTCGTCCATATTGGTAGACTTACAGATTCCAATGTTCGACAGGTTCACGATCTCAGTAAGACTGATGATAGCTGACTGTGCAGTATTAGGATCTGTATCTGTATGAGTTACAGTTGTAGGACCAACACCAAACAAGGTGTCGATGTCTCCTTCCAACGTGTAGAGCAATCTCCAGTTCTCACCGGCTTTCACATTCGATACCTCGATAGTGAATGTGATCTGGTCACCTTGACACAATGTATCCGGACCGCTCACGATACTCGCCATTGGAAGATCGATCACAGTAACTGTAGCTTTCGCTACGTTATTCAATGTATTTCCACAAGTAGGTTGTCCGGCAGCCGGATCAACATTCTTGATGGTTTGCAATTCGATATCGGTTGTGCTTGACAATACACCAGTTTCCAGATCAAATGTCTGTGGAGTCATAGTCAAACGGAATCCGGCAGTTTTACTAACTGAACCTTCAACGTAAGTTACTACAGCACTGTCTCCGGCATCAATGTTATTGATCGTTACACTAAGTACGGCTTTGTTACCGGCACAAACTGTATCAGTTGGAGCCTGAGTAGCAATAGTAGCTGTAGGCAGTGGTTTCGGTGTAGCTGTAACTACATTGGAAACTTCCATCTTACATACACCGTTGCGGTACACCGCACGGTACTCAGTAGTATCGGTCAACGTGTTGAAGTTGATCGTTGTTGAAGAGTTACCCAAAGATACCCATGAGCTGTTTCCTTTAACACGATACTCCCATCCGATGATCACCCCTACACCAGGCTTGGTTTCAGAGATCGAACCGCTACCACCGTAGCATACAGTGATGTCAGAACCAATTACACCAGGAACTGTAGTTGTATCAACCGTAACAGTACGGCTACCTGTCAGGGCAGTCATACACATGTCACCTGTACTTGTATTCGTGATGCTCTTCAATGTGATCACATCACTTGGAGATGTAGCACCACGTGAAGTGGTAATTGTCACTGAACCGGAACCGCTACCTGTGATGGTACTGTCGTTTCCATCGTGTGAGTAAGTCAGGCTCCAGGTATCACCAGTTGGTACATTGGAGATATCGAATACTACACCTACACCATCACCTTGGCAAAGTCTTACACTAGCATTGGCAATTGACGCGATCGGATTTGGCAATACTTCAATGGTGATAGCACCACTCAAGTTCTGACCACAGTTCAAACCACCGGCTGTAAGAATAGCACTGATGCTTCTCAATTCAATATCAGTTGACGTGTTCAGAACACCGGTTGTCAGGGTGTGTACACCAGACGCATTCTGAGTCAATGTAGGAGTAGATTTCAATGTAGTTCCTTCCAGATAAGTTACATTGAACTTCTGTCCTGGTTCTACATTGGTTACTACGATCTCAAACTTGGCTGTATTACCTGCGCAAATTGAATCGTCCGTTGTAGTTGTGCGAATTGTAGCAAATGGAATTGGTTTTGGAACTACAACAACCATGTTGCTGTTCTCAGTACCACACACTCCGCTTTGATATACAGCACGCAGATACGTTGTATCGCGTACGTTGTAGTAAGGATTGCTCAGATTGGTATTGTTGATATCGATCCAAGTTCCATTCTTACCAATTTTAGACTGCCATTTAACGATCAAACCAGTACCGGCAGCGATCTGAGCAGCTGCTCCACTTCCACCGCGACAAACAGTATCGTTATCGCCAATTGTACCGGCAACGGTCAATGGATCTACAGATATGGTCCAGCTGGAAGAAAGTGTAGAATCACAAGTAGCAGAACCATTAGTGGCACTGATGCTCTTCAGCGTAATTACATCCGAAGTAGGAGTAACACCTTTCAAGCTAGGAGCTGTAAATGTACCACTTCCTTTTCCACTCAAAGTACCGGAAGTTCCATCTTGCTCATAAGTCAGCAACCAGGAGTCACCTGTAGGTACACTGCTAACAGTTACCGTAAATGTAAAGTTAGAGTTTTCACACAAGCGACTTGGACCAGAAGCAATCGTAGCAAAAGGACGTTGGATCACAGTTACTGTAGCAGTAGCTACGTTATTCAAGGTATTGTAGCAATCCGGAGAATTCTTAGTTCCAGTCCAGATGTCTTGCAACACGATGTCTGTAGTGCTCTTCAGAGCACCTGTTGTATACGTATAAGTGCTACCGGTTCCGCTGATAGTATCCTTACGAGTACCTTCCAGTAAAGCTATGAACCATGTGTCACCGTATGTATTTTCAATTCTGATCGTGAGATCATCAGTCAAACCACTACAAATCGTATCACCACCAGTGATAGTAGCCAATGGATCTTCTTTTACGTTGATCACAGTAGCAGTAGAGTACTCGATTCCACACTCACCATTCTTCACAACCGCACGGAAATAAGTAGTATCCGTCAAGTTGTTGTAAGTGAGCGTAGTTGTGTAGTTATTGATCTGTGTCCATGTTGTATTGTTTGTTGAAGACTCCCAGTAGATCACATCACCGCGATGACCGCTCAATGTAATTGTACCTGTATTGATTCCGTTACAAACAAGATCTGAACCTGAAGTAGTTCCACCAACTGTGAGAGAATCAACATTGATCGTCCAAGTCTCAGACAATGTGCTATCGCAAGACTTGCTTCCGTTAGCTGCTGTGATGAACGTCAACTTGATCATATCAGAAGGTGCAGTTACCGCCTTCAGTGAAGGAGCAGTGAATGTTCCGCTTCCTTTTCCTGAAAGTGTTCCTGAAGTTCCATCCTGCTCATAGGTAAGAGTCCATGAATCGCCAGTTGGTACACTGCTCACGCTAACTGTGAAGTTGAACGTAGAACCTGTACACAAGCGAGAAGGTGCAGAAGCAATCGTTGCAAACGGACGGCTCAATACAGTAACCGTTGCACTGGCAACATTATTCAATGAACTGTAGCAATCTGCGCTATTCTTAGTTCCTGTCCAGATGCTCTGAAGAACGATATCTGAAGTGCTCTTCAAGGCACCAGTCGTATATGTATATGTACTTCCTGTCCCGCTGATGGTATCTGTACGAGTTCCTTCCAACAACGCGATGTACCATGTAGCTGCATCGGTGTTGAAGATATTGATTGTCAGATCATCCGTAAGACCACTGCAGATCGTATCACCACCAGAAATAGTAGCGCTGATCTCTTTTACACTGATCTTAGTAATCGTAGAGTATTCCATTCCACACTCACCATTCTTAACTACAGCACGGTAATATGTGGTGTCGTTCAAATTCAGGTAAGAAAGTGAAGTAGTTGTGTTGTTCACCTGAGTCCAGTTCGATCCGTCCTCAGAAGCTTCCCAGTAGATCACAGAACCACGATGACCGCTCAATGTAACGGTTCCGCTGTTCATACCACGACAAACAACAGCATCGCCTGAAGTAGTTCCACCAACTGTCAGTGAATCCACATCAATTGTTCTGCTCTCTGACAATGTGCTATCACAAGTTTTGCTGCCATTAACGGCAGAGATGCCTGTCAATGTGATCATATCTGATGGAGCAGATACAGCCTTCAGAGAAGGAACAGTGAATGTACCGCTTCCTGTTCCGCTGATCGTACCACTTGTACCATCCTGCTCATAGCTCAATGTCCATGAGTCACCCGTTGGAACGCTGCTCACCGTAACTGTGAAGTTGAAGCTAGAACCTGTACACAAACGGCTAGGAGCAGATGCTATAGTTGCATAAGGTCGCTCCAATACTGTTACAGTAGAGGTAGCTACATTATTCAACGTTTTGTAGCAATCCGGAGTAGACTTCGTTCCTGTCCAGATGCTCTGAAGAACTACGTCCGTAGAACTCTTCAATGCACCTGTAGTGTAAGTATATGTACTTCCGGTTCCACTGATCGTATCTACACGGCTTCCTTCCAGAAGCGCAATGTACCATGTTGCAGCATCGGCGTTGATTATAGTGATCGTAAGATCATCGGTCAATCCGCTGCAAATCGTATCACCACCGGCTATTGTAGCTCCGAGTTCTTTAACACGAACAACAGTAGCAGTAGAATACTCCATTCCACAAGCACCATTCTTAACTACGGCACGGTAGTATGTAGTATCAGTAAGATTATTGTAGGTCAGTACAGTAGTTGTATTGTTCACTTGAGTCCAGCTCGTTGCATCTGTAGATGATTCCCAGTAGAGAACATCTCCAATGTTATTGCTCAATGTAACAGTGCCTGAATTTGCACCCAAACAAACTGTCACTTCACCAGCAGTAGTACCAGCAACAGTAGCTGTGTCAACTCGGATCACATGACTTGCATCAACCAATCCGGCACAAACCTGAGTAGAACTCAAATTAGTTACAGTATCAAGTGTAATCGTATAGTTCACTGAAGGAGCTCCTGTAGCCGGCAAGCTCGAAGCTGGAATCGTGAAGCTGTGGTTACCCGGACCTTTGTAAACCAGTGCAGTTTGCGGTGTTCCATTGATAGACCAATCTACTTTCACCGTATCGCTCGCTTTGATATTAGAAACAACAATATTCATTGTTGCACTGCTACCTCCGCAGATCGAGTCTGGTCCGTTGTTGATTGAAGCTGTAGCCTGATCAACAATTGTAACTGTAGCAGTTCCAGGATTGTCGATCTGACTGTTGCTACAAGCTGCATAGTTCATAGCAGGAGCAGTCAACCAGATTCTTTGGAGCGTTACATCACTTGTGCTGAAGATGTTACCTGTAGTCAACGTGTGATTTCCATCACCTGTTCCGTACAACGTATCAGTTACAGAACCTTCAAGGTACTGAATTGCCCAAGCTCCACCGAATGTACTATCTACACGTACTGTAAGATCTAGAGTCGTACCAGGACAAATTGTATCCGATCCAGTGATGCTTGCATGTGGCAAGTTCTGAACGGTAATAGTAACTGTATTTGAAGTATCAGCTGTACAAGTACCATTCTTAACGATCACGCGGTAAGTGGTGCTGATGCCAAGGTTCACATAGTTATATGTATCACCAATGTTTCCGATATCGGTCCAGCTTCCACCCAATGGACGGTATTGCCATTTAACTACTGCACCTGTATAACCAGTCAGTGTCAAAGTGCCATTGTTAATGTCTTTACATACTGTATCCGGTGATGCAAGAACTCCGGCAGATGTAAATGGATAAACGAATACGCTATCCAAATTATCTGTCAGAACAGTGTTATGACAAGTAGTTGTTGTATTGTAGATGGAATCCAACGTCACATAAGAAGGTGTGCCATTCAATCCGTTGATATAGTGCGTAAAGATACCAGAACCCGTTCCGGTGATGGTACCATTACCCGCAGGTGAAGTAGTGGTGTAGTATACAGTCCATGTGTTGCTTGTTGGAACACTGGTTACACTTACACGCAACTTAGTTTTATCACCTGAACAAATGAAGTCATCCATATCAAGGATGGCAGCATTCGGACGTGGATTCACGTAAACGTGCGCCACATTGGAAACGTCTTTATCACAAGCACCTGATTTCACCCATACACGGTAGCGTGTCTTGAATGTTTTATCTGTATACCACATAGTATCCAGATCAGCGCTGAATGTAACAGGCTTCATTTCAGGGAAATTACCTACTGTGCGTACGGTATCCCATGTGAATCCTTCGTCGTAAGAAGCTTCCCAGTAAAGGATTCGACCAACATAGCCTTCCATATACAGGTATCCGGCATTATCATCCTCACAAACTGTTGTGTTTCCGAACAAAGAATCGGCAACAGTTGGAGGATCTACGCGGAAGCTGTCAAGTTTCTCAGGCTTGTAGAAACAGCCCGTTGTTTTGTTTACAAGAGTATCACTCCACAAGTACCACATAGTGGCATAGATCGGATAACCTGAATTAGGGAATGCCACGTGGAAAGTATCTGAACCTGTGCGATCGAAATCACGTGGTCCGAAGTATGGAGTCGGATCGTTCGCAGTAGTATCCCAGCTGAATTTAACTCTCCACTGGTCTGCTACTTTCATGCCGGTAGCAATGATATCCCACTCCAATTGTGTTCCAAGACAGATTGAATCCGGAACTTCCCATACGAAATATGGATTTGGGTTAACAGTGAATACGATCTCGTCTTGCTTCGTCAGATCCTGACAAAGAGCCAAGCCAGCAGTGATCTTAATGCTATCAACCACCAGTTTAAATCCACGGGCAGCACCACTCGCATCGAAGTAATAGAACAAGCTATCCGGTACATTCAATGTATACGGTGCGCCACCATTATCACCCACACCACTCATCGAGTGCGTTGTAGACATGTAGCCGCTAACGGTATCCTCTACGTGGTAGTAGAATGTCCATGATTTGTTCAAAGATCCAACTGTAGTACCATCAACAGTTGCGCTGAATGGAGCATGTGTTTCCCAACCTGTTACCGGAGTTCCAGTAGATGGATCGAAATGACCCGAACAAACTGTCGGTGCATTCGACAAGGTTACAGATGGAAGTGGATGTACATAGAAAATTGAATCAGGTACAGAATCTATTTCCACACAACCTGTGGTCCAGTTCGTTACAGGACCGAAATCCAACAAACGGCTATATGGAGGATATCCAATAGTATCAGCCACAGTGAACATACCAACGTAAGAACCGGATCCGTTCGCAGTACCGGAAACTACACCTGGAAGAACACTTGAATTTTCCGGGATTACAGTGTACGTGAAGCTGAAGTTATCTCCGGCATTCATTGAATCCACACGGAATGAAACACGCAATGAATCACCATCACAAATTGGATCCATCACATCCAGGATGGTCAATTGTGGCAGGAAATTAACTGTGAGCGTAAATGTATCGTTGAGGAAACGTGTACATGTATCGTCTGTATTTGTAATAGAGGTAAGGATCAATTTGTGCGTACCAACACTCAAATTGGCATCCGTAGTGAATGTAACTGTCGTGTCTCCGTAACCGGTCAATGGAGAAACACCCAGGGTGCTCATTGTTCCGTCAGAGAAATCGAGTCTCCAGTTCACACTATCCGTTCCGTGGAAGAACGTATTGCTTACACTGATGGTGAATGTAGTTGTGATGCCTTCACAAACAGTATCTTCACTCGGAGTAAGAGATACGAATGGTTTCGGATAAACATTGAGGATCAAAGTATCCGGATTATCCAACATACCACCACAATACGGATCATTATCCTTATGGATCGAATCAAGTACGATCTGGTATTGTCCAACCGGCATTTGTGTAGAGATACCGTACGTTGGAGAAAGGTTACCTGAACCGGTGATCGAATCACCCGGATTAACCAATACGATGCCGCTCGTATCTGTATAGAACAAAGTCCATCCAAATGGAGCACCTTCGAAGAGCGCTCCGGTGATCAGCAGGTCAAAAGTATTCGTATCGTCCTGACAAACGTTCAGTGTATCAACTGAGAATTGAGCGTGAGGACGTGAGTAGATCTCAAGAACGATTCGGTTATCAGTAATGATGTTCTGACATTTCAGACCCAATGTATCCAAATGGATCTCAACCAGGTCGATAACATAACGACCAGGAGCAAGGGCAGTTGAAGTTGTATCCAGGATAATAGAGTCTCCGTAACCTGTTTGAGTAGAAGCAAGAGTTCCGGTTCCGTCGGTCATATTCAACGTCCAGCCCAAACCAATGCCTTTCCACATTGCGCTATCAACCGTGATCTTTAATTGTACTGAATCAGATTCGCATATGCGAAGTGTATCATTCATTACAGTAACACCTGTTCCTCCGAGCCATGTAGCTTCAAGCTTGGCACGTGGGTAAGGCAACACGTTGATAACTATTGTATCCAGAGGTCCGGTTGTACCCAAACAGATCGGATCCGTTCCAACCGTTTTGATCGAATCGAGATACAAATAATATGTACCTACAGGAAGGCTATCCGGTACAGTATAACTTGGAGTTGAATTTCCGGCACCAGTGCTTGCACTTGGAGGCAAGATGGAATTAGGATCTGTATAGAACAATTGCCAGTTCACAGGTTGACCATCGAAACGAGCATTTGTGATCTCGATATCGAAAACGTCACCGCTACCTAAACAAAGGTTGAAAGTATCTTTATTGAATTGTGCATTGATCTTAGGCACAACTTCGATGGTGAAGAATTCATCGTCAATTACGTGTATACAATCCGGAGGAATTGGTGCACCTGTAGTTGGCAACAATTTAACCGAAGTAAGCGCAAATGTGTATCGACCTGGAACCAGACCGGCAGTATAAATGCGATCGAACATCGCAGAGTCGCCCGTTCCTGTAACCGGTGAAGTATATGTTGTTGTGTTCGTTGGATCGGTGAAGGTCAACTGCCAGTTCAACGGAATACCGTTATACGTAACATTACCCACAACGAAGTCGAAGTCGATTGAATCTCCCTGACATACGCGAACTGTATCACCCGAAACAACCAAACCACCGCGGTATGTCAATTGAAGCCCTTTTGCAGAGGCATCCAATGTTACGGCCGTCCATGCAGTAGGCGTAATGAAGTCGCGTACCCCAACGTGTCCGGATATTACCGTAGTAAACGGACCAACATATGGAGCAGCAATACCCCAAACGTGACTGATCAGTGATTGACGTTTTCCGGTTACAATGTTCGAGTCCTTATCCAATTCCACATAGAAACCATATGTCGTTCCACCAGTCAGATCAACACCACCGGTTGGAAGTGTGGTTATTGTGGCATCCGGAATAGAGTCGGAACCGAGTGTAACGGTATTCGCCAATGTCCAGCCAGCGCTTGAATACATATTACCCACATAGGAAGTAGGACGATACCAGATATTCACCGGCTCCGTTCCAATCTGTGGTTTGCGGATCTGAACAGAGATACTGTCCAGTCGCATGTTGTGGGTAGGTGTGAAATTGAAATAGGTTGCACCTGCATTATTGTCTTTAGATGCACCATCCCAGAAATCTTCACGATACTCACCTATATATATACCACCGGCAGGTACGGCATTGGTCACCTTGAAGATGGCCGAATACTCACCCAACGCAGCAAATGGTTTTGGAAGAACCTGAACGATCACACTGTCCTGAGGACCAACTGTACCCTTACAAGAATCTCCTACCAAAGCTGCAGCCACATCAACGATCTTGATTGAATCGATCGTGATCATGAATGAGTCGGTCAGGATTCCGGTGCTGGTACAGAATTTAATATTCTGATTCCCTTTACCTTTATATATACCACCTGTACCTGCAATCGTATTGTGAGGATCGTTCCCTACATATACGATCCAATCTACAGGTGAGCCGTTGAAGTCGGCATTGGTCACCTGCATCTGGAAGCAGATCGAATCCTCCTCACATACAGTTCGTGGTGAACTGGATACGAGCGTAACATTCGGACGAGGATATACATTAATAGTTATAACACTACCTAAAGCTCTTGGACAACGGAGTGAAGAACTGTCGTTGACAATTGAATCCAGTTTCAACGTATAAACTCCGGTTGTAGAAATTCCGGAGTGTCCGATTGACAAGGCAGGAGTTCCGTTACCTACTCCGGTAACGGAATCAAGTGGAGCATTTGCAAACAAGTAAGCGTAACCACCCATCAGGCTCGTATCGAAATACAATTCCCAACCTGTAGGCAATGAACCGCGGTTCGGATGAAGAGCAGAATTGCTCACATTAATATTGACTGTGAATGAATCACCTTCACACACATATATATTAGTAGTATCAAACTCAGCATATGGTTTCGGATCAACGATCAGGCGAACGGTGTCCGAATAGAAGAACTGGGTACAACCCGAGGTCTGCATACGGCAACGATATTTTCGCATATCCCATGACAATGGAATATTCGTGATGCTCAACGTAGCGAGCTGTGCAGTTGGATTCGTTCCAGGCACATTGATCCAGGATGAACTTCCGAACACCTGGTATTGCCATTGGTAACTCTGATCCTTGATACCGACACATGTATCGATAGTCGCCAAATTCGTGACACCAAAAGAAGTGCTACCGCCCTCACAAACTGTATCGTTCGGCACGTTGGAAACGAACGTTCCGTATTTCGTAACGAAATCGCTCGAATCGATCGGTGCGTAGAGGATCAGCCGTGCTGAATTGGAAACATACGTTCCTCCTACCCCACCAAGGAAAATCCGACAACGGAAGAGTGTGGAGTCTTTTGTGAACCCGCCCTTACATCCGTCAGGATTTGAGATGGTGAGCACCGGGCCGTTTACACCTCCAAAGGGCGACACAGCCGGAACTACCGAAAATCCGGTACCGGTGTCAGCCTCCCATTGGTAAACAGCGCCACTAACCGAGTTAATTGTGAAGGTGGCAACGAAGCCACCACGAGTACATCCCCGCTCATCAGTCGGGTGAGTCGTAATAGGATTCTGGGCGAATCCAAAGTACGACGCCAGCATAAAGACCACTAAAGTCAGGTACTTTACAACCGACAGGCCTCGCAAACTCGATAATTGTTTTAGTGAGTTGGTAAAACTACTATTAGTCATTTGTCAACGTAATTTGTATTGGTGGCAAAAATAGAAATAATAATTCAAAAAAAAATTTATTTGACACCCCTTAGGAAGTGCCTAAATCTCAAGTAGTTGAGCCCTTTTTGCTTCATTTGGGCCTAAATCTTAATAATTTGATAATCAATAACTTAGTTCAACAGGCTTTTCGATTACTGGGTATTCTGGTGCTCCCCGCGCCAATTCTGAACTTGCAGCCCCCGTGTAGTATTATTAGGGCACTAATCCGGAAGTGGTGGAATGCGCGTCAAAGGTACATTAAAATCTGCCTCCAACATCCTAAGATAATTCAGATATCTGAAATTGGCTATTTTTCCTTGTTCTACGGCGGTTTGAACACCACATCTCGGCTCATTTACATGCAAACAGGTGTTGAATGCACAGTTCTCGAGGTGTGGTAAAAAGTCGGGACTGTAGTGACTCAACTCCCACGCTTCCATTTCAGCCAAACCGAATTCCCTTATTCCGGGAGTATCGATCAAGTAGGTATTGTTATCGACAGTAAAACTCTCGGCATGCGTGGTGGTGTGCCGACCTTTATTCAATGCTCCGCTTATCGCAGCCACACGCTGTTTGCTTTCACCCAGTATACAGTTTATAAGGGTTGATTTCCCGACACCCGAATGCCCGAAAAGCAGACTTGTTTTGCCTTGGATCAACTCCATGAATTCTTGAGGAACTCCTGATTCTATTAATGCTGTCAAAAGTACCGGCATACCCAGACTTGAATACACCTGTGTCCATTCATTCAAGATTGACTTATGCTTTTCGGAACACAGATCCACCTTGTTAATAACTAGTGCCGGCTGTATCCCGAAACTGAAACAACTGACCAGGAATCGATCGATGAAACCTGTGCTCGTTCTGGGCGAATGTATGGTAGCGATAACCACCGCCAGATCTAAATTGGATGCCACGATATGGAATTGTTTGTCCATTCGGCTGGCTTTGCGGATGAGATAGTTCTGCCGATCGTAGATCTCCTCGATCATCCAATCTTCTCCACTTTGCTCAATTCGGACCCAATCGCCCACAGCTACCGGGTTGGTGATCCCCTCAATTTCCTGCTTGAATCGGCCGGGTAAACGACAATTCACGGCCTCATCGGATTCCGTTCTCACAATATACCAACTTCCCGTGGATCGGATTACGCGGGCCTTCATCGGATCAGAACAACTGTGAGGCGATGCGCTTTACCGTATCGCTTTGACCCATCGTATAGAAATGGAGAACAGGTGCCCCCTCTGCGATAAGGCGCTTACATTGTTCAACACACCATTCGATCCCGATCTCCTTCACTTCATCGTCATTCCGGGCGCGTTCAACTTCTGTGCACAGGTCTTCCGGTATGTCGATGTTGAAGGTCTGGGGCAAGGAATAGAGCTGACTTTTTCGCGTCAGTGGCTTTATTCCCGGTATGATCGGTACATCGATGCCCATATCCCGACATTTCCGCACGAAACTCAGATACTTTTCCGTATCGAAGAACATCTGTGTAGTAAGGAATGATGCCCCGGCCTCCACTTTGCGCTTTAAAAAATTGAGGTCGCTCTGCTGGTTCGGTGCATCGATGTGTTTCTCCGGGTAGGCAGCTGCCCCGATACAGAAATTGGTGGGTGTGGGATTACTCAGCTCCAGATCGAGGTAGATACCTTTATTCATGTTGTCGATCTGATAGATGAGATCGAGGGAATTCTTATTCCCTTCCTTCTCAGGTACGAATGTCTTGTCCCCTTTTCGGTTGTCACCGCGCAGCGCTAATACATTCTCGATCCCCAGGAAATGCAGATCGATCAGCGCATTTTCCGTCTCATCCTTTGTAAACCCTCCGCAGATCAGATGTGGTACCGTTTCCACCTGATACTTGTTCTTTATGGCAGCACAGATGGCAACTGTTCCCGGCCTCTTACGGATCGATATGCGATTGTAACTGCCATCCGGTCTCTCGCGCATCACGTATTCCTCGCGATGATACGTAACATCGATGAATGCGGGACCAAACTCCATGAGCGGATCTATGGCGGCATATAAGGATTCAATGCCCCGCCCTTTAACAGGAGGAAGCAGTTCGAACGAAAACAATGGCCGTTTCGCCGAATGGATCGCTTCAGTTAATTTCATATTCGGCTAACCTAAAATTGTACCTCCAATTCCACAACTTCACCTTGCCGGTTCACTTGCATTTTCGTTCGAACACCTTCTTCAAGCTCACCCAGGATCTTCATATAATCCTGAATGGCTTTTACCGAACTACCGTTCAGTGATATGATGATATCGCCTGCCTGCAAGCCCGCCAACGCTCCGGGTTTCCCTTCTTTAACACCATCAACACGAACTCCCTCGCCATCGAAAACATAGTCCGGGATTATACCGAGCGTCACTTTGAAGCTGCGCCGTTGATTAGCATCGTCATCCTTGGTTTTGGTGAATGTCATCTTCTCCCGTCCGTTGATCAAACGCAGGTAATCCTTCATGAACTGGAGCACGCGAACCTCTCCTACCATGTTAAGGTGCTCAATATCGTCGTCCGGTTTGTGATAATATTTATGCTGTCCGGTAAAGAAATGAACGCTGGGAATATTGCTAAGATAAAAGGATGTATGATCTGAAGCTCCGATACCGCTGGCTGTAGTTTTGATCTTATCGATGCCGTACGCATCCTTTTCCAACTCCTGGATGCCCTCCAACCAAAACGGCGAGCTGCCCACTCCATTGATTATGAGTGTTTTATGATTAGAATCGAGCATCCCAACCATATCCATGTTCAACATACAATTCACCTGATCCAAAGGCATTGGAAAATGTTCGATCAAATACTTTGAGCCCAATAAACCCATCTCCTCACCACTGAAAGCCGCAAACAGGTAGTTGTAGTTCCTGTTCCATTTGCGCTTCTTTTTGAAAGTTCGGGCCAGTTCCAACAAACCCGCGCTTCCACTGGCATTATCATCAGCACCGTTATGTATGTCATTACTCTCGGCGCTCAGGGAACCACCGTGCTCGCCCCTGCCGAGATGATCATGGTGTGCACCGATCACGACCGTATATTTTGCTCCATTATCTACGAAACCAAGTACGTTATGTCCCCTGTCTGCATCCGTGATCACTCGCACCTGAATTTCAACATTTCCTTGAGGTGCTGCAGATTGTGCACTTCGCATCACATAGAAAACTGGAACAGAAGATGCTTGCATTTTGGTGCTCAATTCGCCAGAGATCTCCTCCATGTTCTTGTCGTTGGTCCAGAAAAGTACTGCAACCGCCCCGCTCTTAATGGCCTGATCCACACGGATCTGAGTGCCGTGATAGGCCGACCATTTCGAATGTGGATGGATACCATCCGGGCTGCTTGCGTTGATAACAGCTACTTTGCCCTTCAGATCTTTCCCTTCAAAATCGTTGCGTTCGGCACTATTGATCCCATAACCGCAATCGACCGCTTCCCCTTGAACCGATGCGTTGTTCGAAGAATACGAAATGGGATAGAACTCACTATTTATAGCATAGGTTCGATCTCCGATCTTCAACTTACAACCCGAGGCGTCGGCTATCCTCAGAGTTACAACATCAAAAGGCTGGAGGTAGCTTCCCTCTATTCCCAGGGGCTTCAGTCCCAGCTTTTCAAATTCAGCTGCCAAATAATCGGCACTCATTTTTTCACCCTGAGAACCGGTACTTCGACCCTCCAATTGGTCTGATGAAAGGTAGGCTATATGCTCATAAAGCCGCTTTGCCGCGCGCTTTTCCTTCCATTTCACCTTTTGAGCCTCTGCCTGTGTTGCTGCTGTCAATAAAAGACTCAACAGCAATGCGTTTCGAAATATCCGTGCTATTTGTTTTGTCATGGTACAGATCAATTCAACTCTCCGATCAGCTCGATCAGGTATTTAATGATGAGCAATCCGAGAAGGAGCGCAAATATAGACAGCAGGTACTTTTCCTGAAGTTTATGAGCGAGTCCGACCCCGAACCTTGACCCGGGAATGATACCGAGCAGTATCGGCAGAACCGCCATAAAATCCAGATAACCAACTCGCATGGCACCTGAAAGTCCGCTGATCTCCGGTGTGCTGAGGCCATAAACCAGCAGGAATGGTATTACCATGAATGGGATCACGCTTATCGAAATAGCACTGGCCGTTTTTATATCTCTGCCGGCCATTAATTGAAGCAGCGGAATCATGGCTACCCCTCCTCCAAGACCACTAAGTGCTGAGACCAAACCGGTTATCACACCTATGAAAATATACGTTCCAGGTCGTTCCGGCTTCAGGTCAAGCTCATCTTTTCGCCTTTTCAGAAACGCCCTCCACAACGTAAAGAGGAGTGCAACGATAAAACAAACCTTGAATATGGCGCTTCCATACCAATTGAAACCGGTTATCAATCGCGACATAAATGCCCCGCTCAACATGGCAGGTACTGCGATCTGTAAAAGAATGCCGGGGAAGAAAAAGCCGCGTTTACGCTGTAAATACGTGGAACTCAAACCAGAAAAGAGTATGGCAAGAAATGAATTTGCAAGAATATATCGAACAAGCTCCTCGCCGTGTATCCCCAGTTTTCTATATATATAATCGAAAACCGGAACGAATATGACCCCACCTCCAACTCCGAGTAATCCCGATAGCGTTCCGCCAAGAACACCAAGGAAGAAAAGGAGGAGCAGCTGAGTAAAATCCACTATTTCGAACCTTTCAGAATGGACGCATAACGGGTCCTATCCGTGAAAAGAGCCAGTGATTCCCTAATGTCCGGATCATCGTCAAAAGTCGTTTCAACTAGTGCACGATCAAAATAATATCTGCTGGCAATGTCCAACTCCAGCAATTCCGTGATCTCTTTTCGGTGACGTTCCAGATCCTGATCCTTGTTCTTCTCGAGCTGACTTTTCACTTGTACGAGGGAACCGGAGAGTGCCTCCAGATATGCCTCGCTTTCGGCACGATCCTCAAGATGTTGAAGTGCCTTTTCTGTATCGGTTAAGTAGGCATAATCCTTACCCTTTAGAAAATCCTTGAAAGCCCTGAAATCATCATCTGAAACATTGAATTGTGCAGGTTCCGGGATCTGATCCTTCGTGTTGCGGTACTGAGTGGCGAAATCGAAGATGAGTTCTTTTGAAAGCAAAGTTTGCCCGATTTTACTGAGGTCGCGACGCTTAACTTCGATATCCGGGGTAACACCCTCCCCATCTTTGACCGGACGCCCATTCCGAGTATAGAAGGTATGTTTTAGCGAGTCGGCAACCACGATGGCTTTACCATCCTTTTTATGTGAATAGTCGAGTTTTTGCACACAGCGACCAGAGGGGATATAGTATTTGGCCGTGGTGATCTTCATCTGTGTGTTGTATGTCAAGCTCTTCGAACTCTGAACCAGTCCCTTTCCAAAGCTCTTCTCACCGATCACTACTCCGCGATCCAGATCCTGTATGGTTCCACTCACGATCTCGGAAGCCGACGCCGACCCTTTATCTACCAGGACGATCAACGGTATTTCCGTATCAACTGGGCTGTTCAAGGTTTTATAGGTTCGATTATCCGCACGTTCCTTGCTTTTGGTTTGAACAACATCCTCGCCCCGATTGACAAACACATTTACAATATTCACAGCCTCGTGTAACAAGCCTCCTCCATTTCCTCGCAGATCAAGAATTACCTGCCTGATATCCTTTGTCTTCAAATCGACAAGGGCATCATGGACTTCCTTACCCGCATTTGGCGTAAAACCGGTAAGCTTGATATACCCGGTATGCTCATCGATCTTGCCATAATAGGGCACATTCTTGACCTTGATCTGGGCGCGTTCCATGTCAACACTCACCTCACCTATTCCAGGTCGGTCAACCTTTACTTTTACAGGAGTTCCGGCAGTTCCCTTGAGCAATTCGTTGAGATCTTTGCTATTCTTATTCACCACCGATTTGCCATCTACCTCAATAATATAATCACCAACACGCAGATCATTCAACTGCGCCGGGAATCCCTCATAGGCCTGATCCACCACGATGCGGCCATTCTTCATTCGGACGGAAACACCAATACCTCCGTAGGAACCGGTTACCTGCAATCGATAGTCTTCCGCCTGTGCCTCACTGTAAAAATTGGTATAGGGATCCAGTGAAAGCAACATGGCATCTATGGCCTCCTTAATGAGTTCACCGGGCTTCACATCGTCGACATAACTGGTATTAACCTCTTTGTAAACGGCAGCGAAAATGTCCAGGTTCTTGGAAATTTCGAAGTAATCTTCGGCTTGTTTGAAAGCGAACGTAACACCAAGGAGTAAAAATCCTATGATGAAGATCTTTTTTCTGTTTTTCATGAATGCTCGATCAGAAATCACACAAAAGTAACGAAGGGTGAGAGAGTATCTTGTCCCAATCACCAAGTTCCGATTTTCAACTCGTTTATTTCGACAACTTTTTGGAAGTAGAACCGGTAAATAAAATGCCGAACAGTGCCATTTTTAGCTAATATCTTGCTTATCAATTACTTACAATTTTTTAGGTAATAATTTCACGCTAAGTAGAGCTGAACGCGTGCGAGACTAGATAAAACTCTAAAAAATCGCATTTTAAAACATAGAACAAACTGATAGCTATTCAATTGCCTATAGTTGTCGAGCATATATTCATGTATGTTATTAAAATATTCAAAACACACGACTATTCCCTATACTATGGCACCGGATCATGTCCATGACCACCCCAGGGATGACATCGACTTATTCTGCGGATGGCCAGCCACAAACCTTTAAGAGGACCATGCTTGGCTATAGCCTCAATGCTGTATTGCGAACATGTCGGTTGAAACCGACAGGAATTTGGCAAAAGGGGAGACAGTATCAGTTGATAGATACGAATTGGTATGATTAGAAGCAGACTGAGCAGCTTACCGATTCCCTGCAACAAGTTCATGAAAAATTTTCCGGATAGATTTATAGACCTGTTCGAACTCCGGAACATCATGCCCCGTGTAGATCCAAATTACAGAAGAAACACCTTTCAGTTCATTTTGGTTCGACATTGGTCCAAAACTCAAACGGACCGCCTCTTTCATAAGTCGACGGATACGATTTCTATGAACGGCTCTCTTGAACTTCTTTTTACCAACAGAGAATAAAAACTGCGGATATGTAGCATACTCATCTTTCCCAACCAGAGCCATTACGGGAAATGCGAATAGTTTGGAATCGGGATTGGAAAATACACGCTTAATCTCCCGCTCTCTATTCAGGCGAAGCGCTTTGGGAAATGTAAAGGAAATCGTTTCCGGTTCAGATTCCGGAATATTACCCTTTATGTCGTGGTTCGTCGGAAACACTGAGTTTGTGGCGACCTTTTGCACGGCGCGCGTTCAAGACTTTGCGACCATTCTTGGTGCTCATGCGCTCACGGAATCCGTGCTTGTTTCTTCTTTTTCTATTCGAAGGCTGAAACGTTCTTTTCATCGCTGATCTCTTTAATGCGCCTCTTCACAATCCGCGCGGCGTAAAAATGGAGTGCAAAAATACACAAAAGGATCAATTTTTCAATTGCTACCCCTTAGTTTTTTAAAATTCCCGGATTGCCTCATAAGCCATGCTAACAGGCGCATTGTGTGATCAATTTCGGAAGAGATCGAGATCACATTCGGTAGTATGTCATATAACTATATTCGTAGTGAAATGCGTTTCCTTTTGGACATTCCACAAAACGAACTGCCTCTTGACGGGAATGATCCTGTATTGAGCGGATTGGATGAATTTCTGCAGTATCCCATCATATCCAATCCACTCATACGCGTTTCCAATCTACTGCTTGCCGTTGCGATTGTCGTTGGCTCCTATTTACTCCTGTCCTGGATACGCAAGATCATACAGCGATACAGGAAAAAACACGACCTCAGTATTGGTCAGGAGTTGGCATACTACCAGCTCACAAAGTACATCGTTGTGCTGCTGGCCTTTATAATGATCCTTGAAGCCCTTAATGTTCAGATCAAGGGAATCCTGGTTGGATCTGCTGCCTTGCTTGTAGGAGTTGGGTTGGGTTTGCAGCAGCTGTTCAACGATATTGTGAGTGGTTTTTTTCTGCTCATGGAGAATACAATTCGCATCAACGACATCATTGAAGTAGATGGCATGGTGAGTAAGGTCCGGGAAATTGGTATCCGAACCTCAAAAGTTGAAAATCGCGACGGCATACTAGTGATCATACCGAACTCCAAGATCGTGAGTAATACGGTGATCAATTGGAGCACAAATGGAACCACTACCCGATTCAGTATTAAAATTGGTGTGCATTACGAGAGCGAGGTTCAGAAAGTTAAGCGGGTGGTACTTGAATGTGCAAAACGACACACAGAGGTGGTGAACTATCCGAAACCCATCTGTCGATTCGTTGATTTCAGCGATTCAGCTCTTGTATTTGAATTGCTATTCTGGTCTAAGAACCGCTTTCGGGTTGAAGAAGTGAAAAGCGATCTGCGCTACATGTTATTCTCCGAGTTCAGCAAGAATGGAATTCGCATTCCATATCCTCAGCGCGACCTCCATATACGGAGCTCCGACATTCATTTCGAGAAAGGCGATCCGCTCAATTTCACACATTGAGTGGCAAAAGATTCATTGCTCAGAGACCGAGATTCTTCCTGGACTTTGCGGATAATGCCTTCTTATGCACCATCACATTGAGGGTTTTATAGGCAACGTAAGCTTCCGAGGCATAGAAATACCCATCACAATCATTTTCTGTACCCCAGGAATTCTTCACGCGATAGTATTTAGTTCCTTTTTGGTCTTTGAAGATCCCAACGATGTGCATTCCGTGATCGTCCGTTGTTTCAAAATTATCGAAGGCCTTTTGGCGCATCTCCTGATCGATCCTCAATTCCTCACCCGGCGAGTCAAATTGGGTTCCTGTTCGCACAGCTCCAGCCTGATTGAAATGTTTATTATCCTTTCCGCTCACCTTAAGGGCATCGGGATCCTTCGGAACGATTGCCAAACCATTGCGGAATGAGAAACCCTTTTCACTCACGTCGGCAGCCCATGCCACACTGTATCCGCCCATCACGGCGTCATCAATTGCCTGCATGAATTCGTTCAGTGGCATATTATGTACGCTGCCCATGGCCCAGTTATCAGGTACCTCCAAAATAAAGGAAGTGTAAAAGGGATGATGTGTGTAGGAACCGAGGATAACGTACTCGTCCATATTCAGATCCAGGCTCTTTGCAAAACTCAGGGGCGAATAGGACTTACCCTGATAGGTGAATTCTGCCGGATATGCGCCCAAATAGGCATCGAGTACTCCTTCTACAGCCTTCTTCCACGAACTTGTCAGTTTCCCTTGTCCGCTTTTGAGCACTGCATCACAGATCCCCTTCAGAACTGCTTCCAATTCACTGTGATTGTGTTTTTCCTCTCCATACGACAATCCCGGATAGGCCTCTTTCGGCACGATCCCGTATTTTGAAACCACATAGGGAATGTCGTGAAAAGCCCCTCCCTGCCCAAAATTGATACTTCCGTGGTACCGAATATACTTATCGGCCTTATCCAGATAGGCCATCCGTACTATGTACATCTCGCTTAGTTCGTGCTTGCCCTTCCGCATGCGCATCAGCTCAGATTCCAAAAAGGAAAGCGCACTGAAGCTCCAACAGGTACCGGTGCGGTATTGATCCTCGACCTGTGTGGTCTCCAGATCCTTCACTACTGTGAAAAAGTATTTCCCGTCCTTTTTATTCCGGATGGTATCCTGAGCGATAAGTTGGGCGCTGAAAAATCCCAGCAGTAAAATGGTCGCAACGATTCCTTGTTTCATTGATGCTCTACTTTATATCCTACAATAATATTATACCTGTGTTTAAGAACTCCTCTTGTTCGGAGAAGCGGAGAATTTATTCGTTGAACGACTAGAAGCGGAAATAGATGAACGGTTGGATATCGGCAGATTGGGCTTGATAGGCAACAAATATGATCACTGCAAAAACCGCAGCCTTAGCCAGATCGGGGATGGAACTGTACCAATCACTAGCCTCCTTTTTCCAGCTTGCGGGAAGCCAATGCCCCATAAACCCGATCGCCATTATGAAGAAGACCCATTTGTATTCAACAATTCTGGGCCATATTCCGCTATCTACAAAGTGCCAGGCGATCTGTCCGAGCATATCTCGGACTACCTGCAGGTTCTCCGCACGGAAATATATCCAGCAAAATGCGACAAAATGGAAGGTTAGAACCCCCATCAAGAATTTGTACCACCAACTTTGGTTCCCGGACCAGGGCACATAACGCATCCATACTTTATGGACTGCAAGGGCAGCGCCGTGCAATCCTCCCCAAATAATGAATCGGGTAGCTGCACCATGCCACAAACCACCAAGCAGCATCGTTAGCATCAGATTTATGTAGGTGCGCACCTTGCCCTTCCGATTGCCACCCAGACTGATATACAGATAATCGCGTAGCCAGGTTGAAAGGCTGATATGCCATCTGCGCCAGAAATCGGTGATCGAAGTGGCGATATAAGGGGAATTGAAATTTAGAGGCAGTTTGAAACCCAGCAAAGCCGCCAATCCTATGGCCATATCGGAATAACCCGAAAAGTCGCAATAGATCTGAATGCTGTATCCGTAGATGGCCATCAAATTGCTGAAACCGGAATACGAGAGGGGGTTGTCGAATACCCGATCGACAAAATTGATGCTCACGTAGTCGCTCACCACCATTTTCTTGAACATCCCGGCCATTATCAGGTATACGGCAGCACCAAATTCAGCTCGGGTTAGAGCAAATTTCTTATAGATCTGGGGCAGGAAATCTGCCGCCCTTACGATAGGTCCGGCCACCAATTGCGGGAAGAAGGTGACGAAAAACCCGAAGTCGATGATGTTCCTGGCCGGTTCAAGATTGCGGCGATAAATGTCAATGGTATAACTGAGGGTTTGAAAGGTATAGAATGATATACCAACCGGAAGGGCTATGTCAAATATATCGTGTGATGCGCCAAATCCCTCATTGGCGAAAACCGCCAGAAAATTGATCGCCTTAAGTTGGGTTCCGAAGACATCATTGATAAGTCCTACAAAGTAATAACTGTACTTGAAGAAGAATAATAGGCCCAAATTCGAAACCAGACTGAAGACCAGGATAGCCCTGCGTTTGAACTCCCGATCGGACCTGTAGATAGCACGACCGCAGTAGAAGTCTACTACTGTACTGAGCACCAGGAGCCAGAAATACAATCCCCCAGACTTATAATAGAAAAACAGGCTGAAGGCCAGGAGATAGATATTTCTCCATCGCACATTGCGGTGCAGGACGGTAAAAATGCCAAAACCAATTGTGAAGAGAAACAGGAACAGGTACTGACTGAAGATCAGTGGGTTGTTCTCGGAATACAAGAATATTTCCCTCCAGGTAAGCACCGGTTATGCTAATTAATTGGGCTCAAATTTAAATTTTTAGTACAGCGCATCATTGGGAATCCTCTGCTTCGGGGGCACCTTTTTCATCGGGATCGCCAAACCCACTTTCAACGCTCAGCAAGGCTTTGAAAAGTAGTTCACCTTGTACGCGGTAGCCCTCTTCGGTGTAATGCACCATATCGTAATTTGCCAAACCATTCTGTACCCAGTTACGCATCGAATGATCTCCGCCCATAATGCGTTTGAAATCCCATAAACCGCAGCTGTACTCTTCCGCCAGTTCGCGAATCGCATCGACGACCTGGTTTTGATGCGGATCGTGGTATCGACGTCGGCGGTAATAATCGCCGGGTGTGGTAAGTAAGATGGAAACTTGTGGATTCTCACGGCGTATCTTCCTTATGATCGCGGCATAATTATCCTTGAAACAACCTTTACAAAAACGGGAATTGGGCATATAGCCATCATTTGTCCCTAATGATATTATGACAAGATCCGGGTCAAGGTGGCTCAATTGCTCATCGAAGAACTGATTGCGGAGATACGATTGAGCATTTGCCCCATTCAATCCGATCGAATGATAGATCAGTCCCGGACTTGAGTTTTCCAAACTGAGTCCAAAGAGCTGAAAGTAGCCCATTTCGGGATCGGAGCGTACAAACTGAAGCCAAAGGCTATCCTGAACTTTGGGAAGGAACAGACTCGAGACCGATCTTGAACGTTTTAACAGATCTCCCTCGCGCGGCATGCTGTCGCCTGAGAGCAACTGCACATCAAATTCATCGTAATTTCCGAAATGAAACAGGTCTACACGATCGAAATCGTAATACATCTCTTTGAGCTTATTGGGATTAATAAAGAGGCTGCTCAAAGAGTCGAAAGTTGTTGCTGACGCGCCGCTGATCCCAAAATTACATGCCTGCTTGTAACTGATACTCCTGCATCCTTCCCAATTGCCGGTGTAACGCACACGCACATTTCCGGGACTGTTGGATCGGATCAAGCCATAGGGGAATATGAATCCCCGGCCCCCATTACCATACGTTTTTTGCAACAGCACACGACATGAATGTGAAAGGTAATCTGCTTGTATATGGCTATCGCCGATATGTACAATGCGAACCTTTTCACGTTTAGAATTGATCAGTTCGCGTATGGCTCTTACATAGGATTCCATGCATCCGGCAAACTCGATCTCATTTTCAGCATAACGAATGAAGGCGTATCCCTCACCACCTGTGGTTCGCACGGAGGGCGATCCGGGTGCCAGGGCAATGAATGCACAACAAAGGATCAGCAGGAGATTGCCGCGCGGAGGTCTCAATTATATTTCCCTTTGAATTGCTCGCGAATTCGGGTCACGATCGCCTTCACCTCCTGCTCTCTGTCTTTATGACAAACAAGTAGCGCATCCTCCGTATCCAGAACGAATACATCGCTCACTCCCTCGATCACGACCAGCTTATCGCCAGTGGACACCACCAGATTATCAGACGAATCTCCGCTCACAATATGTTTCCCGATATGAACGGAATTGTTTTCGTCTTTATTGGCCACTTCGTGCAAAGATTTCCAGGTTCCGAGATCGGACCACCCGAAGTCGCTCGGGATCACGTAAACATTCTCGGCTTTCTCTATGACCCCATAATCAATGGAGATATTGGGGCAAACCGGATAGATCCGTTCAACCGTAACGGATTCCCTATCTGTATAGAAATCCGGTTCAGCTTCCTGAAACAAGGCTGCCGTTTCCGGCAAAAATTCGTCGAAAGCATCCAGAATCGTTTGGGTCCTCCACATGAAGATCCCCGCATTCCACAAAAAATCCCCGCTTTTTATAAACTCAACGGCAATTTCGTGTGAAGGCTTTTCGGTAAAGGTCTTCACGGGTTTAACAGCTCCGTCGGCCTCCAAATATTGTATATAACCGTACCCTGTATCCGGTCGGAAAGGGGTGATCCCCAGAGTCAGCATCGCGTCGCCAACTTCTGCGAAGGACAGACCTTCATCGGCAACCCGCAGGAATTCCTCTTCATTCAGTATCAAGTGATCGGAAGGAGCCACCAACACAACGGCATTCGGATCCTTCGCATGGATCTTATAGCAGGCGTAGGCAATACATGGTGCTGTATTCTTGGCAACCGGTTCTCCCAAGATCTGTTGTGCATCGATCTCCGGGATCTGATCTTGGATAAGGGGCCGATAATTCTCATTGGCCACAATGAAGATATGCTCAGCCGGTACGAGCTTCAAAAAACGCTCGTAGGTCATTTGAAGCAGCGTTTTGCCCAAACCAAGTATATCGAGGAATTGCTTCGGGTGATCTACCCTGCTCAGAGGCCAGAATCTACTGCCCACTCCACCTGCCATTATTATTACATATCTGCTCATGATAGAATTCCTTCTCTGTTCAAATCGTGTATATGCACCATCCCTTTGTAGGTGCCCTGTTCAGTAACGATCAATTGACTGATCTTGCGTTCCGACATAAGTCTGGCCCCTTCCACCGCCAGAACATCTGTCTCCAATCGGACCGGATCCTTTGACATGATGTCGGCCGCTTTCAAATCTTCCAGATGCAAGCTACTCACGAGCATCCTGCGAATATCTCCATCGGTTATAATGCCAATGAGAACCCCCTCTTCTACAACAGCAGTTGCACCCAAACGTTTTCTGGAAATTTCCATGATCACCTCGGGAATAGCACTACCGGGCACCACCTGAGGAACCTCATTCAACAGGGCTATATCACCCAAGGTGAGATACAGCTTCTTGCCAAGTGCTCCTCCGGGATGATAGCGCGCAAAATCTTCGCTTGTAAAACCTCGTGCATTTAGAAGACAAATAGCCAGAACATCTCCCATTACCAACTGAACCGTGGTACTGGTGGTAGGAGCCAGGTTGTTCGGGCAAGCCTCTTTATCCACAGGTGTATGAAGAATGTAGTCTGCTTGTAACGCCAGATAGGAACTTCGGTCTGCAACCATTGCAACCAAAGTATTTTCGCCTCTTTTCAAGAGTGGAACAAGCGCCTTGATCTCCGGAGTATTGCCACTTTTCGATATACAAATGACCACATCGTGGCGTTGTACAATACCCAGATCACCATGAACAGCGTCTGCAGCGTGCATAAAAATAGCCGGCGTACCGGTACTATTGAGTGTAGCTACTATTTTAGTAGCGATTGCGGCACTTTTCCCAACTCCAGTGATGATCACCCTTCCCTGCGTTCGGAGAATGGCCTCAACCACATGCTGAAGATCTGCATCCAAATGCCCGGCGAGACCCTCAACGGCCCTGGCTTCTGTGGATATGGCTTCTCGGGCCCATCGGAGGATGTTGTTTTGACTGTGGTCGGGTTGCGACATTTGCCGCAAAATAAATTTTTTTGGAGCGTATATATTTAAAGATTTGTTAATTTAGTGCATAGTGCAGCAGGATCGGCAACGGTCATAGATGAGGATATGTCAGCAAACACAATTGATTTAAAGAAGAGTCTCAAACATTTTTTCGGATTCGATTCCTTCAAAGGGAATCAAGAAGAGGTCATACAGGCCATCATGCAAGGGGATGATTGCTTTGTGATCATGCCAACAGGCGCCGGTAAGTCGTTATGTTACCAATTACCTGCCCTGATCAAGGAAGGCACGGCCATAATCATTTCTCCCCTGATCGCATTGATGAAGAATCAGGTGGATTCCATTCGCGGGTTTGGCGAAAGTGATGCCGTAGCGCACTTTCTGAATTCATCCCTCAGTAAAACCCAAACCAAGCAAGTAAAGGACGATGTAGCAGCGGGCCGCACCAAAATGCTGTATGTTGCCCCTGAAACCCTGAAAAAAGATGAAACCATCGATTTCCTCAGGCAAGTGAAGGTATCCTTTGTTGCAGTGGATGAAGCCCACTGCATATCGGAATGGGGTCACGATTTCCGTCCGGAGTACCGACGGATCAAACAGATCATTCAGGCGATCGACGATGTGCCGATGGTTGCCTTAACGGCTACGGCTACGCCCAAAGTTCAAGCCGATATACAAAAGAACCTGTCCATGACGGGTGCACGGGTTTTCAAATCCTCCTTCAACCGTGCCAATTTATACTATGAGGTAAAGGCCAAAGGACATAAAGGCCAGACACTCAAGGATATCATTTCCTACATAAATAAACACAAAGGCCGGTCCGGCATCATATATTGTCTGAGCCGCAAGAAGGTGGAAGAACTTGCCGAGATACTCCAGGCCAATGGGATCGGTGCCTTGCCCTATCATGCCGGTTTGGATGCCAAAACACGCAGTGCGAATCAGGACAAATTTCTGATGGAGGAGATCGATGTGATCGTTGCAACAATTGCCTTTGGAATGGGGATCGACAAGCCCGATGTGCGCTACGTGATCCATTACGATGTACCGAAATCGCTCGAAGGATACTATCAGGAAACCGGACGTTCAGGAAGGGATGGCCTGGAAGGGGACTGTGTGCTCTTCTACAATCCTCACGATATTGAGAAACTCGAAAAATTCCTGAAAGACAAACCCGTTGCAGAACGCGAGATCGGAACTCAGCTCATCAATGAAATGGCGAGTTTTGCGGAAAGCAGCCAATGCCGCAGGAAGTTCCTCCTCCACTACTTCGGCGAAACCTTCGACGCAGATAAATGCGGTAAGATGTGTGACAATTGCCGGCATCCCAAAGAGATGCAGGAAGTTACCAGGGAGTTCGTACTGGCCTTGCAAGCTGTACAAGATACCGGCGGCAAAGTGAACATGGATCACGTGGTCAAAGTGCTCCGCGGAAAAGAAACGCAGGAGATCAAAGCCTATAAACACGATCTGATCGATGCATATGGTAAAGGAAAAGAGCACGAAAAAGTATTCTGGCTCAGCATCCTGCGAAAGGCCATGTTGCACGATCTGGTACATAAAAACATCGAGCAATATGGATTACTGTCCCTCACGAAAAAAGGACTTGCATTTCTAGACAAACCGGTTTCAGTTCAAATGCCTATTGATACAGAATTCGAAAAGGTGGACGACGAAGCATTCGAAAGTGCCCCCGTGGAAAGTGTCTGCGATGAAGAACTTTTCATGCGCCTGAAAGATCTGCAACGGGAAGTTGCACATCAGAAAGGACTCCCTCCCTACGTGATCTTCCAGGAAACCTCCCTGGAAGACATGGCTACCAAGTACCCGATCACCCTGGCTGAGTTGGAGAACATCAGCGGTGTAGGGAAAAACAAAGCCAAGAAATTTGGCCAACCTTTCGTGAAGTTGATCCAGGACTACGTCGAAGAAAACGACATCGACCGACCCATGGACATGGTTGTAAAAACCGTGGCCAATAAATCGGGAAGAAAGATCGGGATCATCCAGAACATCGACAAGAAACTCGCCCTGGAGGATATTGCCCGAAGTATGGGCCTGGAATTGCACGAATTGCTCGACGAGATCGAAGCGATCGTGTACTCCGGCACCAAACTGAACCTGGATTACTACATTTCCGAACTGATCGACGATGATGTGAAGGAAGAGATCTTCGATTATTACCGTTCAACGGATAACAACGATCTCGACGTTGCTGTTGAGGAATTCGACGGGGACTTCACACACGACGAAATGCAATTATTCCGGATTCAATTCGTAAGTGAGGTGGCGAACTAAACCACCTCACTTCGAAGGGAACAGCCGTCCGGTATATTCTTGTAGGTGACCCCGGCAATCTTACTCCGGGTTGGAATCTTCACAATCCACGACAGATCACTATGCTCGGAGGTGTCGCCCTGCCTGTCTTTCCTGCATTAAGCCTGAATGAACTACGGACCCTCAATATTTTTATACTTCATTTCGAAGAAGAAATATTTTGAAGTTGAAAAAATATATCTTTGCTGCCCATTTTGCCCGATCGTCTAACTGGCAGGACAGCAGATTTTGGTTCTGTACGTCTAGGTTCGAGTCCTAGTCGGGCAACAAAACGCCGGTAAACCGGTACATTTGTTTATGATAACCGGTCCTGAGCCGGTGAAAGTAAAACAGCTATGCCAGCATTCATCAATAAAGTAAAGATCTTCAGCGGCACGGCCAGTCAGGCTCTGGCTGCCCGCATTGCTGAATCGTATGGTATGCCATTGGGCGACATTTCACTGCCCACTTATTCCGACGGGGAATTTCAACCAAGTATCAACGAGAGCGTGAGGGGATGTGATGTATTCTTCATCCAATCCACGAACCCGCCCGGAGATAACCTCATAGAGCTTCTGCTCATGATCGATGCGGCCAAACGTGCCAGTGCACACATGGTAACAGCCGTGATCCCCTATTTCGGTTTGGCACGCCAGGACCGCAAAGACAAGCCAAGGGTTCCGATCGGGTCTAAGATGGTTGCTAATATTCTCTCGGCCGCCGGTGCCGACCGGGTTATGACCATGGATCTCCATGCCCCGCAAATTCAGGGTTTCTTCGACATTCCGGTAGACCATCTCGATTCCATTGTGATCTTCATCCCCTATATTAAAAGTTTACAATTGGAGAATCTTGTTCTCGCCGCACCGGATATAGGCGCATCTAAGCGGGTACGGGAATTCGCCAAAGTGATGAACTGTGATATGGTGATCTGCGACAAGGAAAGAAAGCGTGCAAATGAAGTCGCCTCCATGACCGTGATCGGGGATGTGGAAGGAGCCGATATCGTTTTGGTTGATGATATATGCGACACGGCGAACACCCTGGCTAAAGCAGCCAATCTGCTCATGGAACGCGGTGCACGCAGCGTTCGGGCCGTATGTACGCACCCTGTGCTGTCAGGAAAAGCATACGAGACCGTAACGAACAGCGAACTCGTGGAACTGGTAGTGTGCGACACCATCCCACTCAAAAAAGAATCACCCAAGATCAAGGTACTTTCCGTGGATAAACTGTTCTCAAACGCTATCCGCAATGTTTGTGAATACGGATCTATAAGTTCCCTGTTCAATATCGACAATGCCTATCAGAAACGATTGGGTCTGGACACGTAATTCAAATACTTACAGGATTTAATAAACTAATGAAAACAATTGCACTTAAAGGAGAAATGCGCTCCGACCTCGGTAAGAGGGCTAACAAGGAAATCAGACGCAGAGGTTTGGTACCTTGTGTACTTTACGGTTCCGGTGAAAACCTGAATTTCTCGGTTTACGAAGCCGATTTCAAACCGCTCGTTTACACTCCCGACACTTATCTGGTTCGTTTGGATGTGGAAGGCAAGCAGGTTATGGCCAAACTGCAGGACATTCAGTACCATCCGGTATCTGAGGCCATTATTCATGCCGACTTTCTCGCCATACAACTGGACAAACCTCTTCAAATTCATGTTCCCGTTCGTATTACCGGTAATTCACCGGGTGTACGTGCAGGGGGTAAACTAAACGTGAAAATGCGTAAACTCAACGTACTCGGTTTGATCAAGGACCTGCCTTCGTTCGTTGAAGTGAGCATCGATAATTTGGAACTCGGCAAGAATATCCGTGTTAAGGATATCGACCTTGGCGGACTTACAGCACTGGATACTCCGGAAAACTCGGTAGTTTCCGTTGATGTGACACGTGCCAGCCGAAGTGCCGCTGCGGCCAAAGAAGCCTCGAAATAAGAACCTATTGAAACTATATGATCAGGGAGGGTATTTATCCTCCCTTTTTTTTGCCTCCTCCATTCGTTTGTAGGCGGCAAATGCCTCTGCAAGCGTATCTCGGAGTGGTTCAAATTCGAAGGGCAGTGCCTTCAGGCGCTCCGAACTGTATTGGACCCGTTGTGTGGCACTTATCAATAATCCGGGATCCAGCGGAAGGGGCATTCCAAATCGATCAAGCAAGCGCAATAATCCGGCTCCGGTCCGTAAGAGAGATGCCGGAATAATACCGGGTACACCATCTGAACCCTGTATTGATTTCGCTAACCGAAACAATTCGCGATAGGTGATCCCCGCTGAAACACAGAGATACCGACCCCGGAAATGTTCTCCGGCCAGTAAGGTCATCGCAGCACGACACACATCCTTCACTCCTACAACCGATATCCAACCGGGTGGGCACAAGGGAATTCCCGATCTCAACTTACCAACCAGCCGACCTGAGCTTCTCGCAGGATCTGAAAATCCAATGATCACAGCCGGATTCAAAATACAAATGCGCATACCTTCACTTCGCGCCTTCTCAACTTCAAGTTCTGCGAGATATTTTGAATACCCGTAGTAACTGCCCCCTTCCTGTCGGTTGTGAAAGAATGCTTCATTTACGAACTGTCCGTCCTTGCCATTGAATACCGAATTGGAACTGATGTGGCAAATAGGCCTGTTCTGTCCGGTTGTGCGGATTGCCTCCAGGATATTGGCCGTACCCATTACATTGACTCGGTATAATTCCTTCCTATCGCGCTCTTTGAAGGACACCATGCCTGCGCAATGAAAGATCCCATCAATATCCGTGAGATGCTCGTCCAAGCTTCCGGGTAGGGTGAAGTCCGCATCGATCCACGACAAATTTCTCAATACTTTCTCGCTCAGCTTCCAAACGTACTGTGCAATTCGATTAAACCAGACCAACGATGCCCCAGGCCGCCTAAGAGCAAAGATCCGGTGGCCTTGAGATAACAGACTACAGCACAAATGACTGCCCACTAAACCTGTTGCACCTGTAATTAAATATGCCGGCATAACCCATGTCAAAGAAAAGTATTTTTGTCCTGTGCGTACCGAACCGATCATGGCTCCCGAAGAACTGTTCCTTCCTATTGATCACGAAACAGACGAATATGGTCCGGTTCAGTTGGGATCCGTAATCCGGTCTTATAGCTCTGAATTTCCGGACTGGAAGGAAAGTCATCTCTGTTTGATCGGGGTAAGCGGACGAACCCGTACTGATTCCGCTGACCTCTTCAAAGGGCAGGATGCCATCCGCAGGGAGTTCCGAGAATTGGTCAAACCCAATGATCATGTTCGTATCTGCGACCTTGGTAATCTGAAACCGGGTCAAAGCACCCGGGATACCGAGGTGGTACTTGCGGAAATTTGCAGTCAATTACTGTCGGAAGGTGTGATACCGGTTGTGATCGGAGGATCCGAAGGGCTTGCCTACGGACAATACGCTGCATTTGAAGGCATTTCCCGAAATGTGGAATTCTGTGCGGTATCTCCTACCTTCTCACTCATTGGAGATCATTTTGCCGGTCGGATCTGTGCCCACGAACCCAATTATCTCTTCAATTTCACCCTGTTGGGCTATCAAAGTCATTTTGTAGATCAGGAAACCATCTCCACCTTCAAGAAAATGTACTTTCATCCGGTAAGGCTGGGATTGTTGCGCAATCGGCTCAACGAGATCGAGCCGGTGTTGCGAAATACCGATGTGGTGGCCATTGATCTTAATGTGCTCAAGGCCGCTGACCATCCGGGATCGGTTTATGCCAATCCGAATGGTCTGAACAGCGAAGAGATCTGCCAGATCGCCTGGTATTCCGGCATTTCGGAAAAAATGCGCAGCTTTGGTATTTACAACTACAGTGCGGAAACAGATCAGCGAAACCGCAGTGCACGCTTGGCGGCTCAGGTACTTTGGTACTTTGCCGACGGATATTACAACCGCAAAGGAGACCATCCCGCCCTGCACAACGAATTCATGAAATACCGCTGTGCCCTGGATAGCCGACAACTCGACATCGTCTTTTACAAAAGCAAGCGTACGGATCGCTGGTGGATGGAAATTCCAAATCCGAGGAGTCTGGGCAATAAGGACAGCAATTTGCTGATCCCCTGTACATACAACGATTATAAAACGGCCACCAAAGGCGAAATGCCTGAGCGATTCTGGCAGGCTTTACAAAAATTGTGATGTTGTAGACGCATTCACTCGAAACACACGTTCTAAAACTATGGGGATCCCAAAAACTCAGATCAAATTCTTTCTCCTTGCGGGCATTTTGGCGATGTTCGTATTGTCGTCCTGTGCATCCTCAAAATCCTGTAGCCGTCGTGGAAAAACGAAAGTGGATATGGGGTGGATGTGATCATCTGCCTTCAATTGCAGAAAACCTTTTTTCCTGGCACTTAAATCCGAGAGGACTTGTTGATTTTGTATCGAAGGGACTTATTTACTTGCTAAATTCACAGGGTATGAATGAAACGTATCATGCGATCATCAACCCACTTTTTCCGATCCGTTCTATTGGGGTCTCAATTCCGCTCAGTAGTCACGCTCTTCCTGTGTTTTGCTGCACTCCAAAGTATCGGGCAACAGCCTGAGCTCACTGTACAACAGGGCCTTAAGAAATTCAGTCATGTAGCACTGAGTGGTGATGGAAATTATTTCTCGACACACAACGAAGAGGCCATTCAGGTTTGGAATGCTCGAAATGGAAACCTGATACGATCGCTAACCGCTGACCGCGGCATGTATCTGAATACCTGGATCAGCAAGAATGGCGATTTCCTTTTTGCAGGGGGGACCTATGATGCGACCTGGCGGCGCTACACGGTTGCTGATGGAAAATTCATCGATTCAGCCCGCAATTCGAAGTACTATGTGCGTTCCATCGATTATTGCGAAGAATCGGCACTGCTCGCAACATGCAGCGGGGATCAAAGTTTCACAGTATGGGATCTGAAAAGTGGACGACGTATGAAGGTGGATAGTGCACACGATATCAAGATCGATCGAATTCAGATCTCAGCTGACGGAAAATACGTGCTCACTCAAGGATTTGAAACCAGATTATGGGATGGTGAGAACGGGAAACTCATCCGGGAATTCGACGTAAAAACCGTATCTGCTGCATTGAGTCGGAACGGGAAGTACATCGCTCTTGGAGAGAAAACATATGTGAAAGGGAACGATCCGCAACAGATCAGCATCTGGACTACGGATGGTCTGAAGGAAATACAGCGTTTCACCGCACACGATGATTACATCTATTCACTTGATTTTAGCGAGGATGGTTCTTTACTGGCATCCGGAAGTGGTGATGCCTCGGCCAAGGTATGGGAAACCGTTAGCGGCAAACTCCTCCACTCTTTTCAAATAGGTGGACTTGCTGAACAGCCCGACCCGAACGACCAAAGCATCATATATGCGCCCAAATACACGGGTACGGTCGGAACGGTTGATCTGAGCGATAACGGACAAACACTGCTCACAGAGTTCCGCCAGCGTGAGATCGCCATTTGGGATGTAAAAAGCGGCATCAAACTATCGGAACCTGCCTCGGGGATCGAGCCGGTGTATTCCATTGATGTAAACGACCGCGACGAATTGATCCTGGCCACGGGAAATGAAGTCGACATTCTTTCACTAAAGGATTTCTCGCTCATCAAGAATTATCAGATCGCCAATCCGCGATCGGTATCCTTAACGGGTAAGGTACTCACTGTCCTCACCAACAACGGGATATCTTCCATGTGCGCCTACACTTACGACACACTTCATCCCGCCCGTTCAACACCCGTCGGATTTCATGGATGTTCAGATTATAAAAATGGCAATTGGGTTTTCCCTTCCGGTTTGGGTTGGGTAGTGATCAATCTGGATTCCGGATTTGTAACCTGTCGGGTTGAGGCTACTCAGGAATACCGCAACCCGGTTTGCGTGAGCAGCTCGCATGTATTCTATGGAGTGTACGGACAAGGGCTGGATCCGCAGCAACAATGGGTGGAGATGGGTTCGCAGGAACAGCGCATGGTATCCGTAAAGAAAATGTATGCTCCGGATAAGATCATGAATGGTGTTGCTGCTTTCTCCCTGGAGACCTGCGAAAGAACAGGAATAGCTTTGGAACATGACGATGAGGTGAGTGCGATGGCCTACCACGAGGAAAGCGATATTCTGGCCGTGTGCACCCGAAGAGGCACGATCTATTTTAGGAAGGGTAAAGACCTGAGTCTCCTGTCTAAAACATCCATCTCCCCTGATCTGAAAAGTTTGTATGTGATCCATTCAGCACGGTTCAATAAAAGTGGCAACAAACTGTTGATGGCTTGTTCGGATAAAGACCTTGTGGAATATGATATACGTGAAGATGCCTTGCGCTATCATGTCGGGCACCTCTCCAATGTGAACGCGGCGGTCTACAATTCGGATGAATCGCGGATAATCAGTTGCAGTTACGACGGCACGATAAAGATCTGGTCCAGTGATGGAGGCCTTCTGTCCAGCCTGATCGTAAACGGAGGGAATCCGTTGGTTTACACACCCGATTTCTATTACTATGCGCCAAAATCGAGGTTGAGTGGTCTCGTGTTTCGGATCGGCAAGGAGGTTTTTCCCTATTATCAGTTCGATATGAAATACCATCGGCCGGATATCGTTTTTGAACGTTTGGGAATCGGCGATCCCGCTCTTATAGGAGCATATAGGGAGGCGCACCGAAAACGACTGATCAATTCGGGAATTGATGCCAACTCATTGGATATCGTGGGATCTGAAGTACCGGAGCTCCGCTTTGCAAGTGACGACATCCCGGCGGTCACAGATTCACGGCAATTCCGATTTAAAACCGAGTTCCGAAGCCCTGGTAGTCCGCTCTCGGAATATCAGGTTTGGGTGAATGGTGTGCCTGCAGGAAAAAGTACCTGGGTCAAATTCGGTAACGAAGTCCAGCAATCTGCCATGCTCGAAATAAGCGTTGATCTGAGTTCCGGAAAGAATAAGATCGAAATGGCCTGTCGGACCGCAAATGGTGTTGAAAGTTTGAAGCGCTCTTTTGATATCATTGGCCCCGACATGAACGAACCGCGAACGACTTATGTGGTTGCCGTAAGTGTTTCCCATTTCAATGATTCCGAGATGGATCTGAAGTATGCGGTAAAGGATGGCAAAGATTTCATTGATGCATTTGCCGATCGCTCCATGAAAGGAAGGAAAGTTCAGACCTTCTTCCTGTTCAATTCCGAAGTAACCCCGGCGAATCTGCAGAAATTGAAAGAGAACCTATTGAAAAGCAAGGTGGATGACGAGGTATTGCTCTATGTATCCGGACACGGTTTATTGGGCGAGGATTTTACTTGGTACTTCGCAGGAACAGAAACCAATTTTGACCGACCGATCGAAGGGGGCATACCATACGGACAAATTGAAGGTATCCTGGATGGAATACCGGCCCGCAATCGGATCTTGTTCATGGATGCATGCCACAGCGGTGCTCTGGATTCCGACACAACAGCAAGCAAAGCACCTGAACGGGCACCTGAACTTGTTTCAACGGAATTTGGCCGGAAGGGAGGCAAAACGCGTTCAGAGCGATCGGTGAGTCTGCAGAACAGCTTTCAACTCATGCAGGATCAATTCGCAAACCTCAAGCGTGGGGCAGGTGTTCAGGTAATATCTGCAGCTGCCGGAGACAGCTACGCTCTTGAAAGCGATAAATGGCAGAACGGTGTTTTTACCTACAGCTTGTTAAAAGGCCTGAAGCAAAAGCAAGCTGATCTGAACAAGGATGGCACGATCTACTTCAGCGAACTTCGAGATTTCGTAACCTCGGAAGTTGTCAAACAAACCAAGGGCAAACAAAAACCCACCATGCGTATGGAACAACTGGAACGGGACATCGTCCTTTGGGAATAGGTCCAAGACTTGATACCGAACCTCCTCAGGTTCGGATCTCAGAAAAATCTGAGCGCGTCGTTACCATACATTGTCATGTATCGGTCGGGATTATGCTCAAATTCAGGGTCTGAAATTCAGGCAACCGGGCAGAAACAGGTTATCCTTTATAAAAACCAACACTAAAAACCTAAAAACGCAGACAGCTTCCCCTCCATTAATCCCATCTCCTAATTACCCAATTCCCCATTCTTCCATCTTCTTAAAACTAGCCTCAGAGCCGGGTTTCGACCCGGCTCTTTTTTTCAACCCACTTAGAGGTCCGAACATCCTTTTCCCCATCTATACAGAGACTATTCCGGTCCATTCATCCTCCATTATCTGTGTAAATCTGTGATATCTGTGGTGAAAAAATCCGTGTGAATCCATCCAAATCCTAATTCAGACCAACAGACAACTTCCGCTCCTTTCATATCATCTCCTAATTACCCAAGCACCGAAAACCAATCAATATGCTCCGTCCTTATATCCTTATAACCGCACTTCTATCCCTCTCAGTTTTCAATAATGGATGTAAAGACGAAGCTGTTGAAACGGCCACCACGCATCTAGCCAGTCAAGAAGCTCGTAAATCCCCGGTTTTAATCGAAATTTTCGCTTTAACAAGCTGTACCCCGTGTGCTGATGGTCACAAAATGGCCCAATCGTTGGTCGACGATCCGGATTTCGATGTGGTGATCCTTCATCACTATGGAATTGCCGCGGTTGCCAGTGGAGAGGTACATCCCGACTTTCTGCACCATCAATATTCTGAGCTGCACGATCGCTTTAAGGTAGATTTCTATCCGTCTGCACTCGTCAATCGACGGAATTATGCCGCAATGGAGCCCCCAAAAATGGAAAAAGGCAGCGTGTTGGATCGCTACTCCTGGGGCTGGGCCTATTATAAAAACAAAAGTACAAGCCCCGCCAATCTCGGGCTGGAGATCAAAAGAAGCAGTCCGGATACTTACAATCTCCGCTATGAGTACTACTGCACAGATCAACTCAATGAAGACTATCGAATTCATATTGCGCTCGGAGAATCCGGAATACAAGCCTATATGCGCGGACAGGGTTCAACCTTCATCCACGATTTCGTTTGCCGAGATTTCATCAGTCCGTCTGGAGGTATTCCAATCAGTGATCGGATTCAGAAAGGGAAATTCTATGAAATGAGTGAAACATTCAGCATTCCTGTCCGCTATGGCGGTGCACAAGGCACTGTACCAAATATCAGTAAAATGTATGTAGTAGTATTCCTTTGCAATGGACAGGGTGAGGTCGTGAGTTCCGCCCAGATACCAATCCCGACTTAATTCAACACAAGCAACCCGATAGACCGCAGATCTTCCATCTCCTCCGAGGCCCAGAATTCTTCAAAACCATGGAATTCTTCCTCAAATTCTGCCCTGAATTGTCCGAATGTCAAAGGATCCGAAGCATCGGGGCTACATCTTTCAAATACTCGCTGCATCCAGGCTGCCAACTCAACAGATACCTGCATATCCATGGAAGCCTGCCTGTTGTGAAAAGTAACAGTCAGTACCCCGTCAACCTCTTCGTGGAATATCACACCTACTCCGATCAGGACCAGTTTACTGCTGTCTCTACAGTTCGCACTTGCGCTATGGTCCAAACATTCTGCGATATAATCAGGCTTAATGCTTGTTCTCGGAACCTGCTCCTCGAACCACTCATGAACGGGAATATCGAAACCAATGCCGTGCATGAAATTGTATAATGACTTCCTCAATCCTTCCGAAAACAATTCGTGATCGATCCCTGTCTGATCTTCAAAATCGATGTCGTTGTGGGCAAAAGTGACCTCCGGGAGAATGGGCATAATACCATACCGATCAGGATCTCTGCCGATTGGGCTGTGCGCAGTTAGGGAAAATTGATGCCAGAATGCAGATTGCAATACGCCGGCCTCAAACATTTGGCGCACCATTTCCAAACTGTCGACCGTTTCCTGAACCGTTTGTGTGGGATACCCATACATGAGATAAGCATGGACCATTATGCCGGCATCTGTAAAATTCCGTGTAACCTGAGCTACTTGTTCAACCGTAACGCCCTTTTCGATCAATTGGAGTAATCGGTCTGATGCAACCTCCAAACCTCCCGAAACCGCAACACAACCGGAAGCCCGCAGCAAGCGGCAAAGATCCATCGTAAAACTTTTCTCGAATCGAATATTGGTCCACCAGGTAACGACAATCTTTCTCCGTATGATCTCCAGAGCCACGTCGCGCATGAGTGCAGGTGGAGCTGCTTCGTCTACGAAATGAAAGCCCCTTTCCCCTGTTTCAGCGATCAACTTCTCCATGTGATCCACTAACAGGGAAGCAGCTACAGGCTGATAATTTTGAATATAGTCGAGAGAAACATCACAGAATGTGCATTTCCCCCAGTAGCACCCATGAGCCATGGTGAGCTTGAGCCATCGACCATTATTCCAGAGACTATGCATGGGGTTGGCCACCTCGATTACCGACAAATAGCTGCTCAGATCTAATCCGGCATAGCTCGGAGCGTTCAATTCATGTTGTTTGTAATCTTTGCGAAGAGAGAGGTCATTAAAGTGTAGCTCTCCACTTTCTAGGTGCCAGGTCCGTTTCAAAACAGCATCCTTCTGATTCAGAATGTGTTGTGCGAGCAGTTCGATGGGGAGCTCTCCATCATCCAAGGTTATGTGATCGAAAAATTCGAAAACCCTCTTGTCCCGTAACGATCTGAGTTCTGTGTTTGGAAATCCTCCTCCCATGGCGATCCGTATAGAGGGAAATTCCTTTTTCAGGAATTGCCCACAACGAAATGCACTGGCCAGATTACCGGGAAATGGAACTGAAACACCAACAAATTTCGGCTCCTCATCACGAATATGTCGTTCAAGGATCTGAAGTGTGATCCGGTCTATATAAGTGGGATCCGTTTGCAGATAACTGTATAATGGCTCAAATGAATTGGCGCTATGACCTAAATGTTCCGCATACCGACTCACGCCAAAGTTTGGGTCCACAACATCGCGTATAAAATCGGATAGATCCTCCAGATAAAGGGTTGCCAGATGCTTGGCCTTATCATAGATACCCATTTCACCAAAAGCCCAATCGAGGTAATCCAGATCTGCGAAACGCTTCCCTTCGGGAAGGAAATTACCGGCACAGATCGTTCGGGCCAATTCGGGATTCTTGCCCTGCAGAAAAGCGATCACGGGATCAACGCTGTTTATGTAGTCGGTTTGAAGGATGAAAACCCGCTCCGTATTCTCATCTGCAAATTCAAGCCGATCTGCTGCATTCATGAACAATTCTCTCAATCCATTTTCTGAAAATATTGCGAGTATCACCTCCATTCCAAGATCACGCTGACTGACAGAAAAACCCTTTGCTTGCAGAAAGCCGGTTAGATAGGCCGTGGCAGGATACGGCGTATTCAATTGTGTGAAAGGAGGTGTTATGAGAAGTATATCTGCCAATTGAATCGGGTCTAATTCATTTACAATAGTAATTCAGGCATGCTTACATCAAACGGTTAGCACATTTTATCATGTTTCCCGAACCGTTCAATCAGTTAATCGCATGCTCAATGCTACTCGCTTTCGAGCGAGATCCACATCCACAACCCGAACTTTCACTTGTTGATTCAAGGCAAGAACATCGGATGGATCCACGATATGCCGACTCGTGATCTCACTTATATGGACCAGGCCGTCCTGTTTGATGCCAATGTCGACAAATGCCCCAAATTTTGTGAGGTTCGTGACGCGTCCCGGAAGGATCATTCGTACCTGCAGATCCTCAATACTGCGGATGCGTTCATCGAAAACGAGATTCTCCGCTTCTCCTCTCGGGTCAAGTCCGGGCCTTGTCAACTCCTGAACGATATCTTGCAGTGTAGGAAGGCCAACATCCTCCGAAATGTATTTGTTAAGGTCGATCTGTTTGCAGTATTCTCTGCTATTCAATAACTCCGCCACAGTTCTGCCTTCTTCAAATGCAATGTCTTGAATCAGACTGTAGCGCTCGGGGTGTACGGCAGTATTATCAAGTGGATTGCGTCCATTCCGGATCCTCAGGAAACCGGCAGCTTGCTCATAGGCTTTAGGACCAAAACCCTTGATCGAAAGCAGATCGGATCGCTCTTCGATGCGACCTTTTTCCCTACGGTATTGAATAATATTTGCCGCGGTTTTCGGTCCAACCCCACTCACATACTGCAATAAGTGCCTGCTTGCAGTGTTTACATCAACGCCTACCTTATTCACCGCAAATACAACCGTATTATTCAGGCTGTCACGCAGTTTGTCCTGTGCCACATCGTGTTGATATTGACCAACACCCATATTCTTCGGCTCTATTTTCACCAATTCGGCAAGGGGGTCCATCAGTCGCCTGCCGATCGATATAGCTCCGCGAACGGTAAGATCCAGATCCGGAAATTCCTCCCGGCCAACTTCCGATGCAGAATAGATCGATGCCCCGGCCTCATCTACCATATAGATCGGAAGTACTTGAGAATTGGATAAGGTTTCCTTCACGAACTGTTCGGTCTCTCGTCCGGCCGTACCATTTCCAATTGCAATGGCCTCCATTTTATGTTTGTACAGGAGCTTCTTCAATTTCTCCTGTGCTTCGGAGGTCTGTTTCTGTGGAGGATGCGGAAAAATGGTGCTGTGTTCAATGAGTGTACCTTGCTCATCCAGGCAAACGATCTTGCAGCCCGATCTGAAACCGGGATCTATGGCCAAAACACGTTTTGAGCCAAGTGGCGCCGCAAGCAATAACTGGTTGAGATTATTGGTAAAAATGCGAATGGCCTCATCGTCAGCCCGCTCCTTGGCCTCTTTTCGCACTTCGGTCTCAATGGCCGGTACAATGAGTCGGCGATAGGCCTCCTTCAGGGCTTTGCGTATAAAGGGAGCCGCTGCACCGTCTGCCCGGATAAATTGCTTTTCGAGAGATGCGATCAAAGGGGCTTTATCGACTTCCAGTTTTACACGCAGATAACCTTCTTTCTCTGCCCTGAGAATGGCGAGCAGACGATGACTTGGTATGCGTCTAAGGGGCTGAGAATAATCAAAGTAATTCTCATAATTAGCTGCTTCAGATCTTTTCTTCTCAATTAAGCTTGAGTGGAGCACTGCATTTCGCTGATAGGCCATGCGTACCTTATTCCGTGCACCAACCGATTCACTCACCCATTCGGCCATGATATCCACGGCACCTTCCAATGCATCCTCTACACTCAATCGATGATTGGTAAAGCGGAAGGCCTGGTTCATGATATCATTCCTCGATTGAGACATGATGATCTTTGCCAGTGGTTCCAGACCCAGTTTCCGGGCTTTATCTGCCTTGGTCTCTCGCTTTTGCTTGTAGGGAAGATAGAGATCCTCCAGCTCAGACATAGAGTTGCATTGCTCAATTCGAGCGAGAAGAGTTGGATTGATGATCCGCAATTCCGCCAGTCGATCCAGTACCGCACTTTTACGCTTCTCGAGTTCCAGGATTGCCTTGCGCCGCTTGTCAATCTCTTCGATCTCAACCTCGTTCAGTCCACCTGTCAACTCCTTGCGGTAACGCGCTATAAATGGGATGGTGGCTCCAGAATTAAGAAGGTCAATGACCTTTTTGTCCCGGTCCATAGAATTTGTCGACATAACTTAACCTGCAAATACGCTTTAAACCAAACCTATTTCAAGTCTGTGCGGATAAGTTCAAGCGATATTGGATGGAAAAACAGACCGGTAGAATTCCGGAAAATCTGTTTGATGCTATGTTAGTTGAGTCGTTCCTCCTAAATTCATAGTCCATATGAAAATATTCAACCCAAAACGTGTCGGTACTGTAGTCATTGGGCTGCTGTTTTCGCTGAGTCTGGGAGTTATCCTCTTTCAATCTTGTACGGAAGATGAACCCGCTCCCGCCGAGGAAAAATACGCCTATCCGTTGCTCTTCGGATCCACCGATGAACTCAGTATTCCCATCGATTCCACTACATGGAATGGGGAGCCGGGTGACCACCTGATCGGTGCTTTTCAGGCCATTAAGGATAGAATTGAGGCTTTTAGAGATACGGTATGTTATATCAGCAGCTCTGCCGTTGCTATTGACAGCATATCGAGCGATAGTGCCGGCTTTTCGGGCATACGTTCCCAATTGGGGTTGAATCCCGAACTGGATCGAAAAAAGAGCTGGGAGATGCCTTTGTACCCAAATTGGGTGAACGCTTCACATCCCAATGAAAGGGATACACTCACCTTGTACGAAACAATGCATCATGTGTTGTTCGAAAGAGTAACTTACTTTAGCCTTAACACCTATGCCTATCAAAGCAAGGACGGATCTGAAGGTGGGTTTCGAACATACGACGATCACTATTACAGCTGGCGCTATTTCTCCGATTCCCTGGAATTAAGACACCAGTACAATAGTAACTTAACTGATGATAATTACGACCTGAGATTGATCTTTCATACCAAAAACAAGGGCGGAAGATTTGTGCTCAACGCTTATTCCAGGTCGACGGGAAAATGGGATTCTCAGGGCAGAGGTTTATGATATTAACCCTGTTGAGGATGGTTTCATTTGGACCTGCTTATTGGTAGCTATACGTATCGAACAAGGATTAGTTCTGAGTTCGAACTGATCTTTTGAAAAAAATAAAGCTACAGGAAGATTCACGACTGTAAGTTTGATCTCCCCGGATAATTGAGCCGGGCAGTGTTTGATTCACGCCCTCCAAACCGGAAGGTGGATTTGTTCAGTGTGCAACACTTTATTTCCACTGTGTGACCTGCATTACCCACATTCTGCGATCAGAAGGTGAACTTTCCATAAAATTTTACGATCATGAAAAAGCATCTAATCTTAATGGCATTCGTCTCCATAGCGTTTTCATTGTTGAGTGCATGCAATGACGAAGATGGGAAACCCGAACCTACTCCCCAGGTAACATTGAGCAGTGAATTGGCAAACGACCTGAGGCATTTAAGGGAAGAAGAAAAATTGGCCCGCGATGTGTATTGGTTCAGCTATCAAAAATATGGACAGCAAATTTTTGGGAATATTTATGAAAGCGAACAACGCCACATGGATTATGTACTCGATCTATTGAAAACCTATTCCATAGAGGATCCGGCTGCGGGACTCGGTTTTGGAGAGTTCAAGAATCCAGAATTCCGCGATCTGTACATCAAGCTGACCGGTATAAGTGCTCATTCCATAGACAGTGCCTTATACGTGGGCGCAACCATTGAAGATCTTGATATCTCCGACCTGAATCGCTTTATGGAGACAACCGAGGCTGCAGATCTGCTGGCCTTGTACACAAAACTGAAATGTGCCTCCGGAAATCATATGCGCAGTTTTTCGAAGCAATTGAAAAACAACAACATCAGCTATGTGCCTCAATTCCTCAGCAATGAGGAATACGAGTCCATTTTAAGCGGCTCCAACGGTCATTGCGATTGAGAAACTGTGAATTGTGGGTTTGAAACGGATGTTGTTGCTCGTTATATTTGGACAAAAGAGTCCAAATATGAGCCGTATAACAATTGTCGTTCTGCTGTTTCTCTCCCTTGCATTTAAAGGGCTCGCCCAGAAAGTGAGCATGGATACCCTGGGTATCACGGATGGATCCGTACACATGCGCGGAAGCGTTCCCTATACTCAGTTCTTAAAAAAGTACAAAGGCGGCAGCGACCTCGTTATACATATCTGGTACAATCCATCGGGAAGCACCTTCGATAAGAAAGAGATCAAGGCCGGTAAAGATGAGGTTTATTTCCTCTATGGCAGAAACTTGCGCAGCGGTTCATCCGAAATGGAATTTAAGTTCGGGGCAAACGCGAAGTCGGCCTTTTCCAAGAAAAAAGAAGAGGAGATGGAAAAACTTGTTGATTTCCTTCAGTTCGATGTTTTTCCCAATCAGCATTTCAATGGAGATCTTGCGCTTGAAGCGTTGGATCGTGCGCTCGAATAGCTTTATTATAGCGCTCGACTAATCTGAGTTGTGGTGTAAAAATGGCTCAATTCGGATGTACCAAGCCCGAGTACCGAATCTATACCCTGTGGTATTAGATCGCATTTCGATAGAAATAACCTTCACAAGAAATCAGTAACTTGTGCCAAAACTAGTCGCGAATAATGAAAGAGAAATTCCTTTTGATGGTTCTATTAGGTATTGCTTTTGTTTCGTGTAAGGATCAAAATGGAGATACCGATACACCGGAAGAAACACCGATCGAAGAAAAGTTAAAACAAAACAGCATCATCCTCGGCGAAGCATTTCGCATTTATGGAACCGCCCTGGAACTGGGGGATACGTTGGAAGCTCTCAACGCCATGGGCGACTACCTGGCTCAGGATGAAAATGTGCGGGATGCCCATTATAAAGACCTGGAATCCATATCCATTACATTTAAAAACGGACTCAGATCCAGTATTCGCATCATCTCGGTTGATGGGGAAGGAATCCACTTGCGCCGGGGAGGCGGAGGACCCGGATCACTCCATAAATACGAATTGTCGAAAGCTAGTACAAGTGGAACGATCAAGAACAATAAGATCCTGTTTTTCCTCCCCTATACGTATGCATTCAAATACACCGAAGCACACCTTCAATCCCTTGTAGATATCTGTAAAAGTACATCCAGGGAAATGGAGGTTGTGCTGCTGAAGAACCGAGAAGTATCCCTTGCAAGCCTTGACGAATTTGGGAATTACGGCCTGATCATCCTGGACACACATGGTGAAACGGATGGCTTCCTGATCTCCTATCTGGATGAAACGGTGAACTACGGGCCTCGCTTCGATTGGGAAATGAAAGCAGCTACAGAGAAACTCATCGATCAACTCAAACACATAGAAGGCGTCTCAACCGATCTGTTTGCCAACGGCCAACTTGAGTTGAACATGGATATTCACATAAGTCCGGATCAGAAATCCATCGAAATGAATTTTGGTGTAAAAGTGACAGAGGAATACATCCGCAATTTGAAAATCGACCTCTCCGATGCGGTTCTGTTTGGGAACCATTGTTATAGTGGCCACGTAAAAGACGGAAGCACCGAGAACAACTTAGCGGAAGCATGGAAAAGTTTGGGGCTTGCGACTTACTATGGGTACGGCTTTAAAAATGGCTCCAGTTCAACGGTCGACAATCAGTTTGCAAAGGCCATGGAGATAAAACTCATCAGTAACCTTATAAAGGACCTCGATTCAACCGGAAATGCCCATTTGGATGAGGACGGTACAGAAGAATTCTTCAAACCCGGGTTGGTGTATTTTGAACCGCCCAGATCGACTAAGAAGGAGAAGAAGGTAGCAATGAGCATATTGGAGGAAGACCCTGATGTGCAGAATGCCGATCAATTGAGTCAATTGTACTTCAAACAGTTTCATCATACCGGTTATTCCTACAATGGTTGTTTGGACAGTATGCGCGATCCCCGGGATAGTCAATTTTATCGAACGATCTGCATTGGACCCTACGAGTGGTTTGCGGAAAATCTGAACTATGCCACCAACGAAAGTGTGTGCTATGATAATAATCCGGACAACTGTAGAAAATTCGGACGGCTATATACGTTCAACGATGCCATGGATGCCTGTCCGGAAGGATGGAGGCTGCCCAGCGATAAGGAGTTCCATTACTGGTATGAATTTGCCAATACCTCATTAGCTTCGGAACTTGGTCCGAAGTTACAATCGAAATCCGGCTGGCCTACAGCTGGCTACGAACCGGGAACTGACGAATTTGGCTTCTCTGCACTCCCGGCTGGATTATTTAATTCGAATGAAGGATTGTTCAAATGGTTAAATGAGAGCACAGGTTGGTGGATACTGGGCACAAGAAATCCGGGACCTCAGGAAGCACGGTACGTCCGACAATTAAATCCGGTAGAAGGCACAATAGGAGGCGGCCCAACAAAGAATTTTCACAATCCGAATTACAAGTTTTCCTGCCGTTGTATACGAGTGAAGAAATGATGGAATTAACGGCTTATAAGTTGGATAAGTAGGGGGAAGCAGACTAATATCGAACTTGCAGCTTAAATGTGATTTGAATAACTAATCGGATTAGAGTGAATTTCGGACTAATGCTAAAGTGTCGCTTTAACATTAATGAGGATTATTTTTCAATTTGCAATTCGTATTACCAGATTTATCGGAAGTTCAGTACAAATCTGCAATTATCGATTATTGATGATCACTACTTTAGTGTCTCGATGAATCGAATTGTAGAAATGAACGAAATAAACGCCAGTACGGAGCGTGTCAAGATCGATTAATTCGTGACCATTTCCGGCTGATCTTGGAATCGATAGCCGGTTCAGAACATTCCTTCCCAGGATGTCGTATATCTTAAAATGAACAGGCTCCGGATTACCGGTGTAATATTCAATGTGAAGCTGTGTTTGCGCCGGATTGGGGTAGATTTTCCAATTGAATGCCGAAACAGCATTTTCCGGCGTATACAGGCTTGTTGTCGTCATCATTTGAGACCCGGGATCGTTCATATTTCCGCTTGAATTGTCCAGATTGATGATAAATCCACCTAAATGTGCATCTGTTTCAAGATCATGGCGACTCAGGTAAAACTCGAATTCTTCGGTTGGTAAAGATCCTGAATCCAATGATGTGAATTCGAATCGAACGGAAGGGAATACGGCTGGAGGTATAATGATATCTTCAAGATAAAATGGCTCACTCCCTTGTATATGTAATTTCCCGGGGCCAACCGAGTCGAATCCACTACCCTGTGATCCTCCCAGTTGCCAATACTTCCAAAGCGAATCGTCCAGTAAAATGTCAATATCCCAGTGGTCGAAATGATCCGGACGTGCCGGTTTGAAGTGCAAAGTCACATTGAAGTCACATCCTGTTCCCCGCCAACTCCAATGCCGGGGGTGCGCACCATTTTCGTTTTCAAGCCTGTCGAACGATTCGAAATTCAGGGTGGCAATGTTGTTGTTCTTTCTGGTATTCTCCGTGATCACAACCCCGTATTGCTCCGGATAGGTCATGCCGAACGGATACTCCTGACACGATTCGATACGGGAATACAAGCAAAGTGTGACCCGATCGCTGTATACGAACTGGCCATTTTCTTTCGTATAATACCAGGCAGGATTGGGCGGATACCAGGGAATGGTGATGATCGTACTGTCGCCCGGACTGATCTGCGGAATCGCATACCCACCGGATCCGGTTATTTCTGCTCCTTTAGGATAGAAGGCATCGTCAATTTCGTTGTAGAAGCGGTTTTGATCGGAGCTAATCCAGGAACGTTCCCAGATTTCTCCGGTTGAACCCAGGGTCCAGTAGACTCTCAGAATATTCGAATTGGTTGTGTAGGGGCCTTTATTCCGCACCTTCACCCGAACAAAATTAGGGGCTTGCGCGTGATATTCCGCGTTTTCGTGCACAAGGCAATTGTTCAAACTATCGCAATTCCAAATATCCGGACTGCGAAACAGATCCTGGGTGGCCGTTGTGTCGTGATAAAAAGTATTGGGTTCAGCTGCGGTGTCCCGCCAGGAGTCTTTCATCCAATAGTCGTACTGGTCCGACGGGAATAAGGGGTATACCGTCAACAGGGACTCGTTCGTGGTATCTGCGCCACAGTTATTGCGTACGATTCCCCGGTACCGATTTCCACTTTGACAAACATAGGTGGGCAGGAACGATATGGAGCTTGAGTTCTCCCCGGGAATAGGCGCCCAAAATCCCTGACCGGCTGCCTTTACCTGCCACTCAAATGTGGCATTTTGCGTATTGGATGCCACCATGGCGTAGACCACCAAAGCTCCTTCATTCACAGAGGCATTGGTCAGAGAACTTGAAATGACCGGGGGGAGGACATCGGCTCGAAGCAGTGCAGCGTTTGAATAAACCGTATCGGAACAGCCCGTTGTATTGGTGATCACTCCAATCCTGTATTGATCGCCTTGTGTGGCATTGGATTGCGAAACGATCGTTTTATACGAATGATTGGTGTAGCTGGTATCGGCAAACACTACCCAATTCAGGGAATCGAATGCTTTTCGCTCCCAAACGGTGTGAGTGGGAGTTGGGAAGTTGCCTTGAATGGCGAAATAAACAGCTGTTCCGGAAACCGTATCCACGCAAATTCCCTGATCGAATAAAGGCGGCCCTGTGAATTGTGGAATATTCACGTAAACCTGCTCGCTTGTATCAAAGCAGTGGTTGTAAGCCACAATCCTTCGGGCTTTGTACTGTATGCGATCCGGCCTGGGAGTCATTCGCAGGTTTTGATTGGTGTCCTGAGGCTGGGTATACCAGCTTGAAAATTTGCCCGCTGTCCGGTATTCCTTTAATTGCCATTGATAGGATAGGGAATCTAGGGTAAGGGTTACCGCAGAGCCGTTGGCCCCGTGAAGGCAGTCGCCTGAAGTTGGGGTGTGGGAAGAAAGGGTGTTGGTGGGATAGCCTATTGTAATCATACTTACATTACTCACATCCGTGCAGTTGGACGACTGAACGATTCTCCTGAAATACATATTTTGCTGTGGGCTGATCTGCGTATGGTCTATGCCTGTGTCCCCTTCAACAGTCTCCCATTCAAGGCCGTCGAGGCTCCTTTGCCATATGTATGTGTAGCTTCCGCTGCCACCGGAGGGGATAGTTCCTGTAATTACCGGATTGGTGTTGCCGCAGTAAAATGTCTGGCCGGCACTTATGGTATTGCTGTCCAATACCGGCAAGGCGATCACGGTATCTTTTACATGGCCCGTGCATCCGTTGTCACCTGTTATATCTACACGTATAATGCCGTCTCCGCTCCACAGTACCTGTGCTTCGGTCTGGCTTGACTGGATCAGTTCGCCGCCTTCCACCACCGACCAGGTATATTCATCTGCCGGATCGGAATTGAACAAAGTATAAAATTGAATCTCCGTGGTGTCGCAAACCTCCAGATTACCCGTGATGTCGGGCTTGTTTATTTCAAGCTTGATCTCCTTTGTTACCGTATCTCCGTCTACGATCAGGCTCACATTATACCTGTCCGGGGAACTGTAACTATGAGTGGGGTTTTGGCTGAGGCTGCTGTCTCCATCGTCAAAAAACCATTTATAGGAAGCTGCACAAGCAATGGGTGTGGTAAACTTTACAGTACTGCAATTGCTGGCTACGTAATAAAAATCCAGAGGCAGTTCTTCCACTTTTTTAGCGGTTATAATATTGGGTACCCCAACCTGGCCATATGGTTCATTGCCCATGGCTGACAGGTCAACTCCAACGGGCTGAAAACCGCAGGCATTGGGGTCGCTGTCGGAGATCAAGCTGTTGGGGAAGTTAACCACACTTACAAAATCGAGGTGGTCATTCACAATATAGATTTTATTATCCGGTCCGAGCTGCAAGCCAAAACCAAGACCAAATGGTGTTTGAGCAACTGTTCTGGCCTGCAGGGAATTGTTGAGCAGGTTAACCTGTTGCAATACGCTACCGACTATTAAATACAATACCTGTGAATTGGGACTGAAACAATGCTGATGCGTTTGCTGCGGTGCGTTTGCAAAAGTGGTTATCTTCCCGGTGGCCCGGTCAAAATTCAATATCCCGCCCCGGCAGGCGAGCTTTGATCCATCCGGGGACGCCACCAGGGTACTCCTGAATTTGGTATAGTATGGAACCTGATAGGTGGCATTCCATTCCAGCGTATCGTCATGAACCAGAAATACATTGAGATAGTACTGGTCAAAATCCGTGGTGATCAGCCAATGGTCCACCCCGTTACATGCAGGTATGGCTGTCATACCCTCCGCAGTGTGTGCGGCGCTGTCGGCGCTGTGTGGCCGGGCGGGGTTTCCTTTTACCGGTATGTCTTTCCAGGCGCTCAGTACTTCGCCCAGGCCACCGTCTCCCGTCATATCCACAATAGAATAATGCAGGCCCCCTTCGCTGGAGTCTATGTCTTCTTCTTCGTTTACAAATACGTAATACTTGTTGGTATCCTGCGGATGTGGTATCACCAGCCCGGCCTGTACGGAGCTTCCGTTGTCGTATGAGGGCAGGGGCCCTCCCTGGAGGGTATCGTGCAGGCGGTTGTACAGCCGGAATGCAGAGTTGCCGGGAAGACCGCTTCCCCCGTAAAACAGCAGCTCGCCTTGGGCATCGCTGCGCGTAACAGTGCCCTCCCAGGAGTTTAAGGTTAAGTTTTGAAAGACATTTGCTCCATACGCTCCCAAATCCCGGAAAGCACCCCCGCCGGTAAAGCGCAGCCCGGCGTAATAGCCAAAATACCAGTTGCCCTGGGTACTCATAAGCGGCGTACCGCAATCGGCCACCTGCACCAGGTTGCTGCGGTACATGGTCATGCTGTCGCCGCCGGTATGGGTGATGAGCTGTACATCATAAGTACCTAACTGGTTGAAGTTGTACCACAGCGTATCGTCGCCGGCGGCGTAATACAGGGTGTCGCCGTTTTCATCAAGTACGGCCCAGTGGTAGCTGCGGCCGGCATCCAGGGCGGTAAATTTAACCCAGGCGCTGTCGCATACCAGGTTTTGGGAGGCCGAGAACAGGGCGGTGTGGTAATCGCAGCCCAGGGCGCCCGCCCTAGCCACGTTAGAGGCTTCTATCAATCCTGTTCGGTAGCTCAGCAGGGTGGCGTGCATCAGGGCGGCCTGGTTTGCGGTAAAGGCGCTGCCACATTCCAGGCTGTAATCCATATAATTGCTCAGCATATCGGGCCGGTCGTTTTCTTCGCTGCAACTGTTTACCTCCGGGGTGCAAGAGCGGTTGGCGGCAGCCACCGGCGGGGTATCGCAGCAGCGGTCGCCCGCACCCGAACAGGTGGCAGCGCTGCTGTCGCTGCAACCGCCCTGAAAGGTGTGGTACAGGCCCAGATAATGTCCAGCCTCGTGCACCATGACGTTGCCATTGGAGTTTTCGTTTAAAAGGCAATCGCCGCAGGTGGCCTGGTTGCCAAACCAGTCGTACACCATGATCACCCCGTTGCCGGTGAATTGTAGGGGAAACAGGCCCAGGCCCTTGATGCCTGTAGTGTCGCCACCCGGGCTGATGATCCTGTACACGATGTATATGTTCATGTACTTGTCTTCCGGGAACAGGGTATCCACGGGCGTGGGTATCCCGGGCAGCATTTTGAAATAGGCGAGGTTGTCACCTGCCCTGCGCACAATGCCCGAGGTGCTGTCGCCGAGGATGTTACGGGTGGCCAGGCAAAACTGTATGCCCGTGTTTACCGCATTGGTATCGGCTTCAGCGGCATTGCGAAAGGCCAGGTTGAGTATTTCCAGTTGATGGGCTACCTGGGCATCGGTAATGTTGCTTTGCATCCCCGGCAGGCTGTCGGCCTCCAGGTGCAGGATGTGCACCACCACGGGTATAAGGAAGCGGGCCTGTACATCGGGCTCGGTTTTGTTTAAAACACCGCCCTGCCCCATAGGCTCGGGTACTTCCAGTTCATCGAGCTGTTCCTGAATTTGTTGCCGGTACATATGCTGGTAGTTGTACGAGTTGGTATCCTGGGCATTTATCAGGTTTACGGCCGAGTCGAAGCCGCATTCAAAATTGCTTTGAGCGCTGGCCGTGGAAAAAACCAGAGCCAGGGTAAAAAGGGTGAGGCATTTTTTCATGATCGGTTGTTGTTAATTGAGTTTTTATCGCATCCCCTGAACCGCAGCTTGTGCTGCTATTTTGCTATTGTTTATGTATGGTTACCGGCCATATTTCGCCGTTCTCCGTCAACAGTTTTAATACGTATAATCCCTTTGGCCAACCGGCCACTGATATCTTTTCCGTGGCATCCGATGGCTCTTGCTCAAACAGCAGCTTACCGCTTACATCATAACATCTTATGCTGTGGATATATCCGCTATATGGACTTTCTATCGTCAATTGTTCTTTCACCGGATTGGGATAAATCTTCATTCCGCCTTGTTCAAAGGCCTTTACCAACCCCAGGTCGTCCACCAGTATGCTGTCGGAAATCGTTACACAGCCCTGTGCGTTTTCGGCTTCCATCCAATACAGACCATTGGAATCCGGTTTTACTGAACTACTGGTTTCATCCCATAGTAATAGACCGTTCCTGTACCATCGGTGTACAGAGGCATTGAAAGAGCTGATCAGGCTGTCGCCCTTGCGCATAAGCATGGGCTTGGGGGGTGAAAGTAACTCGTGTACTACAATGGTGTCCCACATCGTGCAAAAGCTTTTGTTGGTTACTTTTACGAAATAGGCACCAGCCGTATCTACCACCATGCTGTCTACGTGAAATTTGCCGTAATCCTGCCCGGTTTCTCCCATCCAGTGAATACAGTGCATATCCGGTTGGGATTTTAAAACCAACCTGAAATTATCACCGGAACAGTACGAAGTATCCCGCCCCAGAAAATCATGCTGCCATTTAGGATAAATGATGAGGGTTTTGGTTACCGTGTCATTCAGCGAAGCATTGGAAGCGATGTAGCTCACTTCCCACCTACCCGTATCCGTAAAGGTGTGGTTGATCTCCCTCCCGGATTCAGTTTGTATTGTGCTTCCCTTTTTAAAGAGCCACTTATGGTTTGTAGCTCGAAATGTATCAGTTGCGGTGAACCGGTATTGATGTTCATCGCAATCTTCAACATAGCTAAAGTCAAGGGGGGGGGTATGAAAATAACTGTTGTTAAAGTTTGGAAGGCCATACCCCTGTTTGTTCTTTCCCAAATACTGTCCGCCTATTTGAAATTTACAGTTTGGGCCAAAAGTATCAGGGTGATTAATTACATCCATCGCCAAGCTGTCTGGACGGAGGGAATATATGTTTCTTAAAGGTGTTTGTTGAAGCTCAAACTGGTAGTATATATTGCTTAGATGATAGCTATTGTTCAGTATATAGGATTTGTCATATACATCTATTTTAAATTGTATTATATCACTGGTCCTTTCACTGACATATAAGATATTCCCGCTTGGTGAAAAGCACATTCCAATCGGATATGCAATATCCTTAAGAACAATCGGGGAAAAAAGTTTTCCCGAAGCGTTATCGAACCTATGCAATTCAACTTTGTGGTATGTAAAGTGGTTCTGTACTAATAGTGAACCATCTTGTCGAATCACTAAATCACTTTGACCAGAAGTTGGATCGGGTGCACCAATGAACAAGGAACTTTCTGATATGATAGGACAATCAATTAAGCTTTGAGAAGTAAGTAAGTAAGCAAAATAGCTATACCCGTTGTATTCCCGACATATAATCCAAACACTTTCATTGTCCTGATGATTAATAACTCCTATAGGTTCTGCTACCGATGCATTGATCAAATGGTTTTTTTCAATTACTTTAAAGCTATCGGTTCCATAATTCTCAATTATAGTGTATCTTAACTCGTTATTGCCCAATACGAAATCAGTTGTAAATAACCAGAACAACGAATTGTTACCAGGCATTGGTACGAATACCGAGCCCCTGCTCGAACTTTCATGGCCACTTATCTCAGTTCCACCTGGAATTATTTTATTAAACCGATTCCATATTGAGACCCCATCAGTGTACAACAACAAACTACCTTGTTCGTTGGAAATTGTAGCACAAGATTCTCGCGATTTAAGTGCCGACGTATCTACGATCACCGTATCCTTTTCAAATCGCAGGGAAGTGTTGTAGCCGAAATGCCAGTTTTTGGTGCGGAGGATCTGGCTTTGTGCGGGTATAATTAACAAAAGAAGCAGGAACACCATCGCAGATTCTTGCAGATGGTTAGCCCTGTAATGAAAGCAAGCGGATATGTATTTTGATAACCTCATGCTGCAATATAATAGATGCACCGGTATAAGGAATCGCTGCGTAGGGGTACACCATTCAGCAAAAAACCTTGTAATAAAATTTGAGTCAGGTTCCATAAATATCTTAATGCGTCGGATATCATGTGGTGGGTATTCAAAACTATAGATAAAAAGTAAAACACGCAAAATATTGCGTAACAACTTATTGCTTTTGTATGGTTTTTCCCTCCGTGAACCGCGAGCCCGAACTGACCTATAAAAGGATAGGAACTGCCCTCAGAGAACTGCGGCTTAAAGCAGGTTATTCGAGCTATGAGAATTTTGCCATTGACCATGATCTCAGCAGAAGGCATTACTGGGAAACAGAAAAAGGACGTAATATCTCCATTGAATACCTGGTCAAGATTCTTGCCATTCACAATATGTCGATCAAGGAGTTTTTTGAAAAGCACTTTTAATTTTTGTTCGCTTATATCTATAGAAAATCGGCATTGGTTGCCAGTTTACCCTCTATTGTTTGCATACAGTTACTGGCCGTATCACACCGTTTTCAGTCAACAGTTTTACTACGTATATTCCCTCCGGCCAACCTGCAGTTGATATGCTTACCACAGTATTGGGCGCAGAAATATCCAGCAACACACGCCCAGTTATATCATAATATCGGATACGGCGCAAATACCCGTCATAGGGACTTTCAATGGTCAATCTGTCTGTTACAGGATTGGGATAAACGCGAATGCTGCTTTGATTAAGTGATCTTACCAATCCAAGGTCTTCAACCAATACGCTGTCGGAAACTGTTGTACATCCTTGTGCATTCTCCGCTTCCATCCAATACAGGCCGTTGGAATCCAATGGTATGGAGCGATTGGATTTGCCTTGTAGTAAATTCCCGTTTCTGTACCAGCGGTGTGCCACTGCATTGAAAGAACTGATAAGGCTGTCGCCCAAACGTGTCAAATGCGGCTTCGGGGGTGAGGGGTATTCTTTAATAATAATGGTATCCGAAGTCTGGCAAAAGCTGCGGTTGGTAACTTTTACATAATACACTCCGGCAGTATCAGCCACAAAGGTATCGGCCATTGTTCCATCCTGCCAGTGGTAACAGTGCATGCCTTCGGGAGCCTTCAATACAAAGCGCGGTTTGCTTTGAGCAGGACCTGTACAGTAAAATGTATCTGCTCCCAGGATATCTTTTTGCCAGGCTGGGTAGATTACTACAGATTTACTGACCGTATCGCTTTGCGCCGATGCAGAAGCGATATAGTTCACCTGCCAGGTTCCGGTATCGGAAAAAGTATATTCAACGCTTTTGCCTGAACGGCTGTCAGTTGTGTCTCCTTTTTCAAAGAGCCAGAAAAGATCTTTTGCCCTGAATGTATCTGTACCTTCAAAATTTAAAGTATTGGTATAACAATCCCGTGTGTAGCCAAAATCAGCAGAAGGTGTATAAAAGTAGCTGTGATTAAAGTTAGGCAGGGCAGATCCCTGCCTGTTTTTCCCCAGGTACTGCCCGCCAACCTGAAGATCGCACCCGATGCCGAATGAATCGGGATTGTTGATCACATCCATACCCAGGCTGTCCGGACGCATAGAATATATCTTGCGCTGAGGGGTTTGCTGAAGCTCAAACTGGTAATACAATCCGCTGATATGGTAACTATTGTTTAGCAGATATGATTTATCGTATACATCGATCTTATATTGAATCATATCACGGGTTCGTTCGTTAATATATAAAATTCTTCCGTTCGGTGAAAAGCACGCCCCGATAGGGTAAGCAATATTTTTAAGTACAATTGGAGAATGTAATTGTCCCGAAGAGTTATCAAATCTGAACAATTCAACCACGTGTTGAGTAAAGTAGTATTGCACCAGTAAAGAGCCGTCTTGCCTGATCACAATGTTATTCTGGGCAGATAACGGGTTGGGGGGGCCTATATAGAGAGAACTTGCTGAAACAACCGGGCAATCCAGCAGGCCATTGGCCGTAAGCAGGTAAGCAAAGTACCTGTAACCGTTATATTCCCTGCATACCACCCATACACTACGGTTATCCCGGTGATTAACCACCCCTATGGGCTCTGCCACAGATGTTCGTACCAACCGGTTCTTTTCCAGGATTTCAAAGCTGTCGTTGCCATAATTGCGAATTACCGTATACCTCAATCCGTTGGAATTGCCCTGAAAATCCGCTGTAAACAGCCAGAGCAGGGAATCGTTGCCCGGCATGGTTACGAAGACCGATCCCCTGGCAGAGCTTTTATGTCCCAGTATTCCCGTTCCATTGGGAATAACTTTATTATGTTTATTCCAAACCGTTACCCCATCGGTATATAAAAGAAGATTACCCGATTCGTCTGAAATACTTGCACAGGACTCCACCGAGGAGATCGCTGATGTGCCCACGATCACCGTATCCTTTTCAAAGCGCAGGGAGGTATTGTAGCCGAAATGCCAGTTTTTGGTGCGAAGGATCTGGCTGTGTGCGGGTATAATTAACAAAAGAAGCAGGACAAGAACCGCAGGTTTTTGCAGATGGATAACTCTGTAATGAAAGCAAGCGGATATGTATTTATATACAATCATACTGCAATATAGGAGATACCATTTGATAGTGAGTCGCTGCTTACTAGACCACCAATCTGTTATAACCCGTGTTCAAGAATTAGAGTCCGATTGCCACACTATATTTATTTTCAAGATTTTCACTTGTGTATACGACCGGCACGTATTTCATGAAATTTATCAACAGAATCATTTTGCCAGGCCCGGGACACTATCAGGGATGAAGAAAAGCCGCGGCCGCCTACACCACAGATAACCGGCGATTCGGAAGAACTGAGCAGTACTATAACCGCTGCCTTTTACCGCGGGTTTCTGAACGATCCCTTTTTACTGGAAACGTCGAACAGGTCTTTTAATCCCGCACAAATCGGTTATTGCCAGGTACAATTGGTTTCAGAATTCGGTTGTGAAAGCGAACACTCCGACAGCTTATTCTTCAAAAAGGCGGGGGTTGAAGAATTGCCGGCTTTCCTCGTGAAAATTTATCCCAAACCAAGCGATGGGAATGTTACGCTTGAGTTTGAAGAACCGGGTAACTATGAACTCGAAGTTTTTGAAATGGCAGGCAAACTCGTTCTTTCAAAAGCAGCGCATATCGTCAATCGTACAACTCTGCGTATCCCTCAACAGGGTAGCTATCTGATCCGAATCACGAATGCATCCGGTGAGATGGTGCAGCGCTCTTTGCAGGTGGGGTAGGGTAAGCACTGTCTTAATAATATCTCCCCATTTCTTACATTAGCTGGTGCATTTTTAGGATTAATTACTTTCGATCTATTGCGCTTTTGTTTTGAGATATGCAGTGGGTCAAAGATCAATAGGAAAGACAAAATCACCGGACAATCCGGATGCTCACCCGGCCGAATATCGGCCGCAAACCGTTGATTATTCAGGGGGGAGCAGACGATTATCGAACATTCTTCACCTCAGGATCTGATACCCCAATCAGAATATCCCCGCCTGCCGAGGCTAGGGCTGCGCTTCGGCGGGTAGGGAACCGGTATCGAACCATCTCAAACCCGCACCCATAAACGAAAAAAGACCCATCGCGTTGATGAGTCTTCTCTTTGGTAGCCTCGCCAGGAATCGAACCTGGATCAAGCGTTTAGGAAACGCCTATTCTATCCGTTGAACTACGAGGCCAAAGGCTGCAAATTTAAGGAAGCTAGCCCTGCGAAAGATGGTGTTCCAACCATTTTCTACCGGAATACCCTCACAAACCCCGACCACTCAATCCTTCCCCCCTTTCGCACTGTTCCCACGGCAGCCTTGCCTATATTTGCGGCCTCTAATTCAAAACCTCAAATGCTCCGGACTCATACCTGCGGGGAACTTCGCATCGAACATGTCGGAACCAACGTTACACTCTGCGGATGGGTGCAGCGTCGACGCGATTTTGGAAGCCTGACTTTTATAGATCTGCGCGACCGATATGGGATCACACAACTCTCTTTCAACGAAGAAACGAACAAAGCCCTCAACGAAGATGCACGTTCACTCGGACGTGAATTTGTGCTTTCCGTTCAAGGAATAGTGATCGAACGCTCGAATAAAAACCCAAAATTACCTACCGGTGAAATTGAGATCCTCGTTGAATCGCTTCAAGTACTCAACCCATCCCTGACCCCTCCTTTCACCATCGAAGAAGAAACTGATGGTGGTGAAGAACTCAGACTCAAATACCGATATCTCGATCTGCGCCGCGATAACATCCGATCTAAACTGGAGATCCGTCACCGACTTACACAGTCGGTGCGCTCTTACCTGGATGGATTGCGTTTTATCGAAGTAGAAACGCCATACCTCATCAAATCAACTCCGGAAGGAGCACGAGACTTTGTGGTCCCTTCCCGACTCAATCAAGGACAATTTTACGCCCTGCCACAGTCGCCGCAAACGTTCAAACAATTATTGATGGTCTCCGGCTTCGATCGTTATTTCCAGATCGTAAAATGTTTTCGCGATGAGGATTTCAGAGCCGACCGTCAACCTGAATTCACTCAGATCGACTGTGAAATGGCCTTTATTGAGCAGGACGATATACTCCGCACCTTCGAAGGAATGATACGCAAAGCGTTCAAGGATGTTCGCGGTATCGAACTGGGCGACATTCCGGTAATGACCTATGAGGAAGCTATGCACAAATATGGCTCGGACAAACCCGATCTGCGTTTTGGTATGACCTTCAACCACCTCACCGATCTGGTTCAGAATAAAGGATTTCAGGTTTTCGACGATGCAGAATTAGTAGTAGGTATCACCGCCAAGGGAATTAATCATTTCACGCGCAAGCAACTCGACGAGCTGACCGACTATGTAAAACGCCCTCAGATTGGGGCAAAAGGACTGATCTACTGTCGCTGCAATGAAGATGGAACTTTCAAATCGTCCGTAGACAAGTTTTTTGATGCAGGAGAATTGGCCAAATGGGCAGAGGCCTGTTCGGCTGAGCCCGGTGATATCATTTTCGTGCTGAGCGGTTCGAAGGCCGCCGCCTCGAAGCAGATGAACGAATTGCGACTGCATTTGGGTGAATTGCTCGGATTGCGGGATCCAGAAGTGTTCAAGGCATGTTGGGTAGTTGATTTCCCGCTGCTTGAATGGGATGAGGCCACAGGCCGCTTCTACGCCATGCATCACCCCTTTACCAGTCCGGCTCCGGCGGATCTGCCCCTACTGGATTCCGATCCGGGAAGCGTTCGGGCCAACGCCTACGACATGGCCATAAACGGGATGGAAGTAGGTGGCGGTTCAATTCGTATTCACGACCGTGTATTACAGGAACGCATGTTCGACCTGCTCGGTTTTAGCAAAGAAGAAGCTCTGGAACAATTCGGATTCCTGATGAGCGCCTTTCAATATGGTGCACCGCCACACGGCGGGATCGCATTCGGTTTGGATCGCCTCTGCGCTATAATGGCCGGAACAGACTCCATCCGCGATGTGATCGCATTCCCGAAGAACAATATGGGCCGCGACCTAATGATCGATGCCCCATCGCCCATTCACAGCGAACAAGCTCAAGAACTTGGACTGATCATAAACCCAGAAAAATCGAATAAAGGGAGCGCAATGCCCTGATGATTATTATGAAAACACATCTTATAAGCGGTGGCTGTGGATTTGTAGGCCGCAACATGGTGAAAAGGCTGTACAACACCACCAACGACCGAATCATTTTCGTAGACGACCTGTCCATTGGCACCGAACCGGAAACCTGGTTGGATGAACCATTCCACTCCGAGAAAAATGGCGTGAAATTCTATGGTTCGGAGGGCAGATTGGCATTTTTCAACGACGATATCCGGGAAGTTCTGCGCAATTTCCAGAAGGACTCCAACTATTTCCGCAATTTGGGGATGGATTTCGATCGCTTCAATGATGTGTTCCATTTTGCAGCAATTGTTGGAGGAAGAGCTAAAATAGACGGCGATCCAATGATGGTGGCACTCGACCTTAGCATCGATGCGGAATTCTTTCACTGGGTATGCACCCATAAACCCGACCGTGTGCTCTATCCAAGTTCCAGTGCCGCGTACCCCGTAAGCAAGCAAACCGAAGAAGATGCTATTGCCCTCAGCGAGAGTGATATAGACTTCAACAATATGGGTCAGCCCGATATGACCTACGGTTGGTGTAAACTAACCGGGGAATACCTCGCCTACATAGCTGCCAAATACTACGACATCAAAGTTACCTGTATACGTCCCTTCTCCGGATATGGAGAAGATCAGGATCTGAGCTATCCGGTACCGGCAATTGCACTGCGGGCTGCCTATAAAGAAGATCCGTTTGAAGTATGGGGAAGTGGCTATCAGGGAAGGGATTTCGTGCATATCGACGACGTTCTGGATTGCATTCTCCTGGCAATGGATCATATCCACGACGGATCGGCCATTAATATCGGAATGGGGCGATTAACCACCTTCCGCGAGATCATCGGCTTGTTTGCGAAATTCGCCGGTTACGAGCCCGAGATAAAACCTCTCCTCGACAAACCGGTTGGCGTACACAGCCGTTATTGCAATATGGACTATGTGAAGGAGCGACTCGGTTGGGAAGCTAAAATAAGTATTGAAGAAGGAATGCGTCGGGTGTACGACAAAGCCCTGGAACGCGCCTCTGCCGGTATTCGGAATGAATAAGGAACGAATAATCTGCTTCGGCCCCGGGCCTAAATTCAAAGGGGGAATTTCAAATTACAACACCTCACTGGCAAAAGCGCTCGATAAACGAGGCGATACCGAGGTCCATATCGTGAGCTGGACGCAACAATACCCAGCCATTGTGCCTCGAGAATTCGTAGATAAAAGCAGCAAAGCCGACCTTCTGGAAGGTACAGGCATCCGCGTTCATTACCTAACAAATTACAACAATCCCCTTTCCTGGCTGCGGACAGCCCGTAAGATCCGCTCCATTAAGGCCAAACGCATCGTTTTCCAATGGTCTATCGCCATTCAGGGATTGCCCGTTGGTCGGATCATCAATTGGTTGAAGAAGCACACGGAAATGGAAGTGATCATCGATCTTCATTTTGTGCTTCAGAAGGAAAAGAGCAAGATCGATCGATTCTTTACCCGTATTGGGATAGGCAAAGCAGATACTTATATCGTGCACAGTTTAAAGACCTTTGAAGAATTAAAGGCATTTTACCCCAAGCGGAATTTTGAACTGAGTTACGAAGGAAAGAGATCCTCAGCTTCGGGTACAACAACAGTACTTAAGCTGTATCACCCGATCTACGACCTGTTTCAACCCGACCCGGAATTCGACATTGATCAATTCAAAAAAGAACAAGGATTGCGCGAACACGTATTTCTGTTCTTTGGATTCATACGCAAGTACAAAGGATTGCATCAAACCATTGAAGCTTTTGCCCAATTGGCAAAAAAGCGGACCGATGTATCGCTGCTGATCTGCGGAGAGTCATTCTGGCAAACATTGGACAACCGAAAAATAAGTGTACGTATCAAGAATTTCCTTTTCGGTGCAGCGAAGAAGATATTCCTTAGCAAGTCGGACGATGAACGACAATACGATCCGTTAGCCCTCATCAAAAAATTTGGCATCAGCGACCAAACCGTTGTTTTCAATGAGTTCATTCCAAATGAAGATGTGCACAAGTACTTTCAGGTAAGCGATTGTGTGATCTTGTATTATCTAACCGCTACACCTTCGGGGATCGAATCCCTGAGTTATAACTTCAATTTGCCCATACTCGCTACCCGAGTTGGACACTTCCCGGAGACCATTGAGGATGGTTTCAATGGTTATCTGGCAAACGACCGTGACATGGACTCCATGGCCGGTGTAATGGAAAAATTTTTATTCAAACCTCTTCCCCGCGAAAATGTTGCTACAATAGCATCAAAACTATCTTGGGAGAACTACGCTGCCTGCATTTTGGAAAAACCATTGAACAACGACCCGCAATGAGCAAGGCATCTACTGGGCAAACACAGGGAATGGGCTACCTTTGCGACACAGAAATGAGTAGCTCCAACGGAACACAAAAACAGCGTTTGGCAACTTTGAGCGGCTTGCTGGTTTGGGTTCTGCTCGGTATTTCCTTTTTGCTGTCGGCTTGCATGAAAGATGTTGTGTACGAAAAACAATATCGCTTCGAAGATGCCATCTGGACCGCCGGAGATACGCTTTGGTTCGATTTTGAAATTGAAGACACCACCGTTTATCACGATCTGAAAGCGGCCCTGAGGATCGATACCGAATATCCGTTCAGCAATTTATATCTGCTTGCACGCATTCAGGGTTCGCAGGGGCAGGACATCACAGAAATGAAAGGTTTTGAGTTGGCCGACAAGACCGGAAAATGGAAGGGGAAAAGTTACAGTGGACTTATCTCCTTCGAACTTCCCTTGAAAGAACGTTTCGTGTTTCAGCGGAGCGGTTCGTATAAAGTTTATCTCATTCAATACATGCGCAAAGATCAACTTCCCGGCATCCACGATGTGGGCATTAAACTTACCAAGGGAGACCCTTTGCTTTAACACATACCCTATATGAAATACGACGTATTAGTGATCGGAAGCGGACCGGGTGGATATGTAGCCGCCATTCGCTGTGCACAACTTGGTTTTAAAACCGGAATCGTAGAAAAATACAACAGCCTCGGTGGCACTTGTCTCAATGTGGGCTGTATCCCCTCCAAAGCCCTCCTGGACTCCTCGGAGCATTACCACGCTGCGGGGCACAAGTTTGCCGAACACGGCATCAAACTGGACAATCTGGGTGTTGATCTTGGCCAGATGATGAAGCGCAAAGAAGGCGTGGTGAAGCAAATGGTGACCGGTGTGGAATACCTGATGAAGAAAAACAAGATCGATGTGCACGTTGGTGTGGCATCCTTCGTAGACCCACATACCGTTCAGGTGAGCGGATCGGAACAAAAAACCCTAACCGCAGATCGGTTCATTGTTGCAACTGGTTCCAAACCGGCGAGTTTACCGGGTATTGAGATCGATAAGAAACGGATCATCACTTCAACCGAGGCCCTTTCTCTCAAGGAAATCCCCAAACACCTGATCGTAATTGGTGGCGGGGTGATCGGCATGGAATTGGGATCGGTATACAACCGGCTTGGTTCGGAGGTGAGTATCGTGGAATTCATGCCTTCGATCATTGCGGGAATGGATGCAGCTCTGGGCAAGGAACTTCAGAGGGTAATGAAGAAGAATGGAATGAATTTCTACACCGGGCACAAGGTAACAGCCGTAAAATCGACAAAAACGCAAGTTACGGTAAGTGCTGAGAGCGCCAAAGGACCGGTGGAACTGGAAGGCGATTATGTGCTGATGAGTGTAGGTCGAAAACCCTATACCGAAGGACTTGCCCCGGAAAAAGCAGGTATCACGCTTGACGAGCGCGGGCGCATAGTTGTGAATTCCCATCTTCAAACAGTTCAGCCCCATATTTACGCCATCGGCGATGTGGTTGTTGGCCCTATGCTCGCACATAAGGCTGAGGAAGAAGGTGTTTTCGCTGCGGAGCACATGGCCGGTCAAAAGCCACACATCGATTATAACCTTGTACCCGGAGTGGTTTACACCTGGCCCGAAGTGGCCGGAGTTGGCAAAACCGAAGAGCAATTGAAAGAAGCCGGTGTCAAATACAAAGTCGGCAAATTCAACTTCCGGGCGAATGGCAGGGCGGTGGCCGGAATGGACATCGATGGATTTGTGAAGATCCTTGCCGATGAAGAAACCGATGAGATCCTCGGTGCACATATGATTGGCCCCCGCGTGGCGGATATGATCGCCGAAATAGCTGTTGCCATGGAATTCAGAGCTTCGGCTGAGGATATTGCACGCATTTGCCATGCCCACCCTACAACCTCCGAGGTAACCAAGGAAGCCGCATTGGATGCAACCGCATCGCGAGCACTCCACATGTAGCAGTTTGCGGTGGACAAGCTGTGAATAGCGTTCGCCCGCCGCTGTTTACCTTTGGTATGACGTGATCCGCAGTACCTTTTTGATTCCGTTTGTCCTTTTTGCATTCAAGAGCCTCGCACAATTGAGCTATTGGAATGTCGAATTCAAAGGCGACTCAATGGCTCTTGTGAAAGATGGAAAGGCTATTACGGACTACCAATTCACTGAAGTGGGGCCGATATCGGAAGGTTTGAGTTGGGTGAACAGAGGAACCTGGTACGCCTATATCGACACAAATGCGATCGAGATCACACCCTATCAATTCCATGAAGTCCGGGATTTCAGGAACGGTTATGCCGCGGTAGCCGTAGACAGTTTGCATGGTTTGATCGACCGAAATGGTGCCTGGGTTCTTCAACCGATCTATTCCGATATACGCGACATGCGCGATAGTGTCGTTCGAGCTCGATTCAATGGGCTTTGGGGTCTGGTCCGTTTGGATGGAACATGGCTTGTGCCGCCCGAATTCGAAGAGATCCCGGTTTACAGAAGTCGCAATTTCATCGCCGTGAAGAAAGCTTTCTGGGGAGTGATCAATTCGAAAGGTGAATTGCTATTGCCTTATGAATACGACCTGGTCACCGTGCACGGCGAAGTATATCTGCGGGGAACGAAAAAGCTCATAGGCCTACAATGAGAACCCTGATCACGAGTCTGATGCTTCTCCTGCTTCTCCGGGTGACCATTGCTCAAGTTCCGGATCAACGCAACATTTATGGTTTCCGCACAGGCTATAGTTTGAGCAAGGTATTGTTGGATCGCGTATTCAGTGGTGATCAGTTGAAATACCAATATACAGGAGGGTTTGTTCATACCTTTCAATACGATCGGCTTCTTAACAAATGGTTGCAATGTGGTCTCAATTATTCGAGACAGAACATGTCACTCACTTTTGAAGAATACGTGGATAACAACGGCATTTTGCAAACCGGCGATTTCAGCGCGGAGCTGAGGAGACAAATGCTACACCTCCGGGTATTGGCCTATGTAGAAAAGAACCAATGGAAAGTCTATACGGGAATGCGTGCCGGTTTGGTCCGATTCAACGTGGACACGGACATCGGGAATAAAGAACTGAAATTCATAGACCGCCTGGCCGGGTTAACGCTACCTTCGGGAGGGCTTTTGCTTACGGGAATGGAATTCTACCCACATCCCAATATCGGGATCGCCGGAGAATTCAACATCTTGGCTCCACATGTCGTCGCAATAGGAATTTCAGTCCGCCATTAGTTTTGCGTTCATCCGGCATTTATCCGGGTCTGGGGAACATGCATTACCCTCTGCTCTTTCCAAGCTTCTTCAACAGGGTCGACCAAGGGGTTTTACCCCACATCGCAATTGTCCATTTTGCTCAAACCGTCCGGACTAGTTTCTCATCTGGATCTCGCTTACCTGAGGTGGATTCTTTAGACCTTTCACCGCTACAACCTGTCCCCTAAGTTCTATTTTTGCCCCATGCACATGGATATAACCCGCGAATTCGCGGCACACATGGATCAATCGGATCCTTTATCTTCTTTCAGGGATCGATTTCACATGCCCATTCTGGATGGTAAAGAATGCCTGTATTTCACCGGCAATAGCCTTGGACTTCAACCCAAATCGGCACGCGCTGCCCTGGAGCAGGAAATGCTCGACTGGGAATTGCATGGTGTAGAAGGGCATTTTGAGGGGAAAAACCCCTGGTTTCACTACCACAAATTCCTCACCGACGATACGGCCTATCTGGTAGGTGCCAAACCGATTGAAGTGGTGGTGATGAATAACCTCACGGTGAACCTTCATTTTATGATGGTCAGCTTTTATCGCCCCTCCGGAAGCAGATATAAAATACTCATGGAGGCAGGAGCGTTTCCAAGCGATATGTATGCGGTTGAGTCGCAGGTGCGTTTTCATGGGTATGCCTACGAAGACGCTGTAATTGAGGTAAAACCCCGACCCGGTGAATTCCATTTAAGGCATGAGGATATTATACAGACCATTGAGGATCATGCCGGGGAGATCGCATTGGTATTGTTCAGCGGAGTGCAATACTACACCGGGCAGGCCTTCCACATTGAGGACATTACCCGGGCGGCGCACGAAGCCGGGGCATATTGTGGGTTCGACCTGGCTCATGCCGCCGGTAATATCGAATTGAAATTGCACGATTGGGACGTCGACTTTGCTGTTTGGTGTTCGTATAAATATCTGAATTCCGGTCCGGGAGGTGTATCGGGTGTTTTTGTTCATGAGCGCTTTGCCGAACAACCGGATATCCCACGATTTGCCGGTTGGTGGGGACATCGGGAGATGGATCGCTTTGAAATGAAGAAGGGCTTTATTCCAGAACCGGGAGCAGCCGGATGGCAATTGAGTAACGCCCCCGTTCTGAGTATGGCCGTTCATCGGGCCTCTCTTAAGATCTTCCGGGAAGCAGGAATGGAGAACCTCTATCAAAAGGGTCGGCAATTGAGTTCCTATCTCAATTTCATTCTGCAAGAAAGCAATCTGGAAAATGAAGAACTGGAATTCAACATTATCACCCCGGCGGAACGCGGATGTCAGATATCCGTACTAACAGGCAAGAATGGACACGATCTTTTCGAATACCTCACAGCTAATCGCGTTATCGTAGATTGGCGTGAACCAAATGTGATCCGGCTTGCACCTGTGCCTTTGTATAACAGCTTCACCGACATCTGCATGCTGGGCGAATTGCTCAGGGATTTCTCAGAGGAGACGATCTGAGGGAACAGCACAAAACGAACGACTCCCTTAGTTTCACTTTTCTCTAAACATCCAGCAAACGAAGCTGATCCAGCAATGCCGCATGGGTATCGCCTGTTGTTTGCATTAGCAATATGAGTTGTGATTGTTTTTGTTGAAGGCTGAATAATCCGGGATGCTCATTGATCCGCTTTATGATATTCCCAAAGCGCTCGGAGGTGTAGTAGGCCTGATCTGTTTCCGGCGGGAAATAACCGGCCATTTTGCCGCTTTTGATCTTGATCCGTACCAGACCACTGTGTTTCCCAAACCATTTGATGCGCATGCTGTCGGCCAGTTCCTGTACTTGTTCGGGTAACGGGCCAAACCTGTCTTCGAGTTGGGCCAGAAACTCCTGCAGCTCTTCTTCGGTATTCTTCTGCGCCATGGATGCATACAGATTCAGTCGCTCCGACATATTCTGCACGTAATCATCGGGAATGCGCGCATCCAGGTCCGTATCAACCTGACAATCGTGTTCGGCAGGTGGTTCGTCAAAAAGATCCGGGAATTCCGTTTCCCTCAATTCGTGAATGGCCTCATCCAGGATCTTGTGATACATGTCGAAACCGATCTCGGAGATAAAACCGCTCTGCTCGCTGCCCAGCAAGTTTCCCGCTCCCCGTATGTCCAGATCGCGCATGGCCACATTGAAGCCGCTGCCCAATTCGCTGAATTCCTCGATGGCCTGTAAGCGACGGCGGGCATCCTCGGTAAGGGTGTATAAAGGCGGACAAAATAAGTAGCAATATGCCTTTCTGTTCGAGCGTCCTACCCTCCCCCGCATCTGATGCAGATCGCTCAACCCAAAATAATGCGCGTTGTTGATGATGATGGTATTCGCATTCGGTATGTCCAGCCCCGATTCAATGATGGTAGTTGCAACCAGTACATCGAACTCGTGCTCGATAAAACGGAGCATTACATTTTCCAGTTCATCGCCTTTCATTTGCCCGTGACCGACCGCCACCCGTGCATCAGGACACAGTTCTTCAACAGTTGCGGCGAGGTCGTAAATATCCCGTACCCTGTTGTGCACAATGAATACCTGTCCGTCGCGCTGCAATTCCTCCTGTACGGCTTTTTTTAGGATCTCGCGATCAAATACATGCAATTCAGTTCGAATTGGTTGCCGGTTCGGCGGTGGTGTATTGATGATCGAGAGATCCCGGGCCCCCATTAAGCTGAAATGCAAGGTTCGGGGAATTGGAGTGGCCGTTAGCGTGAGCGAATCAACATTCACCCTCAGTTGCTTCAGTTTCTCCTTGGCGGATACACCGAACTTCTGTTCTTCGTCTATAACCATCAACCCAAGATCCTTGAATTCGATCTTCTGATTCAAAAGTTTATGGGTCCCGATCACAATATCCACTTTACCTTCTTTCAGAGCCTTGATAGTGGCATTCTGTTGCTTGGTAGTTCTAAACCGGTTGATATAATCCACTGTCACAGGAAAACCTTCCAAACGGCTGCGGAATGTGTGGTAATGTTGTTGTGCCAGGATGGTGGTAGGAACCAGAACCGCCACTTGTTTATTATCGCAAACGGCTTTGAATGCCGCGCGGATGGCAACCTCGGTTTTTCCGAAACCAACATCCCCGCACACGAGTCGATCCATGGGATGCGGGGTTTCCATATCGGCTTTCACATCGTCGCTCGCCTTGCTTTGATCCGGCGTATCCTCATAAAGGAAACTCGCCTCCAGTTCCACCTGCATATAATTATCCGGGCTGAACTGGAATCCCGGTTTGGCTTTGCGCTGCGCATATAATTTGATCAGGTCGCGGGCAATATCCTTTACTTTCTTCTTGGTTTTGCGCTTCAGATTCTGCCAGGCATCGCTCCCCAACTTATTCAATTGAGGCTCAAAACCTTCCTTCCCGGTATATCTGCTCACTTTATGCAGTGCGCCGATGTTCACATAGAGCAGGTCGCCGTTCTTGTACTTGAGTCGAACGGCCTCCTGCATACGCCCGCCCATGTCTATTTTCTGCAAACCATCGAAAACACCAACGCCATGGTCTATATGAACCACAAAATCTCCCTGCTTGAGGTGCCTGAGCTCCTGAATGGTAAGTGCCTGGTTCTTTGAATAGCGCTTTTTTACGGCGAATTGATAATGCCGGCCAAATATCTGATGCTCGGTGTACACGGCCAGTTTATGCTCCTTGTCCAGAAAACCTTCCTGCAAACCATGATAGATCGGGAAGAATTTCACCTGCGCATTCAGATCCCGGAATATGCTCTCCAACCGTTCAACCTGCTTGTTGGATTCGGAAAGGATCAATACCCGGTAGGCTTCTCTGTTCAACTGAGCCAGATGTTCGATCAGCAGCTCGAACTGCTTCCCGAATACCTGCTGCGGACTCAGGCGAAAACTGATGATGCGATCGGGCTCTCCTTTAATTCCCGATCCGGCCTGAATGAGACGGCGGTGGCTCAATTTCTGCCGAATGACCTGAAGTTTCTCGAATACCTCAGTCGCGGTAGACTCAGATTCGGCACGTTGAATGCTGTCGGTGAACGCACTCCATTTAGGGCTGAAAAAGATCCCGTTCTTGTCCAGGTAATTGAATAGGCTCACCTTCTCCCCACTGATCTCATCTTCAAGAATATTGGGCACCACGGATGTATAACGGACTTCTTCTATGGAGAGCTGACTCACCGGATCGAAGGATCGGATGCTTTCGATCATTCGGCCATCCAGTTCTACGCGAAAAGGATACTCATGCGCAAAACTGAAAATATCGATAATACCTCCCCTGAGCGAGAATTGTCCGGGTTCGTAAACGAAATCCTCCCGCTCGAAAGCGTACTCCTGAAGCATTTCAAGCAAGAACCCAATATCGAGGGTTTCACCTGTTTTCAGTTCAAAACTACTTTTCCGCAAACGCTCCTCCTCGATCACCTTCTCGGCCAGCGATTCCGGTGTTAAGATGAGCAAATGTTTGCCCTCGATCCGCTGCAGGTAAAGCAAAACCTCCGAGCGCTCCTGAACGTTTATGGCGGCCGGTGTTTCAACCTGAAAAGGTTTGCGGAACGACGAGGGCAGGTAGTAGACCGCTTCTTTGCCAAGGAAGTGCAGCAGATCCTGACGGGCATACCGGGCATCTTCCTCATTCTCCACCAGGAAATACACACTCGAGTCGCTCTCCCGAAATAAGAGAGCAGCCAAGAGGGTGTAAAAACCGGTCATGCCACCTTCGAGGCGAACGGTACATTTTTCGGGTTGCACCGATTCCAGCAACTCACCAAATCGGGCGCTTTGTCCATAGAGATCCAGTAGGTCGCGGGTATTCATAAAGGGGGGCAAAGATACATTTTATGCCAGGCGAGAATGTTACAGCATTCCGCAACATTTGATTTGTTAAAAACTCAAAACAACATGAACGTATGTATTGATTTAACTTGCAAAGAAAATCACTGATAGAGCAGAAAGCGGACGCATGGAGTATGCCGTTGTAGACATAGAAACCACCGGAGCCGGAAACAAGATCACCGAGATCGCGATCTATGTCTACGACGATCAGCGCCGCGAGATCATTGATGAATTCAGTTCTCTGGTTAATCCGGAAAGCCATATTCCTTCCTTCATAACCGGACTTACAGGCATTAGCAATGAAATGGTGGAATCTGCTCCTCGCTTTTTCGAGATCGCGAAGAAAGTTCACGAGATCACTGAGGGTCGCATTTTTGTTGCACACAATGCCGGATTTGATTACAACGTGATCCGTGCAGAATACCGGGAACTCGGTGCAGAATTCAAGAGGCAAACGCTCTGTACGGTGCGTATGAGCCGTTCCATTTTTCCCGGTCTTAGGAGTTACAGCCTCGGAAAATTATGCGTGAGTTTGGGAATTACCCTGGAAAACCGACACCGGGCCGGTGGAGATGCCAAAGCCACAACCGAACTCCTGAGTCTGCTGCTCGACAACGATCCCAAGCATTACATCGATTCTGCACTGAATGGCAAGAGTCGGCAGAGTACCCTTCCACCGAATCTAGACAAGGCCATTTTCGATCAATTACCCGATCATACCGGAGTTTATTACTTCCACGATGCCGAAGGGAAGGTGATCTATGTAGGGAAAGCCAAAGACATCAAGAGCCGGGTAAACAGCCATTTTCTGGACAGTACCCCTGCCAAACTGCGCATGAAGCAGGAGATCCACGACATCAGCTATACCCTCACCGGATCGGAATTACTCGCTTTGGTTCTTGAGAGCGCAGAGATCAAACAACATTTCCCGAAATACAACCGCGCCCAGAAATATACCGGCAACGCTTATGTCCTGTGCAAATTTGAAGGTCAGAATGGCGTCGTTCACCTGGAGGTAGTTAAAAAAAGGAAGTATATGCAAGGGCCGATCGCTTCCTTTTCCAATGTTGTAAAGGCCCGGAACTTTCTGGAGCAATTGGTCCGGGAATTCCGGCTGTGCCCGAAATTCTGTGGTTTGCAGACCAGCAGCAATGCCTGTTTCGATGTTCAACTGGGTTTGTGCAACGGGGTATGCCGTAATGAAGAAGCCCCAGAAACTTACAACTTGCGGGTAGAGGAGGCACTGAACAGTTTTGTGCTCGAAACCGGCTCCTATGCCGTGCTGGACCGCGGCCGGCACCGCGATGAACGCTGCTTTTTACTCATTGAGAACGGGTTGTACCGAGGGTATGGCTTCTTTGATGAGAGCGCCCAACTCGACTCCTATTCCGACCTGCGCGACTTTCTCACTCCTCAGCAACACAACCCCGACATACAACATATACTACATGGGGCGATCCGGGCCAAACGCGCCTCGGAGATCATCTATCTCGAATAGCATAGCGCCCCTGAACATCTTTTTTGAAGGTGATGGAATGAATTGGGTGTTGTACTTGTCTAATTAACTGAAGAAGCATTGGCAACTCCTCTCCATAGCGACCACGATTTGATCGAAGCCTGCCTCAATGGAGAGCAAAAGGCGTATGCCATACTGGTTGATCGATATAAGAATAACGTGGCAACTGTGATACTCAATATGACGGCCGACAGGGACCTAACTGCCGAACTCGCGCAGCAAACTTTCATCCGATTGTACCGGTTCCTGCACAAATATCGTTCGGAAGCCTCGCTGAAAACCTTTGTGATACGCATTGCCATCAATCTCACCCTGAATGAATTAAAGCGGAAGGGAAAGCGAAACTATGAAACACTGGACGGTTTAGGGGAGCAGCTGAGTGTCACTTCTGGATACAATGAAGAACGCGAGATCGTCAATAAAGCACTTCAACGTCTCAAGCCCGAACAAAGGAGTGTGATCACGCTGCGGCATATTGAAGGGTATAGTACAAAAGAATGTGCTGAAATGCTTGAGATTCCCGAAGGAACAGTATTGTCTAGGTTGAGCCGGGCGATTGACTCCTTTCGAACTGAATTAAAAAAATTGGGATATGAACACAACTGATCAAGAGACAAATAACCAGCTTCCCGATCTGAGCTTTTTGCGGGCTGAGTTGTCGGAATCCTTCACGAATTCCGTTCTGGATGCCATTGAAAAAGCACCTCAGCCGGGTAAAACGGAACGGATCATGCGCATAACAGCTCGCTCACTTTATTGGGCTGCTGCTGCGAGTATTGTCCTTTTACTTGGAATTGCCATTCAGGAATCCGGATCGCTGAGCATGGATAATCTTTTGGGATTGGGTTCATACAGCGAGCTGGAAATTTATCAATACCTCGACTCAAACACATATGACTACTAAACGAACCATTTTATTGATAGCCGTTTTACTCACAGGATTTGCTGCCGGCTTTCTTGTAGCAGGCCGTCTGGCCAAGAAACGCATCGATCGAATCGTGGAACGGCACGAACCGCGCTCCATGCCACACAGGATGCTGCAGTTACTTCAACCCGATGAATCGCAATTGCCGGAAGTCGATCGTATTCTGCATCGCTACGCTGACACGTTGCGGAATCTGCGTCGTACACATAGACGCGACCTCAAACAAGTACATCTAGCCATGCAGGAAGAGCTTCGACCTTTGTTGCATGAGGATCAGATCAAACGATTGGAACGCATGCAAAAACGAATGATGCGACCACCCAGAGAAAAAAAAGACGCCCGTAGGGAATGAAACTTGCAAACGCTATGTCTAATTGATACGAACACTAAAAAATGAACGCCATGAAAACAAAGATGCTAATTGTACTCGGCCTGATTCTGGGAATGGTCCGGGTAAATGCCCAGGAACAAAAGGACCGGGCTATGATGATGACCGAACGCCTCGATGCACAGGTAGAGCTTACCGAGGCTCAGAAGGAAAAGGTATATGAACTGAACAAAAAGTTTGCTGAGGAAAGACGCGAAATGCACCGTGACCGCAGTGCCGAAATGCGCGACGATATGCAGACAATGCACCGTGCTCACCGCGCTGAAATAGAATCCGTTCTCACAGAGGAGCAAAAAGCAAAAATGAAGGCACACCGGGAGGAGCAGAAGGAAAAGCATCAGGCGATGCGCAAGGAGATCGGCGAATACCGCAAAACTAACATCCATCCGGTAATGGTTGAAAAGCGCACAGAGCTCGACACCAAACTGAGCACTGATGAGAAGCGTTTGATCGAAGAAACTCGCACAGAGGTTAAGCGACTTCGCAGCGAGATGCGTGCGGAATTGAAAGAAACAGAAGGACCTGATCGGAGGGAATTCATGCGCGAAAATCCCAAGCGCCAGGAGATCCGCAACGTTATTGAAAGCAAATTGCAGCCAATAGCAGATGCGCACAAGGCCGACCTGGAACAGATCCGCAAGGACCTCGAGCCACAACGTGCCATTTGGGAAAAAGACATGAAGGCCATTCACGAAAAATACAAACCTGAAGATGGTCCCGGCCACGGCCCAGGTGAATTTCACCGAGGCGGAAAGGGCGCAAAAGCCGGTAAAGGGAAAGGAAAAGGACAAGCGGGTGCACAGCACGAAGCGCATTTCGGCAAGCACAAAGACCTCCACTTCCTGTTGATGGATCCAAGCAAGCCGATGCCGGAAACTGAGGATTGATAAGGTATAAAAGCTTAAAAAAGATCCCGAGGAGCCAATTCCCGGGATCTTTTTTTGTTAACGACTGCGCTGAAACCAAGGGTTTGAGGGCCTTTTGGGGTCTTCACAGAAATAATTAGGAAATATCGAAGCTAGAGCTGACCTTTGAATCCGGATAAATCTAAACAACTTTTCTAGTCGACCCGTACAATATTTGAGACTGGAGCAGGGTTGTAATGATTCTCCAAACCATTATTGATACACGATCCACTACCTTACCCCATTGATTTCACAAGTTGAACCTCGAGCCCTTTTAACAGGGGAATATACTATGTGCGCTATGCGGAACATTACCGCATCATCAACGGCGGTTGTAGTAGGCGGATCATTAACCATGTCTTTTATTTAATACCTTACATATTTCAATTTTTAATCATGCAAACAGGAACTGTTAAATTCTTTGACAAAACCAAAGGTTTTGGTTTTATCAAATCTTCCGAATCCGGTGAAGACGTATTCGTACACCAATCTGGCCTTATTGACGACATCCGGGAAAACGACCAGGTGGAGTACGATCTAGAGCAAGGCCGAAAGGGTATCAACGCCGTCCGAGTCAGAGTGATCGACTAATCCCTTCTTCGGAAGCGATAAAAAACACAAAGCCCCTGCATTCGGTTGCAGGGGCTTTTTTGTAGGTTTTGCGATCTTTCGTGTTCGGCCCGTAATCCACACTGGGCAACAGCCATTTATTCATTAAGTGCCGCTACCACAACCAAGATTTTCTAAAGATGAAGCACATTTCCCAAGGCTTTACGCTGTTAACAGAGATGTATGCATTGTCCATTCCATTCAAATTATCACTCCTTCACAAGAACGCTCACCGATCCCAATTAGAGTAAGTTTGGTTCCTCCATACACGAAAAAATATTACCATTCGCGGAAATTGCCGTGACACAAAAAAAAATGAACCGGGTTAAGTTTACTTAATGAAAAAATCGTTAAACTCCGCCCCCCCCCCAGTCGCCACCTTCGCAACGCTGCTCTGCAACCAAGTCCCTTGCGGAAGGTTCTATGCCGACAATTTCTACTGCGTCTATCCTGTGTGATTTTCGGATCCTGGGGTTTGTGGATAAACAATCCGGTTCAGGCACAAATACCCTCAAAGGTGAAATATGCAGTTGAAGTAAATACAGTGCACGACGGCGTGGATTGGTTATTTTCAGCAGATACTGATGCGGAGGGCAACATTATATCTTGTGGGTATACCTCGGACACTGCGGCCCCATACAACAATGAAATTGTTCCTTCCATTCTCATTGTTGATCCCAAGCTTCAATTCAGACGGCATAACAAGATACTCACGTGGTATGATGCGGAAACAGAGGACAACATATCTATCAATGGGGGATACAGCAACTTCCAGGAAGTACGAGCTTTGAATGATGGTTATCTGGCCGCAGGGTATGCCCGTGTGAATTCAAATGACAAACCTGCGGTAGCCCGATTTAACAGCGACGGAGATCTCACCGATTCGCTCGTGTTTTTCAGTGACGATACACAGGTCCAATACCGAATTTATGCCATGCGCGAATGTTACGGAGAAAATGGCAACCGCTTTTTCCTGCTGGCAGGCCACAAGGCCAATAAATGGTTCATAATGCGCATCAATAATAACCTGGAGTTTATGGACTCCAGCAGCATTGAAGATCCTACCAATTCTGGTTCCTTTTTACCTGGAAACATTCGTGGAATGTGTCTGGATTACCCAAATGGAAGCAATCCGGGCAGCAAACCGGTGGTGGAGGCCGATTTTGCCGATCATGTAGTCTTAACCGGGTTCCGGATCAAAACCTGTAATGAAATCAACAGCTTTGTATGTTATACCACAGTAGTGATCCGAATAAAATTTCCTGAATTGGACAACAGTGAAACGGCCGGTACCTCCGGGCAACTCATAGTAGATTGGCCTTCTTCGAACAGTTATTACGAATACTCTTGCGAATCAGGTGGGTATTACGATACGTATAACACCTTCGACTATACGGATTTCCCGGGAACGAACTGGCCTTGTTCTACCCAAACCTTTATAGGACAGCATAATATTATCACCGCAACTAATCAAAAAGCGGTGAGTAGCTGGCCGGCCAATGTAGAGCAAAACAGGGACGGAAATTTCATTCTGAGCAATATGGCCAACTATACGCGGTTAGGCTCTGGTATTTGGTCTTCCGGTATGATACTTTCACCACTCTATCAACATGAGATTGATGATCGGCTACCGGATGATCTATATAGCTCCCTGATCGTTTTGCATGGGTACAACAGCGACTTCGACGAAACTGCTACTCCAAAAACGATAGGCCATGCCAGCGGAATGGATTACATCAGCAGAGCACATTTTGATTGGGACGGAAACATTTATGTGAACGCCTCCATAGCCGATACGCTGATCGCCCTGCCACTTAAATCACCTGGGACAACCGATTTTGTATCCAATCACGCGTTGTTCAAGGCGACATTACATACTAGCGGCAGTCCCTGGACATTTAACCGGGAATGGTTTCGGGCCGCTTTGGGAGCCAAAGGTCAAACGAGCAGCCAAAGTGGTCGAGGCTGCAGTTTTGACCATGCCATTACGCAGGAAAATGACATAGTGCTGGTCGGAGACAATCAACATCGGTATCCGTATTCAGAAACTTACAATGGTAAATCTAGGAAAGCGGATAACTACGAATTGCTATTGTTCAATGGCGATTGCTACATCAATGCGGCACCCGAACTAGTGCAAATAGGTTCCAATTCTACGTTAAACGGTATCCCGGTATTCTCGGTAGCAGCCGCACTCACACCACCCAATACAGAGCTCACCTGGACTGGCGACCAATTTGTGAATACTACGGTAGTGGTAGAAAACGGATATACACTAGTTGTAACAGGATCCACCACGTATATCCGTTTTCTGGATCTGGCGCAACTGAACGATACCGTTCCTAAACTTGGGCGACACTCGGGTATTATTGTACAGGCAGGTGGTAAACTTGTGGTCAAGGAAGGTGCGACATTAACCGGCCTGGGCGGTGATTGCAAAGGCAAATGGGACGGCATCCTACTCGGTGAATATGTGGATCCTATCCCGTTGAGCTATGCAGAGATGGTTTTGGAAAACGGCATTGTAGAGCACGCGCGGGTTGGGGTGGATGTTTATAAAGGCAAGATCAATGCGTACAACGGTGACCCTTGTGCGGACGATCTGCACTTTGAGAATATAACCAACTTTATAAATAACAACATCTCGGTTCGTTACAACATGGGCTGGGCCGATGGATCGCTGAGTCGTTTTAAATACATCAATTTTGAAAGCAACGCGGCATTTTGGAACAGTGGCAAGGGCTTTCATGCATTCGTGGTAACCGAAGGGGTGAACGGCTTGGTATTCCGGGGTTGTTCCTTTACCAATAGCTATACCGGACAAAGCGGCTTGTGTGCCGGAGTGGTGTCCAACAACAGTGGTATCGACTTTATCCCCGCACCGGTAAAAATGGATATACCACTAATTGGTTGCGACTACCCGCCCTATTCCGGATGTGAACTGGAAGGCCGGCCCAACAGCTTTACGGGTTTGTGGACAGGCATTTATCACGGAGGTAACACCGGCGGAAACCGGATGCGGGTATGCGATGCGGAATTTACCGATTGCCGGGAGGCCATCATGGATGTGGTATCCAATACGTCCTTTATATACAGCAACGAGATAAGCTGGACCGAGGATTACAATGACCTCTCCTTTGCCGGCGGCGCTTACAAATATGGTGTTTTCAATACCTGGGCGTATGGGGCCAAAGTAATGGAGAATACCATTTACAATGAAGATACCGACGATTTTTTAGCCATTTACAGCGAACAGGTAGCCTGGGATGCGGGCTATGGCGGGGAGCGGGTTCGCAAGAACAACGTCGAAAATGCGTTGGAAGATCCACTGGGTACAGCTCAGAAAACCTGGGGCAACGACAGCTTTTTACAAATAACCTGCAATACCTATGTAAATATGGCCCAGGACTGGGAGATCAATGGGCAATTGGAAAATCAGGGCAATTCAACCGAACACAATACGAATTTATGGACAAGCTCCTGTACCGGTTCGCAAAGTATTGATGCAAGTGGATTGAATAGGCTACTTAGTTATTTTGCACCATCATCCAGTGTTTATGAGCCAGATTGTAATACCAATGTTGGCAATGAAACATCCTCAGATGTTTTGCCCTGTTCTGCGCTGGATCCCTGTGTGGTTTACAACGACACCGGAGATCTGGTTTACGATGAAGAAACCGAAAACTGGGAAATTATTGCCCTGAGTAAAAAAAATCCGGTTGAAGGCCTGTTGGACAGGCTGGGTAAGGGGGAAATCGCTACTGTCCGCGCTGAACTCCGCTCCGGGGATCTGTCAGCCATTAATACGAGTAAGGACTACAAGGACATCCTTCTATACTTCGAAACCATCCTCCCGGCATTCGAACAACAACGCCGTTTTGAGCTGAGACATGAAGAAATTTCCGTGCTACGCGCTCTGGCCCGGGCAGATAATTACACCGCCCGCCTTGCCGGGCATAGCCTGTTTTACTATGCAGGAATTCGCAGCGAACTACCCGGGGGAAAGATGTATAACGCACAACGCGCAGCATTTGGTGAAATGCTATACAGTGAACGGTTTGAACGAGGAACCCCCGGGGTTTGGCTATATCCCAATCCCGCAACGGGACATATCACTCTTCAAGCCGCTGAATCCCAAACCTGTAGTGTACGGATCTATGAATTGTCGGGGCGAGAGATCCTGCGATTCAACCGCGTGTTGAACGGGCAAAAAATGGACATCAGCACCCTGAGTAGTGGTATCTACATCACACAGGTGTACGATGATCGTGGATTGATGTTCACCCAACGCATAATCAAATGAAGCTGCCGGTTCAACAAAGGCTGTTGGCAGGATTTCTTTGTATATTCCTGCTGTTTAATAATGGTGGTGATAGCGTAACCGGGCAGAGCAATCTACAATGGTTGATTCCGCTAATTCCGCATTATTGGTATCCTGACCAAGTTGGTAAAGCTTATAATCTCGCTTTGGATTTCCGTACTGAGCCTGCGTCACTTGGATCCCGAATAACAGCGTCTCACAGTAATTATAACTTAGATCGTCCACTTTTACTGGTAAACCAAAGCGGAGAAATTCTCGCTTACTCGGTTTCCACCGACAGTATATCCATTCATCATTTTTTTTCAGACAAATCCTTTAACCTGCCCTTACCCCTGGATACGACACTGTTCAAAGGTACCCCGGACGAAGGTCAGATTCCCTTCAGATATGCGTTTTCAGCGGTCTTGCCCACGGATCAACAGCATGTTTACCGGGTCGTTTTAACAGCAATTCTATCCAACGCTGCTTATACGCATTATGCCTTGCAAAGAGTCTATGAACTGGAATTCTTCAGTTCACCGGACAGCCTGTACCTGTTGGGGTTTAACTATTTAAAGCAACTGAGTTGGTACGGAGAAAGCAGATGGAAAAAAAAGTGGATTCCACACGGTTCAAGAAAACCGACCTGTATATTCACAGCCCATGGCAGCGATCCGGAGAGTTACTGGATGGTGTACAGCCACCGCGATTCAACCGGGGTGGTTAAATACAATATCCGTTCTGGATTTGAAAAAAACGTGCAATTTTTTAGCACACTCAATAATTTTATAATAACTAATTCTCACTTCAGTGGGAATCCGATCTCGTTTAATTCTAAAGGCAACAAGATTATAGCTGCGGGGTTTAACATGGATACCAGTCTGCTGAATGAACCTTCACGAAATAAACCTATCGATCCAAACAACTCCCTCTATATGTACGACTTTAATAACCTGACCGGTGAAATTTCCAATGCCGTAGTCGTACACCAGTCCAGAGTTGTAGCTAATGGAAACACTTGGTTTGATCCAGAATTCTCATATGCCATCTTTTCTTCCAATGATTCAATCGTGTATGCCATGGTTGATCCCCTTTATCACTGGCCAAACGCGATTTTTCAATACAAACTTTTCGATACCACACAAACGGGCCCTTTGTTCATACCTTGGACCGGGAATAAGCATCAAATGTTCATAGGGGATGCAAAACTGGGCCCGGACGGGCAGATCTATATAACAAGCGCGTTCTCTCATGGATCTCCAGACGATCTTGCCGTCATCCGTTATCCCAATCGAAGGGGTACCGCCTGTGGGCTGCTTGTCTTTAGTGAAGACTCCTTGAGGAATCTGGCCGGGCCATATTACCCAACAGGAACCATACCTGTCTTCCAGAACTGGCCCAGCTTCGTGGAACCCTATCACCGGCTGGGGTTTGAACCCGGACGCTCCTGTTCGGGGAAATCCACCCGTGTACTCAACGACTGCGACAGCAACTTCTTTAACCGCTACCGCTTTTATTTTGGCGATGGCGACAGCGCCGAAATGAACAACAACACCCGCCTGGCCGATGGCTCCTGGGCTGTGGAACATACTTATGCACTGCCGGGCCGCTATGCCGTGCGCTTGCAGGCCTTCCGTAAAAAAGGTTCCTGGCTCTGGTATACCGATACCATAACCGTGTTGCAAAGCCCCAAAGCCCTGTTTGCCAATCGCGACAGCACCGGCTGCCAGTGGATTGCTTACCGCTTTGTAAATCAGTCACAGGCCTCCTTTAAAAAACAACCCATTACCTGGTTTTGGGATTTTGGCGACGGCCACGATACCGTCTTCGTACAAACCCCGCCAAAGGCCAAACCAAACCCACTTCACACCTATACCCAAAGCGGCCTGTTTCGGGTTACCCTGCGCATAGACGACGGTTATTGCCGCGATACCTTCTACCTGGATAACCGGGTAAATATCTTACCCGCCCCCCAGCCGGGTATCACTCTGAACGCCACCTATGGATGCACACCCTTTGAGGTACACTTTGCCCGCACCTGGCAGGATGCCACCGACAGCGTGCACTGGCAAAGTGGCGACGGACAGGATTACCGAACCGAACAAGGCCTGCATACCTACCGCAAGCCGGGCAGCTTTGAGATCACCCAGACCTTGTTCGGACCCACCGGTTGCGTTACGCGCGATACTCAACGTGTTGAGGTGATCGAAGGCTTTGAGGAAGATTATTTGCCGTATCTGCTTCGTGCTACGTTGGAGGGAACCGACAAGGTGCTGGTAGAATGGCAGGAACACCCCAGAGCCGGTGCTTATAACATGTACCGCAACGGAGATCTTGTTAACAAGATCTCCGCAACAGAATATCTCGAAACCTACGATCATCCAAAGGCACAATACCATATCCGGGCTCTAAACCTCTGCGAGCAGGAAAGCGCCCAAAGCAATCCGGGGCAATTGATCCTCTTGCAGGGCGAACAAACCGGTAACGAAGTGGCCTGGGTGAGGTGGTCGGGCTATGTACAATGGAAACAGGGCGTTAGCCGCTATGTGGTGCAAATGAACACCAGCGTTCCGGGCGAGGACGACGCTGCGTTTGTTGACCTGGCTGTGCTGGACAGTGGTACTTTTCACCTGGAAGATCCACAATACCGCAGCGATGGGGCCTGGCAAAAGTGCTATCGCATCAAGGCCATCAGCATCGAAAACCCCAATTTGGTGAGTTACAGCAATGTGCTTTGTCTGCCTTATGCACCGGTGTTTTTCATACCCGATGCCTTCAGCCCCAATGCCGATGCACACAATAACAGCTTTGGGCCCTTCAGTTTAGGGGTAACGGATTATACCTTGCGCATTTACAACCGCTGGGGCGGCGAGATCTATTCAGGTCGTCGCTGGGATGGCACTTACCGCGACCTACCGGTGCCTGCCGGCAGGTATCTGTACACCATTGAAGGAAAAACGGCTAAAGGTGGGAATATACATTTAAAAGGCAACGTGCAGTTGATACGATGAGATGAACTTAAAAACAATGAAAATGAGAAACTATGTAGCACTATTGGCATTGTTGACTTTTTACACCGCTCACGCACAAACCGTTTATTCGTCGTGTGAGGGGGACAGTTTACTGTACGAAAAATACAGATACAACGCCAGTACACTTACCTTGAGGTGGGTGTATGAGAATGATCATCCCTCGAAGGATAGTCTGAAGATCTCCGATGAGATCCGTAAAAGAATGTACCGCCCGCTATTTGCAGTACACAATGCCATCACCCTGGATGCGCGCGATACAATTGTGGAAATGCTGGATGTAAAAGCCATGGACAAGCACATGTTGAAGATCTTTTGTTTGAAGTGCCGCGTTGATGATTACTGGACTCGTGATTGCCAAAAGACACTCAATGGACCCAAGAATGCCCTGTTTATTGTTAATGACGATTACACCGCCTATCTCAAAGCCCATGGCGTGGAGCGATTACACTCGGAAGGTGATTGCATGGGTTCTGACGGTTACGCGGGTTGCAGGTGTCATTATGCGGCACAAGATTTCCTGAACTTACTGCAAATCAAAAAGACTATCGATACGTCTAGTTTCATTTGGCACGATCCACTATGGTGGCAATTTAGGCAATATATCTATGATTATCCCGGAGATATCTCTATAGAGTTCCATACGCATTATTCCGATCTGACCTATTACTACAAATGGACGGATATTTCACCCAAAGAACATTACTGGAAATTCCGGGTTTTAAAGGATTGCCGGGTGGATTATTTGGGAGCTTTCGGAGACAAGCTGCCCGATGCTGTGTTGGACACGCTGTCGGACAAGGAATTCGCATTATTCCCCAACCCGGTATCGAATATTTTAACCATTTCAGGTATTCGTGAAGATATTAATTACATACTGCGCGATGCGACAGGAAGAATAGTCCAGGAAGGAGTTTCATCAAGTCGTCAGATCGATTTTCGGCACTTGGTGCAAGGGGTGTATTTTCTCTCTGTGCTGAATGAACCGTATGGCGAGGTAAGGAAAATAATTAAATATTAACCTGCCGATCCTAAGAGTATTTACCCCAGTAAATCACGTTTATCTTCTTGGAAGGCTATCGATGCCAAATAAAAGAGATTCTCCGTTCACATGAACAAAAGGTTGTCGCCGCTGCAATGATTCCATTTTCAAGTCAAGCACGACCCTTTTCTTCACCCTGCTCTTCACGAGAGTTAAAATTACACGGTAAAGGGTCAGCATGCACGCATTGTTATGAAGTGGAAGGGTACAGAGTGAGGCTGTTCTGAATAAAACTGAAAAGTATTGACCAACATTGGTCCACTGTCAATGGAAGAGAGTGTTTCAATAACTGTGTCAACTAGTTTCAAACGATATATTAATTTGACACATGGAAAAGAAAGAAAAATTTGATTTTGAAGCCTTCAAGAAGTCGGCTGCTCAGCGGTTGAAGCAGGGCGAGAGTTTATTGGGCAAGGAAGGAGTATTAACGCCACTTCTACGAGATTTTCTGGAAGAGGCTTTGGCTGGTGAACTCGAAGCTCATATCGAGGAGGAAGACAAGCCCAACCGTAAGAACGGCAAAGGCAGGAAAGTGCTGAAGACTTCTTTGGGTACTGTAGAGATTGCGACTCCTCGCGATCGCAATGGCTCCTTTGAACCGGAGCTTGTTCCCAAACGTCAACGTAGCTTGGGTGTCGATCTTGATCGTCAGATCCTGGCACTATATGCACGAGGCGCAAGCTACGGCGACATTAGTGATCACCTGCAAGAGCTTTATGGCTTGGACGTATCTGCAACAACCGTGAGCAGGGTGACCGATAAGATCTTGCCATTGGTGCAAGAATGGCGCAACAGACCCCTGGAACAGGTTTATCCCTTTGTTTGGCTGGATGCCATCCATTACAAAGTACGTCATGAAGGCCGTGTTATCAACCGTGCCGTGTACTGTATAATAGGGCTAAACCAAGAGGGTTACAAAGAACTTCTGGGGATGTATATTGGAGAGAATGAAGGGGCTAAATTCTGGCTTCAGGTACTCACCGATCTACATAACAGAGGTGTCGAGGATATCTTCATTGCCAGTATCGACAACTTGACCGGCTTTGCAGATGCCATTGAGTCTATCTTCCCCTACACGGAAGTTCAGCTCTGTATTGTGCATCAGATCCGCAACTCACAGAAGTACCTGTCCTACAAAGACGTGAAGGCTTTTATGACCGATTTAAAACCGGTCTACAAAGCCACTACCAAAGAGCAGGCAGAAAAATACCTGGACCAATTAGAGTCCAACTGGGGCTTTAAATACCCAAAGGTCATCGACTCCTGGCGTAAAAACTGGCCCAGGCTCTCCAATTACTTCCAATACACTCCGGATATCCGCAGGATTATTTACACAACAAACATCATTGAGGGATTCCACAGACAAATCCGGAATGTAACCAAGAGCAAAGGAGCCTTTACCTCTGAAGACGCGCTGATGAAGCTGCTCTTCCTGGCTCACGAGAATATTTGCGCCAAGTGGAACAGGCCTAGACACAACTGGAATCAAACACTAGCACAACTTTCAATTATTTTTGGAGATAGACTTAAACTGAATATCTGAATTGACACAGTTAATGGAACACATCCACATTTTCCAGGAGTTTACGCTGTTAACGGAGACGTGCACGTTTGTCCATTCCATTCAAATTATCACTCGTTCACAAGAACGCTCATATGACCAAAATCAACTGCCAAAGTTTGCGTTTTGCAGAAAAAAGAACGACATTGTTTGAAAATTTTATAGCCACGAAAAGATTTTCGTCATCTGTGTTGTTGCTTTTTAGTGCCGTATGGGCTTTTTCTCAAAGCTATGAGTGGGAGAAGTTCGAATATGCCTCAGGACATTTCAGTTTTGAAGACACTCTTATCTGTGGTACCGCAGACAGTTTCGAGTTCACCGGAATCGGACTCAGTCAGGACTGCGAGATGATTCTTCACCATTCTGACTCACTCGCTCCAACACTTCGAGCGGGACACTACTATCAATATCACAAGGGCATCCCGGTCTTGGGTAGAAGCATTGTAGTGATAGAACGAGATGAGCATATTGTGCATATGCATGGAAATTGGGAAAGAAATTTGGATGTTGACACCAACATGTTGTTGTCATCAACTCAGATAGTTGATACTGCGATATTCTATGATACAGGAAGTTTCTATGCATGGCAGGACCCAGCTGTCGAGGCAGATTTAAGAGAAGATACTGGAGATTCTCTATCGACTCATTTCCCAAGTCCGAAGTTGGTAATCCGTACAGACACGAATAGTTCGATAGTCGCTGCCTACAAGGTGAATATGTTCCGATTGGTACCAGATACGGTCGAAGTTTATTATTACCTAGACGCAACGACTGGGGCGCGAATAGCAGGGGGTATTTCAGGAATGAAGAGCACCGAAACTGGCACGGTGACTCCCGTTCATGTTAGTTGTTCTAACTCAGAGGATTTCACCACGTACATGAAATCATCTACGAAGTTTATTCTCAGAGATGATACGCGAGAAATCCATACGAAAAAGGGAGGATATACAATTTGGTGGAGTGACCCAGAAGTCACGGATAACGACAATTCATGGGCTTGTAACAAAGAACCGACGGCTCATTGGGCAGCCCAGTTGTCATGGGATTTTCTTGACGATCAGGATGACAAGCCCGACAGACCGATCCGAGTTATTACCAAGCACGTTAATGGTGTAAATACTCCTACCTTAACAGATATACATCATCGTAAGGGTTATTATTATATAATGATCGCCAAGACGCGTGATGATGCCGAATGGAAAGTCGATCTGGACATTGTAGGTCACGAGTTTGGACATATTTACAATCATGAAAACACACTGTTGATCGAAAACTCGGACTTCCTCAGGGATTCTAAATTTCAACCCTATGGAATTGAAGAGTCGTTTTGTGATGTAATTGGTGCCATGATCCAAAAGGAGTTTTCAGGAACGATTGATTGGCAACTTGGAGAAGGCTCTTACGGTGCTCCTGGTAATCGAAATTTAAGCACCGGTGGTTCTAACGAAAATAGAGGTTCAGGAGAACAGTCCCAAAAATTTGAAGATCAAATCTTTAATGACAACAATAATTTAATTGAATACCACAAATTAGGGGGAGTACATAACAAAGTCTTTCAGCTATTGGTTGATGGCGGCACGCACAACAATAAATTCGTGAGTTCAATTGGTTACGACAAGGCAAAATTGCTGTTTTTCAAAGTTTCACAAATTACCAGTGCCAACTCCTCGTTTGTAACCATAGCTCAGAATTACTTGTGGATGGCAACCGAAGAATGGAAGAAGTGCTCGCCAGAGTACAAGTCAGTTTTAGGTGCTTGGCACGCCGTTGGCATAACTGAAGCTCATGGGCTTCCAGCGATAAAGGATTGCATTACCATTGAAAAAAATCCTGGGTATGACTTTTTTGCACTAAAAGTGGGGGATATTGATCCTGATTGTGATATCCGATTTCACGGTGATGGTTACTTAGACAATTCTGACTCCGCATTTTCTTTCATTTGGAACGCACCTCAAGGTTGGCACTTTAATGTAACCGATGACACCTTGTTCGTAACGGGCATTGACCAACCACATTTGACCGATACCCTCTGGATGACTGCGGAACGGGGCGACTCAACTTACCAGACTTTTCTCGTTGTTCAGATTTATGATGATAGTAGTGCCAATGCTGTTTGTATTCCCGAACAATTGAATAAGGCAGAGAGCTGGTCAAATGTCTGGGAGCTAAATAGCGTCCGAATTTACCCAAACCCGTCAACCAATAGCTTTCGAATAAATCTAGTTGATCTTGGATATGTTGGAGAAGTTTCCTTCCAGATTACAGACTTATCTGGCAAAACAGTCGCGAACGGTCTTTTTACCAGAAGGAATGACCGATGTGATATTTCAGAATTGCGGGAAGGCTCGTACGTACTGCGATTTAACTTGGATGGCTTCTTGCTTTCTCGTAAATTATTAATCATTAGATGAAGTCAATTTCTCTTGTTCTTGTTCTTGCTCTTCTAGTATCTTCTCTTTTGAAACAAGCGATTGGGCAGACTACAATTGAACGGGTCTATCTCAGCCAGCTCAATGGTTTCCCTTACTATACCGACAGATCATACAGTCCTTGGACATTTACCCATCCTCCTCACATGAGGAGTTCTCGGCTCAATTCCATTTATCACTATCTCGGTTTTGTGCCACAGCTCTCACTTCAACTTGAATTGACCAACGATGATGTCATCATATTAGAATCTAATTCTAATGAACGAACGCTGAATTTTGATTTTCCCACTTGTGAAAACTCAGACCCCAAACTGTACCCATTTTCTAAGCGATCCTTTTACACCTCGCTGTTGTTCGGAAAATCAATTGTTCACTCAAAGTTCAAAACGGTTGTAGCAGGAGGGTACGGGCATCATTGGATCTATTCAACCGGTTCGGCGATTATTTGCAAGGAAGAAGATGTAACGAGACCCGATCACATAGGAGCTTTGAATACTGATCCGAGGACGAACTTGCCTTCTTTAGTCGGAAAGCTCGCTTTGTACTATCGTGTCACTCAGGCAAAAAAGGTATATGTCGGACTGGGAGCGAATTACATGTGGCTTCCAGAGAAAGCGGACATTTGGAATATGGGATTGACTGCTCAGGTAAAACTGTGGGAAAGAGATGGTACATGCATGCCATAGTATCTTAGAGAGTATAGAATAAAACACCATAGCGGTTTTCTATTTCATTAAATCTTTCAATAAATGGGTCATTCCCAGAGCCAATTACTTCCACATAGGCAATCTATAGTCTTCGCGTTAGTTTCCGTAGACATTTTATGGGAGTCTGAATCGGTATTTCGGGAACCACCTTGCCTTTTCCAGAAAATCTCGTAGAAGTGTCGTTAAAACTCCTTCCTTGCCCAATAAACGCTCGCCCTGCTTCAACCGCAGAGTATCCGACTTCTCGAAGGCTTCAAAATCAAATTTTTCTTTCTTTTCCATGTGTCAAGTTGATACATCGTTTGAAACTAGTTGACACAGTTAATGGAACACATCCCATTGGTCCACTGTCAATGGAAATAACCTCAGACGTATCAACAACGAGCCACCGCTCGCTATGGAGCCCAAAGAAAGGTCAGGCATTTGCTCTGATCGCTCCGGAATTCCAGATCAATCGTTGATCGAATTGAAATATTCCCGCACTTTTTGTTTGTAGTACGGATTCATGTCCGGAGGTAAGCTGCGAAGCAATTCCTGCTCCTTTTCTTTCTGTTTCAGGTATTCCTCAATGGACGGTGGCAGGTCGCGCTTGATGTCCTTACCCTCATTGGATTTGCGCTTGTTGTCCTGTTCCTGCTCCCGTTCAGCTTTTTCGTGCTCAAGCAAGCGTGTGAGTATCTCCTGCTGTCGTTTCAATACGTCGCTGTTCATGCGTTTGTTGTACAGATCCTTCTCCAGGTCGTCCATCATTTCTTCGGTTTGCCCGAGATTGCCCAAACTCTTGCCTTTGCCTTCCTTCTCGAGTTGACTTTGAAGGTCCTTGAGTTTCTTTCGGATCGCTGCCTGCATGGCAGCAGCCTCTGCAAATTCTTTACTCCCTGGCTTTTGGCCCTTCTGCACTCCGTTGTGCATTTCCTCCAATTGCTTTTTAAGGGATTCCTGCATCTGACGCATACTCTGCATACCCTTTGACTGTGCTCCCCCCGGTTTCTGATTCTGACCCGGATTTTGGCAACTTCCCTGCCCCTGCTTCTGCGATTGCATTTCCTGCTGCATCTGTTCCAAACTTTGCCCCAGCATCAAGGCCAAGTTGTTCAGGCTCGTCATTACATATTGCTGATGCATAACAACCTCGTTCGTGCGTCGCTCGCCAAGCTCTGCAATCGTTTTGCCCATATGATGGTTCACCTTGCCGATCTCCTTATTCACGAAATGCTCCACCTGTTTAACCCGCTTGCTCAAACTGAATAAGCTGTCCTCGATCATTTTCGTATCGTCCTTGATCTTTTTCTGGCCCTGTCCCAATTCGACATAGCGTGGATTGTAATTGCGCATGGTTTTGAATTCCTCCATCAACGCTTCCTGATCCTTGGAAACCTGCACCAGGTTCTCTAGTATTTCACGCAACTTGTTATAATCTTCCCCTTGCTGCTGTTCCATGGCCGACTGCATCATCTGATTCATTTCCTTGGCCATTTTCTTCATGCCCTCTGAGGCTTTCTGTTGTTGTTCAGAAGCTTTGTCGCGTTTATCCTTCCCAAGTTGCTTGGTTCCTTCCTGTTGTTGTTCCTGAACGCCCTCGTGATCCTTCTGTTGTTCCTTGGTGTCCATGTTCAAAGGCTGCTCCAGCTCCTTGTTCTTCTTGTCGATATCCTTCAGATCTTCCTTGATCTTATCGAATTCCTTGTTCAACTCCTCCTGCTTCTCCAATAGATCCTCCTTCGACTTCTTGTCGTTCTTGCTCTCCTCGCTCAATTCCTTCTGCTTCTCGGCAAGTTTCTCCAATTTGTCGACCGTCTCATTCACTTTTTTCTCCAACTGCAGTTGCTTCAACTGCTCCAGCATGCGATCCATTTGCTTGCTGATCTCCTTGTCGGAGAGTTTCATCTGGTCGAGCTTCTGCATCAGATCCTCCTTATTATTCTGCTCCATCAGCTTCTGGATCTCGTCCATGAGTTTCTTCATTTCCTCATCCATCACCTCATTGAATAATTCTTCGAGTTCTTCCTGCTTGTTCTTGATCTCTTCGTCCTGTTGTTTGAATTCGGATTCGCGGGTGTTGTTCTCCTTGTTCTCCTGAATGATGTTCTCCAGTTGATCCTGGAGTTTTTTATGTTCTTCCAGCAGTTCTTTCACCTCCTTCTTTTCCTCCCAGGTTAGTTCCTTGCGTTCCGTCATTTTGCGCTCGAGATCTTTGATCTTTCGATCCATATCACTGAGGCTCTTCTTACTGCTGGTGATCTCAGATTTGATCTCCTCATTCTTCTGTTCGGTTAGGGCATTGATCTGATCGATGGTAGGCGCCTCAAATGTCATGGAAACCGAACGTGAGCTTTTCGGGCCATTGACCGCATCATTGTCCCATACCTCGAAATAGTACTCGATCTTGTCCGACGCCTGTACATTCAGTTCGTCGAGGTTCCAATAGTGATAGAAATTTTGAACGGTAACAGTTCGGCTCACTGGTATGGCCTGTACCTGTTCACCCATTTTCGTCTTCTCCGGGTCTACACTCTTTACGAAACGGTATTTGAAGAGTAATTTACTGAATCCGTAGTCGTCGTTCAGATCTCCGATCAAATACTTCACTTTGGTTCGGTTTGAATCGAGCTTCTCCTCAACCTCAATGGCCGGAAATTCATCCGGGATCACTTGAACATTGAATTGCAGGGAATCTCCTTTGCGGATCACCTCATTACCTCCGGTTACACGGACAGACTGATTATCGCGGAAGGGCAGATTGAGGAAGAAGCGATCCGATTGCATGTCCAATGCGCGCTCTTTGCCACCAAACCGCGCTTTCATGAAGCGCGTATTTCGCGCATTGAATTCCCAACGAATAGTGGTACCCGCCGGGATCTGAAAGTCTACTGTATTCTTCATGGATTGATCTTTCAATCCGGTATAGGACGGATAATCCAAAAAGGCCGTAAAATCCAGTACCGATGGCTTTTGAAGCACGTTGAGGGTGAACCATTTCGAATTGAAGCCTTCAGCTTCGAAACGGAAATTAAGATCGGAACTTAGTCTTTTGATGGTATGTCGAAACTGTCCGGACTGGTCGGACTTCATTTTGAAACTGTAGCCATCAATATCGATATATACTTCCGATGGAACTACCTTTCCTTTGGTTATCAATTCCACATCGAAATCCTCTTGCTGTATGCCGTTGAGATCTTTGTTGGAAAGCACGAATTCAAAAGGTGCCTCCGGGACGAATTCCTTGTTGTACTGCACCAGTCTTTTCGAACTGTCGGAAAAACCCGGGGCAACCAATATCACCAGGATCAGGATCAAAAGCGGAGCGGCGGCATACTTTACATATTTCAGGTTCGATCGCAAATCGATCGCCTGTTGAAAAGGAACCGGTTTGAGGGATTCGGTTTTTTGCGAAATGGCGGCCTGTAAAAGCGCGTTATCCGAATTGGAAGCCGCTTCGCTGAGTTGTAGGGTATTGAGCAGTTTGTCGCTGATCTCGGGGAAATGATCGCCAACGATGCGGGCGGCCTGTTTATAATCGATCCGCTCACCAAGATTGTACAATTTGAGTAAAGGGATCACTACAAATCGGACGAGTACGGCCAGGCTGAAGAGCAAAAACGCATAAAACAAAACGGTTCGTGTTCCGATTCCGAAGTGCCCGAAATATTCAAGTGCTGAACTGATCAGGAAGATGCTCACGGCTCCGGCTACAAACCAGATGCTGCCTCGTATCAGCAGATTCTTATAGTACCTGCGGATAAATCCGTCCAGTTTGGAAATTAAAATGTTGTTTCCTTCTTTCTTATCTGTCATGACTCACACTCCCTTGTTCAACGTATGCCCGTTAAGTTAAGTATAGTTCTATTCCCCTCTTTGCTGTGCTTCCAATGCTTCCTTGTACGGAACCAAAACACCATCGATCCGCCCAACGATGAATACTTCATCCAGGCCGAGTTTTTTCAGATCATTTTCGAACAGCAAAGCTTTCTTGAACGATCGGAATCTCCCCAGGAGTAACTTGGTTTTTCCGTCATACTTTTCCTGACGGATGTTCGCCAATTGCTCCAAATAGTTGTCCAGATCGAAATCGGAGAACGACCCGATCTGCACTTCATAAAATATGCCATCCAGTCTTTCCGAATTTTCGATGAGAAGTTCGTTATCTCGTTCCACAAGTGCAATTTTTTTCGACAGTGAATCCAAATGCCGCGATAAGGAGTCGATCTGATGATCCCGTTGAGCTACATTCTGAAGTTCTACCTTAGCTTTATCAAGCATTTGCTCTTGTTTGATCCCCTTGAGCAGTTGCCAGGTAAACAGGGCAGCAAGCAGAAGCAAGCCGACAGAGCCACCGATCTGCCAAAGGCGGAGTTTCTGCTTGAATGACCTATTGTCAGAGGTAGTGTTTCCCCGGTCTTCAATACTGCCGTCCAGCGTAAAACTTACTCCTTTTGTTTGTTCTCCCATTCCCTTTGGTGAATGCCCCCCCGCTTATGAACCGCGATTATGAAGCACTGTTTACATAAAGCCGCAATTTTAGTACTAATTTCGTGTTACCCTTTTGACTATGAAAAAGTTGGCCTATTTCTTACTCGTTTTCAGTTTATTCTCGTTCACGCATCAATCGCAACATGAGCTCACCTGGTATCATTGGAACGAAGGATTCGCCAAAGCTCATATTGAGGGTAAGATCGCATTGATCGATGTATACACCGATTGGTGTGGCTGGTGCAAACGCATGGACAAAGACACCTACGAAAAGGAAGCGATCATCTCAAAGATCGAGGCCAATTTCGTTCCCATCAAATTTAACCCCGAAAAGCATAACAATCTGATCGTTGGAACTGACACACTGTCCGGTCGCGAATTGCTTGGCGCTCTATCCCGCGGGAATCACAGCGGTTATCCCACTACATATTTCTACATCCCTCAGAAGAATCACATGATGCAGATAGGTGGATACCAGAACGAGCAAAAGTTTGCGGAGATCCTCGATAATGTTCTGAAGGTAGCGAGCGAACCCGCACCACAATCTACGAACTAGTACTGCATCTGAAAGGAAGATCTGTTGGGCAGGCGAAATTCTCATTACGGTAAAGTATTACCGGATATTACCATTGAAAGGGCCGGTGCAGAAGGCAAATCCATAGCTCATTGGGATGGTAAAGTAGTTTTCGTGAGTTATGGTGCACCCGGGGATGTGGCCGATCTGCGGGTAACGGGAAGAAAGAAGAGGTTCCTTCTCGCCGAGATCGACAAACTTAAAACACCCTCTGAGTCGCGTACCTCACCCCGGTGTGAGCATTTCGGCTTATGCGGTGGTTGCAAATGGCAGCACCTGAGCTATAGCGCTCAACTCACATTCAAAGCCCAACAAGTTCGGGACGCTTTTGATCGGATCGGGAAACTCGACTATCCGGAAATACGCCCCATTCTGGGTTCTGAGCAGGAATTCGGATATCGCAACAAAGTAGAATATACCTTCTGTAACAGCAGGTGGATGTTGCAGGAAGAGATAGACTCCGGTTTGGAATTACCCAAAGACGCGGCAGGATTTCATATGCCGGGCAGGTTTGACAAAGTGCTTCATTTGAACACCTGCCATCTTCAGGCTGAGCCCACCAACCGGGTACGCAATTGGTTCTTCGATTACGCACGAACCCACGGCATCAGCTTTTTCGATGTAAAGGAAAAAACCGGTTTCCTGCGGAATTTGATCCTGCGGAATAATCGGAGAGGCGAATGGTTGCTGTTGCTCGTAGTTGGCGAAGAAAACGAAAAGCAGGTTCATGCAATTCTCGAAGCCTGTGCAAGTGCATTTCCGGAGATCGGTAATTTGCTATACGTTTATAATACTAAGGCAAACGATACCATTTACGATCTACCCGTGCATACCTTCAAGGGCAATGCATGGATACAGGAGGAATTGGGGAACAGAACATTCAAGATACAGGCGAAGTCCTTTTTCCAGACCAATTCGGCTCAGGCAGTTCGCTTGTATGATACGGTGAAGGAATTCGCCTCCGTACAAAAAGGTGATGTGATCTACGATCTGTATTGCGGAACGGGTAGTATTGGGATCTACCTGGCTGAAGACGATGTTTCACTGGTGGGGATCGATAGTGTACCTGACGCTATACGCGACGCCTATGAAAATGCTGCGCTTAATGGCATTGAAAAGGTTTCCTATACTGCAGGGGATATGCGCAACCTGTTCAATCCAGACTTTTTGAAGGAGCATGGGCGTCCGGATGTGCTGGTGACCGATCCACCCCGCAGCGGTATGCACCCTGTGGTCGTAGAGCAGTTGAATGCCCTCAGGGTTCCCAAACTCGTTTATGTAAGCTGCAATGCGGCCACTCAGGCACGGGACCTGGATCTGATGCGCGATGTGTATCGAATTGTTCAGGTACAACCTGTTGATATGTTCCCGCATACCCATCATGTGGAGAACGTGGTGCTTTTGGAATTAATTGAATCATGACCGAATCGGAAGAACAACTTTTAAATGCGTTGCAGAACGATCTGAGCATTTACCGCGATCTAATACGCGAAACTGCCCATGATATGGTGCAGGAGGGTTACACATCCTATCCCATATTCGTAGCCCATCATATTCCACTTCCACTGGGTGAACTCATTCTGAACAAGGCAGATTACGGAACGAGTTTCAGCATAAGCGCATCCACTTTGGAAGAATTTGGTGAAAAGGGCCTTGTTCAGCCGGCCAACATGAACCGTTTCAAACAAACCTATAAAGATCCAATGGGTTTCATGTGCATCTTCTTGATCTCCGAAACCGGGGGGCGCTTCGTTTTTCGCCCCTATGAAGATGAGCCAAAGATCGATCCCAAACTTAACTGAAACGATCCATGCCTTATGAGGAAGGCGGTTACTTTTGCAGGCAGATCGTACGAAACAAACCAGTGAGTTCCGACAAGTCAAAAACTGAGCTTTCCGTTGTAATTCTGAATTACAATACGGCGGATCTGTTGGAGAAATTGATACCGAGCGTTTTGGCAAGCAACTACCCGGATTTTGAAGTGGTGGTTGTAGATAATGCATCTACGGACGATAGTCGGGAGCGTGTAAAAAGCCTCTTCCCCCAAGTGCGTTTGATCGTTCATGTACGCAATCTCGGATTTGCGGAAGGTTACAACGAGGCTCTGAAATTACTCGAAACGCCCTATTGGGTATTGCTGAACAGCGATGTTGAAGTGGATCCGGATTGGTTACAGCCCATGATGGAATTCATGAAAAAGCACCCCGAAGTAGCAGCAACCGGACCAAAGATCCTTGATTATTACGATCGGGAACGGTTCGAGTACGCGGGTGCAGGCGGCGGTTTCATGGATAAATGGGCATACCCGTTCTGTCGCGGGCGTTTATTTGATACTTTGGAGAAAGACAGCGGTCAGTACGACGATGCCCGTGAAGTTTTTTGGGTGAGTGGTGCCGCTTTTTTAGTAAGGGCGTCCGTTTACACAAAGCTGGGCGGTTTGGACGCTCTGCTGTTTGCTCATATGGAGGAGATCGATCTGTGCTGGCGGATGAAGAATCAGGGTTACCAGGTTTGGATCTGTCCGGAGGCAAAGGTTTATCACATGGGAGGTGGCACGCTTTCCAAGCAGAACCGCCACAAGTCTTTCCTCAATTTTCGGAACAACCTGGCCATCATTGTTAAAAATGCCCCTAGGAATAAATTGCTGAGACACATTTTTGTCCGTTTACTGCTCGACAGTATCGCAGCTATCCGTTACCTGTTCTCACCGCGTTGGAGGCACTATTTCGCCATCATACACGCGCATTGGGATTTCCTGTTCTTCTTCAGGCGTTGGTGGGACGCCAGACAGGCCGGAGCTGAAGGATTTGAGTTCAGCAAACATCCGGGTTATTTCAAAGGCAGTGTGGTACAGGCCTATTTTCTGCAGGGCAAGCGACGTTTCAGCGAATTGGTTGATAAAGATGGGGACAAGATCTGAGGTTCTGTTTATTTCTCCTCTAGCTCCCCGATCAGAAATCTGAGGCCCAATTCATAACCTTTCAGTCCGAATCCGAATAAAAATCCCCGGCAGTATTTGGCGAGCAAATCGGTGCGGCGCTCATATTCCCGAGCGTAAATATTGCTGATGTGAACACCGACGACCGGAATAGACAGTGCTGCAACCGCATCGGCAATTGCGATAGAAGTGTGGCTATAGGCACCGGCATTTAAGATCACACCTTGAACCTCCTTACCTGCATCGTGAAGCAGGTCGATCACACCTCCTTCCCAGTTTGATTGGTTGTAACTGAGATCAACCTCAGAAAATTGTGCGGCGAGCGAGTCCAAGTAGGATTCGAAAGTTTCGTTCCCATAAATTTCAGGCTCCCTTGTACCCAGCAAATTCAGGTTTGGACCGTTAATTATCCGGATCAGCTTCTTCATTTGCTCACCAAGTAACAACGGATTCCATCAATCTCCAAACAGGAAGTTCCCGATTACCTGTAAACCCCTCAGCTAGTGCTTTAAATCGATTAACTTTGCGTGCTCAGAATCGACCCATGAGCGATCCCATCAAGCACGAGTGCGGACTGGTTTTCATCCGGCTTCGCAAACCTTTGGAATTCTACCAGGAGAAATACGGCTCGGCCCTGTACGGCATCCGAAAGCTGCAATTGCTCATGGCCAAACAGCTCAATAGGGGACAGGATGGTGCCGGTATTGGGATCGTTAAGCTGAACCCCAATTTTGGTCAGCGCTACCTTGCCCGGAAACGCAGCAACGCCAAAAATGCCGTAGCTGAGATCTTTGAGGAAGTGATGGATGGTTACAAGAAATTGGACCAGACAAAGGTGCGCGACGTAGATTGGCTGAAGTCGAACTTCCCCTATGCCGGGGAGCTCTTGCTGGGTCATTTGCGTTATGGAACACACGGCAGCAACAGCATAGAGAACATTCACCCATTTCTGCGCCAGAACAACTGGATGAGCCGGAATCTGGTGATCGCCGGAAATTACAACGTGACCAACCTGGACGAGATGTTCGAATTGCTGATACAACTCGGACAGCAGCCCAAGGAGAAATCGGATAACGTTACCATGCTTGAGAAGATCGGTCATTTTCTGGATGAAGAGAATTCCCGCCTGCTTCACGAATTGCGGAAAGAAGAAAAGGACAACCGGGTTATTGCCGACAAGATCAAGGAGAAGTTGGACATCGCCGCGATCCTGGAAAATTCCTTCCGCCATATTGACGGGGGTTACAATATGGCCGGCATGATCGGAGACGGGAACGCTTTTGTCACCCGGGATCCCTGGGGTATACGCCCCTCCTATTATTATGTGGATGACGAGGTGTTCGTGGTTGCTTCGGAACGACCGGCGATCATGACGGCTTTCAACGTGGAAATGGAGGACATCAGGGAGTTAACTCCGGGAAATGCCATCATCGTTCGCAGAAGCGGGGCCATCGAAGAAGTACAGATACGCACGGAACGGGAACGACGAAGCTGCAGCTTCGAACGCATATACTTTTCCCGCGGGAGCGATGCCAATATTCACCAGGAACGCAAACAATTGGGGCGGCACTTGAGTAAGGATATACTCCGGAAACTGGACCATGACGTGAAAAACGCCGTTTTCAGTTATGTACCTAATACCGCAGCAACGGCGTTTTATGGCGTTATTGACGGTCTGCATCGCTTTTTGGACTCCCACAAGTTTGACGAGATCCAGAAACTTGGGAAAGACATAACTCCCGAAAAACTAAAGAACATACTCAATATTCGGATCCGCAGGGAGAAGATCCTGGTGAAGGATGTGAAGATGCGCACCTTCATCACCCAGGACGAAGACCGCGAGGACATGGTAGGACACGTTTACGATGTTACCTACGGAGTGAGCAAACCGAACGACACCATAGTGGTTGTGGACGATTCCATAGTACGAGGCACTACGCTCAAAACAAGCATACTGCGCATATTGGATCGGCTCGGTCCCAAAAGAGTTATTGTGGCCAGCAGTGCACCTATCATCAAGTATCCGGATTGCTATGGAATAGACATGAGCCGGATGAATGAGTTTATCGCCTTCCGGGCGGTACTGTCCCTGCTGAAGAAAACCGGCCAGGAATCGAAACTGAAGGAAGTTTACGATGAGTGCAAACGTCAGCTCAAATTACCCGACGAAGAAGTTCGCAATGCCGTTCAGGATCTGTATGCCTTATTCAGTGATGAAGCATTGAGCAAGGAAATTGCTGCTTTGGTTACGCCGCCGGATATGAAAGCTGAAGTGGAGATCGTATACCAAAGTGTGGAGAATCTGCATAAATCCTGTCCAAAGCACAAAGGCGACTGGTATTTCACCGGAAATTACCCGACTCCGGGTGGCATGCGCGTAGTGAACCGCTCGTTCATCTACTTCATGGAAGGAAAGAAGAGCAGGGCTTACTGATCCAATTACAGGAAGGGCAAACGAACCACCTTGGCCTTAAGGAATTTGCCCCTGATCTCAACGAGGATCTCCGTATCGACCTTACTGTATGCACTTTCCACATAACCCATACCGATGGCCTTATCGAGGCTGGGCGATTGGGTTCCGCTGGTAACTTCACCGATGATCACCTCATTCTGATCTCTGAGCACATAGTGTTGCCTAGGAATTCCACGGTCGATCATTTCGAAACCGACCAACTTTCGGGAGGGTTTATTTTCTTTAATGGCCAGGTGGTATTCCCAGTTCACGAAGGGATTATTGAACTTGGTGATCCAGCCCAATCCGGCTTCGATCGGACTGGTTTGATCGTTGATATCGTTGCCGTAGAGGCAATATCCCTTTTCAAGGCGGAGCGTGTCCCTGCAGCCTAAACCACATGGGAGAATTCCGTACTCACTTCCGGCTTCCATGATGGCATCCCAAAGTTTGCGGGCATCTTTGTTCCACACATACAATTCGAAGCCACCTGCACCGGTGTATCCCGTAGCGGAGATGATGATATCGTCGATGCCGGCCATGCTGCCAGAGCTAAAGTGGTAGAAGTCGATCCCACTCAGATCTACATCTGTTAGTTTTTGCAGCGTATGAATGGCTTTCGGTCCCTGAACGGCTAAAAGAGAGAGGTCATCAGACATATTCGTAAGTTCACAATCGAAGCCTTTCTCTTCCTTTTGGAACTTGATCCAAAACCAGTCTTTATCGATGTTTGAGGCATTCACAACCAAATAGAATTCCTCTTTGTTCCATCGGTACACGATAAGGTCGTCGACGATTCCTCCTTCTTCATTTGGCAGGCAGCTGTACTGCGCCTGACCATCGACCAGTTTTGAAACATCATTGGAGGTGACCCATTCGATGAGCGCCTCGGCATCTTTCCCTTTTACGGAGAACTCGCCCATATGAGACACATCGAACATACCCACAGAATTGCGTACGGCCATGTGCTCTTCGCGCAGGTTCGTGTATTGAACGGGCATATTGAACCCGGCAAAGGGTACCATTTTAGCGCCGAGCTCTACGTGCAATTGAGTAAGCGCAGTTGATTTCAAAGATTCGGGGGCCATATCGTTTGTGTATAGGATTTGGTGCTGTGCAAATATAGCAGATGCAGCGAAGGGAAATCAGGAATTGTACTTGCTCAGATGCTTGTACCTTTCGCGAACGGATGATGGTATGGGTGTAGGATCACCGGCCTCATCAACCCGAACAAAGGTTACACGGGTATTGAGCATTACTTCTTCTTCACCACTGTACACGCTTCCTTTCCTTGCCTCTATGGCGAGCGTGATGGAAGAACGCCCCATCTGCAGCACCTCGGCATAAATGCGGATGAGGTAACCAACCTTGATCTTTTTCTTGAAGATCACCTCCTCCACTTTTAGGGTGACCATATTCGGAGTATGACAAACCTGACAGGCGAATACGGAGGCGGCCTCATCCACCCAGGCCATCATGATACCGCCAAATAGATTGCCGCTGACCCCTATATCCCGGGTCATGCAGATATGTGTTGTTACCAGTTCCATAGAATGGACAAAGATAGCCCGATCAGACAGCCCGTCCTTTGAGTATCTCGATCAATTCCTCATTGCGGATCCCGCCGTGCGAGTTGTGGTAGATCACCTTCCCATTGCGGAACACCAGGATCTGCGGACTTTCGTGCCTGATACGGGTGCGTTCGCTTAGGGCATTGCTGATATCCCTGTACTGAATCAGGTCGAGGTAGTAGAAATCGGTTTGTGGATTGGCAAGCAATCCGCCCGATTCGAGTCTATGCAGGGCCATCGAGCTGATACTGCATCGGGTTGAATGCTTCAAGACAACCACATCCCTATCGTGAGAGTTCCTTTCGATCTCGTCGAGTTGTTTCAGATCATTTAAATCGATCCATTCCCGGGATAGGGTACTTTTTTCCTCTTTATCGAACCAACCGAACATTGTTTTTCCTGACTTTAGTTTAAGAAAACATCTGACCAGTCACAATGTTCGCAATTCTCCGGGAATAGTGACCCTACGGGATTGACCTATATGAAAATTTCGCGGACGAGGATGTCAACATCAAAAACATAACGCTCAGGAATATTGAAGCTGAATCGTTGAACTTCACCGGGATTGATGAAAACATCCACGGTGATCCAGTCGGTGCTTATCATTCGCGCAAATTCGTCATAGAGCCTTACTTCCAATTGTACGGCACGAACGAATGTATTTCCATCGTTGAATAATTCACCGTCGATCTCAACATGCCTTGGTCCTGCCCAAAAATCGTAGTACAGATCAACATCGGGCCTAACAGGTGCAACAACGACCGTTTCCTCGTAAACACAAGAACTGAAGAATAAACTCATGCCGAGGGTTAGAATGGAGAGCGTAATTAATTTTTTCATAGCGCATTGATCTTAGGTTGGTTTGTACATTGAATTCTAATTCATGCTATTCAAACTCTACTCCACTCCTTCCAATACTAACGTGGATCGGTCCAATACTGCGGGATTCGGTGTGCTGCGAAATATTATAGCTGATCGGATCTTCGGAGGGGGAACCTCAACGACATCAGTCTTTTCACGGATCGTATACGCAGCAGATAGATCCTTCGCAGATCGCGGATATGAAGATCCCGTTGAAGTGTGATCAATCGCATCGAAACTATGAATACAAAGGTCACGCCGTTGGAAATGTATAGATTACTGGTCAATAGATGAGTCATGATCTGATTGATAACCAGTCCCATAAGCACGATCGAGGCATACAATTCGGCTGAAAGCACTTTGGGAATCTCGTTACAGATCACATCGCGGAGTAAACCGCCAAAGGTGGCAGTTACCACCCCAAGAAATACGGCTGTTAAGGGGTTAGCACCATAATCCAGACTGCGGTGCATTCCCGCCAGTGCTGCGAAGGAAACGGCAATTGGGTCGATCCAGCTCAGGATCTTCGCACCTTTCTGTACGTAGCCTCCGAACAAGCGTGCAGTAACCACACCGAGCACAACGGCGATCACAAAGGCCTCATGGCTGATCCATGCAATGGGGTGTGCGTTCAGGAGCATATCCCGAACGGTACCTCCACCTGTTGCTGTGAGGAGGGCAACAACGCCAATTCCATAGGAATCGAGTTTCCCGTACTTGCGACTAATCAACGCACCGCTCATCGCAAAAAAGAAGGTGGCGGCTACATCGAGATATATGGTTTGTATGAACATGATCAGTTCGATTCGGGTATGATCGTTTGTTGAAACTGGACATTATGTGGAAATGGCTTGCCCTTGCGGAGAGCCACAAGAACAAACGATGCCTTGCAAATGAGATGTCGTCCGCCATTGAGACTTTCCCTGTGAACGCTCACCTGAACCGTGAGCGAACTGCGTCCGATCCGGGTCAATTTGGTCCTGAGTTCAACGATATCACCCAAATAGGCAGGTTGGAGGAAATCCACCTCGCTAACATGGGCTGTAACGATGCCGTCGCATGGGGAGTCGTAGAGTAAACGGCGGGCGGTATTGGAGGCCGCGAGGTCCATCTCGGCCAGGATCCTACCGCCAAACAGCGTTCCGGCATAGTTCAGCGCATCGGGGAACACTGTAAAGGTGTACAAACGCTCTCCGGTGATCAGATCCGGTTTCAATTCCGTATTGCTTGCTGCTTTCATAGCTGTGTTGCCTTGCGAAGCAGATCGGAATTGGCCAAAAAAAAGGCCTTCCCGTATCTACTTCGGGAAGGCCTTCATTCATTTTTATAGTTCTATTAAAAAAACCATACAAGGCAATCCCGATCACCGCGCTTGCGGCAACACATGAAATGCTTATGCATGGACAGATTTCTCATTTAACGTGGGCAAAAATAAGTGAATCCCGATTGTTTGTCGTGTTAAATAATTGAGAACGCAGCTGAAAGTCCGTGCAGAAGAGGTTAAGATGCTGATGGGGTAGGGCGAAAAAACGGCAGCGGTCCTTGTTTTTTTATTCGGCCCGGAGTTGAACACGAATCGAAATTCTTAACTTCGGAAAATGGCCTATGGAGATTGAATTAACGGAGGAATTTGAGTACGCTCTAAACACCTTAGAGCATAGCGATCGCTCCGTTTTCATAACCGGAAAGGCGGGAACGGGTAAATCGGAGTTATTGCGGTATTTCCTATCGAAAACCTCAAAGAAAGCAGTTGTTCTGGCCCCGACAGGCATTGCTGCTCTGCATGTTAGCGGACAGACCATTCATTCCTTTTTTGGTTTTCCGCCAACCTTTTTGCCACCCAGTGCCATCCGAACCCATCGGATGAAGACGCGCCTGATGAACAAGCTGGAAGTTCTGGTGATCGATGAAATATCAATGGTCCGCTCCGATGTGATGCGGGCGATAGACCTTTCGCTGCGCAAATACCGAAAGAACATGAGCGAGGCCTTTGGGGGTGTGCAGATGGTATTCATTGGGGACCTCTATCAATTGCCGCCGGTGGTGCGGGATTCCGAACAAAACACACTCCGAACCTGGTTTAAAGGGCCGTATTTTTTTGATGGCCTCTCCCCGGATTTCCAATACGATCGCATCGAGCTCAGCAAGGTTTTCAGACAACGGAATTCGGAGACACAGTTCGTGCAGATCCTCAACAGGATCCGCAATAATGAAACGACCGCTGATGATCTGCAGTTGTTGAACAGTCGCTTCACTGTTGACACGGCGATCTCCGATCACTCCATCTATCTGACCGCCCGCCGCGATCATGCCCTTGCGCTCAATGCAGGCAAGCTTGCAGAACTCGAAGGAGAGGAACATGTGTACGTGGGGAAAGTGAAAGGCACATTCAAGGTCTTGCTGGAAAGCTCCGAACGAAATCCGGAGCACCGCTTACCCGCACCTTTGAACCTCAAACTCAAACCCGGGGCGAAAGTTATGATGCTCAAGAACGATGGAGAAAAGCGCTGGGTGAATGGGACCATCGCATTCGTAAAGGCCCTTGAAAGTGACGAGATCCTGATCTCGATCGGGGATGAGGAATACTGGATAGGACCGGAGACCTGGCAGGACATCCGATATACATTGAGTCCGGAAACCGGGCAATTGGAAGAAGAAGTGATCGGTAGTTTTCACCAATTCCCGTTACAGTTGGCCTATGCCATAACCATTCATAAAAGTCAGGGTAAAACCTTCGAAAATGTAACCATAGATGTTGGCCGGGGAGCCTTTGCGCATGGGCAGATGTATGTGGCTTTAAGTAGGTGCACTTCTTTACAGGGTATTACATTGAGTCGCCCGGTCCGATTTGAAGATGTGATCGTGGACCGGGAAGTTGTCGATTTTCTCGAATCGAGTCCGCTTGAGGGAAAAGGATCGGGATGAAAAGGGTATGAGATCAGCGGCGTTCGGGCCTCATCTGGGGGAAGAATAAAACCTCCTGGATCGAAGCCTGGTTGGTGAGCATCATCACGAGGCGATCGATACCGATGCCAATACCCGCCGTTGGTGGCATTCCATATTCCAGCGAACGGAGAAAATCCTCGTCGATGAACATGGCCTCCTCATCACCACGGTCGAGCAATTTGGCTTGTTCCTCGAAGCGTTCGCGCTGGTCGATCGGGTCGTTCAACTCGCTGTAACAATTGGCGATCTCCTTTCCGTTAATAATGAGTTCGAAGCGTTCCGTAAGTGTTGGGTCTTCCCGGTGCTTCTTGGTAAGCGGACTCATGGAAACCGGGTAATCCTTGATGAATGTGGGTTGAATGAGGTGTTTTTCTACATAAGCTCCGAAGATCTCATCGATCATTTTACCTGCTCCCATGGACTCATCCACTTCAACTTTCAGTTCTTTGGCTACAGATCGGATCTCGGATTCATTCAAACCGTGCAAATTCTTGCCGGTATATTTTTCAATGGCTCCGAACAAGGTCATCCGCGCAAACGGTTCTCCGAATTCGATCTCATTATTGCCCAACATTACAGAAGTAGTATCAAGGACCTTGGTACAGATCTCCCGGAGCATCTGCTCGGTGAGATCCATCATCCAGTTATAATCCTGATAGGCCACATATAGCTCCATTTGGGTGAATTCCGGATTATGTGTCCGGTCCATTCCCTCGTTTCGGAAATCTTTGGCGAACTCAAAAACACCCCGGAAACCGCCAACTATAAGTCGTTTTAGGTAGAGTTCGTTGGCCACCCTAAGATAGAGTGGAATATCCAGCGCGTTGTGGTGCGTGATAAAAGGTTTGGCTGCCGCTCCGCCGGGAATCGGTTGTAGTACAGGTGTTTCCACTTCCAAATAACCGCGTTGGATCAGAAAATCGCGCATGGCTCCAATTACACGAGAACGCACCAGGAATATTTCGCGGACCTGTGGATTCACGATCAGGTCTACATAACGCATTCGATAGCGCTGTTCCGGGTCGGTGAAGGCATCGTATACCTTTCCGTCGACTTCCTTGGGCATCGGAAGTGGGTTCAGCGTTTTACACAATAGTTTGAGCGAAGTAACATGGATCGAGATCTCGCCAACCTGAGTTGTGAACACGTAACCGGTTACGCCGATAATATCACCAATGTCGAGATGTTTTTTAAAGACATCGTTATAGAGCGATTTATCTTCATCGGGGCAGATCTCGTCCCGATTTATGTACAATTGTATTCTTCCGGTATCGTCCTGTAACTCAGCAAAACTGGCCTTACCCATGATCCTGCGACGCATAAGTCGGCCGGCAATTGAAACATTTTTATAGTTCAACTTGTCGTTTTCATAATGCTCCCGGATCTCATCGGCGGTCACGTTCACCTCAAATGGTTGTGGTGGATACGGATCAATGCCCAGATCGCGGATGGCCTGTAGGGATTGGCGTCGCTGTAACTGCTGTTCGTTAAGTTCCATGCAGTGTAATTTTTTGCGAATATAGTACAGTCGGGCAACGCAGAGGAGATATAGGGAGTCCAATAGACAGGCGCATTGACTAACTTTGTTAGACCTCTTGGCAACGATGAGATATCTTTTTCTGAATTTGATCTTCATTGCGGTATTCTCATCGCGGGTATGTGCAGTTGATGCGGAGCCCCGGGAGGACAGGGCTTATCTGTTCACCGAAAATCTGGGACAGTGGAATCATGAGGTGCTCTTCCGAACTGAAATTCCCGGTGGCTATTTATTCGTGACGCAATTTGGACTCAGCTATTCTTTGCACGATTCGCGGGAGCAGCATGAAGTACTGAACTACTTTCACCATTATCGCAACGAGAGCATGGACACGGCCTTCACAGTTCACAGCCATGCCATGCATGTTCAGTTTGAAGGGGGTAGTATAAACAGAGAACTCGCAGAAGGCCGATCACCTGAAAACTATTATTCCAACTTTTTCATCGGTAAAGATCAAAAAAAGTGGGCTCGGGGTGTTCGAACCTATCGTGAGGTTTATCTCCGTTCGGTGTATCCTTCTATCGATTTTCACCTTTACACAGGTGAAGATGGTTCCCTGAAATACGACTGGATCGTTCAACCCGGAGGAGATCCGGATGCCATTCGAATGTATTTTGATGGGGCGGAATCCATTTCTGTGGAACACGGTTACCTCAGTGTTCGCACTACCTTGGGGCGCTTGTACGAGAGTCCGCCTGTTATTCTGAGTTCTGCGCCGTTTCTTACTCCGGTAACGGGGAGCTTTGAGGTTGACGGCAATCTCGTTTATTACCGGATCGAAGGGGCGAACGACTTTCGCAATCACCAATTGATCATCGATCCAAAACTGATCTTCAGCACATACAGCGGATCGAAAGGCGACAATTTCGGTTTCACGGCAACTTACGACAGCAGGGGTAATCTGTATGCTGGTGGAATTACAGACGGGTACTTCGGGCAATATCCCGTAACAACCGGGGCCTATCAAACAACCTTTGGCGGGGGTATCAGGCAAAGTCCGGCGAACCTAGCGTGTGACATTAGCATCAGTAAATACGATTCGGCCGGAACAACACTTCTATATGCCACTTATTTGGGAGGTGCTCAGGATGAATACCCGCATAGTTTAGTAGTTGACAACACGGACCAACTCATAGTTATGGGTTCAACTTATTCCAAAGATTTTCCGGTAACTAAAACGGCCTTCGATACAACCCAGAATGGCAATACGGATATAATCGTTTCAAAATTCTCGTCAGATGGTACGATACTTCTTGCATCGACGTATATAGGTGGCAGCGGACAGGACGGGCTTAACTCTAATGACACACTTCGATACAATTATGCGGACGACTTCCGCGGAGATATATTCCCCGATGAAGACCAGAATGTTTACGTTGCCTCGGTAACTCGTTCTTCGAATTTTCCTCTAAAGCATCCTACAGACAGTGTAATCCGCAATTACGAAGGTTGTGTTTTTGAATTGAATCCCGATTTCAGCGAATTGTTGTGGAGTACCTTTATTGGAGGTAGTGGACCGGACGCCATGTACAGCATTAAGATCGACTACGACAGCAATATCGTTGTAGGTGGCGGAACCGCTTCCTCGGGCATGTATACCAGCCCGGGGGCCATTGAACCCAATTATCTGGGAGAGGTGGACGGATTTGTTACTGTTTTCGATCAGGGAACAAAAAAAATACGCAGTGCGTCTTATTTCGGCACTTCGGATTACGATCAGATCTATTTTGTCGAGATAAACAACAGAGGCAATGTGTTCGTGGCGGGACAAACGACCGGGAATATTCAACCAAGTCCGGGTGTTTACGGCGCGGCCAATAAGGGTCAGTTCGTAGCGAAATTGGACGCCGGTTTGCGTAAAATTGACTTTCAAACCTCTTTTGGCTTGCGGAACAACCAGATCGACATTGCGCCAACTGCCTTTTTGGTCGACAATTGCGAACATATCTACATGAGCGGCTGGGGCAGTATCGTACGACCAGATCTGAATCCGGGAAGCACCACCGACCTGGAGATTACCTCGGATGCGGAACAATCTACAACAGACGGTAACGACTTTTACATAATCGTACTGGGCAAGGATGCCCATCGCCTGTTATATGCCACCTATTTTGGTGGGAGTGAAACCGGAGACCACGTTGATGGTGGGACGAGCCGATTCGACAAACGCGGGGTGATCTATCAAAGTGTCTGTGCATCCTGTCCAAATGAGTTTGAGCCCGGCCATCAGGATTTTCCGATTACTCCGGGAGCAGCGTTCACGTCCAATCTCAGTCCGCGCTGCAGCAATGCCAGTTTTAAGATCGATCTGCAGATCAGCACGGCCGTTTATGCAGACTTCACGGTCAATTCGGTGGGTTGCGTGCCTTTTGCCACTCAGTTCCTCAATCGAAGTACCATTCAGGACAACTTCATCTGGGATTTTGGAGATGGGAAACGGGATACGGTGACCTTGAACCCGATACACACCTATCAGGATACCGGCAAATTTGTTGCGCGTCTGATCGTGATCGATTCCAATTCCTGCAATGTTTCGGATACCTTTCAGCGGACGATCCATGTGGGTCGCAGGTATACCCCACTGCCGGAATTTGACATCAACACGTGCTCCAATGAAGTTCAGTTCCATTCGAAGAGTCCCGCTCCTTCCTATTTGTGGGATTTTGGAGATGGGGACACTTCCTATGCGCGATCTCCGAAGCACCAATACCCGGAAGGTGGCTCTTTCAAGATCAAGTTCATCACAAATTACGATGATCCGTGCCGGGATTCCAGTTTACTTCAGATCCAGTTGTTGGAACCACAAAAGGATCTCGTGATCCCAAATGTTTTCACCCCAAATGGCGACAATTTGAACGACAGGTATTGCCTGGAGGGTCTGATTCCCGATTGCGATTCCATCGAATGGCGGATTTACAACAGATGGGGTGAGCGTTTGTTCTACAGCACACAGTTGGACACCTGTTGGGATGGCAAGACCGGGAGCGGGAAATTGTTGCCTTCAGGAACCTATTTTGCGATTTTTAAAGTGTTCCGAAATTCAGTAAGTTTGGATTACATACATCCCATCACGATCACATTGATCCGAGATGAGGATTGACAGGCTGAACTGAAGATCCAATTTGAGCAATCTCTACAATTTTCTGATTTCATTTTTGGTCGCACTGATCTTTTGGGGTTGCTCCGGTTCGAAGCTTCCCTACGCTCCCATCATGTCTCAAATTCCCCCTTCAAAGGGCCTGGATCTGCAGACCAGAATGGATCTTGCCATGGAACAGGAGGTCGAACTTACGCGGGATCCTGTTCTTGGCTATGTGCCCAGGGAGCGACTGGCAATTGCATTTGAAGAGATGAAGCGCCAGCAAACTGATCCTGAAGCTGAATTCAAGGCGAGCACCTTCGCAGGTATTAAGTGGCGCGAGTTGGGGCCCACAAATGTTGGTGGGCGCACACGTGCCTTACTATTCGATCTGAACGACACCACACACAGAACCGTTTGGGCAGGAAGTGTAAGTGGTGGACTTTGGAAAACAACCAACATATACGCCAAGTCGGTTCATTGGGAGGTCATCGACGATCAGTTTGAGAATCTGGCTGTGACCAGCATTGTACAACACCCGAAGAATCATGACACATTGTATTTCGCTACCGGAGAAGGTTACTACAATCAGGACGCTGTTCGAGGGTCCGGAATTTTCCGAACGACTGATGGTGGCAAAAACTGGTCTCGGTTAAGTTCTACTACCCACAATGCATTTCGATTTGTTCAAAAGCTGGTTGTGGACGAGTACGGAATTTTATATGCTGCAACGAGGAATTATGGCGTTCTTCGATCGGTCGATCACGGAAATACATGGTACGCCGGTCTTACAACGTATACGGCCACATCCAGTTCCACCGACAATGCTGCCGATCTGGAGCTGAGTAAAAACGGGGACTTGTATGCAGCCATGGGCATTGGCAGCACCGACGGAATATACAAGAGCACGAACAAGGGAATCAGTTGGTCCAAAGTATACAGCTCGGCATCCGGGGAACAGCGTATTGAACTTGCCTGTGCCCCTTCGGACAATGATTATGTCTATGCCCTTGTAGAAGGAAGTGGCAGTGCCGTGGTCAAGATCTTAAAAACGACGGATGGATCGAGCTTCAGCACGGTTAATAATGTCAGTTGGAAAAACTATTGCACATCAACGGCCACTTCCGATTTCAGCAAGGGCCAGGCCTGGTATGATCTATTGATCACTGTAGATCCGAACAACCGAGACCGGGTGATCGTTGGCGGGGTGGATATGTTCCACACCACAAACGGCGGTAGTTCATGGACCCAATTGAGTTCATGGACGGGCTGTGGCGGGATTCAATATGTTCATGCCGACCATCACATCATGGTTTATGCGCCCGGGAGTTCCGACACCGCTGTTTTCGGCAACGATGGAGGTGTCTATCTGTCGGAAGATATGAGCAGTTCAAGCAACATTTCGAATCAGGGCAAGAACTATAATACCACGCAGTTCTACGCATGTGCCGTTCATCCGAGTCGCTTTTCAGGATATGCACTAGCCGGATCTCAAGACAATGGAACACAACGTTTTCAATATCTCAGCACGAATAAATCAAATACCGCTACGGTTGGAGACGGCGGATTCTGCCACATCGATCAAACGCGGCCGGATACGCAATTGACGGCGTACACATTTAATAATGTATCCATAAGTACCGATGGCGGAAAGTATTTCCGATTTCTCGATTCATCGAGCGATGATAAGGGCAGTTTTATCAATGCCTCTGCTTACGACCCGGTGAATGCGAAACTGTACTCGGCAAGCGACGCGAATAAGATCAAGCGCTGGTCGAATATTGGTGGTACGCAGAGTTCCAATGAACAAACCATCAGTGCCATGAATAACCGAAAGGCCTCGGCTATTTGTGTATCTCCAAATGTGACAGGCAACGTATATATCGGAACTGAAGGTGGTTTGGTTATTAAAGTGGCCCGATTCAACAGATTCCCGGTTTCTACCAACATTACCGGCTCGGGCTTCCCTTCTGGGTTGGTGTCGTGCATTTGCGTACAAAAAGGGGATGAAGACCATATCCTGGTTACATTCTCAAACTACGGAGTATCGAGCGTTTGGGAAACTGAAGATGGCGGTACGACCTGGAAAGATGTTGAAGGTGATCTCCCAGATATGCCTGTAAGATGGGTCGTTTTCAGCCCGAGGAATAGCGATGCAGCCATGGTTGCCACCGAACTGGGTATTTGGAGTTGCGACGACCTCAATGCCACCAACATCGATTGGTCTCCTGCAAACGGTGGTTTGGCCAATGTGCGTACAGATATGCTGCAGGTTCGGCTATCTGATTCATCCATAATAGCCGCAACTCACGGCCGTGGATTGTTCCAAACCTTTCACTTCTCCGAAACGGTCCGGGCCGATTTTGACGTGAGCTCGCCGGTTGTTCATGTAGGCGACCCGGTAAAATTCTCGAATACATCGATCAATGACAATAGTTACGATTGGGACTTTGAGAACGATGGCAACTACGACAGTAAATCGGAGAATCCCTCTCATGTTTACACGAAATGGGGTAGCTATAATGTGAAATTGCGGATCAACGGAAGCACGGGCGACAGTGTGGTTAAAACAACTGTGATACGTGTTTTGCCCCGATCGGGAACACCTTATCTGGCCTCCGATGGGGGCAATATGGAGACAAATCCGGGCCATTTTGGTGGTGTCGATGTAAGTGGGGGATTCAACCTCTGGGAAAGGGGCAGTCCCTCAAACTTCTTTAATTCCTCCTATTACAATGGCAACAATGCCTGGGTAACAGATCTGGATTCGAATATAGGATTGCGCGGGCAACAGTACTTTGGCAAACAGTACAAGTACGAATGTGCTCTGTTAAGTCCCAGTTTTAACATGAAGAAATCAGGCACCTACCGCATTGGTTTTCGAAAAAGCATGCGTGCATATTACTGCAACGGGCCCTATGCTGTTCAGGTGCAATACAGTTTAGATGCCGGACTTTCCTGGACAAGACTGGGAAGCGACACCAGTGGTTACCATTGGTACAATAGGGGTCCTTCGAGCAGCTGCTCAGTGAGCTATGCGGCTATGGCCGATTCGATGGGCTTCGTAAATAACTACCAAAACGACTCCAGCAGCCACGATGTCTCCTTCCTGGCAGGAAACGAGGATGTGCGTTTCCGGGTTCTATTCTCGGTTGCGAATGGCTATAACGCTGTCAGCTATCAATTAGATGGCTTTTTGATCGACGATTTCAGCCTTACTGGGCCGGCAAACGACCCGATCATTGGGGGAGGGATTGAAACGGATCTAGCCTCAGCAACGGCAACCATTTCAGCCGGTGACTCTGCCGACCTGTTCTCCTCGCGGGGAAAGCGGATTGCCACCATTTGGAATCTGGACAATTCGCATAATTTTGGTCTGGTACAGGTTGAAGTCGACCGAAGCGGTATCGGAGCTGAGAACTTCGCTCATCGCACCAACAATGATCAGAAGATCTTCAGGAAGACCATTAAAATAACCCCGGCAAATAACAAGAACACAGCTTCTGTTAAGATCGCCATGTACTTTACCAAAGAAGAACTCGATGCCTGGAAGAGTGCGACGGGATTGAATGCCAAAGATCTGCAATTGTTCAAAACAACGAATGCCATCGCGAGCAGTTCGGTTTCCGATGGGGTATATCCGGTTTCCACCTCCGTTGACTCTACCTATCAAGGTGATGGGGTGTGTATAACGGGGACGTTCAATAATGGATTTTCAGGAGTGGGCGCCGGTGGTGGTGCCGGAAATTTTGGTGGGCCATTACCTGTAAGTTGGTTGGGCTTTTCAGCGGTTAGGGCTCAGGAAGGTGTGTTACTCAATTGGGCCACATCGAGCGAGTGGAATTGCGACAAATTCGAAATTTACCGATCCAATTCATTGAATGGGGATTATTCGATGATCGGCAGTGTACCCGGAAGTGGATTCCGCACTTCAACGAGCCGTTATCAGTACCTGGATGGACTCGTTCCCGGTTCAGATGAGAACGTCTGTTACAAATTGAAACAGATAGATTTCGATGGGAATTACGACTGGAGTATCATTCGGTGTGTGCGATCCGGGGAAAATCAAACTACTGTCCGAATTCACCCGAACCCAGCAGACGATCTGGTTGAGATCATAGTTGAACCATGGCTGTATAATTCATACCAAATTGAAATATCGGACCTGAACGGTAGGATTTGGATGCGGCAGAACAATACCGGAAACAGTGGAACTCTTTCGGTAAAAGACCTTACATCAGGTATCTATACACTGTCGGTTTGGTCGTCGGGTTATGAGTTAGCCCGAACCAAGCTGATCCGCAATTAAGCTTTCTGTGCCAGGATCTGAGCCATTGCAGCGCCGATCTGAGCCGGAGAGTCCACCACGTGGATCCCACATTCACGCATGATCGCTTTTTTGGCTTGTGCCGTGTCGTCTTTGCCACCTACAATTGCTCCGGCATGGCCCATTCTCCGTCCTTTCGGGGCCGTTTCGCCGGCAATGAATCCGACCACCGGTTTTGTACCATATTCTTTGATCCAACGGGCGGCATCTGCTTCCATACTACCACCAATTTCCCCGATCATGATGATACCATCAGTTTCCGGATCGTTCATGAGCATTTCCACCGCTTCTTTCGTGGAAGTTCCGATGATCGGGTCTCCACCGATACCAATAGCCGTTGACTGACCCAAACCGGCTTTGGTGATCTGATCTACGGCCTCATAGGTAAGCGTACCTGATTTGGACACGATGCCAATTCTTCCCGGTTTGAAAATAAAACCGGGCATGATGCCCACTTTGGCTTCTCCGGCCGTCATAACACCCGGACAGTTGGGTCCGATGAGGGTGCAGTTGTAATTGGAAAGGTAATTTTTCACCACCACCATGTCCTTGGTAGGAATGCCTTCAGTGATACAAACGATCACTTTGATCCCCGCCTCGGCTGCCTCCATGATCGCGTCTGCAGCAAATGCCGGTGGAACGAAAATGATGCTCACATCGGCACCGGTCTGTTGAACAGCCTCGCTAACGGTATTGAAAACGGGTTTATCCAAATGTGTCTGGCCACCTTTACCGGGTGTAACACCTCCAACTACATTGGTTCCGTATTCGATCATCTGCCCGGCATGAAAAGTTCCCTCACTGCCGGTAAAACCCTGTACAATAACCTTTGAATGCTTGTTAACTAGTACGCTCATGATCCTCAGAAAAAGTGGTGCAAAAGTAGCCATTATGGCGAGCAAATCAAGCCATCGGCCTACATAAGCATTCCGGAAACCTGAAGGTTCTGCGTGTCAATACGATCGGGTATTGGTACGGGTGAGGGTCCTCAGAGCAGGTATGGTCCGAGCCACCTGCGCACTACTTCCGGTTCAACCCCTTTCCGAGCGGCGTAGTCCATTACCTGTGTATCATCGATCTTGCCCACTCCAAAATACCTGCTCTCGGGGTGTGCGAAATAGTAACCCGAAACACTGGCCGTTGGATACATGGCAAAATTCTCGGTGAGTTTGATCCCTATCCGTACTTCAACATTCAGGATCCGCCAAATCGTTTCCTTTTCGGTATGATCGGGGCAAGCCGGATAACCGGGTGCCGGACGGATCCCCCGGTATGCTTCCCTTATCAGATCTGCATTAGACAGTTCCTCCGACTTTGCATAACCCCAATAATGCTTGCGCACCTGTAAATGGAGGTATTCGGCAAGCGCTTCGGCAAGTCTGTCGGCCAATGCTTTGAGCAGAATGGAGTTGTAATCGTCGTGATTGGCTTCAAATCGCTGCAGATGCTCTTCGATCCCCAGTCCGGCGGTAACTGCAAAAAGTCCGATATGATCTTGTTTCCCTGAATTAGCCGGCGCCACAAAATCGGAAAGTGCATAATTTGGTGCATTTCCTGAGGTCTTTTGCTGACGGAGGAAGTAAAGGCGCGTTTTCTGAGCATCTGTACCATGTTCGAAATCAATGTCATCTCCCATCGAATTAGCCGGGAAAAGACCAAATACTGCCTTTGCCTGGAGCCAATGCTCTGCGATCAACTGATCCAGCATGGCCTGTGCGTCCGCAAACAAATGCCCGGCCTGTTCGCCGTAGGTATCATCCTGTAGAATGGAGGGGTAGCTACCCTTCATCTCCCAGGTTCGGAAAAAGGGTGTCCAATCGATGAAAAGGCGGATCTCATTCAGGTCGATCTCATCAAATACGTGTATTCCGGGGTGTGCCGGAGACTCCGGAATATAATTCGACCAGTCCCATTGAAAGCGCCTCTGCCTGGCTAATTCCAGAGGCACCAGATCCTTGACCTGTTGGCGCTTGCCGTAGGAATCGGCCATGGCCGCATATTCTTCCCGGATCCCGGATGCATAGCTTTCCGCCGTTTTATCGGAAAGCAGTTGACCGGCCACAGTTACGCTTCTGGATGCATCGAGCACATGGATCACCGGATGCGAATACTGCGGGGCGATCTTAACAGCTGTGTGCATTTTGCTGGTTGTGGCCCCCCCGATCAGCAAAGGCACCTTAAAGCCCCTTCTTTCCATTTCGGAAGCCACGTGTACCATTTCGTCCAGACTGGGTGTGATCAGGCCGCTAAGGCCAATGATATCCACTTTCTCCTCGATTGCGGTGGCAAGTATCCGCTCGGCTGGAACCATCACTCCAAGATCAATTATCTCGTAACTGTTACAGGCCAGAACTACCCCCACGATATTCTTACCGATATCATGTACGTCGCCCTTTACGGTAGCCAAGAGGATTCTTCCTTTCACTTCGCCGGCAGCTTTTTCCTCTTCCAGATAGGGTGTGAGATAGGCCACCGCCTTCTTCATCACACGGGCACTTTTAACCACCTGGGGAAGGAACATCTTTCCCGCTCCAAATAGATCCCCAACGATATTCATCCCATCCATCAGTGGACCTTCAATAACCAGAAGCGGGCTTTTCAATTTCAGCCGGGCCTCCTCGGCGTCCTCATCGATGTACTTCGTGATACCTTTGACCAGGGCATGCTCCAGTCGCTTTTCAACGGTTTCGGATCGCCAGGCCTCATCAACAACATCCTCGCGCTGTGCGGCACCTACTGTTGCGGCAAAATCGATAAGCCGCTCAGTGGCATCCGCCCTCCGGTTCAGTATCACATCCTCCACACGTTCAAGCAGATCCTTCGGGATCTCATCATATACCGTTATCAAGCCGGGATTGACAATACCCATGTCCATACCGGCTTGAATGGCATGGAAAAGAAATACGGAGTGCATGGCTTCCCGCACCACATCATTGCCTCGGAAGGAAAAAGACAAATTACTCACCCCCCCACTCACCGATGCCCCCGGCAGGTGCTCTTTGATCCATCGGGTGGCGTGAATGAAGTCGATCGCATAATTCCTGTGCTCATCCATACCCGTTGCTATAGCCAGGATATTCGGGTCGAAAATGATGTCTTCCGCAGGGAATTTGATCTTCTCGGTAAGCAAGCGATAGGATCGTTCACAGATCTCTATCCGGCGTTCGAAGGTATCGGCTTGCCCTTTTTCATCGAATGCCATCACCACAGTGGCGGCACCGTACATTTTGATCTTGCGGGCACGCTTGAGGAATTCCTCTTCGCCATCTTTGAGACTGATGGAATTCACGATTCCTTTACCCTGTATGCATTGCAGGCCGGCCTCAATGATCTCCCATTTCGACGAGTCGATCATAACAGGTACCCGACTTATATCCGGCTCAGAAGCAATGAGGTTCAGAAAGCGCACCATGGCCTCCTTGCCGTCGAGCATGCCCTCATCCATGTTCACATCAATGATCTGAGCGCCATTCTCAACCTGCTCTCTAGCCACCTCCAATGCCTCATCAAAGCGATCGTTCAAGATGAGACGGGCAAACTTTTTCGAGCCGGTTACATTGGTTCGTTCCCCAATATTGATGAAATTCTTCTCAGGCGATGCGTTGAAGGCCTCCAAACCACTTAATCTCAGATATCTCTTTTGCAATTGCCGTGTTTTTAGTTCGCTGTAGCTATGGAAAATGGCGCGGCAAAGATAATCAGTTGACTTTATCAGCCGGGGCGGTCACCATTCTTCGGGCTCCGATGGCATATACCTGCACATTATGGAACGAGTCGAGTATGGTGTACTCATACCTGCTTCGAATAAAGGCATGTACAGTGGACTGATGTGCAATAACCTGTTTCCCTGTTCGGGCATAATGAGCACGGTGGGCGAAATCGATTTTGCTGCCCTCGTGGTTCGCCCAGTTCATATAGAACTTATTGTGTGCACAGTACACCGTATCGATGAGAATATAGTCTTCGAAAACCTCTCCTTTACTGATCTTATCACGCAGGTAATAACTCAATCGGTAGTACTCCTCATCCCAGCTGTATTCCTTCGGTTTAAAGGTTGTACCCACCATGTTCCGGTAAGGATATGCGAAGGCCAATGGGACAACCAACCAAGGCAGTACACGAACCCATTTCTGCTTCATGTTTATGGTAAGATTAGCGTACAGCTGCCAGATACCCCAACCCGTAGCAAGTGCCAGCAACGGATACACAGGGATATCGTACCAGGGTAGTTTGGTTTGTGCAATGCTGATAATGAGCAAATAACTCCCGATGTTCAGGACTAAATAAACGGCTAAACGTCGGGTGGGCACATTCGCGTACAGATAGAAAACTAAGGGAATGAAAAACCATAGACCGGATCCAAATCGTCCCGGAAGCTGACTGAAATAATAAACGAACGGATGCGCGTGCCCTTCAACTGCCTGCAACAGCCTACCTCCCACTTCATTTTCGTATACCGTTCGAATATATCCGGGATTCAGTCCCTCTCTTATGGCGTAATAGGACAGTGCAGCCAGAATGCTGAAACCTGTGAATTGCAAAAAGCGCTTGTTAAAGACCAGGGAGCGATCCACCCAAAGAAGATAGATCAACACAGCGGGCAGAAAGAGTAAACCCGCCACGCCTTTTATCCAAAAGGCTAAAACTAACCCGGCGAAAGCGGTCCACAATGTCTGTCGTTGCAAACCTGTTTTTGAAACCCTGTAAAATCTATAGAGATAATACGTTGTTGCAAGGGAAAGCAGAATATCGTAGTCACCCGTACGCACACCATGCCATCCAACGAATCCAGGACTTACGATGAGGAACATGCATGCAACTACACCTGGGAGGTAACTGCCGCTTTCCTGCTTTGTCCATCGGAGGATCATCAGACAGATCAGGTAGGCACTCAAAGCCGAAGGCAGGCGAATAGCAAGTTCCCCTATTCCGAATACCTTCATGAAGCCCAATTGGAGCCAGATGAGAACGGGAGGTTTTGTACACCACATATCCGGTTCTCCTTCAAAATGCGGAACCAGGTATCTGCCATTCAGATACATTTCGAGTGTGTTGCTGGCCATTCGGGCCTCATCCCAAATACGCAAGGTCATCACATCCAAATGCAGAAAGAAAACCGGATATGCCACCAGGAGCATCAGGAAGGACATCCACAGGTAGCTGTTTTTCAGAATCTTCATCCGGTTTTGCGCTGCTAATCTACTAAAAAGCGCAGGCGTATAAATCAAGAAACCCCGATCGTTCCGACCGGGGTTTCCTTTGATATGATCTTGAAGCGCGAATTACTTCGTGTCGCGGATCAGCGTGACCGTTCCGCTGATAGGTCCTTGACCATCGTTCTTCTCACGGCTCTTCAATTTGTAATTGATGATGTAGAAATACGTACCCTGAGGACACTTCGTACCTTTATTCATGATGGTACCATCCCAGCTGATCTCCGGATCGGTTCCCTCGAACACGAGTTCACCCCAACGGTTGTAGATCTTGATCTCGTATTCCTCATGGCCTTCAACTTCAATTTTGAATACCTTGTTGAAATCGTCCCCTTCATCATCCGGAGTGAACACGTTGTAAGGTACGATCTTGGCGATGAAGTTGTTGTTGATCATCACGCAGGTTGTATCCTTACATCCCAGTGCATTCTCAGCAACCAAACAAACTTCGAATTCGCCTATACGCTCTTCCCAGTTGTAACATGGATTTTCTTCCTCATCGTAGTGATAACCATCCAGATCCTCGAATCTCCATTGGTATTTCACTGCACCCTGAGAAGTATTCTTGAAACAGAATTCCGGTTTATTCTCATCGATCACATCGAAGGATGCGATCACCTCCTGAACCAGGACGGTTCCGCTGGCAGTATCCACACATTTCGGACCGAAGTCACCCGGTGCGAGGTCGTAATCCGGAATCATTTTCACATTATACGTTCCGGGAGAGCCGTAGCTGTGTTGTACGGTAGTATCAGGCAGGTTGGCGGTCAATGTATCGCCGTCTCCGAAATCCCACGTGAATCGACGGTATATTGAATCTGAAAGTGTGGTATAATTCACAATGTCATTCGGACAAACAATGGTATCTACAATACGTATGGCTGCCGGAGTGATCGGACGCACAATTACTTTGATCTTTCTCGGGACCTTACCGTCGAGCGTACTGGTATCCGGGAATACGCGTGAACAACGGATATTGGTTCCTTCGATCTCATCGATCTGTACCAGACTCAGGTAGTAAGTTCCTACCGTATTGTAACGGTGACCAACGATCTCATTCTTGTCTTTGGTTGAGTACGTATTGTTCTGTGAACTATCGCCCCAATAGAAGATCCAGTCGGGATCGTAGATCGGTTCCTTACTCAAGTTTTGGAGATTTACGGAATCACCCACACAGATCACGATCGAGTCTTCACCCCATGGATTGTTTCCGGAGAATGCAAAATCTGGTTGCGGCCCCGGAACGAAGATCTGCTTCGATATGGAGTCCTCACAGCCCAACAGCGACCAAACCTTCAGCTTAACAGTGAACCATCCGCTGGAAGTATAATCGTGAGATGGGTTTTTCAACACACTGGTTCTTGAACCATCTCCAAAATCCCACTCATACCATACGATACTGTCGCAAGGGGTATAGTCCTTAGTTGGACAGGTATCCCTACCACGACATGGGTCGAATACTACAGTAGAATCGAAGAATGACACGATGTTCTTACAAGACAGCAGCTGAGCGTTATTCTCAAAATTGGCTTTGATACCTGTTACGAAAGCAGTTACAAAGGCTGTATCGCGACAACCGATACTATCCTTCATAGCAATCGCGATCTGGTATTCACCCGGCTCGTCGTAGATGTGCGAGAACACGATCGAACGCTCGAAATCGTCTACACCATCACCCCAATCCCAGTCTACAGCTTTTGTTTCTATGTTGCCGGAGTAACGTGTAGGATCTTCCCACCACTTACGTGGATCGATCGGGTAGTATTGCGGGAAGGCATCGTCGCCATATTGCCAGTATCGGATACTGTCGTACAATTCGTGGAACTGACCCTGACAAACCGCCTCATCGATCAATCGGAATTGGTTCAGGAATCCTACGTTGAGGAGTCTCGCAAAGGTCTTTTCACAACCTACTGTATTATTCAGGAACACACCCGGGATCATTGGACCGTTTGAATTCACCCAAACTGTATCCACTTTGGTTTTGTCGCAGAAGTTCGGACGCAACTCAGGGTGTTTGTAGGTGAACTTATAACATCCGGGTATTTTTTCACCACGTGCCCATCGGCGCTCCCACTGGGTACCTGCTGCAGTAGTGATGGCGTAAGGTGCAGTAAGTGTGTCGAAACCTTGGATCGAAGAATCTCTGAAGTGCAGGACTTCCTCAATGATCTCTGATTCTGTTTTCGCATCGTTGGTGTACATGTATTTGTATTTACCTTGAACATAGGTGTTCTCGGTTATTCCAACTTTGCTGAATGTGAAGTACTGGCTGATACCGGTTGTATCGATACATCCCACGGTACCATTACCGAGGTAAAGCGGTACATCTTCCGGTGGAATATCCCTGATATCCAAACCTATTGCCTCAAAGGCATCTTTGATAATATCGCCGGCTCGTTCCGTATTGGCCTTCACTGTCCACTTGCGGTAAAGACGTTTGATGATCGTGTCGATCGGCTGGATTCCATAAACATCATCGATCGTATAGCGAACAACTGTATTGGCCAACCATTTGTCGGTCGATTTCCAATCCACATTCTCGTCATTACGTCCTTTTACCGGACCGGTATAGTCCTGGAAGTATTTGTGTTCTTCGAAATAACCCATCAACCTGTCCTGATAACCCCAGTTCCAACGGATGAATGAAATGCTATCCTGAAGTGGGTTGATGAATCGGAACCAGGCAGTTTCACCGGCACATAGTGCCAATGGGCTGTTGTTTGGAACCAGGATCTCGAAATCTGCGTTCAGGTACATGTAGCGGAACATGTCGCTGTACCATGCTGTATCGGCACATTCAGGTGCGATCGGGTTCCCTTGGGCATCCTTGCGGGGAGGTCCGTTCGCAACGATCAAACCGATAGTGAATGATCCGTTTGGACGTTTGCGTGGGTCGCTTCCGATCTCACCGGAGGTATAACCTTTCACAAACTTAGTTCCCCAGGCTCCTACGATATCGTATGGCAAAACGAATGGGATGGGAATACCGGGAGGTGGAGGAGCCAAAACACCTCCGCTGTTGTAAGGTATCCAGTTATTAGGACCTGTAAGGGAGTCGTAGTTCACCTCGAACCACTGCTGGGTACAACCCGGCTTGGTCTCTCCCATATCAAATGTTAGGAAATACTGTGTTTTATCTCCGTCAACCGGACATGGGATACCGCTTTCCCATTCCAAACCACGCGCATTCGGTGGGATAAGGGCCAGAGATATATTATTGGAACTTTCGCATCGGAATGGGTGTACCGTATCCTGATGCCACAGCGTGATGCTGTTACATTGTGCGATGTTGTTGAAGAACCAGTTGCGATGAAAGTTTGAATCGATGATATAGACCGATCGCTGTACGGTTGTCGGCACTCCATTGATCGTGGTATCCACGAGGATAGTGCTCAAACCTGCCGAAACTGTGTCTTCAGGTGTAACCTCCATACGGATCAAGGAGATGATCGAGTCGCCCGGTTTCACCTCGAATTGCTTGTCTTTTTCCCAGGTAACTACCCGAGGTCCGGTATAGGATGTATAAGTCCCATTCTGCAAATCCTTAACACGAACCGTAACACCGGCAGGAATGCGGAATGTCTGATCATCTTTGATAACCGTGGAGATCACCTGACCGCGGTAAACTGTTTGCGGACGCCAGAGATAGATCCTATAGAATCCGCTATCGATTGTCTCCGGATATTTCGTTTGTGCATTGACAACAAATGTTGCGGTATCGAGCTGTTTATTGGCGTCGTAATACTCAAACTTGGCCGTGTAACTGGAATCCCAGGGCACGAACAGGTAGATCTCGCGTGGAACGATCATGATGGAATCAGGGAATACCGTTACCTGATAGCACTGTCGGCTATTTCGGCTGAAACGGGTCTGACGTGCACCTTGCGTATAGAACTGTCCGCGTCGGTTGTAACGGTAGATCTCCTCCCATGGCGTATACCAGTGAACCGGGAGTGAATCCAAAGTGAAGTTACAGTTCAGATTGACGTTCTTATTGGCATAGGTATCGGTAGTACACTGCGGCGCATATTGGTCGCCCAGGGTCCAAACACGCAATACGTGATCCTTGTTGCGGATCGTTGGAACGCGGGGAATTGCCGTTTGGTCTCCGGCGCGGGTAGCCGCATTGAAGTTGAACACATAGCGCTTCTTGCCATTGATGCCGAAACCGGCTTTCGAGTAATATTTCGTTTGTCCGCCGAAGATCACGCCGATGGAATCTTTGGAGGCATTATAGAATACTTTATAGCCGTTTTGTGTAACCGTATCATTGAGGGAGTATGCTCGATACTGCCCTTTCACGTTGATCAGGCGCAAGGAGTCCAATCCGGTTCTGGGGTTTGTTCGAACCCCCACAACATATTCATATACAAACACTACCGAATCCTCATCGTTATAATTCGGGTCGTCGTGATAGAACGAGGAGTTGTTCACAAAGTGAACCGAATCCCGGATCACACACTGGTATTTCTCCTTTTCCAATACCCGTACAAACGGGATCTCGATCGTTGAAGATGGCCCGATCTTGGAGATCGTATCGTAAACCATGATATCACAAGGACCCACCACAATTCGAAGCGAGATCATCCATGGACCCAAACCGTAATTGTGACATGGAGTCCATGTATCGTCGTTGAAGTTATCCGGACCGGATGGGGGATCACCGAAATTCCAAAGGAACTGTGCACCGGGTATACCTCCGTCTTTCAGTCGGAAACAGGTTTCAGGATCACTCACACAAGAGGAATCCTTATCGGCAAGAATCACAGGATTGATCTTGATGGTTGTAGCAGCCGCCCTATACGTGAACACTTCCGAACAACCAAAACGGGAATAAACGGTCAAGGTGGCGTTGAAGGTTCCATTGGTGCGGTACCAGTGTTCCACTTTACCGTCGTTGTTCTTTCCGGTCCAGTATTGGGTATTGGTAACAGAGTCGCCGATGATCCGCTCACCGTCACCAAAATCAAATATGAATTGAGCCACATCCTTCAAACCAATGGTGGTCAATGGATCGTTCTTCCAGTTCTGGTAGGTCACATTGGTGATCGTAGCCAAAGAAGAATCACATTTAACCGGTGAGTTACTGGTAAGCAATACACCCATTCTTGGCCAAACCCGGATAAACTTATCCAATTTAACTTTGGTAACACATCCATTGGCATCTTCCAATTCGATGGTCACATCAAAAAATCCACCCTTGGGATCCTTCACTTCGTAACAGAATTGAACCGGATAGGTCGGGTTGATCTCCTCCACAAGTCCCCCATCGCTGAACAGATAGGTAGAGCGCACGATCTTGCTTCCGGGAGCAGGCAAGCTGCTATCTGCAAAGCAGAAGCTGTTCCCCTTGAAACACTGTTGACCGGCATTCAGCAAACTGAATTTCACGGTCGGACTGGGTTTGATCACCACGGTGAGCGTCTTGTTACAGTCGGTCAGGTTACCCCTTGAATCCTTGGTGGTCAATTTAACACTGTACGTACCCGGAGCCCCGTAGGTGTAGGATGGGTCGCGTTGGTTGGACGTACCGATTCCATCGCCAAAATCCCATTGCCAGGTGTCGTAACCCGGCGCATTCGACGTGAACGCGATCGCTGCACCCACACATTCGGAACCCGTGTATTTCGGGTTACACTGTGCCGATGCATCGGAATGGATGATTGCCAGCAGCATAGTCGCAAGGACAATACCTAACGACTTTCCTAATTTTTGAAACATACTCATCGGTTTTTGTATTCTTTTATTTCGGTTTGAACTTCCCGGCTCCACCGAAAAAATCAAGTGGGCCAAATTAAGGTTGTTTTCGTGTTTTATCAAGGTCCTCATATCATATTTCGCCATTACTTCACTAGCAGCACTTTCCCTACCCTGGATTCCTCCGTACCGGCCTTTTTGTAGAAGAGGAAGTAGTGATACCAGCCCTCTCTCACCATCTCGCCCAAATTCATTAACCTTCCGTTCCAGTATTGCTCCGGATCGTTGGTTTCAAATACTGTATTCCCTCTTGTATCGAGCACTTGAAGGTGGTATTCTTCCACATCGGATCCAACTCGGATCTCGAAGCGATCGTTCTTGCCGTCCTCTTCATAAGGTGAGAATACGTTTGGTATGATCAGTTCTGAACTTTCAGTGCGATTCTTTTCATCCCATTGCACCATGACATTCTTGTAAACCGTATCTGAACATCCGGAATTCCTAGCTACATGCATGATACGGTAGTTGCGGTTGTTGGCACATTCGTAGTGCAAGCTACCCGCACTGCCGCTCACCTGTACCCCATCAACAAACCAGACCGAATTGCCTTTATTTCCTGCGCTTAGGATCAATACTCCAGGCTCTGTCCGATAACTGAATTCGGCGGATATCTCCCGCACGGCTATCTGAATCTCCCGTTGAAACTTCCTTCCATTCAGCAGGCCGCGCAATTCGATCTTATGGAGGCCCTTTTCAAAGCTGAAATTCTGTGAAACTCCTCCCCTGGCCTTCACCTGCCCATTGATGATCCACTCCGCACCGGTGAAATTGCGAAGATCACCCTGCAAGCTCACATTGAATATTTCGCCGCTGCATGGTGTCGCATTGGATGTTTTCAATTCCGGGATTTCCGCAGCAACTGCCACATCATTCGGATTGGGAGCCGCATTTCGGTCGTTCGCTGCGGGAGCAGCTGAATTGTCCGACCCGTTTCCTTTCAACGAATTCCCCCGGACTCCTGAGTTATTTTGGTAAGGATTAACAACTGCCCGCTCCTCAACGGACTTAGCCTGTCTCGCATTATCAGCATTTTCGGGCTCATCCGCTTCAACCGTTATGACTCCTTCAGTTTCGGCATCACGGGTAAGTGGTGCCGATTCTTCGATCGTGTTCTCAGCAGGCAGTTCAACCGGTTTATCATCCGATTTGAGCAATTGGTAGCCAACTATTGACAGCAGACTTATGCCGGCAATACCCGCTGCAAGTTTGATCGCCAATATCTTGGTGAAACCCGCTACCACGGCTGTTGTAGCCTGTGCACCCACTCCACTGGCAACACCTTCCCACACGCCCGGTGGAACCGGGGTTTCCGCACCATGCATCAACTCGCGCATGGCCTTATCGAAATCTTCTATGTGCGGATCGCGACTCATTTTTGCTTTTCCAATAATTGCTGCAGGTAGTTGCGGGCTTTGAACAATTGAGACTTACTCGTGCTCAGGCTAACGCCCAAATGCTCCGCGATCTCCTGATGACTGTAGCCCTCGATCACGAACATGTTGAACACGGTTCGGTATCCGTCGGGCATCTGACGAATAGCTGCCAGAACATCCTTCAATTGAAGACGGGAAAGACTGATCTCCGAAACGGAATGCCCTCCTACATCATCCAAACTATCGGTAATGTTGCTCTTCGACCTGCGCAGATGTTCAATGGCTGTGTTAACAATGATCCGTCTGCACCATCCTTCAAATGAACCGGCAAACTGAAACGAATTCAGTTTTTGGTAGATGCGTATGAACGCTTCTTGAAGCACGTCCTGTGCATCATTTTCGTTGTTCATATATCGCAGTGCTACCGTGTACATTTTGGGTGCCAATCTTTCGTAGATCTCTTTAAAAGCCTGTTCTTTTCCTTCCAGGCACAGCTTGATGAGTTTCCCCCAGGTATCGTGCTGTTCTTCCGCCATGGATCGCTTTCATTTCACAGGTTTTTAATGGGAGATGTACCTCGCCCCCCATAAGTTGCCTGCGACTCAGGAAAAATTCTGAATTTTTTTCGCCTTGTACTTTTCTACGAGATACGGTTGCAGGGATTCGGCATAGAAACCAATGCTCTCGATCGGTTCGATCATCTCAACGCGGTTTATCCCTTCCAGCAACCGTCGAAAACGCAGGGCTGCCATGCGTTGCTCGAAATTCACAGTGAAACTTCCGTAGAACATGTGAAAATTCATGTACAAGATCTCTTCGAGGAATACCTTGTAACTGGCTTCATCTTCGGGCAACATGCATACCGGCGCAACAATCTGAAAAATAGGTGAGGGTTCTTCGTCCTTGAAATATTCCCATTGCTGATGTTCCTCCGGTTGCCATATGTCGATGTACACCTCGATCTCCCCACGGTTCAGCAACCATTGTCCTTCGCCTTCACAACGCGCCATCACGGGGTCCACGCCTATGGTTTGAATGGCATCTTCAACTTTCTCAAAAAAGGGCTTTAAATCCATGGGCCAAAAATAGGTATGCAAATGGTAGAACTCCCTTCATTCCCAGTTCATATATCTCCAATTGCCAATTGTTCGTTACTTTCACACCCACAGCGCCTGAAAACGTGTTTAAACCCCAAAATATTCCGAACATACTCAGATGGCTTCTAGCATGCTGTCTCATCTGGGGTTTGAAAGATTCATCGACAGCTCAAACATCCGAGCGGGCAGGTTCTTGGTATGAAAAGGCCAGGAGTTCATTGGATGATGCGGGAAAACCAGCAGACACGCTTCGACACTGGTTTGAAAATGCAATTGTTGAAGAGCAGAAACAGATCCGACCGGACACGCGATTCGTCGCCGATTGCTATGAGGAGATGGCCGGATTATATCGGCTTTCAGATCCCCTGAGGGCTTACGTTTTCCATTGGGAATCGCTTCAGAAGCACAACTTGAATGCATCCGGGGCAGATGCTGCCACCGATGCCCTCAGGCAGCTGAACGAAATGGAACGGATCGCACGTGAATGCGTCCAGAATTCCGTGGTTTTCAACCCCTTCCAACCCGATCTGCAAACACAGGTCGAGCTCGGCCAATATTGCCCGATACGCGAAGTGCGCAAATTGAACGGCGACTCATTCCTGATAACCATTCAGGCCGGTACATTTAACGGTATGGAGCTCGGATTCAATGGAGGAATATTGAGTTCCGACCACAAGCTGATCCGAAATCGGGGGAATAAAGTTCTGGGCAGTTTTACAGTAACCGGGATCGACCTTTACCAAAGCAGGGCTATCGCAGTCAGAAAAGCGGGCATGGAACTGGACATACTGCCCGGGGATAATGCCTATCTCATTCAAAAAATAACCTCTGCAACATACAGGGGTTTACTGTTCGATCTGTCGCGATTGAATGTGAACTTCAGTCGAAATGATCTGCAGAGTTTTTACCAGCCGATGCAGTTGCAGTACCTGCGGAATGCCGCGGATGAAGAGCAGTTCCTGCGGGTAATGATGGAAGACATCCATACTACTGCCGGTAAGCGAATAGAACTGGCCAAGGCAGATGAAATCGAACCACCCGCAGCCGCAGGGCGGTTTGGGGGTATGAACTTATACGAGGCCATGTTGCAAAGCGATCTCGCCGATCTTCGTGCCTATCTGCGGTTCGTTCGGGCATTTCCGGCGCGGTACATGGGCCGACATTACCGGCTCGACGAAACCTACGCCACCTGGATCATCAACAAAACACCTAATGCCGATCGAAGCGGACAATCGGGCAGTTCCGAAGCGGAATCGCTGTTTGCCGATTTCTGCGCTCAATCTCGCGCGAATTGGCAACCATGGATACTTTCGAATCAATATTATATTGAGAAAGGCCGAAACTTCCGGTCTGTGTTTTCCAGAGCAATCCAGACAGAGCAACTGGCGGGTCGCCTCGATAGTGCCCTGTATCTATGTGAGGGCCTGTTGCATATCGGACGTTCTCTGGCATCTGACACCTTACTTAGTTCGGCAATAGCGGAATACGGACTGATACATCTCAAAGCGGGCAATTACGATTCGGCCATTCGATACTTCAGCGAAGTGATCAGCCTGGGCATAGATACGGTAAAAGCTTATTGGTGGCGCGGTCACGCCTTTGAACGTCAGGCATCCGTCGGCAAGGCCATAGAGGATTTTGGAGTACTCATCCGCGCAGCACCCAAATTTGCAGGTGGACATGGTGCTTATGGATGGACATTGATCGAAAGCGGGAAGTTCAAGCAGGCCATGTCGTACTGCAAAACGGCCTTTGAATTGGACTCCTCCGAAATAGCCTGGCGCATCAACTACGGACATTGTTTCTTGTTGGCAGGCAACCGGGATTCGGCGGAATTATTGTATCGATCTGCGCTGAATGAAATAACGGAAACAGGAACTTTCAAGACACATTTCGAAGCCGACTTTCACTTATTTCTGGAGAACGGTTGGGAAGAAACGGCTGTCAAAGAGTTGCGGACACAACTCCGAACCCAATGGTACGGCGATGATTACCACCGGGTACAATGCGATTCTCTGTTCAAAAAGGGAGCCGGTTCAATGAATGCCGGAGATTACCGGTTGGCCGGTCGACTTTTCGACCAGGCACTCAAAGCTGAAATGCATCGCCCTAATCCGAGGCGAAACACATTGAGGCATATTTACCGAATGCGCGGCGTTTGTGCATTCCAACTCAATGAGCGGGAACTGATGCGCGATCAATACGAAAAAGCACTTGTGCTCAGCAGGGATAGCATGCGCGATCCGGCCCTTCAGTTAGAAGACCTGGACGACCTGTCCTTCATCTACAAGTTAATGGGTGATCCGATCCGAAGCGATATGGCTTTAGATTACCGTAAACACGTAAGTCGCTCGCTCGATGAGCTTACAGCCGGGAACAACTTATACCTGATCTGTGTTGGACGGAATTCCTACCAATTCCCGGGATATCGATACGCCGAGTCGGACGCCCGTTCCATATTTGACCATATCCGTGCCAAAGCCCCCTTGCACTTCAACTCCGTGCATGGCAAATTGCTCAGCGGAGACTCGGTTGGCCGTGCCAATTTGAGAGATGCGTTAAACGATGTGATCCGCGAATCGCAATACGGCGATTGCTTCATCTTCTATTTTGCCGGCTATGCACAAGATGGATTCCTGGATCTTGATGGCGATTCCATTGAGGCATGGGAAATGCGACATTGGCTGGCATCCATGAGGGCCCGAAAGCAACTTGTGATCCTGGATGCGCCCGGTAAGGATTTTTACCGCGAATTCTCCGGACATGGGCTGAAGGAGGAATTACCAGACGATCCGGGAGATCTCCACCTGATCTGCCCGGATGGCACCAGACAAGAACTGGCGATCGATCGGGGTGGTTGGTTGAGTACGCGGATGATCGAGATCTTCAATGGAGAGAATATTGGGGCCGAGGAAAAGGAATCGGGTCTGTTAAGCGTAAAAGGACTCGAACACCGTTTATATCAGCAGGATCAGAAAAATTTGAATACCACACTGCTAACAATGAGCAGGGGTGGTAACTTTCCGGTCATACCCTTACCTGCGATCCGCATAGATCTGGATACGATAGCTCCGGGAATCCTACTCACTTCCGCCATCGTTACAGGAATCAGAGGAGGTAAAGTTCGACTTCACCGGTCGGGCAACGAATTGGAAGGACGCGTGTACGATAATGTTGGGGTAAGATCCCTCAAACTCAATGGCCGTCCTCTTCATTTTCAAGAGAATGGCCGATTTGTGATCGAGAAAGGCCAACTAAATGAAACTTCCATCACTTTGACCGCAACCGACCACAGTGGTAACAGATCCAGTCGCTACTTTGATCTGAATGACATGCAAACTGAGGCAAGTAACACTGCTCCAAGTCAAATAAGACAAGGCAAGAACTACGCACTCCTATTTGCCACCAACCGTTACGACGAATGGAACGATCTATCCAATCCGATCTCCGATGTGGAAGAGATCGGCCGTATACTTCGGGAGTCTTACGGATTTCAGGTGCGGATCATCCGGAATGCTACGCGAACGGAATTGCTCGACTCGCTCTACTCCTATCTCAACCGCAATTATGGCCCGAAAGACCAGTTATTTATATTTTTTGCCGGACACGGATTGAATGATCCGAATTTGGCCGGTCAGCTCGTTTGCAGCGATTCCCGACTGAATGACCACCGCACTTTGCCCAGCTATATCCCATTTAGTTTCATTACGGACAATTTCGATCGCAATAATTGTCAACACATATTTTTAGCAATGGATGTATGTTTTGGTGGAGCGTACTTCGATCACCGTTCGGCTCCGCGCTATCTCGACGCAGAGGTTGAGCGTATCGGAAAGGACGTTTTTATCGAGCGAAAATCGATCTATAAATCCAGACAGTTCCTAACTAGCGGCGGGAACGAATACGTACCTGATGGCAAACCGGGAAGCCACAGCCCCTTTGCGACCAAGTTCATCGAAACACTTGAATCAGGTAAAAACAAGGGCTACCTCACACTGATCGATTTCGTGGATCACATGCGCATGATCAGCACACAACCCCGATATGGTTCATTTGGCAGCCATCATCCCGATGGGGAATTTGTATTCACATATTCGGCAAAAGAAGGAGTGAAACCTCAGGCGAGTACTGAATTAGGAGTGGATTAAGCGCGTTACACAGATGCGCAGATGAACGCATTACAATAATAATTTCTATACTTTTCGGAATGATCAAATCAGGAGATCAGATTTCCCTGCGGATGTGTAATTCGATCATTTACGATACTGGAATGCCACAGCCAGCGAATCGGTCAAGGGAATACTGCATTTGATGCGCTAAGGGGCGGGATGCTTCATAGGGCTTACTCGGAGGTATTTGTCATAATTTCAACTGTTCGATTCTGCCCTCTTGAACATTTCCGCGCCTTTGTGTAAATTCGATTCACTATGAAAACTCATTCCAACATTCCAACATTCCAACATTCCAACATTCCAACATTCCAACGCTCCAACGCTCCAACGCTCTGTTAAGCGGCTGCGCGATTCGGGTATCAAAACCCTGTTTTTCATGCTGTTAACCCTTGGATCCATATCGTCCCAAGCCCATTTCAAAGCCTATGTGCGAACCCAGAACGGCGCCACCATTGCCACCGAGCTGTTCAAGAATTTTGTAGTTATCCAGAACACCAACAACGACGGGTTCATACTCATGTCGGCCGTGGTTAAATCCAATGGAACCCGCGAGTACTGGCAGATACGGCTCATTGCTACCGACCTTCAAGGAAACATTCAAAACTGGAGTTACGATTATGGGCTCCTGGAAGCAACTTTCCCGATCTCCACCACTCCTTTTGCCATTACCACTAATCTGAATAATACCGGGTATGTGATCTGCGGGGCCTGGCAACCCTCCACCAATACCTCCCTGAGGCATGAGGGACTGCAGCACCCTTTCTACATGGAAATCGACACCCTGGGCAATGTTACCAAAACACATCGGGGTACCATCAACAACGGAACCATGGGCTTTGTGCCGCTTTCTATTTGCAAAGGCGTCAACGAGTATCTGGTGGCCGGGGTACAATCCGACGATTTCGAATGTGTTTCCTGCGGACGAAAAATGGGCCGGGTGGCCAAACTCGATACAAGCTTTGCTGAAACAAGTTGCATGACCCTGAGCTCGAACTATACCATTGTGCCGACTGTGCCACCGCTGCACGGATCGGATTCTTATTTTGATGCTTTGGGGAAGATCAAGAAAGTTCCGGGCGTGAATCAGTTCATTATTTCGGGCAGTGTGACCGAGAATATCAGCGACGACCCCACGTGCACGGCTTATGGGTCGGTGGGTATATCGGCCGGGTATATTGCCCGCATCGATTCGGCATTGAATATCGTTTGGGAGAAGAAGTTTAAGCAAAACACCAACTTTCCCGATCATTATACTGTTCCAGATTTTGCCATAGATTCCGAGGAAGGAAGTGTGTATCTGGCAGTGCAATGGATTTTTGATCAGTCAAGCAACGGAATACCACTCCACTTTGTAAGTTTAGAAGCTTCAAGCGGATCCTTACAAGAAGAATTTCTAATTGATGGACTTGGTCATTTACCCAGCAACTATACAACGAATCTATACATTGACGAAAGGTACATTTATGTCTGTGGTTTCGCAAATGACACATTTAATCCCAGTCCAATTAGAAATCACTTGCTACCACATGTCATTTTGCTTTTGAAAGATGATCCCGACTGCGTGGTGAGAACCTTTTATCTCCAGGCAAATAACGGTGGATACTCATCTTTATTAGAAACTGACGGATATTTAGGTCATCGGTATATTCGAACCAATGACTACTACGAGGATGTTGTTAAATATCCTCCATGGACATGCAATTCGACACAACAAGCAGATACAACATTATATAGCCCGATGATCTATGCAGGAAGTAGCTGGGTTTATTGTGATAGTATGGATTTGGCATGCATTGCACCGCATAATTCGGGACCATTGGTTTATAGTGATACATTCACCCATTCAACCTACCCCCAATACTATCCCTCCCTATATTATTCATTGGATACCGCCGCATGCTACTATCAAGAAATTGAATTAGATGACGTTTACGATGCCTATTCGACACACACTTTATCCTCTTTGTCAAGTTACATACATTGGTACAATTCACTAGACTCACCATTTGTAGATTCAACTATATACAACTCTGTAGGTTTTACTTGTGATTCCACACTAAGTGGTTACGAACTTCCACAAGAAATGATGAAAGTCGAAACCTTTCTGTCAAATGAATTATTACCACTTGAAATCACTTCTTGTTCGGTCTTTGATTGTATGGGCAGATTACTATTTCGCACAGAACCTAGGAAATTGAAGAAATCAGCCGAATGGCACCATCTACCTCCCGGCATTTACATCATCCGTTTTGAACACGAAAGAGATACATTGCTGGTTAGAAAGTGGTTCCATGAATAGGTTCTATACAGGTATTGTATTGTTAATGAGTTTGTCACAAACTGTGCTGGCTCAATTTGACAATGCACATGTAACGGTAGATGTTCTGGGACATGGGCGCTATTTGATTCGTGCGTCAAACGTGTATCGTTGTTGGGTGCCTTACACGACTAATTACGGACCAGTTTTTTATATAGGTAATCCCAACCAACAGCAACATTTTTACAGCATTTTACCTGACTCATGGAGAATTGATGATATTGACTCGAACCCTGTTGACACCAATTGTCGACCACGTCGTATTACCGCTTTTGTAGAAATCAACATTTCAGACACTGCACTTATCGGCTTGGATACTGCTTCTGAACTGCACATTTTTTTCAGCTGTGTCAAACCATCTATGCAAACACTTGCATCTGCCTATAGCACCTATGTAACCCACCATTTCAGGACAAATACCAATCTCATGCCCTGCATAATTTACCAGAAGAACATACAGATCAATAAGATAGAATCGAACAACGGGCCTTGTTTAGACACAATATCCCTGGGTCGTACTCGTGATATACAGTTCTTCAGTCCGGGATTGTTCGATGTGGACGATGATAGCTTAGCAGTGAATTATGCCCCTCCCGTGCTTTCATTTTGCAAAGCTAGGAATCTTTGGGGAGCCTTGTTTCCTGTTAACGAGCCCAAATGGGCATCCGGTTATTCTGAACAATACCCCATCAAACTTTACTGTCCGTTGGGTACTTCCAAATGTGACCCGCTGCGCTACACCTACCCCCAAACGGGTATGTACACCTTCCCCGAAACAGGAAACTCCTTTGTCAGCTTCCAAAATTTTCAGCAAGGTGATTTGATCATATTTCCTTACACCTTTCAAGTTACCGAGTATAAAAAAAACAATCAAGGCCTATGGATTCCAGTTGGGGAATATTTCAAATGGTACCTCTTTTTTCTTGATCCCGGTTGGCCTTATCGCCTCGGCAACTCTTATCTCAATTGCGCCTCCCGCTTTTCCAACGTGCCGAACTCCGTTCATCTTTTCACCGGGGACTCCTTGCATAAAATATTTCACACCACCGAAGCTTCACATGCTAATCTGGGTTCCAAATATTTCAACCAATTGCGCTGGAATCGCGTATTTGATAACAGCACCATCCGCGTTGTTGATAGCACCAAGAGCAACAAATCACTCGAACTCCAATGGGTGCCTACTCCACAACAGGCCCGTTCACAAGCCCATTTGCTTACACTCTATGTAACCTCCGATTCTCTGATCGGTATTGCACCAACTATCACCAATAACTTTGACGGCGGCCAAACCAACTCCCACACAATTCAATTCTTCGTCCACCCACGCCCCTCGGTACCCATCGTGCCCGACAGCATCCTGTGTAACCGCATCCACCTCTCGGCCCCTCATTTCGCTACGCCCGGATCCTGGTCCTTCACCTGGAACCTGCGCAGCCGTTCGGGCCAGCTGCTCGACTCCAAACAAGGCGAACAGGTCGTGCTGCTTGCCCCCTATTCCGACACCTTCGTCGTGGAACGCATCGCCCGAAATCCACTCTTCGAGTTCCCCCATTTTGCCGATACTACCCTCTTTATGCAAGCCGGGTTCCGCGTTGAGATCCCCCGGGACACCAATCTGTGCCAAAACCAATGCCTGCAGATCATTCCCCATTCCGATTCGGCAAGTACCCGATTCCAATGGGACAACGGTTCAGTCATACAAACCGTAGATACCTTTTCCACCTGCAAACCCGGACTCCTGGTTCTATATAGCTATACCCCGGCCGGTTGTGCCGATATCGACTCCATTTCCATCCACAAACTCGATACGCTCCCCTTCAGCATCGGAAACGATACCACCCTGTGCCCATACACCTCCCTGCAGCTCAAACTGCCCGCTAGTCTGAGTCGTTTGCCCTTCCAATGGCACGACGGGAACCAAACAGACAGTGTCCGCGATCTGGTGGCTCCTTTCCATGCATCCGTACAACTTACTGCACCCAATGGCTGCATCTCCTCAGCGGCATTGTCCGCCCATGCCCGGCCCCTGACCGACACGGCCTTCCAACTGATGGATCCACCCTGTTTGAACGAGCGGGTTCGCCTGGCCTTCCGGCATACGGCAACCGATTCGGTGCAGTCCCTGCTTTGGAACCATTCAAACACATCCCAAGCCGGCGATACGGCCCGTGTGCTGCTCGATCGAACCAAAGCGATCAGCCTACAGATCCGGTTTACCGCTCTGGGGCTAAGCTGCTCCCATACCCTCACCGATACACTCAGGCCTCTGCCCCTGCCGCAGATCGCCTTCAACATCAACGACACCCTCTGTTCGGCAGATCTGCCTCAAACACTTCAGCTCACCGGACAGTTTCAAACCATTCAATGGTTCAACAACCTCGACCGGATCTCAGAACCCGAGAGCTATGACCCTGCCTTGCGCTTTCACGGTCCTTTTGTACGCGGGGCTGTGGTGAGCGATTCCAACCGATGCCGGGCCAGTGATTCCCTGCAGATCTTCATCGAACGCGCCGATTCCATATCCGGTCAACTGCCCGGGGTTCTGTGCTGGAATACCGAACATCTGGATCTGAGTGCCGTTCAAAACCGATTCAACGACCTCAGCTGGACGCACTCCGGAGCCGGTTCCTTCGTTTTCTCCGGCAATCCACCCCGATACATCCCACACCCATCCGATCGCGGCTTAGCGATCCATTTCCGGGCACTGGGGAGTTCGGCCGCTTATTGCCCGGCTCCTGAACGCAGCTTCCATGTGCAGTTCCCGGCCGATCCTCAAGTGAACATCTACCCCGGTGACACCAGCGCCTGTCCGCCCTTGGATCTGACCTTCCAACTCTCCCCCGATCCCTCTACAAACCGCATCTGGTCCATCAATGGGTCGGAGGTTTCCAGCAGCGCCTCCTTCAAGCGAAGCTTTGGCAGCGGTACCTACCGCATACAATGCATCTGGAACGATGGCACCTGCATCGATACCACGGCTGCGCGCCGGGTCTTTGTATATCCCGAGCCGATCGTATCGGCACTCACCCTGCAAAGCAATGGAAACGGGGCCTTCAGCTTCGGCTACAACGCCAATTTCAGGCCCATCACCCGGAAATGGTGGGTATCCGGATCTCAGGCCGATACCGCACCGATCCTCAAGCACCTGTTCGACGGCAAAACCCAACTGCGCGTGCAACTCGAGCTCACCGATTCCAACGGATGCGTGGTCGTGGCCGATTCCCTGTTCGACCTCAACCCCGAACCCTTCTTCTTCATCCCCAACGCCTTCTCCCCCAACGGCGATGCCTTAAACGATGTTTTTGGTCCTTTCGGTTTTGGATACGATTGGGAAATTTCCATTTACAGCGGAACCGGACAACTGCTTTACAAAGGTCTGAACAGCCCCTGGAACGGTAAAACGAAGGGAGAAGATTGCCCGACGGATGTGTATTTCTATCATATACGATTCTGGAATGCCACAAGCAGTGAATCGGTCAAGGGGATGTTGCATTTGATGCGCTAAGGGGCGGGATGCTTCATAGGGCTTACTCGGAGGTATTTGTCATAATTTCAACTGTTCAATTCTGCCCTCTTGAACATTTCCGCGCCTTTGTGTAAATTCGATTCACTATGAAAACTCATTCCAACATCCCAACATCCCAACATCCCAACATCCCAACATCCCAACATCCCAACATTCCAACATTCCAACATTCCAACATTCCAACATTCCAACATTCCAACGCTCCAACGCTCTGTTAAGCGGCTGCGCGATTCGGGTATCAAAACCCTGTTTTTCATGCTGTTAACCCTTGGATCCATATCGTCCCAAGCCCATTTCAAAGCCTATGTGCGAACCCAGAACGGCGCCACCATTGCCACCGAGCTGTTCAAGAATTTTGTAGTTATCCAGAACACCAACAACGACGGGTTCATACTCATGTCGGCCGTGGTTAAATCCAATGGAACCCGCGAGTACTGGCAGATACGGCTCATTGCTACCGACCTTCAAGGAAACATTCAAAACTGGAGTTACGATTATGGGCTCCTGGAAGCAACTTTCCCGATCTCCACCACTCCTTTTGCCATTACCACTAATCTGAATAATACCGGGTATGTGATCTGCGGGGCCTGGCAACCCTCCACCAATACCTCCCTGAGGCATGAGGGACTGCAGCACCCTTTCTACATGGAAATCGACACCCTGGGCAATGTTACCAAAACACATCGGGGTACCATCAACAACGGAACCATGGGCTTTGTGCCGCTTTCTATTTGCAAAGGCGTCAACGAGTATCTGGTGGCCGGGGTACAATCCGACGATTTCGAATGTGTTTCCTGCGGACGAAAAATGGGCCGGGTGGCCAAACTCGATACAAGCTTTGCTGAAACAAGTTGCATGACCCTGAGCTCGAACTATACCATTGTGCCGACTGTGCCACCGCTGCACGGATCGGATTCTTATTTTGATGCTTTGGGGAAGATCAAGAAAGTTCCGGGCGTGAATCAGTTCATTATTTCGGGCAGTGTGACCGAGAATATCAGCGACGACCCCACGTGCACGGCTTATGGGTCGGTGGGTATATCGGCCGGGTATATTGCACGAATCGATTCGGCGTTGAATATTGTTTGGGAAAAGAAGTTTAAGCAGAATTCAACATCCCCAATCCATTTTACAGTGCCCGACTTTGCAATTGATACCGCTACGGAGAATATTTATCTTGCCGTCCAATGGATAATCGATGATGCGGCTAATGGCATCCCACTTCATTTCGCTCGAATAAACAGCTCGAATGGTGCAATTCAAAAAGAATCATTCTTTGACGCAGGACTACATTTACCAAGTAATTACACGACGAATATTTATTTCGACAACAACTATGTATACGCATGCGGCTTTGCGAATGATACCATGAACGCAAGTCCGGAGAGAAATCATCTTCTACCGCACATCATTATTTTAGAAAAGGACAATCCGGATTCGATTGTCAAAGCGTTCTACCTTCATGCCAACAATGGGGGGTATCCATCTTTGCTTGAAATGGATGGTTATCTGGGTCACAGGTACATAAACACCAATACAAATTTTGAGGACATCGTTGTTTTTAATAAGACAGTTTCACCAACTTGTAATCAAACCCAAAAATCCGATCTGACATATAGTCCGGTTATATATGCAGGAAGTAGCTGGGTATATTGTGATAGTATGGATTTGGCATGCATAGCACCGCATAATTCCGGGCCATTGGTATACCGCGACACGTTTACACATTCTACTTATCCGCAATACTTCCCTTCCTTATATTATGCCATTGATAGCGCAGCATGCTATTATAATGAAATAGAATTCGACACACTACCAACACCTTATTCCGGATATTCAATTACCACCTTGACCAGCTACATACACTGGTATTCATCTGTTGATTCACCGTATATTGATTCTACGATATACAATACACTTGGATTCAGCTGCGATTCCACTCTGAGCGGGCATGAACCGGATGCGGAACTTATACACTTAAATTCCAACGTAGCAAACACAACACAAATTCCAACCATTATTTCCTGCTCGATTTATGATGTGATGGGCCGGTTTATATTCCGAGCAGAACCCACCGAATTGAAAAAATCAATAATATGGAAACTCTTACCAAACGGAGTTTATATTATTCATTTTGAAAGCGATGAAGGTACTGTCATGGTAAGAAAGTGGAGTCATGAATAGGTACGCTCTTTTTCTGTTAACTTGCTTGACACAGGTTGGTTTAACTTTTTCCCAGATCGATAATGCGCATGTTACGGTAGATGTTATGGGTAAAGGTAAATATTTACTTAGGGCCTACGACACATACTCATCCACGGATTATTCACTTAATGACCCTAAAGTGGACTTCTACATCGGAAATCCAAATCAGCAAGATCATCTTTATGAGGTAAACCCGGATTTATTGACCATAGACACCATTGTAAAAGATCAATTAAATCCACTGTATTTAAGGCTATTTGCACAAGTCAAAATTGATGTCACCGATCCTCCTTTTTCGGGTCTGGACACTGCTTCCGAGTTGTATGTGTTTTGTAGAATCAATGACCGTAGCATTCCACCCATCACCAAGACTTATTCAACCTATTATTGCTATTGGTATCGAGATGTCGTAAATTTATATCCGGCGATTATTTATCAAAAAGCACTTCAAAACAATAGATTTGACAATAATCATGGACCGTTTCTCGACACCATCTCTATCGGGGTAACCCGCGACATTGCCATGTTCAGCCCTGGTGTGTATGACACCGACGATGACAGCCTTGCCATCTTCTACGACATACCCACACATTCTTTTTTAAAATCGCGAAATCTCCTGTTCGGAACTGAAAATGGAAATCCGTTCAAAAAAGAAACTTTAGCTGACCCAAGATGGAATTCGGGTTACTCGGAAAAGTACCCTACCAAGCTCTTTTGCCCTCGGGGCCCCTCTAAATGCGACCCACTGCGCTTTACATACCCGCAAACCGGTATGTACACCTTCCCCGAAACCGGAAACTCCTTCGTTTCCTTTCAAGATTACAAAAAGGACGATTTTTTATATTTCCCATACTGCTTCCGGATCGTTGAGTATAAGAGAAACAATAAAAATGAATGGGTCCGTATAGGCGAGTATTTTAAATGGCAACTCTTCCATCTCCAAGCCGGGTTCAATCATGAATTAGGTAATTCGTATCTGAATCGCGCCTCGCGCTTTTCCAACGTACCGAACTCCGTCCATCTTTTCAACGGAGATTCCTTGCATAAAGTAATTCACACCACAGACGCCTCACTAAGCGGCTATGGCTATAGATACTTCAACCAATTGTGCTGGAATCGAATTCTTGACAACAGTTCCATCCGCGTTGTTGACAGCACCGAAAGCAACAAATCCCTTGAACTCAAATGGCTTCCTACTCCACAACAAGCCCGTTCACAACCCCATTTACTTACCTTATATGTAAGGTCCGACTCGGTAATAGGATATTCCAGTCATCCCGTATTCAGATTCAACAGCTTGTCCGGCCAAATCAATTCCCACACCATTCAATTCTTCGTCCACCCCCGCCCCTCGGTACCCATCGTGCCCGATAGCATCCTGTGTAACCGCATTCACCTCTCGGCTCCTCATTTCTCCACGCCCGGAACCTGGTCCTTCACCTGGAACCTGCGCAGCCGTTCGGGCCAGCTGCTCGACTCCAAACAAGGCGAACAGGTCGTGCTGCTTGCCCCCTATTCCGACACCTTCGTCGTGGAACGCATCGCCCGAAATCCACTCTTCGAGTTCCCCCATTTTGCCGATACTACCCTCTTTATGCAAGCCGGGTTCCGCGTTGAGATCCCCCGGGATACCAATCTGTGCCAAAACCAATGCCTGCGCATCATTCCCCATTCCGATTCGGCAAGTACCCGATTCCAATGGGACAACGGTTCAGTCATACAAACCGTAGATACCTTTTCCACCTGCAAACCCGGACTCCTGGTTCTATATAGCTATACCCCGGCCGGTTGTGCCGATATCGACTCCATTTCCATCCACAAACTCGATACGCTCCCCTTCAGCATCGGAAACGATACCACCCTTTGTCCATACACCTCCCTGCAGCTCAAACTACCCGATAGTCTGAGTCGTTTGCCCTTCCAATGGCACGACGGGAACCAAACAGACAGTGTCCGCGATCTGGCGACTCCTTTCCATGCATCCGTACAACTTACTGCACCCAATGGCTGCATCTCCTCAGCGGCATTGTCCGCCCATGCCCGGCCCCTGACCGACACGGCCTTCCAACTGATGGATCCACCCTGTTTGAACGAGCGGGTTCGCCTGGCCTTCCGGCATACGGCAACCGATTCGGTGCAGTCCCTGCTTTGGAACCATTCAAACACATCCCAAGCCGGCGATACGGCCCGTGTGCTGCTCGATCGAACCAAAGCGATCAGCCTACAGATCCGGTTTACCGCTCTGGGGCTAAGCTGCTCCCATACCCTCACCGATACACTCAGGCCTCTGCCCCTGCCGCAGATCGCCTTCAACATCAACGACACCCTCTGTTCGGCAGATCTGCCTCAAACACTTCAGCTCACCGGACAGTTTCAAACCATTCAATGGTTCAACAACCTCGACCGGATCTCAGAACCCGAGAGCTATGACCCTGCCTTGCGCTTTCACGGTCCTTTGTACGCGGGGCTGTGGTGAGCGATTCCAACCGATGCCGGGCCAGTGATTCCCTGCAGATCTTCATCGAACGCGCCGATTCCATATCCGGTCAACTGCCCGGGGTTCTGTGCTGGAATACCGAACATCTGGATCTGAGTGCCGTTCAAAACCGATTCAACGACCTCAGCTGGACGCACTCCGGAGCCGGTTCCTTCGTTTTCTCCGGCAATCCACCCCGATACATCCCACACCCATCCGATCGCGGCTTAGCGATCCATTTCCGGCACTGGGGAGTTCGGCCGCTTATTGCCCGGCTCCTGAACGCAGCTTCCATGCAGTTCCCGGCCGATCCTCAAGTGAACATCTACCCCGGTGACACCAGCGCCTGTCCGCCCTTGGATCTGACCTTCCAACTCTCCCCCGATCCCTCTACAAACCGCATCTGGTCCATCAATGGGTCGGAGGTTTCCAGCAGCGCCTCCTTCAAGCGAAGCTTTGGCAGCGGTACCTACCGCATACAATGCATCTGGAACGATGGCACCTGCATCGATACCACGGCTGCGCGCCGGGTCTTTGATATCCCGAGCCGATCGTATCGGCACTCACCCTGCAAAGCAATGGAAACGGGGCCTTCAGCTTCGGCTACAACGCCAATTTCAGGCCCATCACCCGGAAATGGTGGGTATCCGGATCTCAGGCCGATACCGCACCGATCCTCAAGCACCTGTTCGACGGCAAAACCCAACTGCGCGTGCAACTCGAGCTCACCGATTCCAACGGATGCGTGGTCGTGGCCGATTCCCTGTTCGACCTCAACCCCGAACCCTTCTTCTTCATCCCCAACGCCTTCTCCCCCAACGGAGATGCCTTAAACGATGTTTTTGGTCCTTTCGGTTTTGGATACGATTGGGAAATTTCCATTTACAGCGGAACCGGACAACTGCTTTACAAAGGTCTGAACAGCCCCTGGAACGGTAAAACGAAGGGAGAAGATTGCCCTGCGGATGTGTATTTCTATCATATACGATTCTGGAATGCCACAAGCAGTGAATCGGTCAAAGGGATGTTGCATTTGATGCGCTAAGGGGCGGGATGCTTCATAGGGCTTACTCGGAGGTATTTGTCATAATTTCAACTGTTCGATTCTGCCCTCTTGAACATTTCCGCGCCTTTGTGTAAATTCGTTACACTATGAAAACTCATTCCAACGCTCCAACATTCCAACGCTCCAACGCTCCAACGCTCTGTTAAGCGGCTGCGCGATTCGGGTATCAAAACCCTGTTTTTCATGCTGTTAACCCTTGGATCCATATCGTCCCAAGCCCATTTCAAAGCCTATGTGCGAACCCAGAACGGCGCCACCATTGCCACCGAGCTGTTCAAGAATTTTGTAGTTATCCAGAACACCAACAACGACGGGTTCATACTCATGTCGGCCGTGGTTAAATCCAATGGAACCCGCGAGTACTGGCAGATACGGCTCATTGCTACCGACCTTCAAGGAAACATTCAAAACTGGAGTTACGATTATGGGCTCCTGGAAGCAACTTTCCCCGATCTCCACCACTCCTTTTGCCATTACCACTAATCTGAATAATACCGGGTATGTGATCTGCGGGGCCTGGCAACCCTCCACCAATACCTCCCTGAGGCATGAGGGACTGCAGCACCCTTTCTACATGGAAATCGACACCCTGGGCAATGTTACCAAAACACATCGGGGTACCATCAACAACGGAACCATGGGCTTTGTGCCGCTTTCTATTTGCAAAGGCGTCAACGAGTATCTGGTGGCCGGGGTACAATCCGACGATTTCGAATGTGTTTCCTGCGGACGAAAAATGGGCCGGGTGGCCAAACTCGATACAAGCTTTGCTGAAACAAGTTGCATGACCCTGAGCTCGAACTATACCATTGTGCCGACTGTGCCACCGCTGCACGGATCGGATTCTTATTTTGATGCTTTGGGGAAGATCAAGAAAGTTCCGGGCGTGAATCAGTTCATTATTTCGGGCAGTGTGACCGAGAATATCAGTGATAGCATTCCTTGCCTGGCAAACGGTGCTGTAGGTATATCAGCCGGATATATAGCCCGCATTGATTCGGCTCTTAATGTCGTTTGGGAGAAGAAGTTTAAAAAGAATAATGGCGGCATTCCTGAACATTTCACAGTTCCAGATTTCGCCATTGATACTTCACAATCAACAGTATTTGCAGCTACAAACTGGATAACTTCGATTGGAGGGGGAGCCCATCCTGTTCATTTGTCAGAAATTGATCTTTCAAATGGGAACATCATCTCAGAATTATACCCAGATGGTTCACACCTGCCTTCAACTTACGTGACGAACATCCATGTTGATGAAAACTTTGTATACGCCTCCGGAATAGGTTATGGTTCTAATATCGATGAAATGTGGCCGGTTCTGACAGTATTGAAAAAAAGTACTTTGGACACCGTATTTCGGTATTTTTATCTCCAAGCAAACAACAACGGTTATGCATCACTGGTAGATTTAAATTGTTATCTCGGTCCCAGTTATTTGCAAACCAATTCTACATCTGAGGACGTGGTTATCTTGGATGGATGCTCGAATACGAAGCTTCCTCACAACAACAGGTTGTTCAGTCCGGTTTGCTATGTCCCTAGTAGTTGGGTATATATTGATTCGATGGACCTTGCTTGTACAGTACCGCAAAAATCCGGCCCCTTGGTTTATCGAGATACTTTTACACATTCTACTTATCCCCAATATTACCCATCCTCTATTACGCAATCGACACAGCGGCTTGTTACTACACAGATACCACACTTGAACATATTGTTGAATTCTATTCCGGCACTTCCGTTTCAACTTTAAATGGGTATTTACACTCATATTCAACAGTTGATTCTCCTTACATCGATTCTACCATCTATAACGCTCTTGGTTTCACCTGCGATTCTACATTGAGCGGTTACGAACCGGCATCAGAAATGTTTCCGATCCATTCAATTTCGGAAGAAGTTGTGCTTCCTATTCACATAACATCCTGTTCTGTACACGACCTCTTAGGCAAACTGCTCTTTCGTTCTGTACCCTCCGAATTGAGGAAATCTGCCAAATGGCACGGCCTGCCTCCTGGGTATACATCATCCAATTTGAGGGTGACGCGGGCACATTGATGGTTAAAAAGTGGGTCCATGAATAAGGCAATTTTAAGCATTGTCTTATTCCTGAGTTACTTGAATACTGCACTGGCTCAACTAGACAATGCGCACGTTTCCGTAGATGTTTTGGGCAAAGGACGCTATTTGATTCGCGCCTATAATGTTTACAAACTCAATACCCCCACCCAGGTGGGCGGAGAATTGATTTCTATGTGGGGAATCCTAATCAGAAACTCCTATATGAGATAAAACCAGATTCGCTCTTAAATCCAAAACTGGATGTCGACCCTGTTGATCCATTGCGTCAACCTAGAATGTTACTTGCTCAAGTTGAGATTGATGTATCCGACTCTCAATTTATTGGGTTAGACACTGCCTCGGTGTTACATTTTTACTTTAGATTCAACGATCCGAACCTACAGGCCCTATATTATACATTATGCACTTATGATGCGGACACCTACCGCCCCAATTCCAACTTGTATCCGGCAATCGTTTACCAAAAAAAACTTCAGGACAACAGCTTTGACTCAAACAAAGGGCCCAATTTGGACACCATATCCCTGGGAGCCACCCGCGACATCGCCATGTTCAGTCCTGGAGTGTACGACACCGATGACGATAGCTTAGCTGTATTCTACGACATTCCGACGCATTCCTTTAGTAAGGCACGGAACTATCCCTTCGGCAGTAAGCCTGGTTTCTCTCCTTTCGCCATTAGTTACCTAATCGAACCTGAATGGGTTTCAGGTTATTCAACAAATTACCCCATCAAACTATACTGCCCGGCAGGGATCTCCAGATGCCAACCGCTCCGCCACACGTACCCTCAAACTGGAATGTACTCCTTCCTGAAACGGGCAACACCTTTGTAACTTTTCAGGATTACAAAAACGATGACCCTGAACTTTTCCTTTACTGCTTTCGGGTTGTTGAATACAAAAAAAACAAACAGAAGCAATGGATACCCATTGGAGAATATTTCAAATGGTACCTCTTTTGGCTGGATCACGGCTGGCCTTATCGCCTCGGCAACTCATATCTCAATTGCGCCTCCCGTTTTTCGAATGTGCCCAAATCGGTACATCTCTTTTCAGGAGACTCCCTGCACAAGGTATTTCACACGACCGAAGCTTCGCATGCCAATCTCGGCTCGAAATACTTCAACCAATTGCGCTGGAACCGCGTATTTGATAACAGCACCATCCGAGTTGTTGACAGCACCAAAAGCAACAAATCACTCGAGCTCAAATGGGTGCCTACTCCGCAACAGGCCCGTTCTCAACCCCATTTACTTACCTTATACGTACAGTCCGACTCGCTCATAGGACATTCCAATTTCAGATTCAACAGCTTGTCCGGCCAAATCAATTCCCACACCATTCAATTCTTCGTCCACCCCCGCCCCTCGGTACCCATCGTGCCCGACAGCATCCTGTGCAACCGCATTCACCTCTCGGCGCCTCATTTCTCCACGCCCGGAACCTGGTCCTTCACCTGGAACCTGCGCAGCCGTTCGGGCCAGCTGCTCGACTCCAAACAAGGCGAACAGGTCGTGCTGCTTGCCCCCTATTCCGACACCTTCGTCGTGGAACGCATCGCCCGAAATCCACTCTTTGAGTTCCCCCATTTTACCGATACTACCCTCTATATGCAGGCCGGTTTCCGCGTTGAGATACCCCGGGACACCAATCTGTGCCAAAACCAATGCCTGCAGATCATTCCCCATTCCGATTCGGCCCACACCCGATTCCAATGGGACAACGGTTCGGTCATTCAAACCGTAGATACCCTATCCACCTGCAAACCCGGACTCCTGGTGCTCTACAGCTATACCCCGGCCGGTTGCGCCGATATCGACTCCATTGCCATCCACAAACTCGATACGCTCCCCTTCAGCATCGGAAACGATACCACCCTGTGCCCATACACCTCCCTGCAGCTCAAACTGCCCGCTAGTCTGAGTCGTTTGCCCTTCCAATGGCACGACGGGAACCAAACAGACAGTGTCCGCGATCTGGTGGCTCCTTTCCATGCATCCGTACAACTTACTGCACCCAATGGCTGCATCTCCTCAGCGGCATTGTCCGCCCATGCCCGGCCCCTGACCGACACGGCCTTCCAACTGATGGATCCACCCTGTTTGAACGAGCGGGTTCGCCTGGCCTTCCGGCATACGGCAACCGATTCGGTGCAGTCCCTGCTTTGGAACCATTCAAACACATCCCAAGCCGGCGATACGGCCCGTGTGCTGCTCGATCGAACCAAAGCGATCAGCCTACAGATCCGGTTTACCGCTCTGGGACTAAGCTGCTCCCATACCCTCACCGATACACTCAGGCCTCTGCCCCTGCCGCAGATCACCTTCAACATCAACGACACACTCTGTTCGGCAGATCTGCCTCAAACACTTCAGCTCACCGGACAGTTTCAAACCATTCAATGGTTCAACAACCTCGACCGGATCTCAGAACCCGAGAGCTATGACCCTGCCTTGCGCTTTCACGGTCCTTTTGTACGCGGGGCTGTGGTGAGCGATTCCAACCGATGCCGGGCCAGTGATTCCCTGCAGATCTTCATCGAACGCGCCGATTCCATATCCGGTCAACTGCCCGGGGTTCTGTGCTGGAATACCGAACATCTGGATCTGAGTGCCGTTCAAAACCGATTCAACGACCTCAGCTGGACGCACTCCGGAGCCGGTTCCTTCGTTTTTCTCCGGCAATCCACCCCGATACATCCCACACCCATCCGATCGCGGCTTAGCGATCCATTTCCGGCACTGGGAGTTCGGCCGCTTATTGCCCGGCTCCTGAACGCAGCTTCCATGTGCAGTTCCCGGCCGATCCTCAAGCGAACATCTACCCCGGTGACACCAGCGCCTGTCCGCCCTTGGTTCTGACCTTCCAACTCTCCCCCCGATCCCTCTACAAACCGCATCTGGTCCATCAATGGGTCGGAGGTTTCCAGCAGCACCTCCTTCAAGCGAAGCTTTTGGCAGCGGTACCTACCGCATACAATGCATCTGGAACGATGGCACCTGCATCGATACCACGGCTGCGCGCCGGGTCTTTAGATATCCCGAGCCGATCGTATCGGCACTCACCCTGCAAAGCAATGGAAACGGGGCCTTCAGCTTCGGCTACAACGCCAATTTCAGGCCCATCACCCGGAAATGGTGGGTATCCGGATCTCAGGCCGATACCGCACCGATCCTCAAGCACCTGTTCGACGGCAAAACCCAACTGCGCGTGCAACTCGAGCTCACCGATTCCAACGGATGCGTGGTCGTGGCCGATTCCCTGTTCGACCTCAACCCTGAACCCTTCTTCTTCATCCCCAACGCCTTCTCCCCCAACGGCGATGCCTTAAACGATGTTTTTGGTCCTTTCGGTTTTGGATACGATTGGGAAATTTCCATTTACAGCGGAACCGGACAACTGCTTTACAAAGGTCTGAACAGCCCCTGGAACGGTAAAACGAAGGGAGAAGATTGCCCGACGGATGTGTATTTCTATCATATACGATTCTGGAATGCCACAAGCAGTGAATCGGTCAAGGGGATGTTGCATTTGATGCGCTAAGGGGCGGGATGCTTCATAGGGCTTACTCGGAGGTATTTGTCATAATTTCAACTGTTCAATTCTGCCCTCTTGAACATTTCCGCGCCTTTGTGTAAATTCGATTCACTATGAAAACTCATTCCAACATTCCAACATTCCAACATTCCAACATTCCAACATTCCAACGCTCCAACGCTCCAACGCTCTGTTAAGCGGCTGCGCGATTCGGGTATCAAAACCCTGTTTTTCATGCTGTTAACCCTTGGATCCATATCGTCCCAAGCCCATTTCAAAGCCTATGTGCGAACCCAGAACGGCGCCACCATTGCCACCGAGCTGTTCAAGAATTTTGTAGTTATCCAGAACACCAACAACGACGGGTTCATACTCATGTCGGCCGTGGTTAAATCCAATGGAACCCGCGAGTACTGGCAGATACGGCTCATTGCTACCGACCTTCAAGGAAACATTCAAAACTGGAGTTACGATTATGGGCTCCTGGAAGCAACTTTCCCGATCTCCACCACACCTTTTGCCATTACCACTAATCTGAATAATACCGGGTATGTGATCTGCGGGGCCTGGCAACCCTCCACCAATACCTCCCTGAGGCATGAGGGACTGCAGCACCCTTTCTACATGGAAATCGACACCCTGGGCAATGTTACCAAAACACATCGGGGTACCATCAACAACGGAACCATGGGCTTTGTGCCACTTTCCATTTGTACAGGCGTTGATGAATACTTAGTGGCCGGGGTACAATCCGACGATTTCGAATGTGTTTCATGCGGACGTAAAATGGGCCGGGTGGCTAAACTCGATACAAGCTTTGCCGAAACAAGTTGCATGACCCTGAGCTCGAACTACACCATTGTGCCGACCGTGCCGCCGCTGCATGGATCGGATTCTTATTTTGATGCTTTAGGGAAGATCAAGAAAGTTCCGGGCGTGAATCAGTTCATTATTTCGGGTAGTGTGACCGAGAATATCAGCGACGATCCCATGTGCACGGCCTATGGGTCGGTGGGTATATCAGCCGGGTATATTGCACGAATCGATTCGGCATTGAATATTGTTTGGGAGAAGAAGTTTAAGCAAAACAGTAGCGGGAATCCGGAGCATTTTACGGTACCCGACTTTGCCATTGATACTGCGGAAATGAAAGTTTATGCAGCGGTGAATTGGGTTACATCATTGATAGGAGGACCATTACCTGTTAATCTCGCTGAAATGAACTTATCAAATGGGAACCTCAATCAGGAGTATAATCCCGATGGTGGGGGACACCTGCCTTCACAGTATATGACGAATATCTTTGTCGATGAATATTTTGTATACGCCTGCGGTTTGGGCTACCTGAGCAGTGTAGATGAATTGTTGCCTGTTGTCACCGTTCTGGAGAAAAGCACTATGGACACGGTCATCAAGTATTATTATCTTACAGCTGACAACGACGGTTATTCAACTTTACTGGATGTGGATTGTTATTTGGGGCACACGTATAAAAACACAAATTCCTATTATAACGATGTTGTAATTTGGGAAGACACCTGTAAAATAACCAAGAAAGCATCCAATCTTCACTCACCTATTATTTACTCAGCAAGCTGTTGGGTTTATAATGATTCTATGGATTTAGCCTGTACGGTTCCACACAATTCAGGTCCCTTGGTCTATCGAGATACTTTTGCCCATTCTACCTATCCCCAATATTACCCTTCCCTGTATTACTCGATCGATACGGTGGCTTGTTACTACCATGAAGTTGAGCTAGACACTGTTTTTAATCTTTCTTCAGGTTTTTCTTTATCCGCCTTGACCAGTTATATCCATTGGTACTCAACAGTAGATTCGCCGTATATCGATTCTACCATCTATAACGCTCTTGGTTTCACCTGCGATTCAACACTGAGCGGTTACGAACCGGCATCGGAAATGATTCCGCTCCATTCAATTTCGGAAGACGTTGTCCTTCCTATTGAGATAACCTCCTGTTCTGTATACGACCTATTAGGCAAACTGCTCTTTCGTTCTGAACCCTACGAAATAAAGAAATCGGCAGATTGGCACAGTTTACCTCCCGGGGTATACATCATCCTATTTGAAGGTGAAACAGGCACACGGATGGTTAAAAAGTGGGTCCATGAATAGGCACGCTTTGCTGCTGCTGTTTTGGCTTATTCTACCAATCTCAGCAATTGCTCAACAAGACAATGCACATCTCAGCGTCGATGTTTTGGGAAAAGGGCACTATCTGGTCCGGGCCTTCGACACTTATGGGAATCAAATTGCTCTTCATCCAATACAGGGGACGCGTATACGTTTCTATGTTGGTAACCCGAATCATCAGAGCCACATCTATTTAGTAAACCCGGATTTCTGGACAATTGAAAAATTGGATAAAGACCCTTTGGACACAGTATTCCAACCTAGGAGGTTATTAGCCCAGGCCATTATAGATGTAACCGATTCTCAGTATACCGGCCTGGACACGGCTTCGCAGTTGTACTTCTATTGTAGTATTCTTGAAAAGCACCTCCCTGGCTGGTGGTGGACTTTTGGAACCTATTCCTCCGACCCTTACCGATCCAATATCAACCTGTATCCGGCCATCATTTATCAAAAAAATCTTCAGGATAATGGGTTCAACACGAATAAAGGCCCTTTTCTCGATACGATCTCTCTCGGACGCACACGCGATATTCAAATCTTTAGTCCCGGGGCCTATGATACCGACGATGATAGCTTAGAAATATTCTACGACATACCGGTGCACTCCTTTAGTCAATCACGAAACTTCCCATTTGGAACCAAAGATGGAAAACCGCACCATGTATTCCTTATTGGCGGTACGAATGCCGGTCTTAGTGACCCCAAGTGGGTCTCCGGTTATTCCGAACAATACCCTATAAAACTCTACTGCCCTCTAGGCCCCTCCAAATGCGACCCGCTGCGCTATACATACCCCCAAACCGGTATGTACACCTTCCCCGAAACCGGAAACTCCTTTGTCACTTTTCAAGATTTTCAAAGCGGAGACAAAAACCAATTCCCTTACTGCTTTCGGGTAATTGAGTACAAGAAAAACAAGCAAGGCAAATGGATACCTGTTGGAGAGTACTTCAAGTGGTACTTGTTCTGGCTGGATTGGCCCGGTTCCCGTCGATTAGGAAACTCTTACAGAAATCACGCGTCGCGGTTTGAAAACCTTCCTAAAGCGATCCACCTGATGCCGGGAGACTCCTTACGCAAAGTCTTTCATACTACGGAGGCTTCCCATAGTATGTTGGGTTCCAAATACTTCAACCAATTGCGCTGGAATCGGGTATTTACAAATAGCTCCATCCGCGTTGTCGATAGCACCAAGAGCAACAAATCACTCGAACTCAAATGGGTGCCTACTCCACAACAAGCACGTTCACAAGCCCATTTGCTTACCTTATATGTTCAGTCCGATTCGCTCATAGGACATTCCAATTTCAGATTCAACAGCTTGTCCGGCCAAATCAATTCCCACACCATTCAATTCTTCGTCCACCCCCGCCCCTCGGTACCCATCGTGCCCGATAGCATCCTGTGTAACCGCATTCACCTCTCGGCGCCTCATTTCTCCACGCCCGGAACCTGGTCCTTCACCTGGAACCTGCGCAGCCGTTCGGGCCTGCTGCTCGACTCCAAGCAAGGCGAACAGGTCGTGCTGCTTGCCCCCTATTCCGACACCTTCGTCGTGGAACGCATCGCCCGAAATCCACTCTTCGAGTTCCCCCATTTTGCCGATACTACCCTCTTTATGCAAGCCGGGTTCCGCGTTGAGATCCCCCGGGACACCAATCTGTGCCAAAACCAATGCCTGCAGATCATTCCCCATTCCGATTCGGCAAGTACCCGATTCCAATGGGACAACGGTTCAGTCATACAAACCGTAGATACCTTTTCCACCTGCAAACCCGGACTCCTGGTTCTATATAGCTATACCCCGGCCGGTTGTGCCGATATCGACTCCATTTCCATCCACAAACTCGATACGCTCCCCTTCAGCATCGGAAACGATACCACCCTGTGCCCATACACCTCCCTGCAGCTCAAACTGCCCGCTAGTCTGAGTCGTTTGCCCTTCCAATGGCACGACGGGAACCAAACAGACAGTGTCCGCGATCTGGTGGCTCCTTTCCATGCATCCGTACAACTTACTGCACCCAATGGCTGCATCTCCTCAGCGGCATTGTCCGCCCATGCCCGGCCCCTGACCGACACGGCCTTCCAACTGATGGATCCACCCTGTTTGAACGAGCGGGTTCGCCTGGCCTTCCGGCATACGGCAACCGATTCGGTGCAGTCCCTGCTTTGGAACCATTCAAACACATCCCAAGCCGGCGATACGGCCCGTGTGCTGCTCGATCGAACCAAAGCGATCAGCCTACAGATCCGGTTTACCGCTCTGGGGCTAAGCTGCTCCCATACCCTCACCGATACACTCAGGCCTCTGCCCCTGCCGCAGATCGCCTTCAACATCAACGACACCCTCTGTTCGGCAGATCTGCCTCAAACACTTCAGCTCACCGGACAGTTTCAAACCATTCAATGGTTCAACAACCTCGACCGGATCTCAGAACCCGAGAGCTATGACCCTGCCTTGCGCTTTCACGGTCCTTTTGTACGCGGGGCTGTGGTGAGCGATTCCAACCGATGCCGGGCCAGTGATTCCCTGCAGATCTTCATCGAACGCGCCGATTCCATATCCGGTCAACTGCCCGGGGTTCTGTGCTGGAATACCGAACATCTGGATCTGAGTGCCGTTCAAAACCGATTCAACGACCTCAGCTGGACGCACTCCGGAGCCGGTTCCTTCGTTTTCTCCGGCAATCCACCCCGATACATCCCACACCCATCCGATCGCGGCTTAGCGATCCATTTCCGGGCACTGGGGAGTTCGGCCGCTTATTGCCCGGCTCCTGAACGCAGCTTCCATGTGCAGTTCCCGGCCGATCCTCAAGTGAACATCTACCCCGGTGACACCAGCGCCTGTCCGCCCTTGGATCTGACCTTCCAACTCTCCCCCGATCCCTCTACAAACCGCATCTGGTCCATCAATGGGTCGGAGGTTTCCAGCAGCGCCTCCTTCAAGCGAAGCTTTGGCAGCGGTACCTACCGCATACAATGCATCTGGAACGATGGCACCTGCATCGATACCACGGCTGCGCGCCGGGTCTTTGTATATCCCGAGCCGATCGTATCGGCACTCACCCTGCAAAGCAATGGAAACGGGGCCTTCAGCTTCGGCTACAACGCCAATTTCAGGCCCATCACCCGGAAATGGTGGGTATCCGGATCTCAGGCCGATACCGCACCGATCCTCAAGCACCTGTTCGACGGCAAAACCCAACTGCGCGTGCAACTCGAGCTCACCGATTCCAACGGATGCGTGGTCGTGGCCGATTCCCTGTTCGACCTCAACCCCGAACCCTTCTTCTTCATCCCCAACGCCTTCTCCCCCAACGGCGATGCCTTAAACGATGTTTTTGGTCCTTTCGGTTTTGGATACGATTGGGAAATTTCCATTTACAGCGGAACCGGACAACTGCTCTACAAAGGTCTGAACAGCCCCTGGAACGGTAAAACGAAGGGAGAAGATTGCCCTGCGGATGTGTATTTCTATCATATACGATTCTGGAATGCCACAAGAAGTGAATCGGTCAAAGGGATGTTGCATTTGATGCGGTAAGGGCGGTAGGATCATGACGGATGTATTTGTCATAATTTCAACTGTTCAATTCTGCCCTCTTGAACATTTCCGCGCTTTGGTGTAAATTCGATTCACTATGAAAACTCATTCCAACGCTCCAACGCTCCAACGCTCCAACGCTCCAACGCTCCAACGCTCTGTTAAGCGGCTGCGCGATTCGGGTGTCAAAACCCAGTTTTTCATGCTGTTAACCCTTGGATCCATATCGTCCCAAGCCCATTTCAAAGCCTATGTGCGAACCCAGAACGGCGCCACCATTGCCACCGAGCGGTTCAAGAATTTTGTAGTTATCCAAAACACCAACAACGATGGGTTCATACTTATGTCGGCCGTGGTAAAATCCGATGGAACCCGCGAGTACTGGCAGATACGGCTCATTGCTACCGATCTGGAGGGAAACATTCAAAACTGGAGTTACGATTATGGGCTCCTGGAAGCAACTTTCCCGATCTCCACCACACCTTTTGCCATTACCACCAATCTGAATAATACCGGGTATGTGATCTGCGGGGCTTGGCAACCCTCCACCAATACCTCCCTGAGGCATGAGGGACTGCAGCACCCTTTCTACATGGAAATCGACACCCTGGGCAATGTTACCAAAACACATCGGGGTACCATCAACAACGGAACCATGGGCTTTGTGCCGCTTTCTATTTGCAAAGGCGTTGATGAATATTTAGTGGCCGGGGTACAATCCGACGATTTCGAATGTGTGTCTTGCGGACGTAAAATGGGTCGGGTGGCCAAACTCGATACAAGCTTTGCTGAAACAAGTTGCATGACCCTGAGCGCGAACTATACCATTGTACCGACTGTGCCGCCGCTGTTGGGATCGGATTCTTATTTTGATGCACTTGGGAAGATCAAGAAAGTTCCGGGCGTGAATCAGTTCATCATTTCGGGTAGTGTGACCGAGAATATCAGCGACGACCCCATGTGCACGGCTTATGGGTCTGTGGGTATATCGGCCGGGTATATTGCACGAATCGATTCGGCGTTGAATATCGTTTGGGAGAAGAAGTTTAAGCAGAATAGTAGCGGGAATCCAGAGCATTTTACTGTACCCGACTTTGCCATTGATACTGCGGAAATGAAAGTTTATGCAGCGGTGAATTGGATTACATCATTGGGAGGAGGACCATTACCGGTTAACCTCGCTGAAATGAACTTATCAAATGGGAACCTCAATCAGGAGTATAATCCCGATGGTGGGGCACACCTGCCTTCTCAGTATATGACGAATATCTTTGTCGACGAACATTTTGTCTACACCTGCGGCATGGGCTACCTGAGCAGTGTAGATGAATTGTTGCCTGTTGTCACCGTTCTGGAGAAAAGCACTATGGACACGGTCATCAAGTATTATTATCTTACAGCTGATAACGACGGTTATTCCACTTTACTGGATGTAGATGGTTATTTGGGACACACGTATAAAAACACAAATTCCTATTATAACGATTTAGCAATCTGGCAAACATCTTGTTTGGCCACGACAACTCCGAATGCCCTTTTCTCACCTGTCATCTACGCCGGAAGTAGCTGGGTTTACTGCGACTCGTTGGACCTCGCCTGTACGGTTCCACACAATTCAGGCCCTTTGGTTTATCGAGATACTTTTACCCATTCTACCTATCCCCAATATTACCCATCCCTGTATTACGCAATCGACACGGCGGCTTGTTACTACCATGAAGCCGAGATAGACACTGTTTTTAATCTTTCTTCAGGTTTTTCTCTGTCCGCCTTGACCAGTTATATCCACTGGTACTCAACAGTAGATTCGCCATATATCGATTCGACAATATATAATTCCCTTGGTTTCACCTGCGATTCGACACTGAGCGGTTACGAACCGGCACCGGAAATGATTCCGCTCCATTCAATTTCGGAAGAAGTTGTCCTTCCTATCGAGATAACCTCCTGTTCTGTATACGACCTATTAGGCAAACTGCTCTTTCGTTCTGAACCCGACGAAATAAAGAAATCGGCCAAATGGCGCAGTCTGCCTCCCGGGGTTTACATCATCCTATTTGAAGGTGAAACAGGCACACGGTTGGTTAAAAAGTGGGGCCATGAATAGGTACACTTTGCTGCTGCTGTTTTGGCTTATTCTACCAATATCCGGAATTGCTCAACAAGACAATGCACATCTCAGCGTCGATGTTTTGGGAAAAGGACGCTATCTGGTCCGGGCCTTCGACACTTATGGATATCAAATTGCTCTTCATCCAATACAGGGGACGCGTATACGTTTCTATGTTGGTAACCCGAATCATCAGAGCCACATCTATTTAGTAAACCCGGATTTCTGGACAATTGAAAAATTAGATAATAACCCTTTTGATACATTACGCCAACCAAGGAGGTTATTAGCCCAGGCCATTATTGATGTAACCGATTCCCAGTATACCGGCCTGGACACGGCTTCGCAGTTGTACTTCTATTGTAGTATTCTTGAAGAGCACCTCCCACCCTGGTGGTGGACTTTTGGAACCTATTCCTCCGACCCTTACCGATCCAATGCCAACCTGTATCCGGCCATCATTTATCAAAAAAATCTTCAGGATAATGGGTTCAACACTAATAAAGGCCCTTTTCTCGATACGATCTCCCTCGGACGCACACGCGATATTCAGATCTTTAGTCCCGGGGCCTATGACACAGATGATGATAGCTTAGAAATATTCTACGACATACCGGTGCACTCCTTTAGTAAATCACGAAACTTCCCATTTGGAACCAAAGATGGAAAACCGCACCATGTATTCCTTATTGGCGGTACGAATGCCGGTCTTAGTGACCCCAAGTGGGTCTCAGGTTATTCCGAACAATACCCCATAAAACTGTACTGCCCTCTAAGCCCCTCCAAATGCGACCCGCTGCGCTATACATACCCCCAAACCGGTATGTACACCTTCCCCGAAACCGGAAACTCCTTTGTCTCTTTCCAGAATTTTCAAAATAAAGACAAAGAACAATTCCCTTACTCTTTTCGCATCGTGGAGTATAAGAAGAATAAACAAGGGCAATGGATAAAAATTGGGGAATATTTCAAATGGTACCTCTTTTTTCTTGATCCCGGTTGGCCTTATCGCCTCGGCAACTCTTATCTCAATTGCGCCTCCCGTTTTTCGAATGTGTCCAAATCGGTACATCTCTTTTCAGGAGACTCCCTGCACAAGGTATTTCACACGACCGAAGCTTCGCATGCCAATCTCGGCTCGAAATACTTCAACCAATTGCGCTGGAATCGCGTATTTGATAACAGCACCATCCGCGTTGTTGATAGCACCAAGAGCAACAAATCACTCGAACTCCAATGGGTGCCTACTCCACAACAGGCCCGTTCACAAGCCCATTTGCTTACACTCTATGTAACCTCCGATTCTCTGATCGGGATTGCACCAACTATGAACAATAATATTTACGGCGGCCAAACCAATTCCCACACCATTCAATTCTTCGTCCATCCACGCCCCTCGGTACCCATCGTGCCCGACAGCATCCTGTGCAACCGCATTCACCTCTCGGCGCCTCATTTCTCCACGCCCGGAACCTGGTCCTTCACCTGGAACCTGCGCAGCCGTTCGGGCCAGCTGCTCGACTCCAAACAAGGCGAACAGGTCGTGCTGCTTGCCCCCTATTCCGACACCTTCGTCGTGGAACGCATCGCCCGCAATCCACTCTTCGAGTTCCCCCATTTTGCCGATACTACCCTCTTTATGCAAGCCGGGTTCCGCGTTGAGATCCCCCGGGATACCAATCTGTGCCAAAACCAATGCCTGCGCATCATTCCCCATTCCGATTCGGCAAGTACCCGATTCCAATGGGACAACGGTTCAGTCATACAAACCGTAGATACCTTTTCCACCTGCAAACCCGGACTCCTGGTTCTATATAGCTATACCCCGGCCGGTTGTGCCGATATCGACTCCATTTCCATCCACAAACTCGATACGCTCCCCTTCAGCATCGGAAACGATACCACCCTGTGCCCATACACCTCCCTGCAGCTCAAACTGCCCGCTAGTCTGAGTCGTTTGCCCTTCCAATGGCACGACGGGAACCAAACAGACAGTGTCCGCGATCTGGTGGCTCCTTTCCATGCATCCGTACAACTTACTGCACCCAATGGCTGCATCTCCTCAGCGGCATTGTCCGCCCATGCCCGGCCCCTGACCGACACGGCCTTCCAACTGATGGATCCACCCTGTTTGAACGAGCGGGTTCGCCTGGCCTTCCGGCATACGGCAACCGATTCGGTGCAGTCCCTGCTTTGGAACCATTCAAACACATCCCAAGCCGGCGATACGGCCCGTGTGCTGCTCGATCGAACCAAAGCGATCAGCCTACAGATCCGGTTTACCGCTCTGGGGCTAAGCTGCTCCCATACCCTCACCGATACACTCAGGCCTCTGCCCCTGCCGCAGATCGCCTTCAACATCAACGACACCCTCTGTTCGGCAGATCTGCCTCAAACACTTCAGCTCACCGGACAGTTTCAAACCATTCAATGGTTCAACAACCTCGACCGGATCTCAGAACCCGAGAGCTATGACCCTGCCTTGCGCTTTCACGGTCCTTTTGTACGCGGGGCTGTGGTGAGCGATTCCAACCGATGCCGGGCCAGTGATTCCCTGCAGATCTTCATCGAACGCGCCGATTCCATATCCGGTCAACTGCCCGGGGTTCTGTGCTGGAATACCGAACATCTGGATCTGAGTGCCGTTCAAAACCGATTCAACGACCTCAGCTGGACGCACTCCGGAGCCGGTTCCTTCGTTTTCTCCGGCAATCCACCCCGATACATCCCACACCCATCCGATCGCGGCTTAGCGATCCATTTCCGGGCACTGGGGAGTTCGGCCGCTTATTGCCCGGCTCCTGAACGCAGCTTCCATGTGCAGTTCCCGGCCGATCCTCAAGTGAACATCTACCCCGGTGACACCAGCGCCTGTCCGCCCTTGGATCTGACCTTCCAACTCTCCCCCGATCCCTCTACAAACCGCATCTGGTCCATCAATGGGTCGGAGGTTTCCAGCAGCGCCTCCTTCAAGCGAAGCTTTGGCAGCGGTACCTACCGCATACAATGCATCTGGAACGATGGCACCTGCATCGATACCACGGCTGCGCGCCGGGTCTTTGTATATCCCGAGCCGATCGTATCGGCACTCACCCTGCAAAGCAATGGAAACGGGGCCTTCAGCTTCGGCTACAACGCCAATTTCAGGCCCATCACCCGGAAATGGTGGGTATCCGGATCTCAGGCCGATACCGCACCGATCCTCAAGCACCTGTTCGACGGCAAAACCCAACTGCGCGTGCAACTCGAGCTCACCGATTCCAACGGATGCGTGGTCGTGGCCGATTCCCTGTTCGACCTCAACCCCGAACCCTTCTTCTTCATCCCCAACGCCTTCTCCCCCAACGGCGATGCCTTAAACGATGTTTTTGGTCCTTTCGGTTTTGGATACGATTGGGAAATTTCCATTTACAGCGGAACCGGACAACTGCTTTACAAAGGTCTGAACAGCCCCTGGAACGGTAAAACGAAGGGAGAAGATTGCCCTGCGGATGTGTATTTCTATCATATACGATTCTGGAATGCCACAAGAAGTGAATCGGTCAAAGGGATGCTGCATTTGATGCGCTAAGGGGCGGGATGCTGCTTTGGGTTTACTCGGAGGTATTTGTCATAATATTGGGATTGAAAAGCAATATAAGAATTGCAGCAAGTATTTTATATTGATAGTATTGGCAATACATGTTCTCATTGAAAACTGACGTGCAGTTAGTACAAAAGTTCGCCAATATCGGCGCAAGACGTATTCAAACTTGTGATTAGTGCCCAAACTATTATATCGAAATATTTGCATTAACCCCGAGTTTTCTTATATTCGGAATAATATATGAAAAATATCAAGAATAACGATGGCAATATTTGCCCTTGCTTTAGGCTTTTTCCTTTATTCATATGGTGAAAGTTTCATCACAATTGAAGATCGTGATTTGACAACCGAATTTATAAAAGTTGATACATACGAAGCCGGTTTTAAAAAGGGCAACACAGAAACACCTCCACAGACTTGTAGCGGGGACATGCCTTGCGGGCCTTGCCCGGGAATATGTTGGCAATCGAAAGGGAAAAAGAAGACAAATCTACCCGTTGGAGCTCACGATTCGGGATGGCGTGAATGCACACTCACTTTAGCCGTCAATCAGATGACAATGGCTTGGGCAGAACCAGCTGATGAAGATCCAGGTGACGGCAAATCTCATTTTCCAAATGATTGGAATATCGGTGACGAACTGAGTCAATACATGGGATATGACTCGATTGTAATTGATGCTGGTGCATACACTTTGGATTATAGCAGCAACCCTTATCGCACTGCAGTGGTAGATGTAACTCTCTATTAATCAATTCGCATACATCGATAGTAACGGTGGAACTATCCCAGATGTAGTCTAGGATGCTTAATCAAGTATTGATCCCGTGAAAAAGTTAGTTTTAATATGGTTAATATTTTCGAACGCTTCATGTTCATTGTACATGAAACTGAAATATGGATCATCCCAACCTGTAGACGAGAAAATGCACAAGCAAATAAATTATTTGCTCAGACATGATTTAGACACATCCTACATGTTTCAAATACGTGGCAAGTCCGCAAATCATTTCTGGACAACAGAATATCCCCTTTATACCATGGATACCCTTGAAGCACGACCCTATCAGGTCCGGTTCTTCAACAATTCTGGCAAACCCATTTATAACTGGTCCATTTGCTATGGATACATTAACGAGCATCTTGTGAATTTGAACACCGATTCTATTTCAAACAATCAGATGTCTAAAAAATTGGATTTGTATAAATTATCAGCTTTCACAAATGACCCTCAAAAATTCAGTTCCATCATGGATAATGACTTTGATGTTTGCATAGTATCTTTTTGGGCAATGTACTTTGGGAAACCAATGATTCACACTCTACGCTCCATTGAGAACTTCATTGACACATCCCAATTGAAGGTCGTACACGTAAAATGCAATCTGGGACGATGGACTGATGAATGATCATTTACATTGAAAAATGCACAACTGGTCGAAAACAGCTCTTAAGGATTGTTTTACTGAGCAATGAGACCGAAGTCTCCTTATCTTTCTGGACAGCTTTAACAAGAAAGAATTCAATTCCAATTTAAAAACAGGTCGGTTTGGGGTAAAGGTTTAAGCCGGAATGGGGCAAGTGCTTTGAAAATCCAATGGTGGGTTAAACTCAAAGTATTTGTCATAATTTCAAATGTTCGATTCAACCCTGTTGAACATGTTCTTACCTTTCTGTATATTCGATACACTATGAAGTTTTCGTTTCTCCTTGTTTTGCTATTTTTGAGTTCGTCCATTCATGCACAGATCGGTTATACAAGCGTATTGGTAGTGAACAATAGTGCGTACGACATTTGTATCAACAATACCTCAGAGGACAATAGTTGCTCAGGACCCGGAGTGATTCAGACTTGTGTTTATCGGAATTTGGCGAGTGGCAACAGCACCACCTTAACTCCGTGTGTTACCTATATTGTTTCTGTCACTGTTCTCAATCATGGATGTCCGAACGCATGTGGTACACCAACTTCAATTGCAATAGGTCCGGGCAGTGGAGTGTATTCAGGTTCATTTACTGAATGTGGAAGTGGAAATACGACCAATTATTCCTGGACACCTAACCCCGGTTTAGGATGTCCGGATGTAACCGGTGCCACGCTCACATTCAACTGAAACTATCATCAGAACACTCGGCATGGAGTTATGGCGCTATTCAAGACAATTGAACCAGTTCTCCAGGACAGAACTCCTATTATTTAAATAGAATTATTGAACCTGTTTTTCATTTGGTCAACCGTCCGTCTATATCTGATTATAACAGCAACAGAATTCCATTATTCAATTGGAAATATGCAAGAAGATTGTTCTCACGGCTTCAAAATATCGCTTCAAGATATATTTTCAGCTTTCTGCTTTTCTCTGCCGCAATTCCATCGAACACATTGGCACAGCAAAGTTCGGCATCGTTTGATTCCTCAGCTTTGCCTCCATTGAATAGTCCATTGAGGTTCTTTGAAGAAAACAAGGGACAATGGGCATCGGAAGCAACATTCAGATTGATTGACGGAAACAAAGCCATTTCACTTTTCCCGGACAGGTTCTCGTTCGCTCTCAGACGATCAGAGCCTCAGCAAAGTGTCAATATATCTGACTTCGAGCAATTCAATTTTAGCCAAAGCGAATACCTGGTTTGGGATGTGACACCCCTGCACTCCAACAAAGTGTATCCAATTGGTAGAAAGAAGTTTGAAAGGTCGGTCAACTATTTCGGTGCCGGCAATCCGATTGCTCAATCCATAGAATCTTATTCTGAAGTCGCCTATAAAAATTTGTATGATGGGGTTGATTTTATGTTCTACACTTCGCCGAATGGAGCTGTAAAGTACGACATTCACGTAGCCCCTGGAGCAGAAATTTCAAACATCAAGTTGCTCTACAATGGTGTGGATTCCCTTGCCATTGGGAAGAACGGCCAACTGCTCGTCTATACGGCATGGGGAGAATTCACGGAAGATCCACCTATTTCCTATCAACGTTCAAACGACACCAAAATACCCGTTGACATTGTTTATCAGTTGAACGGGACCGAGCTTTCATTTAAAGTCAGAGGTGCATACAATCCGAATTTTGCGCTCATTATCGACCCCTTATATGTTGATTGGAGCACTTACTTCTATTCGGATAAAAAGGCCAATTCGAATTTCCCTCTCAAATTAAGCTGGATTACTTCTGTAGATTTTGACGACGATTTCAATTGCTTTATTTCGGGTTTCACATCCGAATATTTTCCAGACCAAATTGGTGTTTACGACAGCAGTTTCAATGGTAATGTCGATGGTTTTCTTTGCAAACTGAATAAAGATGGAGATAGTATCCTCTTCTTCACCTATCTGGGAGGGTCGGTGCTTGATTTTGCATCCGAATTTGCACTGACCCGTAGCGGAGATCTCGTTTTGGCCGGAATCACTTCTTCCCCGGATTTTCCCTTAAAAAACGCCATTGACTCCATTGGCCCTTCGAACAACAGTTTTTACAAAGGGTTTGTAACACAACTATCCCCGGATGGCAAACAACTCATTTTCAGTACCTACCTTGGGGGAGATACTGGAAGTCATGGAACATATGTAACTAAGGCGGTGGTTGACAACAATGACCGTATTTATATCGCAGGCTTTACAACTGCTACAAATTTCCCTACAACTTCCACGGCGTTTCAACCTAAATATGGCGGGCGTACCAATAGCAGCATTTATGGGGATGGTTTTATTTCGGTTGTTGAAGCTAATTATGGAAACTATCTCTATGGTTCCTATTTGGGGGGGACCGGTGAGGAAAGTATTTATGATCTGCAAAAAGACCTAAGTGGAAATGTGTATTTAGCGGGATTCACAAATTCCAGCAATTTCCCGATCACAACCGGACATCCAAAGTTCTTCAACAGCACTCCAAAAGGGACCCGTGATGGGTTCATTATCAAATTTGACTCCACATTGAATAAAATCGCCTTCAGTCATTTAATGGGTGGGAACGGGTCCGATTTCTTCCATGGAATCCACATCTACAACGACCAGCTTTATCTATTAGGGAATACTAATTCCAGTGATTTCCCCACCACTTCCAGAGCCAAGCAGACCTCATTAGGTGGTGGCACGGACGCGGTTGTTTGTAAGCTCACTTCGAATGGCGTCGGAGTGCAATATTCAACATACTTTGGCGGATCGGGCGATGAATTGGTCGATTACGGGTTGGGCCTGAACAACAGTGTAGGCATCGTATGCAATGTGCGTGGAGAAGCATTTATTGTTGGTTCCACGACTTCAACTGATCTTCCTGTTACTCAGGATGCCTTTCAACGAAAGAACAGAAGCGCTGAGCGCAGAATGAATCAGTTCAAATTATCAGCCTATGTAAGCAAACTGAGTCGCAAAGGAGATCAACTCTTGTACGGCACCTATTGGGGCGGAAATTTTGACGATCATGCCACATCCGCCAGTTTGAAACGAGTGGATTGTGAAACACATATTGTTGTGGCAGGCTACACGCGCTCCACGGATTTCCCGACCACCTCCGGTGTCCTTCACGACTCTGCTTTCGATTTATCTCAAAGGGATACCTTTTCGCCTGCTTGCTCATTTTGCGGAACTGGTTTTATCAGCCGGTTCATCGACACACTACATCTCGATACACTGAATCTGCTATCCCTCAATGTTTTGGGTGATACGATCATAGCCTGCGGTCGGACAAGCATCGGATTGGATGCCGGGAATTACGGAGGAGAATTACAATGGTCGCATGGACCCAAAGAAAACTATGTATTTGTTTCTGATACAGGCTGGTATTGGGTAAGAGCAACCTACGGATGCGACACCATGGTCGATTCCGTTTATATAGTACGGTATGAAACTCCAATATCCGGCTTGGGTAGAGACACCATTTACTGCGATAACTTTCCGATTCTGCAGCTTCGAGCTGAAAAATCAGGAACTGCCGCCCAATACAAGTGGAGCACCGGGGCAACATCCGGTACAGTACAGATTTCCAATCCGGGAAAATACTGGGTAAATGTTAACACTGCATATTGCGGCTCCCTCTCGGATACGATCAGGCTGGGTCTACAGGAAACGCCGGTCCTATCGGATTATGACACGGTTCTTTGTGATAGTACCTTTTTAATTCTGGATGCCGGTTTCTCCGACTCGACTATGGACTACCGGTGGAGCACCGGACAGACAACTAAACAAATACAAATTAGCCAACCGGGATCGATCACACAATATCTGAGCAGTGCTTGTGGAAGTGATTCGGCAAAAATCTCGATCGTACATCAAGTTACACCACGTGCCATTTTACCTGAGGACACGGTCCTTTGCGATTCATCCAATCTTTTGTTGCGTGCTGGAATCCGGAACAATGGAGAAAAATATATTTGGAGTGATGTACAAAATCAGGTGGCACTAGGGCAATCCGATAGTTTGCAAATTCTTGCACCAACCGTACTTCAGCTTCAAATTGAGAACTCCTGTGGGATCGATAGTGCCCGAACCAGCATTTCCGTGCAGAAAACACCTGACTTCCAAACAACCGATACGGTCGTGTTGTGCGATGGAGAGGCACAAGTGATTGGTATCGCCCTGGATTCGAATTTGATATATACATGGGATAACGGAAGCTCAGTGAACTATATTCAAGTTTGGGATTCAGGAAGTTACCAACTCAATATCCGTAATTATTGCGGCACCCAGTATCTTACATGGGCTGTCCTTACCGGGAAAACACCTGATAGAAAATTACCAGGGGACACCATTCTTTGCGACGCTGAAACATTCCTATTAAATGTGGATTCGGACGAAGACAATACTCAATATATCTGGCAGGATGGCACTACTACGCCCCATTATGAGGTTCGTCAATCGGGTCTCTACTTCGTAGAAGTTTCAAACGTTTGTGGAATATTAAAGGATACGATACAAATCCGTATGCTCCGAACCCCGAAAGCCGATCTCGGCAACGATTCGGTGCAATGTGGCTCGTTCAGAACCGTTTTGAAGTCTGTAGGTGAATCAGATAACGGTGAAACCTACCTGTGGCAAGACGGAAAAACCACGTCCACCAACCAATTAAATACTCCGGGAACCTATTGGGTGCAAATTGAAAATTTCTGCGGAACGGATTCGGATACCATTCTATTAGGACGTTCCGATGGCCCAGTCGTTGACTTAGGTTCTGACATGCTTGTCTGTGATGGCTTTGATATTGAACTCGATGCCATGAATCCCGGTTCAGAGTATTCCTGGCAACCATTTGGCGAAACAACCCAAAGGATCATTACCGAAAAACCTGCATTGTACTCCGTTGTAGTTACCGACTCGCTCGGTTGCGAAGCATCTGATGCAGTTGAGATAATCCTGGATTGTGAAAACGCAAAAAAGCTACCCAACGCCTTCTCCCCCAACGGCGATGCCTTAAACGATTTTTTTGGTCCTTTCGGTTTTGGATACGATTGGGAAATTTCCATTTACAGCGGAACCGGACAACTGCTTTACAAAGGTCTGAACAGCCCCTGGGACGGTAAAACGAAGGGAGAAGATTGTCCTGCAGACGTGTATTTCTATCATATACGATTCTGGAATGCTACAGGCAGCGAATCGGTCAAGGGTATGCTGCATTTGATGCGGTAAAGTTCTGGACATAAACGCAAATAACCTTCATATAATTAAGTTAAATATTGAACACCTAGTTTGACAACTTATCGGCAAATGCGAAAATCGGAATTCCTATTTGGGCCATATCCTACCAATATTGAACTCTCTCCAAAACCCACCCATCAACCTATGAACCCATTAACCCATCAACCTAACCACCCACCAAGCTGGTTTCACTGCATGAGACGATTAATTCTCTTCGGATTATTTACGCTGTTCACCAGCATTTCAGCCCTTGCATCTCAAGCCGACACGATGTATACAGACATTTCAGGTCGTATCTCAGGCCATACATTCTACAGAGGAAATCTGTGGATCTGCACCAAGGCATTAGATGTGTTCGAATACGACACTGCTGACCGTAAATTAGAACATCGCAACACCGGATTATGGTCCGAAGGATTTGGAGATGGAATGTTCGTTCACAAGAACAACTTATATCTTTTGCACGGCCGCAGAGTAAAGAAATTTGAAACGGATGGGGAGTATTGGCGTGATATAAGCCCCGATCTTTCCAAATTATCGCAGCCCAGATCGGAATACATGTTTTCGTGTTTGGGAGGAAATGACGAGTACCTATTAGTAGGTTCTTTTGGTGATTCGGAAGGGACTAAAAACCTATCTGGGGGTCTCATATTTGCCAGTGCGGATGGTGGTGAAAGCTGGGCTGAAGTACTACCTGAGATCAATAAAACGGATTTGGAGTGTATGTTTTATACCGGTTCAGGATGGATCATTGGAGCCGGAAATTCGAACTTGTACTTTTTATATGAAGATCTGGAAAGGTTAGGAAGGGTTCCAATCACCTTGAGTTACAAAACCTGGGGTGGATTTCAGGCTGTGAATGCATTTCGCGATACCATTTTCGCAGTGAATGATATGGAAGGTGTATACTTTTCAACCGATTCCAAATCCTGGCACCCCTATCTCAAGCACAGACACACCGTTGCACTTGCTTTAGGATATGAGAATCAATTGCTTGGATTCTCAAACGGAGGCGGGATCAAAACATTTTCTCCGGGCAAACTGGGAATGCTCTGCATGGAATTCCCGACAAAAAGGGATGAGCCTTTGCTTTTCTACGCCAATTTAAAGGGTATTCAGATCTATGGCACGACTAAGAGAATGGCCATCATTCATTGCGAATGAATCTACAACAAACATGCACAATCTAACCGGAGCTGCTCTTACAGACAAATCAAACGTTCGAGGCGGGCAATGGAGGATTACAGGTATCGGCTCAATCAACCGGCTTAAATCCCTCAAAAGCCTGCTTACAATTATTGCAATAGTGGATGCTGCGACACAAAGTGGGGCCGAAAGGGTTACGTAACTCGGTATTTTCGCTGCCACAGTACGGGCACGGTGTATGCTCAAGAACAGTCAGATCCAGATTGCCGCAATGCCGTACAGGGGGCGCCAAACCATGCTTTTTCAAGGCAAGTAATCCCTCTTCGCTGATCATATCGGAATTCCATTGCTTATCGAAACTGGTTCGAACCTCGTAGTGTTCTATACCCTCTTCCAACAGACGGAATTTCACCAGATTCTCCATGATCTTCAAGGCCGGGCAACCCGCAAAAGTGGGTGTAAGTTCTACAAAAACGGTATCATCCTCTACACGGATATCCGAAACGATTCCGAGATCGACGATCGAAATGGTAGGGATCTCCGGATCTTTAACTTCTTTGAGGATCTCCCTGATATGCTGAGGACTTAACTTGGTTTGCATCTCACGAGATCACCAATCTGCTGAAGGGTCGATGCTGTAAACCTCTGTCATTTCATCGAGCAGAGGTTGCAAATACGCTGTATGAATGCCTGTTCGACCTCCGTAAACAGGACTCCACTTACTCGTATCGGGAACTTGAAGATCGGCCTTTTCGAGAAGTGGAATTACGGCCTCCAGCCAGTTCTTTTGAAGCGCAGCTTCTCCTTCAAAAATACCGGCATCGATGAGGATATTCTCGTGCGGTCCGGGTTCGAAGATCCCGAGAGCGTGGTTCCAATATGTGTCCAACTGCAATTGCAAACGACCATTACTTTCTTCGTTGCCCTTACCCAACTGTTGAACCCATGTATTGGCATGCATGCTGTGATACTTGATCTCGCCCTTATACTTCTTTGCAATGTTGGCAAGTCCTTCGTAGCTGCTGTTCCGCAGCATATCGAAGCGAATAAGTTCCGCCATATCGAAAAAGAAATGGCGCATCAAACTGAAATCGTACTCCCCGATCGGGTACTCAACCAATTGACAGCAATGAAACTGATGGGCATTTCGTGTAAAGGCTACCGTATCGGGGTCCGACTCGCCCAATTCGTGCAAGAGGGCATATAAATGTTCGCTCTGCCCGATCTTATCCTGCGCCATGGAACTGAAGGCAATATCTTCTTCCAATATGGGCCCCAAACCGGTCCATTCGGAATTTCGGTGGCCAATTATCAATTGATCGTCGGCCATTTTGTAAAGAAGTTCCTTGGCCGCTCTTACGTGTGATTCATTAAAAAAATCCATGGTCTCAACTTTTTTGTGCTTGTCGTTCTTTAAATGCCTGAATGCGGTCCATCACTTTGTAGGTTGCCGGATCCCGGTAGATCTTCTCTGCTGTCGTGGCAAAAATGTCCTCATCGAAATACTCCGTTGCTGTAACACATGAGGAGGGCACTACCCACAGATTGCTCGTTACACCTCTGCGCGCGTATTGTTCCTTCGCGTAGAGCAAGGCCATATCGGCATTGGGGGCATGTACGATCCCAACGTGGACATGTTGTTGTCCGCGCTTTTTCTGATGGAACACTTCATAAGTCTGAAATTGATCCAATTCATTCAGCGGATCGATCTGTTCCTCGAGGTCGAGATTGGCCCGGGTTATCCGGGGATCCAGAGATTTATGCATATTTTCCATTTGTATTTTGCTTAGTTCGTTTTACTCTACGATCAATTTTTTGCTAATGGCACCTTGATGTCCGAATAGATGCAGTTGATAAATACCCGCTCCTATTTGAGGGGGCAATGCTATTTCATGCTGTGGGTTGCTAAATCCCTTAGCCACAAACCGACCTTGAAGGTCGTAAATGGCATAGGGAACAACCCGATCATTCTCCAACCCTTTGAGGATAACCAGCTCTTTTGCCGGGTTTGGATAGACTTGAATTCGATTGAACTGTTCTTCCGTTAACCCCACCGGTGAATCACTGAAGCGCATATCATCAATGAACAAGGTCGAGCCTTCGCCCCTTGGGGCATCCGGATTGGAACTACCTACCATTAGCACGGCACTATCCGCAGTTACCAGATTTGTGAAATAGCTGAGCGGGACCGACAAATAGGTCCATTCACTGTTAACCTTTGCCGATTTGAACAGTGTTAATCCGATAGGAATACCCTGTCGGAACATACCCACTATTATTGCCATACTATCCCCCCCTTCCGGATTATAGCGATACCAGGCTTCGAGGTATTTCCAGTTCCGTGTTACCGGAAAAGCGGGCCTCTCAAAATCGTTCGGATCATTCCCTGTTGCCGCAACTCCCGGAAAAAGTTGTCCAAACTCCCTGCGGTTCTGTAATTTCAGGGAATATGAACCACCATGCTTTTCTGTGCTCTGTGTTACAAGTGGGGCGATACCTAAGTTACCTGAAGTTTCGATCACATCGTCAACCGTGAACCAACCTTTTGGCACCTTGCGCTCATTGGAGGTCCAACGTTCAAAATCTCCGTTTCGAAGCGCGCGATCTCTTCGGGATATCGTGGCATAGTGCAGATCGTCAATTATGAGATAGCCGTCGCCGGCCACTGTATCCGTTTCCAGATCACGGGAAGATATGATCAAAACCACCGTATCCGGTATGGCCGATATCTGCCAGTTGATCGGCACTGAAAATCGTGTAAACGTGTCTGAGCGGCCCTCAAGTTCAATATTCGCGATACCCAAAACGGCTCCATTCAATAGGAAGATCGATATCACCTCCGCCTTATCGCCAACCGCGAGCTCATACTTCGCGTAGAAACGCATGCTCAGGGGAGCTTCATCGTAGGGCTCTCCTCCCGAATAACTCTTGTCGTCCAGGATCGCATTGGTAACAATACCTGAAAGATCACTGCCATTTTCAACCCGCTTATTTTCCAGACGTATGGCGTATGAACCGGCCGTGGCATCCCCGGTTCGGTCCACCAACCCTGCGATCACGTAATCGTCGAGTTCAACGCGTTCGCGATCGTCCCATTCTTCAAAACCATTGGACGGAACAGATTGTGCCTGAACATGAGCCAAAGCAACCCAGGCAAAGAAGATCAGCACGGAAAATTTGCGACTTCCCATGATCAGGCAAAAGGTACAGTGTAGTTTGCTTTTTCGCCCAGAATGGCTCTTCGCACCCATCGTCCTTTTTCTTCCGCCATTCTTCGTACAGCCAATCGTTCTGCATTGCAAGGCCCGTCGCCATTGATCACGCGCTTGAATTCCTCCCAATCCGGTTCGGTATATTCCCACTTACCAGTTTCTTCATTTTTATGCAGGTTGGGGTCGGGCAAGACCAAACCGAGATCCCAGATCTTGGGCACGTACATATCCAGGTATTGCTGTCTCATGTCGTCGTTCGACATCATCTTCACTTTCCATTTCATGAGCACCTCCGTGTGTACGCTTATTGTATCGGGAGGACCAAAGAAATGCATGATGGCCGGCCACCAGCGGGTCAATGCATCCTGTACCATTTCACGCTGTTTGGGCGTTCCGGTCGCCAAATGCACTACATTATCGTGCCCGTATTTGAGGTGGAACGATTCTTCATAGCAAATGCGCTCCAAAGCTCTGCAATAGGGTCCGTAGGAACCTTTAGAATTGGCGAGTTGGTTTACAATAGCACCAGCATCGATCAGCCAGGCGATGATCGCCGAATCGGCCCAGGTAATTGCCGGGTAGTTGAAAACATTGGAGTACTTGGATTTCCCGGTGATGAGGTCGTTGATCATGGCCTCTCGCGACTTGCCGAGCGTCTCAGCCGCTGAGTACAACAATTGGGCATGCCCAACTTCGTCCTGAACTTTGGCCATGAGCGCCAACTTACGGCGGAATCCCGGGGCGCGTGTGATCCAGGTACCTTCCGGCAAAGCGCCTATGATCTCCGAATGCGCATGTTGTTCGATCATCCGAATAAGCTGCTTTCGGTACAACTGCGGCATCCAATCCTGAGGTTCTATTTTCTCTCCGGCCAGAATGCGCGCTTCAAATTCTGCCAACAATACGGGATCTTCTCCCTCAATGGTTTTTCCCCTTTGATCGTTTGGGTCGATATAGGCGTTTCCGTACATAATGTATTTGTTTTATTCGTGTAATTGAGAATTGTATTTAAGCATTTCAGTTCGTAACCAGACCATAAGTTACGGGGAGCTCCTTTTGCAGTCCGGTTAAAACAAACTTAGTGAGTTGGTCGGCAATTTCATTGGGTTGCAATTTCCCTTCTTCATGATACCATTCTACCACCCAATTCAAGGACGATAAGATCGTGAGGGCCGCAAAGCGCACATCCACCTCATTGAAGGCCCCTTCATCAACACCTTTGCGCACTATGGCGCGAAATCCCTCTTCGTAGCGATCGCGGAGTTTAATGAATTCGTCTTTGCGGTCGTCACTCAGATACCGCCAATCTCTAAGAAATACCACGGATGCATCCGGGTGTTCCGTTAAAAGCTGAATATGATTCTTCACAGCCATGGCCAATTTCTGCACGGCGTCAAAATAAATATCGTTCACCTCCCCGATCGCCTTCAGGAATTTATCGGCCATCTCGAAACAGATCGCGTCCAACAATTCTTCCTTGCCCTTTATGTGCGAATATAGCGATGCAGGCTCCACTTGTGCAGCCGCGGCAATATCGCGAACTGAGGTGGCCGCATAACCCTTCTCGCGAAACAATGCCTGAGCTAAACTGAGTATCTCTTTTTTTCGATCGGTCATGGATACGAACATTCGTTAGGCAAATATAAAACCCGGAGATGAGAATGTCAACTATCTGAACCCGGTTCACTATTCCTATTTTTGAAGGAGTCAACAATTTGAATCAAAAAGCTCTGGAATCGAATGGACGCACAGCGACTGAAAGACATATTCCCTGAATTCTCCATGGATCTGATCGAAGAGATCATAGCCTGCGGAACACACAAATTCATAGACGCCGGTACAGAGATCATGGATATTGGCCGGCCGATCCGAGAGGTGCCTCTGTTGCTCAAAGGCAAGATCAAAGTATTTCGTCCGGATGAGCTTGGAAACGAACTTTTCCTCTACTTCCTCTATCCGGGTGATGCCTGTGCCTTGAGTCTGGTTTGTAGTGCCTCCACCGGAAGGAGCAACGTCCGCGCTGAGGCCGTTGAAGAATGCGAAGTGATGGCTGTGCCTGTTCAGTACATGGATGAATGGATGCGCAAATACCGCACCTGGTACTACTATGTGCTGGGTACCTACCGGGGACGTTTTGAGGAAGTATTGCGTACAGTGGACGGCATTGCATTCCACAACATGGACGAACGTCTGGTTCGCTATCTCCTGAAGAATCAGGAAGCCGCCGCATCCGACGAATTGCACATCACCCACCAGGATATTGCGTATGAGCTCAATTCGAGTCGTGAGGTGATCTCACGCCTGCTCAAGAAGCTGGAGCAACGCGGTATAATCAGTCTGGGCAGAAACTCCATTAAGATCCTCAAACCATTGGAAAAACTGGTTGATTTTTAGATCCCATACTGTGATCGATCATTGTTTGTGATCGGCATCACCTGCCCGAGATCAGGTTAACCGTAGATTCGCGGTTCGGATGCACAGATTTTTCCCTTTTCTGAGTTGGGCCCGATCCTATGATCGTTCCTGGCTCAATGGCGATATTGTAGCAGGACTTACCGTGGGCATGATGCTCATCCCTCAGGGCATGGCATATGCCATGCTCGCCGGCTTACCCGCTATTTTCGGATTGTACGCCTCTATTATACCGCTATTGGTTTATGCCGTTTTCGGCACTTCGCGTCAATTAGCTGTAGGACCGGTGGCTATGGTTTCCCTCTTGGTAGCCTCAACCATTGCAGGTTTGGGCATAACGGAGCCGGCAGAATACATCAATGCCGCTCTGGTATTGGCCTTGATCATTGGAGCCATACAGCTTGCTTTGGGGTTGATCCGTCTGGGATTTTTGGTCAATTTCCTGTCGCATCCGGTGATCAGCGGATTTACTTCGGCGGCTGCGCTCATCATCGGTTTGAATCAGCTCAAGCACCTTCTTGGACTGTCACTTCCCAAAACCAATTATATTCACCAGATCGTGCTGGAGGCCATCCGGAATTTTGGCAACACAAATTTGTATACGGCACTAATCGGTATTGCCTCCATTGCACTCATAATCGGTATCAGGAAATGGAACAGGTCTGTTCCCGGTGCACTGGTCGCCGTTGTACTAAGTACCCTGGCCGTGCGCTTCATGCACCTCGATCATTCGGGGGTGAAGATCGTTGGGAATATTCCCGAAGGGCTGCCTTCCTTCGGGGTGCCAAAACTAAATATCGATATCGTTCGCGGTTTGGCGCCAATGGCCTTCACCATTGCATTGATCGCCTATATGGAATCGATAGCCGTAGCCAAGGCCATTCAAAAGCGGCATCGGAACTACCGCGTTGAACCCGATCAGGAACTGATCGGTCTGGGTTTGGCCAACGTGATCGGTTCATTTTTTCAGGCGTTCCCTACCACGGGAGGATTCAGCCGCACAGCGGTGAACGATCAGGCCGGGGCTAAAACCGGACTCGCTGCAGTGATCAGCGCTGTCATCATTGCCCTATCGCTGTTGTTCCTCACACCACTTTTCTATTACCTGCCCCAGGCTGTGCTGGCTTCAATAATAATGGTAGCTGTATTCGGTCTCATCGATGTGAAAGAAGTGAAGCACCTCTGGAAAACAGACAGACAGGACCTGCTCATGTTAGCGGTAACATTCCTCGCAACCCTGACCCTCGGTATCGAACAGGGCATTCTAACCGGGGTGGTATTATCGCTGGTATTGATCATTGTGCGAACCACCCGACCGCATTATGCCGTGTTAGGAGAGATCGACAATACGGGTATCTATAAGAATACTCGCCGATTTCCGGAAGCACGGACCTCCGACGACATACTGATCATACGCTTCGATGCGCGCTTGTATTTTGCCAATGTTCAGTATTTCCTGGACAAGATGGACGAAGAAATGGCAACGAAAGGAGAAAGCCTGAAACTGGTTGTGCTCGATTGTGAGAGCATCAACGATATTGATTCGAGCGGAATGCACGCACTCGAAGAATTCAGGCAGCAATTACTCAACCGGGGCATTGCTATTTATTTGGTTGGCGTAAAAGGCCCTGTTCGCGATAGAATGAAACGCTCCGATTTTATGAGGCACCTGGGGGAAGCCCATTTCTTCCTGCGCGTGCATGAAGCGCTGAGGGCATTCCGACAGGACAGTGAATCCCGCAATCCGTTGAGGTTCAATGTTGCGACCCAAAGCGATGAATAGGCAGTTTGAATCCGGGGACTTACCTTTGATGTTCGGACAATGAAACTTCGGATCCTAGATAATTCCATACGTATACGGCTTTCTCAAACGGAGGTGGATCGTTTGAGTGCCTTGCAGGAGGTTCACGCTACAACCGAATTCCCCAATTACCACCTGAATTACATTATTTGTCCGGTTGAAGGCTCTGATTTCCGCGTTTCCTTCAACGGTTGCGTGATCCGTGTCTCGGTGCCGGAGCTGTTGTTGAAGGACTGGAACGGGAATGAAACGGTTTCTTTGTCGGGGGAGTCTAATGAAATCAAAATTTTAGTTGAAAAGGACTTTCGATGCCTAACCGATCGCGCTGAAGACGAGAGCGATCTGTTCTCAAATCCGAACACGAATTGTTGAACTGATGCCGGAACAACTCAGGGATAACTATGGGCGCAAGCTGGATTATGTGCGCTTAGCCATTACCGATCGCTGTAACCTGCGTTGTTTCTATTGCATGCCTTCCTGCGGGATCAAATTTGTAGAGCGGGACGAACTGCTGAGTTATGAAGAGTTGGAGCGTTTGATCGGGATCCTTGGAGGAATGGGTGTTCATAAGGTTCGAATTACAGGGGGCGAGCCTCTGGTACGCAGGGGAGCAATGGAGTTCATGGAACGCATTCCAAAGATCAGCGGGGTGCAAAGCCTGCATCTAACAACCAACGGAACCTTGACCTTGCCGCATATACCGCGATTGGCACAGTTGGGGCTTGCCTCGGTCAACATCAGCTTAGACGCTCTGGACGAGGACCGGTTTTTTAAGATAACCAAACGCAAAGGACTTCAGGCAGTTCTGGAATCGGTTTCCCGCTTTGCAGACGCCGGTATTCCTACCAAATTGAATATGGTAGTGATGGCCGGTTACAACGATGAAGATATCTCGGCCATGGCTGCATTGGCACGTGACCGCGATCTGGAGATCCGTTTCATTGAAGAAATGCCTTTCAATGGCAAAAGTCATGAACACCAATTGTATTGGGATCACCGGAAGCTGCGCGATCATCTTTTCGCGCATTTTCCGGAATTACGAGCCAAAGATCGCGAAGCGAACAGCACTTCCCAGATGTACAGTGCACCCAAATGGCAGGGTTCTGTAGGTATAATTGCCGCATTCAGCCGAACGTTCTGCGGAACTTGTAACCGCTTGCGCATAACCCCAACGGGAATGCTGAAAACCTGCTTGTACGATGACGGGGTTCTGGATCTTCGTGAAATACTGCGCAATGGAAGTTCAGACGCACAAATTGAACAAGCGATCCGAACTGCAGCGGCCCATAAACCCAAAGACGGTTTTGAGGCGGAGCTAAATCGCACGTCGCATGCAGTGAGTGAGAGCATGGCAACTATAGGTGGCTGATGATCAAGGTAGAACAGGCCGAACAATTCATTTTGAACCGGGTTCGCGACTACGGAACGGAATACATTTCATTCCGGAATTGTACAGGGCGCATTTTGGCCGAGGCTATTCGCGCAGATCGCGACTTCCCACCATTCGATCGGGTAGCGATGGATGGCATTGCTATTTCCTATTCCGATTTTGAGTCGGGCATACGTTCATTTCCGATCCAGGACGTGCAGTCGGCCGGTAAACCACAGTTGAGCCGTATCGAAGCAGGGGTCTGCCTGGAAGTGATGACCGGCGCTGTTTGTCCGAGCGGATGTGATACCGTGATCCGCTATGAAGATCTGTTGATCTCAGAGGGAATTGCGACCGTGCAGATCGCGGATATCCGGCAGGGGCAAAATGTACATGCTCAAGGTTCCGACCGCGAAAAAGGGGCGGTTTTGATCGAAGCGGGAATTCGCATTACAGCTGCTGAGGTGGGTGTAATTGCCACGGTAGGACGTGCAGAGGTCAAAGTGAAAAAGTTTCCCAGGGTTGCCATCGTGAGTAATGGGGATGAATTAGTTGCTGTGGATGAACAGCCCCAGGACCATCAGATCCGCCGATCGAACGTGCACATGTTGGAGGCACTTTTGGGAGGGCAGCACATACCGGTCCAACTTTTCCATTGGCCCGACGAGCCCGGAGAAATCTCGAGTGGGATCAACAAGGTTTTGGAAGAATTTGATGTGATCCTGCTGAGTGGCGGAGTGTCCATGGGTAAATTTGATCACCTGCCTTCGGCCTTTCGCGCCGCCGGAATAAATCAAATATTTCATCGGGTTGAACAAAGACCCGGAAAACCCTTCTGGTTCGGTGAACATCCGGGAGGGACTTTGCTTTTTGCATTCCCGGGCAATCCGGTCTCGACCTTCATGTGCGCGGTGCGCTACTTCATTCCCTGGCTGGAGCAAAGTTTGGGTATAAAAGCCACTACGCCCATGGAGGCAAGGCTGCAGAGCGATTTCTTCTTCCGACCCAACCTCACGTATTTCCTTCAGTGCAAACTGGTACGTGACAGATCCGATAACGGCGCTATTCCGGTACCCGGTCATGGTTCCGGCGATCTTGCCAATCTCCTGGAAGGGGATGGTTTCCTCGAGCTTCCCGCGGATCGCCGGAATTTTTACCGGGGTGAATTGTTCCGTTTTTGGGCTTTTCGACCGGAAAAAAGCTGAGTCAGGCCGCTGCCCAAATCAAACTGACCGTTTCCTAAGCGCAATTTGTATCCGCACATTTCCACACGATCTTAGTGGATACTATGATATCCCTGAAATTCTCCCCAGTTAAAAAATGGACTCTTTTCCTCCTGATGCTTTGCGGAACACAGTTGGTCAAGGCTGAAGGAGAGCGCAAGGACAGTGTCCGAAGATCGGACTTTGCAAAGGATACAGGTACCGTGAAGAAAGCCATTGATACGGAAGACACAATGGTTTATGAGGATTACGATGATCGTATGATCGAAAAACGAAAAGACAACGACTTTGGAAATCAACCTCGTCTGAACAGGCATTGTACATCCGTTTATTTCATTGATTATACACCGATCCCCAACAATTCGTTGAGCGAAGAAGTTTCACCTGAATTCCCTTTCACGAATGCAGAATCCGAAACTTCAGAGCCCGATAAACTCGTTGCCTACCCAAATCCGCTTCGGTCGGGAGCGCAATTACATACCAAAGGGGGGCAAGGAACGTTGATCTTGCGGGATGCGACAGGGAAAGTGATTCGCACGAATTCCGCCGGCGACCCAATGAATTTGAACGTTGTACCCGGCACCTATTACCTTTCCGGGGAAAACAATGAGATGGAATTATACCGGATCATCGTTTCTCCGTAGATAGTATCGATTCACCTAATTTCGAACAGTATGATCAAGGCCGTAATTATCGACGATGAACTAAAAAGCAGGGAAGTACTCGAAACCTTACTGAATCAGATGGTGGAGGGAGTTATGGTCATTGGGACCGCGGATTCGGTAATAACGGGTGTGCGACTGCTGGAGCGCAGCGAACCGGATGTGGTGTTTCTCGACATTGAAATGCCCCGCAAGGATGGCTTTCAGTTACTGGACGAGCTGAGACCTTTCCGATTCGAAGTTGTATTCACAACCGGGCACGATCAATATGCCATTCAGGCCTTCCGCAACAATGCCATCGACTATTTGATGAAACCGATCGATATCGATCAGTTGCAACATGCTGTTGACAAGGTGCGCGAGAAGAAACACCTCAATCAGCTCAATTCCAATTACGAGGCCTTTGTGGCGGATGTGCACAAATCGGACGAACACAAGAGGCAAATTGCCCTACCGGGTTCGGGGGGTACAACGTTTGTAAAGATCGAAGACATCGTTTATTTGCGCGGCGACGGTGCATACACCTATTTTTTCCTGAAGAATGGAAAGCGCGTTACGGTCTCTAAAAATTTGAAGGAATACGAACGACAACTTGAGTCGGATGAATTCTTCCGGGTACATAAGTCCTTCCTGATCCACCTGCCCGAGATGGTTCGCTACGTTCGCGGCGATGGAAGCTATGTGTTGATGTCGAATGGCGACAAAGTGGACGTTTCGAAGCGGCGAAGGGAAGGATTTATGGCCGCATTGAGTAAATTGTGAGCCCATGAGGCTACTCTACCTCCTCCTTCTCGCATGCACCGGCATTTATCCGGTTTTGGCACAGGAGGACATCCTGAATTTCTTCAATATTTCGCGGGAAGATGGTTTAGCACAGGCTACAGTAACCTGTATGCTGGAGGGGAGTGATGGATTCATGTGGATTGGGACGGCGGAAGGGCTACACCGCTACGATGGATACGATTTTCGCATCTTCAAGAACAATCTACGGGATAGCAACAGTCTTTCGAACGACCATGTTACGGCTATTTGTGAAGGCCGATACGATGTGATCTGGGTGGGCACTTATACCGGTGAATTGAATCGGTTCAATAAGCGCACGGGCACCTGCGAGCGGATCAGACTTCGCGATGCGGATGGAGCGCAAAATGCCTATCCGATAACAACGATGTTTCTTGAGGAGTCCGGTGAACTGCTTGTTGGACTAGACGGCGGTGGAATCGTTCGTTACCAGGACGATAAGGAAACCCAACAGAACCTGAACGGTAAGAACTCGGGATTGATCAACAACTATGTAAAGAGCTTCAATGCGGATGCCGGGAGAATAGGCGTGTGGGTTACCACTGCACAGGGTTTGTGCTTGTATCGCAACGGACGATTTGAAAGGCCGAACATCCTCAGCCTATTTGACAATCAATATGTTAGCGATATTCTTTCAACAGACGGGTTCAATTATATCACCACAGCCGGACAAGGTCTGTTTCGGTGGGATGTGGCGAATAACCTGATCGAATCAGTTCAGACTCCCCGCTTCAGGGGGGCGCGGTTTCTCACCTTTGTACTGCAAGACGCTTTGGGAACCCTATGGGTGGGAACCGAAGGAGGAGGTGTATTGCGCTTCGAGGGTAACGAGATCCATCGATACCGTCAAGACCCGTTCAACAACCGGAGCCTGATCAGTGACTATGTGGTAACCGGTTTGTGCGATAGCCGTGGCATGGTGTGGCTCGGTTGTATCGATGGTTTGAGTCAATATGATCCCTCCTATCAATTATTCCGTGTTTACCGAACTTTCGAGTATCAGGGCAAAGCCGTTAACAACAACATATACTGCATTTACGAAGACAAAGAGGGCATAATGTGGCTCGGAACACTGAGTGGTGGCCTGATCCGTTTCACGCCCTCCACCGGTGCCACGAAGGTATTCCCCACACTGAAAGACGGAGAGATCGAAACACGGGCAGTTCGATCGGTTTATGAGGATAGCAGGGGGACACTTTGGGTGGGGTCCCGCGATGAGGGTCTTTGGTCCTTCGACCGAAGCACCGAGCGATTCAGGCATCATACTCCTTCCAAAAAGATCAATCTGAAAACCATTCGTTGCATTTATGAAGATAGTGAAAAAAATCTCTGGCTCGGGAGCAACTGGGGATTGATCCGCTACAACCGGGACAGGAACGATTTTGAGGTGTACTCAACCCGATACCACAGAAATAATCCCATTTATCAGATTCTGGAAGATGCAACACGCAAGGAACTCATAATCTGCACATTCCGGTCGGGACTCCACCTATTTCACAAGGAACGGGAAGCCTTTACCGTGATACAGCACGATAACGACACAATGAGTCCGAGCGTGAATGCCCTCATGTGCATAGAAGCTTTGGGTGATGATCAATATTTGATAGGAACCTATGGAGGTGGGATCAATCACTTTAATCGGAAAACCCTTCAGTTTCGGGCAATCACCAATATGGACGGCCTCCCGAACAATGTTGTATACGGAATTCTGCGTCAGGATGAGCATACGTGCTGGCTCAGCACGAACGATGGTATAGTTCGGTATCGGATGGACTCCGGAACTTTTCGTCGTTATGGGCTAAATTACTATTTGCAGGGATTGGAATTCAATGAAGGTGCCTACTGCAAGAGCCGATCGGGTACGTTCTATTTTGGCGGAACCGAAGGGTTCAATACCTTCAGGCCGGAAACGTTCTCCAATATTACCTACGAACCCAGGCTTGTACTAACCGGTTTCCGCAAACTCAATTCCGAAGTGATCCTCGGCAATCCACTCGACGAAACCGAGGTTGTGGAGGTGGATTACAACGAAAATCTGATCACACTCACCTTCGCGGCTTTGAATTTCAGCCGGGAAAATTCCTATGCATACAAACTTCAGGGGTTCGATAATGACTGGATCTATACCGGAAGGGACAGGGCAGCGTATTATACCCGCCTTGCCCCGGGCAGTTATATTTTCAAAATGAAAGTGGCAAATGCCGATGGTGTGTACGGCAATGAGGTGAATGCTCTGCGTATCATTGTACGTCCCCCATACTGGCGCACCTGGTGGTTCTTCGGCATCCTCGGTTTGGTCCTAGTTGGTGCAGTTATCGGTTTGGTCACCATTCGCACCAAAGCTGTTTCACGCGCTTACAAGCACCGTCTGCTCGAACTGGAAATGCGTGCACTTCGCAGTCAAATGAATCCGCATTTCATATTCAACAGCCTCAATTCGATCCAGTACTACGTGTTGAAGAATGAACCGCGACAGGCATACAATTACCTCACCAAGTTCTCGAGTTTGATGCGCATGATCCTCCAGAATTCGCGTAGACGATTCATAAGTTTACATGCCGAGATCGACTGGTTGCGCACCTATCTGGATCTGGAGAAATTGCGCATGGAGAATGAAATGGTCTACACCATTGAGATGGACGATCGACTTGATGCAGAACAGATCTTCGTTCCCAGTATGTTGCTGCAACCCTATGTGGAAAATGCCATCATCCATGGTTTGCTCCCCAAGGAGGGTGAGCGTTTGCTGAATATCCGTTTCCAAAGGGAGCACGACAGGATCCGTTGCACGATAAGCGATAACGGTATCGGACGGGTAAGGAGTCGCGAACTCAATGCGCAGCGGAGTAGAAAGCATAAATCCCAAGGGCTGGAACTCACCGGTGAACGTTTGGAAATGCTATCGACCAAGGGTAAACCCAAAGGGCAATGCATCATCCGCGATCTGTACGGGTCGGATGGTAAGGCAACAGGAACCGAAGTGGAATTGATTCTACCAATTATACGGCAGGCTGATCTCGACGAATGATAAATACAGTATTGGTAGACGATGAACCGAAGAGTCGGTTGGTTTTGCGGAACCTGCTCGAATTCATTCGACCTGATATTGTTGTGCGCGCTGAGGCGTCCGACATTTCCGATGGCGTTCAAACAATCCTGGCATACCAACCTCAACTGGTTTTTCTGGACATCCATTTGCTGAATGGAGATTCATTCCAGATACTAGAACAGATCCCGGAACCTCTTTTTGAAGTGATCTTTGTAACCGCTTACGATGAATATTCCGTTAAAGCACTGCGATTCTGCAGAATTCCCTGTTTGTTCAAGCCGATCGATCTGAGCGAATTGGAATGCGCCCTGACCGATCTGAACTTCACCGGTAAGCCACATATAAAGTACGAAATGCTTCTTAAGCTCCTGCGCTCCGGGTTCACCGAGATCCCCTTCATAGACCATTCTGAGGTGGTCATGTGCAAATTCAACGAAGTATACTTTCTGCGCGAATTGGAACATGGCGTGGATGTATTTACCGATCGTGGCAGGTTCACATCGGAGGGTCTCGTACTCGACGATTTCCGCAACACCTTTGAATTGAACACATTCCGATCTTTGGGCTCAGAATACCTGATCAACAGCGCTATGGTTAGTGCCGAGAACAGTAAAAACGGGGTACTCGTGTTTCAAAACGGCGACCGGATCGTAGTGGATAAAGAACTGCTTTACCAATTTGTGAAAACGATCTGAAGGTCTAATTTCACGATTTCCATACAATTGCGTCCATGGTTTTCAGCGGGGTAACCTTTCTATTTTATTTTCTGCCCCTGTTTCTCCTGCTGTATTTCCTCACCCCCGATAAACACAGAAATAAAACCCTGTTACTGGGGAGTATTTTCTTCTATCAATGGGGGGTTCCCTGGTTTGTGTTCGTGATCCTGACTTCTACACTTGTGGATTTCCATCTCGTAAAACGCCTGCATGCCAGTGTGGACCAAACGAAACGGAAGAAATGGCTGATCCTCTCACTCGTGTTGAACCTAGGTTTGCTGGCCTGGTTCAAGTATGCCAATTTCTTCGTGGCCAATGTGCAAAGCCTGCAGCGGAATATGGGAATTGAACCAATGGCCTGGGTAGAGGTCTTACTTCCGATAGGGATCTCCTTCTACACCTTTCAAACCATTACATATGCAGTGGATGTGTACCGCAGAAAGCATGAACCGCTTCAAAAAGCGGTCGATTACCTCATGTACATCCTCATGTTTCCTCAATTGATCGCGGGGCCTATTGTCCGTTTTCACGAAATAGCCGATTCCATCAATGCCCGCACGCATACCTGGCAAAAAGCAGAATGGGGGATTGTGCGTTTTGCGATCGGCCTTTCCAAGAAAGTGTTGATCGCCAATGTACTCGGGCAAACCGCCGATGAGGTATTCCGAATGGATGCCTCAATACCGGAGTTCACAACCGCCACGGCTTGGATCGGATTGCTGGCCTATACCTTTCAGATCTATTTCGACTTCAGTGGTTATTCGGATATGGCCATCGGCCTTGGTCTTATACTGGGATTCCGATTCCCCGAAAATTTTGACAACCCATATAAAGCTGGCAGTATATCCGAATTCTGGCGAAGATGGCACATCACCCTCGGGAATTTCATGAAGAATTACCTCTACATACCCATGGGAGGGAATCGAAACGGCTTGTCACGAACTTATTTCAATCTGATCCTGGTATTCGCTCTTTCCGGTCTTTGGCACGGGGCGTCCTGGACATTTGTTGCCTGGGGCTTATTCCACGGCATATTCCTGTTGCTCGATCGCATGTTCCTGCTTCGGGTCCTGAACAAACTAGGGGCAGGTGTTTCAGTTGCTTTAACTTTCCTGATCAGTATGTGCGGCTGGGTTCTGTTCCGAAGCGAAACCATTTCAGACGCGCAGGTTTACTACAGCACTTTATTCAAATTCGAAGGTATGCACTCCTTGTATGCGTACGACAAAGAGCTGGTCCTTACGTTAGTTCTCGCCTCGATCTTCTCCTGGTGTACATGTAGCACTCAGGGCAAGCGCATTTCGGAGTTCTTTTTCAAAGATCTGCCGGATCAGCGACCGCGATTCCCGGTGCGGATCACTGCTCTGTCCCTGTTGATCCTGAGTTTTATCTGGCTCGTAGCCGGAGATTTCAATCCGTTCATTTATTTCCGGTTTTGAGAAGTATGAAAAGAACAGCACGATATACAATACTCTGTGGAATGCTGCTCGTACTTCCCGGGCTTTTAGCAATATTGGGGATACCCGTAGCGAGACCTCTTCGCGGTGCGTATGTGGCACCTGAAAAACCGGTATGGACGCTCCGATCCTGGTTTAATTCAAGCTATCAGGAGCAGGCGGATGATTATCTGGCCTGGCAACTCACCATAAAAGCCCCCTTGGTCCGAATTCGCAATCAATTTCTTTACTCGGCACTCGACCGTCCGGCTCCGCGCTTCGTGGTAAAAGGCAAACAGGAGTACTTATATGAAGATGCGTACATCAAGGCAACCTACGGCATGGATTACCGGGGTGCGGTTGTTTGGGACAGCATTGTGAATTCATTGAATACCTCAGCCGAGGCTCTGAGGGCAATGAATATTCCGCTTATTGTGGTGCTCGCTCCGGGTAAAGCCAGTTTCTTCCCGGAATACATACCCGACCGATATGAGCCATACCGAAAGGACTCTACCAATTATGAGGCCTTACGTGGTCGACTAATCAACGGATCCGTAAAACTTGTCGATCTGCACGCTTGGTTCCGGTATCTCAAAGAAAAAGAGGGAAAGGGAAACGTCTACCCGCTTTTTCCAAAAACAGGCACACATTGGAGTACTTATGGAATGCATCTGGCAGCGGACTCCATTACCCGTTTCCTTGCTCAAACTCTTGACACGGTATTGCCCCGTTGGGAATATCTACCAACCGGCAGCACACGAGAATTGCAGGATCAGGATCGGGACATCGAAGAGAGTTTGAACCTGCTATGGCCGATCCCCAATATACCCATGCAGTATCCGGAACTTAAGATCCGGGATTCCGGCAGCTATCGTCCACGTGGAGCCATAATTGCCGACAGCTATTTCTGGAACATGTTCAACAAGGGATTCTGCTCCCAACTCATGGATTCCGGGGAATTCTGGTATTATGCCGATCAGGTATATCCGCAATCTTTTGAGAGCCCGCTGCAGCTGAGTGTGGAACATATCCGAAACAGCTTGAAGCGATCTGATTTCCTCATTCTTCTGAGCACGGACGGCACGCTAGATCGCTTCCCCTGGGGGGCTGATGCGAAGTTGTTAGAGGCAACGAGCGGTATTTAGATCACTTCTCGCACAATGATCGATGCCTGAGTCTCGGATCATCACATTTTTTAATGCATTTGTGGTCTCAAAGGATCTTTCAATCTCAGCTTCGGCTAAAAATGACTTTTGAATAATGATCTATTACGGCTGTATTCAGTACGCTGAGTCTTTCAGTATATCCTTTCCAGTATAAAGCTCCTGATCAACCAAACAGATATTCAGACAATCCGATCACGGAACTCAGTCCAATGACCTTGATGGGTGGATCTTTGATCTTCTTCAGACTGCTTTCCGAAACGAGCATTTCCTCAAAACCGAGCTTGGCGGCTTCGGCCATGCGTTGCTCGATGCGATTTACGGTGCGTATCTCTCCACTCAAACCGATCTCCCCTGCGAACACCACATTGCGCGAAACGGCTATGTTCTCCATGGAACTGAGTATCGCACTGGCTATGCCAAGATCTACTCCCGGATCGTCCAGGCGCAGGCCACCGGCAACATTCACGAACACATCGTGTCCGCTCAGTCGGAATCCGCATCTCTTTTCCAACACGGCCAACAACATATTCAATCTGCGGAGGTTATATCCGTTCGAATTTCGTTGCGGAGTGCCGTAAACGGCTGAACTCACCAATGCCTGTGTTTCGATGAGCATGGGCCTTGCTCCTTCCAAAGCGGCCGTTATGCTCACACCGGACAAACCCTCGTTGTTGTTGGATATTAATACCTCCGAGGGGTTCAACACAGGTCTCAAACCATCCCCACTCATCTCGTAGATACCCAATTCTGCAGCAGAACCGAAACGATTCTTCACCGTACGTAATATGCGATAGGCATGATGGCGATCGCCCTCGAACTGCAACACGGTATCTACCATGTGCTCGAGCACTTTGGGCCCGGCTATTTGACCATCTTTGGTGATATGACCGATAATGAAAACCGGGGTATTGCTCTCTTTGGCAAAGCGAAGTAATTGCCCGGTACATTCCCGGATCTGCGAGATACTCCCCGGGGTGGATTCGATGCTTTTCGTGAAAAGGGTTTGTATGGAATCCACGATCACCAGTTCCGGCTTCAGATTTTTGAATTGCCGGAACAGTTCCGCAAGATCCGTGGAGGGCAGGATATAACACGTTTCGTTGCTGGCTTCGAGCCGGTCGGCCCGCATCCGCAGTTGATTCGAGCTCTCCTCGCCACTCACATAGAGGACACGCATTGGAACTGTTAGGGCCAATTGCAGGAGCAGGGTCGATTTCCCAATACCCGGTTCCCCTCCGAGCAAAACCAATGAACCGGGGACGATCCCGCCTCCGATAACCCGGTTCAATTCCGGATCCGGACACGGATAACGCACTTCATGCACCGAATCGATCTCCTGTATCAAAGTAACCCGGGATGCGCCCGATTCGGCACCCGCGGTATCCACCCAGGCCGGAACCACATTGCCGCTCTTGGGAGCAACGATCTCCTCCACGTATGTGTTCCATGCCTGACAGGAAGGGCATTTGCCGATCCATTTTGCTGAACTCGCTCCGCATTGCTGACAATAATATATGCGCTTGTCCTTTGCCATTGGCCGCTTCTTAATTCATTGGGTTCTGTCCTCAAACCAAATGTACCAATATGGACCCATGAGTCGATATTGTACCTGAATTCGAGTGAACATTCGAAAATGACAATAAAGAATTGATTTTGATGAACCCTTCTTCATTGACAAATTTTTCTATTTTTGCCCGTATCTCACGAAATCTAAAACATTCAATCTAATGAAACGAGTTCTGTTACTCATTTTGACCCTGGGAATGGTCTTTTCAATGAACTACCGGGTTATGGCTCAGCCTGAAGGCGAAAACACCGAAGTAGCTCCTACAGAAGGAGATTCCTCCAATGCTCAAGCCGAACCGGCTGCCCCTGAATCAGCCGAACCGGCAGCAGAAGCAGCTGAAGCGCCGAAAGAATCCAAAGGAAACGGTGTAGAGGTTATCAAGAAGAAATTCATCGAAGGGGATCCATACTTTATGGCTCTTCCTCTGTTGTGTCTCATTCTTGGTCTTGCCATTGCCATTGAGCGTATCATCAGCCTTTTCCTGGCATCTACCAACACCGACAAATTTGTTGCGAAAGTGGAAGGTGCTCTCAAGAGCGGTGGTGTTGAAGCTGCCAAAGATGTATGCCGAAACACAAGAGGCCCTGTTGCCAGCGTGTTCTATCAAGGACTGATGCGCCACGACGAAGGTATTGAAATGGTCGAAAAATCAGTGATCTCCTACGGTTCTGTTCAAATGGGACAGTTGGAAAAGGGATTGGTTTGGATCTCCCTTTTCATAGCCCTGGCACCGATGCTCGGGTTCATGGGAACGGTAATTGGTATGATCGGGGCATTCGACGACATTGAAAAAGCCGGGGATATTTCTCCTGCCATCGTTGCCCGTGGTATTAAAGTGGCCCTCCTCACAACAGTTGCCGGTTTGATCGTTGCGATCATTCTCCAGTTGTTCTACAACTACCTGGTATCGCGTATAGATGGTATTGTTAACCGTATGGAAGACGCGTCGATCAAATTGATCGACATGCTCATTCACAACAAAATCCTTAAATAAGAATCGCTATGAATCAAGGCAGAATAATCAGACTGGCCTACTATGCGATCGTAGCAATACTGGTGATCATGGGATTTGCCCGGATCTTCGGTCATAGCGTGGAAGAAATTGAAGCCGATAACAACTATGTGAATCTCCTGGTGAACCAAAGTGTATACTTTGGCTACATCACCATGGCACTGGTTGTGATCGTTTCTCTCATTGGTATGGTTACCCACTTCAAGCAAAGCATTTGGGCACTTATAGGTGTAGGCGTTTTGCTGGTTGTATTCTGGATAGCCTGGACCATGAGCACTTCCGGCGGTCCGGAATTTATCGATCGATTTGCACAGATGGGACTCACCGAAGGTGAATCCCGCATGTCGGAAGCAGGCATTCGTACGATGTTCATTTTGGGTGGCCTCGCCATCCTGGGAGCGCTTGCCTCCGGAGTGAAAGGTTTGTTCGAATAATAGATTATGAGAAAAAGCAGAGGTACACCGGAAATCAATGCCGGATCGATGGCAGACATCGCATTCCTTCTCCTGGTATTCTTCCTGGTAACTACTACCATGGATACCGACAAAGGATTGCGCGTAAAACTGCCGCCGTGGCCGGATCCGAATATACCGCCACCGGTTTCAACCCAGAATAACCGAAATGTTCTGGAGGTGTTGGTCAACGCCCGGGATCTCCTGTTGGTTGAAGGGGATCTGATGGATATTGAAATGCTCACCGAGAAAACGAAAGAGCACCTCACGAACGAAGGCCGAAACCCGAAATTGGCAGAATCTTCGGAAAAAGCCATCGTGTCCCTGAAGAACGACCGGGGTACTTCCTACGAACGTTATGTTGAGGTTTACAATGAATTGAAACGGGCCTATAATGAGGTGCGGAACGAATATGCGAAATCCAAATACAACAAGGACTTCGCCAAACTCACCGAAAAAGAGGCCGACGAGGTTCAGGAGAAGTATCCGATGAAGATTTCCGAAGCCGAACCCGTTGATATCGGAGGATCGAATTAGGAGTACGAACTATGGCACATTTTAAACGACCCAAAAAGGATGGTACGACCATCAATACTTCGGCCCTGCCGGACATCGTTTTCATGCTCCTTTTCTTCTTCATGGTTGCCACCAAAATGCGCGATAAGGAAGTGAAGGTGAAAACTTCAGTACCTGTGGTTTCAGAAGTTGAAAAGATCGAAAAGAAGTCCTGGGTGAACTTCATCCTCGTTGGACCACCACTGAAGATCGAGGACGGAACTGCACCGCGAATACAGCTCGACGACAAATTCGCAGAGGTGGAAGATGTTCAGCAGTTCATCATCCTCCGGCGAAATGAATACCCTGAGGCCATTCGCGATTACCTCACAACATCCATCAAAGCCGATCGAACGGTGCGAATGGGTTTGGTGCAGGACATCAAGCAGGAACTGCGTCAGGTTAGTGCACTGAAATTATTGTACAGTGCCAACTCCGGAAAAGTGACACACAAGGATTAATTCAAAATAAAAAACTATCCAAAAGGGCATTCTGTTAACAGGATGCCCTTTTTATTTGTAAGGGCATTGGCACTTTTGCTCTTCAACGATAATATTGTGCTTTACCACTGATCCGGATGGCAGATAAACTAACGGAAATTAAATCCCCCATAGCCGAAGAACTCAAGGAATTTGAGAAGCGCTTCCGGAACAGCATGAAGAGCAATGTTCCCCTGCTCGATACCATCATGAACTATATCGTGAAGCGAAAAGGCAAGCAGATGCGTCCCCTGTTCGTTTTGCTGAGTACCAGACTCTTCGGTGTAATTGGGGACAGAGCTTACCGGGGTGCGGCTTTGGTAGAGCTATTGCATACGGCAACATTGGTACACGATGATGTTGTAGACGACTCATCCATGCGGCGAGGTTTCTTTTCGGTGAATGCGCTGTGGAAGAACAAAGTGGCTGTTCTGGTTGGGGACTACCTCCTGAGCAAAGGTCTGTTGCTCGCGTTGAAGAACGGGGATTATCCGGCACTCACGATCCTGTCCGAAGCAGTTGAGCAAATGAGTGAGGGTGAACTTCTTCAAATGGAAAAAGCGCGCAAACTGGATATTACTGAAGAAGTTTACTTCGACATCATTTCCAAGAAAACGGCATCGCTCATTGCATCCTGTTGCTCAATTGGTGCATGGGCCGGTGGGGCCGATAATGACGCCATTCAGGAAATGCGGCAATTTGGATTGTATACCGGTATTGCGTTCCAGATCAAGGACGATCTGTTCGATTACGGCGATAATCCAACCGGAAAACCGAAGGGCATCGACATTAAAGAGAAAAAGATGACCCTGCCACTGATCCATGCGCTGAACAAAGCCGATGAACGCGAGCGAAAACAGATCATACGCCTCATACGAAAAGGCAGCAAACGATCCGACGATATTGACACCGTGATCCGCTTCGTTGAAAAGCATGATGGAATCAGCTATGCACGCAAGCATCTCGCCGAATATCAGCAAAAGGCTCTAAGGACATTGGATGCCATGGGGCTATCTTCAGCTCGCGAGATCAGGGATCTGGTTGACTATGTGATCAGCAGAAATAAGTAGTTGGGCTAGATTAGAAAGAACCTACATTGAAACATGAATCTAGCTGAAATTAAAAATAGTGAAGTTGTAATCTTTAAACCTAAAGGTGGACAAACTGAATTTCAGGTAGTTCTTGACGCTGAGCACGATACGGTTTGGGCGACAGAACAACAGATCATGGATTTGTTCGGTAAAGCAAGAAGAACGATTGGTGAGCACATCAAGAATATTTACGAAGAAGGTGAGCTCGACAAAGAATCAACTTGGCGGGAATTCCGCCAAGTTCAAAAAGAAGGAGATCGAGAAGTATCGAGAAATTTATCTCTCTACAATCTGGATATTATCATTTCGGTCGGGTACCGTGTAAAATCGCAGGTAGGTACTGAGTTCAGAAAATGGGCAACTCAAAGACTGAAAGAATACTTGCTCAAGGGGTACTCTATTAATCAAAAGTTACTTCAAACCGAACAAAGGAAAGTAGAAAAATTACAACAGGAAATCGATCAACTCAATCAGGAGTTGTTCCAAACTCAGCAAACATTAACTGATGGATTACTTTCAATAATCGAACACTATTCAAAATCCTTTGAGCTACTCGATAAATACGACAAGGACGAACTATCGTCGGAAAACTTGAACAAGGATCTAATCTATGTCATAAACTATGATGATGTCAGAGATGCGATTCAGCAACTCAAATCTAGTTTGATTGCCAAGGGAGAAGCTAGTGACCTATTTGGTAATGAAAAAGATGATTCATTTCAAGGAATTCTAGGTAGCATCTCCCAAACAGTTTTTGGAGAACTTGCATATCCAACAATTGAAGAACAGGCTGTACAACTCTAATACTCTATCATCAAGGGACATCCTTTTAGTGATGGAAATAAACGGATTGGTTCATTTATGTTTGTGTGGTTTCTTGAGCTAAACGGACATCACCTGAACAAAAATGGCGAACGAAAGATTAATGACAACACTCTCGTAACATTAGCTCTTGCCGTTGCTCAAAGCTTACCAGAGCAAAGGGAAACCGTTCAGAAACTAATAATGAATTTAATAAAAAACTGAGCCCAACAATGCAAAAATGCATAGCTTCCTGACGTCAGCTACGACATCTTATGCGCGCCGTTGACAAGGGGCCTTCTCCCCACTATAACTCAACCACCCACATACCACGCAATTGGCCCGCTTCGTAGTTGAATGCCTTGTCTTTGGGATAAAGTGAAATGATCCGTTCAAATGTTTCCTGTGCCAGGCCGTTATCCCTTGTACCGTGGCAATTCAAACACATGGGCTGAACTACGATCGGAGCGAAATACAGGAACGAGCTATCGGCTTCATTCCATTGCAATAATGGATGTAATGGCTGCTCATGCTCCAGAGCGTACTCAAAAACCTTCAAGGCATTCTTTTCGATATCGGACGGTTTATTCAGCGGATTCCGGTATTTCAACGAACGGCGGTACACCTTGTGTCCGCTCCGTTCCGAAACGCCCGCTGTTATACCTGCAGCATGCTCGTTGCAATAGGCTATGGCGTGTAAAACACCGCTGTCCTTGAGCTGTTGCTGAAGTGCGCTCCCCAACTCTGTCTGAGCCGATCCAACGACCTCGGCACCGCGATCCATCAACGCTTTGCGCTCCGCTTCACTCACAACCTGTTTGTTCGAACAGGACGACCCACAGAAGAGGAGGAACGGAACCCAGAGCAATGCGATCTGCGTTCGGATCGATCGAAGGCACATCATCGAGCGACCGGTTTGCCGCTGCCCTGCCAGGAATTCATTCCCCCGGCGAGATTGTACACCTCACGAAATCCCATATCGCGCATCATGGACATGGCCTGACCACTTCGCCCACCGCTTCGGCAATACACGTAAACGGGTTTCTCCTTATCCAACAGGGCAATTTCCTCTGCAAAGCCTTTCTTGTAAAAGTCGATCTGTTTGGCCCCATCTATATGTCCCGCAGCATATTCCTCGTCGGTTCGCACATCGATCAATTGAATATCGGCACTTGCTATTCCCTGTTCGAAGGCATCCACGGCTATATCCCGGGCAACGGTTGGGACCTGATCGCTCTCAGGTACGACATTTTGCTCTGAATGCACTGTTTCATTGGCCTTTTCGGCATTTCCCGCGCAGGATAACAATAATCCGATAGCAAGTACCGGAAGCGTTTTAATTATAGTCATATTTCTAAATTGTCTTTTTTAGCCAGATCTAAAAACCGGGAGGCATTTTGCCAGCTTCCCACATTGATGGAGAATATCCCGAAATCATTGAATATCTCCGTAGCGATACGGGCGCGGGAACCATCATGGCAACAAACGATCGCAAATTTACTGCCCATATCACGCACCTGTCCAATGTAGGAAATAATGTCGCTCATGGGTACATTGATCGTTCCGGCGGCATGTCCACGCTTGAATTCAAGGTATTCCCGTACATCGATCACACAAGCCCCTTCCTGTATAAGGTCCACCACCTTCTGTTCCTTTGTGCCTATACCGTATCGATTCCAGAATGTCTTCTTACGCGCAACCATTCCTCAAATTTCGAATTTAATCAGGGATTTACCTTGATCAGTGCGGCAGCTTATCGCGGAGCATCCCGTATACCAAAGTACCTAAAATTCCGCTCAGGATCACAATGAGCATCACAGTTATCCCTCTGCCGAGCATTACGAACATAGGACCCGGACATGCTCCTACCAAGGCCCAGCCCAGGCCGAAAATGATACCGCCGAACAGATAACGTGGAACCGACATTTGTTTCGGATGAATAATGATCTGCTCGCCATTGAAGGTTTTGATCTTCCTGCGTTTGATGAGTTGTACAAGGATAATTCCCACCGCTACTGCAGAACCGATCACTCCATACATGTGAAAAGATTTGAATCGGAACATTTCATAGATCCGGAACCAGGAGATCACTTCAGCCTTGCTGAGAATGATACCGAATAAGATCCCTACTGCGAGGATCAAAGTGTATTTTGAAAGATCAGAAGAACGCATTGATGACAAAATTAATTTGATTGAAATTTGTTTTATTCACGATGAGTCGGGGGTCTGATACCCCTTTGCTCAGGTTGTGCCTATACACATATAACAGGTCGAATTCGAGCCGCTCATCTGCAAAAGACGGACTGAATGTGTTTCGTATATTCAGATTCAGATAATCGGTCACCTCATATTTATTTAGCGCGAAATCGTACGGTTGAGGAACATCGTAAACCGCACACTGTATGTCTTGCGAGAAATTGTCTTTCCCGGAATTGTGCCAGGTGTATTGTACGGAATAGGCACTTGTTCCTCCCAAACCCTCCATCCTGCAGCGAGGCAAAGATGTATAGAACGATTCCCTGCCCAACTCTCTGGGGAAAAGGAACTTCCCGGCCTTGCTCACGCGTGTTGCATTCAAACTCAATTCCCGATTCTTGCCCAGTTTACGCAGAACTCTGAAGGAACCCGTATAACTCCGCCCACTTCCCTGTATGTAATCCGCAGACGTATTCAAAGCAGGACTTTGTGCCACCACTTGCACACCGAACTCCAGTTTGCCAAGATCTTTCTCCACCTCGGCCCAAACGGTATTGTTGAGTTTGTCCAGATAGAAGTCCCAGATCTCGACACTCATCCCTTTTTCGTTTTCCCAACTCAGTTTTGCGAATGCCAAACCTTCGGTTCCAGTCCGATACCTATAAACGGCATTTGTCCCCGATTCGGTCTTCCCACTGCTTACCATTCCAATGGCATCGTTCAGATCATACCAACTAGTTGTGCTTCGCACACTCACACTGCGCACAATTCCCAATTCTGTCTGAAATCTCCGAAATATGGGAGAACGGAAATACATACCTCCGTGCTGAAACGGCATCATTCTTCCGTCGCGGGGATTGAGAAGTGGCGTTTGAAACGTTTGCCTGCCAAAACGCATGAGCGCACCTTTTTTTCTGTACTCGATGTAGGCTTTGCTCAAACGGAACAATCCATTTCGTTCAGAAGGTTTTTCGATGTTGTACAATTCCATCTCCCACTTCGAATTGAACCCGGAAGCAGGGTCCTTTTCCAAAAGATCATTGGAAAACAATTCGGTAACGGCCAGCACTTCACCCCCCAGACGGAAACCCTTCCAAGAGGGTGTCACACAATTCAACCCACCACCAAATGCCGAACTTACAAAATCGCGATAGCTGCCCTCATTGAAGGTGGCCATTGTAAAACTGCGCACATACCCGCCCGCCTCCCAATTGCGGAAGTGTTGCGAGAACCTATTCCCAGAGACACTATCGGCCCCGTGACCAAAAGTGATGGCAGGAATTGCCAATAAAATGATATGTGCTGCAGTGCGAAGCATCTCTTAACCTCCTGCCATGAACAGCCAGGGGAGTACGAGGTAGGTAACCAATAAGCCCCCGATGAAAAATCCGATCACAGCGATCAGAGAAGGCAATTGCAGATCACTCAATCCGCTGATGGCATGCCCCGATGTGCAACCACCCGCATAGCGGGCACCAAAGCCCACCAAAAATCCGCCCAGAACGAGGAATACCCAACCTTTCCATGTACTGAGGGTCGACCAACTGAAGATCTCCTCGGGGACATACGTATCCCCCGGATTTTCCATTCCATATTCAACCAGTTCCTGCTTGATCTCTTCGCTGATCCCAACCGACTCCACAGGGGTGAAATGTTGATGTGCTAAAAAACCTCCCAACAACATACCGATCGCAAAAACGAAATTCCATTGGTACTCCCTCCAGTCGAAACAAAAGAATTTTGAGCAGGACTCTCCCCCACACATTGCGCAGAAGATCCGGAAATTATCGGATATACCGAAAGAAGCACCCGCCCATAACATGAGGTACATGACCAGCGCGATCAAAGGACCCGCTACGTACCAGGGCCAAGGCTGTTGTAACCATTCGATGAACATAATCGTGATATTAGATAACAAAATTCATCCATTCCACGGCCCACCTGTGTGATGCACGTCACCGAAGCCTATGACAAAGCTCCTAGGAATCGGCGTTACATTCGAGGAAAACCCGGGCTGTACATGTGGCGCAGACGGAGCGATCCAAACGGGCATAAATGCCGCGTATCGCCTCCTTTTTCGACATATAGAAGCGCTCCTCACCGATCTCAGCCCTGAAACCATGTTCCTCCAGAAAATCCCGCGTCACCTTTTTGATACCGCTGAAGTACAAAGCTCCTCCACGTTCCCTGCGTTTCTCGGCTTCCATGGCCAACAATTCCGCTCCGGCCAGATCGATGAAGTTCATACCATCGCCCAATATTAGAAGGTTCTTCTTGTTGTTCTGTTCCAGCTCCTGCAAATAAGCCCGTACATGATCTACAGCCCCAAAGAACAAGGAACCGTCTATGCGGATGATGTCGAGCTGGGGACATGGAACAGTATGATAGATCTCAGTATTTCGAAAAGAACGCTTCTCCCCACCTTGCAACGGTGCTACGGCTATTATTCGAGGTTTGCCTGTTCGGCGGAGGTAAAAGACCAGGGAGAGGATCACACCCGAATAGATGGCATATTCCAAATGAAGGAACAAAGTGCAAAAAACGGTTACGAGCAGGATCACCCATTCGTTCCAGTTGCTCAATAGTATTTTGCGTATCTCCTTGAAATCGATGAGGTTATAGGCAACCAACATGATTATTCCGGCCATAACGGGTATAGGCAGATGCTCGGTAAGCGGACCGATGAACAACACAATGGCCATCACAAAAATGGCTGATAATATGGCTGAAAGCGGTGTTCGTGCTCCTGCCTGATAATTAACCGCTGAGCGCGTGAAAGATGCCCCGGACACATAATTACTGAAGAATGCCCCTACCAGATTCGATAATCCCTGGGCAATGAACTCCTGGTTGGGGTCTATGATCTGCCGGCTTCGGTTGGCAATGGATCGGGCAATGGCCACCGATTGTATGAGTGCCAACAGGGCTAATGCAAAGGATCCACTGAGGATGGTGCGCATTTGTTCCGGATCGAAATGAGGTATGTGGAATGGAGGTAAACCAACCGGTAATTCACCAACGAAGCGGATCTCCTCATGGCGGCCGGCCACGTAGTAGGCCATGATGCTACCCAATACCATGGCAATGAGCATATTGGGCCATCGGGGCTTTAGAGCTTTCACCAGAATGGCCATGATAAGCGTAGTGGAACTGATCAATAACACCCCAATATTGGTTTGAGGAAGATGTGTGACTATGGTGGCCATACTCTTCGAAAAACTGAGCCCGTTGGGAATATCGAGACCCAGGAAATGCTTGATCTGACTCACAGCGATCAACAGGGCTGCCCCCGCAGTAAAACCAACCACTACGGTATTGGAAACGAAATTGATCAAACTGCCCATTTTCAAGGCACCGAGAAGAAGTTGCATCACCCCGGTCATAAAGGTGACCACTATGGCCAGTTCGATGAAGGCCAAACTGCCTTCGGGCGCATACGGTTGTAAGGTACTGAATACCACGATCGAAATAGCCGTTGTAGGGCCATTGACCGTGTGCATCGATGAACCGAACAGCGCTGCCACAATGGGTGAGATCATGGCCGTGTAAAGCCCATAAATTGGAGGTAATCCGGCGATCATGGCAAAGGCCACACCTTGAGGCAATACCAGTACCGCTCCCGTTATGCCGGCCATTAGATCCGCACGAAAAGTGCTCCGATCCATACCGGGCAACCATTTCAGAAAGGGAAAGAGGCGCTGCGCCTTTATACTTGGTTTCGTTTGCACCGCTTCAAATTTACCGGCTCCAAACGGCCGAGCCTAATCCCGGATGTAAAAGGTGGACTCATCCGGACGCAGGGCACGGTTGAACCAAAGTGGTCGTCTCAAACCATCGGGGCCCGGTGCCGGGCGGGTCATGCGCATCCATTCCTTGTAATTCTCGAAACTCTTGTTGGTGTCCACCACCACATCACCATAGTTGTCGTTGGGCCCGGCCTTCTCCACACGTACCCTTTGATGCCAGCAATGCATTCCGCTTATCGGATCGGGATGCACGGCATGAGTTATGTTCTGATGCACGCCTCCGTCGGCCCAATAAACCCGGCCCGAATCTTTGTCCGAACTTTTGAAGGGCTGTATGCCCTTCAAGGTTTGCATGGTCCAGGTGCCATCGTTATTGGCGATCTTCACGGTATTCGTATGCCAGCGGTTGCCCGTCTTATCCTCGGGTCGTCTCCAGCGGCCTATGTGATGACTGCATGCAATTACCCCGGGTTTCATGGCTTCCGTTACCCAAACCTTATCCACGAAGTAACCGATGTCGGTATTCAACTTCACCAGGTCATCGGTTTTCAATCCAAACTTCACCGCGTCGCTCGGATGCATCCATATCGGATTTCGATTGGAGATCTCGGTCAGCCATTTGGCATTGGCCGAACGACTGTGTATCAAAGTTGGTAAACGGAATGTAGGGACCAATACATATTCCCCTATTGACTTGTCCAGTTTTTCGGGATGAATATGACTCTTGATGTAGGTGGGCACCGCGTACTCCGGCCATTTCCAGTCGATCATGGTCTGGCTGTAGAACTCATTCTTCCGGCTCGGAGTAGGGAATCCGGTGTAGGCAACACCATCTATTTCAACTCCAATTGCCTTCCCATCTTTTGTGATCACACCAGTAGCCGGATCGGTCATCGCACCTTGCAACTGGTCCGGGCTCAATTGCTTTTTGTGCTTCTCGTAGCTCGTTTTCTCGATCTCGAATGCACCATAACGCTGCATGTATTCCAGGGGCGATAACCCGTGTTTTGCTGCCTCTTCGGGTAAGCCGGGAACATGTTCGAATATGAACCGATAATACTCGTCAATACTGATCTTTTCACCTTCCCGGTAGGGCGACATGAAGTGTTTTCGGATCCCGAGACTTCCATCCGGATCCATTCTCCACGATAATTCGATCCAGAATTCGTCCTCTTCCCAAACTTCTCCGGGATTCACTTCGTACGTGAACTCTACCTTTCTGCCCTCTCTTCGCGCTTTCTCGCGGAGCACGGGTTGCCTGAAGGCGATCCACATTCCGCTATGAGTCGCATAACTGTTGATGTCGTGACGTTCCGGGGCCAGTCCCATGGGGAGTACGAGGTCGGCGTAGTAGGCCGTCTCATTCCACGTAGGGGTCAATGCAATGTGCATCCCGATCTTTTCCGGGTCTTGCAATACCTCGATCCAGCTGAAACCGTCGGGATAGGTCCATACAGGATTAAAAACCCTTGTGAAATAAGTATCCATTCTTCCCCTGCCCTCCTTCAGAAAATGGGGCAAAAGGAAACTCATCTCGAAGAAGGCCAGAGGGAATTCCTTTGGAAAATGCAGCTCGTTCCAGAATTTCTGGGCCGGAGGCTTATCGAAAAAAGTAGGTTTGAATTTGTTCCAGGCATTCGGGGAAGTCCCGCCAACAGTACCCACGCTTCCGGTTAATACGTTCAGGAAGTGCAAGCAGCGCGAAACGGCCCATCCTCCCAAATTGCCACTACCGGCACTCCGCCAGTTGTGCGTAGCAAATCGCTCGCCCGCCTCTCCGATCTGGACGGCTACATCTACGATGGTAGATGCTTCGATACCGGCCTCGGCCGCGGCAAATTCAGGCGTATATTCCGAATAGAGTTCGATCAGGGATTTTATGAAGGTCTCAAAATCCAAAGGCCGGTCGGGGTGTACTTTTTGAAGATATTCCCTCCAATTGACCCAATCGTGAACAAATTCACGATTGTACAGACCGCGTTCCAGGATCACCTTGGCCATTGCCAGCAATACTGCAGCTTCCGACCCGGGATAAGTGGGTAACCAATAGTTGGCCATACTCGCCGTATTCGAGAGTCGTGGATCCATAACGGCCAGTTTTGCCCCCTTCATCATGCCCTCGATGATACGCTGGGCATGTGGGTTGAAGTAATGGCCCGATTCCAAATGCGCACTGATCAACAAAATGAACCGCGCATTGGCGTGATCGGGCGATGGTCTATCATATCCATACCACAGGTTGTAGCCAAAACGAGCTCCGGATGAGCAGATGTTCGTATGGCTGTTGTGCCCATCTACCCCCCAGGACTGAAGCACGCGGTCCATGTACCCTTCATGCCCCGGACGACCGACGTGGTAAGCGATCTCATTGTGTCTGTCCTCCTTGATCGCAGTATGCAGTCGGGCTGCAATTTCGTTCAGCGCCTCATCCCAACTGATCCGTTCCCATTCGCCACTGCCTCGCTCCCCTTTGCGCCTCAGGGGATACAAGATGCGATCGGGATCATGAACCTGATTGATGGTAGCCGGTCCCTTGGCACAATTCCTTCCTCTACTGCCCGGATGATAGGGATTACCCTCCACTTTTTTGATCGTATCCGTTTCCTTGTCGACATAGGCCAATAAGCCACACGCCGATTCGCAATTGAAACAAGTGGTGGGAATTACGGAGTAGTTCCTTTTCACCCGTTTCGGCCAGGCATTGGCATCGTATTCAGTCCAATTGTCCCATGCTTCAATGGGTGGATAACTGGTTTGGCTTCCCTCGGGTGTTAGCCGGGGTAATTTTCCATCATCGTTGCGTTTCAGATCTGGGATCAATCGAAGTTGCTCCGCTATTTTCTCAATCAAACTCATAATTCAAACATTAGGAAAGTGCAATTTTCTGAGGAGCCTCAACCCAGATCTTCTCAGTATACCAAAGCCCCAACAAAACCATAAGGGCACCCGTTGCCATGAAGATCGATGTATCCAAAAACAACATGGCCACAGGCAACAGATTGCCCAAAATAATAACCCCCGACCAAAACATGGTTCTATATTGCCCGTGTGTGATTGAATGAGCTGTTTGGGTTGCATCCTTGGTAGAATGCGGTGTATTGAACTCAAAGAGCATTGTTAACAGATTCACAATTATACCGGTGAGTAAGATGTACTTCACCATACCAACCCAGGTCTCATTCAACCCCAACAGGTAGGCGATCAGCATCAACACAGCAGCCCCGGCCATAATACTGTGAACGATCATATGAATGCTCATGGTCGGACTCTGCCAAAAATCCCTCCCCTTGGCTTGTCCAAACAGAAATGCCGTGTAAACAGCCGCCAACAAACCAAAAAATCCTCCAATCCACAGATACGCAGAATGAGGCATGTCAAAATATAGGGCGATAATATAGAGGGTAAGAAATAACCCGAAAGCACTCAGGATGTACCCACCTCGTACCAACCAACTGGACCAATGTGGACGCAACAGGACATAAGCAAAGCGACCCGGTTGATCCAGATCTTTCACCAAAAGGATCAAAGTGGCGATCAGGAATATCAAACTCACGATGGCTCCGCTGAGTTTAACGGTTGACTCCAATGGTGCTCCCAATAGTGCGAGAATCAAGAGGAGAACAAAAGTGCCAGCCGAAATGGCCTTGGTCAATACATATCCCGATACTTCCCAACCCCAGAGTACGCCTTTATTGGGTGCGTCGTAAACGAGTTTGTTCTTCTGCATGAGCACATCGATCGACTTAACAGGCTCCGTTGGAACTTCTTTGCCACCATTCAGCTTGCGGGCCATCTGTGCTAAATCCACCTCCGAAGCCAATTTTTCGGTATAGCGGGCAAAATGGCCGACACCGCGCTCCTGCGAATTCCAAAAATATTGATCGGGTTTTCCCGCTGCACCCGGATTCAACGAGTCGTGATCGCCATTGATATAATAGACATTGGGTCCCGTTCCTTTTTCCGGTTTGCGAACAGTTACCTGCTCCCTTGCCAGCAACTGAGCGATCTCGGTCTCAGGGTTCTCCATATCACCTGAAATTATGGCATGCTCGGGGCAAACATTCACACAGGCCGGTTCTAAACCGATATCCAACCGATGGGCGCAGTAATTACATTTAGCCGCTGTATGTGTATCGGGGTCTATATAGAGCGCATCGTACGGACAGGCTTGCATACAGGATTTACATCCAATACAACGGTCGTTGTCAAAATCAACGATCCCATCTTCTCGAATGAACAATGCCTGAGTAGGGCAGATCTCAACACATGGTGCATCGGTGCAATGGTTACAGCGCATGACAGAGAACACCCGACGTGTATTGGGATAGGTTCCTTTCTCAACCTGCTTCACCCAGGTGCGGTTAACCCCGATGGCCACATCGTGTTCCGACTTGCAGGCAACCGTGCAGGCATGGCATCCAATGCACTTCCTGTTGTCGATCACAAATCCATATTTCATAGCTTCGGATTTAAATTGAAGTGTTTAGTTCCCCCGAAGATGTGAAAAGAATTGGGAATTGCATTGTGATATTGGGCACATAAGGGTACTGAGGATCGGTTTATACCTATTGTCGTGGAATAGCCTGCCCTGCACGGACACTCTATTCCTTGGATATAAATTGCCGTAAGGGAGTATGAATTTAAATCGACTCCAAATAAGAAACCCACCTTGCAATCATGGATTCCCGCTCCCGATCACCGCAGCACCCGCACCACCCCTTCCCGGTGCACCTTACGCCCGGTATGCGCCACGGCACTCAGCATATAAGTGTACACCCCGGCCGGTGCTGCTTTCCCGTTGATCTGTCCATCCCAGCTGCCCCGGTCGCCCTGGTACACCAATCCGCCCCAACGGTCGTAGATCTGTAGGGTCATCTCCACAAAGCCCAGGCTGCTCAGCTGCCATACATCGTTCAACCCATCTCCGTTCGGACTGAAGGCATTGGGGATGAACAAAGTGGGATGGTAAGGCAAGCAAACTACATTGCTCCGGCTGCTCCACGTTCCGGTGTGGTCCAGGGCCCTTACCCGGTAACATTTCTGCACTCCGTTGGGCTCGATGTAGGCATGGTCGGTATAATCCAACTGGTCCCAGGTGCCGATCTCTTCCAGATCACCCGAGGTGGAACCGCTTTCCAGGGCATAGCTCGCAACGCCTTGAGGCCAGTATTCATAGGTCGTCCATTCCACCACCGAATACTCGCCAAAGCTGTTGGCACTCAAGGTGACCGGCTTGCCGATATTGCTTTCCCGGCTCAATGCTCCGCATTTGTTTTCCGCTCGAAGCGTATACACACTGCCCACTGTTGGATGATGCAGGTTGATCGCGGTATCACTGGTCTGTGCCATTTCGTTGCCATTTTGAAACACACGGTATTGTGCGGCTTGCGCATGGCCTTGCCAGATCACTTCCGCCGAATCGTTGCCCAGCATCTGTGCATTGAGCAGTCTGGGCATGTAGTCCTCCTCCAGGCCCTGCAAAACGCGCAGCGGCATTGAGGCACGGGTTATGCAGCCGCTGGAGTCGTACAGCGTTTGGCCGATGGTATAATCCCCCGGCTCTTCGTAGCGAATGCCCGACCAGGCATGCAGCGTGGGGTCGCTGCCCAAAACCGTGTGTTTGCGCCCATCGCCAAAATCCCATACCAGGCTATCGGGTACGTCGCGGTATTTGTAGCGGTAGCGCAAATCCAAGGGGGTGCAGGCAAGGGTGTCGCTCAGTTCGATGCCCGGCTGGGCCGCCGGACGGATGCGGATGCTGCGCGGCTTGTACACCGTATCGCGGCAGTAGCCGTCCGAAACGATCAAGCCTACCTCGTACAAACCACTTTCCCTGTAGATGTGCTGGGTATAGCCTCCGGCATCCTGCAGGGGCATGGCAGCGGGATTGACGCGGGAGCTTTGCTGTTCCCCGTCGCCAAACAGCCAGGTATAGCTCAGTTCCCCTTTGGGGCTGTAGCGGATCGTGGAGCGGTCGCGCAGGGTCACGGCAATATGCTCACAGCCAATGGAGTCAGCCATCTCAAAATCGGCCTCGGGTGGAGGGTGAACCACTACCGTATCGGCGTACCAGACCCAGCCGCCCTGTTTGTTGAAGGCCTGCAACTGCACATCGTATTTGCCCGGGGCCGGAAAGGTATGGCGAACGGTGCGGCCTTCCCGGTAAAAAGCTTCCTGCTGCTCGTCGATGTCAAGCACCACTCCACCGGGCAGGTGCAATTTGTAGCGCTCCCACCAAAAGGTATCGCTCAGGTTGCGGAAGGCTACTTCCAGTCCATTGCAGGTTTGAGAGGCACTGAATTCAGCGCGCTTGTAAGGGCCGAGGGTTTGGCTGAATACTTCAAACTCACACCCGCTTTTATTTCTCCCAACCGGCTCACGGCAATATCTATAACCTGTGGGAGATATATGCAGATTAAAATTCAACTCCGTCGGATGATCAATCACTAGTTCACTGGCTTCGCCGACTCGGTTGGGGTAGCGCAAAAAAGGAATTCCTCTTATGCCTCCGGTAGTCCATCCACGACCTGCTCCGATGAGCATCTTCCCATTGGGTGCAATTTTCAAATCATGAATACCAAGCCTGGGTTTTAAAACGTAATAATCAAAAACACCGTCCATAGACGCATGTGTGAGGAACTGGAATAAACTTCCCTTTTCTTCCCAAGGGCTAGCAGGTATCCCGATTGCTGCCGTGTATAGAAAACTGTCATTTGGAGAAAAACACAATACTTTAAAATTGATTGTAGAAACAATTAAGCTGGAATCGTTGCGATCCGGAATAGGGCGAAAATACATCGGCCGTTCATCGGCTACCTCTCCGGTTTCCCAATTAAAATCGGCGATGCTCAATTGATTACTAAAACCCCTGACATATTTACTTCCTGGAGCTGCATTCAACATGGCAATTCTGCTTCGGTCATGAGAAATCTGAATGTCCCCCCCCTCAGACCAGGAACCCGGCTTAAAGTACCTGGCTACTTTCTCAATGCGGTCCGTCGTTTCATTGTACTTTAAAAATACGATAGTATCCTTTTGCGTATTGACCAGCCATGCCGTACCTCGACCATCCCGAAAAGCCCTCAATATATTGTCATAAGTAAGGGGAATTCCTCTGTAGCCCAATTCTTCCGGTGAATGGAACTGCTCAATCCTTCCTGTTCGAATATCCAAGTGACCAACACGCAGTAAATGAGAGGTTTCCGGATAGCAAAACACCCTATGATAATTGCTGTCCGGAGTTTTGCACACCGCTATAGACTTTCGTAATCGATTTCTCGCATTTGTATATTTCGAATAATCACTAATGGAATTCTCAATCGTCCCATCATAAATGAGATACATTAGCCCCCCAAAACCGTTTGAATAAGTGACGAACGGGGTTTGAGGTCCAAGAAATCGATTGTCCAAAAAAAAGTTGGACTTTCTAGGTTGTATGAGTGGAGGATATTCGTTAAAATTTATAAGAACTCCTTCAGCTATGTTCTCAAAGTAGGTTGTTGGATCTAATATTAAATAACTGCTACTGACATGTGTACCAACAATATTGTCTTCCTGCGCCTGAATCTCTATAATTGAAAAACAGACTAAGCAGGCCAAAACGAACGACCTCATCGGATCTGAAGCTTGAATGACTTATGTAATCTTTGGTCAGTTCCGATCCGCAGAATGTACAGACCGAGCGGCATATTTCGTACAGGCAGTTCAACGTTATGTTCAGGTTCCTTGAATTCCCAGGTAGCCACGCGCTGTCCTTGCAGATTGTATAAATCGGCACGCTCAATTTTTTCTAAAGAACTCAGGATGCTCACCGTTTCTTTGGTCGGATTGGGATATAAAACCCATTTCGATTCCTCTGAAATATCCCTTGAACTTGTTGCCAGATTCTTATTCAACCTTTTTAACGGTTCATGTTTCGGCTTGCTGCCTGTTGCATAATCAAACCACAATAAGTGACGGGCTTGTGCGGCTTCCAGATTATGGCCGGCACTGTTCTGTACAATGGATCGGTAACGAGCGTTGGTGCGGTAATACCGTTTGGGGTACTTGGTACTAGCCGCTAAGTGGCCTGATTTTCTGCCACCGAGGATCGTACTTAAGCTTGATATTGTACCCACTGAACCCGGTACTTGCATGGCCAAAATGATGAAATCGTCTTCTTCCGAAGAGACATCTTCTGCGTACAACACGCATTTGTTTTTTTCGGAACAATCGATCGGGGTTGAGGACCCGCTCGTTAAAATAGCTGCTAGTTTAACTGTATCCGGATACTCGGGATTTCCATCTAAGACACTGTCAATGTAGTACTTCCAATCTGGAACCTGCGCAAAATCGTGAATTGCATAAAACCCACTTCCCGGATTCGACCACCGATTGTTGTTGTGATAATTGGCCGAGTCCCCCTGATCGGCCAGGGTATTCCCATTGTCCGGGTCGATCTCCTCTACCGTCCAGTCGGTATTCAGGTTCGTGTATTCATTGCACGTGAGCTGCATCTGGGAGTTGTCGTGCAGCATCCAGTCGCCAAACCCATAGGGCTCCGAGCCGTGTTGTTCCACTATATTCCCCCGGTGATCCGCCCCGGCTCCCGTGAGGGCGGCATTGGTACTTCTGCCTGTCCATATAGCCGTAAAGGCCTTGTCCTCATCGTAATTATCGATCCGGTTCTCCCACAACTTTGTGGAGGAACACCAGGCGGTGAAGATCCCGTATTTGTTCCAGCTCGGCATATTGGTGTACCTCGAGAACGAATCGGTCCACACAATGTTGTTTCCATACAGCGTGCTGTTCACCGCTGCAGCCACTGAAAAGGCATTGTTGCAGTCGATAAAGTCGCATTCCAGAGCCCTTAACCTTAGCGTATTGGCTCCTGCATTTCCCAGACTGATGCCTTCATTCAAACCAATGAAGGTATTCGGCTTCTCGTCGGGCACCTGACACGGGTCGCCCAATTCGGGAAGGTAAGTGGTTGTTTGGGTACCGCCTTTCACAAAATCCAATGCGGAGTACAACCCAAGAACTCCCGTACCATGCACAAATGGAGCATCTTCCTCCAGGTTCTCAAAGCGACAACTGGTAAAACGCAGGTTTGTACCCGAATGGTCGCGCACCTTCACCATAAAGTCCAAGCCCTTGGTATAACGGTTCTGTCCTCCATCGTCCCCACCATGGTTGGAGAAAAATAAGGGCTTGTTGTTTAGAAAATAGGCTCGCCGAAATTCATTATTCAACGAAGGGGCTGCGTTTGTTTGCCCTAGGATCTCTACTCTCCGGAAACAATTGACAAAATTGGGCAGGGTGTCGTAGGCCACATCGTTGATGATCTGCACCACTCCTCCATCTTCACAGGTTACTCCGGTATAAGCCGATTCAATAGTAGAGTTCTGCACGATGAGCGTTCCGCCATCTTCGACATAAATACCGCCCCATCCAATATCCATACAGGTGCTGAAGGCACTATCTGCATACAAGGATGACAGTTTACAGGCTCCGTCCAAGGTCAGCGTAGCGCCATCCCTAACAATGACCTGCGGCTCATAGGGATCCTGCAACGGTTGGAAGCGCCAGTGGGCGTTGGAAGATTGCACAACCAGGTGAAAACCTCCTTCAACAATCAACCGGCCACTAATTGTTCTGGGCGTACCTACGGTTACCGAAGTACCCAAAAACAAGTCCAGCGTTGAAATATCCTCATTGATCCCTTTAAAATATTGAGATGCATTGTTCAAAATACCCGGGTAGGTAGGAGCCCAGTCGTAGGTAAAACCCGGATCGGCCTGGTTGAGGCAGTCGCTCAGCTTGACCACATGCACATCGTCAAAATTGATCCCGTTGTTGCCACAGGCCATCAGGTCGCCATTGGGGCCTTCTGCGATACTATACATACACAATTGTTTTTTAACGTTGTCCGGCCAACAAGTTCCTTCATCCATTGGGTCCACGATCAATGTACTCCAATTCATTTCAGATAAATCCGATGAGAAATTGGCGACAATCCCGTCCGATCGGTAAAATTGTGTCCCCTTATTCGGTGCCGCCCCTTCGGCCGGTATGATCCCGCCAGCAGAACAGCACGTCGATACATCATAATCTTCGGGCAAATAGCCTGTTGTGTTCAGCAAGCGCCGATGCGTACTCGAAATTCCACAGATCGTGGTATCACCCAACACACAAACCCCTACTTTGAGATCGTAGGCACTTACCTCACCCAGGGAGTGTTGGGATTTATAGCTCAGGTCGTTATGAAGAAGTACAATAATCCCCTCGTTATTCGATGTATCGTCGATTCCCGGGAACTCGAATATGTGGTGCGTGGTAGCCAATGAAGCTATTCCCAACACAAATTCATAAGCACCGCCCAGCGTTGGCTTCCTGGCGATATCGTAAGCGAAAAATGAATTATTGCCCTCAAAATTCACAATGCTTCCATTGGCGATATTGTCCACGCCCGGTGTTCCCTGAAAGGGTTCAAACAATACGCCATCAAACGGACTTAATAGCGATTCATTCAGGTTTTCATCGATCCGGAACACACCTACCTTGCCTTCATCTTTTCTGTTGTACACAAGCACAAACGAATGATCATTTTCCTTTTCAATGCCATAGAACCCAAATCCGTTCGTGTCTGAAACCGATACCGGGAAATACAATTTCTTTATAAGTCGCCCCGACGGACTGATCTTAGCTATGAATCCACGTTGAGGAGAAATGTTGGTGGAATTTAACCACTCGGTCACACAGCCCACGGCGATCACATGCCCGCTGTCGGCTTCTGCAAGGTCCCAAAACATACCCTCTAACTGGTAGGCGCTATCGGGATCGATCTCATTGGGATCCTGTTCTCCATAAGTGTATTCCCACAACAGATTGCCTTCTTTATCTAACTTGATCAAATAAGCCTTTCGACCCGCCATAAATCCTTTCTTAATATTCGTGCACCGGTACGGATTGGGTAATAATGCACTGTCCGACTTGTTTTGAACCGAGTCCCAATACTGATAAACCACTCCAGATGCCGTCCCGCCTCTTCCGGCCAAATAAATATGATTTCGATTACTCGAACTTTGAATGCACGACCACATCTCCCCGTATTCCTCTCCATAGGCTTTGAACCACACTACATTTCCATTGCTATCCACGCGCATGGCCGCTGCATGTTCCGATCCCTTCCAATGGTAATTCGAGGTGTCCGAACATTCCAACTCCATAAAATCCGGACGACCCGGTGGATTGATCTCCGTTTCGGGTGTGCCATTGGAATCGCAATCTGCAAAGCGATACGGCTTATTCTGAAAAGTCACATAACCACACATCAGGTATCCGTCCTTATTACCCAAACTGTCATACCAATTCTGGATCTTATACATCCAATCCTCCCCGGTTTGTTCATGACCGGTATAACTCCGATATGCCGTTGGTGTCCCCGGATCCAATTCATTATGCGGATGCTCATACCATCGATCGGGATAATACGACTTTTGCCATTCCACATAGCGCAACTGCTGCGCTTGAATACAACCGGCCGTGACATAGAACAGACCTGCCAGAAACAAAATCCTTACAAGGGGTAGGGGGGGGGTATTTTTCATGACATTCGTAAATTGGGAACTGAACAAAGTTTAAGAACATTTCGCTCCCGAACCAAGTCCAGAGTGTCATTTTTTGAAATGAACATTTCATTTTAGATCGTACCTAATTGACAAATAGTGGTTTGACCTTATTTGTCGGTTTTCTTTGATACTGAACTTTTGTTTGAGTGATTTGTCCCGTTCAATGATCAACTTGTTGTTCAATTCCACTCCATTTTCACCTTGTTTGATCTATTTCTGATGTATGGGTTCACATTACGAAAAAATCTTTGCCTGAAAGATGAAACATCCCGGATCATCTATTCGCTTTCGATTAAAAACCACATCTTTGCCCCATGCCCCAACTGCTGTATTTCGGTATCTGCAGAGATATAATAGGCAACCGGGAAATCGATGAGCTCCATCTCCATGAACTTCACACGGTAGCCGAGCTGCGTGCCTATTTGTACGAAAATTTTCCGGCCCTGAAGCAACTTAATAGTTTGGCCATAGCCGTAAATGAAGTGTACGCAACGGATGAAACACCTCTCCACGATCAGGATGTCGTGGCACTTATTCCACCTGTAAGCGGAGGTTGATGATGATAGATGTCCTGATCACCTCAAAACCTCTGGATCCTCAAAGCGCACTTATACAATGCGTTGCCCCAAACAGCGGTGGAACTGTAATTTTCCTGGGTACAGTTCGAGACAGTACCAAAGGCCGCGAAGTGATCGCTCTTGAATTTGAAACCTACGAATCCATGGCTCTCCGCGAAATGGAACGTATTGCTGAACAGATCCGCACAAAATGGAAAGCAAATTCTGTTCTGATCCATCATCGTATCGGTCGGTTAGAGATCGGAGAAGCACCTGTGCTTATAATCGTGTCCTGCCCTCACCGCAAAGAGGCCTTTCTCGCCTGCGAATGGGCTATCGATGAATTAAAACGCAGTGTGCCTATCTGGAAAAAAGAGATATTCCTTGACGGTGAAATATGGATATCCGCACACCCATGAACATGCAAGCAGTAGTGCTCCAAAAATATGGTAATGCCGAGCAGGCTCTTACTATTCGAGAATGGCCCAAACCCATACCGAAACCGCATGAGGTGCTCATCCACTCCGAGGGTTTCGGTTTAAATTATGCAGATGTAACTGCCCGAAAAGGCCTCTACGGAGCCGCGCCACCTCCACCATGCATCCTGGGCTACGAATTGGTGGGAACGGTAGTGGAAACAGGCACAGATGTCCCCATAAACCTCCTTGGGAAACGTGTAGTGTCCTTTACACGATTTGGAGCATACGGCGAATTTGTTACCGCTCCTGCAAAAGCCCTCATTGAGATCGATGAGGAAATGCCACTTGGCGATGCCTTAGCCCTCACAACACAATATGCAACGGCCTGGTTCGCTTTCTTCCGATCAGCAAATGTTCAGGAAGCTGATCGCGTGCTTATCCACTCGGCAGCTGGTGGGGTAGGACAGGCACTCATACAATTGGCCATCCTCAAAAAATGCGAGATCGTGGCCCTCGTTGGATCGGAAGAAAAGAAAGAATTTCTGAAACGCTATCCAATAGCACGCACGATCAATTATCGAACTTCAAATTACCCCGATTTGATTCGAAGCTCAATCGGACCACGGCCAATTGATGTGAGCTTCAATTCCGCTGCGGGAAGATCTTTCAAAGAAGACCTGAATTTACTTTCCACAGGAGGACGCCTCATTCTCTATGGCGCATCAAGTCGCAGTAATATACGTCCCGTTATCCTCGCAAACTTGAAACTGGTCTGGAATATGGGCCTGTTGATACCCATCAAACTCATGTTGAATTCCATCTCCGTTTCAGGTTTGAATATGCTTAAAATTGGAGATGATCAACCCGATCGACTAAAGGCCTGTATGCTGGAATTAATGGCCATGTACAAGCAAGGAAAGATCAAACCGGTACTTGATTCGGAGTTCCCGGTTTCTCAAGTGGCTGAGGCTCATCGCCGAATGGAAGAAGGTAGGTCTATGGGAAAGATCGTGGTTAAATGGTGAACTCGAGATCCCCTGCCCTCAAACCTCGTCATGCTCCTGTCGCAAATAAGCAACTGCTCCTCCCATAAGCTGGATCAATGTTCCTTCAAAACCTTTTCGGGCTATCCGATCTATAGCCTCTGCACTGCGTTTTCCACTGAAACAGTAGAATGCATAGGTCTTACCCGGTTCCAAACTTTCGAACCAATCGGCAAATTCCGACATGGGTAGGTGCTCACTACCCGGATATACCCAATCGCGTTCACCGGTCTCTCGAACATCGATCAGAGCATCCGCCCGCTCCCGGTATCGACGTTCCCATTCTTCCCAATCCAATTCAATTACCTCCGCAGCTTGCCTTATGTCGGAATCTGTTATGAGCACCGACGGGTTCTTAGCAAATCGCATTCGATGGAATTGATTCCTCCATGCATCGAAGAGGAGCAATTCACCGATCAACAATTCACCCACTCCGGTGAGGTATTTCACGACCTGAGCGGCTTGCAATTGACCGATAATACCCGGAACAACACCTAAAACCCCGGCCTCGGCACAGGAAGGTACACTACCGGGATCGGGCATCAATGGAAACAGATCGCGGTAGTTTGGCCCCCTCCCCCCTTCAGGTAGAGGAACATTGAATGTACTCACCTGTCCGTCAAAACCACCTGCTGCTCCATGTATCAACACCTTACCCTCTAAAACACAGGCATCATTCAATAGAAATCGGGTTGGGAAATTATCGCTGGCATCAACCACCACGTCATGGGCACGCACCAGTTCCCGTACTTCTGCCGCTCCCAAATGGATCGGCAAGGCATGTATGCGTACATGTCCATTATGCGATCTGAGGTGGTTGGCAGCGGCTTCTGCTTTGAACTGACCGATATCCGATTCCCGATAAAGGACCTGCCTCGGAAGATTGCTGAGTTCCACCCGATCGTGATCCACCAAAGTGATGTGTCCAACACCCATGGTTACCAGGTAAAGCAGGACCGGACAACCCAATCCACCGCATCCAACAACCAGGACGCTGGAATCCCTCAGTTTTTCCTGAGCGGATTTGCCAAACCCGGGTAATATGATCTGTCGGCTATAACGCTCTTCCCATGCCTCATTCATCACTCCTTATTTTGTATCAACTTCTTTGTTTGCTCAAATTCCTCAGGTGTATTCACATTGGTGAGTATGTGCGGATCCAATGGCGAAACCAGTTTTATCTCACTGTTTATCAGCACCTTACGGGGACAACTAACTCCAAGACTCAGAAATTCCAACATACGCCTATAAGCCCTTGGTTCCCAGATGGTACACAGTGGATCCGGAAAATCCGTGTGCTTGTTATAGAAGGCAGTTGCATAGGTATTTGCTGCCCGCTGGCTGACCAATTCACCAATTGCCCCTGAATTGAGGAATGGCAGATCGCATGCCACCACCAACCAGGCTGCGTCCGGATCTCGGCGAAATGCGCTCAGTATAGCTCCATAAGGCCCTAGTCCCAAATAAGTATCAGCTAGCAGCGGGTATGCGCTTTCAATCACATCCAACTGTTTCCGGCGGCAAGAGATAAATACTTCCTCACAAAATGGTGCGAGCAGATCAGCTGTGCGATTGCGTTGATCTTTTTCAGAATAAACAATTCCGCCTTTATCAAAACCCATACGCGTGCTTTTTCCTCCGGCCAGTACCAATCCTTTCAATGCTACCTTTAGGGTTCTCAAGCGATCACCGATCCATCCCAGAAATGCCTCCTGATCGGTCTTGGGGAATTGCGGGATTCCTTTCGGGATCAGTTCCACAACCATTACGGGTTCAGGTAGCACAGAAGGATCGCCTATTACAGCCAATACGTTGCTGAGTTGATCTGCGCGTTTCACGAGGGATGCAGCCTTTGCAGGGTCCTCGATCACGATCTGTGCGGATGCCCGGTGATGATTCCCGTTGACCAATACCAGATCCATACTGCCAAGCAATAATTTCTTGTCAAGATCATTCAATGCCCCTGCTTGCCCATACTCCCAGTAACTGATCTTGTCCGAGAATTCTGCAACTGCACCTTTTAGCAGCAATTCGGGTTGAAGATCGTTGTCGTAGGCTCTGTGATCGGTATCTACATAGGCGATCCGAAATTGCTTACCATATCTTTCAAGGATCAACCCGGCCAAATAGCGTATTTGATCGCAATTCGTACCTATTAGTGCAATTTCGTTGCGATTATATACCCCAAATGAAGGTTTTGTCAGTTGGGCGTGTTTAGTGTGCCCCTTGTGTGTAGTCACTCTTACCTCCCCGTTTCTCTAGTAATTCCGTTCTTTCAATACTAATTTCATGCGACAAGGCCTTGCACATATCGTATACCGTAAGTGCAGCTACGGAAACCCCAGCAAGTGCTTCCATCTCTACGCCGGTTTTTCCTTCACAACGCACCGAACAATAGATGTTCAAACGATCCGATTCCCACTCAAAGTCGAAATCAATGCCAGATAGTGGAAGCGGATGACAAAGCGGGATCAACTCGCTTGTGCGCTTAACACCCATTACGCCTGCAAGTTGGGCAGTTTGCAATACAGGCCCTTTCTTGAGCATAATTTCACCGTCTTTCAAATGCGCCATCACTTCCTGAGGAAGGTGTACAGAGGCTCTTGCCCGTGCAAAACGTTGAGTGATTTCCTTATCCCCCACATGCACCATACCGGCTCGTCCTTTTTGGTCTATATGCGTGAGCTTTTTCTTCATGATTATTTTGATGTGATCTCAATTAACGGAATCCCTCCTGAAGACTTCGATAGAAGTTCCGGTTCTCATCCGCATCGGTAAAAATTTCCCAAATTCCAGGTTTGTCGGCATTCTTCATTTCCTGAAGAGCCTCATCCAACCCTGCAAAATTGTTGATTCGCCTGTATCCCCAGCTGTGATCGGCTGCCAGATATTCAGCAGTGCGCACATGGGGTGTCGTTTGAAATCTGCGCGCGGCCCCAAGTTGATCATGCCCTTTGAGCAATTCAAAGATCCGGCCTCCGCCATTATTCAATACGATCACCTGCAAACGATGATCTAGTGAATTCCACATGGCATTCGCATCGTAAAAGAACGAAAGATCTCCGATCAGCAGATATTCGACCTCCCTGGAGATGCATGCATGACCAACTGCCGTGCTGAACGTGCCGTCGATCCCACTTGTTCCGCGATTTCCCCAATAACTCTTTCCGGATCGCGCATCAATGAAAGATGCGTAGCGCACCGGCATGGAATTTCCGAGGTGTATATTGCCTGAAATGTGATCCAGGATCCTGTGAACAACAGTTAGTTCAGTGAAATGATCTCGATCCGCAAAGAATGCCGTGCGAAAACCGGAGATACTATCGCTCCATTGAGACCAATATTCCTCCTTCAATGACATCAGTTCCTGCTCGATCAATGGAAGAGCATCCGCCGGTTCGACCTGCCAGTGGAACGGACCACTGAAAAACGGATCGCCGACCTCGTGAAACCTATCGATGTGCCAATGCCTGAATTCATCGCCGTTGCGCAGAAAAGTTCTCAGCGCCTTTGAAATGAAATAGGTTCCACTGCTGATCACCAGATCTGGCGTTTCCGGTTTGCCTTTACCGGAAAAAGTCAGAAAAGCATCCCAATTGCGCATTGCCGGATCTGCATGAACTCCCGACATAAGGTCGTTCAATACCGGAATCCTCAGATCAGACGACAATTGCATGCTGCCCGAATAACCATTGAGGAACAAGGGCCTTCTGGAATTCCTGAGATCCACAAACAATTGCGGTGGTACTTCAATTTTCTTGCTCCGGCGATCTATGGCCCGAACCAACGGTGCACTGTACTCCTCCCTTGAAGGTGGTTCAAAATACAATGGTTCTTCCAGCGGAATATTCAGGTGAACCGGACCCGGAATCGGTTCCGTAGCCTGTCTGTGCACAAATTCAACAACCCTATGAAAATCACGCGGATCTGAGAGATCTTCACCGCTGTTGCGATAAGCCCGAACGTGGTGCAAGAAGGCATGATCCTGCCGTATGCACTGTCCGTCCCAATTCCCGATAAGGTACTCCGGACGATCCGCACTCAGAACGAGCAGCGGAACGCGTGCATGATACGCTTCCGCTATGGCGGGATAATAATTGAGCAAAGCAGTGCCGGAAGTACAAACCAGGGCAACTGCCCGTCCGGTGCGCTGCGCGATCCCAAGAGCCACAAAACCGGCCGATCGCTCATCAATGATGCTGTGGCAGGTTATACCCGAATTGAAGATCGCAGAGATCAATGGGGCATTGCGGCTTCCCGGAGAAAGAACGGCATGCTCCACCCCACTATCCAGTAAGCCCTGCACCAAAGCGATCATGGCCTGCTTCAATTCACCACTTGCTCCCACAACACAAAGTTAAGATTTACCCAGCGTGAACACTTACCATTCGCAAACAGACGATGCCTCCGATATTGCCGGGGCTTACTTAACTTTGCGCCTTCAATTTTGAAACTATGGCCCTGGAGCTCAAAATCCCTTCTGTAGGGGAATCAATTACGGAAGTTACCATCAGCAGTTGGCTGGTAGAAGATGGCGCCTATGTGCAAATGGATCAGCCGGTTGCAGAACTGGAATCGGATAAAGCTACAGTTGAACTCAACGCCGAAGCCGCAGGTGTTCTGAAAATTCTCGTGGCAGAAGGCGAAGATGTTGAAGTTGGCGCCACCGTGGCAAGCATAGACACGGATGTCGAGGCCCCAAAAACCGACAATCCGGCACCCAAGGTGGAGGCGAGCGCTGTTCGGGATACAGTTGTTACCTCCGACGAAACCCAAAAAGATAAAAGCGGAATTCCCTCACCGGCCGCCCGTAAAATACTCGACGAGAAAGGTATAGACCCGGCCGGGATCTCAGGTTCAGGAAAAGAAGGCCGCATCACCAAAGGAGATGCTTTGAAAATGGAGAAATCGGCGAAATCGGCGAATGGTATGCCGGCAGCCGGTTTCACGACAGGCAGCGGCACCAGAGATGAACGCAGGGAGAAGATGTCGAATCTGCGCAAAACGGTAAGCCGAAGGCTCGTTGCTGCAAAGAACGAAACGGCTATGCTCACAACGTTCAACGAAGCCGACATGAAGCCCATCATGGACATCCGCAATAAGTACAAGGATCGCTTCAAAGCGGAACATGAAGTTGGCCTCGGTTTCATGAGCTTCTTCACCCGGGCTTGCGTTCTGGCACTGCAGAAGTATCCCGCAGTGAATGCCTACATTGATGGCAATGAGGTGATCTATCACGATTACGTGGACATTTCCATAGCGGTATCCGGACCAAAGGGCCTGATGGTCCCTGTTATCCGAAATGCCGAAACCCTTTCGATGCACCAGATCGAAGCAGAAGTCATGCGCCTGGCCTCAAGGGCTAGGGACGGCAAGCTGGGGATCGATGAGATGACCGGAGGTACTTTCACCATTTCAAATGGTGGTGTTTTCGGCAGTATGATGAGCACCCCGATCATCAACCCCCCTCAAAGTGCGATACTCGGTATGCACAACATCATACAGCGACCTGTGGTGGTCGATGGAGAGATCGTTATCCGCCCCATGATGTATCTTGCATTGTCGTACGATCACAGGATCATCGATGGCAGGGAAAGCGTTGGATTCCTCGTTACAGTCAAGAATTACCTGGAAAATCCCGAAACCATGTTAAATGGACAGGATCCTATTCAAACCTTACTTGGTTTGTGATCGGCGGTTAAAATTAACCCACTTGATCAGATACCAAACTTCTTGATATTCGCCTTGAAGATCCCACTACAGCGGAAGGAGATGGCATCCTCGATCTGCTGATCGGCTGTGAATGAAATCCGGATCTTGTATCCATTTTCCAAATACGTCTTCACATCGGTTTCCCAAGGGAACGTTATGCCCACATTCAATCCGCGGAAACCGTTCGAAATATCGGTTACCTGACCGATCTTCAAGGGGTCAAGTCCGGGTGCCTCCAGAAAGAATTCGATCGATTTGAAGAAATTGAGATCGAAAGTGGAGTCCTGATCCGTGAGGGCAAAACCAAATTCAGACATGCGTACCCACTCCACATCCCCAACTTCATCCCCCTTTGCACTCAAGCGGTCAGTGTACTCAGGTATGTGCTCGCCGCTAACGAAAACATTGAGCGAATCCTGTTCGGGAGTTGAATCGACCAACTTCAGAGGTCCGGCAACAACCAAGGTGCTCTCAAATCCAAACGAATACTGCGTCCGTTGGTCCAGAAGCTCACAACCACTTAAAAAAGAGATCAATACGATCCAAAGAAAATTGCGTGCAGACCCGCGCATTTTATTGCTGCAATATAACTTTTTTACCGAGCCTGAATGTGCTCAAATTCTCCCCTAAATCGACATGCACCTCTCTCCAGGGAATACTTAATTGACAATCTCCCTTGAATTGGTATTTTAAGCCAACAGGATAATTGCAGGATTCACCTGTTTCAGCAAGAGCCGCAAGACTATACCTACTCCCTCTGCTTCGCCGGGTCTGTCAGCCTTATTGTGTGCACAACTCGTGAAGGGATTCGTACGTGAGGGAGGCCTAGCGAAAGGGTGGCTGATGTTGAAATGTAATGCCGTCTGTGTATTGTCAAATTCAAATATCCATACGAATTCCCCCTAATTTGATTAACTTAGTGTAACCTAACAACTACCCCTATGTTCTTTTCTACTCTGAAGAATGCTCTGGCTTTTACTCTGTTCATGCTCCTCAGCTCATCTATCCATCAAACCTTTGCGCAGATCACTGTGAGTCTGGGCAGTGGCACGCAGGTCTCTCAAACCAGTCCATCGGCCCCATCTCCTTACAATTACGATATGCCAAGCCGCACCATGCAATTTGTTTACACGGCTTCCGAAATTTTCTCGGCCGGTGGGAAACCCGGAGAAATAACCGCACTCGCCTGGAAAGTAGACGATGTGTGCTCAGGAGATCTGGTGAATTATACCATACGTATGAAGGGAACCTCGGCCACAAACGTTGCCAAGTACGACTACAACAACCTGAAAACCGTAAAATACGCGCACACGCTCCGGTCATCGAGCAGCGGATGGCTCACCATACCTTTTGATTCTATTTTTTTATGGGACGGAACATCTAACATTCTCATTGATGTTTGCTTTGGTATGAATTCGGGTTCAAGTTCCACAGGTTCAGTTTATCTGTACGACAATTCCAATAATATGCGAATTGGGGATTATACACAGAAAGGCACGATCTGCGGCTCTACCTCCGGAAGTGCCTCCACGTACAAACCCTTTATCCAATTCACGATCAACCCGATCTGCCCTGTACCCAAAGGCATCAAAGCTCAAAGTTCATCAAATTCGGTTCAGATCTCCTGGCAACCCGTGCTGCCTACTCCCGATAAAGGCTACGAATATGTTGTATCCGATAATAACTCAAGTCCAACAAGTGGTACAGCCACCAAGAACACTTCGATTCAAGTAAACGGACTTTGCCCCTCAAAACTCTATTATGTCTTTGTTCGAACACGATGCGATTCGACATGGAATAGTGATTGGTCCAAACCCGTGACATTTAAGACCACCTCAAACGCAGAGGCAAAAGCTAATTCACCCCTTTGCGAAGGAGAAGATCTGAAGTTGACTATAAACCCCGGACTGAGCTATCAGTGGAATGGTCCATCCGGGTTCAGCAGTAATCTGCGCGAACCATCCATCAAAAATGTTGGAAGAAGCCATCGCGGGAACTACTCCGTAATTCTAACAGATTCCAATAAATGCCAAACCCTACTTTGGGTGCCGGTTCGGGTCGATACTGTTCCGGTTCTGAAAATACATACACCGGCAAGTGTATGTGACGGATCGTTGTTGACGCTCGATGCAGATGGTGTGGATTCCGCTATCTGGTCGGGACCTGATTCATACACTTCATTCAGAAAAAGATCTGAATTCAAAGCGTCAACCAAGAGCGAAGGTGTTTACAAAGCGATCGGCTTCAATTCGTATGGATGTTCTTCCGTTGATTCCTCTTTTGTGGATGTTTTAGCCCGACCTGACCTCGGCATTTCAAGCAATGCTCCGCTCTGCGAGGCAAGCACTCTTGAACTTTCTGCGAACTCTCTTTCAAACCCCGTCTGGACCTTCCCGAATAACAATACCTCCAATTCGGGTAATGTCTCCATTAAGAACATGAGTAACTCAATGCAGGGATGGTACCATTTCAGTGCAAATGATCAATTCTGTTCGAATAGCGATAGTGTTTATGTTGAAATGAAGCCCGCACCCAATATCGTTTACGATGGCAATTCCGAAGTATGCTTCGGTGAGGATCTGAGTTTGACAGCCACCGGTGCCGTAACTTACACCTGGTCAAATAAAAACGGGACATTGGGAACCGGTCAACCCTATGTATTGAGTAACGTAGAGCCCGGCACGGTAGATGGGCTGAAATTAACCGGTGTGGGAGCCAATGGTTGTGAAAAGACCATAGATGTCTCCATAAAGATCAATTTACTGCCCAATGTGATCATCAAACCAATACCCAATGTGTGCGAAGGAGATGATTTTGTACTTGATGCGGCTTTCACGGCAAATGGAAACTATGTTTGGACAGGGCCGAATGGTTTTAGCAGTAATACTAAGAAAGTAACCATCCGAAATGCCGACCGTAACGACATTGGGACATATACCCTCTCGTTTACAGATGCATTTGGATGTACCAATGCCAGGGACATTGAAGTGGATGTTCACGAACTTCCCGAAGTGACACTCCAGAATGAGGCGTCCAAGTTATGGGCAACCGAAGGTTATGCCAAATACACCTGGTATCAGGACGGAAGCGAGATCAGTGGTGCCAACCAAAGTGTATACTGGGCTCAAGCCCTCGGCACCTACCGGGTGGTGGTAACCGATGAATTCGGCTGCGAGAACAGCTCGGAAAACGTTAAAGTAACCGTTCTGGGCATGCCCCAATTTGAAAGATCTGTGCTATCCGTTTATCCGAATCCCAGCACGGGAATAGTGCATCTCACCCTCGATCAGCCATTGGGCAAAGTATCGATATCGGATGCATCGGGAAAAATTATCTATTCCTCCTACACACACGAGAAAAGCACAGAGATCGATCTGAGTAATACAGAACCCGGGTTGTATTTTATATCCTGTGAGGACAAGGTCAAACTCCGAACGGCTTTGATCCTGAATTGACCGGATAACTTCCAGATTGCACTGCCCGAAACCTTATAGCAGTGCCGGACGTTGTGTCAACTCGTGATAGCAGATCACATCGGTACCGAAGTAGTGGATCACCATGCTCTTTCTGCTGCGGTTTCGGTTCAGGTGTAGACTTCCTCCGTGCAGCAGATTGGGATGCCAGATAAGTACATCTCCCGTTTCCGGCAAGAACTGCTTTGGCTCCAGTTGTTCCTGTTCGAGGATGGAGGCAACTTTCTGCTCGTACTTCCTATTGGGATTTTTATCGAGGAGGAAGATGTTCTCCTTTAATCCCAGATCTTCATTATATACATAAGGTAGCTTATGACTACCCGGATAATAAAACAATGGACCTTGCTCCGGCCCAATATCCTCCAAAGCGATCCATGCGGCCGTGAGCTTACCCTCCGGGTATGTTGACATATGGATCGAATCCGAATGCGCGGCCTGCTCGCTGCCGTAGAGAAAATTTATCGTTTGAAACGGTTTTACAGGCCAATTCAGCAAGGCTCCCAAAAGCTCGGTTAACTCCGGCATTCGGGTCAGATCATCGATATATCCGCTTTCCCGATTGGCAAATACGATCTTGTTCCCTGTAAAATTAAACCCAAGCCTCCCCTCGAGCATAAGCCGATCGATCTCTTTGTTGATCCGCTCGGCTTCCGCTTTGAATACACCCCTCAAGATCACAAACCCATCCCGTTCAAACGACTCCCGAAGTGTGCGGAATTCATACCCAAAATAGGTATTGCGCAATGCCGGAGGTCGGGGTTTTTCAACTTCTCGGAGTGTTGAACTGCTCAGGATCCTATGGGATAATGGAGCAGTTACGGAACGATTTAAACCATACTTCTTGTAGATGACCTTGTTGGGTTTCAACTTGTCTGAATTCAAATAATTATTGATCCGGTATCCGATTCGGATCCGGCGTATCAGCCCTTTGTAGCGGTCGAACCAACGCATCAGTTCAAGTACAGTTCAACAACCTCGGCACCTGTATTCTGTCGCAAAATTTCAGGTGTGCTCACCTTGACCACGTCTTCGAGCGCATCGATCAAACGAGCCTTGACAAAATTTCGGGTATACACCATACTCACCTCCCGCACCATTTTACTTCCGTCTACAGGACGCAAATTGGCTGCCTTGTTCTCACTCAGCTCCAGTGAAGCCCACTGGGGAATAATGGTTGCCCCTCCCTCCATATCTACAATGCGCATGAGCGTCTCAAGTGAGCCACTTTCGTAATCGAACATGTGTTCCGAGGTGTTCAGTTCATCGAGGGCACATAGATTAATGGTTTGGTTGCGGAAACAGTTCCCTTCCGACAATAACCACAACTTGTCCTGAAGCAACTCCGTTGCCCCTACCATCTTACGCTCGTAAGCCGGATGACTCGGATGCAGATAGACAAAGAATTTCTCGTAGAACAAAGGCCGTTCTATGATCCCCTCCATATGCAAAGGAGTGCTTAAGATCCCCAGATCCAATTCGTCAGCCTGTAACCTGCCCAGAATTTCCTCGGTCAATAATTCCTTCACATGCAACCGGATCTCCGGATATTTCTTGCCGATCCGGTTGATCAAATAGGGCATTAAATAGGGCGAAACCGTAGGAATTATTCCAATATGCAGATCCCCACTCACCGTACCTCTGTACGATTGCAGTATCTCTTCTACCCGTCGGGTTTCATTGAGAATCTTGCGGGCCTGTTCTATGATCAACGTCCCAACATCCGTTGGAACTATAGGTTGCCGCGACCGATCGAATAATTTCACCCCCAACTCCTTTTCAAGTTTCTTGATCTGCATACTCAAGGTAGGCTGGGTTACATGACTCGCCTCCGCCGCCCGAATGAAATGCCTGTGCTTGTCCAAAGCAACCAGATACTCCAACTGAATCAAACTGATATTCCCTATTCTGGCCATGATGCTGTTTACTTAAAACGCCCTTTCCGTATCAAAGTCATACCAACGCGGTATTGTAACTTTGTTCAAAGGCAAAACAAGTGCAATTATCGATAAACCCGACCGTCAATGCGAAAAATCAGAACTTCTGTCTATAATGTGATTCTTCTCGTCCTTGTAGCCGGACTCAGTAGCTGCATGAGTTACCACTACTCCAACCGACACGAAGGGGAGCAGACCGGTATGACAATACTCAATTTTGAGGAACCGATCGAGCTGGAAGATATTGTCGCCCGCAATAATCCGGATGCCGTATCGAGAGGTTTCGCATCTACCGATCTGCTCATTCAGGGAACCAGCCTCGCCATCGAAGGTGTCAAGCATCTGATCGACGAAAGTCAGAAGAAATACCACGCCGAATACAAAGGCGGACTTAGCAATGTGAAATTCTACGACAACAACTCACAAGTTGGCATGCTCGACCCGGAAGGGATCTCCTTCAAAGGATTTACCTTCCAGCGCACGGTGAAGGATGAGCAAACCGATCGGGAAGTAGCCGTTTTCGCCAAATTCTCCATCGATGAAAGTAAACTCGAGGATGTATACTTCAATTCGAAATTCTACCTGAAGATCGATTCACTCTGGATCGATTATGCCAAAGTAAAGGTGAACGATTCCCGATGGTTCATGCCCTGGACCTGGTTCTATAAAAAAGAGAAAGTTTTTCACCTCGACTTCAACATCGACATCCACACCAATTGGATTGACGAACTCGGAGGAATTCATTCCAATGTGCCTTTCGGTCATTTTGTGTTACCCGTTCACAACATCCCGCTCAATCCGGACCCAATGGCTAAAAAAGCGTACTTCGACTCCTTCAGGGGCAGATCGATCAGCGGAAGTTCGTACGTGATTCCCCGATCGGTCACCTTCTGCAGCGATCCGCGCGGGAGAATAAGCAAATGTTACGGACGTGGCGATTTCTCGATCACAGCCCAGGTCACAGAAAGCAGCAAGACCGATTTTGTGAGCAAGCTCATCATGGACAACTCTGACCAACTCTCCCAGCTAAAGGCTGATGAATTATTGAAGTCTATAGAGAAAAAACTTCGCTAGAAATAAAGACACAGGCGGACTAAAGTGCCTTCCAGCCCTGAGCGATCAGATCATGTGCATTCCCCGATTTTGAGATCACCTGATTGTGCATACCCGACTCTCGCGCATATCCGATAACCGTTATATCGGGGTTATTCTTCACCAGATCGAAGTACTTTTGATCAAGGGTGAATAGCAATTCATAATCTTCGCCACCATTCAACATGGCTGTTAATGGGTCTATGCCAAAATCAATAGCCAGTTGATATGCATCCTGATCGATCGGTAATTTATCCTCGTAGATCACAAAATCTACCCCCGAATGCTTGCTCAGATGCAAGATCTCGGATGAAAGCCCATCCGAAACATCGATCATGGATCCGGGTACGATCCCATTTTGAGCGAAGAATTCCACAATATCTTTTCTCGCCTCCGGCCGCAACTGCCGACCAACGATATAGGCATGTGTCTCCAGGTCAGGTTGCATTTCCGGATGTTCCAGAAATACACGTTTCTCCCGTTCCAAAACCTGCAATCCCATATAGGCTCCTCCCAGGTCTCCCGTTACACACAACAACTCTCCGGGTTTGGCACCTGAACGATACACAACTTTGTCCGGATCAACAGTTCCCAAGGCCGATAGACTTAAGTATAACCCCCTGTGACTGCTCGATGTATCGCCTCCTACCAGATCCACACCGTACTTTTCGCAGGCCAAATTGATGCCGGCATATAATTCTTCTACGGCATCCAGCGTAAATTTACTCGATAAGGCCATGGAAACGGTGATCTGTGTTGGTGTACCATTCATGGCGTATATATCGCTCAAATTGACCACCACGGCCTTATAACCCAAATGCTTCAATGGGGTGTAGACCAGATCGAAATGTACCTGCTCGATGAGCATGTCCGTCGATAATAACATATATCGTCCATCGACCTGTACAACGGCCGCGTCGTCCCCAATTCCCTTCACAGTCGCTGAATTCACCTGTCGGGCATGTCTGCCCAAATGATCGATCAACCCAAACTCTCCCAACTCTTCTAACGACGTTCTTTCAATATTTTCAAACATTCACCAATCCTTTCCTGCAAAGTACCGGAATAATTACGGATTCCGGTCCGAAATTCACGTCATGCAACCTCTGCCTGTCTCCGTATATATCCGTGATTTTCTGCACCTGTTCCTTCCGAATTCCTGCCTCATCTGCAGATATCCCGTTCAAAAAGATCAGGCAATATGCTCCCTGTGCCATGCCGAATTACCTTTCACCAATTTTTGGGAAAGAGCTACAAACCCACTGCTCGAGCAGTTGCAGGCCCGAACGCCATGCGCTTACGCCTCCGCTTGTTTCTACTTCATCAAGAAATCCCCGATTCAGCAGATCCTTCACGAGATAAAGTACAGAACAGATAAGGATCTCGCCTATATCATGGGTAGAACCTTTGCAGAAAAACTTCTTCCCGAAGGCCTAAAGCACAAATTCGATGCTTTGACCCCGGTTCCTCTCAGTGCCCAAAAACTGAAAAAACGCGGTTTCAACCAGAGTGTTGAAATTGCAAATGGATTGAGTTCAGTATTGGATATTCCTGTGGAAACACACCTGCTAGATCGAATAAAAGACGGCAAAAGCCAAACTTCGAAATCCAGATCCGATCGGTATTACCAATTAAACGGGGCATTTGTAGTTGATGAGAAGAATGTGCGATCGCGATCGCTTCTGGTGGTTGATGACGTATCAACTACGGGGGCAACTGCAGAGATCTGTATGAGTGAATTGCTAAACGCAGGTGCAAACTCCTGCGGGTTATTGTGTCTCGCCTATAGGGCCGATTTCTAATCGACCATCAACTTTATTGAACCATATCCGGGTACCTGAACAAGGTACAACCCGGATCGGAGCTTCAACTGAATCGATTCTGTTTGACCAACGGCCAAGTGTACAGGACGCATAACCGCTCTTCCCGTTAGATCCAATATGCGAACTTCTAAAGGTTTGGTTCCCAAATTTTTCAGATTGAGGATTTCCTCCGCAGGTATCGGATACAATCGAACAGGCAAGTGCTCACCGTCAAAAACGGGTCTGAATCCTACGCCGGAAACCACATTACACACTTCATTGGTATACAGTGGCTCCGAATTCCCCAGGAAAACCTCCGCCTGATTGCAGATTCGTGTCCCACCTTCCAAAAACCCGTCAGCCAATGCAACACGGAATTGAACAAATTCCCTGCTGGCCTGATCGTCCGTGGCACTATCAACCATTACATAATCGGCTTTGGAATGCCAGGTGAGGATGTAACGATAATTGCCATTGTTCATGGGCAGGTAGTCAACCTTCAGATCCGAAGGGAATGAAGCGTACTCGTGAATGCCGGTTATATAGAGGTCAGCATCTAAAGTGTCCCGGATCATCAAGCGATTCACATTTCTTCCCACTATATTCTGAACACCGATATGATAGTGCAGATCACTTACGTCGGTGATGATGACACCTTCCGCAAGCTGTTTATTGATCGGTTCCGGTTGTTCTGTAGCTTCGAAAAGGATTGAACCGCTATTGTTCGACGGATCAACATCCGAACCTCCTTCACCTAGGATCCGGTAGGTCATAGCACCCTTCTCACCTAAGCGTCCTCCGCCACTTCCCACCTTACAGGTTATACAAAGAATTGAATCATGTTCCAATGCACCCAATTCCCAAATGAATTTACCATCTACCTCCTGTGGAAGTATACTGAAATCGGTAGCGCTCATCCAATCGGGCAAGCTCAGTTCGAACTTCTCACCTCCTGAACGCTTGAATCCCCTGTTCTCCACACAGAATTTCCAAATCGTACCACCTAACTGAGGGATCGACCAACCACTTTGGCTAACAAAATCCACACTCAGGTCCACCCCATTCAAGTTTGGTTTCAATCCGATTGCCGGTTCGAATATTCGATCACCCGCTTGTACTTTAAATTCTATGGATGGTTGACAACTTACATAAATTCCATCTTCATCGCTCTCGATAGAATGATCTCCGGACGGAACAGGTACTTCAAAATAGCCTTCAACGTCGGTATAGATCGAAACATTTCCCGGTTGCAGGACCAATCTTGTAAATGGGAGGAACTGCTCCATGCTCTCCTTGCTGCAGTTACCGTTCAGATCCAGAAAAACGCGCCCGGCCAGAACCGAATGACCCGGAAGGAATTTCCCGGCATGCACAATATCCCGAAATGTCCATGAGCCCATTAAGTACAGATCCTGTTCGAAGGCTAATGCCTGTAAATGATCCGCTGTCAAACTCCAGTCTCCACTTTTCCAGGATCCGTTCCTGTAATACAACAATTTAGTCCTGCTACCGGTGTTTATTCGTTCGAACTCACCGGTCATTAACAATATATCTCCCGCGGCTGCAATTGTTCCCGGAACGAGCATTTTGAAGTCACTCAATCCGGCATCCAAAGTACTCCATCCGGATCCGTCGTTGAATTTAACCAGATCTGAACCGGAATTGGGACTACCTGTTAAGAGGAGATTTCCTTTCCACAGCGCAAATTGATGGGTCTGACCAATGAATGGGGGCAATGCGGAAGCACTCCATCGCCCATTCGAATACTCAGCGAGGGAATACTTGGTATCATGCCCTGTTTTGGAAAATTCACCGCTTACATACAATCGGTTCTTCCAAACGATCGCATCGTTGATACGGTCGGTCTGTTCATTTTTCGTGAGAAGCGTTCCACGGCTTAACCATTCGGTCTGATTCCATACAAACAAATTTGCATTCTCAGAGGACCTGAACTTACCCAATACATAGATGGAATCGTTATAAACGATCAGGTGGCTCAGTTCTTTGCTCTGTCGGATCGCATCCGAACTTATATCTTTCCAGTTAACCCCATCAAAATGCACAATGAGATTTCCATCTAAACCACTCGTGTTGATCAGGTAATTTCCGGAAATAAAGAAATCACCCGACATATAGGAGAAACCAGTTACCGTGAATTCACCCTCCGGATTCGATCCGTGTTTGGGCAATATTTCAATCGCAAGTGGATCAGACCACACAACTCCATTCCAGGATTGCAGGGCATAAGTTGCATCGGCCTGAATCACTATAGCATAGATGGCCTCTTCGGTCGATACGCTCTGAATGATCGCTCCCGCAGGACCGGAGGCCATGCGCATGAAGCTCTGGGCTGAAGCAGGTAATGCTATCATCAACACAAAGACGATATGTATCAAAACCCTGATCATTTCCCGCTGAACTTATACTTCCATCCCAACATCAAACCGTAATTGTACGGTTTCTCTAAAATTCCTTGTTCGGCCGATCTCCAGGAACCGAGGTTCATTGTGTACAACGCATCAACAGTAAGCGACGAACGAGTACCTAACGGATAAATGATCCCGGATTGCATATTCCAACCCGGATTGAACCGCTGTAGATCCAATTTCGCTGCATCCGACAGTTCGAGTGTTGTAGCATGCACCTTTTGAACGTCTGCACCCATCAGATAACTCATGCTCAGCCCCAGTTCCGTTCTCCATCCGATCTTAGAATTGATCGAAGCAATATAGCCGAATTTAAGAGGCACATCAATGAACTGATAACGATTCAATCCACTATATGAAACCTCCCTGACCAAGGCCGGAGCCAATGGAGTATAAATGAGCTTCTGTTCCGATGTTCGAACGGTCACCAACTCATCGATCTTGTACGAATAATCTACCCGCTCAGCACGTTCCACAAACCGAACACCACTACCTACATAGAACTTGTCACCTAAGTATTTGTTCAGGTAAAGATCTATTTGATAACTGTAGGCCGAACTTTCGTTTCCGGCGGATTTCTTATAATTTCTGTTGATCAACCAGGCAAACTGATCCGATTCACTTACAATTTTTGAGGCAATACCGGGTGACACCGACAAACCCAGTTCCAGATTGCCGGATAACAATCCGGAACCGGGGTTCATCGACGACGATTTATTAGTAGGTAATTTCTCAAGAGCAATATTTGTATCGTCAGATGGTGTTTCCACGATTGAAGCTTCTTTGGGTGCCTCTGCAGGCACTTGATTATCGGTTTCCCCTTGGACAGGACCGTCGGCATCTGTTGAAACTACTTCATCAGAAACCGGTACCTCATCTATGCTTTCGATGTTACGCACATCTACAGACTGATCAATTTGTTCACCTGACCTGGGAATCCTATTGAAACTTTCAGAATTCCGTAGACCTCCATCCCGAACGAGCGGTAACTCAGAATCCGTAGCAACAGAACCCTCCTCCACGGCCTTATTGGACCCATCCGAATTCAGGGGCAATTCAAATAAAGGATCGAACAATTCAACGGCATCATGCTCAACTATCGACTGCTTGTCACAGGTGAATAAGGAACAAGAGAAGTAAGAACCTATGATCAACAAGGGCAGGGCTACAGAACCCCATATGAGCATCTTGCGCCGACGTTTACGTCGATCCAGACCACCTGCAATGGCATCCCATTGTCCTACAACGGACGGGATCTCCATGCCCTCAGCGGCTTGACGCAATACGTCATCAAATATGTTGTGCTCCTTAGCCAAGTAATCCTTTTTCCTTTAAGCGCTCCTTCAACAACACCCGTGCACGTGATAATCTACTTTTGGAACCACCTTCCGAAATACCCAACAGATCGGCAATCTCCTTGTGATTCAAACCATCTATGGCATACATGTTCAACACGACGCGATAATTCTCCGGTAATTCCTTCAAAGTATTCAATACCAACTGTCCATCCACCTGTTCAGGCATCTGATCATCATCAGCTACCGACAGGATCGAATCATTGTACTCCGTTTCCTGCCATTTCCGCTTCTGACGATTGATCTTGTTAATAGCCATATTGATGAATACCCGTGTCATCCATGTGCCGATCGAGCTACCGCCTTTAAAGGATCCGATCTTCGTGAAAACACGAATGAATCCCTCCTGAAGCAGATCTTCCGCATCATGTACGTCGTTCGTATAGCGCAAACAGATATTCATCATTCTTTGAGCGTATTTCTCAAAAAGCAACTGTTGGGATGCCCGGTCGTTCTCTTGACAACCTTTGATCAGGATCTCATCGGGTGTATCTCCCACTTGCTTACACTATTTAGACACTTGAAATTGGAAAGGTTGCAAATTCCGCTTCCGAATTTGCACAAAAAAAAGCCCCTTCCACAATTGTAGAAGGGGCTTTTGTTAAAGACAGTATTTCCTATCGGTTCAGTACAACTTTCTTGTTGATCACTGCACCGCTAACCTGCATGCGTACGAAGTACACACCGTTCGCGTTAGCGCTCATGTCAACGGTATAGATGCCATTCTGCATTGCACCTTCTGCCACATCCTGGATCTTGTTGCCCAGTACGTCGTAGATCTCAATGCTAACATCCTCAGTTGAAGGCAATTCGATAGCTATATTGAATAGTCCTTTCGATGGATTCGGATATACTTTCAGCAGATCGTCTTCTGTGATCTCCTCAATTCCATCTACGATAGAGAAGTAATCACGGCTAACTACAACAAACAATGTAAATGGCTCAGACATGTTACCGCTGTTATCCTTGGTTTGGAATACACAAGCGTAGATACCTTCCTGATAAACATTCACATCATTGGAGATCACCCAGGAATTATCAAACAGATCCTGAGGAGCATCGTAGTTATCGGTCATTTTCACATAGTTAAACAAACGAACTTGTGAGAACAGACCCAAACGAACGATATTTCCTTCACGTCCCTCAATAACCGGTTTCTCGGCATCATAAACACGTACCCAACGTTTCTTAACGGCAACGTTACCCGATGCATCCGTAGCAGTATAAGTATCCTCATACATACCCAATACGAATGGATTCACATTGGACTTACGTGTCAATGAAACCTGCGTATTGTCGTAAAGGTTATCCGATACTGATGGCTCTACTGGAATATATTGTGTGTTCACTTTGTGCCATACAGTATCAAGTGTTTTCAGATCGATTACCGGAGCAATGTAGTCCTCAACAACATAGTCGATCGTCAAAGTTGTTTTGTTACCGGACTCATCCTCCATGGTGTAAACAGCAGTTGTAGTTCCCTTTTCACGAGTATCTACGTTGGCATCGCCATTATCACCTGGTGTAACTTCGAGAACTGCACGTGGACCAAAAGTACCGTTGTTGTACTCATCCGTTCCAACTGTGCGGTCAACAAATACAGATTGAAGCTGTACCTCAACTACATTCACTCCTCCGATCACTTTGATCTCGTCGTTAGTAATTACTGGAGCCTTAGTGTCCTGAACTACTACGGTACGTGTTTGTGAGGCCATATTGCCTTGTGCATCCTGAACAGTATATACCAATTGGTAGGTTCCGATCTTGAATACATCTACAGATCCGCTTACTTGAATGGCAGTAGTAAGATCTCCATCATTATTGTCCGTAGCTGTTGCTCCCGGATCCATGTAGCTGCTGTTGTTTGGATCGAACTCGATGATCTCCGGGTTCTTGCCCAACAGTGTCAAAGTTGGCGCAGTTTGGTCAACTACTACATATACCACACGTGTTACAGGAACTGCGCGGTTACCGGATGCATCACTTACATTGTAAGTTACATAGTAAATACCTGCGTAATTGATGTCAACATCACTGGTAACTTCCAAACGGCTGCTGATGTTTCCTTCAGTTGGATCCATTGCAACTGCACCTGCATCCGTATAGCTGGTATTCAATTCCACGTAAGCTGTGTCGTCACCGTTCAATACAATGATCGGCATAGTGAAGTCGTTGGACAATCGCAAGGCGTAATCCTCGAACTCTCCAATACGGTTTGCGTTGTTTACACCGCTGTTTGCGCCACATGGTTCATTGGCATCGTTGCTGTAGCTTGTTCCAATCCGCATTCTGGTAACACCCTCAAATGCATTCTTCAGATCCGGAACTGTGAAATCGAATGTCTTCATTGCAGTGTTAGCCGCACTTTCATTACCTACCAGTTCACCTGCGTCGTCGAAGTCCCCGTCTATATTCCAGTCGATCCAAACCTTACGGGACATTTTGTTCACCGTTGTGTTTCGACTTGTAGTCAGGTGATAAGTTCCGCCGAACGTCAAGGTAGGTACAGCGATCTCATCATCTTCTGCAAAATTTGAATAACCTGATGCCGGAACATCAGTTACGTGCATCAACATAGTGTCCATCGGAGACGCATCGTTGGTCAACATCACCTTGTTGGTGGCAATATCCGCACTGGTTGTAACGCCGATCACCGGTGTACAGTAGCTGATAACTACGATATATTGATCTTTGATTACTTGTGCAACACTCGCCGCTGAGTCTACCGTATTGTATCCACGACAAGCCACAGTGTATTTACCCGGAGCTGTGAATTCAACTTCCAGTTCAGAATTGTCAGGCTGCTTGGAAGAAACAGTTACTGAATTACCCGGGAAGAATGTCCACTCATACATATTGGCCTTATCAGACCATGCATTGAACATTACAGTCTCTCCGGCACGTGGACGACGGTTGTCGGCTTCAAAATCGATCTCAGACTTGCTGTCTGGAGCTACGATAGTTATTGTTTTACAAGATTTATCTTTTCCGGCACAGGTCTCGACAGTCAAACAAACATTGTATTTCTGATTGCTTGTGAACAAACGCTCAAAGTTCTTTCCTACACCTTCAATTGAAGTAGTTCCTTGTACAGGATCACTAACCTCCCAGGTGTAGAACACTTCACCGGTCAAATTCTTGGAAGTATTCTCGAATTTCACCCACTTGCTGTTGTAAGATGTATCTGCAACAGAGAATCCGGCTACAGGAGGATAAGGAGTACTCAACTCAGAAGTCCATCGAGCGAGGAAACCTTTGTCTGTTTGCGTTCCAGAACTATTCCACAAGAAATACATTGCTCCAGAATTCGCAACCAAAGTACCGGTTGGAGGATTCTTATCGTTGAATCCATTTCCACTGTGCAATGCAACCCCACTGGCATCCTGTCCGTCGTAAATCTTCAGATTCACATTAGACTTTACAGTGAAGTAATCGAAGGTAAGACTCACCTTAGAAGCACCACAAGGAGCGATCAAAGCATCCAAGTTCGCTTCCGGAGTAGCGTAATTGCCACTTCCATTGTCTTTATTCTTCAATGTACCGGCGGCACAAGTGATCGTGTTACCCGGAATACTGGTTAAAGTACCAGGTCCCATTTCAGCATCACAACCTTTGGTTACTTCGATGTAATCCTTCTTACAGACCGGTTTTGGAAGTGCTCCCCATTTCTGGTTTGAGGAGGTTAAACAAACCGTCCACAATCCAACACTTGGGAAACCAGGTATTCCTTTAGCAGTAAACACCTCAGGATTCTTGTTCACAAGATCGTCCCCACCGCGCAAATCGAGATATGAATCCCCGTCTATATGCGTGTTGGCCGAGTCATCTTCCTGATACATGTACCAATCCCAATAAGTTGGTCCATTATTACTCAGATCCGTCAAGCGGAAAGAGTTGTATAACTCAATTACGTTTTTGTCTGCTACGAAATCTGGAGTTGGTGGTCCAGGAGGATCTACTACTGCAAAACACTTAGTAATCGAGTCAACTCCAAGACAGTTCTCAGAACGCAACTGAACACACTTCGTTCCAACGGTATTGAATTTGTGATCGGCATCTGTGCTGCTGTACTCATAGCTTCCATCGGCATTGATATCCCAATCGTGACGTACATAACCGGTTTGGTTATCATTTTTAAACAATACACGTGTGCCTACAAAAGCTGTGTCCGGTACGAAGAAACCGGCAGCCAATGATGTTGGGCTCTCCAATTGAACAGCAAAATCTTCAGTCTCTCCATAGTATTGTGGGTATCCCGCACCTCGGTTACAAGCATTCGCTCGTTGCCAGGCGTAAGTACCACTCAAACCAATGGAGCTTCGGATACGAATAACGGATGGGCCCGATCCCTTTGCCCCACAAGGCAATGAGAAATTCAAGGTAGTCAATGCCGCGTGCGTACCTCCACCTGTTGGGTCGGTAGTTTGGCGACAGGTAACTACGTTGTTACCCAGGAATTCATCTGCATCATTGAAGTCACCGTCCCGGTTGAGGTCGATCCAGATACCAACGTTCGCGTTGTAGGTGTAGCGCTCAGATCCGTTCATCTTGATCTGGAAGTCCGCACCATACGACAATGAGAAAGTTGGAGTGGTAGTGATCTGGTGATAGTGACTACCCGTATTGTAATTGTTCTGGTAGTCCACACATCCGTCAGGAGATTTTCTCCAGAGTTCCTTGCCATTGGCGTAGAAGCCTACTTCCTCAATGGCGGCATAATACAGGTTACCACTGTAACCACAACCATAATAGTGATCAACAACGCAATACTGTGCCATGGACGGTATCCATGCGAACAGTACCATAGCCAACGACGCAAAAAGCTTCATCCTGAGTCTCTGCGCTGCACTGTTTAAAAGAGTAATTCTTTTTTGCATAATAATTATTTAAGTGAGTTGAACTTATTGTTTGTCTAAAAAATATGACCAATAATGGCCGAATATAGTAATTTCATGATGTAATGGTATACTTCCGTTAAGTATTCCGCAATGGCAGACATAAATCTGACATTTCTATTGTAAACTTCGGCGTCCAGCCATCATTAACGCACTTTTTACTGACATTTTTCACAGCAGCTTACTCTTGTTAGACATGCGTATCAGGAAAGGTTGCAGAAAAATTAGGGGCATCAACAAAAAAAGAGGCCCCTGCTACAAGCAGAGGCCTCTATTTCAGTTAGTTTTTATTCGATTATGTCACGACACAATCAGCATCTTATCGGTTCAAAACGATCTTCTTGTTGATCACTGCACCGCTAACCTGCATGCGTACGAAGTATACTCCGTTGGCGTTGCCGGTCATATCTACCGTGTAGTTACCGTTTTGCATCTCGCCGGTTGCCACATCCTGTATCTTGTTGCCAAGTACATCGTAGATCTCGATACTTACATTCTCCAATGTTGGCAGATTAACTCCTACATTGAACAAGCCGGTTGATGGGTTCGGGTAAACGTTCAACAGATTGTCTGCCGTTACTTCCTCGATTCCATCCACAATGGAGAAGTAATCGCGGCTTACTACTATGTACAATGAGAATGGCTCAGACAAGTTTCCTGAGTTGTCCTTGGTCTGGAATACACATGAGTAAATACCCTCTGCGTATACATTCATGTCATTGGAGATCACCCAGGCATTGTCAAACAGATCCGATGGAGCATCGTAGTTGTCCGTCATCTTCACATAGTTGATCAGTCGAACCTGTGAGAACAAGCCCAAACGTACGATGTTGCCTTCACGACCCTGGATAACAGGTTTCTCGTTGTCTACAACACGCACCCAGCGCTTCTTAACTGCCACGTTTCCGGAAGCATCTGTAGCTGTATAGGTATCCTCATACAAGCCCAATACAAATGGATTCACATTCGATGAACGGGTCAACGATACCTGTGTATTGTCGTACAGGTTGTCCGATACCGATGGCTCTACCGCTTTGTACTGCGTATTCACCTTGTGGTAAACCGTATCAAGCGTTTTCAGATCGATAACCGGTGCAATGTAATCCTCTACCACGTAGTCGATCGTCAGGGTCGTTTTGTTACCCGACTCATCTTCCATGGTATAAACCGCTGTAGTTGTTCCTTTCTCACGGGTATCTACGTTCGCATCCCCGTTCTCTCCGGGAGTTACCTCCAACATCGCTCGTGGTCCGAATGTTCCGTTGTTGTACTCATCCGTTCCTACTGTTCGGTCTACGAATACCGACTGAAGCTGTACCTCTACCACATTCACTCCACCAATAACCTTGATCTCGTCATTGCTGATAATCGGTGCCTTGGTATCCTGTACTACTACCGTACGGATCGCTGTGGCCATATTGCCCTGGGCATCCTGTACCGTGTACTTCAACTGGTAAGTGCCGATCTTGAACACATCCACAGATCCGGATACCTGAATGGCTGTTGTGATGTCCCCATCGGTATTGTCGATCGCTGTTGCGCCCGGATCAGTATAGCTTGTATTGTTCGGGTTGAACTCGATCACCTCCGGATTCTTACCCAACAAGGTCAAGGTTGGTGCTGACTGGTCTACTACAACATATACAACACGTGTTACCGGTGCAGCTGAGTTTCCGGATGCATCCGTTACGTTATAGGTTACATAATAGATACCTGCGTAGTTCACGTCCACATCTGAGGTAACTTTCAAACGGCTGGAGATATCGCCCTCCGTTGGGTCGATCGCCAAGGCGCCCGCATCGGTATAGCTCGTGTTCAATTCAACATAAGCTGTATCCGATCCCTTCAAGGTGATCACTGGTATAGTGAAGTCGTTCGACAAACGGATCGCATAATCCTCGAACTCTCCAATACGGTTCGCATTGTTCACCCCGCTGTTCGCTCCACATGGCTCATTCGGATCGTTGTTGTAGCTCGTTCCGATGCGCATACGTGTTACTCCTTCAAAAGCATTGGCCAGATCCGGTACGCGGAAGGTCAGGTTGTAATCCATTGTGTTCGCTGCCGACTCAAATCCTACTAATTCATTCGCGTCGTTGAAATCCCCGTCTATGTTCCAGTCGATCCATACCTTGCGCGACATCTTGTTCACGGCCGTGTTGCGGTGCAACATCAAATGATACGTTCCGCCAAAGGTCAGGCTTGGTACTTCAAGCTCTCCGGTATAATCGGTATATGCTGCTGATCCACTCTCGTTCATGATCAATGTCTTGGCCGGACTGGCATCGTCGGTCAACATCACTTTGTTGGTCGCAATGTCGTCACTGGTCGTTACCCCGATCACCGGTGTACAGTAGCTGATCACGACAATATATTGATCCTTGATAACCTGTACTGCACTGGCAGCTGAATCAACCGTATTGTATCCACGACATGCAACCGTGTATTTACCCGGTGCAGTGAATTCAACCTCCAACTCCGAATTGTCCGGTTGTTTGGATGATACTGTCACTGAATTGCCAGGGAAGAAAGTCCACTGGTACATATTCGCTTTATCCGACCACGCACGGAAGTTAACCGTTTCGCCTGCCTTCGGACGACGATTGTCTGCCTCGAAATCCACATCCGCTTTGGAATCCGGTGCAACGACGCGGATCGTTTTACATGCTTTGTTCTTACCGGCACAAGTTTCTACGGTCAAACAAACGTTATAGGCCTGATTGCTCGTGAACAAACGCTGGAAGTTCTTACCTACACCTTCAATCGATGTTGTACCCTGTACAGGATCACTTACTTCCCAGGTATAGAATACCTCGCCCGTAAGATTGGAGGAGGTGTTCGTGAATTCCATCCACTTGCTGTTGTAACCTGTATCGGCTACACTGAAGCTCGCCACCGGTGGGTAAGGTGTGCTCACCTCGCTGGTCCAGCGACCTAAAAATCCTTTGTCGGTCTGTGTTCCTGTTGAGTTCCACAAGAAATACATCGCTCCTGAATTCGATACCAACGTTCCCTTTGGTACGTTTTGATCGGTGAATCCGTTGCCTGTGTGAAGTGGTGTTCCACTGGCATCCTGTCCGTCGTAAACCTTCAGGTTCACATTGGATCGTACCGTGAAATAATCAAAAGTGAAACTCACTTTGGTCGCTCCACATGGGGCGATCAAGGCATCCAGGTTCGCCTCCGGAGAAGCGTAGTTCCCACTACCATTATCCTTATTCTTCAAGGTACCCTCAGCACATGTGATCGTGTTACCCGGAATACTGGTCAAGGTACCCGGTCCCATCTCCGCATCACAGCCCTTGGTTACTTCAATATAGTCTACCTTACAAACGGGTTTAGGCAGTGCACCCCATTTTTGGTTCGAAGAAGTCAGACAGACTGTCCAAACCCCTACTCCCGGGAAACCGGGTATGCCCTTGGCCGTAAAAACCTCAGGATTCTTGTTCACCTGATCATCACCGCCACGCAGGTCCAGATAGGAATCCCCGTCGATATGCGTATTGGCCGAGTCATCGCGCTGGTACATATACCAATCCCAATAGGTAGGCCCATTATTACTCAAATCAGTGAGTTTAAATGAATTGTACAACTCCACTACGTTGCGGTCTGCAACAAAATCAGGTGTTGGTGGTCCCGGAGGATCGATAACACGAAGACATTTAGTTACTGAGTCTACTCCAAGACAGTTTTGAGAGCGCAATTGAACACACTTCAAACCAACCGTATTGAATTTGTGCGTAGCATCCGTGCTGCTGTATTCATAGCTACCATCGGCATTGATGTCCCAGTCGTGACGGATATATCCTGATTGGTTGTCGTTTTTGAAGAGGATTCGGGTTCCAACAAAGGCAGTATCAGGTGTAAAGAAACCTGCAGCCAATGTACTGGGGTTTACCAGTTCAACGGCGTAGTCCTCCGTTTCTCCATAATAAGAAGGGTTAGAGGAAGTTCCGCTGATACACGATTGATTGGCCAGCCAGTTATAAGCTGTACCCGCTCCAACAGTGCTTCGGATACGAATTACAGATGCACCAGATCCTTTTGTACCACAAGGAAGCGAGAAATTCAATGTGGTCAGTGCAACATGAGTACCGCTTCCGTTTGGAATAGTGTTGTTCTGACGGGTTGCAACATCTTTGTTACCCAACCACTCTCCGGGATCGCTGAAATCTCCATCGCGGTTCAAGTCGATCCATACACCTACATACATATTATATGTATAGCGATCCGAACCGTTCATGCGGATCTGAAAATCGCCACCATAAGATAATGTAAAAGTAGGAGTTGTTGTGATCTGATGGTAGTGGTTTCCAGTGGTGCTGATATTGTTTTGATAATCCACACACCCATCAGGTGATTTTCTCCACAGCTCCTTGCCGTTGGCGTAAAAACCAACTTCCTCAATGGAAGCATAGTAGAGGTTACTGCTGTACCCGCAACCAACATAATGGTAGGAAGCACAGTACTGGGCCATTGACGGCAACCAGGAAATTAGGAGAAAAGCCAACGACGCCAGGAGCTTCATATGAATTGCTCCCAGTGCACTGTTTGTTAAGGTAGTTTTCTGTTGCATAATTAATTAATGTATCTGTTTAAGGTATATGTAGTCTACAGTTGTACTGACTCATAGCGATCAAATTTACCAAACTAAGTCAATCGTGTTACGCCGATTGCGGTGTAAAGTAAATTCCTGACAAAATGTTGCTTTTAAGTGATTGTGTCATTTTAATGTGGCATTCGGCCGGGTTCTGTTTTTATTCCGACCCAAGTGCAGATTAGACCAACTTTATGTCAAGGGTTGCAGTGGTTCCCAAAAAAAAATCGGACCCTGATCCTTTCAGGGCCCGATTTTAAATTACTGTGACAATTCAGGGATTATTCCCTGGAACTCATCATCGGTTCAAAACGATCTTCTTGTTGATCACTGCACCGCTAACCTGCATGCGTACGAAGTATACTCCGTTGGCGTTGCCGGTCATATCTACCGTGTAGTTACCGTTTTGCATCTCGCCGGTTGCCACATCCTGTATCTTGTTGCCAAGTACATCGTAGATCTCGATACTTACATTCTCCAATGTTGGCAGATTAACTCCTACATTGAACAAGCCGGTTGATGGGTTCGGGTAAACGTTCAACAGATTGTCTTCCGTTACTTCCTCGATTCCATCTACAATGGAGAAGTAATCGCGGCTTACTACTATGAATAAAGTATATGGTTCCGAAAGATTACCACTATTGTCTTTCGTTTGGAAAACACAAGAGTAAACACCCTCCGCATATACATTCATGTCATTGGAGATCACCCAGGCATTGTCAAACAGATCCGATGGAGCATCGTAGTTGTCCGTCATCCTTACATAGTTGATCAGTCGAACCTGTGAGAACAAGCCCAAACGTACGATGTTGCCTTCACGACCCTGGATAACAGGTTTCTCGTTGTCTACAACACGCACCCAGCGCTTCTTAACTGCCACGTTTCCGGAAGCATCTGTAGCTGTATAGGTATCCTCATACAAGCCCAATACAAATGGATTCACATTCGATGAACGGGTCAACGATACCTGTGTATTGTCGTACAGGTTGTCCGATACCGATGGCTCTACCGCTTTGTACTGCGTATTCACCTTGTGGTAAACCGTATCAAGCGTTTTCAGATCGATAACCGGTGCAATGTAATCCTCTACCACGTAGTCGATCGTCAGGGTCGTTTTGTTACCCGACTCATCTTCCATGGTATAAACCGCTGTAGTTGTTCCTTTCTCACGGGTATCTACGTTCGCATCCCCGTTCTCTCCGGGAGTTACCTCCAACATCGCTCGTGGTCCGAATGTTCCGTTGTTGTACTCATCCGTTCCTACTGTTCGGTCTACGAATACCGACTGAAGCTGTACCTCTACCACATTCACTCCACCAATAACCTTGATCTCGTCATTGCTGATAATCGGTGCCTTGGTATCCTGTACTACTACCGTACGGATCGCTGTGGCCATATTGCCCTGGGCATCCTGTACCGTGTACTTCAACTGGTAAGTGCCGATCTTGAACACATCCACAGATCCGGATACCTGAATGGCTGTTGTGATGTCCCCATCGGTATTGTCGATCGCTGTTGCGCCCGGATCAGTATAGCTTGTATTGTTCGGGTTGAACTCGATCACCTCCGGATTCTTACCCAACAAGGTCAAGGTTGGTGCTGACTGGTCTACTACAACATATACAACACGTGTTACCGGTGCAGCTGAGTTTCCGGATGCATCCGTTACGTTATAGGTTACATAATAGATACCTGCGTAGTTCACGTCCACATCTGAGGTAACTTTCAAACGGCTGGAGATATCGCCCTCCGTTGGGTCGATCGCCAAGGCGCCCGCATCGGTATAGCTCGTGTTCAATTCAACATAAGCTGTATCCGATCCCTTCAAGGTGATCACTGGTATAGTGAAGTCGTTCGACAAACGGATCGCATAATCCTCGAACTCTCCAATACGGTTCGCATTGTTCACCCCGCTGTTCGCTCCACATGGCTCATTCGGATCGTTGTTGTAGCTCGTTCCGATGCGCATACGTGTTACTCCTTCAAAAGCATTGGCCAGATCCGGTACGCGGAAGGTCAGGTTGTAATCCATTGTGTTCGCTGCCGACTCAAATCCTACTAATTCATTCGCGTCGTTGAAATCCCCGTCTATGTTCCAGTCGATCCATACCTTGCGCGACATCTTGTTCACGGCCGTGTTGCGGTGCAACATCAAATGATACGTTCCGCCAAAGGTCAGGCTTGGTACTTCAAGCTCTCCGGTATAATCGGTATATGCTGCTGATCCACTCTCGTTCATGATCAATGTCTTGGCCGGACTGGCATCGTCGGTCAACATCACTTTGTTGGTCGCAATGTCGTCACTGGTCGTTACCCCGATCACCGGTGTACAGTAGCTGATCACGACAATATATTGATCCTTGATAACCTGTACTGCACTGGCAGCTGAATCAACCGTATTGTATCCACGACATGCAACCGTGTATTTACCCGGTGCAGTGAATTCAACCTCCAACTCCGAATTGTCCGGTTGTTTGGATGATACTGTCACTGAATTGCCAGGGAAGAAAGTCCACTGGTACATATTCGCTTTATCCGACCACGCACGGAAGTTAACCGTTTCGCCTGCCTTCGGACGACGATTGTCTGCCTCGAAATCCACATCCGCTTTGGAATCCGGTGCAACGACGCGGATCGTTTTACATGCTTTGTTCTTACCGGCACAAGTTTCTACGGTCAAACAAACGTTATAGGCCTGATTGCTCGTGAACAAACGCTGGAAGTTCTTACCTACACCTTCAATCGATGTTGTACCCTGTACAGGATCACTTACTTCCCAGGTGTAGAATACCTCGCCCGTAAGGTTGGAGGAGGTGTTGGTGAATTCCATCCACTTGCTGTTGTAACCTGTATCGGCTACGCTGAAGCTCGCCACCGGTGGGTAAGGTGTGCTCACCTCGCTGGTCCAGCGACCCAAAAATCCTTTGTCGGTCTGTGTTCCTGTTGAGTTCCACAAGAAATACATCGCTCCTGAATTCGATACCAACGTTCCCTTTGGTACGTTTTGATCGGTGAATCCGTTGCCTGTGTGAAGTGGCGTTCCACTGGCATCCTGTCCGTCGTAAACCTTCAGGTTCACATTGGATCGTACCGTGAAATAATCAAAAGTGAAACTCACTTTGGTCGCTCCACATGGGGCGATCAAGGCATCCAGGTTCGCCTCCGGAGATGCGTAGTTCCCGCTACCATTATCCTTATTCTTCAAGGTACCCTCGATACATGTGATGGTGTTACCCGGAATACTTGTTAATGTTCCAGGTCCCATTTCCGCATCACAACCCTTGGTTACTTCAATATAATCCTTCTTACAGACCGGTTTGGGTAGTGCGCCCCATTTTTGGTTCGATGAGGTCAAACAAACCGTCCAGAATCCAACTCCCGGGAAACCGGGTATACCCTTGGCCGTAAATACCTCCGGGTTCTTATTCACCTGATCATCACCGCCCCGCAGGTCCAGATAGGAATCCCCGTCGATGTGCGTATTGGCCGAATCGCCTTCCTGATACATATACCAATCCCAATAGGTCGGTCCATTATTACTCAGATCCGTGAGCTTAAACGAATTGTACAATTCAACAACGTTGCGATCTGCAACAAAATCAGGTGTTGGAGGTCCCGGAGGATCGATAACGCGGAAACATTTGGTGATAGAATCTACTCCCAAACAGTTTCTTGAGCGGAGCTGAACACATTTCAAACCAACCGTATTGAATTTATGTGTAGCATCCGTGCCACTGTACTCATAGCTGCCATCGGCATTGATGTCCCAGTCATGTCGTACATAACCGGTCTGATTGTCGTTCTTGAACAGAATTCGGGTTCCCACAAAAGCGGTGTCGGGCGTGAAGAATCCAGCTGAAAGCGAACTGGGGCTTACCAATTCAACGGCATAATCCTCAGTTTCTCCATAGTAGGAAGGGTTCGATGCCGATCCGCTTACACATGACTGATTTTGAAGCCATTGGTAGGCAGTACCTGCACCAACCGTGCTTCGGATGCGGATAACTGAAGGACCGGATCCCTTTGCACCACATGGAAGTGATAGATTAATGGTTGTGAGCGGAGCATGCGTCCCACTCCCTGTAGGATCCGTAGTAAGTCGACAAGCAACCAGATTATTGCCAAACCACTCCCCGGCATCTGCAAAATCTCCGTCCCGATTGAGGTCTATCCAAATACCCACATAAGCACCGTATGTGTACTGTTCCGATCCATTCATCTGAATCTGAAAATCGCCACCATACGATAAGGAGAATGTAGGGGTGGTTGTGATCTGATGGTAATGACTTCCCGTGCCATAGCCGTTTCGGTAATCAACGCAACCATCCGGCGATTTGCGCCATAGTTGCTTGCCGTTGGCGTAAAAGCCAACTTCCTCGATGGCGGCGTAATACAGCGTACCGCTGTACCCGCAACCGTAGTAGTGATCTACTTTACAATACTGAGCCATGGAGGGTATCCATGATGCAGTTAGAAGAGCCAACAAAGCGAAGAGCTTGAGTTCCAAATGCCCAAGTTTCCTTTTGAAATGTGTAATACTGCGTTTCATATTTAATCTTTACTTCTTTAGTGCCGCATACTTCGACAACTCATTCGAATTTGCGACATTTAATCAGACACATCTTTAGTTTCAGGTTGCGCGGAAAAAATCAGGTAAAAAGAAAAATTCGACAACAAGTCGTTGATTTTCAGCTACTTGCGATCTGCCCATTACACAGAACAGGCAATATTGTGGCTTTACTTGCCATCATTCGCTTATACATGACCAAATTGAAACTTATATACATGTTCTGTTTTTTGCCTGACCACATTGTCAGAACTTTATGATATAAATATTCCGACATTTAGGGTCGCATGGTAGACATCAGTCCCGGCTTGACCATATATTGCAGGCATGTCTACAACCGATCCTGCATTGAACTCCGAATTCCGTGAAACATTGGCGCGGTTGAATCCCGCACAACTTCAGGCGGTTCAACATATTCAGGGACCCGTTATGACCGTAGCCGGTCCCGGAACCGGTAAAACTCAGATTCTCGCTGCCCGCATCGGTCAGATCCTCATGGAGACCGATACCCGACCCAATGAGATCCTTTGCCTGACCTATACGGATGCGGCTACGATCGCCATGCGCAAAAGGCTCCTGAAATTCATTGGTCCCGATGCATTCAAAGTGGCCATTCATACCTTCCACAGCTTCTGCAACCGGGTTATTCAGGAAAACCCGCTCGAATTCCCGAAAAATGAACTCGAACCTCTCGGCGATCTGGAACAGATCGAAATACTCGATCTTCTTGTAAAATCCCTGCCCAATGATCATGTGCTGATCAATTTGAAATCAGACGATTCTTACCTGCGCGGGGCTCTGCAGGATCTGTTCGCTTTCATGAAGAAAGAGGATATTTCCGCCGATGAGATCTCAAGACGCTGTACCCTAAGAAAAGAAGAACTCGAAACATCCGAGGAATTCAGATACAAGCGCAAATCAGGAGTACATCAGGCCGGAGACCTGAACATGAATAAAATTCAGCCCATTCTCAACAAACTCGAGAAACTTGAAGCTGCGGCCAGGCTATTCCCCAAGTACATGGAACTTATGCTTGCCCATGGTTATTATGATTTTGACGATATGATCCTGTGGGTTCTCGATCTGTTCAAACGCAACAACGATTTACTCCTCAATTACCAGGAACAGTATTTATATGTGTTGGTTGACGAATTTCAGGATACCAGCGGCTCACAGAACCATCTACTCGATCTGCTGTGCAACTATTGGGAAAGTCCGAATGTGTTTGCAGTAGGCGACGACGACCAAAGTATTTTTCGCTTTCAAGGTGCCGAAGTGCAAAATATTCTCGACTTCGATGCCAAATATGCCGCTCAGGGTCTCGAACGCGTAATGCTCACAGAGAATTACCGATCTACACAAACCATCCTTGATGCGGCAACTGCGCTTATCGAACAGAACGAAGATCGCCTCGTCCGCAAAATTCCCGAACTCACCAAGCATCTGAGATCTCAGAATAACAATTCAATCGGACAAAAGATCGAAATACTGCAGTGTTTTAACTCAACCCATGAAGCAGCCTTTATTGGGCAACGCATCATCGAACTAATCGAACAAGGCGAGGACCCCAACGAAATTGCTGTTATCTATCGCAAGCACGTACAGGTTGACGAACTGGCAGAATATCTCAAAACCAAGTCCGTGCGACTGCAAATGCGGAAACGAACGGATGTGCTTGAAAATTCAGTTGTACAGCTTATCCTGAAAGTACTGGAATGGGTAGCCAGGGAAACTACGAAGCCATTCTCTGCGGATCATCTCCTTTTTCACATTCTTCACGAACCAGTCTTTGGTCTGCTTCCGGTCGAGGTGGGAATATTCAGCAATCATATCTTCCGTCAAAAGAACTTCAAACCTTGGAGGGTGATCCTCGAGGAAATGAAGGAAGAACCGGTTCCATTCACAAACCCAACCCTTCAGAACCGTCTTCTCGCGGCACATGACAAATTGGAAAACTGGCTCGCAAAGGCCAAGTCACTTTCGCTTCAAAGTTTGATCGAGTTCCTTCAGCACGATCTGGGTGTTCTGGAGCGAATAGCGAAAGAAAGATCTTATCAGGATCTGGAAAGCTACAGCACCTTCTTCGACTTCGTAAAATCAGCCTGCCAACGAAACAGGAATCTGGATGCACAGGGCCTACTTGATCGGATCGAATTGCTCAAGGCCCATAAAATTGGTATTCCTCAGGAGGTGCTCCTCTACAATGGAGACGGAGTTAATCTGATCACCGCACACAGCAGCAAGGGTCTGGAATTCAATCATGTATTTCTTATCGGATGTACCGAGAACAATTGGAATGGGGGCGGAAAGAACTCAAGGCGCTTTGCCACCAACGAGATCATCCCAAATACCGCCAGCGATGGGGATATTCAGGAAAACCGACGCCTCTTTTACGTCGCCCTCACCCGGGCCCGAAAACAGGTCTATATGAGTATTCCTCAATTCGATCTGAATGGAAAGGAACTGAGCCCATCGTCCTTTGTGGGTGAAATGACATCAAAAAGACCCGATCTCTTCTTCGAAACGATCGTTAACCTGCCCGATTCCGCAATTTTGGACTGGACGATCGCAACGTCACGCTCAGAACCCGGATCGTATGGCTCCCCATTGACGTTCATTAAAGACACGCTCGAGAATTACATTCTTAGCGTAACACACCTGAATAGCTTCCTCCGTTGCCCAACTGCATTCTACTTCGGAAGCATTTTGCGTGTTCCAGCTGCCAAGAATAAATATATGAGTTTCGGTACGGCCATACACAGGGCACTTGATGCATCCATAAATGCCGGAATACAGAATATGAACCCCGATCAACTCGTGGAACATTTCACAGTGGCCATGGAACGCGAAAAGGCCGGATTCAATGAGGTTGAATTCAATCGATTCATGGACTATGGTCGGAAAATACTCCCCGAATTCTACAAGAATCGAATCGATCTCTGGCGATCGATGCCCGAAGTTCGCACTGAAGTGATGATCGACCACGTCACTATTAATGGCGTTCCCATCAAAGGACAGATAGACCTCATGGTGATCAATGACCATGATATTGACGTGGTAGACTACAAAACCGGAAAACCCGAGAATGGAATTAAAAAACTGAAAAGACCGCTCGAAGATGCTGAACCGGATTCTGCATTTGAAGATCGTTTCGGCGGAGATTACTGGAGACAACTTGTCTTCTACGCCATTCTGGTAAATAATAGCCCTTCATTTAAAAAACCCTTCGGAACAGGAACCATGGACTTCATTGAACCCAAGGCCGACGAAAAATACGTTCGCAGTACGGAACGAATTTCAACCGAAGAGATCCGCATTGTTGAAGATCAGATCCTGAGCAGCTATGAAAGGATCCGTAATATGGATTTCGCCGATGGATGCAATGAACCGGATTGCGAATGGTGCAACTTCAATAAAAAATACCCGCATTGGCTGGACGCAAACAAATCTTGAACACCGGGAGAAACATATTCAGACGCTAGCGGTTATGTTTGTAGAATAATTCTAAATAGCATGACCATCGACGAGATCATAACCATATACGCTGAAGCGACCCCGAATCCGGAGTCCATGAAGTTTGTCAGCAACAAAATGATCTATGCCAACGAGAGTATAGACTTTCGTTCGAAAGAAAAAGTAAGCGGTTCTCCACTTGCTCAAGCCCTTTTTGATTTCCCGTATGTAAAAGGGGTTTTCATCATGAATAACTTCATCAGCATCACCAAAGACGCTGGAAGTGAGTGGTTCGATCTGATCCCGGAATTGAAGGATTTCATCCGAAAATGGTTGGAAGACGGTAAAGAAGTTGTTTCCCCTGTAGCCCAAACCCGTGAAGTAGATGAGGATGAGGTGGTTCGGAAGATCAAGAAACTTCTTGACGACCATGTGAAACCTGCAGTTGAAATGGATGGAGGCGCCATTACATTCAAGAGTTTTGAGGATGGTGTTGTTTCGGTAGTGATGAAAGGATCCTGTAGCGGATGCCCAAGTTCCACCATGACACTTAAAGCCGGAATTGAAAACCTGCTGAAACGCATGATACCGGAAGTTGAAGCTGTAGAGGCTGAAGCAGGTTGATCGCTTAACGCAGAAGTTGCAAAGTCCCCGACCTGAAAAAACGACCATCGTCCAAACAAGGCGTTTCCATGCGCAGGTACCAAAAGTAGATCCCCGCAGGGGCTTCCACCCCTTCGAAGATTCCATACCACCGTTCATCAGGGTCGGTGCTTTCATATACCTTCTCGCCCCAACGGTTGCAGATCACCAATTCATAGTTCAAAACGTCTGTAAATTCCCGCACCGGACTGAACCCTTCATTTAACTGATCGTTCGTTGGTGAAAATGCATTCGGCACCCAGTAAGACCCCCCTTCGGCAATCGCACGGATCTCGACCCGGTCAACCTGCCGGAAATCGCACACCGTATCCCGGACTTCCACCTCATAAATTCCCGGCGTCGTCGCAATGAGTTGGTTTGAAGTACTACCATCCGACCAATGAAACACATATCCACCCGAACGTCCAATACCCGTGTTCAATTCTGTAGGTCGCATGGCGCAGTATTCGATCAGATCTGGCCCTATATCCAGTTGAAAATCCCCCCGATTACCAATGACTATACTGTCCGATGTTTTACAACCTCCATCATCGGCAGTCACGATGTATAATCCGGGTTTCTGAATGCGTTTGCTCGAAGAAGTGCTACCGTCGTTCCATTCAATCCTTCCGGAAGATATATATGGGTTCAGCGTCATATCCAGAACCCCGCATACAAAAGTGTCCTTTCCAAGATCAACCGTAGGAGAAGGCTTTGCGATGAACTCGACCGTATCGCGTTCAAAGCAATTGAACCGACTCACCTGCAACCAGTACTTCCCGGGTCCGGGGACCTCTAACGTACGTTCCACACTCCCATTCGACCATAAGTAGGTCTCAAAGATCCTATTGGGAATTCCGAGAATCGGCCCCTTCATACCTGCACATAATGCGCCATCAGGCCCCAGATCGATCGGATTGATCGCCGGAAAAAATCTGATCTCATCTTTGAATGAACCACAAGGTGTGACCACTTCCACCCAATAGGTACCATAACCAGAAACTTCGATCTGCTGCGTGGTTTCACCGGTCGACCATCGTACCGGTTTACCGGGGTGCCCGGCATTCAGAGTGCGTTTGAAATTACCTGTGCAATAAGCCGAATCATTGCCCAAACCGGTGGCATCCTGAAAACTTCTTGCTTCAAGGAATACCCATGAATCTTTGTCAGGATCTCCAACATCCGCAATAGCCAACTTGATCTTATACCATTCACACGGTACAGCATCGATCTCCGCCACAAGCACTACGGTCTGACCGTCGTGCTGTAACAGCGTGTGCCTCAAATTATCGGGATCGTCGTTATTTACGTAGTATCTGCTGTTCCTTTTTGCGTTGATATTGTCTATGGATACAATACTGTCCGTTCCCGGAACCAAAGCCACGTTCTTCTCTCCACTGATACCCGGACCACTTACAAAGAATCCGAACACATCATTGAATCCCCGATCTACCCATTCCATATATTCCTCCGAGCTAAATACGTATCGGAATTGCACCCGGTTTGTCTGGGGTTTGAATTCAAACTCCAGTACTGCAGCATCCAACGTTTTCACACCTGAAATTTTATCGAGCAATGGAGATCCCGCACCACCTCTGCCCGATGTGAAGCTCTCCGTATCATTTGGCCCTTTACAACCTGAGGCAACACCGCTGGACAAGATAATACCCTTGTCGATACCCAAGCCGCTATTGATACCGTTTTCAAAATATCCCAAAGCCCTGTCGTAACCGGTGTATTCAACATTTCGGTACTCCATACCTTCACCGAGAAGTACATTTCGCACAAGTAGCGTTTCATTGATCCTTTCCTGAACAGCCAACTGTCCGAAAACACAAGCGTGCACCTCGAAAATGAACAACAAAAAAAATATGTAGCGTGTATACAGCAATTCTACTCAATTTCAGGCCTTGCCCTCCTGTAACCAACAAATGTAGTTCCACTATTGGTCAGAATTCTGACAAGTTTGAACTGATTTACAACACAGCACTTTTTGTATGTGCGATATTTTTTACAACTTGCGCTCTTTCAATGCGTATTATGAAGTTAAAATCAATTTTGTTCCTGTTGGCTGCTTTGCCATTGAGCGCCTTTGCTCAATTCGAATTTGAAAAGGAATCCAGCGACACAGCACGTGCCCCTCAAACTGCATTTTCAATTGATGCACATAACGAATTCAGTACTGTAGATAGCGGCACTTTTCGGTGGGTCAGACTTTCTAAAGATCTTCCCAGCAAAGTTACTTCTGCCATTTGTGACAACAACTTGTGTTACGGGCCCGAAGATGACTCCGCTGATTTCTTTATGGCAGAGAACAGTTCGTTTGCTATGACCTGCTATTTTTATCCGAACAGCGGTTGCGGCACTTCTGAAGTTTCTCTGAAGGTTTACAAGCCGAATGATCCGGCAGCAGGTGTCGCATATACTGTGTTTCATGGTGAAATTTGGTGTACAGCAGCCTCTGTGAGCACTTTCCAGGCCGGGGAGATTCAGATCTCACCAAATCCTGCAACAGATCATGTTTATGTACACTACGGTTCATCCAACCTCAAAACACTCCGAGTTGTAGATGTTCTCGGGAATGTTCTTCTCGAAAAAGAGTTCACAGGTGTTAGTGAACGGGTAGATGTGAGTCGATGGACCAAGGGTATCTATTTCGCTACGGTAACTGAAGGGAATCACTCGATCGTAAAAAGTTTCATCAAGAACTGATCGGTTACATATTAGATCCAAGTAACGAAGAAGGCCACAGAAATCTGTGGCCTTTCGTATTTATCAGGATTCAATTGTATCAGAAATTCGAACTCAAAGTAACGACCAGACGATTGTTTCTGAGCTGGGCAGTTGCCGCGTCAACGCTTATTCCGTTCAATACATAAGGTTGAACAACCCGTTCTCCGCGCTGATGAACCAACGCCAGATCCAGTGCCCAGTTCTTGTCGCGTATCCCAACCCCTCCGGTAATGAAGTTGTCCTTTAAATTAGCTCCTTCGGCATTTTCAAGGGGGCTTCCATAATGTGCGTAGCCCAGGCGGAAACGATACATGTCATATACATATTCCCCTCCAACCCGGATATTCACTGCTTTTCCGTATTTAGTTCGGATCACATCGTTAGCCACCTCAAATGCATCGATGGTGGGTCTAAGTCGCATAGTGCTGTAATCGGCCATTTCAACATCGGCTGAAACGAAGCCTTTCTTTGCAAGGATCGCCGCTGCGCTCAGTGTGGTTTTCATTGGTGTTACCACCTTATAGTCAAATGTGCCTTCTTTGGATTCAAAACGGTATCCGTTGCCATCATCCAGGTCCGATGCCAATTCATCCCAATAGGTGTCGTCCAGATTGAATATGGTCGGAGTTTGAAGGGCCAATCCGGTTCTGAGCCATTTCACCGGTTTTATGATCATCCCCAATCTTCCACTCACCCCAACACCGCGGGTCCTCAACTCCCTCTGAAGGATCCAGGTATCCCAAATGGCACCATTATCAATATCGTCCGTCTCCCGGAATCGATCCGTTTCGTTATAGCGTACTGACGTTATGTTCAATCCTCCACCCAAAAAAAGCTTATTGGAATAATTGGCGGCCAACGTAATATGGTACTCATTCATAGCCCCGCTCGTTGAGATAACCTGCTTTTGATGAATAGTTCTTGCATTAGGGTCAATTGCAGCAGCGTACATGCGGTCACCTACGCTATCGATCAAATAGGCTTCCCAGGCCATTGTTTCAATATCATCGAATCCATTGTCAAATTCACTGTCTTTTCCTCCAAGCTGACTCTTACTTAAGCCATTGGCCCTTGAAGCAAAATAATCCAGCATGGATGTGGAGCTGTTTGAACCGGCGTAGTTAATAACACCCGTGAAACTGTTGCTACGGGTCATACCCAAACTCACATTTGTGAAAATCCAACCTTCTGTTGCCGGTTTGCGGCCATTGAAGTGTTGATTCGTGAACACCAAGCCTAAACTCGGTATGTTCAGGTTGAATTCGTTGTCTTTAAAACCACTGTTCAAATACGTGGAATTCGCACTCGTGTTGAGCATAGCACCGCTGAATATCACCTGATTATTGCGATAGATGCCTATGCCCGCGGGATTTATCGCGGCGCTACTCAAATCGGCACCCAAAGCTCCAAAGGCTCCAACTACACCTAACGATCGTGCCGTGGCTCCCGGTTGAGATTGAGAGTATCGCAATGCATCCACATCGCTCTGAGCATTACTTGCTGACCAAATTCCGGCAAGCAATAAACCTGTATACAGTATCCTTCTCATTTTTTTCTTATGCTAAATGTTCGATTCTACTTTTCTACTAGCGTCGGCTACGTGATGAACTCCCTGAAGAACCACCTGACCTCGAGGAAGATGAACCTCCTCCTGACCGCATCCCCGAGCTTGAGGATGAAGAGGGCGAGGTTGACCGCATGGATGGGGTGCTTCGATTACTGTTGGATGGGCTCACTGCCGGCCTGCTGCTTCTAGGACTTATTGAACCGGATCCGCCGGAATTATTGCTCGGGCGATTCGATGGTGCATTGTAGGTCCTGGACGGGCTGGGCGCGGTCATTGTGCGGTTCGAATTACTCGGGGAAGTGCGCTGAGCCGGAGCCGAATAGCTGCGTGAAGGCTGGCTGGAACTTCTATTCTGGTAAGTTGGGGTTGAAGACCCGGAAGGTCTTGGACTAGAAACCCTTGAGGGATTCGAATATCCCGACTGACGTGAACTTCCTGAGGAAGGAGCAGTATATGTCCGGGTGCTTCTTGGAGAAGGCGTTGTAGTAGACCTGGACGCCGGTTGCTCTATCGAAGGACGTGTGCCAGAATAGGTTGGTCTGCTCTGTGGTGCGGCCGGTGATGTGCCCGATGATCCACTAGGTCTCGTTCTGTTGTATACATCACTCCGGCTGGTCGGACTGGATGAAGCCGGATCACCGTATCCGGAATAATTGTTCCGACGTACTTCGGGGTTATTGTATCCATCTCGCGAATACACCGAGCTTTGGTCGCGACTACTTCTTGAGCGCGACGGTGTTTGACCTGAACCTGATCCTCCGGATCGGATCTCAGGTGAGCTGCTGCGCTGCTGATTACCTGAGTGGTCGTTGGAGCTTCTCGGAGTAGGCGCAGAACTTCTCGGAGTGCTTGAACGTTCTGCCGGTTTTATATCATTTCCCCTTTGAATGGTACTCCTTGAACGCTCAGTCGCATTGTCGGGACGACGGTCGGTTGAACGTGGTGTACTGGTTCTCTCCGTTGGTCTGATATCATTGCCTCTTTCGATCGTACTTCTTGAGCGTTGCGTGGAGTTATCCGGTCGCTGATCTGATGAACCCGGGTTGCTTGAGCGAGAGCGTTGAATATCGTTTCCACCGGATTGTGAACGTCCGCTTCCGCTTCGATCTCCGGAATTTATAGCCTCCCGATTACGGGTATTGTCGTTAGAGGGACTATAATCTCTACCGGGATTTTCAAGTGCCCTTTGAGAACTCCTGCTTCTTGGTGAAACCTGATCATTGCGTCGATCGGTTGGGGCATTGGTGTTGATACGCTGACGGGGACCATAATTCACTGTATTTCCGGAGTTCCTTCCACCAAGATTACTTCCCCTTCCCCAGGAATTATTGGGTCTGTGGTAGTAGCGGTTGTAGTATGGTCGGTTGTATCCATAAAACCCGCCGCCGTTCCATGCGTAATAGGGTCCATATCCGTAACGGACGGTTCCCGGCCAGCCCCAGCCATAGTTGTAGCCGAATGGAGCGCAATAGTTGTAACTGTTCCAACCCCAGCCGGAGTTCCAACCCCAGCCAGCGTTCCAACCCCAACCGGAATTCCAGCCCCAGCCGCTGTTCCATCCCCAGCCATAATTCCAGGGACGGTACGTGTATCCGGCATACCAGCCTCCCCAGGAAGAATATCCGATGTTCCAACCCGAATAATAAGGCCACGGATCATAGAACAACCATGGGTCATAGGCATTGAAGGAATAATAGCGGTAATACCTTCGCCTGTCTCGAACCGAGCGCCGGTTACCATCGTTGAATCCATCCGTATAACCATCATCAAAACCGTCCTGATAGCCGGCATCGTATTCAGGTGATTCCCCCCTCAGGCGACTGAAATGGTCCTGATAACTGAAATCATCACCGGCAATGCCATTATCATTTTGGCTATAGACCTCCTCGGTTTCGTCGAGATATGGGTCATTTTCGTAAACTCGATCGGCATCGGAACCTGAGCGGGTTTGCGATTGTTCCACTTTATTGGACTCCGGAGTATAGTTTTCTATTCTCTCCTCCATGCGTCGGTCGATGCGCTCATTTACCTCTTCATCCTCAGATGGATCATAGTAGAGATCATCCACCTGTCCATAGACACTCATGCTCTGCGCACCGAGTAAAGCACCAAGCAGTGTTATCCAAAGTGCTGTCTGAAGTATGTTTCTCCTTTTCATAGTCCAAATAATTAATCCTTTATTACTTCAATGGGTTAGGGTTACCTTTGCCCGTACTACTATTCTTCAAAGAACATTCCAATTTATACGAGCTCATGGCATTTGAGAAGGTAACAAGATCCGAGGACTATTCCAAATGGTATAACAATTTAGTGGTGAATGCAGATCTTGCAGAACACAGTGCTGTAAGAGGATGTATGGTCATTAAGCCTTATGGTTATGCCATTTGGGAGAAGATACAGGCACAACTGGATAAAATGTTCAAGGAAACCGGACATTCAAATGCCTACTTCCCATTGTTCATTCCCAAGTCGTTTTTAAGCAAAGAAGCGGATCACGTCGAAGGATTTGCCAAAGAATGTGCTGTTGTGACGCATTACCGACTTAAAGTGGACGAAGAAAATGGCGGTGTGGTGGTCGATCCGGATGCCAAGCTGGAGGAAGAGTTGATCGTTCGACCAACTTCGGAGACAGTCATCTGGAACACCTATCGAAATTGGATTCAAAGCTATCGTGATCTGCCTATCCTTCTGAATCAATGGGCCAACATCGTTCGGTGGGAAATGCGAACTCGTCTATTCCTGCGAACAGCTGAGTTTCTGTGGCAGGAAGGTCACACGGCACATGCAAGTCGAGAAGAGGCGATCGAGGAGACTTTGAGAATGCTCGATGTCTACGCAACTTTTGCCGAGACATTCATGGCCATTCCGGTGATCAAGGGAGTTAAAACCGAGAATGAACGCTTTGCCGGAGCAGAAGATACGTATTGCATTGAAGGTTTGATGCAGGATGGAAAAGCCCTTCAAATGGGCACTTCACATTTCCTGGGACAGAATTTCGCCAAGGCATTCGATGTGATGTTTGCAACTAAAGAAGGTAAACAGGAATATGTTTGGGCGACAAGTTGGGGGGTGTCAACACGCCTGATGGGCGCATTGATCATGACCCACTCCGACGACGATGGTCTCGTGCTTCCTCCTAAACTTGCACCGATACAGGTCGTTATCGTACCCATATATAAGAATATGGATCAATTGGCGGCTATCGATGAGAAAGTTGCAGAGATCAAGGTTAGCTTGGAAGCGAAAGGCATCAGTGTTAAATACGATAACCGCGATACGCAGAAGCCGGGTTGGAAGTTTGCCGAATATGAATTGAAAGGCGTTCCAGTTCGGATCGCCATCGGTCCAAGGGATCTGGAAAATGGTACGGTAGAAGTTGCCCGAAGAGATACCAAGGAGAAAGAGACGCTGCAGATGAATGATCTCCCATCCAAGATCTTCAACCTTCTTGAACGGATCCAGGAAAATCTGTTTCTCAGATCCGAAACGTTCCGAGATAATAATATCACCTTGGTAGACACCTGGGAGGAGTTTGTTGAAGCCCTCGATCAAAAGGCGGGATTCATTTCGGCCCATTGGAACGGCAATAGCGCTACTGAAGAAAAGATCAAGGAACTGACCAAAGCAACGATCCGGTGTATTCCGCTTGATCGCAAAAAAGAAAGCGGAAAATGTATCCTCACCGGAGAACCATCCGAAGGTCGGGTTCTTTTCGCGAGGGCCTATTGATCGGGTTCAGCTGACCGAACTGGTCTGTCTCAGACCGTAGATGTTGTACTCGTGGATTACGACAAAATTTTCTTATCTTTAGCACATGAGTGATTTTGTTGTGTTGGACCGCTATTTCCAGTCGTACGAAGCGCATTTGGCGAAAAATGTTCTGGAGGCAGCGGGAATAGAATGTGTCCTGTTGAACGAGATCAGCACACAGGTCTACAATTTTTTCAATCCGGGGGGAGGTGGGATCGTATTGAAGGTTCGATCAGAAGACCTTCAAACGGCGCAAGAGCTCTTGTCGAAACAGCATCCTGAACTGGAGATAGACGAAAACTATGAGGTTGGTCTCCCCGAAAACGAAAAAACACAGGTGGGAACCGTTGAACTGCCGCGAAGCAACAGAAGCATTGAGATGTTGCTCTTCGTTGCAGCAGCTTTGATCGTATTGCTTGCCCTGGCTGCATATATAGCTCGTATATTGCAGTCCTGATACCCGAATTCCTCAACTATCTTTAATAATCGTGAGCATCAAAGGCGACATATTAGATGCTCGTTCGTTTGGACGAGTTGTCACATATCAACGCTTACATAACATCTGGCTCAATCATGCTTCTTTCAGGAACTTCAAACGTACAGGGAATACCTACCATCCCGGACTTCCGGTGAGTATTTCGATTGAACCAACTACATCGTGCAATTTGAGATGTCCGCATTGTCCGAGTGGATTGAGGTCCTTCAGCAGACCGACGGGGATGCTCAATCCGGAGATGAACAAACGTATCATCGATCAACTCGGAACAACTTTAAGCTACATTACCTACTATTTTCAGGGCGAACCTCTTTTGCACCCCGGTTTTAGCGAAATGGTTCATTACGCTTCAAGTAAAAAGATCTATACGGCAAGTTCAACCAACGCCCACCATTTGAACCGATCTACCTGTGACACCCTGATCGATAGCGGATTGAGCAAGCTGATCATTTCCATTGATGGATCAACCCAGGAGAGCTATTCGACCTACCGCATCGGGGGCAATCTGAACAAGGTGATCGATGGCACCCGGAACTTGCTTGAAGCCCGACGGGTAAAAAAAGCCGCCAATCCGGTGATCGTATGGCAGTTCATTGTGTTCAGGCACAACGAACATGAAATAGGGCAGATACGTCAAATGGCGAAAGAACTTGGCGTCGACTCCGTTCAGATCAAGACTGCACAACTTTACGATCCGGATGAAAATTTGGAAATGCTCCCTTCAGATAAGAAATGGAGCAGGTATACCGTGGACAATGGAAAAGTCAAATTCGAACCGTCCCATCTGAACTCCTGTAGGCGCATGTGGAGTGGTTGCGTGATAACCTGGGATGGCGAGGTAGTACCCTGTTGTTTCGACAAGGATGCCAAGTACGGTATGGGCAACATTCAATCCTCCGATTTTGAATCGATCTGGAACGGCGACAAATACAGGGATTTTCGTGACACTCTGTTCCGTGGCAGACAGAATATCGACATCTGCATGAATTGCAGTGAGGGGGTGAAGGTCTTTGATTGAGCCTATTTGACAGCTACAAGCTAAAATGCAGGATTATCTTTTTTTATTTCTTTAAGATGATTTAATATTGTTTCCGAGTTGACACAAGTCGGATTCGACTATGTAGGTCAGCCGAATCAATTGAAACCTTAATTCGTTTAGAACTCATATGAAGAAAAAAGCCATCGCGATCCTGGGAGTAGGTTTGCTATGTATGTTGGGAACGGAGCTTACTTTTGGTCAGGGTTATGCTCACAAGTACGGAGTGGAGATCAATGGTGGGATTCGGGAATACGGTGGAGACCGTGGAACCCGCTATTTTCTAGCCGAACGGCCTGATTATCAAGCCGTAGGACTTTCATTTAGCTACTATGTCAATCCCTCTTTCGACGCAACTGTATACGGTTCAGTAGGAGATCTCGGTCACCGGGATGATTCTTACCCGAAAAAACTGGGATTCACAGCACGTGTAACCGACCTTATGCTCGGTTTGCGGTACAAGATCTCCAACGGGTACATTATGCCTGAAGATTCACGCATCAGACCTTACATTCAAGCCGGATGGGGTGGAATGCAATCCGTTTCCCGCATCATTCACAATGTTCCGGGTTATGGGGAGAACAGAAGTTGGGTGGCAGCCCATTGGTCAGCCGGAGTTGGTGTTCGCGTTCAGCTAACCGACATTCTTGATCTGTCGCTTCAATCCCTGTATAATTACACGTTCGACGATAATTACGACGGTTTGCCTTTCTCCATGGGACGATTGAGGCTGAATGCCATGCATGATGCCTACCTCTATCATTCTGTAGGATTTGTTGTGAACTTTGGTGAAAACGATGGTGCTTACCGATTTGGCAAGGATGATGAAGAGGTACCCAAAGAAGTTGTTGCACGTGTTAACCTTGCAGCTCGCAGCATTCAATTTGAAACCGCTAGTGCAGTGATCAAACCGGAGTCGTATGCTGAATTGGATACGATCGTTGAAATATTGCTTGATTACCCGACAATCGATGCACTGATCGAAGGCCATACCGATGACGTTGGAGACGATGAATCAAACATGACCTTGTCTCAAAACCGGGCGGCGGCCGTTAAAAAGTACATCGAGGGCAAAGGTGTTGATGCGATGCGCCTTACCGCGAAGGGTTATGGAGAAACACAACCAATTAAATCTAATAAATCAGAGGAAGGCCGCCAGGCGAATCGTCGTGTGGAGGTTAAACTCTACTACCGCAAGTAGAACGATTTTCAATTCAAACAAAAAGGCCGCTTGCAAGCGGCCTTTTGTTTTTAGTCGAGTTTCTCCAGTTCAGCGATCTCATCGCGAAGTCGTGCTGCTTCAATAAAGTCCAGATCCTTGGCGAATCGCTTCATGTCGGATCTCAACTTTTCGATGAGTTTCTGCCGCTCTTCTTTGCCCATTTGACGGATCACAGGATCTGCCGCCAAACTCATGGTTTCCTTCTCGATATAAGGTTTAACCGAGTCACCCCTGCTCTTGTCTGCCACAGAGGTCTGCGACAGTATGGATTCGGTACTTTTCTCTATTGTCCTGGGCACGATCCCATTCGCTTCGTTATAAGCCTGTTGTATAGACCGGCGTCTGTTGGTCTCATCTATGGTGCGCTGCATGGAATCGGTCATCTTATCAGCGTACATGATCACCTTGCCCCGGATGTTCCGAGCGGCACGTCCAATGGTCTGTGTCAGCGATCGCTCCGAACGAAGAAATCCTTCTTTGTCAGCATCGAGAATGGCCACCAATGATACTTCGGGAAGGTCGAGGCCCTCACGGAGTAAGTTAACCCCAATGAGCACATCGTATACCCCCAATCTGAGGTCGCGTAGTATCTCAACCCGATCCAGCGTATCAACTTCGGAGTGAATATAAGCCGACTGAATATTGAGATTCCTCAGGTATTTATCCAGTTCCTCGGCCATTCTTTTCGTGAGCGTTGTAACAAGTACCCGATCTCCCATTTCAACGCGTTTCTCGATTTCCTCGAGGAGATCATCGACTTGATTGTGACAGGGTCGAACAATGATCTCCGGATCGAGCAGACCTGTGGGGCGAATTACCTGTTCCACTATTACCCCCTCGCTCTCCATGATCTCATAATCGGCTGGGGTCGCACTCACATAAACGATCTGGTTTACAAGGGAACTGAACTCGTCAAATTTCAACGGCCTGTTATCCAAAGCGGCAGGTAAACGGAAGCCGTACTCCACAAGATTGATCTTTCGCGATCTGTCGCCTCCATACATGGCGCGAACCTGGGGTATTGTAACATGGCTCTCATCGATGATCACAAGAAAATCATCCGGGAAGTAATCGATGAGACAAAACGGTCTGGTTCCGGCCTTACGTCTGTCCATGTAACGCGAATAATTCTCAATTCCGCTGCAATAACCGATCTCACGGATCATCTCAAGATCGTGGGTAGTTCGATCCTCGATGCGCTTAGCCTCCAGGAATTTTTCCTGAGCTTTGAAAAACTCGATCTGTTTGACCAGATCATCCTGAATTTCGTAAAGCGCTTCCTTAAGGCGCTCCTTAGGTGTAACCCAGAGATTTGCCGGGAAAATTGCCGCATTATCGATTCGTTCGATGGTCCGGCCGCTCAACGGATCGATATAGGCCAATTCCTCAACTTCATTTCCGAAGAATACAACCCGAAGGGCTCTGTCTTCATAAGCCAGAAATACATCAACATTGTCACCCTGAACACGGAAGGTGCCACGTTTGAAATCAGCCGTGGTTCTGCTGTAAAGAGCATCAACCAGGGCATAGAGCAATGTATTTCGGCTTAAGATCTGTCCGGTCTCCAAACGGATCACACTTTGCTTGAAGTCACCCGGGTTTCCGGCCCCATAAATACAACTTACACTTGCAACCACAATAACATCATTCCGGCCGCTCAGTAAAGAAGAGGTTGCACTCAGGCGAAATTTCTCGATCTCCTCGTTTATGCTCAGGTCTTTCTCAATGTATGTATTTGTAGTAGGCAGAAATGCCTCGGGTTGGTAATAATCGTAATAGGAGACAAAATACTCCACTGCATTCTTCGGAAAGAACTGCTTGAATTCACCAAAAAGCTGAGCCACAAGGGTTTTATTGTGGCTGATGATCAGCGTTGGCTTTTGTACCTGGGCGATCACATTGGCCATGGTGAAGGTTTTCCCGGATCCCGTGACACCCAGTAAGGTCTGTGCCCGCACACCATCATTCAATCCTTCCACCAATTGTCGGATGGCCTCAGGTTGATCTCCAGTAGGTGTGAAATCCGATATGAGTTCGAATGCCATGATTCAAAAGTACATTCCCTGATACACGCAAGCAGACGTTCAGAAAAAAAAATAAAACGTTCATTTACCTTCACCTTCCTCGAAGTATTGTAACAACATGCAGCTCAAACTGATCACCCAAAACGTATTCAGACTCTTGAAGGGTTTGACCGATCCAAGGTATTTTCAGATCCTCTTTCTCAGCTCATTTCTCGCATTTGGCGTGTTTTCGCTGGGTTGGTCGGTACAGTTGCAGAACTATCTGCTGATCATTACAACCTGTCTCACCGTACAAGCCCTGGCCATTTACTACCTCGATCTGCCTCTGCATTCCCTCCGCAGTGCGCTTATTACATCTCTGGGGTTGTGTTTACTTTTCAAGGCGGGTGAACCGGCCTATTTCATTCTTGCCGGGCTTTTGGCGATCGGCAGCAAATTCGTGTTGAGATTTAGAAATAAACACATTTTCAATCCGGCGAATTTCGGAGTGGTGGCTCCGATACTTCTAACCGGCAATACATGGATCAGTCCCGGACAATGGGGAAGTACTCCGCTGTTGTTATTCTTCTTCGGTGGAGCTGGATTAATGATCCTATTTCGGATCAGTCGGCTTGAAACGGGATTGACCTTCCTGATCACCTATGCGATCCTGTGGTTCAGCAGAGATGTGATCTATTTGGGATGGGAACCAACTGTTACACTTCACAAACTCACCAACGGTTCTCTCTTGCTTTTCTCCTTCTTCATGATCACCGACCCCATGACCATTCCGAACAATAAAAAAGTGCGCATCATCTGGTCGGCTTGCATAGCCATCCTCACATTCTGGGTGGTAAGTACCCAATATATTCAATCAGCAGCGTTATGGATCCTTTTTCTGGGGGCGCCAATCGTACCATTACTCGATCTCCTGTTTCCGGCTAAAAAATACCAATGGTCTGTTCCTGAAAATACCTCAAACTCAATTTCTGAAAACCTCAAAACACAATTGGCATGAAAAGAATATTCATAGTATCCCTTCTTTCGCTTTTTTACTTCATCCCGAAGAGCTCAGCCTTCTGCGGATTTTACGTGGCGAAAGCCGGCTCCGAACTATTCAACAATCGCTCTCAAGTGGTTTTTGTGCGGGATGGGAACCGAAGCGTGATCACGATGAGCAATGACTATCAGGGTGATGTGTCGGAATTTGCCATGGTGGTTCCCGTTCCCACAGTTCTGTCGCGTGAGGAGATCCGTATTGCCAAGCAAGGGCTATTCGACAAACTGGACCATTACAGTGGACCGAGGTTGGTGGAATATTACGATCACAATCCTTGCGAGCCCCAAATATTATATGAAGTAGCTGCTACCATGGAAGGTAGCAACCGGAAATTCAGGTCGACTAAAACCCTCGAAAGGGATAAGGAGGATTATCAAGTCACCGTTGAAGCAACATACGCCGTAGGTGAATACGACATTCTTATCCTAAGTGCCAAAGAATCAGATGGTTTAAAACGTTGGCTTACAGACAATGGTTATAAGATCCCGGCTAAAGCGGAGCGCGTATTAGAGCCCTATATCAAGAGCAACATGAAGTTCTTCGTGGTAAAAGTGAATACTAAAGTGATGAAGATGCAGGGATTCCAGAATTTGAGACCTCTTCAGATCAGTTTTGAGTCGGATCGGTTCATGCTCCCAATTCGCCTGGGCATGGCCAACAGTAAAGGCACCCAGGATATGATCGTTTATACACTCACGCGAAATGGAAGGGTCGAATCCTCAAATTATCGCACCGTACAGATCCCGAGCAACCGGGACATACCCACTTTCATCAAGGGTGGGAAATTCGAGCAGTTTTATGTGGACTTGTTTGACAAAGCCTACAGAGATGCAGGGAAAAATGCTGTTTTCACAGAATACGCCTGGGATGTTTCCCCCAATTATGGCGGCGTGAAGTGTGATCCGTGTGTTGGTCCTCCACCTATTGTCAGCGATCTCCTCGATGCCGGGGTCTGGTGGATCGATGAACGCAGCTATTCGCAGGTATTCTTTACCCGACTCCACGTACGCTACTCGGAAGAGAAGTTCCCTGAAGATCTGTTCTTCATTCAAACATCGGATAAGGAACGTTTTCAGGGAAGATATGTCATGCGCCACGCAGCGACGGGTGACCTCAGTTGTGATGAGGGTAAAAAATATGTACAAGAGCTTGAAATGCGACGTGGAAAAGAACTAAAGGAATTAGCAGCCCTAACGGATTGGAACGTGGCGAAGTATACGCGTTACAGGCAAGACGGCAGCGGTTGGATTGACGAGAAGCTTGAAATGGATAAATCGGATTCGCCGGGTAAAACAGGCAAAGGAGCCGCTCCGGGAATGCTGTTGTTACTCGGAGGTATATTCCTATTCCTATTCCTGAATTACATCAGGGATCTTAGACAGATCGCGAATGGAAATCGCTGATCAATCGGATCATGAGCGGTTCTGCAATTCGAAGATCTCTTCGATCAGCTTGCGGTCATTGCTCAAACGAGGTACTTTATGCTGGCCTCCAAGCTTGCCCTTAACTTTCAGCCAATCGTAAAATGTGCCTTCCCGACATATGCGTATCTCGGGAGGGCGCAGGGCCATATCACCAGCACGTTTAGCCTCATAATCACTGTTGACCTTTTTGAGCATATCATCCAAAGCATTTCGAAATTGTTCGAGATCGGAAGGGGGTCGTTCAAATTCGATCAACCACTCATGACCTCCACCATCTTGCTCACCGAAATAGATAGGCCCTGCTGTATAATCCCGAATGCTGCTCTCGGTAACCTGGCAGGCTACCTCAATAGCCTTCTCTGCGTTCTCGATCATCAGCTCCTCGCCAAATGCGTTAATGAATAGTTTGGTTCGACCGGTTATCTTGAAGCGATACGGGCGGCAAGAGGTGAACTCAATGGTGTCTCCTATATTGTATCTCCACAGTCCGGCATTCGTTGATATAATGAGCGCATAGGGTACACCTATTTCAACTTCTTCAAGTAGCACGGTTTGCGGCTCGGACAGACCAACCTGATCCAATGGCAGGAATTCGTAGTAAATCCCATAGTCCATCATGAGCAACATATCTCCACCAGAGACCAAACTGTCCTGAATACCAAAGAATCCCTCTGAGGCATTATATGTCTCCAAATAGTGCATGGAATTGGATGGGATGAGCGTTTGAAACTGATCCCGGTAAGGCGTAAAACTCACACCCCCATGCATATACAATTCGATCTGGGGCCATATATCGAGAATTGAATCGAGATCGTTCTCTTCAACCAATCTTCGAATGAGCAGCAAGGTCCAGGTTGGGACACCGGAGATGCTTCGGACATCCTGACTCCTTGTAGCTTCAACCATACGATCCATCTTCTGCTCCCAATCCGACATAAGGGCAATGTCGGGACCTGGTGTTCGCAATAAATTCACCCAAAAAGGCAGGTTATTCATCATAACTGCGCTTAGGTCGCCCCAGTAGGAATTTCGGGCGTATTTGTTGATCTCGTGACTGCCACCGATAAGCAAGCCCTTACCGTCAAAAACTTTCGTTTCCGGATTGTTATGACAGTATATGGTAAGTATGTCTCTACCTCCTTTGAATTGGCAATCTTCCAAAGCTTCAAAGGATACCGGTATGAATTTACTTTTATCGGAAGTTGTTCCCGATGATTTTGCGAACCATTTTATCTCCGATGGCCAAATGATATTCTGCTCCCCATGCATGGTCCGATCAATGTAAGGCTTAAGAGTTTCATAATCCGTGATCGGTATTTCTGTGCGAAAATGCTCTCGGCTTCGCACTGCATCAAAACCAAAGGTCTGGCCATACTCAGTCTTTCTCCCCTGGAGAATTAGATCTTCAAACTGTCTTGATTGGATCTCCACCGGATTCTCCACGGCATATTCAACTTGCTGAATGCGCTTCTTGAAGTACCAGGAAAGCAGCGAGTTTATAAGTACAGCCATGAATCACAAAGCATTACGCCAAAAACAAATATAACCAAACTAGCCCTTTTGGAGTTCGGACAGGAACGCCGCAATGAGCTTGAACGCTTTGTCGTAATGTTCGCCAAGACGGAGATTTTCACTTGAGTCGTCGATGTGATGATAATAAGCATATGATCCCATCAGGTAGAAGAAGAATGCAGGAATCCCTCTCTCAGAAAAGAAGTAATGGTCACTGTTCGCAGCCTTACCGCGTGATCTTACATCTGTTAAATATTGGTTTTTGGCATTGATCGCTTTAAGCATTTCAAATTCGCGGGTGAACACCTTACCATTCACAGCCATCATACCTTGCTCGCCACTTCCCATCAGATCCATATTCACCACAAATCGGATCTGTGAGGGATCGAACCATTTCTCCAATTCCTGAACGAAGTGACGACTGCCCAACAATCCGGCTTCCTCCCCGCCAAATGCGATAAAAGCCAGGGAATATCGGTGTGGATTACGTGTAAAGTAGGATGCCAAGTCGAGCATCATTGCCGTCCCACTGGCGTTATCGTTCGCCCCGGGCACATAGGTTTGCGCACCCATGCCTCCTAAATGGTCGTAATGTGCCGTCAATAAAATGAATGAATCCGGTACTTCCGATCCGGGAAGCAGACCTACGACGTTCATCCCCGTCTGTGCCGGTTTGAATTCTGCATCAATTTGGCACTCGATCTCATCACCCGCCGAGATGATCCCGGGCAGTACCCGAACATGTGCGTAGGATTTCTGTTGACGGCCAACACTCCAAGTGAGTGTTTTGCTCTCTTCGAGTAAGAGTCCCCCCGGATAGTCGGATTTAAACTGATCGACACGCTCATTCCTCACTGCACTCGTGTCTATTAGTACTATCTTGCCCGATGCCGATTTGTGCAGGACCCTACGCCGTTTCAACTTACATTTAAGTACGGCAGGGTCAAGTACCAGAATACTTCCTGAATTGGCATAAGATGCGCTGGAAGGATCGACAATAAAGTCCCTCCCCGGAACGAGTTCTCGGCCATTTACGCTGAGTGACAATGCCGACGGAAAGGTATTGACCTGAAATTCAAAATAATTCTTGAAGTCGTGCCGAACCGGTTTCAATCCGATCCTGCGCATCTCATCTTCGATGAAAATGCCGGCCTTGAGGGCTCCATCCCTTGTATAACCTCTGCCATCGAAAATAGGGCTGCACAGGGTGTCGATCATTTTTTGGGCATATACCCTGTTCTGGGCATTGGAAGAAAGAGTAACCGCCAGGATCGAGCAGAATAAAGTGAGCCGTAAATTCATGTTGCGAAAAATAACATGAATTGAAGCATCATCCACCCTTCTTCATGCGTTTCTCTTCTTTCTTCAGGAATTTCTTTATGTCTTTTGCCTTGAGCTTCTTCGCTAGCTTTCGCGGGGTTTTACCATCCGAATCCCTGGCCAGCACATCTGCACCATGTGAAGTAAGCGCTTGAACCATATCGAGATTGTATGTATAAACAGCCTCGTGAAGCGGTGTATTCCCAAAGCTATTTTTAAGGTTCATATTTACACCTTGATCCAGAACCATGTTCAAAGCATCCGTTTTATACATGGAAACTGCCCAAAAAACGGCATTCTCACCATTATTGTCAGTTTCATTGAAACTTATTCCTTCACGTTGAAGAAAAGAATAAATATCCTTTTCACCTGATCGCAGCGCGTAGTACACAATATTGCGGCCGTTTTGGTCTTTAACCATGAGATCGGCTGAATTTTGTTTCAATGTTTTGAGAGCCCCAACCCTACCGAGTTCCGTTGCTCTCAGTACCAAAGGCGTGCTGTCTTTCAAAGAACTATAGGTGTGTATCCAGTTATAGGCCGCCCATCTGGAAACCTCATCATCATTACCACTCTTCAACGCAAAATTGATATTGGTGTAGATAGCACCTACCAGCAGATCGTAAGGAAGATCCCGTATGCGCTGTACCTCAACCCCATCGGTTTTTGCCGACTCCTCTGTGTATGTTTTGGTTCGTAGACATTGACAGTTTGCATCGATGTAATACCCTTTACTGAAATACCCGTTATCCGGACCTCGAACCAGTATGCCTTCGATGAGACCGGATCGACTGCTGAAAACCGGGCCTCCGGAGTTTCCACCGAAAGCATCCAGATCTGTATGGAAATAGGTTTGAGCTGCATTGGATTGCGTTACCACGGCGTTTTCAACAACCTTCAGTGGCACTCCAAATGGGGCTCCCAGAAGGGTTATGTTAGTTCCTTCACTGATAAGTCCGGCTGTTCGGAAAATAAATGGTTTCCTGCCGGTAACTGGTCGGTCAAGGCGCAACATAGCGTAATCCGTGCGTCCGATCAGTTTCTGGGTAAGGATCTCCTTGACACGATAGCGATTTTGATCCGGGATGTAGATCTTCTTGTTGGCCGGATAGTTCAACTTGTCGGTATAATCAAAAACCCACTCCACATCATACATATTTGATTGATCGATGCAATGACCTGCAGTTACCAGAATATCGGGTGCAATAAGAAAACCCGAACAGTCGCCGGCTGCCGGTTGATCCTTGAACCGGACATCCGAATGAATGTACTTCGCACCTTTGGGTTTATAAATATCCAGCAGAAGGTCGCCAAGCGTAGGTGCCTGCACATAGGAACCTGAGAACATGGATTTGTAGATCATTACAGCGGTTGCCCGGGTATAATCGTCATATGTATAGTAGATCGTAGACTTCCGATCATCCGTTCCAAATACATTACGGCCTTGGGTGTAAACCGAATCCTTGTGCCCGATAGGATTCTCGTTCTGCGCTCGAAGTCCCGAAAAAGGCGCTAGTGCGATCAGGAAAAAGAGCAATTTGAGTGCTGTTGTCATCTTCATTGGAGTAATTTGACTATGGTACAATTTTAAAGGTTACGTTGTGTGTGCTGGCATTCATATCACTACTCACCACCACTTTCGACTTGCCCCCGCGGTGGCTTACGCTGTAGCTTTCGTCGAATAGGGCCTCCATGGGATTCTTGGAACCTCGAGTGGCCTGTTGGGTAATGATGGGAGAGAAATCTACTGGTTCCTCTGTGGCAAATAGCTTGAACAATTCGGTACCGTAAGGCTCCCCGAACTCGATCCGGTACCCGTCCACGATCCGGGATTCGCCGGGACCTATCTGAAACTCATAGGGATCGTGCCTCTGCTCCGGATCGGGCAAAATGCCGTTTATCGCTCCATCCGGCTGGATATCAATTATATTGAAGAAAGCCTTCCTTTTGCCTAAATTGGTCACACGAATTGCGACTTCCATCGTAGAAGCACTGATCTCCATCATCCCGGCTTTACTTATCGATTGAATATTCAAGGTGTCCTTAACCTCACCGTTCTCAACGCGCAATGGGATGAATTCGAAACGAACGTCGAGCGAGGGGTCACTCAATTCAAGGTTTTTAACAAAGTCTCCGCGAATTTTTTGTTTCACTCTTTCCTCCACCTTGCCCAAGTCGCTTTGGTTCTTGTACTGGGCCATCAATTCCATGGAAGACCCCTCAAAAAGATCAATATTGAATCGGCTCCCTGCCCCCGGAGTGATGTCGATCACCAGGTCCGGATCCCCGGAGGTGGATTCCTCGATCAAATCAAAAGTGGAGATCCAGTTTTTAACGACGGCCAAATAAGGTTCTTTGATCGAACTGATGTCCATATCGAGTCGAATATCTCCGTAGGTCTGCTTTGTAACGAATGCCCAGTAATCGGTGGCCTTACCCGGAAGTGCAGCATCCAGAGAAATGATCGACCAGGTGCTTTCTGCTTTCCTGACCGATCCCTTGGCCAAAGGTGCTGCCTGATCCTTTGACTGAGTGCCTGCCGGGTAGAAACTCAACTCGGTTTCCTCATGCAATCCGTTCAGAATTCCGCCCAACAGAAATACCTCGTTATTCTTGCGGATGGATTCGAGGACGTAGTAAGGTTCCTGAAAAACTGCTTTACCTCCGAATAGCTCGCGATCGATCTCACCTTCAATTGCAGGGGTCTGGTTTGGGGCAATCACCGACATTTCCTTCAGAACCTCGGCGAACAATGCCCGATAGGACATACCTGGTTTCAACTTGTTGAAACTTCGATTGATCGCCACGGAAAGTGAGCCAAATCCATCGTATTCGTAATTGACCTCATCGGATTTGGAAGCCGAGAAAACAACCATTGGAGATTGATCACCGGTTCCCCGGCTTTGTGGACTATCTTCAAACATTCCGATGTCGTCGGATTTCTCGCCCGGTTTGTAGTCCTTCGGGGCAAAAGGCGGTTTACCACCCCTTGCGATCTCTTTACCACGAGTGGCAGTTCCACTGTGGCAAGCATCCACCACGAGCATCAGGTCACCCGATGATCCCAATTTTTGTCGGATCAGTGACAGTGCGCTGCCCAGTTCCTCATCACGAAGGTGATTCTCACCTTTGTAAAGCGGATCGTAATAGGCCGGAGCTCCGTATGCAACAATAGCCTCATCGTAACCATCGAGTTCATCTTTGTTCTCGTTGTCCATGATCTGCTGTCCGTGGCTTGAAAAATGCACGAACACAATGTCCCCTTTGGAGACATTTCGCGCCATGTCCGAAAGAGCTGCAAGGATCGCTTCCTTGTCGGCTTCCTCGTTTTTTAGAACGCGGATATTGGAACTTTCAAAACCCTGTTTCTGAAGTACTTCAGTTATGAGCGGTATATCATTTACCGAACTTATATCTCTCCAGTCGGAATCTTCCGGATAGTCGCCTATGGCCACAATAAGCGCGTGTTTGTTCTGTGCCATACTCAAAAAGAATGAACCGAGAAGAAAGGCGATGAGCATCCCTAATCGACTCACATTCTGTTTTTGCGAATCCATGCTGAAATGTTGTACCCGTAGTTTCATAGCTTCATTTTCTCATCTATTCATTTAAGGGACCCGAAGTAAATCGCTCTGCTGTCCAACTTATCCAATTATGTGTGAAGTTAAATGCTGATGAGGGATTTTAGCAAGACGTAAACGTCCGATTCCACACTATAATTTCGGGCATAAAGATAATTCAAACGATCGCGGATCGAATTGGAGAGTTCATAATTCCGTGATCGGTCGGTCACTTGAAAAATACCTGTTCTCAGTTGAGGCAGATGCCCGATTTCCACGGAACGATCGTAACCGATCCAGGTTCTCCTACCGGAAAGCACACGCCAACATCTTTTATAATAGTCGGTAAATCCCCAATAAAAAAAAGCGAGAACAGGACTTAAGATCAAAAGTATGATGGACGAAAGAATATCGAACCACCGCTTCACACGGCGATGATATGTTTCGGCTAGTCGGAGGTGGATCTCACGTGTGTAGAACTCGCCGGTAGCATCTTTGGAATTGCTCCCGATCACGAAAAAGCGTTCGTCGGGAAGAATTTTGAAGTTCACACCTTTGGATGAAAGACGGCCCATCCAATGAATGATCTGTGTATTGGAAATATCTTTACTACAGAAGATCACTTCCTGTATGCGGTAGATCTCACAGAGATCGTCCAAGCGGCTTGAGGTTCCCAAAACATCCGGGCCATGATCTTCCTCACTGATTGCAATGAAACCAATGAATTCCACCGGGGAACGCTCAAAGGCGAGCATGCTCCGCACACGTTCACGCTCGTTGGATTCTCCAACTATCACCGTACGCAGATCGCTCCGCCTTCCCAAATTGAAATTTCCATATCTTCGGAAATGAACGAGCAAGCGGACTCCGAGCATCGCGATCACCGCCCAAAGTGCCCCCAGAATTATCAATGCCCGGGAGAATCTCAACGCATTGGGCAGTAATCCATATACGGCGGCGATGAGGATCGTTCCCAGAAGAATGCCCCTTATGATTCTCCGGATGGAGTAAGGCTCCTTATATCCGCCATTGAGATATACGGAACTGATCCACAAGAAAATATAATAGGGTATATGTATGGTGACCAGCTCTTTGGGGTAACTCTCTATAAATTTGATGTGCTCCTCCCAATATCCTTTCAGAAAAAGCATCCCCGCCAACAGGAGCAAAGCATCTGTAAAATAGAGCCAGGTAGAATGTAGAAAACGTTGTACAAGCGCCAAACCTGCTCTCACATAAATAGCGGACCGGATGAAGAGTACAAGAAAATTCCTGGAGCCTCCCTCGTAATGTTTTCGGGCAAAGATCACCATGGCCCGATAAAAGACGAATACGTAGTTCGCACTCATCTTCTTTGTGCTCTCTCCTTTATAGTGAATTATACTGGTCTCCGGAAAATAGTAATTCTTATATCCGGCCTCGGTGATCCGATAACTCAGATCTATATCCTCCCCATACATAAAGAATGTCTCATCCAGCAGCCCAACCTTTTCCAAGACAGATTTTCGAATGAACATGAATGCCCCCGCCAGAACGTCGACAGGATTGGTTTCATCTTCTGGCAAATACCCGAGGTGATACTTGCCAAATTGCCTGGATCTGGGAAACAGCTTGTTCAACCCCAACATCTTATACAATGCCACCTCAGGAGTAGGCAACCCGCGTTTCGATTCCGGCAGAAATTTCCCTTTTCCATCGATCATTTTCACACCCAATGCCCCCGCATCGGGATGTCGGTCCATGAAATCGATGCACTTGCGAAACGTTTCCTCCTGCACCACTGTATCCGGATTGAGGAGAAGAATGTATTCCCCTCGGGCTATGCGTATGGCCTGATTGTTTGCACGGGAGAAACCGACATTCTCGGCATTCTCGATGAGTTTGACCTCTGGAAATCCCTCGCGAATCATTTCACAAGAGGAATCCGCTGAATGGTTGTCGACCACCAGGATCTCAGACTCGATACCGCTCAGCGCTTTTCGAACAGTTATCAGGCACTGTTCTAAAAAGAACTTTACATTATAATTGACTATGATTACACTGAGTTTCAAGCTGAGATTTCTGCAAACTTAACCATTTCAACAGGCCCTGGACGGCTAATTTGCCCATGAAATCGATGGGCTTCTCAACCTCTTAATTTATCTATTGCCCAAACGATCAGAACTGCACCAAGTAAACCTGAGAATAATGTTCCCATAAGGTTGGAAGGGCTCCCGAATCCCAACATCCTCATGACCAAATTACCAACAAATGCACCGCCCATACCAAGGAGCAGATTGCGCAGAAAGCCCTTTTCTCCTCTCTTCAGGATCGTGTTTGCCAACCAGCCTACGATGCCCCCAATTACCAGGATCCAGAGAATTTTCATATTGCGTTGTGTCCGATCAAATCGGTTCCGTTTCTTTGGATCCGATCAGAACTACTACTTCTGTAACTCAGTAAGACTGAAGGATATACCGGCAAACGCCCCCCACTGCCAAATATTCCTAAGTGGAACTTCCTGTGTGGCGGATAAAAGTTTATCGTTCACCTGATAACCCGCATCCAGAACTTTCAACTGACCAAGTGTTGCACCGGCATGCAGGGCAATCCGGTTATCCGAGCCAAATAAGGCGCTGAGGCCCATGAACATATTTATCGTCCTGTTATCGGTGGTGAGTGGAAGACCAATCCCAAAGGTTCCCCCCAGATTGGCAATTTTACCGGAGTAGGGGTAAAAATTCATGTATGCGGCAAAATTGGGTGAATAATTATTGCCTTCCTGAGCGGTGATAATACTGTCGCGGTTCACAAAACTCTCGTTGTTCACGAAGTATGGGAATCCCAAGCCAATACTGCTGTTGATCTTCATATCCCCTTTGACTGTGACAGTAAGCGTTTTATCCTTGATCTTTTTGAGCTGATCCATCGCATTCAAATTTGCCGTTTGGGGAATCTCGTCCTCTTTCGGATTCTCATAAAAGTTCAACTTTATTTCCAGTTCATCATCCTTTGCCATTTGGCTGGCGTTAAACGTGAATGTAGTTGTTTTTATAGAAGTATAGAGGGCTTCCAACGTATTGATCTTCTCAGTGATATCCTGTGCACTGATCTCTTGTGTGAATGTATTCAACCGGTTTTGCAAACTGAGTGCGTATTCTTTAAGTTCCTGATCTTCAGACTGCATCCCACCCCGACTATTGGCATATTCATCACAGGCCTTCAAGAAGTTTCCACTAGACTTTCGCAATTCTGAAACTCCTGATTTGTATTTATCGTTGTAAGCCAGAACCAGATCTGAAAAATCGCTTGGGTTCACGCTATTGCGGACCAATACCATTTCAACCAAGTGGTCGGACATACTTTTAATGGTGTCCGTGGGTAAGTAGGGGTTGTACTTAAGATCGTTGAGTTTCTTAATGGCATAATCGAGGTTGTTCATGCTCGATTCCAGCGCAGAAAGTGTCGTATAAGCCTCCTGCAATTCATCATATGCTGCCGAAGCTGAACGGGTAGACAAAAGTCCTCCGCGACCAACTTCCGGTTCCTTGCCCCCCATTGTTGTAAAGAACGTCTGTGTTCCCCCGGGAAAGATCAATGGGGAGATCATCCCCATGAGATTTACAGTATTGCTCTCTTTGGATGTGCTAGCCTCAAACTGGCAATTGGCAGCATACACGAATTTGTTGAAGTTCACTACTTCAACCTTGACCATTTTATTTCTACCAACAACGGGCTGACTGATCTCCACGTCGTCCTTTTCCGGTACAACGCGGTAGAATCTCACATCGTCCTTGTTGAAATCGTAAACGATCCGAAGTGATTGTGCCTTGGCCTGCACGAGACCAAATGCCAATAAAAGAAGAAAGCCCTTGCGTATCATAGTGTTAATCTTTTCGCAAGTTATACCCTTCTCTATCAATTTGTAAACGGAAACCTAAAAAAGAAGCCGAGCGTATGGGTGAATTTTGGCTATTCTTCAACGATGTTGAAGCGGACCGAGAAAACGTGGGAATAGAGTACATCGCTCTGATTTCCCACGTCTGTAAGCGCATAATCCAGCGCAAAACGCGGCATGGTCAACCCAACACCAAAATTCGGTTGCCAGGTCCACTCGTTTTTACCTGAGAAACTCTCTACTTGCTGGAAGTTGCCCGCCCCCAGTCTTAAGAAGATCAGTTTCGCATAGTTGGCCTCCAGTCCAAGGTGCGGATCGATACTGAATAAACCGGATCGCAAAAGTGTATTTCTTTTTCCGTCGGTTGTTACATCCATGTTCAATTCCGGATACAATCCGATTTTCTCACTCAGTTCAAAGTACCGTCCAGCTCCCAGGAGAAGCTTTGGGAGTGTGAGTTCGAGGGAATTCTCGGGAATTGCATTTCCTGTTTGCGCAAAAACTTCCTTTTCACTTTGCGTGAAATTGTAACTCCATGCATTGAAGGTAGATGTAATGTCGCGACCTACGGCTGCAAACCGCCAACCGGAAGCATTTATGTAACTGGCAGACACATCTACGCCGAAACCCCATGCCGTTGCAAATTCTCCAGCTTTTCGGTGAATGACCTTGGCATTACCACCTAAGCTCAAGCCCTCGATTGCTGTTTTTCGGGCGTAACTGAATAAAAATGCGTAATCGACCGCAGAAAATTCGCGGATGCGGTCGTAGTCGATCTGCCCATTATTGATCAGATCCAGGGTATTTGGGATTCCGTCGATTCCTAGCCTCACGAACGAAACCGAGGCTGCCTGATCACCGGACATTCGAAAACCCAGTGCGCCGTAATCATAATTTCCTATACCTCCGAAATAGTTATTGTGCATATACGCCAGCTGCGCCTTGTCCTTCATATGGACCAATGCAGATGGATTCCAAAAGCCGGCACTTACATCATCAACTCCGGCCAGAATGGAATTCGACATACCGGCAGCCCGGGCACTTACCCCAATGCCCAGGAACTCGTTCGAATATTTCGGTGCCGTTTGGGCAGATGCATGTAGATACATCACCACTAAGAACCAGACTGCAGGCCATCTAAACCTGTTCCCGGAGAGCGGATTGCAGATCGGGAATGATCGGTCTGAGATGGGACTCAATTTCTTCGGATACTTCAAGTAAAAACGCTTTTTGATATTCAGTAAACGGTTGAAGCCTCATTTTCTTACCAATCTGGCCCAACGCGTATACAATGTTAGTGAAATGCATGTATTTGGTGAGATATCTGACTTCCATGAACCTGTCAAATCCAAGCTGAAAGTCGTGGAAATTGTTGATTTCGTGGTTTTGCAGGAATAGACGAACCGCAGTCAGGTCGATCTGCTCAAAATCGGTGTACAGTTTATCTGCCAGACCCGGTTGTTCATTGAGCAATATCTTGTCCAGTACCAGCTCTGAAAGTATGTGAGCGTGAAAAAAATATCTTGGGAAAGGCTCGGGGCAAGTTTTCAGCCGATCATTACACAATTCCATGGATTCGGTGAAACCTGACCAGTTGTGAAAAATGCGATCTGAATCCTTGTGCTGAACGCATCCCTTGTAGATCCCGTCCACTGCGACATGGTCAGATGCGATGAGATCTGCAGGCAAGCGTCCACCCCGAATGAAATTCCTCACGAGATCCGGCATGAGAAGCCCGAAATTGAAATGTGGCCTCCCGATTCGGGCGTCGAAATAATAGTGTGCCAGAAAATTCATTGTGCTCTTCTCGGGTTGGAAATAATCATATGTATCGTAAGGAACAATTCTTGAGTCATTTTGTGCTACACCATAAAGAATTCTAAATTTACCGACCCAAACCTATGAAAATCTACACAGCACTTCTCCTGGTCCTTTTCGCCGGCACTGTTTTCGCCCAAGACAATCCATTTGAGACAAACGATGAAGGCAAAGCCTACTACAGCGATGTTACCACAGTATCAGGAGCTTCGGCCGATGTTCTGTTCACACGTTCGGTCGAGTGGCTCAACGAACATTTCACGAATCCAACAGGCGTACTCCAGTTAAAGGACGAGGAAAACAAGACAATCGAAGGAAAATCCAGATTTCGACTGAACACGCTGGATAAGAAGGGAAATCAACTCACCGGAGGCGGGTTTGTTGCCTATCAGTTCCGAATCCTTTGCAAAGACGGACGTTACAAATATGAGATCGACCGGATACGATGGGAAAAACCCTCCTACTACGACGTAACCCAATGGTTGGATAAATCGCAAGTAGGTTACGACGAGGCCATCTATAATTTCTACATTCAACAGACCATAGAGCATGTTGAAGCTCTCATTGATTCCATGAATGAATACATGCAGCATGGAAAAGAGGTCAAAAAAGACGAATGGTAGATCTGGACGCTCCATTCCTCAAAACAGCTCGGCACAGAAAAAAAACCGAACCGCAAACTGAACTCCGGGTAAACGGTTGTAGTATTGATCGTGCGATCAATCAATGAGCAGTATTCTATTTTCCCGATACTTAGGAGCATCCCACAACGAAGGACCCTTTGAGCGTTTATTGCGCCTTTTTCAGGAATTGCTTCTTTACAATAGTGGAGATGTGGCTGAGGCACTGGACTGGATGAATCAGTTGGATCGTGAATACGATCTTACGGATGACAACTACGGAATGGGCGACTTCATTGAGGACCTCAAAAGAAGAGGATACATAAAGGAATCCGGCGCAAATGGACGATTCACCATAAGTTCAAAAATGGAACAGGTGATCCGGAAGTCTGCTCTGGAGGAGATTTTCGGGAAATTGCGCAGATCCGGCCCCGGCGAACATCATACGGATTTCACAGGCAAGGGGGATGAGTCTCTTCCCGAACTGAAACCCTATGAATTTGGCGACAGCACCGACCGGATCGCTCTTACAGAGAGCATGCGAAATGCACAGATGCGATGGGGAATCGACGATTCCTTCTGGGTAAATGATGATCTGGTAGTGCAGGAAAGCAGCAGCAAAATGTCGACCGCTACTGTGCTCATGATCGATATAAGCCATTCCATGATCTTGTATGGAGAAGACCGGATTACGCCGGCAAAAAAGGTGGCATTAGCCCTGGCTGAATTCATTCGAAGCAGATATCCCAAGGACACATTGGACATTTTGGTGTTTGGGAATGATGCCTGGCAGATCTCTTTGAAAGAGCTGCCTTATCTGGAGGTTGGACCCTTTCACACAAATACCGTGGCGGGACTACAGCTCGCCCAAGATCTGTTGCGTAAAAAACGCAACCACAACAAACAAATATTCATGATCACCGACGGGAAACCAAGTTGCCTGAAGGAATTGGGTGGCTATTACAAGAACAGCTTTGGCCTCGACCGAAAGATCGTGAACAAAACATTGAATGAAGCTATTAAATGCCGCAGGAATCACATTCAGGTTACAACCTTCATGCTCGCAACGGACCCGTATCTCAAGCAATTTATCCATGAATTCACCGACAGCTGTAAGGGCAAAGCTTTTTACAGCGGACTTGACAAGCTCGGTTCATTTGTGATTCATGATTATACTAGGAATAAACGAAAAAACAGATAACACTTAGGGCATGATACGCATCACCAAGGAAAACAAAGATCAATTCAATACACTGGGCGAATTGCGGCGAAGTGGGTACAAATCGCGCAGTGTGAAAGAAGAATTGAGGGAAAACCTGATACAAAAGCTACAGGGAAAGGAAGTGATTTTCAAGGGGGTTATGGGCTACGATGACACCGTGATCCCGGATCTTCAAAGGGCGATCCTGAGTCGGCATAACATCAACTTACTCGGGCTTCGCGGTCAAGCCAAAACACGCATAGCACGGGCGATGGTCGAGTTGCTGGATGACTATATTCCGGTGATAGCGGGTTCTGAATTGAACGAGGACCCATTTCATCCGATCACGGGCCGTAGCAAAGCATTGATAGAGAACATGGGCGACAAAACGCCGATAAGCTGGTTGAGTCGGAATGAGCGCTATATCGAGAAACTCGCCACCCCTGATGTAAGTGTGGCCGACCTGATCGGAGACATAGATCCCATCAAAGCGGTTAACGAAAAACTCGCTTACAACGATGAGCGGGTCATTCATTTCGGTTTGGTTCCCCGGGCAAACCGCGGCATTTTCGTCCTGAATGAGATACCGGATCTGCAGGCACGGATTCAGGTGAGTTTGTTCAATATTCTTCAGGAAAAGGACATTCAGATCCGAGGTTTCAGCTTTCGGATTCCCCTCGACATCCAATTCGTCTTTACGGCAAATCCTGAAGATTATACGAATCGGGGGAGTATTGTAACACCGCTGAAAGACCGCATCGGCAGTCAGATCCTCACCCATTATCCTAAAAATCTCCAGGTCGCTATGGAGATCACGAGGCAGGAGGCAAATCTCAATTCAGAGCAATTGAAAACCGTAGAAGTACACCCTCTGCTGGCTGAATTGATCGAACAAGTTGTATTTGAAGCCCGCGACAATGAATTCGTAGACGCCAAAAGTGGGGTTAGCGCACGGCTGAGTATTTCTGCATACGAGAATCTCGTGAGTGCTGCGGAGCGGAGAACTCTACTTGCCGGAGACAAAAAGACCCTTGCACGTGTAACCGATCTGTATGGAATGATACCTGCCATAACCGGCAAGATCGAAATGGTTTACGAAGGCGAATTGGAAGGACCTTATCAGGTTGCCCTGTCGTTGATCGGAAAGGCCATTCGCAATCGCTTCAGTCATTATTTTGGAGATCCGGAAAAGCTGGGCCGAAAGGAGAATGACCCCTTTAGTCGTATCGTAAACTGGTTTGAGAAAGGAAATACGGTCAATCTCCCCCTTACAGCGCGTGACAGCCTGTATGCACGAGAATTGAACCGGGTTTCCGGATTGGGAGAATTGGTCACCGATCACATTGAAGACAGTGGTAAGATGGATCGATACCTGTGGATGGAATTTGTGCTCTACGGCTTGGCCGAATACTCACGACTGAGCAAGATACATTCCGATCAATCCGCTCAGTTTGGGGATCTGGTGGGCAGTATGCTCGGTAGTTTCAGCGACGACCCTTTGTAGAGAGGACATGGGCCTCAATCCAGGCTGAGTTCCTTTTGCGGGTCCCAAAAAACCGCGTCGAAATTCACGATCTGGTCATTTCGGACAGATATACCTTCCGACTCGAGCATGATCTGCATGTGCTCTGGGGGATGAAAGTGTGCCTTCCCACTGAGCAAGCCGATTCGATTTACAACGCGATGAGCCGGTACGGGAGGCTGAACCGAATGACTCGCGTTCATGGCCCATCCCACCATTCGAGCCGAGCGAGCGGTTCCGAGGTAGCGCGCAATAGCACCGTAACTCGTCACCCTGCCCGGTGGAATAAGTCGAACAACGTCATAAACCATGTCAAAAAAGACAGAACCGCCGTTTTCCATCGAACAAATTTACCTGGTACAAACTTTGTTGTATGAATACGCACTTCGGGCCGAAACAAACATCCCGTATTTTTGTCAACCTATAAATTAAACGCATCGACCTATGTTTCGATCAATAATCGCAATTTTAGCTATCTCCGGAATTTTTTCATCCGCCCGTGCTCAAGGACATCGCATCGAATTCAATATTCGGGGACTGAATTCAGGTGAGTGTATTTTGGCACATTATTATGCCGACCAAAACCGGATCGTAGACACGGCTGTAGTAGATCGCAACGGTAAAGTTGTATTCAGCGGCAAAGAACCTCTGCTTAATGGGATCTATCTGTTGGTTTTACCCAACAGAAGCTATGTAGAGTTGGTGATCCCCAAAGACGATCAGGACTTTGTCATTTCCACGGACACCAGCTTGTCCATTCTTGATAAAAAAGTTCAGGGTTCACTGGAGAACAGCATTTTCCTGGAATTCGATCAATTCGCCTATTCTAAAAGCAAGGAAATGCGTGAACTCAAGGCCAAAATGGACAAGGTCGACAGTCAGCTGGAAAAGGATGAATTTGAAAAAAAGAAGAAGGCAATTGACGAAGCGGTACAGAAAAAACGCGAAGAGATCATTGAGCGATATCCAAAAAGTTTTGTAGCTACCGTGTTCCGGGCAGGTTTGGAAATACCATTTCCCGACGAGATCAAGGACGATACAACCGGAAAACGATTTGAGTATTACCGCGCCCATTATTGGGATAATATTGATCTGAGTGAAGACGGGCTCATCCGAACTCCGATCTTCCATCGCAAACTGGAGTATTACTTCACTAAGATGTTCATTCAGCTTGCAGATAGCTTATTACCGGTAATTGACGACCTGGCGGGCAAACTCGAAAAGAACGGAGCTAATGAACTGTTCAAATACACGGTTTGGTGGACCACAAAACACTATGAAGATGCCAAGATCATGTGCATGGACCGTATGCTCTACCACATGGCCAAGAATTACTATTGTGCCGGAAGGTGTTTTTGGGCGGATTCAGCATTGGTTGCCAAAATGTGCGAACATGCCGGAAAGATCGGGCCTACGCTCTGTAATGAGATCGCACCGGATATGACCCTCGTGGATACCAGCCTTTATGTGGAATACACGCTGTCCAAAGTCCAGTATCCGGTTACTATCGTTGTATTCTGGGATCCTGAGTGCGGACATTGTAAAAAAGAGATCCCGAAATTGAAAGAAATGTACGACACCATGAACGCTCAGGGAGTTCAGGTTTATGCCGTGTACACACAAGGAGACTGGAAGGGCTGGAAGAATTACGTGCGCGATCACAAGTTGAACTGGATCAATGTGATGGATGCCTATAACAAGAGTAATTTCCGCAAGAATTATAATATCATCAGCACACCTCAGGTGTTCATCCTCGACGAGGATAAGCGTATTCGTTTCAAGAATGCCCCTGCCGAGAATATTCCGGACATCTGCAATTTGCTGCTGGATGAATACAAGGAGAAGCGCAAACCCAAGTTAGGGGATCAATAGGAAGGAAATTCCTTTCCGGTCAATTTTTCATAGAGTACAACCGGGAAAAATGCGATCCCAAAGTGGTAATTGGGTCCGGTATAGAGGTTTAGAACTTTCCCGGAAGGTACAACACGGATTCCCAATCCTCCTGAAAGTCCGATCCAGTCAAGGTAGTACCAGGTGGCCTGTAAACCCAGATCGCATACCGGTGCGAACTGTCCTTGCTTTCTGATCGGTTCATCCGGTTTCTTCAGGTCGGAATCACTTATTGTACTGTATCCAATACCAAGACCTGTTGGAACCGAAACTTTCCACTGTTCATTTCGCGCAATGATCAGAAGTACCTCTCCGTTCACGAAAGCCAGACTGTATTTGCGCAGTGTTGAATCGCGTTTCCCCGGTTGACCAGACACTCTCAATTCCTCAGGTGCACCAACGAGATGATTGAAGCCCACGGACCATTGCATGATGTTTCCGTATTGTTGACCGATCGAATAGCGGTTGTACCGAACGGGGGAACCAACAGCAACTGCCCGTAAACGTTGAATACCTCCGACCAAATTAGGTTTTTCCTGTTCGAGATTTCCGAGGTCGGGAAAGCGAAATTCGAGTTGCGCAAAACTGCACAGATTCAATCCTCCCAGAAAACCTGCCAACAGAAGCCTTTTGGATATTTTTGCAATGGGTCGCAAAGCACGTGTTATTTAATTCCGTAGCCTTTCTGTGTTTCTTGCCGATCGTATTGATCGGTTACTATGTGTTACCTGCACGGCACAGGTGGTTGTGGTTGCTGTTGGCATCTTATGTTTTTTACGCCTGGTGGAAAATTGAGTACTTACCGCTGATCCTGTTGAGTACGCTTGTGGATTACACACTAGCCATCCGCTTAGTTCGAACAAAAACGCGATGGAAAAGGAGATCATTGCTATCTCTATCACTCCTTATAAACCTTGGTTTGTTGGCAATATTCAAATATTTGATCCTCTTTCTCCCGGACAAAGATCCGATGTTACTCACAATTTACAGGGTCGATCATCCATTACTGGGCATACTGGCCTATGGGATCTATTTCGCCATTCCGGTTGGCATTTCATTCTACACATTCCAAACGCTGAGCTATACGCTCGATGTATATCACGGTAGAGTAAGTCCCGAATACAATCTGGGTAAATTTGCACTCTTCGTATCGTTCTTCCCGCAGTTGGTTGCGGGACCCATTGAACGTTTTTCGCACCTTATGCCACAACTTCGGAGTGCCGTGGCATTTCGCTATGCAAATTTTTCCCGGGCATTTCGACTTATGCTCTTCGGGTTCTTTCTGAAGATCTGTATAGCTGACAACTTCTCTGGTTTGGTAGATGCTGTTTACGCCGATCCACGAAATTTTGACCTGTTCTCGAGATGGTTGGCCACATTGGGCTTTTCCTTTCAGATCTACACTGATTTTGCAGGCTATACACTCGTAGCACAGGGAGCGGCACTCTGTTTGGGAGTGGAGCTGATGGATAATTTCCGGACACCCTATTTGAGCACAAGCATCTCCGAATTCTGGAAGCGTTGGCACATATCACTTTCAACCTGGTTCAGGGATTATTTGTACTTGCCCCTTGGAGGAAACCGTGTTTCTAGGTTGAGGTGGGTGGTAAATATTCTGCTCGTATTCGCAATTAGCGGGTTTTGGCATGGTGCCAATTGGACCTTTCTCATTTGGGGTTGCATACATGGAGGACTCTACTTATTGGAAAGGTTTGTTTGGGGAAAGCCGGGTGCTGAGGCGGGGCCTATTGTCCGATTCGCTCATGGATTGAGAACTTTCGTATTGGTGCAGGTAGCCTGGGTTTTCTTTCGAGCCGATACAACCCCGCACGCTATGGAACATTTGCACCTATTGTTTGCGTCTCCCGGTCCTGAGCAGCTCGCAGTGAAAGGGGTTTGGATCGTTCTGTTCGCCGCATTTGTGCTCAGCGAACTCTGGTTGTACAGGTCCCGTTTCGATCGGGCGGTGGCTGATTGGCATCCGCTTGTTCGCTGGAGCCTTTATGCCTTTTTGCTTTACGCTATAACGGCACTGGGTGGTGTTGCTAACCATCCGTTCATTTATTTTCAATTCTGACCGGAAGAGATATGCAAATCACAGGTAAAATAGGAATTCGAGTAGCAGCACTCCTGTTGATCGGGGCACTGGCTCAGATTCTTTACAAAAACACCCTTTGGGATACCGACCTGTGGGAAAGGGGACAGATGCTCATAGAACTTGAGGGAATGGACGATAGCTGCAAGGTGATCTACTTTGGAGAGTCGAGTAATTTCAGTTACCACCCGACACGAGACAGTCTAAAAGATCGGATCAGCGATTTCTTAAGTTATCACTTCAATGGGTTGACATTTGGAACGATCAATCATGCCGCATACCATGCAGGGTTATACCGGGCTCTCATCGCCCGGATCGAAAAGGGTTCGGCTGTTGAGTGTGTGGTGGTAACCATGAACCTGAGGACATTTGGACAGGCAGTTACTCATTCTCCGCTGGAAACTGCCATGCAGCAGGAAAAGGTGCTCTTCTCGGGTTATCCCGAATTACTGCGCCGAACGTTCCTAACCTTGAATTTTTTTGACAACCAAACGGAATTGGATCGGGACTACATCAAGTGGAAAGAATGGACCTTTGATACGCTTCAGAGCACAGATCCGGAGATAATTTTCAAACATCCCACGATCCGAAGTTGGTGTGCTGTAGAAAAATTCCCCGACTCGAACGGAGTTGAAGACATGGAAAAAAGAAGTTTAGCGGATCACTACATTAAAGCCTATGCCTTTCAGATCGGAGAAGATAATCCGCGTGTTCGGGATTGTGATGCGATCATGCGCATCTGTAGCGATCTGAATATTCGGGTGGTTTTCAATATTCTTGCTGAGAACGTGGAGTATGCCGATAGTTTGGTTGGACCTGAACTCGTGTGGTTGATGCGACAAAATCGCGATTATTTGGTTGAACGCTATTCGAGACTTGGAGCTTTAATGGTAGACAACCTCGAGGCTGTAGATGGATATCATTTCACGGACCAGAACTGGACCACTGAACATTACGATGCCGAAGGGCGCCAACGTATCGCTTTCAACGTGGCAAAGGCAATGGAGAAGATTTTTTCTGATGAGATCCAACTAAGGGATGCAGCCGATCTCAATGGAAAGTGAATCGAACAGCGCGCTCATTCGAACGGGATCAGGGTCTGTCTCCACCCTGTTGGTCCGTTTCATTTTCGGATGAACGTGTGTCCGGATCAACGGAAGTTTCGCCTGCGGATCCCTCTCGAAACTCCTCGACCGTTTGCTCGATCTTGTCGGAGATCTTGGAAGCGGCAACTTTCAATTTCTCAGTAAGCAGTTCCCCCAATTCTTTAGCTTCCTGTAGGATCTCTTCCGCTTCGTGTTTGAGCTCACTGCCCGCCTCTTCGGCCTTTGCAGAGATCTTCGAAACCATTTCGCTGAGATCGTTCGACAGGTTTTGAGCTTTTTCGGAGATTTCTGTTTTGAGCGTGAGACCGTCTTTTGAGATCTCAGACCATTCCGACCTCATTTCCTCAGCAGTTTCCTTGCCTTTCTCCTTAACCTTTTCCGTGATCTCAATCCCTTTGTCGAATGCCTTTTCAGCAAATTTCTCCGTTTGCTCAATGATCTCATTAGCGGTTTCCTTGCTTTTGCCTTTTAGACGGTTGAGCAGATCTTGTATTCCCATATCCGGTTGTTATTGAACTGATCTAAATATAAGATTTTCAGAGGGAAAAGCCATGAAATGCAACGAACTGATAGATATCAAGGGTTACAAGGTCAATATCCCGCTATTTTTGCGGATTCGTTCCAACGAGATGTCGGCGATCATCTTGGTATAACTTGAAATTGTAAAAAGATGAAACTACACAATCGAAGAAACAAAGAAGAATTAAAGACGGAGTTGCTCCGCAGCGATGAAAAGCGCATAACCATTTCGTTTTACCGCTATTACCAGATCGGTAATCCGGATCTATTCCGTGATCACTTCTACATGTTGATGGATTCCTGCGGAGTTTTAGGCCGGATCTATGTGGCACATGAGGGTATCAACGCCCAGATCTCGGTTCCCTACCGGGAGTTTGTCCGATTTGAACAGGCGATGGAAAGTATTGATTTTCTCCGCGGCATACGTCTGAATCTGGCCATTGAGGATGACGGTAAATCCTTTTTCGTGCTAAAGGTGAAAGTGCGTCCGAAGATCGTTGCCGACGGAATTGAGGATCCTGATTTCAATCCATCGAATATTGGTATTCATTTAAGTGCGGAGGAATTCAATCGACTCACTGCCATGGAGAACACAGTACTCGTAGATATGCGCAACCACTACGAGAGTGAAGTGGGACATTTTGAGGGTGCATGGTGTCCGGATGTAGATACTTTCCGAGAGCAATTGCCCCTGGTTGCAGAAAAATTGGAGGAACACAAGGATAAGAACATAGTGATGTACTGCACAGGTGGCATTCGCTGTGAAAAAGCGAGTGCCTTCATGAAGTACAAGGGTTTCCGGAATGTGTATCAATTGAATGGCGGGATCATAAACTATGCTCGACAGGTTCGTGAAAAGGGTTTAGAAAATCGCTTCAAGGGCAAGAATTTCGTTTTTGACGAACGCCTGGAAGAGCAGATCAGTGAAGATGTGATCGCACATTGTCATCAGTGCGGTTCAGCCTTCGATCATCACACGAATTGTAAGAACAAAGGTTGCAATCTGCTCTTCATTCAATGTCCTGAGTGTGCTGATCGATACGAAGGTTGTTGCAGCGATGAGTGCAAGGAGGTGATCCACTGGCCGGAGGAAAAGCAGAAGGAGTTCCGCAAAACAAATACTTCAGGGATACGGATATTCAGCAAAGGACGTTTCGAACGTCAACCTAGTCCATTAGAAAGATCTTGAGTCGGTGTTTGGCATTTTCGCGAATATTTCCGTGGAAGAGGTTGTAGTCATAAACATGGAGACTGCCCAAAGGGCCATTGAATTCTCCACGCCCGTGTCCGTAGATCCTCACAAAACCACCGTCGATCTTTGCAACTGCTGTTTTTGAGGAGAAACGTTCCGTTGCTGCCCCGAGTTTTGGGTGAAGTATTTGACCCGGTTTTGCGCTCACTGTGGATGAATCGGATCGCCAGCTTACCGGATTCGTAGAAAGGAGCTTCAACTCAGAGCTCGGTATCATTTGATCACCTATAAAACTGTAGGATTTATCTCTCGGTTTGGCAATACCTGTTTTTCCGTCTATTGTCATCCAACCGGCTATACAACCGGTTTGATCCGGACCCTGGCAAAAGCGCACGGAATCGAAAGATTGAAAATGTTCTTCGGATATGGGGATACCAACGATATAGGCAACAACCAATTGCTTGTATCTATTCCCGCCGAAAAATTCCTCAATTAGTCTCAGCGCTAAATAGCTACCCTGTGAATGTGAAGCCAGGATTATCGGTTTACCATGATTCCAGTTATCAAGATAATGTTGAAAGGCATTTCGCACATCTCCATAGGCTACATCCAATGCGGACCTCAGCCCTGAAGTATCACCCTTAAGAAAGATGGGCAAACCTGCCTGAGAATAAATGGGCATAAATGATCGACCGAGATCTTCAAATGCGGAGAGCTGATTCCATTTTATATGTTCCAACCGCCTCCATTCAGCCTGAGAGATGCGTTCCTGATTAGGAGGATCTTGCCTGAAGTATGTGGTTGGATGTACGAAAAAAATATCCGCTCCAGGACCTGTATCATTAATTTCATTGCTATCCGGTAATACAAACCAGGCCGATGGATCCGCGTAGGATGTGCTGATCACCTGTGCGACGAGTTGGATCGTACCCGACAGGAACAGAAAAAGAAGGGCATGTCGCACGTTCATCAAAACGTCAAGATCTATTAAAAATTTCGAAGATGCTTAATTCTGACTTTCCCAAAAGCGAAGAATAAATTGACATCATTCCGTGAATTTCAATCGAAAACCATTCGCAAAAAGTTCATTATCAATGTTTTACAAATACTTTTCAAATGACTATGTCTGCGTGTGGCCACAATCTGCCGCATCAATTGCTAAATTAAAGTTGAAAGACTGATATAACTCATAAAGGCTCCGACAGGGCGGGGCTATTTTTCCCGTCAAATTGGAACGGACCTTGTTGACGGATATTCAAAACCGGTCGGTATCGGAGATGGTACGGGAAGATCATCGGACAGCTGATATTTTCAAGCAGTTCGGGATTACATTCTGTTGTACGGAAGACTCCTCTGTTCGACGGGCTTGTGAGTTGGAATCGGTTCCAATTGATCGGGTGGTTTATGCCATACAGTCTTTACCCACCGACGAAAATATTCTTGAATATCAGGATCTGGCCCTTGAAGAACTGCTTGATAAGATGGAACTCCACTTCCACAGGTATTTCCGGTGGGAGATACCTAATCTTACCGGTTATCTGGATAAGATTGAGCGGATGCACAGCACCCAGATCACGGAGATCGGGGAAGTTGCCTATTGGTGGAGATCGCTATCAGCTTATTTAACCGAGCATCTGATAAAACTGGAATTTGCCATCTATCCGCACATTCGCAAACTTTTATCGAAGAATGAACAACAACCTGAATTCGATAAACCCGTTTTCGGTAGTCTAACACATGTACTGCACATGTTTCGTGCGGATCAGGCCAAGATGTGCGACGCCATGGATCACATATCTGATCTGACACACGAATTTCAAATTCCGATCAGCTGGTGCAATACGGTTGTGGTGCTTTATAGAAAATTTGCCGACATGGCTGTGAAGTTAACGCAGTACGTTGAAATTCACGAAAAACACATTTTTCCGAAGGCAATCGAGCTCGAGAAACATGTAATGGGTTGAGGCTTTGCCTATTTCACCCCGTTCCCACAATTTTGAATACATGAGTCCCATGCTGATTACATTCCTGCTGGTTGGTGTCGTTTTTCTGGTCGCTGGTTTCGCTTTGCGTTTACGTCCACCCAAGAAGATCAATCCCGTTTACGGCTACAGGACCAAGCTCTCCATGTCCGGACAGCAAGCCTGGGATCTTGGCCAGAAGATCTCAGCCAGATACATGATACGGGCAGGATTGGTATTCGTGATTCTCGCACCCATCGGTTCATTGTTGAAAATAAGTGAAGAGATGGAAATAGGGCTTTCCCTTTCTCTGCTCGTACTTCTAATTAAATTGATGCTGCACTTTTCTCACAGGCAATTGCAGCGTGCGCTCCAAAGCGAATAATCCTTTAAAGCGAAGTTGAAACCTTTATTTTTGATGGATAGAATTCACCCCCTTTCCATGAAGAATTTAATTTACATCACGCTCCTAAGCACGTTGCTTTTTCAGGCTTGTTCGAACAAAAAGGACGGATCCGGGCAGTTAGCCGGGAATGAAACTTTGGATACCCTCGTTGATCCGGACAAGTACATCGAGGTAGAACTCAACACCGATCTCAGTGTACTCAAACCATATGAGCGCGCGATGTTGCCACATTTGTTGCGCGCAGCGGAGATCATGGACGAGCTCTTTTGGCAGCAAGCCTATGGCGATAAAAATACGCTGCTATCGGGCTTAGATGAGCGAACGGCGCGTTTTGCAACGATCAATTACGGACCTTGGGACAGATTGGCCGGCGACCGGCCTTTTATACCCGGTGTAGGGCCTAAACCTGCAGGTGCCAATATGTATCCCTCGGGGATCACGAAGAGGGAAATCGTTGAGTCGGGTATTGACAGTTTTGGTCAGTATAGCATGGTCCGAAGGGATTCAATTGGACGGCTCATCACCATCCCATACCACGAGTATTTTGCTCCATCGCTGCGGATCGCTTCCGACCAATTGCTGCAGGCCGCGGCACTTTGTGAGGAGCCAAGTCTGAAGAAATACCTTATCCTAAGGGCGGCAGCGCTTTTGAACGACGATTTCACCGAAAGTGATATCGCCTGGCTGAAAATGCAGGATAATGTATTGGATATCATTATTGGACCGATTGAGAATTACGAGGATAAGATCTACAATGCCCGAACTTCGTACGAGGCCTATGTGCTGGTAAAGGATACGGAATGGAGTAAGCGACTGGCGCGTTACGCGGCTTTTCTTCCCGAGCTTCAGGCCTCCTTACCGGTACCGGATGCGTACAAAAAAGAATCGCCGGGAACGGAATCGCAGCTCAATGCCTATGATGTGATCTATTATGCCGGGGATTGTAACGCCGGCAGTAAGACCATTGCCGTGAATTTACCGAACGACGAGTTACTACAAACCACCTTCGGAACACGACGATCTCAACTGAAGAATGCCATGAAAGCCAAATTCGATCATATACTGGTGCCACTCGCCGATGTGTTGATCGACCCTTCGCAACGCAAACACATCACGTTTGATGCATTTTTTGCCAATACCATGTTCCATGAAGTTGCACATGGTCTGGGCATCAAGTACACACTCAATGGAGAGAAGGTTAAGCAGGCTCTGCAAGAGCAATACTCGCCTTTGGAGGAGGGTAAGGCCGATATTTTGGGCTTGTACATGATCACTTACCTGAGGGAGAAGGGTGAGATCAGCGAAGGCACTTTGATGGATAATTACGTGACCTTTTTAGCCAGCATCTTCCGATCGGTTCGATTTGGGGCAAGCAGTGCCCATGGCAAAGCCAATATGGTGCGGTTCAACTATTTCGCGGAGAAGGGAGCCTTTGTTTATGAAAATGGCACCTACAGAGTTGATCCGGACCGCATGAAGGTGGCCATGAATGATCTGAGCACACTAATCATAACGCTGCAGGGAGATGGAGACAAGGCCGGTGTAGAAAAATTAATGTCGGAAAAAGGACTCATTCCTGCTGCTCTGGCAGCCGACCTGAAGAAGCTGGAATCAGCGGGTATTCCCGTGGATGTTGTGTTCAAACAGGGGGCTGAGGTGCTTGGCTTAACGCCTTGATCGATCGGATCTCCACATAGCATAGGCCTTCCTGTGCTGAAGGTAGCCCTTCTCACGGTCGAACCGATAGGCTTCTTTTTCAAAACTAATTGAATGGTAAGCTCTTTTCCGATCCTGAAGAATGATCAAATGCCAAAAGTATTCCAGGACATAAATGAGGTAGAATGGGATTATGAGCAATTCGAGCTGTTGCCTGAGGTGAATCTGCTCGTGTTGTAACAATTCCGTAGTACATTCCGTTTTGTCGCGCACCACGATAAGAGGATAGAGCGCCATAGCCCGAAATCCGTTTCCCAGCACGCGAAACAGAAGCGGGAATTGAATCATCATTTTGCTTGAATTCGAGTAGACCTTTTGGGAGAGGGATCACACCCCGACCTTATCTTTATGTTTTCGTCCGCTTTGATTGATGTTGCGTTCGATGTATTGAATGATCTCCCCGGCAATATTGTTTCCGGTTGCCTTTTCGATCCCCTCGAGTCCCGGAGAGGAGTTCACCTCGATAACCAAGGGCCCGCGGTCTGATCGGAGCATATCCACACCAGCAATATTCAGATTCAAAGCTTTTGCGGCCTTTACTGCCCGCGATGCTTCCAGTCTTGTGAGTTTAACTGCCTGTGCAACCCCTCCTTTGTGCAGATTACTTCTGAATTCGCCTTTTTGGCCTGTGCGTTTCATGGCACCAACAACTTTCCCATCCACTACAAAAGCACGTATGTCTTCTGCTCTCGCTTCTTTAATAAATTCCTGAACAATGATGTTCGCCTCCAATCCGTAAAAGGCCTCAATTACGGACTGTGCCGCCTTCTGTGTTTCGGCGAGAACAACTCCTTTTCCTTGCGTACTTTCCAATAATTTGATCACGAGTGGCGCCCCACCGATCAATTTGATCAAATTCTTGATATCGCCCGGATACTTCGCAAAAGCCGTTCGAGGAGTTTCAATTCCGGCCCGGGTAAGTATCTGCAAACTCCTGAGTTTGTCCCGCGATCGCATGAGAGCAAGGGAACTGAGTGTAGTGAACACGTTCTGCATCTCAAATTGCCGGATTATTGAAGAACCATAAAACGTAATGGAAGCTCCGATCCGGGGTATGATCGCGTCGAGATCCTCTATCATATGGTCTCCCACATAAATATGAGGATTAGTACCCTCCAATGCCATATAGCATTTCGCATGGTTGATGACCTGCGCTTCATGACCGCGTTCTCTGGCAGCCTCAATAAGACGCCTGGTGGAGTATAGGGAGGATTTTCGCGATAGGACAGCGATTTTCATAATTCAGATTGTTGAGAGAGATTGGTTAAACCGACGTCGACCAGAAAGCGACCTTTTAAAAATTTACGCCCCAATAATACAGGATATTTCATATGTTCCCGATTAGATAATGTGAAGGACGTGCGAAATTTTTTTCCCATTAATACAATGTTGAGCTTCACCACATATCGAAATTCATAATCACCAAAAGAACTTCGGATCTTTCTTTCTACAAATTCGGTGGTTCGCAACTCTTTCTTGTTGTACATGGGATGCTTTTTATCCAAAAGAATAAAGGAGAGCACGTCTTGCCCGTTTATCTCCTTCACCCGAATGCGCGCGCAATGAATTGCCGAGGTATCTGCGCCCGTATCAATTTTACAAGGCACTTGAAAGAGTCCTGCATCAGGAAGATCGATAAAGTCACTGATTCCGATGGTCAGTTTCTGTTTGGGTTTCGACAAAGGCTTGGTCATATTACCAGTTCATTAAGGCACTTGCCCAGGTGAATCCACTTCCGAAAGCTGCAAGACAGACCAGATCTCCCTCTTTCACTTTCCCCTCCATAATGGCCTCACACAATGCAATTGGTATGGAAGCGGCAGTTGTATTCCCATATCGCATGATATTGCTGTAGACCTGATCGTCGCTGAGTCCCATACTGCGTTGAACGAATTGCGAGATCCGAAGATTGGCTTGATGAGGGACCAACAATTTGATATCGGACGCATTCAGCCCGTTTTGGTCCAATGCTTCACGGATCACTTCGGGGAAGCGAGTAACGGCATGTTTGAAAACGAAATTTCCGTTCATATACGGATAGTAATCCGTATAGTCGGGATCGTTCTGAGTTAGTATCTCATCGACCCATTTTTGCGTCGAAGGTCCTATGAGAGCGAGTTCGCGTGCGTGTTTTCCCTCGCTGTGAAGATGGGTTGAAAGAATGCCTCTCTCATCACTGGGGGATGCCGACAACACCGCTGCACCGGCACCGTCGCCGAAAATTACGCTCACATTCCGTCCGCGAGTGGTTTTGTCCAAGCCCCCACTATGCAATTCCGAACCGATAACGAGAATATTATCATACATTCCGGTTCGGATGTACTGATCCGCAACACTGAGTCCATAAACAAAACCGGAGCATTGGTTGCGAACATCGAGGGCACCGATCGTATCGATCTCTAGTGCCTCCTGAACCTGCACACCGGGACCGGGGAAGTAATAATCCGGACTCAGTGTGGCAAAAACTATAAAATCGATATCGGAAGGAGAGAGACCGGCTTGTTCGATTGCCATACGGGCGGCTTTAACGCCCATACCGGATGTAGTATCTTTTCCGGGTTCCACCCATCTGCGTTCACGAATTCCGGTGCGTTCCTGTATCCAGGCGTCGCTGGTATCCATGATCTTTTCGAGATCGGCATTGGTAACTACGCGCTCAGGCACGTAAAAACCCATGCCTTTGATGATTGACTTTCTCATGCTTTAGGCTTTTTCGCAAATTACGAAAGCGAAAACTGAAAAAGACACCCTGATGTGTGGAATTACCTCAAACGGGCTTTCACCTCAACTTCCTGGTAACATTCCAGGACGTCACCCACCTGAAGATCGTTGTAGTTCTTCACCTGCATACCGCATTCGTAGCCCTTAGCGACTTCTTTCACATCGTCCTTGAAACGCTTGAGCGAAGCGATGTCGCCTTCATACACAACAACTCCTTCGCGGATCACGCGAACTTTATTATCGCGGGTCACTTTTCCATCAAGCACATAACAACCTCCCACAGTACCAACTTTCGTGATCTTGAACACATCCCTTACCTCCACGTTTGCAGTCACTTTCTCCTCAATTTCAGGAGCAAGCATTCCTTCCATAGCGGAGCGGATCTCTTCAATAGCTTTGTAGATCACGTTGTAATGGCGGATATCGATCATCTCATGCTCGGCAAGTTTACGCGCACTCGGCGCAGGACGTACCTGGAACCCAACGATTATGGCATCGGAGGCACTGGCGAGAAGGACATCGGATTCTGTGATCTGACCAACCGATTTATGTATCACATTGACCTGGATCTGCTCTGTGCTCAACTTGATAAGTGCATCGGAGAGTGCTTCTGCCGATCCGTCAACATCTGCTTTAACGATCACTTTCAATTCCTTGAAGTTACCTACTGCCAGTCGGCGCCCGATCTCATCAAGTGTGATGTGCTTGGTGGCCCGGATACCTTGTTCGCGCTGCAACTGCGTACGTTTGTTCGCAATTTCCTTGGCATCAGACTCTGTTTTCATCACCTGGAAAATATCCCCAGCTGTGGGAGCACTTGTAAATCCGAGAACATTCACCGGCGTTGACGGATCAGCCTCTTCAACCTGTTGCATACGCTCATTGAACATGGCCTTTACCCGGCAGAAGTGGTGACCTGCAACCATGGCATCTCCAACGCGCAATGTACCTTCCTGAACGAGGAGTGAGGCCATGATTCCCCGGCCTTTATCCAGTCGGGCTTCCATCACAGTACCTTTTGCCCGTTTATCGGGATTGGCCTTTAGTTCGAGCAATTCAGCCTCGAGCAGAACCTTATCCAAAAGTTCATCGATATTGATTCCTTTTTTCGCAGATATTTCCTGAGCCTGGTATTTTCCGCCCCATTCCTCCACGAGGATATTCAATTGAGAGAGTTCCTCACGGATCCGATCCGTATTGGCACCTTCTTTATCGATCTTGTTGAAAGCGAAAACGATCGGCACCCCTGCAGCCTGCGCATGACTGATGGCCTCCTTGGTCTGAGGCATCACGCTATCGTCAGCTGCAATTACAATGATGGCCACGTCGGTAACCTTTGCTCCCCTTGCACGCATGGCCGTAAATGCCTCGTGACCCGGGGTGTCCACAAATGTGATGTTCTTTCCATTATTCAGAGTTACCTCGTAAGCCGCAACGTGCTGCGTGATACCTCCCGCTTCGCCGGCGATCACATTTGCGTTGCGTATAAAGTCGAGTAGCGAGGTCTTACCATGGTCTACGTGACCCATGACCGTGACGATCGGTGGGCGTTCAACCAGTGCATCCGGGTCATCCTGTTCATCTTCCAGGATCTCTACTGTCTCATCAGCATCCACAAACTGCACTTCGAACCCAAATTCTTCTGCAACGATCTGAATGGTTTCCGCATCGAGACGCTGGTTGATCGAGACCATTATTCCAAGGGAAAAACAGGCTGTGATGATCTGATTGACAGTAACATCCATCAGCGAGGCGAGTTCATTGGCGGTCACAAACTCGGTAACCCGGAGTACTTTGCTCTCGAGTTCCTTTTGGATCGCTTCTTCTTCGCGCATTTGGCGGTGATCTTCCCGTTTCTGCTTACGCATTTTGGAACGGATATTACCACCCTGTTGTCCGCCTTTCTTACCACTCAATTTGGCAAGCGTGGCCTTGATCTTATCCTGGATCTCCTTCTCCGAGATCTCAGTTTTCTCTTCTTCTTTTTTAACTCCCCGCTTTGGACCGCTGCCTACCCGCTTCGGATCCACTTTATTCTTAGTGGTGCGCTTGCGCTTTTTGCGCATCGCATCATCCATTTTACCCTCGCTGCTGGCCACAGGTTTCTTCTGCGGAGGCTCAGGCAGCTCGATTTTACCCATGATGGTCAAACCACCCAATTTCTCATATTGGGTCTTTAACACTTTGGGTTCCTCTCGCTCAGGGACAACAGGAGGCTCGGGTTTTTCAACCTCGGGCTGAACTACTTCCGGTTCGGGAGTCGTTTCGGCCTCGGGCTCTGATACAGGTGGCTCCGGCACCTGAGGTTCTTCATTAGTGGGAACTTCAGGTTCGTCAGACTGCTTGGTCTCCTTCCCTTCCGTTTTTGGCTTCTCGAGGTCGATCTTTCCCAAAACTTTCAGCCCTGGAAGTCCTTCCTTCTTGAGAGCCGGTTCTTCTTTCGGCTCGATCACTTCCTGTTCTTCCGGTTTCTCAACTTCCACCGGTTTTTCCTCAACCGTCGGAGTTTCAACCTGTTCAACAGGGGGTTCGGGTGTTTCCTTGGATATCGGATGTGGTAAACCGATATCCTTTATCAGAACAACTTCTTCAAATTCCGCTTCTTTCTTCTTCCTTTTCGTTTTGAGATTTTTGGCAGAAAGGGTTTCCTGATCCTTGCGAATATTGATCTCAAGGGCCTTTGATTCCTCTTTTGCGGCTCGATCCGACTGGAATTCCCTTTGAAGTTCCTCGTACATCTCCTGAGAGATCTTGGCTGTCACCTTGTGATCAACTTCAAATCCCTTCTTATCGAGATGTTCGACTAAACTCTTCCAGCTAACGTTCAGTTCGGCTGCAACTTTGTTGATTCTATGGGTTTTACTTCCTGGCATTAAAAAGGTTAAGCTTGCGAAATTACTATTATTTAGTTCTGCCGGATTCCGCCTTACTTTCGGAATAGCCGGCGTTTATTGTCAGTTCTTCATCGGATCTTATTCAAATTCAGCTTCGAATATCTTCTTGATCTCGATAATGGTTTCTTCTTCGAGTTCTGTTCTGCGCACAAGATCTTCGTTATCCACCTCGAGCACACTTTTGGCGGTATCCAATCCGATGGCCTTCAGTTCATCGATGATCCATTCGTCAATTTCATCAGTGAATTCGTCCAGATCGACGTCCATGTCGTCCTCATTCACGGATTCGCGGTAAACATCGATATTGTATCCAACCAGTTTACCAGCGAGTTTGATATTGTGTCCGCCTTTTCCGATCGCCAGGGAAACCTGGTCGCTGGGGAGGTAAACATCTGCACGTTTCTCTTCTTCATTTAACTGGATCGAAGAGATCTTGGCCGGACTCAAGGCGCGCTGCACATAAAGCGGCACGTTGGTGGTATAGTTGATCACATCGATGTTCTCGTTGCGCAACTCGCGCACGATACCATGGATTCGTGAACCTTTCATACCCACGCAGGCCCCAACCGGATCGATCCGGTCGTCGTAACTTTCAACGGCCACTTTGGCACGCTCTCCAGGCTCGCGAACCACATTTTTTATCGTGATCAATCCATCCAGGATCTCCGGTACTTCCAATTCGAACAAACGCTCCAGGAAAATTGGGGCTGTCCGTGAAAGGATGATCCGCGGGTTGTTATTGTTCATCTCCACCCTTAGAACCACAGCACGGATCGAATCGCCCTTTTTGAAGAAATCACGGGGTATCATTTCCGTTTTCGGAAGGATCAGTTCGTTTCCTTCATCGTCGAGGATCATCAATTCTCTCTTCCAGATCTGATAAACCTCACCCACTACGATCTCACCAACACGATCTTTGTATTTCTTGTAGATCTCATCCTTTTCGAGCTCCAGGATACGGGAAAGGAGTGTCTGACGAGCAGTAAGTACAGCCCGACGGCCAAAATCCTCCATTTGAACTTCTTGAATGGCCTCTTCTCCGATCTCGTAATCATCTTCCAGTTTCAGTGCTTCGGAAATGCTGATCTCGAGGTTGTCATCCTCTACCTCACCATCGTCTACGATACGCCGGTTCCGGAAGATCTCCAGGTCGCCCGACTCCGTATTGATAATGATGTCGAAATTCTCATCCGACCCGAATTTGCGGCGCAACATGCTGCGGAATACATCTTCCATTACGCGCATCATCGTTGCCCTGTCGATGTTCTTGAACTCCTTGAATTCCGAAAACGACTCTACTAATCCTAGGCTCATAGTATCAATTAAAGCTTATTACAACTTTTGAAGTTTCAATATCTGTAAAGGGAACATGCTTGATGTCTCCCAATTCATTCTTAATGTGTTTCTTTTCCGATCTCAGGACTTCCTGCACTTTTATACCCTTCTCCTCCACTTCCATCAGAATAAACTCACCCAAACGACCGTCGACAAAACTGATCTCCAACGTTCGGCCTAAGTGTTGCGGATATTGCCGCTCCTTTTTCAGAGGGCGATCAACTCCCGGACTGGAAATCACGAGATTGAAAGGGCGTCCGTCGTACTCCTCGTCGATCATTCGGGATAAACGTCGGCTGATCCGTGCACAAACATCAATACTCACCCCGCTATCTCCGTCCAATAGCACCTGGATCTTAGGACTTTCAGCGCCACCCAAAACATCGACAATGAAATATTCACTGCCTTCGATCTCGGCTTCAACCCGCTCGGTGATCCATTTTTTAAGATCCATTTCTAGCTTCTCAATTCGGATTAATAAAAAGGGGGAATCTGTCATTCCCCCTCCTTGAGATCCGTTATGCGGCGCAAATATACTGGTAAAAATGCTAAAAAAGAACTACTTGTTCCTTTTCTTCTTGATGTATTTCCATATGATCGGAGGTAACCAATTTGTTGCAGTTCGCACGAAGAAATTGTAGACTCTCATGCTCTGCTCAGACTTCTCACCTTTTCGGTCTACAAACAGGGTAGTATGATCCTCGAGTCCGGGGTTGATCTCTTCAGCAGGACGACCATTCGTGTAGTAATAGAGTGCCAGCGATTTTCGGCTTCTGCCCTCGGGGCAGTTCAATGGATCGGGATGTCCATGATATGAAAAATCGGTCGTACTGAACATACACATTCGGTTGAATACCGGAAGTACCTTCTTTTCACATTGCGTCATATCGGTATTCCAGAGTTCGAAATGTCCGCCGTACGATTCGTCCCAATCCTTGTTCAGGTAGATCAGAACGTTCAAACGGCGATCGAGTCCGGTTAGTTTATGTTTATTGAAATCGGCATGAATTTTCAGGTAGCCACCCTTCCGGATCTGATGGCAACCTCCTCCTTCGAAATAAGCATCTCCGATCAGATTTTCGATTCCTGTGAGTTCAGAGAGGAAATTCAGAAATGGCTCAGAATTCAGGAAGTGCATGAAAACCTTGGTGGCCTTCCCGAAACGTGCCTCTCCGCGCGAAGCCAGCTTTATCTCGTTCGGATTCTGGAAATTGATATCGCCTTTATCACCCATCTCAGGGAATTCACTTAATACGAGATTCAAAAAATCCTCGTTGAAGAAGTCGTCGAAATACATGTTCGGGAACGGGCTATTGGCCTTATATTCAGCCTTTTTAGCACGTGCCAGACTCATGAGTTCGTCGTAATTGATGTCCAGTACCTGATAATCTCCTATTTGCATGGGTTTTGGGCCTCCGTTGAGGTGTAAAAAAAAGAAATAATTTTGTGTCCGCAAAGATTGACGAGAACATGCTGAATTACAAGCGCTTTAATATTATCGTAGGTTGGGTGTTATTCGCAGCATCCCTGGTGGTTTACATGCTCACTCTGGAACCTTCTGTTCCGCTGTGGGACTGTGGGGAATTCATCTCCGCTTCATACACATTGCAAGTTGTTCACCCTCCGGGTGCTCCTCTTTTCCTGATGCTGGGACGCTTGTTTTCGCTTTTCTCCTGGGGCAATCCGGAAGGGATAGCTTTGGCCGTTAATGCGCTCAGTGCCGTGGCCAGCGCATTAACAGTGACCTTCACATTTTGGATCATCACCCATTTCGCTTTGAAAGCCTTGAACATTCCAATTAGCTCAAGGGAGATCAAATCCGGTGATGCTATTGGCGTGTTTGGTGCCGGAATCGTTGGGGCCCTTGCACTCACCTTCATGGACACTTTTTGGTTCTCAGCCGTTGAGGCGGAGGTTTATGCATCTTCTTCTCTATTCACCGCACTCGCGTTCTGGGGCATTCTGAAATGGGAAGTTGTTAAAGATGAGACCGGTGCCGATCGCTGGTTGGTTTTCATATCCTTCATTGTAGGGTTGGCCATAGGACTTCACTTGTTGAATCTTCTAGTTATACCAGCTGTGATTCTGTATTACTTCTTCAACCGATTCCCGGTTAACACACGCAATGTGATCTATTCACTTGTGATCGGAGCAGGTTCCCTAGTATTCTTGAACTGGTTCGTGATACCGGGAATGGCCAAATTCGCTGCGTTATTCGACAAGGCCTTCGTGAATGGAATGGGACTGCCCTACAACTCCGGTGTTCTGTTTTGGGTGGCTCTTGTAATTTTTGGTGTGTTCCTAGGAATTCGCTGGACCATTCGAAAACGCAAGCCTCTGTTGAACCTGGCGATGCTCTGCTTCGCATACATTCTCATCGGATACAGTTCCTATGCCATGGTGGTGATCCGCTCACTTGCCCAGCCACCGATTGACATGAACAATCCTGAAGATGCCTATAGCTTATTGAGTTATATTCAACGCGAGCAATATGGCGACCGTCCGTTATTCAAAGGACCCCATTACGTTGCCAAAGACGTTTCACCGATCGATGTGAAAGAGGGTGCCATGAGTTACCGGAAGGGAGAAAATGGCTATGAAGAGATTGGCCGTCGCTATTCCTACACCTGGCCTGATAAATACGAGACCTTGCTCCCTCGGATGGGCGATATGAGCGAAAAATCCCAGGGATATAAATTCTGGTACAACGAACGCAAGAATGCCGACGGGTCAACGAAGATCCCCACCATGAAACAGAATCTCGGTTTCATGTGGAATTACCAGCTGGGCTGGATGTATTGGCGCTATTTCTTCTGGAATTTTGGTGGTCGGCAAAGTGATATTCAAAACGTGGATAACAGTGCTTTCGACGGAAACTGGATGAGTGGAATACCATTTATCGACAACCGTCGGATAGGACCTCAGGAGGGAATTCCGAAATCACTGGCAAGCAATAAAGCAAGGAACGTGTATTATTTGCTGCCTTTCCTGCTGGGTGTTCTTGGTCTCGTTTTCCAATTCAACCGTCAGAAACTGGATGCAACGGTTGTTACGGCCCTTTTCATTTTCACGGGTATTTTCATTGTTATTTATCTGAATCAGCCTCCCCTCGAACCAAGAGAGCGGGATTATACCAATGTTGGGTCCTATCAAACATTCTGTATTTGGATCGGGTTGGGAGTGCTTCAGATCTCGGAGTTGCTCAAACGCTATCTTGGAAAAAGTGCGGCTGCCGGAGTTGCGACAGTACTTGGTCTATTCATGGCTCCTTATCTCATGGGGACCGAAAACTGGGATGATCACGATCGATCCGACCGGTACCTCGGTATCTCCTTCGCGAAGAATTATTTGAACTCCTGTGCACCAAATGCCGTTTTGTTCACCAACGGAGATAACGACACGTACCCGCTTTGGTACGCCCAAAACGTGGAAGGCTACCGTACCGATGTACGCATTATAAATCTGAGCCTTCTGAGCACAGAATGGTACGCACAGGCACTCACACGAAAATATTACGACTCGGACCCGCTTCCAATGTCCATAATCCCGAGTGAAAAACTCAAAGACGGTCAACGCGACATCACCAGATACCTGGCAGACGACAAGAAATTCAACAAAGACGGTTATTACAATTTAAAGGATGTTCTGGCCTTCATGGTTTCTGATAACCCGAACGACATGGCCTATACGAATAGCGGGGACCGCGTGAACTACATGCCGGCTAAGAATTTCATTATACCAGTAGACAAGTCTGCTGTAGTCGCAAACGGTACAGTAAGGGAATCGGATCTTCCAAGAGTGGCCGATCGAATCGAATTCAGCGTACGCCAGAACTCTCTGATGAAAGGTAGCATTGTGATGTTCGACATCATTGCCACGAACGCCGAACGCGGTTGGGAACGACCGATCTATTTTACAACAACCACCTCAGACGATACGTACAGCGGGCTTCAAAGCTACTTCCGACATGAGGGTCTCACATACCGATTGGTACCGATCCGCTCGGATTGGAGTCAACGCGGAATGATCGATGACGATCTGCTCTACGACAGGTTGATGAAAGACTACGTTTGGGGCAATATGGATAAAGGGGAGATGTTCCTGGATCATAAGGCAACACTGGTCCCGAGGAATCTCCGATCGCTCTTTGCCCAGCTATCCCGCAATTACCTGCTGAAAGGTGATAGCACGCGTGCAATAGAGCTTGCCAATAAGAGTTTCGAAGTAATTCCTGAATCGATCATGGAAATGGATCTGGGGTTGAAGAGCTACTACATCGATCTATACAACCTTGCGGGAGATACCACCACTGCCATGTTGAAACTTGGCGAATTGGTAACTACGATCGAGGAGCAGGTCGCATACTTCGAGAACTTCAGTGCCAAAGCCACATTGGATCTCAAGAATCAGGCCCGTCAAAGGTTGGCTGAACTGGCACGTGACGCCGGAGATGCGCGAAATCTGGCTACACGCTTGGGGGCACCACGTCTAACCAAAAGGATGGAGGTTGTAGCTCAAAGACTCGGTGCCAATCCATAAGAACGGCATGGAGGAGGAACAGCTCATATTTGGCATACGCCCCATTATGGAGGCGTTAAGTTCAGGGGTGGAGATCGAGAAGGTTTTGATCTCCGATACAGGGCGCGGGCCGCAGTTTCAAGAGCTCGTTGGCATACTGCGCAAAGCCGGGATCAACCATCAATACGTTCCTGTTCAAAAGCTGAATCGACTACATCGCGGCAACCATCAGGGGGTTATCGCCTATTTAAGTCTCATTCCAAAGATCGAATTATACGATTTTCTCAATGTTGAACTTGCTAAAGGAACGGTACTTCGAATCCTGGTCTTAGATCATCTTACAGATGTCCGGAATCTGGGAGCTCTTGCCCGATCCGCGGTGGCTTTTGGCTTTCACGGAATCATCGCCCCGGAAAAAGGATCGGTCTTGATCCATTCCGGAGCGATCAAGTCCTCGGCAGGTGCACTGTTGAAGATACCTTTGATCCGTGTACCGAATCTTTCAGCTGCTATGAAGGATCTTCGTTTGCACGGGATCTATCTGGCTGCGATAAGCGAACATGGGAAAACCGAACTTTCGAACCTGCCACATGGTGAAGCGATCGCATTGGTATTAGGTAATGAGGAAACCGGTATCCGGGCTGAAAACCTCAAGTTATGCGCAGAAACTTACCGCATTCCAATGGAAGACAGCATCGGATCACTCAATGTGTCGGTGGCAGGTGCAATAGCCATGTACGAAGTGAGCAAAGCGTAATTCACTCTTAATCAGAAACTTATGCTATTTTCTTGAATTGATATTCAAGCGCCTGACGAAAAAAAAGTTCAGGATTGTTATTTATCCTCAAAAAAATATATTCGCGTAAAATTAGACGGGTCTATATTTAGTTTATAGCGTATGTACTGGACTTTAGAACTTGCTTCGTATTTGGATGATGCGCCGTGGCCGGCCAGCAAAGATGAATTGATCGACTACGCCATCCGTTCAGGGGCTCCCCTGGAAGTTGTAGAGAACCTTCAGGAACTGGAGGATGATGGAGAACCATTTGAATCCATCGAGGAGGTATGGGCAGACTACCCCACTACCGATGACTATTTCTTCAACGAAGACGAACTCTGATCGGGTTCGTTGAGGAATTCCAATACTTTTTCAATCACAACATCGGATCTCAGTATCCGGTTATGACCCAGGCCTCGCGTTTCAATGAAACCGAGGCCTAGTTCTTTTGCAAGTAGCTCTGCATTTCGTATCGAAACCTGTTGGTCATTGGCATCATGAAATACCAACATCTTTGGTAGAACATCCACATTTCGAAGCAATTCCGGCACGGCAAATTCATTGAATGAGATGTTGTAACGCTGCTGAACCCTATTCACGAATCGCTCCCGTGTTCGATACCCACCGCCAATAAGTTTGATAAATTTCTCCACGATCTCCTTTGGTATGGAAGGGGTATTGATAAGTACCCATTTCTTGAGCCGGATGGCATCTTCAGAAAGTGACCAGGCGAGCGACATCCCTGAAAGGGAATGGGTGACTGCACAAAGGACCTCGAATTTTGCAACAGCTGCTTCAAGTGCATTTGCAAATTCCAGCGCATCGGTCTGCATACCTGCGCTTTGCCCGTGTCCGGGCATATCCATCAATAAAATGCCAAAGCCTGCAGAATGAACGGCTTCGGCAAGCTCCCTGAACTGAGTGGCTTTGCCAGACCAGCCGTGGGCAAAAAGCACATATGGAGCTTCTCCTTTTTGATAAACAACCACCTTGGTGTGTAATGTGAGCACCTCCAGATTCTTGAACTCACCGAGCCATTTCAGGTCCGTTGAGGAATACGGACTTGGCCGGGGTTTGAAAAAAAGCTTGTACGCCCATAGTCCGGCGGCCTTGGGAAATACGAGATCCAACACACGTATCCCCAACCGGATCAATCTGAGCAGAAATGGAACTTCGTTCTCCTTGGGACTCGGAGTGGGATTCTTTGCCATCAGTAGATTCTGTGCAACTTTGAACGCGAAGTTCGGCAAATCTTAAGAACTGTCGGATAGCTTCCGATTACATCGGATAAGTACTTCAGAACACATCGATGAAACCGGCCATTATCCACATTTCTGTCCCATTGAGGCATAAAGCAGTAAATTCGCCCAATTTATTCGGTAATGCCCAAAGATCCCTCAATTAAATCCGTTCTTATCATCGGCAGTGGGCCGATCATAATTGGTCAGGCTTGTGAATTTGATTATTCCGGTAGTCAGGCCTCAAGAAGTCTTCGTGAAGAAGGCATTGAAGTCACCCTGATCAATTCCAATCCGGCCACTATTATGACCGATGAGGTCACTGCCGACCACATTTACCTGCTTCCTCTTACCCCTGAATCCATTGTTCAGATCCTGGAAGAACGTCAGATCGACGCCGTACTTCCGACCATGGGCGGACAAACTGCGCTCAATTTGGCAAAGGAAGTTGACGAACTTGGAATATGGGAACGATTTGGAATCCGCATTATTGGGGTGGACATCAATGCCATAGAGAAAACGGAGAACCGGGAAGAATTCCGAAAGATGATGGTGGATCTGGGCATTGGCGTAGCTCCATCTAAAATTGCCAACTCCTTTTTGGAAGGAAAGGAGGCCGGTCAAAAGCTCGGATTTCCGCTCGTGATACGTCCCTCGTACACACTTGGAGGATATGGCGGCGGCTTTGTCCATGATAAGTCGGAATTTGATGAAGCCTTAAAACGTGGACTTGAGGCCTCTCCAACGCACGAAGTATTGGTTGAGAAGGCAGTATTGGGCTGGAAGGAATACGAACTTGAGTTGTTGCGCGATGCCAAGGATGATATCGCCGTGATCTGCACCATCGAGAATTTGGATCCAATGGGTATCCACACGGGTGACTCGATCACGATCGCTCCGGCAATGACCTTATCGGACTCAACATTCCAGGAAATGCGGGATATGGCCTTCCGTATGATGCGCGGAATGGGAACTTTTGCCGGAGGATGTAACGTGCAGTTTTCAGTGGATCCCGACACCGAGCAGATCATTGCCATAGAGATCAACCCACGGGTAAGCCGATCTTCGGCTCTTGCCTCCAAGGCAACCGGTTACCCGATCGCCAAAATTGCAGCCAAATTGGCGATCGGTTACTACCTCGATGAATTGAAGAATCCGGTCACCAAAACGACCTCGGCATTTTTTGAACCGGCGATCGACTATACCATTGTGAAGATACCGAGATGGAATTTTGAAAAATTCCCCGGAGCCGATCGCAAACTCGGCCTACAGATGAAATCGGTAGGTGAAGTAATGGCCATTGGTCGCAGTTTTCAGGAAGCACTCCAAAAAGCCTGTCAAAGCTTGGAACTGAAACGCATGGGACTTGGTTGCGACGGATGGGAAACGCGCAATTTGGACGTTATCCTGGAGAGTCTCAAAAATGCGAGCTGGGACCGCATCTTCCACATTCGCGACGCAATTGCACTGGGTGTTCCGATCACTTCCATCCAGGAGATCACGAAAATTGACCGCTGGTACCTCGAGCAGATCTACGACCTGGTTAAAACCGAACGTGAGATCCGCAAATACAGCATAAACAACATTGAACCCAAGATCCTCCGCATTGCCAAGGAAAAAGGATTCTCCGATTTTCAGATCGCCTTTGCGATGGGGAATTGTACGGAAGATGATGTTTACGCAAAACGCAAGGAGTTGGGGATCAACCGTGTGTACAAAATGGTTGATACGTGTTCGGCGGAATTTGAGTCGCCTACCAACTACTTCTATTCCACTTTTGATGGCGAAAACGAATCTGTGGTCAGTAATAAGCGCAAGATCCTGGTATTGGGATCGGGGCCAAACCGAATCGGACAAGGGATCGAATTTGATTATTCCTGTGTGCATGGGTTGTTGGCAGCAGAAGAGACCGGTTTTGAAGCCATCATGGTGAATTGCAATCCGGAAACGGTTTCCACCGACTTCGATACGGCAGACAAACTCTATTTTGAACCGGTTTTCTGGGAGCATCTTCGGGAGATCATTGAATTGGAGAAACCGGAAGGGGTTATTGTTCAGCTTGGCGGTCAGACAGCTTTGAAATTAGCTCGTAACCTGCATGAGAGTGGGATCCCGATCATTGGAACAACGTTTCCGGACATGGATCTTGCCGAAGATCGAGGGTCTTTTTCAGATCTGCTCAAGGAATTGGGGATCCCCTATCCACAATATGGTGTTGCGGCAACAGCATTCGATGCCATCGAGATCGCCAACGAGGTTGGCTACCCGGTATTAGTTCGTCCATCGTACGTACTGGGCGGGCAGGGAATGAAGATCGTGATAAACGACGAGGAACTTCAAAAAGCAGTCATTGAGTTGCAAGGCGATCTGCCCGGTAACCGCATCCTCATCGATCACTTCCTGGATCGCGCAGAGGAAGCAGAAAGCGATAGCATCTGCGATGGCGAGGAAGTCGAGATCATCGGCATCATGGAGCATATTGAACCTGCCGGTATACATTCAGGAGATTCATCAGCAGTTTTACCTCCCTTCGGGTTTGGACCGGAGGTGATGTCCCAGATCGAGGAGTACACCCGAAAAATAGCCAGAGCTCTTCGTATAAAAGGATTGTTGAACATTCAATTCGCGGTTAAGGATAATAAGGTCTATGTGATCGAAGCGAATCCGAGAGCCAGCCGTACAGTGCCATTCATTTGTAAAGCCTACAAAGTTCCATATGTGAACATTGCAACGAAGGTTATGCTCGGCACACACAAACTCTCTGATTTCAATATACAACCACAACAGAACGGGTATGCCATCAAGAAACCTGTTTTCTCTTTCAATAAATTCCCCAAAGTGAACAAGGAGCTCGGACCTGAAATGAAAAGTACAGGTGAGGCGATCTTCTTTGTTCAGGATCTGAAGGATCCCTATTTCAGGGAATTGTACAAGGAAAAGTCGATGTACCTGAGCAAATAGGAACGATATGCGAACTTTACTCCTTTTGCTGGGCATATATATTCTGTGGCGTCTGATAAGCAGATACTTCATGTTACGCCGTTTTATCCGCGAACAATTCGAACAGCAACAAGGAAATCCGCATCGTGGAAAAGAAGGCGAGGTCCACATCATCGACAAGCGCAACGCCCAACAGAACAGAAATGACGGTGATGGGGAGTACGTAGATTACGAAGAATTATAGTCCTGCATCACTCGAAGAGAAATGAAAAGCATGCTCGATAAACTCGAAGGCATCTACCACCGTTTCAAAGATGTTGAAATGCGGTTGAGCGATCCGGAGACCGTTTCGGATATGAAATTATTCAATCAACTGAATCGGGAATACGGCGATCTGCGTGAATTGGTTGAGCAGTATCACACTTACAAGAAATTGGTTGAGGACCTAAAGGGAGCGCGGGAATTACTTGAAACGGAGAAGGACCCTGAGATGCGCGAGATGGCGAGGGCCGAGATCGACGAACTATTAGAGCGCAAGGAACCGTTAGAGCAGGAGATAAAAATGTTGCTCATACCGAAGGACCCCGAGGATAATAAGAACGCCATTATCGAGATCCGCTCCGGAACGGGCGGAGATGAGGCGTCACTTTTCGCCGGTGACCTGTACCGTATGTACCAGCGTTACTGCGCCAATAAGGGTTGGCAAACGGAATTGGTGGATGTGGTGGAAGGCACGGTAGGTGGATACAACAAAGTAATATTCAATGTAAACGGGAAAGATGTATACGGAACGCTCAAATTCGAGAGCGGGGTACATCGCGTGCAACGGGTTCCCGAAACGGAATCGCAGGGAAGGGTCCACACCTCTGCAGCCACCGTAGCCGTACTTCCCGAAGCAGATGAGGTTGACGTCAATCTGAATATGAGCGACGTGCGAAGGGACACATTCCGGGCGTCCGGTGCAGGCGGACAGCACGTTAACAAAACAGAATCGGCAGTTCGACTTACCCACATTCCAACCGGGATCGTGGCAGAATGTCAGGATGGGAGGAGCCAGATGAAGAATTACGAGAAAGCACTCAAGGTTCTCATGAGCAGACTCTACGAACGCGAGCTGGAGGCTCATCAATCCAAGATCGCTGCTGAACGTAAAACCCTGGTTTCCACGGGCGATCGTTCCGCCAAGATACGCACCTACAACTTCCCTCAGAGCCGCATCACCGATCACCGGATCGGATTGACGCTCTATAACCTCGGCGACGTGCTCAATGGTGAATTGGATGAGATCATCGAGCAATTGAAAATTGCCGAGAACATGGAAAAAATGAAGGCCGGTGGCCTGATGGAATAGGTGCGATCTGTTTATAATTTGTTCGTAGAACAGATCAATCCACACATCGATGCGACGGAGAGAAAACTATATTTGTCGCTGCTTTTCCCACATTCCATAAACTCCTTCCCATGCGATTCAAAGCTATCGAAATTGCTCAGGAAAGGCCTTATAGAAAGGTCGATCTGAGCGGGCACCGCATTGCCGAAATTTTTGCTTCCAATGTTTTTACGGAGGAAGTTATGCGATCCTACCTGAGCAAAGAAGCGCTCAAGGCCATTAAAAATGCAAGAAACGGCGAAAAGATCAGTCGCGAATATGCCGATCAGATCGCAGCAGGTATGAAAGCCTGGGCGATGGAAAAAGGTGCATCGCACTTCACCCATTGGTTCCAGCCACTAACCGGCAGCACTGCCGAGAAGCACGACTCCTTCTTCGAACCTCAGGACGGTAAAGCCGTCACAAAATTCAGCGGTAACGATCTCGTTCAGCAAGAACCCGATGCCTCCTCGCTTCCAAGCGGTGGATTGCGAAACACGTTTGAAGCACGTGGTTATACAGCCTGGGATCCATCCTCGCCGGTCTTTGTGTATGAGAACACGAGTGGGAAAACACTCTGTATTCCCACGGTTTTTGTTTCGTATAACGGTGAGGCACTCGACTACAAAGCCCCTCTGCTCAAATCACTTGCCCTGCTGGATTCAGCTGCAACGGCAGTAAGCCAATACTTTGATCCGGCTGTGGAAACTGTTCAGGGTTCACTTGGGATTGAACAGGAATATTTTCTGGTGGACCGCGCGCTTTATACGCAACGACCGGATCTGATCATGTGTGGTCGCACCCTGTTCGGCTACTCTGCTGCCAAGAATCAGCAAATGGAAGATCATTATTTTGGCAGCATTCCGGATCGCGTTTTCAACTATATGTACGAGTTGGAAATTGAGGCGCACAAATTGGGCATCCCATTGCGGACGCGTCACAACGAAGTAGCTCCGGGCCAGTACGAATGCGCCCCACAATTTGAAGAGATCAATTTGGCTGTTGACCATAACCAGTTACTTATGGACCTGATGGATGAGGTGGCAGCCAAACACGGGTTCAAAGTATTGCTTCACGAGAAGCCTTTCATGGGAATCAACGGATCGGGAAAACACAACAACTGGTCGATGGTGACCAATACCGGTGTCAATCTGCTGTCTCCCGGCAACGATCCTGATTCCAATCTGAGCTTCCTGACCTTCTTCATCAATACCATCAAAGCCGTTTGCGATCATGCAGATCTATTGCGTGCCAGCATAGCGAGTGCCAGCAACGATCACCGTCTTGGTGCCAATGAGGCCCCACCGGCCATAATTTCCATATTCATCGGTTCAACGCTCACAAAAGTTTTGAATGCCTTAGAGCAAGATCGAAAATCGGATTCCGGTAACGGAGGTAAGACCATTTCCATCGCCAAGATCCCTGAGATCATGGTCGATAATACGGACAGGAACAGAACTTCACCTTTTGCCTTCACGGGCAATAAGTTTGAGTTGCGTGCTGTAGGTTCCAGCCAAAATTCAGCTTCGCCCATGACCGCTCTCAACACGGCCGTGGCCAATCAACTTATCATCTTCAAACAGGAAGTTGATGCGCTGATCGAATCGGAAAACCTCAGCAAGGAACAAGCTATTATCCGGGTTCTGCGCAAGGACCTCATTGCTTCGAAGAAGGTCCTCTTCGAAGGAAACGGCTACAGCCAGGAATGGGTTGAAGAAGCCGAAAGACGTGGTCTTGCGAATATCAAGGACACACCTTCTGCTCTTGCTGCCATGATCTCTCCTTCGACGGTGGAAATGATGGAGCGCCATGGAATCCTCTCCGCAACCGAGCTCCATGCACGGTATGAAATACAGTTGGAAGATTATCATAAGAAGATCCAGATCGAAGGTCGATTGATCGACGATATGGCCTATACACGCATCTTCCCTCCTACGGTTCGCTATCAATCACAACTCGCTCAGGCTATAGCTCAAATGAAACAAGCCGGGATGTCCGATGAGGATCTAAAACAGCACGTTGAGATCCTGGAGGAAGTAAATGGCCATTTCAGAAAGTTGAAAATACTTGTGGACGAGATGGTTGAAGAGCGCAAAAAGGCCAACAAGATCGAATCATCGGTGGAAAAATGTCTTGCATATTGCAACAATGTGAAATCGCGCTTTGACGACATCCGTTACCATGCAGACAAGCTCGAGCGTCTCATCGATGACAATATGTGGGAATTCCCCAAATACCGCGAATTGCTGTATATCAAGTAGAATATAGCGAACGCTCTACAACCTGAAAGGCCGGATCCGAACATCCGGCCTTTTTAGTTACCAACCCTTCACTTGCCCGAAACGTCTTAAGGTTGAAACTCAGCTTTTCGGGGAAGCAAATGGCTGCCATCTGCCCGACAACTAATTTATTTGGAAATAGACTTAAATATGTTGATTTTTGGCGGTATTAAGCGCACTAAAACCCTTTAAAAACGATGCATTTAACGGTGAAGAAGACAGGTTACTTGGCAGTTGTATTGTCTCTTGTTCTTTTTGGCTGCAAAGTCAAGATGGAAGAAGCCAATAAAAATTTCGACCTGCACCAATACGCAGTTGCCTCCGACATGTACAAACAAGTACTTAAAGGAGACATCTCAAAAGAAGACAAACAGCTGGCCTGCTTCCGTGCTGCGGAAGGTTACAGGTACACGCACGATAGCAAGAATGCCCTCAAATACTACGCTCGTGCCATTCGTTACGGCATGAAAGATCCGATCGTGTTCTTCCGTGAAGCAGAAATGCTCATGGAACAGGAACAATATACCGAGGCGATCAAGAAATTCTCCGAATACCAAAAGATCAATCCATCCGACAAAGAGGCCGCTCTCAAGATCAAGGGTTGCGAACTCGCGCTGAAATGCGCCGATAAAAAGACCCGATACATTGTTGAGAGCTTCAAAGTTGCTAATGAAACAAAAACGGACGATCGCGTGCCGCGCTACGCCGATCGCAAACAGAAATCGATCATGTTCACATCGAACCGGGAAGGTGGTGTGAGTAAAAAACAAGATAAATGGCAGGGACGCTATTTCGAGGATCTTTACGTAACTGAGATGAAAGGTAAACGCGGTCGCGAAAAATGGCAGGCTCCGGTGTTGGTGGAAGGCTTTACCGAATGGAACGAAGGAGCTGTTACTTTCGACAAGCGCTATTCCACCATGTACCTCACGCAGTGCTCTGGTTTGAAAGGAGAACAAACAACCTGCAAGATCTACGAAGCGAAAAAGCGTGGAAAAGAGTGGGAACTGGATCCAAATCCGCTTCCATTTTGCTCGGATTCCTTCAGCTGCGGCCATCCTGCACTTTCTGCCGATGGCAAGAAACTCTACTTCGTGAGCGATATGCCGGGAAGTATGCAGGACGAGAGCAAAGAACCTTCGGAACGCACCAAGGATATTTACGTGGCAAACTTCGTTCGCCGGGGCGGAACCTGGGGTGAACCGATCAATCTGGGTCCGACCATTAATACGAAGGGAAATGAGTTATTCCCATTCGTTCACGATGATGGAACGCTGTATTTCTCTTCGGATGGACATATTACGATAGGAGGATTGGATATTCTCTTTAGTAAACCGAAAAGCGAAAGTCCTACGGATTGGGAAGAACCGGAGAACATGGGTTGTCCCATTAACTCCAGAGCAGATGACTTCGGTATTTTGGTTGATGAGAACAAAGAACATGGTTTCTTCAGTTCCGACCGTGCCCGAGATGGGGACGACGACATCTACGAATTTTCCATGACCCCGCTGGTGATCATTTTGAAAGGTACCGTTACCGACTGTGAAAGCAATTTGCCGCTGAAAGATGCCCTCGTGGTCATCACCAATAATGTAGACTCCACCAAGATCCGTCTCAAAACAGATAACAAGGGATACTACGAAACACCTCTTCGTCCCGGAGTGAAATACGAGATCACGGCATCCAAGCGCGAGGACTATTTCTACGACAGTAAGCCCAAATTTGTATCGACGGAAGGTATTGATCAGAGTACCGAGTTCGTGAAGGATTTCTGTTTGCGCAATCAGTGTGATGACGTGTTCGTTCTTCCGATCTACTACGACCTGGACAAAGCATTCCTGCGTCCTGAATCAAAAGAAGTATTGCAGGGATTGGTAGAAACACTGAAGAAATATCCAAAAATGTCCGTAGAGCTTGGTTCTCATACCGACTGTCGGGCTTCCTACGAATACAATATCTCACTTTCTCAGCGTCGGGCAGATTCAGCTGTGGCCTATATCATATCTCAGGGTATCAACCCTTTCCGTCTCGAAGCCAGAGGGTATGGAGAGAGTCAGTTGACCAACAAATGTGAGTGTGAGGGAACTAAGAAAGTACCATGTACAGAGGAAGAACACCAGGAAAACCGTCGTACTACTGTTAAAGTTGTGAACTGTAAATATGAGTTCAAATGGAGCAATGCAGAAGTTCAGGATACCAATAAAGTGGCCATTGGTGATGGTCCGATCTACAGTGCCGTGATCATCGACGAGCGCAAGAAGTATATCATGAAGCATCAGGGTGAGTACGACAAAGAGATCAAGGCGATCGAGGATGAGAAGAAACGTCAGGCTGAAGAGGCCGAGAAAAAGCGCCTTGCCGAAATGTACGACATCATACCACTCACCGAAAGCCGCGACAAATACTACATTCAGGCCACTATTGGTAAGAAAAAGATCAAATTCCAATATGATCCGGAGGGTACCAAAGTTGAAATTCCACAAAATGTGGTGGAGCAATTATTCCGCTCGAAGGACATCTCTGTGGAAGACTTCAATGAAGGTCGTGAAAAAATCAAACTAACCGACGGAACCAAGCTCACCAGTAACAGTTTCAAGGTGAAGACCATGGACATTGAAGGTATTCAGTTTGAGAAAGTGCGCTGTAAAATGGTGGATGTTGGAAAGCAACCTGTATTGGGTAACTCCGTCTTCTCCGACTATTTTGGCACCGAGATCAAAGACGGCAAGCTTTACCTGAAGAAAGTAGACAAAAAGGATTGATCCCTCGGTGGATTTGATCTTCGATCAAGTTCCACGAGTTCGTTTTCATGAATAAATACAGCAAAAGGGGCGTAAGCTCCCAGAAAGAGGATGTGCATGCCGCAATTTCCTCCATCGATAAAGGATTATTCCCAAATGCCTTTTGCAAAGTAGTTCCCGATCTGTTGGCCGGAGATCCTGCCTATTGCACAGTAATGCATGCCGATGGGGCCGGTACCAAGTCAAGTCTCGCCTATCTCTATTGGAGAGAAACCGGAGATCTGAGTGTTTGGCGTGGGATAGCTCAGGACGCGCTTGTCATGAATATTGATGATCTGCTTTGTGTTGGGATCACCGATAATATATTGATCAGTTCAACTATCGGGAGAAACAAGAATCGAATCCCGGGTGAGGTTATCAGTGCGATCATTCAGGGCACCCAATCATTCATAGAAGAAATGTCGGCATTGGGGATCAACCTAACCTTGACGGGTGGAGAAACAGCCGATGTAGGCGACCTGGTGCGCACTGTGATCGTTGATAGCACCGTAACAGCAAGGGCAAAAAGGTCGGAAATGATCGAAGTGGCTATCCAACCGGGTGACGTGATCGTCGGATTGAGCTCAACCGGTCAGGCAAGTTACGAGCATTTCTACAACGAGGGGATGGGCAGCAATGGGCTCACATCTGCCCGCCACGATATGTTGCATCATTCCTACGCAACCAAATATCCCGAGAGTTTCGATCCGGAGATCGATGCATCTCTGGTTTATTCTGGAAATTTCAAACTAACCGATCAGGCCCCCGGTCTGCGGACCGACGTTGGGAGGGCCATTCTCAGTCCTACGCGTACATATCTTCCGGTGATCCGCGATCTACTCAATGAAATGCGCAATTCCATCCATGGTATCATTCACTGTTCCGGCGGTGCCCAAACTAAGGTAAGGCATTTTGCCGGCAAGGTGAAGATCATCAAAGACAACCTCTTTGAGACGCCGGCGCTCTTCCATCATATCCAAGAGCAGAGCGGTACCAGTTGGAGAGAAATGCTGGAAGTGTTTAACATGGGACACCGGATGGAGATCTATTTACCTCCTGATAAAGCCCAAATGGCCATAGAGATTGCCGGAAATTACGGCATCGATGCACAGATCATCGGTAGATGCGAAGCATCAGATTGTCAGGAATTGCACATAATGCATAAAAACGACACCTACACTTGGAAAAGTGAGCGATAAACCGCTAAATTCGACAACCTTAACAGACACAGTATTTATAGATTAAATCTTTTACCATCGAACGTATATGAAAAAATTATTCTTATTCGCTACGGCAGCTAGTCTTTTCCTCTTCTCATGTAAGGATGATTCAGCTGATCCAAATGGAGGAGGAACAGGTAACACAACTACCGCTCCAAAATCCTACACTCAGAACTCAGTTATTGAGTACTTCTCAGGAGCATGGTGTGGCTACTGTCCGGATGGATGGTTACGCGCCGAGTCAATTATGGAGGCTAATCCGGGTCGTGTTGAAGCCGTTGTTATTCACCGTGGAGACGGTATGGAAAATCCAAATGGTGTAACGATCGATGGTCAGTACAACAAAGCGGGTTACCCAACAGGTATGGTTAACCGTATCGGTGGAACCACTGAAAGCCGAACTGGTTGGAATGCAAAGGTTAGTCAGGTTTTGAGCAATGCCGGAAAGTGTGGTTTGGCGATCTCTACTACTAAAGAGAGCGGTACAAACTACAAAGTGAAGATCAAATTGGGTATTGGTGACAAAGATCTTCCGGATGGCAGCTATAAACTGGTTGTTTACGGTGTGAACAAAGTTGTTACCGGTACAGGATCTGCTTTCGACCAGGTGAACTACTACTACAATGCAGCTCAGTTCCCTGGCCACCCATACAACAACGTTGGTCGTAAGGTTACACAGTCTAACGGTGCTATCATCGGAATTATTGAAGGTTACGAGCACAAACACGTAGTTAGCTACGTATTGAGCAATGCTCTTGGTGACCCTGTTGATTCTGATAAAGTAAAAGCAGGATCTCTGTCAGAGTACGAGTATTCCATAAACACTTTGGGTGATGACGTATTCATCATGGCTATGCTTTATGAAAACACTTTAGCAACCGGTACTTCCTTCGTACACAACGCCTCTTGGGTTGATGTTGGAAGCAGTGTTGACTTTAAATAATTTAAAAAACGATCTATACGAAGCTCCCCGTTTCCGCGGGGAGCTTTTTTTTTGTAGGGCATGCAGGATATACGAAAACTCAGTCTGGAAGAATTAAACACCTGGGTTCATTCCGTCGGAGAGCCTGGATTTAGAGCGCGACAGATCTACGATTGGCTTTGGGTGAAATGTGCCCGGAAGTTCGACGATATGACCAATCTTCCAAAGAAATTGAGGGCCCATCTGGAAGAGAGTTTTAGTCTCAAAGGACTTGAAATAAGCAAGAAACAGGTTAGCCGGGATGGTACCATCAAACTCGGTTTCGAACTGCCCGACGGGAATATGGTAGAAGGCGTGCTGATACCTGCCGGCAAGCGTATGACCGCATGTATTAGTTCTCAAGTTGGATGCAGCTTGAATTGCACGTTTTGTGCGACAGGATATCTGCCAAGGGTTCGCAATCTGGAATTTTATGAGATCTTTGATCAGGTAGCCGTGATCCGTCAACTGGCGGAAGAGGAGTATGGTCAATCCCTTTCCAATATTGTATTGATGGGAATGGGCGAACCTCTTTTGAACTACAGTAATGTTCTCAAAGCAATGGAACGGATCTCCGATCCGGGTAGCCTGGGGATGTCACCTCAGCGCATCACCCTCTCCACCGCCGGTATCGCCAAAATGATCCGGAAACTCGGGGATGATGGTGTTCGGTTTAATCTTGCACTGAGCCTGCATGCATCATCCAATGAGAAACGATCCCGGATCATGCCCATCAACGAAAGCAATACCCTCGAAGATCTGGTAGATGCACTCAACTATTTCTACGAGAGGACTCACTCCCGGATCACTCTGGAATATTGTGTAATTGAAGGTGTAAATGATAGCGATGAAGACATCAGGGAACTCACCCAATTCGCCCGAAAGATCACTTGTAAGATCAATTTGATTGAGTACAATCCGATCGATATGGCGACCTTCAGATCCTCCAAAGCAATTGAAGACTTCGGTGCAAAGCTTGAAAAGAACAGGTTGATCGTGAACATCCGCAGGAGCCGTGGCAAGGACATAGATGCCGCATGCGGACAATTAGCCAACAAAAATGCAAATTGAGTTCTATCTCAAATCCAACTTGCTTAAGTATGCTCCGGCAGCATCCGGTTCGGAAGTTCCCAGGAGTACATGCGTCCCATTTTTCAATAGAACTCGAATACCATATCGACCGCTAATGGTGTAGGCTTTGCCTTTGTTCTTCAAACTATAGCGGTATCCCCAGCCCCCGTATTCCGAAATGGGTTTGTACTTAACCACCTCGATCTGCTGAATGTCACCACTTGGGATCAAATGTTCTCTGGTGATGAAAGGCCAATAGGTCAATTTAACACCAAAAGAACCGATCTCATATCGGAGTCGAATTCGAAGAAGTGCGAAGGAGAATCCTATGAATAATAGAGCGATCACAACCAATACCGCATCGGGAACAGGATTATTTCCCAAAGGTATTTTCAATCCGATCTGTCTGTAGACACCATATAATAGAATGGCTATGACAAGGAGCATAGGCCAAAGCAACCAGGGCTGTCGATAGGCAACTTGTTCTTCCCTGTAAGTGGCATTCATGGTTCCACTAAGATAGGCTTCATTTGGCTTTCTTTCATCTTTTTCAGCTGGAGTTTTTTCCATTGGGCATATTCGCTGATCAGTGCATTGTAGAGCATTTCACCTACAAACTGAGCTCCACGATGGCTGAAGTGCGTAAAATCCTTTGCTGCCAGGGGCGGATCATTTTCCACCCATGCAACCATTGAATTCTCTCCACCCATGGATTCATAAAGATCCCAGAAAGCGCAATCATTCTTGTAGGCCGCATTCTTCATCGCATCACGGATCAGAGGTATGTTCGGATACGACACATATGTACCCCCTTGTTTCCGACTCATGTCGCTGGGCCCGATCACGAGTATAGACATATCCGGCGCTGCTTTGCGGATGGCTTTGAGTTGAGCATCGAACATGCGCTCATAAAAGTCGTAATTCTTGCGGGGACTAGGCACTACATTTATCCCGTATTGCATGACGATCAACCGGGTATTTGTAAGTTTAAGGATCCTGGAGTACATGTTTTGATCGATCATTTCAAAACCGAGCCCACTACTTCCACGCATCGGGAAATTGTCTACCGCTATACCACTGTCTCCATCGAGCAGAACGCCATATACGATAGGACTCTCCTCCGCCTTGAAGTTGAGGGTCAAGGATCTGCGGATCGTTCCGGTATGAAGTTCTGCCTTACCTAATGGCATGGCCGCTGGTACGGTGAGTTGCTTTTTCATACTATCTGCTGAAACAGCAAGTCCAAATGGCTTCTCGGAGCCATAAAGCAAGGTTGCACGGCTGTAAGTTCGCACCCTTGGATAAGAGCGCGTTGCATTTCGAAAGCGCAAATAGGTCTGTTGAACCGTTCGCTCCTCATAGATCGGCACATAACTCGTATCCCAAACGAAAATGCCTGAATCCTGAACAATTGGTTGTTTGGCACTATCCCCTTTCCTATTCAAGGAGTCCGCCCAGGGGTAAACCTTTTGAATAACAGTATCTTCTGCGATCTTCACTGCAAACTTGCCATCGAAGGTGTAGGAGGAGGCCCCAATCCCATATAGTCCGTTCTTGAGTCGCCGGTTGTCCCCATAAACCGCATGCTTTTTCCAGTCGGGGCTCTCCGATTGGCGAATAGACACCCTGGAATTCGAAATATCGATAGGAAGTATGATCCCCGGACCATTCCCACCAAAACGGAGTTGGAGTTTGTTTCTAAGATAGTCACTGATACGGTCTCCTTCCAGTTGGGAATCACCATAGTGGAGTATACGTATGAGTTCTGAACCTTGCTCCAGCTCGAGCAGTGCTTTGAAGAAACGCTCCAGCGCTTTGAAACGCTTGTTCGCTTCAAATTGAATCCGTTTTGAGGGTTCCGGAATCGGGATCAGTGTATCTGCCATGAGCACGGCAGCGAAGGATGAGGTATCTATTGGATTTATATACTGCAATACCGAGTCCACATTCACAACCTTGAGTTCCTTTTTATGAAACAGGTCATGGAGGGTAACAAAACGAAGATTGATTGATTCCGTGATCGAATACTCACTCTTTCCAAACAAAAGCACAATGAAAAACAGAAAAACATTCAGATAAAGCAGAGCCAAAAGAACCTTTCCGGGTTTCACGCTGTGCTCACTGTCTCTTTGTTCGGATTCTGTCTCCAATTGAAGAAAAGGCCGGGAGGTGGATTTAATCTTTATTGATGATCTGCTTTTTCTGAGCAGCCGTCATAGAGTTGATACTGTTGTAGTAGCTGTATTTAGAGGCAGGAACATAGACCTTCAGTTTCTGTCCTGCATTGATACGGTCGCTACGCAAGTTGTTCCAGCGCTTCATATCTGATAGACCGACATCATACAAATCGGCGATCTTTCCGAGGAAATCACCCGAGCGCACCGTATAGTAAACTAGCTTTTCGCCGCTGGCATTGTCATCGCTGCCCGACCCCGGATTGCCCGATCCGGATCTGTTAGCGGGTTCAACAACCCTTGGTTCCGGAACAATAGGTTTGGCCGGAACAACAATACCCTCTTCGATCTCCTGCTTTGGATACGTATAAATGGAGTCTCCGAGGTCTTTGAATCGCTGCAACTTGTTTTTGGGTATATGGACCGGATAGGCCACCGTAGTGAAGGGGATCACCTGTTTCTTGAACAATGGATTCAGTTCCTTCAGCTGTTCGTAATCCGTTTCCAACGCCCGGCTCAACTGATATACGGTTGACCATTGCTTTACATTTACAACCACCTGATCAACAGGGTCATAACGTTTTACCGGAATTTTATGTGCCTCATGATAGAAGTGCATATAGGCCATGGCCACGAAATGAGGCATAGCCTTTTGATGCCTTAACGGTAGGTACTCGTGTAAACTCCAGTATTCCTGCTTGCCCTCTGCTTTTCGGATTGCCTTATTCACCTCAACCTCATCCGAGTAGAATGCGGCTATCGCTAGTTCCCAGCTCGGGAACGACTTCTTCAGATCGCACAGATAGCGGGCTGCGGCACCGGTAGCCTTCAGGAAATCGCGACGTTCGTCTACATACGAATTCACTTTTAATCCATATCTCCTGGCTATGATGTACCTCATTTGCCAAAATCCCGACCCTCCATCGTCTGAAACAAGCCAATTATCGTATCCCGAAAGTGCAGGGGCCAAAAATTTGAGATCAGTGGGGAGTCCGTATTTCTTCAAAGTATCTTCGATCACTTCGAGGTAGTAACCGCTTTTCCCAAGTATCTCGGAGATCCGGCCTTCGTGAGCAATGTAGTCGTCGATCACTGCTTTCACAGGCTCGTTGTAGGTGAGTTTTATCCGGCTTCCGATATTGTCCAGGCGATTTTGGTACAACTCCGGTTGCCCTGTTACGGATTGAGCACACAGGAAAATTGATAGTAATACCGTTAGTGTTCTTCCGATCATTCGTTCTGACTTAAATTGTATAGGTAACGTGAAAAAGCCAATAAAGGTGCTTCTTCATACGCTTTCGCCATCAATTGTAAACCGAAAGGCATGCCGTTGCTATGCGTTCCCGTAGGAATGGATATTGCCGGAATACCTGCCAAGGGTGCCTGAACCGTAAAAATATCAGCCAGGTACATAGCTATCGGATCGCTCGATTTTTCGCCCAACTTAAACGCCGGTCCCGGGGTTGTAGGCAATAAAATAAAGTCGTGTTCTTCAAGTAAGGCGTTCGTTCGCTGTTGGATCACACGTCGAACTTTCTGCGCTTTGGTATAATACGCATCGTAATGATCCGAACTTAACACAAAGGTTCCGGTCATGATTCGTCGCTGTACTTCAGGACCAAAGCCTTCTGAGCGCGAAAGTTTGAATGTACTCTCGAGATCCGAGGCTTTGTCGCTTCTATGCCCAAAAAGAAGTCCCGAATATCTTGCAAGGTTCGATGAGGCTTCTGCCGTAGTAAGCACATAGTAGCACGGAACCATATAATCGAGGAAAGGGAACTTAACGGGCTCAACTGAATGTCCGGCATCTTGCAGTTTGCGGATCATTTCAAGCGTGTGCTCGCGCACCTCCGGATCGATCCCGGGTGAACTCAGGCAATCTTCAATATACCCGATCCTTTTTTTACCGTCAGATTGAAGCAAATCCGTATAAGGGGGTACCGGTTTTTCGGAAACGGTGGCATCCATTTCATCATCCCCTGAGATCACCTCGAGTATCAAGGCCATATCCTCTACGGAACTTGTTATCGGTCCGATCTGATCAAAGGAAGACGCGTAGGCCAAAAGCCCGTACCGTGAAACCCGGCCATAGGTTGGTTTAATTCCGAAAGTGCCGGTAAACGAGGCAGGTTGCCGTACTGAACCACCGGTGTCGGAACCAAGTGCAGCCCTGCAGAGACCTGCTTGAACCGCCACCGCGGATCCCCCGGAAGAGCCCCCCGGAACGCGTGTTGGGTCGGCATCGTTCAGAACAGGTCCAAAGGCACTGTTCTCGTTGGAAGCTCCCATGGCAAATTCATCACAATTCAATCGGCCGATCACAATCGCATCCTCGGCAAGAAGACGCTCTGTAACCGTAGCATTGAAAAGACTCTCAAAGCCTTCCAGTATTTTCGAAGATGCCGAGACCCGATGACCTTTGTAACAGATATTATCCTTTAAGCCAATAACCATTCCGGCCAACTTGCCGGCACTTCCATTTCGGATCTTTACAGTGATCTTATCTGCACGGTCTAGTGCTTCTGTTCCAAAAACCTCCAGAAAGGCGTTCAGGTGATCCTTCTCTTCGATGCGTCGCAGGTAAGTTGAGACCACATTGCGCAGGTCGGTTCGCCCGCTTCGTATATCCTCCTGCAGATCCTTCAGCGTGGGATTTTCCAATTTACGATTTGTCGCTGTTGTTCTTAGTTTCGTCTTTCATGCCATCCTCAATGTGTTTCTTCACATCATTCTTGGCATTGTTGAATTCACGGATACCCTGACCAATGCCACGCATTAGCTCAGGGATCTTTCGTCCACCAAAAAGAAGGACAATGGCGAGTACAATTATGACCCACTCCTGTACTCCCAAAAACAGCAAAATTGCTAAAGTGCTCATAAGGTCTGTGTTACTCTGCAAAAGTAGTGGAATTCCCGCTTCTTCCTGAGCATGACGCCACGGAGTATCCCTTATTCTGTAAATTGCAGGGCACAAATTCGAATAACATGATTCAAAGACCTTTCAATTTACAGGAGTGGATCGACGCACACCGGGAAGAGCTGAAACCACCGGTGGGTAATCGCAACCTTTACCGCGATGCAGGAGATTATATCGTTATGATCGTGGCTGGTCCCAACGCCCGAAAAGACTATCACTACAACGAAACAGAAGAACTCTTCTATCAATTGGAGGGCGATATCAACGTGCGAATTCAGGAAGATGGCAAAGCGGTCGACATACCCATTCGTGCCGGTGAAATGTTCCTGTTGCCTGCCCGTGTTCCGCACAGTCCAATGAGAAGTGCCGGCAGCATAGGTTTGGTTGTAGAGTTGAAACGCGAGAATACCCGTGATGGACTCCTTTGGTTTTGCGAAAAGTGCAATACCAAACTACACGAGTATTACTTTCCACTCTCCGATATCGAAAAGGATTTCCTTCCAAGATTCAGAGAATTTTATGGTTCAGATGAATTGCGAACTTGCTCCAATTGCGGACATGTAATGGAAGCCGACGAACGGTTCGTATAAAACATATCTGTTCTTTCCATAAAAAATGCGACCCGGTAGGATCGCATTCTATCAGAGTGAAGTGGGCAATGACGGATTCGAACCGCCGACCCCAGCCCTGTCAAGGCTGTGCTCTAAACCAACTGAGCTAATTGCCCGGACCGGTGGCAAATGTACATATTTGAAAAATTATGCGGTTTCAAATCTTTCTGCCTTTTAGTGTGTTTTCGACATAGAAAATCGGAGAATCATGAATAAATACCAGCGACTCACAGGGGCTCTGCTCACCCTTTTTCTCTGCTTCAGCCTGCCCGGTTGTAAGGACGATCCGGAAGGCGAAGCCGTGATACCTGCCCCGGTTATTGTTCCGGTTGATCTCAAATTGGACACCCTCCAAACCGGCCTCAGCCGTCCATGGTCCCTCGAATTTGTAGGCCACGACAGTATTTTGCTAACAGATCTCTCGGGCAAACTCACACTTTGGAACAATGGATCACTCACTGAAATTTCAAATGTTCCGTCGTTCGTGAACCTTGGTCAGGGCGGTCTTCTCGACGTACGCAGGCATCCCAACTTCTCTCAAAACAAACTGATCTACTTCTGCGGAAGTACGGGTACGTCCTCGGCCTTCAGCACAACACTGTTCCGAGCCCGCTTCGATGGAAATGCATTGACCAACGTAGAACAATTATTTCAGGCAACCCCCATGAATAGTTCCGGAGCTCATTTCGGAAGTCGGATCGCCTTTGATGACGCCGGACATGTGTTCCTGAGTTTGGGCGAACGGAACAGTATCCAAACCGCTCAACAGCGATCCAATCACAATGGCTGTGTGGTGCGTCTTAACGACGATGGGAGCATACCTTCCGACAATCCATTCGTTTCCGAACCGGGCGCCATGCCCGAGATCTGGACATACGGCCATCGGAATGTTCAGGGAATGGCTGTAGAACCTTCCTCCGGGGCCATCTGGACCCACGAGCACGGACCGAAGGGCGGCGACGAGATCAATATCCTGGAAAAGGGCGCAAACTATGGTTGGCCTTTAGCGAGCTTCGGCGTGAATTACAATGGTTCAGAGATCACAAAGGACACTTTCGTCGAGGGTACGGTTCTTCCGATCCATTACTGGGTTCCATCAATTGCACCCTGCGGAATGGACTTTTATACTTCCGACAGTATTCCTCAATGGAAAGGCGATCTGTTCATCGGTGCTCTTGCCGGTCAACACCTGAACCGACTTTCTTTCTCAGGAAACAGTGTGGTGAACGAAGAGCGCTTACTTCAAGGTTTCGGGCGATTTAGGGCAGTTCGTCAGGGACCGGATGGCTACCTGTACTTCCTCACCGAACAGCCGGGCATGTTGTTGCGATTTCGCCCATCCAATTGACCGATCGCTGTTAACCTGATTTAATACTCCGCGTTGAAAGGTGCTACTTCATCCCAAAACTCCATCCGCAACCTTGCGCGGCTGACCATAGTGCTCATCGCTCTGCTTACACTTCTTTTCGGGTGGAAAGCAAGTCGCATTGGATTTTCATACGATTTTGAGGCCTTCTTCCCGCAAAACAGAGAAGTTGAAGCGTATGAAGGTTTCAAAGATTCATTTCTGACCAAAATTGAGCCTATTTGGATCGGAATTGAATTGGATGGCGGTCTTTTCGGGAATGGTAATTTGGAGAAGATCAGCGCATTGACCCGCGAACTACGCTCCGATACATTGATTCGCCGCATTCAGTCCGTTACCACCCTCAAGATTCCCATCTCCACAGGTATCGGGGTCATTTTTGAACCCTATGTGCATCCGGGAAAAAGTGACCTTTACTCCTCCGATTCGATCCGACTTGTTAATTCTCCTTTGATCCGGCGGTCGTTTGTTTCGGATGATCTCGGGCATACCGCCATACTTATTCAGACCGACTACGAACTCGACAAGGCGTCCACGGATTCGCTTGGGTCGCGTATAAAACAGGCCGTAGCTTCGTATGACTTTCCCAAAACGCATGTGGTTGGCCGTTTAATTGATCAGTCTCAAATTGTCGATAAATTACTCGGAGAAACCATTCTCTTCCTCATCTTATCTGCCCTCGTGGTGTGCTTTGCTCTGGCGTATATATACCGCACTTTCTGGGCTGTTTTCGTTCCGTTAGTGGTTGTCTCCTTTTCGGCGGTATGGCTGATCGGTACGATGTCATTCCTAGGGAAGGATATTGATGTGCTCATGACTCTGGCCCCTACCATTTTGTTCATTGTAGGTGTTTCCGACATCATTCATTTCCTTACGCGCTATCTCGAGGAATTCCGAAGAAGCGGGGAAAAGATCTCTTCAATCCGCAAAGCCTTCAGGGAAGTAGGTATGGCTACACTTATCACTTCCTTGACCACCGCAATTGGGTTTCTGTCTTTGCTCACCTCTCCGATACAACCGGTGCGCAGCTTTGGCGTTTTCATAAGCATTGGTGTTATGATCGCCTATTTTCTTGCCTTCACACTATTACCTGCGGTATTGATCCTCACGCCTGACAGCATCTTCGGAAAGAGTCACCGCACCGTGAGCAGTCAAAAGAATCTGCACTTACTATTTGGTTGGGTACTGAGGAACCGACGCATCATTTTGATCGCACATGGACTTGTTTTCATCGTTTCCATCGCGATGGTGCGCAGTATTCGCAGCGATCAATTCCTTACGGAAGAACTTCCTAAAAATCACCCGTTAACGGAGGCATTTGACTATATGGAGACCCATTTTAGTGGGGTTCGTGCCATTGAGGTTGCCATTCAGTGCGCGGAAGGCCGCAAACTGACCGATCTGGATCTTGTAAAACAGATCGATGCGATAGAGAATTATCTGCGCGTCGAATATGGTGCAGGGGCACTTATCAGTCCGGCTACAAACTGGAAACTTTCCAATCAAATAGCCACGGGTGGTGAAGCCGAAGCATTTCGTATTCCGGGGAATGCACTCGAACGGAGTATGGCCCTGCCCATCTATAGACGCATTGCCGCTAGCAGTGAGCGTCGATTGGTATTGAACAGTGATGACCGGGTCGGGCGCATAGGTGGGCAGATGCAGGATATTGGTGGCTATGCTTTCCTTCAGAAACAAAGTGCCTTCGAGGCATTTTGTGCTGCGAATGCTCCGGATCTTGAGGTGGAAATGACCGGGTTACCATATTTACTGAATCTCAATAACGCACAGATCAGTAGGAGCATGCTTCAAGGAATAGCTCTGGCCTTTATGATCGTAAGTATCCTGATGGCTCTGCTATACAGAGATGTTCTTATGGTTCTCATTGCCCTCCTACCCAACATACTTCCACTTCTGCTGGTAGGTTTGGTGATGGTTCTACTTGGTATCGATTTGAATGTGAGTACTTCCCTCCTCTTTACAGTAGTTTTCGGTATTGCCGTTGACGATACCATACATGTTCTCTCCAAACTTAAGATCGAGATGAATAAAGGTAAAAGCAGGAACTATGCGCTGAAACGTGCCATGATCTCAACCGGCCAGGCATTGGTGATGACCTCAATCATCTTGTGCGCAGGTTTTATCTCACTCGTATTCTCCGAGTTCAATAGCAGTTACCTGTTCGGCTTATTGGTGAGTATTGGGCTTGTTTTTGCATTGCTCACCGATCTGTTGCTGTTACCTGCCCTCCTGTTGTACTGGAAAAGATAGCAATCTACCTGAATTCTTATCTTTACGGCGAGTATCAATATGTCCCGAGCACCCTGGATCATTCACGAACATTCCGGATTCCGCATGGCCTGGGATCTTATGGTCTTCATTGCCATAATCATCGGGACGCTGGTCGTACCATTCAATCTTGCTTTTGATCATAGTCTTCGTGCATCGAGCACCTCCCTAATTTTAACAATCGATGCGCTCCTATTGATCGATATATTTCTCAATTTCAGGACCACAGCCACCGTCCGGGGGATCACTTACCACGACCTGAGATCCATACGCAAACACTACGTTCGCACAACCTTTCCTTTCGATCTTCTCGGGAATATTCCGTTTGAATTATTGTTCTTCTGGTCGGATGCCATTGTGCTCAATGAGCCGGTGGTATTAGTGGTTCGCTGCCTGTCTTTTTTCAGGTTATACCGACTGAATGTACTATTCAAGCGGTGGAAACGCGTCAGCAGACTGAAGATCGGTTATATGCGCATTGCGAATTTCTTCGTGATGATCTCCATATTTACGCATGTGTTGGCTTGTGGATGGTACTATACCGCCTATAAAGCAGGCTTCCCGGAGGATTCATGGATCGTGCGGGCAGGGGTAGATACTAATAACCGGGAAGAGGCCTATATCCATTCGCTGTACTGGACAGTTACAACCGTTACAACCATAGGCTACGGAGATATAACTCCAAAACGTACGGTGGAGTTGGTGTTTGTGATCGTTGTAATGCTTCTTGGGGCGTCGATGTACGCATATATCATTGGTAACATCGCTTCGCTGGTGAGTAATATTGATGCAGTCCGTTCCAGATTCTACAGCAAGGTGGACATGTTGAATTCGTCGCTCATCGCAAAAGGGACCCCGACTGATATTGTGAATGAACTCAATGCCTATCAGGATTATGTTTGGGCGCGACATGGCGGTCATGTGGCTGAGAATCTTCTTGAAGATCTGCCCAGACCTATGAGGTCCAGACTGATGGCCCACCTGGCAAGTGATCTGATGGAAAAGATCCCTCTGTTTCAATTGTGTTCAGAGGAACTTCGGGAGGAATTGCTGGCTTCTTTACAAAGCACCACCTATCCTCCCGGATATCACATAGTCCGGGAAAACACCTATGGCAAGTATATTTACTTTCTTTCGGTAGGTAACATTGAGATAAGGAAAGAATCTGAAGGTGTTTCCATGGGTTTTCTCGAATCCGGCGACCATTTTGGTTTCATGTCCTTCATCCTTCACGAGAAAAGTACAGTTTCACTTATTACACGCTCCTTTTGCGACTTGTTCGTTCTGAATTATGAAGATTACGACCGACTGAAAGAGCTGTACCCCGATTTTCAGCACTTGTTGAAGGAGGCCTCCTCGGAAAAGATCCAACGCTCCGCCGAGTGGTTACTCGAAGGCGTGATCATCTAATCGAGTAATTAACAATTTAAGCGTTCAAGGCCTGAATGGCATCGGCTCTGTCCGGTCGCACATCGAGAATCGTCGAGAATCCGGAAATGTCGAGTATTTCCTTCACCACTGAATTGGGACCGGCGAGTTTTACCGCACCTCCGTTCGCTGTGATCTTTTTAGCAGTTGCGAGAAAAATTCTCAGTCCGGCACTACTCACGTAGTCTGTTTCAGACAGATCGATCACCATTTTGCGTGTCCCCTCTTCCAGCAAATTGGAGATCTTGGCTTCTACGGGGGGCGAAGTATTCGTATCCAAATTCCCGCTTAAATGGACTATCGAAACCCCTTGTTCCTCATATATATCCACATTCATAATCCGATCATTCGTGTTTTAAAAGCCTGCAAAGTAAACATTAGCTGGATCAGTCTTCCATTACATCGAATTTAACCAATGTGACCACGTTCTTCCCGATGAGCCGTTTGTAATTGTATTCATCCATGAGATTTTTAACTAAATGGATACCCAATCCTCCTATTTCACGCTCATCCATTGAGAGATTCACATCGGGTGGATCCTTTTGGAATGGGTTGAATGGCTTGCCATCATCCTCTATGGTGAGTACCAGTTTATTCGTGTGCAGGTCTACACGAATGCTGATGAGATGTTCGAGTTCATCCTCAAAGGCATAGTCGATCACATTGGTGAGCAACTCATCAAACACTACGCGGATCTTATCGCAGATATCCTTTTTTATCCGGGTTCGATCACAGAATTCCGTAAATCGCGATTCTATGGTCTTGAGGTCATCTCGGGTATTTTTGATCTTCAGACCAAATGATTCGTGCAACTCCTTATGTGTACCACCAACGTAACGAATGCATAATGCTGTTATATCGTCGAAACGCTCGTAGCCATTTTCAAAATTAAATACAGTTTGCATAACATCTTCAACCAATTTCTGCCCGGAGCCACGGGCACAATCCTTTAAAACGGCCTCCAACCTGGAATCACTGTACAATTCTCCGTCCCGGTTATGCGCTTCCGGAATTCCATCGGTATAGGCGAAAATGTAGTCGTTAACTTTCAGCTGCACGCGACTCTCACCATAGGTTATCCCTTCCATTGCCGCAATAACGGGTCCGTGCAGATCAGTGAGCCTTTGCGTATTGCCCTCGCTGATCAAGTAGGTCGGGTTATGGCCGGCGTTGCAATACATCAGCTCTCCTGTTCTTGTATTCAGGATGGCAAGAAATACCGTGACAAACATGTAATTATGGTTTTCTCTTGCCATCTCTGTGTTCACGTGGGTGAGTATACTTGCGGGGGAAAGATCATTGCTTGAGCGGGATTTTATCACCGTTTTACAGACGGCCATCATAAGTGCGGCAGGAACTCCTTTTCCCGAAACGTCGCCAACCACGAAACACAAATGTTCTTCATCAATGAAGAAGAAATCATAGAAATCTCCACCCACTTCGCGAGCCGGGATGAGATTCGCGTAGATATCAATATCAGCACGAAGTGGAAATGCCGGAAACAGGAGCGGGAGCATGCTCATCTGTATTTCCTGGGCAATATTGAGCTCGTCGGACATACGTGCATTTTGCTCTTTGATCGTCTCAAATGCACGCTCTAGCTCATTCTGCATCAAGCGATTTTCGGTAACATCTATACTCGTTGCAATGAAGCGAATAGCATCGCCCTTGTCGTTCTTAAAGGCCTTACCCGTTTGGCGGATGTAGCGGGTTGAACCCGATGCAAGTACGATGCGATGCTCGACGGTAAATTCCTCGTTTTGCCCAAGCGATCCACGAATCGTGTCTTCTACCTTATCCAGATCTTCCGGATGCACCATGGCCCGAAATTTCTCCATGCTCGGCACGAATTCATCCCTTGTCAATCCCAACATGCTGTACATCTCATCCGACCAAACCATGCGATCGTGCAGTATGTCCCAATCCCATGTTCCGATATGTCCTATGCTCTGTGCCAGCCTCAAACGATCTTCGTTTTCCTTGATCTTCCTGCGTGTTAAAACACTCTCCGTGATATCCTGAGTTACCCCGTACATATCTGTTGCGTCTCCACCCGGATGGCGCTTTACTTTGCCAATTGCACGTAAGTAAACGATCTGTCCGTCTTTCGGACGTTTGTATGCGTAGGTTGCGTCGTAAAAAGGTTTCTTCCCTTCTACTGCCGCATTGAAACTCTGCATGGCCTGCTCAGCCAAGGTCTCATCGGCGGCCTTCAAATTGACTAACCATTCAGTTTCCAGATCATATCTAAAATCAGAACGGGGCGGATCGCCATTTATCTCGACTGTTTTTCGCGATGAATTGTAGAAACCAGATTGATCAAGCGGTACGTGCCAATATCCTGCCTTGGTGAGATCCAGGGCGGTATCTGCCAGAAAGTTCATGCGCTCGAGCTCATCCGTGTTGAACTTCAGCTGTTCGAAGGCCTTCTCCAATACTCTGGATTGTTTTGCAGCCACAATCCGGCTACGTATAGAGAAAACCATAAGAACCAAAAGGAGAAATATGGACAGACCGGAGCCTGAGGCCAGAACTTTTTGATAGAATTGCTGTGGTTCAAAGGCTTCCACAATATCGATCTCGGTACACATGCCAAAACCAAATTTTTCATTCCACGACCAGATTCCCGCAACTTCCACCCCTCTGTAATCTTTGTAACCTTTGATATCGATATCAGATATGCCTTTCAGAGCACTCTTCGCCATTCGCGTTGGCTCAGATAAACCTGACTCCGTCTGATCTGCGGGTACCGCCATTCGAACATTTAATATTGCGTGCTCGGCACTTTTGATCACACCACGGTGCCTCAATAATTCGTCGAAACGACTTTCACTGATCATCTGCCCCATTTTATTGAATGCAATGGTTTCACCCGACCTTCCCAATCGGCCGTTCTGGAGGAAATCGGTAAACGTTTTATCGGGAAGGAAAAGAAAGAACACGGCGCCATAAACGCTGTCGGCACGAACAACGGGTATTCCGATCTTGAGGAATCGGTTGAATTCATCGCTGGGCTCCCCCGTTTTGGAAGGCATTTCGAAGCTTATCTTCTTCGCACCGGATAATAGGTTTTGCAGGCTTAGGTCGTTCTCCCTGTTGAATTTTACGTCCATACTGCCTTGCTGAATCCGGCTCATGACCAACTCTCCCTCTCGATTGGCCATCACATAACCGAAATAGGAAATGTCGTGTATGAATGTAGAGGTCAGGTAATCAAGCTCGATTTTTCGCGAGTTATCAGCTTCAACAAGCGATCGGCTCAACAATTCTTTTGTAACATCCTGGAATTCGTAATAATCCTTGAGTTCGTTGATCTCCCTTTCGAGGCTTTCCAACCAGGAGGTAACGCTCTTTCGGGTTGTGGCGTGTACGGTTCGAAGCGACTCGGACAGGCCAGCCTCCGTTTTCTGTACAACTTCCGTTGCTGCAAAAAAATTGAACAGCACGATTCCCAGGCAAACAACTCCCGTGGCAAGGAGCAGGGTCCAATTATTCCTGATCTCGGAAAACAGACCATGACTTCTTGCCGAATCTTCGAATTCAGTTTGGCCCCGATGCAAGCGCGCAAAACGGAAAAGCTGCGCAGCTGCTATTCCCATAACCAAACAGGCAAAACCGATGATCGCAAAAAGAATGATGAACAAGGTTCTGTTTTGTGATTCACGGGTGTTAATGCGCCTTTGAAGATCATTTCGCACCACTTTCCGGAATTCGTCTATGGGAGCCATGATCTCAGATTTCGACCTGTTGTATGCGTCTCCCCCGAGGATCTTACGTGCCTTCATCGGATCCGGTGGCAAATCGACCGTGTAGGCTCCCGTCAGATCGGGAAATTTTCCGATCATAGCCTTGAAGGCCTCTTCTTCCAAAGAGATAAGTCTGTCGGAATTGCGTTTGGCCTCCTCGAAGAATTCCATCTGATCTTCACTTGCTCCAGCGGATCGAAGCAGATCGATCAATGAAATGGGGGCTTCTGAGGCGCGCGGTGGATTGCCTGTGGCGAGTATATAATCCCAATAGATCCCTCCATAGTCTATCGGTCTGGGAGCCAGACCATCACGGATGGCTACGATCTCACGATAATGCTCGAGGTAGTTCGAGTCGCCTGTGAGCACGTAAAGCCGGGCCATACGGGTGAGGTCGTCGGAAGACTGGCGCAATTCATCGCCATACATCAGCAATTCAGCTTGTTGATCCTGAAGGTCGGCGATGTTGGAATTGTAATCTCCGATCTGTTTCACAATAAGCATACAGGTTACGGCCAATACGATCAACAGGCCGAACAGATAGCTCACCCTCCGAAGCAGTTTGGAAGAAGACTCGCTCAGTTCTACAGACATCGAAAAGCAAAATAGTTCATTCTTTCCGAATATGTTTTATCTCATGGAACTATGCGCCGTTCTAAATAAGCAATTTTGTTCTTCCGAATCGTTCAAGGCTTAAATTTGGCTTTGTGAAGAGTTATAATTCCAAAGACTGGTTCAGCGTAGTGTTTGTTTACAGGCAGGATACCCTTCGCGTTCTTTGGCCGCTCATGGCTGTGCTTGGAGGTTACACCTTGTTGGTTGATTATTGGCTTGATCTCAGACCCCAACTACTGGAAAATGCACTTTTCAAGCATCTGGGGATCGTTCACAGTCTCCTTGGTCTGGTCATTTCTCTACTCCTGGTTTTTAGAACCAATACAGCATACGACCGGTGGTGGGAAGGACGAAAATTATGGGGTGCTTTAGTGAATAACAGCAGAAATCTCGCATTGCGCCTGAATGCACTGCTCCCCACAGAAGACTCAGAGAACAGGAATTTTTTTGCCAGTTTTATTGCGGTTTATGCCAAAACCCTTGATCTTCATTTAAAATCGGCGGCCTTGGTATTCCAGCTTGACGAAAATGAACATCCGGAACTAGCTGAGTTGCGGGCGGATGCCCATGGGCCCAATCAGATCGCTTCACGATTACATGAACGTATCTATTCCCTCAGCAGGAACGGAGTGATAAGCTCGGAAGAAATGTTGAGTCTGAGTCCTGAAATCGCTGCTTTGACAGATATCTGCGGAGCATGCGAACGGATCAAGAACACGCCGATTCCTTATAGCTATGCCACATTTATAAGAAAATTCATAGTGATCTATGTGATCAGTTTGCCTTGGAGTCTTGCGGCGAATCTGGGGTATTGGAGCGTGTTGGTAGTTCTTTTTATCATGTATGCCTTTGCCAGCCTGGAGGTTATTGCGGAAGAAATAGAAGAACCTTTTGGACTTGACCCGAATGATCTGCCTACAGGCAAACTGGCACTCAATATTGGATCAAATATTCGGGAAATCCTTCAACCTGATCTAAACCGATAAAAAACCCAATAAAAAAAACCCGTTCCTTTTTTATATCGGAACGGGTTCGATTCTTATGATCTAATACAACAGGGAATTGAAACCCTGAATTGAGCTTGCTATTCTTCGGAAGCTCCCTCGGCCTTCACTTCAGGTACAGCGATCTCTGGAGTTTTAGGTTTACGGGGTGCCCGGGTTTTTTTAGGAGCCGCTGCAGCCTTTTTACCCGGTTTTGGTCCGCGCTTTTTTGGGACGGACACTTCGGCATTGCCCTCTTGTCCGCCAATAGTTTCCAAGCGGCGTTTGGCCTCTTTCTTACCCATTTGGCGTACGGCAGCCAATTTTGCTAATTGAGCGGCACGCGGACGAGTTGTTCCCTTCTCCCAGTTGTAGATGGTAAGACCGCTCACATCGATCAAGCGGCCGAAATCATGGGCAGATAATCCTAAACGGCTGCGTTGTGATTTCAAACCTTTAGCTGTAAATCGGAGCTTGGCATTGTCCAAACCTTCTTTGGCTTTACGTGAAGTGATCTTTCCCAAAACTTTAGATTCCAGGAGAGCAACTTTGCGCTCCAAGCCGGAATTGCGTTTCTTCAGATCAGCCAGATCTCTGCGCTGTTGCGCATTGATCTTTTTAATGGCATCCACCTCTTTTTTAAGCTCCTTGCGTGCTAGACGCGTGATCTCCTCTCTGAGGAGTACTTGAATATTTGGCATTGTTTTGTTGTTTGTGATTCCTTTAGGCTGCGACCCAATATGTCATTGAGTATGCAAATATAAATTTCTACTTATGCCCGACAAATGTTCTGTGAAATAATTGCTGAAAAAATGCCGTATTTTCTATGCAAACACCCATATGCCGTTTTAGTTTGGTCAGAATTAATTATCAATTTCAACGAAAGGAAATTGTAGCGTCACCCACTTCGATTTGCATCTATACAGAAATTCTTATTTAAAATGAGTCTATTCTGCAAATCGGTAGGAAGTGCTGTCATCTATTTCCAAAAGATAATTTGACCTTACCTCATGGCAAACTGATTACCAGCTCCTTAGAAAGTGCATATCCACGACCGGCAATGGATTGGCCGATTACCAATGACCGAAGCACTGCAGCGGCAGCAACTCTCTTGGAATTGATCAACCACGACAAAACCCTGACATACACCAAAAACCAATAGTGCGCTCAGTAAATACGAATGCAACGACCAACGGCCGACCATGTTGGGACATTGAGTGAGGACATACTCGTCCCGACAGTAGAATTACTCCCCTTGTCCGAGGCTGAATCCGCGCTTATCGCCGAAGTGGTATAAATTTTCTGTTTTCACTACATCGAAACCTTGCTCAAGGAGAACACTCAATTGCCTGATGATCGTCTCTTTGGCCACTTCCTTGTAGATCACACCGGCTGAAAGATCAATATCCTCTGCTATGTAGCGACATCTCCAATGGTCGGTACAGAATGTTTCGGGATTCCCGTCGGGATATACCTTCACCCCTCGGTTGGTGATCATCTTCAACTGCAAACCGGTTCCCTTGATGTTGCGTAGGGCGTCACCCAATGATTTTGGGTCACGGTTATTCCGATCGAGGAAAATATCGACTCCCACCAATTCTTTGTCTCCATATTCCACAGGAGCTGCCAATGGATCGAACAGATCGCTGAATGCATGTCGCTCAGCTGCCACAAAATGAACCGGTTTCAATTTCTGAGGTAATTTACCCAAACGTTCGATCACGGCATCTGCAAATTCAGCCGTGTTAACCCGCTTCGTACTGAATTCCGGATTGAAGATATCGCCGGTATGTACGCCATCTTCGAGTGTGCAAAGCCAGGCATTGGATATTTTCTGGGCAACCTCTATGTCGCCGATGTGTTGCAACATCATCACTGCTGCATTCAAGAGTCCGGAAGGATTTGCAATGCCTTTACCGGCAATATCCGGAGCTGAGCCGTGAATTGCTTCGAACATCGCATAGTTCTTTCCAATATTCGATGAACCCGCCATACCTACAGAACCGGTGAGTTCAGCAGTGATATCGGAAATTATATCACCATAAAGATTCAGCGTTACGACAACATCATAGCGGTCCGGACGAGTGGCCAAACGGGCTGCTCCAATATCGATTATCTGAACTTCCTGTTCGATCTGAGGATACTCGGCACCTATTCGATTGAATATCTCATGAAATACACCATCGGTGAGTTTCATGATGTTGTCTTTAACCATACACGTCACTTTCTGTCGATCATTGGCAACCGCATATTCGAAAGCCTCGCGTATGATCCGTTCGCTGCCGGGAATACTTATCAGTTTCAAACATTGAACTACCTCATGCGTTTGCTGATGTTCTATCCCTGCATACAGATCCTCCTCATTCTCCCGAACGATCACTACGTCCATATCCGGATGCATGGTCTGTACAAATGGATGCAATGACCGACAAGGGCGAATGTTCGCATACAAATTCAAACTCTTGCGCAAGGTCACGTTCAAACTTTTGTACCCCTTTCCCTGTGGTGTGGTGATCGGCGCCTTGAGCATGATCTTGTTTCGGTTGATCACTTCCCAGGCCTCTGTCGGTATTCCTGACGAGTTTCCACTCAAATAAACTTTCTCACCGATCTGAATATGCTCTGCTTCAATGTTTGCACCTGCCGCTTCAAGGATTCGGAGCGTAGCATCCATAATCTCCGGACCAATACCATCGCCATCGGCTACAGCAATTTTCACCTTTTGAGCGCTGAATGTTTCCATAATTACTTCGGGGTTCAGTTGTTCTGACATGTTCGCTGTTTTTTAAAATCGCGCAAAAATATGGGAATACATTAGCCTTAACCAATCAAACCTTATTATAGTTCACCCAAAGTTATTTTTATTGAATATTGTGAAGGATCGTTTCGATCAGATCTTCACAGATCTAATCGGCGGATGACCAAATTGCTCAGAATGGAAATGTTGTACAGCAAGCATCTAAAGAACAACTTCAAGTTGCCTTTCTTTATGATCGTGGCCTGCCTGCTCCGCATGGGTTCCTTTTTCAATTTAATACTGGATTACGACGAGTGGACCTATTGGGAGATAGCCCGGCAAATGCTTGCCGGCGCTGCACTCTATACCGATTTGATCGACCTGAAAGCACCGGGCATCTTTTACATTTTCATGCTCATTCAAAAGATCGCCTTCCATAAAATGTTAATTGCCAGGGTTTTAGCCGCAATTCTCCTTGGTGCAGCGGCCTATAGTATTGGCCGAATTGGAGAGCGCTTGTTCCGTGCTCCGGGTCTACTGAGTGGCATGCTTTTTCTTTTGCACTTTAATTACGCAATGGGCCTCGCCCTGAATACTGAACTGTTCTATGTTTCATTTACAGCCATTGGCGCCGGTTGGTTCATTTGTAAGAAGAACGCATTATTACGGTTTCTGGGCTTGCTGCTCATGGGTTTCGCTTTCAGTATCAAGGTGTTTGCAGCAGTCGATATCTTTTTTCTCATTACTTTATTGGCACTTTGGGAGTATCGTAACCAACGGGGTGGCATCAAAAAAGCACTGCATATCATTCTTATGGGGGCACTCACGTTCATTCCTTTCCTGCTGATCCATATGGGCTATTACCTCTCGGGCCATTGGGGGGCTTTTTACGAGGCGATCTATGTACTTCCCGGAAGATACACTTCGGGCACTGACGTTCAAAAACAGGTAGATCTGTTCGCCTTGTACCACTTCCGATTCATTTGGATCATCATACCAGCTTATTGGGGGGTGCGGATACTTTTCAAACTTGGACGCGACCGGGGCATTCATTCCATACTTTGGTTATTGCTGTCATGGTTCCTCATCTTACTTTCCTCCCGACTTCACGATCATTACTGGTTGCAGCTGGCCGTTCCAATGTCGTTGTTCGCTTCAGTTGGTTTGCAGGAAATTATCTCAGAACGCAAACCGATTGCAAAGAAGCTGTTACCCTATTTCCTTCTTGGTCTTTTTACCGCAGGTGCCCTATTTCAAACTCGACGAACAAAAAGTACGAATGCCTCGATCCACGCTGTGCTGGCATCAACTCCTGCCCTGCGGGCAGATGAACAGTTGTGGGTGGCAAATGGACCAGCTATTTTTTACACGCTCCTGGATAAGGATTGTCCGGGTAAGTATGTTCATGGTAGCTTGTCCTTCGACCCGAGACATGCCCGGGCATATGGTATAGACCGCGATGTTTATTGGGCAGATCAATTGCGTAAGGTTGACTGTGTGATCTTCTGCGGTGGAAGTGCGGTTGATGATGCATTCCTGGATCTGTTGGAAAGCAGTTTTCAGCGGGTTGCCAATGTTGGAGGTTACAGCATTTGGAAGAAAACCGTTCAAGTAGATTAAAACCGCATTGGTATGGTAGCGGTCACAATGGATTCCACATCAAACCTTACATTACCTTGCCACTATGGTCCATTCATCAGATCTGATCTGTCCAACCCTTCTTCCGGATCCAATACAATGCCGTTCTGTAAATACGCTTCGATATGTTGATAGCTTTCCTGTGTTCTACTGTTCGTTGCAAGCTTCGGTCGAAGGAGGTCAAATGAAAGCCATTGCAGACACGGCATCCATAGATACGAATCGGTTTCCGTTTTCCATCATCTATGGCTCGTATTTCGTTCAACCTTTCCTGAGCCTCCTCCTTGGTGGAGAACCGTTTCTTTTCGCATCGCTCCTGGAGCTCTTTGAGATATTCCTCGTCCATGTATGCAGAATCAATCCTCTGACCCCGGTAATTCCAGTACACTTCCACCATCAAGCTCATTACCGGCAATACCTTTAATAGAGCCGAACAAGGCTGAGAGATTTTCCTGAACCCCCCATATCTGCTTCTCGCGCTCAGACCAGAGCTTGTTCATGGCCTTTTTCTCACGACTCAGCTGTTGCTCCATGGCCTCAAAATTCTCGATAACCCTTCGAAAAAGTTGTGCAAACTCGTTGCTCGTGAAAAAACTGTACAGTAGTTCCTTCTTGTCGCCCCGGTTATGCTGGGCGGCCTGTACCCCATAAAGACGCAGGAGCATTTCACGCAACACGAATGATACGCTGCGCACTTCATGAAAACCGCAGATCCAGACCCCGTTGCGCTCACCGAAACGATCCATATCGGAAGGCATGGTCTCCGTGACAAGTACGGCTATATCTGCTTTGCAGGTGAGCTGATCCTGTTTCAATTTATCGACCCAATCCCCGCCAAATGCTTTGGTGCGCTTGCTCTCGTATACAATACTGCCACATTCCTGTTGCTTGCTGTTAACTACCTTTTGAATGCAATCCGCTCCTCGAACTCCTTTAGGTACTTCCTCAATGCGGTCGAACGGATAGGTATTGCGCAAGGTTTCTTCCAACGCAAGTTCCTGTACCTCACCCTGAAGTTGCATAGATCCCTGCTCGGCTTTGCGCCGCATTTCTTCTGCCAGATTTTTGTTGTCCTCGATCTGCTTCAACAAGGCTCGCTTCTCCAGTTCAAATTGCTCCCTTTCTTTTTGCCGGGCTTTTTGCTCGATCTCCGTTTGTTGCTCCAACATGCGCTTTTGGAGATCTAACTCCATTTGTTCGCGGGCTTCGGTTAATTCGCGCTCCTTCTTCAACAGTTCAACCTCGTGCTTCTTGAAACGGTCGATCTCCGCTTTCCGCTCATCGCTTTCTTTTTTCAATGCCTCCATTTGTGCTGAAACGGATTCGCGTGCAGCCAATTCGATCTGTTGACGTTGCGCTTCAACTTCGGCTTTCAGCTTTTGCTCGAGTATTGCATTTTGCTGAGCTTCTTTTTCCTTGAGAGCTTTCTCACGCTCTTGTATAAGCTCACGCTCCCGGTTGAGCGCCTCGGCCTGACTAGCCGCCTTTTGCTCAAATTCCTGGCGCAAATGCGCTTCCAACTTGCCGGCAATAGCCTCTTCTACATCGAATTCATATCCGCAATTCGGACATTTGATCAACTCACTCATATAGCACGAATAATTTCTGTCAGTTTCCGAAATTAATGGTTCAAATCAATCTGCATCCTGTCAGATCGCAGAGTATTATGAGAAAATATGTAGTTTGACCCTATTTGTCCGACTTTTTTCAATGCGAATCATTTTGCGGTTGCTTCGATTATTTCTTCTTCGCAATTTTGTACTCGTTAAGTCATCAAGAATCGCAGCTGCGATACCAACCGACCTGCTCATGGCACGGTGGTAAGACGATGAGGGGCAAGGCCCAAAAGTGATGAGCGATCACCCTCATGCTTCTTGATGCGACATTTTGAACTTTTAAAAAAATTGTTGCATTATGAAAGATTCACCTCACAACGCTAATGAGTTGGCCAACACAAAAGGCCATCCGAACTACCACCGCGCCGACATCTCCTGTGTGCCGAACGAATCCAGTGTAAAGGAACAAGAAGATTACTCTTCCGGAATACGGTTTGTGCATGCAAATGCCCGTTCATTTAACATTGATCATTTGCCAAAAGAGAAATTTGAATTTATTCAAAAACTATTGGAAAATTGGCTCTTTGGAGTACTAGGAATTAAGGAAATGAAGGACTGAATCTTCAAGACGCTGAACTTCAAACGTATCTATAATATACGCTCATGAAAAGAACGAATTGCCAAACCGCTGTCTCCCGACCATCCTGCTACACGCATTCAATAAGCACATCTCAAAATTGTGAGGTAAACCCGCCTAAGAATAGTGCTCCCCCTCTGATAACACCTGTGCGCGAGATCGATGAGAAATTGCTCGTAGATGCGGAAGAGCAAATGGCGGTCGAATCGCAAGTAATTGTTCACTGCACTGTTCAAATCGGCATATTTGGCGGTCGAATTCGTATTTGGCCGAGTACTTATCTCTTCGATCTGGATTCAGATCACCGGAGTGCGCTCGTGCATGCAGAAGGCGTGAGTATGTATCCTACCTGGACTGATCTCTGGCCTTTCCAATCGATTGAATTCACTTTGATTTTTGAAGGACTACCCAAAACCTGTGTTTCCTTCGATCTGAAAGAAGTGATACCTCAGGCCGGAGGTATGCACATTAAAGGTATACCAAGAAACACTACAGATGTATATAAAGTTGTCTGCTAGAAATCGATCGGATTTAAAAGGGGTTCAGGGCAACGATCATGTCGGGGTGCAAGCTTAAATCGAAGCTTTTTGGCAAATAATCCGATCACCTTGTCTTCCAATTCGGATGTAGATCTGTTCTGAAATCCACGGGTTTGAACGATGGTCCCCCGACGAACTTCAATTGTGATACATGGTATGTATTCAACACCTTTGCGAACCCGCAGCCCGAATACACGCTTCATACGACTGGCATAATATAGCGTGCGTTCAGCTACGCAGTGTTGGAGCTGGTTTGCCTCCTTGATCAACTCTTTGTGCGAACCCAGTTCGTCTATTCGGTACGATTCATTTCCCAGATCGATGAACAGGGACTCCTTCAGTCCTTTATCCCAAATGAATTCATCCATATATACGTGCGTAAAGTCCTTATCGTTTGACAAGGTAACATCGATGGCCTTTTGAACAAGGCTCTCGAAACTCTTCACTTTCAGGGGGTATAGATAGCCGTTCGAGTACCGGTCATCCTCAAATTCCTGAACGAGATAATGGTACCAATGAACATTCCGACTATTACTATTCGTCGCACAGATCTCAACGAAACGCCTCCAGAAATTCAGATCTAACATGAAAATGTCCGGATCTTTCCTCATGTATTCAGAGAAAAAGACGATCTGCGAGAACACATCTGCGCTATTCTCTACTCCGTTGGTTAACTTCACCAACAGAATCATTTTTCTCAGAAACTTCCTGGGACTAAATGTTGCAATGAACTCTACACATGGGTTCAATTCTTCGGGGAAAGCGTAAAAGAGTGTGTGAAATTCCTCCCTACTCACCGGGTATGGAAGATTATTGCGTACACTTTTACCCTCAAAGAAATCCATCAACACCTCAAGTGCCTCTGCGTCCAGCGTATAAACACGCCTCGTGAAGATCCTGGGCTCGTCATATCGGAGAAAAAGAGCACAAAACAGATAGCGCTCGTCTTGCAGTTCATCAATGCTCGATCTGTTGACTACCTCCTCGATCGAATAACGACATCTATTTCTGTAAATCCCATAGATCAGTGCAAGGTTTATCAGGCTTTCGTGAACGATCTCCATATCAAAAAGGGAGATGCCATTTTCAAGATAATGGCGGGTCAACACTTCAAGGAATTCAACGCTCCGTGCAAATTGCTCTTTTGTTTGACTGCGAAAAAGATCAAATGCATTCGGGTAATACTCAAAGGGTGGAGGTTCAGATTTCCAATTAATATAATCCTTCAGGGCTTTAGGATTGTATTCAGACCCCAAGGGATATACCTTTTTAAATTCAGGCCCATAATTGCAAATGCCTGTGAGTTGTTTATACCTATACAGATCCGTGTAGGTGTATTCGTGCTTTGGTTGATCCAGAAAATTCATATCGGACAGTCCCCCTACTTAACCTTGAACCCTTTATCAAAAAAAATTCCCATAATGCATCGGAGCATCATTTTCCGATGCTCTTCAATTCGCTCTTTGTCTATGCCAAATTTTCAAAAATGGACTCCTCACTTTATGCACTTGTTCATAAATTTCAACATTACTTATTCACAAAATCAGCCCGCAATTAGTAATTCCTCAGGAATACTTGAGCTCCTGTTTCATCTTCATTTATGGGGATCCGCAGAGAAGGCTGACCTTGTGTGAAAGCCTTACGGTCAGACAAAGTCGGTTTAATGCCATATTTAACTGGATGTAAACTAAAGAAAAACGGTTGATGGTTTTTGGTCGGGATGCCATTATTTTAGTTAAAGTAACGCTGTACACGCGCGATCTTATGGCTTTAAGTATCTGAAAACACGGTTGATGTGATCCTGCTACTCAAGGATCAGTATCTAGATCCCTGCTTTTGCACAATTGAAATAGTGGAGAATTATTTTGCCATATAGGGTCAGGGGTATTGTTTGATAATTCCTAATGGTTTGATTTGTCCGAAAGATTTCTTTCATGTACAATCAGAAGCGGATTTACAGGGTTTTTCAGCTCATCAATTTCCTCAAGGCATCACCTCCCAAGAGTTGCCGAAATCTTGCCGGCATGTTGGAGATCTCTGAACGATCCGTATACCGCTACCTGGATCTGCTGAGCGAGATCGGATTTCCGGTTATCAAAGACGAGAATGGGCGATATCTGATCGAATCCGGAATTGGCGAACTTACTGCCCCCTTTACCGAACAGGAGATCGATTTTCTGATGAAGATGTTGTACTCCGTTGGCAATGACAACCATCTGAGTCAAAGCATAGTACAGAAAATTTCAGGATACTCTGAAGTGCAAGTTGGCACCAATCACGTTTTCAAGGCTCATCTCGCCAGGATAATTGACGATCTCACCAAAGCCATTCTAAACAGGAAACAAGTGATCCTGAAGAATTACTTCTCAGCCAATTCACAGAGTATCTCCGACAGGGTCGTTGAACCTTTTTGTTTTACCGATAACTATACTTCGCTCTCGGCATTCGAGCCCGAGAGTATGGAAAATAAATATTTCAACATTGAGCGTATCTCAGCGGTTGAGATCCTTTCAAGGGAATGGGAATTTGAGGATCGTCATGAATTCTACAAACCGGATGTTTTCGGTTTTCAAAGCAAGGACCTTGGAAAGATCATCGAAATGAATTTGAGCCTGCGGGCCTGTTTGCTTCTAAAAGAAGAATACCCAATGAGTCGTTTGTTCATCGAACGACTACCCGATTCGAACCTTTACCGCTTCAAAACAAAGGTTCAGGATTTCAAAGCTCCCGGCCGTTTTGTGTTGGGGTTTCCCGGAGAAGTTGAGGTAATTGGTTCAAATGAATTCCTCGAATATCTCAATCAGATCCGCAGCATGAAATTCGATGCCGAACAACCCGACCTGGCCTCAGACATGCTCAAATGATACTGTAGGACCGATCGGGTTCAGATCGACTTTTTTCATACAAGTTCAATACGGGTAATGCGCGCAGTTCCCGGAGGAAAAACCTTCGGACGAACTGCGATTTAATCGCGATTTTGTGTCAAAAACCACATTCGTTGGCGAAAACGTGCAATACGTCATGCGCTTAACTGAAGTTCATCATATCAATTCCACTCCCCGTGCTGAATCTTCGGAAATTCAAATTGATTGAATTATGGATGCAGTTATCGGAAACGGAACGGAACAGGACATTATGCTGGAACCTGTGGTTCTCGACGAGGCGATCATAGAAATCGTGAGCGACTCCGGTGAAGGAGCGCAAAAATGCGGACAGAGTTTGGGGGCAATCTCTGCACGAATGGGTAATGGTGTTTGGACAGTAGAGATCATACCCGCGGAAATTCAGCCACCTGCCCGTTCCAGAGCCGGTGCGTCCGGGATCCGCGTGCGGATCGGTTCGGAGAAGATCACCAACATGGGCGATCATGCCCAGCTTGTCGTGGCCCTGAATGAACAGGTTCTGTACGGTAGGTTGGAACAAAAGGCCTACAAGCCCGGAACCTACTTGCTGATCGAAAACAAATGGGCGAATGACCCGCTTGAGGAGATCCGCACGGCATATACGGAAGATGTTGCCAAGTTCCGTGAAATGGGAGCTGCTGTGTACGAGATCCCAATGGAAGAAGAGTGTTTGAAAGTAGTTCGCGATGCCCGAAAAGGGAAGAACATGTGGGTGCTTGGAATGCTTTGCTACATCTATGATCGTGACATGAATGAGGCTCGCAGCCAGATCCGAAAGATCTTTAAGAAAAAGGCAGAGAAGATCGTCACCGACAATATCGGTTTGCTCGAATCGGGTTACAACTGGGCAAGGGCCAATATGGATCTCCACTTCTCCATACCCTCCATGGCCACGGATGAGGAAATGGTGGTAATGAATGGCAATGAGGCCATCGCTTTAGGTGCTATGGCTGCCGGTTTTGATGTGTGTTCCATGTATCCGATCACTCCTGCCACCTCCGTTTCCCACGGTTTAGCGGAAATGATGGAATCGGCAGGAGGGAAAGTCCATCAGGCGGAAGATGAAATTGCCGCAATCGGATTTGCGATCGGTTGTTCCTACGCCGGAAAAACAGCACTTACCGTTACATCCGGCCCGGGGATCGCTTTGAAAACAGAATTTATCGGACTCGCGGTAATGGCCGAAATCCCGTTGGTTATTGTGGACGTGCAGCGCGGAGGCCCTTCGACCGGACTACCAACAAAAGTTGAACAGGGCGATTTGCTTTCCGTACTCTACGGAGCGGCAGGTGATGCCCCTAAGGTGATCATAGCCCCTTCAACCATTGAGGAGTGTTTTCAGTTTGTTATCCTCGCCCGTAAACTGGCCGAATCCTTCAGAACCCCGGTATTTGTGCTTACCGACGCCAATCTCGCAACAGGAGTTCAGCCCTTCCCACGACCCAAAGTGTCGAAGGACTGGTTTGCGCCTTCCATCGATCAAACTCCCTGGACCGAAGGCTTAAGTCCTTATGCCTGGGATCCACAAACCGGTTTAAGTAAACGGCCAATACCCGGACAAAAAGGCGGAATGTTCACAGTTACAGGTCTGGCCCACGACGAAGACAGCCATGTGGCCTACGACCCTTCTATCAACCAAAGGGCCGCAGAGGCAAGAAGCCGCAAATTGGCTGCTCTTCAGCAATCACTGAAACCGCCGAAAGTATTTGGTGCAGAAGAAGGCGACCTGCTGTTGGTAGGGTGGGGATCCACACGCGGAGCGATCGAGGAAGCTGTCAAAAAAGCACGTGCCGATGGGTTGAGCGTGAGCAGTTTACATCTGCATTTTCTGAGTCCAATGGAACCCGATCTGAAGAAGATCATGCAGCGATTCCAAAAGGTTGTTACAGTTGAGCTCAACTACAGCGATACCGTTGGTCGACCACTCATTACCTATGAAAACCGACGTTATGCTCAGCTCGCCACCGTATTGAGAGCACAGACACTCATCGACATAGATTGCTACAGTAATGTTTACGGACAGCCAATGAGTCCGATCCGAATTTATAACATGGTCAAACGCATGTTTGCCCAATATCAACAACAATTAAAAGAACAACAGTCATGATAGGTATCAAAGCAGACCTTATTGATCTCGACCTTCCCGAAGTTTATTACAGCATACAGGACTACGAAAGCAGTACGGCACGATGGTGTCCGGGTTGTGGTGATCATGCCATCCTAACAGCCGTTCAAAAGTTATGCAGGGAAGAACAACTGCCCCCTGAAAAGACGGTTTTCGTTTCGGGGATCGGGTGTAGCAGCAGATTTCCACATTACATGAAGACCTACGGATTTCATGGTTTGCATGGCAGGGCATTCCCGGTGGCGGAAGGCGTTAAATTCCGGCGACCCGATCTGGATGTTTTCGTGATCACGGGCGATGGAGATTGTTGCTCCATCGGAGCCGGACATTGGGTACATGCCCTCCGATACAATATGAAAATGGTGGCTCTCCTCTTCGATAATTCGATCTATGGTTTAACCAAGAAACAAACCTCACCCACCAGTCCGCTTGGCACAAGTTCAAACACGCACCCCCGGGGATCCGTGTTACCTCCAATGAATCCAATTCAAACGACGCTTGGATTCACCAATGTGTCCTTCGTGGCACAAACTGCCGACTGGCAGCCGGCGCATATGTACGAGACCATTAAAAAAGCCCATCAGCACCCGGGATTTGCCTTTGTGCGCATCCTTCAACGCTGCCCGATCTGGATGAAGGATGGATTCTGTGCCGATGTTGGAAATAGGGACATGTTGGCTCTGCTCGATCATGAAGATGGTATCGAAGTTACCGATGAGGTTCGCAATTCCTTCCCGACCATTATCAAACACGACCCTGCCGACATCAATAATGCCCGATTCTATGCGGAACTTGAAGATCAGGTAGCTATCGGACTCTTTTATCAGGATAAGAATGCGCCACGCTACGATCTCTATGGAACCAGCAATCTGGATATGACCAACGATGAACGACTGGCGGGTTTGAACGCCCACCTCGATCGCTTCGCCATTTAAACTTCCGCCATGTCCAAAGAGATCTCATTCAGCGAATTCCTGAAAGAAGGTACCTTCAGGGAAGACAAAGTAGCCCGGCGATTAGAGGAACGGAAGATCAAGCGACCAATTCATCTGGAAGCTGAAGATGTGGCCTCCGAAAAAGAAATCAAGGATTTCTGGAAAGTCCTCCGACAGTTTTACCGAACGGGTGAAAAACCGGAAATGCATAATGGCGTTCTGGTACCCGCCCTCTTGGCACCATACCTCGAGAGTGGCATCTGGGATACGGATTACCCATTCTATTGCCCGGCGAACGGGGAATCACCCAACTCGTTGGAAAAGGTACTTCAGAACACCTTCAACCTGACATTCGGGGAAAAAGCTCCCAAGATCCTGGGGCAGAACCTGCCCAGACTCTTATCCTATTTCCGGGAAGTAGCTTCTTTACAAAAAGGGTCTTACGATTTTGACCCGATCCGCGATGCCGCAATTGCCAAGCTTGGCCAATTGGACGTACACCACGAAGAAGGGGAGCGATTCCGCAAGGATCTGGCAGATTTTAATGCCAGACTTCCTATTGGTGGAAAGCTGTACAACTTCCACCATTCTGCTCCACTGTATTTCATAGGGGAACATCTTCAGGATAAAAAACGCCTGCGCTCGGCTTTTGTATCTGCAGTTCAAAAGCAGATCTCCAAACTTGAAGAAAGACTCTTTCAAGAAACCGAGAAGGCAGGTCGAAAACTCGTTAAAAAGGAGGATCTGGATTTCGCCAATGAATTCCTGGTGCTCGATAAGATCGAGGAACTCAGTCCGAAAAAAGGGTCCGAACTCATGTCGGAATCACGCATCAATCGCATTAAGACGCTTATAGACCTGTTGCGCTCTGTGGAATTCGACTGGAATGTAGAGAAACCCTACCTCGTAACTACGCAGGATCGGGCGGAAATACACGAATTGAAAGAGATCTTTCCGAATGCAACCCTTGAGGAAACTGATCTGAAAAATGCATTTGAACTTGCCAGAAAGGAGTTCGATCGCAACATCAATAAATTCACCACTCAGATCATCGCCCACCGTAAAGCAGCTCTGGAGCTGGACGATCAATACGTCGTCGACGTACACGACGATTATTTTAATCATCTCAAATGGTTCAAATTGAGTCAAGACGAGCTCAATCTTTTTCACCCCATAGTATTGATCACCTCCTCAACAGCTCTTTTAGGCGATGGATTGAGTTGCCTCAGCGACTGTTTGAGTTCCAACAAACTCATTAAAGTGGTTGCCCTCACGGACCGAACCGCAAGCCAGGCCGACCCCGATGTACACTGGGAAGAAGCATCGCGATCATTCCGAAAGGAACTTGCCGCATTGAGCATATCCCACCGATCTGCCCATACCTTGCAATGCGGAAGCGATCAGAGCAAATTGCTCTTCGACGGTATCGGGGCATCCATGCGTGCCAATACGCCATCGGTCATGCAAATTCTCGTTCCTGCAATTGGTTCCGATACACGCATCAATTTGCTCAAGATCAACGCTGCCGTTGAAAGTCGGTACTTCCCCTATTTGAGTTATGATATCGAGAAAGGCGAACAATGGGGAAGCAGATTCGACATCTCCGGTAATCCTCAACCGGACAAGAACTGGCCTACGTATTCATTCAAGTACGAAGATGTGGATGGTGCTCCACGCGAAATGCAAGTGTCCTTCACATATGCCGATTATAAAGCTCTTACACGCGAAAAAATTGACGAATTGTTCATAGTTCCTGAAGCCTATGCCACCGAACACCTGATCCCGGTTAATGAGTTCCTTGAACTTAGGGACGATGAACTTAGTGGAAAGGTTCCATTCATTTGGCTTGTTGATGAACAAAGGCGATTGAAACGTGGGGCTATGCCCTATATGTGGGCCGTTTCCTGCCAGGAACGCCTGGACTACTGGAATTTCATTCAGGAATTGGGTGGATTGAACTCCTACCACGTAAACGAGGCTCTCTACAAAGCCAAAACAACCTGGGATGCGGAAAAAGAAAGGGAAATCGATGCCTTGAAGGCAAGCTTTGAACGGGAGATCGCTGTCGCACGGGAATCTGCTGCAGGTGAAGCCATGGAACGACTGGCCGACGTATTGCTCAATCTGGATGATCTTCCCTTGCAATCATCTTCCAAAGTAGTTGCCAAAACTTCGGCGGTAATATCAACATCTGAACCCGATACAGAGCAGGAAAAGGTCGAGGAAAAAACGGTACCGAAAGCAGCATCAAGCGAGGCCTGGCTGGAAACATTCCGATGCACTTCCTGCAACGATTGCGTAGATAAATACCCACTTCAGTTCAAATACAACGAAGACAAACAGGCCGTGATACAGGATGCCAAGGCGGGTACTTATGCCAATTTAGTTCAGGCCGCTGAGAATTGTCCGGCCCAATGTATCCACCCCGGTAGTCCTTTCAATCCGGATGAACCGCACCTCGACGAATGGGTGAAGCGGGCAGAACCTTTTAACTGATCATGTTGAGCGAGATCTTCATATCAATAGGAATTGTGATGGGTCTGGGACTTCTGTTCTCGACCATTCTTGCCATTTCCTACAAAAAACTAAAGGTTTATGAAGATCCCCGGATCGACCGGGTGGAGGCCATGTTGCCCGGAGCGAACTGCGGTGCTTGCAGTATGCCAGGTTGCCGCGCTTTTGCCGAAGTTGTCGTAAAAGGAGAATTGCAACCTTCCAAGTGCACGGTCAGTTCCGAAGAGGCCCTGGACCGAATAGCGAACTACCTTGGTGTTGAGGCCGGAGATGCCGTAAAGATGGTGGCTCGTATCTTATGTGCCGGGGGTCGGGATGAAGCCCACAATAGGGCAGATTACAAAGGGGGGCTTTCCACTTGTCGTGGTGAAGCTGTAGTAGCCGGTGGACCCAAGGATTGTAATTGGGGTTGTCTGGGGCTGGGAGACTGTGCTACAATTTGCGATTTCGATGCCATTCGGATGGGCGAAGATGCCCTCCCACACGTAGACCCTTCAAAATGCACGGCCTGTGGCGATTGTGTCGAAATATGCCCCAAAGATCTCTTTCAGCTTATGCCAATTGAACATAAACTGATCGTACAATGCAAATCACTCCTCGAAGGAACCGCGGCCACCGATAAATGTTCGGTTGCCTGCAATGCATGCGGAAGATGTGCTGCAGATGCCGCTCCCGGCTTGATCGAGATCCGAAATGGCCTGGCAAGGATCAACTACGGACAATATGAACTGGCAACTCACGGAGCAACGAAACGTTGCCCGACCGGAGCGATAGTCTGGCTGGATTCTGTATCTCAATTTGAATTGACTAAATCTGAAACAAATGAACCCGGGCGAGTTGAATTTATTGGATACGACGAGGATACTTATTATCAATAACAAGGGATGGAAACAAGGAACTACCTGGAAGAGCGATTTACTCAATTGTGCGAAATAGAGTCCGCTGTTTGCGATGTCATTTTCACTGATGTAGCTGCAGATGGATCAGTTCGTGCGTTCGGGAATTGCCCGATGCATCTCCTCGAGAATACCGGAATAATTCTATCTGCGGCACTTGCAGGTAAGCGAGTTCTCGCCATTTTGAACGGCAAAACTATAAGGGGCCTTTCCGACACACTGGAAGCGATGAATCGGCTGCGCACTCCTGCCGTGTTCATACTTCATGAACACCACAAACTGCACATCGCCAAATGGGCAGATACGGGTACAATTTTGATACAAAACGGTTCTTGGATCAATATAGGTAATTCACTCGAACTTGCCCACGAACTTGCCGAGAAGGAATTGAGACCGGTGATACTCTTTCTACTCGAAAGCTCGGTTATCGACACATCTCGTTCAACGGTTCTACCCCTGAAACTGCCAGCCTCTTCATCAGTCATCACTTCCCCATCCCCTTTACAGGAACTCCTCTTTGGAAAGAAAAGACGACGGATACCAATTTGGTTCAACGTGGATCAGGCTGTGGCATTGGGGAGTCAGAAGGATCGGAGAGAACTTGGACTCGAACTCGCCTCAAACTACGAATACAACAGCCGGGAACTGGCCGTGCGAATCAAACAGTTCCGGGATGAGCTGAAACGATCGGAAACGATCCCTGCATTTTCTCAACTTGGAAAAGATGCCGGTCACAAAGTGATCCTTGCCGATTTTACCGATGAAGAACTGCACAACGTTCTCACTGGTCAGAAAACAGTGCAAGGCAGCGGGTGGACCTGGATCGGATTGTCGCAGTTATATCCACTTCCCGACGGGTTGGAACACGCTCTGAAGAATACACGTGAGATCTGTGTGCTGGAATCGATGAAATCGGGCCGACAAGGTTGGCTCCTGCGGGAAATGAAGACCCTGTTGCCCGCGGTGAAGATGAGCAACTGCATTTACAACCTACGTCCGAATGAGAAATCCGTAGATGCTTTACTGCAAAAACTCGGCAAAGGGAAATACCCCGACCTGTTCTGGCTGGACATTCCCCTCAGCATCAAAGGATCTGTTCTGCCGAAACACGAGGTACTCCTGCAGCACTCCAAACGTTTGGTTGCAGATCTTGAAGAAAAAAGCATCCCTATTCCGTTATCACCAACTTCATTTGATTCAAATAGAAACATACCGCTTCATGTTCGGGAATTTTCCGATCGGGGCGCTCCTTTCTCTCGCATCGGTCGTTTCAACGATGACGTAATCCTGCCAGGGTTGAATGAGGCGTTTGCTGATCCATTCCGACAATTGAACACCATCCCACCAGCGACTGCACTCTTTTCAAACCCTTTACAAGCCAAAACGCTAATACCGGAATATCAGGCATCGGAATGTACGGCATGCGGTGAGTGCCTAATTCACTGCCCGCATAACGCAATACCGGCGATCATGCTGAAAGCAAATGATCTGTTGGAAACTGCGATCAAGGCTTGTAATACAAGTGGTTCACCCATTCGACGGCTCATGCCCCTCAGGAAGAACTATCTGGAGTTCTTATCGGAAGAACTTACTATGGCTGGGAACGATCTCGACATGCCTGTCGCAATTCGCAGTGCGAGTATTAGGTTCCTTGAAACCCTTGGTCCTGAAAAACCTGAAAACCTGGAACTGCGATCAGAACTTGAGACAATTGCCGAAGTCATTCCAAATACGCGCTTTGCACGAACTGAAAATTGGTTTGCAGAGTACGAAAAACGAGAAATTGGCAGCGGTTTGCTCTTTTCACTGGCCTTCGATCCGGACAGTTGTACGGCCTGTGGAATTTGTGAAACTTCCTGTGAACCCGGTGCCATACGTATGATCGAAAAGAATGGGCGGTCGGAAATGCGCATGCGCGAAGCATTTCTGAACCTACACAAATTACCGGATACCGCCGGTGAAACGATCCGAAAGTTGAGTTCCGAAAGAAATTTCAGTACACTCGCCGCAACTTTCCTGAGCAGGCACTTCACACGTTCCTATAGCGGAGGTGCTGGCAACGATGATCAGATCCCTGAACGCACGATCATTCGCTCTTTCCTTGCGATTGGCGAACAATTGCTTCAAACCAAGCATGCCCAATTGCGTAAACGGGTTAAAAACTGCATCCCCAAACTATCTGACCGGGTAAGGGAACAATTGAGCAACGCTGTACCCAAGGGTGATCTGGACGAATTAATGGGAGCCATCGGCTCAGGTTCCTCAGAAGTCCCGCTGGAACAAATTCTTGCAGATTGGAAGACCTCTACTGCCTTAAGTAAAGTAGATGCACGCAGCCTTCGAAGAAAGCTGAGGTTACTCGAAGATCTCAAGAAATTAGATATTGTTCTTGAATCGGGCGCTCAAGGTTCTGGCCGAGCGCTTTATAGCATTGTTCTGGATGAATCTCTGGCCTACTTGAACGAATATCCATGGAACGCATTCAGTGTTCCAACATTCATTGCTCCTTCTGGAACAGCTCTTGATTCTGCCAGATCGTTGAATGAGTCCCAGGCGGAAATGATTCTCGACAACTTGAAAATTCTTTACCGTGCAGAATTAGAGGCCAATGGCAGCTATGATCCAGACAAACACGACAAGATAGTCGCCAATTTGACGTTTGAACATCTGTCGGAAGAAGAGCGAGGTTTCATACCACCGGTTTGTCTTATAGCAACAGATCATACGATCGCACATGAGAGTCCCGAATTTCTCGCTGCGGCTTTAGGAGGGAAATTTCCATTGCGTTGCCTGGTAATGGAGCGTATACCGAATAATCCGATCCAGGAAACGCAGAGTGACCTATTCGCTGCTTTCTCTGAAATTTTCCTTCGTCGAACTGCATACCTGGCCCGGATTCCATTGTATAGACATGCAGAGGTTTACTCCGGCATGCTGAGCTGCTGGTCCGAAAGAAAAAGTTCCGTTTTCATCACCCCCATTCCAAATCTACAGCAAGTCAAGGCCCATCATAGTAAATGGTTGCAAATTGTAGAATATGCCGATGAATGCAGGGGCGGTTTCGATTTCATTTTTAGGCCGTCGCGAGCAGTTAAAACCATAGCACAGGGCTTGGAAATCTCAGAAAAAATTGATTATCAAGGCATTTGGAATAGTATCCGGATTACATTCCTTTCGGAAGGGGTAGATAAAGAAATGGAATATGCCTTTACCTGGGCCGACTTTCTGCGCACATGCAGTGCGTATCAGAAGTATTTCAAACAGATCCCTTATACCGATCGATGCCTCCCATTGGCCCAATACCTCGAATTGGACCCGGAATCAAGAAGTAAAAAAGTACCTGTTGTTATCCGAAAGGAAGAAGATCACCATCTATCATGGCTGGAGGTAGACGATTTTGTAGTGTATTTAACAGAATTAAAGGCGAATCAATTGCGCTTTGCCATGGAATTATCCGGGATGCATTCAAATTTCCCGGAGAAGATCCGTGCTCAATTTGAAAAAGACCTTCGGACGGAATTCGAGAAGGAACGAGAACAACTCGAGAGATCGTGGGAAATGGAACGCGCCCAACTGGAGCAGGCTATGTTGCTCAAAATAAAAGCTGATATCAAGAATAAACTGGTACAACTATCCGGTGTTGGCAAATGAGTATCGCGTCGAACATAGCCACCTTTCGTCACGGTGTACATCCGGAAGAGTACAAGGGCCTCACCGAAAGTAAACCGATTGAGCGCATGCCGTTCGCCTCCGAGTTGGTATTACCCCTCGGACAGCACATAGGTGCACCGGCCCGGGCGATCGTTGTGAAAGGGGATCGGGTACAACGAGGGCAAATGATCGGCGAACCCACAGGCTTCGTCTCAGTAGCATTGCATTCCCCTGTAGACGGAACTGTTTTAGGCATCGAGCTATCCGAAACGATCACCGGTGCTATGGTTCCGGCCATACGCATACAAACCGATCCGTACTCTCCACAATTGCTCCGGACTGAATTGCCCCCGGTACCGGAAGCATTGACCACACCGGAATTCATTCAATCAATTCAAAATGCAGGTATCGTAGGCCTGGGAGGTGCAGCCTTTCCTGCACATGTGAAATTTGCGATTCCGGAGGGGAAAACATGTAGTTATTTGGTTCTCAATGGTTGCGAATGTGAGCCCTTTCTCACTTCCGACCACCGCACCATGGTCGAAGAAGCAGATGCAATTCTGGATGGGACAATGATTCTCAACTCCTTTGTGAAAGCTTCAAAAGTTTACATAGGTATTGAGGCTAACAAGCCGGATGCGATCCAGATCTTGCGAGACCGCATTTCAGCTGACAAACTTCCCATCGAAGTAATATCCCTGCAGGTCAAGTATCCTCAAGGGGCTGAAAAAATGCTGATCACGGCAATTGAGAAGTTGGAAGTGCCAAGTGGTAATTTACCAATAGATCTGGAATTCATGGTTAGCAATGTGAGTACGATAGGTGCTATAAGCCACTGGTTCCGCAAAGGGATGCCATTGATCGAACGGGTTGTGACCATCAGCGGATCTGCAATCAACCGACCGGCAAATGTTCGGATACCCATCGGAACTCCAATGAAAGATGTGGTGGAGTTCTGCGGTGGCATCAATAGTCGCGATCTGAGCAGCGTGCGGATGTTGCTCGGAGGCCCTATGATGGGAATGGTTCAGAAAACACTGAACACACCGGTTGTGAAGGGCACTTCCGGAATGCTCTTTCTGGAGCAGGAACATGTGAGCTCACTGGATCAATATAATTGTATCAAATGCGGGAAGTGTGTTGAAGCATGCCCAATGTTCCTGAATCCATCCATATTGGGGATATTGGCCAAAAAAGGACTTTGGGCCGATATGGAAGATCACCATGTACTCGATTGTTTCGAATGCGGTAGCTGCTCATTCATTTGTCCCTCAGGTATTCCTCTGGTTCAAAGTTTCCGTGTAGCAAAAGGCATAATTAGAGAAAGAAATAGTAAAAAATGAGTAGAGAACGAACATATACCGTCTCAACTTCTCCTTTTCTCCATGCAGGAGAAAGTACTCCACGAATCATGTATCGCGTGGTATTTGCGCTTCTGCCTTTTGTGATCAGTGCCGTATACTTCTTTGGGATGGGTGCCTTTTTTGTAGTGCTCACGGCTACGTCAGGCAGTGTATTCGCTGAGTACCTGTTTATTGCATCACCAACACGCGGCCATTCACTGAGGGACGGAAGCGCACTAATTACAGGGCTCTTAGTGGGTTTAACACTTCCCCCGGGCTTTCCCCTTTGGATGTCCTTCCTGGGTGGTTTTGTTGCCATAGCCATGGGCAAACTGATCTGGGGCGGACTTGGGCAGAATATTTTCAATCCGGCACTCGTCGGAAGGGCGTTCCTGCAAGCCGCCTTCCCTACGGCGATCACCACATGGTCGGCACCGGGTGCCACAACATTTTCCTGGCAAGGAACTAATCTGGCCTTACCCTTTTTTCAGGGCAGAGCGGTCGAAGCGTACACAGGAGCAACACCTTTGGCACGAATGAAGTTTGAACATCTATCAACACCTATACCCGATCTGATGGTTGGCTCCATATCGGGATCCCTGGGGGAGACCAGTGGGGCATTGCTGCTCATCGTAATGGGCTATTTGCTTGTTACGAAAACCATCAATTGGCGCATCCCGGTCAGCATATTCACTGCCACGATACTTTTTGGCGGCCTATTCTGGGTCATGGCTCCGGACAAATATCCCGATCCTATTTTCATGATCCTGTCTGGCGGTTTACTATTCGGAACCGTATTTATGGCGACCGATCTGGTTACCAGCCCGATAACACCCAAGGGATTGTGGATCTATGGATGTGGAATTGGAGTTCTGGTCGTAACCATTCGTTTTTGGGGCGGATTGCCCGAAGGTGTTATGTACGCCATTTTACTCATGAACGCATGTACGCCGCTGATAAACCGATTTACGAAGATCAAACCATACGGATATAAATGAACGAAGATCTGAGTCATATGGAAGTTGAGCAGCAGGAACCGGGATCATTCCGTTTGATCTTCACACTTGGATTTGCCGGTTTTCTATCCGGGCTCATATTGGTGAGTGCCTATTTATTTACGTTGCCCTATATCAATCAAAACAAAGCCGATGCACTTCAAAAGGCAGTTTTTGAGGTTCTTCCGGGTACCCGGTCCTTTCAAACCCTTGTACTCGTGGAAGGCAAATTGGTCCAAATGAACTCCGATCCGGGCGATCAGCCTGTGATCTACCAGGGATTTGACAGTTTGAACAAAAGCACCGGTTTTGCAGTACCTGGAGCCATTGCAGGGTTTCAGGACATCATCAGCGGTATATACGGATTCGATCCCGTTCAACAACAGATCATCGGGTTCCGGGTACTCGATAGTAAAGAAACCCCCGGATTAGGAGATAAGATCTATAAGGATGCCTCCTTTGCGGAGAATTTTATCGCGCTTCAGGCATCGTCGGATCTGGAACCCGTGAAGCCCGGGCAAAAAACGCTGGATCATCAGGTTGAGACGATCACAGGGGCTACGATCTCATCGAAAGCTGTGGTGAATTTGCTCAACAACAGCCTGAATCAGTGGCGAGGTCCCATCGAAGGATATATGAACAACCTTAGCAGTACGAACAAATGAGCGAAGAAGCGAATATCGAGGAGGCGGGAAAAGAGTTTCTCAAAGGACTCTGGAAGGAAAACCCGGTATTTGTAGCCGTTTTGGGCATGTGCCCGGCATTGGCGGTGACGAACTCGGCCATCAATGCCCTCGCAATGGGTGTGGCAACAATGTTCGTGTTGATCTGCTCGAGCATCTTGGTTTCCCTCTTGCGCAATGCGATACCCAAACAAGTGCGCATTACGGCTTATATTGTAATTATTGCCACGTTCGTTTCGGTAATCGACTTCTTCCTTGCCGCATTCACACCCGAAATACACAAAGAACTCGGAGCATTTATAGCCCTCATCGTGGTGAACTGTCTGATACTTGGTCGACAGGAGTCCTTTGCGAGTAAGAATAGACCATTTCTCGCATTTCTGGATGCGGCAGGTATGAGTTCCGGCTTTACCATTGCCCTTCTCAGCATCGGCATCATTCGGGAAATTCTGGGAAGTGGGTCCCTATTCGGGTTTTCGTTGTTCGGTGCTTCCTTCGAACCATGGGTCGTGATGATACTGCCTCCCGGGGGGTTCTTTACCTTGGGCTTTCTTCTGCTTTTTTTCAATTGGTACATCCAGCGCCGGAATAAACGCAATGCTCTAATCGCAAAATCTGAAGTATGAACGAGTTGATCTGGATCTTTATAAGTGCTTTACTCGTGAATAATTTCACGTTGAGCCTCTTTCTTGGACTATGTCCATTCCTCGGCGTAACGCAAAAACTGGAAACTGCCTTCCGTTTGGGATTGGCCAATATCTTCGTAATGGTCATCACCGCTCTCGCCAGCTATGCCCTGAATACCTGGGTTCTGATATACGCTCCCTATCTGCGTCTGATCAGTTTCATCATTGTGATCGCATCCAGTGTTCAATTCGTTGAAATGGCCATCAAGAAATTGAGTCCGGAACTTTTCAAGGCCCTGGGCATCTTCCTCCCATTGATCACAACGAATTGCGCCATACTCGGCCTTGCACTATTCTCAACCAATAAGGGTTACGGATTCGTTGAGGGGCTCGTATATGCTTTGGGTGCAGGTGGAGGTGTTACACTTGCGCTCGTTCTCCTTGCAAGTGTTCGGGAAGAAACAAGACTATCGAACATACCTAAATTAATTGAGGGCACAGCCCTTAACCTGATCATTGCGGGAATAATTAGCATGGCATTTATGGGGTTTGCCGGCTTGTTTGGTTCTCATTAATTGAATTTGATATGCTGACATATGTTTTTTCTATAGGTCTGTTGGCCCTTCTCTGCGCTCTGTTCATGGGTATACAAATTCTGGCCAAAAAAATGAATATCCGAAATCATATTGAATCCGGTGGCTGCTGCGGCGCATGTTCCAATAAAGAATGCTCGAAGGCGGTAGAATAAATTTACCAGATTGACTTGGCTATTTTTCAAAAGAAATGGATTCCTTTAAATCAAGAAAAGGCAGTTTGCCGAAAGGGAGCCGCTCCCGAGAACAAAAAGACCTCATTCCAATTCTAAGGGAATGAGGTCTAGGTTTAATTCAGTGGGCCCACCTGGGCTCGAACCAGGGACCACCTGATTATGAGTCAGGTGCTCTAACCAACTGAGCTATAGGCCCAATTTATCGTCTTTTATTCCTTTTCAACTGCCCCGATAGCTTTCGGGGGGTCAGGTGCTATAACCATCCCGACTAAAAGTCGGGAGAGCTATAGGCCCAATTTATCGTCTTTTATTCTTTTTCAACTGCCCCGATAGCTTTCGGGGGTGTCAGGTGCTATAACCATCCCGACTAAAAGTCGGGAGAGCTATAGGCCCAATTTATCGTCTTTTATTCCTTTTCAACTGCCCCGATAGCTTTCGGGGGTGTCAGGTGCTATAACCATCCCGACTAAAAGTCGGGAGAGCTATAGGCCCAATTTATCGTCTTTTATTCCTTTTCAACTACCCCGATAGCTTTCGGGGGAGTCAGGCACTCTAACCGTCCCGACTAACTGTCGGGAGAGCTATAGGCCCAATTAAATTCGGCAAAGCAAATTTACCGAATTCTTCTCTAGAATCGCTCCAGAGCAGAGAAGAAGAACGAAGCTTCGATCTCCGCATTTGCATCGCTGTCCGAACCGTGAACGGCGTTTGCGTCAATGGATTTCGCGTACTTTCGGCGAATTGTACCCTCTGCCGCTTCAGCCGGATTCGTCGCTCCGATAAGTTTACGAAAATCTTCTACTGCGTTGTCTTTTTCCAATACCGCAGCCACGATCGGTCCGGAACTCATGAATCCAACTAATTCACCGTAAAATGGACGCTCTTTATGCACCGCGTAAAAAGCTCCTGCCTGTGCTTCAGTCAACCAGGTGTATTTCATCGCGCGTACCTTAAAGCCACCCTGAATGAAATCATTTAAAATGTTTCCCATGTGCCCGTTTGCCACTGCATCGGGCTTGATCATTGTAAAAGTGATGTTACCAGCCATTGTTATACTTTCCAGTCCTTCTAAAAAACGGCGCAAAAATAGGTTTAGTTGATCTGATTTGGCGAGTTTTGCCGGAATTTCCATGATTTCTCAACTAGAAGATACAACACAAGGCCTGGAACATTTGATCACTGCCGGGAGTGAAACCAAAATTGTGATCACTACCCATCACAAGCCCGATGCTGATGCACTAGGCTCATCCCTGGGCCTGTTTCATTTTTTGAATGGCCGTGGGTTGGACGTTCAGGTAATCAGTCCCACAGATTATCCCGCATTTCTGAAATGGATGCCAGGTGAGGAAAGTGTCCTGAACTTTGAAGAGAACCCCGAAAGATCTTCAGAGATCATCGCCCTTGCTGATCTCATCTTCTGTCTAGATTTCAATGATCTGAGCCGGATTAACGAAATGGGTGCCCTGGTTGATCAAAGTGGAGCTTTAACGGTGATGATCGATCATCACCGAAACCCTTCTGGATTCGATACACATCGTTTTTGGACCATTCATACGAGTTCAACTTCTGAACTGATCTACAATTTTATTGTAAAATTTGGCTCAGAAGCCGAAGTGAGCAAGTCGATCGGCGAATGCCTCTATGCCGGGATAATGGCCGATACAGGTTCATTCCGCTTTTCATCTACAAGTGGTCAAACCCACCGAATAGTTGCGAGCCTCATGGATCGGGGTGTAGTACCGCATGAGATCCATTCCCACCTCAACGACAATTTCACCCTCAATCGCTTCAAACTGATGGGGTACGTCCTTTACGAAAAACTACAGGTTCTACCGGAATACAATACCGCCCTGGTAGCACTTTCACGTGAAGAGATCCAAAAATTTGGCATCCAGACCGGAGATACCGAAGGTTTTGTAAATTTCGGTCTCGGTATTCAGGGCATCAAACTCAGTGTTCTCATCATTGATCGCACCAAACTGATCAAAATGTCGTTTCGCTCTAAGGATGACTTCCCGTGCAACGAACTGGCATCCAAACACTTTAGTGGAGGTGGACACCTGAATGCCGCCGGAGGTTCTTCAACCGAAAGCCTGGATGAAGTTGTGGATCGCTTTCTGAAAATTCTACCGGAATATGCCGACAAACTGGTTCAATAAATACAGACTCCCATTGAGTATCGCATTGATCGTGAGCATTAGCTCCTTACAATCCTGTGTAAAGGAAAAAGCGGTGGAGTTAACCACCGCACCAAGCGGCTTGCGGTACCACTTCTTTCACACAGAATCCACGGGCAAAACCGGAAGTGTTGGTGATGTTTATGCATTGAACATGGTGATCCGAAACATACGTGATTCGGTGCTGCTCGATCGCCAACTCCTCTTCGAACGTTTCAAGCCGATCTATCCGGGAGATTTTCACGAAGCTCTCAGTTACTTGCATGTTGGCGATAGCGCATTGTTTCAATTAGCAGCCGATTCTTTTTTCGCACACCATGGAATGAATCTTCCAAAAGGTGTAAATCCGGGAGAGGATGTGAAACTTTATCTGGGCTGTGACCGCATAATGAACCCGATCGAAAATGCGATCTATATGAACGAGGAAGAGTTGAAGAAGATCAATGCCTTTATTGAACGCAAGAACTGGGAATTGCAAACAGACAGCACAGGTATCAAATGGGAGCGACTTACAGCATCGGTTCCGGCCGGTCCTGCGATCGAGATCGGAGATAGCGTAGAGATCAGCTACCTCTACTACACTTTGGAAGAAAAGATCATTCAACAATCCAAGCAGGGAGACTACTGGAAGTTCATGGTTGGCGACCAGCGCCGGATCGCCGGACTCACCAGGGCACTAACCCTTATGAAGGGTGGTGAAAAGATTCGTGCTATAATCCCATATGCTTTGGCCTTTGGAGAGGGAGGAATGCCGCCAATGATACCTCCATTCACAACCATTGTTCTGGAAATAGAAGTCCATAATGTGATCAAACAATGAAGCCCCTAGGTCCTATTTTCATCCTGCTTCTCAACTCATTGGCCGGTGTACTCAACTGCTACGGTCAGGATCTAGAGAAAACTTTTAGCGGCCTCCAATACGCTGTTTTGCAAGAAGGAGATGGGGAACAAGCTTATAACAATCGTCGGGTTACCATTGCATATCTCGGTTCATTCCAAAATGGACAGGTATTCGATTCCAGTTCCGCCGAAGGTTTCACCTTCGTGTTGGGTAGAGGGCAGGTTGTAAGCGGGATGGATGAGGGAATTCGTTTAATGACCGTTGGAAGCACCTATCGTTTTGTGATCCCACCTAAGTTGGCCTATGGCAAAAAGGGAATTCCCGGGCGTATACCCCCTAATGAAACCCTTATTTTTGAAGTTACTTTACTTCAGGTAGAAGACCTGTGATTATGAAGAAGATCCTGATAACCGGCGGAGCCGGATTCATTGGCTCACATGTGGTGCGATTGTTCGTTCGGAAGTATCCCACCTACGAGATCGTGAACCTCGACAAACTCACCTATGCCGGTAACCTGGAAAATCTCCGGGATGTTGAGAAATTACCGAATTACCGATTTCTAAAAGCCGACATTACCGACGGCGACACAATGCTCCAACTCTTTGAAAAAGAAAAGTTCAATGGGGTTATACACCTTGCCGCGGAAAGTCATGTGGATCGGAGCATATTGAATCCCATGGACTTTGTGATCACCAACGTGATCGGAACGGTGAACCTGCTCAATGCATTCAAAGCACATGGCGATATGACGGATGGTTTATTCTATCATATTTCAACCGACGAAGTTTATGGAACTCTGGGCGATTCAGGATTCTTCACGGAAGAGACCTCTTACCAGCCAAACAGCCCCTATTCGGCTAGCAAAGCAAGCTCCGATCATTTCGTGCGCGCCTGGCACGAAACCTTCAAACTTCCCGTAGTGATATCAAACTGTTCAAACAACTACGGATCACACCAGTTCCCGGAAAAGCTCATTCCCCTCTTCATTCACAATATCAAAAACTATAAACCACTCCCGGTTTATGGTAAAGGGGAAAATGTGCGCGACTGGCTTTGGGTGGAAGATCACGCCCGCGCAATTGATGTGATCTTTCACAACGGTAAGAAAGGTGACACATACAACATCGGCGGACATAATGAATGGAAGAACATCGATCTGATACGGGTACTCTGCAAACAAATGGACGAAAAACTTGGAAGAGAACCCGGTAGCAGCGAAAAACTGATAACGTATGTTACGGATCGGTCGGGACATGATTTCAGATATGCGATCGACTCTTCCAAATTGCAAAGAGAACTCGGCTGGAAACCATCTCTGCAATTTGAGGAGGGACTTTCGAAAACGATCGACTGGTATCTCGCAAACTCCGAATGGTTGGAGCATGTTACATCCGGCGCGTACCAAAATTATTACGAACAGCAGTACGCTGCACGTTGATCATCCCTAAAACAAATAATACATGAAAGGAATAATTCTAGCCGGTGGTTCAGGAACACGACTCCACCCGATCACTTTAGGGATGAGTAAACAGCTCATGCCGGTTTACGATAAACCCATGATCTACTATCCACTGTCCACGCTCATGATGGCCGGCATCCGGGATATTCTGATCATTTCCACACCACAGGATCTGCCCCGCTTCGAGATGTTACTTGGAGACGGAAGTCAACTTGGATGTAATTTCAGCTACCAGGTACAAGAGGTGCCCAATGGTCTGGCTCAGGCCTTTGTACTTGGGGAGAAATTCATCGGAAACGATAAAGTAGCCCTCATCCTGGGAGATAATATTTTCTTTGGCACTACTTTACAAAGGGTGTTGAAGTCGAACGCAGATCCCGATGGAGGTGTAATATTCGCCTACCACGTGAGCGACCCCGAACGCTACGGCGTTGTGGAATTCGATGAGGAAATGCAGGTATTGAGTATTGAGGAGAAACCAACCAACCCCAAATCAAACTATGCCGTACCGGGCTTGTATTTCTACGACAACAGCGTTATTGATATAGCTAAGAATTTGAAGCCTTCTCCAAGAGGTGAGTATGAAATTACCGACGTGAACAAAGAGTATTTGAAACGGGGTCAATTGCAGGTAGGTGTGATGCACCGCGGAACAGCATGGCTCGATACGGGAACCTTCCACTCATTGATGCAGGCGGCACAATTCGTCCAGGTTATAGAAGACCGACAGGGTTTAAAGATCGGTTGCATCGAAGAAGTTGCTTATCGGGAAGGTTTCATTAATGCTGAACAACTTACTAAAATAGCAGAACCCCTCACTAAAAGCGGATATGGTACCTACTTACTGAAAATGCTGAAACGAAGGGAATACTGATGTGAACAAAACCCTCTATCACGCACTGCGCAGCGCATTTTTTGAACTGCCCGTTCCATCGAGGGTAAAATTCTTCCGCCTTGTGGTAAGTGCAACCTTCCTGGTGGTACTTGATCTACTGGCCGTTCTGGTCCTCTATAAGATTTTGGGTGAGGTGATCTCCGGAAACGCTTCCGGAGCTTTTTTGCCTTTTGGATTTGACGCTGTTATTCGTGAATTGGATTTCTCAGAGAGGCTATTTTTATTATTTGGCGTTTTCCTGTTCAAAAATGGAATCACCTCCTTGCTCTTTAACAACCTGATAGCAGGGGCGTATGCCATTGCCGGGAAGTTTGCCGATCAGAAGATCATCGAACAACTTGATCCGGATGAGGTATCTCAAAAAACGAAGACGAGTTACGACCGGATCAACGAAGTGATCATGGTAACCATGCAATCTGCCGACCAATTGATCCTTCCTGCTATCCTGATCATTTCGGAGGCCGTGTTACTTCTGCTTGCTCTGATCCTGGCAGGCATCGGGCACTGGAAAGTATTGCTCTTCCTCCTATTCACCATCGTGCCAACTACCCTGTTCATTCTGCGTCTAACCCGTAAGAACCTGAGTAAAATGGGTGCCCTGTCCAATGACACCAATCCGAGATTGCAGCAATTGGTCGATATGGCCGTCCTGGCACATCCGGAAATAAGACTCCACGGGAAATCAGACTGGATTTTTCAGGCTTTTCAAAATCAAAAAGCACTGGCTTATCAGGCCAAAAAAAGCATCTATGCCTTGAGCGGCGTCCTTCCCCCGCGCATACTCGAAACAGCTATCATCTTCTCCGTTTTTTTACTTGTTCTGATCATGGAACGTTTGGGGCAAACGGAGCTCATATCTCCTTTAATTGTTCTATTCGCTGCATTGGCATTTCGTGTGATGCCCTCAGTGAACCGGATCGTGCGCAGTTACCACAGCATCCGCGCATCATCCTTCCTGTTCGAATTCCTCCCCGATCGAATTGTCGAAGCTCCACCCAATGGGTCAGATTCGCGCTTCAATTTCCGATCTGAAGCAGAGCTTCGTGGCATTTCGTTCGGTTACAGCGAAGGGGCGCCAGTCCTGAATAATGTCATGATTCGAATAAAAAAAGGAAGGATCACTGGTCTGCAAGGCGCTTCAGGCAGTGGAAAGTCTACGTTAACGAGCATCATATGTGGTTTACTCAAACCATGGAACGGCGAGCTTGTTATCGATGGAGAGATATTAAAATCCGCTCAGATCCAGACATGGCAACAATGCATCGGATTGGTGCGACAGGACACCTATTTATTCCCGGGATCAATCAAAGAGAACATCTGTTTTGGTTCCGAACCAGATCTGGAGCGTTTGAAGGAAGTGTCGCACATTGCCGATCTCGATGCCTGGATCAGTACCTTACCCTACGGACTGAATACCGATGTAGGTCAGTTGGGAAGAATGATAAGCGGCGGCCAAAAACAGAGGATCTCAATTGCCCGGGCGCTCTATAAAAATCCGGCGGTCTTGATATTGGATGAGGCAACAAATGCATTGGACATTGCCTCGCGCAGATCGATTTTAGAAAAACTGACCCAACTGAAAGGTCACATGGCTATTTTAGTGGTTTCACACGACCCTGTCACACTTGGTTATTGCACGGAGATCTATCACATTGAAAATTCTGAAATCTACCTTTCGCATCCTTAAATACCTGACCGGAATATTTGTACTGTTACTCATAGTACTGAATTTGAGTGGTTGTTTTCAATTCCGAAGTTCGAATCAAGCCAACATAAAGGAGTTCAGAAAAAAGGGACTCACCCTGTTTGCAAATGGGTATGATACCGGGTTGCATCATATCAATTACATTCGAACAGAACCGGATCATTCCTCCCGGAAACCCGTGATCCTGTTTGTTCACGGTTCACCGGGATCTTGCAAGGACTTTAAAAAAAGCCTGAAGGACTCTACTCTCCGCGAACATTTTGAGATGATAAGTGTAGATCGTCCCGGTTTCGGTAGTTCGAAATTTGGCAAAGCTGAACCGGATCTGGATAAACAGGTCTATGCACTCCACCCGCTTTTAACCCAACTCGCCGATCGTAAGATCATAATCGCCGGACATTCCTACGGCGGTGCTGTAGCAGCCCGGGCTGCGATGCTTTACCGGAATGAGATATCCGGATGCCTCATCGTGGCTGGCAGTGTAAGTGCGGATGCCGAACCGAAAGAACCTTGGAGAAAAGCATTGGATTGGACCTTGATTCGTTGGCTGGTCCCGAAAGCGATGAGCGTGTCCAACGATGAAATTCTCACACTCCGCCACCATCTGCAGAATATTGAATCGGATTGGAAACGGATCGAAGTTCCGCTCACTGTTCTCCAGGGCACAAAAGATCGTCTGGTATCTCCTGCGAATGCAGACTTTGTAGAAAAAATGGCCGTTAACAGTGCCAAATTGCGCATATATCGAATTGAAAATGTCGATCATTTCATTCCTTTTCTACAAGAAGAACTCATTCGTGATGCTGTTATTGAAATGTTACCCGACCTCTAGAATTTGATGATGTGAGAGGGGAGTTCTATATTCGGTGCATTGGGCTGACCAGAGGAACTCGTGGCTAAAAAATTAAAAAAGGAACTTAAATGGCCTGGCTTCAGGAACGATTGGGAGAAGTTGATGCTCAATTTTCAGTTGACAAATATCAAGCTGAATGCGCACCTGAAGGCCTTCTTCGCACAATACGGTGTAACGGCCCAACAGTTCAATGTTATCAGACTTATTTGCGAGAGTGACCTGGAATCGGTTAGTAACGGTTACCTCAAGGAACGACTGGTGGAGAAAGATGCCGATATATCGCGTCTTTTAATACGGCTTGTGGAACAAGGCTTGATCGAAAAAGATCTAAAACCTCAGGACAAAAGGCAATCCCAGATCCGTCTGTCGGAGAAAGGCCTGGAATTGTACAACATTATTGTGGGCGATCTTCATTTTGCCGATCGCTTCTTTTATGGGCTCAGTCGAAAAGAAGTTAAAACACTTAACACTTTACTCGACAAGTTGCGAAACAGTTAGATCAGATTCAGGAATTGCAGCGCATTCCTGCTGAATAACTTTTCCTTTGTCTCCGCACTCAGGTCATTCATCTCTTCGATGAATTTTCCATGCTCCAGATCTCCCAACGGGAATGGATAATCGGTTCCATATGCGATCCGGTCCTCTCCAATTACTCCGATCAGATAACGCAAGGCCTCCTGATCGTGGGTGATCCCATCCACCCAGAATTTACCCCTGTACGTGTAGGGATCCTTCACGTCATTCAAATTGACCAGATCCGGACGACAATGCCAGCCATGCGATATCCTGCCAATGGTATGGGCAAACGAGCCGCCGCCATGAGCGAACATCACCCTCAGATCCGGAAACTTATCGAACACGCCACCAAACATCATGGAACATATTGCCCGGGATGTCTCTGCCGGCATACCTACCAGCCAGGGCAACCAGTATTTACGCATCTGATCCTGACCCATCATTTCCCAAGGATGGACAAAAATGGCCATACCAAGATCCTGGGCAGCCTCCCAGAAAGGAAAGAAATACGGGTCGTCCAAATTGCGCTCTTCAATATGCGATCCAATTTCAACTCCGGGCAAACCCAGCGATTTACAGCGCTCCAACTCCTGAATGCTCAAACGCACATCCTGCATGGGTAAAGTGCCCAATCCGATAAAACGCCCGGAATACGATTCCTGGATCTCCGTATAGAAATCGTTCAGGAACTTACACCATTCCAGGGTATGTGCAGGTTTTGCCCAATAGTAGAAAAGCACAGGAATGTTGCATAATACCATTTTCTCAACCCCATGTGCGTCCATATCCGGTATGATGGCTGAAGGATCGTAACAATTCTGTTCCACCCTTCTGAAAAACACACCATCGTCCCGCATCATCCTCTTTGCGCCGCTCGAAGCTTCATCTTCCAGATAAATAAAACCACCATACCCATACTTTTCATGGAGCAGATCCCATGTGGGCGGCATGATGTGAGCATGTATATCTATCTTGGTCATTGGGATTTGTCTAGACGTTCAACAATCGGGCGATCGTATTTTCCGAAACGGAATGATAGCCCTTTCGCGCCTCAGAAAAAACGCGTACAGCCCATGCCTTGCCCTCTTCAGATCTTGCAAGTCGTTCGTAAAGTGGCGTCAAGAACTTTCTCCGACCTACCCGCTTCAGAAATTTCTCCATGGACGGATAAGCATCCTTGTATTTACTGTCGATACAGTGTTGAAACCAATCACACAAGATCTCACTATTCCCACTGTTTGTAAACCCAAACGACTTATCCAACTGACTCATGCGTTCCAAACTGAGGTCATCCGGTAATGCTCTCAGGAAATACAACCAATGGTGGGTCGTCCAACCACTGGTATCCAAACGGGATGGTGCTGATCCCTCCAAGAACTTCTTCACCTGAGCTTGAACCCGATCCAATTCGGATGACTCCGGTTTTGGTGTATTTGGCGGAAGACCCGGACCATAAACCCAGGCATCGATCATAAGTGATTGGCGAAGCGTGGAGTCGCCCTGAATCAGATTATCCTCCAGATAGGAAAGGAATCGCTCCGTATTCATCGCCTTGAAGGCATTCTCAGTAAAATACTTCTTCAGAAAAACATCGAACCGCTCCCTACCTACGGCATATTCAATGGTCTGGAGAAAGAACCGCCCTTTTTCGTATGCCACATCCGTAAGTCCATCATCCGGATTTCTGCCCTCAAGATGCAAATACAAATGGGTGTCGTCTTCTTTCCCCCTCGACTTCAGATCTTCAAGCGTTTCCTGTAGCGAGCCCATACCGAGTTTCGTTTCCATGTCAGCATAATTCTTTCCATAGATCTTCTCCATAATGCGCTGCTCAAAATATACCGTGAATCCCTCGTTCAACCAGAAATCGTCCCAGGTTTCGTTCGTTACCAGATTTCCGGACCAACTGTGCGCAAGCTCGTGCGCAATGAGCGATACAAGGGACCGGTCTCCGGCAATGATCGTAGGAGTGGCAAATGTTAAACGGGGATTTTCCATACCTCCAAACGGAAAACTTGGAGGCAGAACAACAACGTCATACTGACCCCATCGGTAGGGGCCATATAATTCCTCTGCCGAGTCGATCATACTCTGCATATCCGCAAACTCCCAGGCACATGCCTCAAGCATGGATGGTTCTGCATACACACCTGAATTTCGTCCGGTCGATCGATAGGCCAGATCGCCAACCGTAAGCGCCATGAGATAGGACGAAACAGGTTGATCCATTTTAAACTCGTAGATACCATCGGCATTCAGTTCTCTCCCATTCTCAGCACTCATCAAGGCCATAAGCGCCGGATCTGTTTTTATGCGTGCGGTGTACGTGAATTTTACACCCGGACCATCCTGACAGGGAATCCAGGTTCTCGCAAGGATTGCCTGTGACTGGCTGAAAAGGAAGGGGTGCTTGCCTCCTGCGGTTTGCTCAGGCTTCAACCATTGCAAAGCCTCCGCTTCAGGAGAGGTCTCATAGCGGATCGTGACGTGTTTTGTGCTTGGGAGTATTTCTACCACCATTTCACGGCCTAAGAACTCCACCTCATCGGAAAGACGGTAGTTGGCCTTTGAACCGTCATCCAATATGACCTCTTTAATATCCAGTTGACGCGTATCCAGGTACAACTTGTCCGCTCCTGTTTTATTCTCCAGGTCGAGCCGAACCGATCCGGTAAGGATCTGCTTATCGAATAATACCTCCAGATCGAGGTGCATATGCTTAATTGCAACGTCATTGGGCTTGCCAAAAGAGTGCACATCTCTTGCTAATGTCATTTCTTTCATAGTATCCTGCGATTCGTGGTTATCTTTTTTTCCGGCACCATCCTTGCAACCATTCATTAGAGAAAGAGCTAGTGCCGCGATTATCAATGTTCTATGGGTCATTCTGATTTTTTTAGGGGCTCAAATATAACAGGAGCACACTAAAATGCAGATTGATTCGTTACTGCCCTAGCCTTTATAATTTGATTAGGTGCAGATTTATTTTATGATATTTTTGCAAATTCAGAAGAAGTAGTACCCTATTGAAAATGAGAAGATTAAACCTTTTTAGAATGTCTCGCAGATCAGCATCCAGTTTGATGCAGATTTTGTCGGTGTCCGTTTTGTGTGGCTGGGGTGGCCTTGCGTTTGCGCAATACGACACAGATTACAGCGGCGACTATTCCGATTATAGCTACTCTGATTCCACCTATTCGGACACTTCGTCATACGACTCCGGATCCGGAAGTTTTGACAGTTACGGAAGTTTTGGTTCAGGTGGTGGTGACAATGGCAATTACATTGTAAAGCCCAAAGTCGTCGTAAAACGCAAAGAACGCTTTATCCCTCCCTATGACAGTACGCGTGAAATGGTCTCATATACGGGTATTGTTGAGGTAAAGGACAACGAGAATTTTGAAGTTGAAGTAGATACGATCTACCATCGTGCGAAGAGTTGGATGCTCATGGAATTCGGGGAAAAGGAACTCAAAAAGATGACCACTCTGGACAACATGAACAACAATGCCAGCGAAATGGAGTACAAGATCCGATTGAAAGGTACCTTCCCTTGTATGATCGCATACAACGAATTCCGCACTGAGGAAAACGGAGATGTTGAGTTTCAAATGGAGATACGGATTCGGGAAGGTCGATACCGTTATTCTGTTAACAGCCTTGTTTATGTGGCGGAGCCCATCGCCGGTGCCAAAGAAGGCGAACGAACCTACTTTGAATACCTGATGAAGGCCAAGGATAACTATGCCAACAACGATAATATCCTTTTGGCCGCGGATAAACAGATCAATTCCTGGATCGATAATTTGAGGCAGCAATGCCAGCGCAATCCGATCGAAGAAGAAGACGATTGGTGAGAATACTTTTCACCAGCGTCCAATAGAACGTCTGGCTTCATTAGAATTCACTGGTTTTCGACAACCTCAAGACTAGCCCCTGTGTTCAGCGTCTTGGCCTAGTTTCGTATCGTTATTAAACTTCCATTCACGAGCACTGCATATTGCCGTAGAGGGAATCGCGCAGGAGCCTCCAGCACATTGCCATCAAAGGCGTATTTAGAGGCGCAGCAGGATGCCCATTTGCCGTCGGTATATTGTCCGCATCTGAGTTGAAAGTTTGAGCTATCTACGTGGATGACTGCGCAGGAAAGATCCGATTCAAAAGTACAGGTTCGCTCAAGTGCATAGAACTGGTCGTCGAAGTTATGAATGAGCAGAACCCCTCTGTTGCCTCCATCCAGATAACTGTATTGACCGGGATTTTTCAAGTGAAAGTGTAAAGGCAGATCGGTATTAATGGTAATATTCACCGGTACATCCGGAATGAACACCTGTCCGTTTGGAGAATTATCATCGCACGAGCTGCTCCATGCCATTAAACCAAACAACACTGAAACAAAAAGGAGCTTATTCATACGAGTAAAAACCCTTCCCTGATTTGCGGCCGTGGAAGCCTGCATCTACTTTTTGTTTCTGTATTCTGCTCGGACGGAACTTGGAATCCTGATGGAACAGGTCGAACATACTTTCGGTAACTGAAAAATTCGTTTCCACGCCAATAAGATCCATCAATCGAAAAGGCCCCATTTTAAAACCGCTGGCCTCCATAAGCCGATCGATCTCCTCGTGTGATGCGCACTGCTCTTCCAAAATTTTAAGCCCTTCCACATAATAATGACGGGCAACCCGATTCACAATAAAGCCGGGTGAGTCGGACACCTGAACGGCATGTTTACCTAGACCTTTTACGAAATCCATGCATCGTTCTGTGACCTCCGGATGAGTATGAGCACCGCTCACCACTTCAACAAGCTTCATGATATGGGCCGGGTTGAAGAAGTGTATCCCAACCACACGCTCGGGATGCGGGGTGGTAGCTGCAATTTGAGTGATGGGGATGGAAGATGTGTTTGTAGCCAAAATGCAGTCCGCGCCGTTATTCAAACACAAATCATTGAAAAGTTTTCGCTTAACTTCCAGTTTTTCAACGATCGCTTCAATTATGAGGTCGGCGACCACCTGATCTAAACTATGGACAAACTTCAAATTGGCCATTGTCTCTGTCTTTTGCTCGGCAGTGAGTTTCCCCAATTCAATCCCCTTGTCGAGGTTCCCCTCAATCGTGCTCTTCGCCCGCTCGAGCATTTCAGGACTCAGATCGTATAGCACTACTTCATGTCGTGCCAAAGCACATACCTGTGCTATACCCGAACCCATTACACCTGCGCCAATTATTCCAATTTTCATACTTCAAAGTAAGTAGATTTAAGGGGCTTTGGGAATACTCGGGCTAATCTGTATTTGTTCTATGGCACATCTACATACTGCCCAACCAATCTTCCGGGTTCAGTTTGGTGCTTCCCTGCCAAATTTCGAAGTGAAAATCGGCTATCCCTTCGTCGTTTGTGCGTACAATACCGAGTTTATCTCCACGATTAACCTGTTGCCCCCGCTCTACCACGACGTCGTGCAAGTTGGCATAAACGGTATAATATTTATCGTGCTTAACCAGTACCGACTGATGCATTCCGGGAATTTCGAGTACTGCGCTTACCGTTCCATCAAACACACAGCGAACGATCTCACCATCGCGAGAGGTAATGTTAATGCCGTTGTTCTCTGTTGTGATATTCTTCAATTTGGGGTGCTGATGCAGTCCAAATTTTTGGCTTACCTGACCAAATTTCACGGGCCATGGGATGGATCCTTTGTTGCGTTCGAAAGTTGTTCCACGTACAATGGCAACGTCACCGGTACCTTGCTTTTTCCGGTTTTTTTCAGCTTCGGCCATTTCCCTCGCAATAGCAGCGCGTATCTCTTTCTCTAGATCCTCCTCAATTTTCCTCCTTCGCTTCAGATCGCGATCAAGTTCGGCCGCTCGGCCTGAAAGTTCCTCAAGCATTGCGGCGATCTTGACCTGGTCGTTCGACAGAGCATCCCGGGCCGACTGTTGCTCGCGCAACAAGCTCATCTTGCTGTTCTTTCTTTGGATGAGCTTGAACACATTCCGACTATTCTCCTCCTGTTTGGCCACAATCAGTCGGAGCTGTTTTTTTCGATAGCGAACGAGATCTCGGATATAGTGCAACCTTTTGAATACCTGATTGAAATTCTCCGAAGACAATAAAAAATAGATCGTGCTCTGCTTTCGCCGCATCTTGTAGGACTGATATAACAACCTCGAGAATTCGAGCTTCATTTCCTTGATCTCAGCGTTCAGAATAGATATATCCTTGTTTGCCAATTCGATCTGTGAACTGATCACATCTACCTCTTTGCCTAAGGTCTCCAAAAGCCTGGTTCGCTGATTGATCTGCTCTTCCAATAGGCTAAGCGCCTGAAGACTGCTACTTTGTTTCAGCCGTGTCTCTTCAAGGACTCGGATCGCCTTCCGGATCTCTTTCCGGTTCGATTCCAGCCTCTTTTCAAGATCGGTTCTCGTTTGCCCGAATAAGAATGCGAGAAAAAGTACAAGTATGCTGGTAATAAGGAATCTAGAACTTCCTTTCATAGCGAGCCGGGATTTGAAAGGAAACATTTTCAATTGGCTCTTGATTAACGGATTGATACTCAATCGTAAGATCTAATTTCTTGTCTCCGTCCTGAGCCTGAATAACTATGGTTCCCGGCAGAAGTCCGCGCTTCTTTATCCGGAGAAAACGGTCATAGCGCACGTCTACCCGTTGCCGGGAATCGGCACCCGTGATGGAATACCGGGTCAGGCGTAAACAATCATTGAAGTTGCCTTTTAGCAGATAATTACCTCCATTATACTCCAAATACGCTCCAAGCAGGGCATTCTCCTGGAATTTCCCATGAAGAAGCCGGGAATTGGGATTGCCCACCAAAAGATCCTGTATTTCAACCAAGCTGAATCGCTGGCCTAATAGCTCTTCGAAATACGACAAACCGGCCTTGTAGTATGTCTTGTTCAAACGATCAACCATCTGGAAACTATCTCTATCCACAAGTATCCGTGCACCTTCAATTCCGAGTGCAGTTACACTTGCCCATATGATACTGTCCTCGATCATACGCAGATTCAGTTGAAAGCTCTGTTCATTGCGGCCATCGCTTTGAGTAACTTTCGCTTTTAGACTAACGTGATCTATCAGAAAGGAAGCGTCGCTCAATTTCTCGCGTTCTTCACCCTCGGTGAATTTGAAACTGGGCGATAGGTCAGGGCATGATACCTCTCTCAATCGGGACTTGCATGAAAGTCCAAACATCCCGATCGCTAGGATCAATGAAAAGAGTGAAACTCTCATGGTCAGGAATCGGTCTTTCCCGTGATCGCTTTAATCTTCTCCTGAATGGCCGCGGCCTCCTCCAGCTTGTTCAATTTGAGCAGTGTTTTCATCAGATGAGTCAGAATTTCAGGATCATCCGGCTCCAATTTGGCGGCTCTGCGCAGGACAACTTCTGCCTCAGAATATGAACCCTGTTGGAACAAGACCCATCCTTTTGTATCCAGATAGGACACATTATCCGCTTCCTGCTTCAGCGCCTTATTGATCATATTCAGCGCATCACCCAAACGCTCACCGCGTTCTGCAAGGAAGTACGCGTAATTGTTCAACGCCAGCGCGTCATTGGGGTCAAGTTCCAGCAATTCATCGTGCGCCGCATCGCTTTTACCATACTCGCCCAACTCGTAATGTGATGTTGCGATCGTGATCAGGAATTGGATCTTATCATCTTTCAGCCGACTGATCTCAAGTCCCTCATTTGCGATCTCCAATGCTTTCTTATAATTCCCTAAATTCATACAGGCATGGGAATAGCTCAGATAGGGAAGCGCCTGTAACGGGAATCTGTCTAGAAAGGACTTGGCATCTTCCGCCATGAGCTCGTACGATTCAAGTTCACTGTCCAAGGCGATCAACTGCAACCAGGCATTATAGTTAGATGCATCCAGTTCTAAACCGCGTTTGAGTTTTTCTCTAGACAATTCTGGATGTCCGGATGTGTACAACACGTCACTGTAAGCAATGAATACATTTGGTTCGTTTGGGTGCGTGATCACCAAAGCGTCGAGCAAGGTAACTACCTTGTTCCTCATACTGCTGTCCAATCGGATAAATGGCAGAAAAGACTGAACCACCTGCATCTTAAGTGCAATTGAAACGTCTTCATCGAGGAATGCCATTTTCAGATGATGGAACGACTTCTGCTCCTCCCCGTTCTTGCGATAGATATCGGACAAACCAAAATGCGCAAAACCATTATCCGCTTCCAGTTCTATGATGCGCTCGTATAACTTACGTGCATCGGCGACGCGGTCGTTGCGTAAGTATGATTCAGCCAAAAGCCCCATGTACCGGACATTTCCGGGGTTTGCCTTTACCAGACGCTCGAGTGCTTCGTTTGCTTTATCCGGTTTGCCCAGTTGGGTCCACAGACCTTCTATTTTTCTTGCCGACTCTTCGTCCGTGCCAAATTTTGATTCATACTTTTCAAGGATCTCCAATGATTTCTTGAATTCTGAAGCATTGATATATTGGTTGGCGGCCTCGAGATAATTTGTTGCGCGATTTGGCTCAAATTCCGCCATACGCACAAATACCTCTGCTGATTTCAGGTAATCACCCTTTCGGTTATAGAACTGACCCAACTGGCCATAATACCAAAAGTTGTAAGTTGGATTGTATTTAATAGAAGCCTCTGCCCAATATACTGCATCATCAAGCATTTGACCGGCATAACTGAGGTTTGCTATCTGATACATACATGCATGGCAAGACGGATCAATATCCAATGCCTCCTTGAAAGATTTGATGGCGGATTCGGAATTCCCGAGAATTTTTTCGGTTGTTGCCTTGAAATAGGCTTCCTCGAACCGTCTTTTCTCTTCGTATGTGAGTTCAGTCCCTCCTTTTTTACGGAAAATTCCGCAAGCCTGAAGTGAGAACAACAGTACAAACAGGGCTATGCGCAATTCCGCCTTCTTCATATCTATTCGCTTTGCTGGCAATAGTCTCCGATGCTTACCTCACGGGCTGTTCCATCGTAAACTGCGTGATTTCCTATCATGGAATTCGTGAGATTCGCATTGCGGATCAAGGTGTGCTCTTGAATGATACTGTTGCTGATCACACTATTTTCCAGTGTTGTATTTCTACCAACCGAAACGTACGGGCCAATTGTAGTATTGCGAAGGACCACTCCTTCATCGAGGAAACAGGGCTCTATAACGGTGCTGTTCTCGATTGTGACATTGTTGCGACGAGTGAGTTCACCGTTCAGATTGGCAAGCACACGTTGGTTGGTGTTCACCGTTGCGTTCTTATTTCCACAATCCCACCATTCAATAACTTGTCCCGGTGTGAATTTGTACCCTTTGCTTTTCATGTTCTCAAGGGCATTGGTTAGTTGATATTCACCTTTTTCCCGAATATCGTTCTGCAAGAGGTAATTGATCTCATCGCGAAGCATGGCTCCGTTGCGGAAATAATAGATCCCAATTATGGCCAGGTCGCTCACAAAAACTTCCGGTTTCTCGATGAAATCCGTGATGATATTTTCCTCGTTCAGTTTAACCACCCCAAATGCTCTCGGGTCCGGTTCCTGATGTACCCAGATCACACCATCCATTTCCGGATCTATTTTGAAGTCGGCGCGGAATAAAGTATCCGCAAAAGCCACGATCACAGGACCATCCAAACACTCCGCAGCACAGGCAACCGCATGAGCAGTACCCAAAGCCTCTTCCTGATAGTATATTTTGCCTTCGGCACCTTCTTCGCGGGCTATAGCGCGCAAATGGTCCTCAACATCCTTCCCAAAGTTCGGACCGATGATAAAGGCTATGGTCTGCAGCGGCATGTCTACCATTTTTGCTACGTCCTCAACCAACCGCTGTACTATGGGTTTCCCGGCAACCGGCAACAAAGGTTTAGGAATGGTCAATGTGTGAGGTCGCATCCGCTTACCCATTCCCGCCATTGGAATAATGATGTTCATAAACTGATCTATTTCAATCCGGTATGCCCATAAGCGCCGGACCCTCTTTTCGTTTCACTTAGTTCACTTACAGGTAGCCATTCAACGCGCTCGTGCTTGGCAAAAACCATCTGCGCAATGCGGTCGCCATCCAAAATCTCGCGTCGTTCGTCGGAAAGGTTGATCAAGATCACATTGATCTCGCCTCTGTAATCAGCATCAATGGTTCCCGGTGCATTTAGGACCGTGACCCCCTGTTTCAAGGCCAAACCGCTTCTGGGTCTGATCTGTGCCTCATACCCCTCCGGCATTTCGATGCGAATCCCCGTAGGTACGAGAACGCGTTGCAAAGGTCCTATTTCGACAGGTTCTCTCAAACATGCCCGCAGATCCAACCCCGCTGCCAAAGGCGTTTCGTATTTCGGAAGTGGGTGATGAGATGTGTTTACGACCTTTATTTGAAGCACGCTTCTGTAATTAGCGGCAAATCTACATTTTTTTACTCGGACGTTCCACCGCAAACACTACGGCAATGTAGCCCAAACACGCCATTATTCCCGCAATCAGTCCGGTCAACTGTCCGTAAATGTCCCTCAATTGCCAAAGAGCAAAACTTAAGAGCAACCCAATTCCGATATACATGAAAATAGGCGTTAATCTATATGGGATCGGATAGAACTTTCGCCCGAGCAGATAACTGCTTACACTCATACTGAAATAGACTATCAATGTGGCTATGGCGGACCCCATTATTCCGATCTTTGGAATCAACACATAATTCAATACTATTGTTAAAACCGCCCCCCCAATTGATACCCACATTCCCATCCCGGTTCTATTCGAAAGTTTGTACCAAAAATTGAGGTTATATAATATACCGAGGAACAAATTTGCGAGAAGCAGCAACGGCACGATACGCAATGCATCCGGATGCTCGAAATACACCCGACTTCGCACTACAAGAGGAGCGATATCCGGAAGAAATGCCGTTGTCGCCAGGTAAATGAATACCGTTACGATCACGAAATAATGCATGATACGTGCATAACTGTTCACTGAATCGCGACCGCCACTTTGCCTGAAAAAGAATGGTTCTGCACCAAATCGAAAGGCCTGAACGAATAAGGTCATGATTATGCTGAGCTTATAGAAGGCACTGTAAACCCCTACTTCAAAATCTGCAATTTGATCGGGCAGCAATTTTTTCAGGAGGATTCGATCCAATGTCTCATTCACTATACCCGCCAAACCCACAAATATCAAAGGATAGGCGTAACGGAACATCTGCCTCCACAGCATTAGGTCGATGGCAGGTTTGAAACGACCCCATTGTGGAATGAGCATCAGAAATTGCACCGAACTCGCGACCAAATTTGAAACGACTATATAGCCTATCCCGTACCCCGGATCGTACCAGGGGATAGAAAAGCCCTTTCTTATCAGGTAGGGAACAAACAATAGAAAGAACAGATTAGATCCTATATTCAGGAATATGTTGGACATACGCACCCAGGCAAAGCGCAAAGGCCGATTTTCAAATCGCAGCAAGGCAAGGGGCAAAGCACTGAACGCATCAAGTGCTAAAATGATGACAAAAAGGCTGATCAGGTCTTTATGCTGAGGGTATTCGAGAAACCCGGCGATCTCTCCGCTGTAGTATAATCCGCCAACAATGAACAACAAACCGGTACTCCAAATAGAACCAAGTGCCGTTGTATACACTTTATAAACCGGGTTGGTACGCGTGAAGTTGAAAAAGGCCGTCTCCATGCCATACAGAAGTAGCACGTTCGCAAAACCCACAACAGAATACAAAACGCTGATAACTCCATACTCTTCGGGTAGAAATAGTCTTGTATATAAAGGAACTAATAGAAAATTGAGAAGTCGACCTATGGTATGGGTAATGCCATAGACCGCCGTTTCGGATGCTAACTTTCTTAATGAACCCAATGAAGTGAATGCTTGATCAAATCTAAGTAAGGTTGACGTTTGAATCCGACACCTGTCTTTTCAATTATCAACAGACTGATCCAAGGAGCTTATTCCTGGAGCGAATAGGGGTCAAAATGCAATTGCTGCAGTTTTCGCCTCTTGGTATCGTTGTCAATAAAGCCATATCCTACCTTTAAACTATTGGCAAATCCGTCCAGATCGGTGCGTTTCGATAAGGAGTAATCCATAAAATGCCTCGTATAACCCACCGTCCAGGTGCCGTTTCCTGTACGCATCACCCATTCCAAGCCAAGAATTGCGGAAGGAGAATTGGCAAAATAAAGCTTGTCGTAAGTTTCTACATCGGTCTCAGTGAGAACGGATATGGCAAGGGCATCCCAGCCAAAACCTGCCTTTAAGTTCAGACGATTTCTGTGCAGCTTGGAGAGATTTCGGGTATAGCAAAGATTTAAACCCCAACCGCTAAACCGATCTGTGTACAGATCCACGTGTTTGTTCTTGAAATCAAAGCTGTCCCTGGATTTTAAAAATCGGATCTCGAAATCAATTTCCCAACCCCACTTCTCCGCATAGGAGCCGGCATCCAATAGAAAGACAGGATGAGATCCAAGAAGTTCAGATCTTCCTCCCGGCGACCATATTCCCAACCCGATCCTGCCAAAACCTTCTTTCATGGCAAGGGTGTGTTCCAACTCGGATCTGTACAGTGCTGCGTGAAGACTACTATCTGAATCGGTGTGACGCATGAGATCGAAATAGTCATCGGTTAATCCTGCAAGTGCTGTTAGTATGAGTCGCTCTGAAGGCTGAAGGTCGGTATAGCGGAGATAGTGCCTTGAAAATTCCTTTGTGAAAGAATCTAAAAGACTATTGGGAGGAACAAATCCGAAATATTCTGCGTTTGAACGAAAAAATCGCTCACTGTATTTATTTCTTCCTGCGAACTCCAGCCGATATCTGTATTGATCCATTTCCTCATAGATCAAGGTGTCCCAGAGTTCTGACCGATATGCGTTCAAAGCGATCACATACAGGAGCCTTGCGCGGATCTGGGGTTCGGCCACACCGCACTGATACTCCCAAAAATTGAGCAGTTCCGGAACGTAGTCGTGTCCGGCGCTTGACATGAGGTGTATGTATCTTTCGCAGATTGAATCGCTCAGTGCAATGCACGGATCCGCCTCATAGTTTTGCGACGATCCCGGTCCTGTGAACGAAATGATCAACGTGCACACCATTGCGTACCTCAAACCGATAGAGAGCCACATATTCGTCAGTTGGGTTGGACTAATTCAAATATCGACTACAGAAGCATCACGCAAAGAAAAAGCCGCAGACAAATTTCCTGCGGCTTTTGAAACTATGATTTCGTCCGGCCTGTTAGCTGCAACCAAGTGAGTTACCGCAGTTCAGACATTTGTAACATGTCCCGCTTCGGATGGTCAGGTGACCGCAAACATTACACGCGGGCGCATCGCTTTGCTGAGTCTTCATGAACTCGTCCGTAGCACTGAGTTTGATCTCCGCATTTTCCGACTTGATCGTAGCACTGTAAGTAGTGGTCTCCACAACCTTTTCAGTGTAAACCGGGGCCTTCTTTACCGGAGAGGAAGGTTGCATGGAAACATCCTCAGAGGTTTCCGCCTCTACCGGTGGTACCTGTACGAGATCGGTTCTGCCCAGATATTCAAATCCGAGCAGGCGGAACATAAAGTCCACAATAGAAGTTGCATTCTTAATATTATCATGTCCGTCCACCATTCCGGAAGGTTCGAACTTGGTGAAGGTGAATTTATCAACGAATTCCTTCAGAGGTACACCGTACTGCAATCCGATTGAAACAGCGATGGAGAAACAGTTCATGAGCGAGCGGAAAGTAGCTCCTTCCTTGTGCATATCCACGAATATCTCCCCAAGTCTTCCGTCGCTGTATTCCCCGGTTCGAATGAAGAGCGTCTGTCCTCCAACTTTTGCCTTCTGGGTGAATCCTCCGCGTTTGTTCGGCAGTTTCTTGCGCTCAACAATATTCGAAAGTTGGAGCTTGAACTTGGTATCATCCGATTGATCGATGATTCGGCGGGCAGCATCCAGAACCTGCTCAGGAGTGATATCATCCAAACTGAGATCGGCTTTTTCCTGTAAGGCGTCTTCTACCGCTTCTACCAATTCTTCGGCAACCTCTTTTTTCGAATCGGATTTATTACTTAATGGTTGAGAGAGTTTGCAACCATCGCGGTACAATGCATTTGCCTTGAGTCCCAATTGCCAGCTGAGGAAATAGCATGATTTGATATCGTCTACATTGGCTTCATTGGGTAAATTGATGGTTTTGGATATAGCTCCGGAAATAAACGGCTGAGCTGCAGCCATCATGCGAATATGTCCATGTGCGTGAATGAATCTCGTACCTATCTCCCCGCATCGGTTTGCACAATCAAAAACGGGCAGATGCTCCTCCTTGAGGAAGGGAGCTCCCTCTACGGTCATTGTTCCACATACATAGTCGTTTGCTTCACGAATTTCCTGATGGGAATAGCCAAGTGCACGAAGCATGTTGAAATCGGCAGAGTTATATTGGTCCGGCGAGAAACCAAGGCGTTGCATGGTTTCTGCACCAAGGGTCCATTGATTGAAGACAAATCCGATCTCAAACGCACTTTCCAGGTTCTTTTCGATGGTTTTCAAGTCTTCTGTGGTGAATCCTTTCTCCTTCAGAGTCTGGTGATTGATGTGAGGTGCTCCTTTCAGCGTAGCATGTCCTTTCGCATAATTCACGATAGCCTGGATCTCTTCCTCGGAGTAACCCAAATTGCGTAATGCCCCCGGCACGCTCTGGTTAACGATCTTGAAATAGCCGCCACCACTCAATTTTTTGAATTTCACAAGGGCAAAGTCCGGCTCAATTCCCGTTGTATCACAGTCCATAACCAACCCGATGGTGCCGGTTGGTGCAATAACGGTTGTCTGCGCATTTCTGTAGCCATATTTCTCACCATTCTGCAAAGCGACATCCCAGGCGCTGGTTGCGGCGCGAAGAAGATACTCCGGACAATATTTCTGATCGATGCCAACGGGTTTAACGCTCAGCTTTTCATATTCATCCACATTGTAAGCCGCATATCTGTGATTGCGGATCACACGAAGCATGTGTTCCTTGTTCTTCTCATACTCCTCAAAGGCTCCAAGGAATGATGCCATTTCAGCAGAAGCTGCATATGCCGTACCGGTGAGAATTGCCGTGATCGCTCCACAGATCGCAAATGCCTTCTGACTATCGTAAGGTATGCCTGCCAGCATAAGCACAGACCCCAGGTTTGCATACCCCAATCCCAGTGTTCGGTATTTGTAAGATAACTCGGCCACTTCCTTGGAGGGGAACTGTGCCATGAGCACGGAGATCTCAAGCACAACTGTCCAGAGTCGCGATGCGTACTCCAAAGCTTCTACATCGAACTCTAACGTGTCTACATCAAAGAAATGGCGCAGGTTCAGTGAAGCCAGGTTGCAGGCTGTATTGTCGAGGAACATGTATTCCGAGCAAGGGTTGGATGCGTTGATCCGACCACCTTCCGGACAGGTGTGCCAATCGTTGATGGTGGTGTCGAATTGTACACCCGGATCGGCACAAGCCCAAGCTGCGAATGCTATATCATCCCAAACCTTCTCCGCCGGGATCGATTTTATCACCGACCCGTCGGTACGAGCGATCAGATCCCAATCTGCACCATCCTGTAGTGCTTTGAAGAATTTCGCAGGTATGCGCACCGAGTTGTTCGAGTTCTGCCCACTTACAGTCTGATAAGCTTCTCCCTCATAATGAGAAGAGTAACCGTGATCGATGAGTGCAGCAACTTTCTTCTCTTCCTCCTTTTTCCAGTTGATGAATTCCATGGCTTCCGGGTGATCCAGGTCGAGACAGACCATTTTGGCAGCTCGGCGTGTGGTTCCACCCGATTTGATGGCACCTGCTGCCCGATCACCGATTTTCAGGAACGACATGAGTCCACTTGATTTCCCGCCTCCGGATAAGCGCTCTTCAGCGCCGCGAATCGCAGAGAAATTGGTTCCCACACCTGAACCATATTTAAAGATCCGAGCTTCACGTACCCACAGGTCCATGATCCCACCTTCATTTACCAGATCGTCGGAGACCGATAAAATGAAACAGGCATGAGGTTGGGGCCGCTCATAGGCACTGGTCGATTTCTTCAGTTTGCCTGAATCGGGGTCCACAAAATAGTGCCCCTGTGGCTTGCCGGTGATGCCATAAGTACTGTGCAATCCTGTATTGAACCATTGGGGAGAATTAGGGGCAGCTTGTTGGGCCATGATACTGAATACCAACTCATCATAGAATATCTGAGCATCTTTAGCTGTAGCAAAATAGCCGTATTCCTCACCCCAGCTTCTCCAACAATCGGCCAGGCGATGTGCAACCTGACGGATCGAGGTTTCCGAACCTTTACTACCGTCGGCTTGTGGAACGCCAGCTTTGCGAAAGTACTTTTGAGCCAGAATATCCGTGGCCACCTGCGACCATGCTTTTGGGACTTCCACGTTCTTCATTTCGAATACAATATCCCCCTCCGGATTCTTGATCACGGATGTGCGGAGTTCATACTCGAAAAGATCGTAGGGACTCTTCTTTTCACTTGTGTTAAAGCGCTTGAATTTCAATGCTTTAGCGCTGTAGGTTGTTTTTTTCTGGCCCATTATTGTATAGAATTTTTTGTGTCGGTATGTTCGTGAACTCCCAAAACTTTTTGGGGGTTTTTACTCGAAATTAGTACCCCGGAACACTTCGGTGATTCATCGCTTTTCCACACATATTTTTTTCTGTACTTGATCCTGTCCTAAAAATCGCAGGTGCTGCTGTTGATAACAATTATTTTACATTTCTCCTTGTTTATTTGCCCATTTTCACAACGTTTTGATTAACAATTATTTGCGTTTTTTGCTCTTCAGCTATGTCTTTGGTCTATCCCGAAATACTTCAAGCCCGGAACGGAACTCAGAAATTGCTCTATGTGCTGATCGATCCGGATAAATGGACCCATGCTTATTTGAAGGAACTTTTCAGTCCGGCATATTGTACCCGCTTTGATGCTGTTCTGGTCGGAGGATCCGAACTCGTTTCGGGCGATTCCGAATCCTGTGTTCGCGCTGTACGTTCATATACCAATAAACCGGTGATATTGTTCCCCGGCGATCCGGGTCAACTCACAGCACAGGCCGACTCCCTCTTTCTCCTTTCGCTGTTGAGCGGAAGAAATCCGGAATATCTTATCGGCCATCACGTTGCTGCCGCTCAAAAGATCCGATCCAGTGATCTTGAAGTGATCCCAACCGCATATATTGTTATTGGAGAACACGTACACTCGTCGGTACTCCAAACCAGCGGTACGCTTCCAATACCTTCAACCGAGATCGAGCTGATTCAGAATACCGCCCTCAGCGGAGAACAATTGGGGTTTGAACTGGTGTACCTGGAATACGGAAGTGGTGCAAACAAAACTCCCAACCCGGATCTGATCCGGGCAGTCCGAAAGATCATATCCGTTCCCCTTGCTGTCGGAGGTGGCGTTCGCAGCCGCAAGGACGTGCAGCAATTGTGGTACGCGGGTGCCGACGTGGTCGTGGTCGGCACCGCCATCGAACAGGACCTCTCCGAATTCTTCAACTCCTGATGATCCAAATTCATTTTATCGGTTACTAATTGTGTTTTATAGAACTATGTATTGCATAGTACCAAACTATGCCCATATATTTGCATAACCATTCACGAAACATAAATCATGAAACTGGAGAATACAAAATCACAAATGAGGAAAGGCGTGCTGGAATATTGTATTCTAACCGTTATCAGCAAAGGGGAGATCTATGCCTCCGATATCCTGGATCAACTCAAAGGAGCCAAACTGATAATCGTTGAGGGTACCCTCTATCCTCTCCTTACAAGGTTGAAGAACGCAGGACTGCTGACCTACCGATGGATCGAATCACTGCAAGGTCCTCCCCGGAAATATTATGCCCTTACCGAAGAAGGCCAGATATTCCTTAAAGATCTGGACGATACCTGGCGAAACCTCACAGAATCGGTATCCAAACTCATTAATAATCGATAAGTACCAAGCTATGAATAAGATCATAACCATCAAATTAGGCGGTATCTCCATCAATATCGAAGAGGATGCCTACGAGTACCTCCGCAATTACCTGCTCGAAGTTCGCGCGCATTTTCGCGACTCCGAAAATGGGAAGGAGATCCTTGAGGATATTGAATCCCGTATTGCCGAGATGTTGTTTGAGAAACTCAAAGACCGATCCGCTTCCGCAAGCATGGAAGATGTTAGGGAGGTCGTGCGGGTCATGGGTAACCCGGACGATTTTGAAACGGAAGACGAAAATGACACTTTTAGCTCCGCATCGAACTACTCCGGGCAAAAACGACTTTTCCGGGACCCTGATCATGCCATGCTCGGGGGTGTTTGCGCAGGACTGGCAAAATACTTTGGGTTAGATATCACGCTTGTGCGAATTGCATGGCTCTTCCTCGTATTGGTCTTTGGTACCGGTGTACTATTCTATTTCATCCTTTGGGCAATAATCCCAAAAGCTGTAACGGCAGCTGAGAGACTTCAAATGTCCGGTGAGATACCCAATATCGAAAATATCAAAAGAACCTTTCGCCAAGAAGCCGGACAAGCATACAGTTCATTCAAAAAAAAAGCCCAAAGCGATGATGCGAGGTACGCTCTTTCCCGATTGGAATCGTGGATCCGCGGTCTAGCTCGCTTCGTACTGCGGATCGTGAGTGTGGTGCTTTTATTTTCGCTGATTGCACTGCTTATAGTAATCGCAACCCAGTTTTACTCCGGTTCCGGGTTCTTTAGCCTTATTTGGAATAATAACTGGAGTGAACAGTTCGAGCAAGTCTACGGTCAAACAACTTCAATTTGGTTTATTAAACTCGCCCTTTTTGGTATCATCCTCCTTCCATTGGTAATGGTAATGGTACGGATCATGGCTTTCCTTCTCGATCTCCCCAAACCTCATATAAATGTTCGAAGGGGTGTTTGGGCATTGTGGTTGATCTGTTTCTTCAGCGCTATTGGAGCCATTGCTTACGGAACAATGCAATTCCGATCCAGTGGTGAGGTACGTACGATGATCCCTGTTCAAATCGATGGAGACACCCTTCATCTTCAGACGCTCATGTCCGAGGATCAGAACGTTGAAAATCCTATTCGCATCCGTTTGGACATAGCTCCTACCAAGGGGGGCTCAAAACTCGAAATGGTGCGTACAACAAGGAGTTACAGCCAAAAACAAGGTGAGAAAATGGCCTCCAACATCGAAGCTGCCCATCTGTTAAACAGTGACACCCTGATCATCACCAACAACAACACCAAAAAGGCGGAGGATGTTGGATATATGCCGGAGATCCAATACACACTTCACCTGGCTCATGGACAAATAATCTATTTGGACCCCAATACAGGTCTCATCCTTCGCCATGCCCAAAATACAGGGGATCTTTACGGCCGTTATCTCGCAGGAAACCACTATAAAATGACCAGCGAGGGCTTGCAATGCCTGGATTGTGAAGTTGAAAACTACACGAGTGCAGCCAAAGGCTATTCCAATATGCCTCTCCAATCGTTCGACAAACTTCAGGTGTCCGCGCCATTTCGGGTTCGAATCGTGGAGAGTCCTGATAATTACCTTGAGTTACCCGCAGAACCATGGGCTGAATATGTGAGAATCGTTGAGGAAGATGATATCCTTACGATCTCTTTAGAAAGAGAATTGGAGCTCCTGGTGAAAGATAAAAGCCAGGGTATGGATCAATGGATCGTCTTGCACTGCCCGGGAATTCGACAGATCGAATCCAGCGGAGCGGCAAGAATTGAGCTCACATCAAGCAAAAATGAAAAAGATCTGCAAGTGGAATTGAACGGTGCTACCCGCTTTGAGGCCATGTCAATGGATCTGGACAATCTGAATATTGAGGCGAATGGAGCTGCTTACATTGAACTGAGTGGCAGAGCGACCTTATTCAAACTAGAGGCCTCAGGTGCTACCAAGGTTCGTTCCTCCGATCTGATCACAGATTACCTCAAAGCCGAGGTCAATGGTGCAAGCGATTGCGAAGTACACGTCTTGCGGGAGTTGGAAGGAACCGTCAATGGTGCCGGCAAGATACGCTACAAAGGAGACCCCAAGATCCGCCAAGATGTAACCGGATTCTCGAAAATTGAACGCTGGTAGCCGGGTTAATCCAGGAACCTCGACAATTCATGGGGTTCCGGTAAGCGACAACTTTCCTTCTTACCAAACCACTTATATCGGTTGGCGGCTATGTACCGATACACGGCATTGCGCACAAATCGGGGAACAATGAAGAAAATGATGAACAGCGACCAGGGAAAACGAAGATATCGGCTTACGCGAATTGCAGCATCAGAATATTTGTAAACCCTACCACAATCCCACAAGATCAGACTCTCCGGGTCACCTGTTGGGATATCCGAAACATCGAGTATGCGGCGAGCCGTTTCTCCCTGCAACGGAGCTATTTTCACCAGGCCCTTTGGATCATTGCGAACAACAAAATCCACACTTGTATTGCAGAGATTACAAACCCCGTCGAAAAACAAAATTCGTCCCTGTTCACTTTTCATCTTGAGGATCAACCGTTAAACTGTTCCAAGGGCTTTATTTCCAACAATCACAGAGATACTCCCTGCTCACCGGTTTCGTTTTGTAATCCGGCAAACTCACTTCCATCATATATAGCACCTTCAACCCCGAAATAGTTTTATCCGGATGCTCCTTGTTCCACTTCTCCAGTAAATACGAGCAGAAATACGACCGCATGGGAATGTTGTCGACGAAAATGAGATTCTCCCCAAATTTTCGCCATCGCGCACTTTTATACTGCCGAACCGCCAATGCCGGTTTGTCGTAACTCACCAGTTGGCCTTCCCTCAACAGATCGATCGTATCCTGTCCGTTGTATCCCTCATAGATGTACCATCCATCATCCTTAAAAACCGAAGGGGCGAACATCCCCCAATTCTGATTCCAGCCCAAAGGGACCGCCAATGTCTCCATGCGCTTGATCACCGGGTCGGGCAACTTGTAGAGGGAGTGGATATTCCAAACCAGACCAAAGGAAAGACCTAAAAGGATGATCATCCTGGCACCGAGACCAATAACAGGATAACTTACTCGATTCCGGTAGGGTAGAATGTAATTGAACTCAGAGACCAGCCTCATGAACCATTTTCTGAACACCTTCAATTGACCGGGAATTTTGTCGTAAAATCCGGATGGTATCAGGCATAAACCGGCCGATATGCAAATGAAACTGAACAACCCGACTTGCATGGTGATCTCAATGAAAAGATGCAAAATGATCAGTAAGACCAAAGCAACAGTTCTGAAAAAAGAGGAATTCCAGGGCAGGAAGATCAAAATAGGGATGAGGAATTCGGTTGTAACCGCTATCCATGTTCCCCACTGCAATAGGGTGAGATGGGGGTAAAGCAGCTTGCCAAGTGGTTTAACCAATTGATCAAGACTCAAGGCATAGTACAATGCAGTTCCCTCCGAATGCCACTCAGGGCCATTTTTCAATAACGCAGTAAATAAGTACAGGAATGTGATTTGCAGGAGCAGCGCGATGGCAGGTAAACCCGCGTATCGAGTGGTCTGAGGTTCGGAAACGTCTATCGAATCGGCTGAATAATACCTACCCCAGGGTAAAAAGATCCCCCAGAACATGAGCAAACGCAAATAATCATCCCCCCCTTGCAGTACCATAGGTGACCGATTCTGTATCGACATCAACCACACCCAGAGCAATATGCTGAAGAATCTGCTTCGGTAACCTATAAGCAACATGAACGAACTCAGAGCAGCAATGGCGAAGATCCCGTTCAGACAAAAAGTATTGGCACTCACCAAGGTGAGTGACCAGGAATTGGGATTCCAGTATAATCCATCGAACCCGAACAAGAGCTCAAGTGGAAATGCCCCGGAATTGGAATAAAATGCTTCCAGATCCGACCAACGGATAAAAACATCAACCCCAACTACAACAGCCATCGCTATCCGCATCAGGGCCAGTGAACGCAAGTCCAAAGCAAGGGCTTCAGAAAGATATTTTTGTATTGATCTGATGAATCAAAACTACCTAAAAAGTCCATTTCATCGATTGGCAGAAAATGGAAATCGTTTGTGCCTGATCGCCGTCCAATTAAAGCGGTTGGAATCATAGTGCAATCCAGGTTCAATCTGTTTCCGAAAAACAGATCACCGGGAAGCAAAACAATTTGGAGCCTATTTCCTTCTTATTCAGGGAGGCCATTCCGACAGTCCAACTAACTTTGCACCGCTCATGGCTAGAGTACCCATAAACTTAAATACTGGTAAGATCGAAAAAAAAGAGGTCATCATTGGAATTGACCTCGGAACTACCAATAGCCTGGTGGCCGCAATAGACCCTGCGAACGGACGTCCCCATGTATTGCGATCCGGCAACAGCGGTTTGCTCGTTCCTTCAGTAGTTTATTTTGATGAGCAAGATCGCTGTGTGGTTGGTGCTTCGGCACTCGTAAAACTTGAAACTGAACCTGAACGGACCATATATTCTGCAAAACGTTTGATGGGCAGGTCTTTTCATGATATTGAGGATCATCGCCATTACTTCAGTTATGAGATCATTGAAACCGATGAAGCCGAATTGGTCAAGGTACGAATCGGTTCACACTTCTTTTCCCCGATCGAACTTTCTGCTGAAATTCTGAAAGAACTCAAATACCGTGCAGAATCAGCCCTGGGGCAAGCTGTGCGGAAGGCAGTTATTACCGTACCTGCATATTTTAATGACACTCAACGGCAAGCAACCCGTGATGCAGGTCGATTGGCCGGTTTGGAAGTGTTGCGGATTTTGAATGAACCAACTGCCGCCAGCCTGGCCTATGGTATCGGATTGAACGAAGATCAAACCCGTACAGTGGCCGTTTATGACCTAGGTGGGGGGACTTTCGATATATCTATCCTGCGCATTGAGGATGGAATCTATGATGTGCTCTCGACCCACGGCGACACCTATCTTGGCGGGGACGATATAGATCGCGCCATCGTGAAATATTGGCTCTCACAATATCCCAAATCAAGCGGGATCAACGACCACCAGTTGCGCTTGGCTGCAGAAAAAATCAAGAAGTTATTATCGGAACAGGAAGATGCTTCAGTGGAAATAGATGGTATTTCACTTGAGTTGGATCGGAACAGGTTCAATGCGCTGATACAACCAATTCTTGAAAAGACCATTGTGTCGTGCAAACAGGCAGTTGCAGATAGCGGGCTATCCATAAAAGATATCGACGAAGTAGCATTGGTCGGGGGAAGTACCCGAATACCCCTCGTTCGGGATATTGTAGGTGCTTTCTTTTCGGAGAGTCATCTCAATACGGACCTTGATCCGGATAAAGTAGTTGCATTGGGTGCAGCCGTTGAAGCGGATATCCTTGCCGGAAACCGAAAAGACACCTTACTGCTCGATGTTACACCGCTCTCATTGGGAATTGAAACGATGGGAGGTTTGATGGATGTGATTATTACACGCAATTCGAACATACCCACAAACGCCGCAAAGAATTATACAACTTCTGTAGACGGTCAGGTCAATCTTAAAATAGCTGTATTCCAGGGTGAGCGAGATGTGGTAAGCGAGAACCGGAAGCTTGCGGAATTTGAATTACAGGGAATACCGGCAATGCCTGCGGGTTTACCCAAAATTCAAGTCACCTTTCAGCTCGATGCGAATGGGATCCTCCAGGTAAAGGCAGAAGAACTGCGATCCGGCGTGAAACAGGAAGTACTTGTTCAACCTCAGAATGGTCTGAGTGATCTGCAGATCGAGGAAATGCTCGCCGCATCCTTGATGAATGCCAAGGACGACATGGCCTTCCGGGCACTAACCGAGGCACGTAATGAAGCTGAGAATCTGATCTTAAGCGCAGAAAAATTCCTGAAGAATTATGCTGGGGAACTGAATGAATCCGAAAACGACCGGGTCGTTGAATTGGTAGATCAACTGCGTGCATTCAAAAAAGACGGATCGAAAGACGAAATACTGGAAGGTATTGAGCGTCTCAATAAATTTACCCGTCCATTTGCGGAGAAACTTATGGATATTGCAGTGGCATCCGCACTAAAAGGCAGGTCTATTTAGTTTGAGTTACATGAAACTGAAAAGCTTAAGATCGCATTTTCAATTGGGTCAGCGATCTGTTTTTCTTTTTGCATTCACTTTTTTGGTCCAGTTGGCATCAATTGCCCAATTTTATCCCGATAAAACAGATTACCGGCTTGGTATCTCATTTGGGCTCTCCCCATCGCGCAGTTTGGGGACTGAATTGGAAAAACCGTCATTTAAAACAGGAATTCAAAGCGGCATATTCTATCGTTTCCGGCTCAATCCCATCCTCCATGGTGAGGCAAATTTCGACGTGGCACTACGAGGTTCCAAATTCAAACACTCGAAGGACGATTATTACCAGCAGTTGAATCTTATCCTGGTTGAAGCCCCATTGTTGATGCTCTTCGACCTGAAAAAGAAAACAGAACAGAACTTCATCCTTGCAGGATTGGCCCCTTCATACCTCGCTCAGTCCGAATTTTATATCATTCCCGAACCAACAGGCAGGGATGAATTCAGGAATTTTGGTCTTTCCAAATACAATCTCGGATTGGTTGTTGGCTATCACCGGAACACCTATTATAACGGCTGGAGGTTCACGGCCACCTACAGTTTACTCAACATGAACGACGGACTGGAACTGCCCGATATTCTGCCCGCTACAGGAAAAGGTGGAGATATTCGCATACTTGCTTTTGCCGTTCAAACTTACTTTTGAATATGCTTTCCCGATTTTCTCTCAAATTCCTGCGCAGACTGCTGGCCTCTTCTCTCGTGGTGACCCTGGCATGCACGGCACTTATAGTTCTGCAAGGCAGCTCAAATAAGAAATTGAAGAAACAGGAGCCACCTCCACCTGCTAATATGGTTGTAGAACCGGAACCCTTGCTTGAACCGGCGGTGATCGACGCCACCAATTTGATGTTTGAGTTGCCTGAACTCCCCAATGAAATCACCTTTTGCGGGGAAGTGGTCCCGCTTTCAGACAGAGAGGTCGCGGAGCGGCTCGAGCGGGAACTGGCAGTAAATACTTTTTGGCACTCCAACACATTTCTGTTGTTGAAACGAACCGGACGTTACTTTCCCCTCATAGAGAAAATCCTACAGGAAGAAGGCATCCCGGATGATTTCAAGTATCTCGCTCTTGCAGAAAGCGGCCTACTCAACGCCCGATCCGGGGCAGGAGCTGCAGGTTTCTGGCAATTTCTAAAGGCTACAGGAATTAAGCACGGACTGGAGGTTCGTGATGATGTGGATGAGCGCTACAATCTCGAGAAAGCCACTAAAGCCGCATGTGAATACCTACGTGAGGCGAAGGAGGAGTTTGGCAACTGGACTTTGGCAGCTGCGGCATATAACCGGGGTGAAAATGGTCTGGCCCGGGCAATCGGTTCACAAAAGGTGAAATCCTATTACGATCTTTATCTGAACCCGGAAACCAGTCGTTACGTTTTTCGAATACTTTCTCTGAAACTTATCCATAGCGATCCCAAACAATACAAGTTCAATATTGAACCCTCAGCATATTACAAACCGCTGCCAACCTACGATTTTGAGGTCAATAATAGCATTGAGGACCTTCCGAAATTCGCCCTGGAGCATGGGACCAATTATAAGACACTTCATGAATTGAACCCATGGCTGCGCACTTACGAGTTGCCCAACAAGTCCAGAAAGAAATACGTGATCCACTTACCCTATCTGGAGTCTCAGCGAGCTGATGACTAATCGAAAACCAGTATACCTTCGTTTTCAAAATAGTCGATAATATGCTGTCTGAGCAGACTCTCTTGCTCAAAAACATCGGTATAAGGCAGGTCCATTACTTTCTCCCATGCCGGCCAACCTTTTGAATCTACTCCGTTTAATCGGTAGTAGCCAGAAGCACTGAATAAACGGCAAATTGCAATGTGCATGAGGCGTACCTTTTCCTCCTTGCTGAATTCATCCCGAACTTCACCTAATTCGCGCATACCAATGATGAACAATACGGCATTCATGTCCGGCTTCTTCCCAAATCGCTCCGTCAGAAAGTCCACTACTTTATTCCAGTTCTCCATACTTCTGCAAAAGTGCTTATTATCCGCTTTCGACGTACACCCCGCTCTTTTTCTAGTTTTACTTAGGACGAAATAGCTTTTATTTGTGTTGATGCGTCAACCGAAATTATCGAGGAACCTGTTGCTGAGAATGCTCAACCGCACGGGAAAGGTGCGTTTCAATATTAATGTTACTCCCGGTGGATCCAGGGAAATACAATTGCGCATGCTCCGGAAATTGCTGCAGAAAGCTGAAAGAACTGCTTTCGGACAAGCATACAATTTCCGGGAAATCCTTGATGCCTCCGACACATACGAACAATTTGCCGCCACCGTACCCAAAGGCGATTATCTGAACATGTTACCGTGGTGGAAAGAGATCCGCGAAGGGAAAAGTGACATTACCTGGCCGGGTCGTGTCGAACACTTTGCACTGAGTTCAGGTACCTCGGATGGAAGCAGTAAATTCATCCCCGTAACTCAGGATATGCTCAAATACATCCGGCGTGCCAGCCTGAGGCAGATATTGGCCGTTGCGGCTACCGATGTTCCGAAAGACCATATGACCAAACATTGGTTGATGGTGGGAGGAAGTACTTCCCTCGATTTCAATGGGATATATTATTCGGGAGATCTGAGTGGAATCACCACAGGCAACATTCCCGGGGTGTTTCAGCGGATTTCGAAACCCGATCCCGAGATCCGTTCCTCTAAAAATTGGCAGGAAAAGATACATCGCATCACCGTAGAAGCATCCAAATGGGATGTAGGTATGATCGCCGGAGTTCCCGCCTGGATCCAATTGCTCTTTGAGAATATAATTGAATACTACAAGGTCGATAACATCCACGATATATGGCCAAATCTGGAGGTATATATACACGGAGGTGTTTCCCTTAAACCCTACCGAAAAAGTATCGATGCCCTTCTTGGTCGTCCCATCAAGTATTTTGAAACCTATCTGGCCTCAGAAGGGTTCGTGGCCTTGCAGATCCGTCAGAACAACGATGGCGGTATGAGACTGCTGCTCCGCGGTGGGATATTCTTTGAATTCATTCCATTCAACGAAAAGAATTTCAATGAGCACGGTGAGTTGAGAGAAGAAGCAATAGCTCTGCCTATATGGGAGGTTGAAGAAGGTAAAGAGTATGCCCTTTTACTCTCCACTTGCGCAGGAGCCTGGCGTTACCTAATTGGTGATACCATCAAATTCACAAATCTCAAAAAGAATGAGATCGTCATCACAGGCCGCACCAAGCATTTCATCAGCCTTTGCGGGGAACACCTCTCGGTGGACAACATGAACGATGCCATTCAGGAAATAGGAACCAAACATGGGGTGGCCTTCAACGAATATACAGTTGGTGCAATTGGTGTCGATCAGTTCTTTGGCCATCTATGGTTCATTCCGGAGGAGAAACCCGGACTTTCAGAGATCGAACTGGCGGCAGACCTGGATGAGATCCTGAGCAGATTGAACGATGATTACGCCGTTGAGCGCAAGCATGCCCTCCGGGATATACGCGTGCAACTGGTTCCACCCCACGCATTCAACGGTTGGTTGGAATACCGGAATCGGGCGGGTGCCCAAAGTAAATTTCCCCGGGTAATGCGCGGCAATCTGTTGAAGGAATGGAGTGCATATTTGAAAGGCCTTGGGGTTGAATTACAGGACTTCACACCTGTGATCTAGGCAACAGGGTTTCCTCAGATCAATACATCGGCGTACAACTCCAATACTTCTCCAAGTATTTGTTGGATCTCAAGCCTTGAATCCGCTTGAACCAACCGCATGCGCATGGGTTTGAAATCGGGTATACCCTTGAAATAATTCGCATAATGTTTTCGCATTTCAAAAATGCCAAGCTTGTCTCCTTTCCACTTCACACTTTCGTCGAAATGCCTCAGGCAAACGCGAACGCGCTCCTCGATGTCCGGTTTCTCAAGTTTTGAGCCACTTTCTAGGTAATGTTTGATCTCCCGGAATATCCAGGGATAGCCAATACTTGCCCTGCCGATCATCATTCCCTGAACACCATATCGATCTCGATACATCTTTGCTTTTTCGGGTGAATCGATATCTCCATTCCCAAATATCGGTATGTGAATTGCCGGGTCATTGGCCACTTCCCCGATCAAGGTCCAATCGGCCTCCCCTTTGTACATCTGTTTGCGTGTACGGCCATGAATACTCAATGCCTGTATCCCAATATCCTGCAATCTCGCCGCTACTTCCCGAATGTATTTCGTGTTCTCATCCCAACCCAGGCGGGTTTTAACTGTAACCGGCAAATGGGTAGATTCCACTATTGTCTTGGTCATAGCGACCATTTTGGGCACATCCTGCAATAAAGCAGCTCCGGCACCCTTGCAGGCAACGGCTTTCACAGGACACCCGTAATTGATATCGATAAGATCCGGACCGGCCTCAGTGGCGATCTCAGCCGCTTCGCGCATAACCTCGATATCGCTTCCGAAAATTTGGATCCCTATCGGTCGCTCGTATTCAAAAATATCGAGCTTCTGAACACTTTTAGCCGCATCCCGGATCAGCCCCTCCGACGAAATAAATTCCGTATACATGAGGTCGGCACCATTCTCCTTGCACACTGCACGGAAGGGTGGATCGCTCACATCCTCCATCGGGGCAAGCAATAAAGGGAAATCTCCGAGTGTTATGTTCCCTATTTTAACCATTTTTGCAAAGGTAGACCTTGCATGGTAAACTCAAACGCTCCCCGCTATTCATACCTTTCTCATTTGCTGATCACTATTGGGGTTCTGCTTCTGAGCATATTCATTTTCAATGCTTTATCGGAAATGATCGCTTTGAAGTTATTCCACTTCAAGCCCAGCGATATTGAGATAACCCATGGAAAGCGTTTCGAGTTGTCTGAAGTTTATGCCCTTCAATTATCTCAATTTGCCCTGGGCTTGTCCTTTTTGGTCACCGTTTTTATCTCGATCAAAGTGTTCAGAAAAGATTTCTGGCAATTCACCACCCTGCAAACCGCAGTTCCCTTGGGTTCATTGCTCCTTGCTATCATACTCTACGTGGCCTTCGTACCCGCAAACAACTGGATAATTCTGGCAAATGACGCACTTCAACTGCCCTCCGATCTGGAAAAATCCCTTAGGGAAATGGAACAAAAAAGTGACGTCATCTACCAGGCTTTATTATCCTACAATTCCGGATACCACTTGATGGTAAACCTACTTGTTATGACCGTGATCCCCGCTGTAAGTGAGGAATTACTATTTCGTGGCGTTTTTCTGCGCATTTTCAAAAGCTGGACGAACAATATACATCTGGCTGTTATCTTCACGTCCCTGTTATTTGCTGCTCTGCACTTTCAGCCCTATAAATTGGCACCGATGTTTCTTCTCTCCGCCCTTTTCTGCTACATCTTCTACCTGAGCGGATCCATATGGATTCCCATCTTATTGCACGGTGTGAATAATGCTCTAGTCGTTATTGCGGAATCATTAGCCTCCGGAACAGACACCGGTTCGGTTTTGAGAGATGAGTTCGCGTTCCCATTGTGGTCTGTACTTCTCAGTCTGGTCATAACCGGAACACTCTTCGCACTTTTCTGGAAGTTTTCAAGATCCAAACTCGAACTTGCATTTGAATAATCTCACTCTCCGGTCTATAACAGGTCTTGTTTATGTTGGCCTTACCGTTGCCTGTCTTCTATGGAGTCAATGGAGTGCCGTATTATTCATCGCCACTATCGTTTTCTTCAGCTCCATAGAGCTACTGCTTCTACTTCGAACCGAAAAAACCGGGTGGAATATCCCCGATGCTTTTCTTTCGACAGGCACTTTTTTACTGGCCTATTTCAATCAAAACGACCTTATAAATCCCGGCTATTTCAACGGCATCTTCGTTCTGATTGTCCTTATCTACGGCGCATTGTTCCTCTTTCGTGCCAAAGATTCCTTTCTCGGAAATTTGAACAGTTTAGCTGTTGTGGTGATCTACATCGCCCTTCCACTTTCATTTCTGCTCAAATCGGGTAGTTTGGAATTCCACATTACGGACGAACTCTTGCCCTACGAGGGAAAACAGGTACTTCTGGTTTTTATTCTCATCTGGGTTTGTGATTCATTTGCATATGTAACAGGCAGATTGTTCGGGAAAACGCCCCTGATGCTTTCCGTCTCACCCGGAAAAACAGTGGAGGGCCTATTGGGCGGAACACTTGTGACTGTTTTGATCGCTTATTTTTTCGGGGCTTATTTCATTCCGCTCACTCCCATTCAATTCGTACTATTGGCCCTCCTTGTGGTCATCTTCGGAACAGTTGGAGACCTTTTCGAGTCGCTTATTAAAAGAACTTTGGGAGTTAAGGATTCCGGAAAGTCATTGCCAGGGCATGGCGGATTCCTGGATCGATTTGACTCTATCCTATTTGCTGCACCCGCTGTTTATGCGTATTTGAAATGGTACGTAATGTGACAAAACACAGTACAAAATTCTCCTTTGTTAATAGAATGTTTCGTGCGGTTATTAATTAGCTTTGCGCCCATATTTTTTAGCGCCTTGCTATGACTGTAAAGTACAAAGAGCCCGCTCCGATCAAAGATCATTTGAATCCTTTGGAATCAATGATGGAGCGCTTCTCAGTTGCGGCCGAGATCCTCGGCCTCGATGAATCGACCTACAATGCTTTGAAATCTCCGGAAAAGTCCGTTGCGGTTTCCCTACCGGTTACCATGGATAACGGAAAGATTGAAGTATTCGAAGGGTATCGGGTGGTGCACTCAGCTAAACTCGGACCCTCCAAAGGAGGAATTCGCTACGCCAATTCAGTACACATTGACGAAGTGAAGGCCCTCGCTGCTTGGATGACCTGGAAATGTGCCATTGTTGGTATTCCCTACGGAGGAGCCAAAGGTGGTATCAAATGCGATCCGCGTAAAATGTCTCAGGGAGAACTCGAGCGTTTGACAAGAGCATACACCGTGGCCATGGCTGACGTTTTCGGACCTGAAAAAGATATTCCTGCTCCCGATATGGGTACAAATCCACAGATCATGGCATGGATCATGGATGAATATTCCAAACTGAAAGGCGTTGCCAGTCCTGCAGTTGTAACCGGGAAACCCCTTGTCCTGGGTGGATCTCTTGGTCGCGTAGAGGCTACCGGCCGCGGAGTAATGGTAACTGCCCGTTCTGCAATGGGCAAGTTGAAAATGAATCCAAGTAAAGTTAAGGCTGCAGTTCAGGGATTCGGAAACGTTGGCAGTATTTCGGCCAAATTGCTTGAATTACAAGGAGTTAAGATTGTAGCCATTTCGGATGTATCCGGAGGGTATTTCAACGATAAAGGTATTGACGTTGAAAAAGCGATCGAATACGTTGAAAAGAACGGAGGTACTCTGGAAGGCTTCACGGAGGCTGATATGATCAGCAACGAAGAATTGCTGACCCTAGACGTTGAGGTTTTGGTTCCTGCAGCACTGGAGGATCAGATCACATTAAAGAATGCCGACAAGATCAAGGCAAAACTCATCGTTGAAGGGGCAAACGGCCCTACCGCTGCCAATGCAGATGCCATACTGAATGACAAAGGGATCATGGTTATCCCGGATATTTTAGCAAATGCAGGTGGGGTAACTGTTTCCTATTTCGAATGGGTTCAAAACCGTTTGGGTTATTTCTGGACAGAAGAGCGCGTAAACAGGAGAGCTGATCGGATCATGAAACAAGCCTTCGAACAGGTCTTCAATACATCGCAGAAATACGATGTAAATATGCGCATTGCAGCCTATGTAAATGCCATCGATAAAGTGGCAAGTACCAAAAGGATCCGCGGTAGCTTCTGATGATCCACCGCGAAGGGTACGTCATACTTCTCTGGACTCTGATCATTCTCGTCGGGGTCAACTTTTTAGTATTCAACTATCTGTCGATCAAATGGTTGCAATACAGTCTGCTTGTAGGAAGTGTAGTGATCTTCGGTTTGTTTCTGCAGTTCTTCAGGAATCCTCCCCGAAAATTTCTTCCGAACGATGCACAGATCATAGCACCTGCTGATGGGAAGGTGGTCGTGATCGAGGAAACGGAGGAGTCGGAGTACTTCAAGGATCGGCGGATTCAGGTGAGTATCTTCATGTCCCCCTTGAACGTGCATATCAACCGCAATCCGATCAGCGGTGTAGTTTCCTACTTTAAATACCACCCGGGGGAATATCTGGTGGCTTGGCATCCTAAATCAAGCACACTCAACGAACGCACCACTACTGTGATTGAGGATAAAAATGGAAATGCCGTGTTATTCCGTCAGATCGCAGGAGCAGTTGCTCGAAGGATCCGTTATTATATTGCACAAGGAGACAGTGTAGATCAATGCAGCGAAATGGGTTTCATCAAATTCGGAAGCCGGGTCGACGTGTTTCTTCCCCTAGATGCTCAGATACAAGTCAAATTAGATGAAAAAACCAAAGGTGGGCAAACTGTTCTGGCAACTTGGTCAAAATGATCTCGTTATATTCGTAAATCTTTAAAAATCGAACATGAAAAAATTAATTTCTGTTTTGGCAATAAGCGCCTTCTTCCTCTTCACCGTACCAACACAAGCAATGGTAGGCACTGCTTCAGATATTCAACCGGAGTATGTTGCCAAACCATCCGACAAAAAGCCGGGTAAAAAGAAGAAGAAAGAAGCACAGAAAGCCTGTAACAGTCAGCAACAAGCGAAACCTTCATGCTGCTCAGGGGCTTCCCACTGCGGCAAATCCGGTAAATAAGCTGATCTGTGATCGATAGCTCGCTCAGCGAACAGATCAGATCAAAACTCGAACGTAAGCTGTTTGTGCTGGAACAGGATATAGACGAGTTGAAAGAACTCACTAAACCTGTTGCTCCTGAAAACGCCATTGGTCGCATTTCAAGGATGGATGCAATCAACAATAAAAGTGTGAATGAGGCAGCTTTGCGTAACGCACTGGCCAAAAAACAGCAATTGGAAAGAGCGCTATCCGATCTAAGCAAGGATCATTTCGGTATTTGCAAACAATGTGGTAAACCGATTGAAACTCAAAAACTACTCGCTATTCCCGAAAGCCCTCTTTGCATCAGTTGCACCAAAGCAGCGGGCTAGTTCGTTGCCAATGCAAAAACTGCAGGCCAAGCTTCCGGAGGGAAGTATTCCACTCATTCTGGAATCGACTGAGGCCTATGACCTCGAAATTCGGATCAGTCGGTCACGCAAATCGAAACTGGGTGATTTTCGTCCAAAGCATAAAGAACTCCCTCACAGGATAAGTGTCAATACCGACCTCGGTAAGGAGGCATTTCTGATCACATTGCTTCATGAGATCGCCCATATGCACATCTGGGAGACTTTTCAAAGACGTGTAAAACCGCACGGGAATGAATGGAAGCAAGCTTTTATAAAATTGCTTCAGGTAGCGACCGAACGCAACCTATTCAGCATAGAAGTAAGCATTGAATTGCTGAGAATACTCAAGAATCCTACAACTTCCATCCTGAGCAATGCGAATCTTTGTCTCGCATTGGGCATCTGGCAAAATGAATTTTCCAGTTTGTGTGATATACCGTCGGGATCTGCCTTCTCACTGGAGAACAAGCGAAAATTTGTGAAGGGCGATCTCAGGAGAACCCGATATGCCTGCAGATCGCTATCCGACGGGAAGTTATATTTGATCCACAAACTCACCCCGGTTATTCTAGAAGATGAACATGAATAAATACTTCGTTTCAGGTGTACTGCTGCTCTTCATGCTCAACGCATGGGCACAGGAACTCGCCATACCTTCTCTAACATCGCGATACGAGATCCCAACAACTGCTGTGAAGAGTCAGGGCCGAACCGGTACCTGCTGGAGCTTCTCGACTTGCTCGTTCTTCGAATCCGAATACATCAAAAATCAGAAAGAAGAGATCGATCTGAGTGAAATGTTCATTGTTCGACATATTTATCTGGAAAAAGCCCGTAAATACCTGCGGCTCCACGGAACTTCCAACTTCAGTCAGGGCAGTTTGGCCCATGACGTGCTGTTCGTTTTAGAAAACTATGGGGCAGTGCCCGAAAGCATTTATCCGGGCCTGAACGGTAAGTCTGCACACGACCATTCCGCTCTTGAATCTGACCTGAAGAATTACCTGGATTCCATGCTTCAGAAACGGCCTCTTTCATCTCAAGCAGCCAAAGGAATCGATTCAATTCTGGATCATCATCTAGGTCAATTACCCGAGCTCTTCGAATTCAAGGGAAAACTGTATAACCCTTCATCATTTGCCAAAGAAGTACTCCAAGTAAATGTGGGAGACTATATTCCTCTTACTTCTTTTCTCCATCACCCGTATTATACGTCCTTCATTCTAGAGGTCCCCGATAATTTCAGCAATGGTTCCTATTTCAATGTTCCCTTGGAAGAACTTGTTTCCATTATAGACAGGTCTTTGGAACTTGGTCACTCCGTAGAATGGGATGGCGACGTGAGTGAGCAGGGTTTCAAATCCAAACTTGGATTTGCCGTATTTAACAACCAGTCAGAATCTTGGGAAATGATGCCTGATCTTCCAATGGATCTCCCTGCTGATGAAAAACTCCGACAAGAACTATTCGATAACCTGGAAACCACCGACGACCACCTGATGCACATTACAGGCATCTCTTTTTCCAACGATGGGCGGAAATTCTATAAAACCAAGAATTCCTGGGGTGTTTCCTCTGGTTTGGAAGGCTACATGTACATGTCGGAGGTTTACCTGCGGATGAAAACGGTTAGTGTCATCGTTCACAGATCGGCTATTCCAGAGCACATCATCGAACAATTAGGGCGGTGAACAGTTGAACAGGGATACGGCGGAAGTTTTACACAATCATTCCGAATTTTGATTTCAAGATCGTTATTTGATGATCTAATTGTATCAATTATGGGAATGATGAAGGAATTCAAGGAGTTCGCCATGCGTGGGAACGTACTTGACATGGCTGTTGGTATTGTGATCGGAGGTGCATTTGGGAAGATCATAACTTCTCTGGTGAACGATGTGATCATGCCGCCCATCGGAATTGTCTTAGGTGGAGTCGATTTCACCAATCTGAAGTTTGTATTGAAAGAAGCCGTAACAGAGGGAGACGCCGTTGTTTCGGAGGCTGTGGCGATCAGCTATGGCAGCTTCATCAATACGATCGTTCAATTTATAATCGTAGCGTTTTCCATTTTCATGGTGATCAAAGCTATGAATTCAGCAAAGCGTAAGAAAGAAGAAGCACCCGCCGCACCAGCTCCGGATCCGGGTCCATCCGAGAAGGATCTGCTTACCGAAATACGCGATCTGCTGAAGAAATAAATTATCTGCCTGACCTATCCAGGCAGATGATCTACATATCCTTCAATTCTGCGATCACCTTATTGATGGCCGCTTTTGCGTCGCCAAAGAGCATGCTTGTGTTGTCGTGGAAGAACAGTTCATTTTCAATTCCGGCGTAACCGGGCTTCATGCTTCGCTTATTAACGATCACTTGTTTGGCGTTTTCCACGTCTAAAATTGGCATACCATAGATCGGGCTGCTCGGATCGTTATGCGCAGCAGGGTTCACTACGTCGTTCGCACCAACAACCAAAACCACATCTGTATTGGGAAACTCGGGGTTTATATCCTCCATTTCCACGAGTTTTTCGTAAGCTACATTGGATTCCGCCAATAGAACGTTCATGTGGCCGGGCATTCGACCTGCCACGGGGTGTATGGCATATTTTACCTCCACACCTCTGGAAACCAATATCTGCTCCAGATCGTGGATGGCATGCTGCGCCTGAGCTACGGCCAATCCGTAGCCGGGTACGATCACCACTCGTTGTGCATAATTCATTAAAATAGCAACATCCCCGGCCATCACCTCTTTGATATTTCCCGTGGGCCCTTCTCCCGGACCCGCTGCACTTTGTTCACCAAATGCACCGAATATCACATTCCACAGAGGCCGATTCATGGCATTGCACATCGCTAAGGTAAGAATGGTTCCCGCAGAGCCCACCAGGATACCTCCTGTGAGCATTACCATGTTCCCGTACAGGAAACCTCCAAAAGCCGCTGCCAAACCGGTGAACGAGTTCAAAAGAGAGATCACAACGGGCATGTCAGCGCCTCCGATCGGAATCACGAACAATACCCCGTACAATAGTGCAAGTGCGAGAAGTGTGTAGACGAGCAGAACATTATCTGTACCACTGGCAACCAGATACACTGCAAAGGCAACCACAGCGATCATAAGAACCGTGTTGAGGATGTTGTACTTCGGCAGGCGAATGGCCTTGTTCATCGTTCCATTCAACTTCATGAATGCGATCATGCTACCAGAAAATGAAACACTACCGATAACCATGCCCGCGGCGATCATGGCTACTTTAGAGGGTTGGTCAGTATAATGTTCAAACTCGATCATGGAGATTAACGCTGCACAAGCACCTCCCATTCCATTAAAGAGTGAGACCAACTCAGGCATTTGAGTCATTTTCACTTTCCGGGCTGTCATCCAGCCCACTATGGTCCCAAGGGCAATAGCAGCGAAGATCAGCACATAAACTATAGTGGCCACTTCACCCTCATGAAGGATGAGCGTTGCAGCAATGGCCAGTATCATTCCAGCAGCAGCGTAAAGGTTTCCTTTCCGCGCTGAATTGGGATTACCGAGTAATTTGAGGCCGGCCACGAAGGTGACTGAAGCGATCAAATAGATGATTTCCTTGATATATTCCATGCCGTTCTTACTTTCCGGGTTTCTTCTTGAACATTTCCAACATACGATCGGTAACGGCAAACCCGCCAACCACATTCAAGGTGCCGAGGAGTACAGCTAAAAAACCAAGAACCAGTGCGGCAATATTCGACGGATCTGTGTCGAGCATCACTATGATAGCACCAACTATAACAACACCGTGAATGGCATTGGCTCCCGACATCAGAGGTGTATGAAGTACCGCCGGTACATTCCCGATCACCTCAACACCCACGAAGATCATCAGAATGAGTATGTAACCCATCTGAATATTCTCTCCCAGAAAATTGACAATGTTTTCTAACATGAACTGTATGCTTTTACGATTTAATACTATTTGCGTTTTTCACCGGCGTGAGTGATGAGTGTGGAATCGGTGATCTCCTCTTCCAGATCGAATAGGAATGTTCCCTCCGGTGCCAAATGATTCAGGAAGGTGATCACATTTCGAGCATAAAGCTCACTCGCATTCGTTGATAATGTAGATGGCAAATTGCCATAACCCATAATTCGAACACCTTTATGTTCCACGGTTTCTCCGGCCCTGCTCAAGGTGCAATTACCACCCTGCTCAACCGCCATATCCACAATAACAGATCCGAATTTCATCCGCTCCACTTGATCCTGATCGATCAAAACCGGAGCCTTCCTCCCGGGAACCAAAGCAGTGGTAATTACCAGGTCGGCATTGAAAAGTGACTTGTTCACAGCTTCCCTCTGTTTTTGGCGATATTCCTCCGTGGCCTCCTTCGCATAACCACCCTCAGAACCAACCTCACCCTGTACTGTGATAAACCGTGCACCAAGCGATTCCGCCTGTTCCTGACATTCCGGTCGAACATCCGTTGCCTCTACAACTGCACCCAAACGCTTCGCAGTGGCAATGGCTTGCAAACCGGCCACACCCACTCCAAAGATCAACACTTTGGAAGGTTGGATCGTTCCTGCAGCTGTCATCATCAGTGGGAAAATCCGCGTCATCTCGTTCGCCCCCATCAACACAGCCTTGTAACCGGCCAGGTTGCTCTGAGAACTCAATACATCCATACTTTGTGCCCTCGAAATACGTGGAATAGCATCCATCGAAAATGCGCTCACCCGACGCGAAGCCAGACGAGCACACAATTCTTCATTCATCAGATGGTACAAAAGAGAGATCAACACCGCACCTTCCTTGTAAGTATCCACTTCAGTAAGTTCGGGGGGATTCACCCGAATGATCACGTCCGATTCGGCTGAAATAACAGAACGCTCCACAATAGAAGCACCTTCCTTCTCGAAACTGGAATCGCTAAAAGCAGAAGCATCACCTGCACCTCGTTCAACCAGAACGGTGTGCCCCTTCTGAATGAGCTGTTTAACGACCTGGGGTGAAAGCGCCACCCGATTCTCATTTTCCTTGGTTTCTTTGAAAACACCTATGCGCACAATACCTAATTTGCTGTTAATGATCGTGTAAATCTATGATTTTATAGCATCACAGACAATTCAGCGATATTAGGCTAAACCTTATCCAAAATCCCATGATATCGCTCATGAGCAAAGAAGTATTGTGAGCTATTTCAGTACTATTCTGCGTACACCGATGCCCTCTGTGGTTTCGACCCGAATAAAATACATCCCCGATCCAAGCTCATAGGAACTCAGATCAATTGAAACAATCGATTCGGAGACATTCCCGGTAGGCATTTTCTCGAATAACAAACTTCCACGGCCATCCATAACCATGACCCTTCGAAACTCGTTATACGGATCAATCTCAATTTTTAGCAGACCATTTGTAGGATTCGGATATACCCGCAACTTGTCGAGGCCGTAATGAGGGATAAACCCTGAATTTCCGATTCTAAACTCGCGTTCAACTATGGTCTCACAACCAAAAAAGCCTATGGCTGAAAGACGAACAGTAAATGATCCCTCCTGTTCAGCAATGAGCTTCGTTGAGCTTTCAGCAAGCTTCTGACCATCTGGAAGTTCCCATTCAAGGCTGCGGTGAGAACTTGCGATAGCATTCATACGTACAGTATCTCCGAGGACATAAGCGGTTTTGTCGAATTCGATCTCAACATCCGGACCTGAAACTGCCCGATATGCCTGAACCTTCTCATCAGACCCGCAACCGTTCACGGCTGTCAGTCGGATCTGATAGTAATCCGGCTTTTCGTAAACATGGAATGTGTGAAAATCCATCGGGTTAATCTCCTCAATGATCCCATCTCCAAAATTGATGAGCATGGAATCGGAATTCCTGGTGAAATTGTCGATGAGAACCATGTCTCCAACGCAACCCGTTGGAGGAAAGGCCCAGAAACTGACTTTTGGGGCCATTGTATGATCTGTGATATCAAAATACAACCCGGATTCGTACTCAAGACCACAGGCACTTCGATACACACACTTCACAAAATGGTTGCCAGTTGCTGCAAACGAGCGCCGCACGGTGCGCTGTCCACTTACTCTGTATCCATCATCAAAGTACCATTCGATATCATTCACAATTCTCATGTTCTGAATTTCCAGGTTGAACTCTAAAGTGTCATTTACACAACTTGCCAATGCAGCATTACCATAGTTTACCGTAATGCGCGACTCTATTTCTGCATCATTCAAAACATAAAATACAAAGTCACTGGTTGTAAAATTCCCGCAGCGATTTGTCAGACGGGTTCTGATTTGGTAATTTCCGGCAACATCATACCGCATGGTCAAATTACGACCTGTATCTACAAGTGTAAGTGTCTGTCCGTTGCCAAAATCCACAAAGAAGGTGTCCCCTACAGTCAAAGCAGGGGGGTAAAAACTGAGCATTTCACCCGGGCACACGTTTGATGGACTGAACAAGCCGTAATATGGAGGCGATGTGTTACCATCAACTACAATTTCATACCCCAATGTGTCGGGTTTACCGCATGTCGGATTCAAATAGACAACAACCTGGAACGTATCTTCTGAGCTATAAATATGTGTATTGGTATACGAGTAGATTGAACCATCGGAAACTATTGTATCGATCATTCCATCGCCATAGTCAATATGAGCAATACCGCCCATAGCACTTGATGAAAAGACAATATTAACCGGCTGCCCCGGACAAACTTTGTTTGGATACCCGTAGAGATAATGATAACGGTCTGCAGTATCTGTGATCAATACTTCTTTGGTTATAGTGTCTCTTCCGCATTGATTGAATGCTATAGCCCGAAGTTTCACAGTCTGGGGTGAGTCGAAACGGATCTTTGACTCCTCCAGATACGTTTTTTCCAGATCATTGACAAACAAATGAAAACTGTCTGATCCGAAACCAGAACCGTCATAAACACTCACATTGAACTCCTCTCCCGGACAAGCCTGATCCGGTGCTGATATGGAAACCATAGGTTTGGCGTCCATTCCGTCCGTCACGGTGACCTTTCGCGTGAAACTTTGAGTTCCACAAAAACCATAAACACGGACCTCTATTGTAAAGGCTCCTGCAACTGAATAAGTATGTCTCGGGTAAATCACGCTCGATGAAGTCCCATCTCCAAAGGTCCACGACACGGATTCTACCCCTCTAACGGTCGACCATTCGGATACAGTCAATTCGGTTCCCTTACAGATCGTGATATCGCCAAAGCCCTGATCAAAATTCATATTGTAATAGGGCATTGCATGGACTCTCAAATACTTGGTGAGCGTATCCCTGCTACCACCTGTTCCCGAAACGATCAGCCGGATGGTATGGGTACCGGAAGAGTTTGGAGTGTACTCGAAATTATCCGCCCCTCCCTTGTAAGTCCCGTTTACGTACCAACTTACGCTCTGTGCGCCCGTTGATATATCGGAAATAGTGACTTGCGTCCCCTCGCAGATGACGGTATCACTTAACATCATTCTGGCCTGAACCTGTGCAGTAACTGTTCCTTTGCTGAAAAGGCCAAACATCAGACTCAAAACAACTGCTCTTACCCTGCTCTTCATGTTTCAATTTTTCCCGAAGGTCAATCACTAAAACATTAATTCACAGGACATTAGTCACACAAACCCATGATTTTACACAGGGTTGGACAGTGTTTTCGTTCCGAAAAATCCCGATTAAGTAAATCGGTTCCTCCAGGCTATTTATTTTCCGGCATCAGAATGCCAACATGTGGGTTGGAACTCAGGTATTTCGCCGCGGTTTCCTTCAGATCCCGGGCAGTGATGCTACGGACCTCCGTCTCGCTCAACATCAATTTCTCTGCCGGCTCACCGAGCTTCTCCGATAGTTCCATATAATTCAGCCAGTAACCATTGCTTTGTTGTCTTTCTTTGATCTCTTTTACCTTGGCTTCTATTGCCTTCTGAACATCCTTATTCTCCGGACCCTGTTCTATGAGTTTCGTGATCTGACCTTTTGTCGCTTCGATAAGGGCATTGGTATTCTCCGGACCACAGGGAAAAGATATGCTGAAGCTGTAGCGTTCATAAGGGATCTTCGATAGACCAGCGCGAGCTCCACTTCCGTACACTCCACTCATCTCTTCCCGTAGCGTTTCAGTGAGTTTGATCGAAAGTACATCGGCCAGTAACTCAATTTTAAGATCATCCGATTTGCTATACACGGCCTTACCTGTAAACAGCATGCGAACTGTGCTTTTCGGCTCAGTACCTTTTTCGATCGTGATAGTTCCACCCTCTTCTTTAGCCCTGCATGCTACATCCTTGTAATTTTCGCGGGTAACAGTTGTTTGCAAGGTACCCAAATAAAGCTCCGCAAGATCTTTCAGACGCTCCGGGTCAATGTTGCCCACGAAGAAGAAGATAAAATCTGCAGCATTCGAAAATCGCTCTGCCTGCACTCGGCTAATATCCTTGTAACTCGTATTTGCCCAATCCTTTTCATCGGGTAACCGCCAGCTCCGATTACAACCCGAATAAAGATAATCCTCCCATTGCATGCTGAAATACATGGAAGGGTTTGCCATCATATTTTGCATCATGGACTTCTGGCGATTGACATAAACACTGAAAGCCTCTTCATCCGAGCGCGGGGAACTGAAGTTCAGATTGATCATTTGAAACAGGAGTTCAATATCATCGGGCGAGCATGATCCGCCAAGAGACTCTTCATAAGTAGAGATATAGGGATTCAGACGCACATCTTTCCCCGAAAGTATTTTGTCCAGATCTGTTCTTGAGAAGGATCCAAGACCGGTTTCACGGATCGCATCCAAACCAAATCGGATACGTTCGTAAGTTCCTTCGTCATACAAGGAAGTACCGCCCTTACTCTGGGCAGAAAACAAGATCTCATCATTCTTCAGATTAGTGATCTTATATTGTATCCGTACCCCATTGGACAAAACCATCTCAGAAGCGTCAATTGCTTCAAGCCTTTTACTGGAACTTACCTTTCCTCTCTGTTTGGGAGTTTCCATGAGTTCATCCACCTGGATCTCCGGTTCCGGGGCGTCCACGGGCTCATTCAAAACCCTTTGGATCAAACCCAAAATGCTTGGTTCTTCGGGCATGGCCGGCCTGGATTTCTCACTTCCAGTTACCAAGACCACGGCATTTTTATCAAATTCTACTTTTTCAAGGTATTGTTTGAGTTCCATAGGATTTGTCTCATCAAATGTCATAGTCGCAAAATCCAATTTCCAATTGGGGTCTGGAAATGGTTGACCAGTGAGAAAATGGTCCACCAGGCCGTACGACAACCTGTTGCTTGGTGTTTTATCCATTTCCTTGACTTGATTCTCGTAAGCATTCAGCAAACGATCCTTGGCTCGATTCAACTCACCCTCCGAAAAACCATGGATCTTTGCTCGAAGAAGTTCGCCGTAAAGCAATTCTATACTTTCAGAGAACTTTTCATTAGATACCAAAGCACTGGCCTGAATGGCCGTTTTACTCCGCGCACCCCACATTTCTCCCATTGCAACCCACCCGTAGGATATCGGTGAGCCTCCTTTTTGGGTTCGGATATCGATGCGTTCATTGATAATATCGAAGATCAACCTGTAACGAAGGGATTCTTTGAATTCCTCCACTGTGCCTTTGACCTCTCGCTTTCCCTTCATCTTGAAATAGAGACTTACCTGATTGTATACGGCCTCAGGGTCCGAATTGACAGATACGAGTATCTCCTCATGATCGGGAATCGGGTATATCTCTTTTGTGTTAAGTGCATTATTGGTGGGAATATCCGCCATATTTTCACGGATATACGATTCAGCCTTCGAAGGGTCTATGTCGCCTATCACAATAACTGCCATAAGATCCGGACGGTACCAATCGCGATAGAATCTTTTGATCGTTTCATGATCAAAGTTCTTGAGTATCTCCTCCTTTCCGATGGGTAAACGTTCGGCATATCGGGAATCCTTGAAAACAATGGGCAAGTAATTCTCCATCATTCGCTTATCAGCACCCAAACCAAGTCTGTACTCCTCCAATACTACGCCACGCTCTTTATCCACCTCTTCCGGATCGAATAGAAGGTTGTGGGCCCAATCCTGCAGAACCAGGAAACCTTTCTTTATCAGATCCTCATCCTCTGTTGGCAACGACAACATGTAAACGGTCTCGTCGAAGCTGGTGTAAGCATTCAGGTGTGCACCAAATTTCACACCCGCACTTTGCAGGTAATCTACCAACTCATTCTTCTTGAAGTGCTCGGTCCCATTGAAGGCCATATGCTCGCAGAAATGTGCCAAACCAAGCTGCTCCTCGCTTTCCTGCATGGATCCGGCATTCACAGCTAAACGCAACTCAACCTTATTCTCCGGTTTCTGATTCGGTAAAATGAAGTATTTCATACCGTTCTCCAATTTGCCCGTAATTACACCGGGGTGCAGCGGTACTTTATCCGGACCATAATTATCTTCTTGTAAATGAACGATCTGTGCGCTTGTGATCAGCCCTGTGGCCAACGCGATAAGCAGTAATAGGAACTTTCCTGTTTTCATTGTTTTGAATTGATGGACTGATCTCAGTCTCGGTTTGCTTGAACGGTCTAAAATAGTTGATTTCCCGTACAGACATCGAACATTGAAGGATAATTGTTGTTCTCCTTCTCATGGCGGTAATTTTTCACTGGTTCAGAAGAGATCTTCGCATTGAGGACAATCATTCATTGTTTGAGTCTTCGCTATCGGGAGATCCTGTGATCCCCTTGTTCATATTTGACTCCAATATCCTTTCTGAACTTGATGCTGCGGATTCCCGCGTCACATTCATTCACGATACGCTGGTGCATCTTCATATAGAGCTGCGCCTAAAAGGGAGCGACTTGTTGGTGAAGTACGGCGATCCCCTAAAGGTATGGGAAGAGATTCTTGCAGAATTTGACGTTCGTGAAGTGCATGCAAACGAGGATTACGAGCCTTATGCTCTGGAACGAGACAGTTCAGTTGCCGGCTTTTTGAACCAACATGGTATTCATTTCAAATTGTGGAAGGATCAAGTGATTTTTCACAAGGATGAGGTTGTAAAATCGGATGGACGACCCTACACAGTGTATACACCCTATAGCAGAAAGTGGAAGGAGCTATTCAGTATGAAATATGCCTCTGCCTTCCCTTCTGAAAACGCTCATTTCCTGAACTTCCGAGGTCCTGAGATACCTACATTAGAGTCCATGGGTTTCAAAAGGAGTGAAATTTCTGTCGGTCGTCCTGACCTTTCACCTGAACTACTCTCCAAGTATTCGGATCAGCGAAATACACCGGCCATTCCCGGCACCTCCCGCATTGGTATTCATCTGCGCTTTGGCACGATCAGCATCCGCTCGGCCATTTCGTTGGCTTTGAACTACAGTGAAACCTGGTTGAACGAACTGATATGGCGCTCTTTCTTCAGCCAACTTCTTTACCATTTTCCACACTCCGTTCAAGGCGAATTCAAAACGAATTACAGCCGTATTCCATGGAGAAACGACGAAGCGGATCTGGATAAATGGAAAAGCGGCCGAACCGGCTTCCCTCTTGTGGATGCCGGTATGCGCGAGTTGGTTGCGACCGGCTTCATGCACAACCGCGTGCGGATGCTCACTGCATCATTTCTATGCAAGCAATTATTGATCGATTGGCGACTGGGAGAGGCGTTCTTTGCCAAGCACCTACTGGATTACGATCTTTCATCCAATGTTGGGAACTGGCAATGGGCTTCGGGAACAGGTGCTGATGCCGCACCCTATTTCAGGGTTTTCAATCCGATCACTCAGCAGGAGAAGTTCGATCCGAAATTCACGTACATCAAGAGATGGGTTCCGGAATTCGGAACCTCTCAGTATCCGAAACCGATGATCGATCTCAAGTTCGCCCGAGAACGCTGTCTGCAGACCTTCAAAGAGAATCTCAGCTGAGATAAGCCGGATACCTGTCCGGGTCGTACTCATGCATTAAGTCGTAGATAACGCGGTAAATGTCCTCAGCATTGGGTTTACTGAAGTAATCTCCGTCGGTACCATAGGCGGGTCTGTGAGCTCGGGCAGATATTGTTCTGGGTTCTGCATCCAGAAAGCGGTATGCCCCTTGTTTCTCAAGAACTTGTTGCATCATATAGGCTGTAGCTCCTCCGGGAACATCCTCATCAAGGAAGATCACTTTATTTGTCTTCTTGATCGATTCCACGATCAAATTATTGAGGTCAAAAGGCAAAAGAGTCTGAACATCAATAAGTTCGACACTGATTCCGATCTCCGAAAGTTTGTCAATCGCTTCCTGAGCCACCCTGAGTGTAGATCCATAGGATACTACCGTAATATCAGTCCCCTCGTTCAAAATCTCGGGTATGCCTAAAGGTACCGTGTAGGAACTCAAATTATCTGGTAGGCGTTCTTTCAAGCGATATCCGTTCAAACACTCAACGATCAGGGCCGGTTCGTCCGATAAGAGCATGGCATTGTAAAACCCGGCCGCTTGAACCATGTTTCGCGGTACCAGGACATGCATGCCCCGAACAGCGTGAACGATCATTCCCATCGGACTGCCGCTGTGCCAAATTCCCTCAAGGCGATGCCCACGGGTGCGAATGATCAACGGAACCTTTTGTCCACCTTTGGTCCGATACTGGAGTGTGGCAATATCATCACTCATCACCTGCAAGGCGTAGAGGAGATAATCGAGATACTGGATCTCACAAATTGGTCTCAGTCCGCGCATTGCAGCACCAATGGCCTGACCAACGATCGTGTTCTCCCGTATTCCGGTATCCATCACGCGGTGAATGCCGTGTTTCTCCTGTAATCCTGCAAAACCTTGATTCACATCCCCTATATGGCCAACATCCTCACCGAATGCGACAACGCGCGCGTCTCTTTCAAGGATTGAATCGAATGTTTTTTGAAGGATCTCGTACCCATTCAGTACAGGACTTGACTCTGAATAAATAGCAGGATGAATCGGTATGTGAAGGATCGATTCAGATGATTCGCTGTACAATGCTGAACTATAGCGTTCGAAATTTTCCTCATTGAATGTTTTTACGAAACGCCCCAATTCCTGACGTTCGTCGGAATGTTCGCCAATGGATAGTTGCAATGCGGTATGGATCGCCTTGCCAATGTCCTTTCTATCCGGATTCTTGTTAGATCTCAGCTCTGCGGCTAACTGTCGGATCCGATCGCCTTGAACCGATCGCTGACTTAAGCGTTCAAGAATTTCAGTAGCCGTTTGCAATTCAAACAGAATCGGTTGCAAGTAGGCCTCCCAGGCTGCCTTTTGCTCCTTACGAACGAAACTTCGCGCACTTTCCTCTATCTGATCCAATTCCTCCAACTCTGAGAGCCCGTTTTCTAGAATCCATTTTCTGAATTGAACGATGCAATCGAAATTTTGCTCCCATTCCAAACGTTCCGGAGATTTATAACGCTCATGTGATCCGGATGTGGAGTGACCCTGAGGTTGTGTTACCTCTGTGACGTGGATAATGGCCGGAGTATGTGTGCTCCTGCATTTCTCTACAGCCTTTTGATAGGTTTTGATCAACGATGCATAATCCCAACCTTTAACAGTATAAAGGGCGTAACCTTGTCCGGCTTCATCGGTTTGAAATCCGGATAAGATCGAACTCAAATTCTCCTTCGTGGTTTGGTAGCTGGCGGGAACCGAAATACCGTATTCATCATCCCAAATGGAAACCAGCATCGGGACTTGTAATACTCCTGCGGCATTAATGGCCTCCCAAAAAGGGCCCTCGCTTGTACTTGCGTTGCCGATCGTACCAAAGGCTACCTCATTACCATTCCTACTGAAAAATCCGGTAGGATCTATCGCTGGATCGTTGCGATATAATTTCGATGCCCAGGCAAGCCCGACCAATCGACTCATTTGTCCGGCAGTCGGACTAATATCCGACGACGAATTGTAGTTGTCCGTCTGACTTTTCCATGAGCCATCCGCGTTCAACAATCGACTTCCAAAATGGCCATTCATTGAACGTCCGGCACTTGATGGTTCCGCATCGACATCAACATGGGCATAAAGTTGCGCAAAAAAGGCGCGTACCGAACTCATACCTGTTGCGAACATGAAGGTCTGATCTCTGTAATAGCCCGATCTGAAATCCCCCTTGTCAAAGAATTTGGCCATGGCTATTTGCGCCAATTCCTTACCGTCCCCGAAAATCCCGAACTTAGCTTTGCCGGTCAGGACCTCTTTTCGTCCCAACAAACTCGCCTCCCTGCTTTCAAGAACAATTCGGTAATCATTTAAGACCTCCTGTCGAAAATCTTCCCTGGTCAATGCTTTTTTATCCGATTTCGATGCAAGTTCTACCATTTTAGCAAACGACTCTAAATTTCAAAATCCCATACCGCAGATAAATCCTACGAATGGCCTGCAAAAATAGCCATTGAACAGGCAACCTACGTGTAATTCAAGACTCGGATGATCTACCTTCTGTAAATAAGAGTGAGCGAAGGCCAGAAGGCCGGCCCTGTAAAGCCACTGCGATTCAGATAATTCAATGCCCCCCGTATGAGCCGGGATAGGAATGATCCCTTGACGTCCAAAACACCACCCCGAACTTCAAACTCAAAGCCGTTAACCTCACCGAACCTTCGGTAGTCTCGCAAACTGATCAACTTTTCAGCCCAGTTACCCGTTTCCGGGTCACAGGTATTTGAACCATCCATTTCACGAATCGGAGCACCTTCCGCATACCATTTGGTCATGTCTGAATAATCAAGGCCTCTACTCCTTTCTGTGTACATATCCAGATCCGGGCCCTCTGACACTCCCAACCCTTTGAGGAATCTCCTACGCTTATCAGCATACCCAAGCGGGCTTGTATCAGCTTTAACTAAATCGTCACTATAACCTTCTATTTCAGCATGTTCATGCACTTCTCTAAAGTACCTTCTAAGCCATATGCAGTACATGTTGGCAGATGTATTGTGCACGATCGTGCGAATCTTAGTAATTCCGGAAAACTCCCTGAACCATGTTTCCGTATCATACACATGCTCGATCACATCCCGAGAGATCACCACTTCGACATCATTCAATCGATCTATATAATCATTGAGATCTCTACTGCTAAACAGCTCAATATCTGTGACTTTTAAACGAAACATCAGCGAATGAAAGTCGTCCCGAATTCGATCATCCCTATCGTAATAAATTACGGATCGAATTCCTGCAGACCTGGCCAATAGGCTCAACATTCCGATCCCACCTCCGAAGTCCAGAATTGTGATCGATTCTGGTTCGTTCTCTCCGGCCATGGCTGCAGCCAAAATGGAACTATTGAGCTTTATCTCATACTGAATATTATCTAAATATTTATTTAAGTAATGCCTGCTATAATCGTGTATATCAATACTATATATGTCAATACTTTGAAGTTGTTCTGCGAGTTTCCGGCTTGCCCGTTCAAGTGCTAAAGAAAAACCTGATCGATCGTTCATAACCTCTACCTGTTCTCGATCAAGGCTAAAATACCTCGCTCGTGATCAATTTCTACGAAACCATCCCCCAACACCTCGTTACTTGAGGAAGTCCGCAAGGGAACGATCAGATCCTCGTTGTTCAAGTTATACTTTAATCCTTTAGTGCTAACCCCATATGTATCAGTTACAGGCATAATGGATAATTTGAATCCTTCTGGGTAGGTTTTTCGAAATTTTCGACTAAGAATGTGACAGATTCCAAAATCGTCGACCAAAGTGATTTGGATCTTCTCCGCATATTTGGCCATACTCAGCAAATTGTTCCAGGTATGATCCAGTCTGAGTCCGGTAGCCCAGAGAACGTGAACAGCCCGGTGACCGTTGCTGATCAGATAGTCGAGACCTTTTTCAAAATCGGTTGTGTTTTGGTCATCTATTTGAAGGGTTTTGATCGCTCGGTCGAGATTTTCGAGGCTTTCACGACTTTCGATACTATCGAAATCTCCTAGAACTACATCTGGTCTGATCCCTTTTTGAATCACTCGGTCCAAAGCTCCGTCAAGAACTACCGTGAACGGGCTCCATTCGAGCAGGTCATATAGGATCTCATCGGAACAACTCATCCCATTTGCCAACATCAGAGCTGCCTCCTGATTCTCCCGTATGATGTGATGTGACGACATTATGTTGATGGAACGAACAACCTGAAAACCAAATGAGTTATAATTGTCTGATGAACCTGCCAAAGTTAGTATTGCCCTTTGGATATTATTTGAAAGTTGCCAGTTACTTCATTGCTATTCTGCTTCTCCAATCTTGTTTGAGAGATCAGAAACAATGGACAACAGAAATTTCAGCACCTTTATTCAAAACGGACCTCGGTTTGGATGACCTGTTCACGGACAGTCTGCTCATTGAAAACTCGGATGGCAGTTATGTGCTATCCTATGAATATGAATATGCGATCGACAGCTTCGGTGATTACCTCAATGTACCTGATACCATCAGCCGAGTAACTGTTTCACTCCAAAAACTGGTTCTATCCGACAAGACCATATCAGATACGATCACCCTTCGGGAAATGGCCCCGGAAACAGGTTTAATCGATGGGAAAACGGTGGACCTTCCGGCACAGGAATTCAAAGATGCCGGTGGTCAGGAAATAGACATCTCCAAAGAATTCTTCCAGGAAGCAAAATTCCGGAATGGCTTTCTTGATCTCGTTATATCCAATGATCTACCGGTAGAGGTAGAGGAACTATCTTTCGAATTGAGGAACAAATCGGATGGAACGGTTATAGCCAATGGGATCTTCAAGAATATTCTACCCGGAGAAGAAGAACAACAAAGCTATGACCTCAGTGGCAAGGAAGTAAAAGGTATACTCATCGGCGAGATCATTCAGGTAAAAACCAAGGCAAGTAATGGTCAGGTGTTGGTCGATGCGGACAAGGGTGTTCGAATAACCATGAACGTACGCGATCTTGAGCCTGAATATGCAACGGCAATTTTTCCCGCACAGGATCTCGTCCAGGACACACAAGAGGTTGTTTACGATCTTGGAAATGCAATGGTCACGGAGATGATGATCCGAAGCGGACAGGTGATCATGACCGTTCATAGCACCATTGAAGAGGAGATAACTCTGGACTACCGCATTCCCTTCTCCGGTTTAAATGGAGATTTCTCAAAACCACTGATCCAAAAGATCAGTATTCCCCCGGCACCTCCAGGTTCCAAAAAGATCGTTGAGAAGAAATTCCCGTTGGATGGATATGTGATCGTGTACAAAGGAAAGGATCCCCTGAATCCACCATTCTATAACACAGTGTACAGCGAACTTAAGGCCAGTATTGTATACTCCGGATTAGAGCGCAGCATCTCCCTGAACGATAGCGTATTCATAGAATTCGGGTTTGTCGATATCGAGCCTGAATATGCTTATGGCGATTTCGGATACAAAGAATTCAACTTCAATGAAGAAGAGGAGGTCAAGGTTCTGAAGGATGTGCAGGGTTCTATAAATTTTGAGGACATGTGGATGAACCTGCTGATAGAGAATGCCTTCGGAATTCAGGCTAATGTGACCTTCAATTCGATAACCTCGATAAATGAGCGAACCGGAAATACAGTTGCCCTCCAAAGACCGGGATTGATGAATGAAGAGATCCTCCTGAACAAGGCGTTCAACCCTCCTTTCCAACCCTTTCGAAGAAGCTATGTCCTGAATGGTTCCAATTCCAATGTGAAGCAGTTCATGGAGAATATTCCCAATAAAATTGGGGCAGACATTCGACTTGTGAGCAGACCTTACGGCAGTAACGACTTAACGGACTTCGTATTCCGCGAGAGTTATCTGAAAGCCATTTTGCGCCTGAATATTCCCGTACAGTTCAACCTGGGGAATTTGAGATTAACACAAAAGCAGGCCTTCAACTTTGAGGCAAGTGCCGAAACCGACAGGATCCGCAGTGGTAAATTCCGCCTGAAAGTCCTAAACGATTTTCCAATATCAGCGGCTCTTCAAATTGATTTCCTTGATGAGGAAGAGAATATTCTGCATTCCCTCTTCAACCCGGCAGGCACCATAGAAGGGGCGGAGGTTCCCTCGGGATCCGAGCGCAGTATTGAACCACGACTCACCTACTTGACTCATGACCTCGGGCCTGCCGAGATCGAACTTATCAAGAACGCGGTTAAAGTTCGTACCACCGCAACACTCAATTCACCCGATAGCAAACGCTACAAGATCTTTTCCGATTATCAGATGTCTATTCTCCTGAGTGGAGAGTTCGAATATGACCAGAATTTCTAGATTTATCTTTTCGTTCTCGCTCCTTACATGGCTAACGGCAACGGTTTGCGCCCAACCGTTACCATTGCAGATATCCGACAGCCTGGCCCGGTTAGAGCTTCACATCGGACATACATCGATCACTCAAACGAACTCCCTGTCCTACAACTTCCTGAGATCATCCAAGTGGAATAACGAAGACAAGTCCGATCAGCTTGATCGAACAGGCAACAAACTTCGTCTTGGTTATGGCAATCAAACAGAGTTGGCATATCGGTTCAAACACACATTGTCCGGCACACAGGGAATACGAATTGTTCATAGTACGATAAATGGACTGAGCATAAGTAAATCTCTGTTTGAACTGGCATTATTGGGGAATACCCCGTTCAAAGGTGCTAAGTTGAACGTTGATCGTTCGGCCTTGCTCAATGCTGAGCTAAGTTCGGTGCTCTATGAACTCAGTAAAGAAGGTGATCGCTATTTCGACAAAATCGGAATTGCTTTTGGCGCTCACATAGGGCAAAATTACCGCGAACTGAGTAGTGAAGAAGGCTACTTCTACACAGATAGTATGGCGGAATTCATTGAAACGAACATTGCCTATCGAGCTTTGTCCGATCGAAATACGTTGATAAGTGGACTTGGACCTGCCGTAGGGTTGTATCTTGAGCACAAGGGGGCCGGTAGCAAGTGGAAATTAGAGGTTCCTGACCTCGGATTGCTGGTTTGGTCTTCTGCTAAAACGGTTCAAAATGCTCAGGAAACACAGCGATTTGATGGATTTTATGTTCCGGATATCACAGACCTCTCAGGTAATTGGATCGACACCTTGGAGCAGGACTATCTGGAAATAAACAATGAACACGTTTGGACGTTGAGCCCGTATAGGATTCATTTCAGTTACGCGCGCGTACTGACAAAAGACCTTAACCTCGATCTTTCATTATTTTACCGAAATATTCCCGGCTTCACCCCTCAATTAAGCGCGAAGGTGGGTGGTGTAACTAACAGCTCTGTGTATAGTTGTGGAATTACTTACGGAGGTTTTGGAACATTCCGGTCCGATCTGAACCTTTTGTTACCTCTTTCTCCAGGGGTCAGGCTATTGCTGCGTGGCGAGGGTTTGGAAAGTCTGGTCGCTACCAATATGCCAATGGGTATGGTGGCTAGTGCAGCACTTTATTTCGCTATGCCTTGAAAGACTAACCTAATTCCGGGTACAGGGGGTATGCACTCATAAATGACTTGACTTCTTCACCTACTGCGTGTAGTGTTTCCGCATCATCAGGATTATTCAGAACACGGTCGATAAATGATACGATCGTCTCCATATCGCCTGTTCCCAATCCCCGTGTTGTTATTGCCGGAGTGCCAATGCGGATACCACTTGTAACGAAAGGTGAACGAGTCTCTCCCGGCACTGTGTTCTTATTGAGTGTGATATGCGCCTGAACCAGCGCATCCTCGGCTTGCTTCCCGGTAACGTTCTCAAATTTACCCCGCAGGTCGATCAACATGAGATGGTTATCCGTTCCCCCTGAAATTATCTTGTATCCCCGCTGATTAAATGCATCTGCCATTGCACGGGCATTTGCCATTATCTGAGCTCCATAATTTCGGAATGAAGGCTGAAGATCTTCCTGGAATGCCACGGCCTTTGCACCAATTACATGTTCAAGAGGACCTCCCTGACTTCCGGGAAATACTGCTGAATCGAGTAAGGAGCTCATCATACGAAGATTTCCTTTTCGGTCTCTTTTATCGAGAGGGTTCTCAAAGTCGTCTCCCATTAAGATCATTCCCCCCCGAGGTCCGCGCAACGTTTTGTGCGTTGTGGTTGTAACAATATGACAATGCTTGATCGGATCGTTCAGATGCTTACCTGCAATCAAGCCGGCAGGATGCGAAATATCGGCCAGTAAAATGGCCCCGATCTCATCAGCTATCTGTCTGAAACGCTCGTAATCCCAGTCGCGCGAATAACTACTGGCACCACAAATGATGAGACTGGGTCGAACTGCATAAGCCTTCTCTTCTACCGAATCCATATTTACGATTCCGGTATTGGTATCGACACCATAGAAATGAGCATCGTACAATATACCCGAAAAGTTCACCGGTGAACCGTGAGTGAGATGCCCTCCATGGCTAAGATCGAATCCCAGAATTCGATCACCGGCGTTCAAACAGGCGAGCATCACCGCAGCATTGGCTTGTGAACCAGAGTGCGGTTGAACATTCGCCCAGCTCGCACCGAAAAGTTCTTTTGCACGATCGATTGCCAATTGTTCTATTTGATCGACAATTTCACAACCTCCGTAGTACCTTTTACCCGGCAATCCCTCGGCATACTTGTTCGTTAAAACACTGCCCGAAGCCCGCATTACCGGGAGGGAGACGAAATTCTCGGATGCAATTAACTCTATTCCCTCACGCTGCCGCTTCAGTTCAAGATCGATCAGATCAAACACTAAATCTTTCATTTTAAATTCTTCTTTCCGTATCGGGCAAATGTAATTAACACAGTCATATTGTTGAGTTCTGCGAAAAGTTTTCTATTTTTTCGTTCCCTTTGCAAGGAAATGCAGCGTTTTGAGCATTTCAGGAAACTAAGTTAAACACAACATGCTCAATTGCACGTTGTTCGGGACTTTCCAATCAAAGGAAATGTTGCGAAAAGTATGGTTGGCCATTGGTGACTTGAACGGATTATGGCGGGAAGTAAAATGAATTCATTTATCAGATCAATCTGGTCGCGTTCCGGGCTGTTTTCGCTGTTTTTTCTATTCGCATCAATTCCCGCGTTTTCTCAGAATGTGGGTATAAATACAACAGGTAACGATCCACACCCATCGGCAATGCTCGATGTGAGTTCTATAAACAAAGGAGTTCTCATTCCAAGACTCACACGTACACAGAGGCAAAGCATACCCGCACCTGCAAATGGACTTTTAGTTTATCAAACCGATGATACGATCGGATTTTGGTATTACCGTCAATCCAGATGGGAACCGATATTCCGCACGGTGAGAGCCGGCATTGGGCTCACAGGTGGACAGATCTATAGCTACGGGACCATAAACCTGGCCAATACAGGGGTTTTGGATGGAACTTATGGCAGTCCGGACAGCATACCGAGGTTCACAGTAAACAAACAGGGTCAGCTGATCTTTGCCGGAAATGTGCCGATCAACGAACGAGATTCTGTAATCGGCAATGAAATACAGGACACGTTGAATGCCTATGGTATGCTTCAGCTGTTTGGATCGGGAACTTCAGGAGATCCCCTTAAAATAGGGGTCAGAGCGGGTGCCCGGATAAACGATATATGGATCTGGACCGGTTCAGAATGGGGACTTGTCCAACTTCCTGTTGAAAAGGATAGCATCATTGGAAACGAAATAGCCGATACCTCAGGCGCTTACGGTATACTCACCAGAACGGGCAATGGCACACAGTCAGCACCATTCAAAGTAGGTGTTCAACCGGGGAGCCGCTCAGGGGATATTTGGCAATGGGATGGTCGGAATTGGACATTAGCGCGAATTGTGCACCCACTTGAGCAAGATAGCGTGATCGGAAATGAAATTGCCGATACGTCATTGGCATTGGGCATGCTCAATCGAATGGGAAGTGGTACCCAGGCCGACCCGTTCAAAATTGGCATGAATCCGGGAAATCGGGTTGGTGAAGTGTGGCAGTGGGATGGTAACTCATGGAGACCGGCCACCATTATATTTCCTCCCGAGAAGGATAGCGTAATCGGGAATGAGGTAACTGATACCTCAAGATCCTACGGTATATTGACCAAGTCTGGAAGTGGTACCGACGCTGATCCATACAAACTGGGTATACGGCCCGGTAACCGAAGCGGACAGGTTTGGCAATGGAACGGGTCGGAATGGATACCGGCGATAATTGTTTTCCCCCCTGAGCAGGACAGTGTAGTTGGAAATGAGATTTCCGACACCTTGAACAGTAGAGGCATGTTGGAAAGATATGGTTCCGGAACTGTTGCAGACCCTTACAAGGTCGGGATTCGCAGTGGTTCAAGTATTGGTCACGTCTGGAGGTGGGATGGAACAAAGTGGATATCTGCCCCGATCATCTTTCCCCCGGAGAAAGACAGCATTATAGGAAATGAAATCGCCGATACGAGTGCATCCTATGGAATGTTGACCCTTCAGGGAAATGGAACGGCATCGAGCCCTAAGGAGATCGGTATGCTTCCCGGAACAGCATTGGATCAGGTATGGCATTGGAATGGCTCAAAATGGATTCCTAAAAAGGTTGTACATCCCCGGGAAAAAGATTCCGTGATCGGGAATGAAATCGCAGATACCCTGCGAAGTAGGGGTATGCTTCAACGGTTTGGGAGCGGAACCGCCACCGATCCCTTCAAAATTGGTATATCTCAAGGTGTTTCAGTAGGTGATATTTGGCGGTGGAATGGCAAACGGTGGAATGCGGTTCCTCTACCGGCAGAAGTAGATGCCGTGATAGGTAATGAGATCCTGGACACTATTTCGAACGGATTCCTTCAGTTAGTTGGAACTGGCACAGCAGCTAGTCCAAAGCGAACGGGTCTTAAAAGTGGTACATTCCCCGGGGCATACTTGCGTTGGAATGGTTCCAACTGGTATAGTGATTCCATGTACAGGAACACCCTTGATATGGCTTATGATCAAGGTGGACCAGGTGCAGGACGAAATATAATTGCGGACAACGGAGCCGTGCTCATCGAAGGAGAAGATGGACTTGTAGTGACAGGAACATTTGGTGTTGGGGCCGGTATTGGTAGTCCGGGGGCCGGAACTAGGATGTTCTACAATCCGAGTAAGGGCGCTTTCAGGGCAGGTCGGGTGCAGGGAACTCAATGGAATCAGGCATCCGTAGGTGATTATTCATTCGCGTCGGGTATGAACACAATGGCATCCGGAAATTATTCTACTGCCATGGGCTTTGGTTCGGTTGCCTCGAACATCTACACGTTCGCGGCAGGCGATAGTTCCGTTGCGAGTAACCGCAGGGCAATAGCCCTTGGCGACCATGCCCGTGCCAATGGATTATCGTCCGTTTCAATCGGTAAAAGCACGTTGTCGACAGGTCAAAACTCTTTCAGCATCGGAAGTGCAAATCACAGTGAGGGTCCATACAGCGGAGTTCTCGGTGAATCTTCACATGCCAAAGGGTTCCACTCCTTTGCATTTGGATACAGAGATACAGCCTTGGGAGATTACACACTAGCCATGGGCTACAACAGCAAAGCCGAAGGTGAAGGTAGCGTTGCCATAGGCTACAATACATACACCACCAATCCTTATTCCATCGCAATTGGAAATAATGTTCAGGCAATTGCCGACCGCTCCGTGGCACTTGGAAGCTATGTTTCAACCAACAACAAGAACGGATCCTTCATTTTTGGTGATGGCAGTACCAGTACGGTACTTCGAAATAATACGCTCAACGAGATGACCATGCGTTTTGACGGCGGCTATATTCTGTATTCGAACGCTGCTACCACAACGGGAGTTCGGTTAGTAGGAGGAACAAGCGGGTGGACCACCGTTTCCGACAGGAATATGAAATCCAACATCGTGGACATAGACCATGAGGAAATTCTCAATAAAATAATGTCGGTGCCGGTTTCAAAATGGAACTATAAAGATGCTGATCCGGGTATAAAGTACATTGGCCCAATGGCTCAGGACTTTTACAAGGCCTTTCATCTCGGCGGAACTGACAGTTTGGGTATCAACACCATTAATATAGATGGAGTGAACTTTGCCGGAATTCAGGCACTTTATAAGCGAACGGAGCTTCTGCAGGCAACGCAGGATGAACTCGTCAGATCTCAGGCTCGCATCGATGCCCAGGAGCGGGAAATAGCCGAACTTCGCCGCGAATTAGAAGAATTGAAACGCATCCTTCTGGATGGCCGAAACTAATTTCCTCCCAAATCTTGAAGCTACGAGGCATCATATTATTCCTGGCCGCAGTGTCCCCCCTCATCAGCAGAGGTCAGGGATGGGTCAATAATGGTGCAAATCTTGTCCTGACCGATTCCGTTCACGTTGTTATCACCACAGCCAACGGCAATTTTTTAAACAAGAACAATGGGCTTGTGCATTCCCGGAGGGAAAGTTTCCTGCATTTACGAGGCAATTGGATAAATAATGCCAACAACGTTGCCATCGCAAGCAATAACGGAACTGTTATCCTGGACGGAGGCGTGCAATTCATTGACGGAATTCGATCCAGTAGTTTCAATAACCTCGTTCTATCCGGAACAGGTAATAAAACTTTGAGGATCAACACCCTCGTAGGCGGAGGTCAAGGCGGAGTTAAAAATGGCAAACTGAATTTGAACGATAAACTACTGTTCATCAATTCAAAAACCCTGATAATCAATAATAACGACCCTAATTCCATACTGCGCAGCAGTGGATTCCTAATAGGAGAAACACCTCCGACCTCAGGATACAGTAGGGTCCAATGGACAATTCGCGATATTGCCTCCGGAACTCGTTACGAGTTGCCCTTCGCGAGTACAGATCTCATTTCAATTCCCTTTGGTTTTCAGGTCGCCAATTCCGGAACATCCATCGCGGACTCCGGACACGTTAAGGTTGCCATGTATCCGACCAACCCTTTGTTAGCCCTCAATAATCGGCCACTTCCGTTGGGTGTTTCAAATTTGTTCAATGAGTTTGGTTTGGAGAACGACGTAAAAAGTGTGGATCGATTTTATATCGTAGAAAGTGGCTTCTTTGGGTTTCAGCCAAGGATCAAACTTCAACTCCCCTATATTGATCGGGAGTGGGATGCTTTGAGCGGAAGTACTAATTCCATTTCAGAGGCACTTTTGAGAGCAGTGCGATACAATGCCAGTACAGGTCAATGGGCATATCCGGGAGGAGGTACTGCAAACACCACTTCGAACTATGTTGAATTTGATGCAGGTACCGGGTATACCGGTAATTGGGTTCTGTTCAATGCCCCTGGCTGTCCGGTTGTTGATTTTGTCAAAGAAGATGTTTGTGATGGGTTTCCGGTCCAATTGATCGATCGCTCTACAATTGCAGAGGGCTCGATCGATAGTTTCGTATGGTTCATGGATGGCAGCACTTATCCAAATCGTGACACCATTCATCATACATTCCCTTCAGATGGTTCGTACAGCGTTATGCTAAAGGTTCGTAGCGACAGAGGATGCTGGGACTCTCTAACGCAAACTGTTGTTATCCATCCCACGCCCAATGTGAATTACCAGGTGAGAGACACTTGTTTGGGCGAACCAACGATCTTTACCTCGACATCCACAACAAAAACCGGAGCTCCTCTAAAGCATCAATGGATCAGCCCGGGCGCACTTAACAGCAACGGAAATCCGCTTGTACATTTATTTCCGGACACTGGAACCTATTCCGTTCAATTGGTAAGCACAAATTCTTGGGGTTGTCTGGATAGCACCACACGTTCTGTGAAAGTGCGAGAACTTCCAATTGTCAACTTTAGTACAGAACCGATATGCGAAGGTGCTTTAGCCGAGTTGGCAGATCTCACACAAAGTGGTACGAACTTACGCAGTTGGACATGGAGCGTTTTGGATGAAATTTTTTCTTACAGCCAGAATGCCCAGCGCCGTTTTAATCAGGCGGGTAGTTATCCGGTCAAATTGATCGTTGAGAATGGTTATGGCTGTATAGATTCCACCACAAGACCACAACTCGTCAAACCAAAAGCCCTTGCGGCCTTCTCATACTGGCCCGAACCTGTTCGTATCACCGAACCCCTTGTCCGATTCTTCCAGGAAAGCAAGAATGCCAACTCGTTTTCATGGGATTTCGGGGACGGAATGGGCAAGTCTGTTCTCTCTGAACCCAGCTACGAGTTTGGAGATACCGGATTCTTTCCGGTATTGCTCATCGCAAATAACGATGGCGAATGTCCCGACACTTTTTTGCGAAATGTTTATGTCGGTCCGGATATCAAAGTCTTCATACCGAATGCTTTTACGCCACACGGACCGGATAATCTCAATTCCACCTTTAAGCCGGTTGGAACTTTACATGGTTTGCATGAATTTTACATGGAGATCTACAATCGGTGGGGAGAATTGCTGTACGTGACCCACAGTATGGATGAGCCCTGGGACGGCACGTACATGGGTGAACCGGTTGAGCAGGACAATTATCTCTATTTGATCAAGATCGTTGATGTTTTCCGGAACGAGCACTGGTATAAAGGTATCGTCACACTCTTGAGATAGTTTATCCCATTTTCACCGATTAATAATATCCTACATTGTGGGATATTACTCTTATTGGTCATATTTGTCGCGGGATAATAGAAAATCCTATTCAGATAATATGCTCGCAATAATTCCGGTTGCCGGTATTGGATCGCGGTTACGGCCACATACCCATACCCAACCCAAATCTTTGATCCCGGTTGCCGGCAAGCCCATTTTGGCACATATCATCGACAACCTCATGCAATGGGGTGTGCTGGATTTTGTGTTTGTGATCGGCTATCTCGGTGAGAAGATCAGGGATTACATCAAAGAGGATTATCCATCTATTCGGGCCCATTTCGTTGTACAACATCATGGTAGAGGTACAGCTCATGCTATTTGGCTCGCCAGGGAATACTTCCCACCGGCTCAACCACTCCTCATTGTTTTTGGAGACACAATTTTCAAAGCCGATCGGGAGAAACTGATGGGCAATCCCAATACCTGTGTGGCGGTTAAGAAAGTTGACGATCCAAGTAAGTTTGGAGTTGCTGAATTGGCTGAAGATGGATCGGTTATTCGGATGATCGAAAAGCCGAAGATCCCAAAGTCCAACCTTGCTCTTATTGGGGTATATAAAATTGCCAACTCGGACTTGCTTCTGAAGGCGCTGAATGAAGTTGTCGAAAATGAAGGAGCCCAAAGTGGAGAATGTCATCTTACCGATGCCCTTATGTATATGATCGATGAAGGGGAGCGAATTGAGACTTGTCCGGTTGAAAGTTGGTTTGACTGTGGTAGAAAAGATATCCTCTTGGAAACCAATGCCATTTTACTCCGGAAAAAAGAATACCCTGAACCCAGGCCGGAACAACTTCAAAATTCCATACTGATTCCACCCGTTTTTTTAGGAAAAGATGTTCGCGTGTTAAACTCGATCATTGGACCCAATGTTTCGATCGGTCAATCTTCATTGATCGAATCGAGTATTATTCGGAATTCGATCATAGGCTCGGATAGCCACCTTCAGGCGGCGAACCTGGAATCCAGCGTAATAGGAAATGATGCCTTCCTCAGCGGCTCTATTTTAAGCCTGAATCTTGGCGACAGTACAGAGATCAAAATGGGTTGATCAATCCTCGAAAAGCTCGAAATGGTATTGCTCCATAACGGGGTTGACGAGGAGTTTTTTGCAAGCCTCATCCACTTGAGCTGCAGCCTCTTCCTGTGTGGTGGCGCTGAGGTGCACCGTAATGTGCTTCCCGACCCGAACAAGATCGATCGAGTCCAATCCTATACCCTCTAAACCGTGGTGAACTGCCTTACCTTGTGGATCGAGCAAGGCTTTTTGGGGCATAACATCTATCTCAGCTCTAAACTTCATGAGGCAAAATTACGGAGAAGGGACAACAAAATATAGGTAACAACGATCAGTGGTATTGCAAGAAAATTGAAGAGGGCTATGAAGCCCACTGAAAGTACGATCAATCCATATCGATGCTTGTTATCTTCCCAATTTAGATTTCGGAATTTCAGAGAGAATAAAGGAAGCGGTGAGATCATCAATAGGGCGATGAAGATTGGAGTGAGTACCACCGCCCCGGTTGATTTCAGGTTCTCTGCCATACCAAACTCGTCGAATTCCAGAATGAGGGGTATTGAGATCATGAACAAGGCCGCTGCCGGTGTGGGTAGTCCAATAAAAGAATTGCTTTGCCGTGGATCGTTGTTGAAACGGGCTAATCGCACTGCAGCTGCGAGACCGAGCAAAAGAGCAAGATAGTTGTATGTGTGATCTCCAATATGCACCGCATAGTTGTACCACAAGATTGAAGGGGCTACCCCAAAAGTTACCATGTCGGCAAGCGAATCGAGATCTTTACCAAAACCAGATTGAGCTTGTAGCATTCTGGCCATGAAACCATCGAGAAAATCAAAAACAGTGGCCAGAGCGATACAGTATGCAGCAAAAACCAGATCCCCCTTTGTAGCGCGCGTGATGGCGATCATACCCAGCAGCAAATTGCCGAGTGTGAAGCCATTAGGAATCCAGTACCTTAAATTCATGGTCCGAATTAACGCCTAAATCTAGCTTTTAGTGAACATTTCGTCTGAATTTAGTCCAACATTATCAAATTATGGATGTTATGCATAACCGACTCACTAACATTGCGGCTCGAAATGCAGCGACACATCTTTACACTTCTAACAGCTTTACTCCTTGGAGTTTCGCACAGTTTTTCCCAGACCTACACCGTAAACGGAAAAGTCACCGATGGCGAAAGCGGTGAAGAACTGATCGGAGCCACCGTATTCGTTAAGAACAGCACCATCGGAGTCGTTACCAACGAATATGGATTCTACGCCTTGGATCTTACTCCTGGAAAGTACATCCTTGTATTTCAATACCTCGGCTTTACAGATAAAGAAATAGCTGTAGACCTGAGCTCAAGTAAAACTGTAAATGTCGAATTGTCTACTGGGGCAAATGTGCTTAAAGAGGCTGTCGTGAGCGCAGCCAAAGAAGAATCCAAGGTTGAGAATAAGCAGATAAGCGTTGTTCGTCTGGACATTAAAACAGTTAAAGAGATCCCCGTTGTTTTTGGCGAGGTGGACATTCTCAAAACCATAACCTTCCTGCCGGGAATTCAATCGCTTGGGGAAGGCAGTTCGGGTATTAGTGTACGAGGTGGGGGCCAGGACCAGAATCTGATCTTATTGGATGAGGCACCAGTATATAATGCATCGCATTTGCTGGGTTTCTTCAGTGTTTTCAACGGTGATGCTATCAAAGACCTCGAGGTTTACAAAGGAGGCATACCGGCCAAATACGGTGGCCGCCTCTCTTCACTCATCGACATACGGATGAAAGATGGCAATTCAAAGCATTTTGCCGCTTCGGGAGGTATAGGGAGCATCAGCAGCCGACTGACCCTGGAGGGGCCGATCGTGAAGGACAAATCCAGCTTCATGATAGCAGGAAGGCGTTCGTATGCGGATATATTCCTGCCTCTTGCGAACAACGACGACGTGCAGAATTCTCGTCTGTATTTTTACGATCTCAATCTGAAAACCAACTATCGAATCAGTGATAAGGACAGACTCTACCTCAGCGGATACTTTGGTCGGGACGTATTCGGCTTTTCAGAATTATTTGGGCTGTCCTGGGGAAATTCAACGGCAACATTGCGTTGGAACCATTTGTACGGAAAGAAGTTATTCTCCAATATTTCCTTGATCTATAGCGACTTCGATTACGGCATAGAATTCAAGTTTGCAGATAATGCCTATTTCGGATCAAATCAGGGTTTCAAAGATTATAACCTGAAGGTCGATTTCACGAACTATTTCAAACCCGGAAACAAACTCTCCTTTGGCGGTCAGATCATTCACCATCGTTTCAACCCCGGAGAATTTGTTGCGTTGAACGATGAAACCAAGGAGACTATTGGTCAAGCTGAACTCCGACTTGAAAACAAACGAGCACTCGAATCCGCATTATACATTGATCATGAATGGAAGAAGAATGAGCGATTCAACATTCGCTATGGTCTTCGGGTTTCCATGTTCAACAACATAGGGAAGGCAAATGAATTTGCCTATGGCAGGGACGAACTCGGAAAACCATTCGCTACAGACACATTTACATACTCGAACAATGAGATCTACAACACAAATATTGGTTTGGAACCTCGATTGAGCATTAGTTATAATGTTAAGACCAATGCCGCACTGAAGGCAAGCTACAATCGAACCTATCAATACCTGCAACAGGCATCGAATTCGGCTACCACACTTCCGGTTGATCAATGGTTTCCTTCAAACGTGAACATTGAGCCACAGTTGGCCGATCAGGTTGCCATAGGTTACTTTTTGAATCTCAATGAGAAAGGCCTTGAGATCTCCGCAGAAGTCTATCATAAACTTATGCAAAACCAGATCGATTACAGAGATGGGGCATCTCTGTTTTTCAACGAACAATTGGATGGGGAGTTGTTGTTCGGTAAAGCGCGCTCTACAGGATTGGAACTTTATGTTCAAAAGAATACCGGGAAATTGACGGGTTTTCTTGCCTATACCCTTTCAAGAACGCGTAGAAATATCCCGGGCATCAATAATGGCGAATGGTACATCGACAACAACGACCGACCACATAGTGTGAGCGTTGTTGGAACTTACAACTTCAATAAACGGGTGAGTGTGAGTGGAACATTCAGCTTTGTGAGTGGAAAGCCCTTCACATCTCCGATTTCATCATTCGTATATGACGGAAAACGGATTGCTGTATATGGCGACCGGAACAATGATCGGGTTCCGGCATACCACAGGGGAGACATCGGTGTAACCCTGAAGAATAAAGAAAAGGAGAATAAAAGACTGAAAAGCTCATGGAATTTTTCAGTCTATAATTTTTATGCGCGAGAGAATCCGTTCGTAGTGAACTTTGAAGAAGTGCGAATTGAAAACGAAGCTGGAGAAAGCGTTCCGACAGGACAAACTCAGGCCGTACAGATCGCGTTATTCAAGTTAATTCCTTCCGTAACCTGGAACTTTGAATTTTAACATGAAAACATCAAATAGTATACTGACTCTCTTGGCTTTTGCGATGATCGTTGGGGCAGGTGCATGTCGGAAAGTTGTGGACTGGGAATTGGAAGGTGCCGAAGAGAGACTGGTGATTGAAGGCGCCATCTCCAACCTTACACAACCTTGGGAGGTTCGATTGACCTTAACACGGGATTATTTCGACAACAAGAGCATACCCACAGTAGAAACGGCTTTGGTTACAATTTCTGACGACCTTGGCAATCTGGACACGCTATACCATACCGGAGATGGAAACTATCGGACCACACTTAATAAAAGCTGTGTTCCCGGCAGATTCTACACTCTGGAGGTAAATTACGCAGGAAGAAAATATACCTGTACCGAATTATGTCGTGAGCAGGAACCCATAGACACCTTCACCTATTTTTATCAACCCTTCAAGAATGGTTTTATTGAAGTTGGGTATTATGTTTTCGAAATAGCTCAGGAGATCGATAATCCCGGCGACTACTACGAGTGGGTGCTATACAAGAATGATACGCTTCAGGATGATTTCGGATATATTCTAGATACGGACGAATTCGCTGATTTTAGTTATTTCAATCAAAATATCGACCTGGATAATATCAATTTAGAATTTCTGCCTCGCCCATTTCCTTTCAATTTTGACGTTGGCGATCGCATTCGATTGGAACAGCGTTGTGTCAGCAAGAACTATTTCGATTATTTGAACGAGTTCTCTACCCAGTATAACCGACAGGGTTCACCATTTGACGCCCCTCCTTCAAATCCAACAGGAAATATTCTGGGAGCCTATGGGTTTTTCTCTGTTCAGAACATTGAGATCAGAGAACTTCTCATTGAGGAACTCTGATCAATTCGAGGGTTTCCCAAAATTTCCTGCTCTGTGCATCAAAATATCGGCCGGTTCCCGGTCCGCTGAATCCGGTATGCACTTTGACGATCTTGTGGTCCTTATTTAGAAAAATAGTAGTAGGATAAGCCGGAATTGCACGGAATTGCGGGAAGATCCGTATTGCCGAATCCTTTGCTGATGATCCACCATACAAGATTCTGTAAGGTACACCTAAATTCTCTTTATAGCGATGGAGTAGTTTCAAAACCTCCTCTCCTTGCTGTCGTTCAAAGGCAACAGCTAGAACCTCTACACCTCTCTCTCGGATCCTCTCGTAGTTGCGGCTCAAAAAAACAGTCTCATCCATGCAATTCGGACACCAACTACCCATGATCTGTATGATCAACGGTTTATTGAAAAAGATGGGATCACCGAGGTCTACACGCCTTTTATCGATATCAGGGAGATTCAATTCAAGAGCGAGGTCTGGTGCGCTTAATTCGACAATGCTGTACGGATCCCTAAGAGCCACTGTTGAATCCCTCCACGCGATGAAACCCTCCTTCCAATGATTGCCGGAATAAAATGTTCCCCTGAGCGTATCAGATTCCAGATCTGCTTCGAAGAGGAATACGTGGGACCCATCGAACGTACTCAACTTCATTTCTGATCCGTCAAACCCTCCTTCGAGGAAACGGTAGTCCCCTGTTTCCGTAAGAAATGTTCCATGTAAGACGGTTAGTTCACCAGTGTTGAACAAAGCAACTGCCGTGTCGCTTCTCTCTGTACCCGGATTAAAAACCGTTTTCCAGGTGCCATTGATCTCCGAGCGCAGCGGATTCTCAAATTTGAATCGCTGATCCAAATTATACTTTGCCCTGAAAGGAAGCCTGTAATTACCGGGTCTTGATCGGTCTGTCCAATAGCCGGTTAACTCGTTCTTATTGATCTGAGCATTGATTGAACTGTTAAAAACCGGGCTGGTGATGATCACGGAATCATTTCGGAATTGCACATCCTCATGTAAAATCCGCTCCTCACCATTCACCACTGCGGCTATCCATTCATGATCTCCTACGGAACGTATGTCCAGGAAAAAAGGTACCGTTCGATCCTCCACACTATCGATTATGAGTTCTGCACGCCACCAGCCGGAAATCTTGTCTTCGACTCGCTCTTTGGGAGTTGTGCATGCCTGTAATCCCAAAATCACTAAGAGCGGAAAGGAGTATTTCATACGGGCAATTTTACACAAAAAGAAAGAGCCCCGTACTACAAAGCAGGGGCTCTCCACTTGATTAGATCGTTCAGAATTTTTTGGCTGTGATCTTAGCTTCGATCTCAAAATTATCCATGATAAACGAGTCGCCTACTGCACTCGAACGGTACACGATTCCAAACTTCGTGCGGTCAATCTCGATCTTTGCCTTGTAAGAGATGAAATTCTCGGTTTGTGCTACAGGTGCTATTTTGAAGGAGATGGGCTGAGTGACCCCACGTATTACGATATTTCCGAAAGCCCGGTATTCCTCTCCTTCTAATTTTTCAGTACGTTCTAGAATAAGCGTTGATTCCGGAAAATTGGCGATATCAAAGAAATCGGGACTATGAAGATGTTTGAGAAGTTTGGGACTCTCTACATCGGTAATCTTCATGGTTGGCATATCCACTACAAAAGTCCCTTTCATTATCTGATTTCCTGAGGTCGTGAACTCTCCTTGCTTCACATCCACGACGCCTTCATGAAAACCCCCAACTTTATATGCTTTCCATTTCAATTCACTTTTATCGGGAATTACAGTGTAATCCGTTTCCTGTGCCGATGCGGATAAAGCGAATACGCCAATTAGAACTGCAGTCGCTAAGGATGTAAAAATTGAATTTCTAGATTTCATAATTACCTATTTTCTGAGTTTGTCTAATAAATCGTTCAATTGATTGGCTTCTTTTTCCGTCAAGTGATTCATACTGCCGTCCACGCCGGATATGATGTCATCCAATTCGTGCAATACCTGTAGACCCGAATCAGTGAGTATCACGTCCACCTGTCTTTTATCCTCAGCACATTGACGTCGTTCCACTAACTCTTTCTTACGCAATTTCTCAACCAAACGGGAAGCATTACTCATTCGATCTATCATGCGTTCGGTAATGCTGTTGATGGACACCGGATGCGGATGCTGACCACGAAGTATCCTGAGCACATTGTATTGTTGCATGGATAGATCATACGGCTTGAGGACAGTTGCGATCATATTGCTCAAGTAACTGTTGGTGAAAGCTATATTGATCACCAGTTTCTGATAGGGACTTTTGAATTTACCCTGCTGAATCGCTTCTTCTATTTTCATGAGCCAAATGTATGTATATACACGTAAAACAAAACGCCAAATGCTGTGTATTGTTTTGGCAGTTCGTTCATTTGTACCCCAACAAGCCCTTACCGGGCCTTCATCATGACAATAAAACGTAGTTCATTCATAGCCTGGTTGAAGACGAGAACCATCTCCGATTACATCTTCGGGATATTCCTGTTGCTCATGCTTATCCCGGCAAGCCGAAAGCCAATTCAGGTACAATTGATCCGGTTATTGAGTTTCGCACCGGACAGATCAGAGCTTGACAATGAGAACGGTGCTCCGCTTGACCCAAACCAATTGGATTGGTTATTGATTGATGAGGACGCACAAGTTCATAAATTCTCGGATCTGGTTCGAGGAAAGACTTTCGTGAACCATTGGGCAACCTGGTGCCCGCCATGTGTTGCTGAAATGCCTTCAATTGAAGAACTGTATAGAGAAATGAAGTCAGAAATGGATTTCATCGTGTTCAGCTCTGAACCCATCGATAAATTGAAACAATTCAAACATTCCAAAGGTTACTCATTTCCTGTGTATCAACTTGCAAGCGAATTACCCGATTGGATGTCCAAATCCAATAGTATTCCGGCAACCTTCGTGCTCGATCGCTCCATGAAGCTTCGGCTCGAACATCGGGGTGCACGAAAGTGGAACAACCAATCGTTTATCAACTCCTTAAAGCAACTCCCCTGAAATGTCACGGATCATGATCTTGATGCTTTTCCTTTCCTTTTTATTGCTTGTAGATATATACGCATATCAAGGAGTTCGGTTCTTAATACGCCCGTTGAATCAAGGTTGGGGACAAGCATTGGTGATCACATATTGGATCGTAGCAGCGATGTCTTTGTTCATCACCTTTCGCTTTTTCTCCAATTTTCCGGAAAGTGCTCGATCAATGGGTATGCGCTTTTTGTTCACAGCGGTATTCATCTTATTCGTAGTTAAACTGCTCTGGGGTGCATTTCTCTTGATAGATGATCTTACACGTGGACTGACCTGGGCAGGTCAGAAGGTGACGAACACCTCAACAGCGGGTGGAATCAACCGCAAGGACTTTCTCGTTCGTTCAGGAGCGCTTCTTGGTGCAGGGTTTGGTGCGGCTTTAACTTACGGCGTTACCGTAGGTTCACATCACTATAAGAAACATCGTCATAAACTCAAGGTGACCGGTTTACCGGAAAAATTACGCGGGTTAAAAATTGTGCAGATCAGCGACATACACAGTGGTAGTTTCTGGAACCAGAAAGCCGTTGAAAGAGGAGTGGAAATGATCCTGGATGAGAAGCCCGATGTGATATTCTTCACTGGCGACATGGTAAATAACGAGGCCAAGGAGCTCGACCCTTACGAGAAATTGTTCAGTAGGATTCAGGCACCACTCGGAGTTTACGCCATTCTGGGCAATCACGACTATGCAGACTATATGCCGGGCCTGAGCCCTGAAGAGCGGGTTGAGGACGTAAACCGTCTGTTACAAGCCTACGATCGCATGGGTTGGAGGGTTCTACTGGACGAAAATATCCGTCTTACACACAACGGAGAATCCTTTCACGTGATCGGAGTGCAGAACTGGAGTTTTAAAGATCGCTTCCCCCGCTATGGGAACCTGTCGAAGGCTATGGTAGGTGTAGACCCCGCTAAACTTAACATCCTCTTGTCGCACGATCCAACTCATTGGAAAGGAGAAGTACTGCCGACTTATCCCCAAATTGATGTAACCTTCAGTGGGCACACACATGGGATGCAATTCGGTGTTGAGACCGCTCATTTCAAATGGAGCCCTGTTCAATACGTTTACGATCAATGGGCGGGATTCTACTCAAAGGGAAATCAGCAATTGTATGTGAATCGCGGGTTCGGCTATCTGGGATATCCCGGTCGTTTGGGCATCCGACCTGAGATCGCTGTATTCGAATTGGAAAGTGCCTAGAATGCCGTTGCATCTCAGAATTATGTCATTCGCTGATTTTTTTTGAATTTGATCATTGGCAATCGGCTATTTGAGCTACTTTTGAGGCAGGGCTGGTAGTGAAATTGAAAAATTCAACACTTTGAACCTTACCGGCTGCACGGCGTATCAAGAGCAGGCCCCATCGGGAACGTAGTTTTCGAAGAAGTAATACCAAACGGGGGAAGGTCGCGAGGCGCTGAAGGCCAAATCCTTCTTATTTAGGAATTTTTCAAAAACGGTCAGCCCTATTTTTTTATCTTGAAAACAAAGTCCCAAGTGCCTGGGGATTTTCTGGATCCGAGAAATCATACTGAAAAATGCCTTCCTTAGCGGATAGAATGGCATGTTCATCATCCAGGATCACATCATAGGTCGTTTTACCCTGAAGCACCGACAGCAGGTGGTTATGGAGCTCAAAGGTTTTTGAGCGGTTGAACGTTTTCAGTCCTGCCGAACCGTCGCAGATCATCAGCAGATCTTCATTCGCGGCCAAACCATATGGCCCTTGCATCGAATAGGAGATCAGGAGTCCGGGCTGTCGTATATCTGAAACATCTACAATGTGCAGGGCATCTTCAGCCGCTCCACATCTTGAACCGCCACGTAATGTCACGTAAGCCAGATCGTTCACCACCACAACCGGGTCACATCCTCTTATGTGCCAGAATGATGAAACAAAGGTTGGCCGAGACGGACTGTTCACCCAATTGTAAATAAGCATCCCGGTTGTAGTGCCCAGAAACAAGTGATTCTCGTAAGGAAAAATGGTCTCCACTTCAGAATTCAGTTCCTGATCTCCCTCCAATATGGGCGACGCCGGGTTGGAAACGTCAAGTACTTTCAACCTGAACTGATCAACTATATAAATCTTGCCGCTCACGTAAGTGAACCTGCTCATGGATCCGGCTAATCCCGTAACACCGCGCGACTGGTTTTCCGCGCCGCTGAAAGCAAAGTCTACATTCCCTCCTAACCATCCCCATCCGCCTGAACCGCAATCAGCATCATCAATTACCTCAACGATCTCCTTCTCCACATATCGAATTGGGAAACTATCGCTCTTGATCTTATCCCGATTGAGGATTGCCTTTGTTCTCGAAACTAATTGGATATTGTTGAGATCACTGATATCCCATACCGTCAGATCCGGCCCTTGGTCCGCATAAAGATGGTCGTCAATTACTGCAATATCCCTGTTCCCAAGGAGTTGTATGAATTTTAATGGAACCGGATTCGAAGCATCCTGATTATCGATCACATGAATTCCCTCATCGACATCGTTCACAAATAGCAGATCCCCGTAAACATAGATCTTTCCCGGTTCCTTTATTGGCTTGGCAATACCTACTTCCGCAGAGGAACGCATTTCTTCCAACAACACATATTCAGGTACAAGTCCCATATAGCGGATGGTTTTCTCACACGTTTGACACGAATTGAACAACACACTGAGGATCAGTGCCATTAATGCAGTGATCTGAATCCCTCTTTGATTATTTTTCATACCTTTACTGTTGGCTATCAAAGATAAATCAGGCCCTTTATGAATTGCTTCAATCAATTCCGAATTTCGTCGACTTTTCGTATGTTTTTTGGCATCTTGGCTTTTTTGTCCTTCACACTCATTAGTCCGGTGTCATTTGCCCAAACCGAAAAATTGTCTACTGTGATCATGAAATCCGGATTATCCATAACCGGGAAGATCGTTGAAATGGACGCCAATGAGTTTATCAAGTTGGAACTGCCTAATGGTTCGTTGATCGAATTAAAAATGTCCAACGTTGAGCGCGTGATCCTGGACGCGGCATCTGCTCCCGCCACCTCAACCTCACATTCCGGTTCAAGGTCGAGGTTGGCAATGCCCTTCAAGGAAAAAGGTTACTATATTCAGGGAAGTATTGGTTTCCCATTTGGAACGGACACCTACGGTGACCCAAGTTTGAATATTTCGCTCATGCTTTCGGGAGGGCATACATTCTCTCAGTATCTGGCCTTGGGGATAGCCACCGGAACGGATTTTTATTGGTGGCCGAATTCTGTAATCAATCCGGTCGCACTGGAAGTTAAAGGTCGCTTCCAATCGAGCAGTTTCACTCCCTATTACAACTTTCAATGTGGGTACGGCTTCCTGAGCGCGTCGGAGTATTGGACCAGTAATACCAGTGGTGGGCTGTTCCTGGCTCCAGGTATTGGGCTCATGTCCAAGAACAGGGAACACTCCGGTTGGTACTTTCATGCCGGATTCCGCTACCAGGAGATGATGGGCGCATATGAGGACTGGATATGGAGTCCACAGTTACAACAAAGTATTCGGGCGGAAATTGAGGAGCGCGTGAACTTTTCCCGACTCGATCTGCGATTTGGATACTTTTTCGAATAAAAGGATCAGTCGCTGATCACCCCACTACCTATTAATTCATCGCCAATATACCATGCGGCAAATTGTCCCGGGGTTATCGCTTTTTGAGGTCGGTCGAATGAAATGATCAGGCAATGCTCAAGTTGGTGCAAAATGGCTTTCTCAAGCAACTGACGATAGCGAAATCGACACAAAACCTGCATCGTTTCGTTCGGAGCAAGTTTTAGATCGGGTCGAACCCAGTGTAATTCCCGATTCGCTATCTTCAAAGATTTGCGATATAGCCCCGGATGATTTTCGCCCATTCCCACATAAACGATATTGGTTTCTACATCCGTAGAGATTACAAAAAGGGGTTCTGTTTTTCCTCCAACCCCCAATCCCTTTCTCTGACCAATGGTGTAAAAATGCGCTCCCTGATGCAGACCAACTTCCTTCCCATCCCCAAAGTGATAGCGAATCGGTTCGGCATCCTCTTCAGCTGGATCAGTCGTGGCCTTAAGCTGAATTCGACGTTCGTTGTATATATTGGAATCCGACATGATCTCAACTACCGAACCCTGTTGAGGTTCCAATTGTTGTTGCAGAAATTCCGGTAAGCGCACCTTGCCGATAAAACACAGACCTTGACTGTCCTTTTTGTTGAAATTCGGCAGGCCAATTTCCCGTGCTTTTGCCCTTACCTCAGGTTTGGTCAATTCTCCAAGCGGAAAAAGTGCCCTGGACAACTGTTCCTGACTCAGCTGGCATAAGAAGTAACTCTGATCTTTGTTGGTATCCTTACCCGCCAACAACCGATAAATCGTTCCGCTTCCTCCTTCTTGTTCAGCTTTTCGACAATAATGCCCGGTTGCAACATGATCTGCTCCAAGATCAAGGGCCGTTTGAAGAAACAGATCAAACTTGATCTCTCTGTTACACAGAACATCGGGATTGGGTGTTCTTCCGGCTTTATATTCGGCGAACATGTAATCTACGATCCGTTCCTTGTAGGCTGAGCTTAGATCAATTGCCTGAAAAGGAATACCCAGATGTTCCGCCACTAACAGTGCATCTTTACTGTCCTCCTCCCAGGGGCAATCCTTACTGATGGTCACTTCAGTATCATGCCAGTTCTTCATGAAAATCCCCAACACATCGTAACCCTGCTCGATCAAAAGGGCTGCGGCCACTGCTGAATCAACCCCACCCGATAAACCAACGACGACTCGTTTCACACTGCAAAGGTACAACGCAGTTCAGAGGCAGGATTCCACGGGTGAATCCTTTTGTGGTTTTATTTGCAGAAATGACAAGCTCCAAAAGCCTCGATCGAATGCTTCCGCGTATATTCTTTGCGATCTATCTGATCCTGGGATTGTTGATCGTGGACGATTATGGCATAAGCTGGGACGAACCCCTCCAAAGAAATCATGGACTGGTGAGCATGGATTTTATCAACGAACTCGCAGGAGGCAAGTTGTATGAGGGCCGTTTAAGTTCTGATGTTTGGGAAGGATACCCCTATAAGGACCATGGAGTGATCTTTCAGCTAAGCTGCCTGGCCATTGAAAAACTAACAGGGACAGTAGCTTACCACGATATTTTTCTCATCCGTCATGTGATGGGGTTCTTGGTCCATTTTATAGGATGTTTGGCCCTGTTTGGAATTTTAAGAATGCGCTGGGATTCATCCAAGGCACTCATTGGTGTGCTGATTTTTATTCTCACTCCCAGAATATTCGGACATTCCTTTTTCAATCCGAAGGATACCATTGCACTTGGTTGGTACAATCTGAGTATGTTCACAGCTCTCCGATTTCTTCAAAAACCCCTGATTGGTCGGGCCTTGATCCATGCACTGGCAACGGCCCTACTCATCAACTCCCGGCTATTTGGTGTTTACATCATTGCCGCAACCGGGGGCTTGTTCGTTGTTTTCGAATTGCTGAAGGGGAACTTCAACTTGCGCAGTTGGAAATGGGGTCAAGTGGTGGTCTATGGGCTGGCATCAATTCTCATAGTGCACCTCATTTGGCCAAATATGTGGGAGGATCCCATAAACAACCTGTACTATGGTTTGAGAAGGGTAAGTAAATATCACTGGTTGGGAGACATCCTATTCGACGGACATTGGGTTCCAGCTCAAGATATTCCATGGTATTATCTGCCTGTGTGGATGGGCATCACCCTACCTCCGGCATATATGCTCTTTGGGATCGCTGGTGTAATCGCTGCGATGGTTCTTGGGATCAAGCAACTTGTTAAAGCCACAGTGGCCGAAAGTACCTTATTCGATCTGAGTATTCTTGTCTTCAGTATAGGTCCGGCTCTGGCTGTAATCCTCAAGGAGTCAGTAATGTACGACGGCTGGCGGCACATGTACTTCATCTATGGCGGTTTCGTGTACTTCATTCTTGGAGCTTATCTTTTATCCGAAAGAGCTCTAATCAATTGGGGATTGTCCAAAGTTTTCATTCGACTATTCCCCGCCGCCTATTTGGTCGCTATCGCAGTAACAATGTTTCGGATGCACCCATTTCAGCAGACCTATTTCAACGGCATTCCACGAAAGCCCGTCATAGAACGATTTGAAGCCGATTATTGGGGGACTTCTTTCAAACAATTGCTTCAGGGCCTGCATGAAAATTTCCCACAAGAGAAGTTGTTGCTATACAGCAGGTCAGAACCCCTGTATTTCAATTATCTGGGAAGCAGTCCAGATATACGTTCTCATTTTGAAGTGATCAGGTCAAATGACTTCCCACCAGAGCGATCCTATGTGTTCTGTACTGTTTTTCGGGGGAAATTTGACCAATACCTACTTCTCACGAAACCCGATCTATTTCAGAACCCCTTGTATGAAATCAGGGCAAATGGCAATCTGATCGCCGGAGCCTATCGGGTCAATCCGTAACCAGGAGGCGTTGATGTGCGATCGTGCCATCTGATAATTCCGCTCGAACGATGCAAAAGCCTCTGAAGCCTTCATGGATCCTAATTTGGTTTCCATGCCGTATATGACCGATCGACCTTCCTTCAACGGTTTGGATGGAAACCGCAATCGGATCGGCACCCTCTATATAGAACCCTCCTCCCGATGCCGGGTTCGGAAATATGCGAAAAGATGAACCAGAAACGGCTCGTATTGACGCGGAACCAGAGCGTATATCCAAAACAAAACGGCGCAGAGTATCGGTTTGGTCGATGGCGATGGCGCCAAATACTCTCCCAAACATCTGGATCACCAAACCAATTGGATAAACACCTGTATCGGATAGTGCCGGGTCTCCTGAAACCACTGCACAACCGACTTCCTTTGGGGTGAAGGTACAAGTTGGTTTATAGCAATCAAATGAGAAACCCGATGGTAGCCCCACAACCGACCGGAGCCTGGCAGAATCCACAACCACCACAGCAGGCAGATTATTGAACACAATCGACGTATCCTTGATCACCAAAACCTGCAACACCTCGTTATATGACTCTCCGGCATATGCAGGCGGTAATTGAGGCGGATGATAACCCGGACGGGAAATTGTGTCGTTTGGAGTACATTGCGCAACAGTCAATTCGCTGATCATTAAGCTGAAAGCCAAAGCAATCAATAATCTTGTCGTTTTCAAATCCGTGTTTTTAGTAAACTTGTTCTACGAATTTAGCTTATAGTCGTGAGTCGTAACAGATTGTTCATCTTCCTCCTTCCTTTTCTGTTTGTATCGATCTCGACAGCATCGGCTCAGCAAACCCTGAAGGGCTATGTGGTTGACGCCGAAAATTCTCTACCACTTGTAGGTGTGCATGTAGTTACCGGCATAGTTGGCGAGGGGGCTATAACAGATCAATCGGGGTTTTTTCAAATCGCGACAAGCAGCAAACAACTTATTTTCAAGTATATAGGTTATGATTCCGTTTTGTTGAATGTGTCCAACCCCACGCAGATATTGCGTATTGGGCTTCTTCCTGCCCGACAGTTGCTCGATCAAGTTGTGGTAACCGGAAATAAAAGTGGAAGCAGCCTGAAGGAACTGACCATATCGCTGGAACGGATACCGGCTTCATTGGTTTCGGATAAAAACCCCATACAAATTGACGAAATACTTGAACAGGTTCCGGGAGTACAGATCACGGACGGACAAGTGAGCATTCGCGGTGGAAGTGGTTGGTCATATGGTGCGGGATCGCGGGTTGTCGTGCTTGTTGACGGTATTCCTATGCTTACAGGAGATGCAGGACAGGCGCTCTGGAGTTTTATACCCACCGAGAATATTGACCAGATCGAAGTGGTTAAAGGTGCATCATCTGTAATGTACGGCTCCTCGGCATTAAATGGTATAATCAACATCCGCACGAAGTGGGCCGGATCGGAACCGAAAACCAATGTTTCTGTTTTTGGCGGAGGCTATTCCCAACCCCGAAATAACACTTGGCAATGGTCTGATGTGCTTCAAAAAACAGGAGGTGTAAGAATCTCCGACTCTCGTCAGGTTAAAAACAGCGATCTGGTAAGTCATTTTGAGGTTCTTGAGGATGAAGGATATCGTCGAGGGGATTATGATAAGCGAATTCAAGGAGGGTTGAATTACCGCTATCGGATTTCCGGAAACGCATTCCTTGGTGCACGAGCCAACTACTTTCGGAACAGCTCGGGCAGTTTTTTGCTCTGGAACAGCTACGACTCTGCCTATTTGCCGCTCAACGGAAGTAACACGGAGAACGTCGGAACCCGATTTAATTTCGATCCTTTTTTCACCATACAACAAAAGAACGGGAATGAACACCGCTTGAAGTTTCGTTATTTCTACGTTCGGAATGCCGTAGATAACGGGAATGTAAACAATGATCAGTCGAACAGTTCCAAGTGGTATTTCGGCGAATATCTTTTGAATAAGAACTGGACATTCAAAACGCTCTCTTTGCTCAAGATGCGCAGTGGACTTGGAGTAACAGGGAATTTTGCACGAACCGAAAGTCCTTTGTTTGAAGGTGTTCAAAGGGCATCGAATGGGGCTGTTTTTGCTCAGATCGAACCTAAAATCGGCCCGGTGAAGTTCGAATTCGGATTTCGGTATGAACATTTTAGTCTCAACGACTATACACAACAGAAACCCATATTTCGCACTGGGATGAATATACCTCTAAGCAGATCGAGCTTCGCCCACGTTTCATATGGTGAAGGTTTTCGTTTTCCAACCATAGCAGAGAGTTACATCAGTACGACAGTAGGACCGGTGACCATTTACCCGAATTCAGCTCTGAGGGCTGAAACCGGAACTAACTTGGAGATAGGACTCACTCAGGGGGTCAAATGGAAAACAGCAAAAGGGATCGTCAATCTTGCCTGGTTTGATATGCGCTACAACAACATGATGGAATTCACCTTCGGGCAATGGTCGGGCATCCGCACTCCTGAAAATAATTTTGGAATTGGTTTCAAGTCCATAAATACGGGCTCGGTGCGCATAACTGGTTTTGAATATTCTCAGGAACTGACAATTCCACTCTTCAAAGGCAAGCTCAACTGGATGGGTGGCTTATTGTTCACGAATCCCGTAAATCTTGACCCTGAAAAGAGTTGGGGTGTCGATAGTGTGAACAACCCGCTCAACTTTCTGACAACAAGTTCTGATACCCAAGGGTATATCCTGAAATATAGAAGTAGACAGATCTATCGCAGTGACCTCACATATCGAATCAAGAAGTATGAATTGGGGGTGAGCATGCGCTATAATAGTAGATTCGACAATATTGACGCTGCATTCGAAAACCAGTTGATGTCGATACTTATCCCGGGAATTCGCGAATCCAGGTTTGCGAATGATCCAGGAGACCTGATCGTTGATCTCCGGATTTTTTACCAGATCCGTAAAAATCTCAGGGCCGGTGTGATCATAAGCAACTTATTCAATGAAGAGCGTTATGTAAGGCCCGGCGACATGGGCCCACCACGACTAAGTGTATTTCAGTTGCGCATGACTTTTCCGGACCAAGAAAAGAAGGGTACTACTCCCCCTCAGGCAAATTGATGTGGGTTAGATACTCCAAAGCAGGCCCTGTGATCAAAATAATGCCGGGATCCGGTTTCCCCTCGCCATCCGGCCAGTGCGAAGTGAACGAACTCAGATCATCCGGCGACATTTCTCCGGGGTGCTGAACACTTAAAAACAGGGTTTTATAATCCGAACTGAATGTTGGTCCTGTAAATTCAGCATCTGTGGGCGCGCTTGCTATCTGTATGACCTCTCCGGCCCGCTCACCGAATCGCGGCACTACGAACAATCCATTGTTCTTGAGTTTTGTATAGGGCTCTTTGTGCATCGACGAACCAGACATATCTGAGGTAAACCAAAGGTTGCCTGATATGTCGAATGCCATATTGTCCGGGCAAGCAAATCCACTTTCCACTCCCCCGGTCCGAAATGTCTCTGCGGTAAATTCCAGACTCTCATAGTTTCCGTCCTTCTCAGATATTTTGAGAATCTGTCCGAAATATTCCTTTTTAGGTTTATTGTTGGTCAGGGCAACGAATACATCTCCCGAGATCGGATCGATCTCAATATCCTCCGGGCGGTCGAGCTTGCTTCCACCGACCAGGTCGGCAGCCAAGCGTGTGTTGATCTGGATTTCCAACTGATCTGAAAATCGCTCCCTGAGTTTCTCATTTGATTCAATATCAAGAGAGATCCAACGTCCTTTGTCGACATCAGCCACATAGAGTGTACCCTCCACAAGACTATCGGGTTCCGATGAGATGAACTTGTAGAGGCACTGGTCATCTTTATCATCCCCTGAATAAACTACCACCCGACCATCCTTCAATCGAGTACACGTCGCGCATTCGTGTGCGAACCTGCCCAACCGGACGTGTTTTTGCGCTTTCCCTGATTTGGGTTCTACCTCGACCACCCAACCATAGTGTTCGGGAGGGCGACTGTAAACTTTCTCCCAGCGATACAACCCGGACCTCACCAAACCAGTTTCAGGATCGCGTTCTCCAAAACAATCGTGATAATTCTCCTCACAGGTCAGAATCGTTCCCCAGGGAGTGAATCCACCGGCACAATTTGCAAGGGTACCCACAGCGATATTTGATCCGGATATGACCGTACCTCCTGAAAAAGGGATCGGCGTATGTGCATTCAGACGGCGGTTGATGGGGTCTCCGGGACGGAAGGTCCATTTTCCGTCCTTTTTAATCAGGCGAATAATCGAGCCCCCAACATGGTACATTTCCAGATCAGCTTCTGTCTTACTCGGGTCTGTTTTCCGCATTCTACCCGAAACAAAAGGGGTATGTACATTTTCATGATTCACCCAAAGAATTGCCTGTTCCGTATCTGCTTCGTCCGGAATAAAACAGAGGAAATCATTGTTGAAACCGAAAAACTCATTGGGTTTAATCTCCTGATTGAACCGGATCAGAAGGTCGTAGTGGAACCCGTCTGCCAGAACCACCTGATCCAGATCGGTGGGTTCAATACCATTCAACTTGAATCCTAAGGCATTTTCTGTTCCGGGCCATTTCTTGTGCTCGCAAGCACTTACCGACATAGGAATTACGCCATAGGCACTCAAAGTGCCCAGGAATTTCAAAAAACTTCTTCGATCTAAGTGAGACATCAGGTTCTGAATTTTTGTTCGGCCAATGTGGCAAGGGCATTATACCAATCAACCCCAAATCTCCGAATTAATGCATCTTTCACAAATTGATAAAGAGGCAGTCCGAGTAACTCGCCTTTTGAGCATGCTGCTTTACATATCTGCCATTCGTGGTAATTGACTGCAGTATAGGTTTCTGTTTCAGCCAAACGAACGGGATAAAGGTGACAACTGATGGGTTTTTGAAACGGTGTTTTCCCGTCCAAATAGGCCTGTTCTATGCCGCAGGTGAGGTGTCCTTGTTCTCCAACAGTTACAAATACACACTTTCCATCCGGAAGACAATTGGTTACGAGATCATTCTCATCGTCCAGTTCATAGAAGCCGGCTCGATCGATCATTTCAACTGATTCTGGGCTGAGGTATGGTAGAATGGCTGTCAGATTCTCTTGAATGATGTCAAGTTCAGCCTGCTCAAGTGGGGCACCGCGATCTCCCTCAATGCAACAGGCACCTTTGCAAGCATTGAGATCACAACAGAACTTTCGTTCTATGAGATCCTCAGAGATCAAGGTCTGCTCAAGTATGATCATTTACCCGTTTCCCGAAGATATTCCCGATATCCTAATTCGTACAGCTTTTCACTCTTTCGGTAGACCGATTCTTTCATGTTCAGTCGAAACTTCTTAAAGCGCTCCAACAAATTCGGGTCGAATTGTGCGAGGATCTGGGCGGCCAGAATGCCAGCATTTCGGGCTCCGTTAATAGCCATAGTTGCTACAGGTATCCCGGGGGGCATCTGTACGATACTGTATAGGGAATCAACTCCACTCATATTCGACGATTTCACGGGAACACCTATCACAGGCAATTCGGTCAAAGAAGCCACCATTCCGGGAAGATGTGCTGCTCCACCCGCACCGGCGATCAGAACTTTCAATCCACGATCCGATGCCTCACGCGCATAATGGAACATCCTTTCAGGGGTGCGATGTGCGGAAACAATGCTGATCTCATGCTGTATGAGCAATTCTTCCAAAACCTGTGCAGCCTCCTGCATCACCGGAAGATCGGAATCGGAACCCATTATTATACCTACAAACGGACTCATTTTCTTAGTTTTTGTAGCACAAAGCTACGTTTTAGCAGTGGGTTTGGACCATGCCGATGTCAATCAAAGCGGTTCAAGCCTAAGCAAGGTACTGGCCGTTCTTGCCAGATCCAAGGCTTCCTCCACCGTATCAGCGCAAATTGTTAGGTGTCCCATCTTTCTGCCGGGTCTGCTTTTCTGCTTATTATACCAATGAAGACTCAGCCCCGGAATTGCAAAAAGCTCCTTCAACCCTTCCATCCTGTATGCGCCATTCACATTCGCAGGACCGATCAGGTTCATCATCACGGATGCCCTGTTCGACCTTGTACTTCCCAACGGAAGATCGAGCAATACGCGCATAAGCTGTTCATACTGAGAAGTCGTATTTGCCTCAATAGTATGGTGACCCGAATTGTGCGGACGAGGGGCTATTTCGTTGATCAGAAATTGACCATCCGATGTTCGGAACAACTCCACTGCAAACAAGCCCACACCATTCATCGCCTGTATGGCGTTCAATGCGAGAGTCTCAGCGCCTAGCTCATCTTCTTTTGTGAGATTCGATGGACTATAGAGGTGATCTACCAGATTCAGCTCCGGGTCAAAGACCATCTCACAAGTGGGAAAAACAGCTACACCGCCATCCTTGTTCCTCGCGACGATCACCGAAATCTCCCTTACATCCGGGATAAATTCCTCTAGAACATATGATCCTCCATTGAATGGAAATGGAATAATGTTGGAACGCAGATCGGAAGTATTGCAGATCCATACACCCTTCCCATCATATCCTCCCCGTGAACTTTTCACAACTAATTTAGCTCCAGTGTAGTGTTCAAGGAAATTCTTGAGTTGCTGCTCCGTTTCGATCACTTCGAAATCGGAAGAATCCAGATCATGCCCTTTGAAGAACTGTTTTTGTGCGCTTTTGTCCTGAATGACCTTCAGTATTTCGGGGTCCGGCACCACGCGTTTACCGGCCCGTTGAATTTCAATCAGTGTTTCAACATCTATATGCTCGATCTCGAAGGTGAGAATATCGGATACTGCTGCCAGTTCGAGGATCTTTTCCCGATCTGTGAGCGATCCGCTTATGAAAATATCTGCATACCGGGCACATGGTGCTCCCGGGTCCGGGTCGAGAACATTGAACCTAACGTTCCAGGGCAAGGCGCTTTCTATGAGCATCTTACCCAATTGTCCCCCACCCACTATACCAATTCTCAAATCAAATGGCCTGGAATACATACTGCGAATATCTGACTTTTAGCTCAGGGCAGTCAAAATGATAAATCGCGATATTTGAACACTTTAACGATATGAAAAAGATCTACGCATTGGCATTGGCCGTATTTACCTCCTTTTGTTCATTCGGACAGTGTGTTCTGGAACCATTCAGTCTTCAGAAGAGAATACATATGAGTGACCTCGTAGTTGAAGCCGAGGTGATCGCACAATACTCCTCCTGGGATAATGCAGGAAAATTCATTTATACAGTTCAAACGCTGAAACCTTACCGGGTTTTCAAAGGAGCGCTTTTGAATACGGATGCCTTTGTGATCGTAACGGAGGGAGGTCGTGTTGGTGTTGACATGTTGAATGTTAGTCCATCGCTGAACCTTCAGGTTGGAGAGTTTGGTCTATTTCTCGTGCAGCATTCCAGCCTCCGACAAAAGCAATTGAATTTGGCCACTAAAGATGTGTTCATCCCAACGGCGAGTCTGCAGTCATTTATCAAGTACGATGAATTGTTGTTGTCTGCTCATAGTTATTTTAAAACATATGATGGGATACCGCTCTTGCATGAGGAGATTGAACGCTACATAGACGATGAACCGGTACTCATCCAAAAACCACATTGGGAGAATGGTTCGATCCGCCCATTAGCTGCACCGGTAATCACCTCATGGAGCGCCGATACGGTGAGTTCCGGAACGGGAACATTGCTAACGATCAACGGTGCCAACTTTGGAATCACCCGCGGAAACGGGAAAGTTGAATTCCACGATGCAAACTTTGGAGACGGAAGATTCTATACACCTTCCTGGGGTACCTCCTATAAATCCTGGAGCAACTCGAAGATCGAGGTTTATATACCATCAAGGGCCGGAACGGGAAAAGTGCGAATCACCAATAACGGAGGGGAGAGTACAACAACAACCTCTGAGCTTTTTGTAAAATACTCCCATTTGAATGTAGACTATGGGGCAACCGGTATCGATACGGCATATTTCCAGATCGATCATGTAAATACAAATAATAAGGGAGGTTATACGTGGAACATGAACCGCAAGTTCCGATTGCGGAATGATGCTGTAAATAGCTTTATGCGTTCCCTGGAAACCTGGAGATGCGGTTCCCTGATGAATTGGGATGTTGGAGACGATACAAATGTGGATGAGATATCCCGCGATCAGGTAAATCTGGTGCGTTTCACGAAATTCACCGACAGCAGGTTGGGTGTTTGTTACAGTTGGTACCGCGGTTGTTTTCAAGGATCTGTGATCCATTGGTACGCGAGTGAACTGGACATTGAATTCGATAGCTCGCGGAATTGGTATTACGGAACCGGAAATCCCGGAACTTCCCGATACGATTTTCAGAGTGTTGCGACACACGAATTGGGACATGGCCATCAATTGGGGCATGTTAACGATGACACTAAGATCATGCATTACAGTCTTCGAAATGGAGACCGCAGAGTAGTTCTTGATCAGTACGATGTGGAAGGTGCTGAATTCGTACGCGAGAAAAGCCGCGTGAATAATCCATGTGGTCCCAATCGTTTGGTTCCTATAAATCAGGAAGATTGCAATATAACCAAACCAAAGGCCCTGTTCACATTGAGCTCAGGTACCGTTTGTCCCGGAATTGGTATCACCGCTACGAATACTAGTGAGGGTATCGTAAAAACATACGCCTGGAATTTTGGGACCAGTGCATCCCCTGCCACCTCGTCCACAGTTGGCCCGCATTCCGTGAGCTATTCAACGCAAGGAACCAAAACCGTTGAACTCATTGTTACGAACGATTTTGGATCTGATACGGCGACACAGATCATAACCGTATTGCCTCCAATTCCATCAAAACCCGGATCGTTTGAGTTCACGGATTCCATATGCCAGGGAATTCATAGTTACCGTATTGATACTGTTGAATTTGCGAGTGAGTATCTATGGGAATTAGCCGAGGGTGGCAACATCGAAGGCAGTGCCAAACTTGATTCCATTACTGTGGACTGGGTAAGTGCCGGGGGGCCTTACACGCTCAGCGTAAAAGCGGTGAATAGTTGTGGAAGCAGTGATACAACAGCCCGGGTGTTCCATGTCAATGAAAGGGCTAAAGCTGATTTCGACACGGATCTTAATGGCCGGATAGCCGACTTCACCTTTACTGGCAGTGGGGCTGAATCCTATCAATGGAAATTTGGGGATGGCACTGAAAGCAGTGAAAAGGATCCCTCGCATACCTTCCCGACAGCCGGCAGCTACGAAGTCGAGTTGATCGTCAACAACTATTGCTCTTCAGATACGGTATCCGAACAGATCTCAACAACCTTCGGCACAGGCATTGCAAACCTGGATGACGGTTTGGTGCGCATATATCCCAACCCTGCACAGAGTTCCTTTACCGTATCAATCGATGAAAAGGATGTCCTCGTGAAGATTCGAACAGTTGAAGGTCAATTGGTGCGCTTGCTGCAACTCACACCTGGCGCTTCGCGTATTCTGAATGTGCAGGATCTGGCAACAGGAATTTACCTGGTGGAGCTGTATGCCGGTGAACAACACTACCGAACGACGCTCATCAAAGAGTAGTTCTGTTCACAATTACCTACTGTAATTCGGAGCTTCCTTGGTGATGGTAACATCGTGTGGATGGCTCTCGCGTATACTCGAATTGGTGATGCGGGTGAACTGAGCAGTTTGCAGATCCGGAATCGTTGCGGCTCCGCAATATCCCATTCCGGCCTTTAATCCTCCCACGTACTGGTAGATCACTTCAGCCAGATTCCCTTTGTATGGAACACTACCCACAATACCTTCCGGTACCAGTTTTTGTATTTCTGCCTCCGCATCCTGGAAGTAACGATCGCCTGAGCCCTTTTTCATGGCCTCTATCGATCCCATACCGCGGTAGCTCTTTACTTTTCTGCCTTCGTAGAAACTTGTCTCCCCGGGTGATTCCTCGGTACCTGCAAACAGGGATCCCGCCATGATGGTATTTGCGCCGGCTACTATCGCTTTCACCAGATCTCCACTGTATCGAATACCGCCATCGGCTATCACCGGAACTCCGGTTCCTTTCAGTGCATCCGCGCAATTTAGAATGGCACTCAGTTGGGGAACTCCAATTCCCGCAATTACACGCGTGGTGCAAATGGAACCGGGTCCAACACCTACCTTGACGGCATCGGCACCCGCATCGGCGAGCATTTTCGCAGCCTCTCCGGTGGCAACGTTACCCACGATTACATCGAGCTTTGGAAAATGGGATTTGATCTTTTTCAACTCGTTTACGACTCCCTTGCTGTGTCCATGAGCCGTATCCAGAGTTACCACGTCTACGTCCTCTCGTACCAGGGCCTCAACACGTTCCAAGGTGTCGGAAGTTACACCCACGGCCGCTCCCACCATTAAACGGCCAAACCGATCCTTTGCCGAATGGGGATGATGCTTTACGCGTTCGATGTCCTTGAAAGTTATCAGCCCCACCAGTTTCCCCTGATCATCTACAACCGGTAACTTCTCAATTTTGTGGTACTGAAGAATATCCTTGGCCTTGTCCAATCCGGTTTCGCCTGTAGTTACGATCAGGTTTTCACGGGTCATCACGTCGGCAATCGGTTTTTCAAGATCCTTCTCAAATCTCAGGTCCCGGTTCGTTATTATTCCGATCAGTTTTCCCACTTCATCGGTAATGGGAATACCACCGATCCGGTTCTCCTTCATGATATTAAGGGCCGTTCCCAAACTTGCATTTCCCTTCAGGGTGATCGGATCCTTGATCATGCCACTTTCAGACCGCTTCACCTTCCGCACCTCAGCAGCTTGTTGAGCAATGCTCATGTTCTTGTGAATGATGCCGATCCCACCTTCCCTGGCAAGGGCAATGGCAAGTCGTGCCTCGGTCACCGTATCCATGGCCGCGGAAACGATGGGGATATAGATCTGAATATTGCGTGTAAGATATGTTCGGGTATCAACATCCCGTGGCAAGACCTCGGAATACCTCGGCAATACGAGAACGTCGTCAAATGTTAAACCGTCGTAGGAAATTTTGGGGTGGGTGGTGATGGACATATGCAAATAATTAAGCGCTGCTATTATTTGCCGGGCAAAGATATGTGTTAATCATTCTTGTATGAGCATGTTGTTGCAGAAATTCCTTCTTGCTTTCCAAATCCTTTGGTTTGCGGCTCCGGCCCGTCTTTTTATGACACCCTAATTTCAATTCGGCTTACTTTTGCGCCTTGTAGTTGCCCATGCTGTATCAACTGTCGAAAGAAATAACCAAGTTCCTTATTAGCGGGGTAATAGCCGTTGGTACCGATTTCGCCGTTTATTACGGTTTGGGTGTGCTATTCAATCCGGAAGCTCAGCTGGGGATCGGCTCCGTGCTTTGGAACGATGTTTTCAAATCAATCGGGTTCATTGCCGGAACAACTGTTACCTATAACCTCAATAAATACTGGACCTGGAGGAAAACCGACCGCGATCAGAAGCGCTTGTTGAACTTCACGATCCTCTACGTGATCTCATTTATCGTGAATGTTTGGGTAAATAATGCGAGTATAGGCTGGCTTCCCGATAATGAAATGTCCTTGATCACTACAAAGGCAAATGGTGATTTCGTTCAATGGATGGCCTTTAAAACCGATAAATTCTTCGCCTTCCTTTTCTCGTCAATTGCCAGCGCAGCAGTCAGCTTCACTGGACAGAAAATCTGGGTGTTCAAGAACAAATAGACCTGAGCCAAGGATCCAGGGGTGACCAACTCCGGATCAATAGGGCCGGTTTAGAATGGCGTCGTTGATTACCGCCTGTTTTAAATCAAAATCAACAACCACCTTCGGTGTTACTTCTTCTTCCTCCTCCTCAATTCTCTTGATCTTCAGGAGTTCTCTGCGCTCATTCAATATGGAATGTTGCGGGCGTTCATCTGCCGGTGGTTTGATCTCTTCCTCCATGCGGACCACCTTAGGCGCCGGAGCTTGTTGCTGCATGATCTCCCGGAAAATATCTTCTAAACTCCTTTCATCTGCCTGTTCAGATTGCTCGCCACTTTGAGGGCGATTCTTGGGCAGTTGTTGTTCCCCCTTCTTGTTCGCGCGGAAAATGAAGTAGAGCAAACCAACTATGAAAGCAACGATCTCAATAAAGTCCATTGCTTCAAATTTAACCAAACACGTCGTACCTCGTTCATATTCCGTATCATAATGGATGTACTGTGCTATACTTGCAGAACAGACGATGGATCTAAACACTACCGAAAGTCCGTACAAGGATGAGCTTCTGGTCCTTTCGCTTGGTACAAACCTCGGCGACCGTTTTTCGAATCTCCTAAGAGCGCGGGAGGAATTGAGTGTGCATTTTGGTGAACCTGCCATGGAATCGCGGATCTACGATACTGCCCCATGGGGAAAATCCGATCAACCGGGATTTCTGAATCAGATACTCGTATTCGATGTGGGACTGCGTCCAATGATGGTATTGGACACCATACTGCGCATTGAAAAGGAGTTAGGCAGGATCCGCCGAGAGAAATGGGGGCCACGCATCATCGATATTGACGTGATCTTTTACGGTGACCTGATCTTTGAAGGAGACGATCTACGCATACCACACCCGCACATGGCAGAGCGCGCATTTGTTTTGGAACCATTGCTCGAGGTTCTACCCGACTTCAGACATCCCCTTCAAGACAAAACCATTCGCGAATTGTGGAATGCACTTGAATCAGTTAAGTAGTTCCAAATGACCTTATTACCCCTATTTCTGTTTCCTGAAATCCGTTGGTGGCAGATCTTCCTGAAGGGGCAGATAGTGCAGATCGAGCTCTGTGAGAGTTGGGTCAAGCAAACCGGGAGGAGCCGTTATGAGATCGGGGGGCCCAATGGCCGGCAGCTATTGGTGGTACCCACAAGTAAAGGAAGTAGAACTCGTTTAAGCGAAGTGGAAATTGAAGCCGGGAATACATGGGCCACTCAACATTGGCGGGCTTTACAGACCGCATATAATAGCACGCCATTCTTTGCCCATTACAAAGATGAGTTGCGCGAACTGCTTTTTTCGGAACAGCGCAATCTGAGCGAATTATCACGAAACGGGCTTGAATGGGTATGCGAAAAGTTGGGAATTGAACAGGAACTTACCTTCACCAAATCATACGAGCATTTGGCACCCAACGACTTCCGGTATACCGAGCTGAACGTGAAAAACGATATTCGCTATCCGCAGGTATTTGAGGAGAAACTTGGTTTCATGGCCAACCTATCTGTCCTTGATCTTTTATTCCACACCGGACCAGAGGCCTTGATCTATTTACTCTCGGCCGTTGCCCCGTCCGAATAGACACCCATATTACCGAATTTCTCGATTCGCTGGTTGACAAGATCCGTAGTTGGAATGGCAAGTAATTCCTTCAGCGTGCGTTTCAATTCAACCTTCACGGTTTTATAGGTCGTTTCGGGATCGCTGTGTGCTCCCCCTACGGGTTCTTTGATGATCTTGTCGATCAAACCATTGGAGAGCATATCTGTAGCCGTAAGTTTCAATGCCTCAGCGGCTTTTTCCTTGTACTCCCAGCTGCGCCACAAAATGGTTGAGCAATTCTCCGGCGAGATAACGGAGTACCAAGAGTTCTCCATCATAACTACACGGTCGCCCACGCCTATTCCCAATGCACCGCCGGAGGCACCTTCGCCGATCACCAGGCAGATGATAGGTACTTCGAGCACGGCCATCTCCATCAAGTTGCGCGCGATGGCCTCTCCCTGTCCCCGCTCTTCAGCTTCCAGGCCCGGTGAAGCACCCGGAGTGTCGATCAGAGTGATTACGGGAACATCAAATTTCTCAGCCAGTTTCATCAGTCGCAGGGCTTTCCTATAACCTTCGGGATTGGGCATTCCAAAATTGCGGTACTGTCTTTCCTTGGTATTCCGGCCTTTCTGATGCCCGAGAATCATAACCGGTTGATTGTCGATGAAGGCAAAACCACCCACTATGGCCTTATCGTCGCCAATATTTCTATCGCCATGCAATTCGATGTAATTGCGCGTAATAGCCTGAATATAATCGTTGGTATATGGTCGATCGGGATGTCTGGAAACCTGAACTTTCTGCCATCCGGTCAGATTTTTATAGAGGTTCTTCCGGGTCTGCTCGATCTTCTTCTCGAGTTGCTCGATGGTATCGCTCATGTCCACCTTACCTTTTTCGTGGGTTTCGCGGGCCTTGGCGAGTTGTTCGTTCAGTTCTTCAATTGGTTTTTCAAAGTCGAGGAGTGTCATGTCCTTGCTTGTTTAGGGAAGGCAAATGTACACTATTTCGTTGCGACAGATTATTCGAGATCCTCGTCAAAAGGAGAAGCTCGTTGTTTCAATACACGAATTAATTCAGGTTTTCTTCTGAAAGCCACTGGCAGCTGGGTGTTGTTAAATAAGTGCACAAAGCCGCCGCCACCACCATCTACACGGGCTATTTCATTTACGTTGACCAGATGTGATTTATGTATCCTGAAGAAATGTGTGCCACGAACGAGGTTATCGTAATGGTTCAAAGAGTACGTTGCCAAAAATTGTCCTTCAGGTTTCAGGAAGACAACGACGTAGTTACCTCTCTTAGCCTCTATGCGAACAATATCCTTTAGCAGTATAATTTCGTAAACCTTGTTTAATGGAAGAATTATTCGATCAAAAGTCTGTAGATCTAGACTTCGTTTGAGGAAACTAATTCTACCATCATCGGGTCCAAGTTGAATCTCCCAAACTCTGTCCAACGCGTTCGACATTTCGGTTGGGTCAAACGGTTTGAGCAAATAATCGATTGCTGAATACCGAATTGCCTTGGTTGCATAACCTTCAAAACCTGTAGTAAAAATTACCTGGAACCAAGGATTCGGAAAAGCATTCAAAACATCAAATCCATTCATCCCGGGCAACTCGATGTCTAAAAGAATTAGGTCCGGCCGTAATTTTTGAATCATCTCGATGGCCTCTAAACCATCGGTGGCCTCACCAATTAACTCAAAACGTTCGGTAAAGCGCATCATAAGCGCGCGAAGATAATCCCTTGACTCTGGGTCATCCTCGATAATAATATAGTACAACTTTTTCATAACAGTAATTTTCAAACTAACTTTGGAATATCAATTCTCACCAACACACCAGTGCTTCCCTTATAAGCCGGATGATCTGCTTTATTTACAATCTCTAATCGGGCCGGTATACCATCACGAACCATAGCTTCTACCCTCGACTTAGTTATCTCCATTCCAAGCGAAACAACGCTTTTTCTGACATTATACTTAGATATACCAAGTCCAAAATCCTCTAATTCCACCCTCACTTTTGAACGCCCCATATGAATATATTTCAGCTTAATTATAACTTTCTCAGACCTATGGACATAGCCATATTTTAAGCAGTTCTCAAAAAAAGGTTGCAGTAATAAGGTCGGATAACATTTTTCATAAACATTTAGTAACGAGTCAATTTCGACAACTAATCTTATTTTATGATTTATCTTCATGCCAATTACCTTAGCCATTAATTTGTAATATTCAATTTCCTCATTGATACAGCATCGATGTTGTTTAAGCAGACTTAATCCACCCCGAATCAACATGGAAGCCTGATTCATGATCTTCAAAGCACCTTTTCGATCATTAAGCGAAACCTTAACATATGCCGCATTAAATATATTTGTAATTAAATGGTCGTTCAATAAGCCTAAATTGAACCGTTCGCTTTCACCATTATCATTTGGTTCTAAGAATGGACTTGAAAATATCTTCCGTGACTCTAAAAACACTGCTGCGTTCCCCTTCAAACCCCCTTGACGCCTTATTCTAACCGCCAATGCCATTGACAGAGTGACTGTTTCTATGGCAACACCTACAGGCATTGTGTAGTTAACAACATAAGAATACGGTACTAAACCTAAATTGTTTAAGGTGTACATTATTGATCCCACAATAAATGTTATCCAAGCCATGAAAAAATAACTAGCAAAATCCACTTTATGTCTAAAAGCTAACACCGCAGTTGTGGCAACTAACAATGAACTTAATAAGAATACGACATTTATAAATGTAAACGCTGAAACCGGAAATCCCAATATCACAATGACCGGTTGCACTATAAATGAGATTTGAAAAATTACCATTGTGATATGCCAGAACTGAGAAAATGTTTTTACAAATAAGAATCGCTTTACAAATTCCAAGGCCGCTATCCCCAATGAAGTAGTAGCAACTGTAAGCGCATATTTTGCTACAATAACATTAGATGTGAGCAAATACTCGTACAATTGACTAGTTGCTATAGCTTGAGTAAAATAAACAGTGACAAGGTATATGGCATATGAAGTATAAACTGTTTCTTTTAAAATTAAATAAACCAACAAACTGGAAACGAATATTATCGATATGATTCCCGTGAAAATTCCGAAAAAAGTTATTCTAGTTTTATAGGATTTATTGTATTGTAATTCATTTTTAACCTTCATTGGCAACACTAGACTCTGATCTGAGTAAATCTTCACATAAAATGTCCTGATAGAATCAAATGTTAAGGTATAGACTGGTAATGTTTCTGGAAATAAGCGAAAATTAAAAGGGTAGATATCCCCAATGATGTGGGAGGTGTAAACTCCAAAGTCAACACTATCATATAATTCTACATGATCTATGTATGGCATATTTACCTCAAAATACAAGTCCCGTTCTTTACTACGGTTCTCAACAGTAAATCGCATCCAATATGCTGTGCCAGTACTTCCGAAATTTAAGACTTCCACCTCACTTTGTTTCCAATCTGTTCGAAATAGTACATCCGAAATTTTCGAATCTCTTTTTGTAGGTAAATATTCCAAATATTTTCCTATAAGTGTTGACCTAGAACTATCCGTCCAAATCAAATTTGATGCGAACAAATATTCGGAAGGGGCGACTAGGAGAAATAAAATGAACCACCTCATAACAGGATCCATCCAATGGTTCAACTAATTTCTGAAGATTTATTTTTTATTGCCAAAAAAATTTCGCTCTTATTGGCGAAGTGTAGCTATTTTTCCTCCCAACGTTAGGTTTTTGATCGATCCGCCAAAAAAATGACATTTCTACCCCTCAAATCACAGCCTCACGAAGCTCCTGAAGAGTCTCCTCATATTTCACTAATCTTGCTTAACTGTTTGATTCCGAGTTGAGATTTTTATGGCACCCAATAACAAGAGCTCAAAAAAAAATCGTCCCCCGAAAGGGCAACCCGGGAAGATCCAACCAGGTAAAAGCAAGTCGATTGAATCGGAGAGATCTCGAACCTTACTGCAAAGCCCGGCCATGGCGCCTTTGTTTCTGATCCTGATCGCATTCGTTCTTTACGGGAATACCCTTTCCCATCAATTCGCTTTCGACGATGCCATCGTAATAACCGAGAACCAACATACCCTTCGTGGATTAGAGGGAATTCCCGACCTGGTGAGCACCGACTTCTTTACCGGTATCTATGGCGCAAAAGGTATGGAGCTTACCGGAGGCCGATACCGACCCTTATCTCTGGTGTGTTTTGCCATTGAGAATCAACTTTTTGGAAAAGCAGTTCCCGGACCCACCGGCACAACCTATCAATACAATCCCCGAATCGGTCACCTACTCAATGTACTTTTCTTTGCATTCACCTGCGTCCTGCTCTTTCTCCTCATCAGGCGCTGGTTTCCCGGATCGGATGTTATTGCCTGGGTGTGTTGCCTGCTCTTCCTGGTGCATCCTGTGCATACCGAAGTGGTGGCCAACATCAAGAGCAGAGACGAGATCCTTGCCTTGTTCTTTCTGTTGCTGAGCCTACTGCTGCTCGACCGGCAGGTGAAAGGTCGAAACGGAATTGGCAATACCCTCTTAATGGGCCTCACATTCCTGCTCGCTATGCTTTCCAAAGAGAACGCATTTACATATGTAGCCGTAGTGCCCTTGATACTCTGGACCATCTACAAACTCACTTTTGGAAGCACGATACGGAGTTCGTCCGCTTTTTGGATCGTGGCGATCCTCTATCTTGTACTGCGCACAACGATGGTGGGTCTGCCTTCCACTACCGAGACAAACCCCAGCATTCTCGAGAATCCGTTCGTGAACAGCGCGTTCTCGGAAAAATACGGAACCATCAGTGCCATTCTGCTGCGCTATTTGGGCCTGATGATCTATCCTCTGCGACTGGCCTGCGATTATTCCTATGCCCAAATTCCATACATCGAATTGGGAAATCCAGTTTCGCTCCTGAGCCTATCGATCCATATCGCGTTGGTTATAGCTCTTATCATTGCTGCCCGGAGGCGGGACGTACTCGCTGTGGCCATCAGCGGTTACCTGTTTCCACTCAGCGTTGCCAGCAACCTGGTTTTTAACGTAGGTGCTCCTATGGGCGAACGCTTTATATATATGTCGTCAGTCGCCTTCCTCATTGGAGTGGCCGTCATCCTTTTGCGTTGGTTGAAATGGGATAAGATACAAAACTGGAAAAAACACCCTTTAGGTGTCCTTATCGTGCTTATTGCGCTATTGGCCTACGGCGTGCGCACCATAGACCGGAACAGAGATTGGTACGATAATGAGAGTCTGTTCACTGCCGACGTGCAGACTCATCCCCAAAGTGCCAAGCTGCATTACTATTACGCCAATACTTTGCTCAAGAAGCAGATGTCCAGTCCGGAGAAGGAGGAATTCCGGCCATTGCTCGATTCTGCTTTCGTCCATTTCCGCAAAAGCGTAGAGATCTACCCGGCATTTCAGATCGGTTGGTATAATGTCGGGCTCACCTTGGTTCAGCAAGAAAAAGGGTCGGAGGCGCTGCCCTATATCGAGCGATCGCTTCAACTGAATCCGAATCACGGTATTTCCCTGGCACTCCTGGGGCAGGTGTATGGGCGATACCTGAATGAACCACGCAAGGCACTGGGTCCCTTACTTCGTTCAATAAGGGAGTTTGGTTTGAACGAGGCCGGGATCCTGCAGAATACCGGCATCTGTTATGCGATATTGGGCAATTCCGACAGTGCGGTTTATTATTTCGATCAAGCCCTGTTGCAGAAACCGGGAGATCGCGCTTTACTCGACAATAAAATGAAGGCACTACTACAATCCGGTCGACTCGATGAGGCGGGTCAAATACAGCGCTTGCTTTCCAACGCTCCTGCCGATGGGTCGAATTGAGTCATTGTTAAAATCCCTTAATTTTTCGTTTGCACAATTTGACAAACTACTATATTTGCAGTCCTCTTATCAAAGAGGGCTGATCAATCTACTGGTCTGGTAGTTCAGTTGGTTAGAATACCTGCCTGTCACGCAGGGGGCCGCGGGTTCGAGTCCCGTCCAGACCGCCACCACAAGCCCGTCAAATCCATGCCGGGCTTTTTTGTTTCCTCCTCTTACACTTCACCTATCATTCCCCAAATAGATAGCTCCTTTGCTGCGAAAAGGCATTCCTTCGAACCTTGCTGGCATTCAATTCAGGCATCATAAAAACCATCAAATTTTTCCTATAATTGGAGTGTGCGAAGCCTCTTGTGGATCCTGTTGTTTTTAATGCCTTCCCTCGCCATACAGGCCCAGATATCCTGTTCGGAAAAGCTCATACAGGCCCTTGCACTTTACGATAAGGGTCAGCTGGACGAGGCCATTGCATTAGCGTCTTCCTGCACAGAGGCCGAGAATACCAACGATCGTTGGCAGGCCCACCGACTCCTGTGTTTGAGCTATTTGGCTTCGAACAAGCTGAGTGAGGCGCGTAATTCGGCCGAGGCCATGCTCAATATTAATCCGGCCTACCGGCCAAATGCACTCAAGGATCCTGTGGATCTGATCCGGCTCCTGTCTACCATAACCGTTATTCCCAGATTCAGCCTGGGACTCTCGGTTTCGGCCGGTTCCAATCTGTCCTTATTAAGTGTTCCGCAGAGCTATGTATTGGGCAATTACTCAAAAAATTACGATCAGCGCAACGGTTTGCAGATCGGGACTTCCCTTGGTTTTCACCTTGCTCCCGCCTGGATGTTATCCGCCAAAATAGTTGCGAGCACACATTTTTTCGATGTGCAATTCGCTCCCGAGAATTGGGAGATGTACATACGGGAACGCCTCACATATGTGGATCTTCCGCTGGCGGCACGCTATATTGTGAATCCTACAGATCGGGTGCGCTTTTTTGCTGAAGCCGGACCATATGCTTCGTATTTACTTTATGCTAATAACGATATGCGCGCTGAAAGTACCGGCAACATCGACCACCGTTTCGAATTGAATCGGGTTGATGTGCGGGACCGGCGCAATCCGTGGAATTGGGGTTTGAACACAGGCCTTGGCGTCTATTACAAACTCGCATCGGGTCAGGCCAGCTTCCAAACGAACTACTTTCACAGTTTGAAACAGATCAATAAAGAAGGTACCCGCTACAGTTATGGCGACCAAATGTATACCTACCTTTATGTGGACGACGATATTTACTTGAACAATCTGTCGTTCAGTTTCGGTTACGATCTATTTCTGGATTATCGGGTTTACCACAAACGCAAGGGAAATGATCAGAAATAGGATGATGGGTTTGCTGTTTGTGTTCTCTGCAATGCTACCGGCTATTGCACAGACAGAATGCAGGGATGCATTATACCAGGCCGGACGAGATTATGAGGCGGGAGATCTGAAAACTTGCATCGCCACCTTGGAACAATGCATGAATGCAATGAATTCCTCGGAGATGAAGGCCGAGGCCTATCGTTTGCTGGCTCTGGCCCATTTGAATCTAAACGATAAGGCGAGTTCGGCAACCTATGCTGAAAAATTGCTGAAGTTGCGCCCGGATTATCAGATCTATTCAGACATCGATCCTGTAGAGTTTCGCAGATTGATGGATGAATTCAAGGTGGAAGCATCCTGGTTGCTCGGATTTGATTTTGGTGTGAATTTGAGCGGCGTTGCACTTAAAAAGAGCTATTCAGCATTCAATTCCCCGCAGCGCTATTCCATCAGTCCGGGTTATTTGGCAGGGATCAATTTGAATTATATCTTTCCCAAGGGCTTTTCGGCTCGTTTTGATATGAGTACCGGATCGGCAGATATCAGTCACGAGGTGGATACGGCCGGATTATGGCAACAGAACTACGACGAAAGGCAACAATATATTGGAACTTCCTTGTCGGGGTATTACAGCTTCAAAATTCTGAAGAAACTGAGCTTGGATCCCGGGATCGGGTTCGGATATAATTACGTGTATTCGAGCTATGTGAATTTTGAAGCGATCAATCTGATCACTGCTTCCATACAACAAAGCACCCAAAATGTGAAAGAGGTGCGCACGCTGCATCAACCTTATCTCATGGCCAGGTTGGGGTTAACAACTGAGTTGCGAAGAGGAAGTCTGGGCATTGAGGGCAGTTGGATGTATTTTCTGCGCAATACTTTTGAGCCGGCGGATCGCATGGCCCTCCCTGAATTCAACCTCATTAACCAATATGTGAACGATGATGTAAGTCTGCGTATTGGCAGCATATGTTTTATTTACAGGCTTCCATTGATCTATCGTATTTCGAAATGAGTATGAAATACCTATCTCATATACAGTCTGATCGCCGGTCAGCCCCAAAGCTAAAGGGCATCCTTTTGATGGTTGTGATCCTCCTCGGGTTGGGGTGTACGAGGGAGTTTGAGCCGGAACCTCTGGAATCGGATCTCCGATACCAACCTTTCGGCATAGTTGAGGAATTGAATCAGGTATTTACCCTGAACAAAGGCGGATATATAATTTGTCGCAACGATCGCTACAACAATTTTGGCAACGAATTAGTTAAACCCACGGCGGACAATCGGAGTGTTGAATGGAAATATTCGAATGAGTTTCGGATCAAACGCTTGTGTGAATTAGCGAATGGTGGGTATTTCCTGGTTAAGGAAGGTAATTACGGATCGCAGCAACGCATATGTTTCACGGTTCTGAACGATGCAGGAGACATTGTTTACGATTACAGTTTCAACGACAAACTGTTTCCCGAACAACCGCAAATGGACGAGTTTGCCCTATCGGTACAACCCGATCAGGATGGCGGGGTTTATTTGTTGGCAGGTCTACGTGATAATTCCAACGGGTATCAGGACAGATACCTGATCCATATTGACCGGGACAATCAGGTCGATCAAAAAGTCCGTCTGTTCTCCCAATTTATGTACATGACGGTTGAACCTAACGGTCAGCTTTATCTTCTGCGAACCACCTCATTTGAAGGTTATCTGATGACATTGGAAGCGAGCAAGGTGGACATGTATCAATTGGAGGCGAATAACAGACTTGTTCCGAGCTGGACCTACCGATTCAGTTCCAATGAACCGGATTGGAAATGGTGGGATTATTTCCCTTTTCAATTCAAGTATCTGTCAGGTAGTGTTTTTATTCTGAAGCAACACTTGAGCAAAGGAGTGAATATTAACACCGGGATAGATATCATTGAACTCAACCCGGCGGATGGGTCAGAAATATCCACCGGTTTGATCGAATTTGATGTGGAACTGGACAATTACCGAGATCAAAGCAATTTCTTGGCCCTGGCAAACGCGAATCGATTCATAGTAGCTTACAATATGGGGTTCAAGTCCAAAGCCGCTATATTCGACCGCAAAGGCTCATTGATCGAATCCTTCGATCTGGCCGGTGAATCCGGGTTGAGCCGGGTATTCGGCATTAGCTATGCCGGTTCCCGACTTGCTTTGATCGGGTCTGCCGGACTGAATAGGAGTCCATACTCTGAGAATTACCTCTTCATTAAGGACATTCCATGAACATGTTGAAAAAATATGCATTGGTTTGTTTCTTGATGGTCGGTGCGATCTTCACCTTCCCGGGTTGTGAGGTTGAAATTCAAGAAACAAATAGTCCTTTCCGTGTACAAACACATTTGGAAGATCGGAAGAACGGTATCCGGAATGCTTTCCAACTACCGGATGGCAGCATCGTGGTGGTATCCGAGAACACGAACGGTTCAGCAACCACATTCTACAAGTACGACCCGGATCAAGTTCTGGTCGATTCCATAACACTGGAAACCAAGTTGTTTTCAGAACCCGTTGTTCACGCGGACGGATCCTTTTATGTTATGGCTCAACAGGTATTATTTCACATTTCATCGGAGATGGCGCTGGTTCGCTCCCGGAATATCAGTTTTCTATTTCCAGGTATTTTTAGTGTAATTGCCTACTCTGATCAGATCACCCGTCTTTCGAACGGCACTTACATCCTATCGATCACTTATGAAATTGTGGACCCGATACGCGACAAGATCGTTTTAGTATGCGTCGCAGACCCATTTGAAGACACTAAGGCACTCTGGACAATGAATCCGGGTTCTTTCAACGGCGAATGGGCTGATCGCCTGAAACCGGCGTCCGACGGGGGCTATTATATTACCGGACATAAACACGATAATCTGGAAAACGCCTTTCTGATCAAGTACAATGCAGCCGGGAACCGGGAATGGAAAACGACCTTCAGCTATTCTCCTTCTTCATTTCAAGTGGATGAATTCCCGGATCGGCTGATTTTTTCAGATCTCACTGGTTTTTTTGAAATTGACAAACAAGGCTCCATTTTGGATCACTACCCGTATATCGAATATGATCTGGGAAGAGCATCCAATCTCATCTTAGATGGAAATGATTACATCTACAGCATGGATGTGGTTGATCCGGACGGATTGATGATGCGCATTCGGAAAACAGATAAACAGTTCAATATTCTGAAGTCGGTTTCACGTGGCAACCGTTGGACGAACTACAACATTGAACCTGGTAGATATTTATTCCGGTCGGGTCCAAATCGTGTCACTGCGCTCGCGGCAATTGAAAATCCGGGATTAACGGGTAGTAACTGGGTATTCTACAATTTTGACGGTGATTTGCGGCAATTAGGTGAGTGATCCGAATGAGATCCTTGTCCTCAGAAAATGGTGCAATGATCCTTTCCGGGAGCCCAAGTTCATGATCAACCCGGTTTGAGGCTTTCATCGACTGAAACGAAGTACATTTCAATCTCCCCTTTTCCCTTCACCTCGATCTTACCCCTTGCTTCAAACTTGAGGTAGGGCACATTCTTCACATATTCATAGGTGGCGGCAGAAATATTGACTTTTCCGATTGCTCCGTAGCTTTCCATTCTGCTTGCCGTGTTCACGGTGTCGCCCCAGATATCGTACTGGAATTTTTTAACGCCAACGATTCCGGCAACTACCGGACCAGTATTGATCCCCAGCCTCATCCGGAACGGAACTTTCAATTGAGCAGAGTGCGATTTGAAGTCGTTCTGCACATATTCCTGCATTTCTATTCCGGCTAAGATCGCACTCAGTGCCGCACTTTCTTCTGTTCCCTGATCTACGGCTGCCGCTGCCATATAGGAATCACCGATGGTCTTGATCTTTTCCAGACCATGTTTGGTGATGATCCCGTCGAACACCCTGAAGCATTGGTCCAGATCGGCGACAAGATCCTCCGGGGCCATCATTTCAGAATAATTTGTAAAATTCACAAAATCGGTGAACAGAATGGTCTCCTCTTCGAGTCGCTTTGCAGAATAATATCCTTTATTCTTGAGCTCCTCCGCCACATCGTAGGGTAAGATGTTCAGAAGCAATTCGTCGGATTTGTCCTTTTCACGGGCAAGTTCCTGTCGGCTCTGCTCTATATCCCGGGTACGCTCCTCCACTTTCTTCTCCAATTCCTGATTATAATTCTCGAGCCGGGCATTTGCCTGTTCCAGGCGGTTGTAAAGTCTGAAATTGAAATAAGTGGCCTTGATAAATCCTGCCATCACTTCAAAAGTTTCGACATTTTCCGGCATCAGGGGTGGATAGAAAGGAAGTGCTTCTTTTTCCCTTCCGGCAATTAACCAGCCCACGGTTTGCCCCTGATCCACGATACGGGTTCCGAGAAAAAATGGAAGCTTGATATACGCACTTAGCTTGTCCTGCCATTCATTCCTGCGGGTGGATTTATTGACCAATATGCCTTGTTCTCCGGCATTCTCGAAAACAGCTTTTTCTAACGGCCGTGAAAACGCTGCGTTTACCTCATCTTGAGCGTATCCCAGGAACCAGGTGGGTTTCAAAACTGATTTTTGAGATTCTTCCTTCCAAAATACCACGACCCGATCCATATTCAAAGTCGTAAGGATCAGTTCGAGAGTGGAACTGAAGAAGTTCTCGATATTGATGGAAGAGCCTATGATCTCGTGGAGTGCCAGTAGTATCTTATAACCAAGGCGTTTCTCTTCCAGATTCCGCTTAAGCAGGATCACCTCCGAATCGACCTGTACATTGTAGCTGGCGACCTCGTCGGACAATTTACTGTAATATCCAACGGCCCTCTGAAGTTCTGCTATTTGAGCTTCATAGCGATTCAAGGTTTCCAGAAGTTCTTTATTGTCCATTTTGATCTAATCCTTCACACTGAACAAACTAAACACACCCGACCAATCCAAAACCTGCAGATCACCAGCTACCTTGGCCAATTCACCGGCTTCGTAGAAACCGAGCACCGGAAATCGATCATTTATGGCTCGCTGAACATACAGCGCATCTTCTTCGTTCTGTTGCGAATAAGCAGTTGCTCTACCCGCGCAGTTGAAATACAGGGAAAACAACGGTCTCCTACCCTGGTCTTCTACCTTTCGGACAAGGGTTCTGATCTCCTTTTCGATCTTATCCAGGTCGAAACCCCGTCTCATCAATTGGAATTCTGTCCCCTCTGTCATGTCGGATTCCGCCATGATCAAACCCTTTTGCTTGGGATCGATCCCGACGCACATCCGGTTTACATATTGTGTATTGTCAAGCACCCACTTATCTCCCAAATTCTTCCCAAGCGTTACGAAGAACTTGATCTTTTGGAGGTCCTCCTGTACTGCAGGACCTAGAAAATCTATGGCAAAATCCAGTGCCGGTTTTCCGTCGATTTCAAGAATAGCTGCGCCATTGGCCTTTGTGACTGTATGATAAGAGCTTGCGGGGTAGCATCCCTGAAGCACAATTGTATCCATTTCCACATTTCCCGTGAAAGCCACGGCCATCGCTGCATTATGCGTCATTCGATCTCCAAACCATTGCGATGTTGGTTTGAATTTCATATCACCCATCATACGCGCCCCAACTATGTTTGGCCATTTTTCGATCTCACTGCGGGCGCCCTCGAATAGGGGTGTACCAAAATTCATTTGGAAATATCCTTTTTCTCGATTTACGGCATCGAATAGAAGTATGAAAGCTGCCTCATTGAGATCGGAACGGGCAACCTGATGAAACAGGTTCTTTCCGGTCTCATACTCATTCGCAGCGATCCCCTCCTGAAGGTACATATGAATGGTCATGTCGTCGGCTTCCAGAACGCCTACGGCACATTGGTACCCATCATAGCCGAAGTGGTTATTGGTTATAACCCCGTTTGCAAATCCACCTATGTACGGAACACTGCCTAAAATCGACTTTACACCCTCAAAAAACTCTTCGGCCAAATGCCTCGACGTACAGAATAAAAAGCATAAGTGGATATGAACACCGGAACAATGGTCCAGTGCTTCCAGTGCTGCTTCTGCTCCAGCTTTCCGGGAGTCTGTTAGTTCACTAAATCCTACCCCGAATTTGCTCATATTTGATCTGAATCCTCCGGAAGTCGGGATCAGTCAATGATCTCAAATGTTGTGGTTACCTGCAGTGGTAGCTCGATCGTATTCTTGATCGGGGACTTTTTATCGAGAGTTTCCTTTGATTTACGCAATTGTTCGGCTGTTACGCCGTCCTTGCCCTTGATCTTGACCCGATAATCGAGATTCAAAGGTCCATTCGGTTTTGAACGGTCCAGGCCTAACACGCCGTGAATATCGAAATTAACGTCTACCTCCACTTCCAGTTGTTCGATCTCCGTACCAAATAGGGCTGCATTTGTAGCGATCCCGGCAGTTAAACAACCACAAAGTGCGCTGGCCAGGTATTCTACCGGGTTCGGATATTCATCGGTTCCACCCAAAACAGCGGGCTCATCCACGATTACCTTGAACTTTTTGTCTGCCTCTCTGATATTTTGACCATTTGAATGCAGTTCCGAAACAGTAACCTCTGCCTTGGTACCACCCAACCATTTCGAGCGCGCCCGGAATTGAACATTTGCCACCTTGGGATCTGCCTGGATTGCATCGAGGAGTGATTGAATATTATCCAAATTGACCCCATTTCTCATATTTGCTTGTGCTGCCATAATATTTTGTTATTTCTTCCGAATATAGCCATATTTCCTTTTTGTTCACAAGAAGATTATTACATTCGAATAGAACAGAATTATGGAAATTAAACTTAAACCCGGTTCTCCTGAATATCAGGAACTTCACAAGAGTGCTATTGAGTTGCTTCGCAGTCTCAATGAAAAGGAAGTGGTGACAAATCTTAAAGATCAATTGTACGGCTTTCTTTGTTCCGCTGCCGAAGTAGAGCACATGTTGGGAATGCAGTATTTATACACTGCTTTCTCCTTGAAGAAATACCCTGAGGAATTCAGCGATTTCGACCCGAGTCAGGTTCTGGACCGTGGGGTGAACTTAACCCGGATACAACAGATCGAGCAGATACGTCGCTGGGAGGCGAGTATCCTCTACGTTTCGAGACAAGAAATGGAACACTTGAACCTGGTTCAGAACCTGATCGCCATTCTCGGTTACGACCCCTATATGTACCGTCCGAACTTTCCCGTCACGGCTGAGCAGAATCCCTTGAAGGAGCCGATCAACCTCATGCGGTTCTCTAAACATGCCCTGGAGGTTTTCCGATATTGGGAGAAACCGGATCAGTTGCCACTTCCGAATCCCTTTCTTGCAGATCTTCCGCTGGGGATAAAAAGGCTATCCAGTATTCGACATCACGCGGGAAGAGCATTTGATGAGGCGCAGGTGATCTTGAAAGCCTGGAGACATCTGATCAATGTCGTTGAAGGAAAGACAGATCAGATCCAGGTGGACAGCATCGAAGAATTGTATACGATCATCAAGGTGTACTTTTATTTCTTGTTGGAACATGATTTCATTGAAGGTCAGAATCTGAACCGCATCGTGGAAGAGCATTTTGGCTTTAATCTGACGCTCGATCCAATTGTTGACGGAAAATTTTATGAGTATGTGGAGCAAGTGATCGATCAGATCATTCAGGAAGGAGAAGGTGTTTGGGGCGTTCCGCCTCCCCTGGATAGTCATTTTATGGTGTTCCAACAAATATTGGACGAGTTGGCGGACATGGAATTAAAGAGCCAGGTTCCTGTTGAGCCATCCCTGCCATGTGTATTCAACCCAACGATCTCTCATGTTCCCGAATATCACAATGTGCCTGTTGAAAAAGGTCTGATAGCCGATAACGAGAACAGTGCATTGTATCATGTGACCAACCCCACAACCCAGGCAGCCATGGAGCTGTACAATCAGGCGTATAACGTATTGATCCAGATGTTGTATGGTTTTTTCAAATTTTATTCGATCGATTACACGACAGGTATCCGTCCGCCGGTGCCGAATGCTTTTTTCCGAACTTCATTCTATCCGTTCATGACAATGGTCATGCGGCCTCTCGGCGAGATACTTTGCCGTCTCCCGGCCGATGCGGACTTTGTCCCTGACGGAGGAAAAGTACCGCCGCGTACAGCCGGACCGAATTTCTTCCTGAATATGATTCAAGGTGCTTCATTCAAAACGATCAATGAATCCTTTTCTGATGCCATGGAGATGAGCTACTTCATGGTACAATTCGAGGAAATGTCGCTTAAATCGAAGGCGATAGCTGAAATGTGCCGAAAAAACGGATACCATATGGCGAATTATCAGGAACCGGATTCCCGCGACTTTGATACTCGACTTGAATACCTTTCTGAGAATTTTCATCGCATTTCGGAAAACTTTGAGAATTATTGGAAGGGCAAGATCGATGCCCCGATTCCATCTAAGAATTTCCAAAATTTCTCCAATACCTACAACTAATTCAATATGGCAACTTTAGATATACAATTTGAAGGATTTTGGCAATGTCGGCTTGCAACAGATCCGGATCCGTCCGACGAACAGCGGGGTATTTCGGGTTTCACGTATAGCGTGGCGGGTGAGACCTTACTTGAACCTTCTTTTTGGAGTCAGGCTTCCGACATTCGAAAAGAATACGGTTTGAAGAAACCTGAGTTTCAGGATGCGCTCACAAGCAATAAACAATTTTTGATCACAAACATCCGCGAAGCCTCTCCCGACTACTCCAAATACAATGAGAACGGGATCGGGATCAAGGTTACAACGGTAACATTGGATGGTTTCGACCTGCCGGAGCTTACATCGAAACTACAGGGAGGACTGGTTCGATTTGAAGGGCGACCTCAGCAGCCGAATTGGCCTTGGAAAGGCCCAATATTCGAAGGCAGAAATCAGATCACCTCAGATGGAGATCCGGACCGGTTCACCCTCAATCCATTCGTTCTCTCGATTTCGGATCCCTCGGATAGCACCAAATTACTGCAGAGATTCGACCCATTGGACGAACACGATCCGGACAAACAACTCTGGCAGATAAATCCGAACGATCCGAATTTTGATGAGATCCTTGAAAGACGGCTGCCCAAACAACGATTTGCCTTGAGTAATGAACTTTTAACTCAGGTTGGCATAGACCCTGATAATGTGAGCGACCACTTTGTAAACCGTGCGAATTGGCTCAAATCGAAGATCCTTGAAGCAGAGGCAAATAATCAACCTGCGCTGGCAGAAGCTTATAAATCGCGTTATTATGCCGTTCAGTTCTTCACTCAATCTACCGGGCCAACTGTTCTTGAGAATCGCTTACTGAGTCGAATTCCCCTGAGGCAGCTATATCATCACACCATCCGGGGAACGGAGGCCATGCAACCTCAACCAATTGTCGATCAGGCTTTCTTTGGAAATTTGGAAATAGATAGTTCGGCACCATGGGACATTTTGTACTACCTGGGAGCATTTGACGGTGATCTGATGGCCGGATGGTGCACCGGTACATTGTCCCTGCCCGTGAGACTGAAATCCTAACCGATCGCATTGAGAATCGTTGCAATACTCCTTGTTTCCCTGTGTGGATCTCTAGTTGTTCAGGCAGGAAACGAAAAGGATACTTCTACACACTACAAACCGTTACATCTTCTGCCGGTACCGGCTTTTGGGTTTAGTCCTGAAACGCGTACTTACTTTGGCGCTGTGGTTTTGGGCACGATGGATTTTTACAAAGATTCCACACGGGTTTCAAATGCCAAGGCGGAAGTGAATTATACCTGGAATAAACAGCTCATTCTTGAGGGAGAATGGAATTATTTCACACGTGCCGAAAAATGGTACACCGATGGACTCATACACTATTCCAGGTATCCGGATCGATATTACGGTATTGGTGTCCATACTGCAGATAGCAATGAATTGCTTTTTGAAAGCAGGAGAAGCAAATTAGAGGTCAGTGCTTTAAGATCTATCCACAAGCATTGGTTCATTGGTCCGAATTTCCGCTATATCAACTATGGAAATATATCGGCCGATGAGCTAATTCCCTTTCGTGAATTGAAAGATGCATCTATGTTCTCGGTGGGATTGGATCTGTATCAGGACAGCAGGAACAATTTACTGAACCCGAAGGAAGGAACCTATTTACGCTCGAAGATCTTGTATTGCAATGGCAGCAATGGCCGCTATCAGCAATTTCTGCTTGATGCCCGAGCTTATTTAAAATTACCGGCCCAGGCCGTTCTGGCCAATCGGATGTTACATCGATTCAATGGTTCTGCTGTCCCCTATTTTGATATGTCGGTTGCCGGTGGAGATGATTTTGTAAGGGGTTACTTCTACGGACGATTTCGGGATCTGAATCTTTCAACCCTTCAATCAGAGGCGCGAATACCCCTTTTTTGGCGTTTGGGCTTAACAGTCTTTGGAGGTTACTCCTATCTGTTCAAGCATTCTTTAACTGAGCAGAATGCAGCAAAATGGAATGCCGGCGGGGGAATTCGAATTCTAATGGACAAAGAACAAGATGTGAATTTGAGGCTCGATTATGCCGGTGGTGAAAATGGCCAATCCGGTTTTTATATTGCATTTGGTGAATCGTTTTAATGATCGGAAAACCCAATGAAAAGATTAGCACTAATCCTTCTTTTTGCATGCGTATTTATTCTAACCACCTTTTTTCTATTTGCCGATTTTGAGGCCTACGTAGAGCATACTTTGAGTGGCGAGCACCCCACACTCATTTATATCTGTCTAAGTGGAATCTTCCTATTCAGCGATATCCTGTTCCCTATCCCATCGAGTTTGATTATGCTTCTGAATGGTAAGGTACTTGGAGTTCTAGGTGGGGGATTGTTGTCTTGGTTTGCCGGATTCACCTCCTCCTGGATCGGCTTCATCCTCGGTCGTAAAAGTTCCAGATATGTTGATCGGTTTTTCAGCGAAGAAGAGATCCGCCAGGGAAATGCCTTCTATGAGCGTTACGGCAAAATGTCCGTTGCCCTTTCCCGTGCCCTGCCGGTACTTTCCGAGTCTGTTTCAGTTGTTTCAGGAGTCACGACCATGAAAACAACGACTTTTTTGATCTATGCCGGTATTGGGCATTTGATCATATCATTTCTATATGCGTATCTCGGTGCTGTGATACCGGAAGCGAGTGGGCATTGGATCACGGTGGTGATCGTAATGTCGACAGTAGTGCTTAGCTGGTTGGTTTCTAAATTATTATGTAAATGACCACATATATGTTTAAACACATTTATTTGCCCTTGCTGGTTCGATTGGCCAGGTTGTCGTTAAGGCCACTTATTCTATGTTTCATTTATCCATTGTTCAATGTAGCGTTGAGTTTTGGCCAGATCAGCACCGATACTGTTTACACGATCAAAATCGAACGCGATATCAGCTACGGCAGGGCCGTCGATTTTGCGGGTAATTCGAGAGACCTGACCCTTGATCTGGCCTATCCGGTGAATGACAGCCCCCCGGTATGTGGCCGGCCTGTGATCGTCGTATTGCACGGAGGTGCTTTCATGGCCGGGTCAAAATCCGATTCCGACGTTCAGCGTATGATGTCGGATTTTGCCAAACGGGGTTACGTTGCCCTGGCACCGAATTATCGAAAAGGTATGTTCAATACCGATCGCGATCACAGTTGTGCATTTAGCCAGCTATTCAACGTAGAATGGAATTGCTTGAACGTTCAAGATACCCTGGAGTGGTATCGCGCATGGTATCGAGCCGTTCAAGATACCCGAGGGGCCATAAGGTGGTTAATGCAACGGGGATCGACTTACTCTGCCGATCGATTCAATGTGTACATTTCCGGATTCAGTGCCGGAGGTTTCATCGCGCTGGGTGTGGGTTATCTGGACCATTCATCGGAGTTGAGACCGGAAATGGGTGACCTGGACGATGCACGCATCCCACATGTAGCCTTTGAAAGCGGATGCATTCAGAAATACCAATGGGACACTAGTCGGAATTCCATGCTTTTGGAGAGGCCCGATCTTGGACATTTTTTGGGCGACCTGAATCTTGACGCTCCGGAATACCGAATTCGTGGTGTGGGGAATTTCTATGGTGCCGTGTTCTACAACTTGTTTGACTCCAGCGCATCGGAAAACATTCCGGCGCTCTACACTTTTCATCAACCCAATGATCTCATCGTTCCCTACAATGCCGGCCAAAAGGTGTTTCAGGGTTATTCCAATTGTCTGTATTCGATCTGTCAGCGCGGAATTCTGAACGCCCCAAAGGTGTACAGTTCTACCTGGATGCGAATGAAAGCACGGGAAGTTGGCCGGAGCGGCAGACCTGCACCTGAAATTTGGTTTGATTCCACAACGAACAGAACAGACTGCCTCGGACAGATCGCCAATCCATCTTTGGGAGGACACCAGTTGGACAACTATACATTGAGGACGAGAAATATGGCCATGTTCTTTGCAGAACATTACGATAGCCTATCATGCACTACTGCCCGGATTACGGAAAAAGCACTACCCCAATTGGAAATCTATCCAAACCCTTTTGCAGATAGGTTCTTTTTGAAATTAGATGATGATGGTGCAGAGATTCGAGTTTTCGACCTCTTTGGAAGGGAATGTCCTGTTCGTGTTGAACATGACACATCCCAAGAAATCTATTCGATTTCAACGGAGCGCTTGCTGAGCGGGTTGTACATCATAGAAATCACAAGTAGATCGGGACACCTACGCACAAGGCCTGTGTTCAAACAGTAAATCTGATGATCAGCCTTTATGGAGACTGGAAACTCTCAGTTTTTATACAGACTTGGGTTCCATCGGAGACCGGTGAGCCAAACGGCAGGGTCTATTGGTAGTTCGGGATTATTCACTGGAAAAGAGATCACAAATTCCGAGAACAGACTCCACCCTCTTCTACCGAACGATAGTCCCCCTCCCGGCTCAAAGAACCATTGTGTATCAAGCGAACGCAAATAGTCTTTTTGTTCTATCGAACCGTCGAAAAGGAGGCCCGACTCATCGTAATAATTCAAACCGGCCATTCGAGTCCCCAAATAGGCACCGAACAACTTACCGTTGTACTTCACAAAAGGCAGGATCCGCAGTGAAATGAATCTTGAGTTCAATTTGCCATAGATGTAATCCATATCAGGGAATGGCGTATTCGTTTGAGCATCAATATGGAATGACGCGTTAAGCACGGATGGTTTAATACCCCAACTGATATTGTTGTTGATCTTTCGCTGATAGAGACATCCCAATTCGAACATGTTTGAATTTCCATCCACAACAATTGCATCTTCCCGGGTGTAATTAAGCATGGCCACGTTTCCACTTATCATCCAATTCGAATCCAGGCCATACAGGATCTGCCCCTCTAAACCTGAAACATCTCCGACATGATAGCCTCCCCGTATTTCGGCTTCACCTTTTCCCACCTCCCCGGGGATGTTGAAGCCTGTTGGCGCATAGAAGATCGGGCTGCATGAACTGATCAAAAGAATGAAGCCGGCTAGACACGAAATAAGGGTAAAGCGATTCATGATCTGACTAATTTCGATAGGTAAAGTTCCTCAACCTTTAAATGATTTACAACTAAATGCTAAATTTCGGACTCTATTTAGGAACTTTCTAATCCAAGATGTCAGAAAACAAAACGAGAAAGACTGATGCCTCGGTAATGGATTTTATTGTAACCATTGCCAACCCACAGCGACGAAGCGACGCCGAGGTCCTGCTCGAACTTTTTCAATCGGAAACCGGGGAAGCGCCCCGAATGTGGGGAGATAGTATTGTTGGTTTCGGAAATTACCACTACAGATATGACAGTGGCAGGGAAGGAGACTGGTTTTTAACGGGATTCAGTCCGCGCAAGCAAAATCTTTCGCTTTACATCATGCCCGGCGCAGACCGTTTTCAAGCTGAATTGAACAAATTGGGAAAACACAAACTCGGAAAATCTTGCCTGTACATCAATCAGCTCCGTGATGTTAACCTGGATGTCTTGAGAACGCTTATATCCAAAGCCGTGCATTACATGCGCGAAAAACACGGTTGACGGGTGGATATCAGGCTACCGGGTTCAATACAACGGATAGTACTTTGTAATCTTCCTCCGATTTCTCATGAAAGAATTTCCGAATGGCATCCTCTGAGGAAGTTGCCCGGAAATAGGAGGTTCTTATGTCCTGGTCTTCATGCTTTCTCCAACTAACTGTATAGGAGTCCTCCCGGCTTTTGGGGTGTGAAAGATGGATATAATCCCACATTCTGGTCAAACAATCAATGGAGCTGTTACCCTTTGTTGTATGGAACAGCATGTACTCATCGTGTCGCTCGTTGTAGGTAAGCAAGTTGAGTTTTACCGTTTCCTCGGAGGACATAAGGTTAACGTGATAATCGAAATGACAGGTCACCCCATTGTCTTTCCGAAGCACTTCAGCTATTTTGTGTTGGAGTCGTATTTGTTCCAGTTTTAGTTGATTGGGAGACATATGGTTTTCTTGCTTTCCGGGCAAATATCGCATTATTTGCAGACCACTTGAACGACACGGGATGTTGATAGGAGACGAATACTTCATGAAACAAGCGCTCAAACAGGCGAGCCGGGCATACGACGATGACGAGGTGCCGATCGGGGCCGTAGTTGTAATGGGAAATCAGGTCATAGGCAAAGGGTACAACCAGAGTGAGCGCTTGACCGACGGTACTGCACATGCTGAAATTCTTGCGCTGACCGCGGCATTTCAATACCTGGGTTCTACGATTTTGAATGAATGTACGCTCTATGTTACTATAGAACCATGTGTTATGTGTGCGGGTGCCTTGTATTGGGCGCGAATCGGATCGTTGGTTTATGGTGCACCTGAACCGAAATCGGGTTTCAGCTTGTTCGAACCTAATATCCTACATCCTTCTACCCAAGTAAAAAGCGGTGTGCTTGCCGATGAGGCAAAGTTCTTGATGCAGGATTATTTTCAAACCAAAAGACAACGATAATGGGTCGATTGAAATACTTCATATTGGGAGCGATTCTAACAGCAGCCTTTCTCATGAATCCGGATCGGGAGGAATTCTACGATCGCGCGATCAAAGACGATGCCGGCATTGAACTTGGATTGTTCAAACAAGCACAATACAACATCATCGAGCAGTTATATACTTACGAAAATTACTACGTCTGTGGTGTTCTGCGCTCAAAAAAATCCGGCAACATTGTCTATACCGGGCTATTTGGGAAGATCTATCTGATCGATCGCTAACGGATATTTAGTGGATATCAAGGGGCTGAAGCTTGCCATCCGGACTGAGAACATATATCAGTTTAGAGGGTTCCGGCGGATAACTGAATCGCACCTTGAGATTCATAACATACTGAATAACAGGCTGATCCACTAGTGGATGCAAAACTACCTCGAAATTCGAAAAAGCCAGGTGATTGTAGTATAGAGAGGGCGATGGAACTGTTTCCAAAGTGGTTGATCCCCGATTTGCGAGTAGCGTACTGTAACCGGGTTTGCTCATAGGCGTATATTGCTGATACCTGGTAATTGGATAGATGGCTGATGTTTGTTCCGACCAATTCATGCGCATGGTATCTAGTCGAATGCCGACTGGTTTGAGTTGGTTCACAACCTGTTTGGCATAGTTCACTGCCGCAATGCGCATGGTATCGTAATAATGAGAAGGATCCATAGCAAAGAAATCAACTTTCACGAGCTCATAGATCTCGTGATTTGAGGCGATCCTGACAATTCTCTCAAGATCGCTGTACTTTGAGTATCGGATAATGAGGTTCTTTTCCAGTTCAAAACCCAGTGGAACCTCATTGAGTGTTTTTGTGAACAATTTGCGTTCTTTCTCAATACCGAAAATGGGTGTTTGAGAGATGAGGTCAGTTACTATGGAACCCTTGTCAATGCCTATATCACCCAAAGCAGCCGCAAATTCAGACAATCGCTTATCCATGATCTCGTTCACCGATACAGCGGTTTCGCCAACCTGGCGGATATTAAAAACTGCGCTGAAAGAGCTTGCCTCAACATTCATCAATACGTCGATGTCCAAAAGATTCTCCTGTGAACCGGGCATTACGGCTTTGGATTCCGCAACCTGACGTGTATTGATCATTCCTGCCCGATCCCAGTTCTGCATTTCGTTCATCTTATAGTTGCCGATCTTTATTTGAGCCTGGGTTCCCATTGATCCGAATAAAAGAACTGAGCCTAAAATTAGATTTCTGCGTTTCATTGTAATTAGAATTTATTCAAGCTGATGTTGTAAGGCCCATGCTTTGGCCGATGGACTCAACGATCTCCGGATTCAGTAATGTTGAAATATCACCGAGATCCTGTCCATCTCCGGATGCCAGTTTTCTCAATATGCGTCTCATGATCTTCCCGGAACGCGTTTTGTGTAATCCGGGGACTATATAGAATTTGTCGGGTTTTGCTATTGGTCCAATTATAGTACTCACGAGATCAAGCAGTTCCTGTTCTAACGTACTTCCGGCCTGGATATTTGAATCCATGACAATAAATGCGCAGATGGCATTTCCCTTGATCGGATGCGGGTAACCAACGACTGCCGATTCGGCTACCTGTTCATGTTCGTCGAGCGCGTTTTCGATTTCTGCTGTTCCCAGGTTGTGCCCGCTTACGATCACTACATCATCAACTCTGCCGGTTATCCTGTAAAATCCATCCAGATCTCTACGTGCACCATCACCGGTGAAGTAATAACCGGGAAAATGAGCGAAATAGGTGTCAATGAACCGTTGGTGATCTCCATAGATCGTTCGCGCCATGGACGGCCAGGGTTGTTTGATGCACAATTTACCTTCGGCGATCCGCTCGTGTATTTCATTGCCATGCTCGTCCATAAGAACCGGGACAATTCCGGGGAGGGGAAGCGTAGCAAAAGTCGGTTTCAGGTGGGTTATTCCTGCCAAAGGACTTATCATGATGCCCCCGGTTTCTGTTTGCCACCAGGTGTCAACTATGGGGCATTGGCCTTTCCCGATCACATCATTGTACCATTCCCATGCTTCCAGGTTAATCGGCTCCCCAACGGTACCCAAAACACGAAGTGATCTCAACGAAGATCGTTCAATGAGTTTGGGATCGCATTGAGCCAAAGCCCGGATCGCCGTAGGGGCCGTATAGAAGATGTTGACTTCATATTTATCAACTATCTGCCAGAAACGCCCCATGTCCGGATAACTCGGTACGCCTTCAAAGAGCATTGTAGTCGCTCCGTACAACAATGGTCCATAAACAATGTAGCTGTGGCCGGTAATCCAACCTATATCTGCCGTACACCAATAGATCTCACCATCTCGATACTGAAATACCTGTTCAAACGAATAACACGTATAAACCATGTAACCTCCACAGGTGTGAACCATTCCCTTGGGCCGACCTGTGGATCCCGAAGTATAAAGTATGAATAAGGGGTCTTCCGAATCCATTACTTCTGCATCACAAATTTCAGCCACGCCGGTATGTAGGTCATGCCACCAAACGTCCCGGCCTTCGACCATTTGAATTTCTGTTTCCGTTCGCTTCACGACGATAGACTTGCGTACAGAATTACAGGCTTCAAGGGCTTGATCCGCAATATCCTTGAGCGGAACAATTTTATCTCCGCGAAAGGAGCCGTCGGCAGTGATCAAAATAGAACAACCGGCATCGTTGATCCGATCGGCGAGCGATCTGCTGCTGAAACCGGCAAAAACCACGGAGTGGATGGCGCCGATCCGGGCACAGGCCAGAACCGAAATCAACAATTCCGGTATCATGGGCATATAGAGACAAATCCGATCGCCTTTAGATGCACCAAGTCTTTTCAGCACATTTGCTGTTTGGCACACACGGTGATACAACTCGCGATAGCTGAGCTTGATCGGCTCCTCAATGGGATCGTTCGGTTCCCATATTACAGCAATTTGGTCCCCCCTTGTGTGCAGGTGTCGATCGAGGCAGTTCTCGGTAATGTTCAACTGCGCTCCTTCAAACCACCGGAAACGGGCCTGTTCAAAATCGGCAGAGTACACATTGTGCCATGGTGCTCGCCAGGTGAATTCATGAGAAGCATATCGACCCCAAAACCCTTCGGGATTGAGCTTACCTGCTTCATATGCCTCAAAATAGTCAACCGTATTTTGTATCCGGGTCATTGCCCGAATATACGAAGTTCAGATCTTCAATTCAGACCGTATTGCTGAATAACCTGAATAATGTCCTGTGCTTGAAGGACCCCACTTTGACGCCACCTCATTTCACCTCGTCGGAAAAGCATGAGTGTAGGAACGCCCTGTATGCGGAACTTCATAGCCAATTCCTGGTTTTTGTCGGTATCAACCTTGATGATCCGCACCTCGTCTTTTAGTTGGTCCTTGACCTGTACAAGAATAGGTGCCATGATCTTACATGGTCCGCACCATTCTGCGAAGAAATCAACCAACACGGGTTTGTCCTCTTTGATCAATTCACTGAATTTTCCCATGATATTACATTGTAGCCTTTATTACGGATCGTATCGATCACCTGCTTTACACTGACCTTTTCATCACTTTCAAAGGACACCGTGTTCCCTGTGTGTGAGGCTTTTATCTTCGACCCTGGATATAACTCCTGTAAAGCGCCTTCCACACCTTTCTCGCATCCTCCGCAGGTCATACCTTCTACTTTTAATTCAATTCTCATAAAACGCGTTCTATTTCCTCCCTACATATTGGATCAACTCCGCCTTGCCGCTGTGATAAGGGCCCTCGTTCAGCATTCTGGAGGTCTCGGTTAGACTGATCAACTCGAGCTCATTGAAATCTTGTCTGAGCATTGCCGACGTGTACAGCATATCGGGATCCTTTGGGCCTCCACTTTGGAGGGGCATTTGGTTTGGTGCAAATGCCTCAAGAAGAAGTATCCCACCCGGTTTCAGCGCTTTTATGTACTGCTTGTGAACATTTGCCCTGATCTGCGGGGGCATGTGGTTGAAAATGGCAACAACGAGGTCGTAATCACCATTCCCTGTGAATTGCTCATACCCCAATATCTCGTAGCTGATCCGTACTCCTAGTTCTTCTGCCAGATCCAATGCCTTGGTTCGACCCATTATGCTCGTGTCAAAGGCGTGCACGTCCCAGCCTAACGAAGCCGCATGAACAGCATTTCTACCCTCTCCTTCAGCGGGAAAGATGGCCTTTCCGGGAATGAGTTGAGCGATATACCCACTGAAGAATTCGTTGGGTTCCTTCCCATACGCATACTCTGCACCGGAATATCGCTCATCCCAAAAATTCATATCTATCCTTTCTAGGCCAATTCAGAAGGACAAACGTAATCAGTGACCGGAACGTTTGCTTCCTTGATCGCCTTAAAACCGCCCTTGATATCAACGAGATCGTGAATACCCCGAGATTTGAGGATAGAGCAAGCGATCACAGATCGATATCCGCCGGCACAATGCACATAGTGCTTATTGTCGTCGCTCCACTCACCCATTTGATCGTTTATATAATCCAATGGATAGTTTGATGCGTCTTTTACATGTTCAGACAGATATTCTCCCGGTTTGCGAACATCAATGACCTGGAGTTTATCTTTAGCGAGACGATCTGCAAATTCCTCCGCGCTGATCGATTCGATGCTGTCTGTTTCTTTTCCGGCTTGGATCCACGCTTCAATTCCTCCTTTCAAATATCCGAGTGTGTTATCGTATCCAACGCGTGCGAGACGCATAACAACCTCTTCTTCCCGGCCTTCAGGGGCAAGGAAAACAATTGGTTGATCGAGGTCTGTGATGAGTGCACCTACCCATGGTGCGAAACTGCCGTCAATACCGATAAATATGGAACCCGGAATATGCGCTTTTACGAAGTCGTCCTGATGGCGGGTGTCCAAAACCAATGCGCCCTCATGTTCGGCGATTGACTGGAACATGTCCACATCAAGAGGCACGCTTCCTTTGGATAGAACTCTGTCAAAGCTTTCATAGCCCTTTTTATTCATAACGGCGTTCTTGGGGAAGTATTGAGGAGGTGGGGTGAGCCCTTCGGTAACTTCCTTGATAAATTCTTCCTTGGTCATGTCCGACCTTAGGGCGTAGTTGGTTTGTTTCTGGTTCCCCAGCGTAGCAAACGTTTCTTTGCTCAGGTTCTTACCACAGGCCGATCCTGCACCGTGTCCGGGATATACGATTACGTCATCAGCCAAAGGCATGATCTTTTCGCGCAGGGAGTCGAACAAATGGGCCGCCAGATCTTCCCGTGTAAGATCGGTCTTCACTGCCAGATCCGGACGACCTACATCTCCTATGAAAAGTGTGTCTCCTGTGAAAATGCAATAGTCTTTTCCGGCTTCATCTTTCAGCAGGTAGGTTGTTGATTCCATCGTATGACCCGGGGTGTGCAGAACCTTAATGGTCACATCACCTAATTTGAGTTCCTCGCCATCTTTGGCTACATGAATATCGAACTCCGCACTTGCATTTGGGCCATATACGATCTTCGCCCCTGTTTTTCTGGAAAGATCCAAGTGGCCGGATACGAAGTCAGCATGGAAATGTGTTTCCAGAACGTATTTGATCTTCGCTCCGTTCTCTTCTGCCTTGCGGATATATGGTTCCGTTTCACGCAGAGGGTCAATGATCGCCACTTCTCCTTTTGATTCGATGTAATAGGCTGCTTCAGCAAGACAGCCGGTATAAATTTGTTCTACTTTCATAATTGTCGAATTTTTATTCAAAATTAGCTGTCGCCCTCGCTAATAAAGGTGATTGTTATCACAATGCCACCGGACTCCCTTTTTAGCCCGCGTACACTTCGTGTGAACAGTTGCATGGCAATTATGTTTGAGGTTGATGAAAAGACGGAATTCTCACGGCTTTTTGCTATAATTACCGACTATTCTGCGTAAAACGTCGTTCCGTGGGGGAAATTTCAAGGGATAACCCGGCTCTCAAACAGGCTGATGAACTGCTCTTGTTTGAAGGTGAACCGTATTCCGGAATAGTAAAGGAATACTTTGAATCCGGAGCGAAAAGGAGGATCATTCAATACGTCCAGGGAAGGGCACATGGCATTTGCAAAACATGGTATGAAAACGGCAAACTTGCCTCTGCCTGTTTGTATAGCAGCGGAAAATTACATGGTTCCTTTCAGCAATATTGGCCCAATGGCCAGATCAAAACTACGATCTCCTATTTCCATGGGTTGAAGAATGGTCTCTGTGAAGAGTGGTTCGAGACAGGAACCCGACAATCGTGCCGCCAATTTGTAATGGGGAAAGCACTTGGGTTGAAGCGTGAATGGGACGAACAGGGTGGTTCGATCTCCTCCTGAAAATCTTCCAACCAATTTCTGTTTGTCTGCGTCAATGTAATTGAAGCCTCAATTTGCGTTATGGATGCAGATTTACATTGATCACCCAACATTCCACCGATTCCGAACTTTTAAGTGCTTGTCTTTCGGGCGACAAGAAGGGACAGGAAATGCTGTATCGAAAGTATTATCCTCTGTTCATGCCTATTTGTATGTCCTATACGCGTAATTCCGACGACGCCTCTGACATTTTCAATCGGGCGATGTTAAAGGTCTTTCAATCATTGAGCACATACGGTGGCAAAGGATCCTTTGCGGGCTGGATTCGGAAAATTGTTGTGAATGAATCGATCGATTTTCTGCGTAGAGAGGCTCGCTTCAATGCCAATTGTTCGTTGGAAGAGCTTGATACGGTGTCTTTTGATCCGGAATTGATCGCTCGGATGGATGCGGAGAAAATACTTGATGCCATACGCGCTCTACCCGGAACATACCGATTAGTGGTCAACCTCTACATTGTAGAAGGTTATACCCATAAGGAAATTGCCGAGCAATTGAGCATCTCGGAAGGTACATCGAAATGGTATTTGAATCAGGCTCGTAAAACCCTGAGAGAAGAATTGGTAAAAATGGGCTACGAAATTCATTGCTTTTGAACGAATTGGAACAAATACGGAATAAGCTGCAGACGGTAGAATTACCCGACATAGAGCATGCATGGGGGGAGATGTCTCTCTTGATGTCCCCTGTACGCCTGGAGGCCGACCGACTGTGGATTCGCAAAACACTTTTACGCCTCATAGGACTGAATGTCCTTGTCGGATTGGTGGTTTCTTTATTTGCCATTCTCCCTGTTGATAATGAGAAGTTGAAGAGTTCACATGGCCGAACCGCAGATTCTTTAAATACGGAATCTATGGTTCAGGAATCTCAGGCAATTCAGCCTACACAAGTGGCGGAGTACTCAAGCTTGTCCCGACCTGATCTGCTTGATAGTAGCGAACGCAATAGGCCCTTGTCTCTTTCGGAAATCGGCCATTGGCAATTAGATGGTTTGCCATATCCGAATTTTGAATTTAAGATCACCCCTCAGGACCATTTAGAAGCATCCTCGAGATCGACCTTGGTTGAAATCAAACCAGTATATTCTATTCGACCTTATGGTTTCATAACCTATGGCGCATTTCCTGAAGTGCGCAGCTCGGATTGGAAGAACCAATTCGGATTAGTGACCGGGGTGCGTATCCATTCTGATGGCTACTCCTCCGTAGACCTCAACTTCGAATACACACCTGTGAGTATAAGAACCCTGGATCTTCGCCTCCCGAATGACCCCGCTTCCGGATCAGATCGCATCCGATCGTACAAGCGGATCAATTATATCTGTGCCGGGATTGGAATTGACCGACGTATCAATGGGAGCGTGAACTTGAATGGGGGCGTGCAATTCGGCCGGGTCCTGAGCGCTTCGGGAAGTGAGATTCTGCGGGAATCGGGAACGGGTTCGGTTTTACAGACCACGGATAATGTGCGCTGGCGTAACCCCGAGGGTATAAGACCCACAGATCTTTCACTTGTAGCTGGTATCGAATTCAAGCTCAAACACGGGAAAGCGCTCATTCGGTATCGGCAAAGTTTAAGGGATCATTCGATGGACGAGCAATTCGGATCCGGGACGTTCAACAGTTACGGTTTGATCCAATTCGGGATCGGACATAGTCTGAATTTTTGAAAAAGAACTTAGTCGGACAATTTGCCCTATCTCAGGCTGTGATCAAGTGACAACTTGACCAAAACCCTGGCTGAAACACAAAGGATCAGCTCAGTATGTCGCGCGCAATCACCACGCGTTGAATTTCAGAAGTACCTTCATAGATCTGGGTGATCTTTGCATCGCGCATTAAACGCTCCACGTGGTACTCTTTGACATACCCATAACCGCCATGTACCTGAACAGCTTCTGTGGTTGTGCGCATTGCGCATTCAGAGGCGAAAAGCTTAGCCATTGAACTCGCAGTTGCGTAATCCATTTTATTGTCCTTAAGCCATGCGGCCTTCAAGCAAAGTAAACGGGCTATTTCTACTTCGGTGGCCATATCTGCCAATTTAAATGCAACTGCCTGGTGGTTCTTGATCTCTGTACCGAACGCTTTGCGCTCTTTGCTATATGCCAAAGCCAGTTCGTACGCACCGGATGCAATACCCAAGGCCTGGGCCGCAATTCCAATTCTTCCCCCAGCCAGCGTTTTCATAGCGAATTTGAAACCAAAGCCGTCCTCTCCGATCCTATTTTCTTTTGGAACTTTTACATCCTGAAACATGATGGAGTGTGTATCGCTACCTCTGATTCCCATCTTATCCTCTTTCTTACCAACCTGAAAGCCCGGCATGTCCTTGGTAACAATGAATGCATTGATCCCTCTGTGTCCTTTTTCAACATGCGTTTGGGCGATCACGAGGTAAACACTTGCAGTATTTCCGTTGGTGATCCAGTTCTTAGTTCCGTTGAGGAGATAGTGGTCTCCCATGTCAATGGCTGTTGTGCGCTGTGACGTTGCATCGGAACCTGCCTCCGGTTCTGAAAGACAGAATGCTCCATGGATCTGACCAGTTGCCAGTGGAACCAAGTATTTCTGTTTTTGTTCTTCTGTACCGAAAGTTTCCAAACCCCAACACACGAGGGAATTGTTCACCGACATGACCACGGAAGCTGATGCATCTATTTTCGAAATCTCCTCCATTGCCAACACATAGGAAATGGTATCCATTCCGGCACCTCCGTATTCCGGACTGACCATCAAACCCATGAAGCCAAGCTCTCCGAGTTTCTTGATCTGCTCTGCGGGGAATTTCTGCTCATTGTCGCGTTCGATAACTCCAGGTAACAATTCGGTTCTGGCAAAGTCTCTCGCCGCCTGGCGGATCATTTCGTGTTCCTCTGTTAGTTGAAAATTCATCTTATAATTCCGTTTACGTTGATGTTTAGGAGATTGTGCGCGAAATTAAGCAGTTCCTTTTGAACTGACCTGTTCATTTGAATGCGATTATTTTCGCACTATGGCCTTGATTCCTCCTTTTCTTCAACCCGGTGATACTATTGGTATAATCTCTACGGCAAGACAAATTGGTCCGGAAATTGTTCAACACGCCATTGACCATTTGGAGCATTTGGGTTATCGTGTTCTGGTTGGAGCGAATGCCTACAGGCAATTCAATCAATATGCAGGTACAGATGAAGAGCGGGCATCTGATCTTCAATGGGCTTTGGACCATCCTGAAATCAAGGCGATCCTTTGTTCGAGAGGTGGTTATGGTACTGCCCGACTTCTGGATCTCGTCAATTGGAACGCGTTCAGAAGAAAGCCCAAATGGATTTCCGGTTTCAGCGACATTACAGCCTTGCACTTGTTCGTGAATGTGGAGCTCGGAATTGCATCCGTACACAGCACCATGCCCGTGAACATGGATCCGGAGAGTGATTTTTTCGATCCGGATAACTTAAGTAGTCTGGTTGCAGTTTGGCAGGGCCGGTATTTCGAATACCCTTTGCCCAAGACGGGTACTCTGAGATACGGTGGAGACTTCAGTGGGATCTTGATCGGTGGGAATTTAAGTGTTCTTTATTCCATGTTGGGTACCTTGTCTTGGTCGGATCGTGAGGAATATATTTTGGTTATCGAAGATCTGGATGAATATTTATACCATGTTGACCGGATGATGCTTAACGTGCGACGGAACGGACTACTCGATCGATGTTCCGGGGTATTGCTCGGCGGCTTGACACGCATGCACGATAACGCAATTTCATTCGGTAAAACGGCCGAAGAGATCATTTTGGAACACTTATCAACCCGCAACATCCCGTATTATTCCGGGCTGGATCTTGGCCATGTAAAACGGAATCTGGCAATTCCTTTAGGAGTTCGAGCTCGGGTAGCGCATGAGATGTTGTATTTTCAATTTGAGTGATTTCGGTTCATTTAATGGCCTAATTTTGTAGAAAACGGATGTTATGAAACAGAACGTAGGCTTTGCCGATTCATTTATACGGATCATTTTGGCAATCGGTATTTTCCTTGTTTGGCTGGATGGTGGACTCACCGGTATTTGGGGCGGGATTGGTATCCTGTTGGCCATAATCTTTCTTGTTACAGCCTTGATCAGTTGGTGTCCGATCTGGAGTATTCTGGGTATACGGACAAGAAAATAAACCATCCAACTTCACGATCGTGGGTGGAAGGACGTGAGCGTTTCTTTCAGATAGGATCTATCCAAATGGGTATAGATCTCTGTTGTTGTGATATTCTTATGTCCGAGCATTTGCTGCACCGCTCGAAGATCCGCGCCGGCCTCAACCAAAACTGTCGCGAAGCTGTGGCGAAGTGTGTGTGGACTTATCGATTTGCGTATCCCGGCCTCCTCTGCCAATTTTTTTACAAGTTTAAACACATAAACTCGTGTGAGCGGCTTTCCTCTGAGGTTTAGGAAGAGAAATGAGGCACTTTCTCCTCGGGTCTCCTGTCTTATACGGACCTCTAGAAGGTACGACTGAACATAGAGTTTACTTACACGTCCCAGAGGTACAATCCGTTGTCGGTTCCCCTTTCCGGTTACTTTAAGCAGATCCTCATCGAAGAGCAGATCTTCCAATTTTAGATTTGTCAACTCTGAAACCCTTAGACCTGAGCCATATAGTATTTCAAGCATTGCGCGATCCCTGATTCCGCTTGGGCTAACGGAATCAATTTGTTGGAAAAGCAATTCGATCTCATGGTGATCAAGAACATCCGGAAGTTTTCTACTCAGCTTGGGAGCATCCAAAAATGTGGTTGGATTTTCTGTTACCTCTTTTTCTTCTTCCAAAAATTTGAAAAAGGCCTTGATACCTGAAAGGATGCGAACCTGACTTTTTTCACTTAGTCCAAGTTCCGTGAGAAACTCAACAAAACCTGATAAGTGCCTGATTTTCACTTCGTTGGTTTTAAGTTGGGGGTAATTTTCCTCCAAGTAGGAATTGAGTTTGGTCACATCGGCCATGTAGGCTTCGATGGAATTAGCGCTTAGACCCAATTCCAGTTTCAGGTATTTTCTGAAACCGGTAAGTAGGTTTTCCGGGAGCATTAATCAAGATGCACTTCCTTACAGTGCAGAACATCCTTGCCTTCTGAGTCGAAGCGGTGAATGATAACAGCTATGCTCACATTCTCCCAAACAAGTTTTTCGGGAATTTTGACATTAAATCCTTTGGTGCAGTTCAAACCGGATTGAGGTGCGTCTGACAATTTGAGACCGCTATAATTTGTATACGTGAATCTCAACACATCTTCATGTTCATAATCTTCTTCTATTCCGGATCGAGTGGCTTGTGGTTGAACCAATTTACTTTCCAGTACCATAATTGTCATGTGTACGGGGTAATTAAGATCTTCGGTAAAAATGGTGTTGACGGTAAGTTCCACGTTGCGCTCGGCCTTATTTCCAATAGCCTGAAGGTCGAGGTTTACATCTGATTTCAATTGCAGTTGCTGCTCCGCATAGGCTTTCCATTTACTTGGTGCAACGGAAATACGAGCCTCACCATCAAATTTCTTACGATCCACAGCTCCTGCAGGCAAGCCCTGTGATCCACCGATAATATTCTGGTAGATGTTTTCGGCTTCCTGGGTATTGAAGGTATCATTCCCTATTGGGGTAGTGAGGTTCACATTTGAGGTTGGGTGCAACGTGGCGATCACGATTCGGTTCGGGTGCAGAAGGTCTATTTCGTGGGCGCTTGCTGCTGCTTCTGGGCAATTCACACAACGAACGCCTGAAATATCTTCAACGAGCACGTTCTTATCCTGTTTATCCGGCAATGTACCCGAAACGAAGCAAGTGTCGACTGAAAGCTTGATATCCTCTGCATAATTGATAAAAGGAGGTACTTCGGAACAGGACCAAAAGATTGCAAATACGAATAGGGCTGAAAATAATTTCTTCATAAAACCAAATTTCGGAAAAATCAGGCCAATCCGGCCATACTTTTTAAGCTTCTGAGTTCTTTATCTGTCAGATTTCGCCACTTTCCTCTGGGCAAATTGACTTTATCCAGGCTACCAAACAATACCCGATCAAGTGCTACAACCTCGTATCCAAGTGCTTCAAACATTCTGCGTACGACTCTATTTCGACCACTGTGTATCTCGATTCCTACTTTCGATTTGTCGTTCGGATCGATGTATGCCAACTGATCGGCTTTCATCATGCCGTCTTCCAGTTTCACTCCGCCCAAGATTCTATCATAATGTGGTGAACTCAGTGGTTTATCCAGCGTAGCAGAATATACCTTTTTAATATTTCTCTTAGGATGGATCAATCGCTGCGCCAATTGTCCGTCGTTCGTAAAAAGCAATACTCCAGTCGTATTTCTATCTAACCTGCCAACCGGATACATTCGATCGATATCTACATCTTTAACGAGATCCATTACGGTTCTTCTACCTTGTGGATCCTGAGTGGTCGTGATGTAGTCCTTTGGTTTGTTCAAAATAATGTAGGCCTTGGAAGATAAACTGAGCGTTTTGCCGTCTACTGTAACCTTATCCGTTTTCTTCACTTTGGCTCCTAAGGTGTTAACAACCTCTCCATTGACCGTAACTCTTCCTGCGGCAATCAACTCATCGGCGTCTCTACGGCTACAAACTCCCGCATTGGAGATGTATTTATTTAGCCTAAATTCGTCCGGCTCAACGAGCTGCTTGCGCTTTTGAGTAACCTTAACCTTGTTCCCAGATGTTTTTCGGGGACGCAGTTTACGAGTACCGGACGATTTATTACCCCTCTCCATAGCGAATTTTCGCAATCATACGCTTTTTTTGCCTTTTATTCACCACACATTATAGCAAACGGAAACATATCAGTCACCAAAGCACTGTTCCACGTGGAACAGTTGGACACATCGCTCACTTTCTAATTCAAGCTTTTATCACAAACTGTCTTTAAAACCATGGACAAATACAACATCTTTTTCGAGTCACACGGCGAACGTCACAGTCCTGATCTCCCAACGTTCGCAGATTGGTTTGAAAGAGCACTGGAAGCACTCGAGATCATCAGCGCAGACCTCCTCTATATTTTTTGTTCAGATGAAGAGCTACTCACCATTAACCGAGATGCACTCAACCACGATTATTACACCGACATTATCACCTTTGATATGAGCGATGAATACTCAGAAACTCAACTTGAAGCAGATATGTACATAAGTGTTGACCGAGTGCGAGAAAATGCAACAACTCACAACGTGAGCTATGAGTCGGAATTAAAACGCGTCATGATACACGGTGTGCTGCACTTGCTCGGTCATACTGATTCTGATACAATTTCAAAAGTTGCAATGCGCGAACTTGAATCCAAACTTATCACATTATAAAATGTTCCACGTGGAACACTACGCTATGTACGACGTAATAGTAGTTGGGGCCGGACATGCCGGTTGTGAGGCCGCCCATGCAGCCGGCACGATGGGAAGCAAAGTTCTATTGATCACCATGAATATGGAGACAATCGCGAAAATGTCATGCAATCCTGCCATGGGAGGTGTCGCCAAAGGACAAATAGTACGTGAAATCGATGCTTTGGGGGGTATGAGTGGAATTATAACCGATCATACTATGATACAGTTTAGGATGCTTAATCGTTCTAAAGGTCCGGCAATGTGGAGTCCCCGAGCACAAAGCGACCGCGTGGAATTCGCATTGTTGTGGAGACAGATGCTCGAAGCAAACACGAATGTTGATTTCTACCAGGATATGGTTGTACAGATCCTCGAAAAAGGAGGCTCCGTTTGTGGAGTTAAAACTGGTATGGGAAATGTATTTCATGCAAGATCAGTTGTCATTACTAGTGGCACCTTTCTAAATGGTAAAATCCATATTGGTAAATCAAACTATGGCGGAGGGCGGATGGGAGAACGGCAGTCGACCGGTATTACCGCCTGTTTAGAGGAATTTGGATTTCAAAGCGGCCGGATGAAAACCGGTACTCCACCACGCGTTGATGGCAGAAGCCTGGACTATAGTAAAATGGAAGAGCAACCAGGTGACAATCCGCCCGGCAAATTCTCATACCTCGATACACCGGCACTCAACAATCAACTCAGCTGTCATATCACCTATACAAACGACACCGTACACGATATACTTCGTGATTCGTTTCAAGACAGTCCCTTGTTCAATGGAAGCATTCAAGGTCTAGGCCCCAGATATTGCCCATCAATTGAAGACAAGATCAATCGTTTTGCACAAAGGGAGCGGCATCAAATATTTGTAGAACCCGAAGGACGCAACACAGTAGAGGTTTATGTAAACGGCTTCTCAACTTCCCTTCCATTGGAAACTCAGTTTCACGCCATTAAGCATATACCAGGATTTGAAAATGTACGCATATTCAGACCTGGATATGCCATTGAGTATGACTACTTCCCTCCTACACAACTCAAACACTCTCTCGAAACAAAATTAATTGCCGGACTCTTCTTTGCGGGACAGATCAACGGTACAACCGGATACGAGGAAGCGGCCAGTCAAGGCCTTATTGCCGGAATAAACGCTCATCAATATGTCACTCAACAAGAAGCTTTCATTTTGGATCGATCCGAGGCATACATAGGGGTATTGATCGACGACCTCATTACAAAAGGTACGGATGAACCCTATCGAATGTTCACATCAAGAGCTGAATTCCGATTGTTGCTGAGGCAAGATAATGCCGATCAGCGTTTGACTCCGAAAGGGGTACAAATTGGCTTAGCTAGTAAATCCCGCTCCGAACAGTTCCAAAGGAAGATGGATGGACTTGAGGACCTCGAATCTTATCTTCGAAACCAGAAAACCGAACCGAACGAAATTAACCCTATACTCACTTCGAAAGATACACCACCGATCAATCAGAGTCAATTTCTGAGCAAGATATTACTACGACCACAAATAGAACTATCTGATTTTCAAGGAATTGAGAGAATTAAGGCTTATACCGATTCATTCAGTGAAGAAATCAAGGATAGTGTTCAGATCAATATAAAATATGAGGGTTATTTACATAAAGAACAGGAACACGTTGAAAAGATGCACAGACTTGAACATATCCGCATTCCGGAAACGTTCAATTTTGAATCGATCCGATCACTTTCCTCAGAAGGCATGGAGAAAATGAAACGGCTCAAACCTGCCACCATAGGCCAGGCATCCCGAATAAGTGGCGTTAGTGCATCCGACATTTCCGTACTACTAGTTCACCTTGGCAGATGATCAAGAAACTGCACTTGCCTACCATCATACTGGCTACACTGATCATAGCCGGTTGCGCTACTATAAATATTCCCGAAGGTGGAGAAAAGGACATAAACCCACCCGTTCTGATTCGTTCAAATCCCGACTCTATGGCCATTAATTTCTTGTCCAAAGAGCTCGTTTATGAATTCGACGAATATTTCACTGTAAACAATTTTCAAAAACAGTTCCTGATAACACCATCCTTCGACAAACAACTCACTTATGTAGTAAAAGGCAAAAAGCTCGTAGTTAAACTTCCTGAGTATCCACGGATGAATACAACATATCAGGTGTACTTCGGAGAATCGATTAAGGACCTCAATGAAGGCAACACCCTGAAGAACTTCACACGAATATTTGCAACAGGTTCCTTTATCGACTCAAGTTCTTTGAAAGGTCGTATAAACCGAAATGGTCAAGGGGCTGAAAAAGAAGAAAATCTCAAACTGTTTCTTTACGAATCATTGTCCGATAGTACACTGAGATACCATAAGCCCACCTACATAACCTTCCCGGAAAACAATGGTGCCTTCACATTCAGACATTTAAAACCCGGGAATTACATTGTTGCTGCCCTCAACGACGTAAACAACAATTACCTCCTCGATATTGGAGAACAAATGGCACTTCATTTCCAACCCTTACAAACGGATAGTGCGACAGTAGAGCTCATCCTACATACGAATGACGAACGGGACAGCAGTTTTCAACTACGTAGAATACTTCAAAAAGACATCTTAAGCTATGTAGCGTTAATGCGACCAACCCTTCGCAAACCGACGATCAACTTGCTCTTAGATCCTGATTCTGACAACCCTACTTCGCCAATTTACCAAACTTTAAATTCAACCGGCGACAGTCTCTTTTTTACATTAGGTAGCATCCCAAAGGCCGATAGCTTTGAAATACATCTTCAATCAGGTGATAGCACGATCCGATCCGTTTACCATTTGAAAGCGAGTAGCTTAGATCACCAACTAAAGCTCAGTCTACCTACCACGTTCAACTCTCCAAAAGATCCCATTCCATTGCGAATCAGTTTTCCGCTGGACAATTCGAATCTGGCAAATCTCGAGATCATCGATATGATAGATTCCTCCGAGGTTGTGGTTGACAGGATCGAACGCAGAGAGCTTACTTATTGGATCTATCCGTCCAAAGACCTCAGAGAAATGGGACGTTATACCCTAATTCCCAATATCGTGCAAAGGGACACGACTCTGAACAGAATTCACTACACATCGGATACATTGCGCTTCAACACATCAGGGAGTACAAACACAGGAAGTTTGGAATTCGAGGTAAAAAATAAAACCGAGCAACCATTGATCGTTCAGCTTTCGAAGAACAATAAAATACACCAGGAGTATTACGTCCTATCTGACACGCTTATCCAAAGCACCTACCTAGACCCTGGAACCTATACCATCCAGGCCATCATTGACCGCGATAAAGATAAACGCTACACCAGTGGTTCGCTCTTTCTAAAGCGACCTCCCGAAAGAATCATCCAACTATCGAAGGATCTTGAGGTGAAAAACGATTGGATGATCAGAGACCTCACTTTCACCGCAGAATAGACTAATTTATTGATTATCAGATATATATTAATCAAAAATCGAACCTAAACGTTTAAACGCTTATAAACACTTGTCGGTGTAAAAACTGTTAAAATTAAACTTGCACAGTTCAGATTAACGATATCAACCTCCAAAGTCTGATTTATGCCAAATCTCCTAACAGCTTAATAACATTAAAAGCAGGAAGACATAACCCACAACCATTATGCTACTAACTTTAATTACGAACATAACCAATCATAACTCACTGTATATCAGAATATAATCTACTCTAAGGCTGAACAAAACATGTGGAATAAAAAAACTGACTAGCCAAGCCAACCCTCTATCCACATATCCACCGCACTAAAGAAATAAGAACTATCTTTTTTAAATATTAATACTTATTACAAGTGTGTTGATTCGTTCATATCACTCTGGCCCATAGGTTGAGTTCGGGTTGTATTTTTGTCCTCTATGACGCTTGAAGAAAAAATTCAATCACTCCGGAAGCAAGTTGAGGCTTTGCACTTTCAAACTGAGCAGGAACTTGAGGAGTTTCGAGTGAATTACCTTTCGAGGAAGGGCGTGTTGAATGACCTTTTTGAAGAGTTCAAGAAGGTACCGTCTGAATTGAAGAAGGAACTGGGTTCAAAACTGAATGAGGTAAAGATACTCCTGCAGGAGACTTTTGATGAAACCAAAAAAAGCCTCGAGGCAGGTGAATCAGAGTCAAATGACGTAGACAGGTCTCTGCCTGGTCCTCGGTTGGCAATTGGTTCCAGACATCCATTGCGCATTGTAGAAAACCAGATGATCGAAATATTTCAGAAGCTGGGATTTGATCTGTCTGACGGGCCGGAGATAGAGGATGACTGGCACAACTTCTCGGCTTTGAATTTTCCTGAAAATCATCCCGCCAGGGACATGCAGGATACCTTCTTCATAGCCCCTGATATTTCATTAAGAACGCATACAAGTTCCGTTCAGGTTCGGGTTATGGAGCGGCAAAAACCCCCTATTCGCACCATATCACCGGGGCGTGTATACAGGAATGAAGCTATTTCGGCGCGATCGAATAGTTTTTTTCATCAGATAGAAGGGCTTTATATTGACAAGGGTGTATCCTTTGCAGATCTCAAGCAGACCTTGTATCTGTTTGTTCAGGAATTCTTTGGGCAGGATACGAAGGTTCGATTCAGACCGAGCTATTTTCCATTTACTGAACCTTCAGCGGAGATGGACATATTCCTGGGAACGGAAACTGAAGCCGACAAGCGTCTGACAAAGGGTACGGGCTGGTTGGAGATACTTGGTTGCGGAATGGTGGATGTTCAGGTTTTGGAGAATTGTGGAATAGACAGTGAGGTCTATTCAGGCTTTGCCTTTGGTATGGGTATAGAACGCATTACCATGTTCAAATATGGGGTTAAGGATCTCCGAACCTTTTTTGAACATGACAAACGATTCCTCGAACAATTTCATTCATTGAGTTAAGACGTGGAAAGTGTTGTATTAAGCCTTGAACGCCGTAACTTTGCCGACCATTCCGAAATGGAACGGGATGTAGCTCAGTCAGGTTAGAGTACACGTCTGGGGGGCGTGTGGCCGCTGGTTCGAATCCAGTCATCCCGACACCAGCAAAATGAAATGCTCCTTGAATTTTCAGGGAGCATTTTTGTTTAGAGCTTTTTCCGTCAGGATTTTCTTTTGATATCTGGTTTGAACGATATCAGTAAGAACCAATATACCGATTACAAAGTAGAATGTGGTTTTACTCATGTGCACGATCTCGTTGCCGAAGAGTTCCAGATTAGCAAGCTCACCACCTTCGGTTATGAGCATGATACCAACTACGAAGAGTATAAAGAGGCCGAGCACTTCGTACATTCGATTTTTTTGGAGAAAAACGGAAACTTTTTCGGCCAAAACGATCATGAGTACTCCACTTATAACAATGGCAGAGGCCATTACCCAAAATACCTTGGTAAGAGCCAGGGCGCTTAGAATGGAATCGAAGGAGAACACGAGGTTCATCAATACGATCCACAGGATCACCTCTGCAGTAGATTTCTGATCTCCCTCCATACCGATCACGACCTCGTCAATATGCATCATGTGCCAAATTTCCCGCATGGCCGTGTAGAGAATAAAGATCCCACCGGCGAGAACAATTAAGCTATGGAAATTTACATCAGCGTGTATAATTTCTTTGAAATGAATGTGCAGAAAGGGATCTTGAACTTTTTGAATGATGTTGATCACGACAAAAAGCAGCGCTATTCGCAGGACGATAGCTATGGCAATTCCCGTTTTTCGAACCATGGATCGCTTTTCTTCCGGGGCATTTTTACTCTCCAGGGAAATGTAGAGGAGATTATCGAAACCGAGTACAGCTTGAAGCAATATGAGCATCAGAAGGGTTATGATATTTTCCATAATTGAGCTTTTAGCGAATGTGATACGATCAACAATATTACTTCACAGCACTTATTTGGTACCTGAAAATCACGAAATAACACTGTACTGGATGAAATCGAATAGGCGTATACATGCTAAAAGGAGTTACTTTGAAATGAATTGTAGTTTCTTGGAAATCCAATGTCTGAAAAAATAAATGAGCCAGTTCTCACGAACAGGAATCTTCTGGATCGATTCGTATTCACGAGAGAGTATACTGAACGGCTTGTGGAATTCCTGCAAGTTGAGGACTTTGTCATACAACCCACTTTGTTTGTAAGTCCTCCGAAATGGCATTTAGCCCATACGACATGGTTCTTCGAAGAGTTTGTGTTGGCTCGTGAGGATCGATATGTTCGCGTTAATCCGGAATACGCTTACTTATTCAACAGCTACTACAACGATATAGGATCAAGGATCCCCCGAATACAGCGGGGGATGCAAACGAGACCTACTGTGGCAGAGGTATTTGAATACAGAAAAAGAATAACCGAGTCCGTGGTAGAAGAATTGTTGAGGGAGCAAAACAATCCCGACAATGCCACATTGATCGAGTTGGGTATTCAGCACGAACAACAACATCAGGAATTACTACTTACCGATATCAAGTACATTTTGGGCACGCAGTACCTCAGGCCGGGATATGCCCAGGATGTATTCCAAAGTGGTACTGAACACATTCCGGTCACTACAGAGGAATACATTTCCATTTCTGGTGGTGTTTATGCCATAGGCCATGAGGGGAATTCGTTTCATTTTGACAATGAGAGACCAAGGCATAACACGCTGTTGAGTGATTTTAAGATCTGTGACGGACTTGTTCGAAATGCCGATTATTTAGAATTCATAGCAGATGGTGCTTACAATAATCCGATGCTCTGGCTTGATGAAGGCTGGAGTTGGATCAATCAGCACATGATCAATGCACCGATGTATTGGGAGATGAAGCATGGCATCTGGATGCACTATACATTGGATGGTTTAAAACCGGTGGAGCCAGAAACCCCGACAACACATGTGAGCTACTACGAAGCCGATGCATTTGCAAATTGGCAGGGTAAACGACTACCAACGGAGTTCGAATGGGAGATAGCATCAGAACATTTCGCGTGGGGTGATCGCTGGGAATGGACCTGCAGTTCTTATGAAGGCTATCCCGGTTACAGGGCGGTTCCAGGGGCGATTGGGGAATACAACGGCAAATTCATGATCAATCAACGTGTGTTGCGTGGAGGTTCTTTCGCAACACCCAACGGTCATAGCAGAAAGACGTATCGAAATTTCTTCCATCCGGACATGCGTTGGCAATACACTGGGATACGATTGGCTGCGCGACTTTGACCCTATAATTCAGAACGGGAACAAATGGATCAGGAATTTTTAAAAGATGTATGCAAAGGGCTTGAACAAAGTCCAAAAAAGCTCAGTTCCAAATATTTTTACGACACACGAGGTGATCGGTTATTCAAAGAGATCACGACATTGCCTGAATACTATTTAACGAGGGCAGAAACAGAAATACTGGAAGAACAGGGTGCTTTGATATCGAACTACGTAAAGGAAAACGATAAAGCACTGGAGGTTATCGAATTTGGATCAGGAGATGGGATGAAAACGGCGATACTTCTCCGGAAGCTTGGAGCGGGAGGGATCAGCTATTCACCGATCGACATTTCCATGCATGTTCTTCGGCTGAGCTATGAAAATTTATCCGATCAGGTACCTGAGATCATCGTAGATCCGATTGAAGCAAGCTATGATGAGGCATTGGATATCTTATTGTCCCGGCCTAGGTCTGGGAAGAGGCTGATCTTATTTTTAGGGTCGAACATTGGAAATCTGGCAATGCCGGAAGCGCAGAAGATGATCCGGGGAATGGCCAAGATCCTGGATGAAGGGGATCATTTGCTATTGGGGGTTGATATCAAGAAGGATCCGGAGACCATACGCCGTGCTTACAGCGATGCTGAAGGAATAACGGCAGCATTCAATTTGAATCTTCTTGAACGAATGAACCGCGAGCTTGAGTCAAATTTCGAGATCCAGTATTTCAAACACTACGCTGCGTACATTCCGGAAACCGGTGAAGCCAGGAGTTATTTGGTTTCCACACGCGAACAAGTGGTTAACTTTCCCGGTGCAGGTAAGGAATATAAATTCTCCGAAAATGAAGCCATTCATACTGAGAGCAGCTGGAAATACGATAAACAGATGATCGAAGAGCTTATACAGGACTCAGGTCTTTCGCAAACCGCGAGCTTCAGCGATAGACGGGGCTATTTTCAGGACATTGTATTCCGGAAAATGGGATAAGGGGCTACAGTCCTTTACGGATTATTTCGATCACACGCAGGACCTCTTCTTCCATATTGTAAAAGTGCCAGCCGAACCGGGCGTAACTTAACCTGCGGTTGAAACGTATATCGGCATCGTTTAATAGAGCGTATTGTTGCTGTGAGAGGTCCGCACTTACAATACCGGAGCGTTCAAACTCCGATTCTGCTGAAAGATGTTCAATTCCCAATTTTTCCAACTCGTGAATAAACAGGGTAGAAAGTGCCAGAACTCTGGTTGAGAGGGCAAATGGATCCATAGAAATCAGTTGATCCAGTGCGGCGGAGAATCTGGTGAAGGACACATGATCGAGATGTCCGGGCTCCAAACAGCGGATGGATTCTTCAAAGCTGTATTGGTCGCCATTGAAATCATAGCTGTTAAAACCAGCCACTTTAAAGTGAAAATTTTCCAGAAGATGATCGGCCACATAGACAAAAGCATTTCCAAACCCAGCCAAAACCCACTTGTATCCACTGCCGATAACGATATCCGCCGGGGTTTTGGACAGGTTGAGGTGGAAGGCACCAAGGGCCTGGGTCACGTCAATACAAGTGATGATATTTTCATTCCGGCAATAGGTGCATAGTTCGTCTAATTCAACCCGAAAGCCCGAAAGCCATTGAACCCAGCTAATAGCTACTATGCCCGGTTTATACCGATCGATAAGGTCTATGATCTCTTTGGTACCGGATCGTTCAACGTCAAAAGACAGTCGGATCACAGACTTCATATTGATGTCGAAAGGGGCCGTGAGCGAAGGGTACTCATTTTCAAGCACCAGAACCGGCAAATTGCCATCCAAACTGTGAATCAGGAGGTTGAGGCCGATTGATGCATTCGGAACCAACGCCAGGTTTGAAACACTTGTGTTTAGGTACCTGGCCAGAGTTTGTTTTACATGTTGTTGTCCGGAGCGCACCCAATAGTTCCGCGATCCATCCGGGTCATCCTGAAAACTCCGGTCCACGTTCAAACCAATATGAACGGTTTGATCGGACATGACCCCGTTTGAGCTTGTATTGGCATAAATGTTTCCGGGAAGATGATAGTTAGCCCGAATAGCTAGATAATCGGTTTTACGCACTGACATCGGCTTTTTACTAAGAGAAGGTTAAATTAGCCTTTAAAAATGAATATATGAGCAATACGATCTTAGGCGTTTTGGTGATAGGTGCGGGAGTGTTTTCGCTCCTTGCCAGCCTATTCAATTGGGAGTTTTTCTTCACGAACTATCGCGCACGGTTTTTTGTGAAGTTATTTGGCCGTCAAGGTGCCCGGATCTTTTATTCCTTACTGGCCTTGTTTATGTTCTTTATTGCCTATAAAATATTCACTAGTCCGGAATAGGGGTTGAAGATTGCCCGGCCTTTAGGAGAGACTCTAATGTCCTGCTCCCTCGGAGGGCTTGTTCCTTCATGCCTTTTTTTGCGCCGATCAGCGAGAACCGCATTGCCCGTTTAAGAGCCGTGACCTGAGATTGAATGTGTACCGTGTTGAAATCGTTGTTTGAAACGATGCTTACACGATGATCGATCTGAAGCAGATCGCGAACTGTTGTACGAAGTGACAAGTCATTTTCCCTTAGATCGGTTATTTCCTCCATGGTGTGCAAAGAACCATCTCCTTTGAAAAAGAGCTCACGAGCGGAACCCATTCTTGCCGGGTAGGGTTCAAATCGTTCCGCAGAGTCCAGGTTCTCCATCCACAGGGTGAATTGATCAGATTCGATGAAATACTCCAGAATTGCATCCGTGTCTGCCGATGTTTGAAAGGACAGCTCATAACGAACAGTTCTGGGTGTAAGGAATAACAACGCAAGCACGCCGAGAATGAGGAAACCGAGAAAGATCAGCGCGTAACTTAGGATTTTCATGTTGGTAGTTTAGCGGCCTTTGCGAAAAAAAACACGGTAGGCCATATACATAGTACCTGGAATTATTACCGCCACGATCCGGTAGAGATTAGTCGTGCGAATGGAGTCTGCATTGATCGCGAACCAAATCAGTCCAACACATAGTGCGATAAAGAAAGCAGTTATCAGTTTTGCCCAAAATGTTTGATAGAAGTCTTTCCGTCGTTTCACTTGACCAACAGGGGTGGATGTTGAAACGTTTGAATTATAGTGATTAACCAGTTCTTCAAACTGATCCTTAAATGCCAGAAATTGATCGAGATCAGCCTGGGCATCACTCAACTGAATTTTGTGGGGCGCTTGATTCAATTTAATCTTCAGGTAATTGTATTCTCTCAAGCCCCGGCTCATGTCTGCTCCGACCTGATAGCTCAAAACGTTCTCCCACTTGAATTTTCTGAGAATGGGTTGTTTCTTGGCCCATGAGGGCACAACGTATTGTTCAAATCCCCAATCATAAAGTGAATACGTCATGTGGCCACTTCTCCACTTGAGAAGTGCAAAAATTGAGAAAACAAAAGCCAGGATCACCAACAGGGAATGCATGCCGATCGAAATCAGGAGGAACATCACGGGAAGAGAGATCATTGTTACCAGCATAACGTTTGACCATACTGAACCATGGATAAAACCTCCGCAGGCAAACGTGGAAAGGGGTTGATTCTCGTTGTTGGAATCGCTTCCGGTCCGGACAACTGTATCAGCCATTAAAATCGTCCTTTGAGTTGGGAAACATCCTTTTGAATATGGTTGATGGCGAGCATTACTTTCTGCAGATCGCTGTAATCCATTTTGCTGTTGGGAAGTTCGAAAGAGATCGTTCCAAGTGCTTTCCAAACTTCAAGGATCTCATCGACGTGAACGGCATAGGGCTCGTATTGAGCATTATCTGAAATTAAGAGCAGTGTGCCATCTTTTCGGATGTGATTTTCGATCCGTTTGTACACAATACCATCATTTCGGGTAAGCAATACATAGCATTGGTTATCCCGCACATCATTCCAATCGGTGAGGTATTCGCAAATAATATAAGTTCCGGATTGAAGGGGCAGCATACTGTCGCCACGGATCTGGAAAACACGGTAGGTTTTTCCGGCCTTCAATTCGGGGAAGGGAAGATTGAACTGGGGCAGATTACCGATGTATTCTGTATCCGCGTATCCCTGAACGTATCCCGCAGAAGCTTTTTCCGGAACGAGAACAACATTTTCTTCTTCGCCCGAACTGGAAACGACCACAGGAAGTATTCGGAGATTCTGGCCAGCGACATCTTTATTGACCGCGGGCGTTGAATTGGCATCGAAACGCTCATTCAGCATTTGATCGACACTTATCTCGAAGAAATGGCATATGGCCTGCAGGGTTTGGAGTTTTGGTTCTGCCCGACCCTCTTCATAGGCCCCAATAACTGAGCGGTTAACGCCTATCCGGATAGCGAAATCGGCCTGGGTCATCCCTTTTGCCTTGCGAAGGGATCTTAAATTCTCGGACAACAGTGACACATTGACAAATATATTGGAATTCTCAAAATCGTGGAGCGTGGGTGGGGGTTGAGTTATCAACTATGAAGTTTGAAAATGCTTGAGAGCCTCTTTTCGACTGAGCGGTTTCAGTTCTTTTGAGTGCACAAAACTCAGAACCCAATCCGGATCTGTTTTGGCCAATTCTCTCAAGCTCCAGCCGATCGCCTTTCGAATGAAGAACTCATTTTCCGTGCGTGTTTGATCTATTAACCAAGCCAGGAGTTCGGTGTCGGTTTGTTGTTTGTATTTCAATTGGAAGAGCAGAGCGGTTCTGCGAAGCCACATATTAGGATCGCGGACCCATTTCACAGGAATATCGGGCACATACTCCGGGTATGACAACAGAAAATGCCCAACGGATTGACTTGCAAGGGCGTCCACAGTATCCCACCAACTGTTGGTGGTTATCATCCATTGTAATAAGTGGAGTGTATCTGGTTGAAAACGTTTCCGGCATCTGAAAAGTGTTTCTACCGCTACATAATGAAATTCCCGTTCCGGTTGAATGAAAAGTAGTTGAATGATCTCGAAGGCCCTGGGGGACGCACATATTTTCTTCATGTAGGGAACGGAAAGTTCCCTTCGAAGTCCGGCAGGAATTCCAAAGAAAGGGAATAGGTTCTTCAGGTATGCACTCATTTGACGGGCGCGATCTGCATCTGCAGCGGCATTGAACGCCTCGTTCAATTCAGAAAGGAAGTCGTCCTGTTCAAAATGGGTGGTTGACATTTAAATATTTTGTTAAAAGGTTCACAGAGCTACTGAACATTCACCAAAAAGCCTAAATTTTGTAGAAAATCCAATTAAAACAGACATGAAAATTTTAAAGACCATTTTACTGGTGTTGTTGGTTTTGGTCGTACTCGCGGTTATAGCGATGTTGATCTTGCCGAAGAATGTGAGTTTATCCCGCAGCATTGAGATCGATGCATCTCCCGAGTTGGCCTGGAAACATGTTAATTCGATGCGGTCACAGAATGAGTGGTCGCCATGGAATGAATTGGATACCACGATGGTTCAAACTTTCGAGGGGGAAGATGGGGCAGTTGGTTCTTCCTGGTCGTGGAAGGGGAACGATAAGGTTGGAACCGGAAAGCAGACTATCCGTGCGATTGATTCAGAGAAAATGCTGATTGAGAATGACCTTGAGTTTTTCGAGCCCTGGGAGGCGAAGTGTGACGTAAGCGTTCAGGTTGAGGCCCTTGAAGGGGGCAGGTCGAAGGTAACCTGGAACTTCAACCAACCGGCTCCTATGCCGGGCAACCTGTTCATGACCCTGATGGGAATGAAGGGTGCTTTGACCAAGGATTTTGATAAAGGATTGGGTATGTTGAAGAAGCTGGTTGAGGAGGATGCCGCAACGCCGGATGTGGCGACTTTCGAGGTGCGCCGTGAGGAGCGTGGCTCGATGGAGTATATGATCAAAAAGGAGACTGTTGGTATGGCCGACATGAAGGCGTATTTTGAGCGCAGTATGCCTGCGGTATATCAAACGGCCAAGGATGCGAATATTCTTGACACTACTGCAGCTCCGGTTGCTTTGTATTTTACATGGGATGAGGAGTCACAGAAATCGGAGCTCTCTGCCGCGGTTCGGGTAATTCCAGGAAGTAAACCGGCTACCGGATATGAGGTACATAAAACATCTGCGGGACCTTGCCTGATCGTAGACTATTACGGTCCGTACGAAAAAACGGGCGACGCACACATGTTCCTCGACGGTTATATGAAGGAAAACAACTTGGAATTATCGGGTGCGGTTATGGAGGAATATATCACCGATCCGAGTACGGAACCGGATCCGGCCAAATGGCTTACACGCATTGTATATCCTGTAAAGGAAGCGGCAGCGGCTGAGTCGGTTGAATAGTTGTTGTCGGATTTTTTTAAGGAAAGGGCCACTGTAAAACGGTGGCCCTTTTTCGTTGGAAAAAATTCCCGGTTATCTGAAAAATAATCAGGCGACACTGTATATTCGAATAAAATTGGCAAGCTAAAAATATTGGCATGGATACAAGTATTATACATTTGGATCTCGACACTTTTTTTGTGTCGGTTGAGCGTTTGATGGACAGCAGGTTACAGGGTAAACCTATACTGGTTGGGGGTGTTACGGATCGAGGTGTTGTGGCTGCCTGCAGTTATGAGGCTCGTAGTTTTGGGATACATTCTGCGATGCCCATGCGTTTGGCCAGGGAATTGTGTCCGGAGGCTATTGTTATCCGGGGTAATTCTTCGAATTACATGAAGTATTCGGATATGGTGACGGAGATCATAGGGGAATCGGTCCCGGTGTATGAAAAGACCTCGATTGACGAATTCTATGCAGATCTTACGGGCATGGATCGGTTTTTTGGTTGTTACAAACTTGCGACAGAGTTGCGTGAGCGTATCATTCGGGAAACGGGTTTACCGATCTCATTTGGTCTTTCCACGAATAAAACGGTATCTAAGGTTGCCACGGGGGAGGCCAAGCCGAACAACAAGCTTGAAATACAGAAGGGTTTTGAGAGACCTTTTCTGGCACCGCTTTCGGTGAAGAAAATACCTATGGTTGGTTTAAAGACCTATCAAACCTTGCGCAATATGGGGGTTCGATGGATCGGTACGATACAGGAGATGCCTGTTGAATTGATGGAACAGGTTTTGGGTGAGAATGGGAAGCTGATCTGGAAAAAGGCAAATGGGATAGACCGGAGTCCGGTTATACCGTATAATGAGCGAAAATCGATCAGCACAGAGCGCACGTTTGACAAGGACACGATCGATGTGGACAAACTCACCGGGATATTTACGGCGATGACGGAGAATCTGGCTTTTCAGTTGCGGCGGGGTGGCCGGCTTACGGCCTGTGTTACCGTAAAGGTTCGGTATTCCGATTTCAACACGCACACGCTCCAAAAGCGCATCCCATATACATCTGCAGATCACACATTGATCCCTCTGGTTTTGGAGTTATTCAAGAAGTTATACAACAGGCGCTTGCTTGTACGCTTGATCGGGGTTCGTTTCAGTCATCTGGTTTGCGGGAGTTATCAGATCAATTTGTTTGAGGACACGGAAGAGATGATCAACTTGTATCAGGCCATGGACAAGGTTCGGGTCAGATATGGGGATCGTTCACTGATAAGGGCGTCCGGTATGGGGGCCAGGAGTATTGGTCGGGGTAATCCGTTTACCGGGGGGCCACCACCACTTCTGGCTAACCGGCGTTCTTAATGGTGTCATTCCGGTTCAATGCCCCAGTCCGGATTTTTCCCCTTGAATTGGCGAAACCATGATTTCAGATCGAGGATGAGACTGTCCAGATCGTTTCCAACAAACATGGCCTCACGGATTATGACCCGCTTTGTAGGATAATCGATTGAAACCGGAACGATAGGAATATGGGCTTTTTGGGCAATGTAGTAAAAACCCGTTTTCCATTCCGGATTGGATTTTCGGGTTCCTTCAGGGGTAATGGTCACAATGAAATCATCGTGTTTCTCATAGATCTTTACAACGGCGTCTACAAAATTGGTGTTCCGGGATCTTTCAACCGGGTAGCCGCCCAATTTTCGGAAAAGCCATCCAAAAGGAAAACGAAAAAGTTCTTTCTTTCCCAAATAGTGTGAGTTCACACCGGAGGTTGCCCGAACGCAAAGTCCGATCATAAAATCCCAATTGCTGGTATGTGGAGCAAGAACGATCAGGTATTTGCGATGCTCTGCCGGCCAATTTCCTTCAATTGTCCAACCTAACCTTCTAAAAAAGAACCGATAAACCGGATCGAGCATAGCTTAAAAATTGAACTTGGCACGAGAGCTAAGGTACTCCGTTTTAAGGAGCGGGCAAACCTTGTAACGCTCGTCGTGGGTGTCCTGATAGATGGCCTCCAACGTGGTGTATACGTTTTTGACGCCAATGCGCTCACACCACTCAAAGGGCCCGAATGGATAGGCGGTTCCGAGTTTCATGGCCGTATCGATATCGGAGCGACTTGCCGTTCCTTCCTGAACCGTATAATATGCCTCATTTATGATCATGCAGATTATTCTGGGGGTAACCATTCCAACCCTGCTCTGTACCCATTGGATATCCCATCCTAATTTCGCCGCAATGCCGGCCATTATGGTGCGTTCCTCTTCGCGGGTACTGGTCATTTCAACAACCGGACGGTTTATAAAGGTAGGGAGGGTGTTCATACCAATAAAATGGCAGGAAATTCGGGAGGGATGCTCGAATAAAACGCGTTCTAACTGTGTCTTCACTGCACCAACGATCACGGGCATGCCATTGATCCCGGCATAGTTCTCCGCCCTGCCAACCTGCTCGTCGAAGGTGAGATCGAAGATCAAATCGAAGTTGTTAAAATTGTTATTTTTGACTTCGACCAGTTCGTGTTCAGATGCGATTTTCTTGGAGAGTTCATCAATTCTGTTGGGGGTTCCTATTACTGCTATCCTCATGTGGCCCGGGTATGGTCAGAGACAAAAATACAAATGACTCTTCAGAAGCAGTTATGGAAAGAAAAATCATACGAACGAACGAGGCTCCGCAAGCGATAGGGCCTTACAGTCAGGCCGTATTGGCAGGAAATACACTTTATTGTTCTGGTCAGATCGCCATAGATCCGTCAACCGGGCAATTGGTCGACGGCTCTGTGGCGGATGAGACAGACCAGGTAATGAAGAATATCGGTGGTGTTCTTCGGGCAGCAGGAATGGATTATTCCAATATTGTTAAGTGTACCATTTTCATGGTTGATATGGAGGATTATGCCATAATCAATGAACGCTATGCTCGATTTTTCACGGAGAACCCTCCAGCACGGGAGGCTGTTGCAGTTTCTGCACTACCCAAAGGGGTGAATGTTGAGATCAGCGTGATAGCCGTAAAATGACGAAACTGGTATTTGCTTCCAATAACCCCAACAAACTGAGTGAAATAAGGGCACTGACTGCCGCATACGGTTTAGATGTTCTTTCGTTGGAGGATGTTGGATTCCGCGAAGAGATCGACGAGACGGAACAAACATTGGAAGGCAATTCAAGATTAAAGGCCGAGCGGGTGCATCGGTTTTGTGGTTTGAACGTATTCAGCGACGATACGGGTCTGGAGGTGTACAGTTTGAATATGGCTCCGGGGGTGTATTCGGCAAGGTATGCCGGTGAACCGCCAAATGATGAACGGAACATCGGGAAGCTGCTGGAGGCGCTCAAAAGCACGCCGGAGCGAAATGCCCGTTTTCGCACAGTCGTAACATTGATCTTTCAGGGTGAAACCTATCAATTTGAGGGAATTGTTGAAGGCATGATCTCCAGCCTGCCTGCAGGTACTAAAGGTTTTGGATATGATCCGGTTTTCATTCCTCAGGGCTACGACAGAACCTTTGCTCAAATGGATCTTACCGAGAAGAACAAGATCAGTCACCGAAAGCGCGCCACGGAAAAAGCGTTGGCATATCTGCTGGAAAAACTAAGTGTTTGATCAGCCTTGTATGAGATTGCGTTTCACCTCCGTGTTCAGATAAATAGCACATACGAGGAAAGCGCAGAACTCGCCGATAGGGAAGGACCACCAAACCCCATTCAAACCCATGAAATGAGGTAGGATCAAGATGAAAGGGATGATGAAGAGTATCTGACGACTCAAGGTGAGGAACAGTGCTGGCCCTGATTTACCGATTGCCTGAAAATAGGCTGCGCTTATCATGGATATCCCCATGAAGGGCACCCCGGCGAACACGATCCTGAGGGCAGTGGGGGTTTGCGTCAGGAGATCGGCCTCTTCCGTAAAGAAGGAAACGATGTAAAAGGCCCCTAATACGATGATGAGAGTTACGATTATGGAAACCAGGGTACTCCAGCGGATTGAAAGGTTGATGACTTCACGAACCCGTGAAAACTTTGCCGCACCGTGGTTGTACCCGGCAATGGGCATGAAACCCTGCATGATTCCGATCACGGGGAACGCAATGAACAGAGTAAGGCTCCGAATAATCCCGTAAACCGCAATGGCAAGACTCCCTCCAAAACTATCGAGTGAGTTGTTCAAAATGATGGCCAATACGCTGAAAGACCCTTGTCGGGCGAGTGTTATTGAACCAATGCTGAATGTTTCTTTCACAATATCAGCCTTCAATTTCAGGTTCTCTCTTAGAATGCGAAGTTCATTGTGCTTACCTGTGAAGAAGCGCAGGGTGTGCACAGCACTGAAAACATACCCGATTGTTGTGGCCCATGCCGCACCTTGAATTCCCCAGCCTAAAACAGCGATGAAGATCGGATCGAGAATTATGTTTATCACCGCCGGGATCAAAAGGGTCAACATGGCCACCCGTGGTTTTCCCTCTGCCCGTATCACATTATTGGACATCATAGCCCAAGCGAGCATTGGTACACCGATCAGGAGTATGTTCAGATAATCTGCTGCTGCTCCAATGATCTCGTCATTTGCCCCGAACATGCGCAGCAGAGGTCCTTCGAATAGTGCTCCTACACAGACCATCAGGATAGCCAGACTTATTGTGAGCACTGTTTGATTTCCGAAGGTTTGGAATGCCCGTTCGCGGTTACCGGCACCCAATGCACGGGAAATAATTGAAGAGCCACCAATTCCAATGGCCATACCGATCGAAGAGATCAGAAAAGTGATCGGTAGAACTATGTTTATGGCGGCAATGCCGATCTTACCTACGTAACGACTTACGAAATATATATCGGCTATGGAGTAAACCGACATCACCAAGAAACCGATGGAAGCAGGTATACTCTGTTCGAACAGCAGTTTGCGAATGGGATCGGTTCCCATTTTTTCCGAACGTGAACTCATGCGTGGGGCAATGTTACTTGATTCTACTCAATAAAGGGTTTACTAAAGCCCAATCAGGCTAGTTTTGAACGCCTCAGCCCAAAAAAGCTACCAATTATGCCACCGATCAGATGCGCAGTTTGAGATATCTGATCTTTATTAAAACTATCCATCAATTCCTTCCCAAGAAACAGGATGAGCACGAGTACAAAACTCAGCGGAATATGATTTTTGCGCACTTTGGTAAAGGAGCTGAGCGTGATAAAAGTAAATACAATACCGCTTGCACCCAAAATTGCCTGACGAAAAAAAAGGATAAAAATGAGGGCTGTAACTAATGTGGTCACAAGACTCAGGACAAAGAGCTGTCGGGTTCCGTAGCGTTCTTCAAGCGCAGGACCAAGTAGGAGCAAAAAAGAAACATTGCCGAAAAGGTGGGCAGATCCTGCATGACCAAGGACATAAGAAAACGGTCGGATCCAACAAAGCGGATCACTCCAGTTGAATTCCGGATAAAGGGTGCAGAAATTGGCGGTGAACCCGGGAAGTAGTTCGTTAGCCAGTAAACAGGCCATAGCCAGGAGGCTTAGGGTTAAAGTGAAAGGCGCGTTATAGTCAAGTTTGAACAAAGTTGTATATTGAGACGATTCCAAATTCAAAAATCCAGACAATGATCCGATTTTCAGCATTAATTCTCCTTGTAGCCCAATTTGTCGTTTCGGGCCAGGTGTTCGCCCAGATCAGTGAACCTGTTCCTGTAATGGCCGAGATGAGCAAAGGCAAGGCAAATGGCTGGCAAGTATATATTCCCTCGGCTACAGAGAAGGATGCAGAGAATGCCTGGCGAAAGTTATGCAAGGGTTTTAATGCGCGACCGGATCGGGTGAGGAAGACCCAGGATCATCTGGCTGAAAATGTGCTGATACCTGCTCTTAGTTTGGACACATTCAATCTGTATGCCCAATTCAAAGAGGATGAAGCCGGTGCTTATATAACGAGTTTCGTCGAGTTCCGGGGATCCTTCCTCAACAATCATCAATTCAAAAAAGAGAGTGCCATCTGGGTTGAAATGTTACGGGATATGGCCAACCGAACGGCACGTGAAATTTACGAAGACAGGTTGCGCGACGCCGAGAAGGAACTCAGTCAACGCAACAAGGAACTGGAAAAACTATACAAGGAAAAAGAAGGCTATGAGAAGGATATTCGCGATTGTGAGAAAACCATCGCCGAACGGAGAACTCAAATTGAGCAGAACTCTAAAGAACAGCTGAAGAGCAAGGAAGGCATCAAGGAACAGGAAATATTAGTGGATAAGGCGAAAAATGAACTTAGGAAATTTCCGGAATAAGATCCGGAAATCTATCTCTGAAGGATTCTCTGTTCAATTGCTGTGGTTGAGTATCCGGGCAAAAAGGGTAGGACTCTTACAGATCCGCCATTCTCCTCAATAAGATCTGCTCCTACAATATTATCGCGAGAGTAATCTCCACCTTTCACCAGGGTGTTGGGCATTACTTCCCGGAGTAGCTCCAAAGGTGTGTCTTCCGTGAAGAGCACCACCGCATCAACAAATTCCAGAGCGGCCAAGATCTCCATGCGACTTATTTCATCCTGCAACGGTCGGTTTGGGCCCTTAAGTGCCCTTACGCTTGCGTCCGAATTCACACCGATCACCAGCTTGTCGCCTAGTGCGGCGGCATCAGAAAGGTAGGCAATATGTCCGCGATGAAGCAGGTCGAAGCAACCATTGGTGAAAACAACATTCATCCCCTTTTGCTGCCAGTTCCGAACGACTTTGGCGGTTTCGCTTCGTGTCAGGATTTTCGATTTAAATGCAGATCTCATAGGTGTTCGGATCAATATTGTTTTCTCCGTTCAAATCCGGCCAGGATCACGGAAACACCTCCTACAAGGAAGATCATGATCATTTGTGTTCCATGCGACAGGAAGGCATAGGCCAACCCTTCCATATTCGGGTTTATGCCGTAAAGAGCAAGTCCGGCAGGTACCATGGCATGATAGGTCCCAAGTCCGCCGGGAGAAGGGATTAAAATGGCCACGGATCCAACGAGCAGGGTTGTCAAACCGGCCGCAACACCAAGATGGGAAGTTTCATCGAGCGCGAAGAAAATCCAATAGGCGATCAGAAAATAGAGAACCCAGATCAACACACTATAAACAACAAACAGTACCGGACTTTTCAGTTTGGCAATACTCCGAACTCCCTCAATAAGGCCAACAACAAATTTGAAAATTCGGGCGGTCCATTTGTTCTTACTCCAAAGATCCCGGTATCTGAACAGGATGAAGGCACCAATTGCCATGATCAGCAGAACGGCTCCCATCACAATGAATTTTGCCGACCCACTGCCCAATTTAGATAGCACTTGTTCCTGCATTAGTTCGTTCAGCAGGTCATATTGGAAGAACAAAACAGAGGCGATCACGAGCAGCATGAAGAGGAGATCTGTAGCGCGCTCCACGAATACAGTTCCCACCAATTTGTCGAATCCAACCTTATCGGTTTGACTCAGCATCACACATCGACTCACTTCGCCCATGCGCGGCACCAGAAAGTTGAAGAGATATCCGCCCATTACTGCGTAGAACGTCGTGTGCGTTCTCGGGTTATGTGCTACAGGTTCGATGAGCATTTTCCAGCGCAGAGCCCTCAGGAAATGGCTCAGAGCACCACCAAAAAAGGCCAGGATCACCCAAAAGTAGTTGGCCGACTTCATATACTCGTAGAAGCGCTCTTTGTCGTCCATTCGGCTGAAGGCCCAATAAATTAGGGCAATCCCGATCAGAGGGAAGAGCGCCTTTTTAACAATATTCAGCCAGTTATTCTTCAATGTTCGATTCGGTTATTGGCATTGGGGAAAACAATACTGGGCTTGAATGTTTTGGCGATTTCAAAGTCCATGAGCGCGAAAGAAATGATGATGAGGTGATCTCCCCGCTGAGCTTTCCGGGCGGCGGCGCCATTCAGACAGATCATCCCGCTTCCTCTTTCGCCGGTGATTATGTACGTTTCCAAACGTTCGCCATTGTTATTATTCACAACAAGGACCTTTTCGCCTGCAATCATATTTGCGGCGTCCAACAGGTCTTCGTCGATCGTTATGCTGCCCACATAATGCAATTCAGTTTGGGTAACACGGACGTTGTGAATTTTAGACTTCAGGACTTCGATCATCATTACGGGGCAAAGTTAGCCGAAAGGCTCCGTTAATTAGTGTGACATGGCCCACAAGAGGTCAATAGTCGAGTAGTTTTTGAATGGATTCTTTGAGCCGTTCCACTGGTAAAAAGTCATTCTCCAGAGCATGAGCCAAAGGGATAGGGGTGTCCATGCTGCCCAGACGCATTACAGGGGCATCCAAGTACTCAAAACAATGCTCAGAGACCCAGGAAGCGATCTCAGCCCCGAATCCACCTGTTTGGGTATCCTCGTGCAATACCAGGACTTTTCCGCATTTGGCAACTGACGCAGCAACGGTATCTTTATCCCAGGGCAGGAGGGTCCGCAGATCGATGACCTCTATTTCTGATGAACTTTTACCCGCCACATCAAGCGCCCAATGAACACCCCAACCATAGGTTACGATTACTGCGTCCTCACCTGCTCTCACAACTTTGGCTCGACCCAGTTGCAAGGCATACGGTTCCTCCGGAACTTGTTCACGTACGGAGCGGTAGAGCTTTTTGTGTTCGAAGAACAGAACAGGGTTGGGGTCGTCGATACTGGCCATCAGTAACCCCTTGGCATCTGCCGGGAAAGCCGGATATACCACCTTGAGACCGGGTACATGGCAGAACCAGGCCTCATTGCTTTGCGAGTGGAACGGGCCGGCACCTACCCCAGCACCTGTTGGCATTCTGATGGTGACATCCACCGGATGATCCCAGCGATAATGCGTTTTTGCCAGATTATTGACGATCTGATTGAATGCGCAACTCACAAAATCAGCAAACTGCATTTCAACCACGCTTTTATAACCGCCAAGCGACAATCCAAGTGCTGCACCGACGATAGCCGATTCACAGATCGGGGTGTTTCTTATACGCTCAAGTCCAAACTGATCGACGAAGCCCTCTGTTACTTTGAACACACCGCCATATTGTGCGATATCTTGCCCCATGACGATCAGGTTTTCGTGTTTTTCAAGGCTCTGTTTCAGGCCCTCAGAAATAGCATCCACCAATCGAAGATCTTTGGTGCCAGAATCGGGAGGAATTGATTCTTGAGCAATAGGAGCCGGAGCATAGACCGCATTCAGCTCGCGATCTGCGTCTGCCCCAATTTCCGGCTCATCAAACACCGCTCGCACATCTGAGTCGATCTGAGCAATAATGCGGGCTTTCAGTTCTTCGCATTCTTCCGTACGTATCAAACCTCGTTCGATCAGATAATTTTCATAGAGTCGGATCGGATCTTTTTTACCCCATTCCTCAAAATGATGCCCCGGTACATAATGTACACCTGAGGCTTCCTCGTGGCCGCGCATTCTGAAGGTTTTACATTCCAGGAGAAATGGAGCAGGTTTTTTACGCATTTGAGCCGCTATCTCGGAAACGGTGTGATAGACCTCAAGGACATTATTGCCTTCAATAATGGCTGACTTCATGCCATAGCCCTTGGCCCGATCTGCAAGGTGTTTGCAAGCGTATTGTTCATGGGAAGGTGTAGAAAGACCGTAGCCGTTATTCTCGATCAGGAATATTACCGGTAAATTCCAAACGGCGGCTACGTTCATCGCTTCGTGCATATCTCCCTCACTGGTTCCGCCTTCCCCGGAGAAACACAAACTTACACCGGCCTCTTTGCTCAGGTTTGAGGCTAAGGCCAAACCATCGGCGACACCGGTCATCGCCCCGAGATGGGATATCATTCCAATGATCCGATATTCCGGAGCGCCAAAATGGAAAGAACGATCCCGGCCGTTCGTAAATCCGGTTCGCTTTCCCTGCCATTGAGCGAACAGCCGCCGAAAAGGTATTTTTCTCGCAGTGAAAACGCCCAGGTTCCGATGCAGTGGCAAGATGTAGTCTTGTTCCGATAAGGCTAAAGTGGCACCAACGGCAATTCCCTCCTGCCCAATTCCGGAGAACCATTTTCCGATCTTTCCCTGACGGAGAAGGATGAGCATCTTGTCCTCGATGAGTCTGGGCGTGAGAAGTGATTCATAGATCTCCAGCAACTTTTCGGCGGGATAGTCGTATTTGTCAAATTTCATAATGTTGGCGAAGCCGATTTCATTGCAGGGCCAAACTTAAGAGAAATGTACATTTGTGCGAACTCCTGTGATACTGATTCTCGACAATTACGACTCTTTTACGTTCAACCTGAAAGATTACTGCGAGCAGGTAGGTGCAGATGTGGCTGTTCATCGCAACGATGAAATAAGCGTAGGGGAGATAAAGGCCATGAGCCCTGAGGGAATCATCATTTCACCCGGCCCCAAAGTACCGGGTGAATCGGGTATTACAATGGATGTTGTCGAAGCTTTTTGGGAAAGCACTCCAATCTTGGGTGTTTGTTTGGGCCATCAGGCCATTGGGCTTTATGCAGGTGCAAAACTTGAGCACGCCCAATACCCCATGCATGGCAAGATCAGTGAAGTCTTGTTTCGCGATCACCCCATGTTCCAGGGAATTGAACAGCCCATGCAGGTATGCAGGTATCATTCACTGATCATATCGGATCTGCCGCGGGATTATACCGCACTGGGTTATGCCGACGATGGGGCTTTGATGGCTTTTGCCCATAACCAACTTCCGATTTGGGGTGTACAATTCCATCCGGAGGCGATACTCACCCGTTCCGGTTTACAATTGATCCGAAATTGGTATCAATTGGTTAAAAGAAGGAGCGCCGTTGAAAAGGGCCGAACAATTCAGGTACTTCCGGAAACGGAATGATCAAAAAAACGTTTTACTTGCAAGGGTATATGAATTTTACCGACTATTGGGTGGATAGATGATCGCCCGAAACCTCATATCGAACAAACATCCGGCAGTGTCTCCAAGAAACACAGTGGGGGAGGTATTGGATCTGATGAACAGTAATGAGGTGAATGTGTTGCCTCTTGTTTCCGATGGATCATTTATCGGTTTTGTGGATCGGGGGGGATTAGCCCAATTGGATCCGGAGGGTGCTCTGCATGGCGATCTGATCGATGATCCGGGTGTGAGGGTCCAGGAGGAAGAGGACTATCTGACTTTGTTACACCGTTTTGTAGAAAGCGGAGTGAAGGAAATAGCTGTAATGAACGGTGAAACCTACCATGGAACAAGTACCGCGGAGGCTTGTGCTTTGGCACTTGCCGGAACTCTCACGGCGTCTCAAAAAGGTGGGGTGATGTTGCTCACCGTTTCCCCCGGCGACTTCAACGTTTCGGAAATCGCCCGAATTGCCGAATCGGAAGGGGCATTGATCACCGGTCTTTGGATCGAATCGCAGAATTCCAGTGGTCAATATGTCGTATTTCTAAAGCTTGACACACCATACATCAGCACGATCGCGGATGTATTGAGCTATGAAGGCTACACCATTCTATTCCGGTCCGTTCGAGAGCCGGACGAGATGATCACCGAGCGTTATAATAGTTTGATGAAATATTTGGACCTCTGAGTTCTGCTCTATGACGCGTAGCTCCAGGTTCGGGATACTCGCATATCTGATTCTCTCTTTTGATCTTTTCTGTGCAGCGGGAACGTTTCGATTTGATGGCATAGTCATTCAGGGAAATACCAAAACAAAAGCGGTTGTTTTCCGGGATCAAATTCCTTTTGAGGTTGGCGAATTACTCACCTCCGATCAGCTTATGCGCATTCCGGAGCAGGTCGAATCGAACTTGCGCAATTTGAACCTGTTCAATGAGGTACACTGTCTGGTGAGCATATTGAAGGAGGATGACGGGGTTATCCCTTGGAAACTCTACATTGCCGTGATTGAGAAATGGTACTTATGGCCGATTCCATTCCTGGAATTCGCCGACCGGAACGTGAATCAATGGAGCGAATTTCGGTTCGATCCGGATCGGACCAACTATGGTGTCTACTTATTCCAGTATAATCTTGGTGGGATGAACCACACGCTCAAATGGTCATTGATACACGGTTATACACGTATGCAAGGGGTGGAGTATCAGAGTGCACGGATCGGAACCCAAAGGCGTGTTCGTGTTTCGGCCGAATTCAGAAACAGCAGCAATACCGAAGTTTGGGTGTCTACTTCAAACAACCGTCTGAATTTCTTTGCAAGCGAAAATCTCCGTGCCATAACACGGCAAAAGGCGCACTTGGGTATTCAGTATTACCGTTCCCCCAACAAGAGTATTTATGCCGCAGGTACAGTTGGTGGGATACGGTTGAATGACACGAATGTGCTCGAGCTGAATCCATATTTTTTGGGAGACGGTATAGGTAAATTGAAATTTTCAATGGGGCAGTTGAGCTATACAGAAGAGCGACGGAACAATCGATTTCTTCCCACGGAAGGAACTTACCTGGAACTCGGTTCAAGCTTCTCGATGCTGCGCTCCGATGAGGGAAGGTTGCAACGTGTTTCAAGTGTTGGGCTACGAACAGGTGCCTGGTTTAAGTTGGGAAGTAAAACCTCGGTGTATGGTGTAGTTCGGGGGAATGTCAAATGGTCGAATCGTCCATTGCCCTATGTTGAGGCGCGGGCATTGGGGTATTCCGACTACATCAGGGGATACGAATACCGTGTGATAGACGGACATGCTTTTGGATATGTTCGGCACGGGGTGCGCTATCATATTTTGGAAGATCGCATCCCGATCAACAGGATGCCATTATCCAATTACCGGATAGTAAACACAAAGATCCTGGCTGGACTATTTCTGGACCACGGCTATGTTGCCGACTCACATATTCTCAATAGGGGCGACAGGTATGAAAATGAGCTGGCAGGAACATATTTGTATGCCTATGGGCTTTCCATGGAGGGGAGTTTTTATTACGACAAAGTGTTTAGATTTGAAATTTCGCGCAATGCGAGCGGCGATGCGGGAGTGAGTCTGTATTTCCGACAAGCCATCTGAATCATGAAAATCGGGATATACAGTAGGGTATTGAAAACGGGGGAGCACCTGCGTTTTTTCAGGTATTTGATCGAGCTCCTTCAACAGAACGGAATAGAAGCATGCGTTTACGACACGCTCGCGGGTCATTTGGAGGCAGAGCATCGCCACCACTGTACACAGCCAATTTTCAAAGCGGGTGAGTTGCGAATGGGAAGTCTCGACTTTTTGATCAGCCTGGGGGGTGATGGCACCATGTTGGACACCTTAAGTATCGTGCGCGACACAGGAATACCGGTTCTAGGTGTGAACACCGGACGATTTGGATTTTTGGCCAGTAGCCAGATGAGTGACATCGAGGTAACGATCAGCGAATTGGAGAACCGATCCTACAGCCTGGAAGAGCGGACTGTCCTGAAGTTGGAATGTCACACGGAGCTATTTGATGGATTTCCATATGCGCTGAACGATTTCGTGCTGCACAAGAAGGACAGTTCGGCCATGATCACCGTTCACACCTATTTGAACGGCATGTTTCTGAACTCATATTGGTCGGACGGTTTGATCATAAGTACGCCTACCGGTTCCTCGGGCTATTCGCTCAGTTGCGGAGGGCCGTTGTTGTTCCCCGGTTCGAGCAGTTTTGTAGTTACACCAATTGCCCCACATAATTTAAATGTGCGCCCGGTCGTGGTTTCGGACAGCAACATAATCTCCTTTGAGTTTGAGGGTCGAACCAACTCGGTTTTGGCTAGTTTGGATAGTCGGGCAGTATCGCTCTTGAAGGGAATTGAGCTGGCAATTCGCAAAGCCGATTTTGGATTCAGAATGGTTCGCTTATCCGGTGAAAATTATATGGACACCATCCGCAAAAAGTTGATGTGGGGTAGGGACAATCGGAATTAAGACAGATTTCCGCAACGTTTCATGCATAAAATTGCCGAAAAAGGCGTTACAACAAAGCGCTTGTTTGACATATTAGTCGCTTTGCGTTACGTTTGTTAGTTCAATCTATCTGAAAAATCGCATGATATCGAAGTTAGGCCGGATATTTTTTCTGTTCATACTGGTAACGGCAACAAGCCTGGCGGGAAATGCTCAGGAGTGGAAGCGGGTGAGTTCCCTTGAATTTGGTTTTATGCTTGGAGGGAGCAATTACGTTGGAGAATTGGTCGACAGCTATTTTGAGCCGGATGGGACACATATGGCATTTGGTGTATTTGCCCGATATAACCCGGTGCAAAGACTCACTTTTCGTTTGAATGCCAACTATGGCAACATCAGCGGAGACGATCGCTGGTATCCATCCGATGAAGACCGGGCTTTCCGCAATCTGCATTTCCGATCTGTATTGTGGGATTTCAGCGGTGGTTTGGACATCAACCTGAATATTCTGGAATACGGACAGGAGCGCGGAACAATTCCATATATCACCACTGGTTTTTCAGTTTTCAAATTCAATCCACAGGCTCAGTTCATCTATGATCCGAGCAGTTGGCAGGCCACGGGACCGGATCAGCTTCAGAATTACCAGGCGCTGGAACCGAGAGATGGTGATTGGGTGGAACTTCAACCACTGGGCACTGAAGGGCAAGAAACCACTGAATACAACGAGAAAAGCCGATATGCGCTCACGCAGATCGCCATTCCGTTGGGTGCAGGCTTCAAATTCAAATTGAATCGGGTTTGGACCCTTGGACTGGAATACCGAACGCATATCACTTTCACAGATTACATGGACGATGTGGGCGGCGTATATGTAGAGCCGGTGTACCTCGAAGGGCAGTATGGAGCGATCAGTCCGGCCATGGCCGACAGAAGTCCGCAGCGAAACCTGGCTGGGGTGAGCAGGGGCGATAGTGGAAACAACGATAAATACAATTTATTCGGGATCAATTTATCGTATCGCATTTACACGAACCGGGTTCGTTGCTTTCAGTTTTAAGCCGATCGAGGCATCGTCCGATTTCGTTTCCTCTCGTCAGTCAAGGAATAACTTTACTACCTTTGCGTTTTTGTAACAAAAGCGCCCTTATCTACGTATAAAACAAACACCTATGAGAACCCAAACCAAATTCGCGAATATGCTCGGCCTTTTGGTGATGCTTTGCGGGATCGGTATGGATGTAAAAGCGCAGGACGACGAATTCGGTTTCATGCTGGGTGGGAGCAATTATCACGGAGATCTGGCCTATAACATCGTTCCTGCAGAAACCAAGTTCGCCGGTGGAATTCATTACCGATACAACTTCAATCCACATTGGTCCTGGAGGCCATCACTCTACTACGGACGCATTTCCGGAAGCGATGCCAACTTTGAAGAATACCGGCTTCGCAACCTCAGTTTTCAATCCGACATTTGGGAGCTGGCATGTTTGTTCGAGTACAATTTCCTCCCATTCGGTTCAAGGACGTTAAGTAAGGACTTCACGTTTTATGTAATGTCGGGATTAGCAGCATTTCGCTTCAATCCCAAAACAGAGTTCAACGATAACCTCATCGAGTTGCGCAAGCTGCGTACGGAAGGGCAAACCGACAAGGAGATCTACAACACGGTTCAAATTGCCTGGCCTTTTGGTGGTGGGGTTAAGTACAACATGACCAAGAATTGGGTGATCGGCGTGGAAGCTGGTTGGCGTAAGATCTTTACGGATTATTTGGATGATGTGAGCACAGAATATCCCGATCTGACCAAGCAACGGGAAACATATGGCGACCTTTCCGCGGATCTGAGTGATCGAAGTTGGGAAGTAGAAGGCGTGGGAGAGCCGCTATCACTTGGGGGCGACATGCGGGGGGATCCTGCTTTGAAGGACTATTATTTCTTTGTTACGCTCAATCTGAGCTACCGAATAACACCTATTAGCTGCTGGCCACAATACAAGCGCCCTTACCTATTCAGATAAGTATGAGCAGTACAAGTCCGGTAAAACCCGAACATTTGCCTCAACACATTGCCGTGATCATGGACGGGAATGGTCGTTGGGCCAAAAAGCAAGGAAAGATCCGGATCTTCGGACATCAGCATGGCGTCAGGGCTGTACGCGAAATAGCGGAGGGTTGTGCAGAACTCGGCATCAAATATCTGACACTCTATGCTTTCAGCACAGAGAATTGGAACCGACCAAAGTTCGAAGTGAATGCCCTCATGGGTTTGTTGGTGAAAACGATACGCCAGGAGACTGAGACATTGCAAAAGAACAGTATCCGTTTGGAAGCCATAGGCGATCGCAGCCATCTACCCCAGGACTGCCAGCGGGAATTGGATGAGGCTATTGAAGCCACACGTTCGAATGATAGAATGACCCTTATCCTGGCGCTGAGTTACAGTTCCAAGTGGGATATCCTGAATGCAGTTCGAAGTATCGCTCATGAAGTTAAATTGGGCAAACTTGAGCCCGAAGCGATCGACGAGGATCTCATTTCCTCATTCTTAACCACCCGCGATTATCCGAATCCTGAATTGATGATCCGCACAAGCGGAGAGCAGCGTATCAGTAATTTTCTGTTGTGGGAGTTGGCCTACAGTGAATTTTATTTCACGGATGTGCTATGGCCTGATTTCAGGAAGGAACATTTGATCGAGGCGCTCAAGGAATATCAGAACAGAGAGCGCAGATTCGGCAAAACAAGCGAACAAATCACGAAGTAAGAAGATGGCCAAGAAGTGGAGATGGATTTCTTTGATTTTACTGGTTTTCGCGGGAGCGAACTATAGCGATGTGCTTGCGCAAGATGATGGAAACGGTATAATACTGGATTACGAAAACCCCAAGGAGTATGTATTTGGTGGTTTGAAGATCGAAGGGACCACAGCCATGGACCCGAATGTACTGTCCATTATTACGGGCCTGGATTATATGAAGAAGATCCGCATACCGGGCGATGAAGTGACACGTGCCGTCGAGAACATATGGCGGCAGGGGATCTTTTCAGATGTTGAATTGCATATTAACGGGATCAAAGGCGACACGGTTTTCCTTTTAGCTCGAGTAGTGGAGAGACCCCGATTGTCCAAATATTCCATCAAAGGGTTGAATAAAACGGAGACCAAGAACGTTCGTGACGAGATCAGCCTGAAAAGGGACATGATCCTCACCGAGAACCTGATCAAGGAGACCTATACCGAGATCACAAAATATTTTTACGGAAAAGGGTTTTTCAATGCGGATGTGCGTATGATCCGGGAGAAGGACACGGCCTATTTCAACTCGGAGATACTTCGTATACATATTAAAAAGGGTAAGCGGGTCAAGGTCTTTGATTACGAGATCAGTGGAAATGAGAATTTGGACGACAGTAAGATCCGCCGTCTGATCAAGCCAAAGCGGACCTATCACAAGATCAATCTCTTTGCCTCATCGAAGCTTGTAGAATCTGATTTCGATGATGAGAAGAAGAAGATCAGCGATAAGTATCATGCCATGGGTTTCCGGGATGCCTATTTGCTCTATGACAGCATTGTTCCCGTTAGTGCCAATCGAGTTAAGATCAAGCTCGGGATAAGTGAGGGTAAGAAGTATTATTTCAGGAACATAGAATGGGTGGGCAATACGAAGTACACGTCCGGATTTTTAGATACAGTATTGAACATTTCCCGCGGTGACATTTTTGATCAGTCGAAGCTGGACACCCGGCTTTACATGAATCCGAACGGATTTGATGTGAGCAGTCTGTACATGGACGATGGGTACCTTTTCTTCAGTTTGAACCCGATCGAAGTACGGGTCGACAATGACAGCATCGATCTGGAGATACGCATTTACGAGGGAAAGCAGGCCACAATCAATAAGGTTTCGGTAATTGGCAACGACAAGACGAGTGACAAGGTCATCCTGCGCACATTACGGACTAAACCCGGGGAGAAATTCAGCAGAACAGACATACAGCGCTCTTTGCGCGAATTGGCTGCACTCAATTATTTCGATCCCGAGCAGTTGGATGTGAACCCGATCCCGAACCCTTCGGATGGTACGGTTGACATTGAATACAAGGTTGTAGAGAAGCCATCCGATCAGGTAGAGGCTTCGGGCGGTTTTGGTGGTGGTTTCGGTTTTGTTGGAAGTGTTGGTTTGGTTTTGAACAACTTCAGTGCGAAAAAACTATTCGAACCGGGAGGGTGGAGTCCCGTTCCATCGGGAGATGGACAGCGCTTGACAGTTCGGGCCCAATCCAACGGAATTGGCTACCAGGCCTATAATTTCTCTTTTGCGGAGCCGTGGCTGGGTGGTAAGAAGCCGAATCAGCTCACCATAAGCATCTATCACTCCATTCAGACCAATTTCCGACAAAAGGACGACCCGAGCCGCGCTACGTTCAAAACCACCGGAGCCAGCATCGGTTTGGGTAAATTGCTCGATAAACCGGACGATTATTTTGTTTGGAGCAACTCGATCAACTATCAGAGATATAACCTCGATAAATGGACGGCATTTGGAGCCGGGGCAATCGGATTTACCGAAGGCTTCAGCAACAGTTTGAGCTGGAATAGTTCCTTAACCCGAAATTCCACGAGTGCCCCGGTATATCCTAAGAATGGCTCGACTTTTTCGCTTTCACTCCAGTTTACCCCGCCCTATTCTGCGATACAGTCCCTGTTGGGGAATGAACGCGATTACGCAGGAATGTCTGCACAGGAGAAATTCAAATGGATCGAGTACCACAAGTGGAAATTCAATGCGAACTGGTATACGGAACTTGCGCCAAAACTTGTTCTTGCACCGAGTTGGCAAACGGGTATCATCGGTTTATACAGCAAGGAGCTCGGTTACTCTCCTTTTGAACAATTCCTTGTAGGAGGTTCCGGATTCGGTTCCTGGGCATTTTTTGGAACCGAGATCATTCCACTTAAGGGCTATCAGGAAGGGTTGATCTCCGACCCATCGGGAAGGAGAGAGGATGCTGATCCGATCTTCAACAAGTTCTCGGTGGAGTTGCGTTATCCACTTTCGCTGAACCCTTCCGCCACCGTTTACGGCTATACCTATTTTGAGGCCGGAAACACCTGGGATCGCCTGAGGGATTTCAATCCGTTTGAACTGCAGCGCGCGGCGGGATTCGGTGTTCGGATGTTCCTTCCGATGTTTGGATTACTCGGTTTCGACTATGGCTGGGGATTCGACAAGGCTACACCGGAAAAAGGACATTTCCTCTTCTCCATTGGTCAGCAATTCTAGGCATCGACCTCTACTATCTGACGATTAATCCGGGAGGTAGGTTAGTGAACTCAAATTATCCTCAGACAGGATCTGTATAGCCACATTCTGAAGTTCCTGCGGGGTTATGGCATCGATCTGGTCCAATACCTGGGGGAGTGTGTCGAAGGTATTCAGGTCCAATAGACTTTTGCCCATTACAAAAAGCAGACTGTGATAGCTTTCCTCAGCGATCACCATTTGACCTTTGAATTGAGTCTTGTATTTGGACAACTGGATTTCGGTGAGTGGGCGCTCTACGAGATCCCTGATCACATTGAGAACAGCTTTTCGGCTCTTGCGGGCATTTCTTTTATCGGTTGACCAATAAATGGTGAACAAACCACTATCCGTAAGGCTTTGGTAGGACGACTCCACACTATAGGTATAGCCGAGTCTTTCGCGAAGGGCCAGATTCAGCCGGGAATTCAGGCCCGGTCCTGCCAGGATATTCGACAATAGCATGAGTGTGGGCCTCATGGGATGTGAAAGCGGGTAAGCGGGATAACCAAGCAGTATATGGGTTTGAAGGAATCCATTCTGCATGGTTGCATCGAATGGCTCAACAGGAGTTGGAGCTATTCGCTCCGAACCACCTTTGGGAAGCGCTGTTTGACCGAAGTATTTCTCCGCCATGGTCAGGGTCCGCTTTTCAGAAACCGGAGTAACCACTGCCAGGATCATTTTATTCGCCAGAAAGGTTCGCATATGAAACCGAATAAGATCCTCACGCGATAACGCGTTGAGTTGCTCTTTACTTCCAAGAATATTATTACCGAGGGGGTGTTTGGGGTAGAACAATTCCTGAAATTCGTCGTAGATCCGTTCCTCCGGAGTGTCGAGATACATGTCGATCTCTTCCATGATCACTTTCTTCTCCTTCCGGAGTTCCTTCTCGGGAAAGGCAGAGTTAAAGCTCACATCCTGGATAAGTTCCAAAGCCCGTTCGAGCTGCTCATTGACAATTGTGGCGTAGATGCAGGTTTTATCCTTTGTTGTGTAGGCGTTCAGTTCGCCACCTACTACCTCCAGACGATTCAGGACCTGATGAACATTGCGTTTGTGGGTTCCCTTGAACAGCATATGTTCCAGGAGATGCGCCAGTCCGATCTCATCCGGGTTCTCATCGCGAGACCCGGAATCGATGAATAAGCCACAGTGTGAAACACGGGTGTGGTGACTTTGCCGGTAGGCCAGTCGAATGCCATTGCTCAATGTGTACAGCTGATATTCCGGTGCATCCATGAATAAGGGCTGCGAAGCTACATTTTCATTGGGTAAATCCTTTCAAGGCATTGGTTATATGAATCAACCAATTCGGCCATGATTTGAGAAGCTGTTTTGATCTCATCGATCATACCGCTTATCTGCCCGATCTCAAGTTCACCTTCATCCATGTCGCCCTGGAACATCCCTTTCTTTGCCCGGGCCCTACCTAGTATTTGCTGAAGTTCTTCCCTTTCGGCACCACGGTTTTCGGCTTCTTCTATCAGTTGATAGAATCGATTTTTCAGTAGGCGAACGGGCACTACTTTTTTCATCATCAATCGCGTGTCGCCCTCTTTGGCATCGACTATGGCGCGTTTGAAATTCTCGTGGGCGGAACTCTCGGCCGATGCAGCGAACAGGCTGCCGATCTGCACCCCTTCTGCACCAAGAGCCAACATACTTGCGATCGCTTCGCCACTGCCGATCCCACCGGCTGCAATTACAGGGACATGAACGGATCGAACGATGTCGGGAATGAGGCAAAGGGTTGTGGTTTCTTCCTTACCATTATGTCCGCCGGCTTCAAAACCTTCTGCTACCAAAGCGTCCACTCCGGCATCCACAGCCTTCTGAGCAAATTTTTTATTAGCAATAACGTGCACTACGGTGATTCCCTGAGATTTCAAGTGGCTGGTCCAGGTTGCCGGATTGCCTGCTGAGGTGAATACGATCTTAACACCCTCTTTCAAAATGATCTCCATCAACTTATCAATATCCGGATAAAGAAGGGGAACATTAACCCCAAAAGGCCTTTCGGTTGCCTGTTTCATTTTTTGCAGATGTTCTGTGAGCACTTCGGGATACATACTTCCCGCCCCGATGAGTCCGAGCCCACCGGAATTGCTGACAGCCGAGGCCAGCCTCCAACCGCTACACCAGATCATACCAGCCTGAATGATGGGGTATTTTATTCCAAAGAGTTTCGTGATGCGATTTTCCATTTATGATGTCAATATAGCGATTGCAAAATAAAGTCAGTGGTCGGAAACACGAACGTCTCATCAGCTATCGAAAATACCAGTCGAATAGCCTAACCCGTATTCTATACTGAAGGGCTCGGCTTGAAAAAATTGGTAGCTTTGGCTTTAGGAAAAGGAAGGGATCCTCCTGTCAACCCATGAATGACTCGAAAGCAAACATTTCGTTTTGGGATCTGAACAGAACCGTATCATGTGATGCGCTCGTTATTGGAGCGGGTTTCAGCGGACTCAGAATAGCTCTTTTACTGAAGAAGGAGCGACACAACTGGAATATTGTGGTTGTAGACCGCCTGCCGATCGGTGCAGCGGCTAGTACCCGAAATGCCGGTTTTGCTTGTTTTGGAAGTCCATCGGAGATACTTGCCGACTTGCGAACCCTCGGTCCCGATCGGTGCCGAAATCTTCTTGAGCGAAGAATAAGAGGGGTGAACCGACTTCGAGCAGAGATGCATGCAGCCAGGCTCGAACCGGGCGAATTTGGCGGATATGAGGTTTTTTTCGCGGATCACCCTGAATTTCAAGAGCATGTTTATGATCAACTGGATCGGGTAAATGATCTGTTGAGCGACATGCTTCCGGCATCAGGAACATATGCTGAGGTTGCAATCGATAAGTTTCAGATGCGGTTTTCTCCTTCAGCACTTTATACCGCATCGGAATTTCAGCTGAATCCGGCGGATCTTCACATGTATTATACCAGGACAGCTGAAGATGCAGGCGTTCAAATTTTGCGGGGAATAGATGTTCGTGATTTCACGGAGGAAAATGCGGGTTGGTCTGTAGGCACAAGCGAAGGTGTGATCCGCTGTAAGCGAGTAGTATACTGTGGAAATGGCGGGAATTTATCCGCGGATATGAATCCACCGGTCGATCCGGCCCGGGGACAGATACTGATCACAAATGAGCTGGATGCGTTGCAGTGGCGTGGTAATTTCCACATTTGTGAAGGCTATTATTACTTCAGGAATTTTGGAAAGCGGGTTTTGCTGGGAGGTGCGAGGCATTTGGACAAGCCGGGAGAGCAAACGGATGATCTGGGACAAAGTCAGCATATACAGAACCATTTAGAGCATGTTCTGAAGCAACTCCTGTTGCCAAACAAGAGCTATCTCGTCGAGCGCAGGTGGAGCGGGACTATGGGTTTTCGGAGAGATGCCAGTAAAGAGGTAGTGGTTGATGCCCCTGCGCGTAATTTTTGGTCGCTTTATGGATATGGGGGAATGGGCGTTGCACTGCATACCGAGGCTACGGAAACCTTACTCAACCGCATTCTGAATGATTAGTCCACCTTGGATGGGTCCCAACTTACGGAGAGGTTCTTGTCCCATGAATCGATAGTGGCCAGGTCTTCTTCCGAAAGTTCGAAGTCAAAGACCGAAATGTTTTCTTCTATTCGTGCGGGATTGGCCGATTTAGGGATCTCGCAGAATCCATGATCTATTCCCCAACGGATCAGGATCTGAGCAGGAGTTTTTCCGTATTGCGCAGCCAGATGCAGAAGTTTTGGATCATTCAATTTCTGACCCCGGGTTAGCGGACAGTATGCCGCCGGGATCACACCTTTTTCGGAACAAAGTTCCAGCGTGTCTGAACGGGATAGATAATTAAAAGGGTGCAACTCAATTTGATTTACTGCCGGGAATACCGTGCAGTTTTCATAAAGCTCGCGAAGGTGATTGGCCATATAGTTACTCACCCCGATACTGTGGCATATTCCTTCCTTTAAACTTTCTTCCAAGGCACGCCACGACTCCAGTCGGTACTTGCTCACCGGCCAGTGGATCAGATAGAGATCGATATAGCCCAATCCGATTTCTTCATTACTGCGGTAAATGGCTCGTTTTGCCCGATCATAACCCTGGTCATCATTCCATAGTTTCGATGTAATGAAGAATTCAGCCCGGTTAATGCCGGAGTTTCGGATCGCCTCACCGATTATAGCCTCATTTTCGTAAAGGGATGCTGTATCGAAATGACGGTATCCTTTTTCAATGGCGAAGGCGAAAGCCTTCAGGGCCAGAGATCGATCGGTCATTCGATAAGTACCTAAACCCAATTGAGGGATTGTGAAGCCGTTGTTGAGCTTGATGGAGGCTATACTATGTTCCTGATTTTGCATCAGATGAAAAGGAGTCCTACAAATTTGGCAATGATCAAAAAACAAATGGCAATTTTGATCAATGTTCCAGCCATGAATCCAATGAAAGTACCCAAACCGGACCTCCAGGCTGTATGTTCATCACTGCCTCCGATCAATTCTCCGATCACAGCTCCTGCAAAAGGCCCCAGAATTATAGTGAGCGGGCCAAAAACCGGCACGAATAATCCCAATATGAGTCCTACAATACTGCCCCGTTTACCAGCATTGGTTCCCCCATACCTCCGGGTTCCCCAAATAGGTAGATAGTAATCCAGTACCGTGATCAGCAGCACAGCAAAACCATAGATCAACAAGGTATTGTTCTCAGGATGTATTTCTGTGTTGCTGTGCAAGCGTAATAGGGGCAAGGCTATCCAGGCGATGGGCGGACCGGGAAGGCCGGGAACAATGCAGCCGGCAAGTCCGAGCAACAGCAAAACCACCGATCCGATAAGTATGAGAACATCCATAGACAACTCTAAAAGCCCTATTTTGCTGCCCCTAATTTCGGATATAAAGTGAAGAAATCCAGTGTATTGTTCGTTTGCCTGGGGAATATTTGTCGTTCCCCCCTGGCGGAGGGATTGCTATTGGACAAAATTGAGCGCCATGGATTGGAAGGATCTGTGCGAGTAGAAAGTGCAGGAACTTCAAATTACCATATCGGCGAACTACCCGATCCTCGAATGCGCAGAACAGCGGCATCTCGGGGTATTGACCTGAAGAGCAAGGCCCGGCAGTTCAGAGTGTCTGACTTTCAAGGTTTTGATCTGATCATTGCCATGGATGATCAGAATCTTTCAGACATACTTGAACTTGAACCGGATGGCCATTCTGCGCGGGTCTTCAAGATGGGTTATTTCCTTGATCCCAATCTGGAACCGGATATACCGGATCCATGGTTTGGTGGCGAAGCTGGTTTTCAAGAGGTTTTCAAAATGCTCGATATGGCTACAGAAAATCTTCTTCAACATTTACTTCGCAGTGGTGTTTAGAATTATACAGCGATTATGAGAAAAAGTATCCTTCTGTCTGTTCTATTGTTGATCCTTGCCTGGACGAACGGGATCGCTCAGCCCTCGTCTATACCCTCTTCCAGCATACTGCATGAGATCGAGCACCTGAAGTTCAATGGATCGGTCCTTTACATTGCGGCACACCCCGATGATGAGAACACCCGTTTGATATCCTGGCTTACCAAATCGCTTCATGCCGATGTTTCCTATTTGTCGTTGACACGTGGCGACGGGGGGCAGAACCTGATCGGTAAGGAGATCGGTCCGGGTCTGGGACTGCTTCGGAGCTGTGAATTGCTTGCTGCCAGAGAGATCGATGGCGGTCGGCAATTTTTTACTCGGGCCATAGATTTCGGATATTCCAAAACTCCGGCAGAAACCTATGAGATATGGAACAAAGAGGAAGTTCTGTACGACATGGTGAAGGTGATTCGAAGCTTGCGTCCGGATGTGATCATAACGCGTTTTTCGGAGACCGAGAATCCAGAGCGACCGACACATGGGCATCACACCGCCTCTGCGCAGCTCGCTTTTGAGGCTATGGAGGCTGCCGCGGATATGAACCGTTTTCCGGATCAATTGAACGAATTGGGCGTTTGGCAGGTAAAGAAACTATTCTGGAATACGAGTTGGTGGTTTTACGGGAATCAGGAATTGATGGAAGAGCAGGTTCAGAAGAATCCGGGGAAATACATCCGTATCGATGTGAACCCCTGGATGCCCCTGTTGGGAAGCTATTGTTCCGACATAGCTGCGCACAGTCGCAGTCAACATAAAAGTCAAGGTTTCGGATCTTCGGGTGTGGTTGGAGAGCAACCCGAATATTTGGAGTTTAAGCGCGGTGACCATAAGTCGGGTCCGATATTCAGCGGTATAACCACAAGTTGGACTGAAATAGAGGGTGGCAAACCGATTCAAGCCAAGATCGATCAGATCCTGGATCGATTCGACCCTTACGAACCTGTGAAATCGATCAGCTCCTTACTTGAATTGAGCGGATTACTGGAACGGTTGCCGGACGATAATAAATGGAAGGATCCGGCTTTGGAGCGTGTTGAGTATCTGATCCGTGCCTGTGCCGGGATCAAAGCGAGAGCCTATTCCAACACCCAGCATGTATCTGCCGGAGAAAAGATCAAGGTATCATTTGAATTGAGCGCTGCCCCCGGGGTAAGTATTGAACCGAGATCAATGAAACCGGAGAACCTGAGTGCATCAAAGGACTTCAAACCTGAGTTCAAAGAAGGGAAATGGGAACAGGAACTGGAATTGACGATCCCGGATGACATGCCTAAAAGTCAGCCCTTTTGGCTTGAATCGGAACCCGGTAAAGGCAGTTATACCATTGGTGCGAACCGCGCCGGGATGGCCATGAACCCATATCCGTTCCATTTGGTTTTGAAGATGGCCATAAATGGCGAGGAGGTCGAGCAGCGCCTACCGGTTCGATACCATTACACCGATCCCGTTAAAGGCAGCATCGAACAGCCCATGATCGTTCGTCCGGATGTGATGTTGAATCTCTCGACACGCGTATTGATATTCCCGGACAATGCTCCGCGGCAGTTGGAGGTTGAAGTTCTTGCCGGCAAGTCGGGATTGAAGGGGTTTGTTGAACTGAACATGCCGGAGGGTTGGCGATGTGAACCGGCATTCTATGCATGCAATCCGGGAATTAAAGGTGAAGTGAAGCGATTTACGTTCAAGGTATATCCATCAGCAGAGGCATCTGAAGTGAAGATACGGGCTATATTCAAAACTGAAAAGGTATACAGCAACAGTATGGAGCGTTTGAAATACGACCACATTCCTGAGTTGGAATGGTATCCAACCTCCGATGTGGAAGCAATAAGGCTGGACCTCAAACGTTCCGGTCAGCGGATCGCATATATTCCCGGTGCAGGTGATCAGGTTGCCGAGCATTTGGGGTTGATCGGGTACGATGTGGCCGAGATCGCTCCTGAGCAGGTAACAGCGGAGGGCTTAAGGTCCTATGATGCCACCATTGTTGGAATACGGGCATTCAACACCTACGAGAACGCTGCCGTTTTGAACGAAGCGTTGAACACCTATTGCAAGCAGGGAGGAACTGTGATCGTGCAGTATAACACGTCCCGAGGGTTGAAAACTGAGCAGATCGGGCCCTATAAGCTTGTTTTATCGCGCGATCGGGTCACAGAGGAGCAGGCCGCTGTCGAATTCCTGAGTTCAGACCATCCGGCCTTGAATTTTCCCAATAAACTGGGCAAGAAGGATTTCGATGGTTGGGTTCAGGAGCGTGGCCTTTATTTCCCAGAGGATTGGGACCCTGCCTACACACCCTTATTATCTATGCACGATCAGGGAGAAAAACCTTTGAAGGGCAGTTTGCTTGTGGCTCAATATGGAGAAGGGTACTACGTTTACACCGGTTTATCCTTCTTCAGGGAATTGCCTGCGGGGGTTAGTGGTGCATACAGGCTATTTGCCAATTTGATCGCGCTGGGCGATAAATAGTCGCCCGGTTGGTACGGGCTCCCAAGGGGAAATAATAAATTTGCAGAACAATCGAACAGCATTGGATTTCCGAAGGATAGAATATGGCCGACGCACGAACAGGAAGTTCAACTATGTGCCCCGTTATTACAACGAGGATATGGAGGATCTGCACGAACGGGCAGAGCAGGCCCGATCCATTCGAGATGGCAGGACTGAACCGACAAACTATGCAGAGCGTATCCGTGACGGATTCAGACTCCGGCAGCAACCGGTAAGTACAGGTATGGATCAGGCCAGGTGGATATCTCGGATGCGCACTGTGGCCATAGCCGTGATCCTGGGTCTATTGTTCTATTTACTCTTTTATACAGACGTAATTTATTTTATCTTCGAGGTATTCCAGAATGCCTGATCTTATTCGCCTTTTACCCGATTCCATTGCCAATCAGATCGCAGCGGGTGAAGTAGTTCAAAGGCCTGCTTCGGTAGTTAAGGAACTTCTCGAGAACTCCCTGGATGCCGGGGCAACCAACATTATCCTAACCTATCGCGATGGTGGCCAAACCTTCATTGAAGTGATCGATAACGGTCTTGGAATGAACGAAACGGATGCGCGCATGGCCTGGGAACGGCACGCAACTTCGAAGATCGAGAAGGCCGAGGACCTATTTGCATTACACACCTTTGGTTTCAGGGGTGAGGCTCTGGCAAGTATAGCCGCGGTGGCACAGGTGGAGATGCGAACGCGCCAGCGACATTCCGATTTCGGGATTGAATTGCTCATTGAGGCATCAGAAATAAGAAGACAAGGTCCGGTTTCCTGCCCGGAAGGCACAGCCATTCGGGTTAAAAACCTGTTTTTCAATATTCCTGCCCGCCGTAAATTCCTCAAGTCGGTTTCTGTGGAGGGTAAGCACATCATCGAAACGTTCGAGAAGGTTGCCTTGGCATACCCTGATGTATCCATGTCGTTGTACAATGGAGAACAGGAAGTTCACCGGCTCAGCTCCGGTAATCTGGAAAACCGGATCAGGCAGTTATTCGGCGATACTCGCTCTGATTCCCTTATTCCGTTGAATGAAGATACTGAGATCGTTGGTATATCGGGTTTCGTTGGAGCGCCCGGCTTGTCCCGGAAAACGCGGGGTGAGCAATACTTCTACGTGAACAGGCGATTTATACGCAACCCCTATTTCCAACACGCCGTTCAAACGGCCTATGAGGGGTTGATCGATTCAGACAGTTTTCCACTCTTTGTGTTGTTTTTGGAGATCGACCCTTCCAAAGTTGACGTAAACGTACACCCCACTAAAACGGAGGTGAAATTTGAGGAGGCACAGGCGATCTACAGCATACTGAAATCGGTCGTTCGCCGGGCTTTAGGCGCATACCATCACACCCCGCAAATGGACGAACTGATCGGTGCCCGAATCGATTTTGGTAACCGGAACCCATCTAATGCGGGTTATTCACCCGATGTACGCGTGAACACCTCTTTCAACCCTTTTGAAAGAACTCAAAAGGACCGTGTTCCAACCGAATGGGAGAAACTGTATGAACCGTTCAGAGACCGGGAGTGGGAGCAGCTAAGCAAACCGCCTGAAAAACCTACGCATGGAGAATTATTCACGACGTCGCATACATTGCGAGAGTCGTTTCAGTTGGATGCCCAACATGCAGTTTGTAATTTGGACGGGAATTTATACATCGTACAACTTCAACACGCCGTGGAGCGTATAGTATATGAGAAATACAATCAAAGAGTTCAGCCGATCGCTTCGCAACAGTTGCTCTTTCCGCGGACGGTTGAGTTTTCCGCCGGCGATTTTGAGTTGATCTGCGGCTTATTGGAAGAGATCAACGAAATGGGGTTCGATATTAGTCCGTTTGGAAGGAATACCGTGATCATCAATGGAACTCCTGCGGATATTGCCAAAGGAAATGAGCAGCACATGTTGGAAGGGATCCTAGCAACATACAAAAGCAACATGCAGGAGCTCAAATTGCAGAAAAGGGAAAATATTGCCAGGTCCTTGGCTCGAAACACAAGCCTGAAGATGGAATCGCGTCTTTCATCGAATGAGCTGAACGAATTGATCAGCGAATTGTTCCAAACCTCGGAACCGGCATACACACCAGGTGGGAAGCCAACTTTCGTTATGTTTGACCCGAATCAGTTGAATACCTTATTCAAGAAATAGATGCAACACTACAGATCCAGTGATTTTGGGAGTTTACCTCCGGGTGTGAAGAATTTACTCATACTCAATGGGATCTTCTTTTTGGCAAAGATCGCCCTGGGTTCAAGGGGCATCAATCTGGACGAGTGGTTTGGACTGTTCTATCCGGGTTCCATGCACTTCAAACCGTTTCAGATCCTGACCCATTTCTTCATGCATGCCAATTTCACGCATATTCTTTTCAATATGTTCGGGGTTTGGATGTTCGGGCGTTTGTTAGAGATGGTATGGGGCAGCAGGCGATTCATTTATTTTTACATGATCACCGCATTTGCCGCGGCATTCCTGCATTTCGTTGTGGTTGCCATTCAAGTTCATAAACTGGAGGCAACGCTCACTCCACAGGACATCGAGCAGGTTTATCTCTATGGGCGCGATGTGCTGTTGCAGTACACGAACTTCAGCGTTACGGAAATGAATGAGTTGAACTATCTGTACAACATACCGGTGGTTGGAGCTTCCGGAGCTCTTTTCGGGCTATTGGGGGCATGTTTCGTTCTATTTCCGAATACGGAGTTGATACTTCTCTTTCCGCCTATCCCAATAAAACTGAAGTATTTTGTAACCTTTTATGGGTTGTTTGAGTTATATATGGGGTTGCGTGATCATCCGGGGGACAATGTGGCACATTTCGCCCACCTCGGTGGGCTCATAGCCGGCATCATAATCGTAAAATACTGGAACAAGTCGCGTAGAGATCGCTTTTTCTGACCAATTGAATTGCTTGCGATTAAAGCTTTGAAGTATGCAGTGGTGGGAACGACTTAAGTATGAGTTCAATAAGGGTAATTCTCCGGTTCGCAAATTGATCTTCATCAATACCGGGGTTTTTGTATTGACATTAGTTCTGGGTTTTGTTGCGCATTTGTACAAATCGAATCTGAATGATCTTTTGCGCTACCTGGAATTGCCTTCCTGGGGAGGGGAATTATTGAAGCGGCCATGGACATTGATCACGTATATGTTCCTGCATGCCGGGTTCTGGCATCTGTTGTTCAATATGCTCTTTCTCTATTTCATCGGTCGGATCCTGGAGGATTTTCAGAGCACACAGCGTTTCTACACGATCTATTTTGGAGGAGGTTTGGCCGGTGCACTATTCTATCTTCTGGCCTACAACCTGTTCCCGGTATTTACGTCGATTCCTGAACCCGTTTATATGCTTGGGGCAAGCGGAGCAGTAACGGCGATCGTTATCGCAACAGCAACCCTGGTACCGCAATATGAGGTTTATCTCTACGGGATCTTCCGTGTGAAATTGGTTTGGCTGGCCATAGTGATCGTGTTGATGGATATCGCTCTTTTTCCAAGCGGAAACGAAGGAGGAAGGCTCGCCCATCTCGGTGGAGCAGCCTTTGGTTTCCTGTATATACGCTATCTGAAGGGTGGATTGTTTGATTCAAGGCTGGCGATGAGTAAGCTTCGCAACTTGTTCAGGCCCAAATACCAGGTTATCGATGAAAAAGAATTGCTGAAGAGGCGACCCAATAAGCCCGGGCGGGCAGCATCTGAACGTGTGGGGAGATCTAAACCGGAACAGGACGAGATCGATTCGATACTCGACAAGATCAATCAAAGCGGTTATTCGAGTTTGACCAGCGAGGAGAAGGAGATATTGTTCAAGGCAAGCGAGTAAGTTCGCACAAAACTATTCACATGGAATTCATACCCGAAGAACTCGCCCGCTACGCTGAAATGCATACGGAAGCAGAATCACAACTTCTCGCGGAACTCAACAGAGACACCTACGCAAATGTGCTGATTCCCAGAATGTTAAGCGGACATATTCAAGGCAGGATCCTCTCCATGTTCAGTAAGATCATTCAACCCGAGGTAATATTGGAGATCGGAACGTATACCGGTTACTCAGCGCTCTGTATGGCAGAAGGACTGGTGGAAGGCGGGGTTTTGCATACCATCGATATCAATGAGGAACTTGAAAATCGCATTAAGGACTATTTCAGCCGCTCTGCGTTTGCCGATCAATTGCGATTCCATTTGGGCAATGCATTGGAGATCATCCCAGGATTACCGGCCCCGGATCTTGTTTTCATTGATGCCGATAAGGAGAATTACCTGAATTATTATGAAATGCTCGTTCCACGGATGAAACGCGGTTCCGTTTTGATCGCCGATAATGTGCTCTGGAGTGGAAAGGTACTCGATGAGGAGGAACGTTCTCGTGATGAAGAGACACGCGCATTGCACAGTTTCAATGAACGCATTCGGAATGATGACCGTGTGGAGAATGTTCTGATGCCAGTGCGGGACGGTTTGATGATCATACGCATCAAATAATTTATCCCGTCTTCAATTCAGTGCGTCCAGCAGCTTATCCAGAACTTTTCGGGCCCTTTTGTTTTCGTAGGCTACTTCGTAAACGAAATCCAGTATGGGCATGAAAATTCCGAGTGAGCGATTCATTTCGTGGATGGTATTCGTAGCATAATATCCTTCGGCCACCATATTCATCTCGAGTTGAGCGCTTTGTACCGAATATCCTTTGCCCAGCATATTACCGAAAGTTCGGTTACGGCTAAAATTGGAATAGGCGGTTACCATCAAATCGCCCAGGTAAGCTGAATCGTCAATATCCCGGTCGATCGGGTGGACAGCCGCAATGAATCGCTTGATCTCCCGAATGGCATTCGAAACGAGCACAGCCTGAAAATTATCTCCCAATCCGATCCCGTGGCAAATTCCGGAGGCAATGGCATATACGTTTTTCAGAACGGCTGAATATTCGGTTCCGTAAATATCGTCAGATGGCGTAGTGCGGATGTATGAACTCTTCAAGATCGAACAGGCGAGTTCCGAGATTTCCGTGTTCTCCGATGCCAAGGTGAGGTAGCTCAACTTCTCCATGGCCACTTCTTCTGCATGGCAAGGTCCGGTTATCACAGCGATGCGGGATCTTGAAAAACCGAGATCGGGCAAGTAGTCTCCAAGAATCTGTCGGGTTTCAGGGATAAGCCCCTTTACAGCTGAAAGTATGATCTTCTCGGCGAACAGATCCTCGGGAATCGAGTTCAGCGTTTCATGAACATAGGCCGATGGTACTGCCAATATGAGTACATCGCTGTTCAAGATCACCTGTTCAAGGTCACTTGACACGGAGACTTTTTCGGGGTGAATCTCAACACTGCTCAGGTAATCCGGGTTATGCTGATGTTCGTTGATGTAGGCTGCCTTTTCGGCTGTACGAACCCACCAGTTGACCTGCTTTCGCACGGGATTGTCGGAAAGGATCTTCACCAGGGCCGTGGCCCAGCTTCCCCCTCCAAGGACACCGATTCGTTTTAATTCATTCACGATCAGGTGCGAATAAAAGCATTCGCGTGGTTTTTAACCTTTTAACGGATGGAGATTTTTCCGGTACGGTAGAATTCGAGTTGCGCTTTGGCAAATAACCATTCGTACAGTGCCCGGTCTTTTTCGATCTGGGCTTGGGTCCAGTTGTTCCGGTTCACCTGAAGTTCAGGACCTGTGATCACCCCATTCACGTAGCGTTTTTCATTGAATTCGTAACTTTCCCTTTGGGCTTTTTCACTTTCCGATGCGGCTTGAAATGCCAGATGTGCATTCTCCATGTTCAAGTATGCCGCAGTGATATCGGACCGTATCGCATTCCGAGTACGCTCCAGGATGATCTTTGCCTGTTCCTGCCCGATGCGCGCACCGGCAATGTCGGATCTTACCTGATGATTGTTGTAAATTGGTACACTGAGATTCAGACCTACGCTCTGCCCGAAGTTATCTTTGATCTGGGTAGCAAAAGGTGTGGTACGGGTGTCGAATTCGAAAACATCCCGCAGAACCGGGGCATTTGAACCTTCAACATAACCAACTTCCACTGAAGCTGGTCGGGGATTGAACGTTTCTTTTCTGGATTCGGAGTATACGGAATTCATATTGGCAAATACGCTCAGTCTGGGCATGGCACCCGCTTTGGCTATTTCTTCGTTCAATGCGGTAACGGCGAGTTGAGTTCGTGCACTTTGCATTTCGGGTAATTCATCCAGGGCTTTGCGGAGCACATCCTCCAAATCGTTTGGTGGAGCTTGTGGATTGAGATCTACTCGAGGTATTTCAACCTCAAGGGTCTGGTTGGGATCCATTTGCATCAGCAACTTGAGGTTGAGGGTGGCCGTTTCAACCTGAGCACTTGCGCGTTGAATACTAAGCCGGTCCGATGCCTGCTGAGCTTCCAAATTCAATATTTCGGAACGGGCCAACCGCCCGGCATCAATAAGTTTCTGAACCCTGCCGAGTTGAGCCTGAGTTGTGGAGTCCTGCATTTGTGCCGTTCGAAGGGCCTGATAGGCATAGATCACATTCACATAGGCCAATGCTACATTGTTCATGATCTGATTCTTGACCAGCGCCACATCGTATTTATTCTTTTCAAGAAGGACCTCATTGCGCTCAATGGAATTTCGAATTCGGTTTCCATTGTAGATAACCATGGATGTACTGAGGGACAAACTATTGCTCTGAATGCGCTGGTTCACGAATTGGTTGGTGAATGGATCAATGGCACGACCAAAATTGTAGTTATGCCCCATATTCGAGTTCAGATTTGGATAGCGTTGCATTTTGCTCTGCTCCAAATTGATCTCTACCTGCTCCCGGGAAAGCATTTGATCCCGGATATCGAGATTATTCTCCAGGGCAAAGCTGACGCATCGTTCGAGATTCCATACTTCCTGTGCGAGAAGGGACCCGGAGATTGAAAACATCAAAATTGTCAATAGGACGAAGCGCGATCTGGCCATAGTGTCAAAAGTAAAATAATAGCGTTCCACAATGATACGGCATCGATTAAGTCCGGCGAATTTCGGACAATGTGCGGGCATTGAAAGGCCGATTCGCGTAAATGGACTAAACTTGAATTTCAAATGGCCATAGTTGATGCATCTTCCCTTCTGAAGCCTCTTTATCCGAGTTTGACCTGGCAGATCGAAACGGCAGAAAAGAATGTCTATCTCACTTTTGACGATGGTCCGCATCCGGAGATCACCCGCGATGTTTTGGACATTCTAAGATCTTTCGGTTTCAGGGGCACTTTCTTCACGGTTGGTCAGAATATGGAGCGCTATCCGGAAATGTGTGAACGTATACTTGAAGAAGGACATGTGCTGGGTAACCATACATACAGCCATTTAAGCGGCTACGGCACCTCCAAGAGTGATTACCTTGCCGATGCTGAACGATGGAGCGATCGGTATCAAACAGGTCTTTTCAGGCCCCCATATGGTCGAATTCTGCGTAAACAGATACATGCTTTGAGCACAAGTTATCGCATAGTTATGTGGACTCTCCTGAGTTGGGATTTTCAGGTAGGTTTGGACAGGGACCGCATGCTCAGTAAGATGAAGAAAGGGACCCGTCCAGGGGCTATCGTGGTCTTCCATGATAGTGAGAAGGCCTCGGGGAATATGCTCCAGATGCTTCCACGCTATTGCTCATTCTTAAAGGAACAGGGATATTCTTCGTTTGCAATACCTCAGGTATGATCCTCCTAATTACGGGTACCGTCGCTTTGTTGTTCATTGCCGTGCAGGTCTATACTTTGAACGCATTGGTTTTCAACGAACCGGAATCTGTACCAAAGATGAAGGATCTACCAATGATCAGTGTACTGATCGCTGCGCGTGATGAGGAAGATCGTATTGTTCGGTGCCTTGAAGCACTTGACGCTCAGGATTACCCGAAAGATCGAATCGAGATCTTGATCGGGGACGACCGGAGTTCGGACCGAACGTATGAGATCGCTGAGGTATTCATTCGAGAAAGACCGCAGTTCAAATTGATCCGGATCGTTGAGAATCTCGGCAAAGCAAGGGGTAAGGCCAATGTTCTCGCACATTTAGCTCACAAAGCCAGGGGGGATTATTTCCTGATCACGGATGTGGACGTATGCGTTCCGGATAGTTGGGCGAGCGGGATGCTCAACGGCTTTCGGGAGGAGACCGGCATTATGTCGGGAACAACCATGTGTACCCGGGAAGGAATGATGCAGGCTATAGATTGGCTGCATTTCATGGGTTACATCAAAGCGTTTGCCAATGTTGGTTTGAGTTGCACGGCTGTTGGCAATAATATGGCCGTTCGCAGGAAAGCGTATTGGGACACAGGGGGATTTGAGAATCTGGAATTCAGTATCACCGAAGATTACAGGTTGTTTCAGGCAGTTACCTCTGCAGGCTGGGGCTGGAATACCCTCCTGAACCCGGAAACACTTGGGTTGGCGCTCCCAATTAAGGGTTATTTTGAAATCTTGCAACAGCGGAAACGCTGGCTGATCGGTGCCCGGGATCTCACACTCATCTGGAAGCTCCTCCTTGGATTGTATGCGCTCTTCACACCTGCGCTTCTGATCATGCTGGTCCTTTCCCCTCATTTGGGGCTCACGGTCTGGTTTGTCAAATTCACCCTTCAAACAGCATTTATCAGCGCACTTTGCTCAAAATTGAAGATCAAACCGTTTAAGATATTCACCCTCGTTATCTATGAATTATTCGTCTTGCTCAATACGCTGTTCTCGATGATCTTTTTCCTGATGCCTGTTTCAACGCGTTGGAAAGGTCGGGTTTATCGGAAAGATGATCTGATTTGATATCGACTCAGCTTAAATTCGTGATCCATGTTTCCAAGACTATTCACTTTTGACACTCCTGAGTTTTTGCGGGGAATATTCCCCGAACACATTTCCGTTTACAGCTATGGTTTTTTCATAGCGATGGGGGTTTTGGTATCCTATTATTTCATGAGCAGACGCGTGGCCAGGTACGGCGTTGATTCCGACAAGTTAGCCGCGCTATTTATGTGGGTGATCCTTGCGTCGTTTGTAGGTGGGCGGATATTCTTCTTTTTTGAGGACCTATCGCATTTTGTAGAGAATCCGCGGGAAATGCTCCGATTTTCCGGTGGGGGATTTGTTTTTTACGGGTCACTCGTATTTGCAGTACCAACGATGGTGTGGTGGTTGCGGAAGGAGAAAGTCCCTGTTCGACCCTTTTTGGACATAGTGGCCTTTGCCGGGCCGATCGTACATTCCTTTGGCCGTGTGGGTTGTTTCATGGCGGGTTGTTGCCATGGCAAAGTTTGTAGTAATTTTTTGGGAGTAACCTTTGATCATCCCGAATCACTTGCCCGTCCGCTGCATACACCTTTGTATCCTACTCAACTCTTCGATATCGGGATCAACATAGTGATACTGATCGTGCTGGTCTTACTTTCCCGAAACAAGAAGTTTGCCGGACAGCTTTTCCTGGTTTACATCGTTTTATATGCCATTGGCCGATCGATCAACGAACTATTCCGTGGAGATGAAGCCAGGGGATTTGTATTTGGAACCGGGATCAGCCATTCCCAGTTCATAGCATTTCTATTGCTGATCATCAGCGCACTTATTTGGGTTCGATGGAGTAAACGGGACGAAAACCGTTTATGATTCACTGATCAGTTCCAGTGTTGTTCGGAAAGCCAGCACACGATCTCCGTAACGGGCAAGTGTTTTGGCCTTTAGCGACGGGCCATGAAGCCGGACGTATTCTTCATAGTCGGAGCGCTTGGCAGCTGTATACTGGATGGCAAAACTGTTTCCGTCATCTCCTTCTTCCACCGGGTCGATCCGCAGAAAACGAAAGGAAATGAATTTCCCTGTGGCCATTACCTCGGGCAAATGCTCATGTTTCATCCAGTTTAGCCAATCTTCCAGAATGCTTGGATCCACGTGACAGGTAACATTATAAACGATCATGGGTGTGGTGGAGTTAATTCGGGAACAAGGGCGCCGGTTCATTGTCGCCGCTTAAAGATTTGTAGCGCTTTCTGGCATCGACCACAAACAGACTTCCCGTGTAATTGAATATCAGTTTTTCGTAGGTTGCTTTGGCTTTTTCGGGATCCTGAATTTTGTTTTCATACAGCAGACCAAGACGGTACAATGCATTATCAGCCAAAATGTCTTCCGGGAAAAGATCCACCACACTGAGGTAGTACGTTTCGGCCTGTTTAAAATCCTTCTTGGCTTCCATCACCTGAGCCTTAGTGAAGTAGATCTCATCCTCCAGGCTATGGTTGGGGTATTTGAATGGGAGCATATTCAACTTCTCCAGACAGGCGTCCAGTTTGTTCTGGAAAAGAAGTAATTGGGCCTCGGCATATGCTTTGAGCGCCTCTGTGTTGGAGTCGAGTCCGATATTGTCCTGAATCAACAATGCCAGTTCGATCGCATTGTTCGCGATCAGCTGAGTTGTTGCGGTTTTCAGAATGTCCAGCTGGTCCTTCGCCCAATCAAAATCACCTCTGAAATATGACAACCGGGCATTGCGGAATTTCGCTTCGTGTCCGAGTACATCTTCCTTGAATTCTTTGTCCACCTGACCATAAAGCAAAGTTGCATCCCAAACCTCGTCGTTTATCACGTACGCATCGGCCAGGGCAAGTTTGTATTCAGCCCGTTTGTGGGGTTGAAGTCGAGGCATTCCGGTTAGCTCCTCGAGTATATCCATTCCCGAACGGAGGTCGTGCTTGTAGAAGATATAGATATCGGCGAGCTCTTTCATACTACCCGATGTATTCCAGCTTCTTCCAAATCGCACGAGGAAATCTTTATAAGCGGTTATGAGTTGATCCAATTCTGCCTCATTGGGATTTGGATTGTCGCGAATAATTGCGAAACGACTCTCCAGAACACCGGTATGTGCCTGTAGAAAGAAGTAATTGTCTTCACCGCGATTGATCAGGTTCTCGAAGCAGGAAAGCGCTACATCGTATGCTTTGTTATTCTTACAAACCTGTGCCAGATCAAAAACCACCTGTCCCTCGCCCTGTTGGCGTTTATCGATTGCAATGGCCTGTCGAAGAGCACTTTTGAACTTCTTTTGTTGAATGAGCACCCACATGGTAAGGTCGTCGAAGGAGGTGTTCTGAGGGAATTTCTGAGCGTATGTAAGTGCTTTTTCCTGCAGGTACTCTACATTGCCGGGTGTTGAGAGTACCGGTATAAGCGACTCTTTGACCGATTCGAGATCCAACGGTTCATAACGTAATTTTACCAGACATTCTTCGATCAGCTTTTGATGGGCCAGTTGCTTTTGGTAGATCCCGGTGAGCAGGCTATGGAATGCCACAGGTGCATTGAGGAGTCTCCGTCCTTTCAGAATGGTTTGCTCGGCAAAATCGTACAATTCATAGCGGGCAAATGAATTGGCCAGCTGTTCAATCTCGGTCGGATTTGGCTGGAGTTTGTCTATGCGTTCAGCATAGAGCGCCTGTTCTTCTTTATCTTTACCCTGTGCATGATAGATCTGACCCAGATCGATCCAATAGATCTGATTGGATGGATTCTTCTTCGCAGCTCTTTCGATCACCTTTTCTGCTTCGTCCATTTCGTTCAGGGACTTCAGACAACTCAGGTAGTTGCGATAGATGTACATCGATTCGGGATCTTTCCGATGTAGTTTTTTATATAGAATCACAGCCTTGTCGAACTCGCGGTTCGCGAAATACTGTCCGGCCAATTCTTCATCGCTCGTTTGGGCAGATGAGAAAATTGACAGGGAGCAAAGGAACAGTATCAGGGAGAATCGCATATTCATGAAAATGAGTCAGTTTATTTATACGTAACGCTTTGGATGTGGGCTTGTTGCAGTACATACCAAATACCGATCCATTTGTTGCAAACCGGATTGAAATTTAATTCTCAAAGGGTCTGAAAGGTCAATGGCAGGGTACAAATTGGGAATACCGGAACAAAAATGGTCTAAAATAGCGAAAGGTGGGAGCTTCTGTGCGTGATAATGGATAAGATCGGGGAAACCTCTTTCGTAAACGACTAATTTTGCCGTCCAAATCGGGAATTATGGCCTTTCAACCGAATTACAATCTGGTCGAGGAATTGACCTGGCGCGGTTTATTCCATCAGATGACGCCGGGCACGGAGGAGTTGTTACAGCGCGAGTGTGTAACGGGATATGTGGGATTCGACCCAACTGCGGATTCGCTTCACATTGGAAACCTGGTACCCATCATGCTGCTGACACATTTGCAGCGTGCGGGTCACCGTCCGGTAGTCTTGGTTGGTGGGGCGACCGGAATGGTTGGTGATCCTTCCGGTAAGAAGGCTGAGCGCCAATTACTCGATGGGGATACTCTGGATCATAACGTCCGTTGTCAGGAGGCCCAACTGCGGCGTTTCTTGGATTTTGAGTACGGCGAAAACCGTGCATTACTCGTCAACAATTACGATTGGTTCAAGAACATGGGATTCCTCGAATTCATTCGCGATGTTGGGAAGCACGTCACGGTGAATTACATGCTGGCCAAGGAATCGGTCAAGAACCGGATCGAAACCGGCATCTCATTCACGGAATTCACCTATCAGCTGGTTCAGGGCTACGATTTTTATCATTTGTACTCCGAACTTGGATGCAAGTTGCAAATGGGAGGTAGCGATCAATGGGGGAACATTGTCACCGGAACGGAATTGATCCGGCGTAAATCGGGCTCTGATCATGAAGCGTATGCCCTCACGGCACCACTTATCACGAGAGCAGATGGGAGCAAATTCGGCAAATCAGAGGGTGGAAATGTGTGGCTTGACAAAAAGCGCACGTCGCCCTACAAATTCTACCAATATTGGCTGAATGTTTCAGACGAAGATGCGGCGAGATATATCAGAATCTTCACGCTTCTTGGCCGGTCAGAAATTGAGGAACTCATTCGAGCACATGAACAGGAGCCACATTTGCGCAACCTGCAGAAGAAGCTTGCCGAGGAGGTTACCCGTATGATACATGGCGAGGAGGACCTCCAAACGGCTCTTGAAGCATCATCGATTCTCTTCGGGAAAAGCACCTCTGCTGAATTACGCCGTTTGAGCGAAGAGGATTTCTTATCCGTTTTTGAAGGCGTACCACAGCGCGAAACCGGGGATGTTGAGGGGCTGAGCATTGTGGAAGTTCTTCATGAAGTATCAGGCTTCCTGTCGTCGAACGGAGAAGCCCGACGGGCATTGAAGGAGAACTCCATATCCGTGAACAAGGATAAGGTCGATGAGCACTTCATCTTTAGCGGGGAGCACCTGCTCAATGGGCGTTACATTCTGCTTCAGCGCGGTAAAAAGAACTATTTCATTTTAAAGGTGAACGACAAATGAACCATTGCCCTGCAAAGGTGTAATACAGGTTGAAAATTCTATGTACAGCATCACACTAAGCGAATTGCCGGTCCCCAAAGTACATCAATATCTTTTGGGAAGTATTGGTCCGCGACCGATCTGTTTCGCGAGCACTATAGACCTGCAAGGCCGACCCAATTTAAGTCCGTTCAGTTTCTTTAACGTGTTCAGCGCAAATCCACCCATCGTGGTGTTTTCGCCAGCTCGAAGTGGACGGACAGGACACACCAAGGACACACACGAGAACTGCAAAGAGGTGCCTGAGGTCGTGATAAATGTTGTAACCTACGATATGGTTCAACAGATGAACTTGAGCAGTTCGCATTACGAGCGCGGGGTGAATGAATTCATCAAAAGCGGTTTCACGATGTTGGAATCGGATCTGGTAAAGCCGTTTCGGGTGGCTGAATCACCTGTTCAAATGGAATGCCGTGTGTTGGAGATCAAGGAACTTGGAGAGCAGGGTGCGGCAGGTAATCTGATCATATGTGAGGTATTGAAAATGCATTTCGATACGGCAATTCTCAATTCAGAGCAGTTCGTTGATCAGACTAAGATCGATCTGGTGGCCAGAATGGGTGGAGACTGGTATTGCAGAGCGCATGGCGAGGCTCTATTTGAAGTTCCGAAGCAAATGACCCGTCGGGGAATAGGTATGGATCAATTGCCCGAATTCATCTTGAAACATCCGGCACTGAGCAAGAACGATCTTGGAATGCTGGCTTGTGTGGAGCAACTGCCCACTAAGGAGAATATAGCTCAAGCTCAGGAACTGGGTGACGAGGAACTTATCTCAAAATCCAAGGAGCTTTTGCAGGCACATCGAATGGATGAGGCATTGGCCCTGCTTATGAAAAATTTGGGGTAATGAACAAGACCTTTCTGTTAAAATTTGTGTTTGCACTTTGGACCTGGATCAAACTAACCGTGATCCTGTTTCCATTCATGTATCTGGCTGTTTCAGTTAAGCAGGGAACTCTGAAATACGGATACGACTTTTTCGAAATTGACTACCGGTGGGCATTGATGATCTCCATTGGAGTGGCATTAATGCTGGTAAGTTGGACGGCCCTTGAATTCGGTAGATTGAATTTCAATGACACGCTCCAGTATTTGAAAAGCCGTCAGCGCCATTATTATCACTTTCGCCGTGGTCATTCCAACGAGGAACTAGAACAGATCCTTCGGACATACGCATCGGGTAAGCGCCGACATAGCCTTCAAAAGCAGGGAGATGGCTGGGTTCTACGGATACGAAACCCCTGGTTGATCACAGATGTCATGAACCTTCAGATGGTTGAAGGGGCCTTGTACATGGATAGTAAGCCTAGAGGGTGGTCGTGGATGGTAGATATGGGTAGGAATTTCAAACATATTTTAAGCCTGGGTGATTATTTAAGAGATCAACAGGCATGACGGTAACCATTCTCAGCGGATCATCCCGCATCAACAACAACACCTTGCGATTGGCACTGGCCATGAAGCAGATATTGCAGGAAACAATTCCCGACGTTCGGGTAATTGATTTTCAGGAGTATGATATTCCTTTTCTGAATAAGGGAGAATTGCACGGAAAGGGGGAGACCCCTTTTCAACAGGATCTGATCACTAGTTGGAACGAGAGCAAATTACTTATTACGCTAAGTCCGGAATACAATTGGTTTCCGTCGGCCGAATTGGTGAACATGATCCATCAGTTGGGACATAAGGGATTCAATCACTTATTTGAAAATAAGCTCTTTGCTTTCTGCGGCGTATCCACAGGTCGGGGAGGGCGTTTACCCGCAGTTCAGTTAAGTGGAGTATTTGAGAAGGTGATCGCCCATTTACATTGTCATTCGATCATTTCTCCTAAAAAATTTGAGGGTCATTACATCAGCAGAGAGCTCGACCCATTGGGTAAATTCCTTGGTGAAGGGACATTTGAACAAACTTTGCGGCGTTTTCTGGACTACAATGTTCAATTAGCCGTAAAATTCAGCTGATATGCGGAGGGATCGGTCAATCCGACACGCGTTTTAGGCAGTTTTACTTAGATTGCGAAACTTTTCATAAACGCAAAATCCATGAACAAAACGTTCCTTAAAGCCTGCGCTTTTTCAATTTTATTTCTCGTACTCGACTCTGTTTCAGCCCAAACAGCATTTCTACGCACTATTGGGGGCTCCAAGGGTGATAACAACTATGCCATAAAACGTACTCCAGATGGCGGATACATTACAGTTGGTTATACCGAATCCTATGGACGGGGCAATCAGGATGTAATGTTGGTAAAAACCAATGGACTCGGTGAAGTTCAATGGTCTAAAGCCTATGGCGGAACGGGAGATGAAACAGGATGGAGCATAGTAGTTGCGCCTGATTCGGGCTACGTTATAGCCGGAACTACGAATAGCAACAGCACGTCGAACGCAAATGGACTTGTTTTCAAAACCGATCGGTCGGGGAATGTAGTTTGGGCCACCCAATTGGCAAGCGACAGTGTCGAAGATGCTTACAACGTGATCAACGCCCGTACAGGAGGGTATTATGTTACAGGATTTGTACGCACAGATACCATAGGCGATGATGCCTTTGTGGCGAAATTTGACAACAGCGGCCGTGTTTTGTGGTACATCCGCTGTGGAAGTCCCGGTGACGAAGAGGCATACGGCATTGCCGAAGACCTGAATGGAAATATTCTGATCTGTGGGATGACCAATTACGACAGCATCACGAATGGGGGTGCATCGGGTTATCCGGGCAATTCCGATATGTTCCTGGCAAAAATAACTTCGTCCGGTTCATTGGTTTGGATGAAAACCTTTGGAACAGTTGAGAACGATGTAGCCTGGGATGTGATCGTAGATCGTGATCGCTATGTGATGGCCGGTTGGACAAAACAGAATGGCAATGATGATGATGTGGCTCTGGTCATCACGGATAGTACAGGTCGTTTGCAATCGTCCAATGCCTTTGGAACAATGGGTACAGACAAGGCCTTTAACGTTGTTGCGAAGCCGGGACCGGAGTATAATGTAGTTGGCTATGCAGATGCATCGGGGAATGACCGATCTGTGTTCTGGCTCACAGCTGATTCAAAAGGATCGCTCAAGAATTTTCAGATGTATGGCGGACCCGCACGCGATGGTCATTGGCCCACAGACGTTGTGGTGGACCGTGACGGGGGATTCACGATCTTATCGACTTCCAGATCTTTCAATTCCGCGGGTGACGATGATTGGATGCTCTTGAAAGTGGATCAGGGAGGAAATGCCGCATGTAACAGTCAGCTCGAGTTCTTATCGCCAAATGGAATGAACCTATCCAGCCGCAATTTCGGGGCAAGTACGATCGGGTTCAGAAGTGGAGGTATGACGCTAACCACGACGAACATATCGAACATCCGGGACAGTACGATCTGTTGTAAGCTAAAGGCGGAAGTAAGTTCAAGTAGCGTGTCGATCTGTTCAGGTGATCAAATAAGTTTGGGAGCGAATGCCATTTCCGGTTACCAGTACAAATGGACCTCTGCATCCGGGAAATTCACCAGCACCTCTTCAAACCCAACCATCCGTCCAACTGAAGATGACACTTACAAACTGGTTGTTTCCGCAAATGATAAAGCGTGTCGCAAAGATTCGGCTACTATTACTGTACGAGTTGTTGACCGCCTTGCATTGAAGTTTGTTCAGGACACCTCATTTTGCGATGGTGAATCAGTGAGTGTGAAAGTATTCGGCGGTTTGGCCAGCTATAACTGGAAAGGAAATCACGTAAGCTCTAGTGATTCGACGATCACTGTTTCAAAAACGGATACGATCGTATTCACCGGCCTCGATCGAAATGCATGTATTTACAGAGATACACTTTATAGCACAGCGAACCCATTGCCATTATTCAATCTGGGAAGGGACACCACTATTTGTGAGAATGCAAGTATCACATTCGTTGGCCCTGCAAACATGAAGACCTATCGATGGAACAATGGTGCCGCCTCAACTCAAAGTTTTACCACAAGCAGGGAACAAAAACACACACTCGATGTAGTTGACCAAAATGGTTGTCGGGCGAGTGATGAGATAAATCTGTTCACCAAACCTTATTCAACCTTTAGTTTGGGGCCTGATACCACGTTTTGTGAGGGAAGTACCTACCGGATCCTTGGTCCAGGCGCATTGAGTGGATACATTTGGAACGGAACTCCATCTACCCAGCAGGACTATCCGGTTACTCAACCGGGCACATACCACCTAACGGCTTTCAATAGTTTCAATTGCCCGTTCAGTGACACCATCACGCTTTCGTGGCGACCAGTACCGACTATAGATCTGGGTGCCGACAGAGGATTCTGCAGAGGGGAAGGATTTTATCTCGTGGCACCGGCCAATATGGCCTCCTATACCTGGCACAACGGCTCCGGGAACGATTCATTCTTTGTGAGCGGTGGCGGATTGTATTATGTGGAGATCAAAGATTCAACCGGATGTGTGAATATAGACTCGATCAACATTACGGAATACGCCCTGCCACAGGTTACACTTGGAGCAGATACAACTATTTGTCTGGGGGACAGCATTCTGCTGGATCCGGGGGCATTTAGTACATACCGATGGACAACCGGAGCCAATACCCGAAGCATTTACGCTAAAACCAAGGCGCTGTATGGAGTCACGATCACTGATGCTAACGGATGTTCGGGCAGTGCTCAAAAAGATGTGAATACCAAGGATTGTGGAACCGGATCCATCCTTCAGTTGGGCTTGAATGAATTCGAAGCTTACCCCAACCCGGCGAGAAGCGCATTGAATCTTCGATTCAGCTCCACTTTCGATCAGGAGCTTCGGGTGGAGATATCCGAATTGAGCGGAAAGATCATTCAAAGCGCTATGATCCCAAGTATGGCCGGAGAGAACATGCACACATTGAAACTGAACGGTTTGAGCAGTGGTGTATATCTGGTACATCTGCACAATACCCATCATGCTGCCTCGTTCCGATTAATGGTCGAATAGGAAAAGCATGTCGATTCGTGTAAGGGAGCTTACTAAAACATACGATACACAGAGGGCTGTGAATGGGATTTCTTTTGAAATCCCATCCGGTCGGGTAGTGGGCTTTCTGGGGCCAAATGGAGCCGGGAAAAGCACAACCATGAAAATGATCACCGGATATCTCATGCCGGATTCCGGAGAGGTTTCGGTGAACGGCAGGGATATTCGCAAAGATCTGAGCGCCATTCAGGCGGATATCGGCTATCTTCCTGAACATAATCCGCTCTATACCGAAATGTATGTAAGGGAATTTCTCTCCTTTGCGGCCAAGTTGTCCGGTGTAGCTCGAAATGTACGGGAACGGGTGGAAGATATCATCGACCGAACCGGACTTCGTCCGGAAGCACAAAAGCGCATCCATCAACTTTCCAAAGGATACCGACAGCGTGTTGGACTTGCCCAGGCCCTTATTCACAACCCTGCAGTACTCATACTTGATGAACCCACCTCCGGGCTGGATCCCAATCAGGTAAGCGAGATACGCAATTTGATACGCGACATCAGTGCGGATAAAACCATCCTGTTGTCGACCCATATCATGCAGGAGGTCGAGGCCATGTGCGATCATGTCATCATCATCAACAAAGGCATTATTGTGGTCGACGAGGAACTGAATACATTGAGGAATGCGCATTCCGAACTGTTTCACAGGGTTCGCTTCAAGATGGAGATGCCTATCAACCTCATGCACCAGCTCCCGGGTGTTCACTCGGTTGAGCGTGTAAAGGAAGGGGAATACAGGCTCAAGTTGCGTGAAGCAGAGGGAATTGAAGAGAATCTATTTCGTCTGGCTGTGGAGCAACAGAACATTCTATTGGAGCAGAATCGGGAACGCAAGAGTCTTGAATCACTATTTCAATCTCTAACAACCGAACAGAGAAATGGGTAGCATATTCATCAAGGAGTTGAGGGCATATCTCAGTTCGCTGATCGCCTACATTATTGTCGTAGTTTTTTTACTCGCGATCGGATTATTCATGTGGGTTTACCCGGACACCAATGCGCTCGACTATGGTTATTCTACCCTTGAAACATTGTTCTCAATGGCGCCATGGGTTTTCATATTTCTGGTTTCTGCCATAACAATGCGGAGTCTGGCAGAGGAAAAGAAAGCCAGAACGCTCGAGTTTCTGAGAACACACCCCGTAGGCGACTGGCAGATCGTTTTGGGGAAATTTTTAGCTGCGTGGACATTGGTTCTTTTTGCATTGATACCAACCCTCCTGTACTTTTTCACAATTTACCAGTTGGGTAGTCCCAAGGGGAATGTAGATGTCGGGGCCACGTGGGGGTCGTATGTAGGGTTGTTGATGCTCGGTGCTTGTTATACAGCCATTGGTATGTTTGCATCGAGTATTACCGACAATCAAATTGTGGCCTTCGTGCTTTCGATATTCCTTTGTTTTTTCTTCTATTCTGCCTTTGCACAGATCAGCAAATTCGACTTTTGGGTGTCACTTCGTCCGTTGGTTGAGTGGACCGGTATCAGCTATCACTACGACAGCATTAGCCGGGGAGTGATCGACACGCGTGACATTGTGTACTTCCTGAGCTTTACAGCAGTTTTTCTCGGTTTGACCAAATACAACTTTTCCGGAAGAGCATGAAAAGAAGCATGGCGTCATTTCAATCCGGACGTTTGTTCCAACTGATCGTACTCTTACTCATCGTTGTAGGAGCGAATATGCTATCCGAACTCATCTATGGGCGATTCGACCTTACACGAGAAAAGAAATTCACGCTGTCGGAAACATCGCGCGAACTGGCAATTTCACTCGAAGACCCGATCTATTTCCATGTATTTCTGGAAGGTGATTTCCCATCGGAGTATCGGCGGTTGAAACGGGCAACACGCGACATGCTCAATGAATTCAGACGTGTTGGCGGTAAGAATATCGAATTCAAATTTGAAGACGTACTGAGCGGCAAAGAAATAGCTGAAAAGGAGGATGTTCTCCGCCAGCTATCCGGTAAAGGACTTCAAATAACACAACCCGAACTGGAAGCCGATGAACTGGCTGAGGAAAAATACATCATTCCCGGTGCACTGGTTTTTTATAAAGGAGAAGAGTACACCCTCAACCTCCTTAAACGGGAATTTGGAAAACCACTTGAAGAAGAGATCAATGGAAGTATTGAATTACTCGAATATGAGATCGCAAATGTGCTCAGAAAATGCGCAGCCGGTAAACAAGTGAAAATCGGTTTCACCGACGGACACGGAGAACTGGAAGTAATGGAGATCGCGGATATAGTCCGCAGCCTTGAGGACTTTTACACGGTACACAGGATCAATCTGAACTTGAGTGATACTGCAGCAACAAAACCCTATTGGTCTGCAATTGCACGTGATACAGCAAACAGCGGTGCTATCTTGTTGAATGGCATTTTAACAGATTTGCAGAGTTATGCGGCACTAATTGTTGCCAAGCCCAGGATCTCCTTCAAAGACGAAGAATTATTGCTCCTTGATCAGTACATCATGAGGGGTGGTAAAGTGATCTGGCTCGTAGACCCGATGATCGCGGAAATGGACAGCCTGAACCGGAACGGAAGATTCATAGCCACAGACAGAGCGTTGAACCTGGAGAACCTCCTTTTCCGATATGGAATTCGTTTGAACCCCGATCTGGTACAAGATCTGAATTGTCATGGAATACCTGTGATCAACAGAAGGGGCGGAAATAAACCCGGTTTTCAACCCTGGATATTTTACCCTTTGTTGGCACCGGACAGCGAACACCCCATCGTTCGGAATTTAACTTCTCAATGGATTCAGTTTGGCAGTAGCATAGACACGCTCGGAACAAGTTCCCGTTCGAAGCGAACAGTTTTGCTCCACAGCTCAACCAACAGCCGTACAGTAAGCAACCCCTATGAAGTTAGCCTCGATATTCTGGCTGCCCCAATGTTGCCCGAGTTATTCCCTAAAGCAAATGTTCCGATGGCGGTTCTGCTGGAAGGTGCCTTCACATCGCCTTTCGCCAAAAGACAAGCTGTGAAGCGCAATGTACCCTTTGAGCTGAAAGATACGATCGCTCACAATGCCATGATCGTGATCAGCGATGGGGATTTTGTTCGAAATCAGGTAAATCGGGAAGGAGGTGAGATCTATCCGCTCGGCTACGATCGCTATGCGAGCAGACAATTTGGACAACCCGTTCAGTTCGCCAACAAGAAGTTCTTTCTGAATTGCGTGGATTACCTGTGCGACGATTCCGGAATAATCGAGATACGCAGTAAAAAAGTCGTACTCCGACTGCTGGATAAAGTCCGTGTTAAAACCGAACGCGGAAAGTGGCAAATAGTGAATATGGTGGTCCCGGTTATCGTTATCATCGTATTCGGCTTATTGAATACCGTTTATAGGCGCAGGAAATACGCTCGTTAATTGATTCGGCGTTCTTCCGTTTTAAATCCTTATATTTAAACTTTAAAAAATGGCCTGCCATGAGAAAGAACTTGACCATCCTTAGCCTTCTTTTTGCATCACAATCGCTGATCTATGCACAAGTGGATGAAGTTGTCGAAGAAGTACAATCCATTGAAGCAGAGGCCGAATCCGACGTCATATACGAGGCAATTGAAACAGAAGTTGAGGAAATCTATTCCGGCCAGGAGTACGCAGAGGAATTTTACGACGACGAAGAGATGGATCCGGAAATGGAGCGAAGGGCAGAATTTCCAGCCGCACTGATGGATCATCCCTATATCCGTTACCAAAATTCAATCAATGAACTCCAGGTTGCGGAAGCCTATCCATGGATATCTGCTGATGGGTTGAGGCTTTATTTTGTTAAAGGAAACAGCGTACACTATTCGTCGAGGGGCTCGAGATACGAGGATTTTGGGCCTTCATCGGAAGTCAATCTCGATGCGAACGGTTCAGTTACATCAAGCTGGCTCAGCAATGACGAATTGAAGATGTTCACAACCTCCGGAATGCCCAGATCAATTCGTGAATACAGTCGCAATAGCACCGATGATGATTTTGTTTTTGTCAAACAACGCGATCTGGATGATCGTATCGAAGGGTTTGTCAGTTCCCTCAGCTTCACTCCCGACGGACGAACTGCATTGATCTATAACAATCCCTCTTCAGAAAAGCAAAGTCTGGTTCTTTTGGATGTTACTCCCGAAGGTAAACTCAAATTCCGCACACGATTTCAAATGGAGGAAGGAAGGATCGGAGTCGGGCAACTCAGTAAAAATGGCAAACATGCCTACTTCTCACTTGAGCTGGCAAACGACCACAAGATCATATACAAGATCGCCGTTCACGATCTGGATAACCCCGAACCACGACTTACCAAAATACTTGAACTAAAAGGCCTTCGCATTGGCAAGCCGTCGTTAACCTACGATGAGACCTATATGGTATTCAATGCTTCTGCGAGCGACAATTGGCAACAAAACGAAATCATGGTCGTTGATCTGAACAATCTCAATTTTATATCTGAAGACACCAGCGTGTTCGATCTCACGACTAATATGGGACTACCGAATCAGTTACTCACTGAATCGGAGCCAAAAACAAATGTCAATCTCAACTCCACACAGATCGACAAGCCCCAACCCAGAGAGGAGTTAAACCCTTCGGCATCCGATTTTGAACTGCGTGTAGCGAAGATCTTCCCCAATCCTACCAAATCCGTCGTAACCCTCGAATATCAGATCCCTATTAATGCAGAGATCGCCCAGTTGATCGTAAACGACATGAACGGCAGAGAAATTTTCCGCAAGCGAATCGATCCCCAAAGCCGCAGTTACAGCATCGATCTGAGGGAAATTGGTGTTAGTGAAGGATATTATCTCTTCTTCCTTCATACAGAACTCGGTACAAGCATCGGTTCGAGGATTTTCTATCAAAGTGCTAAGTGACCTAACCCCCCAAACCCTCACTTACACATAGTCCCCATTCCCTGCGTTCAAGATTCTCAGCGCCTTCACGAGCCTTCACGTGCCCTCTCAGCGCCTTTGCGCGCCCACCAAGATTCTCAGCGCCTTCACGAGCCCTCTCAGCGCCTCTGCGTCTTTGCGCGCCCACTAAGCCTCTGCGCGCCCTCTCAGCGCCTCTGCGCCATTGCGCGCCCACTAAGCCCCTCTCTGCGTGCAAGAAACACCGAGAAGCCCCCCAAATTTATTGCATAGTATAGCGCAACGATATTCCAAAGTTGGTAAGCGCCGTCGGGAAACTTTGAGAGGTTTTAGGTGTATTCACATTTCTCGTGAAGAAACAGCGCAAGTTCATGTTGTCGTTGATCTTGTAATCGATCGTAGGTTTGATAGAGAGCATACGCGTACCTGCCTGCGCGGTGTTGGTGCCTAATTCAATGTCACGACGAACTGTAACCCCGTCTCTCACCGAGAAATCAAATCGGAAGTTGAGGTCATTTTCAAGGAACACCCTGTCGCCCTTCCATTTAAATGGCAGGCGAACCTCTTTGGTGCGGTAACCAGCCCCGATCACCCATTCCTCGTTCCGTTGTTCGATCATTTGATAGGTGTGCATGAACAGCGTGATATTTTTGTCGCGTTTATACTCCAATTTGAGTGTCAAACCATTCTTCATGGTAACATCCACTCCAAGAACCGGGGTCAATCGTTCTATAAGCGACACACCTTGTTGGAAGGTGTACCTTGTGAGTAGGTTACGCCCTTCCAGAAGGGAATCCCCTCCGTAATTGAGGGTTGAAACGTAGCTGTTGTAATTAAGTGTTGAGTTGTACGCATGTGAGAGGCTGATATTGGTGAAATACTCGTCGAGGTTGAAAAGATCTTTCAGGCCATTATAGCTTATACGCCAGGATGGGATCGGCAATCTCTTGAACGGATCGAGGGCGATCGATTTAGGATCCTTGCCCCCATAAGCTGCGAGGAAGGAATAGAGCATCACATCCTGATGGGTGTTTCCAAAACCCTTTGCATTGCCTGTAGTTTCATCGATCACACCCAAAGAGTCCCTGAAACGCGTATTGGCACCTTCCACAAACTCCTGTTGTTGAAGGCGGGTTGAAAGGGTTTGACGGAAGTCTTTGAAATTATTGAAGGCTTCACTGTTATAGTCTGCATCGAGCTTGTCAAAAGCGGATGGCCAGGACCAGAATGAGATGCTGTATTGTCCCATTTCCTGAAGCCCGAGGTCCACGAAACGCATGCTATCCGGATCGTATCTGAAGTTGGAAGAGACGGTACTCGAGGTTCGTTGTTCAACATTCAATGATATCCTGAAATCCTTGATCGGTTCAAAGGTTGCTTTACCGGAAACCGTGGTGCTCTTCAACTCCATGAACCGGTTGTTTTGAAGGGTGTCGCCGGATAGGAATCCGTTTCTTGCCAGGTCGTATCTCAGTTCAGGGTTCTGGAAGCCCATAATGAACGGCCAGGTTGGTGTTTGGACACCGAAATTCCTGCCCAGATACTGGATATCCTGGTTGAAGCCCGGAAGCGTAGTACCATTGGTTTGAGTGATCGTGAATTGGGCTTGTTTGGTCATCATTAGGAACTGGCCCATAAAACGTCCGAACGACGTAGGTTCCCATTCTTTCTTTTTGGCGGCGGGATCTTCAGACTCCTCTTTGGATTTCTTCTTTTTATCCTTTGGAGGAGGAGCGCTCAGTTTTCGCAAAACCTTGAATTTGTTATAGAAGGAACTGAAATTCAGATTGGTATTCAGGTTCATTGTTTGACCATTCTGAATGGTATTACCGATACCGGCAACGGCTGGGGGTGCTGTGGTCCAGCTGTAATTCCCGGAGTACTTGGCGGATGCTGTGATCCAGTTCAGGGATTTGATCTTGGAGAACGGAACGGTATAATTCAGGTTCATCACCTGATTGAAATCCCGCATGGTTCCCAGGTTATAGAAGTTCGTACGGATGGTATCGCGCTTGGCTTCGGTATCGATAGGGCCATAGGGCTCTTCTACCCAGGCATTGGTGGTAGCGTTGTAGTCGAATTTCAGGTTCTTGGTGAAATTCCAGCGCAGGCCGTAGATCCTATTAAATGTGAACGACTTATCGTAGAATCGGGGAACAATTGCTTTGAAATCGTCGTTACTTCGATTCTGGAGTTCGCCATAGCGCCGATCTACGTCAAACCTGAAATTGAGGCTATTGGGAACGAAGTTGAAGTTGAAATCCCGGATCAGTGCGAGGTTCTTGTTCTTAACAGATTTCTTGAAAGGTTCCCAGGGTTTTGGATTGGTTGAGAAGTTATATCCCACGCTTGCCCGGTGTGTGAGTATGGTGTTTTCCTGAACGATCTGATTTCGGCGGAAGACCTTCGAATAGGAATAACTGAAATTGAAGTTCTCGATATCCCAAATCATGGGCTTGGCACTCCCCGTTCGGTTTTTCTTGACGTTGGTGAAGTTGAGGCTGTAGCGATTGCTGTAGTCCTGACTGGTTTCCTTGATCTCGCGCCGGGCTGCTTCGTCGGGTGCAAAACGTACCGCCTGATCGTAGAGCACATCCGGGTTCAACGGGTAGAATTTGGGATTGATGAATTGCTCTGTCCAGCCAATGAACATTGGGATCGTGATTCCCGATTTCTGCGGGAAGAACTTGCCCAGTTCCATGTTTGCAGAGATATCATATTGGAAGGTTTGTTCGAGATTCCGTTCGTTGAGTTTTTTATCGATGGCACCAAAGCCGATGCTTTGGTAAGTAGCCGACGCATTGAGTTTGGCAAAGTCGGCCAACTTGGTGACCATACGTGCATTGGCGGCCCAGCCACCGCCGTTGGCGATACCTGTAACCCGTAATTCGTTGAACCAGACTTCTCCGCACAAATTGTCGAACACGTCGTTCTGTCGGGGATTAATTATACCCAGCATCATGGAGCGTACCTGGCTGAGATCGGGCAGACCTACGACGCGGATTATTCCCCGTCCATAGGGCTTTTCGTACGTGGCAACATCACTGCCTGTTCGCTCAGTTCGTTCGAGCTTAAGGTCGTAGAGTTTTTGCAGCTCGAGCTCCATATAGTTGTTGCTGGGCCATATCTCATCCTGAATAATTGCGCCATACGGAGTGATCTGCAGAGGGATCTCGTATTGGTAATAATTCTGTTCAAGGTCGGTTCCGATACGTATGAAGGCCCATAGGTCGCCATTCTCAAGTTCTTCACCTTCGGCATGTACGAACATTTTCAGGTATTCGTAGTTTCGGATATCGATCTCCGAAACTTTGAAAGCTCCACGTGCATCGCCATCTTTCAGATTACAAACACGCAGGGAAAGCGACTGCTCGTTCTGTTGAACTGTTTGTGGTTGTGTAGGATCGAGTTCCCGGGAAATGCCTGGTGGTTCCCTGTAGATCACCGGTTTTCTGCGGCTGTTTTCCTCGATGTTCACGGTAGATACTATGAACTCGGTATCGTCATCCGGATCCTGTGGCACACCGATGGTTGGGGGAGATTTAAGACTTCGGGTATATCGACGCCAATCGGCGCGAACCATTTGCAACTGAACTACGCGAAGTACCACTGAATCTTCAAAACCGGTCATGAACATACGCATGAATCGGATGGATTTGAAGTTCTGAATCCCACCAAACCGCTGCTGGTACTCCCTTACGGGTATCTTCAGCTGGTAGTAGGTAATGCTATCCGGTTTGGCTCCCTCGTCATCCCGTTGTGCCCAAACAGTGACGGCATCGGCAACGAAACCGTTTCCTACGCGCAGATCCTCGGCACTCAGATCGATCCGGTACTGGAAATACTCTTCACTGAGATTGAGTGTGTTATCTCCGTTGATGTCCTCGTCATTCGGACGAACGGTGGCCGATTTCGGCGTTTGATCGGACAGGCGGTCGGTAGTTGAGTTATTCTCCAGATTATTATACCATCGGTAACGTTCGATGATCGAGGCCTGCCGATTGTCGTACTCCTCGTCGCGATAGAAAATATAGTTATCGGTTGAGGGATCTTGTTCGGCGATACGGTATGCATCGGAATTCTGCCCCACCCTGGCAGCGAGTTCCGTAAGATAAGAATTGTAAAACGCGCGTTCTTCGGCATCATTCATACCGTCGAGTCCAACGTCCTGTCGTGGCCGGGTAGCCGGGTCGTTGTCAAAAGCTTTATTGATGGGCTCTACTCGGCCAATGATGGCAAGTGCCGTAGTGTCCACCGGGTCGGGACTACCCGGCCGTGGCAGGGCGTTTTCCATGGATCGTCTGCGGTCGGGGAGCACATCTTCTGAAACGGAACCCAAATTGATATACAGCTGTCCTTTATTCTTTACCGGGCTATTCTCATACTTCTCATACACGAAAGGATCCATGATCCACATTTCGATATAATCGATGTTGGCAGCTTCGAAGTCGGTAGTTTCTATTCGTCGCATGATACCGGCCCATTTCGTTTCCGGATTGGCCAGTGTACCATCGGGGTTGACTTCGTTGGTGTTGAAGTTATAGGGACCTTTCTGATCAGGTCGGTAAACCAGGTCGAGCGTTGGGATCGTTTGGGGAACGCCCTGAGGCAGTTCTTTTTCCGGGAAAACTTCATCTACGGTGAGATTCCGAACAAAGTGTCCGGACCTTTGCAAGGGGTCGTTTTTGAGGTGATCGGGTGTTCGACTTTGGCTGGTCTGCAGTACCGGATCCAGGGTATACCAGGCCAGAGATGCTCGGCGCTTGTTGCTTTCGGCCAGATCGGTAAGTGCTTCCGGAAATAGGGTTGGTTGGTTCTGTGGCACGGAGGCCAGGCTCCAGTTCGACCACAATTTCAGATCGTATGGGGTTTCAGCCCCTTCAAAGTCATCTACGAAGGAGGTTCCGCGTTCCGCCTGTCCGATACTTCGTGGTTTATGAGGAATCAGATGTGCAAATTCCCAATTCAGGTTAAAGTCGGAAACTTCTTTGGTTTCGATAAAGGGCATTTTATCGACCAGACGTGTGAGCCATCTCGATTTGGTAGAGTAGGCACCATCCACACCCCAGATCGTATTCAACAGAGGTTCTTCGCCGATATTGGTTTTTGGGGTAAGAGGGCGTTCGGTAAGGTTGAGGATGGTTCCACCCAGAACGAGTTTATCGGAGACCTTGTAATCGAAGCGATTTCCGACCAAACTTTTTTGTTGGATATTGAATAATGTATTGCTCTCACAACTTGCCTTGATGGTTCCCCCAGAAGAGATCACACCTTCGTTGATGATCGTTACCAAACCGATCGTGTAATCCACGATGTAGTCGGTTCCTTCCGAAAGCATACTTCCATTGGCTGTAACACGCACCGATCCGCGTGGGATGTTGAAACACTGCAAACGGATCTGGTTGCTGCTCGTTCCCTTGTAGCTTCCTCGCAGGAAGAACTTATTGTGAAGCACGTCCTGTTCAGCATCCCAGCGGGTTGAATCGTAAAGGACATCGAATACGTAGTAATTGGCCGTTCGGCTCTCCGGATCGCGGAACTTGGTTCTCAGGAAGTCACCGAATGGTTCGCGCATGGGGAAAATGATCCGGCCTTGTTGTGATTGGATCGTGATGCCCTCAATGATATCAAAGAGACCGTCCGGTTTGGCTTCAAGTTGACGGTTCATCTTATCCAGGTTGAATACCTGATTCAATGGTCGGTCTTTCAGACCGGTCTCGCTGGCATCAACCGGAAGGTATCCGAGGTCGCCCCCTCCTTTATCATCTGCATAGACCAGATTGAAATTGAATTCATCGGTTTGCATATTGAAAGCGCCGAGGGAGTAAATATTCTTCATCATCAAATTCCAGGTTGGCAGGTTGGTTTTGATGATGGTTGATTTCAACATCTTAACGATGAGCGTACCGATATTTTGAGAAGTTGGTGGTTTGTCGCGGGCGAATTCCCCAACTTGATAAACACGGCCGTTATAGCTGTATTCGTACGCCACAGCGAGCACTTCGTCGGTGTTAAGTGCTTGATTCAAAGATATGTAACCAAGACGCTCGTTGAAGGTGAACTCGGTTGGTTTCAATTGTCGGGCGTTGTTCAGAGCCACATATTCCGCACCGGCGGGAACGAGATTGGCCGCATCCCGGGCATCGGGTAGCTGACGTATGGCATCGTAGAGGGAGTTCACTCTGTTGTCGGGATACTCCTGCGCAAACGATTGCCGCCATTTCTGGTTGTAGGGCCTGGGTTCTCCAAGGTCCATCAAGGCCACCAGGTTTCCGGTATTGCTGAAATTATTGGCACGGTTGGTAACCCAAACCTCGATGTAGTTCACCAGAACATTGGATTGAACAAGGGGTAGATTGGCCAGGGCACGGTCGTAATTGTCGGCAAAGTACTGACCAATGAAAAAGTGCTTATTCACGTCGTAATCGTGCGCCTGTACATTGAATTTGGTGACCTGTGCGCCATTATTAACCTCCGTTTCGCGTGTTTCCCCTTTTTGTTGGGTCGCGATAGTGGTCATGGTAAGGCGTCCGAACTGTAATTGAGTCTTCACCCCAAATAAGCTCTGACCACCCTGGATCAAACTACCGTTGAGCGGGAGGCTCACATTACCCAATTCGATCGATTTGAGGATGTCGTCTTCCTTCCCTTGCCAGTCCAGTTTCATCTGGTTCTCAAATTCGAAGGTGGCTTCGGTATTGTAGGTTGAATTGATCTTCATGCGGTCTCCGATCTGCCCGGTCACGTTCACCTGCATTTTGAGATCGAAGTCGAAATTGGAATTCTTTTGCTGACGCCGTGTGAAGTTCGGGTTCTCAACGTTGTTGATACTTCCGCCGAATAGGATCTCGGCAGAACCGCTGGGCCGAATATCGATGATCCCGTTTCCGAAGATATCGTCAATAATGTCCGGGGTTGGGAATAGATCGGGCAAACCACTGCTTCGCACAAAATTGGTGGCTTCGGCTTTTTGGCGGAAATAGCTCCTGTTCTGTGATGCACGCTCGTCCTTTACATAGTCTTCGAAAGACTTGGAGTAGGGCGAACCGATGCGGGTTTTATTGGCACCGGAAACACGTTGAAAATCGTAAGTATTGTTCTCCGGGTCGTAGCGAACCTCTGAATCAAAGACCGATGGGTCCTTGAAATCGAATTGACGGGGTTTTCCCCATTCGTATGTTTTGCGATCCCGGATCGGGTAACGGAGAGAGTCTGAACCGCTCGATTTTTCCGCACCTGTTTGCGCAAGCACCACAGGTGAGAAACCAAAGATGCAAGCAAAAACACCAAGGGCCGCTACTACGAAATACGCTTTAAAAAAGATTCTCAATTCTTAAACTCTTATGGTAAAGACCGAACTTTTTACAATTCGTTTAGTCGGGTAGCACTCTTTCCTATAGGCGTCTTTTCGTATGAAGGGTTGCAAAATTATAATAATTTCAGGGATTTCTTGATCAGCTCCTCGGTTCCGGTCACGTCCGGATCATTCTTTCGAACGGCAGAAAGGGCTTTTTCTGCTGCCGCTCGTGCGAAACCTAAAGCCATCAAGGCGTCCAGGGCCTCCTGAACCTGTCCCATTACACCTCCGCCGACAAGTGCGCCTTCGCCTAGTTTGCTGAACTTATCCTGAAGTTCAATGATCATCCGTTGTGCTGCTTTGGGCCCGATGCCTTTAATCGACTTGAGTAACGGCACGTTCGCATTCAATATTGCCGATACAAACTCCTTGTGATCCAATGATGATAACACCATTCGGGCAGTTGCATGCCCAATCCCGCTGATAGCAATGAGGTTCAGGTATACGTTGCGTTCTTCCCGTTCGTAAAAGCCATAAAGGGTATGACTATCCTCCTTGATCGCAAGGTGTGTGAGCAACCGAAGCTGGGTTTTACCTTGAATGCGCTCGAATGTGGGTAGGGTTATATGTATATGATATCCGATCCCATTGGCGTTTAAAACAACATGAGTGGGGGATATTTCTTCAACCTTTCCTTCAACAAATTCAATCATGGAGATTCGTGGTATTCAAATTATTTGCGGAAACTACAAAATATCCTGAGTTTGTTGGGCAATATTCAGCTCTATACCTTCTTTTTGTACGCACAGATGATCACAACATGAGAAAAGCACTTCTAATTCTACTATTAAGTCATTTTTCTTTCAGCACAATAGGCCAGGTTGAGCGTATGGAACGGATCGAGATCGATCTGAAGGATGAGTTTTATGTAAAGGGTCTGTACAACTTCGGGGAAAATGGCGTCGTGCTCTCTGCTGTTGAAGATCTCAAGAAAAGTGCCCGGGATCCGAAGCGGATGTACATCTTCTACGACAACAATCTCCGGGAGTTGGAATCCATAGAGGTCGATCTGGATTTTCGCCGGAAACTCATGATCAGTGAAGAAGGCGAGAAGGCGATCAATACGTTCTATTACGACAGTCGAAAAGGGAACTATACGGTGGTACGGATCGACCCTGTGAGCACATCCCGAAAGGAATTTGAAGGGGTGATGCCGGGAAAATTATCGATCAATGGCTTCAAGGTAATAGGAGATATTGCCGTGGTTTATGCGGCAATCAAACGCAAGAAGTTCTTTTTCGTGCTCGACCTGCAGCAGGGAGAATACCGGCAGATCGAATTCAAGAAGAAACGACCGGGCAATTCCATCATTATGATCGATATGCAAACCTTACCCGGAGAGGAAGAAGTGAGTTTAACCGTTCAGGAATATCAGAAGAAACTGATGTTGAGCACGAAAGTGTACCTTATCAACAGGAAAGGGGAGGTATCCGATGCCTATGAACTCGATGCCGGGAAATGGAATATCGTAGACGCAACTCCGACCCGTATCAATGAGAACCGGATCATTATTGCCGGTACCTATTCTGAAATGAAGGCGAGTGGAGCAGCAGGATTGTTCATGACGGCTTTTGACGGGGAGCAGCAACAATACTTCAACACGTACAACTTCACCGACTATGAAGATTTCTTCAGCTACATGTCGAAACGCGGACAGGATAAAATGGAGAAGAAGATCGAGAAGAAGAAGCGGAAGGGAAAGGAAGTGAATCTGCAGGTCCGGATGGCGCTGCACAATATACAGCAGGCAGGGGGCTATTACTATGTGCTTGGGGAGGCCTTCTACCCGACATATCGCACGGAAACTACAACCACTTATGTCAATGGACGTCCCACAACTACCACTGTTACGGTATTCGACGGATATCAATACACCCACGCCGTATTGAGCAGTTTTAACGCAGAAGGTGAAAAGCTTCAGGATCATATTTTCGAGATGTGGCCATTTCAAAAACCATTCTACGTGAAGCGCTTCATTGAGCTGAATGTGAACGATGACCTGATCAAAATGGCATTTGTTGACGGTAGTACCCTGAAAACACGGGTGCTGGACGAAGGGGATCTGGTTGAGGAGGCCGATGTAGAGTTACTGAGCGAAAATTCGAACGACAAGGTACGGGCGAGTACGGGAACGGTGGAGCACTTCTACGGGAATAGTTTCATCAGTTACGGTTCTCAGAACATCAAGAATAAGGGAGACCGCGATGTGAAACGAAAACGGAATGTCTTCTTCATGCAGAAGATCATTATTCCCTAGATAGGAACTCCGCGGGCTTACTGAGGTTGTATTTTTGCAGCCATGTCTGAAGCAAAACGCCATCTGGTAACCTGCGCCCTGCCATACGCGAACGGGCCGATCCATATAGGGCATTTGGCCGGGTGCCTTTTGCCCAGTGATATTTATGTTCGCCACTTACGCAAGCAGGGCAAAGATGTCCTTTTTGTAAGTGGAACGGACGAACACGGTGTACCCATTACGCTGAGAGCCCGGAAGGAAGGAGTTACACCCCAGGAGATCGTTGACAGGTTCCATACCCAGATCAGGGAAAGTTTGGAGCAATGGGGACTTCAATTTGACAATTTCAGCAGAACAAGTACCGAACTTCACAAAAGATCGGCACAGGAGTTCTTTACAACGCTTTACAACGCCGGGGTATTCACGGAACAGACGAACGAACAGTACTTCGATGAGGAGGCAGGTCAGTTTCTGGCAGATAGGTACATTGTGGGTACATGTCCGAAATGTGGAAATGAAAATGCATACGGCGACCAATGTGAAAGGTGCGGTTCCTCACTCAGTCCCAGGGATCTGATCAATCCGAGGTCGGCGCTCACGGGTAATCTGCCTGTTCTGAGGGAAACGAAAAACTGGTTCTTGCCTCTCGATAAGCTTCAGGATGAGTTTCTGAATGCATTCATAGCTTCCCGGGAGGGGCAATGGAAGGCGCATGTGCTCGGGCAATGCAAGAGTTGGTTGAAGGATGGACTTCGACCACGCGCCATGACCCGCGATCTGGATTGGGGGGTACCGGTACCCCTTCCTGATCTGAAGGATAAAGTGCTTTATGTGTGGTTTGATGCGCCCATTGGATATATTAGTGCAACGAGGGAGATACGCGACGATTGGGAATTATGGTGGAAGAATTCCGAAACGGAGCTTACCCATTTCATTGGAAAGGACAATATCGTTTTCCATTGCATCATCTTTCCGGCCATGTTACATGCCCATGGAGGGTACATACAGCCAACACATGTTCCCGCCAATGAATTTCTGAACCTGGAAGGCTCCAAAATTTCTACAAGTAGAGATTATGCTGTTTGGTTGCATGAGTATCTGAGAGATCTGCCGGGAAGGAATGATGAGTTGCGCTATGTGCTCACTTCCATTATGCCGGAAACGGCTGATGCTGATTTCAGTTGGAAAGATTATCAGGCAAGGGTGAACAATGAACTCGTGGCTATCGTAGGGAATTGGGTGAATCGGGTGGTGGTACTTACCCAGAAGTATTTTGAAGGTTCGATACCTGAAGCCCGGGTTGATGAGGAGGTGCTGCAGGATGCATTGCATTGGGTTCAAAAGGCAGAGGATTCGACCGATCAGTTCCGGTTCAGAGATGCGCAGTCGGAATTGCTTCAGATAGCCCGTTTGGGTAATAAGTATTTGCAGGAACAGGCCCCCTGGATGAGGATCAAGGAAGAAGGCGGTTTGCAGGACGTGCGGAACTGCTTGTATACCTCGCTCAAACTTGTTTGGACGTTCGGAAACGCAATAGAACCCTTCCTGCCGGAGACAAGTGTCCGTATAAAGGCAATTTTCGGCAACTTGGAACCGGCCTTTGGGATGAAGCTTGCAGATCTCGGCCTGCTTTTCAAAAAGATCGAAGATGAAGAGATACAGCCTCAGGTCGATAAACTTGCACAACCCGTAATTGAGGAATCCATGGAGGAAGAAATACAGCTCAAACCGGCTATAGCATATGATGATTTTGCAAAGCTCGATCTGCGCGTAGGTATGATCACAGCAGCGACCAAGGTGCCCAAGGCGGATAAATTATTGGAATTGAAGCTGGATATGGGATTTGAACAACGCACGGTTGTTTCGGGCATTGCCGAGCATTTCAATCCGGATGAGGTAATCGGAAAACAGGTTATCGTGGTAGCCAATCTGGCACCTCGAAAACTGCGCGGGATTGAAAGTCAAGGTATGATCCTGATGGCGGAGGACAAGGACGGCAGACTTGAATTTGCCTCCCCACTTACCGTTGTTGGCAATGGATCGATCGTTTCCTGACCCAGCGAATAATGCCTTCTTAGAAGGAGGAGGTGAGGTGGTCCCCTTCGTCAAACAGTTTTATCTTGGTTTAAAGTTACTATTTCTTTTCAAGCTGCCAAATGATACACCTGGGAAGGAGTTTTGTACTCCAAAGCGGAATGGTCTCTTCGCAGGTTGTAATACTCAATGAACTCTCTGCAAGCTTGTTCTACCTGGTGTCCGTTGTTGAGTTCTTGTAGGTATAGCTTCTCATATTTGATGGTTCTGAAGAACCGCTCGATGTAGACATTGTCGATAGCTCTTCCTTTCCCGTCCATGGATATTTGTATAGTTTGGTGAGATTTAATGAATTTTACGTACTCCTCTGAGATAAACTGACTGCCTTGATCTGTGTTTATGATCTCAGGTTTCCCATAGATTGCAAAGGCCTCTTGTAAGAGTGCAATGACCCAGGACGTTTCCATGGTGTTGGACAGACTCCAACCCACTATATATCTGCTCTTTAAGTCGATGATGGCCAATAAATACATATACCCGGTCTTCATAGGGATGTAACTGATGTCCATAGCCCACACCTGATTCACGCGTTCGATGTTCAGGTTCCTTAGCAGGTATGGGTATTTGTATTGTGCAGGGTCAATAATGGTGGTTCTTGGACGGCAATAGACGGTCTTCAAGCGCATCACCTCCATCAAACGACGTGTACGGCCGACATCATAGCCTCGCTTAGACAGTTCTTTACACATCCTGCGCGTGCCTCGTGGGATCCTCGATATACAGTTCATCCAGAATACGCATCATCTCCAGCTCTTTGCTCGGTACACCTTTGGGAACATAATACAAACGGCTTCGCGATCCTGCACTGATGTGCTATAGGGATCTCTGAGCCCTCCAACTCTACGAGTTGCACCTTGTCTTTGGTCGACATCATTTGAGTTTTTTTTTGTACCAGTTGTTCTCAAAATTTAACACACCTATTTGCCGAAAGAGCTCGTCTCGCTCCGATTTGAGTTGATCCAACTCTTCATTGAGCTTCTTGTCGTTTTCAAAAACTGAGGCACTCTGCTCCAAAAACTGTTTCTTCCACTGGACTATCTGAGTAGGGTGTAGCCCATACTCCTGGGCAAGCTCAGATACAGTTTTAATTTGTATGACTAATCTTCTTGTCTAACAAAGTTGTTAAAACTAAATTAGATAAAAATAAGAAGATGGAATCAACTAATTTAGGCCGTATGACGGCCAAGGATCCAAAAGAGAAGCTTGCACGTAAAAGATTAAGTGTGCTGAAGTTGGCGGAAAATCTGGGTAACATCACAGAGGCATGTAAGCGATCTGGTATGGATCGCACAAGTTTCTATGCCTGGAAAAAGCGTTTTGAGGAGCATGGCTTAGAGGGATTGAAAGACTTACCTCCTATCCATCACACCCATCCCCAGACGACCTCTGCAGAGGTAGAACAAAAGATCATTGCTCTGAGTCAGGAGCATCCGGGATGGGGTTGCATCAAGCTTAGTGACATGCTCAAACTTCAGAACATTGGTGTTAGCTCTCCTAGAGAGTGTTTCAATAACTGTGTCAACTAGTTTCAAACGATATATTAATTTGACACATGGAAAAGAAAGAAAAATTTGATTTTGAAGCCTTCAAGAAGTCGGCTGCTCAGCGGTTGAAGCAGGGCGAGAGTTTATTGGGCAAGGAAGGAGTATTAACGCCACTTCTACGAGATTTTCTGGAAGAGGCTTTGGCTGGTGAACTCGAAGCTCATATCGAGGAGGAAGACAAGCCCAACCGTAAGAACGGCAAAGGCAGGAAAGTGCTGAAGACTTCTTTGGGTACTGTAGAGATTGCGACTCCTCGCGATCGCAATGGCTCCTTTGAACCGGAGCTTGTTCCCAAACGTCAACGTAGCTTGGGTGTCGATCTTGATCGTCGATCCTGGCACTATATGCACGAGGCGCAAGCTACGGCGACATTAGTGATCACCTGCAAGAGCTTTATGGCTTGGACGTATCTGCAACAACCGTGAGCAGGGTGACTGATAAGATCTTGCCATTGGTGCAAGAATGGCGCAACAGACCCTGAACAGGTTTATCCCTTTGTTTGGCTGGATGCCATCCATTACAAAGTACGTCATGAAGGCCGTGTTATCAACCGTGCCGTACTGTATAATAGGGCTAAACCAAGAGGGTTACAAAGAACTTCTGGGATGTATATTGAGAGAATGAAGGGCTAAATTCTGGCTTCAGGTACTCACCGATCTACATAACAGAGGTGTCGAGGATATCTTCATTGCCAGTATCGACAACTTGACCGGCTTTGCAGATGCCATTGAGTCTATCTTCCCCTACACGGAAGTTCAGCTCTGTATTGTGCATCAGATCCGCAACTCACAGAAGTACCTGTCCTACAAAGACGTGAAGGCTTTTATGACCGATTTAAAACCGGTCTACAAAGCCACTACCAAAGAGCAGGCAGAAAAATACCTGACCAATTAGAGTCCAACTGGGGCTTTAAATACCCAAAGGTCATCGACTCCTGGCGTAAAAACTGGCCCAGGCTCTCCAATTACTTCCAATACACTCCGGATATCCGCAGGATTATTTACACAACAAACATCATTGAGGGATTCCACAGACAAATCCGGAATGTAACCAAGAGCAAAGGAGCCTTTACCTCTGAAGACGCGCTGATGAAGCTGCTCTTCCTGGCTCAGGAGAATATTTGCGCCAAGTGGAACAGGCCGGTACACAATTGGAATCAAACACTAGCACAACTTTCAATTATTTTTGGAGATAGACTTAAACTGAATATCTGAATTGACACAGTTAATGGAACACATCCCTCTCCTACTGTTCAGAAAATCCTTATACGGCACAATATGGCCTCCAAATACGATCGACTCATGCGACTGGAGGAACGTCATCTTCAAGAGGGGCTTGAGTTGACTCAAGAACAGATCAAACAGATCGAGAAAATGAACCCTGCCTTTGGAGAACGCCACGTAGAGTCCTCAAAACCGGGAGAGTTACTCAGCCAGGACACCAAAATGGTAGGCACAATTTCGGGCATAGGTAGAGTTTATTTGCATTGTGTGGTCGACACCTATTCCTCCTTTGGATTCGGCATTCTGCATACATCCAAACAGCCTGAGGCAGCCGTTTCCGTATTATACAACGATGTCCTGCCTATATACAAAGAGTGGGGGATTGATATTGAAACTCTACTGACCGATAATGGCAGAGAATTCTGTGGAACCGATGCACATCCCTACGAATTATTTCTGCAACTCAACGACATTGAACATCGAAGAACACAGGTCCGACGCCCACAATCTAATGGTTTTGTTGAACGATTTATACGAACCGTCAAAGAAGAATTCATAGTAGCAGCATTCCGTAAAACATTGTACACCAACGTGGATGATCTACAGTATGACTTTGATCGTTGGTTAGAACATTACAATTATGAAAGACCACATAGAGGGTACCGAAATCTTGGAAAGAGACCTTATGACACGATCAAGAAATTTATAATTACAAAGAAAAAATAATGTTAGTCATCAAGGTTAGTTGTACATTTAATTCCTTTGATTGCCTCTAAGGCTACTTCAGCTTTGAAGGCTGAACTGAATGTTCGTTTGGTTCTCTTCATTGGGTTGCAATTTATATTCTTGAAATTACTGTCCAACTTTATGGGACCACCTCAATTTAGACTGTAGCGGCGCTGCCTATAGCTGTGTTCCATCGACACCGTTAATTTGGTACGAATACCACCGAGATCTGATTTACATTCTCTGATCTCCAGTATTCATCACCGAAAAGATACCCGTAGGTCAATCTAAGTGCCCTTCCAAATGCAAACCCACATTCTAGTTTATGCATAAACATCCCTCGATTCCTGATGCTGGAGTTCTTATCAATTCCAAGGTAGTCATAATACTGACTACTTCCACGTAGGTATCCAAAAGATACATCACCAAGGATAGCAATGTCACCTTTATAACCGTTATATACTAATCCCATATTGACATATGGATTAGCCATTAGATTGACGTCGTTATCAAGGGTGCCAAGACGTGGGACATCAATTCCAAATTTGACGTTTGCAGTCGAGTGCAGATCCAGAATGCCTTCAGATGTATTTGTATAGTGAAAGATTGGTGAGGACAGTTTCCCTACTACATTGCCTCCACCTGCTATAATCCTTTGAAGTGCATCTTCTTTTAAGTCATCTGAACCAATAGCATTGGTGTCTGGGGCGGTTGAATTCATCACTGTGCTAACGGAAAATCTGACATAAGGAAAATAATCCTTGAATAGTTCGGTTGTTACAACCGGCACTCCATTTTGATTAAAGTTGAGTCCATAATTGTTTAAGAATCGGTTTTGTTTGCCTTCCAAGTTGTTTTCGTAGAATAATGATGTCCTAAGGGATTTATCTTTTCCTTTTCCTACACCAAACACCAGTTTTCGTGTATTTCTATACTTAAAGAAGTATTCTACGGATAGATTGTGGGCATCATTGATGCTGTCTACATATATGTCCCATATTCTTTCCCTTTGCCTTTCAATATCGAGTTGGTCGTCAGTGCCCTGGGGGTTGTCAGCCACGGTCACTTCAAATTGTCGTAAGTTTCTTCTTTCTCTCAGTGAATTCTCTATATTTTTCATCCATACCGCCATTCCTAAGTAGTAGTCTTCATATTCACCATTTTTTCCACCGATATAGTGTTTCGTACTGTCGTAATAGATAAAATACCTTCGGTTTTGGAATTTATTCACGCGTGTTTTGTATTTTTTTTCTTCTTTACGGAGCTTTGAAAATCTGCGTACATAGGTGATGGAAGCGCGTGTGTCTATCAGGCTATCCAGACCACGTTGAGTGAAGATTTTGGTAATGTGGACGGGGTCCATTCTTGCCGTTGATTTGTCTATTGTGCTAATCTTAAGGGTTTCAGACTGGGCACTAACAATCAGAGAGGTGCAAGCAAGAGTAATCAGAAGTACGATAGTGTTTTTCATCAATAATGGAGTTTAGTATGTCGGAATATACACATGTTATTTCACTTCAGCCATGTGTCCTTTTCGGGTTCATTCTGAGAGTGAGAATTCAGTTGTAGGTATACAGTAGTATGATTTCTTGCCTTCATGAATACTCTTTATGGTTAGCAATTAATCGTTAATCATTGTGGGCGAATCTGTTCTCTGATGATTTAGATGCTTGAGATTGATTTACATGTTAGATCTGTATTGATTTCTAGCAAGGGTCAGTACATTTATACTATGCGTTATGAGTTGAGGTGGTCCCCTTCGTCAAACAGTTTTATCTTGGTTTAAAGTTACTATTTCTTTTCAAGCTGCCAAATGATACGCCTGGGAAGGAGTTTTGTACTCCAAAGCGGAATGGTCTCTTCGCAGGTTGTAATTTATCTTCTTGAAATTACTGTCCAACTTTTTGGGACCACCTCAGAGGGGTCTCCCGGGGAGTGCTCTTTGCTGTGCCTTTTGAGCAGGTACCGATAGCTCGCAAATAGAATTTGGCCAAATCTGAAGCTATTTTCAAAGGACGAATCGGGGCAGTTGTACAAGTTTCTTCTCGAGAAATGACTTTAGTGCGATCATAGGGCTACACCAGGATTAGGATCCGGAGTTTGTTCGATAGTTAGCATTGGTCCGTAATATTACTGTAACATTGCCGGGTCGAATTCTTAACTCAGCAACTGTATGTCAAACAGACTGATTCTTTCCTTTTTATTCCTGATTTCCCTTTTTTCCTCTACACATGCTTCTGCTTCGGTGGATTCGATCTCTGGTTCACCAAGTGATACAACAGCTCCGGTTGCCGATCTCGTCGCATTGAGCAGTGAGAGTTTCGAGAACCTGCACGCCAAAAGTAAGGAAGCGGGGGGGAGTTTAACGTGGAATCTTCGGTACGCCGATGTTGGGAAAGTGCGGGAACTGGTTATTCGCTACAAGCGGAAGCTGGACAAGACCAAACCATGGATGTATACAGGTTTGATTGCCGGGGATCAAACCCAATTCGAACTAACCGGACTTCAAGGTGCTGAAAAGTACATCTGGCAGATCGGAGCTCGCGCCGATGGAGGTGACCTGAAGGAGCTACCAAAGGATTCTCTGGAGAGCGGTGAAGTTATGGTTTGGTCCAAGGAGGGTTCAGTAACTACCGATCGTCCCTGGGGATTGATGCGTATTCTCATTCTGTTTGGCTCATTGGGCCTCTTCATATTTGGCATGAAGTTGATGAGTGAAGGACTGCAACAGAGAGCCGGAGGAAAAATGCGTCAGATACTTGGTGGCATGACGCGCAATCGCTACATCGGTGTACTGAGCGGGTTCTTAATAACAGGCTTGCTTCAATCTTCGTCGGCCACAACGGTAATGACGGTAAGTTTTGTGAATGCCGGGTTATTAACTCTGGTAGAATCGGCCGGTGTGATGATGGGAGCGAATATTGGAACGACGATCACCGGGTGGTTGATATCTGTTTTTGGATTCAAGATCAGCATATCGGCGTATGCGCTGGTGATCATAAGTTTAGGTGCACCGATGATGTTCATGCCACGTGCGAAGTACAAGGCCAGTGCCAATGCGATCATCGGGTTCGCGATATTGTTCATGGGCCTGGGGGCATTAAAAGATGCGGTACCCGATCTCGGTGCGGACTCTCCTCTCATCGACTTCTTCGCACAATTTTCGGATCATCCCTTTTTAGGACGTATCATGTTCGTGATATTGGGGACCCTGGTTACCATCGTTGTCCAGTCGTCGAGCGCCGCTATGGCACTTACGCTAACTCTCGTTTTAAAGGGTATCATACCCTTTGACGTAGGGGCGGCGATGATACTTGGGGAGAATATAGGAACAACCATTACCGCGGAGCTTGCATCCTTGGTAGGGAATGTGCATGCGAAGCGTTCGGCTCGTATTCATACCCTGTTCAATGTGGTCGGGGTTACCTGGATGGTTTTTTTCATCCCTTACTTCCTCAAATTGGTCGCAAAGATCACCCCCGGCGACCCCTATACAGACGGGGAATCTGCCACGGTGGCTTTGGCTGCCTTCCACACTGCGTTCAATCTGTCAAACGTTCTCCTCTTGATCGGGGTTGTTCCCTTCCTCGTAAAACTGGCCATTAAAACGGTTCCTTCCAGAGGTGAGGACGATGAGATCTTCCGTCTGGAGTACATAAGTTCGGGTATCGTACAAACACCGGAGTTATCGCTTATCGAGGCGAAAAAAGAAGCTGCCAAGTTCGCAGGTCTCACTAAGAAGATGGGCGTGATGACCTACGAATTAATCAATGAGAAGGATGGTAAGATCCGGAAGCAGATCATCAAGAAAATTGCCAGGTACGAGGACATCACCGATAAAATGGAGATCGAGATCACGAATTATTTGACTAAAGTTTCGGAAGGGGAGCTAACCCCGGGATCTTCCCTTCATCTTCGGAGTATTCTGTCCATTGTGAATGATCTGGAACGGATCGGGGATATCTATTACGAGATGTCGCGTGGCATAGAGCGCAAGAATGAGGAGAAGATCTGGTTCGAACAGAACCAACGCGATAAGTTAAATGAGTTGATGAAAACGGTTCATGAAGCCTTTGACATCATGATCGGGCATTTGGAAAAGGATTATCGGTACGTGGATCTGCAAAAAGCCAGGGCCAAGGAGAATGAGATCAATGAATTGCGCAATAAATTGAGAAAAGAGCATTTGCGAAATATAGAGAAGGGAAATTACCGCGTAAAGGCCGGAATGATCTATAGCAACCTGTTCTCTTCACTGGAACGAGTGGGAGACCATATAATCAATGTGAATGAAGCCATTGCCGGACAGATATAGATAGCTAAACGCTATTTCGCGTTGTGTTTTATTCAGAAGATCTTATATTGCATTGATTCATGCGATGTGGTTCTTTCTATACAGCTTATTTGGCATTGGTTTATTCAATGGTACTCACGTTAATCCTACTTCTTGGCTATAGAGAAACACATGCCCAGGATATTGAAAACCCAAAGACCCGGTTAGAAAATGCCGAGATCTTATATTCCAAAGGTGACTTCAGGGAGATCATTGAGATCGGCAATTCTTGTTTAGCACTTCCAAAGGATTCATTGGATACGGACGTGCAATGGTCGGCGTATCGCCTGCTTGCCATGGCTCATTTAGGTCTGAATCAATATGAGGAAGCCAGGCAATATGCCATACAAATGCTTGAGTTGAATCCGGCCTATAAACCGAGCTATTTGAAGGACCCGAACGAACTTGTCAAGCTCCTGGGAGATGTAACCGTAATTCCCAAATTCAGTTTGGGTATGGCCCTTTCACTGGGCCCATCGGCCACCCTTCCGAAGGTTCAAACACCCTATTTTGTGAGTGGAAACAACAAAACCTATCGCGGTAAAGGTGGATATCAGGCGAGTGTTTCCAGTTCCTATTCCTTGAGTAAGAGTATTTCATGCGCATTGGGACTATCCATTCTAACCAAGAATTACGAACTGGATTATTCTTTTGATCCATGGGAGCTACTTGCCGATGAGAAACTCAGTTATCTGAGCTTCCCGCTTTCTGTAACCTATCTGCCGGATCTGAGATCAAAGGTTCGACCTTATGTTCAAATGGGGTATTACTGGGCTTTTTTGCTGAATAGCAGCAATAGTTTTCAGGCTAAGCACAGCTCCGGGAATTCGTTTGAGCTGATCGATATTGATTCGAAGAACAGAAGAAATCAAGGTGACAGAGGAATTCAACTGGGACTGGGTTCATACTATAAACTGGGCCAGGGACATGTTTTTGTGGAAATGAATTATTACAGATCGGGCAGACAGATCACAAATGCCGATTCCCGAAACAGTTCCGGCGAATTATTCAGCAGCTTTTACTACATGGATGATGATCTGTTGCTGAGTAATCTCTCCATTTGCGCAGGGTACAGGATCCATTTGAATTACAAAGTGATTAAGGAGTGATTGTGAAAAGGGTCAAAGTTATATTGAGTTGTTACCTGCTCCTGAGTTCTTTTTTGGTCCGGGCTCAGTGCAGTGATGTATTGTACGATGCGAATTATATGTCCCAACAGGGAAAGATCGATGCAGCGATCAGTCTGTTGGAAGAGTGCATCCATACCTTGGACAACAAAGAAGATAAGTTCGAAGGTTACAGGTTATTGGCTATTCTCTACACGGAGCGTTTGAACGACACTAAACGCGACCGGAACATAGAAAAATTGCTGCAGCTAAAGCCCGACTATCAATATCAACCATCAAACGATCCGTCGGAGTTCCGGAGAGCTTTGAGTAAGTACCGGGTTGAGCCATTTATCCAGGTTGGATTGAAATTCGGATCCAACACAAGTATGCCCCGTGTGAAAGAGAATTTTTCGCAGTTCAGCTATGCACAGTCCATTGTTCGAAAGGGAGGATTTCAGGCAGGTATAACGGCATTCGCCCATATTGCAGAAAGTTATGTTCTGAGTTCAGATCTGATGCTGAAGGGAGTCAGGTTCTCGAAGGAGACCACATCGAATAACTGGGAGCAACTGGCTACCGAACGGTTCCGAATGATGCAATTTTCCACTGCTTTCAGTCGAACACTCTGGGAACGGGAACGGATATCCTTTGATGCCGGATTACTTGGGGGCATTGATTTCCTGACAAGTTCGGACGTGAATATAATCTCCAGATATACCGTGAGTCCGACTGAGGAGATCTATAGCACGAATACCCTCAAGGCTAAAAACAGGTTGCAGTTTTACGGGGGGATCTGTGGCACGTTCTCGTATCTGTTGCCTAAGGGAGCCTTGGCAATCGACATACAATATCACCTGTATGCAAAGAATTTGACGGATCCGGATCAGCGTTACAGTCAGGGAGATTTCATTTACGCTTCCGAATACGTTTCCGATGACGTGAAATTAAGGGTTGCACAGTTCAATTTGCGTTATAGCCTTCCTTTAACCTATAAGGTTATCCGAAACAACTAACAGACTGCAGTTTTATCTGTGGTAGATCAAGACCAAGTGTCAATTTGGAGATTCCCTGAACTCAAAAGGATTCTCCGGACAACACGTACGCTATTCGACTAGTAGTTGCCAAAAAGATCGGTTCGTACGACTAAAAGTTGATTGGAAACGTGCCCTCTCCCCAAAGTATTCGAAGTTCCGGCAAAAATGAGATGCTCCCCATCTTGTTTACCACAGAAGAAATACGACGTTCCCCCGAGGTTGTATACTTTGTAAAAAAGCACAGCACCGTTTTTATCAGTAACGATAATACATGGCTGAGGATTCAAACCGTCTTTACTTAAACAGGCGCCGGTCAGGAGAATGTTTCCATTCTCCAATTCAGACATGTTATAGAGAGACAATTGATTGATACCTTCAATTTCGATGGTCTTCTTCCATAACAAATTTAGATCCTGATCAATTTTGATCAATTCAAATTCCCGGGGAGATTCTTTGAAATCAATTTGCAGGTAATTATCCCGGGCCACCAGTACGACGAGATTTCCATCTGAAGTTTCGATGTAGCTATTCAATACCTGTGAGATCAAAGAGTCCGTAAAGGGGATATAATTGACCATTTGAGCACCGGAACCGAATTTGGCCACATAGAGACGTTCCGGGGCACCCCAATCTGCTCTTACCCAGTTGGGGAAGTGGTTTCCGATCACCGAGTAATTGCCATCTTTTTCCTTGAAAATATTGAAGCTGAGAAACTTGTTTCCAACGTCAAAGTATTCGTCGTGAAACGACCTGGCCTCAACGAAATCGCCATTCCGATCTAACTTCGTTATCAAGTTACTTGAGAGGCCCGAATGAGCCGGTCCATTCGTGGCCGAAATGTATAAAAAGCCATCATCGGACTCAACTGTTCTCGAAAATTGGTACTGTGTTGAGGCATTGGCCAAACCCGGGAAATACGAGCCCCCGCTTAGTTTGTTACCGTCCTGATCCAGAACATATGCTGTTGGAGCAAGCCAATTACTGATAATTATCTTGCGATCTGATAACCGATCCAGGAAAGGAAGACTCCAACGGGATTCTGTCTGGTATTTTGTTTTAGAGATGAAATTACCATTTGCGTCCACCTTTACCAGAACAGTGGAATTGAAATCGGCAAAACTCGTAGTAGAAATGAGCTTTTCCCCGTTCGCGAGAATGGCGATATCAGACGGGAAGAAATCCCCGTCACTTACATAGGCCCGGAGGTAGGTCTCCCGCGTATCTTCACTAACCGGAGCCTCCGACTGGCAACACCAATTTCCCAAGAGCAGGAACAGCACTATGGCTGCGTTTGAAAGGTATGGAATAGGCTTGGAGTGGATCATTGCGCGCTTTTTACATCTAATTTCTCAAGGAACAGTTTGCTTCTACCTATCTGATCGTTCCAGGTAGATCCCCCCAAACGCCAATGACCATTTGCCTGAATGCCACCGAATAATACGCGTTGTCCATTTTCATTGCCTGAATAGATCCTGGAAACGACAGTTCCTGATTTATCTAATTCCATCATTAAACCTTTGGATGATGTTAACTGCACCTGGTCGGGATATTCGGAGCCGAATAATGCGAACCCGTCATTCGATACTTTGAAATCAACCATTTTATTGAACTTTTCCGACTGAATGTAGGAGCTGTTCAGAACATCTCCGGAGAAGTTGGTCTGTACCATTAGAACAACGCGCTTGTTGGTAGTAGTAGATGAATTGTCCATCCAACAGAATCCATCGGATGTCTTGTGAAAGGTGAGGAAGTTCCGGAATGGATCAATGGGTTCGGTCCTTTCCTCCGCATAGATCCATCCTTGATTTATAGTACCGGAATCTTTCTGGATTGAAGCGAAGTATATCCTGTATTTTCTGATTTCGAAAGCCACTCCGCTGGGACTTGCATATCCGAGTATGGCATAATTCCCGTCTGGTTTAACTTCAACATCCATGCAGAGGTCGAAGTAAGGTCCAATTTCATATCGTTTCGACCAGATCAAGCGGCCATTTTGGTCAAGCTTGAGTATCCAGGTATCCATATTATCGGTGCGATTGATGCCCCCGAGAAACAGATTCCCATTCTCAACTTCAACGATCGAGGTTAACCAATCATCCCGATCCAGCCCATAAGTCCTTCTCCAAACTTCCCTGCCATCGCGGTCAAATTTCATGACCAGGCCGTCCTGAAAGACATTGTTCACCCCCAAACTGTAGGAGTTCGTGTAACCACACACCACGAATCCTCCATCACTGGTTTCACATACATCGTTGAACGCGTCGAGACCACTTTCACTAATAGTTACATGCCACTTCTCCTCACCATCACTCCCCATGTGGAATAAAAATGCATCATTACCATAACTCCCAACCATCATGATGCCGCCATCTCGGGTTGTGATCATTCTACTCACAACTTCATTTCCGTTTTTCACATGATACACCGTGGTCCCAGAACTTTCTTTCAAAACGGCTTCATTATCCGAACAAGCGTTCAAGAATCCAATAGAGAGCAAGAGGGAGAAGTACAATCCCACCCTCGACAGGAATGATGCGGATTGCGGTTTTACCTTGGAGACATCAATGGTTCTTAACACCATAGAAGCCAAATATAAGCGATTTGTTTAAAAGCACGCATTTTGATCGTTCGTGCTTTCTTGTGAATTCAAATTCCTGTCAGGTCAGTCCTGCTTTTCAAGTTCGAGCGAACCTGAAGATCGGGTGAATCTTGCCACTACGCGCGATGAACGAAGTACATCGAAATCTCACCCTTGTTTTTGGCCTCAACTTTCCCCCTGAATTCAAAATTCAGATCCTTTTCATTCCGCACCAATTCATGGGTATGTTCGGAAATGTTCACTTTATCTACAACACCACCGCTCTCGATTCGGCTTGCAGTATTTACGGTATCGCCCCATATGTCGTACTGGAACTTCGTATCGCCAACGATTCCTGCAACTACAGGTCCGGTGTGAATCCCCACGCGCATTCCAAATCCTTTTCGACCTTCTGCTTCCATTTTGGTGCGAATCTCCTTGATGTAGTCCTGCATTTCAATGGCCGCTAAGACGGTATTCCGGGCGGCGCCATCATCGTTACCCCACATGCCACCCGCTGCCATGTAGGCATCTCCGATGGTTTTTATCTTTTCCAGACCATATTTGATCATGATTGCATCGAAGCGCTTGAAGTATAAGTTCAGATCGGCAACTAATTCCTCCGGTTTTAGTTTCTCGCTGATTCCTGTGAAATTTTCAAAATCGGAAAACAAAACAGACACGTTGTCGATCTTCCGGGCCTCGGCATGACCGGTGGCCTTCAATTCTTCGGCTATATCGGCAGGTAAAATGTTCAGCAACAGTTTTTCCGATTTATCCTTTTCCTGTTGAATTTCTTCTTTGCTCAAGCTGAGCAGTTCGTAAACATTGGAGTTATCGATCGCAACCGAAAGGTAAGAAGCGATACTCCTTATAAAATCGATGTGATAGCTCGTATAGGCATTCTGTTTACTGCTCCACACTGCGATGGCTCCCTCGAATTTATCCTTGAGCATGAGCGGGATACATACGAGTGAGGCCGGTTTCTTACCACTTAAACTGATGATGGGGTCGAATACATATTGCCCGTAATCCGCAACGGCATCGTTCAGCAGAACCTCCCTGTTATTTTCCAGGGCCCAATTGAGAACGCTGTCTCTTTTATTGTTCTGATCTTGTTCGTATTCGGCGATCTTTCCGCTTCGGTCGAGCGATTTATAAAAACGCTTCTTACCCATGAAGTGCAGCAATTCCACTTCTTCAACATCCATACTGGAAGAAACATAGTGATGAACCGTTTTGAGAATTTCCTTCATGTCTAGTGATGAGGTGATCTGTTTACCGATATCGGTGAGCAAGGTGATCTGGGATATGGATTCCTTGAAGTCCTTCAGCTTTGTGTCGAGTTTGCGGATCTTCTCACTTTCTTCCTGAAGATAATCTCTGGTTTTGGTGAGTTCCTGAACACGTCGGATCAGTTCATTGAATTGTTGAGCGATCTTGTTCAGCAAGGAATTCCTGCTCATCTCGATTTTGAGCAGAACCGGACTGTTAAGAACATGCTCTGTTTTCTCCGACAATTCTTTTGTTGCTTTGACAAAACTTGTATAGCGCACCAACATGATCATGAGTAACAGAGCAAGTGCGCCTGAAATGATGCTAAGAATTAGGGTCATAACCGTGTAAACTTAAGATAATTGTTTTAAGATTGAAGGGGATAATCAAAATTTGATGGCATTGCAGAATCCGTTTCCCGGCCTAAGGCCATTCAGTTCCGATGAGTCGCATCTCTTTTTCGGGAGAGAACGGCATTTGGATGAGATCTTGCGGAAACTGGATGTATATCACTTCGTTTCTATAGTGGGTACGAGTGGCAGTGGTAAATCATCCATCATTCGTGCGGGGTTGTTGCCACGCATGAAGCACGAGGAAAGTGGATGGCAGATCGCGGTGATGCGACCTGGAGAAAATCCCCTTCATTCTCTGGCTGAGGCCATTTCATTAGTTACAGATGGGGCATCGGGTTTTGATGAGAATCTACAGGTACTTCAGCGAAATCCTTTAGGTTTGGTCCAGCTGATGCGCCCCTTGATGCGCGACGGGGCCAAGTTGCTGCTGCTCGTCGATCAGTTTGAAGAGATATTCCGTTACGATACGGCGGATTCCGAGGAAAATGATTCGATCCGCGCCCATTTCGTGGAAACACTCTTGCGTTCAGTGGGTCAGCGTGATGTGCCCATTCACGTTATTCTAACCTTGAGATCCGATTTTCTCGGCGATTGTGAACGCTATATTGGTCTGCCGGAGGCGATCAACGACGGTCAGTTCCTGATCCCGAGGATGCGACGTGACGAGCTGACCAAATGTATAACCGGTCCGTTGGGGCTGAGTGGAACCAAGATCGATCCGCGACTTGTGCAGCATTTGCTCGACGAAATTGGGAATGAGCACGATCGGCTCCCTGTATTGCAGCATGTACTGATGCGTACCTGGGAGGTTTGGAGAGAAAAGAACAATCCGAACGACCCAATCGGGATCGCCGATTATGAAGCCACCGGAGGGATGGACAATGCCTTATCGATCCATGCGGAAGAAGCCTATAATGAACTCGACACCGAGAAGAAAAAATATATAGCAGAGATCCTGTTCCGTACCATAACCTTGAAGGGTGGGGACAATCGCGGGATCAGACGTCCCACTCCGGTTAATGAGGTTGCCTCCATTGTAGGTGTTTCGGAGGCACAGATCATCGAAGTGGCCGATATATTCCGCAAACAAGGAAGGGGATTCATTATGCCCCCGGAAGTTGTACCACTCAACAGCAACAGCATTCTCGATATTTCCCATGAAAGTTTGATGCGTGTTTGGCGGAAGCTGAGCGATTGGGTGAATGAAGAGGCTGAATCGGCAGAACTATACCAGCGCATAACAAATAATGCCCTGCTCTACGAGCAGGATAAGGCGGGACTTTGGCGCGACCCTGACCTGCAGATCGCACTGGATTGGCGCGAGAAGCAGCATCAAAATGAAAACTGGGCGAAGCAATACAACGAACAGTACGACCTCGCCCAAACCTTCATTGATGCCAGCTATCGGGAAAAACAATATGCCATAGCCGAATTGAAACGCAAACGCCGCATTCAGCAAACAGCGGTGATCGTATTTCTGCTCGCTCTATCGGCGCTAAGTCTCTGGGCGTTCACGGAGCGAAATACGTCCAGAAGATATGCCCAAACAGCCCTTCTCGAAAAGCAGGAATCGGAGCGTCAAAAGAAACTCGCCGAAGAGCAGAAACGCCTGGCCGAATTAAATCTCGACAAGGCGCAAGCAGAAGAGCAAAAGGCTCAGATGCAGCAGAAGGAGACTGAAAAACAGCGCAATTACGCCCTTCAAAGTGCTGAAGAGGCGAAGCGGGCGCGTGAATTGGCGGAGATGGCAGAGTCTGAGGCCCGAAAGGCAAGGGATGCTGCCGTAGCTGACCGAAGTAAGGCGGACAGGCAGCGCGTTATTTCCGACAGTTTGCGCATGGAAGCGGAAAAGTCTGAAAAGAAAGCAACGAAACTGCAGATGCTCTCGCTTGCACAGAACCTGGCCATCAAATCAAAGTTGGCTCAGGATTATACATTTGATCAATCGGTGAAGGGACTCTTGGCACTAAAAGCCTACGATCTCAATAAAAAGTATGGTGGAGATCATATGGATGCGGAGATCTTTGCAGCATTGTTCTCGGCATATCGACTCTCTCAGAATAAATCGGATTACATGCACCGGATGCATTCCGATGTGGTGAAGTCTGTTGAATACATTCCCGGCACTATGGAATTTGCGAGTGTTGGGAACGACGGAACATTAGTTCTCACGAATCAGACAACTACTCCGCTTACTTCCCGAAAGTCAACAGCTATCCCGCTTTTCCTGGATAATGTGAACAGCAATGCGGCAGGAACGATGGTGGTAGCCAATTGTGAAAATCATCACTTGCAACTATTCCAGATCACCGGTAACTCTTTGACTCAGGCGCCGCGCGAGATCGACATCAAACACAAGGGCGAGATCATGGATATGGTTTGGAATGACGATGCACTGTACACGGCCAGTCTCGATTCCACCGTGAAGGTTGTCGACATGAAGAACTATGCGGTAAAACGGACCTACCATTTTGGCACACGTTTGCTATCCCTTGCCGTTAGCGACGATGGAAAATTGCTATTGGCCGGATGTGAGAACGGGAATATTTACAAATTAGACCCTGGAAAAGAAGGTAAACCGGAGCTGATCTTCAAGACTGACAAGGGCAGGATCAAAGCATTGGCGTTGAACAAGCAGGCAACGGAATTCGCGATCGGAACCGGGAATGGGTATTCGGCAGTATATTCCATCTCCAATACCGATAAACCGTTGAGCGTTTTGAGCGGTCATAAAGCGGGAATAGAGGGAATAGCATTTCATCCAAAAAGCAATCTGATCGCTACATCGTCTCTGGACGGGGTTGTACGACTCTGGAATGTGGCTGAGCTCAATCCAAGCCCTGTGGAGTTCAGGGAGCACGATGGCTGGGTGATGGATGTGGCCTTCGACAGCGAAGGGGACAAACTCATATCCTGTGGTAAGGATAAAACCGTTCGTATATACCCGGTGTCCATTGACCTGATGGCTTCTGCATTGCGTAAGCAGAATAACCGTTCGCTCACACCTGAGGAATGGACCAAATTTGCCGGAGAAGATGTGCCTTTCGAATGAAACGGTAAAGCAGGAACCTGACGAAATCACATTTTAATGCTATTTCCCCGAAGGGATCCGAGGAGGACTTTTGATGGACATCCACAAATCCACCATGAGATCACCTTTCTTATTCGCATTCGTCTGCCTTTCAACTGTGATGGCAGGTGCACAGTCGCTATTCAACAGTCCAGTAAATCTGGCGGTATCAGAAACCTACCTCTCAGCATTGGCTGATTTCAATGGTGATGGGCTTATCGATATTGCAAGTACCAGCACAACAAGTGGGCGGGTATTGATACATTATCGAAATTCTTCCGGAAGCTATGCCTTTCCACCAAGTAGTTACAATGTTGGTGGTTCATGGGTATATAGTGTACAAGCCACCGATCTGAATAAAGACGGCTATCCGGATCTCACCTTTACCGGATACAATGGTTCCATTCAGCCATGTGTTTCTGTAATGCTCAATAATGGTTCAGGCGGTTTTGGATCCGCGCAGAATTATGTTACAGGTCAAGGTCTTGCATTCTACCATACCCTGGGAGATCTGAACAAGGACGGAAACCCTGATCTGGTCACGGCAAACTATTATTCCAATAATATCACGATCTATACCGGCAGCAGCAACGGAACTTTTTCCAATCCGGTCAGCATCAAGGCGCTCTATGCTTTTGACGTGAACATCCGGGATTACGATCAGGATGGCAACCCGGACATCGTTGTGAGCAGCCCGGATAACAATCAATTCATTTTCTTCAAGGGAACAGGGTCAACGAGTAGTTATTCGACCATCTCGTACCTTAACACGGGTAATCGTCCTGGAAACATCAGCTCTGCCGATTTCAATGGCGACGGTTATCCCGACATTGCCATGGGCAGTGGCGCCAATGCTTCTGTATATGTCCATCTCGCATCATCGGGTTCGTTTGGAAGTGCTCAAACACTCGGAAAAGCTCCTCAGGAACCGGCGTTTATGCCGGCGATCTCAATAACGACGGAAGAGCCGATATCCTTTCCTCAAATGAATTTTCGTCTTCGCTTTCGTTTTTCCCCGGTAATGGAGATGGAAGTTTTGGCAATGTTGAGAACTACGGGGTAGCTGCAGGTCCATACAATATAGTGAGCGCCGACATTTTAGGCGACGGCCGGCAAAGTATTGCAGTAAGTTGCTATTCATCAGGCAGAGTGAGTTTGCTTTACAATAATGGGCCTACACCTACTTATACCATACAGGCCGGTTCGGGGAATTTTGGAAGTATCAGTCCTTCCGGTGCGGTTAGTGTAAAGCGAGATAGCTCAAAGGTGTTTACATTCACTCCCGAGCAGAATGCCGTGCTGGACAGTGTGTTCGTTGACGGTGTTCACGTGCAGGTGAGCGGAAATACCTACACGCTCCAGCAAGTCCGCAGCAATCACAGCATTTATGCTAAATTTAGAAGTAATCAGAATTACGCCTTATACTTCGATGGGAACGATGATCGCGTAATAACCCAATCCGTATTACTAAATGGCACACAGGATTTCACGGTAAGTGCATGGGTCAATGTGCCGAATCCGCAGAAAGCCAATTGTATTGCAGGTAACTACAACTATCCGGCAAGTGGAACGAACGGCCTCGAGTTCTATATCTATCAAGGCAGATTGGTTGGGTATCTACAGGGCTATATCTGGGGTAGCTCTTCGATAGCGGCGAACACCTGGTATCATGTGGCTATGACCCGGATCAATGGTGTTGCCCGTTTATACGTGAACGGAGTTCTGGACGCCACACAAAACCTGAGTTCATCCATGAACGCTTCAGCTGCATTCACACTTGGGAATTTTTATTCCGGTAATTATGAACAATTCCTGGGCACCATGGACGAAGTGGTGGTATATGGACGAGGACTCAGTGCGCCAGAAATAGCCCGCTTGCGCGATCTGCAACATTCGCTTGTAGATCCGACGAACAGACTGCTTTATTTCCCTTTTGGAGAAGGTTCAGGTACACAAACAGCCGATGGGTCCGGAAATGGTAATAATGGGGTCTTATTGAATGGAACAAAATGGGTTACTTCCGGGATACCCAGCGGTCCGTCGTCCAATCCGATTATTGGTATAGCTCCCGGCCAGTTGGATTTTGGATTTGTAGCTACCGGGCTATCCTATACACAGACGATACGAACGTTTAATACCGGAAACGACACGCTTCGAATTAGTTCTGTTCAGACAGGCGCTCTTGAATTCAGCGTCGATTCCTTTACCAGCAAAGTTGCACCCGGTGATTCCGGGCTAGTTTGGATCCGATTTGCACCAAGCTCTCCAACGAACTACCAAACTCAATTGGTTCTGGGCAGCAACGCGAGTAATGGCAACTTAGCTGTAGCCTTGACCGGAGCGGGGTATTTATCGCCATTTCAACTCGACACATCCGTAAAACTGGGCGATTTCCCGGTATATGCCGCTTCATTTTTCAACCCCTATGTGGGTTGTGTTTCCGGAGCCGGGGGGCGTATTTACGGAACGGAGAATGGAGGCAGAACCTGGCGCAGGATCAATGTGGGGGTGAATAACGACCTATATTCGATCCGCTTGATCGGGGATGCCGCTTTTATTGGAGGCAGTAACGGATTGCTCTGTGTTTCGTACAATGGAGGGAGCAGTTGGATACCGTTCAATACCAATACCAATGCGAATTTCTATGGTCTTTCGTTCCTGAATGCCAGCTATGGATTTGCAGTTGGATCCGGGGGTACTATATGTATTTACCGAAATGGGCAGTGGTCTCCATTCAGCCTGAATACAACGGCTACTTTCTACAGTGTTTATGCCGTTGGAGGAACCGCATACGCTGCCGGAACCGGGGGAACCATTTGTCGCTATAACGGCACCTCCTGGGTTCCGGTAAATGCCGGCGCACCAATCGATTTCTATTCGGTCTGCTTCTTCGATGAGGATTTCGGTATGGTAGCCGGAGCCAATGGAACGATCTGCCGCACTTATAATGGCGGACAGACCTGGAGTCCCTTGAACACCGGGACCACCGCAAATGTGCGCAGCATACGTTGGTATCGCCGTGGCCTCTGGGTGGGAGTTTGTGATGATGGCAGTGTTTTGATCTCCCAAAACGATGGAAACAGCTGGACAAGGTGTTTTCTCGGAAATTACACATTCCTTTCAGCGGAGCTGAATGGTTGTTTGGTTTTGATCAGCACCGCAGAAGGTAATGTGCTCAGCTTTGCCCTGAACGGTTGTTCCGACTCCATCAATCCTTTTTACCGCAGATATTATTGCGGAACCAACTGGAGTTTGCGGGCAATTCATTTCAGCAGCCGCTGGAATGGTTACGCCGCAGGAATAGGTGGAACGGTATTGAGGACAACGAATGGAGGGCGAACCTGGCTTTCCTCGCCAACTGGGATCTCCAACAAGATCAATTGCCTGCGAAGAGGCGGGAACGATCTGTTCATTGCCGGGACAGGCGGACTCATATGCAGAAGTACGAACAATGGCATATCCTGGCAACCTTACACCCTCGGGACCACAGAGGATTTCAACGCCATTTCCTTTGCGAGTGCCACACGCGGATGGGCCGTAGGCACACGGGGAACGATCTGTTTTTACAATGGATCGGGTTGGTCTCCCCAGAATGTGAACAGCAGCATTACGTTCTACGGGGTTTATGCCATTGGACAAACCGCCTATGCCGTAGGAGCGAATGGTATAGTATGTCGCTATCTGAATGGAAAATGGGTGCCGGTAAATCCCGGAGTGAGCAATGATTTCTATGCTTGTGCCTTCATCAATGAAACTACCGGGTATATCGTAGGTTCCGGGGGGATAGTTTGTAAAACTACAGATGGCGGACGATCTTGGATACCTCTCAACTGCGGAACCAAACAAGATCTGCGCTGTGTTGAAGTTGCCTGCGGCGGACAGGCGATCGTGGGAGGAGATAGTGGGACTGTGGTAATTACCTCCGACGGAGGAGCTAATTGGTCGGCCTATCCCCTGGGAGTTGATGTAGCCCTTGAGGATGTAGATTGGTTGGATTCGATCGGATTCTTAAGCGGAAGCAATGGTGAGGTTTATTCCTTTAAACTAGATGCTATAAGGGATACAGCGAGAATATTCACCCCGGATGGAACGCAATTCTGTTCCGGAGATTCGATCCGTTTGATCCGAGGAACGGCTCCGGTTTCTATTTGGTCCAACGGAAAAGACGCCGACACCATTTCAGTAAAAACAGCCGGCACCTACAAGCTGATTGCAGGGGAGGGTGTGTGTGCCGATACGGCATCTGTGTCAGTTTCAGAACGTGAACTACCCGTTGCCTATGCAGGTTCGGATATTTTGATCTATTTGGGCTATAGCGACACTTGTGTCACCCTGAAAGGAAGTGCTTCAAATGGTACAGCACCTTATTCCTATCGTTGGGGTTCGGATAGCAGTCAGACCGTGAGCAGATGCCAAACCTCCACAAGCACCTATACGCTTCAGGTTCGCGATACGAATGGTTGCACGGATACCGATGAGGTAACAGTGGAAGTTCAGGATATACGCTGTGGAAAGAAGAACGAGAAGGTTTACGTTTGTCAAAACACCAAGAATAACCCACATACGATCTGTGTGTCAGTGAATGCTGTAAAGGCGCATTTAAATAAGGGAGATTATCTCGGCATGTGCGCAAGTTCCAACAAGGTGGATTATCACGAAGATATTGAGACTGTCGTTTATCCGAATCCGGCATCGAACACATTTTATGTGGGCGTTACGGGGGGCAGAGCAGAGGAGGATATCCGAATCGTATTAACGGATCTGAACGGGCGAATTTGGATTGAGCGTTCAGCTCAACTGACTTCCGGTGAGGTTGAGGAGTTTGAGATCAATATTGCGAACCTGGCCCCGGGAATGTATTTCTGCCGCGTACACAGAGGATATGGTGATGATGTACTAAAGAAGATCGTGATCAGCCGTTAACCATGTAGAACGTGGCAAAGAAGCAGTTTATCGGATTTCCGGATCCGGGAGGGTAAACCGGCCGGATTTGATCATGCCGGCGTGCCAATCAAAATGGAAGTAGAATGATGAAGTGGCATTTGGCAAGGTGTATGTTCGGGATTGCCTAGCTTTGCCGTGTATGCCATGCTCTTCAAATTTTTCCAATCTTCGGATCTTAGTAGCGATTTCGGTCCTATTGATCTTCCCGATGCTAACGCAGGCGGGTAAAGGAGTTAAAGAACCCTATCGGATCTATAATTCAAAAGGGAAACGAAGTAATTATACCAAGATGCTCAAAGCGGCCAAAGAGGCCGATGTGGTGCTCTTCGGGGAACTACACGACAACCCGATCTGTCATTGGCTGCAGTTGGAACTTTCCCGTGACCTGATCGAACTCGATCCGGTATTCGGTGCAGAAATGTTCGAAGCGGACAATCAGGCGCAGGTAGATAGTTTTCTGCTCGGACTGTTGGATGCAAAAAGCTTCGAGAAACAGTGCCGGCTTTGGCCGAATTACAAAACGGACTATAAACCTTTACTTGAATTGGCCAAAGAGCACAAGCGACCGTTCATAGCCACAAATATTCCAAGGAAGTACGCCAGTTTGGTGTACCGAAAAGGACTGGAAGCTTTAGACACATTACCATCAGCTGAAAAGCATTGGATCGTACCGCTACCCATGGCCTATGATAGTGCCTTGCGTTGTTATGCGGCCATATTCGAGATGGCGGGTGGTCATGGAGGGCAAAATCTACCTAAGGCGCAGGCCGTCAAAGATGCCACCATGGCGCATTTCATTCTTCAGAATTTGCAGAAGGGTAAGCCGTTCGTCCACTTCAACGGAACTTACCATAGTGATAATTTCGAGAGCATCAATTGGTATTTGAAAAGGAACCGACCCGATCTCAAGATCTTAACAATCAGTTCCACTTTACAGCCCGAGGCACACCCATTCAACCCGGAGAATAAAGGGGCCGGCAACTTCATATTGGCCATACCCGAATCTATGACCAGAACGTATTAGGCCTGAAGGGAGGAATTACCAATTCAAACGCCCATTCGCTATCTTTACGAAAACTTATCGTAATGAAGCTGTTCAAATCCGGTTCAAAACCGATCCTCTTAATTGTGCTTTTATTTGGGCTTCTTGGTTCATCCTGCGTCCAACGAAAGATCACGACAAAAACACCTCAGGGCAGCTTGTTCGATCAAACTTCCTGGTCGAAGGCATTGAAAGGTGAATTGGGTAGTGCGCGGGTAGTGGTGTTACACACTGCGGATAGTATGTACCGCCTGGAGAACCGTTCCATTGAAAATGATAAGCTAACGGCACTCCTTTTTCCGGTTCAGTCCGATTATAATTATTTGAGATATACACATTTCGGTCGGAAGGACATCCCTTTTGCCGATAGACCGGATGCATCAAGAACACTCCACTTATACACCTACGAGACCTTTGAGGGCATTCAGATCGAATTGGATTACAAGCACATACTTGAGTATAGACGCGTTCGAAATAACGTTCCCCTAAATTTCGCGATCAATACAGGTATCGGTTTGGGCGCGTTCGGTATTTTTCTCGCTATTGTTTGTAACTGCCCAAGGGTATATCTGGAGGAATCGGGTAACTCAACGGAATATCAGGGATCCATCCTGACAGGGGCGTTCAGTAAGTCGCTACAACGCACAGATGAGATCCTGCTGAACACCCGCGCAGAGAATGGCTCCATCAACCTAAGATTCATGAATGAACTTGCTGAAGATGAGTATCTGGATGAATTGAAGTTGAAGAAGATCAGGATCCCCGAAGAGATGACCCCCGTTTATCATTCAAAGGGAGGGATAATCGGTGTTTCAGGTCTAAGTGATCCCCAAAGGGCCTATGACAGGAATTACAGAGATCGGATGGAGCAGGTCGCGGCATCGGATTCCCTGCATTACGACTTCAATGGAATTGATGATCCGGAGACACGCAATGAGTTAAGACTGGATTTCAGGGCCAATTCCTTTTCCGAACGGTCGGGTTTGGTGATAAAGGCGCGACAAACCGAATGGATGACGGCCATGGCCGAAATTTTCTTTCAGGCACTTGGAGAGCGAAATCGGGAGTGGTTCGATCGGATGGATGAAGTTGATCCGGAACGCTACGCGAATCAGGCAGAAGAGCGTGGGATCGCCATGCGCGTAGAAGTCCTCACCCCGAAGGGATGGGAACGGGTGGGTGCCGTACAAAACGCCGGAACCGGCGCGTATAAGTCATTCTTCATTCCACTTTCCAAAATGGAACTCAACGCTTTGGGTGTAGATCTTTCCGGAGAAGTGCAGATCCGGCTGCTCAGCGCATTTAACTTTTGGGATCTGGACCATGTTGCCGTGGCGCGCGATTCGAAGAATCCGGATGAAACGGAAAGTATTGAATGGATCTCAGCCCGAGATCTCCATGGAACCGATGTTAAGGGATCCTTGTCCCGAACGGACGGAGAATATTCCGTATTATCCGGAGGCGGTACGGGCATTGAACTCGAGGCAGACCTGCAACTCATGAAAGGTGAATTGCTGGTTTTAGAGGCCACGGGTTATTATCGGCATCAGGATGCTTATACAAGCCCTACGAACCGGAGGGCGATCCGGTATATGAAACCGAACATCGGAACGCAGCGATTATCGGTTTCGGCATGGAATTATGAGCAGTCGCGCCATTAATATGCACGAGAACCAAAGGTCTCTCGGTACGGCAGAGTTTCGTTGGGTACAGTTCCGAATGTTGTTCAGGATCTGGCAACAAGGTCTGGATCTATACAGAGACCCGATAAAATCGTACAGGGCACTGAAAAGATTGCTGCAACATGGTCGGAAGGTGAACAACGGATCGGCACTTAAAAAAGGGTTTTGGGTTGCCGATGGATACGGGTGGGATATGTTCCATCCGCTGTTCCCGGGCAAAGCTTTCGACTCGTTCTTTTATCAACACCTAGAGGAGATCATGCCCTCGGGCTCGGGCAGGCCGGTCCTTCGGCGTTTACTGGTTGCAATCACTAAAAAATGCCCCTTGCAATGTGCGCACTGCAGTGAGTGGGACAGCCTCAATCAAAAGGATGTTCTCAGTTTGGCTGAGCTGAGGCACAAAATAGCGGAGATGGTGCATTTAGGGGTAAGTCAGATCGTGTACTCGGGTGGTGAACCGCTGAATCGCTTTGCCGACCTTCTTGCGTTGGTAGAACACTTCAGGGATCGCAGCCAATGGATCTACACGTCCGCCTATGGTCTGGATCGGGAGAAGGCCCAACTCCTTCGGGATGCCGGATTGGAAGGGGTTGCTGTAAGTCTGGATCACCACATACCCGAAGAACACAACAGCTTCCGCAATAATGCCAAAGCCTGGAAGGAGGCAATCAGTGGGATTCAAAATTGCCTGGCGGAAGGATTTCCCGTGGCCTTGAATATTTGCCCTCAGAGAGATTATATACGCTCGGGAGGGATGGATAAGTTCATGGAACTGGCCAATGAACTCGGTGTGCACATGGTGAATATTTTGGAACCAAGGGCAGTTGGGCATTGGGATGGGGAGGATGTGGAACTCGGCCAAACAGAAAAGGCCATGCTTGAATCGGTTTGGAAGAAATACAATGATCAAGACCCTTATCGCTCGTATCCGATAATCACTTATCCGGGCATGGCCAGGAAAAAGACGCCCTGCGGTGGAGGTTTATCTTATTTGCTGCTGGATTATGATGGAACCCTCCGACCTTGTCCGTTCTGCAAAACACCAATTACTGAGGTGCAACGAGAGCGGTCGCTTTGTGAAGCTTAGTTGAGTTTCTTTCTGAACTTCGACCTCAGTTGGGAATACGAAGGGCTGATCGTTCGGAACAATTTGTCCCAAAAAACGAGGAATATCCCAAAATTTTTCGCCCTTTCGGTATGATGTAGGTTGTGAAAAATTGAGGTAGTGAAAATGTCCAAAGCGGGAATTTTTCGAGCTCTCAATTCATAACCACAATGGCCGTATACCGAAAGGAAAAGCAAAAGGCTTATAAGCAGTTGAACCACAATTACCGAAGGTTGAAACAGCATAGCCAGGGGAATAAAAACAGCGATCTGAATCACTCCTTCCATTGGATGAAAAGCAAACGAAGATAGTGCATCGGGGTTTTCGTAGCGGTGATGAATTCGGTGTATGGCCCGGTCTAGAAATGGCGTATGCAACAAACGATGGGTCAGGTAAAAGTAGAGATCGTAAACAACAAAAATCAGTAGGGACTTCAGGAGACTGATCCGGAACACTTCTTGGGCCGGCAGATCCACCTTGTCCAAAACGAAACCGACCATCGTAAATACAGCTAACGAGCTAAGGAAATAAAGATACTCGGATCTGCTCGCGTTTGTTGAAGGTTGTACTTTTCTATTCTTCCAAAAATCGCCCCCGAGCATCGGCACGAATCTGAAGAACGCAGTACTTAAAAGCGCTACAAGAGGAATGAAAAGGGTAAAACTCATGAAGCTGCGGGAATTGCGTCATCAATAAGTTTACTTCTGGATCTCAAAAGGCGCCAATGCGACAAAGCGGATCTTGTCCACTTGCGTTCACAGGTATAGGGGATTCCGTATTTCGCCGCCACTTCTTCGAGAATAGGGGTTAATTCCGGGTAATGTATATGGCAAATATGCGGGAAGAGGTGATGCACTGCATGGTGATTAAACGCCCCAAAGGCCTGAGTAATAAAGAAATTACCAGTTGCAAAGTCTGTGGTGGTAATTACCTGATGGGCGGCCCAACTATGTTGAAATTGGTCCGATTGTTCCGGTTCAGGGAATTTGGAATGTTCGCCCACGTGTGTGCTTATGAGAGCGATGCTCACGGTAATGCTTGCACAAATGAGCATCAACAAGAAACCGGTGAGGATCGTAGCTTTGGACACAGGCGCAAACAGCAGAGGGAACACCAAGGTGTAGTAAAGGAAAAATAGCTTCGCCAGAATCAACCTCACAATTTGACCGGGCTTGTGCCCCTTGGACTTCCATGCGCCGATAGATGGCCGGAAGAAATCCCGAATATCGCGGTAGAACAACCAATACGGGATATAGAAAAGGTATAAAAGGGGCATGTAATAATGTTGAAAGCGTTGCCAGGATCTGAGTGAATCACCCGGGAAGATCCGAACTAACGCCGTTTGTTGAATATCGCTGTCCAGATCGATCACATTCGGGAATGGGTGATGTGCGTGCACATGACGGTTTTGCCACATATAGGCATTGGCACCTACAAGGTCAAAAGCCAATAGACCAAGTTGGTTCACGAACTTCCGTTTGCTTAAGCTGCCATGTGCAGCGTCGTGACCCATGTTCAAACCAATCAGTACAGCCAGTACACCCATGAGGCTATAGAGTCCAAGGGTAACAGTAGGAACCGGGTTCACATAAATCAGGCATCCAACTGCTGTGTAGCCAATAAGTAAAGAAGTGACTTTGACCCAATATACAATACTCGCCCCGGTGGTTATTTTTCGAGAATTAAAGTATTCATGAACTCTTTGATGCAGCTCTCGGTGAAAGCCACTATCCCGATCGAATTTGACTTTGTGGCTGGATAATTTGGATGTGAACATTAGGTAAATCTCTTTCTGTATCGAGTTGTAGATCGTTGCGGGAGTTGCGTATGCACCAACTCAAACATAACCTATTCAGCTTTCATAACCCTTCACATTAAAACTCCATGATTAATAAAATCACTATGTTATTTAAAGTGTTGCATTTATATTTCTTCGAGAGTTAGAGGCATATCGCGTGCGAACTCTTAAATCCCGGGAGCCTGTATTCAGGATTTGATCGAGCAACCAATTGCCTTGGTTTCGCGCAGCGGTGGCTCCTCTCCCTTCAGCAATGCATCCACGGCATCGGCAACGTAGTGTTCGGTGGCCAGGGAGGCATCACGGGCACTATTGTCGATGGCACCTATGTACTCAACCCTCAAGCCCTTACTTGTTTTTTGAAGTACATACACATGGGGTGTTTTAGTTGCACCGTATTTCGGGTACAACTTCTGACCTTTATCTACGAGATAAGGAAACGTGAAGCCTTTTTCCTGAGCCCGGATCTTCATGTTCTCATAATTATCGGCCGGATAGGAGATCGGATTGTTCGGATTGATGGCGATCACCGGATAGCCTTTGGTCTTGTAAGCTGCATCAAGGGCAAGGATGCGGTCTTCATTGGCTACAGAGAATGGACAATGATTACATGTGAATATCACAATGAAACCTTTGGCGTCCTTGAAATCAGATAGACTCACATTTTTGCCATCCACATTGAGTAGTTTGAAATCCGGGGCATTATCACCGATCTTCAATCCGTTGCCACCGGTAGTATTCAAACCGGAGAAGGAGGAGAGGCACAAAATCGCAATGAGCACAAGTAAAGAGTTTTTCATGTAGATGAGTTCATTAAGTCGTTATCCTTCAGTTCAACACGGACTTTAATCCATTGTTCAGTTTCATTTTACTGGCCTTACCTTCCACAAAAAAGCGTTTGTCCTCATGGTGAATGAGTGTGGCAGGTATGGCTCCGCTCCAAGTGCTGTCCACCATCGGGATCCAGATGTTCTCATTAGGGGCATTCAGCAAAACCGTTTCAATTTCGATACCCCGGTTATTTACAAAAGGGATTACACGGTCATTCAGAAGTTCGGGGAAATCCAGACTCACCAGAACAAAGCGCACCGGCTGTCCGGCATATTCACGATGTAATTCTTCAATGTCAGGCAGTTCCTTGACACACGGTGCACACCAGGTAGCCCAGAAGTTGATGAAATAGGTGGTGTCGGAATGGCCCTGCAACAGCTCCGTTAATCCATCCATTCCAATCATGCGTACGGATCCTGGGGGATCTGAAGGTTTACTGAAGCTGAAAAGAAACAAGGATAGAATGATCGGGATTGAGCCTGCTCGCATCGGATGCAAAGTTCTGTAGAAATGAGGTATAAGCCGTTCGGATTATGTTAATTGCTCGGTCATATTCCACACATGCAGGAAGCCATTGCCGCCGGCCACCGGATCACCGTTGAAGTAGGAAAAGAGATCCTTCGGGATGGGGGTAATGCATTCGATGCCGCCATAGCTGCATATGCCGCCATGTTCGTTACCGAGCCATGTATGGCAAGTGCAGGTGCAGGAGGGTTGGCCATGTGCTTTACACCATCAGCCGGACCTCGGCAGCTTGATTTTTTTGCTCAAACCCCGAATAGCAAGCTTGAGCTCAACTCACGAGATTACGAGGCCGTAGAGGTCGATTTTGGGAGCACCACAGAGGTCTTCTACACCGGACTGGCGTCGGTGGCAGTTCCCGGAGCAATTGCGGGTCTTTTTGAACTCCATCAACGCTTCGGTACCATTCCCATCTCCCGTTTATTTGAACCGGCCGCAGAATTGGCCCGAAAGGGTGTTGAGGTCAATGGTTTTCAGGCCGAGGACTTCAAATTACTCGAACCGATCCTGGCCAAGGATGGAACGCTTCGAACCGCATTTTTCACAGGAGAGGGGCTGATCCGCAAAGGCCAGATACTCCGCTTACCTCTCATTGCCGATTTCTTAGAATTTCTCGCTGAAGAAGGAAGAGCGGGATTTTATCAGGGAGAGCCCGGAGCTTTAGTAGCCCGGGCTGCCGAGGAACGCGGAGGTTATCTGCAACGTTCCGATTTCGAGCGATACTCGGTGCGCTGGGAAAAACCCATGCACATTTCCGTATACGATCAACAATTATACCTGCCCAATGGTCCGTCTTTGGGTGGAGCGCTCATGGCATTATTGTTTGATTCCGTTCGCAAACAGGATGGCAATTGGGCAAGGGCTGTGGTGGATGTGCGCAGAAAATATAATTCAGCGAATAGCATTCGCGATGGAATGCATAAGAACTTAAAGGATCTGCAGTTTCATTTGGGTTCTGGATCGGGGATGACCCGTGGTACTTCCCATTTCAACATTTGCGATCGCTTTGGCAATGCTATTAGTTTGTCCACTACCATCGGTGAAGGGGCCGGATATTGCATTCCCGGCACTCAAATGCAGCTCAACAATATGCTTGGCGAATTGTATTTACTTCCTAATGGAGCACATTCCTGGATACCGAACACACGACTGCACTCCATGATGACCCCGGTTCTGGCCCTCGATCATTCCAAGCAGGTCAGTTTTGCCGGCGGCTCAGGTGGAGCGGGAAGGATTCCCTTTATGCTGTCACAGGTATTGGATCATCTGTTCGGCCAGGATCTGCCATTGGCTGAGGCCATTTCAACCGGAAGGATCCATTTTCATGAGGGTGTGCTTCAAATCGAGCAAGGTACACCTGAACGGGACTATGGTGGCGATTTCCCTGTAAATCGATGGATAAATCAATCACTCTTCTTTGGGGGTGTTCATGCCATTTGCCGTAGAAAAGGGCATACAGAGGCATGTGGAGACCAAAGAAGGGAAGGATATGGCGAGGTTTGGTAAGTGCGAAAATCTAGGCGTACATCGCGCTCTTTCCGATCCGTGGCACCGTGGCATCCGGATGGCTGAGGTGTTCCAACATGCGGTGGTGCTTCACCAGTGCTTGCCAGAAAGTCTCGTTTTCCTGATACTCCAGACCGAACTCTTCAGCAGTATCTTTCAAGATCTGCGTGATGGCCGGATAATGCACATGGCAGATGTTCGGAAAAATATGGTGGATCACATGTATGTTGATGCCACCCATCAACCAACTTCCGATCTTGCTTTTTCTTGAAAAATCAGCCGTTGTTTCCAAAACGTGTATGGCGTAGTTGTTCTCAATATTGCCATTCTCATCGGGTAGCGGGTATGTGGTGCCTTCGTAAACATGTGTACATTGAAAGATCAGTGCGAATGTGATACCGGGAAGCAGATGGATCATCAGGAATCCTATAAGGATCACCCAAACCGGTGCGTCTAGAAATATTAGAGGGAGAACCAATGTGAGCCCGTAATAAACAACCTTCCAGGCCAACATGATCACATATTCTTTAACCGGGTGTTTAATGTTCTTCTGGTTACCGATATGTGACTCTCCAAAGAACCATTTGAAATCTTTCACCAATACCCAATGCAGCATAGCCAGAGCATAAATGCCGTAGGTGTAAAAATGCTGGAACCTGTGCTTTGGCAACCAGGGCTCTTCCGGGGTAAAACGGAACATTCCATGAGATTCCAGGGTAACATCGATGCCATAAATATTCACGAAGCCATGGTGCGCGCCGTGCATTTTGCGGAACAGATACTGGTTTCCGCCTATGAAGTTCATACTGTATCCGAGGATCTTGTTGATCTTTCGGTTAGAGGAATACGCATCATGGCAGGCATCGTGCATGATGTTGAATGCGATGAAGATATTCACGAAACCGAGTAGAGTAAATGCACCGATCAATAACAAGGCGTTACCGCTCAATACATTCGACATGATCAGGGCATAGGTCCCGATCCACATCACTGCTGCAAAAATGGTCTTGAAGATCATTTCACCATTGGCATACTGGGAGATACCCTTTTCTTCGAAATACCCCATCACCCGCTGGCGCAAAACTTTCATGAATTCGTCCTTGCGCGGATTGCTGCGAAATCGAACTCGCTTTGAACTGGTTGTCTGCTTGAGCATACTGCGTGATTTTGACCCGTACTCGGGGTCGGCAAATTTACCTCAATCGGGCCTCTAAATCAAGAAAAATTGCGCATCGCCTATGGTCTGCGGGTTTTGTATTTTTGCGGCACTCTAATTCAAACTCAAGATTAAATGAATATGAAAAAGGTATTCGTGATCATTACGGCGCTCTTTGTTTGGGCATGTTCATCCACAGACAACAGCAATGCCCAGGATGCCACGCAGGAACAGTCTGTTCAGGAAGAACAGCAACCGGCCGCTTCGAATAGTCAATCATTATCTGTTATGCAGGAAGAAAATCAAAATAACACGCTGGCCGATGGCCTGTATGCCCGCTTTACTACAAACCGCGGCGAGATCCTGGTGAAACTGGAAATGGAGCGAGCTCCGCTTACTGTTGCAAACTTCGTGGCCCTGGCCGAGGGTAAGATGCCGAATGCTGCCCGCCCGGCAGGAACACCGTTTTACGATGGTCTAAAATTTCACCGTGTGATCTCCGTTGCCAACGGCGACGGTCAGGATTTCATGATCCAGGGTGGAGATCCGATGGGCAACGGTATGGGTGGTCCAGGCTATAATTTCCGGGATGAATTCCATCCGGAACTTCGCCACAATCAACCCGGGATGCTCTCCATGGCCAACAGCGGTCCGGCATCCAATGGCAGTCAGTTCTTCATCACGATCGTTCCTACTCCCTGGTTGGACAATAAGCATTCGATCTTTGGAAAGGTTGTTCAGGGACAAGATATCGTGAATAAAACCCTCCAGGGTGATATTATGAAGAGCGTGAGCATTGAGCGAATAGGCGATAAGGCCAAATCCTTCGATGCGATGGCGACTTTCAATTCGCTGAAGTAGGCCGGTCTCATGCATATCGACCAATGTAATTTCAGTGGCAAGCGCGTACTGCTTCGGGTGGATTTTAACGTGCCACTTGATGCATCCTTCAACATAACCGACGATTCTCGGATGCAGGGCGCCTTGCCCACCATCCGCAAGATACTTGCCGATGGGGGTAGTGTTGTGCTTATGTCGCACCTCGGCCGGCCGAAGGACGGTCCAGAGGAACGATTTTCACTAAAGCATTTAGTTCCTCATTTAGAGGCTCTTACGGGCGTTCCGGTACATTTTAGTGCCGATTGTGTTGGTGAGAAGGCAAAGGAAGCCGCTCGCTCCTTACAATCCGGAGAGATCCTGCTCCTGGAGAATGTGCGCTTCCACCCGGAAGAAACCAAAGGCGATCGGGATTTTGCCGCTCAATTGGCTCAACTCGGTGATGCCTACGTGAACGATGCCTTCGGAGCTGCCCATAGGGCACATGCATCAACTGCGATCGTTGCCGGTTTTTTCCCCGGCTCCTCTTGTTACGGATACCTAATGGGTGCGGAACTGGAGAATGCCGATCGCGTGCTTCGTTCAGCGGAAAAACCCTTTACGGCAATTGTGGGTGGAGCTAAGGTGAGTGATAAGTTGCTGATACTCGAGAACCTCATCCAGATCGCAGATAACATTCTGGTAGGCGGTGGAATGGCATACACGTTCATCAAAGCGCAAGGGGGACACATCGGGAATTCGCTCCTCGAGGAGGAACGCATGCAACTCACCTTGGATCTTCTCGAAAAAGCCGAACAAGCAGGAGTGAAGATCTATTTGCCTCAGGATTCCATTGTTGCCAACTCTTTTTCGAATGAAGCCGAAACGCAGGTTGTGCCGAGTGCCGAGATCGGAGATGGCTGGATGGGTCTGGACATCGGACCATTGGCGGCTGCGGAATATGCCCATGTGATCCGTTCCAGCAGAACCATACTTTGGAATGGCCCGATGGGCGTATTCGAAATGCCCAAATTCGCAGGAGGCACCGAACATGTGGCGCACGCCGTTGTTGAAGCAACTGAACAAGGTGCATTCTCCCTGATCGGTGGAGGCGATTCCGCCGCGGCGATCAAGAAACTGGGCCTTACCGATCAGGTTAGCTATGTTTCAACCGGTGGCGGGGCATTGCTCGAATATTTCGAAGGTAAAACCTTGCCCGGGGTGGCTGCCCTCTTAGGGGAGAATCGATAGAAGGTAGGAGCAGACCAATCCAACCAATACGGCTATTCCAAAACTGGACAATGTTCCGATGAGGATGTATTCGGTGAGTTGACGGCTGTGTGCATCTTTCAGATCACTGAAGCGAAATACAGATTTTGCAGCGATCAGAAATCCGATTGCTTCCCAGTTTCCGCTTAGGATGAAAATGAGTACGAGGAACCGCTCAAGCAAACCGATGATCGTTCCGGCCTGACTGAGGTTTTGCTCCGTATTCAACTCCCTGGTCCATCGTGCAAGGAACAGTCGGAGCGTTATTGCCGTTGGCTGAGACAACACTACGAATCCCAGAAGGACTACCCAAACATGCTCTTGAGGTGGGAGTTGAGGTAAATACACATCTGCGCTCGTGAGCCTCCAAACGATGAGGATCACCAGAAAATGCATCAGTTGATCCAGGTAATACCAGAGGTACGATTCCCTGAACTTGCTGAGATAGATCTTGCCAATATCGATCAGATAATGGGCAGATCCGATCATCAATATGGGAACTACGTATTTGAGGTCGAATACCAGTAGCAGACTCACAACAATATGAGCCAGAACATGGACCAGGAGGAGCGGTGATGCGAAACCCTTTTCCATCTTTTGTGAAACCATCTTCGGTGTTTGCAGAAAGTAGTCGGCAATGAAATGTGCCAGAAAGAGTCGAAGCAGAATGTCCATAGGCCCAGGTCAAAGATGAAGTCTTTCACCGACAAATGCCCGGAAAAATGACTCGAATCGAAGGAGACGTTCCAGATCCGACCGATGTAGGTGTGCATTTACGGTCGATTGCCTGATCCCCGATCGTTCAGCCGTTTCGGATTGCGTACTTCCCGGAAATCGAAGCTGATCGGTTACCACACTTGCCGTTGCAGGTTTCCAATCGTCGCATATCGAGCTAACCAGGGGTATACAGGCCGAAGTGAAATCGTTGAGTATTTCGTCTGTGCTGAGTATGTGCAGTAGACCGCTACGCTCGTTGCAGTTCTTCATGGCCTTCGCGGCAAGAACATAAGCCGGACCGTGCGAAAATTTGATCTGTTCCGCCTCGGTACCTATCGGCGCGATCCCTATACCCATGCGTGCATCCAGTTTCGGTGTGGATCGCAATACAGACTTGATCTTGAGGAATCCTTCGAAACAGCCGGCAGGCTCCCTTAACCGAACCTGAAATCCATCACCCCAGTATATGTCCCAGTCTTCCTGTTCCTTTCCAAAAAACGACAGGGCTTCCCGGAGACTGTGCAGCCAAGTGTCTGGTGTTTCCCAATCCTGAGAATTGATAATATCCCCGCTGATTACTGCTAGAAAGTCCATTTCAACACTCAAATATAGTCTAAAAAGGCTATAAATACAAATAATAGTTAAAATAAGCTATATGAAGCTAATATAGCTTAAAAGAGCTATAAATTAAGGCCTGAACCTGAAGCTGAATTTCCATGAAAACTCGTCCTCGGCGTTTACACGGGTGCATTCGGCCTGCTTGATGGTGGGGATCCAAATGATCTGTTCATCGGAACACACGATCGGTATCTGTCGTTTAACGGAAACAGGGATCTTTAGATCCGTGAAAATATCGCTCAACAGCTTGTGCCCGGCCATCCCAAATGGCTGCATCCGATCCCCTTCCTTCCAATTGCGGATGTGGAGCGGGAACTGAAAGGAACGGCTGCTTGCGATCATGGAATTGGGTTCCTGCTGCAGGGATATGCCTTCCATTCGTATGGTTTCGATGGTCAAATCGAATTGATTCCAGGAATAGCTGCCGGGAGCCCGAACGGTGAGCGTATGGTTGATGGGGTGCGGATACACAAGGATCCATCCACGGTCTCGGTAGGCTTCGTAGTGCGCACTGATGTAGCGCGCTCCATTGGGGTCCGTCAGATGCCCGGCCATTTGGGCACATACCTCCGGACTGAAACCATAGTTGTTCAGCAAATCGTACAATAAAACCGAGGGGTGTGGAAAACTGAGCACTTCAGGAATTGGAATTTTGAATGCGAACGGATCTTGAACGCAATGTGTACTCCGGAAAGCATTCAAATGGAATTCGGAGTTCTCCGATTGAGCCCGGATCAACTGACTGTTCCTGAAACTCGTTGAGAGCAGATCGGGGATCTTTTCCTTCCAGGCCGGGATCACATGATGACGTAGATGATTCCTGAGATAATCATCTTTGGTATTGGATGAATCTTCACGGAAATCGATCCGGTTCTCCATGCACCAGTTGCGGATCTCGGCAGCCGTAAAGCCCAGCATCGGACGCCTCAGGAATAGACGTTGAACCGGGATCCCTGCGGATCCCCGAATTCCCGATCCCCGGCTCCAATTGATGAGTATGGTTTCAAGATGATCGTCGAGGTGATGTGCCGTAAGAACAAGTGCATTACGTGCTCTGTGCAATTCACCAAACCATTGGTAACGCAAGGTACGTGCAGCTTCCTGAATGCTCATGCCACTTTTTTCGGCATAAAGTTGCGCATTGAAATCAATGGTGAAAAACGGAAGATCCAGTTTTTGAGCCAGATGGCTTACAAAATCCTGGTCGCCTTTACTCTCCTCCCCGCGCAGATTAAAATTACAATGTGCAACACTACAGCGAAATCCGGAGTCGTGAAGTAGATGCAACATGGCTACGCTGTCGGCACCCCCGCTCACCGCCAGGATCAATTCGTCGTTCCGATCGAAGAGTTTATACGCTTCGATAAATTCCTCCAGTTCTACTTGCACTATCTTTGCCTGCTAAAGTCACATGCCCCTGTTAAGCCGATTTTCACTGCGTTTCATCGCATCACCGACCATAATTTGGCTCACCGTATTGTGCAATATTAGTTTTTCATGGGCACAGGACATCGGGGAGGAGGCATCGGGCAAGGTGATCGAATTGATCCGGGCCGATTATACGGAGTATGATCAGGCATTTTTGGATGCCGAACGCGTGATCGGAAATGTTCGTTTCAAACATGGAACTGCCACGATGGACTGCGATAGTGCCTGGTTCTATCGGGGAGAGAACCGCATAGAGGCTTACGGCAACATCTATATTCAACAACAGGACACGCTCAATCTGTGGGGAGACTATCTCGAATACGACGGCGATAACCGCAAGGCCCGTGTGACGCGAAACGTACGGCTGAAAGATCAGCAAATGAGTTTGGAAACACAGGTTTTGGAATACGATCTGAACAATAAGGTGGCGCACTACCCAAATTGGGGGAAGATCCGAAATGGTCAGGATAGATTGAGGAGCCGCAAAGGCACCTATTACAGCAGGAGCCGCACTTTCTACTTCAAGGATTCCGTGTATCTGGTGAACCCGGAATACACCATGCGCAGCGATACCCTTCAATACAATACCTTCACCGAAACTGCCTATTTCTTCGGACCAACCTACATACACAGTAAGGAGAACGTGATCTTCTGTCGATATGGCTGGTACGATACGCGCCGCAACATGGCCGAGTTCAGCAAAGGGGCCTGGATCGACGGAAAACAGAATCGCCTGGTTGCCGATAGCCTGCTCTACAATAGGAATACCGGGGTGGGACAGGCCTTCCGGAATATCGTGCTCACAGATACCCTGGAGGACTTTCGGGTACATGGCGCTTATGGACGTTACCACGAACAAGAAAAACGCATTTGGATAACCGGCGAACCGATAGCTGTTAAATACAGCGATGGAGACAGTTTGTTTCTCCGTGCAGACACCCTTCTGGATCTGACCGATAGCTCCGGTTTTCGGGCGTTACAGGCTTTTCCGAATACCAAACTTTATAGATCCGACCTTCAAGGGGTGTGCGATTCACTTTCATACGGTTTCACCGATAGCACAATACGCATGTTCGGCAAACCCATCCTTTGGTCGGGATCCGATCAAATAACCGGCGATACCATTCACATACTGCGCCGAAACGGCCAGCTTGACCGCATGCTTATCCGCAGCCGTTCATTTATTACATCCCTGGAGAAGGAGCGTTTCTTCAACCAGATCGGAGGTCGGAATATGGTCGCCCGTTTCAAAGAGGGCAAGCTCGATCAGGTCGACGTTTATGGCAATGGGAGAAGTCTGTATTACGCCCGCGAAGCGGATTCAACCTATACCGGAGCGAATTATATCGAATGCAGTGAGATGCGTATCTCGCTGGACTCCAACAAGGTGCAGGAGATCAGTTTCTACAATGAGCCGAATGGTACGTTTTATCCGGTAAACGAAGTTCCTTCCGACAAGCAGCGCATACAGGGATTCGTTTGGTCGATCGAACGCAAACCCTTTCTGGATCAATTCGTTCAGGTTAGCACTTCTTCAGCCAATGTATCCGGTGATAAGGACGCACCCGAAGAAGAATTGCCCGTACTGCCCCTGCCCGAACGCTGAACGGCGGAAGCATCAGTTTTCGCGGATGATGCGCGCTTTTACTCTGCGTTCGCTGAATTTAACGAGGTAAGGATGCAGCAAAACCGCCAGTAGGATGATCAGGGTTCCGGCATAGAATTCCAGGCTCAGGTCCTTATCTTCATGAAAGATCAATACGGCCAGAATGATCCCGTAAACGGGTTCTAGATTGATGGCCAGATTGGTGGTAAATGCCGATAGCACCTTTAGGGCGGATAACGAGAGCACATAGGCCAGTGAGGTACAGAGCAAGCTCAGCATCACCAAATACCAGACCGATTGTATCGTGATCCCGAACACCGGATAGGTGGCCCACAAATGATCGCCCCAAAGGGCAAATTGCTCTCTGGTGAAGCCATCTTCATAAAAGGGCAGGATCAAAGTGAGGAATAAAAAACCACTCCCGAGTTCCAGAACAGAAACACTCAGTACATTGTATTCTTCAATGTATTTCTTATTCAAAACACTGAAAAATGCGGCTAGAAATGCAGAGATGAGACCCACAACAATCGCATTGAAATAGAGCGTACCAACACCTGATATGAAATAGATCCCAAGGATGACCATGAGGCCCAGGATCAGCTCCACTTTTTGAAAGCGCGATCGGGTGATGAGCGGTTCCAGAAATGAGGTGAACAGCGAGGCGGTGGCTAAACAAGCCAGGGTAATACTCGCATTATTACCAAGCTTGATACTCCCATAAAAGGTTAACCAGTGCAAGCTCACCAATACACCTACCATACAAAAACGAAGTATCGTGCGACGGGGAATTGCCCGTATGCCTTTAACAACCCCGGGAATGAGCAATAAACCGAGCGAACTGATCCACATCCGATGCCAAACCAAAGCCGTTTCGGGATGGGCGATCAATTTGCCCAGAATGGCCGTAATGCCGAACAGAACAACAGCAGTATGGATCTGTACATAGGCCCTGGCTCTGGCCAATTGTCCCGCTTCTACGCTCATAGCACGCTTCAGAACAACGAAAGTAGCTTAAAGGCTGCGATTGCCGTGTTTTTGGTCGCGTGTTGCAACCCAGTGTAGAACGGTATGGCCAACCGCTTTGAGTGTTTTTTTATCGATCACGTCCATATTGTCGGCATGGGTATGCCAATAGGCCCCGAAACTGCGGCGCTCCACATCGTGTTCGATAATATCGATCATTGGTATTCCGGTGAGTTGCTGCACGAACTGATGATCATCGATCACATTCTGCCCCATGATATTCAGAAAATGGCGTGCATACCCCAAATTCTGACCGGTTCGCCACAACTCATGTACAAGATTCTGATTGACGTGTACCGAATTGATCTCGTAGGCAAAAACAGCATCTTTGGCACCTACCATATCCAGCAGAACGGCGTCCTGTGCCACATAATTCGGCACATGTGTGTGCGAACCCCAGTACTGACTACCCAGACACCAGGTTTGTGGGGCTCCGCCGCGTTCACCCATATCTTCAGCGTCGAAGAAGATGATATCGATCCCGATCTTCGGTGCAACACTCTGAAGTTGACGGGCCAGTTCGAGCAGAACACCTACACCACTGGCACCGTCGTTCGCACCGTCGGCGGCTTCGGTGGGTCGGTTTGGATCTTCATCGGCCTGTGGACGCGTATCGAAATGAGCAGCCAACAGGAGTCGGTACGAGCTTTTCGGGTTGATCACACCGATCACGTTGCGTATGTCTACGTTCTTTCCCGTCACGGTTTGAATTCCACCTTCCTGCACAAATGCTGTATCGCAATAACTATTGAGTTTTTCTGTGAGGTAATCCACACAACGTCCATGCGCGGTGGTTCCCGGTACACGAGGTCCGAAGGAGACCTGTTTGGCCACAAAGGCATAGGCTGAATCCGCATCGTACTCCACCTTGACCTCCTGCAAATTCTGCTTGGAGTCGGTATTACCGCCTGTTCCACCTGTGGTATTTTCAGTGGGCTTACAGGACTGAAGACCTGCCAGAACCAGAACGATCAGCGGTGAAAATAGGATCCTTGTTTTCATTTCATGGTATAAGTTGTGCCTTCTTTTCCGTCTTTGATCACAAAGCCCAATTCGAGTAATTGATCTCTAATTGAATCGGCTGTTGCAAAGTCGCGTGCGGTTTTGGCTTGTTGGCGCATGTCGATGAGCATTTGCATGAGTCCATCAATTTTATCGACCGATTCGCCGGCCGATGCAGCTGTCAACCCTAAAACTTCAGCGACAAACTCCTTGAAGAAGTTCCTGAAGCTTTGGAGATCTGTGTTATTGAGCGATTCTTTTCCCTCTTTCATCAGATTCACCCATTTTACGGCTTCAAAGCAATGGGCTATGGCGATCGGTGAATTAAAATCGTCATCCATGGCTGCTTTCACCCGATCCGTGAGCTCTGCAACGTTGAGACTGGAGTTTTGACTCGCTTGAAGTGTGTCCAGATCCGCAATGGCCTGCATGAGGCGACGGTAGCCTTTATCGGCTGCCTGAAGTGCCTCATCGGAAAAGTCCAAAGTAGACCGGTAATGAGCCTGAAGCATGAAGAAACGAATGGTCATGGGGTCGTAGGCCTGACTCAACAATGGATGATCACCCGTGATAAGTTGCCTTGGCGTGACGCCGGTACCTTCGCTCTTGGCCATTTTCCGGCCATTGAAGGTGAGCATATTGGTATGAAGCCAGTATTTAACCGGTTCGTGTCCATAGCCGGCTTTGGCTTGAGCGATCTCACATTCGTGATGCGGAAATTTCAGATCCATACCTCCACCGTGTATATCGAACGTGGTGCCTAGGTATTTGGTACTCATGGCCGAACATTCGAGATGCCAACCCGGGAATCCAACACTCCAGGGAGATGGCCATTTCATGATATGTTGCGGATCGGCCTTTTTCCATATCGCAAAATCAAGCGGACTGCGTTTGTCTTCCTGTCCGTCGGTGTCCCGGGTGTTGGAGATCAGTTCTTCGATGTTCCTTCCACTCAATATTCCGTAATGCTCTTTCTCGTTATATGCCTGCACGTCGAAGTAAACGGAACCGTTGCTCTCATAGCCCAGACCACTGTCAACGATGCGCTGAATCAGATCGATCTGTTCAATGAGGTGTCCGGTTGCAGTAGGTTCAATGGAGGGGGATAGGGTGTTGAAGGCTTGCATGGTCTGATGAAAATCGACCGTGTAGCGCTGCACGACTTCCATGGGTTCAATATTCTCCAAACGGGCCTTACGTGTTATCTTGTCTTCTTCGCTATCATCGAGGAGGTGGCCCACATCGGTAATATTCCGCACATAGCGCACCTTGTAGCCCAGGAATTTGAGATAGCGGTAAATGAGGTCGAAGGAAACAAATGTGCGGACGTTTCCGATGTGCACTTCCGAATAAACGGTAGGTCCACATACGTACATGCCCACAAAGGGTGCATTGATGGGTTGGAAAGTTTCAAGTTTGCGCGAGAGCGTGTTATATACCTGCAATTCCGACATGGCGGCAAAGATAGCCATTCGCCTGCATCGCAGCAGGATTTGCACTAACTTTACCGCATGCGCATTCCCTTTTTAGGCTGTTTGATGTTCTTGCTTTTTTCAACTCAGGCAATTGCTCAGGCAACGGATAAAAATTCGAGTTCCATAGGTGTTGAATTCCAGGCGTACCCCGCGGGTCTTATGCCAGGTATTCAATTCGAATATCAACTTGCCGAACATCACGCTGCACATATCCGCCTGGGTGCCAATTATGCAAATCGCCGGGATTGGGGCAAGCATGACGACGAGCGTGGGAGCGGTATCGGGGGTACCTTGGGTTATCGCTATCGTGGAGAATGGAGAGGTTCCATCATCAGTTCAGGTTTTAGAACGGACATTTGGGATATGCGTATTCGTTGGTCAAATACCACAACGGACATGGGACAACAATCCATCGATAGAGGGGAAACATCTATTTTAGTGGTACAACCCACACTGGAGATCGGTTGGTGGAAAGTGTTCGCTCAACGATGGACATTGGGTATTTGTGTTTCCAACGGTTACGAGATCAATGTAAGAACACAGGGAGAGCCGGTTGGGGAGGGTGCAATAACTTTACTTGGAATAAATTTACTCAGGTCAATATAATCAAGCCATGAGCATCCGTGTACGTCCGCGTTTCCGTTTTTACGTGAAGCAGAGCGCCAAAGAGATCGAAGATCTGTTTCGGGCCAAACTCAGGGAAGAGTCGAATAGTTATGAGGGTCAGGTTCTCAACGACTATATTGTCATCCGGGTGATCCAACAGGAGCAGCACTATTGGTCGCCACAACTCAGTGTATCCCTGAGTCAGGAGGATGACCGGACCCTGGTTCGGGGTTTGTATGGTCCCAATCCTGCGGTTTGGTTGTTATTCACCTTCATACACATTGCCACGAGTGTAGCTGCGGTATTCATCAGCATCATCGGATTTTCGAATATGAGTCTGGGTTTGTCGTCCATGATCCTCTGGATCATCCCCATCCTCGGCTTGATCAGCCTGATCATGTACCTCGTAGCCCGAGCCGGTCGGAAATTGGGAGAGAGTCAGTTGATCGATCTGCACCATTTCTTTGAGGAGCATATTGGGGAGAAGATATTTATTGATTGACCCGACTTCGTTGAAGCTATGGAGGGCGATGTTGCGGGGACAGGACTCGAACCTGCGTTCTCAAAAGGTTTTGACCGTGAGAATTCGAGTTATTTAGCAGTTAGATCGGGTATACACAAAAAGCCTAAGAACTGCAGCAATTTTTTTGGAAATACCAAACCCCCAAGTTATACCTCGAAAACCGCCAAATTCATTTTTGCAAAACGTCAGGCAACATTTTTGCTTTCGAAATTTTTTATTTGGTCCAATTCCGCTTGGATTTCATCACGTTCCTCTTCGATGTCATAGTCATCTTGAAGTCCAAGCCAAAATTTTGCAGAATTCCCAAAATACTTACTCAAGCGCAGCGCTGTATCAGCTGTTATTCTACGTCTGCCTTTTAAAATTTCAGAAATCCTGGTTTGCGGTATTTTTAGATCTTTTGAAAGTTTATAGGCCGAAATTTCAAGAGGCTGAAGAAATTCATAATTCAACACTTCGCCGGGATGTACATTAGCTAATTTTTCCATTTCTTTCGTCGTTTAATGGTAGTCAATTATTTCAACGTCTGATGCGTTTCCGTTCTCCCATAGGAATTTGATACGCCATTGTTTATTGATTCTGATGCTATATAACGCGTTTGATTTCCCTTTAAGTTTTTCCAGTCGGTTGGAAGGTGGAATTCTTAAATCGGCAATGTCTTGCGAGTTGTTGAGCATTCTCAGTTTTCTACGCCCAACATTCTGAATTTCAATTGGAATTTTTTGAACTCGGATACCGTGCCATATTTTTTCAGTTTCTTTCGAACCAAATGAAATTATCATAATAGCGCTTGGCGTTACTAACGTCAAAGATAAGTATTGAGCGTGACTATTACAAGTGCTGTCGACCGGCGGATATGATCCCCAAGGTATTTTCAAAACAAAAAAGCCTCCGTTGGGAGGCTTAATTAGTTGCGGGGACAGGACTCGAACCTGCGTCCGCCAGTTGGCGGATATGAGCCCTAGGGATTATTGTTTTAATAGGGATCTAATGAATTGACGCCCTTTCGCAGACTTCAAAGCCTTCTCTCTTCTTAGGGCCTCACTCTTGGTATTAAAATCCTCGGAGTGGATCAACACCCAAGGTCTGAATTTGATGGTCCAGCCCTTTTTAGCAAGTTGATTATGAGCTAGCAGACGGGCATTTAGATCCGAGGTGTATCCGATATAGATTTTATCGAATACCGGTGAATGTAGAACGTAGACTTTGAACATATGGGTTAGGGGGATATTCTTGACAATTCGAAGCTATAGCTGATGAATTGACCAGAGGAATTTACTTTAGCTGAGGGTACGTAAATATTCTCCCTCGTTGTGGTAAGGAATGTTATTTAGCTAGAAGGATCCCGATGGAGGAGTCCTAGTTCGCCGAAACCACGAAAGATGAATTTGGAAGCGAATCCACATTCACCTAGGTTGTGGAGAGTGATGTTGAGTTGCCAGGAATGGAACCTTCGTCCCTCGGGTGCTAACAAAACAAAAAAGCCTCCGCTGGGAGGCTTAATTAGTTGCGGGGACAGGACTCGAACCTGCGTCCCTAGGGTATTTTCAAAACAAAAAAGCCTCCGTTGGGAGGCTTAATTAGTTGCGGGGACAGGACTCGAACCTGCGTCCCTAGGGTATTTTCAAAACAAAAAAGCCTCCGCTGGGAGGCTTAATTAGTTGCGGGGACAGGACTCGAACCTGCGGCCCTAGGGTATTTTCAAAACAAAAAAGCCTCCGTTGGGAGGCTTAACTAGTTGCGGGGACAAGACTCGAACCTGCGGCCCTAGGGTATTTTCAAAACAAAAAAGCCTCCGCTGGGAGGCTTAATTAGTTGCGGGGACAGGACTCGAACCTGCGACCTTCGGGTTATGAGCCCGACGAGCTACCACTGCTCCACCCCGCGGTTTATAGATTTGAACGACTTGTTCGATTTCCGGAACGGCTCCGTGAAGCCATTGCGGGTGCAAAGATACAACAGATTTTTAAAGTAAACTATCCTGACCAGATACAATATTCCCATTGAACGCTCTGAGCTTCAAAACTGAACCAACGAAAATCCACAATCTATATTCATGCCTCAATGCCGACCTTTGCACTCATGTCGGAAAAACAGAAAGCCGGATTTGTGAGCATCATCGGCAAGCCCAATGCCGGTAAATCAACTCTGTTGAATGCCCTGATCGGGATGAAATTTGCCATTGCTACATCAAAGGTTCAAACCACCCGCCACCGCATTATGGGTATCGTGATCCACAAAGAGGCGCAGCTCATCTTTTCGGATACACCCGGGATCATACAACCACATTACAAACTACAGGAACGCATGATGGATCAGGTGCGCGAAAGTTTGGAGGATGCGGATATACTTATCCTGCTGTTGGACGTAACCGATCCTGAAATGACGGATGAAGTGCGTTCGGCGTTAGAAAGATCACCCGCAGAACATAAATTACTGGTTGTAAATAAGGTGGATCGCAGCGATCAGGAACAAGTATTTGCGCTCATCGACAAGGTAAAGGAGCAATATAAATTCGACGGAGTTCTGGCCATCAGCGCCCTTGAGAAATTCAATACCAACCAATTGTTGGATCTATTAGCGGAATTATGTCCGGAACATCCCTACTACTATCCGGAAGATCAGCTCACCGATAAACCGGAGCGTTTCTTCATGTCGGAGATGATCCGTGAGAAGATCTTACTGCATTACCGCAAGGAGATTCCATATAGTGTGGAGGTTGTGGTGGAGGAGTTCAAGGAAGAACCGCAGTTGGTGCGCATTTCGGCTACAATTTTCACAGAGCGCAAATCGCAGAAAGGAATACTGATCGGAGAAGGAGGTAGTGGATTGAAGCGGGTTGGTACCGAAGCCCGGAAAGATATGGAGGAATTTCTCGGGAAGAAGGTGTTCCTGCAATTATTTGTAAAAGTTCGCGAACAATGGCGAAACAACGAAAGTCTGCTCCGAAAGTTCGGATACGGCGATCCCAATTGATCGGTGGGCTTGAAAGCGAAATGAAGCAGTTTGTTTTGATCTTGATCGCAAGTTTTGGCCTTTTATCCAGTAAGGCGCAAACGGGTGTGGATACCCTTTCAGAGGCGATCGTCAAACCCGGACCATGGCCTGCTCAGGCTTCCGGCACCAGACAAAATATCGTGGTTCGCGGAAAGGACCTGGACGATCTTCCGGTCAGGGACCTCAGTGATCTCATGAGATTTCTGCCGGGAGTGGAAATTCAAGCCAGAGGTCCCTTTGGCACTCAAGCCGATATCAGCATGCGCGGAAGTACCTTTAATCAGATCCTTGTTCTGATCGATGGTATGGAAGTGAATGACCCGCTGACAGGGCATTTTAATATGAATTTACCTGTTCTATTGGGCGACATTGAACAGATCGAGATCATCAAAGGACCGGCTTCGGCTTTGTACGGTCCGGATGCCGTTGGAGGCGTGATTCTCATTCGCACAAAAAGCTTTGAACCCGAGCGGATGAAGCGGGCATCATTAAGAGCTGATCTCACAGGAGGTGCTTTCGGCTTGGCAGGAGCAGAGTTGATAGGCTTCTTTGGTAATGGCGGTGCCTTGGGAGGGAAGGTCCTCCGAAGCGACGGGCAACCACTAAATGGGGCAGATGCACCCTCCTATTTCCGACAATTCGGAGCCACCTCGGCCCGTATATTTCAATGGAAGAGCGGGTTGATGTTGAAGGTGCGTTTCAGCTACGACTTCCGCGACTTCGATGCCCGCTACTATTATACCCAAAGCACACTCGATCAGTCGCGGGAAGAAGTGGAGCGCACCTGGGTTCAATCCTCGCTCGAGAAAATGTGGAATAACGGCGCGCAGACAATTTGGTCAACCGCCATGGCCATCACTACCGATTCGTTCATTTTCAATCCACAATTCACTCCAAATGCGCATACCGCGATCACCCAGCGAACGCGGATCTTGCATCGGTTTGAAGCGAATAACGGAAGTAGTTTTCAAGTAGGAGCGGATGGAGAGTTTGTTCAGGTTCGCTCAAACGACCGTGGTGATCATCAACTGGCCCACGGAGGTGCATTTGGAATTTGGTCGTACCGTCCGAATAATACCTGGACCTTACAGCTCAGTTCTCGCCTGGATCTCGAGAAGGCTTATGGGCTCAAATGGGTTCCGCAAGCCGACATCAGCCGGGATTTCGGAAGATGGAGTGCATTCGCTTCGGCAGGCAGGAGCATCCGCAGTGCAGATCTTACGGAGCGTTACGTTTCTACAAATCTGCCTGGTCCGCTATCGGGTCGGAGGAATCTCGGTAATCCGGAACTTGGCACGGAAGATGCCTGGAGTTGGGAGGCGGGATTAAGAAGTTCGCACCGGGCTCCGATCTGGATCAGTGGAAGTGCATTTTTGCGAAATTCCCGGCAACTCATCGATTATGTGCTCACACCCGGGAACGAGATCCCAACTGCTTCAAATGTGTCGGACACCTTGAGCTACTTCTATGCTGGAAATCTGGGTAAACTTGATCTGGCAGGTGTGGATCTGGCGCTTAATATGCACTATCAAAGAGCTGCCTTTTCGGCACGTGGAAGTTTGGGATACGTTCTTCTCCGACAATTGAATGATCAGCAGATCGCATCAAAATACCTCGCGTCCTATGCACGCGATCAGATCTCCGTGCAGGGTACGCTGAAGTATAAAAAAGTATACCTCGGGTTTCAGGGATTGCACAAGAAGCGGGACGCGGCATACGTAGCTGCGATCAACAGAACATTGGATCCGGATTATTTTGTGATCAATTCGGGCTTGGGGACGTACCTTTGGCGCGACCGAATAGACTGGAGCGTTCAATGTCTGAATATATTGAACAGAAAGTACAGCGATATTCTCGGGGCTCCAATGCCGGAACGCTGGGTGTATATGCGCTTGATCGTGCATCTGAAAAAAGGGTCAACTAATACAGAACGGAGATGTCAGGAATAGTTGCAATAGTTGGAAGACCGAATGTAGGTAAGTCTACCTTGTTCAATCGCCTTGTAGGTGAGCGGAAGGCGATTGTAGATGACGTATCGGGTGTTACGCGCGACAGACACTATGGTAAAACAGACTGGACCGGAAGGGAATTCACCATAATTGACACCGGAGGCTACGTTCCTCGCTCATCGGATATCTTCGAAAAATCGATCCGACAACAAGTTGAGATCGCCATTGAGGAGAGCGACCTGCTCCTGTTTTTGGTCGATGTGACCACGGAAATGACTGATCTGGACGAGGAGTTTGCCCGAATTCTCCGTCGTACGAAAAAACCCGTGTTGGTTGTCGTTAATAAAACGGACAATGGCGACAGACTGTACCAGGCCAATGTGTTCTATAGTCTCGGTTTCGGGGAGCTTTACCCCATTTCGGCCATGTCGGGAAGTGGTACAGGGGAATTGCTCGATGCGATCGTGGCAAATCTGCCCGAACCTAAACTGGATGTAGAAACCGACCTACCTCGCCTCGCAGTGATCGGAAGGCCCAATGTGGGGAAATCCTCTTTATGCAACGCCCTATTGGGGGAAGAGCGGAACATCGTCACCGATATTGCCGGAACCACACGCGATACCATCGATACGCACTACAATGCTTTTGGAAACGAATTCATATTGGTGGATACGGCCGGGATCCGCAAAAAGAGCAAGGTTCACGATAACATCGAATTTTACAGTGTAATGCGGAGCATCGCCGCAGTTGAAAGTGCGGATGTTTGCCTCTTGCTCATCGATGCTCAAACCGGAATGGAAGCACAAGATGTGAATCTGTTCCGGCTGGCCCAGCGCAACGGAAAAGGCATTCTCATATTGGTCAACAAGTGGGATCTGGTTGAGAAGGATAATCACAGCACAAAAACCTATAGCGAGGCAATACGGGATAAGATCGCCCCTTTCACCGATGTGCCCATAATTTTCATTTCAGCTACTACCAAGCAACGCATTCACAAGGCCATTGAAAAGGCCATTGATGTGTACAAGAACAAGCAAAAACACATCAGTACCAGCAAGCTGAATGATCTGATGCTTCCCATCATTCAGGAGAAACCACCACCCGCCAAAAAAGGCAAGTACATACGCATCAAATATGTCACGCAATTGCAGTCCAGAAAGGTGAGTTTCGCTTTCTTCTGCAATCTTCCACAGTATGTTACCGAGGCGTATAGTCGTTTTCTAGAGAATCAGTTAAGGGAACATTTTGATTTTGAGGGAGTTCCCATCACGATCTTCTTTAGAAAAAAATAATTTGTCCGCTTTGAACTATTCGATAAGCGTATTATATTTGCGACCAAATTGTATCAGTTACCCTAAACAACATCACAAATGAAAAAAGTTTTTGCACTTTTCGCAATGGTATCATTCTTCGCTTTCTACGCTTGCAACAGCTCATCTACCAGTGAGGCTACTGACGAAGCTGCTGAGCAAGAGCAGACTCAAGAAGAATTGAACCAAATGGAAGAAGAAGCCACTGAAGAGGCTACTGAGGAAGCTACAGAAGAAGCTACAGAAGAAGCTGCTCCTGAAGCAACTGAAGAAACATCTGCTGAGTAATCAGTACTTTGGTTTAAGACTTGAAAGGTGCCATGTGCACCTTTTTTTTTATCCTAAATTTTCACCCATGAAACTGAAAAACATAAGTCTGTTGTTGGTATTGTTCGCCGTTCTATGCTTTTCCTGCGCGAAGGAGAACACGAATGGCAAGAAGGAAGGGAGTGAAGAGGTCAACAAACTCATCGATCAAGATGAGCACCGGGCTGATTCGATGAAGAAGGCTTTAGGGATTGAGTAGTCGTTCCATACGCCTGAAATAGGAATTCACCTTTTCGAGGTATTTTCTGAATGCAGGTTCCTGCAGTGCGGCATCGTCGCCATAGAACTGATAGGCAATGGCCGCTTTAAACGTTTCGGAGTCGACAGGCAGATCGCGGGATATCCGTTTAATGGCCTGATCGATATCAGATGATTCCCAATAGGCCTTAGGTGAGGCGATACTGTTGATGAGCTCGTAATTTTCGTCAATGAAACGAATGCGTTCAACGGTTACTGCATTCCAATTGCCGCTGATTGGAGCGGGCATTGGAATGTCGGGTTGAATGCCGCCCCGAGCATATACCTTTCGTTTGTTCTTTGTGAAGAATGTATCACTCTGCTCTGTTGGATTGGGTACGTACCCCATTTCCGTATAGGGCTTTTGAATGCTCCGCCCTGATGGAATATAGTATCTGGAAACGGTAAGCCGGATCTGCGATGCATCGCGGAGTTGAAAGGTTTCCTGGACCAAACCCTTACCGAAAGTGGTTGTTCCGATAACCAAACCGCGATCCAGATCCTGGATCGTACCGCTGAATATCTCACTGGCTGAGGCGGATCGTTCGTTAACGAGACAGATCAGGGCAACTCCGGTACATAAACCGCCTTTCGTGGAATAATAGGATTTTCGGTACTTGCCTTTACCCACTGTATAGGCAAGCAATTGCTCACCACCCACGAACTCGTCGAGCAGATCCATGGCCACCTGCAGGTAACCTCCCGGATTATCGCGCAGATCGAACACCACTTGTCGGATCGTACTGTTGGTATTCAGCTCTTTCCAATGGCTTGCGAACTCATCGTGTGTGGGTTCGGCGAAATGGGATATGCGTATATAGGCTGTGCTGTCGTTAAGTAGCGCGGAACTCACCGTTTCAAGGCGGATCTGTCCACGTTCAATGGGTATGTCGAGTCGCTCTGCCCGGTGCGGACGGTAAACATCGAGGTGTACGATCGATTTCCGTTTTCCTTTGATGCGATTGATGATATCTTCATTGGACATACCGATCAGGGATGCGGAATCTGCAGCTAAAATGCGATCTGCGGGCAGCATTCCCGCCTTAAAGGCCGGCCCGTCGGGAATCACACGCGAAACACAAGGTGTATCGTTCAGCAGAAAGAATTCAACCCCGATTCCGTCGAAACTACCTTTAAGATCCTGATTTGCCGCGCCTACGTCTGAGGCCGGAATGTAAACAGAATGTGGGTCCAGCGCATGCAGAAAGTAATTGATGGATTTCTGTTCGAGGTCGTTCGACGATACCGTATCCACATATTGATCCTGAACCAGCTGGATAACCTGTTCCAGTTTTGTTCGGTCGCCATACGGGCGTTTCAGCCGGATCTCATCCCAATACCTCCCAATGGCAATACCTGCGGCAAACAAACAAGCCAGGGCGAGGGGAGCCCAGTTTCGCACATTGGCCGTTTTTTCTGTTCGGGTATCGCTCATAGTGCTTTGGGAGGATCGATCTTAATGGCCACCCATGGTCTCCGGGTTCTGAAGTAATGTCATCAGACTCAATTCGAGTGCTTTGGCACTGATACCTGTATGCTTTTGATTGAATTGATGAACCTTGAGCATGGCTCTTTCTATGGCCTCTGATACATCCATCAGGATCTCAAAATCGCCCAACACCGCATCCTGTCGCATCAGGTAGGCAAAAACCCTTGCCATACCGGAGTTGGCAATAAAATCGGGAATGATGGCCATTCGCTCATCGGCATAGGCGTAAATAGGTCCCATGAAGATCTCTTTGTCGGCAAATGGCACATTTGCACCGCACGACACCACTTCAATCCCACCCTGTATCAGGTCATCTACCTGTTCACGCGTAACCAGTCTGGATCCGGCTCCCGGTATGAATATTTCTGCCTTTAGCTTCCATATCCGCTCATTCACTTCTTCAAAGGGCAGGATATCGGTGGAATTGAGTGCATTGCCATCCCGGTTCAACATGAGTTCGGTGACTTCTTCCAGGGTGAATCCATTCTCATTGATCAAACCTCCGTTCCGGTCGATGATACCGATGATGGCCACACCATTCTTGGCCAGATAATAAGCCGCAGCAGCAGCAACATTACCCCAACCCTGAATGATGGCTCGTTTGTAGTTCATCATACCTCCCCAGATGCCGTAATAGTGGCGCACCGCCTCGGCTACACCCCATCCGGTGATCAGGTCGGAAACCGTATAACCCATGGCAACGGAGGGCGTGAACCGCTCGTCGCTTACCGGAAGGGATGCCCCGCTTTCCAATCGGTGCAACGCTTTGAGCTTCTCCTCGGTATTATAGGCTGTCAGATGTCCGTTGACGATTCCTTCCTGAGGGTGGATCAATCCGTAGGAACGGGTTATGGGCATTACTTCCTTGATCTTGTCCACGTTCATATCCCCTCCCGTACCGTAATAATTCTTCAAGAGCGGATAAACGGCTTTGTACCATCTTTTGAGAACGCCCTCCTTACGCGGGTCGGACGGATCGAAATTGATTCCAGACTTGGCCCCTCCGATTGGAGGACCACAAACCGTGAACTTGACTTCCATCGTTTTGGCCAGCGACTCCACTTCGTGTTTATCCAAACCTTTGCGCATCCGTGTTCCGCCTCCTGCCGCTCCACCCCTCAGGGAGTTGATCACGACCCAACCCTTGGCATCCGTTTCTTCGTCGTTCCATTCGAATACGATCTCCGGTGCTTTGTGTTCATACTGCGCAATTAATTGTTTCAGCTTATCCATATTTATTGCATTTCAATCCGTTGATAAAAGTTGTTCTCCCCCTGAATGTTCAGAATGTAGATGCCGGTGGGGTAACTGCCCAGGAATATGCAACCATCCCTAACAACAAGTTGATCGACCATTTCCTGTCCGATCGTATAAACGTTCACTACGGTACCATTCGGTATATTTTCCGCGGTGAGTACACCTTTTCGGCTGAAATCGGGGAAGAACAGCAACTTTTCCTTTAGTCCTTCAAATACGAAATCCACCGATGCCTTGATCTGAATGGTAACATTGCTGTAACTGCAAATTTCCCGGTTTCCCACGCGTACTTTCAGGTGGTAAGTCTTTTTGAGGTCGGTGTCCATATTATGTGCCCGTTCGATGGACAGCACACCGGTGTATTGGTTCACTTTGAAAATCTCGTGTTCGTTACCCGAAACGATCTCGAACGAGAGGTTCTCTACATCGGGGGCAACGGCCTCGATCGTTCCGATCTTAAAACCGCTTTTGTTGTAGTCGCTGATGGTGAAGCTGTAATCCTGTACTTTGGGAGGCATGATCGGTTCCAAACTGAAGTATTCGGACCCATCGGCTTTGGATTTTGCGGTGAAGAACAGTTGATCTTTGAAATACTTGAGATTTCGGAGGTCGTATTGGTAACGAACCTCGATCGGGATCAATGTATCCTTGTTCCATTGAAAGATATTAAAGCTATTCTCACCGGGAGCACGCATGGAGATGAACAATTGGTTTTCGATCATGACCATCGATTCAAAGTGTACGGCGGATCCTTTAAAGTTCATGCTCCCGATCATCTCGGCATTTGCATTTGCAGCCATTCGGAATATGCCTGTACCTGTGGGCGTTGAGCTGGCGAAATAATAGTATGTCCGATCTGAAACCGCATCGGGGGAATGTATCAGTTCTTTGCCGGGCCATGCGGCACCATGATAGCGGAACACGCCATTCTTGTCGTAGCTGTACAGGCCGCGTTTCCCCTCTTTTTCGGCATTGAAATACATCCGATCGTGAAACAGGAAAAGTCCGGCCGCCTTTTGGAAGGTATTGAATCGCGAATCGGCAACCACCTTTTTACCGGTAGTTGAAAAGATCTTGCCTCCTTTGCTTAGGAAGAGTTCGTTGTTGAAAACAAGCATGGCATCGGCAAAACAATCCTTGTATTCCGATCTCCCTTCGGCGAAAAATGCTGCCTTACCCCTGGCATCAAAGGCCAGGAGGGCTATCCGTCTGCCAAGCGTGTCTGTTTTCCCTTTAGGATCGAGTTTGCTGCGCACACCAAGCTCAACCTCACAAACCAGTTTGTCGTTAAAGATGGCGTGTGCACTGCCCACCGCCGTAGTTCGGTATGCTTGCGTGGTAATACCGTTGTGGTGGTAGTAAATGCCCGGGGGTGTGAGTTCACCTTTGGCGAAAAAGAACACTTTCTCCTCGAATTCGATCAAAGGCAAACAAGTTGCACCTAATGGATGGTTTGCCTGACGTTTTTCTTTGACCTCGGGATTTTTCCATGTATCCGTGAAACTTGTTATCCGAAGGTGTTGATCGCCATCGTATTCGTAGAGCTGATTGCCCCGACCTTCTCCTGACGCATTGAAATAAAGGCGATTTCCGGTGTTGAGTGTATGCACACCTACGGCGAAGGAAGTCCCGTTTCGATTGATATCCGTGTGTTTTTGAACATCGGGTTGCGCAAAAGCCGGTTCTGCGAACAGGGCCAGGATCAGTATCCGGAAAAGCGCTTTCAACCTGTTATCAAACGAGTTTGGAGAAGTCGCCGGAGAGATCGCCGGCAACGGAGTCGCTTTCGGCACCGGTTTGGGAGGCCAGAACCGTGATCTCGTTGCGCACCCGCAATACACCCATCAATCCGAATATGAGCGCTTCTTTGTAGTGAACGATCTGGTCATCGGCCACGATGATCTCGGCATCAGTATGTGTGCGGAGGTGCTCGATAAGGGTTTTATTGAATGCCCCGCCGCCGGTCACAAATACGCGTTTCATGGAAGAGTCGCCACTGCTCAGATCTTCAATATTCTGTCCGATCTGTTGGGCTATATGGTCCACCAGCGTTTTCATTTTATCTTCTTTGGAGGCCTCCGAGTTTCGAACCCGGAACCAGAAATTCTCATTGATCCATTCCCTTCCCAGCGACTTGGGATAGGAAGCGCTGTAGTAATCAATGCTATTCAGATCTCCCAACAGGTCGTAGTCGATCCGGCCTTTTTCAGCGATCTCGCCGTCGTGATCATATTCCTGCCCGAATTCACGTGCAATTCGGTTCAGAACGATATTGGCCGGACAGATATCATAGGCGATTCGCCGACCATCGATGTTCACAGAGATGTTGGCGAAACCACCCAGATTCAGGCAGAAGTCGAACTCGCCGAATAACAATTCGTCACCTATACCGGAAACGGGAGCACCTTCGCCATCCTTCACCACATCCATGGCACGGAAATTCGTCACAGACGGAATGCCCGTTACGCCACTGATGGCGCTTCCCGCACCGATCTGGTAACTCACATTGATCTCGGGTTGATGGAAAATAGTGTGCCCATGCGAACCAATGAGATCAGCCTGCAGCTGATGCTTTTCCAAAAAATCGTTGATCAGGCGACCAATGTATTCTCCGAAATATCGATCGGTTCGGTAAACGATCAATGCATTTTGATTGCGCAATTTGGAGAGCCGAAGTCTCCAGGTTTCGTCGTAGGGAATGGTCTCAGCTGCGTTGATCTCGTAGTTCCATTTGCCGTTCGCATCGATGCTTAACGTGCAATGTGCCAGATCAATTCCATCCATGGAGGTGCCTGACATCACCCCAATTACTTTATAACTATTCATGATTTAAACTTTCTCGGTCCCTGCCACTTTAAGATCCAACTCCGGAAAAGGCATTTGAATGCCGACAAATTTACACTTTTGAAGAATTATACCTTTGACATTTATATCCCGAGGCATTCGGGGAATTACCGAGGTTCGGGAAACCTTTGTGGAAAAGAGGGAACGCATAATTTGATCAAGATCGTACACGTAAGTACGCCATTAAGTTGGCGGGGAGGGGAAAGACAACTTCTCCTGTTGCTTCAGGCTTCTTCTAAGTTCGAGGGGATAGAACAGTTCGTTTATTGCCCTGAGGGAAGTGAGCTCGCCAAGCGGGTAAAGCACTTAAGCCATGTGCATCTATTCAGCCACCCTAAGAAGCGCTCAGGTTTTGATATTCCCTTTGCGGCAGGGTTGAACCGATTGTGTCGTGTGGAGAAGATCGATCTGCTACATGTTCACGATTCACATGCCCATACTGCCGCTTATCTCGCAGCGCTGCTCTTTCGCAACAGGCTACCCGTTGTTGTAAGCAGGCGTGTGGACTTTCCCGTCGCCTCGTCCATTCTGTCGACTTGGAAATATACGCACACCAATGTGCGGGCCATTTTATGTGTAAGCGACGCGATCACAAACATTGTAAAGGCGGCACTACCCGATTCCAAGGCAAGGATCCAAACGGTTCATTCAGGGATCGACATTTCGGAAAATGGGGAAAATGCGGTTCGATCGCTGCACAAAGAGTTGGGAATTGACGCAGAGCGAAAACTGATCATAAATGCCTCGGCTTTGGAGGATCATAAGGATTATCCAACCTTCATCCGAACGATTGAGCTATTGCACCGCAAGGGCCGGAATGTGCAAGGGGTGATCTATGGTACGGGTTCACTTCAAGTTGAATTCGAACGACTCTCGGAAGAACTCGGAATAGCAGACCGCATCCGTTTCGCGGGATTCGATCCCAATGTTCGTGAGTGCCTGGCTGCTGCCGATGTATTTCTGTTCACCTCGAAAATGGAGGGCCTGGGAACCATTGTTCTGGATGCATTTGCCGCAGGTGTTCCGGTAGTGGCCACAAATGCCGGAGGAATACCGGAAATGGTCAAAGACGGTGAGACCGGTGTTCTTTGTGGCATTGGCAAGGTGGAGGAGTTGGCAATTGCAGTTGAGCGGGTTTTGGACGATGCGGAATTTGCAGGGCATTTAGTAGCAGGAGCCAGACAGCAACTTGCTGCGTTCAGCTCGGCCGAAACTGCCCGTAAAAGCATCGATGTATATCGCAGCGTTCTGCACGAAAACCTTTAATTTCACGGCCTCTAATCGGAGAAGAAGCACATGCCTGAGACGATTCTCATCATTGGTTCCGAAGGACAGGTAGGAACCGATCTGGCCGAAAGTTTAAGGGAGGTACACGGATCTTCCAATGTTGTTTGTTGCGATATCCGTCCGCATACCAGGGAGCGTGCAGCACACGGCCCTTACGCGGAGTTGAATGTACTGGAACGTGAAGAGATCGCGGAGGTATTTTCAAAATACAAACCAACCGTTATTTACCATTTGGCGGCCATGCTCAGTGCAACGGCTGAAATGAATCCCAAAACAGGTTGGGAGCTGAACATGGATGGCCTGTTCAACATCTTTGATGCGGCGATCGAATATGGAACAAAGCGTGTGTTCTGGCCCAGTTCTATAGCCGTATTCGGACCCAATACACCGAGAGAGCACACACCGCAGTATTGTGTGATGGATCCCAATACCGTATACGGGATCAGTAAACTGGCCGGTGAACGCTATTGCGAGTATTATCACAAGCGCTGGGGTTTGGATGTGCGCAGCTTGAGATACCCCGGATTAATTGGGTGGAAAGCTCAGCCGGGTGGAGGTACGACCGATTATGCCGTGGATATATTCCATCAGGCACTCAAAAATGGGAAATATACCAGTTTCCTTTCCGCCGGAACCTATTTGCCCATGATGTATATGGACGATGCGGTGCGGGCAACGATTCAGATCACAGATGCCCCGGCCGATCAGATACGGATCCGCTCTTCGTACAATTTGAGTGGCTTCAGTTTTGATCCTGCCGAACTAGCTGCGGAGATCAAAAAACACCTTCCGCACTTTGAGATGGATTACAAGCCGGACAATCGACAGGCAATTGCCGATTCCTGGCCATCCAGTATCGACGATGAGGCGGCACGCAGCGATTGGGGCTGGGATCCGGAATACGATCTGCCTAAGATGGTTGCGGAAATGTTGACGCGACTTTCTTCAAAATAGATCCCCAAGATTTCCGGGGATCAGACTTGTGTATATTTGAACCGACTTGAAAGGGGTGCTGGAACGGAATGTTCTGGCTGAGATCATACCCTCAACCTGATCCGGATAATGCCGGCGTAGGGATTCTGCAGTCCAGAACCTTTTTCAGTCCATAAACTGTGATTTTATGTACTTGAAAAAGATCCTCCATATCCTGCTTTTCAGTTTTTTGATCCAAGCGGCACCCGCGTATGCTCAACAAGTTCTATACGGTCGTGTGAGCGATACTGAAACCCTTGCCCCCATCGAAGGTGTCGAGATCATCCTGAGTTCAGGTGGAAAGGTACTTGCATCCGCCATTTCGGATGCCGGGGGTGCTTTCAAATTCAGCAGAAATGAAAGTGGTGATCATCGCCTCTTCGCCCATCATGTGGCCTATTTCAGCGATACGATCGAGGTGTCGATACCTCGATCGCAGTACATCGACATCCGATTGAGGAACCGCATCGAATTGAAGGACATCGTTACGGTGTTGGGAATCCGGGCAGGTAGGGATGTGCCTGTAAGTTTCACGAACCTTGACAAGAAGGACGTCACCAAATTGAATTACGGCCAGGATCTGCCCTATATGCTCGATCAAACACCCGGGGTTCTCGTGCATTCGGATGCCGGAGCCGGAGTTGGCTATACCGGAATGCGGATACGTGGGGTGGATCCGACAAGGATCAATGTGACCATAAATGGTATACCCTTGAATGATGCCGAGTCGCATGGGGTGTTTTGGGTAGACCTGCCCGATCTGGCATCGAGTGTGAGCAGTATTCAGATACAGAGGGGGGTTGGGACCAGTACAAATGGAGCTGCGGCTTTTGGTGCCAGCATGAATTTGACAACCGATGCAGTTTCGGAGAAACCCTTCACCCGTGTACAGCTCGGCGCGGGATCTTTTGAAACGAACCGACTATCTCTGGAATTCGGTACAGGGATCCTTCACGAACGATGGGGTTTGCAGGGTCGGATCTCCACAGTGAACTCGGCGGGTTTCATCGATCGTGCCCGTTCCGAATTGCGAAGCATGTTCCTCACCGGATATTACAAGAAAGACCGGTCATCCCTTAAAATGGTCGTATTACAGGGTTTTGAAGAAACATATCAGGCCTGGTGGGGGGTACCGGAACCCAAATTCAAGGGAAACGATGAGGAGCTCGCACGTTATGCGGAACAACTTGCCATTAGCGGAAGCTATCTGGAGAATTTGATACAGAGCGACGATCGCACCTACAACTACTACACCTACGATAATGAGGTGGATCACTACAATCAGGATCATTATCAACTCTTTCATCAGTTCGACTGGAAGAAAGATCTCAAGTGGCGAAATGCCTTGCACTACACGCGGGGTAAAGGCTATTTTGAGCAGTTCCAGTCCACGGCGAACTGGCTGGATGCAACTGCTTTTTCCGACTACGGTCGCCCGGATCTCTCAGTAGGTTCAGATACCATTCGGTCAACGGATCTGATCCGTCGTCGCTGGCTCGACAACCATTTCGGTGGTGTTATGAGCAACCTCAGCTTTAGCGATCGCTTTCAAAGCATGGATGCTGGTATTGCATTTCAGACCTATTTAGGAGGCCATTATGGAGAGGTGATCTGGGCACAATTTGCCAATGAAATGCTTCCCGGTTATCGCTATTACGAAAATGAGGCCCGAAAGACCGAGGGAAATGCCTTTGTGAAATGGAATCGAAAACTGAGTAGGAGCCTGAGTATCTATGCCGACATGCAATACCGTCTCATCGACTACCAATTCGAAGGGCAAGATCCGTCGGGTACGCAAATTCCAAGGGATGCCCGATTTCATTTTGTAAATCCCAAGGGTGGGGTAACCTGGCAATTAACGGATAACCAGTTGTTCTATCTGGCACTTGCCCGATCGAATCGGGAACCTGTGCGGGAGGATTTTATTAATTCCACAGTGGCCTCGGGTCCCAAACACGAAACTTTGACCGATCTGGAATTGGGAAGCAGGCATCGTTGGCGCAACGGGTATTATGCCATTACGTTATATGCCATGGAGTATAAGGATCAATTGGTTCTCACCGGAAAGATCAATGATGTGGGAGCCGCCGTACGGGAGAATGTAGCGAATAGTTACCGGCGTGGACTGGAATTCGAGACGGCATGGAAAATCCATTCCAAATGGAATCTGGCAGCCAATCTGAACAGTTCACTCAACAAGATACAGAGCTATACAGAGTATTTGGACGATTGGGTAAATGGGGGCCAGATCCGGATCGATCATCGCAACACCGATCTGGCTTTTTCCCCGGGTTATATCGCCGGAGCCGAGATCATTTATAGTCCGGTCCAGAACCTGGATCTTGCTTTGAACGGGAAAGCCGTGGGCCGACAATATTTGGACAACACCTCGAGTTCAGAACGTCAGTTGGATCCCTTTCGTCTTGCCAATTGCCGCCTTACCTACAAATACCGAAGAGGCCAGACGAATTGGGAATTGGGCATGCAACTGAATAATTTGTTCAATACCGTTTACGCACCCAACGGCTATACGTTTGGTGCCTGGCTGAATGATCAGCGAGCCAGTTTCAACTATGTTTACCCTCAGGCGGGCCGGCATTTCATGCTGAGACTTTCAGGTTCCATTTAAGATGTGTTCTAATCACGGATACATCTGCACGGATAAGATGTAAAGGCATCCTCGGTAGGACCTGTTCCCTGAATTCCCATGCTGAAAGAACTGCGAGAAAAGAACAGATTGTATGAATCTGCACCACCTGAGCGGATCTCACCGGTGGAAGTCCACAGATAGGTAGAAGGACTTTTGTTCGGAAAAAATTTGAACGTTTTTGTTTGGGGGTCGAGCAAGGCAGCTTCTGTAGGAATAAGATTGAAACCAAATTCGTCGGTGGCATTCGGAGGTGCCGGCCATTCCTTCGAACGCAATTTGAGGACGGCATTGTTCGTACTGCCACAGAAGTCCATCAACGCTCTGTACTCTGCATTGCTGGGCACATGCCACCCCTTGGGACACAGGCCCTGAACATGCCCGCTGCTGCTGTCGTTGGTCACTTGATAATTGAGTAATTCGAAAGGAGAGTAGAGTCTTCCTTCCTTTTTACAATAGGCCGGATCGTTATCGAAACAGACACCCCCTCCACCTGCAAAACGGAGGTTCTCCGCCATCCAGACCTGTTTACCGATACAAACCACCTTGTATCGCTCCCCATCGCGCGGATCGATGAATAACGTATCGCAATGATCATAGCTGTAGGTTTTCTCGTAAAACTGCTTGCAGTAAAGCAGTTTTGTCGAGTCCAGTACGAAAGGTTCGCTGATCGTTAATCGCTTGGCCCGAACCGATACCTTTTGATCGGAATAGGGTTTTTGAATGGTATAGGCGTATGGACTTCCATCCTCCTTCAGATGCGCATTACCGGTGCTATCCAGATCTTCCGTCAAGCCTTTGATCAGGATCAACTCCATGTCCTTGCAGAATTCATTATCCACTTTGGTTGACCTGTTGTTATCGAAGGCATAGCCGTAATAGGTTGCCAGTCCTTTCGATTTCCATGCCGCTGCCATGTTTTCTTTATCCGTACCTAAAGCCGTGAAGCCGCTGTAGCAGTGGTTCCCAAACAATACTGCATCGCTCAGGTCGATATTCAATTGCCTGATGTACTTATCTGTTACGAGGATGGAGAAGCGGAATCTCACTGCATGATCGCCGTCGTATGTGATATGTAGCTCCAGTTCGATCTCTCCGTTGGCAATTTTCTCCTCGGGAACACTGTGAATATTGAAAACTTCCTGAATGACCTCATCGGGGAACCAGAGATCGTCCGTTTTGAAATTCTTCTCCAGATACATGAGATTGAATCCATGGGTTTCACCATGAACGTCGAGGATGGTCAATCCATATTCACCCAGTTTATTGAGATCTGATAAGGATACCCGATCGGTTTTAACTTCAACCTCCATGGGGTCTACCCCCTTTTGAAAAGCTGACTTGAGATCCTCAATGGTGGACGAGTAATACCCGAATTCGTTGGGATAGGGCATTAGGATAAGCACTTTGCGGTTTTTGATCTTATCGCCACTTGCCGCTTTGCCCAACGATTGTAGATGCCCATTCGCTGCTGAGCCTCTGAATTGGTGCTCTCCGTTTTTGTTTATGGGAATCAGGGTGATGCCCGAATGTAACCCATTCGCAAAGTCGATCTCGATCCGATTGAGGTCGCGGTACCATGCCTCTGAAACGGAGCTTTGACTTCCCAGCCACTCACCAAGGGCATTTAGGGCAGAAAGCGTGTCGCCCGAAGCAAGTTCGGTTTCATAGATCTGCACAGCCTGCCTCATGATCTCAATATTTTCCCTGACCTTATCCCGCACTCCGGAATTTTGATCCTCCGGTTCCGATTTATCCTTGCACGCGTGGAAAGCGAAGAAGGAGATAAAAAGCACCGATACGAAGCGTCGAATTTTCATGACTTCACAATTTACAGAACACGCATTTATGCTGAATTCAACCATCAGGTTCGGTTTGAATTCGGCCTAGCCCAACGTTCAATGCAACACGCCAAAGCCATTTGGCTAACTATGGGCTAACCAAATGTACGAATAATGGATGGGAATCAGAAGATCAGACGGATTCGCAGGATGGTTTACTGCGGATTTCAGTGGGTATCTGCGTAATTGAAAACCTTCTTCAGTATTGCAGAGGTTCGCTCTTCCGGGTTTTTTCGGATCAGACTTTCCTCCTCGCGGATCCTCGAGAACAGAGCCGTCATAGCTTTTTCGGTCACATAGGCATTCAGATCTACAGCGATCTTCTTTTGGACAAGGGGTATGGAATTGTACTTTGTGGCGAATTCTGTCCAGTGTTTGGTTGCACCAACCTGATCCAGGGATTGCTGAATGATCGGTTTGAAATTTGTCCGCAATTCATTGCTTGTTGCGCGCACCAGATAATCGGTAGCGGCGCCATCCTGACCGGTTACGATCTCAATGGCATCTGTGATCGTCATTTGACGGATCGCCGATACAAACACTTTGCCGGCTTGTGAAGTGGCATTTTCCGCACCCCGGTTCATCGCTTCGATCGCATTATCGGCCAAAGAGCCAAGTCCCATATCGCGAAGTGTTTTCTCCGCCTTTTGAGCCTCCTCCGGTATGAGGATCTTATACAGTTCGTTCTTCAGGAAACCGTCCTTTTGACCCAGGAGGGACGTGCCCCGATCCACACCTTTTTCCAGTGCGGCCTTCAGGCCGGAAACTGCTTCGGTTTCCGTTATTCCGGTGGACATGCCTCCGCTTTGTTCCATCACCTGCAAGAGGCTGTCACATGAACTGAGCAACACAGTGATTGATAGGATCGTGAATAGGCGTTTCATAGGCTGCAGATCAATTGTTTTTTGCGAGGTTCTCGTTTTTCATGGATTCGTAGATCACATTCATGATCTCTGTGCGCACACCATCGCGAACCAGCAGTTTGTTGTTAGCGGTGGGGTGTACACGGTTCGAAAGAAACACGTAGATAAGCCCGTACTGCGGATCGGCCCAAACCTGTGTGCCGGTGAAGCCGCTGTGCCCGAAGGTTTTACCGGAAGCGTAGGACGAAGCCGGATTGATCTTCCTTTTATCGGGTTCCGGTTTATCGAAGCCAAGCCCTCTTCGGGAGCCCCGTTCCTGATAGGCTGTGAACAGACTGATCGTTTCGGGTTTCAGAAAGCGGTAACCGTTGTATAGTCCTCCATTTAGCAGCATTTGCATAAGTGCGGCAAGGTCGGAGGCATTGGAGAACAGACCGGCATGACCGCTCACTCCACCCAACATGGCTGCCGAGGGGTCATGGACATAACCGTGTATCACACCTTTTCGGAAATCCGCATCGCGTTCTGTTGGTACGATCTGGTCTTTACCGAATTTTTCCAGAGGCTTGAAGGTGAGATACCTCAATCCCATGGGTTGATAGAAAACACTATCGAGATATCGATCGAATGGAGTGCCTGTGATCTCCTCGATCAAGAAGCGCATCAGGATCATACCGAGGTCGCTGTAGCGGTATTCACCCTCGTTTTTTAGTTCAGAGGAATAGATACTCCCGAAAATCACTTCCTGATATTCCTTGCACATATAGAGGTTGTCGTCAACCTTGATGCAGAACCGATCATCGGGCACTTTGGAGTAGATCGTATCATAGGCTACCGGGTCGGAAACACTGGCTTTATAGAAAGGGATCCAATCCTTCAATCCGGCCGAGTGGGTGAGTACCTCACGCACGGTAACGTGCTTTTTGTTAGTGGTATCCAGATCCTTGAGATATTTGCTCAGCCGATCGTCTAGTTTTAACCGGCCTTCTTCAACAAGTTTCATGGTGGCAATGGTAGTGGCAGCGATCTTGGTGATCGAGGCCAGGTCGTACAGATCCGATGTTTCGACTTTTTCCTTGTTGTCGTAGGTATGGTATCCATACCCCTTGTTCCAGATTATTTTGCCATAGCGGGCAACCAATACCTGGCATCCGGGTGTTGCGCCATGCGCTATGGCCTTGTTGGCGATGTTGTCGATGTCTTTGAGAATTTCGGTGTTCATCCCAACTTCCTCCGGGATCGCAACCTGTAAAATGGGTAAAGCGGGTATGTCCTCACCTTCGCCTACCTTGTAGGTTCCGACACTCACGCTCAAACGTCCATTCACGGGCAGCGCGCCGAATAAGGCCTGTGCCGCTTTTTGCTGATGGATGTCGCCATCTTCAAAGCCGAGCACCAGCGTGTGCAGATCCGGAAAATACTTGAGATTGTAGGGGTTTCCGAAATCGACGAAAATGCATGGATAAGAGGATGTTACTTTCTTTACAAGGGCTATGTCAGTTGCCGACAATCCGTAATTTCCCGAAGGGAATTTGCTGGTTCCGTGCAGCGATGCGATCACAAGATCGTAATCCGAGAGCAGTTTGAAGACCCTCGATTGCTCGGTGGCTTGTGTGTTCGATCCTAAGGTAAAATGGTCGGCATCCGCATAATGATTCACCGTTTCCTGGAATACCGTAAGCTTCTCACTCCCAATGGCAAGGGTTGCGATCTTCACGGGTTCGGTAACGTCAATTGGCAGGTACTGCCTGCGGTTTCGAACGGCACACAGCTGTTTTTCAATAAGGGTGTTGAGCAGGTAGGCGGAGTATCCGTTATTCAGATCCTCGAGTAAGCCATATTCTTTAACAGGTTCATACTTGTTCAGCCCAGCCCAATACTTGGCGAGAAGGACCTTCTTCACTTTCTCATCCACATATTCCTGTTTCAAACGGCCTGATTTGATGGCCTCTTTGATCATTTGGATAGCTTTGGCCACATTTTCCGGGCCGAGAAGGATATCGTTACCGGCCTCGAGCGCTTTAACCTCCAGTTCTCCGGGCTGGTGGAACTTGGCCACGCCTTGCATGTTCAGTGCGTCGGTAAATGCCAATCCATTGAATTTCAATTCCTTGCGCAGTATGCCATTGATCGCTTTCTCTGAAATGGAAATGGCTGCATTCTTTTGGTTATCGATGGATGGAATGTAGAGGTGGGCTGTCATTACACTCAATACACCACTATCGATAAGTGCCCGAAACGGATACATTTCAAGTGTGTCAAGCCGTTTGCGGTTGTGATTGATCACGGGCAGATCCTTGTGGGAGTCTACGTCCGTATCACCATGTCCGGGGAAGTGTTTGGCACAGGCTATGACCTGTTCGTCCTGCATGCCTTTTGAATAGGCCCATCCCTTTGCCGCCACATTGTATTTGTCTTCTCCGAACGACCGGTAATTGATCACGGGGTTATTCGGGTTATTGTTGATATCGATTACCGGAGCGAAATTCACGTGTATACCCATTCGGCGGCAATCGCGCCCGATCTGCCGGCCCATCTGATAGATGATCTCGTTATCCTGAATACTTCCGAGACCCATTTGATAGGGATAGCTTACCGTATTCTTAAGCCTCATGGCCAGGCCCCATTCGCCGTCAATAGCCACCAGCATGGGTATTTTGGAAAGACTTTGAAGCTCGTTGGTGAGTTTTACCTCTTCGAGCGGATCTCCCTTGAAGAAGATCACCCCGCCAACCTGATGTGTACGAACAGTTACACGAACTTGGTTGAGATGCTGTACACCGTAAGAGGGTCGAACCTCGATCATCATCAGCTGAGCGATGCGTTCATCGGGTGTCATGGAAGCGAATTTTTGATCGACCCAGGAGTTCGGAGGGCCGAACAACGGGGGAGCGGGACTCCGCAGAGCGATCCCGATCAAAATGGCGATGCTGAATATGCGCTTCATAAAATGTACCCGGATTGTACAGGTAGGTCAAAAACTATTCCTGCAATGTTAGGAGTTAGCGGGCGGTCCCCTTTCTAAACTTTTCAACGCAAATACCGTTGAATGTTGTACGATTGGACAAGGTTTAAACTCAATGAGGATCGAATTGCACCATTGTCTGTATTTTGCCAACTCAAATTGAGCGGAGGTTATGATCGGGAATAATTGGATGAGGGCTTTTCAGGAGTCCCGAAATAAGGCACGCGAGATCCTGAACGATTCGCAAAAGATGCAGGATCTTGCCGAGCGATCCATGAAACTTTTACAGGCTCAACAGGATCGCCTAGCTGAAGCAGGAATGGAATTCAAAACTCTGAATCGCATGTTACTGGCCTATGTGCGGGGTGAGTATAAGGCGTATTCGCTCAAAACGATACTTTCCGTTCTGGGAGCCTTGCTCTATTTTGTGAATCCGTTGGATCTGATACCCGATTTCATTGTAGGATTGGGCTTTGTGGACGATCTGTCCGTGCTGGCCTTTGTGGTGAAACAGATCGGCACCGATCTGGAGCGGTTTCGGGAATGGGAGGAGGCTCAAACACAGGATGATATAGAAATAGCTGGTATTTGAAATGAAGATATTGACCTACAATGTGAATGGCATACGAGCCGCATTGAACAAAGAACTGCTTGAATTCCTCCAAAGAGAAGATGCCGATGTGGTGTGCTTTCAGGAGATCAAGGCGAATCCGGATCAGTTTGATGAAGGTGTTTTCAAGGAACTCGGATACCATTGTTATTGGTTTCCTGCAGAAAAAAAAGGGTATTCAGGGGTGGCCATACTGAGTAAAATGGAGCCAAAGCACGTAGAAACAGGCTGTGGGCATGAGGTTTTCGATCATGAGGGAAGGGTGATCCGGGCTGATTTCGAAGGGATCTCCGTAATGAGTGTTTACTTCCCATCGGGTTCCAGCGGCGATCACCGTCAGGATGTGAAATACGAGTTCCTCAATTTCTTCTACGACTATGTCCATCGCCTGCGGCAATCGCTGAATAAACTCTGTATTTGTGGGGATTACAATATTTGCCATCGCGAGATCGACATTCACGACCCTGTGAGTAACAAGAACTCCTCAGGTTTTCTTCCTGAGGAGCGTGAATGGATGAACAAATTCTTCGACAGCGGATTCGTTGACACCTTCCGGGTTTTGCACCCGGAACCGGACAACTACACCTGGTGGAGTTTCAGGGCGAATGCACGTGCGCGGAACAAGGGCTGGCGGATCGACTACATCAGCATAAGTGATGTCCTGGCGGACAGCCTTGTTGAAAGCAGGATCTTACCGGACGACAAGCAGTCGGACCATTGCGCCAGTTACGCGATACTGGATATTTGAATTCCGTTTATTGCAGAAGTTCCTGAATATCTTCCCTCAAACAACTTTTCCAGAAGGGCCGGATGGCGCTCTGCCAGAACTTCTTTCCGGCGATGCTCATATCTTTAAGGATTGACTTCAGCTCGAGAACCAGATAGCCATGGATGCGTTCGTGGATGAAGAACGGTTTGTAATTCCACCAACCGGGATAGTTTTCCTTGAAGAAGTTCCAGGCTTCGTTCCACTGGTCGAACACGGGTAGTTTCAGTTCCAGGTAATCATACATCTGTTCGGAGGTGTCAATCACGTAAACGTAGGTACCTTTACTGTTCATCACCCGTGAAATGGAAACAGAACTTTCGGAATTTCCGGCTTCAAAGAATCGTTGCTTATATATTTGATTGCTCATAACTGTTAAACTTTAATTCAAAGCACGGAACCCGAAATGCAGGGTATCTGCATTCTTAAAATAATTTCAAATGCCCTCCAATAAAGAAGCATTTATACGTTATCGGGCCATTAACCGATGCCTGATCAATAAGGGTCTTGCCACGAGGGAAGATCTCATCCGGGCCTGTTCAGAGGCCACGAGCCATGATGTATCGTGGCGCACAATAGCTGAAGATATCCGTGCCATGCGACAGGATGAGGTTCTTGGTTTTGAAGCTCCGATCGAGAATGTTGTGAACCAGGGTTACCGTTATAGCGATCCGGCTTATTCCATTGACCGCATTCCGCTGAAAGACGAAGAGCTCCGTTCGCTGCAATTTGCTGCACGACTTTTTCAGGAGTACAGTCAGGTGGGCATTTTCACCACTTTCTCCGGAGCTGTGGAGCGGTTGAGTCAGAAAGTAGCCATTCGCCTACAGGAAGGTTCGGAATCGGGTCTGGGAAAGATCATCGAATTTGAATCCACTACCAGCGATGGGGGAAGTGGCTTGGTAGACGATTTCATTGAGTGCATCCGACACCGCATCGTGGTTCGGATTGCTTATGTGTCGTTCAGTTCCGGATCCAGATCCAATCCGCGTATTCATCCCTATTTTCTCAAGGAATACAGAAATCGCTGGTATCTGATCGGTTGGCACGAGGATCATGGCGCGATACGAACACTTGCCCTGGAGCGGATCGAGTCGGTGGAGCGCGACTACGGAGCAAGTTATCGGGTTGAGCAATTTGATCCGGCCCGGTATTACGAACATGCCATTGGTGTAAGTGTAAATGATTCGGAGCCGGTGCATGCTCTGATCCGCGTCGATAAACGCGAGTGGCCCTACATCCAAACACAACCCTGGCATAGCAGTCAGCAATTGGTTCGGGAAAATGAGGGATCCGTGGAATTCAGCTTGCACATCATCGTGAACTTTGAATTCAAAAGCCTCCTGCTCTCGTATGGCAAACGCATCGAGGTTCTGGAACCTGCCGATCTCCGCAGAGATATCCGGAGGGAATTGGGCGAGGCGTTCGAAAGTTATTCGGAGAATAACTGAGGGCCTGAGGGCATTTTCATATCTTTGGGGCTCTTGTCGTCCGATAAACTGTACTACCGATGAATAGCAGAGCCGTGTTGGTATTTGTCCTCTTCGTTTTATGGGCTTTTGCTGGTTCCTTCTACTATTTATGCACCCTGCAGGGTATTTGTCCGAAGTGGGACAGGCAAGAACAAATTCAGCCCATGCCCTGGCATGTAGAGCCTTTCAAGCTCTTCACATGGGTCAATTCCGACACCCTGATACCCGGAGATTCATTTCAACGTGGTGCTGCTGAATTGATGCTGCGAATCGGTGCACAAGACACCTTGCTCATTCAGGGCATCTTCGGTAGGGGGGAGGAGAATGGATTTACACTGGCCTTTAACCGGGCATCGAAAGCGAAGGTCTATTTTACCGGTCGGATATCGGAGGACAGACTTCGCACGGATATCGTATCAAGAGAAGCCTATCCGGAATATATGGGCGACACATTTCCCGCAGTTTCGCTGATCGTAGTTCCCTATTCCGTTCCGGCAGAACAAGCCACGATCGCCGTTCCATTTGAACCGGGAACTGTTGTCAAGCGTATCGATCCGGATCTCAAGTCACGTTTGCAGGATCTTGTCACGGAGCTTAGATCCGGAACAGAAATAGTAAAAGTCACCGGATTCAGCTACCTCGAAAGTACGAGGGAAGCAAATTACGAATTGGGAAGAAAGCGTGCATGGGCAGTTAAAAAACTTTTATGGGATCTGGGTCTGGATCCGGATCGGATACAAACAGCTTCCCGCGGGTCGGAGGAAGGGCCGGGCGGGAGCGGAGAACGTGTTGAGATCGAGCAAATAGACCCCTGAGCCCTCTAAACAAGATGCTAACCTATCATAAAAAGTCAAAGCGATGAATCTACCCGGACTTGATGAGCAGCTACCTGGATTTGGGACGCATTTGATCACGCTGATCGTTCTATTCACCGGATCTTTTATTCTGGGCTACCTTTTCCGATTTGTAATGGGAAGGAAAAGAATGCCGGGAGCAGAATGGGATCTCGAGAACCGGAAATTGCGCGCCGAACTGGAACAGTTGAAAAGCAATACCGAACTAAGCAACGGCAACCTGCACTTGCATCTCGAGGATCAGTTGGCACTTGTTAATCGTTCCAATGAACTCTTACAGCAAGATCTGGAATATTGCCAGAACGAGCGCACCCGTTTGCAGGTAAAGCTGGAGCAAACCGAAAAAGAACTTGGGGTTGCAACCAGGCAGAAAGTAGTTGAACAACCAACGGCAACGGTTGGAAACAGCATTCGACTTGATCCGTTGCGTCGCGTGGAGGGGATCGGGCCCAAGATCGAAGAACTCCTGCACAAGCATGGCATACTCACTTTTCAAATCCTCGCTGCAACATCGGTTGATCAACTCCGGGAGATTCTGCACCATGCAAGTCCGGGGTTCGGAGCGCACGATCCGGAAACATGGCCTCAACAAGCAGCTTTGGCTCATGAGGAAAAATGGGAGGAACTGGATGCACTGCAGGCAACCCTTAAGGGCGGCAGACTAGAATAAGTTCCGGTCGTTGTTATCCTTTGATGTAGATATCCTTGAATTTCCCGTTGCGGATTATCGCAGAATCGATGGCCTGTGGCATTCCGGAGGCGTAATCGTAGAGATAAGCTTTGCCTGAGAAAGTACCCTCAATACGGCTGTTGCTGTGTTTGGTGATGCTTACCTTGCCGTCTACAATGGCCCACTGGTCGCTCTGTATGTAGAAAATGCCTTTTGCATGATCCAACTTGTCTTCAAAGGAAAAGGGTTTGTCCAGGATGAGCTGTCCTTTCTTGGCCGGTAGTGCAAAGTCGATTACAAGGTTCGAATTTTTATCCAATCCCGAAATATAGATCTTCTCACCGTAGTCGGCCAGGAAGGAAGTCGCTACAATAACCGAGTCGTTCCAGGTTAATTCAAACGATGGATAGTAATTTGTTCCCGAGGTTGTGGATCCACCAGTGGTTGAACCGGAGGTGGTAGACGTAGTGGCACCGGTAGTAGCTCCAGTTGTGGAAGTGGTAGCCCCGGATGTTGTGGAACCGGAAGTCCCTGAACCTGTGGCAGAGCCCGTTGTAGCCGAGGATGTCGTTGTTCCCGTTGTTGTGCTTGTAGTAGAGGGTGCGATGCTATCGTCGCTACAACCGATCCAGACAAATGCAATTACAACAACGAGGGTAAGGAAACGGACAATTTGATCCAACATATCAGAGGGCTTTTTTAAAATTTGCGCAAATATGTCGGTACGAACCAACAAATGCAATCCACAAAGCGGATCGGCCCGTCATAATTTCCCGTGAATTTGGTGAGGAGACCGCTTTCATGCTTTTTTTGCCAATTCTAAGTTTCAACACAAAAATTCATACCTTACACCGATGCAACTCAAGAACATCAACCGAATATTGGTCGGAACCCTCATATTGCTCTGTGCTTTCAATTCGATTGCGCAGGATACACTCAAAGTACAGACCTTCACTTTTGAGGACATTACCAAGCGAACGGGGAATTACGAATTTCCAACTCAGGGTAAGACCTGGGAGAAAGTATTGATGCAGTACACACTCAAATGCGACCCTCGGACCACGCAGGACCGTTTCGACTGCGGGGAATGGGATTACCTGAGTTATATCATTGTGACCGATAGTACCGGCACCATTGATTCCGTGCGCGAACAATATCCCAATTTTCGCATTGCCAATCTGAGTCCTCTTTCTTTCGCAATAAGCGAGAACGCCTATACGCATACTCGTCAGTATTTCGAGTATAGAACAGTGCTAGACACCTTGCGCAGCTCCGACAGTGTGGAGTTGAGCGGTTCTTTGAAATCGGTGAGCGGAGAACCTATTCATTCCTACCGTGTGCAGTATGTATATCCGGCAGCTGAATTGCGAAATGCCGGGTTGCAGTCGGGATCCGTCACATCTTTTGCGCTGAGTTCCGATAATTTCACGGAGCCGGTCACCAATCTGCAGATCCATTTATTTAGCAGGGATTCGGTAAGATCGTTTTCACAGTTCATTGAGAATGACGGCTCCCCCGTGTTTCGTGGGGATCTGGAGTTGACGGGAAATAACCGGACAAAAATTAACTTATCAGAACCATTGGTTTGGGACGGCAGTAAGGATGTGATCTTGGAATTCAGTCAAAGGCGATTAGATGGTGCAGCAGGTTCGTCACTGGAGATGTACGATGCCGGCATGCCGTGTGGAATAGTAGCCGCCGGGGAGGGGCATTATCTTGAATTGCCGGGTGACGGTTATCTGGAATTGGCCAAGGCCGACTCCGTTCTGGAAGGACTCGATTCAGCTATTTCGATCCTATTCTGGGCTAAGGGCGATGCTTCCCTTCCAGCGAACACGAGTGTCCTTGAAGCATTCAACGCCAACGACCAACGGGTGCTCAACATCCACCTGCCCTGGGGCAACGGCAATATCTATTGGGATGCCGGCGACAAGGGAAGCTACGATCGGATCGAAAAAGCCGCGGGCGTAGGTCTGTACAAGGATAAATGGAATCACTGGGCTTTTGTGAAAAATGCCCGAACCGGGTCGATGAAGATCTATGTGAATGGAGTACTCTGGCATTCCGGCACGGGAAATACGAGAAGCATGACTGGTATCCGATCCCTTCAGTTTGGCAGGGGGATCACTGCAAACCAGTACAAAGGGAAATTAGACCAGCTTCAGTTCTGGAGTGCGGAGCTCACAGCAGAACAGATCGGCGAACTTATGCGGCGCAAACCCGGTATGGGTACCGAGCCGATGGATCAGTTGCTGTTCAATTTCAACTTTGAGAACGATGAATGGAACGAACCTTACGAGATCACATCCACCCACGATCCTGAGGTAAGTGCCTACATACTGGGGCAGCATTATATACGTCCCTACGCGGCACAGGATTATAATGATTCAGTTGCGGTAGTTCGGGAGAAACCGATACTCACGCTCTATACCGAGGATCGGGTGATCCACACCGATTCTACCTTGCGGAGTTTCGAAGAGGACGCACCTGCTTATACGGCAAGCCTCTTTGAAGATGCCAACGATCCGCGTGTCCGCACCGGATTTCAGTACGGTTTTAAGGCCGGTTGGTCCTATACGTACGATGCCGATGGAAATCCCATTGATTCTGCTGCCATTGATACCGATGTATTGCTCGAGCAAGTTCTCCGTGATTATTACCGCAAGTTTGAGGTGATCAACAATATTGAGATCGGTCGTTTCATTACCCCATACGGAATCGGATTGGATCTGGGACCGAATGGGTTCCGATGGGTTTACGATGTAACCGACTACGCCCATGTGTTGGAAGGTAATGTGCGTTTGAGTGCCGGAAATCAACAGGAATTGATCGATCTGCGGTTTGATTTCATTGAAGGTACTCCCCCGAGGGAAGTGAAGAATATCCATTATTTATCCAATCGCGAGAGCCGGCAATATCGGTTCATTGCCGACGATACCTATTTCAAGGCCGACACCGTGATGCTCATGGAAGATGCATCCACCTGGAAACTGATCACACGAATCACAGGGCATGGGCATAATGGAGAGAGTGGTAATGGCAAGATACATTGCTGCGAGTGGGCCGACAAGGAGCACTATCTGGACATTGATGGGAAAAGAGAGATCGTATGGGATATTTGGCAGAACGACAAATGTGCCCTGAACCCGGTTGGTGATCAGGGAGGAAACTGGGCACCCCCGCGGGCAGGATGGTGTCCCGGTGCACCGGTAGATGATTATGTGTACGAATTAACGGACTATGTGAACGGAGACGAGATCGTAATTGATTACGGAATTGAACCTGTACCATCCAACAATGTCGGACAGGGAAACGGGAACTACGTAGTGAGCATGCATCTCGTTGAGTATGGCCCGATCACGCACGATCTGGATGCAGCGATCAAGGATATCATCAGTCCGAATTCCTGGGAATTCTACCGTCAGATCAATCCCACCTGTGCCCAGCCCAAGATCGTACTTCAAAACAAAGGCAAGGAGCCTTTGGTGGGCGCGTTTCTGGTTTACGGCGTAGAAGGAGGGAATCCGATCTCCTTTTACTGGGAGGGTAATTTGGGATTCATGGAGGAAGAAGTTATTGACCTGCCTTACGCCATCTGGGATTACGCAGGAGGTAACGGAAAAGGGATGTTCTACGCGGATGTACAACTGGCCAATGGCAAGGTGGATGAATACGCTGCCAATAACAAGGTTCGCGTAGCCTATGAGCAGCCTCCGGTACTGCCAGGGAACATCGAAGTGATGTACCGCAACAACGACATACAGGATGCCGATCTGCGCATATGGAACGATCGGGGCGACTTGGTTTACAGTAAGATCGATGCACCGGCGAAGGTTCTGAACCGGGAAACCGTCAATTTCGATCCCGGCTGTTACAAACTGGAGGTTGAAACCGAAAACGGATTTGGATTGAGTTACCCGCTCATCCCGGAAGTTGGAGCCGGATTTTTGAGGTTGAGACAAACCGATGGAATCATGAACGTGGCCTTCAATCCCGATTTTGGGAAACGACTCACGTATTATTTTACGGTGGGTTATGCGCTTTCCGAAGGACAGATTTTGGAGACCAGCCGGCTCACCGAGCTGTATCCGAACCCTTCCAATGGTGTATTCTACCTGAATAATTTGAGCCACGAAATGTTGAAGTATCAGGTTTTTGATCTGCAGGGCCGACAGTTGTGTTCAGGTGAATTGGAAACGCAGAATATGGCGGCGATAGATCTTTCCGGAGAGGCGGCCGGATTATACATGTTGCGGACCATGGGGTCCGACAATGCGGAGTTCAGCAGATTGCTTAAACATTGATCGTTAACTAAAGCAACGGCGATCGAAGCGCGCAACAAATACTATTTTGCCTCAGATTTTCACCTGGGAATACCCGATGCCGCCAGAAGCCGGGAACGGGAGAAGGCACTTGTGCGCTGGTTGGAACAGGTACGGCACGATGCCCATTCCATTTTTTTGATGGGAGACCTGTTTGATTTCTGGTTTGAATATAAATACGTTGTTCCCAAGGGCTATGTGCGTTTGCTGGGAAAGCTCGCCGAATTGCGGGACAGCGGGATCGAGATCGTGTGCTTCAGGGGCAATCACGATATGTGGATGTTCGGCTACTTCGAATCGGAGCTCGGCATTCCCGTGATCAGCAATGAGTACATACTAATGGTAGGTGATAAGAAGTTCTATTTACACCATGGTGATGGACTTGGTCCCGGGGATCGATCGTACAAGATGCTGAAGCGCATTTTCCGGAATACATTGTGCCAATGGCTTTTCAGTATACTGCCACCACGGTGGGGCTTCGGACTTGCCAATTTCTTCTCGTCCAGAAGTCGATTGGCCAATGCCTCGTACGACGAACAATTCACAGGAGAGAACGAATGGTTGTGGCAATATGCGAAGGAGATGGAGAAAAGGGAACATTTCGATTATTACATCTTTGGGCACAGGCATTTACCACTTGATCTGGAAGTAAATGAACGAAGCCGGTATTACAACCTTGGCGAGTGGTTGCATCACCGCACATATGGTGTGTTCGACGGCGAGAAATTTGAATTGAAGACCTTTGAAGCGTGATCATATCCATGTAATGGCCATTGTTTTCCTGCTCCTTTTGGGGAGTTGGAAGAATTTGGCGCCTGCAGAAAATGATCTCCTGCTGCGGCTTGAGGTTCGAAATTTCACTACAGATGTATTTGGTAACCTGTATGTTACCGACCGTTCGAATACCGTTTTCAAGTACGACCGGGACGGCAATTTCGTGATCAGGGCGAATTATAAGATCTACGGTGATCTGGCTTACATCGACGCATCCAATCCATTTGAATTGTATTGGTATTATCGGGATCAACAAAAGTTGGTATTTACCGATAATCAGTTGAGTCAGCGCGGAGTTCTCGATCTTTCGCGTATCAGCCATGTGGAGGCCGGTGCGGTATGTCGCTCTTTTGATAATGGTTTCTGGGTATTCGATGGTGCCGATATGCGCTTATTGAAGTTGAATAAAGAATTGAAAGTTCAACAGGAGAGTCCGGTTTCGGCCACATGGGCCGAGCAACAATGGTGGCCGTTGAAGATGGTTGAAGATGGCAAGAACGTATTTGTTTTGGACTCAAGTCTGGGCATAGCCGTGTTTGATGTATTCGGGCAATATGGCAGAACCATTAGGGTGAAGGGGATAACAGATTTTCAGGTGCAAAATGGCAAAGTGATCTACACGCTCGGTGGAGTTGCCATGGAGTATGATCCCGTGTTCTTCGATCTGGATACGCTTCTGATGGTTAACGGAATGCGCGCAGTGCGAACTGAAAAGGAGCGCATTTATATTTGTTCTGAGGAGGGCATTTGGGTCAAATCGGAAACGGGAAAAACTGATAAATCTCCGCGCTGATCTCCTCCCCGTTGAAAAAGTTATCTTTGTCCGCTTTAATTCTGCAGTGTTTTTTATATGAATCTTAAGAAAGTCCGATTCTCAAGCAGTACGAAAAACGATTTCTATAGTACAGTGAAGGCCAGAGTTCACCAATATTTTCAGGAAACTGGTTTATCTACGCACGCCAATGCCGCAATGGTCTTCAAGACCATTTTCATGTTCTCTATCTATTTCGTCCCCTACGGTCTCATGGTTGCCGGGTTGATCCAAAATCCTGTGGTCCATTTCTTCTTATGGATCCTGATGGGATTGGGAATGGCCGGGATAGGACTGAGTGTGGCTCATGATGCGCTTCATGGCGCCTACAGCAAGAACCCTACAGTAAATAAATTGCTCGGAAAGATCTTCCTTTTGGTGGGAGCCGACGATAACAACTGGAAACTTCAGCATAACGTGCTTCATCACACCTACACGAATATCCACGATCTGGATGAGGATATTAAAACGGCTCCGGTGATGCGCTTTTCTCCGAATGAACCGCTTCGCCCGATCCACAAGGGCCAGTATTTGTATGCCTGGTTCTTTTATGGATTAATGACCTTGTATTGGTCAACGGGAAAGGATTTTGCGCAACTGTTCCGCTACGAGAAAAAAGGGTTGAACAAAAGTTTGAAGAAACCCTTAAACAGACTCTTGTTGAGAATGATCGCCAACAAGATCCTCTACTACACGTTCATCCTGGTAATACCGATGCTCACCATTCCAATGCCCTGGTGGCAGATACTCATTGGGTATGTATCGATGCATTTCATTGCGGGGTTGATACTGGCCTGTATCTTTCAACCGGCGCATGTTATGCCCACAACCAGTTTCCCCAATCCGGAGGAAGGCAGTACGGTTGAGAATACCTGGGCAACACATCAGCTCTTTACGACAACCAATTTTGCGCCACAGAGTAAATTCTTCAGTTGGTTCGTTGGGGGGCTTAATTTCCAGATCGAACACCATTTATTCCCCAATATTTGCCATGTGCACTACAAGAAATTAAGTGAGATCGTGAAGCAAACCGCTCAGGAATTCAATTTACCCTACCATTCGGCGCCTACATTCAGTAATGCATTGTTAGAGCATACCCGACTCCTGTACCGTTTGGGCCGGGCCTGATCTTTCAGCTCCCTTTCATCCTGCGGTCGCGGGCCGGTGATTGGCCCATTCCGAATAATTTCACGTTGCGTGCGATCTCGTAATCGTATTCTTTTTCAATGCGCTCACCTGTGGGTTGCAGGAGTTCGGCATCATTTTCCCTTGGATCTTTAACACGCGGGGAAACGGGATATGCGTTCAACTCCGCTGCCGGGAATGGTTCCAGCAAGGCCGTTATCTGTTCCAAGGGAGTATCGGGATCGATCCAGGTCGAATAGGCCTGTTCGTGGAGGATCACCGGAGAGCGATGATGCCCGATGCGCTGAGTGAGTTTATTGGAAACTGTAGTTATGATGCTGTGGCTGCAAATGATCTCTCCGGTTTCCGGATCTGTCCAATGATCGAATAATCCGGCAAAGGCAAAAGGCCGGTCGCCATTGCGCCGGTAAACCAGATACGGTTTGCTCAAGCGCTCAGTTTTAGGCCCTTCGTAGAATGCATCGGCTACTATCAGGCAACGTTGGGAGCGTATCGGCTTTCGGAATGCAGGTTTGGTAATTATTCCCCGGGCTCCGTTGTACATAGGGTCGTCCGACTTGTTCTGATCGCCCTCACTGCGGGCATTGAACAGGTACATTCTTTTCTTCGCCCAAAATGGCGTTAGGCCAAATTGCGACATGCGCAGTGTATGAGGCGCATCGGAGGCTACGATAGGGGCATAGGATCCCGGACCAATATTGTAATTGGGTTGGAATTGTTCCGGATTTTCTGTTTGGACATTGAATTTCTTTTCAATGGCCTTCAGTTCACTTACAACAACATATCTTCCACACATAGAGGGGTTCCTTACGTCAAATATAGCTCCGACCTGTACTTTTAACAGATCACAAATGCGGCGGCAAAATAAATAAGAATGCTAAAATAATTAGCATATATTTGTCGGGATGTATGTGAATAATCACACCCGATTCAGCCTGAAGTATGGTATCCTGTCGGTTAAGGAGTTATTGGAATTTGCGCAGGAGCAGGGCTTGAGTCGATTGGCCATTACGGACATAAACAACACCTCGGCTGCCATGGATTTTGTGCGTTTGGCGCCGAAGTATGGGGTTGATCCGGTTTTGGGCATCGATTTCCGGAATGGTATACGACAGTGCTATGTGGCACTGGCCCTGAACATGAAGGGCTTTTTGGAGATGAACCGCTTTTTGTCGGGGCATTTGCATCGCGGCGAACCCATACCGGCACGTGCGCCATTGTTTGAGCATGTATTGGTCATTTACCCATTTGGAGTTTATACGGGTTTTCCGCTTCGCCCCAATGAGTATATTGGTGTATCTCCGGCTAATCTGAACAAGCTGCGTTTTTCACCCTTGTGTGCAGATAGGGATAAGTTGGTTGCTCTTCAAACAGCAACCTTTCGCAACAAAAGGGACTTCAACACGCACCGTTTGTTGCGGGCTGTGGATCGGAATGTACTGCTCAGCAAGTTGTCTGTTTCCGAACAGTCGGAGGCAGGATGTTATTTTTTTCCTGTCGATGAATTGCTTCACAAATACAGGGAATGGCCGCATTTAGTGGAAAATGCGGAGCGTTTGTTGGGGATGTGCACTGTTGAACTGGATCTGCAGGGCGATGTTCCCCAGAAGAATCAGCGCACGTATACCGGTTCGGAAGAGGAGGATCTGAAATTACTCCGGCAATTGTGCGAATCGGGTATGCCCTATCGCTATCCCAACCCGGACCGGGACTTGCTGGAGCGATTGGAGAAGGAGATCGACATTATACACCGCAAGGGCTTTGTATCCTATTTCCTGATAAGCTGGGATATTGTGCGCTATGCCCGGGAGAAAGGTTATTTCTATGTGGGAAGAGGAAGCGGGGCGAACAGCATGGTGGCTTATCTGCTGCGTATAACGGATGTGGATCCGGTTGATCTGGACCTGTTCTTCGAGCGCTTCATCAATCTTTACCGAACCAATCCACCCGATTTCGACATTGATTTCAGCTGGACCGACCGCGACGATGTAACGCGGTACATCTTCAGCAGGTTCAGGCATGTGGCCTTGCTGGCAACATACAGTACCTTCCAGTTCCGTGCAACGGTACGCGAGTTGGGTAAAGTGTTCGGATTGCCCAAACAGGAGATCGACCGGATCAGCAGTGGCCGGTTTGTGTACGAAAGGCTCGATGATCTGTCGAAACTCGTTATTCGGTACAGTCGCTTTGTGCACGATTTTCCCTCCCATTTGAGCATACATGCCGGAGGTATACTCATTTCGGAAGATCCCATCGAGCAGTATACGGCCACCTTCATGCCACCCAAGGGCTTCCCTACCACACAGTTCGACATGATCACGGCCGAGGATGTGGGACTTTATAAGTTTGACATTCTCAGTCAGCGCGGTTTGGGTAAGATCAAGGATGCTCTGGAGATCATCCGGGAAAATAACCCGGGTTCAGAACCGATCGACATACACGATATGAATCGTTTCAGGTCCGATGAGCAGATCAAGATCAATTTGCGGGAGGGGAAGGCGATCGGGTGTTTTTACGTGGAATCGCCGGCCATGCGGATGTTGCTGCAGAAATTGAGGGTAGATGATTATCTGGGCCTGGTTGCAGCCAGTTCGGTGATCCGACCCGGAGTGGCCAAGTCGGGAATGATGCGGGAATACATACTCCGCTTCAGGAATCCGGCCCGAAGGCCCGATCCGGATGATGTAATGATGCGCATCATGCCCGAAACATATGGGGTAATGGTGTACCAGGAAGATGTGATCAAGGTGGCGCACTATTTTGCCGGACTCAGCCTGGGCGAGGCCGATGTACTGCGCCGGGGTATGAGTGGCAAGTTCCGGTCAAGGGAGGAGTTTGCACGGGTTCAGGAGAAGTTCTTCGAGAACTGCCGCAAACAGGGGCACAGCGATGAACTCTCGGCCGAAGTATGGCGGCAGGTGGAGAGTTTTGCCGGATATGCATTTGCCAAAGGCCATTCGGCCTCGTATGCAGTGGAAAGTTACCAAAGCCTTTTCCTCAAAGCCTATTACCCGATCGAATACATGGTTGCAACCATCAATAACGGAGGCGGATTTTACAGTCCGGAACTCTACCTCAACGAAGCCCGGCTACACGGCGCAAGCGTGGAAGAACCCTGTGTGAACAGGAGCGGGGCACTGTCCATCGTTCGCGGTCGCACCATATTCCTCGGGTTCCACCGCATACGGAGTATGGATTATGCGAGCATCGAATGTATACTTGAAAGCCGGCTATTACAGGGTCCTTTCCGGTCGCTCCCCGATTTCATAGCACGGGTGGCCATCTCCCTGGATCAACTGGTTCTGTTAATACGTGCAGGTGCATTTCGCTTTACAGGACTGAATAAGAAGGCATTGCTGTGGAAAGCACATTTCCTGCTCGGCCATTCCCGGCGATCAAAACCCGAACGCACGCTTTTTCGTCAGGAACCACGCGAATACCAACTCCCGCAACTGCTCACCGAAGCCCATGAAGATGCCTTCGACCAAATGGAACTGTTCGGATTTCCCCTCTGCAATCCGTTCGATCTGCTCACCCAACCGCTCCGGGAAGGGGTAACGGCGGCCGAACTGCCGCTTCACAAAGGAGAAACAGTCCGGGCCCTGGGCTACCTCATTCACATCAAGAAAACCACAACTGCCGGAGGTAAATTGATGTATTTCGGAACCTTCCTCGATCGCGAAGGTGGATTTCTGGATACGGTTCATTTTCCGCCCTATACCACAAAGTATCCCTTTCGAGGTAAAGGGATCTACCGGATCGAAGGTGTGCTCATGGAGGAATTTGGTGCATTTACCATAGAGGTGCGGGCCATGGAGATCCTGCCCATGATACAGGACCCCCGCTATACGGATATGTCGGTATACGAGCAGCAAATGCTGCGACAAACACGCAAACAGCGCATGAATACTTCCATCAACTGAGCGCCGATGAACATGAAGCCCATACCCCCAAAGAACAACGGAAGAGGAACGACCCTACAGCTGAATAATCGCTTTGAACGGCATAGCTACGAAACCGAACCGGAAGCCACCGATCACGCGATCGAAGGTGTAGGTCGAACAGAGTTCACGGAGATCTTCCCCAAAGGGATACTCAACAAGATCGATAGCCCCGATATCGGATTCAACTGGGGTATGAATCCCTATCAGGGTTGCGAGCACGGCTGCATCTACTGCTATGCCCGCACAACACACGAGTATTGGGGGTTCAATGCAGGTCTGGATTTTGAGAAGCAGATCCTGATCAAAAAACAAGCCCCCGAATTATTGCGTCAAAAACTCGGCTCAAAGAGCTGGAAAGGCGAAACGATCATGCTTTCGGGAAACACAGATTGCTATCAACCCGCCGAGCGAAAATTGAAGATCACCCGAGATCTGATCCGGGTCTGTCTGGATTTCAAACAAAGTCTCGCTATTATTACCAAGAATGCATTGATCACCCGCGACGTGGATCTTCTCCGGGATATGGCGCGACAGGATCTGGTCGGAGTAAGTTTGAGCATAACCAGCAGCGATGAGCACGTGCGCCGGGTGCTCGAACCCAGAACCTCATCCTATACAGCCAAACTCAAAGCCATTGAAACACTCCGCCAGGCCGGAATTCCGGTATCCGTGATGATGGCTCCCGTAATTCCGGGTTTAACCGATCGGGAAATTCTCAAAATAGCCAAGGACGTTTCACAGGCAGGTGCGCTCAATCTTTATTACACCCTGGTGCGCCTCAACGGACCGATTGCCCTCCTCTTCGAGAACTGGTTGGCGGAACACTTGCCCGACAGCAAGGAGCGCATACTCAAATTGATCAAAGAATGCCACGGAGGGCGTATGGGTAATTCAAAGTTCGGTGAACGCATGCGGGGTAAAGGGAATATTGCCGACATCATTCATCAACAGTTTGAACTCGCCCGAACCCGATACGACCTGAAAGGTCCACGTACAGTCCTCAATACCTCCCTCTTCCGAAAACGACCGGATCAGTTGAGTTTATTCTAACCGATTTAATTCCATGGATGGAAGTGTCGCGGGAAGTATTTTCGTTGTCGTGACAGACCGCTATTGCCGTTTATTGGATTGGACCTTCGCCATACTTACCTGGGTTGCACTCATTTGGCGTATCGGGTATTTCTACTCCGACGGCGACCATGAGGAAGTACTTCCTCAAATATTCTTTCAGCTTGGCGAAACTCAGCTGGCAAACGACTTCCTGATCTCATCCATCGGTGGATCCTGGACCGTGCGGTCGCCATTTGTACTCTTGCTCTCTGTTTTTGGGAAGGATCTGTTGGAATCTGCTTTCCTGATCTTTCATATCGGGTTGAATGTGGTTTCGTTCTTTTTCATGATCCGTATAGCGCGGGCAGCCGGTACGGGAAGATGGTCCATCTTCGTTCCACTGATCGCGGTATTCGCACTCTACGCCAAATCGCCGGGGGCGAACGACTTCTATTCCCCTCAACTTATTGCCGAAACATTCAGCATGTTCTTTGCACTCTGGGCAATTCGCGACTGGTTCGTCGAAAAGCACCGCTCCGTGGGCGTTTTACTGATGCTCGCTGTGCTGTTTCACCCGATCAATGGATTCCAGGTTTCCATTCTGCTTCTTGCCTCCTGGTTCATTCAAAATCGCCGTGAACTGCACTCGAGCTGGAAATATTGGTCGGGACCGCTCTTGCTCAGTTTGGCCTACATGATGTGGCTCATGTCAAGATCAGAAGGCGCTGGACCTTCCGATGCCTATTTCGATCTTTTGATCCGATTTCGGAATCCACATCATTATTTGCCATCGGCATTCCCGATGGAGCAGATCACACTCAGTCTACTTCTCGCGGCTGTGGCATTTTTCACTGTACAAAAGGAGAGGTCGTTTATCCGAACCTGGATCGTGCTCACGGTAGTAGGGGCCGTATTTTATGTTGTATTCGTAGAATGGGGAACAAACATTTCGATGGCAAAGACCCAGTGGTTCAAAAGCACGATCTGGTTCAGACTCTGGCTTGCAATTGGTGTTTTGCGATTGCTACCTGCCTGGCCGATTCTAAAACACCGGTTTATCCTGTTCACAGCAAGTTTCCTCACGGTGTTCCTATTACTCAACAGCATGCGCAGCAATGAGATCTCTTCCCATAAATCCATCCGCACGGTGAAAGATCTTTCGCTGGTGGATGTTGGCGTACAAGCAGCACAAATACTCCCTCGGGATGCGCTGATCGTTCAACCCATGGACATCACCGGTTTTCAGGCCTATGCCAAAAGGGGCATGTTTGTGAACTTCAAGGCAATTTTGCATTATCCCGATTTCCTGAAGAAATGGTTTAACAGGTTGGAACTGGTCTATGGCCCCATGGACCCTCAGCGTTCCGGCTTTCAACAATTCCGGCAAGCCCAGGCATTCTACGAAAATTTCGACGCGCAGAAGATCAAGGGCTGGAAAGAAGCGGGGATCACGCACGCGCTTACCCGCACGAAACAAGCACTTCCTGAGTTAAAATTGCTCTACCGCAATGCCGGCTTCTACCTCTACGCGCTTTGAAAGCCGGTTTTAGATCCCGATAATTTTAGGTTTGAGTTTCCCCGGATCACCAGATCTTCACGCCGTTCTCCGGAGCTTTCCCACATCCAAAGGCCTCATGGAACTGACTCAGGTTGTTCAGAGGAACGCGTACGCGGTATTCTGCCGGCGAATGATAGTCGGTGAGCAAACGGTTATTGATGTCTTCCTCGGTGCTATTGCCTTTCCAAACATTCGCCCAACCCAGGAAGAAGCGCTGCTGCCAGGTAAAACCATCGATCAATCCCGGATCCTTGCCATTCAATTGTTTTTGCAAAGCCGCATAGGCCAATGTAAGACCACCCAGATCGGCGATATTCTCACCCAAGGTCATGCGGCCATTGATGAATTTACCGGGTAATACTTCCACGGCACTGTACTGTTCTACCAAAACATTAGCTAAACTGTCGAACTGCTTGCGATCTTCCTCGGTCCACCAGTTGTTCATATTCCCCTTGCCGTCGTATTTACTTCCCTGATCGTCGAAACCATGCGTGAATTCATGACCGATCACAGCTCCTATACCCCCATAGTTGATCGCATCGTCGAAGCTAACGTGGAAGAAAGGTGGTTGAAGAATACCTGCCGGGAATACCACTTCGTTTCCAACAGGACTGTAATAGGCATTCACCGTTTGCGGAGACATGTGCCACTCTTCTTTATCCACCGGTTTCCCAAATTTTTCAAGCATCAATTCGTGTCCGAATTTGTTGATGTTGATAAGGTTCTGCACGTATGCATCCGCTTTGATGTCCAATTTGCTGTAATCTTCCCATTTGTTCGGGTAACCGATCTTGTAGGTAAAGGCTTCCAGTTTCTCGAGGGCCTTCTTCTTGGTATCCGGACTCATCCAGGTGAGATTCTGAATACTCTCGCGATAGGCCGAGCGCAGATTCTCGATCATTTCAGCAACGTATTCCTTACTCTCCGGCGGGAAATATTTATCTACGAAGAGTTTTCCCAGAGGCTCTCCCATTGTATTGTCGATTCGCTGGAGTATGCGCTCCTGACGTTTCTTCATTTCCTTCACACCGCGCAATTTGGTTGAGTAGAAAGCGAAATGTTCCTGCTCGAACTGGTCGTTGATGTGTGGAGCGTAGCTATTTAACATCTTCCAGGTAAGCCATACTTTCCAATCCTCAATTGAAACACCGGCAAGGAGTGCGTCCATTTTCTCATAGAAAGATGGTTGACCAACTACGATGCTGTCTATTTCGGGGAATCCCGCTGCTTTCAGAATGCCTCTGGCGTCGATGTTCTTCATGCCGGCATCCCAATCAGCCAACAACATTTTGTTATAGGTTTTTTCCGCGATCCGAAGTTCTTGTCGTGGCCAGCAGATCTCGGCAATTTTGGTTTCCAGATCCAGAATGCGTTTTCCGGGATCAGCTACTTCCGACGCTGAAAGTTTGAACATCGTATTCACGTGTTCAACATAAGCATTGCGGATATCGATCATCTTCGGGTCATCCGTGAGGTAATAATCGCGATCCGGCAAACTGAGACCGGTTTGTGAGGCACCAACCGTATACGCCTCGCTGTTCTTGCGATCAATGGTAACATACATAGCCACAGGACCTCCTACACCCATAGGGCCAAGTTTACCTAAAGCTGTATTCAATGATTGAATGTCCCTGATCGATGCAATGATCTCCTGTATCGGTGCAAGCGGTGCAAGTCCTTTGGAGGCGGTGCCGTTTGTGTCCAGTGCGCTCAGATACATATCCCGGATCAATTGTTCGAAGGAACCGGTCTTGGCATCTTTCAATTTTGCCGTTTCGTCCAGTATTCCCTGGAGTTTCTTTTTGTTCTCCTCGTGCAGGATGTTGAAACTCATCCATCGGCTTTCCGTGCTCGGAACCGGATTCAATTTCTGCCAGTTCCCGATCGCATAGGTGTAAAAATTCTCACATGGCAGCGCAGAGCTGTCCATATCGTTCACGTCAAAGGCAACTACTTTCTCTTCCATATCCGATGTTTCAGTTGATTTCTTTTTGCATTGCGCCAATACCAGAATAGACAGCGCGGCAAGAAAAGAGGCATATTTCATACTTGGGTACTTTTTGGGGCTGCAAAAATACATCTCTTCAACACTGCATGATTTCATTGGGCATTTGATTCTATAAAAGTGCCGGGCAATCCGATTACCACATTATTCCACGAAAATTGGAAATACCAACTGCGCCTGTTGTATTTTTCAACACCAAATGGATTATTTAGAGATTTTACGGGCCATACCGGATCTTGAGGGCGTACCGGATCCGGATCTGAATTGGTTGATCGAACGCGCCGTGATCAAGAATTTGAAGGCCGGCGAGTATCTATTCAAACCCAACGACCCCATCGATTATCTCCATATAATCCTCGAGGGTACAATGGCGCTGAAAGCTGTGCAGCACAATCAACAACGGATCGTGGCTCAAATGGGACAGGGCAGTATTACTTCGCTCTTGCCGTATTCCCGTGCCAAAGCATCTTTCGGATACGGCGAAGCCGTAGAGGATACCACGATCCTTGGACTTCACAAAGAACACTTCAAAGAGCTCATCGCCGAACACCACGAACTCACGGCCGCATTGGTTCATGTAATGAGTTCGCGCATACGCTCCTTTACGAAGCAACAGCAGCAGAATGAGAAGATGATGGCTTTGGGTAAACTCAGTGCGAGTTTGTCCCATGAACTGAATAACCCTTCGGCAGCCGTAGTGCGGAGTGCAAAAGAACTCAGCAATCATCTGCGCCTCATGCCTGATGGGTTCAAAAAGGTGATCCGGATCCAGATCTCAGACACAGCACTTGATGCACTGAACGACTATTTGTTCGATCATCTGAGCGCCGGACAAGTGAAGATGAGCATGATGGAGCGCTCGTCCAGGGTGGACGATCTTATGGATTGGCTCGACGATAATGGGGTAGACGATAGCGACGAGGTAGCCGAGACCTTCGTGGATTTTAACATTTCTGCAGATGATCTTTCAGCATTGACCGTGGGAATGGCCGACCAAGATCGATCGGCTGTTATCGCCTGGATGAATCAGAATCTGATCACCGAGAAACTCGTTAGCGAGATCAAAAATGCTTCGGAGCGTATCCACGAGTTGGTGCGTAGCGTGAAGAGCTACACGCATATGGATCAGGCCCAGGAAAAACAACGTATCGATCTGCATGTGGGAATTGAGAATACGCTTACCATGCTCAACCACAAGCTCCGCAAGGGTAACATTGAAGTTGTTCGCGAGTTTATGGAAGGCCCATTGGAAGCCCTGGCATTGCCCGGTGAGATGAATCAGGTATGGACCAATCTGATCGATAATGCCATTGATGCCATGATGGAAGTCGAAGAGCGGCGCCTGTTGATCCACACGAAGAAGGATGCAGAATTCATAAACGTCTACATCATAGATTCCGGTCCGGGCATACCGGAAGACATTCAGGATAAAATATTTGACCCTTTCTTCACAACGAAGGAAATGGGTCAGGGTACCGGGCTTGGTCTGGAGGTGGTGCATCAGATCGTGCAGGAACAACACAATGGTCGTGTTTACCTCGAAAGCAGACCCGGCCACACACAATTCATGGTTTGTATACCAATTAACGGATAACACAGTATGGAAAAACCCATCCTATTCTTACTCGACGACGACCCGGCCGTGCTGCGTTCGGTGGTGCGGGATGTTCGAAAGGAATTCAGAGCAGATTATCGGATATTGAGCACCGAATCGGCGAACGAAGCACTTGAGGCTTTACAGGAATTGAAGAAGAAGCAGGAAGTGGTGGCCCTGTTCCTTTCCGATCAGCGCATGCCCGAGATGCTCGGAGTAGAATTTTTGGAGAAGGCCCGCAAGATCTATCCGGATGCCAAGCGCATTCTGCTCACAGCTTATTCCGATACTGAAGCTGCGATCAAAGCCATCAACGATGTTCAGCTCGATTACTACCTCATGAAGCCCTGGGATCCACCGGAGGAGAATTTGTACCCCGTTTTACACGACCAGCTCGATGAATGGATGAGCCATTTCGTACCCCCTTTCAAAGGGATCCGCATTGTAGGTTTTCAGTGGTCGCCGCGCTCACATGCCATAAAGGATTTTCTTTCAGGCAACCTCATACCATACCGCTGGTTGGATATTGAAATGGATCCCGAGGCCGGCGAGATGCTGCAAACACACGGATTGAATAAAGACAACCTACCTGTTGTGATCCTGGAAGATGGGGGCGTGCTTGTTAAACCTACCACGGCCGATGTTGGATTGAAACTCGGTATGGAGATCAAGGCCCGGCAACAGATGTATGATGTGGCCATTATTGGAGCGGGTCCGGCCGGTTTGGCGGCTTCGGTATATGGTGCAAGTGAAGGGTTGAACACCGTTCTAATCGAGAAAAGAGCGCCCGGGGGGCAGGCTGGAACCAGTTCCCGCATTGAAAACTATTTGGGCTTCCCAAAAGGCCTGAGCGGAGCAGAATTGAGCCGCAGAGCCATAGCGCAGGCAACGCGTTTCGGAATTGAATTCCTGTCCCCCCAGGAAGTGCGCAACATCGAGGTAAGAGATCGCTACAAGATTCTGGAGCTTGCCGATGGAAGTATCATCAATGCCCGATCGGTGATCATTACTACCGGCGTAGATTACCGCAAACATCCTGCGGAAGGTGTCGATAATTTTACCGGAGCCGGAGCATATTACGGAGCCGCAACCACAGAAGCCGGAGCTTGCCGCGACCAGGATGTGTATATAATTGGTGGTGGAAACTCCGCCGGTCAGGCGGCGATGTATCTTAGCAAATTCGCCAAGAGGGTTTTCATCGTTGTCCGCAAACCCGACCTCAGCAGCAGTATGTCGCAGTACCTCATCAATCAGATCGGAGACACGCCGAATATTCACTTGCTCGGAAATACGGAATTGCTCCGGGCTGGGGGTGATGAGCGCTTAACGGAGTTGGAATTCAGGGATAATTCTACCGGCGATCAGAAGACGGTGCCTGCAGGAGCATTATTCATTTTCATTGGTGCTCGTCCGGTTACGGCATGGCTAACCCTGAGCATGATCAAGGATGAGCATGGTTTCATCGAAACCGGGGTTGGACTCGGCAAGTACGAAGGTTTCAAAAGTGCCTGGAAGTTACCACGCGACCCCTATCTGCTTGAAACCTGCATACCCGGAATTTTCGCTGCCGGCGATGTGCGTGCAGGAGCTATGAATCGTGTGGCCAGCGCAGTAGGTGAAGGGTCTATGGCGATCAAATTCGTGCACCAATATCTAGCGGAGAATTAAATTGAATTAACGATTCTTTAACACCTACTTAATTCGGAATTTGGAGCTTTAGAGTCTCTTCGCGGAGTAGTGAAGTTCCCATGCCGGACATTTATCTGATCGCAGTTATTATCCTTTGCATACTGGCCGTTGGCGATCTGATCGTAGGTGTGAGTAACGATGCCGTCAATTTCCTGAATTCAGCTCTGGGTTCTAGGGCATCTAATCCGCGGTATATAATGATCATTGCCAGCCTTGGCATACTCATTGGCGCTACTTTTTCGAGCGGAATGATGGAGATCGCCCGCAAGGGTGTGTTCAATCCGGGTCAATTTGTGTTTGCAGAGATCATGGTGATCTTTTTAGCCGTGATGCTCACCGACATCATCCTGCTCGATCTGTTCAATACGCTGGGCATGCCTACGAGTACAACGGTATCCATCGTATTCGAGCTACTGGGGGCAGCCGTTGCGGTGAGCGTATGGAAAATGTATGCGTCCGGAGAGAATCTGGTCAACCTGGGCAACTACATCAATTCGGCCAAAGCACTGGCCATCATTACCGGGATCTTCGTCTCGGTGGGGATCGCATTCAGCATAGGTACCCTGGTTCAGTTTTTCTCCCGCTGGCTGTTCACCTTCGATCTGGATAAACGCATGAAATGGGTGGGTGCGCTGTGGTCGGGACTGGCCATGACCTCAATGTCCTACTTCCTCCTTTTCAAAGGCATGAATGGAGCCTCGTTCATCGATGAATCAACATTGAACTGGGTTCGGGGTCATACTCCGATCTTGTTGCTGATCTCCTTCTTATTCTGGACGATATCGATGCAAATACTCGTTGTGGTCTTCCAGGTTAAGATCATGCGCATCGTTGTATTGTTCGGAACTTTTGCGTTGGCAATGGCCTTTGCCGGAAACGATCTCGTGAATTTCATCGGGGTGCCCATCGCAGGTTTGGACTCCTACCTTCATTGGAAAAGCTCCGATCTCGGCGCTCAAGAACTGGAAATGACCGCCCTGAGTGAACCGATACGAACCAATACCTATTTGCTGATACTTGCCGGTGTAGTAATGACCCTCACCCTTTGGCTGTCAAAAAAGGCCCGATCCGTAACCGAAACCGAGATCAATCTCGGAAGGCAAAGCACCGGAGCCGAACGCTTCGCTCCCAATATGTTCTCCAGGGGAATAGTCCGGATAAGTCTGGCAATTAGCAAAACTGTCGACCGATCTTTACCTGCCTCATTCAAGACCCGACTCGCCCGAAATTTCGATGTGAGCAAAATGGCGAAAGATGACCGTCCACCCGCATTCGACCTGATACGGGCCTCGGTGAACCTTTCGGTGGCTAGCACACTCATTGCACTGGCCACAACCCTCAAATTACCGCTCAGTACCACGTACGTTTCCTTTATGGTGGCCATGGGAACCTCTCTGGCCGATCAGGCCTGGGGGAGAGATAGTGCCGTCTATCGCATAGCAGGTGTACTCAATGTGATCGGAGGATGGTTCATGACCGCGCTGATTGCCTTTTCGGTATCGGCGATCCTGGCATCCCTGCTGTCATTCAATCTGCCCTGGGCACTGGCTTCCATACTTGTGCTCATTGGCGTGGCGATCTACCATACCTGGAAATGGCATAGTAAAAAGGATAAAAAGGAGAAGGAACGAACCTGGATCGGGAATGGTCCTAAAAGTTATGCCGAAGCGCACGAGTCGAGTGTGTCGATCCTGCAAACTTCTATCCGACGTACATCAGCCATCTATCAGGATCTGATACAGGGCGTTCTTCAAGAAAATGGCACTTTGATCGATCGCGCTGAAAAGGAATTTGAAGAACTCCGCTTCAAAAACGAGACATTCCGCTTCACTTTATTTCACGATATCAAATCGTTTGAGCATGAGAACAGTGAGGTGGCTGAGCTGTACATTCATATCTACGATCTCGAACAGGACATGATCTCGAGTTTGCGGAGTTTGCTCAGCACAGCTACCGAACATGTCCGGAATATGCTCAGTCCGCTGCGGACCGAACAATACGATCTGCTCATAGATCTCGATATCCGTATGCAGGACTATTTTGGACTGCTCATCGAGTCCATTTCCGGGAACGGAATGCACAAGCCCGACGACCTTTTGGACCGGAAACGTGCATTGTTACATGCACTAAGGTCCTTTGTATCCCATCATATCGCCGGTTTGAGAAATGAATCCCTGAGTATGCGCAACCACATACTTTTCATGGATATCCATTTGCACACCAAAGATCTTGTGGCTATCTCGTACCGTCTTGGCAAACTGATGGCAAGCATGCAGCCCAAGCCTTCCCCGGAGGGGCGATCGCAGTTTGCCAATTCAGGCGCCTAACTTCACCGATCGGTTTGTCGGATCGATTCAGGTATTTCGATGCCCAGGCGCTGAAGTGCCTGAACATGTTCATCACGCTTCGGAAAATTCCCGAGTTGATGATATACTTCTGCCAATTGGCGATGTGCATCCCCGTAATCCGGTTGAATTTTTACCAGATCCTCCAATGTGGCAGTTGCCTTGTCGTAATCCTTGATCTTGAAGGCAGCCATTGAAATGAAATTCAGGATACGCGGACGTTCCCAGCTGGGTGCTCCGTTTGCTATCGCCAGCTCAAAATCCCGCATGGCCATGCTGTCGTTTCCGGAACGACCGTAGGTAACCCCTCGGTTCAGGTAATAGGTATAATTACCCGGTTTCAGGGCCAGGGCCTTATCGAACGCCTCGATCGATTTTTGAAATTGATCCAGACTGCCATACGTGTTACCCAGAGACTTGTAGATCTCCGCTTCGTCGGGTTTGAGCTGTACTGCGATGAGAAAATCTTCCAGCGCCTTTTGGTATTCGCCGTTCTTGCCGCGGTTATTCCCCCGATTCACATACGCTTCGTGCGTTTGTGGAAAGGTCTTGATCACATTGGTCCATAACGACTCGCCATCCTTCCACGCCTCGCAGGCCTCGCTGGTACGGTAACCCCAAAAGACACCAAGAACGGCAATCCCGGCCACAGCTGCAATTCGGTATTGTTGCCGGGTATAAAGCCACTGAAATCCATAGCCAAGCAAAACACCGAGACCTACATAGGGCAGGTACGTGTAGCGGTCGGCCATGATCACCTTGCCAACCGACAGGAATTGCAGCACCAATGCAACGGTGATCAGGTAAAAGAATATAGAGAAGGTGAATACTTTAGATCTTTTGTAGGTATAGATCGCCCCACCGATAACAATGGCCGCCAGAAGGGGCATAACAAGGAACTTGATGGAACCGGCCTGCTCTAAAGTCGGATAGGGATAGAAAGTACTTAATCCGTATGGCCAAATGAGTTTTACAAAATACATAATGAAGCCGTAGCACGCGAACATCAATCGTTGCCCATAACTGATCACATCAAAACTGCCTATGGCCTTTTCCTGAACCTCAATATTGAAGTAACCGTAAAAATTGCCACCTCCCTGTACGTTCACGGCCATCAGCCCGAAAAAAAGTGCAATAGCAAAATGGGGAAGCTTTTCAAGGATCAGATTCAAACGCAATAGAGGTTTTTGGGTAAGGATCCGACCCTCAAAATAGTCGATCAGGAGCAGTACAACCGGGAATACGACCGCCATGGCCTTGGAAAGGCAGGAGAGCACAAAAAATGCCAGTGCGAGAATATAGGCTACTTTGGATCGGGCATGTTTGTAGTAGAACCAGCTGATAAGCCCCAGAAGGAAGAAAAATACATATAGCACATCCTTACGCTCCGAAACCCAGGCCACCGATTCCACATGCATCGGGTGCAAGCCGAAAAGCACCGAGGCTACCACCGCAACAAACCATTTTCCCTTTGTGAGCAGGTGAACAAATACGAAAACCAACAAGGTGTTCAGGAGGTGGAAGATCAGATTGGTGCGATGAAAAGGTCGGGCATCGGGTATGGTTTCTCCGGCAGGAGGTTTTTTGTAATCACGGTGCAAACTCATCATCGTTATCGGATGAAAGTTCAGGGATACAACCCGCTTGAACCATCCCTCGGACTGATCGATGTATGGATTTTCAGTAACATAGATCTCATCGTCCCAATTCACAAAACCATTGTCGAGAGAGCCGTTATAGGCGATACCGGTTCCGAGCAATACAATTGCCGTATAGATCCATGCCAATACCGGCACATTCCGCAGATCCAGCCAATTCAAACTGGGTTTCTTCGATTTTGACGAACCCTGGGTTCGCACTTTATTGGGTTTGGTCTTTTTCTGAGCCACGGCCTAATGTTCTGAAAGCGTAGGGAACGGCTAAGATAGGAATTCATTTCAGTTTTGGACAGAGGGAGATAAATGTATCGCGAATAGAAATCAACGTATCTTATCATCAAGTTCAATTTCTTAGATTTGAGAAATATGAATGTACCGTTCCGATTCGGCATTTTGAGTGTGATCTTCTTGTTGGCTAGCTGCACCCGGGAGGAAAATGCCAGGGTGGAAGCCGGTGTGGCCACATTCAGCTCAGGTTCCCAGGTCGAGTTTGTCGATTTTCTCGAACATCCGGATGGTGGTTACGTGCTGGGAGCCAATACACTCACAACAGAAAGTTGGGATTATTGGGTACTCCGGCTCGATGAGGCAATGCGCGTGATCTGGCAAAGGCGTTTAGGGGGTCGTTTCGACGAGGAATTGCAGAAGTTGATGATCGATCGCGACGGGAATATCCTGCTTTCAGGGGTTTCGGAATCAATTGATCAGGACAGTTCCCTGAAATTAGAACGGCGAGAGCTCATTTATACGGTATTACTCGACCCGAATGGGAGTCAGAAATGGTACCGCACAGATCCCTGGGACAAGCACCCAACCTATGGTTATTTTGATCTCCCCGGCTTTCAACACGTATTGGGCGTATTGCAAAACGAAGCAGGCGAATACATCCTTGCAGGAAATTTTGGATCGGTAAATTTCGATCCCAGAACCATTTTCACCGATGAGATCACTCTGATCAAATTGGATGCAAATGGAACGATACAGCAAAAAGGTTCCCAATACCAGGTAAACGGACATGCGTTCTTCTCCTTTAACGATTCCCTGTATTTCCTGGGTAGTAATTTGTTCGAAAAGGAATACGGATTTTTTGCTTTTGACCGGAATGGATTTGATGGTTCGGATCCCGCTACTGGAAAGTATGTGATGAGGGGCCTGAACAGCTTTGGCGGGAATTCTGAATATTACAAAAAGCAAACCTATACACATCCGAATGGATATCTGGATGTTCTGATCGCCGTGAACGACCAGATTCAAAGAGCGGGCTTCAATACAAACCTTCGTGCATTTACCTTCGATTCCTATGAAGCTCCGGAAGGTCAAATTCGAAGTTTGGGAAGAACCCCCGACGGGAATTATTTACTCAATTTTACCAATGGAATACAGCAGGAGTTGGATAGAGATTTCAACGTATTGAAGTCGTTTCACATGAGCTGGAAACCCGTTGAGACATTCAAATTGAGTGATGGATCCTATTTGGGAGCGAATATGCGATCCGGTGAAATCACTATTATGCGCTTTGATGACAATGGGAAGGTTCTATACTAAGATCGTGGGGATCGCTCTGATCAGCTTACTATTTTGGGGGTGTTCCGATTCTGCGGAGGAAATGTCGGGTATACGCATGCTTCAACAGGATGACTTTATACCCCGCGATATGCACCAATCCGAAGATGGTCGGATAATGATCTATGGATTCAGCAACAAAGCGAACAGCTATCTGATCCGAACGTACGACCGCGCGCTGAATCTAGCCGGGCAGGAATCCATAGGAATTACAGATATCTATCCATTTGCCGAGATCCTCTATCATAATTTTATGGATGGTTTGCACCTTTTTGTCATCATTAACACGATCGATGGTGCAGGTTCCGAACTCCGTCTGCTCGAGATGAATGAAAACCTGCAGGTATTGAAAGACAAGCCGTTTTTCAAGAATCAGGATCCGTTTTATGGCCGCTATTCGATCAGTGAATTTTCGAAATCAGGTGATAACGGATATCTCTTGGCCATGGATACCACAATGGTTCTCAAATCAGGAGGTTCCAGTTCTCACATGAATAGAGGAATACGGATCATGAAGCTCGATAGTGACCTCGGTTTGATGTGGGAATTCAAAGGCAAGCGTTCCGGTTTGCTCGGAGCGCGGGTCAACTATCGCGTACAGGCTATCGAATTGGCGGATGGTCGTGTTTTCTATCATGTCGAGGATCTGCTTCCGCAACCGATCAGTGAGTACATTTCCGTAGTCGGCCTTTTATCTCCGAACGGGGAATTGATCTACCAAAACACGCAGGAGGCTGAATTTTACTCTTTCCGGGGTGCGGGCCTATCGCGTGTCGGCGACAACGTGTTACTCAACTTATCGGCAAACAACGAGCAGATCCAGTATTACCGTGTTTACGACCCACTTACCGGAACAGAGATATCCGAGCGAAGCCTGCCTAAATTTTACATCGATCGTACCTTTCCACAGAATCGATTACCAATCGAAATTCCGGAGCAGGGGAGCGGCCTCACTTTGTATCGGATCGACAAGAGACAGCTTATCTTTCAACAAGTGAACGCCCAGGGGGAACCCACCTCCCATTTCAACATACCTACCCCTCCACATGAGGATATGGGTCGATATACGCAATGTTTTACATCGGAAGGAACCGTCCTCGTGGCCTACAATCTCCTGCGCAATGGACTACCGGAATTTTATTTGATGGAGTTTGGAATGGACGGAGTGATCCGGTGACCAACAAGCTCAGGTGAATTCGATCAATCCGCATCGCCGGATCGGTCAGGAAGATTTTGGAGGGGGACAGCATTGCCCCCACTCCTGAAATCTTCTGCATACAACGAGAATCTCCTCCGATCAGCGAGAAGCTATTCCAGCAAACGCGCCAACCGTTTTAGGCAAGTGTATTCGGTTTCGGCAATGAAGCGATTGAAGTACTGTCCCGTCTCGGCCGACCGTGCATTTTCAAGCGCATTGTAATAACTGGTCCTACCCTGGGCATCACCCGGAATATTGGCAATGGTATATCCGTTTCCCAAGAGAATCAGATTCATGACCAATCGACTTGTTCTGCCGTTTCCATCGATGAAAGGGTGAATGCTCACCAGCCGTTCATGCATTTCCGCAGCCAAAACTACCGGATGAAGGATCGACCGGTTGAAGTGATACCATCGGAACATTTCCTCCATCTGCTTCGGCACCAAATAGGGTTGAGGAGGGATGTGCCTGCTTCCACTGATCATCACCGGTACACTTCGGTAAACTCCCGCATTGGCAGGATCTATCCCGCGCAACACGATCTGATGGATCTGTTTGACTGTGCGCTCGGTGAGAACAGTGCCGGGTTTGGCGAGTGACTTTACAAGATCAAGCGCCTCCGAATGGTTCAACGCCTCCAGATGTTCACGCATGCTCTTTCCGCTGATGGTCAACCCTTCACGGATCACAAGATGCGTCTCCTGAAGGGAAAGGGTATTGCCCTCTATTCGGTTACTCTGAAAAGTATACTCCAATTCCAGCGCTTGAGTGATCTTTTCAGTATTTCTCGCTCGTTCCCGATCAATAAGGGCCTTGAGTGAATCGATCTCCCTAAGTATCGATTCCAGATCCGGGTCAACATCACCATTTCTGTCGGCAACCTCATAGCTTAATTTTTCTTCAGCGAGTTTGAGGGCCTCGCGGAGATAGCTATCTGAACCGTAATCCCTCAATATACGATCACTCATCCAGGGAATGAGCAGATCACCGTGCCCAACTCCGAGAAAATCCGCCAAAGCAATAACCTGATCCCTGTTGGGCATGCGCTTTCCATTCTCAAATTTTGAGATCAACGCCTGATCCAAACCGGTTCCCTGAGAAATATCGATCATACGCAGTTTTTTTTGCTTGCGGATGAGCTTCAGTTGGGTTGGGAAATGCGTTTTCATAGTTGACAGTCATATACATGACAAATATAGTCATATTTATGCAGAGAAGCGATCTTCTACGGAAATTCCTTCAGGAGTGAACACTATTTGTACGCCCTGTGGTTGGAATGTTGTAAGTACCGAAATGCGGATCAGAAAGCGGTTTCCATGTAAAAGTTCGATGTTGACTAAAAAACAGAAAAAGCCCTCACCTTTGCTTGAAGTGAATGTGTTCAACGAATTAACTCCAAGGTGCGCATTTTCTACAAGTTCGACATGATCAAACACATATTTAAATGGGCTATGCTTGTATTCGGAATACTCATCCTGATCCTGGTGATCGCAACCATCCTGTACATGAACCTGAGCCCACAGTTCGGGGGGAATCATTCCAAAGAAGACAAAGCTCGCTACGAAACATCCGGTCATTATGCCGATGGGAAGTTTCAAAACCTCATGCCCACCAGCCTCGATTACAGCCTGAAGGGCATTTTAAACATGACCAGGGCTTTCATAAAGGGTAATCCGAACAAATCGCCTAAATCGGATCTACCACAGGAGCAGCTGGACACCACCGAATGGAACACGCATTTTGATGATCAATTGATGTGGTTTGGACATTCCGCCTTTCTGTTGAAACTGAATGGCAAGAACATTCTGCTCGATCCCATGTTGGGCAGATCACCAGCGCCGCATCCAACATTGGGGACTTCCCGCTACGCCGATTCGCTGCCTATTGAGATCGATGCACTTCCCGAGATCGATCTGGTACTCATTTCACACGATCACTACGATCATTTGGACTATGGTTCCATTCTCAAATTGAAAGAGAAGACCAAGAAATTCTATGTACCCCTTGGAGTTGGCGCCCACTTGCGAGCCTGGGGCGTTGCTGAATCGAAGATCCGTGAATTCAACTGGTGGGATGAAACCGATCTGGAGGGTATCGATCTGGCTTTTACGCCTGCAAGACACTTTTCAGGACGCAAATTAGGGAACAATTACTCCACCCTTTGGGGCGCATGGGTCCTACGCACGGCATCCACCCGATTATTCTTCAGTGGTGACAGCGGTTATGGCGAACATTTCAAGGAGATCGGTGAGAAGTACGGTCCTTTCGACCTGGCCTTGATGGAATGTGGACAATACAATGTGAATTGGCCGGAGATCCATATGATGCCGGAAGAGACCGCACAAGCAGCTAAGGATGTGCGAGCGAGCGTTATGATGCCCATTCACTGGGGGGCGTTCACATTGGCCTTACACGACTGGAATGAGCCCCCTGCCCGAAGCTTCGCCAAGGCGAAGGAGTTGGGTGTGCAGATGATCACACCGGTGATCGGGGATGTGCTTGCGTTGGAGGCGCTTCCTGCTGCGGTGGAACCTTGGTGGCGCTGATGGGACAATGCCCCTAGGTAATAAAAGGATGATTCCATGAAGTACACAAGGTTTCTAATGCTTGAACGGTTGTTATAGATCTTTGGGATCTATAGTAAATCGCTGTTGTCTTGGTATGTGGTTTTCAGGAAGAGGGAAGCATCTCAATCGAATATTCTGGATTTGATTAAGGCTGTTGGGCATAGGTCTTCGATTCAACCGTACCGAAAATGGGAAATTGGGTGCGAATATTTGCTTGCACAATCATCTATCAACCAAAACTCACTATAAAGCGGCAATCATATCACTAGAAGGAAGATCTGACAGCCATGAGATCACCGGTCGGTTTTAATTATGGCCGGTATTTGAAGAGAAAACTACCACCCTCGTCCCCCGCATTGATCACCGGTTTACCGATCGGGGTTTGGCCGGAATATTTAGACACAACTATGGAAACATGGTTAGCCAATTCTGCCGCATTGAAAGTAGTTTTTGTAGGATGTTCCAAAAACTCCAACAGGAAATGCGCAAAGGGACTATGATCAGATCCGTGATAGGTGTCGGCAACATGTTCCAGATTCCCGCTCGAGATCAGGTACCTCGACCTCGGGTTTTGAATTCGATTGAGCTCTTCCCGGGTAATGCCTTCCCGCTCAGTCAGAAAGAGACTGCCTGAAAAACACGCATCGGCAATGAACAATGTATGTTGGGTTGGCAGGTACTCGATGTATTTGGCAATAGTTGGATTACCCAACCAAGTTCCATTTTGGGTGATACTGCTTTTTCCATCGAAAGGAATCCAGTATCCGTTATCGAATAAACCATCGTAGTGACCATGCCCTGCGTAATAAACCACAATGCGGTCGGAAGGTTTTAGCACACGGGTGATCAGTGTCCTGAAAAGCGAATCAATAGTTTGTGTATTGCACCTCTTATTGTACAAGCGGGCTATGTGTTCTTCCGGGAATCCGTAATGGCTCGTTAGGACTTCTGCAAAACGTTCGGCATCGTTGATCGGATTCTTCAGATCTGTCCAAGATACGTAGTCGTTTGCGGCAATAACGACCAAAAAGTCGCGGCCCTGCGAGGTATCAACTATTACCGTATCCGGTTGCACTTCTACCACCAGACTGGTCTGGGTTGCGAGCCCGCGATCGTTGATGGCCTTGACCTCAATTTCGTTCATTCCGGGTTGTAGATATACCTGTTTTTCGAAATAGTGAAGATTGCCTGACGAATCCTGAATAGGAATACTATAAACCGGAGCCGGTAGGTCCGAGTTTCTATTCGAGCGTACTGTGATCTCAACACGGTCGATCCGATTTCTCGAATATACCTGGCCTTTTACAACGATAGATGCGCTTTTATGTTCCAATGCCTTCGCTGTTGCCCCTCTGGTGCCACTTATTGACAGAGCGGGCTCCGGAGGGTAGATCATGGTTATGTCCGGGTACTCATTTCCAACCTTCTGGTTCTGAAGTGTGCCGCGTAAAACCGTCTTCGCCGTGTCAACCGACAAAGGTTTGTCCGCAGGGAGTATATCGAAATTGAAGCGGTCTATCAGGACGGCATCTTTGATTATTTCGGGAGCTTTTCCTGTCAGTATCCACTCCAACTCTGTTCGGCTTATGTGGTTTTGCCCGGGCGAAATAGAATTTCCTCTTGAATGGATGACCGAACTGTAATCCATTGGAACTTCGGTAAATACAGTTACAAAGGATTCTCTACCAAATGGCGGAGCGAAAAGTATCTTGAAACTCGTCAAAAAGGAACTCTCACCGGGTCGCAAGGCAAAATCTAAGGGCTCTTGTCCCCGCGATAGATCTGGGAAGATCAAATTGATAACTCCATCAGGTTGAATGTCGAATACTGCGAAGTATAGCGTTTTGGCTCCATGATAGTCAGGATTTGGATGGAATTGAACCATATACATACGCTCGTCGGCAATAACGTATCCGCCATTTGGAACCTCACTCATCGTGTCCAAACGTCCGGATTGCTCACTCACCTCGAAGAGTTTGAGATGGAAGGGGGTGAGGTCTTGGGCGAACAAAACGGTGTTACAAATACAGAAAAAGCAGATGCCAAAGATTCGAACTATACACATTGTATAAACCGGTCAAATTGACCACCCTAAACCGCTGCAAATTGACCACCTTAAGTGGCGGCGAAAAAAAATCATTTATGGCTGCGGGTTATAAACAAATTTAGGCATTAATTTCTGTTGTAAATTGGGGTGATTTCTTTCGGAGTGATTCTCCTTTTAATTCTATCCTATGACCATGGTGTGTCAGCCTGTCCATGATGGCATCGGCATGTGTTTTTTCACCGATTATCTCATACCATACTGCAACAGGCAGTTGAGAAGTAATCATGGTTGATTTGCGTTCATGTCGATCTTCAATAATGTCCATCAGGATCATTCGGGCATCCTTGTCCAAAGACTGCAAGCCATAATCATCCAGTATCATCAGATCCAATTTCTGTATGCGGTTGGTTTCCCTCAGGTAGGTGCCTGCGGCTCTGGCTAGTTTGAGCGATGATATTAGCCGAGATGTATTGTAGTAGCCTACTTTGTAATCCATGCTGCAGGCATGGTAACCCAGTGCTGAAGCCAGATAACTTTTACCTACACCGGTACTCCCTGTAATCAACACGTTCTCTGCCTTATCTATAAAACTGCATTCAGCAAGCCTGAGCAGTTCCAGTTTATTGAGATTCCGATCGTCGGAGTATATGATATCTTCCAATGTGGCATGATATCTAAAATGTGCCGATGTAACAAGACGATTGTACTTGCGATTTTTTCGGTCATCAAACTCGTGTTCTACGAGTTGAGCGATAAATTGATCCTGAGTCAGGTCATTGCTCATGCCTGAGAGGATGGCTGCGTTGAAGGCATCGTACATTCCGTAGAGCTTCATCTGTTTCATTTTGTCTAATGTGTTTTGATTATTCATAGTGTGATTATTTGTAATATTGGTTTCCTCTGATGTTTGGGTGATGCGGCAGATCTTTGATCTCCGGGTCATCGGTAAAGTCCAGGCCTCTTTGCAGGATATCTGCTACGGTTTTGTAGTTACAGGCATCATATTCCAGAGCCTTTGAACAAGCGGCTGCAAGCCTGACATGCCCAACTTTCTTTGCCAGGGATAAAACACCCATGCAACTGCGGTAGGCCTGCTCGGGATCGAGGATCTCAACGATGAGTTGTTCAACATGCGGATGGATGTTTCGTGCCCAGGACCTGAAGTAATCCGGACTCCAGTCGGTAATGAACTTATGTGTAGAGGCCAGATGTTCCTTTTCTGTGGTGTAATTGTACGCCGATTTGCTTCGCTTGTGTGTTGCGATACACTGGAATCTGGCATAGATATTCACCTGATCTTTGCTCCATACCAGCTTTACTTTTTTACCAATATAACTGTAGGGAACACTGTAATAGTGCTTGTCTTTATGCAGAAGGACATGACCGGTTTTCATGACCGTAACCCAAGTGGTTTCTTTGATCTGATAGCTTTGAGAGGGAAGTGGTTTTAAATACTTCTTCTCCACTTGTTCAAAGAGCTGTCTTCGGGATAATTGCCCTGTGGTCAGCTTCTTGTTGTTTAACTGCTCCAAAAGAGGTCTGATAGCCTCGTTGAGCTCACCTAGACTTGTAAGGGGGCGATTGCGAAGGTGGGCATAAATCTCGCGGTAGATGATCTTTATCGCTCCTTCTACCAGTGCCTTGTCTTTGGGTCGGTATGCCCTTGCAGGAAGCACGATCGTTTGGTAATGATCGGCGAAGTCCTGGAACATTTCATTTATCGTCGGTTCATATCGGTGGCTTTTCTTCACCGCACTTTTTAAATTGTCAGGAACAAGGGCCTGGGGCACTCCGCCATAATAGTTGAAGGCGGACTGCGTGCTGTTTATCAGGTCTTCTTTCTTCTGACTCTCCGATGCCTCTACATAGATCAGTTGACTGGCACCAAGGATGCCGACAAATACTTCAGCATCACAGATCTCAGCGGTGTCCTCATCAATATAGGGTAACTTTTTACCCGCATAATCTATAAAGCATTTATCCCCGGCTTTATGATCAATTTTGAACGAGGGCTTTTCAGTTCCCCGCCAGCGAACAAAGTGTTCATTGAACTGGCTTGGCTGATAGCCCTGAGGGAACTGTTCTATGTACTCTTGCCACAGATGCTTGCGTGTAACGCCGGGTTTCTGCAGTTCCTTTTCCATGTACCTGAAGAACCCGTACAAGTCTGCCAAGCGATCCGATGAAGGCTGAGTTACTTGCTGTTGAAGCAATTTGTACAGATCCTGTTCGCTTAGATTCGCCAGGTCTACGCGGCTCAAAGAGAGTGATTTTATCTTTCGCAGATAACTCTTTACTGTATTACGCGATAGACCCGTACTGCGGGCTATCTTGGATTTAGAGGCTGATTCCGAATACAGCCTGATCAGTATTTTAAGTTTACTCATTGCTATTGGTTTGTTTGCCATTTGCTCACCATTTCTTAGGAGCAAGATGCTGCCATAACCAACAGCCAAAAAATGATGCCTTAGAGGGTGGTCAATTTAGTCCGGTTTACCCTAGTCAATTTCCTCCGGTTTACCATGGTCAGTTTCCTCCGGTTTACCATGGTCAATATAAAACGGTTTGCCCTGGTCAATTTGTCCGGTCTATCCAAGTAATTCAAGAATTTCAAATGACCTGCAACCCGCTCAACCAAACCTGCCAAGCGTGAACATGCGTAGTGATCATCGTCAACTATGCAATAGCTCAGTACCTCAGATTCGTTGAACATATTACAATAATAGTTTCACCCGAACCATCAAATGATACTCAATCGTGAGTAGCTTACTAAGATCCCCAAAAAAAAGGAGGCAACATCATATGCCGCCCCCTCCAACATGAATCACTAAAGTATAAAAAACGATCTTGATGCGCGTCTAGCGCAGGCGATATTCCAAACCGAGTTGCGCCTGTCGCAGCGATAGCCTGTGCGTATATGTTTCGAAAATGGATTGATTGGAAGCCCCGATGCGAACCGAACCGGCTACATTCCACTTTTGGCTGATACGGTATTTTAATCCGGCCTCGGCCTGCCACAAGAACAAATTCCTGCGCATGCCGGAAAGGTCGACGGATTCCTGCACAGTAAATGACCCATCGCCGGCACCGGGTTGGGCATAACTTCCCTGAGCCGATACAATGCGCATGTAATTCAAACCCAGACCACCAAAACCCAACAAGCGACCTTTGCCTACCTCGTATTGAAGCGAAACAGGAATGCGCAAATAGCGGAATTGGGTCTCGCAATCGGGACAAGGCACTGAAGATGACGTAGTGGAAGTAGAATCAACGATCCGTTCGAGCAAGGCTACGCGCGTTCCCCGTTTGGTCTCGGTATAATACGGTCGTACCAGATAAACAGAGGTGTCGTAGGTCCATGTCGTTTGTTCCTCGGTGTAATTATGCGACTCGCGCACCCTCAGGTTGCCGGCACCCGCACTAAATGTCCAATGACCTTTTTTAGCAAGTAAATGCAAACCCCAATGGCTGCTATTCAGTACTTTTTCACTTTGTTTAAGCGGATCCGACTCATTGCCGGGCAGATCTCGCTGAATGCTTGTGACCCCAACTTCCGGAGCTAAATACCAGGCCCAGGCATTGGGCTTGTAACTGAAGGCCGTTTTGTTGGCTGAAAGGATCGAAGCCGGGTGTTGAGCGGTTTTTCCGGAACCGAAGTTCAGGCCTATGCGTGAACGCAAACGCGTAGCTTCGAAAAGTCTTGGTTTAACGCCGGTTGCTTCCACCGTTGCATCCGGGGTTTCCTGAAGTTCTGTCGGTTCAGCGAGGTGTGGAATCACAGAAGTAATATGTTCAGTTCTTGTTGCACCAACATGAGATTCACTAGCCAGGGGTATTTGAACAACTGATCCGCCGTTCGGGGAAGAAGGTATCTCCTCGTTTGAACGCTGTTCTGAAGATACCGGGGTCGGCTGAGTGGTTTGTGCGGGGGAAGGGTCTACGGCTGCAGTATTCCCTGTTTGGAGAGCGGTATTCGAGCCATTCAGTTCATAGCCAAGCCAAAACAAAACCGAACCACTGAAAAGGAACAGCAGGGCGAGAAGAGCAAGTCTTCGTCGCTTGCGCCAAACGGCACTGTTTGCAGGAGCCGGCATACCCGCCTGCGCAGCTTCCCAGAATTTCGGATCGTACGACAGCCCCTTGCCGTCCAATCCCTCCCGGAACAAATCGTCTATCGTTTTTCGCTTGGTCATCGCGTTACTTCAATCATTTTTTTTTCCTGTGCGTACATGCGTTCCAGTTGAACCTTTAATCGCCGCCGCGCCTCATTCACGTGCCATTTGCTGGTCCCTTCCGACATGCCCAACATCTCGGCGATCTCGCGGTGCTTGAAGCCGTCGATCGCGTACAGGTTGAAAACCTTACCGGTCATTTCAGGCAAACTATTGAGCAAATTGCGCAGGTCCTTCTCCTCCAGTTTTTGCTCGCCCAGGTTTACTGTGTGCTCAGTTCCATCTCCTTCGTAGTCATCGTGCAGGGAGATCTTTGCCAACTGCCGCTGTTCCTTCCGATAGGTGTCGATCAGGTGATTCACCAATATGCGGCGGATCCATGTTGCCAGTGCAAAATCGTCTTTGTACTGATCGAGCTTTTGAAGCACTTTGTAAAAACCTTCGTTTAAGCGTTGTATGGCTTCATCGGCATCGTTCGTGTATCGGAGTGCTATGCTGCTCATGAGCGGGAAATATTTCTTGTATAACTCATTCTGCGACCTTCGGTCATTCTTTAAGCATCCATCAACAAGTTTCCGATCGTTCATCAGCACATGAAGGCCCCGAAGGGCCCTCTGTATTCATTTTTCAATTCTTAGTGCTTCAGCTTAACAATTTTATGCGTAGCTGTCTCACCATTTGCATGTACACGCAACCAGTAGATACCGTCCGGTACATCCTGTAAATTCAGTTTGTAAACAGATCCGGATGTTTCGCCATCCCCATCAGAATAAACGATCTGTCCCAATCCATTCAATACTTCAACCGAGAGCTTATCTCCGGAATAATTGTTCAAGTGTACGAAGTACGATCCGCTCCCCGGATTCGGATAAACCTTGCTTGAAATGGCTGCATCCTGCTCTTCAACGCTGAGCAGAATATTCTCATCCATTACGGAGATGGTGAATCCTTCTTGCTTCAATAAACTACCAATAGAGTCCATACCTATCGAGTCGCAATGTGTGTTGTTACAACCGGTAATTGAATCGGTAATGGTCAAACAGATCTGGTACAAGCCGAATTTCTTGTATTTGTGGTTCGGGTTTTTAATGTGGGCAGAGTTGCCATCACCAAAATCCCAGTAATACTGCGTTGTGCTTGTTAACCCGGTACTGTTATTTACGATGAACAGGTTGAATTTGTTGGAAGTATCAATGGCCAGATAGAATCGCGCTTTGCAAATGATATTGATGGTGACATCCTTACAAACTGAGTCACACGGATCTCCATTCGCATCCAGGAGATACAAGCAGATGGTATAAGTTCCGGAGCTATCGTAGGCATGGAAAGGTGTTTCTGTTCCGCTGTAATCTCGTTTTCCATCACCAAAATCCCAGATCAGGGAGTACGCACCGGAAGCCTTCGAATCGTTGTGGATACTCACTACATCATTCTGAACCGATACGCTGAAGGCGGCTGTACCGCATTTAACCGGATCAGTTACGTTGCAAGTGGTGATCATAGCAGAGTCAAACCCGGATATGTCCGCTCTTCCGAAAAGCGTAATGTCGTCCGCATAATCTTTGATCAGGCTCTCGATGTCAGCAGCAGTGGTGGCTACCCAATAGTTGCCGGTAAAATCGAGCGTGTCGGCTGTGGTCGGACTCGGATTGGTTCCCTGCATCAACAATTTATAGCCCGGACCGGGATGATGGAGGAAGTTATTGCCATTCAGCGCAACCTTTTTGAATTTGGAAACACCGCTGGTACTGTAGAACTTGAGCATCGGATAATTTGTGCCATCTCCTACCGTATCCAACGTGTTGTTGATGAATTCGATGGATTTGTTGGTTGCTGTTGAAGTATAAGTTGAAATGCTCATACCCTGTGGGATGTTCACGAACGTATTGCAGCGGATATCGCCCCCGCCATAATACAGGTAGAAGTTCATCGCACGAAGATTCTCCACATGGTTCTTGTGGAAGAGGATGGCGCCATAAATGTAGCAGTAGTACGCGTTTCGGATATCGCAACCAACAATTTTTGCTTTGTTCGTAGAACCCGACAGATAAATTGGATAGCCCTGATAATAGCTCGAATAATATGTGCCCTCAAACGAACTGTTTGATATGTCCAATAGGTTGCTGTCCGATGAGCCTACAGAGTAGATACCGTAGTACAGCGAGTCGAATTTGCAATAGTCAACCTTAAGGTCGGTACGGTAAACATCGATCAAACGCGTTCCGGATCCCGTGCCGGATAAATAGGCATATCTGAAATATGCCCCATTACCGGTTGAATCATCGTAGTCAACGCTTTTTTCAGAGAAGCGCATCTGAAGTCCGCGGATCCGAACCAGTGAATCCTTGTTCCCGAGTACCTGAAATTCCCCGTCAATGATAAGGCGTACGTTATTGACTGTACCGATCACTTCCGTACCCGGCATAACTTTAACGCTTACCCCATTATCGATGTAGGTGTTCTGTGTGATGAGGTATGGACTTCCGGCAGCCGTCCAAACCTGGTCGGAGGTTACCAATGCTGGAACCGTAGTTTGAGCGGTTGCAGTAAGTATAAACTGAAAGGCAACAAACAGGAGTAGTATTTTCTTGATCATGATTTTGATTGTTTACCCGTATATACGGCAATATGGACAAAAGGGTTGGGAAGCTCGGGGAGAATGGTTGCGATTCGATCAAATTTACAACACGGTGTCGTAATTGATGTCTTCGAGCCTCGATTATAAAGCTATTTGTGAATATACTTGCGCTATGAAAAAGTGGTCGTACCTAGTCGTGTTGCTGTGTTCAATTTCCCTGTTCTCCTGCGACGAACTCGATACAATAATTGAAGATGCCGGTTTGACGAACGAGGAAGTTGTAGCCGGGCTGCGCTCCGCACTCACCGTGGGAACCGACACGTCTGTTACGACTCTTTCGGCTGTTGATGGTTACTTTGGAGATGAACTGGTTAAGATCCTGCTTCCGGAGGAAGCTGCCGTGATCGTTTCTAACATTTCCAAAGTTCCGGGAGGCAATCTCCTGATCGATCAGGCGATTCTTGCCGTAAACCGTGCTGCAGAAGATGCAGCGGTTGAAGCCCGACCCATTTTTGTAAATGCCATCAGCGGGATCACCATCGAAGATGGCTTTGCCATTTTGAACGGTGGCGAAAGGGCAGCAACCGATTATCTGAGAACAAATACCGAAACCGGACTTCGGGCTTCTTTTCAACCACGCATTGCCAATTCGCTTGGGAAGAAACTGGTTGGGAATGTTTCTGCCGAAAGCACTTATGCCGCCCTCATCGATGCATACAATAAAGCCTCACTCAACGGTATACTCTTCCCTCAGGTGAAAACCAATTCATTAACCGAGCACACTACCGAGCGCGCACTGAACGGCCTTTTCCTGAAGGTTGCCGATGAAGAATTCAATATTCGAACAAAAGCCTCCCACCGTGTGAACGACATTTTGGTAAAGGTTTTTGGATCCTGACACGTAAGCCCTTTTGAATACAGCACCCGTTGTGTGACTTAAATCATATAATAATGTAACTGTCCGCACTTTCCGGCAACCCGTTTTCTGCTATTTTTGAAGTGTGAAGCGCTATGTGGCCATCGGGTTATTGCTAGGTATCGTGATGCAATTGCTGGTATCGCTGGCAATAATTGTGCGCTTTGAATTCAATCGGGATTACATCACGGAAGTATTCTGTATCAACAAGGACAAACCCGAACTCAATTGTCACGGCACCTGCCATCTCAACAAGCAACTGCAGAAGCAGAACGTATTAACCGGCGATGATCCCGCCGAATTGGTGGAATTGAATTTTGTATTTTTCGCGTTTCGCATGACACAGGAGTTTCAACTGTCGGATCTCCAGTTCGTTGCACAGAATTTTTACGAGAGGTACACGCCTTTCAACAGCTCGGCCGAAGCGAGCGAAATTTTTCATCCGCCCAGGGGATAATTCAACATACTCCGGACCTTTCCGAATTTTTTGCATCTGCATCAAGCAGCAGATGCTATGTTGTATTTATCCATTAACAATATATGAACTTTCAAATTAAAACCTGGTTCATGGGTTCATTGCTCATGGCCGGGCTCCTGGTGGGATGTAAAGACGAACCCACCATTGAGCCAACTGATAACAACAATTCCAATAGTGATCTCATCGAGATCGCCTCTGCCCAGTCCGATGTCGGTGATTGGACTGTGAAACTATTTGCCGCTGAAAAACTTTTCATGGGCTACAATAAATTGTATCTCGAAGTATGGGATAAAACCACGAACACACGGGTGAATAGCGCTAAAATAGCGCTGAATCCCATGATGGACATGGGCGCCATGCAGCATTCCGCGCCTTTCGAGAACCCCTCGGAAACAGCTGAATCCGGTATGTTCGCCTGTGCCGTCGTATTTCAGATGCCTGGTGAAATGGGCTGGAAGCTGAATGTGGATGTGGAAATGCCCGACGGATCGAGAAAAGGGAAGGCCGAACTGCCGCTTCAGGTAGCTAGTCCCGATGTGGTACGTACCCATGTAGTTATGCCTGCAGGCGGAGGCGACCCGCTCATCATATCCCTGGTTGAACCGATCGAACCGAAGGTGGGTATGAATCGTTTCGAGATCGCAGTGCATCGAAGGGCTTCTATGATGTCCTTTCCGGCAGACGACAGTTTGACTGTGGAGATCGAACCCGAAATGCCTTCTATGGGACACGGTTCGCCCAACAATGTGAATCCCGTGATCGCAGAGAACGGTCATTATGTGGGCACCGTGAATTTCACGATGACCGGTATGTGGTACGTGCACCTCAAGATCATGCACGGTGCGGAGGTTCTCGACGATAAGTCGTATTTCGAGATCAACCTTAAATGACGCGTGTCGGACGTTTGTTCCTGTTCATTGCATTCCTGAGTGCAGGGAATTTGTCGGTTGCCCAAACCGACAGTTCCCTGCGCTTTTATACAGGAGACCTCGGCGAACAAGACTTTGAGCTTTCCGAGGTGCGTGTGCGGCGGTCGTGTACGTGTTCCGGCGTGTGTTGTTGTGCGAAGAAACAGGAGTCGGTTTACACCGGCAATCGTTTCGTTTCCACCGACATACTTTTAAGCCGAGATCCTTCCATTGAACTTATCCGAAGGGGTGCATTCGCCTTAGAACCTGTATTGAACGGGATGTCGACGGATCGTATGAACATTACCATCGATGGCATGAAGATCTTCGGAGCCTGTACGGACAAGATGGATCCCATTACGTCCTATGTGGAGCCAAACAACATGAAGTCCGTTGCCGTGCTCCAGGGGAGTGCCGGGGCCTTATTCGGCTCATCCATTGCCGGCACCCTCAACATGGAAACACAAGGTGCTTCGATACGCCCCTCCATGAAATGGACCGGGGAAGTGGGAACGGGGTACAACAGTGCGGCCAAAGGGATCAGCCATTTGTACGCTCTGAACCGAAGCGGTGCAAAATGGGCTGTTTCATCCAACGGGGTTTACCGGAAGTTCGGCAATTATCGAAGTGGCCATGGGGAACGCATTCCATTCACACAGTTTGAGAAATGGAATAACTCCTTTTCGGCAAAGTACATGCCTCGCGAACGTCAGATCCTGCGACTTGATCTCATCATCGATGAAGGCTATAATATCGGATACGCCGCCCTACCCATGGATGTGCTCTACGCAAAGGCCCGAATTGGGGGGATTAGCCTTGAACAGTTCTATCAAAAGGGCTTTTTCGAACGTGGGGAATTCAAATTCTATGCAAACCGTGTAAAACACGCCATGGACGATACCGATCGTCCCGATGTTCCAATGCACATGGAAATGCCGGGCCTAACGGAAACCATCGGAAGCTATGCCGATCTGCGGTACAAAAGATCGGCGCATAAGGGTATTTTGCGCTTAGACCTGTTCCGAACCCGCTCCCGTGCGGAGATGACCATGTTTCCGGCTGGGGAGTTACCTATGTTCATGCTCACCTGGCCCGATATCGTAAAACAAAGTGCGGGAATCTATTTACGCGATGTTTGGGAACTGAGATCAGGCAACCGCATAGGTGTGAATTTTCGGTTCGACTTTGTTTCATCCCAAAGTGTCGACCAATTTGGGATAGCTCAGGCTTCCGTTTTCAATCAGAACATTGGAGAAACCGACCTGAGGTTCCTCCGAAATGCCGGTTTGAGCTATACCGCCAAACTGAAACAAAACTGGAAATACTGGGTTACCTGTGGCTTCGTGGAAAGATCTCCGTCCACAACGGAACAATATGCCTTCTACATTTTCAATGCAATGGATGGTTACGACTACATAGGTAATAGGTCCATCCAAAACGAAAAGGCCTGGCAAAGCGATCTTGGACTTGAATGGAAGAAGCGCAGAATTACCTGGACACTCACTACTTTTCATTACCGAATTCAGGACTACATCATGGGTAAGATCGAGTCGGATTATGATGCCATGACCATAGGAGCCCGGGGCGTTAAAATGACTACGAACCTTCCATCAGCGCTCTTAACCGGGGCACGAACAATCTTGTCCTATCAAGTGAACCGAAATTTTGAACTGAACGGAAGGGCGTCCTACACGTATGGAACAATACCGGGGGGAGATCCTTTACCGATGATCGCACCTATGCGCAATGTGTTGAGCTGCAGGTGGACGGGCAACAAGATGTTCCTTCAACTCGAAACGGAAGCCGCGGCAGGTCAGAACCGCGTAAATCCCGATTTTGGGGAACAAACAACACCGGCCTATACATTGATCCATTTCCGCAGTGGTTACACAGTGAAAACGCCGAAAGGAAGGTTGATCTTAAATGGCGGAGTGGAGAATCTGTTCGATCGACATTACCGTACCCATCTCACCTGGGGTGGAATACCGCAGCCGGGTATTAATGCCTTCCTGAATGTGAACTATGCGTTCAATTGAAAGCGAGAATGATCCGATCGATCCTTAGTTCGAGGAATTCGGAATTTCGATCGGACCCTGAGAAAGATCCTTGGAACATAAGGTCATCGCACACAGCGCATCAATATTCGTGATGCGCAATTTCTTACCTTCAATACCTATGATGCCATCGTTCTGCAATTCGGCTAAACTTCGGATCACCGATTCGTAGGTGGTACCGGCAAGTGAAGCAATATCTCTCCGACTCAAGGTGAAACTCAGTAAACCCGGATCCGATTCGTTCAATCCGAAGCTCTCCATGTTCATTCGAATGGCCTGAGCAACCCGTTGCTTGACCGACATATTCAACTGATTCTTCCGCATCCTTTCCGAACGGCGCAGCTCCTCCGCAAAGAACATCATAAAGTAATAGCAGAACAGATTATTGGCCTTGAGCAAACTTTGAAAGATGCTCATTGGTAGGATGTATACAGATGTATCGGAAAGTGCTACAGCTGAGATGGAGAAGGTGAAATCCTCCCCGAATCCCCTATGCCCGATAACCTGACCATCCGTGGCAAAACGGACGATCACCTCGATCTGATCGGTGTAATTCGAGAATACCTTCACTCGGCCCTGCTTAACCATGAATATATTCTCAGCCTTTTGACCTTCTTTCAAGATCAATTCCCCTTTCCTGAAATCGAGTGTGGTGGTATGCTGCTGAGCTAACTCTCGCCACTCAGGTGCACAAAATTTCTCGATCAGCTTGTCCAGCTGTTTAAGTTCGGCGGAATTCATTGTCGCTGTTGTTCCGAATTGAAACGTTAAAATTACGTAAGAGGTTCACAACTACCACCCGCCCGATCAGGGAATTCTGCAGAGGGTGCCTTTCTGAAAGCTGGAAAAGTTCCGTCACCGCAACATCCATTGTGTGAGATAGCGCAATCTACGTAATACGTTTTTGACCTAAACATATGAACAATATGTTTTATCGCATCATAAAATATGATACTAATCATATTAAATGGATGGTTAAGGAGGTTCCTTCGTGTTGATAAAAAGGGAACCCCTCAACTTAAATACTATGAGCAGAAATGTATTTACCGCCTTGTTAGCAGCACTGATCTTCAGTTTGGTATCCTGTGCCGGCGGTACACAGGAAAATTCCGAGCAAACTCAGACAGATCAAAGTGTTGCAGAACAGAACACCCCGCTGGGACAGGCATCCGTTCAAGACAACGTTTCAGATGCCAATATCCTTCAGGTGGCCATTGGTTCTACCGATCATTCAACCCTGGTTAAAGCTGTACAAGCCGCCCAAATTGAACATGTGTTGGTCAATGCTGGTCCACTTACCGTGTTCGCCCCGGTTAATGCAGCTTTTGAAGCATTGCCCGAAGGCGCATTGGAAGACCTTTTAAAACCTGAGAATAAACCCACACTTGCCGGTATACTCACCGGCCATGCAGCCCCCGGTTCCTACGATCCTGCAGCTCTGCGCAAAGAATCGACCAAAGGCCGCAAGATCTACATGGCAAACGGAGCCTATCTCGAGGTTACGATGCAAGGCGATGATGTATTCGTCGGGGGTGCGAAGATCCTGGGCACTGTTCAGACCTCGAACGGGATCATTAACGTGGTCGACAAAGTAATTATTCCTAAATCCTAATTCTAAGAAACACTCTAAAGCAATGAAGACACAATTCGGCATTTTAATCATACTCATCATATCACAATTCGGTTTCGGTTGTGGTTCGAAAGACAATTCAGCAGGTGATTCGAGCTCCGGAGGCGGTATTATAAAAACCGTTCCGGTAAAAGATCTGGGGATCGGCCCAATCAGCAAAGTAGAATTAGGTGATGCCATAGATGAATCTATGGCTGCTAAAGGCAAGGAACTGTTCGACCTGAAATGTACCTCCTGCCATAAAACAGATAAACGCTTCGTGGGACCGTCTTTGGCAGGTGTTACTGAACGTCGCGAACCGGAATGGATCATGAACATGATCCTGAATCCTGAACAAATGGTAGCTGAGAATGAAACAGCCAAACAGTTGATGATGGAATATACCGCACCTATGGCGAATCAAAATCTGACAGAAGAAGAGGCGAGGTCGGTGCTGGAGTATTTCCGAACCCTGCCTGCAGATCAAAACCAATAGTTATTTCCGAGACCATTCAAATTCAACAAATAAAAAATTAGAATCATGAAAAAAGCATTTATAACACTAAGCCTGGCAGCTTTAGTAGCAGCCTTACCCGGTTGCGGGAATGCCGGAAAAAAGGGTGGATCAAGTGGTGCCCTATCCGGAAATGCAGCTGAGAGAGTTTATGTGGCCCCCGGGGAACATGACGAATTCTACGCGTTCATTTCCGGTGGCTTCAGTGGTCAGCTGGCTGTGCATGGATTGCCTTCCGGACGCTTATTCAAAGTGATCCCGGTTTTCTCTCAAGACGCTGAAAAAGCATACGGTTATAACGAGGAAACGAAGCCAATGCTGGAAACGTCTTACGGTTTTGTACCCTGGGATGATGCACACCACCCGGATCTGAGTCAAACCAAAGGCGTGATTGACGGGCGTTGGTGCTTTATCAACGGAAATAATACTCCGCGAATAGCGCGGATCGATCTCAAAACTTTTGAAACTGTCGAAATCATTGAGGTGCCGAATTCAGCCGGTAACCACAGCTCTTCCTATGTTACCGAAAACACAGAATATGTGGTTGCAGGAACCCGATTTGGGGTGCCGGTTCCGCAACGGGATATGCCGATCGATGAATATAAAGGTAATTTCAAAGGAGCACTTTCCTTTATAAAAGTGAATCCCGAAACAGGAAAAATGAACCTGGAATTCCAGATAATGACCCCTGGGTTTGATTACGACAAAGCGCACCCGGGAAGGGGAAAATCTCATGGTTGGTTCTTCTTCACTACTTATAACACCGAAGAGGCAAACAGTTTACTGGAGGTGAATGCCTCACAGCACGACAAAGATTTCATTGCCGCAGTTAACTGGAAAAAAGCGGAAGAATACATGGCACAGGGAAAATTCAAAACCATGCCGGCCCGATATGCGCACAATGTCTATAGCGAGGAAACACATTCAGCAACTTCTACCATGATGAATGAAGTGAAGATCCTGGATCCGGCAGAATGTCCGGGTTTAGTGTACTTCTTGCCAACTCCGAAGTCACCGCATGGTTGTGACGTAGATCCAACAGGTGAATACATCGTGGGAAGCGGTAAACTTTCCGCCAACGTAACCGTGCACTCCTTCGATAAGATGCTCGATGCGATCGCCAACAAAAAATACGATGGAGAAGCTTACGGTATTCCGATCCTGAAGTTTGAGGATGTTCTGGCCGGTCAGGTCGTTCAGCCCGGTTTAGGACCGCTTCATACCGAGTTTGACGCGGATGGTAATGCTTATACCACCTTCTTCATTTCCTCCGAAGTAGTGAAATGGAAACTGGGAACCTGGGAAGTGATCGACCGAAAACCAACCTACTACTCAGTTGGTCACTTGATGATCCCGGGTGGAAACTCACAAAAACCCTTTGGAAAATATTTGGTGGCAATGAACAAGATAACCAAGGATAGATACCTGCCTACCGGACCGGAATTGTGCCAATCCGCTCAATTGTACGACATCACCGGAGATAAAATGGTTCTGCTCAGCGACTTCCCTACAGTGGGTGAACCTCACTATGCAGCGGGCTGCCCGGCCGATCTCATTAAACCAAATCAAACCAAAATTTACAAACTGGAAGAGAACAAACACCCTTATGCAACTTTAAAAGCTGAGGACGCACGGGTGGAAAGGGATGGTAAAAATGTTCACGTATACATGACCATGATCCGAAGCCATTTCACCCCGGATAATATTGAAGGGGTAAAAACCGGCGATCGGGTTTATTTCCACGTGACCAACCTGGAACAAGACTACGATGTGCCCCACGGAATAAGTATGGTAGGAGCGAATACATCTGAGTTGCTCATCATGCCCGGACAAACCGAAACCTTCGTTTGGGAACCGAAAAATGTTGGAGTATGGCCGTTCTACTGCACCGATTTCTGCTCGGCTCTCCACCAGGAAATGCAGGGATATGTACGCGTATCTCCCGCCGGTTCAACCATTCCTTTGAAATGGTCGCTCGACGGGGAATAGCGAATACGCTTTGGGTTTCTGATACAAAAGCGGGTGGCATTTGCTGCCCGCTTGTTTTTGAACACATGCGACATTCCAAACAATTCATCCAACAGATCTAAATAAACACCAATGAAAACCTCCGGTAAAATCATGCTCCTCGGTGCCTTGCTTCCCATAGCCTTGTACTTCATGCCTATGTGGACCATACAACTAAGTGCACCACAATATCCTGAACCCCTTGGTATGGAGATCTGGATAACCAAGATCGCGGATATGAA
>JACJZU010000002.1 GCA_020635435.1 Flavobacteriales bacterium
AATCTGTGTCGATCCGTGTAATCTGTGGTGCAAAAGATTTCACGTGGCTGTTTCACCACAGATGCACACAGATTAACACAGATAAGGGAAGGAGAAGTAATCTGTGCAAAATCTGTGTCGATCTGAGTAATCTGTGGTGCAAAGAATTCACGTAGCTGTTTCACCACAGATGCACACAGATTAACACAGATAAGGGAAGGAAAAGTAATCTGTGCAAGATCTGTGTCGATCTGAGTAATCTGTGGTGCAAAGCATTCACGTAGCTGTTTCACCACAGATGCACACAGATTAACACAGCTAAGGGAAGGAAAAGTAATCTGTGCAAGATCTGTGTCGATCCGTGTAATCTGTGGTGCAAAGCATTCACGAAGCTATTTTTACCACAGATGCACACAGATTAACACAGCTAAGGGAAGGAAAAGTAATCTGTGCAAAATCTGTGTCGATCCGTGTAATCTGTGGTGCAAAGAATTCACGTAGCTGTTTCACCACAGATGCACACAGATATCAGAAGGATACAGTGATCAGTGCAAAATCTGTGTCGATCTGTGTAAACTGTGGTGCAAAAAACATCTTCCTCATTCACCTCAATTTCAAACAGATCGCCCCCTGGTTTCTGTTGTTATCAAGGACTAAAGAGGGCACCCGTAAGACGGTAGAGCTGATAAGCTGCTTTATGCGCCTGAATGTTCGCTGCATTCGCGCGACTCTGAACGGCAAGCAGAGCCAATTGGGCTTCCCGGTAATCCAATGACCCGATCTGTCCGAGCGCATATCGACTTGAGGCTTGCTCCATGCGCAATTGGGCAGTTCGAAGATTCTGCAGTTCCAGCTGATTCAATTTCTTGAAGTGTTCCAGATTGAACCATTGATCGTAAACATCTTTCTCCACACTCAGTTGGATCTGTGCTTTGTTGATCGCGCTCTTTTCGATCTCAACTCGTGCATTTTCAACCGCTGTTCGGATCTTACCTCCATTATAGATCGGTAAACTCACACTCACCCCACCGTTGAATCCCAGATTATTCTGTTCGAGGATGATACCCGCTGCATTTTGAGAATTTACCGTTCCGAACGAAGAATTCAATACAATTTGCGGCATCATGGCTGCTGATGCGATCGACTCTCCAAGTTCGGAACTCTTGCTTCGCAGATCGGCGAGAATGAGCTGAGTGCTGTTATTGCGAGCCTTCTCCAGGACCTGTGCCAGATTGAATTCTGGCAATTTCCCCAGCGAATTTTCGACTTCAAACGGGGTAGCGATCGACCGACCCATCAGAAAATTGATCTGCCGTTTAACGGCCCCGATCTGGTTTTCCAGATTTAACAAGGTTGAACTATCCTGATTATAATCGACCTCAGCCGCCATCAGATCCAAAGTCGTGGCAGTTCCTAATCCTTTGGCCTTCCGGATCTGTTTGATCCGCTCAGCCGATAAATTCAGATTAGCCTGGAGATTTATCCGATCATCGCTCAGTTTGACCAGATCCAGATAAAGTCCTAGTGTGGTAATGACTGCATTCTCCAAAGTGAGTTGAAGTTGCTCCTCACTGAGGTTCCTGGAATTTTGCAGCAATTCAAAACGCCGGAGATTCGCGAATCCGCTGAAAACAGTATAGCTCGCACCTACAGAGGCATTGAGCGAGGTGCTCACGGCACCTTTAACATTGGTACGTGGAATATTGCCTGCAAACACAAGCTCCGTATTGTTATTGCTGTAATTGGCCCCCGTATTCAATTGCACAGCTGGATGAAGTCCGGCGTTTCCGGCTGTTGCAGAGTTCGTTGCGATCTCGAGGTCCCTGGCACCTTGTTTCCCTTCAAAATTCGACTGCAGTACGAATTCCACAGCCTGTTCGATCGTTAAAACCTGGGCATTGCTGGCAGCGATCCCCAAAAACAACAATCCGAGCGAGATCGTACTTCTATACCACATTGTGATCTGCTTCATCTTCCATTTCAATCAGAGCAGGTTCGATCTCCTCGCGGCTTGGTGTGCGACCATACCAGAATTCGAAACCTTTTAATTTGATCGTATTCCAAACTACCAGTAATACCGGCAGAAGTATGAGTGTGAGTACTGTAGCGATCCCAATACCATAAGCCACCGAAATGGCCATTGGTTTCAGAAATTGAGCCTGAAAACTCTTTTCCAGGATGATAGGCCCCAAACCGGCAATGGTTGTAGCCGATGTAAGGAATATGGCCCTGAATCGAGCATATCCCGATTGGTATACTGCTTCTTTGAACGGCAGCCCTTCCTTCAAATAACTGTTCATGCGGGTTACAAGAACCAGACTATCGTTCACGATGATCCCGATCAACGCCACGATCCCGAGGAAAGATAAAATGCTCAACTGATTACCATGGATATAATGGCCCCATGCAACACCTATGAAGCTGAAGGGTATCAACAGGAATATGACCACGGTTTGTCCGAAGGAACGGAATGTGAAGGTGATTATGGCCAGGATCAAACCAAGCACGATGGGCAAAGCTGTTCTAGACGATTTCTGTGTTTTTGCGGCTTCGCGGTTCTGCCCCTCGTAGAGCGGTTTCACGTTCGGATATTTCCGCAGGATGTTTGGCATCAATTCTTCCCTGATCTGAGCGATCACTTCCGGAGCACTTACCTGAGGCCCGATCACATCTGCCTCCACGGTGTTCTCCCGCTGCGCATCAAGGTGATTGATATTGATCACCCCACGAGCCATCTCGTAGGTGGCCAGTTCCTTGAGCGGATAGGAACCGCCATTCGGTATGCGTATCCGCATATCTTCCAGATTCTTGATCGATACGCGATCCGATTCTTCGTATCGGACCCAAACCTTCACCTCATCAACACCACGTTGCAAGCGCTGTACTTCGTAGCCAAAGAAACCCTGACGCACCTGACTGAGGATCGAAGCTTCCGTGAGTCCGAGCAGATAAGCTTTCTCCTTGAGCTGCAAACGGATCTCCTGCGGACCCGGTTGGATGTTCTCGACGACATCCTTCAGGTCGGGGAGCTGCTGCATGGCCAGTTTAACCTCTTCCCGGGCTCCTTCAAGCTGGGTATAATCCTTACTCAGCAAAGTAACCGAAACCGGTTTGCCGAAAGGACTCGCAACACCGTATGTGACCTTTTCGGCCCCGGCAAGTATTCCGGTTTCCTTCCGTATGGCATTCTCGATCTCGAAAGATGGGATATTGCGGATCTCGCCTGCCAGAAGCGTTACGTCTACCGTTCCGGTATGCGTCTGTGGACCCACTTTCCGCACAACGTTTACCACCACATCCAAACTGTCGTCCCGCATTGCCTTGTACCGATCGTTCACCCGCTCAACCGCTTCTTCGATCTGAATAAGTTTTTCCTCCGTTATGAAATCCCTTGTTCCGGAGGGCATGGAGAGCGAAACCAGTACCTGATCGCGTTCAATGAAAGGGAAGAATGTTGTTTTGATCAATCCGCCCTTCATGGCCCCGAAGGTGATGATAAGCGCCCCGATGAGAATGGCCAGGGTGAGGAATTGATGCTTTAGAGCGCGGCGAAGCACAGGGGCATACAAACGGTCGCGCATATAGTGCATCATTTTATCCGTGAACTTCTCGAGAAAGTTGCGCTCATTGGCTTTGGTGTGCAAAGCTTTGGAATGAGCCATATGGCTCGGCAGGATGATCAGAGCCTCGATCAGGGAAACTAAAAGTGTGGCAATAACCACAAAGGAAAGTTCCGAAAAGAAGTCCCCGGCCCGGCCATCCACCATGAAAAAGAAGGAGAAGGCGGCAACGGTTGTCAATACGGCCGAAAGTACGGCCGGTATCACCTCTACGGTTCCATCAATAGCGGCACGGATGGCCGTTTTGCCATTCTCGTAATGATGAAATATGTTCTCCGCGATCACGATCCCGTCGTCGACCAGAATACCCAGAACCACGATCATCCCGAACAGCGAGATCACGTTCACCGTAACCCCGTAATAATTGGCCAGAAGTATCATTCCGCAGAAGGAGATCGGGATGCCAACTGCTACCCAGAAGGCCACGCGGTAGTTGAGGAACAAAGCAAGCAAGATCAGGACGAGCAACATCCCGATCAGTCCGTTTTTTACCAAAAGATCCTGTCTTTCATTCAGGTTCACGCTTTGGTCGCTGATCAGAGTGGCTTTTATACCGGCGTTCTTGCTATTAAAATCTTTGATGTATTCCCGAACATAAGCAGCGTTCTTCAGCAAATTCTGCTGATCCGTGCTGCTCACGCGAACTTCAACGGCTCTTCGTCCGTTCACAACGATCTTGTTCGGATTGTCCGCCCAACGGTCGCGCACATGCGCTATGTCCTTCAAACGCACGATCTTCCCATCAGGGGTGGCCTTCACGATCAAGCCCTCCAGATCGCGGGCGAAGTAGCCTTTATTGCGGCCCCGTATCAGCATTTCCTCGGCCGGTGCCTTGATCGTACCACCGGTGATATCGATGTTGGCCGTTCTGATCGCTGCAGCTGCCTGTTCAAAACTCACTTCAAAGGCCCGGAGATCATCCTCCCTGAATGCAACTTCGATCTCTTCTTCCGGAAAACCGTTCAGCTCAACTTTTGATATGCCCTCGGTCATGAGCAGATCGTCTTCAACCTGTCGCGCAAAACTCTTCAGGGTAGACAGTTCAACATCCTCGCCGGACAGCGAGAAACTGATGGTGAAATTTATATTCTCCTGGAGCACAACGATCGGTTTTTCCAAACCATCGGGAAAGGAATTGATGCCATTCACGGCATTCTGAACATCTTCCAGCGCCTTGCTCGTATTATAGCCCTTCTCAACCTCCACCTTGATGCTTGCCGCATTCTCCTGACTCACGGAAGTTATGCGTTCCACTCCCGAAACTCCTTTGAGTTCCTCCTCGATCTTCACAACCACACCTTCCTCGATCTCCTCGGGCGAGGCACCGGGATAAACCAGTTGGACGTTGATGTTGCGGTTCGGAACCAACGGGAAAAAGCTGGAAGTGAGCTTGAAATAGGCAACCAACCCGGCCAGGATGATCATCCACATCAACACATTTGCAGAAACAGCGTAGCGTATGAAATATGAAATGAGTTTATTCACGTCTCCGGCTTAATCGTTCTGGTTAGGGATCGGATGTACGATCATGCCCTCATGGCCGTTGCTGATCACCTGATCCGCATATACCTCTCCGGGTTGTAGGTTTTTGGCATATACATTCTCCATCCCCCGGTAAACGATGTCGAGTTTCTTTCGGGTGAGCACACTGTCGTTGGCGATCACATATATATGCTCGTCGGGCAACAGGATCAATCGGGGAATGCTGCAAACATCTTCCAGGGTCACGCCGTCTACTTCGGCAACCATATATTGACCTTCACGCAATTCCTGCCCCTGAACACCAATATAGACCTTCACCGTTTGCGTGGCCTGATCCAGGGATCGGTTGATCCGAAGAACAACACCTTTCCACGACCCCGACATTTCATTGCTGCGGAGAACCACTTTGTCGCCAACGTTCACATATCGGAGATCGTCCATACCCGCTGAAGCTTCGAGTTCGTAGCTTCCCGGTTCGATGAAGGTGCCAAGCTTTTGACCGGCCCGAACGAGTGCCCCGGGATAAATGTCGGTGCTGCTCAATACTCCGGTGAAAGGAGCCGAAATGTTGAACTTGGCCAGGCGGGCTTCCTGACTTTTGATGGCGTAATAACTGCTGAAGATATTTCTGCTCGACAGAAATACTTTGAGCTTTTCATCGCTAACTTCCGGGATATCGGGCAAAACAGATCGGAAACTGATCTCCTTATGAAAACGCAGCCATTGGGAATAGGCATCTGGGAAATCGAGCTGAAGATCCGGCAGGATCTGGGAAACACTGTTTAACAGTGTGCTTTTGGACGATACAACCGAGTTGCGCAATTCCGAATCATCGATGCGCAGCAGAACATCCCCTTTGCGGTACGCATTGCCTTCCCGATAATCCGGGGAAATGAGCAACCCATTCACTTCGGCAAAAAGGTCGATCCGATTCCGAGCCACCAATTTTCCGCTCAAAGTGATCTTGATAGGTATATCTTCCACTTTGGCATTGGAGGTCAATACATTGAATTGTTTGAAACTGGAGATCACCGGTTTACTCTGCCCCATGCGGCCGAGTTTCCTGAAAACCATCATTGAAGCGAGGATCACAACAATTCCTACGAATATGCTGCGACGTGCCTTAAGTGCAGAAGAGATCGACATGTTTCTGGTTCAGAGCTTAGTGTTCTAACAAGCAGATCACAAACTTGTTCGAACGCTGCAATATTAATGCGAAATCACTTTGAGAAGAGGAATTCCATCTTAGGAGGACATTTCCTTCCTACATAGAAAAACACCCGCTTGTAAGTGAACTGTTGGTTGGTTGATCTGTACTTAGATCAAAGTCTCGACATGCAATTCAATCTACAATCTGCAAATGGAGTACTCACAAGAAGCGTAGCTTCGAGCGGGATGCACTATTTGATCAGGATCAAAACCTGACTGAGCACGCCATCCTTAAAGGCGGAAGTGATCATCAAGCTCGCAGAGCGATCCTTCGATGCGCACATCAAAGGAATGGGGCATGCAAATGCAATGGATTTGTTTTCTGCAAAGTTGTCCGGTATGGATTCTGCTACAACCACCTGTTCCCCAAGTTTCAACGTTCCAGTAAACGATTTTTCAGGAAACTTGGTGTCACCATCCCAATTGAAATTGATGCCCAATACCCGAACCACATCGTTGTCCGAAACGAACATGAACCCAAGCGAATCGTATAAATAGGTGATCTCGCCTTTGGAAGATTCCTTGGTCCGATCCGGCTCACCGAAAACTTCGAGCAAGGCCTCTGCTTTCGTGCCACTCTTCAGTTTAACATCTTCCACGGTGAGATTGAATTTGGAGTTGACCTCAATAGTGGGTGCTTCTGTTTGAGCATGAATCTGGCTTGCTGAACCTATCAGGGCCATAACCAGGATTGTTTTCAAAGATGTTCTCATAGGATCCGGGTCGAATTTAGCCCAATGCACAACATCTTTTCGTTCGAGGGGAAATAAAATTTCTTTCCTGCGACCAAATGGGATCCTTACCTCAGCAAGGAGAAGAAGCCGCTGTGTGAGCTCTTGATTCCGTTTAGATCCTTCATTTCCAGAACATAGGCATAATTTCCGGAAGGCACCGGCTCGCCAAGATATGTTCCATCCCAACCACTATTCACATCATTCGACTGATACATGATCTGTCCCCACCTGTTGTACACAGTAAGTCTGAATTCCGCCACAAAACTCAAACCGCTCACCCGGAAGAGGTCGTTTCGGCTATCGTTATTGGGACTGAAGGCCGATGGAATGTAGAACTGTGTTTCCGGGAAAATGAAGATCCGGTTTGAGACGCTGTCCAAACAGCCATTGGCATTCCGGACAACCAACTGTATCATAAAATTACCCGTATCCGTGAAGGTGATCAATGGATTTTGCAGATCGGAAACCCCGTGCTGCTCGAAGAACCAGGCCCATTGCTGTACGTCGCTGCTCGATTGGTCGTGGAATTGTATGTCCGTTTCCCTTTCCCACGAACGTTCCTTCGTGTGGGTGAATGATGCTTCGGGTATGGGGTATACGGCAAAGGTTCGGATGAGCGAATCGGTACAGCCCTCATCGGATGTGGTTTTGAGCTGGACATTATACGATCCGGGCTGCAGGTATGTATGCTCCGGGTCCGCAAGGTTGGAAACCGAACCATCTCCAAATTGCCATTCAAATTGCTGCAGGCTGCCTTGATTGATAGACGACCCGTTCACAAAGATCATGGGTTCCCCCAAACATACTGGCTCCGATGCGAAGTCGACCATTGGAGACGAACGGACCGACACGTCCAGGGCTGCCGTGTCCAGACAACCGCGGTCGGAACGTGCAATTACGCGCACCATGTAGTCGCCCTCAGCGGCATATGATCTTGCCGGAGGGTTTGCGCTGAAATTGCTGCTTCCATCCCCAAAGTCCCATTCAAAATTGGCGATCGTTCCAGTCGAAATTGTACTTGAATTCACCCAATTGAAGGAGTTGTTTCCCAAACATTGTATGGTGTCGTTCACAGAGAACAGGGCAATGGGATCGGCCAGTACCTCGATGATCCCACCAAAAGATGTGTCTCTGCAACCTCGATCGGATTCTTCGATCAAATACGGTGTGTATGATCCCGGTGCGGAATACCGGTGAGCTGCCCAAACATCCGTGCTTCTTGAATTTCCGGCACCGTCGTGTATTTCCCGAAATACGATATTACCCGAGGAAATGCTCGAAAGTGAACGGAACGTTCCAAGATTGTGTTTGAGGCAATAGGAGAGAGGTACTGCATCACTGTTCCAGGTAAAGCCCATGGAAATGGATGGATATACGCCGATAACCGTGCTGGCGGTGTCCTTGCAACCGGATATGGATGTGCTGATCAGTTGAACCCGGAAGCTGCCCGCTGTCCCATAGGAGTGCGAAGGCGAAGTCGTATTGCTGTTCATGCCGTCACCAAAATCCCATTCGGTGTTCAAAGTACCTGTGCTGATCGTGGAGGTCTGGTTGAAATTGAACACATTGCCTTTCAAACATTGGGAATCGAGATCAACGGAAAACTGAGCTACCGGGTTCTCGAGTATACGCACCGTGTTCCAGGCTGTGTCGGAACAAGCTCTCGGTGAGACGGCGATCAAACGTATGTCGAAAGTGCCTGTATCACTGAAGTTGTGGCTTGGTGCCGGCAGGGAAGAACTCCCATCCGATCCGAAATCCCAGGAGTAGCTGAGGGTTCCGAACGCGATACCGGAAGTATTGTTCATCGAAACGAGATTGTTGTTCAGGCAACTCTGTGCGGCAGATGTGGTGAAACGGGCATTTGGTTTCGGGTAAACTTGCAGGAGTATGGCCGAACTGGTATCCGTACAACCCATATTATCCGCAGCTACGCGATAATAGCCGCTATCGGATAACGCGATCGGGTCGAGATTCAGGTTACTCGAGATCGTTGTGAGTTTAGTGGTTCCGCGGAACCAGTCGAAGCTGCTTGCCAGGCCTTTGCTATCACCGGCGAATAGCCCTACCGTTCGGCCCTCACAACCTGTGCTGTCGCCGCTTAGAATACTCAGACTCAGATCCGGTCTGTCAATGACCAATACGGCACTGTCCACAGTTTTGTGAACGATCCGGCCATTCAGATACAAACTCAGTGAATAATAACCGGGCTCAGGTAGGCTGAACACGCGGTGACCCGGATTGAAGGAGGAATCGCTCCAGGTTCCGTTGCTTATCAGCCAGAAATAGTCGCTGATGGTACCTTCCGAGGAGTCCAGAACCGGAAGGTCTTCTCCCAAACAGATCCGGTCATAGGGCAGGAAGAAGTTTGGTTCCGGAAGTCGTGGCTCGATGAGGACACCATAATCCTCAACCTGACCGTATTTCAAGGTATGGCAGGGGTTGTCGGGAATGGTATCGTAATCGCTCATTATCCGCATGCGGAGTATCTTCCCGGTGACCGGGTTTTGAGGAATTCGAATGCTATCCGCATGCGTTGGTTTTTGTTTCGGAGAGCTGAATACCAACTCGCCTGCATCACTCAGATCGCCATTGTTATTGAAGTCGATATAGATCTTCACATTCTCGTTGTAGGTTTTACCTGTAGTGATCTGTGCGAAATAGGCGGTATCTGTTTTAAGATGGATGATGCGCGTGCATACCATGTCCAAGTATGCGCCCTCCTCAAAGGCACTCTGCGAGCTGTTCGAGAAGGTGTCGATCTCAACATTCAGGATACCGATCCCATAGTTGCCAATATTCGTAGCATTTCCGGAACAATTTGCCGGTGTGATGGCATCGGCTACATCGATGTAGGCTATACGTTCAATGCTGTCGATGCCTGCACAATTGTCGACCACCAGTTTGATCGTGTACTTGCCTTTGGCATTGAAGCCCAGTTCGGCTTTTGCCGAAGTACTGTCGGTTCCGTTTACGAAGGTGACCGTAGAAGGCGAGATACTCCAGCGCCAGCGGGTTGGGGTTCGCATTGAAATGTCTTCAAGCGTGATGCTCTCGTTGGCACATAACTCTTTACGGGAAACTGTGAAATCAGCTACGGGAGGTAACTGATCTTCATCGTAAAGAGCCGATCGCCAGTTGCCGCGCCCGTAGGTTGCGGCTACAACATGACTCTGGTGGCGGCCCGATTTATCGTAGTAGATCTCAACATCCCGAACCCGGGTGTTGACCGGCATGCCCTCATTGTACCAGATCCACTGACTCATGGTGGTGTCTCGGTAGAAAACACCCATGTAGCTTCCGAGGTACATGCCCTGGAGTTTACTGCTGGAATCGAAGACCACACATAACAACGGAATATTGGGTAAGCCGGAGGAAATATTTGTCCAGGAGGAGCCCCCATTATCGGATTGGTAGATCTTGTTCGACTGGCAGATCCACAATCGCTCTTTGTTTGTTGGGTGCGTTTCTATCCAAACCACATCGGCATTGTTTGGAAGAGCGGATGTGAGATCGGTCCAGGTAGGACTGGCTGCACTTGCATCAGAGGTTCGGAAGAGTTTATTGTCCACTCTGGACATGTACAGAATTTCCGGGTCGGCCGGTGAATTCTCCAAATGGAGGATGTTCTGGGCATTACTTCCTCCCAGATTATTGGAGATCTTGGTCCAGTTCACCCCCGCGGCACTGGCATTTTCTATATTGGTAGATCGCCATACATTTTTGTACCCGATGAACATCGTGCCGGGCGTGCCTTCCTTTAAAATGAAAGGAGTTACCCATCCACCGCTCTCGTTGATGCCATTTGTTCCGTTGGCAGCTATTTTTCCGCTGTAACTGCCATTGGTATATCGGCGAACATCGCCGTAGTAAAGATCGCTGTACGCGTATTTGGGGTCACTTGGGTTGATGGCGCAATCCATGCCATCGCCTCCCATAACTGTGTACCAGGCACCTTTTTCGAACATACCTGTGCCGTTGTCCTGATAACCGTTGATGAGCAGGTCGCGGTCGGTTGCGCTTTGTCCAAGCCGGTATATCTGTGCAATACCAAGTCCGGTGCTGATGTCGGTCCAGGTAGTACCGCCATTGCGGGTAAAATATATCCCACCGTCGTTCCCTACAAAAAGGGTATGTGTTCCTGGTTGGATCTCAAAAATATGCTGGTCGGCATGAATGGCTGCAGCTCCGGTACCTACCCAGTGGGCATTGATCTTCCATGTTGTGCCGCTGTCGGTCGATTTGAAGATGTTCACTCCACCAACATAAACCACGCTTTTGTCTCTTGCATCCGCCGCAATGTCCAGATCGTACCATGCCTGACCGCTGGTACCGGTCCCCAGATGGCTGTAATCCATAATATTAGGGGTATTACTCATTTGTTTGAAACTCAAACCGCGGTCGGTACTGAGGTACAAACCTTCAAATGTCCGCTGGTTGGTCACGATCACATACACGAAATTGGAATCGGCAGGTGTCACTGCAATGGCCATACGGTACTTCCCGCTGGGTAGTCCCGTGGTGATCTCGGTCCAGTTCAAACCGGCATCCGTGCTGCGGTAGAAGCGCGCACTGTTATAAGTACAGGCATACAGGATATTCGGGTTTGCCGGATCCATCACGATATCCTTGAAATTACCGGTTTGGGTTCTGGACCAGTTCGATGCATGGTTCGTACTGCGGTAAATACCCCCATTAGTGGCGGCTACAAGAATGGCAGGGTTTGTTGGGTGGATCACCATCTGCCCGACGATGGTGTTGCCCATCCCGGTATTGGAAACCCTCCATGTACTGCCCCCGTCGAAACTCCGGATCACACCGTTCCCGTAGGAGTCGCTGGCATCGCGGTCACCTGTTCCAAGGTATATGGTATCGGGTGCAACGGGATTGATCGCGATCGCGGATACACCGAGCGTAACAAGCGTATCGGTATTGGAACTCCAGGTTTGTCCAAAATCGTGCGTGACCCACATTCCGCCTGCAGGTGCACCAATATAGAAGGTGTTGCTGTCGTTTGGGTGGAAGGCAATGCTGTTTATCCGACCCAGACCATTGGGTTGCGATGTACGGTTTCCAGCAAGCTGGTATGGGCCAATTTCGATCCATTTTCCATTGGTTAGGCATTTTGCAGGCCCCTGACCCGGTACTCCACCCGGATAAACGATGCCGCCACCACTGCCCGGACCACCCGGTCGGTTCGCCTCAATATAGTCTCGTACACGCTGTTCCAGACTGCCCGGGGCCGGAATGGTACCATCCGGCTCTACGATCTCCTGAATGCTGTATTCCCAACGCTTGAAGGGTTTATAACCACTTCCCTTCTCAATGGGACGATTCTGCCAGTAAAGTTCAAAGGCCCGCTGTGTTTGGAAGAAATTCACCTCCGGATCGGCCATCATGTCGATCCAGTAAGGGTAATGGGCCGTGTCATTCTGCATGGTAGGCTCCTGGGCAAAAAGCCCGAACGAACTCAAAGCCAACAATAACGTGTAGATCTTATTCATGCTGTTTGCAAAGATACCGGCCATTTTTCAGGCTATTGTCTTCCTTCTATCAGAACAATACACCGCCCCGGTTCAATCTATAGACGCAAAAAAACGGTGTAAGTTTGCCCGAGGAAAAAAAAGTTCATCTTTGGAAATATGTCGGCATACGAATTGATCATTGCGGGTTCCGGAGCTATCGTGCTCTCCTACGTTTATGGAGAGCTCGCGAAGCGAACTAACATCCCGTCGGTTCTGATGCTGATCGTTACGGGGATCGTGATCGGGCAGCTCTATCCGGTCAATCAGGAAAGTTTATTTCAACCTCTTGAGGTTCTGGGGATCATCGGATTGATAATGATCGTTTTAGAGGGGGCTTTGGATCTGGAACTCAGCAAAGAGAAACTCCCACTGATCCGTAAATCGCTTATAGTAGCCTCTCTGGGAATTGTAGGAAGCATGATCGCTATCGGATTCCCGCTTTATTATCTGTTTGAAATGAGCATAGGTCAGTCATTGCTCTATGCCACCCCGCTCTCGGTGATCAGCAGTGCGATCGTTATCCCGAGCGTGAATAACCTCAAGGGCGATAAGAAAGAATTCCTGATCTACGAAAGCTGTATTTCCGATATCCTCGGGATCATGGTGTTCTACTTCATCATAGGTCTGTCGGAGAGCCCGAATAAAGCGAATGCCGTTGCCGATTTTGCGCTCAACCTCATCCTTACCATCGTTATTTCCGTAATGTCCGGACTGGGCTTGGTGATACTCTTCAAATACATACGCACCAGCGTGAAGATCTTCCTTTTCATTGCCATTCTCATTCTTTTGTATGCTGTGGAGAAAATGCTGCATCTGAGTCCGCTTATCCTCATTTTGTTCTTTGGTCTCATGCTCAAGAACCACGAGCTGGTTTTTCGGGGTCGCCTGGCAAATCTGGCAACCCGAATGGAGCTGCGCCTGATGGAGCGGAATTTTCACATCATCACACGCGAAACGGCCTTTGTCCTGCGCACTTTCTTCTTCATCGTGTTCGGATTATCGATGGTGCTGGAGTCTTTACTCGATGTGCTTTCCCTGGCGATCAGTGTGCTGATAACCGCATCGATCTATTTCGTACGCCGTTTACTCATTCGAAAGAATTTCAAGGAGGGTTCGGAATATGTTCTGCTCACAATGGCGCCTCGTGGTTTGATCACGGTTCTGCTCTATTATTCCATTCCGGCAGAGTTCAAAACCTCCCAGTTTCCGGAAAGCATTCTTCTTTTCATAATCCTATTCACCAGCGGAGTGATGTCCTACGGCTTGATCATGCGAAAAAAGGATGCCGAGGTTCCGGTGCGCGTGCCGAACAGAAACCCCTGATCACAGGAGTGATCCCTACTGCTCCGGGACGGCATTCTTGAATACGAGGGTGCGATGTGGGAATGGGATCTCAATGCCTTCGGAATCGAATCGTGCCTTCACACTTTTGTTCACATCGCAGTGCATGAGGAAGGACTTTGGTGCCGATTCAGCCCATGCCCAGGCGCGCAGGTTTACACTAGAATCGCCAAAATTGATCAGTCGCACGGCCACTTTGGGGTCCCCGGCCTCGATCTCCTCAGGGGTCCGGTTGTCGATGCAGTTTGGGTGTGCCTCACATTCTTCCTGGATGATCCGCATGGCGCGATCCACATCGCTGTCGTAGCTGATCCCGAATTCTATGAAACGACAGAGTTTGGGATCGTCGATGCTGTCGTTGATGATATTCTCTGAGCCTATATTCGAATTGGGAATGATGAGCCGGCGGTTCTGATACGTTACGATCACGGTGTGACGAAGTGTTATATCGTCGACTATACCATAGTCCAAACTGCCAACTTTGATAATATCTCCAACACGGAAGGGCCTGAATATCACAATGAAAATTCCATTGATGATATTAGAGAATGCCGCTTGCGCAGCAAAACCGATGATGGCCACAAGTATACCCGCACCGGCAAAAAGTGTGATGGCCAGTGATTTGAATTGGGGGATGAGGGAGATCATCGCCGCAAAAGCGAGGATCCAGATGATCAGTGAAACGGCATTCTTGAAAAAGGCGTATCGGGTAGGGTCGTATTTTGGATTGTCGGACTGACTCTCAAATGCCTTTGTGATCGCCCATCTCGCAAAGCGCATCAGGAGAATGGCGCCAAGTATGATGAGTACGGAAATGATGATGGTCTCCGATTTAGAAAAAATGGCCTTAATGTCCGGCATTTCCTGGATGAGTTTCAAATTTCAAGCTTCGAATTTAGCGATAATAGCAGGTACCTTCTCTTCCCTGAAGAGGAATGTGCCAGTCTGACGTAGTTTTGAGCGGATCGCATAGGGTGTCGTAGCCGATCATAGGAGGCTTGCACTATATGCATTATTGGGGCACGTTTTTATTCTTTAAATGTCTGTTGAGCCATTTGCAAATTTCTGCATGATCAAGTTCTCCCTTGGAAACCGAGATAACCATGTCAAATTTTTCATCCTCGGTCGCTTCAACCAAGATTTTATTTTCCAACAGAGTGAGTTGCATCAGGACGTAGCCAATTCTCTTATTCCCATCAATGAACGGATGGTTGATCAATATGCTTTCCAAAATGGCAGCAGCTTTTCCTACGGCCGTCCCATATAATTCGCTGCCGTCAAAAGTTGCCAGAGGTCTCATTCATGCAGACTCTAATTCATTTCTGTCACGAATGCCAGGACTACCACCAAATTCAGCTATCAATAGTTCATGAATTCGGAGGATGCTGTCTATTGAGATCATTTGGCAAGGCGCCTAATCAGATTACGATCTTCTTTTAAAATTCTTGAGAGATGTCTTGAAAGCTCTATTTCATCGGACTTAGCTGAATTCAGTTGTCTTAGGTACTCCAGCAATTCCAAAAGCACTCCTTCGGGAAGATCTTCAATCGACTTCCGAATCTCAGATTTGATTTGTTCAGTGTTCATAATGCTGTTTCTTCAAGTTTGGCGAAATCAAGTTTCTCATTCTCATGTACCCCCAACGCGTGGTTCGAACAGGCCTATTCCTGCTCTGTTGCCGCTTCCGATCCGGGATCTTCTGTCCCTTCATCACTTTCCGGCAAGAGGTCCTCAGCCGCAGGAGTTTCGCTTTCCATGCGTTCCTTTCGCGCACGTTTTTCGCAGGTCTTGCACAGTTCAGAAATGCCTTTTTGCTCCCAACTTTCCTTCACGGTCCCATTCGTGATCTCGCGGTCGCGGATGTGTTGACAGTCCTGGTAGATATGGTATTTGTTGCCTGCTTTCGACCAATAGACATTATCCTGGTCGAGGTTCAGTTCTTTGATGGTCTTGGTCTGGGCCTCGATCTCCTCCGTATATTTTTCAATGGAGGGCGGGTTGAAATCCACACCGGCAATCCCACCAATGACCATGGCGATCGCAGCAATTGCACCTGCAATACCCTTGGTCTTTCCATCCAGGTTCTTATTGGTGAGAATAAGTATCACCAAAGGCAGAAAGGCCAGCACATTCATGATCGCCCCCAACTGGTTCTGAATGAAGAAACGGGTCTTGTCCTTCTCAGAGGCCGGATCCAGTTTGTTGGCTTTTTTCCATAAGGTAGAACCGGTTATTGCCAGGATCAGGATCACCACGATAGCTACAATGAGCCACGTGAGCTTATCGTTGCTCAATAATTTCAGAATGGCGTATGCCTGTCCGGCCATAGCCAATATCCAGGCCAGAATAGCAAACAAACGGAGCTGTTTTGCTTTAGCCTTGCTTTCTGCACTGGCTACAAAAACTTTTTTGTTTTCCATGATGAAGAGATTCTATTGGTTTTCGATCAAATATAGCAGAGCTGTGCGAATTATTTATCCGAAAGGTTCAAGGTTCCATTCCCTTTGTCAGAATTCGGAATGCTTAACGAATTTCCGGTTTACACGAATTCCTTCGCTGGTGTACAACCGTACGATATAGAGACCCGGGGGCAATTGGGTGACCACAACTGCGCGTTGATCTGTTCTTTCGATCACACGTCCCTGATTGTCCAGTATTTCAATAAATGACTGCACATCCGGGAAACTCCAGGTCAGCATGTTTCCGTTCAAACTCAGTTCCAATGGATCATGAAGCGCTGCACTTTTAGGAGATGATACAGATCCACATGATAAATTCCCGATGCGTTTCCAAAGTTCCCGGTCGAATTGCATCGGCAACAAGAATTTACCTGCATTGCCCTGACGCACCACAACCAGTCCCTCCGAGGGCACCACATAGATCTTTTGATCATCTGCACCGAGAGCGGCGATCAGATCTGAAGGGGCCTGAGGCATGAGTGATCCGTTCAATCGCAACTGAGAGCCGGGTACCATATATGAGCTCTTTCCGTTCAACCACCACAAATAGCCATAGGCGGGATTCAGGGTTTGGCTGGTATTTGTCATGGCTTCAAAATAGGCTGTATCTGCCAGTACAGGTTGGAACCCCCAGTCTCCGCCGTTCTGGATCAGCAAACCGAATCGCGCCATGGACCGGGCATTACTCCAGAATAAGGTGTTATAACCCGAAGGGATCCAGGAACCACTCATGCCGATGAGATCCAGCACCCTGGATCTGGTGAAATCGTTTAGTGTCTCGCCAGTTGCCGCTTCAAGTATGTTCCGGGTAAGATTGTAGGGGCCATTGTGGTAGGCCCACCTGCTGCCTGCATCCATGAAATAGCGCAAACACGTGTCGTCGGAGCAATAGGGGTCTTCCACGTCATCATCCAGACCGGAGGTCATGGTGAGCAGATGTTTGATCTTCACCAAATGCTCCTTTTCGATGCAGCAATTGGTCCAGCCGGTATCGATGTGTGCCGAGACCCGATCTTCCAGATCGAGCTCTCCCTCTCTTTGTGCGATCCCGAAAAGTAAGGTCCGCAGTGTTTTGCCGGCACTTGCCCAATACCATACGGACGACTCCGTAGCGTTGCCGAAGTACTTCTCCACCACGATCTTACCGTCTTTCAATAGGATGAAGGACCTGCTGTTCTGATCTTCAAGCCAGGTGTAGAGCGATTCCAGACTGTCGGAACACCAACCGAGTTCATCCGGTGCTATTTGTTCCCAATCCCCTGCTTTTGGTGGTAGGTAGGTCTGGGCTTCGCTCAAGGAAGCCGAAAACAGCAACAACAGAATAGGAATGATACGGATGCGTTTCATACACACAAGTATACGGCAAATACTTCTTTACCTTGGGCTAAGTAAGATGGGTACCCTGAGCGGTCCCTGCGCTTATTTTAACCGCTTTTTTTCTTTGAGCGTGTTGCTCAGGATCCACTCGATCTGCCCGTTGACCGAACGGAACTCATCCGCGGCCCATTTCTCCAGGGCTCGGTAAATCTCCGGATCGATCCGAATCACAAAGGATTTTTTCTGGGCCATGGTATTATTGGTGCAGGGTTCCGGTATTGATCACCGGACTGGCATCTTTATCCCCGCAAAGCACCACCATGAGGTTACTTACCATGGTTGCCTTCTTCTCTTCATCCAACTCCACGATTTGCTTTTTACCAAGCAGTTCAAGGGCCATGTCCACCATGCCTACAGCACCTTCCACGATCTTCTCCCGAGCCGCAACTATAGCCACAGCCTGCTGTCTGCGCAACATGGCATTTGCAATTTCGGGAGCATAGGCCAAATATCCGATCCGTGCCTCAAGCACATCAATGCCTGCAATATCCAGTCTTTCCCTCAATTCATCCTCCAAGGCCTCATTCACCTCGTGCAAACCGGAACGAAGCGTTACCTCCTGCTGCTCGTCGTCGAAGTTGTCGTAACTGTACAATCCCGCCATCTTGCGAACAGCCGCATCTGTTTGCACCCGCACAAAATTGGCATAATCGTCAACCTCGAAAGCCGCTTTAAAGGTGTCTTCAACCTTCCAAACGAGTATAACACTGATGAGGATCGGATTGCCGAGTTTATCGTTCACCTTCACGCGCTCGCTGTCGAAGTTCCGCGCACGCAGCGATATCTTGTGTTTGGTGTAAAAAGGATTGGCGAAGTAGAAGCCGTTCTCCCGCACCGTTCCAATGTATTTACCAAATAGGACCAATACCTTGGATGAATTGGGGTTTACAATGAAGAAACCGGGCATGAGCAAAAAGATAAGCACGATGGGAGCAATAGCCAGGGGCGAACGCATCGATACAATGAGAAATACAGCAATCGCGGTGCAGATAGCCGTGTAAAGCAGCCCGAGATAACCGGATCCGGGTCGGATGTTCTTTTCTTTGCTTGTCATGATATTAAAATGATATCACAAATATATCAAATCCAAGGTTCATATCCACACGTCGGCTTCAATTTCCCATGAACAGCAAGGAATTTCGGACCAATTGGGGGAAATAGATGGTAACCGGAATTCCTGAATAGCCTACAATTCAATTCCTGGATTGGACATTTTGGACCATCTGCATGTGCGAATGCACACATTAGGCGGTTTGGAATGAAGATTGAAGGAGAGGTGATGTAACGGGCCCATAGAAATGAAGTCCGTAAGGATTTGAATATTTGTATAATTGCACAAACATTATGAAAATGAAAAACCTCTTTGTTATCGCTTTATTATTGACCATTTCCACCGCCTTTGCCGACGATGGTGTGAAACAGTATCTCGGAAAATGGAATTACACGGACTATTTGGTTTCCCTCAGTGCTGAAAAGAAAGAAAAGGTGGACATGTTCTTCAAGGATTTCTACCTGGAATTCAATGAGGATATGTCGTACTCAGGACGCGTTATGGGTAAGGATGAGACGGGTAACTGGGAATTCGATAAAGAAACCAATACCATCACCATTACCGACAGAGAGGGCAATGCACGCAAGATCAATGTAGTTCGTTTTGAAGGGGAGGAAATGACCATCGATCTCGGCTATGGTGAATTCGTGATGACGCGCGAGAAGAAAAAGAAATAAGCATCCCAAATTCGCGGGAATGCAATAAAAAAGGGACGTCCGAAGGATGCCCCTTTTTTTATGAAGATCTATTTCAGAATGCGGATCAATCGTGTTCCGAATGTTCCTCGTGCGCTTCGTTCATCCGTTCACCGGATTTACCGGCCTGGCTCATGAACCAATCGGTTAGCGTTTTTCGTTGCGCATCGCTCAATCGGGCATGGGCATGCATGAGTGTATAGCCTTTGAGTGGCATTTCGCCCTCACCAACCAGTTCGTAAGATTCGTCCATCTTGTGGCGTTGCTTCTTCTCCGGATAACTTGCCCAAACCGAGAAGTTCATTTCTTCCCGACCTTCCTTGATGTGGTTCTGCAACATCCAACTTACCGGAGCAATGCGCGAATACCAGGGGTAATTCGTTTCATTGGAGTGGCAGTCGTAGCAAGCTTGTTCCAACAGAACTGAAACCTCAGCAGGTACGTTCGCTACACTCCGTATATCATCATTGATCTGAACGGGGGCCGCACTTCGGTCAACCGGTATGAATTGAATCACAACAACCGCCACCAAAAGGAATAATAGGATCTTTCTTCGTGTACTCATTTGTTTCCAAACTACTGTTTGAACAAAGGTATTCGCTGCGTTCGATTATCGGAGAAGGAAACCTGTAAAATGTAGTATCCTCCGGCCAGATCGATTGTGGACAAGGTCCCGGATCCGGCAACAGAACGAACCAAACGGCCATCACTGCTATACAAATGCAATCGATCGGGAATGATCCCGGCCTCCGACGAAATGGTGATCACATCGCTGAACGGATTGGGGTAAGCTGAAATTGTCGTCCCCCGATCAAGATCATGCTGCACACCAACATTGTCTACAGTAGCTTGTGCATGGAAGCCGATGATCACTTGTGTGCCGGAAACGGACTTCAAACCGATAAAGGCCTCACCGGCAGTGCTGGCAATTCGCATATCGCCCTTACTCAACAGTGTTCCGGCCGAGCCCACAACCTGTCGCTGCAGCATTTGAGCTTCTGCGGTCAAACTGAGAATACAAGCAAGAGTTATCAGTGCTGTTCTCATTTCTTTTCGGTTTTCAGGTTCTGGATCTCAAGCTGCAGGGCCTCGATCATTGCCTGCTGCTCCTGAATCGCCTTGGTGAGAACCGGGATCAGGGAAATATAATCAACCGATTTATAGGTCATCAGGTCGGGATCTCCATCCTTGTGTTTGCCAATATGCTTTTGCTCCTTCACCAGATTCGGGAAAACCGTTTCGAGTTCCTGTGCTATGAAACCATATTGAGTACCTTCAGGTAAACGCATTCCGTGTACATCGTCGCGGAACTCATAGGTTTTAGGACGAAGTGTGAGCACCGAATTCAATGCGGAACCCATGGGCTCGATCCTGGTTTTCAAAGCCTGATCGGAAGGGCCGGTCAAGGTTCCGGTGTAAGTGAGGTCCCCATCGAAATACCCGGCCACTGCCGTAGAGGCGGAATCGGCAATGGAATATAAACCGTAATTGGCGTTGCTGCTGTTGCGCACGCTTATGAACAGACCGCCCACGTTCAGCGAGCCGGTACCATTACTTTCGGAATAGACTCCGTAATTGCGGATAGAGGCATCTTCTCCCACGAATTGACCGCCATAGGAGCTCCCCGAGGCAGAGGTGGCATAACCGAACACACCAACACCTGTTGAATTCGAAACACTGCTCGAGCCGGTTGCTACTCCGATCAGACCCATGGCCAATGCGCTGGAGTTAATATTGGTCCACCCGCGAACCGCCCATGCACTGGAGCTGGAATTGGATCGGGCATAGATCTGAAAATCGGATAGGAGTGATATGCCGTTCACACTTGTTATCGAATCCCAAACATGCAATCTGCTTCCCGGACTGTTTCGGTTGATACCCACACGGTCGTTGGCACCGCTGAAAATATTGTTGCCGCTTTTGCTCCATACCGACGATCCACCACCTCCCGCAGAATCTTTTGCAGGAGCCCATTTGGAGCCATCCCATTTCAATACATCGTTTGTTGCAGGCGCAGAACTGCTCACATCGCGACCCTGAAGTTTATTCGAATTCCAAAGTGCAGTTCCTGTATTCGCCGAGATTATGGATGAAGCAATGCTTATTCCGGTGCCGGCGCTGTATGTTGTACTCGAAACAGAGCCCGGAACCCATTTCGATCCGTCCCACTTAAGTACATCGTTTGCCGAAGGAGAACCTGCACTGATGTCGTTGCCCTGAAGTTTATCGGCATTCCACATGGCCGTTGTATTTGTGGCAGAGATGGTTCCGGAGGCGATATTGATACCTGTTCCGGAATTATAGGATGCCCCGCCATCGGCCGCAGGTGCCCAGGAACTTCCGTCCCATTTCAATACCTCACCGTTCTGAGGTGTAGCCGAAGAAACCTGGTTTCCGTAGATCTTATTCGCATTCCACATCGCATCGGCTGCCCTTGCCGTGAATGTATTGCCGCTGAGTGAGAGTCCGCTTCCGGCATTGTAACTGTTGGAAGGCGGAGCCGTATAGGTCCATACCGAACCATTCCAGGTAACAACATCGCCATTGGCAGGTGTTGCTGAACTCAGGGTACGTCCCTGTAAACTACCGGCGTTCCAGATCGGGTCGTTATTCTTTGCAGATAGCGTCGAACCATTGATGTCGATCCCGGTTCCGGAGCTGTAATTCGCTCCGGTTTGATCCTGACCCGGCACCCAGTTCGTTCCATTGAATCGGAGAATGTCGTTGTTCTGTGCATTGGGTACATTCACATCGCTCAATTCATCCAGTTTGCGACCGGAGAGATTCTCAACCTCGGCAGCCTTGGAACTGTAAAAAGAATAGGGAACACTTTGCAATTGGATACTGCCCATGTTCACAAAACCTTGCCCTTTATCTACCTCTATTTTCAGGAAATGATTGGATCCACCCCAATTGATCGTTCCGAAATTACCCGAAACCACGGATCCCTGACCCACAACCGTATTCACCAAACCCTCCTCACTGGTCGTGATGATGTGTGTTTCTTCGTATTCTTTGATCGTTCCGCTGATCCCGCTGTAGATACCCAGACGCAGCGTGACAGATTGTTGAGACAATGCTTTGCCGTCGGTATCTGTGATAACTGCCTGGTAATTAATTCCTTGTGGTGTTTGAGCATGTGCAAATGCAGTGTAAATAGCGATCGCCGCCAATAGAAAGAGTTTCTGAGGTTTCATTTAATCGGTTTTTTAAATTTCGTCGCAAGGTAGGATGTTGAGGGCTACATACCTTGAGTTTATTGTCAGGTTTCGGTGTAAAGCCTATGTAAGATGTGCCATCAGCACATCCGTCTTAACCTGCTCGAAAGGATGTGGTGTGTCTTTCAGAATGTGAAATTGCCCACCGGGAATCTGGCTGGCTGCCTGTTCACTTTCATCCCTGCTCACCATATTGTCGGAATCCCCAAGGAGCACCTTCACCGGAATGCGGATACCGGCCAATTGCCCGTCCGGCAAAGGATTGAAACCCAGGTCTTGCATCATCTCCGCTGTGTTCCGAACCACATTGGCCCAGTTGTCGACTCCGTGCCGATCAGCTAAGAAACCCGCGAACTGAGGAACCTTCTCCTGTATGCGTTCGGGGTTGAGCTTGCGCATTTCCATTTCCGCAATTTCAGGGCTCCATGCCCATTTGGTGCCTAGAGTTACCAGAGACCCCAAGAGACCCGGATTGTTGATCTCCGCGACAGCAGCCACATAGCCACCCATGCTGTAACCGAATACATGCGGACGATGTAGACCGTTCGAACCAATGAATTCCCGAAGTTCCCGGGCAAAATGCGCTATTCTGAAATGCTCATGCAGCATGGGTTTGCCCCCATGTCCGTAGAAATCAAATGTATACACCTTATACGCTTCTGAAAACCGGGATCTGAGTTGATCGAATTGGGAAGAAGCTCCCAGCGCACCGTGAAGTAGTATCCAGGTTTTTAACATAGCATATTTCGTTTGAGCGGGTGAAAATAGGCAAGGAAATCGATTCCGACTAAAGGGTGCCCCTGCTGCTAATACAGGGTTTTGAATTTCCGTTTCAACTCGTAGCAAGGAAAAAGTACACCCCCAACTTTCACGTAGCCCTTTTTACCCTTGAATCCGTGTTTCTTGAAGAAAGGCATTGCCGTGGTACACACCATCGTTTCCAGATAATCCATGTTCTTCCATCTCGCCATCATTACAAGTTCATCCATCATGGCGGTGGCAATCCCCATCCCCAGATGGTCGGGACTCACATAGAAACTGGTAATTGTTTGATTTTCGAGTGCCATGACCCCGGCTAGTGTATCGTCAAGTTTACAGAGCCACAGGTTGTCCCTCAATACATCGCGAAATACAGCTTTGGGTTGTAAAATGACGTTCAACCATTTGTCGATCTGCTCCGGACTGTGATCCAGCGCATTGATCCGGCGCACAGAATCCTTACAGAAATCCCAATATACATGGACATATTGAATATTGGCCAATTCAATACGGCGTACGTGTGTTGTTATCATAGTTATTGAATTCCCGGTGTAATTGATAATAGCCTTCCAATTCAAATTCCAGATCCAGCGGATATTCGGAAAGTGTGGCTAGCTCAATAAAGACCGTTTCCTCATGGAGCAGGAGCGTTAGCTTGAAACTGGCCGCAGTTGTACCTATTGGTTCCACGAGCCAATTACGCACATTTTGCCAGGGTACGAACCGTTTGTCATGTGTTACACCCAATACGTCGATCCGAAGGTATTTCATCAGATCTTCTCTATGCAGCCAGGACCAAAGAGCCATCGACCCAAAGAAGAGTATGATGACCAAACCCGCCGCGATGGAACCAAACAGGACGGTGCAACCCACGATGACCATCAGCGTGTCGCGAAATATGTTTTGCGGGCCAACCTTTAATTCATAGTAATCCCCAAATTGGCGAATATGCACCGGGCCGATGCGTTCGATCTTGGCCTGTACCTCGTCCTCCATATGCTGTACCCTTTTTCGAAAGCCCCATAGTTTCCATTCCAGCCAATACATGAAATGACCTTTTGGCCAGATTATCTTGTTCGCCAGTGCCTTGGTTTGCAGTTTGTTGGGGTTGTCGACCAAAGGGAAAGCCCATAATCGCCAAAGAGGCGCCGCGAAGCTGTAATAGATCAGGGCAAAGGAAAACGTGGCGAACAGGCTCCAGAGCACTGCAGGACCCGCCTCGTCGTGCAACATAAGCTTGAAGTAGGCCGCAGCTCCAAATCCACATCCAATCACCAATAAAGGCAACCATTGGAGGTGGAAGATCCCGAGACGCATACCATCCCGAACGGAAATTCGCCGATTTATTACGACGGAACTCATGGCTTTATCTGTTACATCTTGCGCTTATATAGCAATGCATCTAGGGAGAATTTACCCGGGCCTATGAGAAATAGGACCATATAGCCTACAAAGAACAGTAGGGCGAATTCTTTTTTCGACCAGGGATCATCGGCATGCACGATAAACGCCGCCACCAACATGGTGAGCATTGGGGCTATGCTCGCCCATCGCGTGAAAATACCGACCACGATCAATAGCGCACAGATCAGTTCACTGAAGATGCTGAGGTAGAGCGTGAATTCCTCACCCAGCCCGATGGGGTCGGCGAAATGGATTTCACCTCCGGCTAGGGCTTTTTGCAGTTTGGAAATACCATGCGGGATCATCAAACCTCCAAAACCCAGCCTGGCGATCAGTTTAGCGCGATCTTCAAATAACAGTTGTCGATTCTGATTCATAACTGCAATATAAAAGTTGAATCTATTTGAAGATCGATGGCGGGTCGGCAGGAGGGATGTATTTTCGGCTCATTCGCTTGTCGTGAATGCGGTGCAGCAACCGGTCGAACCAACTCAACTCGTTCAAATTGAAGATCATCGGATCCTTCATTTCAATGGCGCGGATGCACAAGGCGGCTTCAAATCTCGTCTTACTCGATTTGTCCACGAGTCTTGCCCTGATCTGAGGCAATCGAGCGGGATTCTGTCCCAATGCCAGCATCTCAAAACCAAAGGTGCGCAGATCGACATTTTTATCCGCAATGGCCTGCATGGCCAATTCCTCCTTGTCCTGATCATACTGCATCGGCAAGATGAAACTCAGCAAGCGGTAACGGCCCCGATTGGTATTGAACTGACTGTAAAGCTGATTGAAATACAGGGTCCAGTTGATGGGCAGCGTCTTCAGGTTATTCCACAACTCAGCTTCTTCAGCGAGTGTGGCCGTATCGAGCATGCGGATCATTTTCGCGATCTCCTTGTCCAGCATCCAACGATTCTGGTCACTCAATATCCGCCTGGGTTCCCTTTCCTGTAACCGGAAGAATAGATAGGCCAGATCGGTCCCTATTTTCATGAAATAGTCTATCAGCTCCTCCAGTTCCTGATGGTCGAATCGTGGTTCGGGCAGTTTTGGGAAGGGCAATTCGTGTATGCGCAGGCCGTTGAGTTGCTCCACTTCTCCGCGAACTTCCGGAGATAGGAGCACAGCTATGGTCTGCGTTCTGGGGAATCCCATCCGACGAACGCTCTTGCTCAATAATTGCTCCGAATTCCGGGCATGATCCAGAATGAGGTTGAGGGAATTCTGCCCTTCGATCAGAGCCTGCTCGATCAGGTCCGTGTCAGTTGCCCCTTCATCACCGGCCGATTCCCTGAAAAGGTGCTCTGTAGGCATCAGAAGTGGTATGCCCAGGCTGTTGCACACCGGCAAGATCTGAGGACTGATCTCCGTTGGATTCGTGCCTCCCGAACGCACATGCAACATTTTGAAACTGTGAAATCGCTGCAAGAGCACTCCCCATATCTGTGCGAACTGGGTGCGAAGGGCATTTTGTTCAGAGATGAATGCCAAACAAACCGGTTTATTGCTTTTGATAACCCTCAGCAGATCTTCCAGAATGGCATCAAGCACTTCCTTTCGCGAATCGGGGATCTCGGGAATGCCGAGCTGCACCTTGCGGATCAACTCGCTGTAGTGACGGGTTAGTGCATCCCGCTTATCGAAGGTATTTCTCTTGATCTCACGACGCATGCTTCGATTCTACTTCGTTCATCAAATGTACATCAATCCTGCTCCTGTTGATCCGTCCGGCGCGATCCGTAATTCAGGAAATCGGAAAGGATCTTGCGGCAATAGGCCCATTTCTCCTGATTCAATGTGTAGATACCATCGGCCGAGTTGCCCGAAAGCAGCAGAAATTCACCGTTCAACAACTCCTCCAAATGCTCTTGCATCAGGTTCGCATTTAAACGATTTATCTTTACAAACAGCTCCTTGGTACCATGCTCATGATCCAGTAAATAACGGATCACCCGGAGCCTCGCCGGATGAGATAAAAGATCAGTCAGCACCGCCACATTGAAATCTACCCATTGGTAATTCGAATTCCGAAATCGTATCATAGCTCAAATTCAAATACTTTTTCAAGTCTAAATACTGTAGATCAAGAGTATAAACGTTGGGAGAAGAATTCACTACGTTTATCAATTTCATGCCCCCGATTATAAATCAACACGGTTAATACCCATGCTTTTGAGAATAGATCATAAGTTTGTGTTTGAAGTTTACGTTGCTTTTATAACACAAGCTCAATCTATGAAACGCCTCATTCCCATCCTGCTCGTCCCATTCATGCTTCAAATGATCGCCTGTTCAGAGGATCCGGCCAAAACCCTGGACGATTCAGTTCAATACCCGGCAATCCTAAGCACATTCGGAGGAAAGATAGATCCAACGGCACTGCCAGCCTACAGCGCTCAGGTAATACCGGCTTATGTTACGAAGGACAATGCGACCGGGGCTATAACCGACGCCGGTGCAACTTTAGGACGTGTTTTATTCTACGATAAGGAACTCTCACTGGACAGGTCCGTTTCCTGTGCATCCTGCCATCAACAGGAATTCGCCTTTGGAGATAAGGCCGTGGCAAGTGCGGGAGTTGCCGGTGAAACCGGAAGGCATTCCATGCGACTGATCAATCCCCGCTTCAGCAGAGAGGTGCGTTTTTTTTGGGACGAACGGGCCTCAACACTCGAGGATCAGACCACACGGCCCATACAGGACCACGTGGAAATGGGTTTCAGCGGTGCCAATGGCGACCCCGACCTGAACGAACTGATACGTCGTTTGAGTGCACTGGATTATTATCAGGAATTATTCAAAATGGCATTTGGCGATGCCAGCATAACCGAGCCCCGCATGCAATCAGCGCTCGCTCAATTCGTGCGATCCATCCAATCATTCGATTCGAAGTACGACGAGGGTAGGGCAAGGGCAGCCAATGACGGTCAGCCCTTTCAAAATTTCACAGCGGAAGAGAATGCCGGCAAAGATCTGTTTCTGCGTCCGCCCGTTTTCGATCAGAACGGATCCAGGACCGGAGGGGGAGCGGGCTGTGCGGGATGCCATCAACCACCGGAATTTGATATTGACCCCAATTCCCGGAACAACGGTATCGCAGGTGTTATCGGTGACCCGCAATCGATCGACCTAACGAATACGCGAAGTCCAAGTTTAAGAGATCTTTTCAATCCGGATGCTTCGCTCAATGGGCCACTGATGCACAATGCGATCTTCAATAGTTTTGCCTCTGCCCTGGAACACTACAATCGCGTGATCACTCCGCCCGGGAACAATCAACTCGATCCGCGGTTAAGACCGAATGGCAACTTGCAACGCCTGAATTTGAGCGACCCGGAGAAAGCTGCGATCGAAGCATTCATGCGAACACTCACGGGAAATTCGGTCTACACGAATCCGATGTATTCCGATCCCTTCCCGGGTTGATCTAAATGGCATCCAATTCGCTGCGCGTAAGTTCGTTGCGAACATTACCTGTATTCAGCGTGCCTGCCGGCTCGAACAGTAATACCTCGACCTCTTCATCGGCAACCGGCTTGTGCTCTACACCGCGCGGTACAATGCAAAAACTTCCCGGACTCAAATGCACCACGCGATCCCGGAATTCAATACGCAGATCACCTTTGATCACGAGGAACAATTCATCTTCTTCGGCGTGGTGATGCCAAACGAACTCTCCTTTGAGTTTGGCGAGTTTTACATGTTGCCCATTGAGTGAGCCCACAATGTGTGGCGACCAATGTTCGTGTATGAGGCTGAACTTTTCTTCGAGTACAACTGCTTCCATGGCACTTATTGCTTGGTTTGGTCAAGTTCCGGTATGGCAAGGCCGGGGCGCAGGGCACGAGCCTGTTCAAAGGCCTTGCGGGCATCGTTGGGTCTGTTCATGAAATTGTAGGTCCTGCCGAGAAATATCCATAATTCCGGACTTTCCGGTTCGTATTCGATGGCTTTCAGAAAATACTCAACAGCTTTGTCGTACTCTTTCTTCATACCATAGCAACTGGCCATTCCGCGCAATCCATCCACATAACGGGGATCCAGTTCCACGATCTTCTTATAGGTTTCCAGGGAGTAATCGATCTCGCCGCGGTTGAAATGGATCACAGCTTTGTTGTTTAGTATGATGGCCGTTGGCTGCAAGGCAATGGCCTGATCGTAATACTTCAGAGCTTTTTCCTCATTGCCCAACCGGTACCAGGCCAGCCCGAGCGATCCGTGCGCATCCACATAATTCGGATAGATCTCAATGGCCCGTTCCATCTCTTCAACCGTTATTTTCAAATACCTGTTGCGTTCTTCGATGTTCTCGGTTTTCATGGCCCGTTCCGTCATGGTTCCCATGCCATAATAATAGTGCGATCGTGCACTGTTGGTCACCGTTTTAACATCGGTTTCGTACAAGGTCATGTTCGAAGCCCAGGCCTTGTTTCTACTTACAGTTTTACCACTATAAGCGATCAAAAGCACAGCTCCCAGAAGCATAGGCATTGCATTTAAACTAAAGTTTCCGGCTTGATTCAGGCTGCTCGAAACACCCGAAGGTTTGAGCATTCCGGTGAGATAATGTGCGACGATCAAGGAGAATCCAAGAGAAGGTACGAAAAGCAGTCGCTCACCGAAAGAAGTACCTATTGTAATGATCAGATTGGTGTAAAGCGAGAATGTAATGGCGAAATAGAGAATGGCGAAGGAGATCAATCTTCGCCCCTTGAATCCGCGAATAGCCACAAATGCGAGGAAAAGGATGAGTGCCATAGAGATCAGGAATGCAGGACTGCCAAGCCCAACCGCTTCGATCTGGTTGTAGGAATAGTCGTTCGAGAGCGGATGCGGGAACAAGAGTTTGCCGATATACATCCCAATGATCTTGATGGCCGTTGCAAATCGCTCGGTGCCGTGCACTGCTACAAGGAGGTTGTCGATCAGATCCACCGCCTCAACCCCGCCCACGGAGCCGAGTATACTTCTGCGAATACCCAAATAGGCCAGAGCTGCGGGAAGGAAATAAGCCCCGCCGATCAAGGCCGATTTGATCGAAGCTCCCCGGAAAAAATAGGCCACCAAGGGAAACACGGCCAGGAAGGTTATGGCACTTTCCTTGGATAGAAAAGCCAGGAAATAGAGCACGACGGCGGTGAGCAGTGTCCACGCTTTTTTCTTATCCAACCACCACAGGAATAGACGTAAACTACCAATTATCAAGGTGAATGACAGCAATTCATCCCTGCTTTTGATATTGGCAACGACTTCGGTATGTATAGGATGTGCCAGAAAGAGCGCTGTGGCTACAAACGCCAGAACCGGTTTTTGTTCTTTGAAAAGCGCATTCAAGAAGGAAAACAGCAGCGCAGCTAAGAGTCCGTACATCAATATGTTAACCCAATGATGCACCGAAGGGTTATTTGGCGATATCTCCCATTCGATCGCAAACATGGCCAGGGAAAGTGGCCGGTAGAGTGTCCCCTTGTTGCTCCAGTAACCATATCGATAGGAGTTCTTGAAGATGATCGGTAATCCTTCCACTCCGCGCTTGGTTACCCAATTGCTTTCTATAGCCGACATGTCGTCCAATACAAACCCATGATTGGATGTATTGATATACAACAACATGGCCTCCAGCACAAGGAGACCCACTAAGATCCGAAAGATCTTCGGGTTGCTTTTAAGTTTCGGACTCTTGTTCTGCTGCGGGGTTTTACGACTCCCTTTGGTATTGTTTGGTTTGGTTTTCTTTGGGGCGGTCATTCTATCCGACTAGGTTTTTCCTTGGTTCTTAACAGGTAATTAAAGCGAGCAAAAATACTTGAGACGCAAAGGCCGGGTATCGCTCAGGATCTCGATATAGCATCCGGCATCTCCATCGGCCGGTTCGAAACGAGTGCTGTCTGCATTCCAGAAATTGGACGGACAACAGAACAAACTTTCGCATAACTGACGCAAGTGCGCCACCTCGAGATCGGGCAGATCAAAGCTCATCTCGATCTCGTAACCCGCGATGCCGCAATCGTTGTACGTATAGCTGATCCCCTTCTCGAAAGTCTGACTCCAGCTGCAAACGCATCCCTCGCAATCCGGATAACTTTCCACAACCACGTATTCCTGTGGAACGAAGTGTTTTTCGAGATAACGAAGACCAACTTCCAACATGGTGTCGCGCGCTTCGAGGAATTCCGTATCCGGTGCAGGGAGTGGGCCGAAGTATTCAACGGTCGACTTGTTTCTACACGAATACAACCCCAGCACAAGGAGAAGGCTGAACAGTATTATGCGCATGTTGAATTGTTGTTGATCCATTCTGTTCTTCTAGGGTCCAAATTCAAATTCGATCTGGATGGAAGCCGGAGGTGCAGTTTCACCTGCCTGCCAAATGATCTTATATTCTCCACCAAAAGTTAGCCCGTCCCAACGTTCCGACCAGTTTTCATCTAAGAGCGTGAAGCTCTCAGATGAAGGATGCTTTACCATCAGTCCTCGCTCCGTAATTTCATCCGCAAAGCGCACCCGCACCCGTTTGATCGTGTAAGCCGCAGCCGGATCGTTCCCGGGCACCACCTTGGATGTGCTGAAGCAGGCATCCGCTGAAGCATCATTCTCACATTCGCCCCAGCAATCCGGCGGATAACCGACTATGCCCTCGCAACGTATGTTCGGCGACAGATCCAAAACACAACTTCTGCTATCGGGTCCGCAAAATGCACTTGCCGAGGCCCGTATATTAATTCGGATCGGAGCTAGCGCTCGCTTGTTGCCGTATGTATCCGTTACCTCGATCCGCAGTGTGGACACACCGGCATTTGCTCTCACCGAAAAGAGGATACGCACCGTATTTTGTGCATCATCTCCTGTCCAAACCCGATGATGAGATGTGTAAGGAGTGCTGTCGTCCTGCAATAGGAAACGTCCACCCTCCATGTACAGGTAAACCTCTCCTATACCGCTGCTGTCGTGGCATTCAAGTGTGTAAAACAATTCTGTGCCGGATTCTTCGACGAATTCCAGGTCCTTACCGGTTTCAACTCCTGCCAGAACCCGACCTGCACGATCCAGTAAAAGCACTTCAGGACCGTCCTTGTCGGTCTCAGTTTGCGTACACGATGTCTGCGAAAAAGCCCAAACACCGAGCAGGATAGCACATAATGCCCATTTATTTGAGCCGTTTCGAATATTCATAGTTTGGGCCAAAGTACTGAAAAATGCTCGATACTTTCTCAACTTCGGGCTATGGTCGTCAATGCATCCACAAACCGATCCAGTTCCTCAAGAGAGGTGTAAATATTTGGAGTGATGCGACAACCTTTAACTCCCGGACGATCGATGGCCACTGTCCAGATGCCATGATCTTTCAATAATTTAGATGAAAGCGCAGCCGGATCCAGTTTGGGTATGTTCACATTGGCAATACCACAGGAGCGGGCCGGATCTTCCGGGGTGTTCACTTCAATTCCGGCTTCCGATCGGACTTTTGCAGTCCAATAGTTCTGCAGAAAACGCAGCCTATCCGTTTTTCGATCCGCACCGAGCATACGATGATAATTCAGGGCATCTTCGATACCCAAAATGGTGTGCACCGGTGTGGTACCTGTATGGTTGAGTCGGGCGATATCGTCCTTTGCTTTGGGGGATTCCGCAAAAAGCGGACTCAAGCCGGATATCTTATCCTTGCGCACATACAACAAACCATTACCCAACGGGGCTTGTAACCACTTGTGCAGGCTGCTTCCAAAATAATCGCAGCCCAGTTCCTTCATGGAAACCGGAATATGGGCTACGCTATGGGCCCCGTCTACCATTACCTCAGCTTTATGCGCATGTGCCAGGTCGCAGATCTTCCGCACAGGTAGGATCTGCCCGGTAATATTGATCATATGACAAACCATCACGAGCCTTGTTCGGGCTGAGAATTGGTTCTTGTAGAGTTCAAGGATCTCGTCGTCGCTTTGGGGATGGTTGGGTATAGAAATGCGTTTAACGACGATCCCGTGTTTCTCTTCCATGAGTCGGAACATGTCCAACATGGAACCATAATCCTGCTCCGCCACCAAGGCTTCATCGCCTTTTTTCCAATCGATACCCTGAATCACAAGATCCAGAGATTCCGTGGTGTTTCGGGTGATCGCAACCTCACCGGGTTCGGCCTCTATAAATGCCGCAAGTAATTCTGTGATGCGGACCTTATCGATGTGTTGCGTGTTGCGCATGTACCAGGATCCCTGCAGATTCACATTGCGAACATGATCCAAATACTTTTCAAGTAGTGGGATAGGGAGCATGCAGTAATACCCGTTTTCCAGATTGATGTATTCCGTTTTCAGAAGGAATTGGGTACGGATACTTGCCCAAAAATCTTCAGCCTGAGCCAGTTCAGAACCATTCAGCCGATCTACAGGTTCGAATGCCCGGGCCATGCCCTCGAGGAAGGCTGGAACCGTAAATCCGGCTAGAAGGGAGGTTTTAAGGAATTCGCGTTTGTCCATAATGGGTGCAGTCTTGAACAAATTTAGGCTTTAGCCGGATGGAGTGCGGAGTCATTCACTCGCAGGAAAAGAACTCTACGACTTTTTCGGGTAACTTAGGATCCAGCCCAAAGTGAAATACCCACTTCTAGGTTCTGAAGGGATGATCCCCGGCCCCGGGTAACCGCTTGCACGACGGGTGAAATAGGATCTGTTCAGCAAATTGTTGATCCCGGATTCGAACCGGAGCTGTTTCCACTTGTAGGCCAACGAAAGATCCCAAACCGAATAAGCAGGTATTTCACCTACAATGCCTTCCCGACTATCGCCCTCCCAGGTGATAGCGGTATTTTCGGCATCGGTGAATTGTTGACTCAGGTAGGTGTATTGCAAACTGCCCGTGATATTTCGATATCCAAAACGCAAACCTGTTTTTAAGTTCAATAAGGGGACAAATTCCACGCGTCGGCCACTTACATTGTTCTCCTCGCTTTCGATGTACTCGGAGTGCGTAAGGGCAAAATTGCCGAATACATTCAACTTGAATCGGGCGCTGTCGCCTTGTGTTGCAAGAAGTTTGATATCAGCGAAGGTTTCCAGACCTGTGATCCGTGCATCCCCTATGTTTTTTCGCAGACGGTCGCCTTTGTTCGGACCTTCTTCCACCAAAATGGTTCCAATGCGGTCGTTATAGCGCATGGAGTAGGCACTGAAATCGAAGGTGACCCGTTTATTGATCCTTCCCCGGATCCCAAGGTCGAGCGTATATCCGGATTCATCCTGAATATTGGGGTCGATCAGGAAGGTTGGATTCACAACCCGTATATCGCTGAACGTTACTGATCTGTAATTTTGAGATAGGTTTCCGTATGCTTCCACCGATCGGTTTAAGTTGTAACTGCTTCCAATTCCGGCGAGTACGAATTTTCGTTCCAGATCCCGGTTATCCGTAGTGTCTTGTCTGAATATCTCGTTCCCGGCATTGTCAAAGCGCACAACGGCATACGAACCTTCGGATTGGGTGCGGATGTATTCCCATCTGAGACCGGGAGTAACAGACCATTTTTCGCTGAGCCGTATGATCTGTTCACCGAAAAGCGCCATGTTCCTGTTCGGGAAGCTGAAGTCGGACTGATTGGGATAGGAAGGGTAGGTGTTGAACCGAAATTCGAAGTCGGCATCCGAGCCATTTGAACCGGGACCTTGAATGGAACTGTTGCGTGCACTGTAGTATTTAGCCCCGATCAAAGCAGTGGATCGGCAACCTAAAAATAAATACCGATGAACCAGTCGGGCCTCGGTACTCCAGTTGTTGAATGTGCCCCGTATGAGGTCACGCTCATAGGAAGGATCGTCCGGCTCAACGATCGGGTTGCGCTCCGGTCTTTTGGGGTCGCCCCGAAATCCCAGCGCATCCCTTCCCGCATCGAGCAGATGTCCGTTCAGGCTAAAGGTGGTTCGGGAACTTATACGGTGCTCCAAACGCAAGGCATAAAGTTTCCAGTCTACATGAAACCAATTCCGGTTGCGGTTGGAGAAGAATGGATCCTTCTCGAATTGCGAGTCGGTTAAGCCGCCGGCTTGCTGTGCGAGGTAGGACAGATGGGTGAATTCCGCCCGGATATTGGTTCGGATGTTCGGAGTGTATCGCAACATCCCATAGGTATTATGAGAGGAGAAGGCGGAATTCGGTCGAAATCCGTCTCCTTGTTTATAATTGAACCAGGTGGAGTAGCTCCACTTACCCAATGTGCCGCTCAGGGCGTTAAAACTCGTGAATAAACCATAGGACCCCAGTGTTTGTCGAGAGGTCCATTCGATAGCTGAACTCGCAGAGGGCTCTCTGAATCGAAAATTGATCAATCCGCCGAATTGGGTTCCGTATTGCAGGGATGCAGCGCCCCGAACAATCTGTATCTCCTCCAGTGCTTCTGCAGGAGGGGTGTAATAGCTCTCCGGATAACCCAACACATCCGCACTAATGTCGTATCCGTTTTGTCGGGTATTGAAATTGGCCGTGCGGTTCGGGTCCAGTCCTCTTCCCCCAATATTGAGCTGTAATCCCGCATCCCCATTGTCGTAAATGTTGAGCCCAACCACTTGGGAGTAGATCTGCCGGGCATTATTCGATGCAAGGTTCCCTACTTTCAGATCCATCAGTACAACCTCGCTCTTTTTTCCGGCATAGATCGCCGTTCCCTGCACCGGTTTCAGCTGCCTGAGCGCAAAATCATTCTCTCTTTTCTGTTGTATGACCACCTCCGAGAGATCCGAGCTTATGGAACTGAGTTCAATGACCAACGATGTGTCACGCGAAGTACGTATCCGGATCTGTCGGCTTTCATACCCGTTCATGGATACCAAAAACACATGATCCATATCAGGGCTCACCGCAAATTCGAATTGCCCGCTTTTATTTGTCAATTGCATTTCCCCGGATCGGGTTTCGAACAATTCAACAAAGCGCAATGGATCGCTGTTGCGCTCATCGATTACCACACCGCGCAACAACACCTGGGCCGAGATTTCCGACACCAGAAGGATCCCGATCAGTGTGCTACAAACCTTGAATTTCATGACCGAAAGGAAGGATCCATTTTTTTGGATGCAAGCCGGGTTTTTCAGAGGCAAGATCTATGGTGGGGTCGATGTATGGGGCACTCTTTCTGCCATTCAGGGCTACATGCGAGCGAACGAAAACCTGCGGGGTCCTTCCATCCGGTTTTCGATACTTATCCCTCAGGTAGTGGGCATATTCCAGAATGAGATCCGGCTGTGTGGACATTTGTTTTTCCTGAAATGGAGTAAGGTGTGCGCGATTGTCGATCTGTATACTTTTCTCCTCCCCCGGAAAGGAGAGCACAAAAGTAGCGGAACCAGCCTTTTCCATGAGCATTACACGCCAACTGAAACGATAACCTTCTTCGGTCCAGAATAATTCGCCCGGATAGAGCAAATACCGGAATGGAATGAGCAACTGAAACAGGAAGAATACCGATAGAAGCAGTGGTACCAATGTCTTGGACGGTGCTGTGATGCCATTGTGCAAATGTTTCGCAGGAAATCGCACCAAGGCTGCCAAACGATTTACGATCTTTTGATGAAATCCATCTGAAAAGAAGAGCAAGGTACTGCCGATCATAATGTATGGGAACATCCCGATCGGAAACAGAATGGATGTGAGCCCGTGAAAGAACACGACCAACCCAAATGCGAACCATCTTGTCCGGGAATAGAGCAGGAGGAATGGTATGCTGAGATCGTAGATTGCCCCACCCCAACTCATTGCGTAAAGCATCCATTCCTCACCGAATAATGTCCCCAATAAGGGAATGTCCGTTTGGGTTGGAAGCCAAATACGAAGGGGTTGAGCATGGAATAGCCACTCCGAATTCAATTTAGCCAGTCCGGCATAGAAATAAACAATAGCCAGCATCAGGCGTAGTGCGTCGATATTCCAGCGAGGTACAAATTCGCAATTCAAATGGGGATTGCGCAAGGTGTCTATGGAAAAGTACCGGTTGGCGGGTAGGAAGATCAGGAGGAAAGCAACAAGACTGATGAAATAATAATGGTTCAGGTAAGTGGTCTTATCCATCAGTTCTATATAGGTGAAACTGAGGAAAAATAGCGAAGCACTCAGCCTGTAGCGGTACCCCAGCATAATTCCTGTCGCAGAGAGGGCACACAAGGCGAACAAAGCGTAGGTCCAGTTCCCAGGTACCGTTACGAATTCAAAACCCAGATAATGAAAATGGAATCTGGGTAGGAGGTAGAGTTTCTCGATCCAACCGTTAAGCCAAAAGCGGATAATGCCCGCCAGCATCATCATCCCAAAATAGATCCGGAACACGGCTAGTGGAGCTGCATGCCCCATGCGTTCTACATATTTTTTGGACGTTCGGAACTCCATCAATCCCCATCTGCGTCCACAAAATCCACTTTGATGTTTAGGGCTTGCATCATATCCACTTTGAGGAGCACCACATTCTCCTGAAGCGCATCAAACAATACGAGCATGCCTTGATTATCCTTTTCCACCTGTTCCTTAAAGCTTTCGCGCAAGAGCAGTGCCTTTTCAGTAATTACAACAAATTGATGGTTGATCAGCAAACTCAGTTGTTCACCCCCTTGTATCGTTTGAAGATGATCGAGATAGGCAGCTAATCCCGCTGATGACTCAACCGAGCGCGTGCCATTGAAGAAATAAATGCAATTCTGTAACGCATGCATAAAGAGCGTTCGGGAGGCTGCAGGGTGATAGTAGGCTTCCACGCGGTCGCTCAGCGGCATACTGGAAAAAACTCCCGCAGGAATTCCTACTTTGGCAGCTCGGAGAGAACGTTCGTAATAGAACATATAATCGTTGACGATCTTATTCACAGAACTGCTGGCGGATGATCCGCTGTTCTCCATGAATTGATTTCTATAGCCATTGTCCCAGTGGTCGCGAACCTGTGTGGTTAAGTCGATCAGCCGATCGATCAAAAGGGCTGTGTATGCTCCCAGGCCATCTTCTGATATATAGCGATTCACGATCCCTGTATCGGATCCTGCACTGCCGTTGATCAAATAATCAAGAGCCGGAAAGCCCTGCTCGCTCCTAGTGGAGGGCAATTCGAGATTCGGCGCTCCATTGGCTAGGTACTTTTCAATATTGGCGGGAGAAGTAGGGTAGGTGTTCGTGAAGTCGCGCAGCGACACACTTTCAGCCTTTCCGATCTCGTAAAGGGCTACATATTGCCAGGCGATGTATGAGTTGAGCCAGGAGCTGCGCAGCTTACGGAGTGCGCTCGTATCGGGTTTATCGATGAAGTCTGTTGCGCTTTGCTTCAGATCCAGAAGCGTTTGCAGATAATTGGTATAACCGGGTAGGATGAGGCTATCGGCCCAGGTTCGCAGAAGTTCCTGTCTGTTGAACCCATCTTTATTGGAATTATCGATGCCTTCATCGTTACATCCCGCCGGAAGGATGCACGCAGCGCAGAGGAAAATGAAAAGCTTGGTCGATCGCAACATGGCCTTATCTTGGATCAATTTCTCGTTAATGCCGGGTCGATCTTGAATCTTGCTCCTATTTGTGCGGATAATTGCCGCAATGTTTCCGGTTTCAGATCCCAGAAGCCGTTGGATCCGCTATCCGTTAAGGTGCCTAAGAGTGTATTGGTTTCTGTTCGATCGAAATAAGGACCAGCGGTGTCCGGATTTCTGGTAAACCGAAGGCTGTAAATGAATCCATAGGCCTCCGAAATGGAATGGAATGCCGAACCTTTTTGATCGTTTTCCAGCTGAGTTGCACCGGATTCGAGGTAATACATGGCCCGGATGGCCATAACCGCCGAAAGATCTTTCCGGAGCTCCTTTACACGGGCATCCCGGTATCCATACTCCCTTTGTACGATGGCCGCACGTCCCGCTTTGAAGGCATCGTAAATGCGCTTACCAATTCCGGCAAAATCGGGGTCTGCATCAACCTGACCCACATACTCGTTCATGTATCCATCTTCAGTCCCAAGCGCAGGTAGGGGATTTGCAGGATCCTGTGCATTGCCGAACAAATAGCCATAAGCCTCGTCCCAATAATGTTCCATTCGGGTGTACGCATTTTCGTCAACTACTTTTTCAGTTTCCTGATCCGACCGGTTCATATCTGCATCAAGTACCGAGGGACTCAGGTAATTGTTCAACATCTGATCGAGCATTAAAGCACCCAATAAACCTTTTTTAAAGAATTGATCGTACTCGAAACCTTTTGCACTAATGTATCTTGTACGTGTGCCGGAAGCGATCTGACCTGCTTTTCCGGGTGCAGCCAATTCCATGGAGGCCGGGAATACCTCTTGAACCTGAGCCTTGATCCACGATTCGAAAAGATTCCGTATGGCAACCGCCTCGGTCGTATTGGCCGAGAAGTAATCTGCACTAGCTGCAATTTTCTCGCGCAGACTCTTGGACGATCGGTTCAGGAGTTCTTCCGAAAATGGATCCGCATCTCCGCCCGATTCAGTGAGATTTCGGAACATCTCCAACAAATCACTTTCCGATTTACTAAAGTCGGTAAGGGCTGAACCGAGTTCCTCCGCCATGCGAATGCGCTCCGTTTGTCCTGTGAACGAAACTGTTGATCGCCCGTCCCGGTTGAATACATAAGAATCTGGGATATTTACGATAGGCTCCACATTTTTCGTGGGTTCCGTATCCTTACAAGAAGACAAACACAATCCCGAAACCAATACGATGATCGCAGTTCTAATGATGCTCATTCCTTAGTTGTGTTTAATTGGACTAATTCTAAATAGTGCGGCAAATATATCGCGATGATCCATTTCCCGGATTAACTCAGCGTAAAATTGCCCGAATATTGATGAATTCTTTCATAGCGGGGAATGCCTCGCAAGGTATACCCGCTGATTTTACGCGGCTCCCAACTTTCAACAAGCCTGGAGTTGATTTTTGTCAGTCAGCGTACCAGTGGCATTCAATAATGAGGATCCGACTGCGCCACGGCTCCGTTCAACAGTATTATCTTCAATTAGACCGACCGGGATATAATGCTTCAGAACTCTATCCGTTCGTGATAGTAACTAAGCTTGATCTCTTTTATGCAATATGTCATGCCCAAACAGAGCAGCCCTCCCGCGATAAGGAACAATCCCGTTGATTGGATCATCATTTTGCTAACATTGGGCAGCTTGATATTCAGTTTCGCGGCATGTGTACCAAACGAGCGAACGAACGTCGGACTTCTGGTGCTCGGGAGCTTCAACCAGGTGCATCGCGATAGCATTGCATCTGCTTTGAGAAACGTCTATGGTGTACGTACCATCGTATTGGAACGCCGATCCATGCCCCGGGATGCATTTGTTCAGATCAAGACTCCACGATATCGGGCTGATATCCTCCTGAAATTCCTGAAAAAGAACTGGCCCGATTCGGTTCAATACATAATGGGACTTACCATGCACGACATTTCTACCACGAAAAAGGATGCCCTGGGCCGCATCTTGAAGCCCGAAAGCAAATACAGCGACTGGGGCATTTTCGGTCTGGGATATGTTCCGGGGCCGAGCAGCGTGCTATCCGGGTTTCGGATCAAAACACAATCGGATGCATTATTTATCAGCCGATTGCAGAAGATCGGCGTTCATGAATTGGGGCATAACTTCGGATTAAGACACTGTTCAACACCTCAATGTGTAATGAACGATGCAGTGGAACGCGTGCAAACTATTGACGACGCCCAATGTGAGCTCTGTAACGAATGTTGCCTGAAACTATAGATCGTCAAAGAGCCAGGAACGATCAAATTGCTCGCCCTGCATACCACTTTTTCCGGAACATCGATCACGAATTGCTGGAGATTGTGCAGAATGCGCAATGCTCCTGAAAACTCCTTTAACTTGCGAAAGTGAAAAGTTTTACGCTCTACAACTTAACGATCGCGCTCGCCATCGCGACTTTCATACTGCCATCCTGTAGCCGGGAAAACAAGATCGAGAAAGGATTCGCTGTGTCGTCGCACGATGAGCAAATCGGAGCGGAACATCAGGGTGTGCGCAGTGATTCTGTACCTATGCCGACCCGACCCGGTGGCGTGCTACTCACCGGTCTGCCGGAAGTCCGGTTAACCCCCGTTTACAAGGTGAACATCAACAAACGCGATCATTCCACCTTTATTGGAGAGAACCGATTTCACTACCACTACAGCGAATCGGAAAGATGGCATGGGAATCTCATGCCTGGTCTGGAAGCAGTTTTTGGCTACAATATGGTCAATGTGGCACATTATCAGGTGAGCACCGGACAAAAGACCAAGCTGTTCGCTGCTCCCGTTTTGATCAGAAACCTCTATTATCCCTCATTCACCACAGATACATTGTCCGGTCAACCCGTTCAAAGAGATTATATCCTGGTCTCGGTCTACAACGAGGACACCAATGGAGATGGGTTCATCGATCTCAGCGATCTCCGACGATTTTACCACTTCAACGGGCTCGGTGAGATGCAGAAACCGCTTGTACCCGAGAACTACGCAGTTGTGAAGTCGGAATACGATCCGGGCAACGACATGATGTTCGTGTACGCACAACTCGATGCCAATAAGAATGGAAAGCGCGACGATATGGAACCGATGCATATCTTTTGGATCGACCTGAAGGATCCCAATAGAACCGGTCGCTTTTACTAGTGCTATCCGGGGTCTTTAGAACCCATTGAGCTACCGTCGGCACGGCCCACACCGAATCCCGAAACCGGGGATTGGAAATGCGCGGGGGAAATCATTCATTTGTGTCTTGAGAAGATCAGGAATCCCTGAACTGAACTGAAATCGCCTATGAAGATCACGATCGAGGCAGTTGTACATGCCAATATGAATAAAGTTTGGGATTGCTGGACCTCAGCGGAGCACATAATGTCCTGGAACTTCGCCAGCAACGACTGGCACTGTCCGAAAGCCGAGAACGATCCGCAACCGGGAGGAAAGTATTATGCCCGTATGGAAGCCCGCGACGGCAGTTTCGGTTTCGACTTTGACGCCATTTACGATAAAGTGGTCCCTCATGGGATGATCAGCTACAACATGGCCGATGGTCGCAATGCCACCACCAGATTCGAAGATCTGGGAAACTCGGTTAAAGTTACTACCGTATTCGATGCAGAGCACTCAAATCCTGTAGAAATGCAGCAACAGGGCTGGCAGGCGATCCTGAATAATTTCAGGGCTTATGTGGAATCCTTGTAACGCACTTTTCTGCAGGTCCAAACCCGCGAAGAACCCCGGTATGCGCTTGTTCTTACTATTGTTCGGATGTCTGTTCGGAACACATTCCTTGGCCAATATGGCTTCGCCGGTAAGCGAGGGCACGTTCTCCAGTTCGGCTTTCTCGAGCCGCAACATGGACATTCTCAAAGAGCAGATCTTCCTCAAGATCGATCGGGATTTCCGGCACGCAACCTATCGGATCGAATATTTCATCCGAACCGACAGTGGTGTTGCGGGCGTTCCCATGCTGTTTCATGCGAAAAATTACAAGGACGATTTTAGGGTTTGGGTCGACGGGATCGAAGTTCAAATCAACGATATACCGCAGGATCTGCGAAGCACTGCCAACACGCCTTTTGAAGTTTTTTCCGACTATTTCGACCGCTCAACACGACCGGGAGACCCGGAATCGGTGGTCATTCATTGGGAAGAGCATGTAGGATCTGTGTATGAGCTCAACGATCTGAAATACTTCGAGGCCGATCTGAGCCGGGGAGAGCATGTGGTCCGTGTTGAATATACTTCCCTCGTTTGGTCGGATCGGTCCGATTGGGTGAAGGAATACAGATTCCCCTACTCGCTTTCACCGGCAAAACACTGGAGATCATTCGGCTCACTGGAGATCATACTGGATGCAAGGGATTTTGATTCCGGACTGAAAACCAATTTGGGGAAACCGATGAGCGGAAGTACCGACAGCATGGCGGTTTGGCGCTTCTCAGAATTACCTGCCGATTATTTCGAGATCATTCATACCCCGGTGCTCAAACCCACCGCAAAACTCTTGACAGCGATCGGGCCTTTGGGACTCACCATTTTTATGGGCATCATATGGGTATTGCTTCATTATGCACTCCTGCGACTTTACCGAAAACGCTATCCTCATGCCCGCTATTCATGGGTCCTTATTTCGGGTAGCATTCTCATTCCATTGATCGTGTTGATCGGCTTCATGGCCTCTTTCAGCCTGATCGATCTGGTGATCGGGGAGGAGGCCGGAAGATACCATGGCTATACCTTCATGGTCATCATCCTTTACCCCCTGATCCTGCCGGTTTATTGGTGGTTGATGTGGTTGGCCGACAAAGGGATCAAGAAGCGTATGGCTGAAATGAATGAGCCATCGGATGGGATGGGAACCTGATGTTTCCAAACTGACTGCCCCGGTATCTATGCGGGTCGTTACCCTTGCTCAGCAGAGCTTACCCCTGCCGATTTGTTGGTTTTTAAGGCGCGTTCCCGAAAGAATGATTCCTGTCATTTGTGGTTCTCACCGCAAATTCTTGATTTAATTTTGATCCTGAGCATTGAAAAGAACGATGCGTTCCGGGATCTACATCTTTTCAGCGGTAATCCTCGCCGCAATTGGTTCCTGCGTGTCTCAGAAATGGGCAGTTCCATCGGAACTGGAGGGGCAATGGGAATCGGCAGTTTTCAAAGTTTCCGTGCGTACAGAACCTAAATGGATGAAATTCGAATTCACCCCCGGAGCTATACGGGTCGTTTTGGATATAGAAAGCGATAAAACGGCAAGCGGCACCATTGGTATGGCAAACTTCTCAAACGCCATACTCGATAAGAACAGGGGAAATCCGGAACGAACCGGTGTTGCCTATATTGTGCGATGCGGAACCGTTGGCAAGCTATTCCCCGAGGACCCGCTCAACTCCAAGGAAGTGGAGTTGTGGCTCGGACCTGTTGCAGGAGGTAAAATGGAAGCTGAACTCAGGTTTACCGAAGGCAATGCCGTTTTCCCGATGGGCGGCATGAAATTGCTGAAGATTGAAGGTCCCGGATAATCAGATTTTTATGAGAAGATTCTCGGGGATTTCCCAACAACTTCATCAAATACAAGTACATGATGAAGCTGTCACTTGAATATGCATATCAGCGGCCGTAGCTCAAATGGTATTTCCTAAGGGGTAGTTTTTATCCTTGAGCAGATGCCAACCCACAAGCCATCACGGAATCCACTTGATATCCTTGAAATCAGGCTTGCGCTTCTCCAAAAATGCATTACGACCTTCTTTGGCCTCTTCGGTCATGTATGCAAGGCGTGTAGCTTCACCGGCGAAAACCTGCTGACCAACCATACCATCGTCCGTCAAGTTGAAGGCAAACTTGAGCATCTTGATCGAAGTGGGTGATTTCTGCAGAATTTCCTGAGCCCATTGATAGGCGGTAGATTCAAGTTCCTCATGTGGGACAACCGCATTCACCATGCCCATTTCAAATGCTTCCTGTGCGGAGTAATTCCGGCCGAGAAAGAAGATCTCCCTCGCCCTCTTCTGTCCAACCATCTTGGCCAGATAGGCCGATCCATAACCGCCATCGAAACTGGTCACATCCGCATCGGTTTGTTTGAAGATCGCATGTTCCCGACTCGCCAGGGTGAGGTCGCAAACCACATGCAGGCTATGGCCGCCACCCACAGCCCAACCAGGAACCACAGCGATCACTACTTTCGGCATGAATCGGATCAGGCGTTGCACCTCCAGAATATTGAGCCTTGGCATACCGGTTTCATCTACATAGCCCTGATGTCCGCGTGTGCGCTGATCACCGCCGCTGCAGAACGAATAAACGCCATCCTTGCTCGATGGACCCTCTGCCGAAAGAAGCACAACCCCGATCGACGTGTCCTCGCGCGCATCCAGAAAGGCATCGAATAGTTCACCTACCGTCTGTGGTCTGAAGGCATTTCGTACGTCCGGCCGGTTGAAGGCTATGCGCGCTACCCCATTGCACTTTTTGTAGGTGATGTCTTCGTATTTATCAATGATCTGCCAGTTCATAGTCTAAGATTTCTGTTGAAGTCTGCAAATATCCCATTCTTAATGCAGCAAGTGCACCAAATGTTCTCTTTTGTGCAGATCTGTGGATTCAACTTGTGCATTCCGCTAATTTTGCATGGCATGCCACAAGCAACTGTAACGGAGGAGAATTATCTCAAGGCGCTGTACTATCTGGTCGATGAACAGGGTGAGATCACCATTTCGGATCTGAGCCGGGAAATGGGTGTGAGCAAGCCCACCAGCAACAGCATGATCAAGTCTCTCAGCGGAAAGGGACTCGTGGCCTATGAAAAGTACAAGCCTCTCAAACTCACGGAAACCGGTCGGCGCATGGCGGCACTGGTGATCCGAAAACACCGCCTCACCGAGATGTTCCTGGTAGAGCAAATGGGATTCGGATGGGAAGAAGTCCACGAAGTGGCCGAACAGATCGAACATATACGCTCAGAGAAGTTTTTCGATCGCATGGATGATCTTCTCGGTCATCCAACCATCGACCCGCATGGATCGCCCATACCCGATAAATCCGGGAATGTGCAGGAACGTTCCTATGCGGCCCTGTCCACCTGCGCTTCCGGCGATCAGGTCCGGATGGTGGCCCTGAATCAAAGCTCCAAGGATTTTCTTAAGTACCTGAACAGTAAGTCATTGCACTTGGGTACCCGCATCGAAGTACTGCGAACAGAGTCATTCGACGGCAGCGTGGAAGTTCGTTACGAAGGCCACCCCCGCGAATTGCTGAGCCGAACGGTAGCTGATCTGATCCTCATCGAGTCGGCCGATTGAGCTATTGCGACAAGTTCAACAATCGGTAGGTACAAAATGCTGTGCAACAAACCAGCAAGGAAGCAGGCTCGATCCTGCTGTCGAGGATGTCCAACTCCATATTGTACTGCAAGAATTTCCACGAATAGATGGGCCTGACCCGTATGAGTTCGCGCTCATGCTCATCAAAAACCCATAATTCCCGATTGAACATCTTTTTCCGTTTAACGATGTAAACCCTTTCCCGACCCGTCTCATCCGGCAGCGAAATTTCAAACTTCCGTCCACCCCGGTATTTCAACTTCCCGATCACCGAATCGTCGCGCACAAGGTCAAATCCGAATCCTTTGAAGAAACTCCCTCTGCGGAAATAGTAACTCCGCCCTTTTATTTCTGCCCGGTAATTCGTGCTGAAAACCCGCTTGTGTTCGATCCGTGCCAGCGGTGCCCCGCGCTCGCTGAGAATATCGAAGGACATTTTCCATCTACTGAGCAATCTCACACTCAGGTGTTTCGGTGTGTCCGTCGAATGGTCCGTCACTCTTTCATTCATTTCTCAGCCAATTTACCCGATCCGGGTTTAATCCGCTCTTATTTCATCAGCTCACTTAACCCTACAATGACGAACGGAGCGTCTTTGAGATCCGAAGCGATTTGCACACCAAATTATACCACCAGTAGAAGGCAGCAGTGATTGGGTTTCTTGGTTACTAAAGGTGAAAACTCACGTCACGAAATTGCCACATGATTGTCACAAATTATGGGGGGTGAAAATGATATAAAAGGTTTAAAATTTGAAAATTAGGTGCCGCGAGGAAGTCGAAAATCGTTTAAAAGAGTAGATTGGATATTATAGCTAAATGTATAAATGAAGCAACTCACAATATTATCACTATTACTTTTCTTAGCCGCAAGTGCATCAGCTTGGCCAAGATTTACCAAACAGCGGGATCAGCTTAGATTTGGATACTACTATGTCACCCAATCAGAGTCCTCCAATGGAGGAAGGCCTATAGTTAAGTGTCACGAGCCGGGAAATGATAAATGTAAAGGACAGCAACCCGAAGTGCCGCCAACTGTAATAACGACATCCTGGCATACGTTCAGTACAGCCATGGATGTTGCTGACCAGTACATGGAAGAGCAGATTTCCTTGGGAGTACTGTTCGGAACTGAAGTTAAAACCTATAATATTGAACAAGCCGATAGATCTATGGAGTCCATTACAATACAAATAACCTGGACCTATGATGCCAGTGCTCCTTTTAAATTCATTACTGAATACGAAGAAATATGAAAAAGTCTAACATTTTATTCTTGGTATACACAACCGCCTTACTTTGTGCATCCAACACGAGCGTTATAGCGGAACGAGTGTATCATATTGAAAAACAAAAAGTAGGAGGAAACGGGACCGGGTTATATGAATTTATTACTCAAGGTTCATGGAACATATTCAAAAGTGATTATTCCGTTACAATCACTTGCGAGGGTCCTGGTTCAAATCCATGTGTAGTCCAGACCTGGCCTCCATCCATATTGATTCCGGACGACGTAGAAGCCGCTGTGCTTTTAGACTTTCAGGGTTTCATTGCTTTACATGATGCTAATTTTGAAAATGGAACACTTGTGAATGAAGTTGTTCATCATGTTTACATGAGTACAGAGGGACCTGTAGATATTTACTTTCACTCTATAGTTGGATCTAATGGTCTTATAGTTTATGAGCTTCACGTCGTATAAATGCGAATAGAGTTTGATCTAAGGAATAAGTACAATACGATACTTTCTTTCGTTTTAGCGGTTGCATCGTATTCTTTGTCGAATTCTGCGTTAGCCCAAATTCCAAAGTCAAATATTGAAGTGAATGAATTCACGTATCTTGACACAATTGTTTATACAAGAAATCAATGCCGAGAAAACCCAAATTTTGAATTTGCTTTTGCAAGATTTGATTCTAAAGTCTATTACACATATGCCCGAAACCTGCAAAGCAGAAATGTCAGGATATATTCCTTAGATCTGTTAACCTACGAACTGGACTCCATTTGTATTAAACAAAAGAAAAGGAATATTATCCCGTATGCAGGAAGATTTGCAATAAGCCAGGAATATATAGTTATATCAGGTCATAGGTCATTCGCTGTTTACAAACTCGATCGTACATCGGGTGAATACACCCTGTCTTCCAAAGAGATGGATGCGAAGTACTACAACCTATGGTTGGAAGGTGATGTGCTGAAATTGACTTATTGTTACAACTATTATCAAGATGTAGATAAAGCGGGTTTTGGTTTATACAATCTCAAAACAAATTCTTGGATTGTTGAGAAGAAACTCAATGTCAATGGAATTTATTTCACGCATTTCACACCGAATCAACTGCTTACATTTAACGGAAAGAACATCTTAGCACTAGATCCTGTGAATTATGCCATTGTTATGTATGACTCTAGTGGTCAGCAAGTAGATTCCTTTTCGAGGGGTTTGTCGGATTGGAAAGGACTCGATCATCGAGTTCAGAATCGGTTGAACGACCCAAAGAATAACCTTCCGGGAAAGGACGTTATCAATTATCTGAATCAACATCGTTTAAAGATTGATCGGTGCCAGCAAATTATTGGATTGAGCACCGATACATTCATGGTCTCGTATTATCGATATGATAGCGTGGCTAAGGACGTTAACTATGCAGTTGATTATTATTCTATTGATAAAGGTGAAATTCAACTCATCAAAGGTGAGGTTGAGGATATTTCGTCGATGGAATCTAATTTAACAATCAATAATTATTTTCCATCGATGCATACATATAATGCACACCTATTTAATGGTAAATATCTAATTGTTTTCAGGAACGTAGTTCCAACGGAATATTGGAACAAGACTATCGGGGAAATTTCTAGGATAGAAGAGACGTATTATATGGGCAATGACGGCGTTCTTGCCCTGTTTTTATTTCGCATGAAAATATGAAACTCCTGATCCTGTTGTCGCCACTTTTGTTTTGGTCTATTACATTTGATAAGAATCAGAGTGATGTTTATCTATTTAAGGAGGGTCAATCCAATTCTTTGCTTTCTCTAACGCAGCCGGGAGATGTGATTATTTACGAATCGCATGTGATTTGTAGTGGATGTGTGGAGTTTCTTGCTCCCGTGGTCCGCAGGATACAAACAGATAGCAACGTTTTTCTGCTCTCATCAACTTCAAGCAATCAAGTGATGAGGTATCGATTGAACGACTGGGGTAAATACCTTAAAAACTTACCCATAGGATTGCAGTATGACAGTATTTCTTTATCCCTAACCGTTCAATCTCCCTTGATAATTTTCAGGGATAGTTTCCGATTTAAAATTTATGACAATAAATATTTATTTGATAGTTCTATTCAACCTCGCAGAAGTGTTATTCGAGGTTTGATAAAAGACTATAAAGAAATTACAAAATAGTTGATAATACTGTCCAGCTTTATGGGGTAATCTCAATGGGACCATCTCAGCGCAAAGCCCTGTACTCGGCACTATTGTAACTGTAAAGCGTTTGAAAGCTAGGGGATTTCTATCAATGGTGGAATACTAATTACAATCAGGTCATTTTCAGATAGTAATCGGAAGTAGCGCCGTATTCGAGATCAGAACCCCGAAAGATCACGGGGATGGCGGGAGATGCGCACTCCGTCAGTCAGTACTGGCAGATCAGTCTACTCGATTGGCTGCTGGCGATTTTGTCCTCCGTGTCTTTGAAACTATTGTCACCATTAGTTTTTGCCGACATTGTGTTATTTGTTTTTTGTCTGTCCGGATAGGGTTGAGCGATGGCGTATCTTTTATTTTCAGAAGGGGAGGAGAATTTTTTTAATTCAATTTTTCCTTGGCGGGAAAGGTGGAAGCTCTTTTGGAAGTTTTGCATTGTGTTTTGGCTTGCGGGGCTTGCAAATGTGCTTGTACCTGTGCGTTTGATGTTGTGTTGATAAGTTGTGAAACTACTTTGGTTGACGATACGTCTAAAAATAGTATATTTGTCGCTAATGAGTGATTAAAAACTAAAGAAATGGAAGACATATTTGCATATAGATTGATGGCTGCCCGGAAAATGGCCGGTTTGTCATTACAGGAGTTGTCGGATAAGCTTGGGGAAAATGCCGTTTCCAAGCAGTCCCTTAGTAAGTATGAGCAAGGGAAGATGAAGCCGGATAGCACTGTAATGATTGCACTTGCAAACGCTTTGGGTGTTAGAGTGGATTATTTCTACTCTGAACCTAAAGCAAAGGTTGAACTTATGCACGTTGAATATCGCAAGTATGTTACCAAGGTCTCAAAAACCGAAAAAGATGCCATCGAAGCAAGAGCTAAGTCTGTTTTCGAGCGGTATTTTGAATTGGAGGACTTGTTAGGCATTGATGATAAACCGGACTATTTCACCTATAAAAAAGTGATAAAAAATGTCAGTCAGGCGGAGGAAGCGGCTAAAGACTTAAGAGAGAGATGGGATTTAGGTTATGACCCTATCCCTGATGTGGTGGAAATGCTGGAAGATAAAGGCTACAAAGTAATTGAAGTAGATGCTCCTGATGGTTTTGATGGGTTAAAGGCAAACATAAATGGAGAACCTGTAATTGCCTTAAACAAAAATAAAAGTGCCGATTTTGATATTGTAAGAAAGCGATTTACCGCTTTGCATGAACTGGCTCATCATGCTTTGAGGTTTCCTGATGAAATAAAGGAAAGGGAAATGGAGAACCTTTGTCATGCTTTTGCATCAGCTGTGCTTTATCCCGAAGAAATGGCGAGAAAAGAATTACATAAAGAGCGTTTCCATTTTTACGAAAAGGAGCTGGTCTTATTAAAGGAACGTTGGGGAATATCTATCTCAGCAATTTTCAGCAGGGCAAAGCAATTGGGTATCATCAATGATTATGTGTACCGGAAATTCAGTATTGGGTTTAAGAGAAGGGGATACCATTTGCCCGGCAAAGAACCCGGAAGGTTTATGAGCAGGGAAATTCCAACCCGTATGGAAAGATTGGTGTTTCTCGGATTAGCAAAAGAAGTGTTGACCATTAATGAAGCGGCACACTTTGCGGGAATTTCATCATGGAAACTCCGTGAACAAATGAACCAGTTGGTATGAGGGTAGTCGTCACGGATGTAAGCGTGTTCTTTGATTTGTTTGAAATTCAGGTTTTGCCTGAGTTTTTTGCGTTGGAGTGGGAAATTCATACAACGGATTTTGTTTACAACGAAATTCTGCAGGCTAATCAAAAGGAAGTTTTTGAGGTATTTGAAAGAAGCAAACGACTGAATATATTGAAATTTAGTAGTGAGGAAGAAAAGCAGGTACGCAATTTTAAAACAAGACTTAGTATTCGTTCCATAGCTGATAAAACGATACTGTGGAAGGCATTGCAACTGGAAGCAACCTTACTGACTTGCGACAGAAAATTACGAAAAGAAGCCGAAGGGCATGCTATTGAAGTAAGGGGGAGTATTTGGGTAATAGAGCAACTGGTAGAAAATGACGTTATTGACTCAACAAGAGGCATCAGTCTTTTGGAGAATTTAAAAATGACGAACAATCGTTTGCCCTTTGATTTGATTGATAAATTGATAAGGCAGTGGAAAAAATAAAAACCGAAGCGAATGGAACAAGGCTTCGGTCGGATTGAAGAAATTTAAGGTTAGTCGCCGGAATTCTTTCGTTCGCAAAGGTAGCAGAATTTCCTGTACCTCCAATTACTCCTTGGGCTAAACATGTGAACGCCTCAGTTTTGAATAGTTCATTCAGGATTAATCATTTTCATTATGGCAGTTAATAAGCCAACAGGAGACAATGCCCGCAGAGGTGCTGTTCGTGAAAGAAGCCAGGTTCAAAATCCAAAGACCGGACAATGGGTTAAGCGTGATGCGAATACCGGACGCTTTATGGATGTTAAAACCACTGGTGGAAAATTCAAAGGTGTACGCAAAGAAAAGTAGTGTATTCCCTTTGAAAAACCTGAACCCTCCGGGTAAGAGTGAGGGATTTGTAAAACCTTTAAAATTTGATGCGTATGAGTAATTTGTACAAATACAATCAATATGAAAAAGCAACCGTTTGTGCCCAGAACAATTGTGTTACGGTATATGGTGATACTGCACGTATCGTCAATGGCATTGCGGTTACCGTTTCTGCCTTAATTGCCCTGGCATTACTGGCAAAAGCGCTCCGTTAGGTTGCTAAGGAATGGCCAGTCCTGCATGTGATGTGCAGGGCTGGTTATCATTCAAGCAATTTCCCTTTCCCGACCCGTCTCATCCGGCAGCGAAATTTCAAACTTCCGTCCACCCCGGTATTTCAACTTCCCGATCACCGAATCGTCGCGCACAAGGTCAAATCCATATCCTTTGAAGAAACTCCCTCTGCGGAAATAGTAACTCCGCCCTTTTATTTCTGCCCGGTAATTCGTACTGAAAACCCGCTTGTGTTCGATCCGTGCTAGATGTGCCCCGCGTTCGCTGAGAATATCGAAGGACATTTTCCATCTACTGAGCAATCTCACACTCAGGTGTATCGGTTTATCCGTCGAATGGTCCGTCATTCTTTCATTCATTTCTCAGCCAATTTACCCGATCCAGGTTTAATCCGTTCTTATTTCATCAGCTCACTTAACCCCACAATAACGAACGAAGCGTCTTTGAGATCCGAAGCGCTCTTTATTTTGTATGTGAAGATCAGATCCGCTTCCTCGTTCAAAATACCCGATACGTCGGGATCGCATGCCTGCCCAAATTTCAATAGAACCTTGCCATCACCGATCTCAATATCCCCGATCAGCGGACATCCAACCGGCTGCGTAGAACGGAACGAAACCATAAGTGTGTCCCCGTTTTCCGCCTTACGGATTTCTTCAAATGGTAAATCCATGTCCGCAGCACTCCGATAATCAAAATCATAAAGCCGCTCATTCGGCTTGATCCTGTTTTCATGCAACCAGTTCTGAAAATCTTCCGAACTTTCTTCCGCGCCACCTCCTGAATTACAAGCTAAGATCGGAACCAAGTACAGTATTAAGAAGGCTTTGGTCATAGTGCGACCATCTAAGGTATGATATACTTAAACTTATCAGTATCCTCCCATCCTCCTATTCTGCTGGCTTCCTATAACGGTTTGGCTATGAAGCGTGGCGCGGAGCGATATGATCTATAGCCTTTGTGTGGACGTTGTGTTATTATGTTATGGAATAATTTGTTCCGGGGCCGGATCCGTATTTTTCTAAAAGTCGTTTCGAAGTCAGCTCAGTTAATATTCGTTTTACTGTGGGGCTAGGAATGTCAAGCTTCTGTGAAATCTCTCCAGATTTACTACCTGGATGGTCTGATATGTAAACAAGAATTGATTTCTCTCTCGGAGATAGTTGTTGCTTGATTCCTTCGCTGTCTAACTTAGCTTTCAGTTGACTCTGGACATTAGAAAGAGCATCCAAGTAGAATCTAATCCACTCATTGATTTCCTCATTTGGTCTTTGAGATTGGCAATTTCTAAGTACCCTATAGTACTCTGATTTTCTATGTTCGATTTCATGCTCTAAACTTACGTATTGAATCCATTTATATCCATGTTTGAGCAACAGCAACGTGGATAGTAGACGACTGAGTCTTCCGTTTCCATCTTGAAAGGGATGTATGCTTACAAATTCGTAACAGAATATGGAGGCTTTCACAAGTGAGTGTGTATCGTTATCGGAATTATACCAGTTGATTAACGATCGCATGGCTTCCTGAGTCTCTATTCCTGGAGGAGTGGTTTGAAAGACAATTTGTTTGCTCCCGTCTGCTAGGGTGGCTTCGACACTATTGCTCAGTTGTTTGTAATCTCCTTTATGCCATGCATCTTTTTCACTGTGTCTAAGTAGTTGATTGTGGAGGTTTTTTATGGAGTTTTCGGTTATTTGGATGTTTTCATAAGTTTCTGATATCAAGTCCAGAACATCAAAATAACCGGCCACTTCTTGAGCATCTCGGTCTACAAGCCTTTCGATTTTTAGGTCTTTAAGGAGCACATCAACTTCTTGATCACTCATTTTTGAACCTTCAATACGAGTTGAAGCGCCTACACTCCGCACTGTTGCAATAGACTTTAACTGTTTGAGACTTCTTCCCTCTTTTTTCTCAATGGTTGTCCATTCTGCATCGTATCGATCGATCTTACTCAGAATGGAGATTAAACTCCAATCAATACTTAACCTTAAAGAGTGTACCGTATCCATGATTCCAAATTTATGATAATCTCACAAAAAAATGATACGATATGATTCGAAATTGTACGATCTTGACACGAAGGGTGATACGATATGATTCGAAATAGTACGATCTTGATACGATTTCAAATAATGCCCAACGGTCTCGTGGGATGTGTTCCATTAACTGTGTCAATTCAGGTATTTCAATTTCCCGATCACCGACTCGTCGCGCACAAGGTCAAATCCAAATCCTTTGAAGAAACTCCCTCTGCGGAAATAGTAACTCCGCCCTTTTATTTCTGCCCGGTAATTCGTGCTGAAAACCCGCTTGTGTTCGATCCGTGCCAGCGGTGCCCCGCGCTCGCTGAGAATATCGAAGGACATTTTCCATCTACTGAGCAATCTCACACTCAGGTGTTTCGGTGTGTCCGTCGAATGGTCCGTCACTCTTTCATTCATTTCTCAGCCAATTTACCCGATCCGGGTTTAATCCGCTCTTATTTCATCAGCTCACTTAACCCCACAATAAAGTACGAAGCGTCTTTGAGGTCCGACACGCTCTTTATTTTGTATGTGAAGATCAGATCCGCTTCCTCGTTCACAATACCCGATACGTCGGGATCGCACGCCTGCCCAATTTTCAATAGAATCTTGCTATCAACAATCTCAATATCCCCGATCAGCGGACATCCAACCGGCTGCGTAGAACGGAACGAAACGATAAGTGTGTCCCCGTTTTCCGCCTTACGGATTTCTTCAAATGGTAAATCCATGTCCGCAGCACTCCGATAATCAAAATCATAAAGCCGCTCATTCGGCTTGATCCTATTTGCTCGCAACCAGTTCTGAAAATCTTCCGAACTTTCTTCGGTGCTTCCTCCTGAATTAAAAGCTAAGATCGTAAACAAGTATAGTATTAAGAAGGATCTAGTCATAGAGCGTCCATCTAAGGTTTGATATAGTTTAAACTTATCAGCATCCTCCCATCCTCCTATCCTCCCATCTTCCCAACCTCCCAACCTCCCAACTTCCCATCCTCCCAACCTCCCAACCTCCCAACTTCCCATCCTCCTATCTTCCTATCCTCCCATCTTCCCAACCTCCCAACCACCTATCTTCCCATCCTCCTATAATCCCATCTTCCTATCTCCCTATCCTCCCCCCCCTCACCCACCCCCCCCCAACAAATTCCACCGTATCCGACACCCCCCCAACCGCCTCCGAAAAAACAGCCTTAAACTCCAATAAAGTGAACGCATATTTCCGGGAGTCAATCGGAAAAAGTTCCTGTTTCATTTGTCCGGTCTCGCGGAGGTAAAGCCGCTCATCCTGTTCAAAGACATGCAGTGTGTCGCCTGGCCTAACCAGGTAATCCCCGATCACCTCCGACTTCATTTTTGGAGTCAGTTCGATCAACTTCTCAGGTTCAACAGGTTGGACTTCTTCACCATTCAGGATGCGGATCATATCTTCCGTAAGGGCGTATTTGGGCGTATTGTCGTCGTTCGTAAGGAAGCAGATGAAATATTCACCTTCGGGAATAAAAGTAAGTGCGCCTACGAATCCATTCATGGCACCGATATGTCCATAGGCCGTTGTCCCGTTATAAGTCCGGATACCCCAGCCATAGCCATAAGCATGGTCGCTTTTGAATATTTCCCGGGTTCACTCTGGAGTTAGTAAAGCATTATGCATAACCGCCTTCGTAAATTTCCGGAGATCTCGTGGGGTTGAATACATATTCCCTGAAGTGTACGGCTGCCGGTAGTTGATATACTCAGCTTTCCCGGTTTCCCGTGGCGTTGTGGTATATCCGCTTGCCAGTTTCTCTATGATGCGCGTATTCGATGCAATTCCCGTTTCATACAGCTGAAGGGGATCGAGCAATTCTTGCTGAATGAGATCCTCAAAACTTTGGCCACTTACCTGTTCCATGATCAAGCCCAGGAACAGGTATCCGCTATTCGAATAACTGAAACGATCACCCGGTTTGAAGATGTATGGCCTTTTCCGGATCGTGCTGAGGGTATGCGCAGGGGTGATATCCAATTTGCTATCATTCCTCCATTCTTCGAAGGCGTGGTAATCCGTTATGCCAGATGTATGATTGAGCAATTGTTTTATGGAAACGCTGTCCGCATCGGGAAAATCGGGGAAGTATTTCGAAAGCCGATCGTCCAGACTTAAGGATCCTCTTTGCTCCAAAAGCAATAGGGTATAAGCCACCAATGGTTTGGTTATGGAACCGATCACGAATTTGGTGGATCTGCTGTTCGCTATCTCAAATTCCCTGTTCGCTAAACCGTAGGACTTTTCATACAAAACGGTATCACCTTTCGCGATCAATACATTCCCATTGAAACGCTTGTTTGCCACCTGTGCCTGTAAGTAATCGTCCAGTTTTTACTCAAGCGATGAAGTGGTGTGATCGGACTTGTTATAGGAGGCCTGTCGAATGCAGCTGAAAATGGCGGGTATCAGTAGACCGATCAGTAGATTTGGCTTTAGGTACATATAAGTTGTCCGGTCTGAAATATACTTGTTACAGTGTGATCTTTTGCTACCGGGTTGTCGCGAGGACTTATCTTGAAGGTAGAACCTCAATAGGCAATATGTTCGCTATTGACCAATACAACAAGCCTCTATGTATAAAAACAAATCGCTGCGGCTGGGCGGTGAATGTTCTATTTCGAATTACGGCAGAATAGATTCCTGCTTTGAATTGTCCATGCTCGTTTCCGCCGAATTTGAACCAGTCCGATTTTCAGGGATACTTAAAATGGCGATCTAATTAGTGAGAATAAAAGTCGTAGTGCGTTTATTATTTCGACTGTCAGTCAATACCAGAATATATGTCCCAATTGGCAATTTTGAAACGTCGATCTGATCATAGCATTTCCCGATGCCGGCAACAATTCCCACAGAGTTGTGAATTTCGTACGTGAATTGATCCCTAGACGCACGTTCTATGTTTAGTGTACCCGTGGTTGGATTTGGGAAAACATTGAGTTTGTCTTGAAATAGATCATTTATACTCGTCGTAGTGTTGTTCGTGTCATTTACCCAAAGTTGACCGCTACTAGTATATTTAATTACAAAACAATCGTTATTTCCTACACTGGATAGATTCACGGTGTTTGCGCCCAAAGGATTTACGTTCGCATTCGTTCCATACAGTTGTCCGGTAATGATCGGATTGTTTTCTTGGTCAATTGAAAGGCCGGCTACGATATTGTTGGATGTGGCATTTGCCCCACCAAAATTCAATGCCCAATAACAAGTGGACAGATCATTGGAGTATTTCGCTAAGAAATTATCAGCCGTTGGCGAGTTTGCCGTTCTTGTGATCGTTCCGAAGGTAGCAGTCCCATTCATCCAACCTGCAACATAAACATGGTTGGAATCGTCAAATTCTACCCGATGGCCACCATCACCGCTTCCACTGTTCATGCCTACTGCATGGCGAAGGTTTCCACTGGGATCATAGGTTGCAAGGTACAACGATGAATTTGTAACGTTCAACACAGTAGGTGAGGGGTCAAAATCTACAGCACCTGTACCAGTTAATCTGCCCGTAAAATAGGGGTTGCCATTGTTGTCGCAGCGCAAGGAACCCGGAGAAACGATGTCCTGCGCGGTCCCACCAATTTTCTTCACCCAATCTAAAATTCCGGTAGACGTGGCGTATTTGGAGATGAAAATATCAGTCATTCCACTGCTCGTCAAAGTAGTTGAAGTGCCCAAAGGGTTGAAGTTGACATTTGCGCCCCTAAAATTGCCAGCAACGTAGAGGTTTCCGTTATCGTCCAGATCACAGGTTGCGTAAGCTTCAGTAAATACATTCGTGCATTGCGCGTTTAACAACACAACCCACTGGCATATGCCGTTTGTGTTGTATTTGGCAATAAATAGGCCGGCAAGCGTATCTGGTAGGGAGTAGATCATGGCCGTTCCCATAGGGTTGAAATTCACTGTTCCGTGTATTCCACCAACTACATAGGAGTTGCCGCTTGGGTCGGTTGTAATGTCCCATGCTCGCTCCTGTGTATTTGCATTCGTATTTCCTAAACCAAAAGCCCATTGATAGTTTCCATTTTGGTCGTATTTGGCTACAAAACAATCTTCATTTCCTTGGGTAGCAACTGTACCTCCACCAACCGGATTGAAATTTGCGTTTACCGAGCCTGAAGTTATCGTACTCCCAAAATAACCCGTTACGTAAATGTTTTTTGCAGCATCGCAATCAATTCCATGTGGCGCTTCGCTTGTATTGGCACCACCAAAGCTTTTGGCCCAGATCAAATGACCGTGTCTGTCGTATTTGGTTAATGCAATTTCGGTCGCTGCGCCGGGTGCTGTCAAATTAGTAGTTCCATCAGGGTTTACATTTATTGTGTTTTGAAACAGGGAACCATTGATGTAATTGGTGTCCAGGTCCACTGCACTTGCTTTTCCATATTCCATTCCCGCACTTCCGTACAACATGGCGAGACTATTTTGTGCGCTGGTTTGAATTGTAAAAGCACATGTAATTGCGATCGTTAGGATGATTTGCTTCATTTCTGTGGTATGTTAGTGGTCAATACTGCAAATGTATATCGCATATTAGATTAAATAATACAGAAGTATAGTAATATTTATGTCCTACATTTGTGAAGTATTTTTACCAAACGATCATGCAAGGGGAAAAAGTAGTAGAGTTGGTCAATCTGTTTGAAGCATTTCATACCGAAACGGGCAGCGATGATCTTAAAGCGTTTTCGGTTTGGCTGAATCGAAGGATGCATGAACCGGACCTGAAGAATGATAAGGGATCTAATATTGTTGAAGCGAATCGATTTATTGTTTGGAATATTCACCGACTTTCAAAGTATTTCCGTTTTCATGCCAAAAGTTTCCTGAATCCCAATGGATTAAATAACATGGATGAATATTTCTTTTTAGTGTCGATTAACAATAGAGGTACCCCTGCCAAGAACGAGGTGTACAAGGACACAATTTCTGAACTAACGACTGGTGCTCAGATGATGAGACGACTTATAAATATTGGTATGGTCAGGGAAATTGTAGACAAAAAGGATAAACGCATCAAAAGAGTTGAGCTCACCGCCAAGGGGAAAAAGACCAGGGAAAACATTTTCGAGCAATCGAAGAAAGATTTATTGCTGAAATCAGGGAATTTGTCCGAGCAAGAGAAAATGCAATTGAAGTCACTTCTAACATATCTGGAACAGTTCCACGGCGAAATTTATCAGAACGATTCGGATAAGCCAGTTGATGAAATTTTGTCGAAGTACTTGTTCTGACTTTCATATTGGCAAATTGTCAGTAGCCGTGTTCTCAAACGAAATTGTTAATGTACGTTTCTGCCGAATTTCAATCAGGCCGATCTGTAAGGAGGGCTGCAATGTGATTAAATCGGTTGATAAGTGTTTGGGTCGATCTTCTTTAGACTAGCGTCGATTCAAGCCAAACTCAAAAAGCTCGATGAGTGGCTGCGCAATCGCCTGAGGTACTGTATCTGGTCCGCCGGTAGACGGAGAAGAAACCCGAACGCAAGGGGAAGAACCTCATTCGGTTAAGGCCAAGAACAGGCATATGCCTGCAGTCGTAGCAGTACCGATCTGCTATCGCGAGGGAAGCCGGTGCATCGCGCAAAGCCCTATTCTAGATACATGTCACTATGGAACGGTTGAAATCGCGGGGTTACATCTCTCTATTGGAGACCTATCACAGAATCAGGTCAAGTTAGCGAACCGCCCGGTACGAGGCCCGTACGCCGGGTGGTGTGAGAGGCCCTCCCCTTTAATCATTGGCGGGGCGGTTTACTCGATTGTGTGCTGCCTTTTATTCATTTTTTCGAGCTATGTAAAATCCGTAGCTATAATAATCTTCGAATTTTTGGTACAAGTCGATTTCAGCTTGATTATGTTCAACTACTTTTCTTGCAAGCTCTGAATTGTCGTTCCGCTTCAGAAAAGTTTCAAATCTTGCTTGCATAGGCTTGTAATAAGTCTCAATCCAACTATTTTGACTTAGATAAAAATATCCAACAAGAGAATATCCATTACTTTCCAAGTGTTTGATTTTGTTAGAAGCAGTATCGACTTCTGGATATTCTGATTTCCAAAATTCTTCAATCTCTTTTGGTCTAGATTGAGTAATCCAAGTGATTTCACTTACAGCCAAATAACCACCGACTTTCAAATAGTCCTTCCATTTTTTAAGTCCGTTTTCAAATCCAATGTTGTAAATCGCACCTTCTGACCAAATCAAGTCAAATTGGCCTTCGCTAAAAGGTAAATCGTCCATTGATTTCTCAAGCGTTACAATTCGGTCTGCCAATCCTAACATTTGAGATTTTTCATTGAGTTCATTCAGAAACTCTGGAAACAAGTCAACCGCGGTTATTTGTCCGTTTAAGTTTTTGGCAAGTGAAATCGTCTGTCCACCTGTACCACAACCAATATCAGCCACTTTCAAATTTTGATCAGACGGTAAATTCAAAAATTCAAGTGCTTTCAGCGTGTCTTTTTCGCTTCCTGGTCCTTGTCTTTCCGAATTTTTATGTAAGTCAATTATCAGTTCTAATTCTGTCACTTCTTCGTTTCTTTAGGTTGCACACAACGTCAGTTCGTCTAAAAACCTCCTTCCTCCCGAAAATTTATTGCCAATTCTTATGCGACAAGGAATATTCAGGAACTAGCTGACCAAAGTTATAAAATTGATTCAAATAAGTGCTGAAAGTCTTTTTACTGCTTCTAAGGGCCCGGACAATTTCAATTAGGGCAAAATCAGTGGCAAACAAGGCTTCCAACCTTGCTTTTCCGAGGATGTTGAACAGGCGCCGGAGATTATAAGCAGTAAAAATGAGACCTACATCTGCCGCTGCTTTGTCGATGCCTTTTTTGGTGGAGATATAAAAAAAGCCCCATTGTCGTTTGATGATGCCGAAAGGATGCTCTACAATGGCCTGCCTTCGTTTGGAGAGTGTTTCAATAACTGTGTCAACTAGTTTCAAACGATATATTAATTTGACACATGGAAAAGAAAGAAAAATTTGATTTTGAAGCCTTCAAGAAGTCGGCTGCTCAGCGGTTGAAGCAGGGCGAGAGTTTATTGGGCAAGGAAGGAGTATTAACGCCACTTCTACGAGATTTTCTGGAAGAGGCTTTGGCTGGTGAACTCGAAGCTCATATCGAGGAGGAAGACAAGCCCAACCGTAAGAACGGCAAAGGCAGGAAAGTGCTGAAGACTTCTTTGGGTACTGTAGAGATTGCGACTCCTCGCGATCGCAATGGCTCCTTTGAACCGGAGCTTGTTCCCAAACGTCAACGTAGCTTGGGTGTCGATCTTGATCGTCAGATCCTGGCACTATATGCACGAGGCGCAAGCTACGGCGACATTAGTGATCACCTGCAAGAGCTTTATGGCTTGGACGTATCTGCAACAACCGTGAGCAGGGTGACCGATAAGATCTTGCCATTGGTGCAAGAATGGCGCAACAGACCCTGGAACAGGTTTATCCCTTTGTTTGGCTGGATGCCATCCATTACAAAGTACGTCATGAAGGCCGTGTTATCAACCGTGCCGTGTACTGTATAATAGGGCTAAACCAAGAGGGTTACAAAGAACTTCTGGGGATGTATATTGGAGAGAATGAAGGGGCTAAATTCTGGCTTCAGGTACTCACCGATCTACATAACAGAGGTGTCGAGGATATCTTCATTGCCAGTATCGACAACTTGACCGGCTTTGCAGATGCCATTGAGTCTATCTTCCTACACGGAAGTTCAGCTCTGTATTGTGCATCAGATCCGCAACTCACAGAAGTACCTGTCCTACAAAGACGTGAAGGCTTTTATGACCGATTTAAAACCGGTCTACAAAGCCACTACCAAAGAGCAGGCAGAAAAATACCTGGACCAATTAGAGTCCAACTGGGGCTTTAAATACCCAAAGGTCATCGACTCCTGGCGTAAAAACTGGCCCAGGCTCTCCAATTACTTCCAATACACTCCGGATATCCGCAGGATTATTTACACAACAAACATCATTGAGGGATTCCACAGACAAATCCGGAATGTAACCAAGAGCAAAGGAGCCTTTACCTCTGAAGACGCGCTGATGAAGCTGCTCTTCCTGGCTCAGGAGAATATTTGCGCCAAGTGGAACAGGCCGGTACACAATTGGAATCAAACACTAGCACAACTTTCAATTATTTTTGGAGATAGACTTAAACTGAATATCTGAATTGACACAGTTAATGGAACACATCCTTCGTTTGTACAGGAGCTCTTTTTGTTCCAGATTGACTCGGTTTTGCTCGATATACGGGGCAAATTCAGTTCGCTCTATCACACGTCCTCTTTGGGTGTTTCTGGTGCATAAATGGACTACCGGACATGCTTTGCATGCAGATGTTTTGAAGTGCTGAACTCGAATGGGAGCAGTGTATTTTCTTCCGGGACCGTTTCGGTCTTTTTTGTACCACCTCCCGTTGGTTTTTAAGGTGTGCCCTTGCGGACAGGTATAGCTGTGTAATTCGGCATTGAAGCTAAATTCGGAAACGTTGTAGGCATGGTCGGGGCCATGGAAGCAGATGAGATATCAGGAATGGCTACCAGGGGTTTCAATGCCGAGTTCCTGGGCTGTTTTGAGCTCGGAACCGGTGTGATATCCCTTGTCGTAGAGGGCAGTAAAATCGGTATGACCGAGTACATCAGCAGCGCGTTGTAACATGTCGCCCATGGCTTTGCTGTCGTTTTCATTGGTGACTTCGTAGTCAATCAGTAAATTATGCTTGGCATCTACTGTTGTTTGAACGTTGTAGGCTACTTCAGTAATGTTGTTTCGGGTGATGAGCATACGGCTGTCGGGATCGGAGGTGGAGATTTGTACCTCGCCACTGCGCTCCAGTTCCTGACTCAGTGCCTGATAGGCCATTTTCCTTGCTTCGTGTGTGCTGAGATGCTCCCGAATCAAACGGGCCTGATCCCCTATCAGCCATGGAGAGTTCTTGAGTGTATTGCTCAATTTTGGCATCGATGTAATCGAGGTGCCGCTGAATTTTCTTCTGGTTGTAGTTGTTCTTTTTGGAGTTCTGTGCTCGGAGTTTGGTGCTGTCGCCGGCAATGAGTTTTCCGCCGATGAGTTCAAAATGACGGGCGATTTGAACGGTAGCCGGAATACTTTTTTAATGGCCGCAGGATTGTCTTTGCGGAAGTTGGCAATAGTGTTGTGATCGGGTGCGAGCGAGGCATTAGCCACATCACCTCGATGTTTCGTTTGCATTCTTTCCAGGTCTCTGGAGGAACGGACTTTATTGAGATACCCGTAAATGAATAATTTGAGCAGATCGGCGGGACGGTAGGCCGGACGCCCGTTTTCATCGAAATCGCATTTAAAACCAAAGTCCTTTAAATTCAGCGAGTTAACAAAAATGTCAATCAACCGCACCTCGTTATCATGATCAATGGCTTCTTCCAGAGATACCGGAAACAGGCTGATCTGCGATCGGTTTAGCCCTTGAATGAATTTCATGATATGAAGATAAATCTTCGACTAAGAGGAAGGAAAGATCAGAAGGTCTTGTAATACACAATTTGTGAACGGGTGGGGTTTTTAGACAGTTTGACGTTTGGCAGCTAAGAAACGTGGGGCATTTCGGAGCGATTACCTGTCCACCGAAACGAAAGTTGCTACGAAGAACGAAACTTGCGGAAACCACTGTTTGCCCCATGTTTTCTTAGGTGCTGTTATGGGCTGGTTATTTAAACTTATGTGATTTTAAATAATCTGAAATTTCCTTAAAACCAAGTTCTTTTGCATATGAAGAAGGTCGATAGACCCCGTCTTTAAAACAAGTAGTTTTGGTTATAACCACGTTTCCAACCTCTTGACTATATTGCTTTTGTTTTTGGTCAATAGTCATAATATAGTTAGGATCTCCTGCAATGATGCCGCACTTTTCAACTAATAGCTTAACCATTTCCAAATTGTTATTTTCAATCGCATAAAAAATAGGCTTCTTGTTTTTTAAAACAGTATAACATTTCGTAAGAGGGGAGTAATAACGACCATGTACGTCAATGTCGCATTTTGCACCTTTGTCAAGTAATTTTATCACAACATCCATTTGATTTTTCATAATGGCATAACTTAAAAGTGTAAAATCTTTTAAGTTGGTACCGTTTTTAGCATCCCATTCTGTAAAAGTTTCGTTAATATCTACACCCTTTTCAAGTAACAAATCCATTGCTTCCATATTACCGTTTCTTGCTGCATAACTCATAGGGCTAACGCCTGTCTTTTCTTTTTTAGAAATATCTGCTCCTGCATCAATGAGCATCCTCATCAAATCAACTTTGTTAAAGTAAGCTGCCATAATTAAAGGAGTAGTCCCAACTACATTTGAGGCATTTACGTCTGCACCTGCTTTGATTAGCAATTCCATGATTTTATCAGGGTCATCCCAGTCTGATTCTTTAGGATTCATGAATTTATCAGGCATAACGGTAATTCCCGCAGCCTTGTAGGCGTTGGTTGTGTAAATAACTGTTTCAGCTCTGCTTTTAGCGGTACTGGCAGTCATCATAATGGTCAAAGGAGTTTCACCATTTTTGTCTTTTTCGTTTACATCAACTCCTTTATCAACTAGTAGCTGAACACATTCAGCACAGTTGCTACGCCAAGTTGTGTAGTGCAATACGCTCATACCATTTTTCATTTTAAACTTTGGATCGGCACCGGCAGCAAGTAATAATTTCATACTTTCTGGTGCGCTCATCATGGCGGCTGTCATCAGCGGAGTCATATCCACTTTTCCCGCCTCATTTACATTGGCTTTGGCCTCTATTAATAACTGTGTCATGTCAGCCCAAATTACTGCTGAGTTGAGGGCTGGCGCACCGTTTTTGTCAAAGGCATTTACATTAGCTCCAGCTGCAATGGCAGCTTTCAGTTTTGCCACATCGTGGGTTTTAAAGGCGTCCCACATATCGTCAGTGGGGCTAGCAAAAATATTTGTCAGTGTTGCAAATACAAGTGCTAGAAAAGTTGTTGTTTTTTTCATTTTATTTTCTGTTTTGATGTTAATTATTTACAAAGTATAAAAGTATTTTTATGTGGATATTAATTCAACACGTAGAATACCGTATTTTTTATCAGTAGGGGGTTCTCTTGTCCGGATCATAACGTTGTTTCGTTTGTTAAACTTGCCCACAACGGTCTTGGCTATGGTGCGTGTCCCGAAGGGCATGCACTATAGCCGTTGTGCCCGTTGCACAACTGCCTGTACAACTTTAATTCAAAGCCTGTTAAAAACCTTGCTATATTGTGTAAAAGTTTGACTGTCAATGTGTTGAATGGAGAACATGGATGTGCGATCTTTATTCCATGCAAGGGCGCAAGCACATTCAACCCAAAATGTTGTATCAGGTATGCCTCAATGACATGGTGGCCGAAGATGATTTCTGGCGCAAGTTGGATTCTGCACTTGATCTACACTTTTTGTACAAGGAAACATCGTGTTATTATGGCACGGAAGGTCAGGAGAGCATCGATCCGGTGGTGTTCTTTAAAATGTGCCTGGTGGGCTATCTGAATAACATCTCTTCGGACCGTAAACTGGTACAATACTGCTCGAACTGCCTGAACATCCGTTTGTATTTGCGGTACGATCTGGATGAGGAACTTCCCTGGCATAGTACCATCAGTCGCACACGGCAGCTGTATGGTGAAGAAGTGTTTTTAATGCTGTTTCAGCGGGTGCTGAGCATGTGCGTTGGGGCCGGCATGATCCGGGGTAAGCGACAGGCGGTGGATAGTGCCTTTGTAAAGGCCAATGCCAGTATGGACAGTCTTTTGGAAAAGGAAGTTTTAGAGGATGCAGCCTTTTACGCTGAAGAACTCAATGATAACAGTGAGTACAAGGTGAGTAAAACGCGCAAAAAATTGGTGGACCGACACCACGCCTGGAAGGAAGAAGAATACAAGCACCAACCCGGTGGCAGTAACAAAACAGCTCAGAGTAATAAGATCGATCCAACAACAGACGAAAACGGAAACCTGATCCGCCCAAAATTTCTGAGCAATCACACGACCCCGACAGCCGCATCAGCACCAAGCCCGGCAAGGCGCGTCAGTTGAATTATTTCGCACAACTGGCCGTGGATGATGCTCATCACGTGATCACCGGGGCCTGTGCCGATTTCGCCGATCAACGCGATAGTCAATGCTTGCCAAAAATCATGGATCAGGTGCTGGACAACCTGGCACAACACGATATCCAAATCGAACAGATCACTGCCGATACAGGCTATTCCAGTGGTGAATCACTCAAATACTGTGAAGAAAAGGGTTTGGATGCCTGGATACCCAATTTCGGTCAATACAAAGCAAGCAGAGCGGGATTTGAATACAATAAGGAACTGGATCAGTATGAATGTCAGCGAGGCAATAAAGCCATCCTCATCTTCAAGGGTGAACGGACGGACTCAAAAGGCTACACCAAGCGCACCTACCGCAGCAGTGAAACGGACTGCGGAAAATGCCCTTTCAGAGAAGAATGCTGCGGTAAGAAAACCAAATTCAAAAAGATCGACGACAGCATCCACAAAGAATACTACGACCGCATGCATGCCAAACTGCACCAAAACCCTCAGTATGCCAAACGCATCAGCCGTATACGCAGCAAAACGGTAGAACCGGTCTTGGGCACCCTGCTCAACTTCATGAACATGCGCCGGGTAAACACACGGGGCATCAAACAGGCCAACAAACATATCATCATGGCAGCTATGGCGTATAATTTGCAGAAATACCTGAAGTTCATCACCAGAAAAACCATCGTAAAAGCGGCAGTCATGCACGTGGTGAAGGGGGCCGGACTTTCTTTAGTTTTAAACGCCTTGGAGGACTTATTTAGATCAATTATAAGACCCCTGAATTATAGAAGCACTATTCCTCATTTTTTCAGAACAATGGCTTATAAGGGCTGTATGAAGCTCGTTATTGCAAGGATTTTTGGAGAAAGTCGGTTTAAAAGGTAGTTGTGCAACGGTTACTGATGTTAGTGGCTGGGCTTCTCATTTTCTTTCAATTTTTTTCATTAATTCGTGAAATTTCCGCCAATGTCTTTTTAGTTGTCCACCAATTTTGTTGTCAATAATTGTTTTCTCAGCGAGTTTGGCATATGTAATGAAATTGCCCCAATCATATTTATGAGATAAAATGAATACGTCAGATTTGCTTGGGTGTCTTTGATAAATTCTTCTCCTTTCAGCACCTACAAAAGTGAACTTCTTGTATAGTCTTGTCTTGAAAACTTGACCTTTTGTTGCTGTCTTATTGTGAAATGTATAAAAACTACTTCTTGCGAAAGTCCGTTTCATTTTGCGATAGTAGTTTGAGATACTAGAATTTTTTATGAGCGTATGGTACCCGTCAAATTGGAAACCTAAATATTCAAAAAGGGTGTTGTCTTGAAGTCTGCTAGTGTTTAAGTTTTTTTCAAAGCAATAATGTCTTTCCGTCTTGTTGTCATACTTGAAATGGTAGACTTGGGTTTTGCTTTTTTGTATTTCAAGCTTATAGTTTATGATAGAAGATAAAAAATGGTCTATGATTTCTTGTTCAAACTCTATCGGGCAAATAGCTACCATGTCATCTGAATATCTTTGATAAACCCCACCGATATTTTTAAGCATATCATGTGCTTGTTTGTCAAAGTCAAGCATATAGACATTTGCTAATGTCGCACTTATCGGAGAACCTTGAGGAATTCCTTTTGCCCTTAATAAGTAGTTCTTATTATCTTTTACACGCTTATTTGATTTGATTAGACCTAAGTTTCTTATTTCTTCTATATTGTCTTTCGAACAATAAGCCACAGCTCTTTTGTTTCGCAAATAGTTTTTCTTCTTTATTTTTATTTCCTTAAACGATTTCGGCTTTCTTTCTACAATTATTTGATTTTTGAAATTTTCAAAAAGGTCGTCTTCTTCAATGTACGAAAACTTAGTTATGTTACGAAAAACGTTGTAATGGTCTTCCGGTAAGTCTGCGCCTGATTTTATAATTCTTTTCCAATATTTTTTCAGTAACTTATGGTCAAGGTTGTCGAAAAAACTTTTTATGTCGAATGTAATTGCAACTAGGTCTTTCTCCTTATTGGATTTTATGAACTGAAAAATATCGTGTGCAAAGTCAACGTTACATTTGTTCCTGCTCTTTTCCTTTTCTGAGTCTAGTTTTATTTTACGATAAGCTGCAATACTACTACTTATACCCAAATCCCTTATTTCATTTTCGTAGGCAGTGGATAGTATCTCTGAATAAAAGCTAAACACATTTGAGTCGAGGTGATTTGAGAAATATATCTCACGTTCTTTTGTTGAAGGTTTTCTCAGTTTTGAACGAGTTCCGTCATGGCATATCTCTTTGCGAAATTTACGAATTTTCAACTGTCTATGAATAAATGGATAAAATGCGTGTTTCGAAATTGCAGTTTTATCTTTCAAGTAAGGCTCTATCCACGCTCTGTCCTTTGGCTCTAATTGTAATCCAACATGTGGATAGCGTTTTAGTCTGAACCAATCTTTTTGTTTTTTGCCTTTGTTGATAGTTGTTGCCATAAGAGAAATGAGGGGTAAGTGGTTAGACGGGGCAAGCCTTTACATCAATTTTCATTAACGGAATAGTACATGCATTACACAACACTCTATTGAATGTCGCCCCGATTTCCCTTTCGGGAAGAATTCTATTCGTAACTTTGTCCATAATAATAAATACTATGAAGTCAATCAGAACAGTACAGATAATTCTCAACATGCTTGAACTTTCTTGCGATTGTCCTTGCATAATTGGAATTCCTGCTCCGTAAGCAACGTATGTCTTGCTTAGCTGTGGAAGATAAAACGTACTATTCAGCGAACCACTTACCTTTCTCATTTCATATCTTTAGTTTTTTAGTGTCATTTTTCTTGGTTGTCGGCCTCCTAGCCTTGCCACTAACGGTCTCGGCTATGCGTAGTGCGGGATTTCATGGCACTTCACTGTCCGCCTTACGAAATGTTTGTTTAATGTAATTACTTTCATATCAGCACTTTCGCCCGCATTACGTATAGCCAATGTTAGCAACTGGATTTTTTATTTTTCAATACGCTAAATTCCATGTTCTCTGTAAAGTCTGATATAAAATCGGCATTTCACTCTCAAATTGGTCTTGACTTATGTTTTCCCCGACATGCTTTGAGAGTTGCTTTTTCTTATGTCCAGTGAAGGTTTTATTGCCTGCGGCATTTACTGCATCAAGTTCAGATTGAGTCTTTCGCCAATTTCCGTAAGTCGCATCTACTTGGCTAGGATAGTATTGCTCTAAATCTCTACAAGGAATTTGAAAAAATTGATTATTCTGTGTTAGCGAGGTATTTCGTTGTAAAAAGTCATTTACTCCACCTTGAGTCTGTATGCTTGGAGCGTCAATAAGAATTACTTGTCTATCTTTATAAATACTAGAATTCAAAGGGGTAAAAGCCTTCTCAATGGCATTTATTGTTCTTTCAGCTTGGTCAATATCTCCATTTGCTTTTATAATTTGGATATTTGGTTTATCAGAGTAAAATCTGCGTATTACCCTAGTCAAAAATTCAAATTCACTTAAACCTTCTACTATCAAGAAATTTCTTGGTAGCAGTAAATCTGAAGGACTACCACCAAGTAGCTCAAATACGACATATGGTTTCAACAAATCATCTGTTGGTTCAATGCTAGTTTCACCATTGTTCTTTTCTGCTTTAAATATTTTCTGATTGGGGTAGTTATCTGCAACAAAAACGGAAGAATGAGTATTAATAAAAACTTGGTCAGTGGATTCAGAAAGTTCATGAAGGACATTTTTTAAGTTGCGTTGTGCGGTTGGGTGTAAATGCAGTTCAGCTTCATCAATGAAAAAAAGAAAAGACTTTCCTTCATCAGCACTTTCTTTTCGAAACTCAGCATAGGTTTGAATTATGGCTAGCATTAATGCACGCTGCATTCCATCACCTTTTTCTTCTGCTGTTGTTTCTATGCCATCATCAATTGTAGTTTCAAAATTTTTAAGGAGGTCGTCAAAAACGGGTGGTGTAACTTCAAAGTTCACTTTAGTCGTGTCTGGAAACTGTTTTTCCAAGTTGACTTTGACCTTGCTTCCAACCAAGTCAAATTGTGTTTTTATCTCCGAGTCATCACCTTCAAATAGTTCTTTAAACTTAGATTGAAACTCAAGATATTGTTCATTTGACTCTAGTATAGCAGATAGTACTCCTGACAACATTATGCCTATTGGTGTAGACTTGCTGTACTTCGCAACTGAGTCGTAGTACTGTTTAGTATTGATATATTCAAACTTTGGCAAAAAATCATTCAAAGCAGCGTCAAACCCAGTCCCAGGGTTCACTTCTGAACCATCCACAAATACTTTTCTTTTATTGGGATTTGTGCTACTTCTAGAAATCGTAACAGTATCTGACTCTCCTAAGACGTTTTGAATTTTTGTCTTGTTTCCTTCATGTTGCATTTTGTCTGCACCATCTTTAGCTCCTGAAAATTCAATTTCAACTAAGATTTCGAGGTCAGATTGTCGTTTATGTTTCAAATCATTTGATAGTCCACCACGCCCTGCACCGTTAAAGAAGAATTCAATTGCTTCAAAGAAGTTTGTTTTTCCGCAATTATTCTGACCCACGACAATATTGAAATTATCCGTTTCAAATTCAGTCGATTTTATAGACCGAAAATTTTCAATTTTGATTCTAGATATTTTCATTTGTTCGTTTTTTTTAGCTTGTTGCCAACGTTTAGTATATGAAAAGTAGGCGATTACGAAGCTCTAAACTTTCAGTTAAGTATAAAGTAAGATACGAGCCAAAACCCTTGATTTTACTACTGTTTCGCCTATTTTTTATATACATTGTTATGCACTGGCTTTTTGAGTTTATAATTTTCTAGCCCGATTGATAAGTCCTTGGTCGGGGTTGTTTTTTTGGAAAATATGCTTTGCACGGCATTTTTGCGCTAATAATTCTATAAGCCTAGATTCGTTTGGTTCGGTTGCTTTATAATCCTTATTATAGTTTAAGGTGATCAATACGTCTGAAAGAAAGAATGAATTTTTGTCAAGATTAACTATATAGTCATCTACAGTCTTGTGCCATTTGTTTGGTCTTTCTGCAATTAATAAAAGCATAATTTCATGCTTGAGCAATGAGTTTACCTCGCTGACTGCTTTATCAATAAGTAGCGGACCCATCTTGTTTGAAAATAGATCGTCTTTAAAATACTTAACAACATTCGTAGGTACGGCTAATAAAACTGCTAGTCTTTTTTGAAATGGGTCGTCAAAATTGAAATCATCTTCGTCAAGTTCAAATTTTGCGCCTTCGAACGCAACATTTCCTTTGTCTGCCAATAGAGGATGAAGAATTATCAAAAGCTTGTTAATTTCATTCCATGCTTGTACAATTTTGTCTAGAACTTCCTTTCTAAGATTAACATCAACAAAATCACTATTGCGCAATGCTCTGGCAGTGGCACTTATTTGTCTCATTAGAACCAAAAATGAATAATCACGAAGTACCGAATTGATTATTTGATTGTAAGGTCTTATTTGGTCATAATGTTTGTCCGCGTATTTATCCTTGACTTCATCTGGTAAGCCGGAAGAAATGACATTACCTTTTAGTTTCTCCTGTTCTTTTTCAAGTTGTGGAACATCAGGATTCCATGAAATAGATTTATACGGATTGATATTGTCAGGTATATTCACTTTTTCTCTAACAATTTTAAGCGTTTCGTCTAAGTCATTATTTAATACGTTTAAAGCATCACTTTTATTTCTGTCAATTCCAGTATAAAACTCAATAATTTCAGGATAATCTATATACTTCTTGTTTTCGTAAACTTGTTTGAGAAATTCGGGGCTCATGTTCATACGGTGAGCAATGAAGTAGAATACCCAGTAAGCATTTCTGAAGTATAAGTAATTCGTTGTAGACCTGCTTAAAATTGAATTGTCTTTAAGTAACCCGAGCAAATAGTTAACATCTAAATCAATTAGGCTTGATTTACAAAATTCATTGATTTTATTTTTAAAGAATTCTTCCGTAAAGTAAAAGTCATTGTTGAGAACCAACAACTCACATAAATATCCTAAAACAAACGTGCAGTCTTTTACGTCTGGTTTTTTACTGTGAAAAGTCGGTATCTCATATTCTTCAAAAATGGAATTTAGTATTGTTTCAAGTAGTTTGGTTCTATTGATTGGATTGTATTCTGAACCTATTTTATGTGACGCTCTTAAAATTGAAATACAATTTTTAGTAGTTCTATGCATATTTAAAATCTCCAAGTCCTTTGCTACTTTATCTAACAAGACATTGTAATCTTCCGCTATGGACTTGTTCTTAGAATAAACTGTAACTATTTTTCGCAACTCTGTTTGTGGCAAAGGCAATAAATAGAGTGAAGTGAAAGTTCTTTTAATTTCCACCTTATCGTCATCCTGCGACTTAAGAAAGAAATTATTGTCTAAAGTGTTAAAAATTATCAATGGGATATTTTTAAATTCCTCACATACATTTTTAATCATTTGCATGATGCCATTTTCTTCAAGGCAAACAGAATCTAATAGTATACAATCAATTTTATCAGAATTAGTGAAATAGTAATTTTCAACTTCTCTCTTAATCTGATTTACAATTTTGTGCTTTTTTGTTTTCTTAGAATCAACATAGAAGAATATTTTCCCAAGTTTATAAGCTTCAAGTTTGATAAAGTGCGCTAAAGAAGTTAATCCAAATTCAGAAGGTGCTTTAATGATAATATCGCTAGGTTTCTGAATAATTGATTCAATTTCTATTTTGTTCTTAAAGTTCTTTGTTGGGTTGTTTGGAATTTCCTTTTTTGAACTAATTATAGGTTCTATCCAAACAGGTGTTTTTTCATTATAAGTTGTAAGTGATTCTTCCAGATCGTTTTCAAGGTGCTTTAAAATAATGTCAATTTCTGACACTTTTTTTTCAGCATTTTCAATTTGTGTATTTTCTTTAATGAATAGCTCTAATTTCTGCTTTAATTGTTGTTCAAAATTATCAATGTTACTGTAGTCAACGTATAATCCTTCTGATGATATTTCTGATTTAAATGATTTGACTTTCTGATATTGTTCAAAGTCAAATTTTTCGGGGTCAACATTTTCTTTTCCAAAGAAAAGAACAATTCTGGGCAAGCCATTTTGACTATTTTTTTTCCTTTCAAGAGCATCTTGAAATTCATGTTCGGTACCACTACCTGCCTTTTTCGTTGGGTGGCCAAACTTATTTTTCATAATCCCAATAAACACATCATAGTTCGATTTCTTAATGTATTCATCAATAATATCTTGTCCGTTTCTCCCCATGTCAGGCAAAACGTCATATTCCCACATGAATGTTTCAATGCCGATACCAAAATGTTTCGCAAATCCTGAGTTTATTTCTTTAATCACTTTTATGCAATTATTTCTTTCGTCATTACAATCACTAGGTGATGAAATAAAGCATTTAAAGATTATTCTATTTTCCATTTTGTTTTTATGTTAAAGTATCTTTCGATCGTCCTTTACGCTTGTGCATAACTTGTTTATATACGCAATAAAAGTGCACATATCACACCTATCCCGGAGAATATACGCACTTATATGACCCATATTTTAAAGCATAACCAAATATACAATAGGACAAGTTTGCTGCAATCGCCACCAAGTTTTTTCAATTACCTCAAGATTACCCTCAACTCGAATCAGCGATCATTCGAATTCACTGTTTTGCACCTGAACAATTCATTCACTACCCAGCCGGATCTACATCAGTTCATCCACCCGCTCCTTACACCGAAGCACCATCTCCATCGCCTCTTCCACAGTATTCCGTCCTGTGCGGAAGGCGAGTATGGCAATACGTATAACGTACCTGCCATCGATCCGCGAGGAACTCAACATTACCCGTCCGTCCCGGTGGATCTCCTTCATGAGGAGTTCATTGTAAGCATCCGGATCTTTGGCATCGGGCCACCAGAAGTAACTTACGCTCAGGTCGGGTTCGGGGCCGAGCATGAAGCCGTTTTGCGATAGGAGTTGGCGGAAGTATTGAGTGAGGAGTAACTTTTCAGAGAGCGCGGCGCGGAACGGTTCAATTCCGTGCAAATTCAAGGGAAGCCACATGCGTAAACCCCTAAAATGCTTGGTGAGTTCGGGGGAGACGTCCGCGGGATTGATCATTTCATGCTCCGCGAAAGCGTCCTGCATGTAGTTGGCGAAGTAGTGATTGGAATGCATGACCGCTTCGCGGTCACGTACCAATACCGCCCCGATCCCGTATGGAAGGAACATGCCCTTATGAGGATCCACAACCACGGAATCGGCCCGTTCAATGCCCCGGAAGAGCTGTTGCTTTTCCGGACAAAGTATGAAGAATCCGCCGTAGGCCGCGTCGGTATGAAACCACAGATTCTCGGTTTCGCACAGGTCGGCGATGGCATTCAGCGGGTCCACAGCGCCGGTATCGGTGGTTCCGGCAGAGGCGATCACCAGAAATGGGTTCAGGCCCGCTTTCCGGTCGGTTTGTATAGTTTGTTCAAGTTCATTGGCGTCGATGCGATGGCCGTTGTCTAGCTTTAAAAGTCGTATGGGGGCCTCTTCCAATCCTATGATCCGCAGCGACTTCTGAATGCAGTGATGTACATGCGGACTGGTATAGATCACGCTTTTTTCGATAGCGGCACCTTTTACGCGATGTTTGTCTCTGGCCGAGGTAAGTGCGATCAGATTGGCGATCGAACCGCCAGAACTGAGGTTGCCTACGCTGTTCTGCGGAAATCCGAAGATCTGCTTCAACCAATCGATACAAGCATTCTCAATGGCAACAGCTCCCGGACCGGCGAAGTGTATGCCCGCATATTCGTTGGTTACTGCAGCCAGATAATCCGCCAGGGCGGAGGTGTATATGCCGCCACCCGGGATATAGCCCAAATGTCCCGCCGATGCCGGGGATACGCCTTGTCGGGATATGTACTTTTCATAACGCTGCAACAAGGTGCCCATGTCTTCAACGGTATCCGACAGAGCAAGTTCTGCGGTTTCAGTTCCCGGATAATAACCGTTCCATTGGTGAATATGGTCCGTAAAATGGTGGGCGAATTCGGTGACCTGCTCGGTCCAGTTGCGGCGCAGCGTACTTTCGGGATCCAATTGAGCCCGCACCTTTGCCTGCCGATCTATATTTTCCAGAAGTTGTTCTTTGGCGTTTTCCTCGGTTTGATGCATAGTTGATCTCTTGTTCGCCTTCCCGGATCTGAAAAGCTGTGGCAAGTTCAATAAAAAAGGCCGGATTTGATTTTTCCGGCCTTGTCCATTATCCATTTTTTGATCAGTACGCGGTGCAAAATACCCAGTAATACTGCCACTTGCTGTTGGGATCGAAATGTACCCCGATGCCCACTTTCCCACTGGAGGAGTTGAACATATTGGCGTTATGTCCGGCACTGCTGAACCATTGATTATAGGTGCCCAGGGCATCGGAACTTCCGGCTGCCAAGTTCTCCGAATTCACAAAACTCCGGCTGTAGAATTTCCGGATGCGTTCAAAAGTTCCTCCGATCTCCACCAATTCTCCATTCAGACTGTCGTAGGAATCGTGTTCGAAATAGCCCTGTTTGGCCATGTCGTAGGCATGGTAGCGCGCGGCGCGTGAGAGGTCTTCTTCCCAAACCAGTTCCTTCATACCCCGTTTTCGGCGCTCGGCATTGATCAGTTGCAGGAGTTGTTTTTCCTTCAATTCGCTGTGCGAGGCCACTTCTTCGGTCCCCATGGGCATTCCGAAGTATTGTCCGTTCCGAAATCCGTAGGTACTGTTCACGGTAACATCTGCTTTTTTGGGTTGGGTTCTGGAAGGCATCAGCGAAGTACCGGTGATCCCTTCATATTTTCTGGATATGTTGCTGGCCCGGGAAGTGTCTTTTGCGATGAGCAGAGATCTGGTGAGCACGCGTGCCGAATCGAGGATGATGTCGACAGGTTCCTTCCAGGACCGATTACCGGCCCATCGGGCGGTATCGGATCGGTAGAGCAGTCGCACGGAGCTCAATGCACGGGTCATGGCACTCGCTTTTTTGCGTAGCGTTTTCTCCACACGGTATTTATCGAAATAGATCGTTGCCGAGAAGTAGTGTGGAGATGGAAGTTGAGGACTTCGTTTACTCAAATGTACCGAGCGGTTGAGACATTTGTCTTTGTCCCGTTCGTACAAACGCGCCAATTTGCGGTAAGGATCTTTCCGCTCGTCAAGAAGTCCGTTTGGAGCCGCTCCTGTACCGGCAAGGACAGGTTGTAAGGTCAGGCTCCCCAAAATGATCAGTATTACAGCCCTATTCATATTGGATAAATACCCATTTTCCGAATAGGTAAACGCTGTTTTAAAAGAAGTGTTGCTCAACCATTCTGTATATGGTGGTCGGGAAAATTTCGGTAATGAGGCAGCGCACGCCACCGCCTCCATACTTTTCAATAAGGGGTATATCCATCCTTTTGAGGACCCCATATTTCCGGAGTTTGGCTTTTTGTTCATCAGTGAAAGAGTCGTAGGCTGTCCAACTCATTGCAATCATTCGGCCATCGTTGTTCCAAAGGCCTCCCGTGCAAATAATATTGGCAGCAAAACGCTCCATTTGTTCCAAACTGATCTCAATAATTTCAAAGCCGCCTTCTGTTAAAGCATCGAGAACTGTTCTTCGCTCGTAGAGGTCGGTTATGGCGTCGGCGCAGATCACCGCATATCCCGGCCCTATGGAGAGCATCATATTGGTGTGGTAAATGGGCCGGTGGTTGCGGTCGAAGGCGTTGAAGATCACAGGCTCGTGTTTCAGATGCTCCGCTGCCAGGCGCACGGCCTCCGGGTGTGTACGTGGCGATAGACAAGCGTATACAAATTTGTTAACATGGTCGAATACCAAACTACCTGTTCCCTCGAGGAATTTCCCTTCGTGCTCCAGGTAGCTCAGATCGATCACCCGCGTGATCTCGAATCCCTCGCGCATTTTGTCGATAACGTCGAGCCTGCGTTCGGGTCGTCGGTTTGGAGCCATCATGGGATAGAGCACCATGGTTCCGTCGCGGTGTGTGCTCACCCAGTTGTTGGAGAACAAGGCATCGGGTTTTGGAGGGATCTCGGTGTCCGGCAGATACAGCATTTTCACACCTTGATACTGAACCCGCACATAGACAGTACGGAATTCGAGATAGATCTCTTTTTCCAATTTTTTCCGGTCTATGTCGACCGGGTGCTGGAAGGGATTTGTTGCTGCGGTTTGCGGGTTGAAGTCGAAGCAAACAGGTTGTATCATAAGTGCAGCCCGTGCACATTGATGATCAAAATTCCTTGGACTCATTTCTTCTTGCTGCTTTTGGCTTTTGGATTGAATTCGAGGCATCGGGCCACCCAAAATTCCAGCTGATCTTCGCGATCCACCTCCTGGATTTCGAGCATTACATAACCTGTCATGGGTCGGCCACCATGGTTCATCTGCGATCCGCCGGCCTCCGACATCAACGCATCTGCCCGTTGGGGGTCTACCCGGGCCATTATTCCGCCTTTATAGGTTCCCAGCAGCATTTTATCGTCTACCATGAAACAATTGCCGCCGAACATGCGCTTCTCGGTCCAGCTAACCCGCTGCTCCCTGAGGGCATTTCGAATACGTTCCAGTATGTACGCGTCTTCAGCCATTCACCGAATATACAACACCTATCAATGCCGGCAACTGCATTGGTGGTGCTCAAAACTTCGGCTCCCTTCGTGCCAGGGGAAATTCGAGCTTGCCCCATCCAACTCCCAATAGAATTTACTGCGCTCTTTGGGGTGATTACCGATCTCATGCATGCTCGAGCTTTCGTACAAGCGCCCGTTGATCATAGTGTAACGCACCGAATTGGTATTTCGGATATCCTGTCTCGGATCCTCATCCAAAACAATGAGGTCGGCCAGTTTGCCGGCTTCAATGCTGCCCAGATCCTTTTCCATGCCGATGTAGGCTGCGCCATGAATGGTCGCTGCACGCAGGCATTCCATGGATGTGAGTCCGCCCTGTGCGAGGTTCCAGATCTCCCAATGCACGCCGAGACCTTGCAATTGTCCGTGTCCGCCTACGCACATGTGCACACCGGCATCAACGAGCTTTTTACAGGACCGGGCGGTGAGTATATGTCCGTTCTCGTATTCTTCCATCGGAGCCATGGTTCGATGCCTTGCCCGGCTGTCGATCACGGCTCGGGGCGTGAATTGCAGCAGCTTTTCGTTTTCCCACACATTGGTGGTCTGGTACCAGTAATTTTCACCGCTCAAACTTCCATAATTTACGATCAGGGTGGGTGTATTGGCGGTTTTGGATGCACTCCACAGTTCGATCACATCCTTGTAGAGCGGAGCTATGGGCAGGTTGTGTTCAATGCTCGTATGCCCATCGAGAATCATGGTGAGGTTGTGATAGAATGTGGAACCACCCTCGGGGTAAACCATGATCCGTTCTTCGCGGGCCGCTTTGATCACCTGTTGCCGCTGTTCACGGCGTGGCTGGTTGTAGCTCTTCACGCTGAAGGTCCCGAAGGCTTTGGTGCGGCGGATGGCAGAGCGGGCGTCATCCAGATCATTGATCTCGGCCTTGAAATCGCCATCGGCACCGTACAAGATCGTGCCGGTACTGAAGATCCGGGGGCCTGCCATGATCCCTGTGCGCACCATTTCCGACTGCGACATGGTCATTTCCGTATTGGACGACGGATCGTGCGTGCTGGTTATTCCGTAGGCCAGATTGGCGTAATAGGCCCAGGATTTCTGTGGTGAGATGCCGTAGCGGAATCCGCGTAAATGCGCATGTGTATCTACAAAGCCCGGTAAGATCACCTTGCCCTTTACATCTATCACCTTCGCGTTTGATGGAATATTGAGTTCGCCCTGTTTCCCGATGGCTTTGATGCGATTGCGCTCGATCAATACAATGCCGTTCTCGATCACTTCCTCCCCGTTCATGGTGATAATCGTTGCACCAACCAGTGCAAGCAATCCTTCGGGGATATCCGCTTTCAGTTCAAGTCCGATCGCGAATTTCTCCGGTTGTATTTTCCCCAGGCTATCAGGTGCACCCTCCACAAATGTAAAAACCCGATCCAGACTGGTGCGGTACATAGTATCGCCTAAGGTCCAGATGATCTGTTTGCTGTTTGCGCCCCAGTGCAGGTTGATGCCGGCATCGCGGGAGAGTTTTCGCACCGGATAGGCCTTTGTTCCGGCGCTCAGTTCGAACGTTTTACCGGTTTCGGAAAAGGGCATCACATACACATTGTGCAGTTCTCCAAAGGCAAGCCATTTCTGATCGGGACTTATGGCGAATTGATTGGCATAGCTGGAATGGAAATGCTCCTTTTTATCCTGACCGTTCAGATCGATGCTGTGATAGGATTTGTCCAGGGCCCCGAAGAGAAAGCCTCCGGTTTGAAAGTATATTCTGTCGCCACTTGCATTGAATTTGGGCAGATCGCCATCTTCGGTTACAAAATGGGTGGTGCCGCCATCGGCGGACATCCAGTAAATGCCGGGATTGACGCAATAGGCCAGGCCCAGGTCGGCATCGCCTCCTTCTTTTTGATACACGATGCGGCTGCCGTCGGCCGAAAAGGAGGGACTTCTGTAAATACCTTTTTGGGCCGTGAGTTTGGTGCTTACACCACCCTGAATGGGTATCTTGCGAATACTTCCACGTGTTTCGTCGTTCCAGGTTACATAAACCACGGTTTTGCCGTCGGGGGAAAAAGCAGGATCGAATTCGAGATCATGATCGCTGGTGAGTCGCTCCGGTTTGCCGTTCGGCAATTTCTTCTTCCAGATATGACCTGCAGCATTAAATACCAGGTACTTTCCGTCCGGTGATGTCTCTGCCTGCCGGATCGCTTTGATCTGCACATTGTCCGGAGCCGGTTGCTGGGGAAACTGAAGGGCATCGACGATGCTGTGCTCCGCTTTTGCCAGAAATGGGATCACCGAGGCCTGTCCCGTATTTGTATTGATCTTTTGGATCTTGCCCTGTGCCCAGATGATCACGTGTTCATTGTCGGGGCACCAATTGAAATTTGTGTACACCCCAAAAATGGCCCAGGCCTCCTGTTGGTCTTTCGACAGATCGTCAAACACCGGTTTTTGTTCCCCGGTTTCCAGATCCTGAACAAAAAGCACTGTTTTCGTTCGAACCCTGCGCACAAAGGCCAGTTTTTTACCGTCGGGCGAAATTTGTGGCCGGAACGACCCTCCGGGTCCGCTGATGAAGGTTTCGAGCTTGCCCTCGCGACGGTCGTAACGCCTGATGCAATAGATCAGACTATTCGGATCCTTGTTGTACTGGAAGTAGCCACCGGGGTATATGTCCTCGCTGTAGTATACATAGCGTCCGTCGGGGCTTACACAAGGCTCTCCGGCATCCTGTTGATCGTTCTTTCTTTTGGTGAGTTGTACGCCGGATCCTCCGCTTTTATGATAGATCCACATTTCGCCGGCTCCGAGGGATCGTTGAGATGTGAAGTGTTTTCGCGCGATCAGATAATTCCCGTCGGGTGTCCAAACGGCATTGTTCAGGAGCCTGAAATTCTCCCTCGTTATCTGACGGGCATCCGAGCCATCGGAACGCATCACCCAGATATTATCGCCGCCACCTGCGTCGCTTGTGAATGAAATGTGCCTGCCATCGGGACTGAAACGGGGTTGAACCTCAAAGGCGTGCCCGCCCCGGAGGAGTTTGGCCTCCCCACCTTCAACAGGCATGGAATAGATATCTCCGAGCATATCGAACACGATCGTTTTCCCATCCGGACTTACGTCCAGGTTCATCCAGGTTCCTTCATCGGTCTCGATCACAACCTTTCGATGTGGCTCGGCGGGAACTTGCACATCCCAGCCGCTTTCCTTTTTCTGGGCATGAAGGCCCGAAGCGATGCAGATACTGGTTGCCAGTAGAATTGATCTCATGGATTCGAATTTATGCGTTCTTTTTGAGCCGATCATTCGAATCGATGATCAGGTCTTTTTTTTTGGTGTATAGGTGACCACATGGCGTTCCTTTTTCTCGTCGTAGATGTCGGCAATGGTTACGAGTATGCCTGTTTCCTCCACACCACCAAAATCGGGATTGAGGGCGGTTCCAAAACTTTTCATTGTTGGGGAAAGCGACATATAGGAATTGATGAGCGGAGGAATATGTTCACCGTGTTGTTTCACGAATCGGCCCAGCACCTTGTGACCTTCCTTGTAGTCCAAACCGTTCAATTCGGCCATAAAGTCGGGGTTGGGGTTGATCTGCAAGGGGTGAATGGGTTGAACCAGTTGGTCGGGATCGCCGAAATAATGGCGCATGAAGAGAAGAACGGCATCCCGCGCCATTTGGTCATAGCTTGGATACATGGTCACCTTTCCAAAATAATGCCGTATATGCGGATTGTCGACGCTTATTGCACCGAGGCCATCCCAGAGATTGTCGAGGGCGAAGATCCCCTTGCGCGCATAGGCTCCGGATTGGTAGAGCGGTTGGATCCAGGACCGACCCAGTTCGATGGTATAGGGGAGATATTCTTCGATGAAACGAGGTGAGAAGTTGAAGTAATGTGCCGTTGAGAGCGGGATGGGGTCGATGTTGAGGATGCGGGAACAATCGATGAAGCGATATCCACCTATGATCTCTTGTTCTTCAGGCGCGTAAACGATCAGCTGGCTATAGCAATTTTCGGAGAGATCGAATTCATCCAGGTCAACGGGCTTACCGGTTCCTCCACCTGCTCTGGTGAAGGTGAGCTCCCGCAATCGACCTATTTCATGCAGAACATTCGGGCTGTTGTGGCAATTGACAATATAGATCTCATTATTGCCCTTGTTCGTTCGGCGAATGAAAGTTTGTTCGTTCAACTCCGAACGCAACACTTCTCGGGGCACAGGAGGGGCTATGTGCGATTCACTGTTCGGCATTGTCAGGATTTAGCGAGTAAATAAGATCTTCTGCGTATCTCGGAAGCCCATTGAACATCCGAGCGGGTATCATCCAATTCTTCCGGGCTAATTGCTTTGCCGAAAGTAATATGAATAGACTGGTTTTTCTGCTTGAATAATTCATTGACCAGATACAGCATCTCAATATTGGCCTTGATCCCCAAAAATGAGCGGATCAGATGAAGTCGGTAGAAGAAAGGGGACAGGCTACCGGCTATATGAACGGGAATGATCGGTTTATTGTATTTCCGCGCCCGGGTCACGAAGGTCTTCTTCCATTCGAGATCTTGAACGCGCCCATCGATCTTACGGCTCACCAAACCGGCTGGAAACAGGAAAATGGCCTTCTCCGACCGGAACAGGGTGTCTACATTCTGTAAACTGCTCACTGCGGTTGAGCCGTATTTATTCACCCCAACGAACAGGCCTTTGAGATTTTCCAGGGATAGGAGTACATCGTTGACGATGAACTGTATATCGGGTCGGTGATCCGCAAACTGGTCCACAATGGCCATGGCGTCCATACCTCCGAGCGGGTGATTCGAAGCCAGGATGATGCCACCTTCGACCGGAACGTTTTCAAGGCCTTCGGTGTGTAATTGCAGGTTGAAACGCTGAACGATCTCCCGGCAAAAATCGGCTCCGATCAGATCTTTGTTCTGGGCGAGAATAGAATTCACTTCTTCCTGATGAAGAATGCGTTTCAAATACCGAATGAGGAAAGCCGGCATGCGCTTCAACAGTTTGGGATTCTTGTCCCCGATGATCTTCTCTACGTCGATGAACTTCTCTGCCACAGGGTTACAAATAAAAGGTAATTGGCAAAATTCAACGGGCTCGGGAGAAGTACCTTTTTACCAGGTAAGATGCTGCCGTTGGCGATCGTGCAGTTTGCACCCGATCACGGATGCCATTTGATATGCCGTTGAAGCGTATTGATAAAACGTGACAGTGCGATCTAAGCGAACACGGGTGTCCGTTTAGGCGTTGAACTATTTGAGTAAGATGCCGAGACTGAGACCAAAGGGAATGAACAGGATCCGGCCTGAGTTCCCCTGAAAGGGGAAATTCGCAAATAAGCGGAAATTCACATTCCCATTGCGACCGGGGTCGAATCGCCAACCCATGATCGGATAGATGTAATAGTGGTCGGGGGGAGAACCTATTAGGGCTGTGGCTCCTAAACCCACTTCGAAATAGTGATTCCCGCTTCCCGCAAGGATCGTGGCGCGGTGGGGAATGGTGAGGTACTGACCGCGTTTCCGGTTGGTGAACGTGAGAAATTCCTCGTTGTATCCCATACCAAGGGCAAAAACAAGGGGTACCTGCCCGCTCTTTTGTGCATTGAATTCATAGCTGAGCGAAAAAACCGAGCCCGAACCGTAAACATCAATAGAAAGATTTGGACAAAGATCCCCGGAATAATGCGGGTAGTTCTGAGCGAATAAGGGCGCATTGATCAAACTCAGGATCAGTGCGAACCCGAAGCGATGCCTTGCCATCTCACAAGTATAGATCGATCACAAAGCTATGACCGTTATTCAGGAATAAAACGGACTTTTATCAGTTTCCGGACCCGAATACGGTCTTCAACGGACGGGCCGGAAGAACGGGCTATTCGAGGTTCAATGCATCCTTCAAGGCATAGGAGTAGGATGCAAAGTAGGCGAATGCTTCTTCTTGTTTGTTTGCTTCGATCAATTCCACACAGGGCTTGAACAGGTCGTCGTACATACGATCCATGATCTCATTTTTTTGGGGGTGTCGATTGATCAATCCAACAACAATAGGAGCCAATCGGTAGTATTCCTTTTCCATTTCACGTCCCATTTCCGATCTGCTCACAAACTCATCATGAAAGCGATACATGGCTTTCATTTCGGGCGATTTCCGGGAGATCCCCTTGTGATCGGCACTGGCGGTTGCCAGGAAGCAACCGGAAGAGTCAATTTCGAAATCGGGTGTCTCGAGAACGTACTCTTTGACGTAAGCTAGTTCTCTTTTCTTCTTATCCATCACCCGTATGTAGTTCTTGTCGGAATTATCCTGTTCGGTGATGCTCACCAAAATGAAATTCTTCTTTTCTCCGATCATACCGAATGGTTCATCCCGCATCAGCGATTGTCCCTTCACCCAACTGAAAGGTTTGCATTTGAGTTGGACCGATGTCCCTTCTTCCAAAACTTTCAACTTTCGAACCTCAGCTTCGTATACCCCGATCTTTCGGGATGAAAAGGAACCACCCTTTTCCCCGGAGCTTACCTCTAATTCAACCCGGTCGAGTTCGCCATAACTCACAGCTGAATTTGAGATGCGAAAAGTGTATTTGTCCAGGTAGGTGGTACTGCCCGATCTCCACTCGATCTCATGCACAAATTCGCGGATATTGCCCGAACTGTCGGATTGTGCCCGAAGCATACTTGTTACACTCAAAGCGGCGAATGCGCCGGCCGACTTACTTAAGAATTCTTTGCGATTCATAGCTTTCTAATGTTGAAGTCCGAAATTAAATGAATTCCATTTCTCTTCCTCCGGCTTGGGATTTAAAATTCTGAGAAAAATCATCGCCTTGTTTGACCCATGTCACAGGAAATCTCGTTTAACAGACCGAATCTTGAATTGACAAACTAAATAATTACGATCATGGCACTTATTAAAAAAGACTTCGGTTTGTTTCCGACCATGTCGGATCTGTTTGACAAGGATTGGTTGAATCTTCGTTCGCCAAATCTGGAATGGGCTCCTGCCGTAAATGTGGTAGACAATGATTCGTGCTATGAACTGGAGTTTTCAGCTCCAGGATTCAAGAAGGAAGATTTCAACATCAGTATCGACAACAGGGTACTCCTGGTTGAGGGCAGGCATGAGCAAAGAGATGAGGAAAAGAAGAAGAATTACACCCGAAAGGAATTCATCACGCGCTCCTTCAGCAAATCCTTCACGCTCCCGGAGAACGTTGATAGTGACGAGGTGGAGGCGACCTATGAGGATGGAATCCTGAAGTTGATCCTCACGAAGAAGCAGGTTGAATTGCCTCCTCCGGGAAAGAGAGTGGAAATAAAATAGTGTCCAATTGCTTTCAGACTTCAAAGCGGGATCTCGGTCCCACTTTTTTTATTTTCATCTGTTCCGCGGCATCCGGATCCGGTGCCCGATGACCGATGCCGTGCAGATTTGGCCGAAGCCACGTACATACCCGTTTCACAAGGGGAGGAATTGTTGAAACTGCATTGCCGAAACTTGAGTGTTTCTTACTTGATTTGTTGAGAAATGGAACCGCACCGGAACTCGGGCTTTCCAATTTAACCGGCAAAGTGACCAATGAGTAAGCAATTGATTCGGAAATTTCATCATTTTGTTCTGCTCGCTGTATTCCTCACGACCATCGCTTCATGCATGGAAAAGGGAAACACGGGGATACGTGTTGCCGTTGCAGCCAATATGCAATATTGCATGCGCGAACTGCTGGATAGTTTCCATGCACAAACCCAGATAGCAGCGGAGCTTGTCTCAGGGTCATCGGGGAATTTGTTGAATCAGATCCTGCATGGCGCACCATACCATGTATTCGTTTCAGCCGATACCCACTACGCGAACCAATTGCAGCGATCGGGCAGGGCGATCGGCGAGCCTGTTCCCTATGCACGGGGAAGGCTGATCCTATGGTCGGTCGTTCAAAACACAGATCCTGTACTGCTTCTGGAGGATCCGGAGAAACTGCGGCATGTGGCGATCGCAAATCCCGGGATCGCACCTTATGGTGAAGCTGCACGGAGGTATCTGGAGAATCGCGGGATATGGAACTTGGTGCAGGATAAGATCGTATTCGGTGAGCATGTTGCTCAGGTCAATCAGTTTATCCGTACCGGAGCGGTAGATGTGGGGATAACGGCTGCATCGGCCGTTGCGGACGACATAGGCACGTACTCCCTCAATTGGCGATTTGCCGATACGACCTTTTACGAACCGATCCTCCAAGCCGCAATAGGGGTTCAACAGAGCTCCGGAGAACGGGAATCGATGGCACTGCTCCAATATTTGAGATCTGCATCGGCTCAGAACATCCTGCATAAACACGGTTACCTAAATCCCTGAACCTTTCGCGGGCATTGTGTTACTTTGCCGGCAATGGACTGGCAGGCATTCTGGCTCACTTTTAAACTTGCTGCGGTAACAACAGGTTTGCTTTTTCTGATCTCGTTGCCTGTGGCGCGGTTTCTCGCCACAAGTCGTTTTAAGGGCAAGGTACTCTTCGAGACCATGATCAGTTTGCCGCTGGTATTGCCACCTACGGTATTGGGTTTTTATCTGCTGCTCAGCTTCAGTCCCTATTCGGCACTTGGCCGGTGGTTGCTTGAAACCCTGGGCGTTCAACTGGTGTTTTCCTTCGAGGGACTTGTGATCGCTTCAATGATCTACAGCTTGCCTTTTGCCGTTCAGCCCATCCGTTCGGGTATGCAGAATCTCCCCGGGGAGTTGCTCGAACAGGCAGCCATACTCAATTTGAAGGGATATGCCCTTTGGACAAAAGTACTGATCCCCAACCTTCGGTCTTCCATCATTGCGGCCTTGATCCTCACATTTGCACATACCGTGGGTGAGTTCGGCGTAGTATTGATGATCGGGGGAAATGTGCCCGGGGTTACCCGTGTGGCCTCGATCGCCATATACGATCAGGTAGAGGCCATGAATTACCCGGAGGCGAATAAGTTGTCGATCATTTTGCTGGCCTTCACCTTTCTAGTGATGCTCTTCATGAATTTGTTGAACCGAAATGCCACCGGATTGCTATGGAAAAGATCCTGATAAAGATCCGGACACATGGAGAAGCGGGCCGATTTGCCCTTCAAGCCGACCTTGAGCTGCAAACCGGCGGACTTTATATGCTTTTGGGTCCTTCAGGCTCCGGAAAAACCAGTTTTTTAAGAACCCTGGCTGGACTCAACAGATGCACGGAAGCGTACATCCGGATCGGTGAGCACTTATGGTCGGATTCACACCATAAAATATACCTGCAACCCGGATCGAGGGGATTGCGTATGGTTTTCCAGAATTACGCCACCTTTCAGAATATGACGGTACGCGAGAATATGGAACTTGCTGCGAAAAGCGGATTGCGATCGGAGCTTTTTGAAAAGCTGATCGGAGTACTGGATCTGCAAGCACTTCTCAACCGGAGAACTGCCCAGCTATCCGCCGGTCAGAAGCAGAGAACCGCGATCGCCTGTGCACTGATCGAGCCGCCGCAGGTGTTGCTTCTCGATGAGCCCCTGTCGGTAATGGACCGTCAATCAAAGGAACGTTTCAGAAATTTTATACAAGATTATCGCCTTGAACATGGTTGTACCATTTTTTGGGCCAGCCACGATCCCTTCGATCTGCCTGAAACCGATCATACCGCCATTCAAATGGCCGATGGAATGGCAACTGTCCGTTTGGCGGATCCCATGTTGGAAACGGTATGGTTCACCGACAAATCGGAACAAAGCGGTTTGGCAGAGCTGCAGTTGGATGGAGAACGTTCAAAAATGATCCGAGAGGCGGAAGGTGCGATGCTCTTGATCGATGGCAGGAAGTTCCGAATAAAGATCGGGAAGCCGGAAAGGAATGAAGACGGATCGGAATTGGATTAGAGCGGATCAAAGGACATAATATTATATGCGAGCAGAACCGATCATACCATCGGCCTTTCTGAACCGGATCAGGGAACAGGGGGTGGAGCCGGGTCTTTTTGAGGAGATACTCCATTCCGATAGCCCGGTATCGGTTCGGTTGAATCGGGCCAAATTGCCCATCGACCATCCCTGGCTGGAAATGGAATATGTGCCTTGGGATGGGCAGGGGAGATACCTCCTGGAGCGTCCTGCTTTTTCAAAGGATCCCTTCTATCACGGAGGGGTCTATTATCCCATGGAAGCAAGTTCCATGCTGCTTGCGCATGTAATTGGCCGGTTCCATTTGGCACCCGATGCCCGCATACTGGATCTGTGTGCTGCACCGGGCGGTAAATCGCTAATCCTGAAAGATCATTTTTCTGAATTGCTGCTCGTATCGAACGAGATCGATCTGAAGCGGGCTCAGGTGCTGAAGGAAAATTCCATTCGTTGGGGAACGGACAAACACATCGTGATCAATTCGGATGCCATGCGCCTTGGCGGGACTGGTGTGCAATTCGACCTTGTTTTGGTTGACGCGCCTTGCTCCGGGGAGGGATTATTCCGAAAAGATCCGCCGAGCAGAGCGGAATGGACACCCGAGAAGGCCAGGGGTTGTGCCATCCGGCAGAGGCAGATCCTGGATGATGTTCCAAATCTGATGAAAACAGGTGGGATCTTGATCTATTCGACCTGCACCTATAATCCGGAGGAGAATATCGCACAATGCGATCATCTGGTGGAGCATTTTCATATGGAACCGCTCCGAATACCAATGGATGAAGCATGGGGCCTTGAAATCATTCAGGGTAACTCTTCGGTTGGGTATCAGTGCTGGCCGCACAAGGTTCGTGGGGAGGGATTTTTCATAGCGGCCTTTCGCAAGATGCAGGGCTCCGACGAAAGAGATCGCCCTTTGATCAAGCCGGTGAAGAGCAATTCCGACTTGCCCGACTGGCTTTATGCAGAAGATCATCAGGTGATGCGAAATGAGCGGGGATATACGCGAACCGCAATGGACGAATGGGCTTTGGCTCAGGAGATCCGATCGGCAGGGCTCATAATGAAATCGGGGTTATTCCTTGGGACTGAAAAGGGCGGACAGTTCGCCCCTTCCTATGATCTGGCCATGCATCCCGATTCCGTTCATGCCCCGCAACAGTTGGAGATCGAGTTGGTCGATGCGCTGAAATACCTGCGCGGTGAGGCTCTGACGCATGCCGCAAAGCGAGATCATGTGTTACTCCAGTACAGGGGAGTTGCACTGGGATGGGGTAAAATGGCAGGTAATAGGATCAACAACCTCTATCCGAAGCACCTGCGGCTTCGCAACTGATCAGAAGGAGAAGCCGATACCGAACAGCAGATAGGCTTGATTGAGGAAATCCGATTGTTTGTTCGGACTAGCTATACCCGGTCGGTAACCGATCTCTGCCTTTTGGAATATTCCGGGCTTATTGGTCCCTATATCCGTGGCGATGCGGAATCCGATCCTTTTCTTTTCCACTTCCTTCAATTTATAGGTCTGTAAAGGCTGATCACCGGATTTGAAGTAAGCCTCATCTCCCGTGGCGATGGCAACTGCATAGAGCAGTTCGAAATTGGTTGTGAGTGTTCGTTTGATGCTCTTATTCTTTGAAATGCTGATCGAGGGAGCATCGAAGCGGCCTTTGAACCAGGTGTACTGACCGAGTTGCACACCAACCCCGAGTACTACATTGGTTTGGCCGGCCACCAGATCTTTAACATGACCGGGGTCTGTACCTTGTTCATCCTCAACCGTATATATAGTTACGGAATCCAGATGCTGGGATGCAGCTCTACTCTGTATGTTCAGCGAAGCTGTTGGTCCGAATGTCCGGCGCGATTTGGTTTTATGGGAAGTGCTGTACTCCGTGTCGCCGATCTTGGCCAGTTTGACTTTGGTTGTAAGGCTGCCCTCCTTATCCGTTAAATGATAGGCACCCCGAAATTCAAGATTCTTGTAGGACGGAAGCTTGTCCATAAGTGCCTCATCAAATTGGATGATTCCTCCGGAGCCGGTGAAACTCGTCATGTCGACCATGATGTTCGTGCTGAATGTAGCTATTTTACCTAACGTGTAGCGACCGTTCAAACCGAGGAGTAGGCCTCCGGAATTATTCTGAACATCTATTCCCGCATATACGCCACCACTCCAGGTATTTTTCTCAGGGGTGTCGTATTCGGTGGTTATGGTCACCTGTTGAGCAAAGGAGAACTGAAGGAAACAGGTGCACACACAAACCAGTGCCAGGGACCTCAGGGATAAATTCGACATAGTTATCGGGTTTTACGTTGATCAAAAATAGTGATTATCATGATTATAATATAGACTTATGCAGCATAGAATATCAAGGCTCATACATGCAGCTGATCAGGCGAGGGTGAACAAGTGGCAATCCGAAGCATTTTTCGATGGACACAAACCGTCATCTGAGCAATATGCTTTGAAAGCGATTATGTATTTTTGCCGCCCATTTTAGGTGGAATGCATATGAGAACGGTTCAATTCAGAGAGGCACTTCGTGAAGCGATGCAAGAGGAAATGCGTTTGGATGAGCGCGTATTCCTTATGGGGGAAGAAGTTGCCGAATACAACGGTGCTTATAAAGTAAGTCAGGGTATGCTCGATGAATTCGGCCCGCGCCGGGTGATCGATACACCTATTGCCGAATTGGGATTTACCGGAATTGCAGTGGGTGCGGCAATGAATGGGCTGCGACCGATCGTAGAATTCATGACCTTCAACTTCTCGCTGGTTGCCATCGACCAGGTGATCAATTCGGCGGCCAAGATGAATTCCATGAGTGGAGGTCACTTCACTTGTCCGATGGTTTTCCGGGGTCCTACAGGTAGTGCCGGCCAATTGGGTGCGCAGCACTCTCAGAATTTTGAGAACTGGTATGCAAACACACCGGGTTTAAAAGTGGTTGTTCCTTCGAATCCGAAGGATGCCAAGGGGTTGTTGAAAGCCTCCATTCGCGATAACGACCCGGTGATATTCATGGAAAGTGAGCAGATGTATGGTTTCAAAGGGGAAATTCCCGATGGAGAGTACATCATTCCGATCGGCTTGGCGGATGTTGTGAAGCCTGGTACGGATGTGACTATCGTTTCCTTTGGCAAGATGATGCGCGTGGTTGAGGAGGCCGATGCTGTATTGATGGAGAAGGGGATCAACGCCGAGATCATAGACCTGCGCACTGTTCGTCCGATTGATTACGATACGGTTATCCGCAGCGTTCAGAAAACGAATCGCCTGGTGGTGGTGGAGGAGGCCTGGCCATTGGCTTCGATCTCTTCTGAAATTGCCTTCATGGTTCAGAATCGCGCATTCGATTATCTGGATGCGCCGGTGCTTCGGGTTACATCGAGGGATGTACCGCTGCCCTACGCACCTACTCTGGTTGAGGCCTATTTGCCAAACGTACAACGGATCGTTGAAGCCGTGGAATCGGTAAGCTATGTCGGTTAAACAACCGGCACTGCGGCTCCGGTATGTGGTATATATATTATGTAAGAACGGGTTCATTGGAATCCCGAAAAAAATAGAACATCCGTTTGTTTAATTCGTTGCAAAGCGTACCTTTGCAGACCTTAAAAAAATCTGGATCGATTTAGTATGCCAACTATACAACAATTAGTTCGTAAGGGACGCAAGACCATTGAGTCGAAGAGCAAGTCCCGCGCACTGGATTCCTGCCCACAACGGCGGGGTGTGTGCACGCGGGTTTACACCACGACTCCCAAGAAGCCAAACTCCGCTATGCGTAAGGTGGCGCGTGTGCGTCTCACCAATTCCAAGGAAGTGAACGCTTACATTCCGGGCGAGGGCCACAACCTTCAGGAGCACAGTATTGTACTGGTGCGTGGAGGCAGGGTGAAGGACCTTCCGGGTGTTCGTTATCACATTGTCCGCGGAGCGCTCGATACTGCCGGTGTTGAAGGCCGTTCGCAGCGACGCAGTAAGTACGGAACCAAGAGACCTAAGAAATAATGAGAAAGTCAAGTGCTAAGAAGCGGGAGCTGCTCCCAGATCCAAAGTTTAACGATACCCTCGTTACGCGCTTCATTAATAATATGATGTGGCAAGGGAAGAAGTCCGTTGCACGTCAGATCTTCTACGATGCGATCGACATTGTTGACAAGAAGATCGAGGATGAGCCGGGGATCGAAACCTGGAAGAAGGCATTGAACAATGTGATGCCAGCCGTTGAGGTGAAGGCACGTCGTGTTGGGGGTGCTACTTTCCAGATCCCGATTGAAGTGAATCCGGAGCGCAAAGTTGCTCTTGGGATCAAGTGGATGATCAAATATGCCCGTTCGCGCAATGAGAAATCCATGTCCTTAAAACTTGCGAACGAAATTATCGCCGCATCGAAAGGTGAAGGTGCCTCCGTAAAGAAAAAGGAGGACACGCACCGTATGGCGGAAGCGAACAAAGCCTTTTCACACTTCAGAGTATAGACCGTTACCATGTCACAACGCGACCTTAAATACACACGAAACATCGGCATCATGGCGCACATCGATGCCGGTAAAACAACTACTACCGAGCGTATTCTTTTCTATACCGGTCTTACACATAAGATTGGAGAGGTACACGACGGAGCTGCTACGATGGACTGGATGGAGCAGGAGCAGGAGCGAGGGATCACCATCACTTCCGCTGCTACCACTACCAACTGGAATTACCCAACCACACAAGGTGAGGCGATCAAAGGAGAAACACAATCCTACAAGATCAACATCATCGACACTCCGGGTCACGTTGACTTTACCGTAGAGGTTGAGCGCTCGTTGCGCGTTCTCGACGGAGCGGTAGGTTTGTTCTGCGCCGTAAGTGGTGTGGAGCCTCAGTCTGAAACCGTATGGCGTCAGGCTACTAAATACAACGTTCCACGTATTTGTTTTGTGAACAAGATGGACCGTGCCGGAGCTGATTTCCTGGCGGTTGTTGCTGACATCAAGGAGAAACTTGGTGCGAACGCTGTTCCATTGCAAATTCCGATCGGAGCCGAGGATACCTTCAAAGGTGTTGTGGATCTGATCACAAATAAAGCGATCGTTTGGGATGATGAATCACTGGGTTCCAAATACCAGGTGGTTGAGATCCCTGCGGATATCGCCGATACAGTACTTGAGTACCGTGAAAAATTGGTTGAATCGGTTGCGGAGTACGACGAGCATCTCATGGAGAAGTTCTTCGAGGATCCGGATTCGATCACTGAAACTGAAATGATGGCAGCGATCCGCAAAGGTGTTATCGCCCAGGAGATCTTCCCGGTTCTTTGTGGTTCTGCATTTAAGAATAAAGGAGTTCAGGCGATGCTCGATGCGGTTGTAGCTTATCTGCCTTCACCGATCGACATTGGAGCTATCCACGGAACGAATCCGGATACCGAGCAGGACATTGTTCGCGAGCCAAAGGTTGACAGCCCTATGAGTGCCCTTGCATTCAAGATCGCTACCGACCCGTTCGTGGGCCGTTTGGCATTCTTTCGCATGTACTCCGGTGTTCTGGAGGCAGGTTCCTACGTATTGAATACGCGTACCGGTAAAAAAGAGCGTATCTCCCGGATCTTCCAAATGCATTCCAATAACCGCGAAGCGCTTGAGCGCATCGAGGCCGGAGATATTGGAGCAGCAGTTGGATTCAAAGATGTGCGCACAGGAGACACCTTGTGCGACGAGAAGAATCCGATCGTACTGGAATCCATGAGTTTCCCTGAGCCAGTAATTGGTGTAGCGATCGAGCCTAAAACGCAGGCCGATATCGAAAAACTGGGTATGGCCCTTGGTAAATTGGCCGAAGAGGATCCTACCTTCCGTGTTCGCACTGATGAGGAGACCGGACAGACCGTGATCAGTGGTATGGGTGAATTGCACCTGGAGATCATTCTCGACCGCTTGAAGCGTGAATTCAAAGTAGAAGCGAATCAGGGAGCTCCACAGGTTGCCTATAAAGAAGCGATCACTCAAAAATTTGCGCACCGCGAGGTGTACAAGAAACAAACCGGTGGTCGTGGTAAGTTCGCCGATATTCAAATCGAGATCGGACCGATCGATGAAGGAAAAGAAGGCCTTCAGTTCGTGAACGAGATCGTCGGTGGTGCTATTCCACGTGAATTCATTCCTTCCGTTGAGAAGGGCTTCAAGGAGGCGATGAAGAATGGTGTATTGGCCGGTTATCCGATCGACCAAATGAAGGTGCGATTGTTCGATGGATCCTTCCACGCAGTTGACTCCGATCAGTTGTCGTTTGAGATCGCCGCGAAATCGGCATTCCGAACAGCTGCCAGGAGCGCCGGGCCGGTTTTACTTGAGCCGATCATGAAACTGGAGGTTGTTACTCCTGAAGAGAATATGGGAGATATCATGGGCGACCTGAACCGTCGTCGCGGACAAATGGAGGGTGTTGATGAGCGTGCCGGATCTCAGGTGATCAAAGCGAAAGTGCCATTGAGTGAAATGTTCGGTTACGTAACGTCTCTACGTACAATTTCATCCGGACGTGCGAGCTCTACGATGGAATTCTCACATTATGAACAAGTACCCAAGAACATCGCCGACGATGTATTGGCAGCATTGAAAGGTAAAGCCGTTAAAGCATAAGCATCATGGTGAATCAAAAGATCAGAATCAAATTGAAGTCGTACGATCACAACCTGATTGATAAATCAGCCGAGAAGATCGTTCGTTCGGTAAAAGTGACCGGTGCCATCGTGAACGGCCCGATCCCTTTGCCCACGGAGAAGAAGAAGTACACGGTACTGCGCTCTCCACACGTGAATAAAAAAGCTCGCGAGCAGTTCCAGTTGTGCGCTCACAAACGCCTGTTGGATATCTACAGCTCAACTTCAAAAACGGTTGATGCGCTTATGAAACTCGAATTGCCGAGTGGGGTAGACGTAGAAATTAAAGTGTAGTGCCATGTTAGGGATAATAGGTAAGAAAGTAGGTATGACGAGTATTTTTTCCGAGGAAGGAAAAAATATTCCATGTACGGTAATTCAGGCAGAGCCGAACGTAGTTACGCAACTGCGCAATATGGACACGGATGGTTACCGTGCGGTGCAGATCGCATTCGACGATGTGAAGGAGAAGAACTCCAACAAAGCGGCGATCGGCCATTTTGCGAAAGCCGGTACTACGCCGAAGCGCAAGCTGCACGAGTTTCGTGATTTCCGTGGCGACATGGATCACGAGATCAAGTTGGGTGAGGAGATCACGGTGAGCATTTTCGAAGAAGGTCAATTCGTTGACGTGATCGGAACCTCAAAAGGTAAAGGGTTTCAGGGTGTTGTTCGCCGTCATGGTTTCCGCGGGGTAGGAGATGCCACCCACGGACAGCATAACCGATTGCGTGCACCGGGTTCTGTAGGTGCTGCTTCATTCCCTGCACGTGTATTCAAAGGAATGCGCATGGCGGGTCGAATGGGAGGTACACGGGTGAAAGCCATCAACCTGCAGATCGTTAAGATCATGCCTGAAGATAACCTGATCGTATTGAAAGGATGCGTTCCCGGTCATAAGGGAGCCTATGTAATTGTAGAGAGATAATGAAACTGAAAGTACTAAACAGTCAGGGACAGGAAACCGGCCGTGAGGTAGAGATCTCCGACGCTGTGTTTGGCGTAGAACCTAATGATCACGCGATCTATCTCGATGTGAAGCAATACCTTGCCAATCAACGTCAGGGTACGCACAAGAGCAAGGACCGCAGTGAGGTAAGGGGATCTACACGCAAGATCAAAAGACAAAAAGGAACCGGGACGGCACGTGCCGGGGCAATTCGGTCCGGTGTAATGAAAGGTGGGGGACGTATGCACGGGCCTCGTCCGCGCGATTACAGTTTCAAACTGAATAAAAAGTTGAAGCAAGTGGCACGACGTTCTGCCCTGGCCTACAAAGCCATTGAGAACAAAGTGTATGTTGTGGACTCGCTGGCCATGGAGGCTCCAAGTACCAAAAGTTACGTGGAATTCCTGAGCAACTTGAATTTGAGCGGTGAGCGCACATTGTTGGTAACCGGAGCTACAGATCAGAACGTATATCTGTCATGCCGCAATGTTCAAAACGCGGAAGTATTGCCTGCTTCAAATGTTAACACCTACCAGGTTCTCAAGGCGAAAAGTCTGATCCTGTTGGAGGATTCCATTGGAAAATTAGAGGAACAATTAAGCAACTAAGATCATGGCAGTAATCGTAAAACCGCTGATCACGGAAAAATCGAACCAACTTTCGGAGAAGTTGAATCAATACGCCTTCGTAGTTGAGGTTGACGCAACCAAGCCGCAGATCATTGATGAGATCCAGAAACTTTACAACGTGGAAGTGGAAGGCATCAGCACAATGGTCTACCGCGGAAAGCGTCGAATTCGCTATACCAAAACAGGATTAGCGAGAGGAAAGAAGTCAAACTTTAAAAAAGCAATAGTTACGCTCAAAGGCGATCAGGAGATCGATTTCTACGAGAGTATCTAATGTGCATAGAGATTTATGGCAGTCAAGAGATTAAGACCGACAACACCAGGGCAGCGATTCCGCATCGCGAACACCTTCGAGGAAATAACGACCTCAACGCCTGAGAAAAGTCTGCTCGCTCCGATCAAGAAGAGCGGTGGCCGGAATAATCAGGGTCGGATGACCGTGCGAAACATCGGGGGCGGACACAAACGACGTTACCGCGTTGTGGACTTCAAGCGTACCAAAGAGGGAGCAGCTGAGGTTTTGAGCATCGAGTACGATCCAAACCGCTCTGCGTTCATATCCCTGATCCAATACGGAGATGGAGAAAAGAAATACATCCTTGCACCGGTTGGTTTGAAGGTAGGACAAATGGTGGAGAGTGGCGAAAATGTGGCTCCGGAGGTTGGGAATACCCTTCCATTGGGATCCATGCCACTTGGTTCGATCATTCACAACATCGAATTGCAACCCGGTAAGGGGGGTGAAGTTTGCCGCAGCGCCGGAACAAGCGCGCAGCTGCAGGCGAGAGATGGTCGCTATTGTGTGATCAAATTCCCTTCAGGTGAAACACGTATGGTCCTTTCCACCTGTATCGCCACCATAGGTACTGTGTCGAATCCGGATCACAGCTTGCTCCGATTGGGTAAAGCAGGAAGAAACCGTTGGTTGGGTCGTCGTCCGCGTACACGTCCGGCAGCGATGAACCCTGTGGATCACCCACAAGGAGGAGGAGAAGGAAAATCGAAAGGTGGACAGGCACGTTCACGCAAGGGTATACCTTCAAAAGGTAAGAAAACAAGGCACCGCAAGAATTTGTCGGATCGTCTCATCATTGAACGACGCAAGAAATAGGATAACAGGATATGGCAAGATCGTTAAAAAAAGGCCCATTTGTCGATATTAAACTCGATCGAAAGGTTCAGTCTCAGATTGAAACCGGCAAGAAAACCGTGATCAAAACCTGGTCGAGAAGATCTATGATCACTCCGGATTTCGTGGGACAGACTTTCGCAGTTCACAACGGGAACAAGTTCATTCCGGTTTACGTAACAGAGAACATGGTGGGACATAAATTGGGTGAATTTGCACCAACCCGCACATTTAAAGGTCATACGCAGAAAAAGTAATACAATGGAAGCTAGAGCTATACTGAGGAATTGCCCGATGTCGCCGCGAAAGATGAGACTGGTTGCAGACCAGATCCGCGGTGCCAAGGTTGGAGATGCCCTGAATATGTTGCGGTTCAACCAGAAACCGATGTACGCGAAGTATATGGAGAAACTGCTCATTTCGGCAATTGCCAACTACAAACAGGCAACAGACGGAACGGGCAATGAGGAAGACCTGGTCGTATTCACAGTAACTGTGGATGGTGGACGTATGCTGAAGCGTATCACACCTGCACCTCAAGGTAGAGCACACCGTGTTCGCAAACGTTCGAACCACATCACATTGGTAGTGAGCGATCTGCAGGAAGATGTTTATGATGAAGAGGAATACGACGAAGATGTCGAGGACCTGGAAGAAGTAGAAACTGAAGAATAATACAAGATGGGACAAAAAGTTAATCCGATAGGTCTGAGACTTGGTATCGTACGCGGTTGGGAATCAAACTGGTACGGTGGAGACACCTTTGCAGAGAAGCTCGCCGAGGACGATCGCATCCGCAAATACATAGCACTGCGTGTTCCGAAAGGTGGGATATCCAAAGTGATCATTGAGCGCACGTTGAAGCGCATCATCATCACCATACATACTGCCCGTCCGGGAATTGTTATCGGAAAAGGGGGTAGTGAGGTGGACAAGATCAAAGAAGAGATCAAGAAGCTCACGAAGAAAGATGTGGCGATCAATATCTATGAGATCAAGCGTCCGGAACTGGATGCCAAACTGGTAGGTGAATCAATCGCCCAACAGATCGAGGGTCGTGTGAACTTCAAGCGTGCCATTAAAATGGCCATTGCCAGCACTATGCGCATGGGTGCACAAGGTGTGAAGGTTATGGTAGCCGGTCGTTTGAACGGAGCTGAGATGGCACGTACACAGATGTACAAAGAAGGACGTATTCCATTGCACACCTTCCGTGCCGATGTGGATTATGCACTTTCTGAAGCACAGACTGTATATGGAAAGATCGGTGTGAAAGTGTGGATCTTCAAGGAGGAGGTTTACGGCAAGCGCGATCTGAGCATCAATATGGGAATGGGCGAGCAGAAGAAAGCTGAGCGCAAGAAAACCCCTGGTGCAACAGGTGCACGTCCTCCACGACGAACAAGTAAAAAGTAATTTGGATCAGAAAAAGTAAGCGAATATGTTACTTCCAAAAAGAACGAAATTCCGTAAGCAGCAGAAAGGCCGTGTAACCGGCCTGGCCAACCGGGGACACCGGATCGAGTTTGGCAGCTTCGGTCTCAAATCACTGGAACCACACTGGATCACGTCGCGACAGATCGAATCTGCGCGTATCGCGATGACCCGTTATATGAAACGGGAGGGACGTGTATGGATCCGAATATTCCCGGACAAACCGATCACCAAGAAACCTGCAGAGGTTCGGATGGGAAAAGGTAAGGGAGCACCTGAATACTGGGTCGCCACCGTTCGTCCCGGTACAGTTATGTTCGAGATCGATGGTGTGCCTTTGGCAGTAGCACAGGAGGCACTCCGACTCGCTGCACAGAAATTACCGGTAACTACCAAATTCGTTGTAAAACCTGATTATTCAGAAAACTGATCATGACTTACGAGGATATCACAAACATGAACAATAAGGAGCTTCACTCAACATTGAGGGAAGAGCGTATGATGTTGCAAAAACTGCGCTTCAATCACGCTGTATCTCCAATTGAAAATCCGAACAAGATCCGTGCGAGCAAAAAGTTGATCGCGCGATTGATGACGGAAGTAAATCGTCGTCGACATGATGCTGCAAAGCAATCGGCGCAAACCAACGAGAATAACTAAGAGGCGAAATGGAAAGAAACGCTAGAAAAGAGATCGTAGGGGTGGTTGTTAGCAACCGCATGGACAAGTCCATCACTGTGAGCGTAGAGCGCAAGCAGAAGCACCCGAAATACGGAAAGTTCGTAAAGTCGACATCCAAGTTCACCGCTCACGACGAGAAGAACGAATGCAGCGAGCGAGATATCGTGCGCATCATGGAAACTCGTCCATTGAGCAAGAACAAGAGATGGAGATTGGTTGAGATCGTAGAAAAAGCGAAATAAGAAAATGATTCAACAGGAGTCGAGATTGAAAGTTGCGGACAACAGTGGCGCCAAAGAGGTGCTTTGTATCCGCGTATTGGGTGGAACCGGTAAGCGATACGCCACCGTTGGAGACAAGATCGTTGTTACGGTAAAATCTGCCTTGCCATCCGGTGGTATGAAAAAAGGTCAGGTATCCAAAGCAGTTGTGGTTCGTACGCGCAAGGAGCACCGCCGTCCCGACGGATCGTATATCCGTTTTGACGACAACTCATGTGTGTTGCTCAACGCTCAGGATGAGCCACGTGCCACCCGTATTTTCGGTCCGGTAGCACGCGAGCTGCGCGACCGTCAGTTTATGAAAATCGTGTCTCTGGCACCTGAAGTATTATAAGCCATGGAAAGAAAGCACAACAAGTTGCAAAAATTGCACGTGAAGAAAGGCGATACCGTGAAGGTTCTGTCCGGTGAGGATAAGAATAAGACCGGTGAAGTGGTACAGGTTTACCCTGCCGAGCGACGTGCGATTGTACAGGGGGTTAATTTGGTTACCAAGCACCGCAAACCGGATGCCGACAACCCGAACGGTTCGATCGTGAAGCTCGAAGCACCGGTTCACATCAGTAAATTGATGGTTGTTGCGGGAGGAGAAGCCACCCGAATTGGTCGCAAACGAAACAGCGAAGGCAAATTGCAGCGCTATAGCAAGAAAACAGGAGACTTCATTAAGTAAGAAGCATGTACACACCATTATTAAAAGACAAGTACGAAAAGGAGATCATTCCTGCTCTTAAGGAAGAGCACCAGTACAAGAACATCATGGAAGTTCCCAAACTGGTGAAGATCTGCCTGAATCAGGGAGTTGGAGCAGGTGTTTCCGACAAGAAACTCGTTGATACAGCGGTAGAAGAGATGACTCTTATTGCCGGTCAGAAAGCCGTTCCGACGTATTCACGTTTGGCGATCTCGAACTTCAAACTGCGCGAAAACATGCCGATCGGAGCCCGTGTGACCTTGCGCGGTGTGAATATGTACGAATTCCTCGAGCGTTTGATCGCCGTAGCACTTCCACGTGTTCGCGATTTTCAGGGTGTGAACGATAAAGGATTCGATGGTCGTGGTAACTACACCATGGGCGTAACGGAACAGATCATTTTCCCGGAAATTGATATCGATAAGGTGAATCGCATCAATGGTATGAACATCACGTTCGTAACCACTGCAAAAACAGATGTTGAATGCATGAGCCTTTTAACAAAACTCGGAATTCCATTTAAAAAGCAACTGAACTGATATGGCGAAGGAATCAATGAAAGCCAGACAGCGTAAGAGGGAGCGTTTAGTAGCCCGCTACGCAGAGAAACGAGCCAAACTGAAAGAAGAAGGCCGTTGGGATGATATTCAGAAACTCCCAAGAAATTCTTCACCGGTACGCTTACGCAACCGATGCAGCATTACCGGTCGTCCGAGAGGGTACATGCGCGATTTCGGATTGTGCAGAAACCAGTTCCGACAATTGGCCTCAGAAGGCAAAATTCCCGGTGTAACAAAATCCAGTTGGTAAGCCGATCAAAGAGTTAGAAACATGCAAACAGATCCAATAGCTGACTACCTGACGAGTATACGGAACGCCATCAAGGCCAACCACCGAATCGTGGAAATTCCGGCGTCGAACATCAAGAAGAGCATCACGAAGGTGCTTTTCGATAAAGGATACATCCTCAACTACAAGTTTGAAGAGGAAGGTCCACAAGGAACGATCAAGATCGCCCTTAAATACCATCCGGTCACCAAGATCCCGGCAATTCGCGAGTTGAAACGCGTTAGTAAGCCAGGTCTGCGACAGTACCGCGACTCCAAGAGCATTCCCCGTGTGATCAACGGACTTGGTATCGCGATCATGTCCACTTCGAAAGGGGTAATGACGGATAAAGAAGCGCGAAAGGAAAATGTAGGGGGAGAGGTTTTGTGCTACGTCTCCTAATCAATAATTGACTGAGAAATAAGTAAGAAATGTCACGAGTAGGAAAAAACCCGATTAATATTCCAGCCGGTGTCGATATCAAGATCGACAACGGTGTGGTTACGGTAAAGGGGCCTAAAGGTACACTCACTCAGGAAGTGAGCGGTGGGATCAGCGTTGAGATCGAAGACGGTGTGCTCACTGTAAAACGTTCCTCCGAAGAGAAAGAACAAAAGGCAAAACACGGATTGTACCGCGCACTCATCAATAACATGATCGTGGGTGTATCTGAAGGATACAAAACCCAGCAGGAATTGATCGGTGTTGGTTACAAGGCCGAGGCTCAGGGACAGATCCTCGAATTGAGCCTTGGATACTCACACGGTATCTTCCTGCAAATTCCGGAAGAGGTGAGTGTTGTTACGGAAACCGTAAAAGGTAAGCCACCAATGATCACCCTGGAATCAGCCGATAAACAACTGATCGGTCAGGTTGCTGCGAAGATCCGTTCGTTCCGCAAGCCTGAGCCTTTCAAAGGAAAAGGTATCCGTTTCGTGGGTGAAGTTATTAGACGTAAAGCAGGTAAGTCTGCCGGTAAATAGGAATAGTTATGCCAACTGCTAAAACATTGAGAAGAGAGAAAATTAAGAGCAGGGTGCGGAAGAAGATCTTCGGTACCGCTACAAAGCCGAGATTGTCGGTATTCCGTTCGAACAAACAGATCTATGGTCAGTTGATCGACGATGTCAATGGCGTAACCCTTTGTGCTGCACACAGCCTTAAGCTGGAAAGTGCCGATGCCGCCAACAAAGTGAATCAGGCTTTCGAAACCGGAAAATCATTGGGTGAGAAAGCGGTGGCAATGGGTATTGAGGAGATCGTATTTGACCGAAGTGGGTATCTGTACCATGGTCGAATTAAAAGTTTTGCAGACGGCGCCCGCGAGGGAGGCTTAAAATTCTAAGAATATGGCAACCGAAACATTAAAACGAATTAAAACAACTGATATCGAATTGAAAGATACAGTTGTAGGTATACAACGTGTTGCGAAAGTAACCAAAGGAGGACGTACATTCAGTTTCACTGCCATTGTGGTGGTGGGCGACGGTAATGGAGTTGTAGGACACGGTCTTGGTAAAGCCGGTGAGGTTATCGATGCCATTCAGAAAGGTATTGAAGATGCCAAGAAGAATTTGATCAAAGTGCCTATCATCAACGGAACCGTACCTCACGAGCAGCTTGGTAAATATTCCGGTGGCAAGGTATTCATCAAACCGGCCTCTCACGGAACAGGTGTTATTGCGGGTGGTGCGATGCGTGCGGTATTGGAAAGTGCCGGTGTACACGACGTATTGGCAAAATCGAAAGGTTCCTCAAACCCACACAACGTGGTAAAGGCTACCATCGACGCGCTCAGCCGCTTGCGCGATCCTTATACGGTTGCCGAGCAACGTGGTGTTTCCCTTTCGAAAGTATTTAACGGATAAGACAGGAAAATGGGCAAGATCAAAGTAACCAAAGTACGAAGCGCGATCAACCGACCAAAAAGTCAGAAGTTGACCCTCGAAGCACTCGGCTTGCGCAAAATGAATCAAAGCAATGAATTCGACGATACACCAGCGGTGCGCGGTTTGATTGCCAAGGTATCACACTTAGTAAAAGTAGAAGAATAAGATGGATTTGAGCAATTTGAAACCGGCCAAAGGTTCGGTTAAGAAAGCAAAACGCATAGGTCGTGGCCAGGGTTCAACTCGTGGAGGAACATCCACAAAGGGACACAAGGGAGCACAATCAAGAACCGGATACAGCCGCAAGGTGGGTTTTGAAGGGGGACAGATGCCAATTCAGCGCCGATTGCCGAAGCGCGGTTTCAAAAACCCACACCGTGTGGAATATACAGCACTGAATTTGGCCAAACTTCAGGAAATTTCTGAGAAGTACGGTCTTTCACAGATCAATCCCGAGATCTTGCACGCCCACAAACTGATCGGTAAAACCGAATTGGTTAAAGTACTCGGCCAGGGAGCCTTAAAATCAGGTCTGGAAATAAAAGCACACGCTTTTTCTGCATCAGCCATTGCCGCAATTGAGGCTGCAGGAGGTAAGGCAGAAACGGTCTAAGCCATGAAGAAATTAATAGACACCATACGCAATATTTTCCGAATAGAGGAACTTAAAACGAGGATACTCAACACCCTGCTTCTGCTGGTGGTGTATCGCGTAGGTACCTTTGTCCTGCTGCCCGGGATCGATAAATCGGTTTTGGACGATCTCAATGCCAGTAACCCGGCCAAGGGTTTGCTCGGCTTGATCGATACATTTGCGGGTGGTGCCTTCGAGCGTGCTTCCGTTTTCGCCCTGGGTATCATGCCCTACATTTCGGCGTCTATCGTTATTCAGTTGCTTACGGTTGCGGTTCCCTACTTCCAGAAAATGCAAAAGGAAGGTGAGGATGGCCGTCGTCGGATCAATCAGATAACCCGATATCTCACCATCGTAATCACCGGAGTTCAGGCTGCGAGCTATATGATCAACTTCAAGGCAACCAAGGGCATGGCCATTGTGAGCAGTTTGTCGCCTACTATGTTCATGATCAGTTCGGTTTGTGTTTTGATCGCCGGAACCATGTTCACCATGTGGTTGGGAGAGCGGATCACCGACCGGGGACTGGGTAATGGTATTTCCCTCATCATTATGGTAGGAATCATTTCGCGATTGCCTTATTCATTGGGTGCGGAATTCCTGCACAAAATGGCCAATAACGGAGGCCCGATCATCTTCATCATGGAAATGGTATTCTGGCTCGCCGTTGTACTCTCTGTAGTATTGCTGGTACAAGGTACCCGAAGGATCCCGGTTCAGTACGCCAAACGTATCGTTGGTAACAAACAATACGGTGGTGTGCGTCAGTACCTTCCTCTGAAGGTGAACGCTGCAGGGGTAATGCCGATCATCTTCGCTCAGGCGTTGATGTTCATCCCGAGCAGTATTGCAGGATTTTTCCCCAACAGCGATACCTGGCAGGGAGTAATGCGCAGCTTTGTGGATTTCACAAGCTTCGGTTACAACCTGATCTTCTTCATACTGATCGTTCTGTTCACGTACTTCTACACAGCGATCACGATCAATCCGACACAAATTGCGGATGACCTGAAACGCAACGGTGGATTTATCCCCGGTGTGAAGCCCGGAAGAGCCACTGCGAACTTTGTGGATGCGATCATGTCGCGTATCACATTGCCCGGTGCCATATTCCTGGGATTTGTATCCATATTCCCCGCTTTCGCCGTATTGCTTGGCGTGAACGACCAGTTCGCACAATTCTATGGTGGTACTTCATTGCTCATCATGGTGGGTGTTGTGCTGGATACGCTTTCCCAGATCGAAAGTTACCTGCTCATGCGTCACTACGATGGTTTGATGAAGTCGGGCAGGATCAAAGGAAGAAGTTCTACCGGTGGAGCTATTGCCGGTTAGTTTTGAGATTGATAATTTCAGTATATTAACTTAATTTTGCAGCCCTTTTAGGGAAAATATGGCGAAACAAGAATCGATAAAGCAAGATGGGACTATCACGGAAGCCTTGTCGAATGCTATGTTTCGGGTGGAATTGGAGAACGGGCATCAGATCATAGCCACGATCTCCGGAAAGATGCGGATGCACTACATACGTATCCTTCCCGGGGATAAGGTACAGGTGGAGATGTCTCCATATGATCTGTCAAGAGGACGAATTACATACAGATATAAATAGACCGATGAAAGTCACAGCATCCGTAAAAAAACGCAGTGCCGATTGCAAGATCGTGAAACGCAATGGCAAGGTGTACGTAATCAACAAGAAGAATCCTAAATTCAAGCAACGTCAAGGATAAATTATGGCCAGGATAAGCGGAGTCGATATTCCAAGAAACAAGAGAGGCGTGATCGCCTTAACCTATATTTATGGGATCGGGTTGTCCCGTTCACAGGATATTTTGGACAAAGCCGGAGTAAGCCGGGATAAGCACGTAGAGGATTGGAACGACGATGAGTTGAATTCCATTCGTGCCCTGATCACGGAATTCAAAACAGAGGGAGAACTGCGTTCGGAAATTCAAATGAACATCAAGCGATTGATGGACATTGGATGTTACCGAGGACTCCGTCATCGTAAAGGATTGCCTTTGCGCGGTCAGCGAACTAAGAACAACAGCCGTACCCGTAAAGGGAAGCGTAAAACGGTTGCGAACAAGAAAAAGGCCACTAAGTAATAAGTAAGAGTATTCATGGCAACTAGAAAAGTCACCAAGAAGCGTAAAGTAAACGTAGAACCAACCGGTCAGGTTTATATCAAGGCTTCATTTAACAACATCCTGATCTCGATCACCAATTCACAAGGTCAGGTTATTTCATGGTCCAGTGCCGGAAAAAGAGGTTTCCGCGGATCAAAGAAGAATACCCCTTACGCTGCTCAAATGGCCTGCAGCGAAGCCGCTAAAACAGCTTCGGAACTCGGTCTGAAAAAAGTGGATGTATTTGTGAAAGGTCCGGGTGCCGGTCGTGAAGCCGCCGTTCGTACACTCCTTACACATGGCATAGAGGTAATGTCGATCACCGACCGTACACCACTTCCGCACAACGGATGCCGCCCACCAAAACGACGTAGAGTTTAACAGTTAGAGAAAGATCCATGGCAAGATATACAGGACCTAAATCCAAAATCGCAAGAAAATTCCGCGAGCCAATCTTTGGCCCGGATAAAGTGCTCGACAAGAAGAATTACCCACCGGGTATGCACGGGAACTCCCGTCGCCGAGGTAAGAAGTCGGAATACGCTATTCAGCTTGCAGAAAAGCAAAAGGCGAAATACACCTACGGTGTACTCGAGCGTCAGTTCGCGAACTTGTTCGATAAATCGGCCCGCAAGAAAGGTATCACCGGTGAGAACTTGTTGAAATACCTCGAAGCACGCCTTGATAACACTGTTTTCCGTTTGGGTATTGCACCTACACGCAGCGCTGCACGTCAGCTGGTTTCGCACAAGCACATCATCGTTAACGGTACAGTTACCAATATCCCATCTTACCAACTTCGCCCGGGCGATGTAGTAGAGGTACGGGAAAAGTCCAAATCCCTTGAAGTGATCAACGATGCACTTCATGCCCGCAAAAGCTTTGCATGGCTCGATTGGGACGGTGGTTCATACACAGGAAAATTCCTGACCTATCCCGAACGTGACGAGATCCCTGAAAATATCAAGGAACAACTCATCGTTGAATTGTACTCCAAGTAATTTTAAAGAAGAAAGGTATTATGGCAATTTTAGAATTTCAGCGACCGGACAAAGTGATCATGCACAAAGAGACCAACAACTATGGTCTCTTCGAATTTTCTCCGCTCGAAAAAGGCTTTGGTGTTACGGTTGGTAACTCCATGCGCCGGGTATTACTTTCTTCACTGGAGGGGTATGCCATCACAACGATCAAAATACCTGGTGTAGATCATGAATTCAGCACCATTAAAGGTGTTGTGGAAGATGTAACCGAGATCATCCTCAATCTGAAGCAAGTGCGCTTCAAAAGAGTGATGACAGGTTCCGAAACTGAGAAGATCTACATCTCCCTCAAGAATAAGGATTCCTTCACGGCGGGAGATATCGCGAAATTTACCAATGCGTTCGAGATCCTCAATCCGGATCTGGTGATCTGCCACATGGAAACTTTCGTGAATCTCGAGATCGAGATGACAGTCGATAAAGGTCGCGGTTATGTGCCTTCCGAAGAGAACCTTCCTTCCGATGCACCAATCGGACTTATACCCATCGATTCGATCTTCACCCCGATCAAGAATGTGAAGTTTCACGTTGAGGATTTTCGGGTTGAACAACGTACCGACTTCGAGAAACTGATCTTCGAAGTAACCACCGACGGATCCATTCATCCGGAAGAGGCACTGAAGCAAGCTGCCAAGATCATGATCCAGCATTTGGTGCTGTTCTCCGACGAAAGCATCCTGCTCGATACACAAGTGAAGACCAAAACTTCTGAAGTGGATGAGAATACCCTGCACATGCGCAAGATCCTCAAAACTTCATTGGCCGATCTCGATCTTTCAGTTCGTGCATACAACTGTTTGAAAGCTGCCGAGATCCGTACGCTGGGAGAATTGGTGAGCTACAACATCGAAGATCTTCTGAAATTCAGAAACTTTGGAAAGAAGTCACTCACGGAACTGGAAGAATTCGTACGCGAGAAAGGATTGAACTTCGGGATGGATGTATCCAAATACCACCTCGACGAAGACTAATAAATATCAGGAGATAAGGGAAAATGAGACACGGAAATAAAATAAACCATCTGGGTCGGAAGAAGGCGCACCGCGAAGCTATGTTATCGAACATGGCCACGTCGCTCATCCTCCACAAGCGCATCTTTACCACTTTGGCCAAAGCCAAAGAATTGCGCGGCTATGTTGAGCCACTGATCACCAAGGCCAAAGATGATTCAACACACAGCAGAAGGGTCGTATTCAGCTACTTGCGCAATAAAGACGGTGTTAAAGAACTGTTCTCAACCGTTGCAGAGAAGGTAGGAGATCGTCCGGGTGGATACACACGTATTTTGAAAACCCATAACCGAATGGGCGACAATGCAGAGATGTGTATGATGGAATTGGTTGATTTCAACGAATTGATGCTTGAAGCTGCCGAAGATCGTAAAGCCGGCAAAGTAGGCACCAAGAAGCGTACGCGTCGTGGTAAGTCCAAAACGGGAGCTACCGAAACGGTAACGGCAAAGGCTGTTGAAAAAGCCGAAGATCAGGATATTGATACTTCCTCCGAACAGGCAGATGCCGGTGAGCAGGAAGAACAGGCATAGGTTTAATTGGTTTAAGAGGAGGAGGATATCGGTATCGGTATCCTCTTTTTTTTAAATGGAAATCGCCATATCGAACTGTCCAATCGGTTTTAGCATAGTGATACTAACGCGGTGGGCTTCAAATTAAACGGAAGGATGCCTCACTGAAACATTGAATCGGATCCGGGCAGGAGCACAGGTTTCGGGGTCACCTCCGAAACGTTTCAGCTTTCATCCATGGTATGGAAAACGGACTGTACGTCATCGTCTTCCTCAAGGCGTTCCAGAAGCTTGTCGATGTCCTTCTTCTGTTCTTCGGTCAGTGTGACCGTAACTTGTGGTATGCGTTCAAAACCGGACGAAAGGATCTCCATGTTGTTCTCCTCGAGATATTTCTGAATGGATCCAAAACTCTCGAATGGCGCATATATGATAATTCCATCCTCATCCACAAAAACTTCCTCCGCACCAAAATCGATCAGTTCCAGTTCCAGTTCTTCCGGATCGATTCCCTTGTTCTCGATGCGAAAATTGCAGGTATGATCGAACATGAAAGAGACGGAACCCGAAGTTCCCAAACTGCCGTCGCATTTGGTGAAATGGCTGCGGATATTGGCTACGGTTCGGTTGTTGTTATCTGTTGCCGTTTCCACCAGAATCGCCACCCCATGAGGGCCATAACCCTCGAAGATCACTTCCTTGTAATTCGAAGTGTCCTTGTCTTTGGCCTTTTTGATCGCCCTTTCGATGATCTCTTTGGGCATATTGGCAGCTTTGGCATTCTGCATTACGGCGCGGAGCCTGGAGTTGGCTTCCGGTTCCGGACCGCCTTCCTTAATGGCCATCACAATATCCTTCCCGATCCTGGAGAAGGTTTTGGACATCTTACTCCATCGTTTGAGTTTCCTGGTTTTCCTGAATTCAAATGCTCTTCCCATCGGGTGCAAATTTGCTAAAATCGGCGACTATAATTTTCAGTTGATTTCATTTTTTGAGGAGAATGTGATCCGTTTTAGGTCCGGGCAGGAGATCAAAGCAATGGATCACTCTGGCTTAAATAAAGAGGTCTCCCCGAGGGGAGACCTTCCATAGTGTATCTAGCTAAATCCCTTAGTCCGATCCCGATCTACTTGAAATAACGGAAATCTGTTCCCGCAGGAAGTTGTTTGACAAATTCGAACATCAGTTTGATAACCCCGTCGATATCGTCTTTGTGCACGGTTTCCACCGTGGTATGCATGTAACGCAGGGGCAGGGAGATCAGAGCCGAGGCTACCCCCTCAGCCGAATAGGCAAAGGAATCCGTGTCCGTTCCTGTTGACCTTCCGGCTGTGGTGCGCTGGAATTCGATCTTCTTTTTACGAGCCACATCGATGATCATTTTGAGGAGGTTGTTTTGTACGGCAGGTCCGGTCGTAAGAGTAGGACCTCCACCACATTTGATCTCTCCCTGTGTTTTCTTATCGTACATCGGAGTGGTTGTATCGTGCGTTACATCCGTTATAACAGCCACATCCGGTCGAATACTTCGGGAGATCATTTCTGCACCACGCAAACCGATCTCTTCCTGAACGGCATTTACAATGTACAGTGTATACGGGAGTTTTACCTTCTTTTCGGAGATCATGCGCGCAACTTCGGCGATCATGAAACCACCGATGCGGTTATCAAAGGCGCGACCGGTGATGAAATCCTTCCCGAGATCCATCACGTCTCCTTCAAAAGTGGCCACTGTGCCAACAAATATCCCGGCCTCTTCTACGGCGTTTTTGGATGACGCTCCAATATCGATGAACAAATTCTTCAACGAAGGTTGTTCTTCTTTCATTCGATCCCGAACGTGTATGGCAGGCCAACCGAAAACGCCTTTGACCACCCCTTTTTCACCGTGCAGATTCACGCGCATGCTTGGTGCGATCTGATGATCCGAACCACCTAATCGGCTCACACTGATGTACCCATCCGAACTGATGTAATTCACAAACCAGGCGATCTCATCGGCATGCGCTTCAATAACCACCTTATAGTCCTTGCCTGGATTGATGATGGCGGCTACCGAACCATAGGTGTCCACCATGTAATCGTCTACATAAGGCTTTACATAGTCGAGCCAGATCTGTTGTCCAGAACTTTCAAAGCCGGTAGGAGAGGCGTTGTTCAGATACCGCTCCAAAAATTTTCTACTTTCTTTTCTCATTGCTTTCTGCGCTCAAAGTTAGACCATTCATGCATCAGTCCGGTACGGTGCCTATGTTGGTGTTCTCCACATCTTCCTCCTTCACAAGCCCGCCAACGAGCGACTTCACTTTCACTGTGGCACGATCGCTCATCATGTACATCACCGGTACGATGATCAATGTAAGGAAGGTGGCGAAGATGAGTCCGAAAATTACCGTCCAGGCCATAGGTCCCCAGAAATTCGCATTGTCTCCACCGAAGTAGATCTGTGCATCAAATTCGGTGAGCAGGGTGTAGAAGTTGATATTCATACCTGTTGCCAGGGGAAGAAGACCCAATACCGTTGTGATCGCAGTGAGCAAAACCGGACGCAAACGTGTACGACCTGCCTCTACAATAGTTCCCACGATCTCGTCGTACGGCAAACGGCCATTGTCGGGAATACCGAGCTCGGCTCTTCGGCGCTGCCGAAGCAGTATGGTGTAATCGATGAGTACGATGGCATTGTTCACCACAACCCCTGCAAGTGAGATGATGCCGATCCCGCTCATCATGATGGAGAACGGCATACGTGCAATACCAAAACCGAGGAATACCCCAATGATACTGAAGATCACGGAACACATGATGATAAGTGGACCGATCACACTGTTGAACTGTGTTACGATGATCAGGAAGATGATGAACATGGCAAGCATCATGGCTCCCATAAGGAAATCCTGTGATTTGCCCTGTTCCTCCTGCTCCCCGGTGAATTTGAATTCGTAGCCTTCCTTTTTGGGAAAATCGGACAGCAGTTCCTTGTACTGACCAACGATCTCATTGGCATTGAAGCCCTCTTCCACTTCGGAGAATATCGTGATCACCCGATCCATATCCAGTCGCTTCACGGTTCCGTAGGTTGAATTGAACCGGACATCGGCCACAGCAGATATGGGGACCTGCGAGATCTTCCCGGTAGCCATGTTCCGGAAAGTGATCTTCGTGTTTAACAGGTCGTTGAGATTGTAGCGGTATGCATCCAAAAAGCGGAGATTGATCTCATAATCATCTTCACCCTCTTTGAATTTGCTGATCTCCTTACCCTGATTGGCCACTCGGAGGGTGTTGGCAATGTCCATAGTGGAAACCCCGAATCGTCGGGCAGCTTCGCGGTCTATGGTCACTTCCAGCATAGGCTTGCCCAACTCGAGGTCGGTCTTCAGCTGATCCACACCCGGAATACGTGCATCTTCCATTTTGCGTTTGATGGATTCTACGTAGGAGATCAGTTCGAGGTAGTTCTCACCTTTTACTTCCACATTGATGGGTTTACCCACAGGAGGTCCCATATTATCCTTAGAGAAGGTGAGCTCAGCTTCCGGAAAATCCGAGCAGGCCTTCTTAATACGTGTCATAAGTTCACTGGTCTTGGTGTCCGATAGGAATACGCGTTCCTCATAATCGAGGAAGGAGACCGTGATACGTGCCTTATTCGGGGAGCTTCCGGATTGTGGACCCTCATTGGGATCGGAGGTTTTCTCCCCAACCTGTGCGAGCATGGCCTCCACGATCACGCTGTCGGGCGCAACCTCAGCAGCGATGCGCTGTTCCAGTTTTTTGGTGATCTCATTCGTTTTCTCGATATCGGTTCCCAAAGGTGTTTCGACGAAAACGTTCACCATTTTGGGCTCATTCTCCGGGAAGAACACGATCTCCGGATCACTGGAGAAATAGAATCCCAATGATAGGATCATGAGCAGAACGGTCCCGAGGAAGTAGAGAAGCGGTCTGTATCCGCGAAGGGCAAATTCCACCCGCCTGCTGTACCAGTTCTCGATCTTGGGCATGGTGTACTTCATGAAATGATTGCCCACGGGGATCATGTAATAGCGGTTCACCAATGCGAAAAGCACACCTACCAAAAAGAGCGCTCCGAGCAGGATCATATTGGTCCCGTTCACACCCTCGGCATCTGCAGAGCGCATGTTGCGGCCAACGAGAATGAATATGACCCCAACGATCAAAGCCAGGATCAGGCGTGTGAAGAACTTCTTCGCTTTGCTCTGTTTGGCCTCTTCAATGTCCATCATGTCGGCAGTGAGCACAGGATTCACAACCAAAGCAACGAAAAGGGAGGAGGCCAATACAATGATGAGGGTAATGGGTAGGAATTTCATGAATTCGCCCATGAGATCCTTCCAGAACAGCAATGGAACGAAAGCTGCGAGGGTAGTGGCGGTGGAGGCTATGATCGCCGACGCTACTTCACCGACGCCCTGCTTGGAAGAATCCTCCTGACTCAATGAGGTTGTGGTGCGCAGGCGATAGATATTCTCGACGACCACAATACCATTATCAACGAGCATACCCAATGCCAGTATCAGGGAGAAGAGCACCATCATGTTCAGGGTATTGCCTCCAAAATTGAGGAGGGCGATTCCCATGAGCATGGAGAGGGGAATTGCTATTCCCACGAACAAACTGTTCCGCAAACCGAGGAAGAACACCAGTACACCAACCACGAGCAATACACCCATGATGATGCTGTTCTCCAGGTTATTCACCATGGATTTGGTGAATTTACTCTGGTCGTTGGTGATGAGTACGTTCAGATCCTTCGGAAAGCGGTTTTCCTGAGCATCGGCGATGATGGCGCGTATCTTCTCGGCTGCGTTCAGGAGGTTCTCGCCGCTCTTCTTCTTTACGTCGAGGGCTACGACCGGTTTGCCGTCGAGGCGGGCAAAGCTTGTCGGCTCCTTCGGACCGAAACTCACGGTTCCGATATCTCGCATGTAAACGATGTTCTGGAACTCATTCTTTACGATCACATCGAGGATGTCGCGATAGTCCTTGAATTCACCGTTTATCCGAATGTTGCGTCGGGTTATATCTCCGCCATCTATGCTTCGGATATCTCCGCCCGACATGGTTATGTTCTCGCCGGCGATCGCACGTTCTACATCTGTGAGGGTGATCTCCAGTGCCTCCATTTTGATCCGGTCAACACTCACCTCAACTTCATCCTCGGTAAGTCCGGTAATGTCCACCGCACTTATTTCCGGCAGTTTTTCGATCTCATCTTCCAGATATTCCGAATATTCCTTGAGCTTCTCCTCCGGATAATTCCCGTAAACGTTCACGTTCATTACAGGCATCTCCGAAAAATCCAGCTCCATAATACTCGGATCGGCAGGGAGATCATTCGGTAATTCGGCATCGGCACGGTCCACTGCATCTTTTACTTCCTGCAAAGCCTCGTTACTGGGAACATCAAGGTCGAATTCGGCTATGATGATGGAAAAGTCCTGAATCGAAGTGGAACTGAGTTTCTTTATACCATTGATGGTGTTCAGCTCCTTCTCGATCGGACGGGTAACGAGGTTTTCCATATCCACGGGTGAATTACCCGGGTATACGGTGTTGATATAGATCGTGGGCTGCTTGATCTCCGGGAAACTCTCCTTGGGCATGGTGCTGTACGAGCGCCATCCGATCACGAGGATGATAAAGACCATCACATACACGCTGATCCGGTTCTGCACCGACCAGCTGGAGAGTTTGAATTCCTTTATTATTTCCTGAATTTTCGCCATGCCACTTATTTTTTGCTAACGATCTTCGCTTTGTCACCCGCAATCACTCCATTGTAACCTTCCACGATCAGCAGGTCGCCGGCTTCCAAACCGGATGAGATCACGCTCTCTCTCGCAAATTGTTTCTCAATGGTTATCATCGATCGACTCACATGTCCCTCATTATCAACAGTTAACACATAGTTGCCCTTTCCGTCGTTGCGGATCAGCTTGGTAGGTACCGAGATCACATTCGACTTATTGTAATCACTTGCCGATATCAGGGCCAACATATTTGGTTTGAGCATGCGACTGCTATTCCCCGGCTTGAGGATCACGGTGAATGTTCGGTTATCCGGATCGATCACATTCCCAACGGACGAGATCTTCTCCCGGGTGGTGAGATTCAGGCTGGGGTAGAATACCTCGACCTCCTGCCCAACTTGAATGGACGAGATGTACGATTCAGAAACATTCGCTTTGATCTCTACATCATTTAAATTCACTACGCGCATCACCCCCGGTCCGCCCATATTGCTTACAAGTTGCCCCTCGTTGGCGAATATCTCATCCACTGTTCCGTTGATCGGGCTGCGCAGAACAAATTTGCCCAACTGAACCTGAGCAGTCAGCAGACTCTTCTGAAGACCTTCGTAGTTATTCTTGGCCTGTAGATACTGCATCTCGCTGCCGATCTTCTGATCCCAGAGTCGTTTTTGCTTTTCATAATTCGTTTTGGCGAGCTGAAGTGCGTTTTCCAGTTCGGCGATCTGAGCCTGAGCGGTACTTCCATCGAGGGAAACCAGTACCTGACCTTTATACACCCTTTGACCTTCACGAACATGGATCTCGGTGATCTTGCTCGGGATCTCCGGATTGATGATCACATTCATGTCGCTGGACACCAAACCCTGAAAGGTTACGGGATTCGTGAAAGTGCCGGGTTGAATCGTGTCGACCATAACGGCAATGCCTTCGTCTTTGCGGGTTGTATCCAGTTCCGCAATTTCTTTTTCGAGCTTTTCAATTTCATCCTTTAGCTTGGCATAGGCCTTTTTCTTCTCAGTAAGTTCCTTTTGTTTGATATCCAGATCGGATCCTCCCTTTGAACAGGCCAGGAACATGGATGCAGTGATCAGAGCGATGATGAGTTGTTTCATGAGTTTTATTTCTTTTTGATGATTGGGGTGATTCTTGATCAATTGAGTTTGCCGAGTGCTTTGTCCAGGTCGATTCGGGCGATCATCAGATCGTAAAGCGCATTCATATAGCGCATTTCGGCCTGTGTTTTATCTCCCTCTGCCTGTGTGAGCTCCAGGGAGGATCCAACGCCTTCCTTGAATTTTACCAGGGAAGTATTGTAGATCTCTTTGGCCAATTCGCGGTTCGATTCTTCGGTTTCCAGATTCTTTGCCTTAATGCGGTAATTCAATTCGGCTTGTGTGATCTGGAAGGCAAGTCCGTTACGCACATCATTCAACGTGTTCAGATCCTGCTCCAGTTTGATCCGGGCTTCGGAGATCTTTGCCTTCTTGTAAAAACCATCGAAGATCGGGATGTTCAAACTGAGACTATAGCTCGTACCGGGGAACCATGTTTTACCGAGGTCCTTGAATTCAGCCTGACTCGCGAAAGTGTTGCGCTGATGATTCATGTTTAGGTAGATGCTTGGTACATAACCTACCTTGTACCTGTCGATGCTGAGCGAATCCAGCCTCAATTGCTGGCGCAGGATCTTCAGTTCCACCCGATTCTCCGGATCGGCCTCGCTCAACCTCATCCCGTATGCCGCATCGACATTCCGAATGTCGCCTTTGAGTTTCATCGGTGTGGTAACGGGCATCCCAATGGTGTATTTGAACAAGAGTGTCACCAGATCATTCTGACTCCGGAGATTGGCGACCTGCGTGCTCAAAGTGGAACGGGAAAGTTTCAGACGATCGACATCCAATTTCTCCACGTAGCCGGCGTCGTACATTTCCTGCACTTCTTTCAGCGTTTTTTCAACCGTAGCCAAGCTGGCTTGCATCTGCTTAAGGTTCTCGCCGGCGATGAGTACCCCATAGAATGCCTTGGTCACCGTTTCCGTGAGCTCAATTTCCGTTTGGTCGCGCAACAATTCACTCACCCGTACGAACTCCTTGGCGGCTTTCAGTCCCAGAAAGAATGTTCCATCGAAAACGAGCTGATTCATGCTTACCGAACCAACAATGGTAGAAGGTGCCCCAAACTGAACTTCCTGAGGAGCTCCCAATTGGATCGGTCCGTCGGGGATCAGACCTTCGGCCATGAGCACACCATAGATCGCCGGAGAGAGGAAATCGGGCAATTGCTGACTGGCAATTTCAATGTTGTGGATGAAGGTCCCGTTTGCATTGATCTGCGGCAGACCGGTAGCCACTATGCTCTTTACGGTCTGTTCGGCAGCATCAATGTCCAACTTGGCATTTTTTAGCGACACTTTGTTGCTTTTGGCATAGGAAATGGCCTGTTGAAGGTCCATGCTCAAAGTGTCCTGTGCAGGTGACGCTGCGTAAATGCTCAGCAGTAATGCGAATACTAGGAATTGTTTCATGAATCAAATGCGTTTCTGATTTCTTGTTGTTGGATTAAGTATGCTCGTCCTTTCTCGGATGTTACACCATGCAAATGGTAGAACATCACTTCTTTTACCAGCATTCGGAATCGGAAGTTGCTGGGAGGGAATAAGTCGGTATTTGTTATGGCGTCGATCAGATTCACGTACAGGGTGGAGATCACCTCTTCATCGAGATCGTCGCGGTACCAACCGTTATCTTTACCCAAACGGAGGTTCTTCAGGATCTCATTCCGAACGACCTTATATCTGAAGGATTCGAATAGTTTCCAGCTTTTGGAATAATATTTCTGCAGGTCGAACAACAGGGCCGGATTTACATCGCGCATGGTGAGTGCCACATGCTTCACCAATTCAAGCATCTGATTGATCGGATTCTCATCTGAATTCAGACAGGCCTGACATTCGGCCGTATGCATCCCCAGGAAACCTTCCACCGAACGGTGTACCAGTTCCTCCTTGTCGTCGATCACCTGATAAAGGGTTTTTTTACTAATGCCCAGTTCGCGCGCGATATCGTCCATGCTTACACTCTTCACACCGTATCGCATGAATAAGCGCGCACTCTGGCTGATAATTTCCTGTTCTTCCATCGTAAATCGGGCGCAAATCTATGCATCCGAAACGTGGGAAACTACATGTCGAACAAAAGTTTCCATAGTTTTTATGTTTTTATCGATGAACGGCAAGAGCTACAAATAGTATTTTCGATCCCTCAATTCGAACCATACCTCATGTACTGTATCGGAATAGCCGGGGGAAGTGCTTCGGGCAAGACCACCTTCATCAGCAAACTCAACCGGATCTTTGCGCCAACGGAGGTATGTGTGGTTTCGCAGGATCACTATTACAAACCCTTGTCGGAGCAACCACTCGATGAAAATGGCGAGATAAACTTCGACCGTCCCGATGGGATCGATTTTCAGCGATTGTTGCGGGACCTCTCGAAATTGCGCAGCGGCAAAGCTGTAGATATCGTAGAATACACCTTTAATAATCCGGGTAAGTTCCCCAGATCCATTCGTTTTCATCCGGCGCCGGTACTTATTGTGGAGGGATTATTCATCTATACACATGCCCGACTCAACAAACTCTTTGATCTGAAGGTGTACATAGAGGCTGATCCGGACATCATGTTGAAGCGCCGTATGACGCGCGACACACGTGAGCGGGGAATGAACAGGGAACAGGTGATCTATCAATGGGAGAACCACGTGATGCCGGCTTACGAGCGCTTTCTCCTCCCTTATCGCGAGCATGTCGATATGATCGTGCTGAACAATACCCACTTCGAACAAAGCCTTGCCGTGATGGTGAATCATATTCACCGGCTTATCGAACAGTCAGGCCCCAAATAGCTCCGATCTTTGAACCTGAATTTCAAGGTCGTTCTGGAATTGCTAGTTCACTTTTTTACCTGTACTTTTGCGGACTTTCCAAAAAAGGAAGAACCCTACATTTTCAATAGACACGAATGAAGAACAGAGGATTTATCAGGTTCGTCACCATTCTGCTCGCCATTGTGAGCATTTACCAGCTATCGTTTACACTGGTTACACGCAACGCTGAGAAAAAGGCCAGAGCGCATGCGACTGAAACAGGCCGCCGTTACAAAGATGTGATCGATTCCATGCGTTCAGAGACCATTCTGAATTTGGGAATTGCAAAGTTCACCTACCAGGAGTGCAAGCAAAGAGAGATCAATCTCGGTCTCGACCTTCAGGGAGGGATGAACGTGACCCTTGAGGTATCGGTTCCGGAATTGGTTCAGGCATTGGCCGACAACGATCAGGACCCGCAGTTTCAGCAAGCTTTGAAAGAAGCACAGGCCGATTATCTCGGTCAGCGAAACTTCATAGACATTTTTGCGGAGAAGTACGAAAAACTCAACCCGGAAACCGGTTTGGCACGGATTTTCTACCGCAAGGAGCGCAAAGAGGTGCTCCCCAATCAATACAACAGTACCAACAAGGAAGTCTACGACTGGTTGAAGGAGGAATCCTCGGCATCCGTTAGTCGTACCTACAAGATCCTCAAAACACGTATCGATCAGTTCAACGTAACACAGCCAAATGTTCAGTTGCTGGACAATGGCCGCATATCTGTTGAACTTCCGGGTGTTGACAATCCGGAACGTATCCGTAAAGTGTTGCAGAGCTCGGCCAAGCTGGAGTTCTGGCAGGTTTACAGGAATTATGAAGCATTCGACTTCCTGAACGAAGCGGATAAAGTGATCGCTGCCCGTCTCGACCTGGAAAGAGAGGAATCCGACTCCGCAGGTGATGCAGGTAGCAGCCTCAAACCTGTTGAGGAGCAAACAACCTCCCTTCAGCCTGTTGCTCTTGGAGATAGTACGGGCGCTGTGACCCCTGCCGGCGATTCGAATGCCGTTGCCGGTGGCGACACTGCCGCGGCAGATAGCGCTCAGCAGCTTACACGTGAAGAATATCTTCTGAAGAACCCACTTGTTGCCCGACTGATCCCGAATGCGGATCAAACCAATAATCAATGGAATCCAAGTGCGCCGATCGGTTATGTGGCCCGTAAGGATATGGACTTCTTCAACAAATGGTTGAAGGATCCTGAGGTGCGCAGCGCCATCCCGGATGATGTTCATTTCCGTTGGAGCTACAAACCAACCGACGACGGTACATTCTATATGTTGTATGCCCTGAAGGCATCTGCCGATAACAAACCGGCTTTGGAAGGCGATGTGGTAACTAATGCCCGCCCTACGCTGGATCAGGTAGGGAACTATAAGGTTTCCATGAGCATGAATAAACAAGGTGCCAAGGAATGGCGCATCATCACGGCCAACGCAAAGGATAACAAAGACCCTGTGGCCATCGTGCTCGACTCTATGGTTTACAGTGCACCTGCCGTTCAGGACGAGATCCCGAACGGACAATCCGAGATCAGCGGAAATTTCACCGTTGAAGATGCCGAAGACCTTTCAAATATCCTGAAGGCCGGTCGTTTGGATGCACCTACCCGCATCGTTGAGGAGAGTGTAGTTGGTCCAAGTCTCGGTAAGGAAGCCATCCGCGCAGGTCAGTTCTCCCTCGTTATCGGATTTGTATTGGTAATTGTTTTCATGTTGCTCTATTACAATCGTGCCGGTGCCTATGCAGTAGTTGCCCTGCTTGCCAACTTGTTCTTCATCCTGGGTGTGCTCTCCGGTTACGGCGCAGCACTCACACTTCCAGGTATGGCCGGTTTGGTATTGACCATCGGTATGGCCGTGGATGCCAACGTACTGATCTTTGAACGTATCAAGGAGGAGCTCCTCAGTGGTAAAGGTTTCAAGGCCGCCGTGAAAAACGGTTATCAGGCCGCCTATTCATCCATCATCGACGCGAACATCACCACGCTCATCGCTGCGATGATCCTCATGTCCTTCGGTAAAGGTCCGGTTGCCGGATTCGCCATCATCCTCTTCATTGGTATCCTTTCTTCACTGTTCACAGCTATTTTCCTGACCAGATTGTTTGTTGAATGGGATATCAGCCGTGGAGTTGATACACCATTCACAACTTCAATCAGCAAGAACCTCTTCGGAAATGTGAATTGGGAATTCATTGGTAAACGAAAGATATTCTATACCATTTCAGGTATCGTGATCGCATTGGGTATTGTTTCCATGTTCACAAGAGGATTGTCAACCGGGGTCGATTTCAAGGGAGGCTGGTCGTATGTGGTTCAACTCGATGAGAAGGCCAATACACAGGATATCCGAAATTCCCTGAACCAGGTGATTCCGGAGAACGTTGAGGTGAAAACCTACGGAACCAATAACCAATACAAGATCACAACATCATACCGAATAGACGATCAGAGCGAAACAGCCGGTGACGAGGTGCAGGCTGCCATCGTGAAAGGGTTGGCCAAGTTCAATGTTACGGAGGACAACCTCCTCTCCGAGAGCAAAGTTGGGCCAACGATCGCCGAGGATATCAAGGTGGATTCATCCTGGGCCATCATCTTATCGTTGATCGGTATGTTCCTGTACATTGTGGTTCGATTCCGAAAATGGGGTTACGGACTGGGAGCAACCATCGCTCTCTTCCACGACGTGTTGATCGTGTTCTCGATCTACTCATTGCTCTACGGAATAGTTCCATTTACGCTGGATATCGATCAGGCCTTCATTGCCGCCATACTCACGGTTGTGGGTTACTCCATAAACGATACGGTGGTTGTGTTCGACCGCGTTCGGGAATTCCTCGGTACACACAAGTACGAAAAGGACTCTGCCGGAGTGATCAACAGCGCCATCAATCAAACACTGAGCCGAACTTTGGTTACCTCGCTCACCACCTTACTGGTGGTTGTGATCCTTTTCCTCTTTGGTGGAGAAGGTTTGAAAGGTTTCACATTTGCGCTGTTGGTTGGTATCGGTGTGGGTACTTATTCATCCATCTGTATTGCGACACCGGTAGTTGTGGACATGACAACCCGTGTAGCTGCCCGAAAAGCGAAAAAGGCGTAGACCAAAAACGAAAGAACTGAAAGAAGGCCTTCCCACTCGGGTAGGCCTTTTTTGTGCGCAAAAATTGAGTTGACAATGTGCCCAATTCAGTTGGCAAAAAAAATCCCACTTCCTGTTACGGGAGTGGGATACATACATGCGGCTTGCCTGTATTAATAAGTGTTGATCTTGATGCGTTTGGATATTTCCTCTACATCGCTGCGGAATTTTTTATCCGTATCGATCAGGTCATTTACCGTTTGGCAGGCATGGATCACGGTACTGTGGTCTCGTCCGCCAAAGTGCATGCCGATCTTCTTCAGTGGAGCTTTGGTAAGCTGCTTGGCAAAGTACATAGAGATCTGGCGTGCCTGCACGATCTCTCGTTTTCTCGTTTTTGATTTGAGTTGATCTACACTCAGCGAGTAATAATCAGACACCAACTTTTGAATGTATTCGATCGAGATCTCCCTGGAGGCATTCTTCACGAAGTTCTTGATCATCTTCTTGGCGAGTTCCAGGTCGATCTCCTTGCGATTCAAGGATGCCTGCGCAAGCAGGGATATCAATGCACCTTCCAGTTCACGGATGTTTGAATCGATGTTATGGGCCAGGTATTCAACCACCTCATCATTGAGTTTGATCCCATCCTGGTACATCTTGTATTCCAGAATACTGACTCTGGTTTCCAGGTCAGGAGTTTGCAGGTCAGCAGACAGACCCCATTTGAATCGCGACAACAAGCGCTCATCAACATCCTTCAGATCCCTCGGCGCCCGATCCGAGCTGATCACGATCTGCTTATTGTTCTGATGCAAGTGATTGAATATCTGAAAGAATATCTCTTGTGTTTTTTCCTTTTTGGCAAAGAATTGGACATCATCAACCAACAGCACGTCGAGCAGTTGGTAGAAATTCAGAAAGTCGTTGTTGTTCCCGTTTTTACAAGAATCCACATATTGATTCACGAATTTCTCAGAGCTCACATACAAGACCGATTTGTTCGGGGAGATCTCCTTGATCCGGTTGCCTATGGCATGAAGTAAGTGCGTCTTGCCCAAACCGGTACCGCCAAAGATCATCAACGGATTGAATGCTGTTCCCCCCGGTTTGTTCGCAACGGCAAATCCGGCCGAACGAGCCAGTCTGTTGCAATCCCCTTCTACGAAATTCTCGAATGTGTAATTACGGTTCAATTGGCTGTCGATGTTCAGCTTCTTCAAACCGGGAATTATGAACGGATTGTGTATGTTGGCATTCACCTGCAACGGAACACCCATTTCATTTTTATTATTGAACGGAGCATTCCGGGTAGGCACGTTGATGGTATAGGCTCTTGCCGATCGCGAACCGCTATTGTCTACAATAATGTTGTACTCCAGTTTCGAACCGGGGCCTAGTTCTTTCTCCAATGCCTTTTTGAGAAGTGTTACGTAGTGCTCCTCAAGCCATTCATAAAAGAACTGACTAGGTACCTGGATTGTCAAAACCTTGTCCTCAATTTTCATGGATTTGATCGGTTCAAACCATGTTTTGAAGCTTTGGGGGTTGACATTGTCCCGAATTAATTTGAGACAATTACTCCATACCTTGTCGTGATCTAAGGACATAAATTTCTACCGTTGTGAAAGAGGTTAAACGCTTTTGGTTCGATGCGGCTAGCGCCAAACAGCGTGGTAAAATTGCCCATAAAATAACTTCAAAAAAAACTTCTTTGACTTGACTTTTAACAAATTTTTAACATAGTAGAATGCGGGTTTGCGGCCACTGTTTTGCTATGTATTTGATAATCAATTCTTCCCAAATTGATGCCTGCCCAACCCGTTTGACAAATGCTCACCGGACGGGTGTAAATATTGTTGACAATTTGCGGATTTTCCAAAAATGTGTGGGTATGTCCACCCAGGATCAGATCGATGTTTGAACTTGCTTTAGCCAGTTGAATATCACTCACTTTGTCGTTTTTATACTCGAAACCGAGATGCGACAAACAGACAATCAGATTACATTTTTTCTTCGTTCTCAGATAGGTCGCCGTGGAGTTCGCAGCCTCTACCGGGTTGGTGTAGATCGTATCGCCGTAAAGTGCCTCCGGTACCAGATTCTTCAATTCGATTCCCAACCCGAATACACCCACCCGAAATGGGCCTTTCTGAAATATTCGATAGGGTTTCACCCGCTCTCGCAATTCCCGATCGCCAAATCGGTAATTGGCGTTCAAAATCTCAAATCCCGCATGGGGTAATTGCGCCTTCAGGCCTTCGATTCCCGCATCAAAATCGTGATTGCCGAGCGTTACCGCATCGTATCCCATCTGCGTCATCAACTTGAACTCAAGTTCACCGTGGAATAGATTGAAATAGGGTGTCCCCTGAAAGATGTCACCCGCATCCAAAAGCAATACATGCTCAGCCTCGGAGCGGATCCGGTCGATCAAATGCGCTCTTTTTGATGCGCCACCCAAACCGCTGTATGTTCCCCCTTCCCCCGGAAATGGTTCGATCCGGCTGTGCCAATCGTTTGTATATAATATGGTAAGTCGGTCGCGCTCCCTCCCAATAGAGGCCAAAGCCGATGTGGATAGTGCCAGCGATATGCCGGCCTTCAATCCCGTGGCAATGAACTCCCTCCTTTTCATCGTTCTGTTTCTTTAACGCGTATTCTTCCCTCGTCCTTCATTTCTGCAGCCCGATCGGGTGAAGGGTAATTCACAGCAAACTCCTGAATGAGGATATCGCGGATCAATTGAGTGGTCTCGTACCTGGCCTGAGCCTGGCCGAAGATGCCGTAATCGTCTCCACCATTCACCAGATAATCGGAGGTTGCGATCTGGATCAGACTGCTGTCTCCATCCGGTTGTAAATTCACAAATCGCCCCGAATTTCCCGATAGTTCGAGATAAGCTCCCGCTCTCATGCAGATCGGATCCCCACCTTTTCGGGCGATCAGGTTTGCCAATTCACTCAAAGCCGAACGTGGTAGATCGAGGATCACGAGCTGGTTGTCGAAAGGCATCAACTCAAATATATGTGCAGAAGTGATCGCACCTTTTGGAAGCGGTGCCCGGAATCCGCCGTGATTCAATAATACGATATCGATTCCGGGATGTAATTCATTGGCCCGATGCCATACCAGCGAAGTAGCCAGATTACCCAGGCTGCCTTCAGGACGTTCCTTGGTGAATTCCTGTGCTGTATATCCGATCGTGTCGGACATAACTTCGTTCAAGGATGTTTTGTAAGGTGCGATGATCCGGTCAACAATTTCCGAGCGACCCACGTAATTTGCATCTAAACGGATCAGCTCTGAATTTTCCCGTTCTCCGGGAACCAATACCTTGCATCCCCCAAGAAAAAGTAGGAGGAATATACCAAGCCCGTGACGATATGCCCCGGGTCGAATCAAAAGATCAACTCAATTTCCTTCTTTAGAAATTCGATCACCTCATCGGCCGAGCGATCGTTGCGACGGATGACCTCCTGCAAGATCACCTTTCCAAGTTCAGCCCCCGTAGAATCTTCCTTCATGTCCTTATAGGCATTCGAAACAATACGGAGCATTTCATCCTTAACGGCGGTTACCAAAATCCAGGCCTGACTGCTCACGTAGATCTGCTGAGCAACATTGTGCGCATATTCGTCCCGAATATTCTTTTCGAGCACATATTTAAATACGGTGGCATTCATGTCCGGTTCGTTTAAACGCATGATGAGGTTATCGGGTTTCAGTCGATCCATCAGGAGTGTGAGTCGTTCGTACGCTTGAAGTCTGATAGGCAAGAGATCTTGTTGCGATTCCCGCTTGAGCTCAAGCAATTTCTTCTTGTACTCTTCTTCCAGAAATCGCCTCATGGTAATGTAGGTGACCAGAAAAACGACAAGGGCCGGTATGGTGAATTCCAGCAAACGGAGAAAAAAATCGAGAGCTTGTATTTCCAGGAGCATGTTATTCGAATAACTTAATTATCGATCCAAAACTAAGGGCGAAAATATCGCCTGTACAGCTAACGCAAAAAAAAAAGCCCTGCTGATGCGCAGAGCTTTTTAATTTGAACAAAATCAGATCAGTCTTCGTGAAATACGTCGAGGTCAATGTCAACCTTCACTTCCTTGTGCAGGTCGATCGTTGCCTTGTACTGACCAAGTTCTTTGATATCCTCATTGATGTCGATCTTTTTCCGATCGATATCAAATCCAAGATCTTTCAATGATTGGGCGATCTGTATCGTAGTTACCGAACCAAAGATCCGACCGTTTGAACCGGCTTTGGTGGCGATCTTCAATGTGGTTCCTGTCAGTTTTTCTGCAAGTACCTTCGCATCTTCCAAACGCTGCAGTTCCTTGGCCTGATTCTGACGGATCTCCTCTTCCAGCATCTTCAATGCAGAAGGAGTTGCCAAAATCGCCGCTCCCTGAGGAATGAGGTAGTTGCGACCATATCCGGGTTTTACGTCAACCACATCGTTGCGGTATCCCAGTTTCTTTACGTCTTCTTTAAGTATGAGCTTCATTTCCTATCGCTTTTAGAGTTCCTATTTCAATTGATCGCCAACAAATGGGAGCAAAGCCAGGTGACGTGCTCTCTTTACGGCCTGAGCCACCTTGCGCTGATACTTCAGGGAAGTACCCGTAATTCGTCGTGGAAGGATCTTGCCTTGCTCGTTTACGAATTTCAACAGGAAATCAGGGTTTTTGTAATCGATGTACTTTATGCCACTTTTCTTAAAGCGACAGTATTTCTTGCGTTGATGCTCAACCGGACGTGTGTTGAACATGAAATTCGAGTTCTTACCTTTCTTGCTCATGATGCTGTTACCTCGGTTTCAGTGTTCGACTTTTTAAATGCTCCGTTTCTGCGACGCTCATTGTAACGCGCAGCATGTTTGTCCAAGCGGGTTGTGAGGTAACGCATTACCTGTTCATCCCTGCGGTAAGCCAGTTCCAGTTTCGCAACCAGATCTCCGGGTGCATTGAACTCGAAAATGTGGTAGAAACCGGTGACTTTTTTCTGAATGGGGTACGCGAGCTTAGTCAAACCCCAGTTTTCTTCGTGAATGATCGTTCCATCATTCTCTGTGATCAGCTGCCTGTAGCCCGCAATGGCATCTTCCATTTGCTTTTCAGACAGCACGGGTGTCAAAATGATCACAGACTCGTACTGATAATTTTCCATTTTTTTATTCTTTTTTACGCTGAAAAAGTCGGCAAAACTAAGCATTCCAAAGCTATAAACCAAGCTCGAATGGAAAGGAAAGTACATCCTGCCAATGTTTGAGTCGGAACGAGCCCTTATGCCCCGTGATCGCCACCAGGTCGAAGCGGATCTCTGCTATTTTGGGATGCTCCTCCAGGAACTTGTCTGCCGCATCCAACAAGAGCAATGCCTGGGCCTTCCCGAAATGTGTCTCGGTAAGTCCATAAGCATCCGAACTTCTGGTCTTTACCTCCACAAATACACAGGTCCCACCATCGTCCATAATGCGGTCTATCTCCGCTTTCCCGATCCGGTAATTGCGCGCAACATTCCGATAGCCCTTTCCGCGTAGGTAATATTCCGCCTCCTGCTCACCCCAGGCACCTATGCGCTGCCGGATCGTTCTCATTTACGCCGTTTATTGATCCGATTCCCATTTCAACTGCTCCGTTGCCAGCCAGGCCATCAAACCCGGACCTACTCCAAGCGCTTTCTCATCGATGTCGAATGTGGGCGTATGAAGCATTCCGGTAATTCCGCGCGATTCGTTTCGAGTTCCCAACCGATAGAAACAGGCAGGAATAGCCTGGGCAAAGAAGGCAAAATCCTCTCCGGCCGGCCAGATCTCCAATTCTTTGACATTTTCAGGGCCTACATAGGCAATTGCCGCTTCTTTCATCCGCTCCGTGAGCAGTTCGTGATTCCTCAAATGCGGATAGCCCTTGCGCACTTCCACCTCACAGATCCCCCCCAAACTTCCGATCAACTCCACACAGGTCTTCCGGATCAGTTCATGTGCGCGCATGCGCCATGTTTCATCGAAGGTCCGAAAGGTGCCCTCCATATAAACTTCATCGGGGATCACATTGGTTGAACCGTTTCCAATGATCTTACCGATACTCAATACACTCGGCATAGCCGGTTTGGAGTTGCGACTCACCACCAGCTGAAGGGCAGATATGAGTTGAGCAGATAGTGCAACCGGATCTATGGTCATGTGCGGATGGGCACCATGTCCACCCTTGCCTTTCACACGTATATAGATCTCATCGGCCGATGCCATATACAAGCCCTTTCGGAATCCTACCTGCCCGGCTTCGAGTAAGGGCATTACGTGCTGACCGATTATACTTTCGACCTTCGGATTGTCCAGAACCCCTTCCTCGATCATGAGGCTTGCGCCTCCCGGAAGTCGCTCCTCACCAGGCTGGAAAATGAGCTTTACGGTACCCTCAAACTGATCCCGGATCTCGTTCAAAATGGCAGCCGTACCCAGGAGGGAACTGCTGTGCACATCATGGCCACAGGCATGCATCACCCCGTCATTCCTCGATCGGTACGATGCGGTGTTCGCCTCAACAATGGGCAGCGCATCGATATCGGCACGAAGTGCAACCGTTTTCCTTTCCGGATCTCTGCCTCGGATCAAGGCAACCAGTCCCGTTTCCGTACACGGGCTTATGTCTTCGATGCCAAATGATTCCAGACACCCGCGTATATAGTCCCTTGTATTGTATTCCTGAAAGGATAATTCCGGATTGGCGTGGATATGACGGCGCATTTGTACAACCTGTTCCTCTTTCTCCGCGGCGATTTTCTGAATGGCTTCGAGCAGCATAGAGCAAAGATGACCATTGCACACCATATACACCAAACCCATTCCCGCAAGTTGTGCAAACGTTTGATATGTTTCTTCCAGCGTAATCCTGTACACATCGAATAGCTTGCTTAATTTGCAGAGGTGATCGGGCAACAAACCATAGACCAGATTTATTCAGCCGCACGGATCGACGAGGTGGTGGGGGAGTTCGTGAAACTCAAACGGTCGGGCAGTGGTTTCCAGGGTCTTTGCCCGTTTCACAATGAAAAAACACCTTCTTTCCGGGTAACTCCCTCGCTCAATATCTATAAGTGTTTCGGTTGCGGAAAGGGCGGTACGGTCGTGGACTTCATCATGGAGCATGAGAAGTTCACCTATCCCGAGGCTTTGCGCTACCTGGCCAATCGCTACCACATCGAGATCGAGGAGGATCAGAGCAATAAAGAGGAACTCTCCGAACAGGTTCAGATCCGTGAGGGCCTCTATGCAGCCCTGGAGTTTGCCCGAAAATTCTTCATCCAAAAACTCTTCGAGAATGAGGATGAGAATAAAGGCTTGAACTATTTCCGGGATCGGGGACTGAATGGGCTTTCAATCGATGAATTTGCATTGGGTTATGCCCCCGCCGGTTGGCGCAATTTTACCGATCATGCCCTCAAGAACGGTTTCACCCCGGACGTACTCACCAGGGCCGGCCTGATAAAACGCAAACCCGAGGCTTCCGAAACCTCCACCGAACCGGAGGATTACTATGATGCCTATCGGGACCGGGTCATTTTTCCGATTCATGGCGTGCATGGAAAGGTACTCGGTTTCGGCGGACGTCAGCTCGAGAAGAACGACAAGAGTCCCAAATACATCAATTCTCCCGAGAATGAAGTGTACCATAAATCGCAGGTTCTGTACGGATTGTATCAGGCCCGGCACGAATTGCGCAAACGCGACGACTGCTTTTTGGTAGAAGGGTATATGGATGTTGTGATGCTGCATCAAAGCGGCATCCGAAACGCCGTGGCAACCAGCGGAACGGCACTTACCGCCAATCAGGTCAAACTCATCCGGCGCTTTACAGATAATGTCACCCTCCTGTACGATGGCGACAATGCGGGTCTCAAAGCGGCTTTGCGCGGACTCGATCTCTTGCTCGAGGAGGGATTGAATGCACATGTTGTTGTATTCCCCGACGGAGAGGATCCCGATTCCTATTGCCGCAAACTTGGCGGGCAGGGTCTCGATGATTTCATCACATCCAATAAGAAGGATATCATCCTGTTCATGGCCGAACTGCTGCTGGAAGAACACGGAACGAGCCCGAACGGCATTGCTCAAACAGCCGATCATATCGTACAGACCCTCAATCGCATTCAGGATCCCATCAAGCGGAATGCCTATATCCGACTGGCGGCCGAAACACTCCATGTCGACGAAGAGTTACTCTTCGATCGTGCGCGAAAAGCAGCAGGACGCAACCTTCGGACCAAATCGCTCGAGGCCTCCCGACAACAAGTGGGTATCCTCCTGCCCAAGGTGGAGAAGGACCCCAAAAAGGTAAAGGAAGAAGGGGACAAGGAATTACAGTTGCTCGTAAGTCTCATGAAATATGGGGTGGAACCAATGACCGATGAAGTTGACGTGGCCACCTATGTGTTCTCAGAATTGCACAACGATAAATATGTTTTTGAGAACAACTTCGTCGGGCAGGTCATTCAGGAGGCCTTCGAATATTTCAGGGAACTTGGTAAGCTCGATCTGCAGTTTTTTCTGAAGCATAAAGATCTCGGGAAGATGGTTGCCGATGCCCTCGCACAGCAATATGAACTCAGTCCCAAATGGTCGAGTCAGTTCGAGATCAACGTGAAAACCGACCGTGAAAATTATCGGGAAGAGATCAAAGCCAATTTGTACTATCTCAAATTGTATAAGGTTGATGAGGTTCTCCGAAAGAATGAACTGGACCTGAAACAGGCTAAAATAGAGGAGGATATCATGCGAATGCAGCGGAAACACAGCCGACTGCTGGAGCTGCGATCCGCCATTGCCCATCATATTGGAAACGTGGTACTTCGCTAAGCCCCGGTCCTTTTTCTATTTTTGCAGGCCCCTCGAAACACAGACGCCACGTGAAATATTTGCTATACCATTTGCTCCGGGTTACGCTGGGTGTGGTCGTACGGATCTTTTACCGGCGCATTCATTTGGTAGGAGAGGAGAAGATCCCTTCCGGTAGCCCCGTAATTCTGGCCTCTGCACATCCCAACTCATTCCTCGATGGTGTGATGTTGATGTATCTGTTGAGGAGACGCATATTTACTATGGCACGTGGGGATGCCTTTCTCAAGCCACGTTCCAACCGCATACTCCGCTCCCTTGGTCTGTTGCCAATATTCAGAGCCACGGATGCCGATCCGAGAGAGAGCGTGAAACGCAACAGCGAAGCCTTCGATGAAACGTACGAACTGCTCAAACGCGATCTTGCGATCATCATTTTCCCGGAGGCTATTGCCACCCCGGAGAAAAGGGTTCGTCCCATTCGAAAGGGAACAGCGCGAATGGCTGTGGATATGGTGAAACGCTCCGACTTTATGCTCGACCTCCATATAGTTCCCATTGGGATGAATTATACCTTCTTCGGCGCTCCGCGTAAAGATCTGATGATACAGATCGGGGACCCCATCAGTTTGCTCGAGCACAAAGAGGCAATCGGGGAACAGGAGGCGCGTTTCGTGAATACCCTCACCAAACGCATCGAATCGGACCTCGAGGGGCTGATGATATGCGCACCCACCGATCACGACAGCGAACTTGATCTTGCATTGGAGCTTGTGCGCCGTGAATTCCCCTCCGACCCACTTATTCAGTTCGATCGCTCATCGAGTCAATTCAAACTCGAGAAGCAGGTGAGTGAGCGATTCCAAGATCCCGGACTCCTTTCCGACCTGACCGGTAAAGTGCGTGAATACGCTCGCGACAGGGCGAGGCTGGGGCTAAAGGAATTCGAACGATATAACGCCCCGAAGCGCGCTTTTCATGCCGTTTTCTTCATTGTAACCTTGCTGCCGGCGCTGCTGGCAGGTAGCACGCATGGCTGGACACTCAGTTACGCAGTGCGATCAACTCCGGGTAGAATTAAGCATGAGTTGTTCCACGATAGTGTAATTGTGGGGATACTTCTGGTGGGCATCTATATCATGGCACTGATCTTCTTTCCGATCGCATTTGTTCTCTATTCCTGGGGCGGAATACTCATATACTGGATGTTGAGATGGCTGATCCCAGTGTATTATCAGGATGTGGAAATTTGGAAGAACTTCGTACGACGGAGAGCCTGGATCGCAAAATCGAAAAAAGACCCCGGAGTGATGTCGGAACTGGAGCGTAAACGGAAAGATTTGATCCGTTCCCTCATTCCGCTTAACGAATAAGCCTGCCGCTTCTGCTAAAGTCGATATCTTTGCGCGTCCGATGAAAAGCGTGGCATTCTATACACTTGGTTGTAAGCTCAATTTCTCTGAGTCGTCGTCTATTGCCATGCAATTGGAAAAAGAGGGCTTCAAAGCGGAAAAGTTTGAGCAGGGTGCCGACTTCTATGTGATCAACACCTGCTCCGTTACCGAGAATGCCGATCGCAAATGCCGGAAAGTGGTGAAGGAGGCCCTGCGTTTCAACCCGGATGCCTCTGTGGTGATCATTGGCTGCTACGCTCAACTGAAACCTCAGGAGATATCTGAAATACCCGGAGTGGATCTGGTCCTCGGGGCATCGGAGAAATTCAACCTGGCGATGCACCTCAAGGATCTTGCAAAAGGATCAGGTGGTGGCGTTTACAACAGCCCGATCAAGGAGACCAATATTTTCGTACCCGCATTTTCAGGCGAGGACCGTACCCGAACCTTCCTCAAGGTTCAGGACGGATGCGACTATTTCTGTACCTTCTGCACCATTCCCCTGGCCCGTGGTAAAAGTCGAAGTCATACCATCGCTGAAACTATGAAAACCGCCCGGCAGGTTGCGCTGACCGGAACGCGCGAAGTAGTTCTGACAGGTGTGAACATAGGCGATTTTGGCGTGCTGCATGGCGAGAGCTTCTACGATCTGATCCGCGAACTCGACGGCCTGGAGGGTGTGGATCGATTCCGCATTTCTTCCATTGAACCGAATCTATTGGAAGACCGCATCATCGACTTCGTGGCGCAATCCAAACGATTTGCTCCACACTTTCATATTCCCCTGCAAAGCGGCTCCGACGAACTCCTGATCCGAATGAGACGCAAATATGAGCGTTCACTCTACACGAATCGTGTGGAACGAATTCGCGGTACAATGCCCAATGCCGCCATCGGTGTGGATGTGATCGTAGGCTTCCCGGGCGAAACAGAGGCGCATTTTGAAGAGACATACAACTACCTGCGCGATCTCGATATTTCCTATCTGCACGTTTTCCCATATTCCGAAAGGGCAAATACTACCGCCCGAAAACTGAGCGGCTCCGTCCCGCTTGCAGTTCGCCACGAGCGCAGCAGACGCTTGCGCATTCTGAGCGATAAAAAGAAGCGTGCATTCTACCAGACCCAGGTAGGGAGAACAGCTCAAGTCCTGTTCGAAGCCGAAGAATCCGAAGGGAAAATGCACGGATTCACCGAGAATTACGTCCGACTCGAAACCGATTACGATCCGCTGCTAATCAATGAGATCGCAGAGGTCAAGATCGGTCCAATTCAACAAGGATCAACTTTAACCTGCAGCGCCGAAATGGACTATGTATTTGCCGCTCATTCAACTGCACTCATAGATTAAGCCACTGAAGATCAACTATGTATCCTAATTTCTATTACCTGTTTCAGGATCTGTTCGGTGTGGAATGGAAAGGGCTGGTATTCATCAATACCTTCGGTTTTTTTGTAGCCCTAGGCTTTCTCGCCGCAAACTGGTTGATGACCATCGAACTGCGTCGGAAGGAGTCGGAAGGTCTTATTCACCCCAAAGAAATACGCACACAGGTTGGAGGCCCGCTTTCGGCAATGGACCTCGTTTCCAACGCTCTACTCGGTTTTGTGATCGGGTGGAAATTCCTTTACCTGATACTGAATGCCGGTGAATTCTTCGACGATCCCCAAAGTCATATTCTCAGTACCGAAGGATCGGTTTTCTGGGGTGTAGTTCTGTCAGCGGCTGCTGTGGCCTGGAAGTTCTACGAGCATCGTGCCCTTAAGAAGAAATATCCCCAACCGGTTACGGAGGTTCAGATGCAACATCCCTATCAGATCATGGGTACACTGACCCTGGTGGCTGCAGTTGCCGGATTTATTGGCGCCAAACTGTTTGACCACCTCGAACACTGGGACGATTTTGTCAAAAATCCACTTGCAGCGTTCCTGGACCCATTCAGCGGTCTTACCTTCTATGGAGGTTTGATCTGCGGTGGTGCAGCTGTCTTGTGGTATGCATCCAAAAACGGGATCAATTGGCGCATCATGCTCGATGTGGGGGGGCCTGCCATGATGATGGCTTATGCGGTGGGCCGGATCGGATGTCATATGAGCGGAGACGGTGATTGGGGTAAGGTGAATCCCACTAGCGGTCCGTCGTGGCTGCCCGACTGGCTTTGGTCCTATACCTACCCGAACAACGTGGCCCGCATCTGCGATCCCTTCACAGGTGCCCGCTGTATGCCCGGTGAAGATGTGGTACTGAGCGCCGGAGTTTGGCCAACTCCCATCTACGAGACCATCATGGGCATCATCCTTTTTACTGTCTTGTGGAGCATGCGCAAGCGCATTCGTACCTCAGGTGTCCTTTTCAGCATCTACATGATCTTCGCCGGTGTTGAACGTTTTCTCATTGAGAAGATCCGGGTGAATATTAAATACCATTTTGGAAGCCTCGACATCACTCAGGCCGAGCTGATTTCCATTGCCATGATCCTGGTGGGAATAGCCGGCGTGATCCTGTTCACCCGAAACGCTGGAAAACACCCGGAATCGGACAATGCGGCTAACGCTGCAAGCTGACAGCAGTGCCTCAATTCTTTTATTCCGGGAGCAGAACGCAGCATCATCTCCTCGTAAATTGAAAGCTGAATCCCGAAGCCGGGTTGGCTCAAACCTTTTTTTTCGTTTTCTTGCTAATCCCGTAAAATCAAAGCATTAACAAATTGAAGCTCCGCAATCGACTTTGGTATGTGATCCTCCTTCTGCTGAACCCCGCAGTTCTGAGTGCACAATTCCCCAACTTTCACGATATCAGCTATTTCAGCGACAGCGAGAAGAAATTTGCTGATCTGATCTTATCCACGGTGCAGGTCGATGATGGCATCATGGTGGCCCACATACAGCAAAATAAAGGTTTTGGGGTATTGAAGATGGATTTTAGCGGGAATACAGTCTGGACCACCAACTATCGAAACCCCAATTACTACCATAAGTTAAGCTCCTTTCAGATCGCACTCATGTCGGACGGGTTCCTGTACGGGCTCTCCACCGGGGGGTATACCGCCTATGACCCGAATCCGGAATTGAGTACACTGTGGAAGATCGATACGGCAAGCGGTAAGGTCCACTGGGTCAGGGACTTCAATTCGAAACGGCCATTTCGGGTCAAATTTGACGAAGTGAACGATTCTACCCTGGCCCTGATGTATTACGAAGGCGATGTAGCTATCCTGTCAACAGTCAACAAACAAAACGGGAACTGGCAATCGAAAGTACCACTGGATACTTTGGCCGGATGGGACGAGCTGGCTCTGGCTTCGGATGCCGAGGGAACACTTTTCGCCTCGGCTGCAAATAGTATCTGGTGCTTCAGGGCGAACGACCTGAGCAGCAGTTACTGGACCCGAACCTATCCCGAGGTAGATCATTTTCAAAAACTCTATGTTGACTCCCGCGATAGTCTTTACCTGATCGCCGATTACGAGCGCTACCACAATATCTGGCTCATTCGGGCATCCAAGACAAGCGGAACGGAACAGAGCAAAACTTTGATAACGCAAGACCGCACGGTGGATCGGCTCCTTGAAACGGATAGTTCCCTCTTCCTCATCACCACAAGCGGAGCATCCTCGGTTGTCACTGTCAAATTCAATAAGAGAACCGACCAGATCACATGGACAGCTCCGGAGAGTCTCGCACCTCAGGGATCTACGGCAACAGGGGAGCGGGTAACCGGTGCCGCACTCGACGCCAACGGCGATGTGCTCATTTGCGGTTTCCATGGTGCCTATATAGTCGGACTTTCCGTGTGTTCGTTCATGAAACTCTCGGGAACCAACGGTAAGAAGCTCAATCGCAAAACGGTGTCCTGGTACAATGGGGAGAAGGATGTCAACAGTAAGTCCATGCACATCGGTGTGCACAAAGGTTCCCTCTTGCTGTTGGCACAACTCGATCTATCGGACGAGATCTACAATTCCTATTTCCTCAAATTCAACCCTAATTCCTGGGAACAGCAATTCGATCAGCGACTGCGCACCTCGCATATAGCCCCTTCAAAAACCATCGATATCAAAAGAGAGAAGAACCAGATGATCGTCTTCAAGCAGAAAGGGGCACGGGTGCAGTTGGAAGCCTATAACCTCAGCGGAACACCCGATTGGTCGAGGGATTGTGCACAGTCCTACTTCACACAAGGCGGTGTGATGCTCGTACATGAGGGTTATGCCTACATCGCCTGTACCAACTACGAAGAGCACGCTCTTATAAAATACAACAGCGATCCCTCAGTGTCCGATCCACCGGCTTTCTTGCAACTCAGTAAGATCGACCTCCGAAACGGAGGACTCGTGGCCAGCGACACATTCCACACAGCACAGGAAAGTCTGAACGCTGTTCAGATGCTGGTTATGGGTACTACCATATACCTCTTGGTTGAAGAACATGGTTTTCTTGAAATACGATCCTGGCAGGGTAGCGGATTCACGGGGCGCATTCGGTTGGACAACTGGTCCTACATGGGCAGGCAGCGCAGCCCCGAAAATTACAGCGGTAAACGCAATATCATGGTCGCCTACGAAAACGACCTGTACCTTGTGGGTGGTAGTGCCCTGTTCCGTATCAAAGGAAACTTGAGCAATTTCATTCACCTCGAATTGTATAGCAACGGAAAGCAGCACAATCAGTTTTACGACCTATTACTTGACGGTCCTTTGCTCTTTGCTTGTGGCAGTTCCAGGGAAGGCAAGGCCAGTATTTTGGGCTATAACCTTGCGGACGAAAAATTCCTCTTCGAGAAATACCTTAGCGAAGCCGACACCTTCACCTGTATGCGCCGTTATGGCGATTCGGTTCTCATCAGTGGTCAATCCGCCGGTAAAGCGGTCATATACAGCTTCACCTACCCCGATTTCCGATATAAATGGTCCTCGTTCTACCGGAACATAGCCGCGAACACCCAAATCAACGATCTCGAAGTATTCCCGGAAAAGGAGCTCATTGTATGGGCCGGTCAACGTCAGTACCCGGATCATACCTGCGACGGTTTGATCGGTTTCATGAAACTGAATGGCGACACCATTTCCATCACTCCTTTTGCGGACAGCCTGATGGGCCAAAGTGGTATTGGCGTTCTGGAGCGTTCCAACGATTCCACCCTGTGGCTCGGAGGAGCGCATAACCGCAAGAATGTGAACGAGGGCCTGATCGGACAGATCACACTGGACACCACTTTTCGATCCGTGATCAAGGACACAACACAAACAGGAAGCATTCCTGCTCTGGATCTCAACGCCCTGATCTATCCAAATCCTTGCAGGAACCATATTTACTATCGAACCGGATCAAACCCCATTCAAAAGATCCAAATGTATAGCCTGGATGGAAGGCAGATATCGTGTACCGTCGAAACTGCAGGAGCCGATCACATTCGATTGGATTTTTCCGCATCGCCGGGTACATATCTCATCAGAATTGAAACACAGCTTGAGAATTATACAAAGAGGATACTGGTAGCGCCTTAAGAGATTCTTTCGGAATACCATACCACTACGATCTCCTGTACCATGGTCCCTTTGCAATAGCTACTGGAAATATGCAGTCCGGATCGGTAAATGGCAATCTTTTGTGAACACGAATCCGATATCAGTTCCATTGATACAGATAAGTGAAGGGTCGAACGACCAGATTATTTAAGGGAAATCAACGCTTTCCCAAAATTTCACAACGTTCGGTATTTAATATGCCCCTCACAGAAAATACAGCACCCTTTCACCGGTATTTTCGTTGAAAGCCGTTGCTTGCAACGCCACAGCCGTTGCTTGCAACGGCTCATTGCCCACCGCCACAGACGTTGCAGGCAACGTCTCAAAATCAAAAATCCCCAGCCACCCCAAAAAAGAAATTACAAAATGAAGAATGAAAAATTCAAGAATAAATATCGCATCGCCTCCACCCGTTTACAAACTTGGGATTATCGATGGGCCGGTGCGTATTTCATCACCATATGCACCAAGAACAGACGTCACTATTTCGGTGAGGTTCGCGACCGAAAAATGTACCTCTCCAATTTGGGGATATTGGCCGATGTATTTTGGTATGAGATCAAGAATCACACAAAAGATGTTGAATTAGGTGCATTTGTAGTGATGCCCGATCATGTACATGGCATTCTATTTTTAAATGGCGCGGCCGCCACCCCCGCCGAGACAGAGACGTTGCACGCAACGTCTCTGTCCCAGTCCCTGCCCCGGCTGCGTCGAAATAACCCGAACGAATTCTTCTCAAAAATTTCGCCGAAATCCGGATCCGTATCCACCATAATTCGCTCCTATAAATCCGCTGTAACCAAACACGCCAATCGATTGGGGATGGAATTTGCATGGCAAGCCCGATTCCATGATATCATCATTCGCAATCAACGATCGCTAAAGAACATATCCGATTACATCATCGACAACCCCGCGAACTGGGGAAAACCCAAGATAAGGCGCGCAACGCGCCCAAAACGATTTCGATGAGACGTTGCTTGCAACGTCTCATCATCATCATCGAAAAACCCGCTCAGCGCTGCGCACAGCGCAGCACAGACGTTGCTTGCAACGTCTACATATTCCTCCTATATTGCCCACCCACCTCAAACAACGCATTGGTGATCTGTCCGAGCGAGCAATATTTCGCCGCTTCCATAAGGGATTCGAACACATTACCGTTTTCCAATGCCGTTCGCTGAACGTTTTTCAGGGCATTGGCACTTTCGGAGGCGTTTCGAAGGTGCAGGTGCTGAAGCGTTGCTATTTGGGCTTCTTTTTCCTCCTGTGTGGCGCGGATCACTTCTTTGGGCAAGATGGTTGGTGAACCTTTGGAACTCAGGAAGGTATTCACTCCAATTATGGGGTAAGCCCCGGAATGTTTCAGGGTCTCGTAGTACAGACTCTCCTCCTGGATCTTCGAACGCTGATACATCGTTTCCATGGCACCCAATACACCACCTCTTTCGGTAATACGGTCGAATTCGCTCAAAACAGCCTCCTCCACCAGATCGGTGAGTTCGTCAATTATAAACGATCCTTGCAGCGGATTCTCATTCTTAGCCAATCCCAATTCCCGGTTTATGATCAACTGTATGGCCATGGCCCTGCGAACTGATTCCTCGGTAGGCGTGGTGATGGCCTCGTCGTAGGCATTGGTGTGCAGCGAATTACAGTTATCGTAAATGGCGTAAAGCGCCTGAAGGGTTGTTCGGATATCGTTGAAATCGATCTCCTGGGCATGTAAACTTCGTCCGCTCGTTTGTATGTGGTACTTGAGCATCTGCGCACGGGGATTTGCCTCATACTTGTATCGCATGGCCTTCGCCCAGATTCGTCGGGCAACACGCCCGATAACCGCATATTCCGGATCGATGCCGTTGCTGAAGAAGAAGCTCAGGTTCGGACCGAATTCGTTTATGTCCATCCCGCGGCTCAGATAATACTCCACATAGGTGAATCCATTGGCCAGGGTAAAGGCCAACTGCGTGATCGGGTTGGCACCGGCCTCGGCAATATGGTATCCGGAAATGGAAACCGAATAGAAGTTGCGCACTTTGTTTTGGATGAAATAATCCTGCACATCGCCCATGAGCCGCAATGCGAATTCCGTTGAGAATATGCAGGTATTCTGTGCCTGGTCCTCTTTTAGAATATCGGCTTGCACCGTACCACGCACAGACGACAAGGTCTCTGCTTTGATGCGTTCGTAGATCTCCGGTTCCAATACTTTATCTCCGGTAAGGCCCAGAAGCATCAGTCCAAGACCGTCGTTACCCTGGGGCAATTCTCCACGATAGTTCGGTTGCTCGGTACCTTTCAACTTAAAGTAGGCCTCGATACGTTTCTGCACATCTTGGGTCAATCCCTGTTCGAGTATGTATTTCTCACATTGCTGATCGATGGCGGTATTCATGAAATAGGCCAGCAACATGGGCGCAGGCCCGTTGATGGTCATGGATACCGAAGTTTTGGGATCGGCCAGATCGAAGCCCGAATACAGTTTCTTGGCATCGTCCAAACAACAAACCGAAACGCCGCTATTCCCGATCTTGCCGTAAATGTCGGGTCTGTGATCGGGGTCGTTTCCATACAATGTCACAGAATCGAACGCTGTGGACAGGCGCTTGGCTGGCATGTCCAAACTCACATAGTGGAAACGGCGATTGGTGCGCTCAGGTCCTCCTTCACCGGCGAACATGCGTGTAGGATCCTCCCCTTGTCTCTTGAAGGGATAAAGCCCCGCTGTATAGGGGAATTCGCCGGGGAGATTCTCCTGCAGCGACCAACCGATCACGTCGCCCCAGGAGCGGTAGCGAGGTAGTGCGACTTTGGGTATTTCCTGATGGGAAAGGGAAGTGGTATGTGTATCGATGTGTATCTGTTTATCGCGCACCTGAAAGGTGTATTGCGGAGCCTTGTATCTCGCAATAAGGTCGTGCCAGCCTGCAATGCGATCCCAATTGGCTGGTTTCAACTCGCGTTTCAACTCATGAAAGGCATTCAAAAGGGCTTGTACAGCCGGTGTTGAAGATGTTTTAACATCTTCCGCGAGTAGATCCGGTCCGCCGAGGGTCTGTATACTCTGATAGAGGGCATAGAGTTTATCGGCTATGTCGGCCTGATGTTTGGCCCGTTCGTCGTAGCGCCGGTTGTTCTCCGATATCTCCGATAAGTATCGGTTCCTGTTTGGCGGAATGATGTAGATCTTTTCCGATTCGTCGCTGCTCTCCGGTATGCTGCTGCTGTAATCGTTTCCACTGCGTGCACTCAGCAACGACATGAGTTTGCGATAGAGCTGATTGGTACCGGGGTCGTTGAACTGACTGGCTATGGTCCCGAAAACCGGCATAGCGTCCACATCTGCCTCAAAAAGTTTGTGATTGCGCTGGAACTGCTTTTTAACATCACGCAGCGCATCCAGGGCACCGCGTTTATCGAATTTGTTGATGGCAATCACATCGGCATAATCGAGCATGTCGATCTTCTCGAGTTGCGTAGCCGCTCCGTACTCCGGTGTCATCACATACAAACTCACGTCGCTGTGGTCGGCGATCTCCGTATCGCTCTGCCCGATCCCGCTTGTTTCGAGTATGATAAGTTCAAACCCGGCCGCTTTGAGGATACTCACGGCATCATCAACATGTTGGCTCAAGGCGAGGTTGGCCTGACGCGTTGCGAGAGAGCGCATGTACACGCGTTGATTGCGAATGGAGTTCATGCGTATGCGGTCGCCGAGCAATGCTCCTCCCGTTTTGCGTTTGGAGGGGTCTACGGAAATAATGGCAATGTCCTTATCCGGGAAATCGAAGAGGAAACGACGCACCAGTTCGTCCACCAGACTCGATTTTCCCGCCCCGCCTGTGCCCGTGATACCCAAAACCGGCGTGTTATTCGCTTTGGCCTGCTCGCGGATGTTCTCCACAACAGCCTCAAAATGGTCCGGGAAATTCTCAGCTGCCGATATGGCCCGTGCAATCGCTGTTTTATTCGCTTTGGTCAGATTCTTCAATTCGCCGTTCAAATGCTGACCGATCGGGAAGTCGCTTCTCTGAACAAGATCGTTGATCATGCCTTGCAAGCCCATGGCTCGTCCGTCGTCCGGGTGGTAGATGCGTTCGATGCCATAATCCTGTAACTCCCGGATCTCCTCAGGCAATATGGTGCCACCTCCACCACCAAAGATCTTGATGTGCGATGCACCCCTGTCTTTCAACAGGTCGTACATATACTTGAAGTATTCCATGTGCCCGCCCTGATAGGAGGTGAGTGCAATGGCATTGGCATCTTCCTGTATGGCTGTTTCAACTACTTCCTCGGCACTGCGGTCGTGACCCAAATGGATCACTTCGCAACCCGTGGCCTGTATGATGCGTCGCATAACATTGATGGCCGCATCGTGTCCGTCGAAAAGAGAAGCCGCCGTTACGATGCGGATCTTGTTCTTTGGTTTATAAACTTCTGTATCCATATACCTTTCTGGGCGGGCAAAGATAGCGAACGCGAATGCAATGAAACGAAAAGAGGGGCCCGAAAGCCCCTCCGTCTTCATCAGGAAGACATGGTTAATGTATAAGTAGCTCTTTTCAGTTGCTGATTCTGGATTGGTCGGAGCATGATAGGCACGGTTCCGAACACGATCTAAACTTCCAAACCTTATGCCAAGGCTTGTATACACAGGCTTCGATGATCGAAAAGTTCTTAACCTATTTGAATACAGGCTGTTACATAAAAAATTCAATCCCGGTCGTCAGTAGTTTTGCGTCTCTAATTGGCTAGCAATTCCAATTATGAGACTGTGGTGTAAAAAATAGAATTGCTTGAACTTTGCTTGAAATAGTTCTAGATACAGTTCAGAGCATTATTTTTCGAGCCTCATGTTGGAAACATCAATCAGCGTAGCGGGAATATTTCGTGGTGTATTGGGTCTTTTTGCCCTGATACTGATATCGTGGGCCATGAGCAGCAATCGGAAAGCCATCGATTGGAAACTTGTTGCCACCGGTATCCTCATGCAGATCGTGTTTGCAGTGTTGGTTTTCTATGTTCCGTTCATCAAGCAGTTCTTCGAATTTTTTGCAAGGGCATTCACCAAAGTGACCTCTTTCACCATGGAAGGTTCCAAGATGTTGTTTGAGGGATTGCTGAATACCGAAAGTCTGGGATTTCTCTTTGCTTTCCAGGTACTGCCCACCATTGTTTTTTTCTCGGCATTAACGTCTTTACTCTATTACCTGAAGATCCTTCAACTCATGGTAAGGGCTATAGCCTGGATCATGAACAGGACCATGCGCCTGTCCGGTGCGGAGAGTCTTTCGGCTGCCGCCAATATCTTCGTTGGACAAACTGAGGCCCCACTGGTGGTGAAACCCTATATCGAACGCATGACGAGGTCGGAGATCCTCTGTTTGATGAGTGGAGGGATGGCAACTATTGCCGGGGGGGTATTGGCCTCGTACATCGCCTTATTGGGTGGAACCGATCCGGAGATGCAAGTGCTTTTTGCGCGACATCTTTTAACGGCTAGCATACTATCCGCACCCGCCGCTTTGGTGATATCCAAGATGCTGGTACCGGAAACAGAGGAAGTGGAGCGCGAGATGCACGTAAATGAGGAGCGAATCGGTACCAATGCCCTTGAGGCGATCACGAATGGCACCTCTGAAGGTTTGAAGCTCGCTATAAACGTTGGTGCCATGTTACTGGTGTTCACAGCTTTCGTGGCGATGTTCAATTATATTCTCTCCGATTTTATCGGCGAACGATCCGGCTTGAATCAGATCATCGAAAATTCGACAGGAGGTAAATACAAGGCCTTCAACCTGCAGTTGATCATGGGCTATGTTTTCGCTCCCTTGGGCTGGCTCTGCGGGGTATCCGCTTCCGACCTCCTGGTGGCCGGTCAATTGTTGGGTGAGAAAACCATATTGAATGAATTCTTTGCTTATGCCAGTTTCAGCCAAATGAAGGCCGCAGGTTTGTTTAGCGACACCAAGTCGATCATTGTAGTGACCTATGCACTTTGCGGATTCTCAAATATTGCTTCCATCGGTATTCAGATAGGTGGTATAAGCACTATTGCCCCTAATCAGCGAACCACGCTTTCCCAATTAGGGGTGAGGGCTTTGATCGCCGGTACGATAGCCTGTTTGATGACCGCAACTATTGCCGGGATGTTCTATTCCTAAACCCATGCACCGGGATCCACTGGATACAAACAGATCTTTTCTATACGGGGATGGTTTTTTTGAGTCCATTCGCCGGAAAGATGGGGCATGGCTCTTTCTGGAGGAACACCTGGCCCGTATGCGGAGCAGTGCCATGCTGTTCGATCTTAACATACCCTTTGAAAACAGGGATGACCTTGCCCGTGTATGTGATCAGCAAGTCCGTGGGAACCCGTCCGACCTTGTCCTCAGGCTAACCGTTTATCGAATTGGGTATGGACTCTATACTCCCGAACGGCCTTATGAGACCGGATTGCACTACCTCATACGATCCTTAGAGGCAGAAGACGATGGCTATTTCCCCGCTGAGAATATTTCAACCCTTCAGCTTATTGCCGATATCTCTGAACTGGATCCAATTACCGCATCGATCTCCACCGGGATCAGGAAACCCATCGGCGCATTCCATTCAGTAAAAAGTACTTCTGCAGCCATCTATTCTGAAGCACTGATCGCGGAGAGAAACAGAATAAGCGATGAGATCATCCTCATAAATGAACTTGGTAGGGTCTGTGAGTGCAGCAGTTCAAACCTGCTCGTTCAATTCGGTGGAAAACTATTCACACCTCCACCTGAAGACGGACCCGTTCGCGGAACATTCCTCGATTGGCTGAAAAGTAGGCACAAGGTCGATCTTCGCTCCTTTCAACCAGAGCAGTTGTATTGGGCTGATGCGCTTTACAGGTGCAATGCGGTCAGGGGTATTCAGAGGCTAAAGTTGATCTAGCGCGACAGCACCTCAGCCATTCTCAAGAGCTCGTGACTGACCGATTTCTTGTTGTGAATAGCATGCTCGAAGCTTGTATAGGATGCATAGCCGTTGATAATTCCAACTGCAATATTCTTGAGCCCCTTTTGCAAAGCTTGAATGGCTTCGTAACCCAGTCTGCTCGCCAGTATCCGGTCTCGGGCGGTTGGGCTTCCTCCCCGTTGTATATGCCCTAATATGGTAGTTCGAATGTCCAGGTTAGGATATTCCGCCAATAATCGAGTTGCCAATCGTGCCGCACCACCTTCCGGTTCGCCTTCGGCGACTACTATGATCGAAAATGCCTTGGTTCGGCGATCTTCCTGACTGAAATGGGTCAAGAGCTTGCCGATGTCCTCCTTGTCTTCAGGGATCATGATCCCCTCAGCACCTCCTGCTATTCCTACGTCCAAACCGATAAATCCGGAGTCGCGCCCCATTACCTCGACCAGGAACACCCGGTCATGCGAGTCCGCCGTGTCACGGATTCGGTCGATGGCATCCAGGGCCGTATTCACTGCCGTATCGTACCCGATCGTGAAATCGGTCCCGTACAGATCATTATCGATCGTTCCCGGAATACCCACACATGGGATCCCGTGTTCTTCATTGAGTTTCAGGGCTCCGGCATAGGAACCGTTCCCGCCGATACACACGAGGGCCTCTATACCGCGTTTACGGAGTTGCTCCATAGCCTTGGCACGTCCTTCCGGAGTCCGAAATTCCTCGGATCGCGCTGTTTTAAGGAATGTTCCGCCACGTTGTAGAATATTGGCGACCGACCGACTATCCAGGTCGATCATGTCCCCGGCGATCATTCCCTCATACCCTCTTCGTATCCCGACTACGGAAATATCATTTGCAATAGCCGTCCGGACCACCGCCCGGATGCATGCATTCATTCCCGGGGCATCTCCACCCGAGGTGTATACACCGATCTTCTTCATAATGCTCTCCTAACTGTGCGAAAATAGGTTCACTATATAAGATATGTCAAACGCATAAAAAATAAAAAAGGCCGCGGGAGGGCGGCCTTTTTTAAAATCTATCATTAAAAATTACATGTCTTCAGCAGCCAGCTTCAATGTAACGCTCTTGTCGGCGCCTATTGAAACTACTTTGGCCAATACCGGACGAGCACCTGTAGAAACAGGATTGATCAGGATCACATCCCCACCGGCAAGTTGGATAACCTTATCCGTAGTGTTGCTTGTATTGGCAAGCTCGGCATTCAACGTTGAGTTGTCCGTCATTGCATCGAATGCAGCCGCGCTCAAAGATGTTTTGCGGAACTTGGTGGCGTTCTTAGTTGTCCAGCTGCCCGGGCCACTGGCGCTTGGCAATTTTTCAGCAGCAACTGCACTGCTAGGAGCACAAAGAATGGAACCATCGTTATCGTCTGAAACGCAGATCACATCGATCAGGGCAGATTCCGCCTTGGCAGCAGCGAGCAGGTACATTTGGAATGTGCTCAGGCTGTAAGAAGATCCAAGGGTAGCATTTCCCTGATCACCCAATGATACATCCACAAAGCGGATCGCTTTTGGAGCAGCAGTTGTGGTGATGGTGATCTCTTTTGTTGTTGACAAACCGTCTTTGTCGATCAAAGTGAAAGACCAGGTCTCGGTACCTGTTTGTGAACGTGTGGTGTTCATGTAGTCAACGCGAAGGTCTTTATCGTTGATCGTAGAGTCGCAGATCGTACAATTGGCAGGAACCAATTCAGCACCACCGTCGTAACGAACACGGATCTCCAGTTTGTCGATACGCACATCGTGAGAACCGATCAAACCAACTTTGAAAGTAGATCCTGCAGTAAGGGATACATTGGAGGATACATAACCCGCATCACCGATAAAGTTGAGGGTTGGTCCGGTTCCTACAGTTCCGTCATCTTCAGAACAGGCATTCATGAAAACAGTTCCGGCACCGGCTACCAGAAGTAAAAGGAATAATTTCAGATTCTTCATTTGAGTTGAGCGTTTTTGAGAGTTTTACTTGTCGCCGCAAAAATACAGCAGCACACCCGCATTCCCACAACCCAATCCAAACTTACTCTTTTCTTACATTTGAAGTCGCCACAAACGGCACAAGGTTCATGATTCTTCACTGGTTAGATTGGGCAATTATTGCCGTGTTCATCATTTGTAGCCTGGCAATCGGGTGGTCGTACCGAAAAGTTGGGGCATCCGGACTTTCCGGGTTCTTTCTCGGCGGTAAGAATATGCCATGGTATTTGGCCGGCCTTTCGATGGTGGCCACAACCTTTGCCGCCGATACACCTCTGGCAGTTACCGAATTGGTTGCTCAGGGCGGTATTGCGAAGAACTGGTTGTGGTGGAATCTGTTGACCGGTGGTTTACTCACAACGATCTTCTTCGCGCGCTTGTGGAAGAAAAGCGGCGTTCTCACCGAGGTTGAATTCATCGATCTGCGCTATTCAGGTATTGGTGCCCGCATTCTGCGCGGTTTCAAGGCCGTTTACCTCGGACTGTTCATCAACGTGATGATCATCGGCTGGGTGAACCTCGCATTCATCACCTTGATGCAGGTTTTCTTTGATATCCCGCCCGATGTAGTTATCTGGTATCTCTGCGCGGCTATGCTGCTCATCGTGCTCTATAGCAGTCTTTCCGGCCTGAAGGGTATAGCCGTTACAGATGCTTTTCAATTCGTGATCGCCATGGTTGGATGTATCATTCTCGCCATTCTCGTTTTAAGATCGGATCAAATAGGAGGGGTGGCCGGCCTGCGCGAGAAGTTACCGGAGAGTACGCTTCATTTTTTACCCCGGATCGGTGTTTCCAATGCCGTGTCCGGTTTTGGTATGACGCTGGCAACGCTGCTCACCTATGTTGGTGTGCTGTGGTGGAGCAGCTGGTATCCCGGTGCCGAACCCGGAGGAGGAGGTTACATCGCCCAACGTATGATGGGTACTAAGGATGAAAAGAATGCAGTATACGCCACACTCTTTTTTCAGATCGCCCATTATTGCCTGCGACCCTGGCCCTGGATCCTCGTGGCTTTAGCAGCATTAGTACTCTACCCCGATCTGGGCCCGGCCGATCAGAAATTGGGCTACGTGATGGCCATGAAGGACTACCTGCCTGATGGCTTGCGGGGATTACTGCTCGTGGCCTTCCTGGGGGCCTACATGAGCACCATTTCCACGCAACTCAACTGGGGTGCGAGCTATTTGGTCAATGATCTGTATAAACCCTTCATCGAACCACTCTCCGGTTCTGTCCCCTCAGAGAAAAAGGATATCCGGATAAGCAGGATCCTAACACTCGTACTCGGCATCATTGGCGTATACGTTACCACCTTCATCACCACAATTACAGGCGTTTGGGAGTTCATATTCCAATGTGGCGCCGGTTTGGGTCTGGTATTGATCGCCCGTTGGTTCTGGTACAAGGTGAATGTTTGGGCCGAAATAGCCGGAACCCTTACACCATTCGCGGTTTATGGGGTATTGTACTTCATGCGAAGCCGATTTGACGCCGCATTGGGAATTAACGACCCTGCACAATTGGCAGATTTGCATGCCTCAGTTTGGTATTTCGACTTTGGTTACAGCGTACTTCTGTCAGTATTGGTGACCACCCTGGTTTGGATCGCAGTAGCCTATGCAACTCCGGAAACCGATCCGGAAAAGTTGCGTAATTTCTTCAACCGTGTTCGACCCTCCGGAGTGTGGACCGGCATCGGAACTTCAGACAATAGCAAGGTATTACCGCTGGTAGCTGCATGGTTATCGGCCGTTGTGATGGTTTACGCACTATTGTTCGCTACGGGGAAACTCATCCTCTTCGGGCCGGCAGATGCATTGGTTTATCTCTTAAGTGGAACAGCCTCCTTTTTCCTGTTCCGGTACTTTGCCAAGAAAGGGGAACTCTTCACCTGATCGGCGCATGGCATGGCTATTGCCAATGGCTACAAGCTTCCGCCTGGAGTGGAATACTGACAAATTGACGAATTATGAACGATAAGAACGACGAAACGTGGTGGAAGATACAGTTGGGTGGCCCCGATATTAAAAATGCGGAATTCATCCCGCTGGTGACTGATGAAGATAGCGAGAACGGCCCGCAGGACGAGATACCCAATGAACTTCCCATTCTGCCACTTCGGAACACCGTATTATTTCCCGGCGTTATCATCCCTATTTCGGTGGGCCGGAATAAATCCGTTAAACTGATCAAAGCCGCCAATAAGGGCAACAAACTTATCGGGGTCGTTTCTCAGCGCGACCCGGAAATTGAGGATCCGCATCCCGACGATCTGTACCGGATAGGTACCGTGGCGCGGATCGTGAAGATGGTTCGTATGCCCGACGGAAGTACAACGGCCATCATTCAGGGCAAACATCGCTTCGAATGGCAACGGATCACAGCATCCGAACCCTACCTGAAAGCGGAGATCAATCTGTTGAAAGGTGTGAAGGCCACTGCAAGCGAAAAGCTGGATGAACTGATCGGCAACGTACGGGCCATGGCCGAACGCATCGTTGAACTGTCTCCCAATATCCCCACGGAGGCCAATATTGCACTGAAATCCATTGACAGTCCGAATTTCCTGGTGAATTTCATTTCGAGTAATCTCAATATAGGTTTGGAAGACAAACAGGGACTGCTCGAGATCGCTGAACTTACCAAGCGAGCCGAAATGGTCTTGGAGTATCTGGTGAAAGAGTTGCAGATGCTCGAGGTGAAGAATCAGATCCACTCCAAGGTACGTACCGATATAGACAAACAGCAGCGCGAGTATTTCCTGCATCAGCAGATCCGTGCCATTCAGGAGGAATTGGGGCAGGATAATCCCGATATGGAGATCGAACAGCTCCGAATGCGCGGCGATAAAAAGAAATGGGACGATGCCACAGCCAAAGCCTTTAATAAGGAGTTGGATAAATTGCAACGCATGAACCCATCACTGCCGGATTATTCGGTGGGCTTGAATTACGTTGAATTGCTACTCGATCTGCCCTGGAATGAGTATTCGAAGGATAATTTTGATCTCGACAAAGCCCGAAAGGTACTCGATGCAGATCATTTTGGGATGGAAAAGGTCAAGAAGCGCATCCTGGAATATCTGGCCGTTCTGAAACTGAAAGGAGACATGAAGAGTCCCATCCTTTGTTTATACGGACCTCCCGGTGTGGGTAAAACTTCCCTCGGAAAATCCATTGCAAAGGCTGTGGGTAGAAAATATGTACGCATGTCGCTGGGTGGTCTGCACGACGAAGCCGAATTGCGCGGGCACCGCAAAACATATATAGGAGCCATGCCCGGCCGTATCATTCAGTCACTCAAGAAAGCGAATACAAGCAATCCGGTATTCGTTTTGGACGAGATCGACAAGATCGGGAACAGTTTCCGGGGCGACCCTTCTTCTGCCTTGCTTGAGATACTCGATCCGGAACAGAACAATGCCTTCCACGATAATTACGTCGACTTGGATTACGATCTGAGCAAGATCATGTTCATTGCAACGGCCAACCGCTTGGATACCGTTCAACCGGCCTTGCTCGACCGTATGGAGATCATAGAGATCAACGGGTATACACAGGAGGAGAAGGTGGAGATCGCCAAGAAGTTCCTGATCCCAAAACAGCGCAAGGCTCATGGATTGAAGGCAGGTAATTTCAAGCTTTCCGATTCAGTGATCAGCCGCATTATCGATGAATATACCCGAGAGTCGGGGGTGCGAGGTCTGGAAAAGCGAATTGCCTCACTGGCCCGTGCTCGCGCCAAGCAGGTTGTGAATGAGGAAAAGTTCAGTCCGGCCATGAACCTGGAGGAAGTTTTCAAAACGCTGGGTAGCAATCGGATCGAAAAGGAGTTGTATCAGGATTCGGAGGTTGCCGGTGTGGTAACCGGTTTGGCCTGGACTTCCGTTGGCGGGGAGATCCTTTATGTGGAGAGCACACTCACCAGAGGTAAGGGCAAACTTACCCTAACCGGGCAATTGGGCGATGTGATGAAGGAATCGGCCCTTACAGCCTCCACGTTCCTTAAAGCGCATTGCGATTATTTGGACCTTGATTACCGATTGTTCGATCAATACGATATACATATTCACTTCCCGGCCGGGGCAGTGCCGAAGGATGGCCCAAGCGCAGGGATCACAATTCTCACATCGCTGGCCTCTTTATTCACGCAACGCCGTGTGCGTTCCAATTTGGCCATGACCGGTGAGATCACACTGCGCGGTAAAGTATTGCCGGTAGGAGGGATCAAGGAGAAGATCCTTGCCGCGAAGCGCGCAGGGGTTACGCATATCATACTCTCTGAAGTGAATAAGAAAGATGTGGAGGATATTGAGCCGCACTACATAGAGGGTTTATCGTTCCACTATGTGAAGAACATGCTTGAGGTTCTGGATCTCGCCCTTCTGGAAGAAAAGGTCAAGAAACCTCTGAAACTGGAAGTGCTTTCCAATCGCGAAACGGAAATGTCAGATTTCGCTTAGCAGGAAGCATAAACTTCGAACAGAATTCAACAAAAAAAAGCGGGGTGACAATTCAATGTCACCCCGCTTTCTGTTTATTCTTTCTTGTATTTGCTTAGTTGTTTCCGTTCTGTCCGGAGAAGGCCTCAACATCGAACAGCAGCGTGAAGCGAAGTGTATTCTCCAATGGGTGACGTTGCTGAATAGGTTTTAGGTAAGCCACATCCAAACCGAATACATTGTATCGCAATCCCACTCCAAGCGTGACGTAATTACGACCTCCCTTGGTATCTGCCTCATGGAAGTAACCGGCACGGAGGGCCAATTGATCCTGATACCAATATTCCATTCCCAGGCTCCAGATCCACTCTTTCATTTCTTCAGCAAATCCTCCCGGTGCATCACCCAATGAACTGATCATACCCGACAATACCGGATCGTCGGCTGTTTCCCAGGTTTGGATAACGCGGGTCCCATCGGGGAAGATCGAATCCTGTCCGGCAGAATTTTGAACATAAACCGGTTGTGGTGTCGGAACCAGCAGTTTGTTGAAATCTACACCAAATCCGATCTTGTTATGTTCATCGATCTCTGTTTTCCAGTACGTACCAATGCGGAGATTGATCGGGATGAAATCACGTTGAATATCGGTGGTATAGGTGATCTTCGACCCCATATTGGTAATGGCCATACCTAGGGAATAATCCCATTTTCGGCCACCCATTTTGGTGTCGTCGTGATAGTAGGCACCGATATCACCTGATACGGCACGTCCCGGTTTTATATCCACACCATTGTATACACCTCTCGATACCAGGCGGCTATTGATGAATCGGGTAGCGATACCCAAACTCAGATTTTTAGAAAGGTTCAGTGAGTAGGCCAGATCCAGTGAGAATTCCTTGGGCTCATCGTTTCCGGTTGAATTACCCTCTTCATCAGTGAATTCAATGGTTCCTAAACTGAAGTAGCGCAGTGAAGCTGCAACGGCACTCCGATTGTTCTGGCCAACCTTCATGTAGCCCGATATGTGATAGAACCAAATATCAGGAACCAGGGCCTTGAGCCAGGGAGCTGCACTGAGGGACATACCTCCGTCTTTCTCAACGAACGACAATTTGCCGGGATTCCAGTGCACACTGTTTGCATCCGGGTCCGTCGCAACACCTATATCTCCCATACCCGCAGCTCTGGCATCCGGAGTAATGGTGAGGAATGGCACCGCAGTGGTGATCACATTTCGCTGTCCGAGCAGATTTTCATCGGTCTGCAATCCTCCTTGTGCATGGGAAAGGAGCGGTGCAAAACCTGCTGCAAATGCCAGCAAACTACTGTAAATACTGTGTTTTTTCACTTTCTACTTCTTCTTAAAGTACTATAATCGAACAAATTTAGAAATTTATTTCAAACCTCCTATTACCTCAACAACATTAGCTTTTGGAAAGCTTTGGCATCGGTGTCATCATCGCTTTTCATGTGCACTTTGTAGAGATATACTCCTCGTGCCAGAGCATCCCCGAATTCGTCCTTGCCATCCCATTCAATCTGCTGAAAATGACCAGATTCCGCGAATCCGTTGTAGCGCAACGTGTTCACCAGATTTCCTGCTACACTGAAGATCTGTATGCTCACATCGATAAAGTGACCTACTTTATTGTGGTCGAAATGAAAAGTTGTGTGTGTAGTGAAGGGGTTCGGGTAATTGAGAATATGATTGAGCTGCAGTTCAGCATCCGGCGCAACAACGAACTCCGTATAGGCTTCGCTGCTGTTGTTGTACACGTCCCACACCTTTAATTTCAGGGTGTGCCGGCCCTCGGGCAGTGGTTCCATCTTGTATTCGATCCGACCTTCCTGATAGCTGTCGAGTTTCGAAATATAGAAGTCATTTAGAATGAGTATTTTTTCCTCGCGCGTGCCTTCGTCCAAAATGGCGAGCAGATCCCTCCCGATTCCGTTACCAACCGTATTGATCCCGTTTTCATCAAAAAGATCGGCGAGAAGCAGAGGTTGTGTACCGGTTGTTCCCCCAAAGTTGAAACTGCTGTGATCGAGGTATAACTTGATGTCCGGTCCTTTCGAATCATCCGTGATCTTCTGTCCGGTTCCACCTATGTAGAAGTTATCCTGAAACCCATGTCCATCGGTGCTGCCGTTTTCGGCGTAGTAGGAGATCTTTCCCCTTCCGTATTCATAGGCAATGTCCTTGGGGACCACGAATTGAAAACTGAACTCACCATTGATCACACTCACCTTACCTCGATACAGAACAGAATTCTGCATGCGGTAAACCGTGGCGTAGCTACCCGGATCATTGGCCAGGGTGCGGTAATTAGCGAATTTGTCGAAGATCGTCGGATATACGAATCCGTTGAAATCCCGCACGATCTCCCCGTTATTGGTAATGGCCCCCTGTATGCGTACGCGTTCGAAGGCCTTCATGGTATCCAGGGGTTGCTGTCCGACCACGGAATCGTTGAAGGTGGTCGTAACGATCTTATACTCCGGGTAGGCCACTTTCATGGCCGGATCGCCCAACAAGATGAAGTTGCGCTGATTAATATTTTTGGCCGAATTGTTCTTACAGCGGCTGTATACCTGTCCGAGTGTGGGTTTCTCCCCATCGTGTAACTCGAAGATGTTATGGTCAAATATCTGCTCGTTGAGGTCGGAATTGTTCCCGATTATCACGAGTCGCGTCGTTGTGATCAGTCCGATCGCACCACCGTTCTTACTGAACAGCATCAACTCTCCGGGCGACTTTTCAGCGGGGTCATCGAAGCGGCTCAGTTCACATGTGGCGGTGATCACCAGTGGTAGGGCGCGCATATTCTCCCAGGCAAGGATCTGATCGCGGGTGATCACACGTTCATGTGCCATTCCGCTTCCACCACCGTGCCCGAGGTAGTTGAAGATAAGATGCCCTTTTTCGAAGGCCTTGTTGATGGCAATATTCACCTCCGGATACTTCTGTCCGCTCCCAAACGAGATCTGTTCAAAAGCGTCCAGATAGATCTTATTGACGTTGTATTCCTTTTTCTGATCCAGTATAAAAGCCGTGACCACCTCCGTGTCCCAGAAATGCGCATTGGCATCTTCATCATCACCCAGGAATGTGAGTCGATTGCGCCAGTCTCCATAGGTTTCAGGATCGTGGTATTCTATGATCTTATCAACAAACAGTTCCGCTTCGGAAAGATTTGCCGCCGGAATGCGGCCTACCGCGATATCGAGACCTTCCTTGGCCCCGTTCACATCGAAATAGCCCTCACCATCCTCGAGGATCGCGTAGTAGTCATCGGACGAATAGGTACTGACCGGAACGTGTGAATTCCTGCTCTGAAAAGTAGGGACGAGGTCGGAGTTATTGCGTGTGTAGTCTTTGTAGTCGTAGCTCCCGTCGCCGAAGAGGAGGATGTACCGCAATGGGGTCTGACTCAGTTTGCCCCGGTCGAACAACATCTTGGCAAAATTTCGTATAGCGGTGGGGTCTTCTTTCCCGGAACTGAACTCATTGTAGATCTGATCTGTGCTGGCCACGAGTGTGCTGTGCCCATAATATTTCGTGTGAAAATCGGCCAAACGGTTTGCTGCCTTGAGCAGATCCGGATGGACCACGATCAGATAATCAACCGGTTGTGCCCCGTGCAGATTCTGATTGTTGATCTTGCCTATGGGCTCGGGTCGGGCGGCATCGGCCTCCTTGAACAGAACGAATGCCGGTGCAGTGAACCCGTTGCGAATAACGCAGCTCAGTCGGCCGGAACTGGGTTCGAGTATTTGTTCAACCGGGTTCAAAGGGTCGCTGATATCCCAGCTTGTGAAATCACCGTTTTCGAACTCCAGTCGGACACGGTCTCTCGATGCTGCCTTTGGCAGGAAGATCGATGTGGTCTGATTCCGGTACTTCAACTCGCGCGGAACCTGAAGTTCGATGAAATCGATCCAGGCATCTCCCTCGGCAGTGGTTTTAGTATACCGATAGCTAACGTCGATCCTACCGGAATTCAATGTGAAATCAGCGGTTTCCGTGATCGGGGATGCATGATAACTCGACTGATAGTCTCCGGGAACCGAGCCTATGGATCGGCTGAAAACGTTCGTACCGTTCACGCTCACCGAGTAATTAGATGCAAGGGTCGATCGGGCGGTGAAACGGTGCCGGATCCGGGCCTTTTGGCCGATGGCCGCGTCGGCAATATCGAAGCTGAAGGTCTGTTGGGTATTATTTTTAAATGAATTTCCCCACCAGTCGCGCCCCGACTGCAGGAAATTGAATTCATCGTTATTGTGCACCGTGAGATGTTCACCCTGACGGAATGTGGTGTCGGATGTATTGCCCAAGCCGGCTATTCGGGAAATTATACGTTTTCCTCCCGGAGCTATAGTGAGAAACAGGTAATTCTGTTTTTCAGCATAATGATATTGTCTGCGGAAATCTCCGGTATTCGGATCAAAACGCCAGACGTCGGCAGTTTCTGCATACAATAATATAGCGTCTTCCGGGTCGAACCGGTTGTTGGAATTCTCATCGAAGATTTTCAACGGCAACTCGATGAGGTCGTCGCTTGCCGGTTGATCCATAGGTTCGGGCAACAAACCCCCACTGTGTCCGTAAACTCGTATCGCATTCGGATCCAGACCATTCAGATCCAGACCCAGCTCACTGAGAAATTCGGCATCCAGTTTATAGACCCCGGTGAGGGGGATGGCCATTTTATACCATTCGCCGCTTGAGAGAACGGACTGACCGGCAAAATCCATTTTATTGAGTGTATTTCCCTTGCGTTCCGACAGGCCTGCATTTTCCCGCTCCCCGTAGAAATTGATCCGGAATCCGGTAAGTTTCTCCACTTTTCCTGCATCATTTCTGAATGGGAACAGTTTGAGGTTCAGGAAGTACTTGCCGTTTGAACTGTGGACGTATTGCTCTACAATTGTTTGTTCGAATTGTTCGATCGCACGGATCGGTGCAGCGTTTGAGCCGTTGTAGGTGTCATACCTGAGATCCGCCACTACGGCGCGCATATTTTTAGAGTGTACCGGGAATTGATAAAAGAGAAAGGGAACGAGTTCATCGCCTACGCGTTCAACTTGTCGGTCTTTAATGGGGAACTCGGTCTGTTTTTCACTGGAACCCCACAATACGGTGATGTTCTGAGAAAAAGATTGCCCAATGCTCTGATGCCCAAAAAGGCAAAAGATCATGACCGTAAGTATGATTCTTCTCCGATGCACGCTCTGAAAATTTTGAATCCCGCCGAAAACGGTTATTTGTTCAACAATTTGCATCCAAAAATATTGTTTCTTAAGGGTAATATTTTGAGCGGAAGGTACCTGAGACTAACTTTACACGATTTTTAAATGAACCTAACAATTCAAACTCCTATATTTGATCTTTTGATGAAGAACGGAAAGTATATGTATCGAATCAGCTATGTGCTTATTGCCATGGTACTTCTCGTAGTGGATGCCAGGGCGCAGGATCCGGAGTTCTCGCAGTTCTATGCAACACCGGTTTATACCAACCCGGCGATGGCCGGAACCGGACAGTGTGACGGGGGAGGACGAGCCGTTATCAATTACCGTAACCAATGGCCCAGTTTGCCCGGAACATTTGTTACCACGGCCGTATCCTGGGATCAGCATTTCGACAGGCTGGGGGGCGGTATAGGTATTATCGCTACACGCGATGTGGCAGGTGAAGGTCTTTTGGAGACCAATACCGTTAGTGGTATTTACGCCTACCAATTGCGCCTGAACAAGAGTTTTACCATGCGTTTCGGTTTGGAGGCGCAATTCATGCAACGAGGACTCGATTTCTCCAAATTGCGCTTTGAAGATCAGATACAGGCCACCAGAGGTTTCGTATTACCAACTTCGGAGCCGGTGATCGACAATAAGATTCGCACCCCGAATTTCTCGACCGGTCTGCTGGGTTATACCGAGAATTTCTATGCCGGAGTCGCCGTTCACAACCTGATCGAGCCGAATCAATCTTTTTATGGAGATCCTGAGGCTGTTTTGCCCATGCGCTACACTGTTCATGCGGGTAGTGTGATCCCCCTGGATCGTCGTCGAAATCCCAAGAGCACCATTTCTCCGAATGCTCTTTTCATGATGCAGAATAAATTCACGCAGTTGAATCTTGGATTTTACATTAATCGCGGACCCCTTGTAACGGGGCTTTGGTACCGTCAGACATTCGGCGAATTCAAGAATTCGGATGCGCTCATGGTATTGGTGGGATTCCGTAAGGACAAATTTAAATTCGGTTACAGCTACGACCTTACCGTGTCCGATGCACGTGCAGCTGCACCTGGATCTCACGAGATCAGCGTAGCCGTTGAATGGTGTGCACGCCGACCACAGATCCGGTACAAGCCATTGAATTGTCCTGACTTCTAAATCATTACAGCACAAGTAATACAATAATTACGTAAACTTGCAGTTTACAATAGCGAACAGCGTATTATCCATTATGAGGAATAGATTTCATTTAGTGTTGCTCGGAACAGCCTTTGCGCTGTTTGGAACAGCGTGCAAGAAGGAGAAATCTGCCGTTACAGGCTGGAATTACAACGATGCCAAGTGGGGTGGGTTCGAAACGTACGACTATGCAGGACAGGAAACCGGTCCGGGTCTGGTCTACGTTAAAGGTGGAGCCTTCACGATGGGTTCTTCGGAGCACGACGTGCTTTACGATCGAAACAACTACGAGCGGAAAGCATCTGTGCATTCATTCTATATGGATGAGACGGAGATCAGCAACTTACACTATCTCGAATACCTGCACTGGTTGCGCAGGGTGTTCGTAGATTATCCGGAAGTGTATCTGACTGCTTTGCCGGATACCAATTGCTGGCGCGATAAGCTGGCTTACAACGAGCCATACGTCGACTATTATTTCCGCCACCCGGCCTATAAGAATTATCCGGTAGTTGGTGTGAATTGGCTTCAGGCTAACGCTTATGCCGCCTGGAGAACAGATCGCGTGAACGAGATGATCCTCATCCGTGAGGGAATTCTGAAGCCGGACATCAATCAGATGAATGAAGAGAACTTCAATACGGACGCCTACTTGCAAGGGCAATACCAGAGCTCAGCTCCGGGCAAGCACCTGATCAAGGATATCCGTGTGAAGAAAGGTACACGGAACGTTCGCATGGAGGATGGAATCTTCCTTCCGGACTATCGTCTGCCGACAGAAGCGGAGTGGGAATATGCAGCCATTGCCAATATCGGTTCTTCTCAGTACGAGAATACGAATAACAAGAAGATCTATTCCTGGGGTGGTTTAACTGTTCGTAACCACGACGGAAAAGAGAAGAACCGCGGTTTGATCATGGAGAACTTCAAGCGCGGCAAGGGTGACCAAATGGGTATCTCGAGCCAGACCAATGATGGTGCGTTCATAACCACCGAAGTGAAGGCTTACTGGCCAAACGATCACGGATTGTACAATATGAGTGGAAACGTAAGTGAGTGGGTGATGGATGTTTATCGTCCGCTTTCGTACGACGATGAAACGGATGTGAACCCATTCCGCGGGAACGTTTACACCAAGCCGAAATTGGATGAGGACGGGGTGATCGATCTCAAGGACAGTTTGGGACGTATTGTATATGTTCCCGTTGAGGAGCGCGATAACGTGATCCGAAGGAACTATAAGAAATCGGATAATATTGGCTTCCTCGATGAAGAGTTCTACAACGAAGGGGATCAGCAATACGAATATGGCGTTACCTCTTTGGTGAACAACAAGGCCCGTGTGTACAAAGGAGGCAGCTGGAACGACCGCGCCTACTGGATGTCGCCGGGAACACGACGATTCCTCGATGAGCAGCAATCGCTGTCCACCCTTGGTTTCCGATTGGCTATGCACCGCGTAGGGGCACCTTGATAAAACTTTTCGGATCTCACGGTCTACAAAAAAAGCCATTCGAAAAACGAATGGCTTTTTTGTTGGTGTTACCCGAAATTGAGTTTCTTCTCAATATGTCAACCGACACGTCACGGCGTTCAGCCTGATCCGGGTAAGACCAATGGAATTGCCTGGACTAGCAGAACTGATCGTAGGCCATTTTCAAATGAGCCGCGATCATATCGGCAGTTCTTCCTTCAATATGGTGACGTTCGATCATATGAACCAGTTCACCGTCCTTGAACAGACCAATGGAGGGACTGGAAGGAGGGAATGGGAGCATGTGTTGACGGGCGCGCTCAGTAGCCTCGCCGTCCTGACCTGCGAAAACAGTTAGCAAATGGGCCGGTTTCTTTTCGTGATCGAGTGAACGCAAAACACCCGGCCGCGCAGAACCAGCTGCACATCCGCATACCGAATTCACAACGAGCAGGGCGGTACCTTCCATGTTGTTCATCACGTTGTCGACCTCTTCGCTATTCTTCAATTCTCTGAAACCATGTTGAGTCAATTCCGCTCGCATGGGTTTCACTAATTCTTCTGGGTACATAGTTTTTTTAATTGATTGGCAAAAATAGAACTTACATGCATACAACAATTTGGAACCTTACTGGTTTTAGAGAGGAGTATAATACTTGTATCTTTGCAAAAATTTTGAAAACTGAAAGCATGACGACATTGACCACCAGTACAAATTATCGCGTAAAAGACATTAATCTGGCCGATTGGGGCCGCAAGGAGATCCGATTGGCAGAAGCTGAGATGCCCGGACTCATGGCATTGAGAGAAGAGTTCGGGGAAGCACAACCTTTGAAAGGCGCTCGTATTGCGGGTTGCCTGCACATGACCATTCAAACAGCCGTTCTCATCGAAACGCTCACTGCTTTAGGCGCAGAAGTTACCTGGTCGTCGTGTAATATATTCAGTACACAGGATCACGCTGCGGCAGCAATTGCTGCTACGGGTGTTCCGGTATTTGCGTGGAAAGGCATGACCGAGGCCGAATACGAATGGTGTATTGAGCAAACGCTTTATGCCTTTGAAGGCGGACAACCATTGAACATGATCCTGGATGACGGTGGAGACCTCACCAACGTGGTACTTGATAAGCATCCTGAATTGATCAACAGCATCAAGGGGATCAGTGAAGAGACAACTACCGGAGTGTTGCGTCTGTACGACCGCATGAAGAACGGCACCTTACCGGTTCCGGCCTTCAATGTGAACGATTCCGTGACCAAATCCAAATTCGATAATAAATACGGTTGTCGCGAATCGGCTGTTGATGCCATTCGTCGTGCCACAGATATCATGATGGCCGGTAAAGTTGCCGTTGTTGCCGGATATGGCGATGTTGGCAAGGGTACGGCGCAATCGCTCAGAGGAGCCGGCGCCCGTGTGATCGTTACCGAGATCGACCCGATCTGTGCGTTGCAGGCTGCTATGGATGGATTTGAGGTTAAATCAATGAGCAGCGCAGTTCCACGTGCTGATATCGTAATTACAGCCACCGGAAACCGCGACATCATCACGGAGAAACATTTCCGTTTGATGAATGACAAGACCATCGTTTGTAATATTGGCCACTTCGACAATGAGATCGACATGGCCTGGTTAGAGCGCAACTACGGAAATACCAAATACGAGGTGAAACCACAGGTGGATGTATTCAACGTGGATGGAAACGAGATCATCGTTCTGGCGGAAGGTCGTTTGGTGAATTTGGGTTGTGCAACAGGGCATCCAAGTTTTGTGATGTCGAACAGCTTTACGAATCAGACATTGGCCCAGATCGAATTGTGGAACAATCACGAACATTACGACAATGCTGTTTACACGCTCCCAAAACATTTGGACGAGAAAGTAGCTCGCTTGCACTTAGCCAAGATCGGTGTGGAATTGGAAGAACTCAGTGACGAGCAGGCGCAGTACATAGGCGTTCCGAAGGAAGGACCCTACAAATCAGACCACTACCGTTATTAAGATCGGTTGAATCATAGAAAGAAAAAATCCCGTGCCATTTGGCCGGGATTTTTTTTTATTTCATCCAGTTTGCCGGATCAGACCTCCAGCTTTCAAGGGTTTGCAGATCGGATTCGGAAACCACTCCGGCTTCTATGGCCATTGGCAGAAGGTGTGCGTAATCCGATAAAGCGAAAAAAGGACATTCCTGCTCTTTGAAGTTTGCATCGGCAAGATCGAAGCCATAGGTGAAAATGGCGGCCATACCTTGTACATTGAATCCTGTACCGCGTAAATACTCCACTACCTTCAAACTACTTCCGCCGGTTGAGATCAGATCTTCGATCACAATTACCGGAACGGAGGGGTCAAGCCGACCTTCGAGTTGATTCTGCATCCCATGTTCCTTGGGTTTGGGACGACAATAAGCGAAAGGAAGGCCCATTTCGTCGGCCACCAATGCGCCGATCGCAATCCCGGCGGTAGCCACTCCGCAAAGTGCCACGTCGGTCCCAAATTGCTTTCTGATCGCCTCAGCCATAGAAGTTTTCAAAAACTGACGAACTTCAGGATAGGAGAGTGAGACGCGGTTATCACAGTAGATTGGGGACTTCCAACCCGACGACCAGGTAAAAGGATGAGACGGTTGTAATTTAATTGCACCAATTTCAAGTAAATATTGGGCTATTTTAGCAGCGACACTCTTCGGTTGCGACATGGCGCAAAAGTATCGAATATTTTTCGGCGAGCACCTCTTCCTTTTGGGAGGGCATACAAATCGTGCTGACCTGGAAATCAACCGGTTGAAGCCGGATATTATTTACGGAACCCTTGAAATGCTTCGAACGCTTTCAAATCCGCTCACCATCAAATTGCATGAAGATATTCACTTCGATCAGTTCAGGGAGCTGTTCAAGTACATCGTTGCGGCCGGTGGTGCGGTATTCAACCCAAAGGACGAATTATTGCTGATCCATCGATTTGGGTACTGGGATCTTCCAAAAGGTAAACTCGAGAAGCGGGAATCGCTGCAGGAAGGGGCAATTCGCGAGGTGGAGGAGGAATGCAATGTATTTGGTTTGACCATAGAGGAAGAGCTCACACCCACCTTCCATATATTTCATAAGAAGCGATGGAGTTTGAAGAAAAGCTACTGGTACCGAATGCATTGTGAGATCTGGGAGAAGGCCAAGCCTCAGAAGGAGGAGGGGATCGACCGCATTGCCTGGAAGAAGCTGGATCAGATCAATCCGTCGGAGTTACATACCTATCCGGCTATCCGATCTTTACTTCATCAACTCGTACTTCAGGAGGAATGAAGCGTGTGTAGTTTCCCTTGTGCAGGATGATATCGCGCACAATGGTGGAACTAACCGTGCTGTGGCGCTGGTCGCTCATCACGAAAACACTGTGTACATCGCGATTCATTTCCGAATTCACGAAAGCGATCTGACGTTCGTACTCAAAGTCGGCTATGGTTCGAAGGCCGCGGAGTAAAAAGCCGGCATTGTTTTCCAGACAGAAATCTATGGTGAGTCCTTCATAGAACGAAACCCGCACCCGATCTTCCCCACTGAATACCCCGCGGATCCATTCCATGCGCTTTTCCAAAGGGAACATACTTTTTTTCAAGGCATTCACTCCGATGGCAATGATCACTTCATCAAAAAGGAGGAGGCCTTTTTCGACGATATCCTTATGACCATTTGTGAAAGGGTCGAATGTTCCGGGGAATACGGCAATGCGCTGCATGAAGCAAAGGTATTTCTATTTGCGGTAAAAGGTGAATACGCTTTGGCCGTAGGTCCGGGTATCAAATTTCGCGGGATGATCGGGCAGGGTGAGTCGTGATTCGTGTTCGAGGATGAAGACCCCGTGTTCAGCTAAACTTTGGGATCCCAATACCAGGTCGGGAAGTCCGCTGACTGTTGGATCGGCATAAGGTGGGTCGGCGAATACCAGATCATGGGCCAGGGTATTCATCTTGAGAAAATGGACCACATCGTCGCGGATCGGTGTGATCTCCCGGATATCTTTTTGGCGGAAGAAATTCCGCAGTGAGGTGAAAATTCTTGGGTTCTTTTCGACACAGATGACAGAGGATGCGCCTCTGGATGCAAATTCCACCGACATGGCCCCTGATCCCGCATAGAGATCGAGCACACGATCCATTTGAATCCCTTCCGTATGGGTGAGAATATTGAAAAGTGCCTCCCTGGCGCGGTCGGTTGTTGGGCGTATGGCACCGTAAGGGGGGAGCGGGATGTTGAGACCTTTGTATTTGCCGCTTACGATGCGCATTGCAGCACTGCTTTGAAGCCGTTATGTCGGGATACGAAGGTGTGTTGATCCAGTTCGCTGCTTATATCGAAGAGATAAGGCCGCACATTGCCGATATACGGTGCAAAGCGTTTCTGAAGATCCTCAAAGCGGAAGGCAGGATCTTCGATGGACCAATAGAGATTCGTACGCTCGATATCCAGTTCGAGTTGTTCGATGCTCAACATACAGAAGTAGAAGATATCTTCGATATCCTGTACATCGAACGCATTGGCGAATACGATGGTGCCACGCGATCGTATACTAAGAAGGAGCTTACCGGAACTCAGGGAGCCGTACATATCGGTACTTACCTGGTTCACGGCTTTCCCGAACCAGCACTTGCAGAAGACCTCCAGTTCGTGTTGAAGTTCAGGATTGGGGAAATGATCCAGGAGCACACGGAGCAGGATCGGTTTGCGGTAAACGACCTCAATGGTATTGCCGATGAATCCGGACCCCAGTTTTTCATCACTTTGGAGCGCGTAACTGAGCCGGAAGATATCGGTACGACTGTTCTCGGAAAGTTCTTCCTGTGGGATGAGCACGAAGTCGGCACCCCGGAGGAGGATTGAAACCTTGGCGAAGATCTGTCGGAAAACAGGATTGGTATCCAGAACGTTGAGCAGGAGGTCTTCGTCCATGAGGTCGAAGCTGCCGGATTTGAGTGGGCTGAACTGTTTATTACAGACGAGGTAACTGAAATTGTCTCTGTTCAGTTCGAGAAACAAGCGATCGGTGATGGCCGGATGATACCCCAGTTCCACACGCGGATCATTTCCAGTTTCCGGAGTATTTGGCCTCGATGAGCGAGCCAACTTTAAGTGGATTCGGATTATCCGGGTTGCTGCGATCGCGGCTGAACGGAGAGGGGTCCTTCACTTCGAAGACAGGAACCTTCACTTTGTTCTGCTCTATGATGTTGGCGTTGATGAGAAATTTTTCACCTTTGGCATTGTGTGGTACGAAAGGGAGGGAATCGATCGGGAACGTCTTGAAAAGGGAATCCTTCACAGCAACACGCTCCACTTCGCGGCGATACACGGTTGTAGAATCATCTTTATCTCCGTATTCGCGGACGATCTGCATGGTCCCGTGGTTTGCGAAGGACATAAGGGAATCCCAACTGGCGGCGAATTCTCCCCGCTCGTCGCGATAGATCATCTGTACTTCCCTGATCTTCTCCAATCGTTCGATCACATCGGACTCGACACGTTCCACCTCTTTCATGTAACGGATCTCACTGGCGACACTGTCGTACACCTTGTAGGCCAGGAAGGCGGTGAGCAGAAAAAGGGCAATTTTAATAGCGGTATTCATGCTGACTAAAAGCTTAGGATTTGCGCAATATTACGGATTTCAATGTTAACGAATTACAACCGTTACACGAACGAGGTAGTTTCATTTAGAAGAGTTCTCAATTCATGAATCGGTTTCCGATCCACACAAAGCGTTTGTTGACGTACTCCGGATTGGTGAAGGAGGCATTACCGGCTGGGTTTCCGCCTGTAACATGCAGATCGCTGAAAGCTGCGTGCTGATTCACGAAAGCTGCTCCAGAGAAATTCATGGAAACCGGTGTGAATGCCCGATTCATTTTTGAAACGATCCGTTTTTGGAAATCGGGATCGGTGCAATAGGCGGAGCAGGTGATCGCCCCTTTCACCATTGCCAGTTCGGCTGCCAGTTCCACACTGCGCTCCCGGGATGCTGTTTTCACTACGAACACGATCGGGCCAAAGAACTCATTGCCATACGCATCGCGGTTGGCTTCATCGGTTTTGATCAGTGTTGGTGCACAGGTGCGGGCATGTTCGAATTCGGGATTCACAACCGGAAGATCGGCCAGGATGCGCTCCCCTCCGAAATCGCCACCGGACTGAATGCGTTTGATGGTTTGATCGTTCTGAATACTCCCCAAAGTGCCCGCACCCATTTTCGGATGCTCAACGATTCCCTTAACCGCCTGTGCAATAGCATCTGCAACTTCGTCGAAACTGAGCATGCCATTATCGGTTTTGATGCCCTCGGCGGGAACAAACACGTTCTGTGGGGCCGTACACATCTGGCCGCTGTAGAGCGAAGTGGCGAAGGCAATATTCTGCGCAACGGAATGGATGTCTGCCGCTGAATCGAGTATCACACTGTTCACTCCCGACTTTTCAGTAAATGTTGTTTTGCCCAGGCTTTCAATGTATTCACCGAAGACAGAGCCGCCGGTATAATCGATCAGTTTGATGGCATTGTTAGCGGCCAGTTCTTTGGTGATCGGGTTTTTAAGGGTATCGACTGCCAACTGCACGATATTGGCGTCGTGACCATTTTCACGAAGAACATTTCGCAGTTCGGCGATCACGATCGCAATTGGGAGAATGGCCTTGGGATGCGGTTTTACAATAACCGGATTACCTGTTATCAGGCTAGCATACATTCCCGGAACTGTGTTCCATGTTGGGAACGTAGAGCAACCTATGACCAAAGCAGTGCCTTTGGGAATGGCTGTAAAGGTTTTATGCAGATGCAGATCGAATTTCCCCATTGGCTTGACCCATTCTACGGAATCGGGGAAACGTTTGAGTTCGGAATAACCCATGGCTATGGCCTCCAATGCACGGTCGTTGGCATGCGGACCACTGGCCTGAAATGCCATGAGGAAACTCTGACCGGTAGTGTGCATCGTTGCGTAGGCGATCTCGAAATAGCGTGCTTCCACCCGTTTCAGAGATTCGATCAGAATTGCGGCCCGTTCGTCGGCTGAAACGGATCCCCAAGCCGAAGCAGCTTCTGCGCGGGCGATCAGTTCATCGGTGTTAGGAGCAGGGTAGCTGATCCCGAGGCCGGTCTGCCAATAAGGGGAGACTTCTTCTCCGATCCAGTCGGACGCTTCGACTTGTAACTCATTGAAACGCTCGCTGAGCATTTTCCCGAAAGCTGCCTGTGCTGTATCGGCGGCTTCGGCCGGATATGCCTTGGGATGTTCGGGAAATGGGGTCCAGAATGCTCGTGTGGAAAGGGCTTCCACAGCCTGGTTCAGTAATTCACGATGCTTACTCATTAGATCCATTTTATCGGTACTGCTCATGGGAGCAAATTTAAGGCTTGTGGCGCAGTTGAACCTCAATAGGTCTGTAAATGGAATTCCGTATTTTCACGGATCATTTGTAAAAAAGTATTCATGCGAAACAGAATATTACCATTGATCTGTAGTTGTATGTTGATCATTGATCTTTCACCCGTGCAGGCGATCGATCAGGATTCCTTCCGCATCAAGATGGAGCGAATGCGCCAGGAGGCGGATTCCATGAACAGGTCCCTTGATTCATTCAACGCATCGATGAATGCACATATGGAGAAGATGCTTGAAGAGCAGCGTGCGGAGCACATGGAGCGATTTCAAGAGGAGAATATCCGGTCGCTGAATGAATTCATGGCTCGTCAGCGGGAACAGGATGCCCGCAAGCGCAAGAGTTTGATCATCAGGGGGGCCGGCCTTGTTGTGTTGATCGGCGTATGGATCTTCACCTTCATTAAAAAGCGCAGGCAGCGTGTATCTCGGAACGAGGGGGGGGCGGAATCGACCCCTTAACTATTGTGCGGGAAGAATGGATTGTGTCTTTTCTCAAAACCGATCTCGGTTGCAGGTCCGTGGCCGCAGTACACAATATATTGTTCAGGGAGCGTGAAAAGCTGCGTTTGGATCGATTGCAGGAGTTGGTCGTGGTTTCCACCGGGGAGATCGGTTCTTCCGATGCTGAGTTGAAAAAGGGTATCACCTGCAACCACCCAATCGTCGGGATCGCTTACGAGGCAGATATGTCCGGGCGCGTGGCCTGGTGTAAATAACAAGTCCAAACGCTCATAACCCAGAACTATCTCACCAAGATCATCGAGAAAGCGGCTAGGTTGAGGAGATTGATGGTACGGTAGACCATACATATCGGCAACGGTGGGCCCCATGTTCAAGTTTGGGAGATCGAGACTGTGGATCCACAATGGGATATCCCATTGTTCACAGCAAAAGGTATTACCCATGATGTGGTCGATATGGCAATGGGTATTGATAACTGCCAGAGGTTTCCATCCTTGGTCGTTTATATATGCTTGAAGTTCTGCTTCTTCATGTCGGTTGGAACAACCCGGATCGATAATGAAACACTGTTCTCCGGAGCTGATCACATAGGTGTTTTCCTGGAATGGATTGAATGTGAACGAATGGATCTTCATGAGCTTGCAAAGATGAAACATGCAAACTGAAAAGAATCATAAAGATGCGGTTTTACCTGTAACAGTCACATTGTCAATTGTTTAAGGCGAATAAGGCATAAAAATTCAAATCGTAACTGTCAATTAATACACTTTGGTTGGTATTTGGAAATTGTCTCCTTAACTTCGACATTACCCTAAGAAACGTAATAACCTCACTAAAACCGCTGTCATGAGACTCAAATTTCTACGCTCCCTTCAGTTTTTCATTTTCAGTTTACTTTTAGCAGGCGGACTTCAGGTCAAGGCCCAGACAAGCACGCTGGTGTTCGACTATGATTTCAGCAGTTGTACGGCCTGTGGTGATTCGGTGATCACGACATCGAACATTCGCGACAGTTTTGTCGATGCAACGGCTTCCAACAAGTTCGTCAGCTTTTTACAGGTTCGGGCTTATCTGTTCACCTGTACAACCGACTCGGTTGAATTGTACTTGAACGGGGTGAAGATGCAATCGTCGTACACGGTCTCGAAGTGTTTCTGTGGCGGTTGTGATTCTCTGGCCTGGAATATACTGGGCAACAACTTGCAGGGGGTCTATAATTACGGAGGAAAGAACATTATAGAAATACGGTTAAAGAGCACCAGCACCATGTGGTTCGACCGCTTCAAGGTGATCCGGACCTTATCAGACAGGTATAACTACGACGCGGGGGTTACTCGATTGGATACGCCCATGTTGAGGAGTTGTGCGGGTACTACACCGATACGGGTTGAGATCGCCAATTTCGGCAGAAGATCATTCAGCACGGTGGATGTGGAATGGACATGGAACGGCAGCAGTCAGACAGGGGTGACCTACAGCAGCAAATTAGACAGCGTTTCGAGTAGCGGGATAGCGCGAGCTTTGGTAACATTGGGGACCAAGACACTAAGTCCGGGTAAAATTGATACGCTGGTGGCGTGGACCGACGGTCCGGGAGGGCAGGTTGATTCTGCGGGCCATAACGATACTTTGGTGGCTTTGATCACGGTGGCGTTTTCAGATACCATAACCGTTGGGGGTACAAGTCCTGATTTCACCTCCCTCTCGGCTGCGGTATCCGCCTTGCATCAATACGGGATCTGTGGGCCATTGGTCGTTTCCATCCGCCCCGGTACCTATACCGAGCAATTGGAGATCGGAACAATTCCCGGGGCCGACAGTATAAACCGCGTGACCTTTACCTCGAGCACAGGTGATTCTTCCGATGTGCTGATCAATTACTCGTCGAGTAGTTCTTCGATGAACTATACCATTCGATTGAACTATTCTTCAAATATTGATTTTCGCCATGTTACGATAGAGGCATTGGGTTCCTCGTACAGCACGGTTGTGAACCTGAACGGAGAATTGGATAATGTGGGATTTTACAGTTGCAGGTTCCTGGCAGCAACGGTTACGACCAGTTCCACGAGCCGAGCTCTCATTTACAGGTCTTATGCCGTTTATAATGAAAATGGACAGGACTTGACATTCGACCGCTGTGTTTTTGCCGGAGGAAGTTATGGGGCGTATTTGTACAACGCTTATGGCAATTACTTCAACCGATGTCAATTTACGAACAATCAATTCCTCTCGCAGTATTATACAGGGTTATACATCTATTACCACCGCAATACGCTCGTAGAGAATAATTTCTTTTCATACTCGGGTACCACCGGTGCGTATGGAATGCGCCTGTACAATTCTACAAATGGCCTTTGGGTAGTGAACAATCGACTGATCGGAGGGTCGCCAAGTTATAACATTCATATTAATAGTCACTCCGGTACGATGAATCAGAGAGGACTCGTAGCGAACAATTTGTTATCGACCACTGCTGCTTCAAATACAAGTTATTATGCGAATGTCAATCTGGAATACAATAGCTATCTGGATTTCGTCCACAACAATATTCAACGAAGTGAAGATGGTACAGAGCCGGCTCTTCAGGTCTATTATGGAAGTAACATCCGTACGTACAATAATATTTTGAAATGTAGTGGCAACAGTCCGGCGTTAACGGTTTACAATGGGGGCTCGCCCAATATTGCTTACTCGGATCACAACTGTTACAGAACCATGGGTGTATTATTGGGATCCTGGGATGGAAGTGCCCTATCTACGTTGAACGACCTGCAGACTGCGAGTGGCATGGATTCGAATAGTGTTGATACGGATCCAAATTATGTTTCGTTGACCGATCTCAAACCATATAACGTGGATCTGGACGCGGCTGGTAAGGGCGATCCCCGGGTACCATTGGACTTTGACGGTTTGCCACGGGATACCACCAACCCGGATATTGGTGCCATTGAGTTTGATCTGGTGAAGAATGATGCCGGAATTGTTGAGATCAAACGGTTTGTTGCCGGATCGGGATGCTACGAAGTTGTGATGCGCAACTTTGGAAAAGATACCTTGAAAAGCGTGAGCATAGGCTGGTCTCTGAATGGTTCTTCCAAAACACCGGTGAGTTGGACAGGGACTTTGGCTAAAGGGGACACCACACATTTATGCCTGGATACAACTACATTTTCAACCACCCAGGCCTATAACCTGAAGGTTTGGACATCGTCGCCGAACTCGTCTACCGACTCTTTCCCTTTGAATGATACCTCATCGGCGCGATACTTTGCCGCCCTGTCGGGGGATTATACACTTGGCGGAGGCTCCTCTGATTTTGTGAATTTCGACTCGGCTTTGGCCGCATTAGAACGCGGAGGAGTTATAGACTCTGCCCGATTCCTTGTTCAAAGCGGCACCTATACATCACAATTGGTTTTTGGAAGTATATATGGTGCGGATCATGAAGGGGCCGTTATTTTTCAGGGGGCTGCAGCAGACAGTACGGCAGCTGTACTGCAGTTCGGGTCTACCAGTTCATCGACCAATTACGTGGTCAAGCTGGACATGGCGAGGGGGATCACATTCCGGCATATGACTTTGCACAATACGTCAGCCGGTTCTTACAAGCAAGTTGTTCAAACGAATAATTCTGTCCTTGATATAACCTTCGATCACTGCGTTCTGACCAATAACGACACCACATCGACGAGTTCCAGTGTGGAGCTTGTTGAAGGCTATGCCCCGAACATGAGAAATTTGAAATTTATCGGTAACGTGTTCCGCAATGGTTCGACCGGTCTGTATCTCGAAGGGGGCTATAATTCTTACGCAAGTGAAGTTGTGATTCACGGCAACACATTCGTGAATCAGAACAGAAGGGGTCTTATTCTGTATTATCAGGATGGGATAAGTGTGAGAAACAACACGATTCTTGGCATGCGAAATTCCATGACCTATGGACTCGAATTCTATGATTGGAGGGGACCAAGTTCTCTGATCGGGAATCAGGTTTACATAACGGGAACCAATTTGTATTCAGGTATTTACGGTAGTTATTACTACGATGCATCGGATACGATGGTTGTTGCAAACAATTTTGTTTCGGTACAATCAAGTCAATCCTGTAATGGGATGCAGTTATACGACCTCAATCCGGGTCTGGTGGCCTATAATAATGTTTGGAATCGATCCACAGATTCGAGCAGTTCCGGTTCCGCGATCTTCTTCAGTTATGGTGACTTCTATGTTTACAATAACAACATGGTTCACACCGCAAATGGTTATGCGTACTATCTATCCAGCGAATACCGTTTTAAATCCAATTTCAACAATCTGTTCTCGAACAAGAGCAATCCGGTTTATTATGATGGGGTGAACTATTCTTCGATTGCAGCCTATCAATCCGGGGAGAATAAAGATACCAATTCCGTAGCAGTAAATCCGCAATACACTTCTACCTCAGATCTACACGTCAGTTCTGTACTGCTGAATAAGAAAGGCAAGCCACTAAATCTAGTTAATGTGGATATTGACGGTGAGCAACGCGATTCAATGAATCCGGATATTGGTGCTGACGAGTTCAGTCCGCCTGCCAAGGATGCAAGTGTGATCGCCTTCGCCAGTCCGGGAAGTGTGTTGATAGCAGATACCCTGCCTTATACCGTGGTAGTCCAAAACTTCGGATTGGATACCATCAATGAGGTAAGTGCAGCAGGTAGGATCAGCACCAGCCACTCTACGACGAACTTCAGTGTTACAAAATCGACTAAGACATTGGCTCCGGGCGACACCACCCATATTCGTCTGGGAACCTATGTATTCCATCAGGATTCCTCCTATTCTCTAACGGCCTGGAGTTCCAGTCCGGGAGGGGTGAGTGACCAGAAACCGTCGAATGATACCTTGAGTCAGGAAGATATCTATCCGGCAATGGCTGGTATTTATACGATAGGTGGAAGTAGTCCTGATTTCAGTTCTATTCGGGCAGCTGTTGCTGCGTTGAAACGGGCGGGTATATCGGATACGGTTACATTCAGGATTCGTTCCGGTACATATAACGAGCGCGTAGATCTCAGCCGCTTCAGGGGAACATTTGGCAGGAACAGCATCATTTTTGAATCGGAGTCGGGTGATTCCTCAACGGTTACCATTCAACATACGGCCACCCAAAGCGATTCGAACTGGGTAGTATATTTCCGGGGTACGGAACACGTAACTTTCCGCAAGTTGACGATCCGAAGTTCATCCACCGGCTCCTATGCCCGTGTTATTCAGATCGACAACAACTGTAAGGATATTTCGATTCACAATTGCTTTATTGAAGGACGCAATGTGAGCAGTACCTCACAGAACTATTCGCTCATCTATTCCGGAAACAATGCCGATGAAGGTATCTGGATCTTGAACAACAGATTGAGAAATGGGAGTTATGGAGTTTACCTTTATGAGTATCCGAGTTCATCGCCCTATACACAGACGCTTGGGATACGAATAGAAAACAACGATATCAATTGTTACAGATACGGGATCTACGTTTATTACGCCGATTCATTACGCATCACTGGAAACAAGATCACATCGGATAACTATTCATCATTTTACGGAATTTATATAGAGGATGCTGACAGTTCGCTAAATGTTTCGAACAATACGATCGTTCTGAACCGCGGTTATATGGGTATTTACATTTACTACGGCGGGCTTAATGCAACTTCACTTCAACCCATTAATAACAACTTTATAAGCATGTTAGACCCCACAAATTCAGGGATCTACGGTATTTACAGCTATAATGGTGGAAGTTTAGACATTTCTTATAACAGCATTTTCATTGCAAATACCAATAGCAACTACGGAATTGCGAATTATTATGGATCAAATTGCAGGATCTTGAATAACAATATCGAAGCGGGCTCGGGCAGGGCTCTCTATTACTATTACGGTTCCCAAAGCTCGGATTACAATAATTTACATAGCAGCGGGCCCTACTTAGGTTACAAGGATGGTACGGACTATGCTGATCTCAGTGCGTGGGAATCCGGTACAATGCTGGATAGCAATTCAATTTCCGTAATGCCGCAATTCAAATCGAATACGGACCTTCACATGAAGGATCTGAGGCTTAACGGGAAGGCCAAGCCTCTTGCTGAGGTTTTGACCGACATAGATGGTGAGATGCGCGATTCCATCACACCGGATATTGGAGCAGATGAGTATATACCGCCAAAACTGGACGCGGGTATTATTGATGTGATCACGCCGAAGATGCCCTTCCTGGCCGATACGCAGCAAGTGGTTGTGGTATTGGGGAATTTTGGATCCGATACGCTGAAAACAGCGAATATCACCTGGCAGCTAAATGATAGTACCTATCCGGTGTATTCCTGGAGTGGCTCACTCGCATTGGGTGATACGGCATGGGTAAAACTGGGAAGTCATGTTTTCGATCTGGACAGTGGATATTCCTTCAAATCGTGGACGAGTAATCCAAACAGTGGTACGGATGCTCTTGCGGAGAATGATACGGCGGAACTCAAAGATCAGTACCCCGCCCTGAGCGGTATCTACACTGTGGGCGGAGGGTCACCTGATTTTAACACGCTGGGCGATGTGCTCACGGCGTTGAGTCGGGGCGGAGTATATGATTCGGCCCGATTTGACATCCGATCCGGAACGTACCTGGAGCAACTGGAATTCAAGCGCTACATAGGTGCCAATAAGAAGCATGCGATCATATTCCAAAGTGAATTGAAGGACAGCTCGAAAGTGTTTCTGTCTGCTTCTTCCACGTCATCATCCAAGAATTACTCCGTACTACTGGATAGCGCAAGCGGTATAACTTTCAGGCATTTAACGCTCACAACACCGGGAATAACTTATTCCAATGTGGTGCGAATTTATGGTGGAAGCACCGATATATGTTTTGAAAAGTGCCACATAACGGGATCGAATACGTCGAGTACCTCTGCTGACAGGGCTTTGGTCTACATCTATGCGGCTACCCGCAATGCGAAGATCCAGAATGTGGAATTCCGAAATTCCAACTTCAATTTCGGTGCTTACGGAATTTATGGTACCGGTTACCATTTATCCGGACAACGATCGGAGGATATCCGATTCACGAATAACAATTTCTCGGATCAGTATTACTACAGTTTGTATCTCTACTACGTCGACCGTCCGGTGATCGAAATGAATCGTTTCGAGGGACGTGCGAGTATGAGCTCAAGCGGGACCGGTATTTATATTTACTACTGTGATAAATACCGGGTTACTTCCAACAGCATCAAAATGATACCTTATATGGGTATCCGGGCGGAGTATAGCTACGGATCTGTAGGCGACAGTACGCTATTGGCCAACAATATGGTGAGCATGAATGGTACGGGAACTTCATACGGACTCTATTTATACGGTGCCAGCTATGCTTACATCCTGAATAACAACGTGCGATTGGTAAGTACAAGCACATCCTCCTACGTACTGTATTTGAACGGTTCTCCATACTACGCCTACAACAACAACTTCACTCATTTTGGAAATGGTTATGCGGCCTATTACAGTTCATACAGTTCAAGCAGCAGGATCGATCACAATAACTATTTCACCAATGGTAGCAACATCATCTACAGGGGATCTACCTATACCAGTTTTGCGAACTATCAATCGTCGACCGGTTTGGATGGGAATGGGCTGAACATCGATCCGGACTATGTGAGTGCCACAGATCTGCACACCAGGGAAGCCAATCTGGATCGGGCAGGAAAAGCATTCCCACATCTTGTCCCATTTGACTTTGATGGAGAAGTACGTGACTCCGTAACACCGGATATAGGTGCGGATGAAATAAGCATTCCATCTGCGAACGATGCCGGTATAGTGGCCAGTACCGGGCCTATTGCCCCATTTGCGTCCGGCTCAAATGCTGTTTATGCGGTGATACGAAATTTTGGCTCGGACTCATTGAAAAGTGCGACGATCCATTGGTCGGTGAATGGCGGAACGGCAACAACCTATTCCTGGACCGGCGGCCTTAAAACATACGAGTTCGATACGGTGAATCTCGGCAATTTCTCATTCTCTTCGGGCACGCATTATTCCATTCGCTTTTGGACGAGCTCCCCGAACGGAGTGGCGGACACGATCAACTACAACGACACCTTCGATCGATATAACATGATCCCGGGTCTCATAGGAACCTATACGGTGGGAGGTTCTGCTCCGGATTTTGCCACCATAGCCGATGCGGTGACCGCTTTGAAAAACGCCGGAACATTGGGTAATGTGATCTTCAGTATCCGAGCCGGAACATATAATGAAACGATCACACTGGAGCCTTACTCCACAACTTCACCCACATCAAGGGTAACCTTCCAATCTTCGACCGGAAATGCATCTGACGTGATCTGGAGGCCAAAGAATTACGGGGACGGAAAGATCGTATACATCAATGGAGCCGATCGATTGCGATTCAGGAATATCACTTTCCGACCACAGGCCGGATACACGACATATATCGTTGAGATGAACAATAGTTCATCGAATGTAGAATTCCGCAACAACGTATTCGATATGAACTCCTATACGTATTACGGAACGCATTACGGTATTCGCTCCAGCTCGGATAACGATGATAGCCTGGTCGTTAGCAACAACACGTTCAAGAATGGTTATATGGGTGTATATCTATATGGTATCAACAGTTCGAATCCGGAGAAATTTACGCGAATCGACAGTAACACCTTTACATCCCAGTATTCCTACGCTATTGCGGCATACTACCAGAATGGCATTCGGATTCGCAGCAATCAGATCAGCAGCAGTGTTACAGGAGTAGAACCTATCTATCTCTACTATTCATCGGGCTCGTGTGAATTGGCGTACAATAAGATATCGCGTACGTATAATGGAAGTTCCGGAGTGGACATCTTATATCACCAGGGGGGTGTGAGTATGCCATTCCTTGTGCATAACAACTTCATTACGATCAATGCAGGTGGTGGAACCTACACGGCATTCTATACTTCGAATTCTTCCTATTTGAACCTGTATTTCAACAGCATTCACGTGTACAATGGGGGGTCTTCCTCTACACCTTTCGCTGCCTACAATACCAGCAGCCTCGATATCAGGAATAACATTTTTGCGAATTCGGGGAATGGATATAGTTTCTACATGAGCAATTCCACCCTGAGTCAGTCCAATTACAATAATTTCTACACGGCCGGAACTACGCTCGCAGGGCTCGGAGCAACCTATTATACGAGTTTGAGCAGCTTCAGGTCGGCAACGGGTAAGGATGCCCAGTCCCTTTCAGTGGATCCTTATTTCTTCTCAGATACCGATCTGCATACGGGAATATCTTCGCTCGACAGTGCAGGTACACCGATCACGGGAATTACCGACGACATTGACCGGGAAAGCAGGAATACTACGAAGCCGGACATTGGGGCCGATGAGTTCAACAGTTTACCTCGAAACCTTGGTGTGCAGAATGTGCTGGTGCCTCTGGATGGGTGTGATATGGATACCATTCAAGTAAAGGTCACCTTATTCAACTATGGCTCGCAGGCTCAGGTCAATTTCCCAATTCGCTATCAGCTCAATGGCGGTTTGATCGACAGTTTTATAGTAACTGATACCATCAAACGCGGGGCAAGTCTTGTCGCTGAATTCGATTCCATGGAGATTTTGAGCACGGGCATGCAATACAACCTGAAGGTATGGACAGATCTGAATAATGAGCAGTTCCGGGCTAATGACACGGTTGCGATGGTCTTCAACAATTATCAGAAACCGGATTCCGTGAAAAGTATGGTTCCTGCGAATGGAACTGTGAATGTGAGTTTCCCACTTTCGCTTTCCTGGTTACCTTCTACAGGAGCTACTCATTACGACATCTACTTATGGGATAGTACTGGCAGTAAACCCGGTAGCCCTAATTTCAGCAACCTCACACAGATCAGTTATCAGATCAATTCTGGACTTACCTATGGAGCTACCTATTACTGGCAGATCGTTGCGAAGAATAGTGTTTGTGCAACGGAAGGGGTCATTCAGAAATTCAAAATGAAATACCTACCTGATCTGGTCGTAACATCGGTTGTTACTCCATCCAGTGCTTTCTCCAGTACAAACATCACGATTAACTGGACAGTAAAGAATCAAGGATTGGGTAATTCGGGGGGGACCTGGTTCGACCGGCTTTACCTTTCGGACGACGCACTTTACGGATCCGACATATTCTTGGGTGGTTTTGTGAATCCAAGCGCACCGAATGCAGGAGGTACTTACAGTCAGACCGCAACAGTTACATTGCCTAATGGAATTTCGGGAAGCTACCGCGTATTTGTTCTTACGGATGTTTACGGCAACCTGACGGAGGGTAACGAAAACAATAACATCGCTAGGGACTCCGGTACGGCGATGAACGTTTCGCTCACTCCTCCGCCGGATCTGATCGTGAACTCGGTGATCGCGCCGACAAATGGTTTCTCCGGTCAGCCAGTTTACATAACATACACCGTTAAAAACGACGGAACCGGACCCACACGTTCCGGCCTGTGGTATGATCGCATTTATATAACCAGCGACAGCACGCTGAATTCTTCGTTAACACTTCTCAAAACGATACAGCATGTTGGTAATCTCTTAGTTGACAGCACCTACTTCAATGCAAGTGTGCCAATCATCCTACCTAATAACATCAAGGGCAAGCGTTTCATAATTGTACATACCGACCAGACGAATCAGGAATATGAATATGCGTCGGAGGGTAACAATACGAACTATGATTCCATGGAGGTCATTTTAACCCCTCCACCGGATTTGGTTGTTCGGGATGTGGTTGTTCCAACGTCGGCCAGCAACCGTGAATACATCACTGTGAACTTCCATACCATGAACGATGGGGGAACGAGTACCGGTAAAGCATATTATGATGCATTCTACCTCTCCCAGAGCCCGGTATTGAATACCAGTACCGCTTATAATTTGGGCAGTATCCGTCAGCCTACCACAGGCCCCGGAGATACGGCAACAAATCGCAGTGTCACTTTGCGCATCCCATCGAACATCAATGGTAAATACTATCTCTTTGTTGTAACGGATGCCAATGGTTATATCGAAGAATTGAGCGGAGAATCGAACAACGTTTCGAAGGGTGATAGTATCATCATCAACAGCCCTGATCTTGTGGTTCGGCATGTTGATGTGGATGCCCGCGACACTTCAGGTCATTTGACTCGAATCGAATATTGGGTCAAGAACCTCGGACCCGGTGCAGACTTAGGTACAACGAGATCGGACAGCTTCTACATACATACGGGTAATACATGGAGCAGTAGTGCAAGGCGCCTTAGTAGGTATACCTATACGACAACCATTCAGCCCGGTGATAGTCATTTCGTGAGCACAACCGTGCGCATACCGGACGGAACCGAAGGGAAGCGTTACTTCTTTGTCTCTACAGATGCACAGCTTGCGATCTTCGAAAATGGCAAGGACAACAACAACCGGGGCGTAAGCGACAGCATGACGGTTGATCTGGCTCCATATCCGGATCTGATCCCCCGTTTGGATACGTTCCCGGATTCTACCGAAGCAGGTAACCTGATCAAACTGCAATACAACGTGCGTAACGATGGGGATACCACAGCTATGCCTCTGTGGCGTGATGCGGTTTACCTCTCACAGGATTCCGTTTGGAGTAGTAATGATCTTCTTCTGGGACCATTTATTCAGAATTCACAATTGCTGAAAGGAGCTTCATACGATGTAACCCTTTATCCGACTCTTCCTTCCAGTCTCACAATGGGTACGTATTATTTTATAGTACGAACCGATTATCAGGATAATGTCTATGAGCATGGATCCGACAATCAGAACAACATTTTCGTTTCAAAAGGTATCTTCATCGACGGGTATCCACCAATTGACCTGGTTGTAAGTTGTCCGGACGTTGCGGATACCATGTGGAGTGGACTGACCTATGTGGTTAATTACACGGTAACGAATAATGGACAGGCTTCGACTGCGGTAGGTTTCTGGACGGATTATGTGTACTTGAGTACGGATTCCGTTTATAGCAGCAACGACGAAAAGATCGGAGGATATATTCGCTCCGGTAACCTCGCAAAAGGTGCTTCCTACAGTGTCAGTTTGCCGGTTAAGATACCCAATGGACGAAGCGGTAATTTCTACCTAATAGTTCGCACCGATACGGCCAACCGCAATGTGGATGTTGACTTAAGTTCGAACAGCAAAGCTGCTTGTAAAGCCGGAGCTGCTCATAGGAAAGTGCTACGGCTTACACCTCCACCGGATCTGAAGATCACATCCTGGACAGTTCCCGGAACCGGAACGAGTGGCCAGAACATCAACATCAAATACACCGTTAAGAACGATGGATCAGGACCTACTACGGCCGGTGCCTGGGTAGATAAGATCTACCTGTCTACAGACTATACACTGGACAATTCAGACTATTCACTTGGTTCGCATACACATGCCGGTGACCTTACTGCCGGAGGTTCCTATTCGGTGGATAAGGATTTCCTGATACCATTGGATAAAACGGGGAATTTCATCGTGATCATCAAAACGGATGTTGCGAATGTTGTGTACGAGCATACGCAGGAAGGAAATAATACTGCTGCATCCATTTCTACATTCAGTCAGCCGCCACCTGCGGATCTGATCGTATCTCAGGTATTGGCTCCAAGCACGGTATTGAGTGGTGGAACGATCAATGTGCAGTGGAAGGTGAAGAACCAAGGCACGAATCCGGCTCAAGGGTATATTTATGACAATGTATATTTATCGAAAGACTTGATCGCGGATGCTTCGGATCTGTTGTTAGGCTCGGAAGGAGTAAGTATAAACCTCGGACAAAATTCTGAGATTTCGAGATCGATGAATTACAACATAAGTGGTGTCCCGATGGGCAATTACTATGTCTTGGTAACCACAGACGTGCGCAACACTATCTACGAAAGCAACGATACGAACAATACGGAAAATGCATTCAACCAGCTCTACGTCACCGTACCCTTGCTTAGCATAGGCACTGAATATTTGGATACGATGAGTGACAATGAGAAGATGTACTATCGCTTCATCGTACCCGATTCATTGAAAGGAGAATCATTGTTGATTACTTTAAAGGGTGATAGTGCGAATGGCAACAACGAAATGTACTTGCGATACATCGATTTAGCCACAGCGGCCAATTTTGATCAGAAGCACCGTGATCCATTCCAAGGCAATCAAGAGATTATTTTGCCGGAGGCCGATACAGGAACCTATTATTTGCATATTACCGGAAGTGTAGATCCCGGGAATAGCCAAAACCTCCGAATCTTAGTGGAAGTATTGCCATTCGAAATACGCAGGATAACACCAAATTCTGGTGGTAACGCAGGTGAGATCACAATCTTGGTTGAGGGATCTAAATTTGATTCGACCACCAAGTTCTATCTTGAAGTCCCAGGTAGAGTATTCATACCTGAGGATACTGGGGAAATCGTTACGACTGAAGGTTTGTTGACGAGTAGAGGTTTTGATCTTATCGACCCAACGAAGGCATATGTGACATACGACCTGAGTGGTTGGGATACCGGTTATTATGACTTGGTGGCCTTGAAAGAAAAGGAGAATGACATTCTCGAAAAGGGATTCCTGATTGAAGAAGGCATCGGGGAGGATCTGCAAGTAAACATCATTAGGCCCGGGAACACGAGGTCGGGGGTTGTGATATCCATTACGGTTCAATTCACAAATAAGGGGAACAACGATTTAGTTGGCAGAGCGATCGAATTAGTAAGTACCCAGGGTGCTCCGATTTCACTTACTCCGGGAGGGATTTCTCAAGGTAATTCCACTCTACAGATAGTTGTAGAAGGGACAGAAGGCCCACCTGGGCGATTAGCGGCAGGAGCAAGCGGGTCTGTCGTTGTTTATGTGCAATCGAGTGCTGCTTTGGGAATAATGGTTAACAAATAGGAGAAGTCATGAATAATCTGAGAAATACAATACGAACAATTCTGTTTTGCGCTCCGCTTTATTTCGGAATGACAGCCAGTTCGACGGCGCAAACAGATAGTGAAATCCGGGTATTGGAAATGGAATACAATAACTCGGGGATATTATATTATGTGAAACCACATAGTAGTTGGTCAAATACAAGTATAGAATCATTGCCGGCAATCTTGTCCAAGATTTATAAGGTGCCTGATGGTTGGGGTTTGCGTGAAGTTGAACGGCAAGTTGTGGAGTCGGGTACTGTGTTGAAGGTGAATCAAACCTACAAAGGTGTAGATGTGGACGGAGGGGATATCATTTTGCGCTATGGCAACGATGGTAAAATCAGCGATATTCTCGGTACACCGCGTCACATTAACATGGATCCTGTTCCGGATACAATTGGGGCTGCACGTGCGATCGATGTTGCGTTGACACATTTGGGTATCGATACGCTTGCCCTGGACGTAAATCCGGCTACCGGGGAACCATTTTATCCGGAGATCCGATTGTGTTATGCACCCTACAATTCAGATCTGCTTTCAGCTTTTGTACTCTGTTATGAAGTCGAGGTCTTGGTGTCTAGCCCAGCGCGTTACTTTTATTATATCGATGCGCGAAATGGGGAAGTGGCAAGCGTGCAGAATGCCTTGATGCATGATAAGATCAAAGGAACAAGTTGGTATTCGGGATCGGTAGAATTTGAGGCGATCAAAAGAGGGAATTTCATAACCGGATATTATTACGAAAGCCATGATGCCGTTCGTAAAATCCGTTGTTTCGATCATGGATATAATAAAGCTGTTATAGATGATGATTGGACTATGTGTAAACGTCCCGGCGGGCCGCTGCCTAAGCCAATTTTTTGGGATAATTCCACAGATTGGACGGCTACAGATAAAAAAGGGGTTGTTGATGTTATGTGGGGGATTGGTAAGACTTATGATTACTTCAAAGAGAAGCATTACCGCAATTCATTTGACAACAGGGGTACTTATATTGACAACCGCTTGTACTACGATGTACTGGAGAGACATTGGGATGCAGCTTGTCCAATTGATACCTTTAAGATAGACTCAACATACTGCAACGCTTATTGGAACGGCAAGCTGTTAACATATGGGAATGGAAATGGAGTTGCTGCCGGTGTTTACGGAAGTATAAATACCTGCGGTCATGAATTTTCCCACGGAGTTGTTGAATTTACTGCCGGGTTAAAATACCAGGGAGAGTCTGGTGCATTAAACGAGTCGTTTGCAGATATGTTCGGTACCGCTATCGAGTTTTATGCCAAGCAGTCGATTGGTTCTAATGGAAACTGGAAATATGGTGAAGAACATACTACTCCCGCAAATCCGAACGATTGTTTGCGTGATATGTCGGATCCACATGCAACGGGAGATCCGGACACGTATAAAGTAGATGCACGTTGGGTCAACACGGCCAACGTGAGTAAGGCAAATGATTATGGGGGTGTACATACCAACTCAGGCGTAGGCAATTACTGGTTTTACCTTTTGAGCGAGGGAAGTGGAGGTAAAAAGACGAATGAAGCCGGTGATGAATATGATTTCAGCGGTATTGGATTAACCAAGGCTGAGAAAATTGCTTATCGTGCATTGAGTGCTTATATGGGTAACTGGTCGGATTATGCGCAGGCGAGAAAGGCCACACTGCTCGCAGCAGAAGATTATTACGGTAAGAAATCGAGTGAATACAAAGCCGTGTGTAATGCTTGGTATGCTGTAAATGTGGGCGAGAAATGCTGCGATACCATGGAGTTGTCGTTCACAATCGAAGAGCCGACTTGTGCGGAGTCCGAGGATGGCAAGATCAACCTAACGGTTAAGAAAGCAAATGGTCCACTGATATATAGTTGGTTTAAGAACGACACCAACTCAGTAGTTCTCTCAACGAGCCAAAATATCGCAGGCCTGAAAGCTGACCGTTACATTGTTATCGTGAAGGATACTGCGGCAAAATGTGAAATCGTTGGCGATACAACACTTGAAGGCAAAACTGTAGAAGTTACAGTAACCGGGGGAGGCAGTTATTCCGGACCCTGCGATCGTACCTTTGAGATCAGTCTTACATCCTCTGCATCTGGAGGGGAGGCTCCTTATACGTATAATTGGGCTCCAAATGGGGTACTAAAACTAACCCTCGGCGGTAGTAGTAGTTCATTCAATAATTATACAGCAGTGATAACCGATAAGAACGGTTGTAAGGGCAAGAAAACGACTTCCGTTCTCTATATCCCTATACGATGTTCTTATGACCCAAATGATATAATTGGACCACCGGCTTATGGGGAGGAAGGTTGGGTTGCCAAGTCGGCTACACTACCTTACAAGATCCGATTTGAGAATGATCCCAAATTTGCCACGGGTCCGGCTCAACGAGTAGAGATAATCCACAAATTAGATTCTAACGTGAATCTCAACTCTTTCCGCCTGAGCGATTTTGGATTCTATACCTTCAATTTTCAGGTACCTTCAAATAGCATCAATTATTCGAACCGATTGGATATCCGCGATTCCTTTGGTATCTATCTCGATGTTCGGGCAGGTGTGAATTCAAGTACCAGAGAGGCGTTTTGGATCTTTGAAAGTATTGATCCGAATACAGGTTTACCGCCTTTGGATGGTAGCAAGGGATTCCTTAGGGTAAACGATACCACGAATCATCAAGGTGAAGGTTATGTGAATTATACGATTCGTCCGGCATCGCATACCGTTACAGGTGATAGCATAAGGGCGATTGCCAATATCACATTCGACGACAATCCGGATATCAATACGCCCAAAATCTTCAACCTGATTGATGCCGTTCCGCCTAGTAGCAAAATAGATAGTGTTGCTTCGGTTTTGGATAGCAATAATGTGGTGATGACCATAACTGCAGCCGACGATCCCGGTGGATCGGGCTTAGCCACTTTTGATATATATTATTCCGAGAATGGAGGGGCATTTCAGTTGTACTTAACCGAAATTTCCGATACGTTCTTTGCATTTACCGGAAATTACGGATCGAGCTATCAGTTCTATTCCAGAGCAAGGGATAATGTGCGAAATCAGGAAGCGTCTCAGGCCATAGGAGATGTTGAATTCAGCGTTGCTCCCGATCAATTCTTCAAGGATCTTCCCGCCAATCTGGAATTGTGTTCCGGTGATACGCTTGATCTTCGTTGGTACACTTCCAACCTCACAAATGTTGATCTGGAATATTCCGCAGATTCAGGCCTTACTTATACTACCATGGCAACACACGTCGGTGTTGCGGATACACAGTACTTATGGGTTATTCCGAATTCAATTAGCGGTTCAGGCTTCTATTTTATACGGGCAAAAAGTAGTTCGGGAACTGTTTTGGACACTTCAGACGTATTTAAGCTGAACGCCGGTCCGAGCCCAGAGTTGGGATCGGATACAGCTTTCTGTGATGGCAGTACATTCAGTATCACGTTGAGCCCGGGATCCGGATTCAGCAGTTATTCCTGGAGTACCGGAAGCACGAATTCAACCCTTAGCATAAATAGTTTTGGTTCTTATGCTGTAACCGTTTCCAATGCCTACGGTTGTTTTGCCAGTGACGAATTGCTTGTTGGTAAAAATTTGAAACCTGCGGTTATGTACAAGTACAAAACCGACCCGTCATGTTTTGGATATACCAATGGTGATGCGGAGGTAGTAGTTGTATCAGGAACAGCCCCTTATTTTTACTCCTGGTCACAGGGAGGGACTTCCTCTAGCATCAATTCTCTTGGAACCGGTAAGTACCAAGTAACTGTTACCGACTCCAAAGGCTGTGAAACGGTTGACTCAATTGAAATAACCGCACCGGCCGTTCTATGGAATACGTTGGCGCTTACACACATAAAATGTTATGGAGGTGCTGATGGCAGTATCGACGTTGGAGTTAGTGGCGGTACTTCTCCTTATTCTTTTGTGTGGCAAACTAACGATACAACCGAGGATTTGTCAGGTCTACAAGGGGGAACATATTACCTCACTATAACCGATGCAATGAATTGTTTGCGACTCGATACTGCGATCATCAATGAACCTGATATTTTAAGTACGTCGATGTCCTTGACCCATGTAAACTGCTTCAATGAAGCAAATGGAGTTGCAAACCTCAGCGTATCTGGAGGGGTAAGCCCGTACACGTATTTATGGACTGGCGGTTCTACTTCACAGGACCTCAATAATATCGTTGCAGGAACTTATGTAGTACTGGTAACAGATTCCAATAATTGTACTATCCTGGACACCGCGGTTATTACCGAACCAAATGAGCTGAAAGCAACGCTCACCTCCACAAATGCAAACTGTTTCGGTTCATCGGATGGCACTATCAGTGCCAGCGTTTCAGGAGGAACTAGTGGCTACAGTTACCTATGGAGCAATGGTATAACAACCAATAATCTTTCCGGTGTAGGTGCCGGTATTTACCACGTAACGATCACAGATTTGAAGAGCTGTAGCATTACTCGCTCAGCAACGATCACCCAACCCAATGCATTACAGGTTAATCTCACCTCTGTTAACGTAAAATGTTTTGGCGCAGCTTCGGGAAGTATAAGCAGTTCAGTAACCGGGGGAACAAGCCCATATTCCTATAAATGGAGTAATTCGGCAAGTACTGCCGCCCTCTCGGGATTGAGCGCCGGTGTATACACCGTTACAGTTAGCGATCAAAAGAACTGCTCTACTACAGCAAAAGTTACCATAACCCAACCTACGGCATTGGCTGTTGGAACGGTCGTGACTCATGTGCTGTGTAATGGAGCAGCAACCGGTTCCGTAGATCTGTCAATTAGTGGAGGTACCAGTCCTTACGCCTACAAGTGGAGCAATAGCGCTACCTCTCAGGATCTGTCTTCAGTTGCTGCCGGAATTTATAGTGTGACTGCAACGGACAACAATGCCTGTACGATCGTTACAAGCGCCGTGGTGAACCAGCCCACGGTACTTGCCCGAACGCTCACCCCGGTGCATGTCAAGTGCTTCGGTGGAAATGATGGAAGTATCGGCCTCAGCGTGAGTGGAGGTACTTCACCTTATCAGTTCAAGTGGAGCAACTCGGCTACGTCCAAGGATCTTACGGGATTAAGCGCAGCTACCTATGCCGTGACGATCTCGGATGCGAATAATTGTACGATCACCGGAAGTGCTGCGGTCAATCAACCCACTGCTTTGAGCTCTTCTTCAACGAAATCAGATGTAAAATGTAATGGTGGAAACACCGGATCGATCGATGTGAGCGTGAGTGGTGGTACATCTCCATATTCCTACAAATGGAGTAACAACGCCACTACGCAGGATCTGAATAACCTGAGCGTTGGAACGTATACAGTTACCATCACGGATGCCAATTTATGTACCCGTACCGAATCAGCTACAATTGGTCAACCCACTGCCCTGAGTATCGGAACGTCGATCACACATGTTCTTTGTAACGGCTTTACAACCGGTGCTGTAGATCTGTCGGTTAGCGGTGGTGTACCGGGTTATACCTACAAATGGAGCAACGGTTCCAGCACCGAGGATCTCAGTGCCATTGCGGCCGGTAGTTATTCGGTCACCGCCACCGATCAGAATGCCTGTACCGTGACCACTACAGCTGTGGTGAACCAACCCACTGCGCTCAGCCGAACACTGACACCGGTCGACGTGAAGTGTAACGGTGGCAATGACGGAAGTATAAGCCTCAGCGTAAGCGGCGGTGTTTCGCCATACCAATACAAGTGGAGCAATACGGCAACGACCAAAGACCTTTCCGGTCTTACAGCTGCCACCTATTCCGTTACCATTACCGATGCGAATAATTGCAGCATTACAGGAAGCGCCTCGGTTGGGCAACCTACCATCTTATCGTCCGGTTTTACAAAAGTTGACGTACTCTGTAATGGCAACAACACCGGAAGTGTAGATGTTACAGTGAGCGGTGGTAGCAGTCCGTATGCGTATAAGTGGAGTAATTCGGCTACCACTCAGGATCTGAGCAATCTCGTAGCCGGAAGCTATTCCGTAACAATAACCGATGCAAACGCTTGTAGTCGCACGGAGTCTGTTACGATCACTCAACCTACAGCCTTGACCATCGGAAGCTCGATCACCCATGTACTGTGTAATGGTTTCAATACAGGAGCCGTGAACGTAACTGTTGGCGGTGGTGTATCGCCTTATTCCTACCGATGGAGCAATGGTGCAAGTTCGGAAGACCTGAGCGGTATAACTGCCGGAACCTATACGGTTACCGTTACCGATCAGAATGCCTGTACGATCACAACCACAGCCGCAGTGAATCAACCTTCGACACTTACCCGAAGTCTCACAGCTGTTGACGTTAAGTGTAATGGTGGCAATGATGGTAGCGTAACCTTAAGCGTCAGCGGAGGTGTTTCTCCATACCAATACAGGTGGAGCAACACTGCAACAACTAAGGACCTGACCAATGTTCCGGCCAATACGTATGCTGTTACCATAACCGATGCGAACAATTGCAGTATTACAGGAAGCGCAACGGTCGGTCAACCTACACCATTGAATACAGGTGCCACTGCCACAGCTGTAAAATGTAACGGCGGAAGTGATGGTTCCGTTGATGTTACGGTGAGCGGAGGTACCAGTCCTTACACATATCGTTGGAACAACAATGCCACAACCCAGGATCTGAGCAACTTGAGCGCCTCTGTGTATTCCGTTACGATCACAGATGCCAATGCATGTTCACGAGTTGAAGTAGTTACAGTAACCCAACCTTTTGCGTTGAGTTCCTCTACAACCGTTAGTCCGGTACTGTGTAACGGAAATTCAACCGGATCCGTCGACCTGACTGTTGGCGGTGGAACCTCGCCTTATACCTATTTGTGGAGCAATGGAGCAACCGGTCAGGATCTGACAAATGTTCCGGCTGCAACGTACCGTGTAACCATCACCGATCAGAATCTGTGTACTCGTACCGATCAGGGAGTGGTGAGTGAACCGCCGCTGCTCACAGGTTCCAATACGGTAACGGATGTGAAGTGTAATGCAGGAAACGACGGAGCCGTAGATCTTACCATTAGTGGTGGGGTAACACCATACTCTTATGTTTGGTCGAACAGTGCTACCAGTCAGGATCTCACGAACGTAACGGCAGGTACTTATACCGTTGTAGTAACGGATGCGAATAATTGCGTTTTCCGCGATACAGCCGTGGTCAGTCAACCTACCGCTTTGGTACTCACCAAGCAGGTGAGCGATGTTCAGTGTTTCGGCGGAAATGACGGAGCGATCGACATTACAGTTAGTGGTGGTGTGCCGGGTTACACGTTCGCATGGAATACCGGAGCAAATACGGAGGATATCAATAACCTGATATTCGCCATCTATTCCGTTGTGGTAACGGATGGTAATAGCTGTGTGCTCTATGATACCACCCGGGTAGGACAACCTGCCAGTCCACTTTCAATGACCTTTAATGTGGATAGTGTGAATTGTTTCGGAGAGAACAGTGGTAGCGTACTTGTTAACGTGAATGGAGGTACATCCGGTTACACGTACCGTTGGAATAACGGAGCAACTACCCAGAGCATCAATAACCTCTTTGCAGGACGATACATTGCACGCATCACGGATGCCAATCTGTGTGAGTTGGTCGACTCAGCCGACCTGTTTGAACCGGATCCGCTGTTGGGTGTACTAAGTGCCTCCGACGTGTTGTGTTATGCAGGTTCCAGCGGTGCTGTTGATGTACTTGTAGTGGGTGGAACACCTTCATATTCCTACAATTGGAGCACCGGTGCAATTACCAAGGACATTAATAACCTCACCTTGGGCAATTACAAGGTTACGATCAGCGACATCAACAACTGTTTGTATATCGATTCCGTTCGTGTTGATCAGCCGGTGGCTCCGATCAGTTCATCCGTGCTGCAAACGGCTGTGAAGTGCTACAATGGCAGTGATGGGGGGCTGGACCTCAATGTCAATGGTGGTACTACACCTTACGAATTCATATGGTCGAATGGTGCTACAACGGAGGATATCAATGGAGTGGCCTCCGGCGACTACGATGTGCTCATCATCGACTTCAACAAGTGTACGCACCGCGATACCGGATCTGTGGATCAACCGCTTGCACCTTTGAGTCTCAGCATGACCATCAACGCGGTTAAATGCTTCGGTGGTAACGATGGTAGTGCTTCCATCGTGGTGAGTGGGGGAACTTCGCCTTATTCTTACCGTTGGTCGGACGGCACGAATGGTACCGGAATCGTGAATAAGATAACCGGCACCTATTATGTCACTGTAACGGATGCGAACGATTGTATCCTCATCGACACCGCAGTGATCGGTCAGCCGGCGGCACCGCTTTCCACAACTATCAACATAACGGATGTGAAGTGTTATGGTGGAAACGATGGAGCTTTGGATCTCTCGCTTTCAGGCGGAACTTCGCCTTATACTTTTGTATGGAGCAATTCAGCCAATACCGAAGATATCGGAACCTTGATCACAGGAACATACCATGTTCTGGTTACGGATGCGAACAACTGTACCATCCGCGATACCGGATTTGTGGATCAACCGGCTGCTCCGTTGAGTACGAGTATTTCGGTGAGTCCGGTATCCTGTAACGGCGGCAATAACGGAGCCATTCAAATGGTAGTGAGCGGGGGAACCTCGCCCTACATTTATTTGTGGTCGAACGGTTCGGCGAATCGCGACATCAGCACCCTTACCGCAGGAACCTATTATGTGGAGATCACGGATGCCAACAATTGCGTTCTCAGGGATACTGTGGTTGTGGATGAACCGGCACTTCTTACAACGAACACTTTCGGAACCTCAGCAACATCGGATGGAGAGAATGGAAGTGCATGGACCATTCCGGTGGGAGGAACTTCACCCTATACCTTCCAGTGGAGCGATCCAAGTGGTCAGCGAACCGATACGGCGACCGGCCTGGTGATCGGAGGTTATACCGTTTTGGTAACCGATGCCAATGGATGTACTGTACGCGATTCCATATGGGTACCTCTGGCACCGGATCCGTCTACCATCAATCTGTTCCCGAACCCGACAAATGGGGAGATCACCATCACCAATCTGGACGCATTGGGATTGGAGGAACCGATCCTGATCGAACTAATTCAGATGCAAGGCAAGGTGGAGCAGACCTTCGAGGTGATCGGACTGAGCCAATACACATTCTTCCTGGACAACAATCTGTTCAATGGCATGTACCTGATCCGCATCAGTAATTTCCGCGGTGCGGAACATCGCAAAGTGGTACTTACCCGTCAATAAGTTGTTTATTGCACAAATTGTCAAAAACCAGAAAGGCGCTCTGAAAAGGGCGCCTTTTTTATGGAATAACCAGGTGTTTTTAGTTAATTGCCCTCAGGTGAGGGATTCGGTTTTTGCATTTCTATTCATTATTCTCTCGGGCAATACGCTCATTGCAGGAGAACCGATCCGGTCGAAAGTTTCCACGGATTACGAATTGAGCTTCAAGGAGAAGTATTTCTTTCATCAGCTGCGGAGTGAATGGCAATTCGGTCGTATACCCGCTTTTGAGGTAGATAGAATAATGTCCGACGGGCGCAGGGTGGCTTACGGCCCTCATACGGTTGCCGTTATCTCTCTGGGTGGGATCGGCTATGAACCTCGCATCAACCTGCTCGATCTTAAGGATAAGGCATCCATCTCCATTTCTGTACCCTTCGATTTTAGTTTGGGTCTGAGTGTGAGTGAGCCGAACGATGCGGTCAATACAGGATTTTTTGCAGCCAGTATGGGGTTTTTCCTGGATGCCAACTATGGGAATCACAGCACCTTTAACAATATCGATCCTACGGGTATCGGATTTGGGATCGGATGGCGTGTGCACAAAGCTCCGCTGATCGGAATTCCCGATGGAGATTACAAGTTTTCCCGTCTTTCCGGAGGTCCAGCTATGCGTGTACAGTACAAATTAGACCAAAAAAATAAACGCAACCGGGTATTCTATTTGGAAAGTGGCATCCCGGAATATGTTGAAACAGAAAATGGCGGGTATCGGGCAAATCTTTACTTGATGGTTGGAATTGGAACTCTTTTGGACTACTGATGCGCTTATTGATCCTGTACATATTCTGTTGCTTTCCGGGGATGATCTTCGCGCAACTCAACCTGGAGTCTCGCGGCAGTATCCCGGAAGAACTCTACATTTCCACAGTTGACAAATTCAATAAAAAGCGACAGGAGAGTTTGGATTCTTCCTTCAATGAACCGCGCGCTATTCGTTTGTCCCAATTGGGCTTTTACGCCAATAGTCTTTTTCTGATCGATGCCATCAAGAACAATGCGAACATCAGCATTAATGATGCTTACACGAAACTGCTCAACGATATTGCCGATCATTTGCTGAAAGATGATCCGGAATTGCGTTCGAGGATACATCTGTATGCTTATCGCTCTCCGTATGTAAATGCATTCTCCACGGATCAAGGCGATCTTTTCTTCACTACCGGCTTACTGGCACATTGCCGAACCGAGGGGGAGTTGGCCTTCGTTGTAGCTCACGAGATCATCCATACTCGCAAACAGCACAACATGACGGGTTTCAACGAAAAGATCCGCATCTACCGGGGAGAAGGGGAATACAAGGATATGGACGTGGACAAATCACTGGAGCGGATCCACAGTTTCTCCCGTAATCTGGAGCGAGAAGCTGATACCACGGCCTTGGAGTATTTTTTCAAAAGTGTCTACAACACGTCTGCCGTTACAAGTGCCTTGGAAATGTTGAAAACGGCCCACTTGTCCTATGGTGAGGTACCGTTCAACTGGAGCCTGGTGTCCGGTTCTACCTATACTATGCCAGCGGAATACCTGCCGGATTCACTGCCCAAGACCCAGGTTGATACATCCGACGATCCGCGCAGTACACATCCTAACCTCCACGAACGCATAGCCTATTGCAAGCAGATCATCCAGAAACGGCCGGGCTCGGGAGAAAAGAGTTACCATTTCTTAAGCAAGTCGGAATTTGAATTGTTGCGGCTGTCTGCACGACAAGCTTTGCTCGAATATTGGTATAACGAACATCATTATGCCAAGGCTATCTACACGGCAGCGCTCTTACATGCGGAGAACCCCGACCCTCGCTATGTTCAATTCATGCGGCAATGCATCAACGCAGAAATACAAGTGCGGAATGCAGGCTATGTGACCGATGAGCGGAAAAACCGGGATTATACCGGTGAACTCTACAAGCCATGGTATTTCTTGTATGAACTAAAGAAATACGAAACGGCCGGTGTCAATTTTATAATGACCTGGGAGCGCTATGTATTGAATCCCGAGTCAGGCCTCGAAGACGAAGTGGTGCGTTCGCTGAAAGGATTCCTGTTCAATATCAAGAACGATTGGAAGAAGTTGGCTGCCGATGATTTCGACACGAGCAAGGTCGGGATGAAGAAATATGACGCCTTGTTGCCCGATCTGAAACGGATCTTTGAATCGGAGTTGTACAGATCACATTTCAAAAACCCAACAAAATATTTGGATGAGACCGAAGCTTGGGATAAGAAGAAGGAGTTACAGATCAATGCCGAAATAGGCGAATTACAAACTCAGAAACTCATCGTTCTGAACCCCTATTACATGCGTTACGATGAGCAGATCGATGGCTATGTGGATCTGGTGAATTCCTATGAGAATGAATTGAACTTGCTTCAATCGGTGAAGTTGGCGGCTACGAGAAACAATATCGATATCTCTCTGCTCGACGTTCGGGACATTGGTCGGGAGAATGCCCGGGCGTTTGACGATATTTCCGTTCTTACGAACTACCTTGGGCGCTATATGGTCTATGATCTGAACTCGGCCTGGAATGTGCTTCCGTCAAACGAATCCGCCATACGTGGGATCCGTGAGCGCTACAATGCGCGCTATATGATGTGGATCGGGGTGCGTTCGTACAAGGGCACATCTTTTAAAAGTAGGGGATCATTGTTGCTTGCACTCTTATTTCCGCAGTATTTGCCATTCGGACTGTTGCGATCCATGGAGAAGGACCATGAACTTGAAATGTTCCATGTATTGATCGATCTGGAAAAGCATCGCATCGTGCGTTCCGATCATATATCGGTTGAGTATATGAAAGACAATACCTCCAATGTAGCTATCTATCTCAATGCATTTTTTAAGAAGTTGTAGTTTTCTGGCTTTTCTCCTCTTAGGTGGTAGCTATTTGAAGGCACAGGAGAAGCCTGTTCTCGATAGAGATCTGGTCGTTTCGGTGCAAGGGGAATTGCTGGATCCGATGTACGATTTCTACAATAGTTTCAAACTCACTTCTCGTCTGGGTCTGGATCTGGAAAAGAAAGTTAGTACCAAACGAAGTTTGGGCGTGCGTTTAAATTACAATCGCTTCAAGTCTTATGATTTTGATATGTTCACCGGAACAACCTCTGTGTCCCGGGATTATTCAGGGGTGCGTGATACGGTTCTGCCTTTATTGAGGAATGGATATACTAGAGGCTTTGGAGCGGAGGTTTTTACACGGGTTTTTCGTTCGGCGAAAGGTGGACTGTTCCCGATCGGGTTTTATTATGAATGGGGAATGGGGCTTCATCAAACCCGCTTTTCGGGTTATACGTATCAGCAATGGGATGAGGCTTTGAGTGCCTATCGTCCGGTAGAGGAAGAGGTGCAAAGTGTTCGCAGTGTTTCTTTCTCCTTGCGAAGTGGCAAACAGTGGTTATTCGAGAATAATTTGATCTTTGGGTTCGGAATTGGATTGAAGGGACATCTGCCGCTTCGGTTCAAATCGGCTTCGGATGAGTCGACCGTTTACGATGCACGCACTCTATTCTATCACGATGTGTTGATGACAGATTGGTTCTCAACGTATGTCCGGCTCGGGTATTTGTTCTGACTCCGCGACGGTCTGTGGTGCAAAAGATTTCACGTAGCTGTTTCACCACAGATGCACACAGATAAGGGAAGGAAAAGTAATCTGTGCAAGATCTGTGTCGATCCGTGTAATCTGTGGTGCAAACAATTCACGCAGCTATTATTACCACAGATGCACACAGATTAACACAGATAAGGGCAGGAAAAGTAATCTGTGCAAGATCTGTGTCGATCCGTGTAATCTGTGGTGCAAAGAATTCACGCAGCTATTTTTACCACAGATGCACACAGATTAACACAGATAAGGGCAGGAAAAGTAATCTGTGCAAGATCTGTGTCGATCTGAGTAATCTGTGGTGCAAAAAAAACGTAACTTTTACACCCCCAAACAACACATGCGGGGATGCAAACTATTTGAAGTGGGCAACTTTCTGCAACCCTACAAGTGGATCACTTCTCCGTACGCTGCCGCTGCGGCTTCCATTACAGCCTCCGACATCGTTGGGTGCGGGTGAACCGTTTTGATGATCTCGTGACCGGTAGTTTCTAGTTTTCGGGCTGCGACCACTTCCGCGATCATCTCCGTAACATTCGCCCCGATCATATGAGCACCCAGGAACTCTCCGTATTTCGCATCAAAGATCACCTTCACGAAACCATCCTTGGCCCCCGCCGCACTCGCTTTACCACTCGCCGAAAATGGGAACTTGCCCACTTTGATATCATATCCCGCCTCTTTTGCCCCTTTCTCCGTATAACCAACCGACGCGATCTCCGGCGAACAATACGTACAACCCGGAATATTGTTGTAATCCAACGGCTCCGGATGGTGGCCGGCGATCTTCTCCACGCAAATGATCCCCTCGGCACTCGCAACGTGCGCCAAAGCCGGACCCTTCACAATATCCCCGATCGCATACACCCCACTCACATTCGTCTGGTAGTAATCGTCAACCAATACCTTACCCTTATCTGTTTTCACACCAACAGCCTCCAACCCAATACTTTCCAGATTGGTTTGAATACCAACCGCGGAGAGCACCACATCACATTCATGCAGCTCCTCACCTTTGGAAGTTTTTATTGTGACCTTACACGTCTTGCCGCTCGTATCAACTTTTTCAACCGACGAATTGGTCATCACCTGAATGCCTTGTTTCTTGTAACTCTTCTCAAGCGCCTTCGAAACCTCTTCATCCTCATTCGGAACAATGTTCGGAAGGAATTCCACCAGCTTCACCTCCGTACCCATCGCATTATAGAAATAGGCGAACTCCGATCCAATTGCACCCGAACCAACTATGATCATGGATTTAGGTAATTCGGGTAAAACCATCGCCTCGTGATAGCCAATGATCTTTTTGCCATCAATCGGCAGATTGGGCAATTGCCTTTCGCGTGCACCTGTCGCAAGGATGATATGCTTTGCTTCCAGCGTACTTTTCTTCCCGTCACTATCCACCTCAACTTTGGAACGCGTTAGCAATTTTCCAAATCCCTGATGAATATCGATCTTGTTCTTCTTCATAAGGAATTGAACACCCTTGCTCATGCCATTCGCCACTTCGCGACTACGCTTCACGATCGCCCCGAAATCGGCATCCGCACCTTGAACCTGAATACCATAATCAGCTGCATGCTGAATATATTCAAACACCTGAGCCGATTTCAAAAGGGCCTTTGTAGGTATACATCCCCAGTTCAAGCAAACCCCTCCGAGCTCACTTTTTTCAACTATGGCTACTTTCATCCCCAGTTGAGATGCCCGTATGGCAGCTACATATCCACCGGGACCACTTCCGATCACTATCAGGTCGTACGTCATACTATTGTCTGTGTTTTTTTAGGAGTTGCAAATTAAGCTAATTTCACGCGATTAAAATTGAAGAAGCATGGGATTGAGAAGGGCATTTCTTCTTTGTTTTGGGTTCATTCCGGTGATGCAGGTCGTTGCTCAACAGGTAGTGAACGTGCAATTGAACAGTGGGCATTTTGCGGTACAAGAAGACTTTCAGTACTTTGATCCGGTTTCGAATACAGGCAATTTCCCCACGTATTGCCTGATCGGATTTCGCGAAAGTTCTCCTTCTGCAACGGAACAACAGTCGGCTTCCTATAAAATCCTTCAATACATAGCTCCCGGCATATACAATGCCCGCATCGACCGTCCGTTAAGCGATGAGGAGAAACTCGAATTGCGCTTCTGCTCACCAATTCGACCGTCCTGGAAAAAACACGCATTGCTCGATGAGCTCAGTCCGGATCCGGTGGATTCGACGGTCTTTGTTACAGCATATTTCCATGAATGGGACGAATCTAAAGATCTGACTCTCCTGAGCAGGATCGGGGCCACTTCCATAGTCCCACAGCAACTTACACTCAGCTATCGCTTCCATTTACCGTCCGGATCACTGCCCATACTGCTTAGCTCACCCGAGATCTATTGGTTGGAACCGGCCGAATTCCCTTTAGAACTGAACAATTGGGTGGAGCGCACCAATCACCGGGTACCTTGGGTGGATAAAGGCGCAGGCAAATACCAACTTTCCGGAAAAGGAGTTGCGGTAGGAGAGTGGGACGGCACAGCGGCCGATCAGCATATCGACTATCAATTCAGGCATTTTCCGCAGGAGCCCTTTTCGAATAATTCCAACGGACGACATGCCACGCACGTTGCAGGTACCGTACTCGGTGCCGGTATAAAAGATCCGGATGCCGAGGGAATGGCACCAGAAGCCATACTTTACAGTTACGATTTTCAGGGTCCAATACCATATGAAATGGACACTTCTTTCCGGAAATTCGGGATCGACCTGACCCAGAATTCGTATTCTTATGGATCGAGCAGTGATCGTTGTACAGTTCGCGGAACCTACGACGGAACCAGCTCAGCACTCGACGCCTTGACCTACAATTACCGCAAGCTACTACATGTATTCGCCGCGGGGAATTCCAGAAGCAGCAATTGCAAAAGCGGTGGGTACGGAACAGTGCACAGCGGTTTTCAAGCATCAAAAAATTCGCTGGTTGTTGGAGCGGTTACAAATACTGATGGCAATAGCAGCTTTCACTCCTACGGACCTGTTCGCGACGGACGACTAAAGCCCGAAGTTTGCGCAGTTGGCGTGAACGTGTACAGCACCTTCCCCGGCAATAATTATCAGGGCGGTTACAGCGGTACCAGCATGGCCTGTCCGGGCACCTCCGGTACGGCCGCACTGTTATACGAGTACTATCGAAGAACCTACAAGAGCGATCCGCCAGCCAATCTCATCAAGGGCTTGCTGTGTAACGGTGCGGATGAACTTGGCCGCAAAGGACCTGATTATCAATATGGTTACGGCCGCATCAACGCCCGGAGAAGTATTGCCATCCTGGATAGCGGACATTTTCGTTTGCAGTCGGTTGGTGCATCCTCTGTATTTAGCGACACCATCTTCGTTCCTTCCGGAACGGAAGAATTGAAAGTTTTCCTCTGTTGGGACGACCCAAGTGCCTCGCCTTCAGCCGCCATATCCCTTGTGAACGATCTGGATCTGGAGTTGTATGATTCAGGCGGTGTGCGTATCCGACCCTGGATACTGAATCCGGTGAATTACACAGCAAATGCAGTTCGTGGACGTGATAGTCTGAATAATTCCGAACAGATCACGATCGATCAGCCATCGTCGCCCTATTACGTGGTGCGTGTACGCGGCACCCGGATAACGGGAAGTGCACAGCGTTTTTCGCTGAACTGGTTGGCTCAGGAACCGGGCATTACGGTGGTTTATCCAAATGGTGCGGAACGCTGGGAGTCGCCGTCATCCTCAGCTACCGCTCAAACCATACGCTGGGATTCCTATGGGTTAAGCGGAACTTCGCGCCTTGAATATTCGATCGATAGCGGGAATACATGGAATTTGATCGCGAATGGGATCGCATCCAACCGGAACTACCATGTATGGAGCAATGCCCCTTCAAATCTTGCGAGCCATAGAGCACTCATTCGAATCACACAAGGGGGAAAGCAGGATCAGAGCGACGAAGTGTTCCACATCTTTCGCAAAGGACCTACACCAACCGCTGTTCGTTGCGATGGCCAATTGCATCTCAAATGGGCCGCTCAGCCTGGTGCGCAACAGTATGCAGTTTATATGCATGATAGTGGCCGCATGAAGCTTCAGGGTATTACCCGAAACCCGTTCTTCACCTTACGCGGATTGGACAATAGCACCGAATACTGGGTCGCGGTAAGCTCAATTGACGCCAACGGTGCCGAAGGACCCCGGTCCGATGGGGTGCCTTTTACTCCTCGAGCAGGTTTTATGCCACCCCGAATTGCACAACAACCACAAGATATTCGGATCTGTTCGGGAGTGGATACGAGCTTCCGTGCAGCCGTACTCGGCGATAGCCCGTTACGCTTGTTCTGGGATCAAAGTACCGATCAGGGTACATCCTGGACCTCGATGGGAGTCAATACAGCCAATTTGGATGTGAAGAAGCCCCGATTGGAGCAAAATGCCACACTTTTCCGGATCAAGGCCGTGAATGCCTGTGAAGATACGGTGTACAGCCGTTCCGCATTATTGCAGGTCGATTCCGCCATTCGCTTCTCCTATTCCGATACCCGGATAGCTCTGTGCATTGCACAGGATACCCAGATCCGCCTGCAATTCCAGGCATCGAACGAACCACAGTTCCAGTGGTTCTTCCAAAAAACGCTCTCGTCCAACCCAAGTTTCCTCAATGGTTTCAAAGATGTGCTGAGCATCCGTCAGGCTAACGAATCCAAAGAAGGCTACTATTTTGCCCAGATCCGCAACGTTTGCGGTACTTATATCGGTCAGCAGATCCCATTTGTGGAAGTTCATCCCCAGTTGCGTGTGGAGGTTGATGCATTGGATACAGTTTGTGTAGGCCGATCTGTCTCCATGTTCGCTAAAGGCAGCGGGGGCGATTCGTCGCGTTATGCCTTTAGCTGGCGAAATGGTGCCACTTTGGTAAGTGGACGCAGTTTTATCTACAATCCAGCCAAGGATGATACCTGGACCATAAGCCTCTTCGACAATTGCTCGGCTGATACACAGTTTGCCGTGCGAACCATTCGAATGCGCGATACGCTCAAAGTCGATCTCGGACCCAACCGCACGATCTGTTTGGGCGAATCCGTAACCCTGGACGCAAAACCAAGCGGTGGAAGAGCAGAAAGCTACACATTTAGCTGGGGTGATGTTGCAGATCCGGGATCGCAGCGCACAATTTCCCCATCTCAAACAACGAATTACCGCATTATACTGAGCGATGGCTGTACGGTCGAAGATGCCATCGACGAGATCCTGATAACTGTTCTACCCGCATTACAGGTTCAAATCCAGTCGGAGCGGGATACTCAATGTTTTGGACAAGCTACCCAACTACAGGCATTGCTTTCAGGAGGGAGAACGAATACCTATTCTGTCCTTTGGAATGATGGCGATACATCTCAGGTCAGAACAGTGAGTCCGACGAATTCCCTGGGTTACGGCGTCGTTTTGCGCGACGGCTGCACCGTTGAAGATGCGACGGATTCATTTTATCTGCCGGTTCGTGCGCCACTCGTACTCAATGCGTGGAACAGTGATCCCACCATTTGTTACGGAGTTGATACGCTTATCGGCGTAGATTATTCGGGTGGTGATCCGGCAAGAAGGGTATTGCTTTGGTCGGATGGAACTTCTCGAAGCGACCGTATACGCGTTAAACCGCTTCAGACCACTACTTATACCGTTAGCCTCTCAGATGGCTGCAGTTCACCGGCAGATATGGCACAAATTGAAGTTGAGGTGCTGGCCCCATTAAAATTGACACTCCAGGATGTTCGCAAATGCGCCGCAGATACCCTCGATGTGCTTCTGAATGCTGAAGGCGGACGCACAAGCACCTATCGCTTTTTGTTGAACGGCGCTGCGCTGCAGGGCAATTCATTCCGGGCTGGTGAACCGTTAACAGCGAACTACAATGTGCGACTCACGGATGGCTGTTCCATATTCGACGATAGTTCAAGTATGGACGTTTTTGTGAACCCTTTGGAGCGATCGGCATTTGATCTGGTACGGAGAAATGGGAAAACAGTTCAGCTCAGTTGCGAAACTTCTCCCAACTCCATAACCTGGTTGCTGGGGGATGGCTACAGCAGCAATGCCAATAGCGACGGGCTGGTTCATACTTACGAGAATTACGGTTTGTACCGGATCTGTAGGGTGGAATGGGACGATTTTGGATGTAGCGACACCTTCTGCCAACGGATAAATGTATACGATCCCTTCAGTACCGATAATTTTGATCTGCAGGTTTATCCCAACCCGGTTGGTGAAATGCTCTACATCGAAACCGATCGGATAGCCGGCGACCTGCGCATTGAATTCATCGACGCTTCCGGCAGGACTGTTTGGAACGAAAGCAGAACCAATCTGGAATTCACAAAATTTGCGGTGGATATGAGCTCGTTTGCCAATGGCATGTACCTCCTGCGACTCTATGCGAACGGGGAGATGCACATTCGGCGTTTTCAAAAGATCTGAGGAGTCTCATACACATTATACTGCGGATAAAATTGCGCTCCGGGTCGGTGTGCTTCGCCCATTTTATCTCAAATTTGCGGCAGTTTAGAGGATTATGATACAGATAACTGCACTTCGCGAGCAAACCGAAGAATACATTGCCCGATTGTCCAAACGCGGTATCCCGGCCGAACAAATGGTGCACGATATCCTGGACCTGGATCGTACCGTTCGGGAATGCAAGCAGGAAACGGAAAATTTGCAGGCTGAATCCAATCGTCTGGCCAAAGAGATCGGTGTTTTATTTCGAGAAGGAAAACGCGATGAGGCCGATGTATTAAAGGCAAGAACTTCTGAACTGAAAGACGCCCTAAAAGACAAAGAGCAGGAACTTCGCACGGCAGAAGAAGCGCTGGAGCAGGCCATGCTCAATTTGCCGAACGCCCCACATGCCGGTGTGCCCAACGGCAGAAGCGCAGAAGACAATGAGGTGGTTTATACCTGGGGTACAGCAGCACAATTCGATTTTGAAGCCCAGCCACATTGGGAGCTGGCAAAACGCTTCAACCTGATCGATTTTGAACTGGGCGTAAAGATCACAGGTGCCGGCTTCCCGGTTTATACCGGTAAAGGTGCTCGTTTACAGCGCGCACTCATCAATTTTTTCCTGGATGAAGCCCGCACCGAAGGTTTCATCGAGATCCAACCACCTATTCTGGTGAATGAGGATTCGGGTTATGGAACCGGACAACTGCCCGATAAAGAAGGGCAGATGTACCACGCCACAGCCGATAACCTATACCTCATCCCCACGGCCGAAGTACCCATTACCAATATTTATCGCGATGTGATCCTGGATGCGGATGCTCTTCCGATCAAAAATGCGGGTTATACGCCCTGTTTCCGTCGTGAGGCAGGGAGTTATGGGAAGGATGTCCGCGGATTGAATCGGCTCCATCAGTTCGATAAAGTGGAGATCGTACAGATCGCCCACCCCGATCTTTCGTATGCTGTGTTGGAAGAGATGCAACAATATGTTCAGAGTTTGCTGCAAAAGTTGGGACTCCATTATCGTGTGCTTAAATTGTGCGCCGGCGATATGGGATTCACAAGTGCACTCACCTACGATATGGAAGTTTATTCAGCCGCTCAGGAGCGCTGGCTCGAAGTGAGTTCCGTTTCCAATTTTGAGAGCTTCCAGGCAAACCGACTCAAACTGCGCTATCGCGACGAGAACGGCAAGCCTCGACTGGCCCATACCTTGAATGGAAGTGCGCTGGCTCTGCCGCGTATTGTAGCCGCTTTGCTCGAAAACAACCAAAAAGCCGACGAAATTGTTATGCCTGAAGTACTGGTTCCCTACCTGGGCTTCGACCGGATCACACTATGAGGATATTGCTCGCGCTCGTTCTGTTAACAACCTTGTCCGGCATGGCCCGTGCACAGTGGGTATTCGAGCCCTGCGTAGATTCTAACCGTATCCAACCATTCTTCCAGTGTAACGACACGCGTTTTCAACCTGTATGCGGTTGTAACTTCGTTACCTACCGGAACGATTGTGTTTCATTCAATGTATATGGCGTGAATCGCATAGAATACGAGGGCGTTTGTCAGAATGAATTCTTCTATTTCGATTTCTTTCCAAATCTGGTAACTTACAATTTTCAGTTCTTCCTTCAGTTTTTCGATAAAGGGGCTGCCACGATCGAGATCCGGGATGCTTTTGGGAAATTGTCCTTTTTCAGGCTGGTACCTACAACCAATTATTTCCAGACAACCATCGATGCCTCCGGACTTCGCCCGGGAGTTTACTTCATCTCTGTGCGTTCCGGGAGCATCTACTATGTGAAGAAGTTCGTGCGAATATCGGCCTGAGACTTCTTGATGTGCCCGGGCGATGAGCCTATCTTTGAACCTTATCATTGCAATTCATTTCCATTCCAAATTCGAATATTCATGAGATTAGCAACCATACATACCGGCAATTTTCGACTCGACGGGGGAGCTATGTTCGGCGTTGTACCCAAGTCGATCTGGAACCGACTCAATCCTTCCGACGAGAATAATATGTGCAACTGGGCGATGCGTTCGCTATTGGTGGAAGATGGTAACCGTCTCATCCTGATCGACAATGGTATTGGTGACAAGCAGAGCGAGAAGTTCTTCAGTTATTATTATCTGAACGGGGAGCATTCCCTGAAACGCTCGCTGCATGCAGTGGGAGTCGATTTTGGGGATATTACAGATGTTATACTCACGCATTTGCATTTCGATCATTGTGGGGGGAGTGTGCAATGGAACAGCAGTCGGGATCGGTTGGAAACCGTATTCCCCAATGCGCGGTATTGGAGTCATAGGGATCATTGGCATTTCGCGTTCAATCCCAATGCGCGTGAAAAAGCGTCGTTCCTCCAGGAGAACATGGCACCCATAGAAGAAGCCGGACAACTGGAGTTTGTAGGGGAGGATGGGCGTATTTCGGATAACATCACCGTTTTTCCGGTATACGGACATACGGAGGCCATGATCATTCCGAAGATCAATTATAAAGGTAGAACTTTGGTCTTCGCCGCAGATCTGATCCCTTCGGCAGCTCATGTTCCGGTGAATTATGTGATGGCTTATGATATCCGTCCGTTGGTGAGTATGGAGGAGTCCGAATTGTTCCTGAGAGAAGCTGTGGAGAATAACTACACCCTTTTCTATGAGCATGATCTCCTGAACGAATGCGGAACGGTAATCCAAACAGAGCGCGGTTTTAGATCGGGGGATACTTTTGATCTGGAGGGGTTTCTGAGCGAGTAGAGACGGAGGGTTTCTTGAATTTACGCTGTTATTTCACCACAGATCACACAGATTGACACAGATATCTGAAGGATAAAGTAATCTGTGCACAATCTGTGTGGATCTGTGTAATCTGTGGTGCAAAGAATTCACGCAGCAATTTTTACCACAGATGCACACAGATTAACACAGATATCGGAATAATCTGTGTAAAATCTGTGTCGATCTGTGTGATCTGTGGTGCAAACAATTCACGCAGCTATTTTAACCACAGATGCACACCGATTAACACAGATATCGGAATAATCTGTGCAAAATCTGTGTCGATCTGTGTAATTTGTGGTGCAAAGAACAAAGCCTCACATTACGATCCTGCTTATCCCTGTCTTCATATCAACCACATTGAAATTGAACATCAACCCGATCTTCAATCCGGATAGTTTCAAATAAGTCATAACCTGAGCCTTGTGTATTGGTGCAATAAGGTCAACGGCCTTTACTTCGACCAGGACAGAACCATTTACCACCAGATCCATCCGATACCCCACTTCGAGTTTGATGTCACGATAAACAAGCGGCAGCGCTTTCTGATGTTCAACATGCAATCCCGTTTCGATCAATTCCTGCTTCAAACAGGCTTCATAAGTAGACTCCAGTAATCCGGGTCCCAATTCGGAATGTACCTTGTATACACTCCCAATAATTGCGTAAGTCAATTCATTCTTTTCCATAGCTGAGCAGCAAAACTAGATCGACACCAACAGGAGCTTTCACGCAAAAAGAACAAAACCCTACGGATCGAATTTTCAACAAGAAATTTCTCAAGAACCAAGGTGTAAGCGATTCACGCAACCATTTCACCAAAATGCGCACAGATAAGGGAAGGAAAAGAAATCTGTGCAAAATCTGTGTCGATCTGCGTAATCTGTGGTGCAAAGAATTCACGTAGCTATTTAACCACAGATGCACACAGATTAACACAGATAAGGGAAGGAAAAGAAATCTGAGCAAAATCTGTGTCGATCTGCGTAATCTGTGGTGCAAAGAATTCACGTTGCTATTTAACCACAGATGCACACAGATAAAGGAAGAAAAGAAATCTGAGCAAAATCTGTGTCGATCTGAGTAATCTGTGGTGCAAAGAATTCACGTAACTATTTAACCACAGATGCACACAGATTAACACAGATATCGAAAGGATAACGTAATCTGTGCAAGATCTGTGTCGATCTGTGTGATCTGTGGTGCAACAGAGCGTAACTAACCACCTCTCCCGTCCAATTCTATGCCCTCATAACTCAAACCTATATCTTTTGTGACTTTTGTTGCAAGTGCCAATAGGACTGAAAGTCGTAATTGCCTCCCGAAAAAGAAAGAAGTAAAATATGAGTGCGGAGCAAGTGCGATTAGGGTTGAAGGAAAACTGGAAGCAGTTCAGCATACTTGTATTGGTCAATGCCTTCGTTGGGGGTATGGTGGGATTGGAAAGGAGTATCTTTCCTCAATTCGCTCAGGAGATCTTTGGGGTGGAATCTAAAACGGCCATTCTCTCATTCATCACTGCTTTTGGGCTTACGAAGGCATTCAGCAATTATTTCACGGGTCGCCTGGCCAATCGCTTTGGGCGGAGGAATTTGTTGTTGGGTGGGTGGGTTCTGGCGCTTCCGATCCCATTTTTGCTCATTTATGCCGAGAGTTGGTCTACTGTTGTTTTCGCCAATGTGCTTTTGGGCGTGAGTCAGGGTCTTACCTGGAGCAGTACAGTACTCATGAAGATCGATCTGGTTGGGGAAAAGAACCGCGGACTGGCCATGGGGCTGAATGAATTTGCGGGTTATTTCTCGGTCGGTGTCTTGGCTTTTCTAACGGGTTATATTGCCAATGCATACGGGATCACGCCATATCCTTTCTATCTCGGGATCGGGATCGGGGTGCTCGGTTTGCTGACTACATTATTATGGGTTCGGGATACGCGACATCATGTGGAACGGGAACTGGATACGAATACAATTCCCCCGCTGGAGCATGTGTTCCTGGATACGAGTTTCAGACATCCGACCTTGAGTTCGGTAACTCAGGCGGGATTGGTGAATAATCTGAATGATGGGATGATCTGGGGTTTACTTCCGATGGTTTTGGGTTCTTTGGCGTATGATCAGGCGCAGATCGGGGTTCTTACTGCGATCTATCCGACTTTCTGGGGGATCGGGCAGCTGGCCACAGGTCGCATGTCGGATATCTATTCACGGAAGAAGATGCTTTTCTGGGGTATGCTGCTGCAGGGACTCGCTATTTTGATCATTCCTTTCACGAAGGAATTCTATCCTTTGGCTGTGCTTGCGGCATTACTGGGGATAGGAACGGCTTTGGTATATCCCACTTTTCTGTCAACGATCGCGCATAATACATGTCCGAAGCAGCGGGCTTCCAGTATTGGAACTTTCCGTTTGTGGAGGGATCTGGGTTATGCATTTGGAGCGGTTCTTTCAGGGATCCTGGCGGATCGATTTGGTTTGGAGGCGGCTATTCTGTTCATTGGTGTGCTCACGGTTGCTTCGGCAATGGTGATCCAGTATCGGATGGGGGATCAATGATACTCGGTGAATCTTGAGATTGGTTTTTTTGCACCACGGATTACACAGATAACTTTCTCCTTTCGCTATCTGTGTTAATCTGTGTGCATCTGTGGTTAACTGCTGAAGCGGTTTTTTTGCACCACAGATCACACAGATCTACACAGATTTTTCACAGATTACTTCATCCTTTGCTATCTGCTTTGATCTGTGTAATCTGCGGCGAAGTAACTTCGTTTATCACCACCCACAAATCCACCCCCTAATTTCCCCCTTCCAATTTTTCCATATAACTTCGAACTACCCCACAGAAACCCCGATCACCCCCCAAGAACCCAGAAACCCAACAACCCAGAAACCCAGAAACCCAACAACCCAGAAACCCAACAACCCAAATACCCAATCCCCATGAACCTATCCACCCAAGTCCAGATCAACCGCCCACCCTCGACCGTCTGGAAAGTGATAACCGACTTCGAAAACTGCCCGAACTACATCGAAAGCATCAAACGCATCGACATCCTCGAAAAACCCACCGATACCCTCCTCGGCTTCAAATGGAAAGAAACCCGCGTCATGTTCGGCAAAGAAGCAACCGAAGTGATGTGGATCACCGATTATTCCGAAAACGAATTCTATCAAACCCGAGCTGAAAGCCACGGCTCTGTTTACATCTCCGGGTTAGCGGTAGAACCTAAAGACAACGGCACCTTACTTACCATGTCCTTCCAATCCCAACCCCAAACATTTGGGGCCAAACTGTTCAATATGCTATTGGGCTCCATGTTCAAAGGCTCTATGAAAAAAGCGGTTCAAAAAGACCTTCAGGACATCAAAACCTATTGCGAAGCCAATACCTAGAAATGGACATCAGTACCTATCACACAGTTCTGGAACCCAACGACATTCAGATCTGCGAACAACTGGCCGACGCCATTCGTACGGAGTTGCCTGAAGCGGAAGAAAAGATCTGGCACGCCCATCCGGTTTGGATGCTCAACGGGAACCCAATCGTCGGCTACAGCAAACAAAAAGCCGGCATCCGCCTCATGTTCTGGAGCGGTGCCGATTTCAACGAACCTGCGCTCAAGCCCGGTTCCGGGAAATTCAAAGATGCCTCCATCTTCTACACACACCCATCCGAAGTGGATCTGGGCGTATTGACGCGCTGCCTTTCCAAAAGCAGATCCATCCAATGGGATTACAAGAATATCCGCCAAAGAAAAGGTCAGCTCGTCCGAATCGAAACACATGAAGGAAACACCTGAACACAACGAACGCATCGCCCAACTGAGCTTCTCGTCAGTTTACCCGAGCTATGTCCAAAAAGTGGAGCGCAAAGGCCGTACAAAAGAAGAACTCGACGAAGTGGTCAGCTGGCTCACAGGTTATAGCCCCACAGATATTGAACGCCTGGTATCGGATAAAGTCAGCTTCCAAACATTCTTCCAAAACGCTAAACTCCACCCTAACGCATCCTTGATCAAAGGCGTTATTTGCGGCTACCGGATCGAGGAACTCAAAGATCCGCTGACGCGACAAGTGCGCTATTTGGATAAGTTGGTGGATGAGTTGGCGAAGGGGAAGAAGATGGATAAGATCAAGCGTTGATCGGAACCCTTTTGGTAAAATGCCCGGATGGAGATGACAGCTGTTTTGTGTGAAACGCTAAATTTGAGGTATTAGCTGTTTGATCCAAACATGGTGCGATTGCTTTCTTACAAAAGAGGATTTTTGGTTTTGAGCGCCAGGCACCAAGGCCAATCCGTTCAATTTCATTCTGGGCCTCAGTTCAGTTAAACTCACGCAGGATTTTGGATCGGGTAATATGCCTTCTACGGAGTACAAGCGCATGTCGGCCTGGGTGTTTCGGTTGTTCGGGTTCGGTTTCATGTGCCGGGGATCTTATATCGGCAATTTGCTTCCGCGCTACGACGATCAACTTTCACTCATGAACGGATCGAACTATCTGAAATATCGTGTAGAGGGCAAAGAGCGCGAGGTAAAAGCCGATCCGCGTGGATTTCATCTCGAAACCGGGGTCATGCTCATCTTGGGTCGGTGATCCCAGCTTCGTGCTGAACTGATTTTCGGATCACTGACTCGAGTTTTTTCAGATCGTAATATTGGAAGGTGCGATCGTCGGACATCACCACAAGCAACCCTTCCGGAAAAGGGGTATGGAGCCGCTCATGCAGGATCTCAATACCATCGGTTTGGGAGGCCGATAGAGCAAGTTGGGTCACAAATTGATTGCTTACCCGATCGTAAACATGGATCCTGTTCGCTTTTTGGTCCGAAGAGAGTATGTAGCCGCTTGAATCACCGGTTTTCCATAGAGCCATGCCTTCGCGGTCTTCCAAATAGCCGCTTTGTCCAAATACCCCGATCTGCTCCGTATCGGCATCAGGCTCGGCATGGTATTTTCGGATTCCATATGCCTCATCGGCGAGATAGACGAATCCCAGATCGGGATCGACCATCACCGCTTCGATCTCCGAAGGATCGCCGCTGAAATCGCCTAATTTCCGTACCAATCTCGTTTGAATGAATCCGGATGAATCCGGGAGTATCTGATACTGCCATACATAAGTCCCGTCAGTTGGTCCGGTTTTGCGACTCACAAATACATATACGCTGCTGTCCTTCAAGGATCGGTATAACACCACGCCCATGGGCCAGCGTTCTTTTGTGCTGGCCTCGCCCTCAAATACTTTGCAGTTTCCAATGTCGAGCGGACGCATATCCGGAACGGAGAAAAAACGCAGCCGTTCGAGTGGACGCTCCACGGTGACCAAAAGGTCGACAGATCGGTCCCCAAACCGGAATGCATCTTTCATTACATCCACATTATTCGGATAAACGAGTCCATCTGTGCGTTTTACGATACGTCCCTGCAGGTCGAACGCATAAATACTGCCGCTGTCGTCCTTATCCGTTCCAAAAACCAAAGTGCCCGATGGATCTGCCTCGTTGTACCAAATAGCCGGATCGTCGGTGTCGAATTGCACCGGTTCGGTGACTACATCCGGAACGATCCGTTCCTCAGCGGGTTGTGATTTCTTACAGGTTGTAAGCAGAACAGGGACCATCAACAGACCGATGACTGCCGGGATCATAAATTGAGTCGAATTCCGAATTTTGTCCACCATGCGTAATATTCTAATTTTTGAATTGTGTCGGGATCGCCGCTGTAGTAGCGCAGCGGAGTGTCTGTCAGGTTCATCACATCCGCAAAGAGATTTATCCCCGATCGAAGCTGGAAATTCAGCGTAAGATCGAGTCGCAGTGCCGCATCGTAATAAGCATCAAAGTCCGCATCCGGACCAATGAATACCAGGAAGTCCGATTGATAATTGCCCGATAAGCGCACAAAGGTCCGCTTCCAGTCGTAGAAAAATCCAACATTCGCGGCATGTGCGGCTTGTCCCGGTAATTTGATCTGTTCTCGTCCATCGGTCTCGAAGAAAACCGACAGATCATCCGCAACCGGGTCAATGATTATGGCCTCGGCGTAATTGGCGGGAACACGCTTGGGAATGAAAGCCCGAGATCCTGTGAAGGTATAGTTTGAGAAGAGACCGAGGCGGGAAAGGAAACCCCGTGTAAAGTCGAACTTGAACTGTGCCTGAACTTCCAGCCCGAGGATCGTGGCGTTTTGACCATTTACCGGTTTGGTAAATTCAAATACCGGGTAATTCCCACTGCCCGGCTCACCTTCCCGGCCAAAACGCTTGTACGAGAATACAAAATCGTCGATGCCCTTGTAGAACAGTCCGGCCGAGAAGATCGATTGGCCATAGTACCGCTCCAGCATCAGATCGATATTGGTAGATCGGGGATAGTTCAAATTCGGATTACCTATACTCACCTCATTGCGATCTTCCTCGCGGGAAGGGATCAGATCGGAGTAGTTGGGGCGGGAGTAGGTAACGGTTGTGGCGAAACGGAGATTGAGCTTGGGCGTGAGTGCATACTTGATCTGGATCTGGGGCAGAAGGAATGACTGACTTCTCCGCAAATTCAACGTGTCGAGCTGAACGAATTTATTACCGTCGAGGATCACGGCCATCCCCTGATTCCGGATCACATCGGTAACTTCCCAACGCAATCCGCCCAACACCATCAATCGGTTGATCCGCTGCCTGGCCATCACATATGCGGCGTAGATGTTCTCCGAATAGTTGTAGTCGGAATTGTAGGTGTTCTTACGCGTTGAATTCCGGTCGATGATAAAATACTGCCTGTTGAACTCAAAGAAATCGGCGAGTTTACCGGCATCGGGCATTTGTTCAAGTACATAGCCCTGTTTCAGCAGATCCCTCTCCGAAAACCCGGAGCTTATGTCGGTCAGGCGCAGGGTGTCTCCCGTACCGGGATAGATGGCCGAGCTTACGCGATAAGAGCCAAGCTGATTGGAAAGCACATCCCTGCTCTTGGTCCGCGAACGGATCTTGGCTCCGAATTTTACAAACCCGATCCGATCCGCTTTATGCGAATAGGTGTACTTGAAGTTGATGCGCGGGGTAAATAAGCGTTCCCGTACCTGGCTTTCTTCGAACAACAGAAAGTCGAAATTGTAATTGCGATAATCAAAGGCATTGTCCGAATTGTCGGCAACCGGGAAACTCGCCCGCCGATAGTCCGTTTCGAACTCCTCAAATTGAATGGAAATGGCTTTGCCCGGGTTCTCAAAACTGGCCTCTATGCGATCCGGTTCTTCCTCACCGGCCATCGAATAGAAGAGCTGGTAATCGATATTCCATTTCTTCAGATCGTGTTCGCCACCTAAGCTGAATGTGGACAGGTCCTGATACTTGATCCTGGATTTCAGGTCGTGCTTGATGCCTCCATAAAGATAGAAATCGGCACTCACCGGATCCTCCAGATCGTAGATCAACCGACGCCGAACTTCATCATCCACAAAACGGTTGAACATGGTTTTGAGGTAGAAACGTGTGTTGTTATCCAGGTCCAATGCCAAACCCGGACTCACACTGATCCGTTTCCGCTGTATACTGTAATGCCGCAGTTGCACTTCCCGGTAATGCAGGTAATAATTGTCCTGTCCCTGGCCTTGACTCCCATAAAAGGGACCTTTCATGAACTTGTATTCGATGTTCTCCGAGCCCTGATTATTCTCGAAATAACTCCCGTTCAGTTGTATGCTCAGTTTCTTGTATCGCGATCCGTAGGCGAACTGAAAATTGTAAACCGGTGCCCGGCGCATGGAGTTGTAACCACCGGAGAAGGTGGTGGAAAGATGTGCGGAATCGTTGCTTCGCAATTTGGTGATCACATTGATCGTACCGCCGATCGCATCGCCATCCATATCCGGAGTGAGTACTTTGGCCACTTCGATCGAGCTGATCTGGTCGGCTGGAATAATGTCCAGACCAATATATCGGTATCCACCTTCCGGAGAGGATACTTGTTCGCCATTTATGGTGAAATTTGTGAATTGCGGGGGTGTTCCTCTCAGCTGCACAAAGCGTCCCTCCCCTTGATCCCGCTGAAGTGTGATGCCCGGAACGCGCTGCAATACTTCCGCCGCATTCAGATCGGGGAAAGTGAGGATCTGCTCCGCCGAAACCACATTCACAATATTATCGGCCCGTTTCATGGCAACCAGCGCCCGTATCTGCTTACCGGCTATGCCATCCACTACAACTTCCCGTAAACGGTTGTCGGAAGGGGTGAGCCGAACGATCAGAAACCCTTGTGCCGAGTCAGCCTGTATCCGCAGTTCCTCATAACCCTGGTAACTCACATGGATCACCGGCCTTGCACGCTGTATGCCGGAGATCCGGAAATTTCCGGAAGCATCCGTGGTAGCCCCGTTCCGCGAACCTTCCACCAAAACCAGGGCATCGGATAGAGGCTTTTCGCTCGTTGCGTCTATCACGCGCCCCGAGAGAAAGTTCTGACCACAGACATGAAGCGGGAAGAACCCAAGAACTATAAGAAGAATCAAAGACCCCAAGGGGTCCCTCCGTTTCAAGTGCCGGAGGAGGTTCATACCTTGCCTCACGTAGGAAATAACCGACTCTGTTTAATGTTTCCGGATCGATGCACCGCTGCTGTATCCGTCCTGTTCTATGCGCAGGAGATACATCCCGGCCGGAAATTGCTCCAGGTCCAATTGGATGTTTTGTGTATTCCCCGGAACAGATTTTTCATACACACAGCTACCTAAGGGTGAGAAAAGACGGATAAGTGCGGGACCCTCATGGACCAAACGAATAGTCAACTCCTTTTCAACCGGATTTGGGAAGGCCTCGGCCTTCTTCATATTTGAAGCGGCTTCTGAACCGGTGGAGCCGGTGCTGTAATAGATATCCAGCATCGGAATGCGTTCCGGATGGTTTTTCCCATCACCACCATCGCCCGGATCGGCTATATTCTCGAATGATTCCATTTCACGGGCATTTTCATCGTCGCTCGGACCCTGATTCTCACCTTGCAGGATCAACGCGAGCGAATTGCCTGATTGCCAGCCACTTCGATCAACGATCTCCTGAATTACCGCCGACAGGTCCACCGATTTATGCTCGGTCCAAAGACCCCAGGGTTCATCAATTACCCAGGTCACTTGAGCTGTGGTCTTTGGTCGGTCTGTGATCAGATCCGTTTCATTGAAAGTAAGAGCGTCGTCGGTATCATCAGCGAAAATGTTGAGATTGCATACATCGGTGGCCAATTTGGCCTCATGCGAATGGAAGATCAGAAAGGCACTGTCTATTCGTACGCCTTGTGGGATCTCTACGTCGCGAAATCGAAGCCCGGTGCTCAGTATGTTCTGATCTTCAGCGGCCCCTTCCCAACCGGCATCCAGGTCATCGTCGTACAACGCATCGATGGCATCGTTCTCTTGTTCGGCATCATCGGAGGACACTGGAACAGGCAGACCATTTTGAGTAATGGTATCGGTGGCCTGAATGGCGCGAGTAAATCGAATGGATTGGGCTTCTGTGCTGTGGAGACCCAATACGATCAGAAAACAGGTAATGATACTTCGCATACAAATCGCTCTTTAAGCCCACGAAACTCCTAAATCTCCATCCCTGGACCGTTGTGCAGGGGTTAAGATTGATTTAAGATTGGATTAAGTGCGTGCAGAACCCTTATGCCGTATACTGCATTCAAGTCCTCATCCAACGGGTACCCAAAGTCGTATGCCTACCCGCTCAGCGAATACGCCTGCCAAGCAACCCGCTCTTACCCGTAAATCTCAGGCTATCCGAACCCTGTGTACCCGGTTTCGAGAATGCAGCGGTGAACTCCAACAAAGTGAACGCAAATTCCAGCGTATCGATGGGGAAGAGCTCGTGCCGCATTTGCCCGGTCTCCCGAAGAAAGAGCCGATCGTCCTGCTCAAATACATGCAAAGTGTCGCCGGGCTTTACGAGGTAATCGCCCAAAACTGTCGACTTCATCCGATCTGTGAGCCCGATGGTCTGCACCGGTTTGGGTGGAAGAACCTCCCTGCCATGTACGATCCGGATCAGGTCTTCCATCAGGGTGTGCTTCGGTGTATTGTCGTCGTTTGTCAGGAAGCAGATGAAATAATCAGCCTCAGGGATATAGCTGATGCCCCCAACGTATCCGTTCATACCCCCGAAATGACCGTAGGTCCGTATACCATCGTAGTCTCGGATCCCCCATCCATAGCCATAGCTCCATGTGCTTTGGAACAGTTCTTTCGTTGTTGCTTCAGGCAGCAATTTGCTTTGTACAACGGCCTGCGTAAATGCCCACAGATCGCGCGGTGTGGAATACATGTTACCGGATGCAAAGGGTTGATCGTAGTTTATATAAGATGCATGTTGCGTTTCGCGGGGGCTGCTTGTGTACCCGATAGCCAGTTCGGGAATGATGCGCGTGTTGGAAGCGATGCCGGTATGCTCCAATTTCAGGGGATCAAGTATCTCCTCCCGGATAAAAGCCTCAAAGGATCGTCCGGAAACCTGTTCAATGATCAAACCCAGGAAGAGGTAGCCGCTGTTGCTATAGCTGAATCGCGTACCCGGTTCGAAGAGGGAAGGACGCTCCAAAAGGGTGGCCAGGGTAGATCCCGGAGTTACGGACATTCTGCCCCGTTCTTCCCAATTCGCGAAGGCATGGTAGTCGGTGATGCCCGAAGTATGATTGAGCAATTGTTTCAATGTGATCCGATCGGCGTTCGGGAAATTCGGGAAGTATGTTGCAAGCTTATCATCCAGCTTCAGTTTGCCTTGTTGTTCCAGAAGCAGTATGCCGAGGGCCGTGAAAGGTTTGGTGATCGAACCGATCAGGAATCTCGTGGTAGGTGCAATCGGCACATCGAAGGCTCTGCTTGCCAAACCATACGAACGCTCAAAAAGGACTGTATCGCCTTTGGCAATGAGCACGCTCCCGTTGAATCGTTTGTTGGCTGCATGGGCCTGAATGTAAGCGTCCAATTGCTCCATGATCGGGGTGGCATCTTCCCGGGACCCGGTACCGGACCGGTTCGGGTGGCAGCACAGCAGGGTGCAGATCAGAAGGAGGCTGGTACATGGGAATGCGTTCAAACCGGGATAAGTGCAAGGTGCCCGGTTAGGTATCATGTGGCCTGTAAACCGCGCATTGTTTTATAGGGACAATAATACGTCGTGTTTGTGTAGCATGGGTTGTGGGTTGTTGGTTGTTGGGAGGATGGGAGGATGGGAAGATAGGAAGATAGGAAGATAGGAAGATAGGAAGATGGGAGGATAGGGGGATAGGAACATAGGGGGATAGGAACATAGGAAGATGGGTTTATAGGTGTTTAGGATGCCGAACCGCTGTTTTGCATCGCTAATCCCCCAACTTCTCGGCAATCGCCTTTTCTACGAACTGATTCAAAGAGATCCCAAGTTCATTGGATCGAAACGCGGCTTCTTGGTGGAGTTCGGGCCTGATGCGTACATTGAAGGAGCCTTTATACGATCTTCGAAGCGGTTTGTTGTGTCGCTCACAGAGATCAATATAGTCTTCAACGGCATTCTGAAAGGCTGCTTTGATCTCGGAGATGCTTTCTCCTTCATAGGTGATCAGATCATTGATACCGATGATCTTTCCGAATAATACATCATCCTCATCGCTGTACTGCACAGAACCGATAAAATCCTTATATTTCAATACATTTTTCATAACAAATGTTTACCCCGTAGTTCTTCGATCAAATAGTCCAACACATAACGTTTGATCGTTCGTTCCGGATGCGGCTTATGGATCCGAAGGATGTGCATCGTCTGTTTGTGAATGAATGCGCGCCTCGAACCGGCGGTTTTGCCCGTTTTAACTTCTTCATATCCAAAGTGTCTCAATATTTTGAGCAGTTCTTCGTAGGTGAAATCTGCCGGTCTGTCCAGCAGTCGCTTCACTAACTTCTCTACTCGACTCACTTGATCAAAGTTAATGCAACTAATTTTCAGTTGCAACAGATAAATGGTTCTTTGGTATCGAGTTACGGACTTCAGCTTCTACCCATGTATCCGGGAGTTTTGGGTTGGTGGGTTGGTGGGTTGGTGGGTTGGTGGGTTGTTGGGTTGTTGGGTTGTTGGGAGGATGGGAGGATAGGTTGATAGGAAGATGGGTTCATAGGGTATTGGATGGTATTGGGCAGCGGGTCTGGAGTTTCAGCGGATCTTTAATCACAAATGCACGATTAGTGGGCCGTGTCATTTGTGGCTGAAATAGGGCGTCATGCATAAGCTAAGGATCGCAATAATTATCACAGTCGGCGATCTTGCCGGTTCGGAGAGCCCGGTGTTCTACAATATGCCGTTGGGTGAAGGATTGACGAACCCCGGCATCTGAGCCAAATCAAAATACCGGTTCAAGATGTTTCTCCCTTTGTGAAAGATCATACATCCACTACGTTCAACAATACCCGCTTTGATCGCGTATTGGAACAGGAAGTCGACCAGCTTCTGGGCAAGCGATTCGGTCTGATGTACAAGCTCAAAAACGGGAGTGTGGGTTCCGAACCGTTCATAGTCCAGGCCTGGAAAGGCGACTTTAATTTCGATCCCGAAAGCAAGGATTACGACCGCAAATGCAACATGGAATTGCGGCCAAAGGGAATCATCGTGCACTATAGAAAGCAAATGAGCACCTTCATATGGCCCATACCTTTCCATCAACTTACGATCTTCCAGTCTGCAGGGATCATTACCATCTATCAGAACACCAATTTCTTAAAAGTCAAGCCGATGTATCGACGGAAAATGTCCAGTCCGTTTATCCGGAAAGTGCTGGAGGCTAAGGCGGGTTTGGGAGGATAGGGGGATAGGGGGATAGGAAGATAGGAGGATAGGAGAATAGGAGGATAGGTTGATAGGTGCATGTTGAGTTGACTTTTACACACCTTTGAAGGAGAAAAGTCATGCATCCGCCTGAGGGCTCATTATTTTCCCGTCCTTTTACGGCGAAACGGATAAAAAAGCATACGAAGAACATGGGCAAACTGTACCGCTCCCTGATCCTGATCATCTTACTAATGGCAGCACCTCTGCTACACGCTCAGAATTTTGAATGGGTAGCCAATTATGGGGGAAGCCTGAACGACTACGGTCATTCCATCTGCGTGGATGCTGCAGGGAACGTTTACACGGTGGGATATTTCGCGGGTACGTCCGATTTCGACCCGGATACCGGGACCTACAACCTCACTGCCGTCGCCAACCTGGATGTTTTCATACAGAAATTGGATGCTTCCAGCAAATTGCTCTGGGCCCGGTCCTTCGGCGGAAGTTCGTCGGACTTTGGTTTGGATATTTGTGTCGACCAACGCGGCAACGTGTACACGACAGGCTATTAAGTGGGAACCGTTGATTTCGATCCGGGATCCAGACTCACTTCTGCAGGTTCGATCGATGCGTTCGTTCAAAAACTCGATGCGTCGGGAAACTTCGTTTGGGCCCGTTCCCTGGGAGGAAGCAGCAACGACTGGGGCTACTCCATTACCGTGGATAGCTCGGGCAATGTGTATACAATGGGAACCTTTCAAGGAACAGCAGATTTCGATCCGGGAACCGGTACAGCCAACAGGACATCTGCAGGCCTTGAGGACATCTACATCCAAAAAATGGATTCAAACGGGCGATTCCTATGGGTGAAGTCTTTCGGCAACAGCGATCAGGACGTCTGCAGATCCATCGGCCTGGATCCATCCGGCAATATAATCACAGCCGGAAGTTACTCGGGTACCGTGGATTTTGACCCGGGAAGCGGTACCAACAACCTTACTGCTGTAGGCCAGCGCGACGTATTCGTGCAGAAACTGGATAACTCGGGAAATCTCCTTTGGGCCCGCTCCTTCGGCGGTACTTCCAACGACGTTTGTTACGCGCTCAGCATCGATCCGAAAGGTCAAATCTATACCACGGGCTACTTTCAAGGTACTGCCGATTTTGATCCGGGCACCGACACATCCGATCGCACTTCGAACGGAGGGGCTGATGTATTTGTCCATAAAATGAATCCCTCGGGCAGCCTGGTCTGGGCACGATCCTTTGGAGGGAGCGACGACGATATCGGGTATTCCATCGTGGTCGATGCAACCGGCAATGCGTACACCGGAGGGTATTTCAAACAATCCGGCGACTACGACCCCGGATCCGGGACCAACACCCTCACATCCGTTGGGAGCCATGATATCTTCGTGCAGAAACTGGACTCCTCCGGGATTTTTCAATGGGCCCGTTCCTTCGGCGGAACGTCCTGGGACGAATGCCGATCCATTGCCATCGACGCATCAAACAATGTGTACACAGGTGGCTACTTTGCCGGAACAGTCGATTTCGATCCGGGTTCCGATACTTCGAACCGAAGCTCCGCCGGGAACAATGACGTTTTTGTGCACAAGATGAGTCAATGTAAGACCTTGTTCAGTACCGATACGCGCGTGGCGTGCGATAGCTTCGTCTGGATCAATGGTGTAACGTACACAAGCTCCAACAATACCGCACAGGACACACTCATCGGCACAACAGGATGCGATAGCATCATAACCCTGGATCTGACGATCAGAAAAAGCAGTTCGGCAACAGCAACATTCAGTGCCTGCGACAGTTTTACCTGGATCGATGGGGTCACCTACACCCGTTCCAACAACAGTGCAACCTATACGTTGCCGAATTCGAACGGATGCGATTCGCTGATCACCCTGGACCTGACGATCAGCACGAGCAGCAGGGCAACAGCAACCGTTAGCGCCTGCGACAGCTTTACCTGGATCGATGGGGTCACCTATACCGGTTCGAACAACAACGCCACCTTTACTTTGCCCAATGCAGCGGGTTGCGACTCCGTGGTATTTTTAGATCTAACCATCCAATCCGTTTCTGATATCACAACGCTTGTCAATGGATCCAGTATTCGTGCCGGCAACGCCAATGCAAGCTATCAGTGGCTCGACTGTTCGAACAACTACGCTCCGATCCATGGTGCGACATCACAAACGTATACGGCGACAACTACCGGCGATTATGCGGTGGAACTCACGGAAAATGGTTGTGTGGACACTTCCGTCTGCAAAACGATCACGGTCCTCGGTATCGTGGAAAATGGTTTCTCAGCCTCCCTGTCGGTCTACCCCAACCCAACCAACGGGGCGTTTATCATCGACCTGGGCCAGGCTCTGGAACATGTCGACATAAGCATCTCGAACAGCTCGGGCCGGGTTTTGCATACTTCCACCTTCCATCAGCAACAGATCCTGAATCTCTTTTTGAATGAAGAGCCGGGTATGTATTTCGTGACGATCAGCAGCGGAGACCGGAAAGCGGTGGTGAAGCTTCGGCGGTAGTGTGGTCGGCAACCGCACATGACTGTTCAATACCCACAACAGCCGATACCCAAAGCTCATCGACTCCTGGCGTAAAAACTGGTCTAGGCTCTACAATTACTTCCAATACACTCCGTATGTCCGCAGGATCATTTACACAACAAACATCATTGAGGGATTCCACAGACAGATCCGGAATGTAACCAAGAGCAAAGGAGCCTTTACCTCTGAAGACGCGCTGATGAAGCTGCTCTTCCTGGCTCAGGAGAATATTTGCGCCAAGTGGAACAGGCCGGTACACAATTGGAATCAAACACTAGCACAACTTTCAATTATTTTTGGAGATAGACTTAAACTAAATATCTGAATTGACACAGTTAATGGAACACATCCTCTGACGGTCTCGTGTATGAGCAGTTGCGGATTTTAACCCACTAAACTGTCAGATAGCACCGACCTTTGATTTATAGTTTTACGTTTCAAAATAGCACTGAACCCGCTATTGATTATACACAATGTTGTGCGGTCGTATTTTTTATTTTTTCGTCCGTGCGTTGGCACAGACACACTCTTTGACAAGCTTTGGCTTGTGCGGCTGCTTTGAGCGGCTTGGCAAATGCGAAGCATTCACGAACACCCTTAAAAATAAAAATTTCGTGAGTAATTGTGTGGCTGTTGAACGTTGGCATTTCTTAGTCAGTTGTTAATTCTTTCGCAATCATCTCCGCTTGTTTCAATACCGTTTCTGTCGCCAGTTTTTGCATGTCTGGTGGATAACCGTATTGTCTCAAAGTTCGCTTGATAATTACTTTCAATTTCGCTCTTACACTTTCCTTGATTGTCCAGTCGATGGATGCGTTTTGTTTTACTCGTTCGGTCAAAATAACAGCTAGTTCTCTCAGCTTGTCTTGTTGCATGAGTTGTTTGGCTGAATCGTTGTTGGCTACTGCGGTGTAGAAAGCGTATTCAAAGTCAGTCAGACCAAGCTTTTTGGCTTCACTGTCCATGTTTACGATTTCCTTACTCAGCTTAATGAGTTCGTCCATCACTTCAGCAGCCGTCAAAATCTTGTTGTGGTATTTCTTGATAGAATTCTCCAACATTTCTTTTAGCGACTTACTCTTTACCAAGTTCTTTTTGGAACGTGCTTTTATCTCGTCATTTAGTAGCTTTTTCAAAACTTCCAGAGCTACGTTCTTGTGTTCCATTCCTTTGAGTTCCATCAGGAAGTCTTCGGATAGAATGGAAATGTCAGGTTTCTTGATTCCTGCCGCATCAAAGACATCAATAACTTGTTCCGAAACCAAGGCTTGGTCTATAACCTGACGAATAGTGCTTTCTATTTCCTCATCGGTTCTGCCTGAACCGTCCCGATAGCTATCGGGATCAAACTTGGCTAGTCGCGCCTTGACGGCTTGGAAAAATGAAACTTCATCTTTTACGTCCATGGCTTGTTCATGCGGAACAGCAATCGCAAAGGCTTTGGACAAAGCGGTTACTTCATTGATGTATCGTTTCTTACCATCTTCCAGTCCGAGAATGTGTTCTTCTGCTGCTAGAATCATGGAAAGCTTTTGACCTGTTTCTGCTTGGAAATAGTCTTCATACGGAAAGCCACTGTACATCTGTGAAACGACTTCTAGTTTTTCAAGCATCAATTCAACTGCTTGGGCTTGGGCAATGGTTGGGTCGCCTTTTCCACCTGCATCTGAATAGAATGAAAGTGCTTTTTTCAAATCAGAAGCGATACCCAAATAATCCACTACCAAACCACCTGGCTTGTCTTTGTACACTCGGTTTACCCTTGCAATGGCTTGCATCAGATTATGGCCTTTCATCGGTTTGTCGATGTAAAGCGTGTGCATGCTTGGTGCATCAAAACCAGTGAGCCACATATCCCGAACAATCACCAGTTTCAATTCATCGTCTGGGTCTTTCATTCGGTCGGCAAGTGTTCTCCTTTGTTGCTTAGTGGTGTGATGTTTTGCGATTTTCGGGCCATCAGAAGAGGATGACGTCATCACGACCTTTATCACACCTTTATCTAAATCGTCTGAATGCCACTCAGGTTTCAGTTTGATAATTTCATCATACAAGTCAGCGGCAATCCTTCTGGACATGGCGACAATCATTCCTTTACCTTCAAATACTTCTTGGCGTGAACCAAAATGCTGAATGATGTCGTTGGCTACATTCTTGATGCGGTTTTCACTGCCGATTAAGGCTTCTAACTGTGTCCATTTGGCTTTAGCTTTTTGGGTTTCGGTGAGTTCTTCACCATCCAACTCATCGTCCAGTTCCTCTACCAGTTTCTTGCCTTCTTCGCTCAGGTTCACTTTCGCCAATCGGCTTTCATAGTAAATGCGAACGGTTGCACCATCTTCTACCGCTTGGGCAATGTCATAAACATCAATGTAGTTTCCAAAAACGGCAGGGGTGTTTACATCGGTGCTTTCAATAGGTGTCCCTGTAAAACCGATGTATGTTGCATTAGGCAAAGCATCACGCATGTACTTGGCAAAGCCGTACACAGTTTTTTTTCCGATTACATTACCATGTTCGTCTTTGTCATCAACCGTTTTGGCTTTGAAGCCGTATTGTGTTCGGTGGGCTTCATCGGCAATTACTACAATATTTTCTCGTTCCGAAAGTGTTTCATACACATTGCCTTCTTCGGGTGAGAATTTTTGAATGGTGGTAAAAATCACTCCACCAGAAGCCACTTTTAATTTTTCCTTTAAGTCGTTTCGGTTTTCTATTTGCTTAGGCTCTTGGCGCAATAACTGTGTTGAAGAAGCAAAGGTGTCAAAAAGTTGGTCGTCCAAATCGTTACGGTCGGTGATGACAACAACGGTTGGATTATCCAAAGCCAAAACGATTTTACCTGTAAAAAACACCATGGAAAGGGATTTACCACTTCCTTGGGTATGCCAAACCACACCGCCTTTTCTGTCGCCTTTGGGTTGTGATTTTACACCTGCCACACCATAACTTTCAGGCGATTCCATCACCATGCTTGTTGGCGTTTCTTTTTCTAACGTGTAACCTGTCGCTCGCATTGCAGATTCCACCGCTCGGTTTACGGCATAGTATTGATGGTAAGCTGCTAATTTTTTGACGGTTGAAATAGTGGTAACGCCCGTTTTTGCATCCTCCTTTTTCGACTTTTCAAAAACGATGAAATGCCGAACCAAATCCAGCAAGGTTTCTTTGTTGAGCATGCCATTGATGAGCGTTTCCATTTGGCTGACCAAGTGCGAAGCTTCCTCTTTGCCGTCTGCTGATTTCCAAGCCATAAAACGGCTCATACCCGATGAAAGCGTTCCTGCTCTGGCCTCCAATCCGTCCGAAATAATCGTAAACGCATTGTAAGTAAACAAACTTGGAATGACCGCTTTGTAGGTTTCTATTTGACGAAAAGCAGATTTGATGGTGGCGTTTTCATCTGCTGCATTTTTTAGCTCAATGACCACCAAAGGAATACCGTTGACAAAGAGAATGACATCAGGGCGTTTGTTCACGCCATCTTCTACTACCGTAAATTGGTTGGCAACTATAAAGTCGTTGTTTTCGGGTGTATTGAAGTCGATTAGCCATACTAGATCACCTCTTTGCTGACCGTCTTTTTGATAGCTAACTTTGATGCCTTCGGTCAATAAACGATGAAAGCTTTCATTATTGGTCAATAACTCAGGCGAGTGAATACGCTGAATTTCTTTGATAGCTTCTTCCTGTGCAGCAGCTGGCACGGTGGGGTTGATTCTTCGCACGGCTTCCGCAATGCGATGGGTGAGCAGGACTTCTTCGTATGAACTCCGCTCTGGATTTTCGCCACCTGCCTGACCGGCAGGCAGGTCAGGGGCAATGCTTGGGGCGTAGATGTATTCATAGCCCCAATGCTCCAACAATTTGATGGCAAAATCTTCTATGCTATGTTCAGTTATTCTTGTCATTTTAATTTTTCGGCAATAGAATCGGCAATCGGCATTGCCGATTTTACTGTTTGGCGGCATATGAATTGCCGATTTTCCGAAAACGGCCAAAAATCGGCCACTTTCCTACTAAATCGGCCAAGGCTCAATGGCCGATTATCAGCATAGAAGAAAAAATCGGTCAACTTTCGGCCAATCGGCCAAGTTGCTGTGGCCGATTTGTGGTAATTATTCTTTGAGCACATAATATAATCCATCTTTATCGGCTAAATCATTCTGAACTAATGCATTGAGCCGCCTTCTTGCCGTTCTTTCTGGTGTTCCACTCAAATCGGCATATTCAGAAGTTTTTAGTCTTTTATGTTCCTTGAGATAAGAAAGCCCCGGCATGTCTTCTTTTAAAACTTTCTGTTTTTCCGGATTTACAACTCTGTACAACGTTGCTTTCAACGTGCCATTTTCCAAGGTAAACTTGGGTTTTGGTAAACCAAAACTTTCCACTTTGCCCAACTCTTCCATACCGAATCCGCGTTCTTCAACCAATCCCATCTCAAAGAAGATATGAGCTATTTTGGCATTTCGACTAAAAGAAGGGGCGGTGAAGTTATTCAACTGGTCTAGTGTGCATAATGGCTCACCTGGACTTGAAACCACCACCTTTTCATCGTCCACATCTACCATGATTCTACCACCATCAATAGTGTAATCACGATGCACCATGGCATTCATAATTACTTCATAAAGGGCAGAATACGATGCTTCAACTTTCTCGGTACGGTCAAAGGATGTTCGTGATGAAAACCCTTTGGGAAATACAAAGCCTAAATACTGTTCTATCTTCTCTGGGAGAAGTACCAATGGTCCTTTGAAATCCTCAATCTTTGGTTCGGTATTACCAGACCGGACCGTAAACTTGATTCTTGCCTGCGGAAAATGTTCTTCCGGTTTTTGGCCCAAAAGGAGCAGTCCTAATCCGGTAGGCCGGGCCGTTTGACTCTCTTCATCAACCTTAATAAGTTTCATGCGACTTAGATAGCCTTTCCACCCATCTGTGCCGATTTTGTAAGACAGCCCCATTTTATCAATCATGGTGCGCTGTGCTTCTTCAGATAGATCATGTAGCTGAAATTCTACTAATTCGTTTTCTATAGGGTCTATAGCCGACTGAATTTCTTTGGTCTTTTCTTCTTCAGCGCGTTTTGCCGCTTCTTTAAAGAACTGTTCATTCTCCTTAGCAATAATCTCTTCGTACTTCTTATCGTAAAAGTCCACTTCAATACCAGCTTTCTTTAATAGCTTGTAGCCATTTGAAGCAACAGTAGGATCCGGATCATAATGCCCAATGTAGACTTTCTTCAACCGTGCATTGATGCATCTTTTATAGCAACCTTTCTTCGGTAGATTTCTCTTCACACAAGGCTCCAGCGTAGTATAGAGCGTAAATCCGGATAAATCTGCACCGGGATGCTTTCTTTCCAGCAGGGTAAACTCGCCATGGTCACCAACCCGAAGTTCGCCCCGATGTGCTTTGTCAAAATATGCTCCATCTCGGTCAACTAAAACCGCACCTACTTTAGGATCCGCCTTCTCCTTATGCTCACCCACACATTTTCGCATTTCCTCAATGGAAAGCTGCATGTATTCTTCGTGTGTGTATTTCTGTCCTTTTACAAATTCTTTCGCCATAACTAAAACTCTTTATTCCAAGGAGGCAAGCAGCCATGTAAATCAAAGTAACGTTGAATGATCAAACCTTCAACAAAACCGGGCAAATCCTGATGGAGCCTGTCATAGGTGACAAACCAATAAATGTCCAGACCGTCAATGTTCTCCTGCTCCAGCTTTTGTTCAAAGTATTGCTGGCGTTTCACACCTTCTTGCTTATTGTTGATGCGCCCTTTGAGTAGTTGACTTTTAAATTGACCATTTTGTAACACGGTTCCTGATTTGCCGATGTAAACCAGATCTACCCTGCCTCTGGCGAGCCGCAGGATATAATACACCCCGGGAAGCTCAGGTACATCTTTGCTTTGAATGCTCAGGCTATCTCCCTTTTGAAAGAAGAAATGGCCGTTGGTTTGGTATTTATTTAACTCGTCAAACATGGTTCATTGTGTTTATGATTTTCTCCATCATGGGCAATGCTAGGGGCATAGATGTATTCATAGCCCAAATGCTCCAACAATTTGATGGCAAAATCTTCTATGCTATGTTCAGTTATTCTTGTCATTCAGTTTATGCTAATTCACTTTGCCCATCATGAGCTCTTTAAGATTGTTGAATCTCGCTAGCAGTTCATCAAAAGTTAATATTTCAACGTCCTTGCTATTACTTCGGAATAATTCAAATGAACCCAATTCTTTATCGCTCAAATCTGAAATAGACCCCATCAAAACGACACATTTTGAGTTGAAGGTTTCAAATCCTTTGTCCTCACTATTCATCTTGTGAATGGCAAATTGTTTTTGAAAATTATCGCGTTGATTTAGTGCCTGAGAAATACCACCAGATAAATCGGAACTCATAGAAAAAACATCATTTCCTCTGTATGCCGACCCCTTCTTTACTAAGTCAGTTTTGTGTGTTTTAATTTCGATAAATGCAACATTATTGGTGAGGTTGTTTTTAACCAGAAAGTCTGTAACCTTCCCGTTTTTATTTGAAATTCCCTTACCTCCAACATAAGCCTCATCTTCATGTAAAATGATTGGAAAGGAAAAAATGTAAGAGAAAATCCAACTATGCTTTTTTAGGAAGCCTTGCCATTTTTTCTCGAGATTCTCAGTTTCTGTTTTTTGTTGCATGAGTTTTTCATACTCTGCAATTACGTCATCAATGTATTGCTCATCTATCGTCTCTTTGGTTTTCAGCAAACTTTCAGGTGAAATGAAACCATCAGCAAGCATGAGTTTTTCAAAGAGTTCCTTTATGGCTTCTTTGTCAGTGTTTGAAAATTCATCTAGTGATTGCTTCCAAGCTGAAAGAGCAGTAGATATTGAATTCTTTACATATTCCCTTTCAGCGGAATCAACTGCATCTGGAAACAGATTATGAAGCTCTTCTGATGCGAGAACTTCTCTATCTTGTTTCTGAATATCTAAATTGTGTTGGAAAACTTCGTGAAGTTTTATTAGATCACTCTCTGATAAGGTCAGTGTCTTTCTATCAGCACTAAATACGCTTTCACCCGTTTTGATGATTCTAATTGTGGCCGTTGGGAAACTTGCTTCAATGAATTCAATAAGTGGTTTGAGAACTTTTGTAAACCCCAAGCCTCTTGATGATGACTTACTTACACCAACTGGCAATTGATTGCCAAATCCCTCATAAATGAACTGCTTAACTTTTGAATATTTTGGTCCTCCATTAAAACCAATAGGGTAGTGAACAACTTTATCTGTCCTTTTAAAAACTTCACGGCAAATCTGGTCAATACCTTTCTCAGAGTCTACAAAATGATAAACCTCTTTTGTAGTCAAGTTTCTTCTTAATTGTTCTTCTCTTATTGGTTCGTCTGCCATAGGATATACTATTGTTCTATTTTGTTCAGAATCCTCACTTCTCCAGCCATGAGTTTTGGCAGAATAGTGTCTCTTATTTCTTCAAGATTTCGAATGTGCTTAATGTTCTTGTTAGATTTTTCAATCAGTGGTTTCACTTGATTGGTAAAATCTGCAATTAACTCCTTGGGTGGCAAGAAAAATTCGTAGGATGGAACAGCCTCTTTGCTTAAATGTAAAACGGTAGAACCATTCGAATAACCCAAACAATGTTGTTTAAAATCTCTTGATTTCATTTGGTAGTAGAGAAATTCGTTGCTTAACCAATCATAATTAGATACAACTTTTACCAAATCCATTGAAATCAACAATTTTTTGTACTCTCTTCTGCCAATAACCATTATCGGATTACCAATTAAGGCAGCATCTTGAGTTATGTCGGTGTGTGCGACTACAAGTTCTCCTTCATTGACAATATGTTGTTCTTTATACTTTCCTGTGTATTCCTTAAAGCCGTCAAGCCTAAAGCCGCCATCTCTCGCAAAGCTCTTTAACGTTATCATTGCTGTATCTGATGGATTCAAGTCAGCTGATTTGTATGAGACTCCATTAAAGCAGGTGACAAAGTTTTCAAGTGATGTGAATTCCCAATCATCATCCGCTTCTTCCACAAACCACTGCCGAAACAGCGTCTCCGCCATTTGCTCCAGGGTTTGGTTTTGGCGGTGCAGCAGGTCTATTTTGTCGTCTAAGCTGGAAAGGACTTCTGCAATTGCTTTTTGTTCCTCAGGTGGTGGAAAAGGAATGACAATTTTTCTAATGCTGGCCATACTAATAGTTGGCTGTGTGGATCCACCAGCAAGACCTTCAATTTGAAAACGTGCATCCTGTCCAATCAGATAATAAAAAATGAAGAAGGGGTCTATAGTTTTTGGTATCAATAATGTTGTGTTCTGACCGATACAGAACTCTTCCTCTTGCTTAACAATAGCGGATAACCCAAATGACCCCACTCGAGTAAACACTATGTCTCCAACTTTTGGCTCATATCCTTTACTAAATGCGGTGAATACCTCTTCATTAACTAATAAGCATTCCGAAGTATCGAGATACCCATTCTTTACATCAGTAACTCGTACCATAGGGTAGCCCTCTTCTGAATATTTCGGTGTTTTGTGTAAGCAGTCTAAAAGGTCACACACCTCACCCAGCTCAACTTCCTTCCACTCACTCATCAATTTTCACTTTTTGAAGGTCGTTTCGGCTTCGCTCAACGACCGGGTTGTCAATTCTAGATTTTCCACTCGTTGCCTGAGCGGAGTCGAAGGCAGCGGAGTCGAAGGCAACATGTGAGGTTTCATTCAAGCACTTTGCCAGCTCGTGCAATTTTTCAGGCATCCCATTTATCAGTGCTTCTTTCTTCTTTCGGCTCCAGCCTTGTACTTGCTTTTCTCTGTAGAAAGCTTCATCTATTCTTTCAAATTCTTCAAAATAAACGAGTTTAACAGGAAGTCGCTTTTTAGTATGATTAGCTCCTTCACCATTTTGATGTTGGCTCAGCCTTAGTTCCAGATTGTTGGTGCTACCTGTGTAGTAGCTGCCATCTGAACATTCTAATATGTACATCCATCCTCTCATTTCACTTTTATTGGGAGTTGTTCCAAGATCATCACCGTCATCCCCTCCATCTTCGAGAAGGCAAACCATTTTTTACCCAAGTCCTTGAGCGAAGCGCCAATATGATAGCATTCTTTTTCATCCAAAATCAAAAATCGGTCATGGGCAGCTTTGAATTCCACTACCTTGATTTCCGGGTATTGGCCGTTGTGTTTTTTCAGGTCGAGCGCTAGCTGCTTGCTGATACTTTTGGTGTAGATAATGGCGGTGACGTTTTTTGCTCTTTTAGAAAGCAGGGTCAGTACCGTTTCATCCACATAATTATCAAGGAGGTAAATGCTCTTTTTAGCACGCCTGATCAGGTCTGCTGCAAAAACATAAGCATCAAAGATTTGTCCATCGAAGAATATGCCTTGCCTAGGCTCTGTTTGTCCTGATTCCAGAAGGTTGAAAATGCGCTCAATCTTCTCATCCGTTTTTAATTGTTTGATTTCGAGCTGATCAAGCTTTTGAAAAACGGAAGCGTTGTTAATTAAGAATTTACGCATCGCCACAAAGGCCTGAATGATTTGAATACTTACCTGAATGGCTATTTCTGTATTCAAAACGGCAGAAAGCATAGAAACGCCTTGCTCTGTAAACACCCAGGGCAGGTATTTGCGATGTTGTCCTCTCCCTGCTTTGTCGTTTAAGGTGCCAATCTGGAACCTTAAAGCTTCCCATTCCTTATCGCTCAATTGGAAGGCAAAAGAGTCCGGGAATCTTTCGGGGTTTCGGTTCACAGCCCTGTTGATGTATTTGGTTTCGGTCTGGTATAGCTTTGCTAAATCGCTATCCAACATCACCTGCATGCCTCGCACCGTATGGATAGTTTTTTCTATTTGAGATATGCTCAATTCCATAGGGAAAAGTCATTAGGTTTTATCGTCCGGGAAATGTTATTCCCCAGCTTCAGGAATTTTGAATCGAGATTGTAGTAGTCGATTTCTCTTTTCACTTCGCGACCAGCTTCCAGTTGAACTGTTGCATTTTTTGCAACAGTTGCTTCCCTGCTCAATTCCCCTTCTTTATAAACATTCCGTAAATACCTTGAAATCACTGATTTATCTCGATTAAACAGCTGAGCAATTTGATTTAAAGTCAGCCAGACGGTATCATTTTCTAACCAAACTTCAAGATGCTCCTGCAAATCATCGGATTGATACAGTATGATTTCGTTCTTATTACTCACTGTCCAATTTTATTTTTGCAAGGTTTTTGGCAATGCGTTCGTTGAGTTCGGCTTCTTCTTTGAGTTGTGCTTCAAACTCGGCTTTGAGGCTGGTAAAGCGTTCGGCAAAGTCAAAGTCATCTTCTTCCTCTGCCAAGCCTACATAGCGGCCTGGGGTGAGCACATAGTCCAGTTCGGCTACTCGCTCTTTAGTAGCAGAAGCACAGAAGCCTTTTATGTCTTCATAGCTGCCATCGGTATTTCGCCAGTTGTGGTAAGTGTCTGAAATGGTTTTGATGTCTTCTTCAGAAAGCACCTTTGTTCTTCGGTTTATCAAATGCCCCAAGTTGCGGGCATCAATAAAAAGAATTTCGCCTGTGCGGTTTCTAAACTTACCATTGCTACGGTTACGGCTCATAAACCAAAGCGAAGCAGGAATTTGGGTATTCAAAAACAACTTTGCAGGCAGGTTTACAATACAGTCAATCAAGTCGGCTTCCACCAGTTCTTTTCTGATGTCGCCTTCACCGCCACTTTTAGAAGTCAATGCGCCTTTGGCCAATACAAAACCTGCTTGTCCGCTCGGTGCTAAGTGATACATAAAATGCTGAATCCAAGCATAGTTGGCATTTCCTGCGGGTGGTGTGCCGTATTTCCAACGGCCATCGGTACGCAGTAAGTCACCACTCCAATCACTCACGTTAAACGGAGGGTTGGCAATGATGTAATCGGCTTTCAGGTCTTTGTGGGCGTCATTCAAAAACGAGCCTTCATTGTTCCATTTCACCTGTGAGCTGTCTATGCCTCTAATGGCCAAATTCATTTTGGCTAGACGCCAGGTTGTTTGGTTGCTTTCCTGTCCGTAAATGGAAATGTCGTTGATGCGTCCTTGGTGGCTGGTCACAAATTCCTCAGACTGAACGAACATTCCACCTGAACCACAGCAAGGGTCAAATACACGGCCTTTGTAAGGTTCGAGCATTTCTACCAAGAGTTCAACAACGCTTCTTGGCGTGTAGAACTGTCCGCCCTTTTTTCCTTCAGCCAAGGCAAATTCACCCAAGAAATATTCAAACACATGACCCAAAATATCTGCACTTCGGGCTTTGGCATCACCCAAGGCAATATTTCCAATCATGTCTATGAGTTCACCCAAACTGGTTGGGTCAAGATTTTGTCGGGCATACACTTTGGGCAAAACGCCTTTCAGCGAAACGTTTTCCTTTTCGATGAAGTCCATGGCTTCATCTACTGACTTTCCAATGGTGGGTTGCTTGGCTTGTGAGAGTAGATAAGACCAACGGGCTTTCTCTGGCACAAAGAATACATTTTCGGCTTTGTATTCGTCTTTGTCCTCTGGGTCGGCACCAGCATATTCGCCTTCACCTGCTTTTAGTTTGTCATAGAGTTCCTCAAACGCATCCGAGATGTATTTCAGGAATATTAGTCCGAGTACTACGTGTTTGTATTCCGCAGCATCAATGTTTTTTCTCAGCTTGTCAGCCGATTTCCAGAGTTGTTTTTCCAACGGTTCTTCGGTTCCGTTTCCGTTCTTTTTTGCCATTTATTTTAAGATCTTTTTTTTTGTTTCAAATTTCATCTTTTCGGTCCGAGCGTTGGCAACAAAACAGGCTCTTTTGGTTTTTCAGCGTTGGCTTTGCGTGTCGGCAAAAACCAAATGTGCCTGTTTGTGCGGTTGGCTTATTCAGTATGTTGCCCAACGGTTGGTGGTATGACCAGTCCGGTTTGTGAGCACTAGTGTTTTTTCGAAGATAGGATAAGAAAAGATAAAGACCTTCATTTGGTAGAAGCTACCCGCATTGGTTATACCGCAGGTTGTGCACCGTTAATCTGTTTCCCAAATTGGATCATTTACTTTAATAGATTTCAGGTTTAGTGAAGCGGTATAAGCCAATGCCACACCTTCATTCTTGATTGGAATGTCAACACTTGCAAAAATCGCCTGTCCTGGAAGATGGTCTTCAAGTGACTTTTTAGCGGCTAGATTTAAAATCGTGGTTCCGGCTTGTGTACCTGAAAGTCTACAGGCATATACAACCGGTACTCCGACAACTGTGAACTCATTGTGCTCATTGACCAAGGAAACTTCACCAAAGTCAATGCCAATTCCTAACCCAATATCTTTAATAAAAATGTTAAATGAATCTTTGGAGGCTAGATAATGTTCATTGAAGATTTGATGACAGTGTTCAGCCGCAATTAATGCCCTTAGAATCGCTTGCTCACCACTGTAAAATGTTGGGAAAAAAGCTAAAATACCATCTCCAGTAAACTTATCAAATACTCCAAAATTTGCAAGAATGACATTTGATAACTTATTAGCTAAAGTGGTAATAAACTGTGAATAAAGTTGAGGTGATCTTGCCTTGAGCATCAATTCTGTTGAACGTCGAATATCAATTGAAACAACAACGGCTTCACAAGTTCTTAAATTCTTAAACTCATTCCTAAATTTTTCAGAATCAAGAATTATTGAACGCGCCTTTTCACAGATGCGTGGCAGTATATGATTTAGTCTTTCTTTCTTAGATAATTCCTGCTGAATTTTTTTAAGTTCATCTATTGTTTTTGCCTTCTTTTCATCATCTTCTTTTACTGCCTTTAGATTGTCAATTGATTCTTTGAGTTTGCCTCTCAATTCAGTTATTTCACTTTCTAACTTTAATTGTTTGTTGAATGATGAAGCTCCAGTAAAATTGCTAAAAAGCTCAGTAAAGTCATCTGTGACAGCTGATAACCTACCAAAACTTTCAGATAGGTCGCTTGGGATAATTAGAGGTCGTGTGTAATCCTGAATTTGAATGATGTTTTTACTCAAATCAGGAAACTGAATGACTGGATTGACTTTAAAATCAGGAATAGAAATCTTGCCTTTATCTGATTTCTTTTTGCTGTTTTCTTGATTTTCTTTTTTCATGTTCTAGTTTAATGGTACACAACGGCCCTGGCTATGGCAAGTGCGGGATTTTGAAACGAATCTTTGTCCGCCAGACCGAATATTATTTAGTTGTTATATCTTCATTTTTAAGCAGTCAGCCCGCATTTGCTATAGCCGATGTTACCTGCCGTATTTTTTTACCATACTATTTGACTCCAAAATTCCTTTTGCTTCGAGATTTTTGCCTGATTTATAATAGCTGACTTCTCGGTTTGCGTTAAGAGTTCAGATAAAATGTTAGTTGAATTAGCTGGGTCCACAATTCTTTGATTTAATGGATTACCCGTGTCCTTACTGAGTTCTAAGATTAAGTGCCAAAAATTGTCTGATAAACGGTCTGATAAAGTGGATTTGCCCGATAGAATATTTATCGTCAAATACTCAAGGTAGATAGAGGGGAAATCCAATTGATGTAGTTCACGCCAAATTTTCAAAAGTTTAATTTCGTCAAGTCGATTGCAGTTAGAAACATCCGCTATGTGTTTTTGGATATTTGTCTGTTTCCATGTCTGTTGTTTAGATACGTAAAGCCAATGATTGTTAGTGTTTCCTTTATGCTTTCTGGCTGGAGTAATATCGATTTCAAGGTTACCGATATTTATTCTAAATGATACATTTTGTTTACGGACATTTCCATATTCAGTACTTAGGCGACAATAAAGTGAATCATAAATGCTTTTAAGTCCACCATTGTTCTCGTTACATGAACTCGTCAATGAAATCATGTAATCGATATCTGAAGCAATAGAAATGGCAGTCCCTTTTGCCCTTGAACCTGAAGTCAAAATTTCAATGTAGCAAGAAGATGCCCATGCTTTAAGGATAGCTAACAGCTTGTTTACTTCAGATTGATAGGATGAAACATTTCCTGGCGCATACTTATTTAATACAGTTCTTAAGTACATATTGCTATTCATCAAAGCTTGTTGTGATTAAAGAATTTAGAATATCATTCAATAAACGCCCTTTGAAATTTACGACAACAGTGTTTGATTTATTTGCTATTTGGGGCATTGTTTCTCGTGGTATCGCTCCTGCTTTGGCTGATATGATTACGGCAGTCTTGTCACTCTTTCGAGCTGCAAAAATTTGTTCAATGCTATCATTGCATGATTCCCAATCGGCAAGTATGATGCTATATGTTTTTATTTTATCAATATTATCAGGAGTTATATGAATGATATTTTTTCTTTTGAAAATTCCTGAGTCCGAGAGAGTTTCGTTCAAGGATGAATATGCTTCTGAATTGGCGATTATGGCAATTTTTCTTCTCCAAAGAGCTTTCCCTACTCTAAAAATTAGTGGGGTCAGTCCAAAAATCATGGATGTTGTTCTGTAGATTAATCCAATAATTGCAACAAGTACAGTAAATCCACCGACTACAATGAAGATCGGATGATTAAAAAAGTCGATTATCGGTTGGATGTATTCCATTTGTTAATTCGTAGTTATTTCGTTTTTCATATGGCAGGTAACTCCCTTTTATCCGCACTAAATATCCTTTTTTCATGCCTAATGGGCTCTTATCAACACTAAAATGAACCCTATCCCACCTCAAACAACATACTCCATTCAATATCTTCCAAACCCAAAGCTCACTACCACTCTCCCCCAAATTTCAGAAATTATTCGCTCTCTTGGTTCAGTTCAATCCTTCATTTGAAACAGAACCCTTCTTTCCGACCCTATCTGTCAATCAAAATATCAACAACCTATAAACCGCGCCTGATAAGCATCATCGTTAGAGACCGACTCTGAGAAGGTAAACCAAGCCCGTGGCATGTATCTTTGCCGCGTTCAAAACCATAGCATGCTGGAAAAATTCAAAGAAGATGCGCTGCTCTACCACGAGCGGAACCGTCCGGGGAAAATAGAAGTGGTGCCTACTAAGCCGACGCACTCGCAGCGCGACCTCAGTTTGGCTTATAGTCCGGGTGTGGCGGAGCCGTGTAGGGCTATTGCTGAAAATGAGGAGGATGTTTACCGCTATACGGCAAAAGGGAACCTGGTTGCGGTTATTTCCAACGGCTCGGCGGTGCTGGGACTGGGGGATATCGGTCCTTCGGCTTCCAAGCCGGTTATGGAAGGGAAAGGACTGCTGTTCAAGATCTTTGCGGATATCGATGTTTTTGACATCGAACTTAATTGCAGGGACGTGGAGTCCTTTGTGCAAACGGTTAAGGCCATGGAACCCACTTTTGGTGGGGTGAATCTGGAGGATATCAAGGCACCGGAGAGTTTTGAGATCGAGGAACGCCTGAAAGCGGAACTGAATATCCCGATCATGCACGACGATCAGCATGGTACGGCTATTATTTCCGGGGCGGCATTGCTCAATGCGCTGCAATTGGTGAATAAGGATATCGCGGAGGTGAAAATGGTGATCAATGGCGCCGGTGCTTCGGCCATTGCCTGTGGTAAATTGTTCGAATCGCTGGGTGTTCAACGTTCCAATTTGCTGATGCTGGATAGCAAAGGCGTAATAAGCACCAAGCGCGATGGTCTGGATCAATACAAGGGCTATTTCGCCCGGGATACGGATCTGGAAACGCTGGAAGATGCGCTGAAGGGAGCGGATGTTTTTGTGGGTTTGTCCAAAGGGAATATCCTCAAGCCGGAGATGATCCTGTCCATGGCCAACGATCCGATCGTATTTGCCATGGCCAATCCCGATCCGGAGATCGAGTATGAACTGGCGGTGGCAACGCGTCCGGATATCATCATGGCAACCGGACGAAGCGATCATCCCAACCAGGTGAACAATGTATTGGGTTTCCCCTTTATTTTCCGCGGAGCGCTGGATGTGCGGGCCACGACCATCAATGAAGAAATGAAACTGGCGGCGGTGCGGGCTTTGGCGGCACTTACGCACGAGCCCGTTCCCGAAGAGGTGAATGTGGCTTATAATGAGAAGAATCTGCAGTTCGGCCGACAATACATCATTCCAAAACCGATCGATCCGCGTTTGATATCCGCCGTGGCTCCGGCCGTGGCCAAAGCCGCGATCGAAAGCGGCGTAGCGCGCAAGATCATTACCGACTGGGATGCCTACGAACGCGAACTGCGCAGTCGTTTGGGGCTCGATAATAAGTTCATCCGCCGAATTACCGTACAGGCTCGTCAGAATCCGCAGCGCGTGGTTTTTGCAGAGGCCGATACTTATAAAGTTTTAAAGGCCGCTCAGGTGGTTATCGAGGAGGGCAGTGCCATTCCGGTATTGCTGGGCGACCGCGAGCGCATCGAGGAGATCTGTCGCGAGCACCGGCTCAAGTTGCAGGGCATGACCATCATCGATCCGCGCGATAAGGCCAATGCGAAGAAACGGGAGGAATTTGCCGCCTTGTATTACGAGGAGCGCAAACGCAAAGGCATTACCATGCACGATGCCCTCAAGCTGATGCGCGACCGGAACTATTTCGGTACCATGATGGTGAAACGGGGCGAGGCCGATGCCTTCATATCCGGACTCACCAAGAACTACCGCTCGGTGGTTCTGCCCGCCCTTCAAATGATCCCCAAACTGGGCGATTATACCAAGGTGGCCGGTATGTATGTGGTGATGAGCAAGAAGGGTCCGCTCTTTTTTGCCGATACCACCATCAATATAGAACCCGATGTGAAGGATCTGGTGCAGATCGTGCGTTTGGCGCACGAAACAGTGCTGAAGCTGAATGTACAACCGCGCATTGCCATGTTGTCCTTCTCCAATTTCGGAAGTACCCGTGGCGACTATTCCGAGCGCATTCAGGAAGCAGTTCGCTATCTGCATTACCACCATCCCGAGATCGTGGTGGATGGGGAGATGCAGGCCAATTTTGCCATGGATCCACAACTCCGTCACGAAAATTTCCCCTTCAGTAAACTGGAAGATCAGGAAGTGAATACCTTTATATTTCCGAACCTCGCAGCAGGTAACATTGCTTATAAGATGGTTCAGAATATTGGAGACGTGCATGCGATCGGGCCTATTCTCATGGGCTTCAGCAAGAGTATCCACGTACTTCAGTTGGGTAGTACCGTTCGCGAGATCGTGAACATGGTGCATATAGCAGTTGCCGATGCCCAAAACAAAAAGCAATTGTTCTGATGCACGTGGAATATCGCCTTCTGGAATTTGGATCGCCGGAGCAGATCGACAGTGTGCGTCTGCGCGAAGCGGTTTTGCGCGTCCCTTTGGGGATGAGCTTTACGCAGGAGGAATTACAGGCCGAAGCGGATGAATTACATGTAGCGGCCCTGGATAAAGCCGGGAAGATACTGGGTATTCTGTTGCTGAAACCGGTGGACGGAACCACCCTGAAAATGCGGCAAGTGGCTGTACGGCCCGATCTGCAGGGGAAGGGCATTGGCAAAGGTCTGGTGCTTTTTGCGGAGGAACTGTGTCGCTCGCGGGGCATAAACCGGATCACCTTACACGCCCGTGAACCGGTTGTGCCATTTTACGAAGCATTGGGATATGGGGTCGATTCCGGACCTTTTCAGGAGGTTGGGATCCCGCATTTCGCTATGTCGCGTAAATTGCTAAGCGAAGAACAGGCGCATCGCGTTTCCGATCAATAGTTCACGATCCCGAAGAGCTTGGATAAACTCACACATATCAACGATCCATCCGATCTGCGCAAACTCCCCGAGTCGGAACTGCCGGATCTGTGCCGGGAATTGCGGGAATTTCTGATCCGTGAGATCCTGGGCAGCGGCGGACATTTCAGTGCAAATCTGGGCACGGTGGAGCTCACGGTGGCTCTGCACTATATTTTTCAAACTCCCGAAGTTCCCCTGATCTGGGATGTGGGCCATCAGGCTTATGGACATAAGGTACTTACCGGCCGTAGGGATGCCTTGCACGGTATCCGGAAGTCGGGCGGATTGAGCGGTTTTCCCAAGCGCGAGGAGAGTATATACGATAGTTTTGGAACGGGACATTCATCTACTTCCATCAGCGCTGCCTTGGGTATGGCCTCGGCTTTTCAATTGTCGGGTTCGGATCTGCCCGCTATTGCTGTGATCGGCGATGGGAGTCTAACAGCGGGCATGGCCTGGGAGGCACTGAACAACGCCGGAACCTCAAAGGCCAATTTGATCGTGGTTATCAACGATAATCAGATCGGGATCGATATGAATAACGGTGCTTTGCACCATTACCTGGGAGCTTTGGGTACCGAACCGGAGCGCATTTTCGGGGCCATGGGTTTTCAGTACAGCGGTCCGGTTGATGGGCATTCGCTGCCCGATCTGCTGAATGCTTTGCGCGCTATCAAACTCGGCAAGGGTCCGCGCATCCTTCATGTGCGCACGGTAAAAGGCAAGGGCTACAAGCCGGCCGAAGAGGAGCAGACCAAATGGCACGCCGTGAAATACGTGAAAGTGGGCGAGGAGGGCGAGCGAAGTAGTTTACCCAAATTCCAGCAGGTTTTTGGCGATACCTTGCTGGAACTGGCACGTCGCAACGAGCGCATCATAGGTGTTACCCCGGCCATGCCGAGCGGTTGTTCCATGGATCGGATGATGCAGGAGTTCCCGGAGCGGGTTTTCGATGTGGGCATTGCCGAGCAGCATGCTGTTACGTTCTCGGCGGGTATGGCGCTGGGAGGTTACCGGGTTTTTTGCAATGTGTACAGCAGTTTCTTCCAACGTGCCTACGATCAATACATACACGATGTTTGCCTGCAGTCCGTACCGGTGGTATTCTGCCTGGATCGGGCCGGTGTGGTGGGCGAAGATGGCCCCACGCATCACGGAATGTACGATCTGGCTTTTCTGAGGCCGATCCCGAATACCTTGTTGGCCGCCCCATCCGGAGCCGGACAACTCAGCAGTTTGATGGAATGGGCAGCCGAATATGAGGAGGGGCCGGTTGTGATCCGCTATCCGCGCGGACGCGTAGCGGCGCTTCCCGATATCGTTGAACAGACCCCGATCGAACCGGGAGGTGCTATTCAGGTTTTGCAAGGCGATGCGGCGGTGATCTTGAATCTCGGGGCCCTATTGCATGAATGTATGGAGGCCATCCGAGTATCGGAACGATCGGTGGCCCTTTGGGATATGATCTGGTTGAAGCCCCTGAATTTCACTTTATTGGATTCGATCTTCGATCGGTACAACAGCATCGTTTGCGTGGAAGATGGCGTTGTGGAAGGCGGTTTCTTCAGCGCTATCTGCGAGTATGCCGCTGTGGTGGGTTACGAAGGAAGAATACAGCCGATCGCATTTCCCGACGAGATCATTCCGCACGCCACCAGGGAGGAATTATTGGAGATGTATGGTTTGAATGCCGGGGGGATTGCGTCGGTGTTGAATGCTTTATAACAGGAACACAAAAAGGATTGCTCCAAAACTATCTGCTCATGATCACCCCTTTAGCCCAGCCAATGGCCAATGAGGCCTGTTGTTCGCGGGTCATGTCGGTATTGTCCAGGGTGATGGCGTCTTTGGCGTGTGTGAGCGGACCGTATTCGCGGGTTGAATCGATGCGGTCGCGTTCGAGGATGTTGGCGAGTATTTCGTCGTAATCGGCTGTTAAGCCCTTGCCGAGCATTTCCAGATAACGCCGTTTGGCGCGTACTTCCGGTTGGGCGGTCATAAATATTTTGAGCTCTGCATTCGGGAATACCACCGTTCCAATATCCCGACCGTCCATAACCACACCCTTGTTCTTCCCGAGTTCCTGTTGCTGATGCACCAGGAATTCACGGATCACGCGTACTTTGCTCACTTCACTCACGCGCTTGGAGATCTCCATATTGCGGATCAGTGATTCCACATTCTCCCCGTTCAGATGTGTATTGTAAAAGTCGCCTTCGGGATTCATTTCGAAGGTGATCCGGATGTTCTGAAGGATCGATGGATCGGCCTCGACCTCCTCCAGCGAGATCTGATTGCGGATGAGGTACAATGTGACAGCCCGGTACATGGCACCGGAGTCGATAAATATGTAGCCCAGGGCACGGGCAACCTGACGGGCAAGGGTTCCCTTACCGCAACTGCTGTGTCCGTCGATGGCTATGATGATCTTTTCGGCCATAAATTGCCGTGGCAATATAGGAAGCCTTATCAGGAATCAAAGAAAATTGCAATGAAATCTCTATGAGAATTTAACTCAGAAATTCTCCGGACGCGCCCGGCGGAAATCGCGGATATTGCGCGAAACCGTGAAATACTGGGTGCTTATACCCGGGAAGTAGGTTACCATAGCGTAGTCCACTTTCAATTTTTTTATTCCGAATCCCACACCCCAGGAAAAGCCGGTTGCACCTTTTACTGTTTCTGGGCCAAGTTCTGCCCGGCGCTGATAATTGTAGCCCAAACGCAATTGCAGATTCTCCGAGAATACGAGCTCCCCTCCAAAATTGAAATGCCGCATCACTTTTTCGCCAAAACCGATCTGTTCGTTCTTGACCTGACCCGTTTGTAGATCGATCTCCTTATTCCGCTTGTTCACATTCACATAGCTGATATCGGGGCGCTGCAGATTATGAGCCACCACGCAGAATCGCAAAGGGTTGTGCTCCAGCTTCTTGGCATAACCGACCCGGATGTCGAAGGGCAGTTTTTCGCGGGTTTCGTCGAAGGGTATAAAATTGTAGCCCAAATTGCGGAACATGGCGGTAACGGCCATTTTTCGCTCTTCGTTCACATAGCTCAAGGCTCCGTCGAATGCCCCTGCTGTGGCCACGTAGGCTTCATAGGCCGAATAGAGGAATTTGAAGGAGATGCCATAGGTAAAGCGCGGATCGTCGCGGAATTTTCGCCCGTAACCGATCTGGAAAATGTAGTCGTTGGCGTAGAATTGTCCGGTGACCTTGCCGGTTTCATCGGTCTCGTCAAACTTGCCGTAATCCATGAATACGATATGTCCGCTAAAGGTTCCCACCGAATCGAAATGTATGGCGTAGCCGGCATAGGCGTTGTTGATGTCGGCTAAATAATTTGTATAGCCCAGCGAAGCCCGATTATGCATGGATTCATTGTGCATGGAAGGGTTCACAAAGGATGAAGTGATGTCCTGATCGTAAAGGGTGAGTCCGCTTCCGCCCAAAGCCGCCAAGCGGGCAGTTGGCTCAATATGTACAAAAGCAAAACTCCTTTGTCCGCCAATTTGAGCCTGAGCCATGTTCGCAATGTTCAAAAGCAACAGCGCAAGCAGGCCAGGGTAGATCGATCGGATGATTTTGCTTTTCAATTCCATAGTTCTATCAATTCGGGTAGAGCAGATAAGGTTTGCGCATTTCCCTGAATTTCTCCAGATCGGCACTCCAGGTTTCGCGGATCTGCGCTTCGCTCCATTTCTGTTCGATCTGTTCCTGCAGCTTTCGGGTACCGGCCAGTTTGGCAAAAGTAGATTTGAAAAATGGTCCCTGTACATCTTCCCGGTTGCTCGTGTAAAATTGCTGCAACCACTCCAGCCGGATCGCATCATTTTTCGGTTCAGGACCGGCGTATTCATTGCGAAGATCGATGCCCTTGCACCGTTTGCCCAAATGCTTCGGATCGTCGGCTACGCCGGGGATCACAACAGGCGTAAATTCAATATTCCCCTCTTTTTCATCAGGACGGGCAAGTACCTGGAATGGGAAATCGGTTCCGCGCCCCACGCTCACATTGGTTCCTTCAAACAAACCCAGACTCGGGTAGAGATACACACTGTTCATATTGGGCAGGTTCGGGGAGGGGCGAATGGGCAATTGGTAATAAGTGTGATGCGTGTAATTGAGGCAAGGAATCACTTTATAGCGCAATTCCTTCGTGCTTTCCAGCCATTTTTCACCTACGATCATTTGGGCGAATTCTCCGGTGGTCATTCCATGAACCAGGGGAACGGTATGCATGCCTATAAACGAACGGAATTCCGGTTCCAGCGTTGGGCCATCCACATAATGTCCGTTCGGGTTGGGGCGGTCGAGTACCATAAAGTCCACACCATTATCGGCGCAGGCCTCCATCAGATAATGCATGCTGCTTATGTAGGTATAGAAGCGCACGCCCACATCCTGAATGTCGAAAAGGATGAGATCCACACCGGCGAGCATTTCCTTCGTGGGTTTTCGGTACTTGCCGTAGAGTGAAACGATCGGGAGACCGGTTTGGGCGTCCTTGCTGTTGTCGACATGGGCCCCCGCGCTGTGGTCGCCTCGAAAACCGTGTTCGGGCGCGAATATGCGCACGATCTCCACGCCTTTATCCAAAAGAAGATCCACAAGATGCGTTGTGTCGACTACACTGGTTTGGTTCACCATGAGGGCGATCTTGCGATTGGTGAGCAAGGGCAGATATTCGTTGAGGCGGGCGGCACCTACAACCACAGCCTCGGCCTTAGATTCGATGCCGGTGTGTTCGATGGCGAGGGCTGAGCTATCCGCTAATTCAGGGGAAGCTGAATGGGAGTTGTTGGAGCGGCCCTGACAAGAAAAGCTGTTGAAAGCGAGAAGAAGGGGAAGGAAGCGTACAATTTTCTGCATTTTTGGAACCCACTAAGGCAACGACGGAGTTTGGTCAAAATTATGGATTTCAGCTATTTCATCGGGAAGAAGTTGGCATTGCGCTCCGGTTCGTCGTTTACGCGCTTCATCATGCGCCTGGCCGTGGTGGGAACCGCCCTCAGTTTGGCGGTGATGTTGCTTTCGGTTGGCATCATTCGGGGCTTCAAGGAGGAGATCAGTTCGAAGGTGTATGGATTCGATGGACATATACAGATCCGCAATCTCGATCTGAACCAGAGCAATGAGCTCCAGTTGATCGATGCAAAGGCCGAGTATCTGCCGGCCCTGATGTCCGATCCGGCCATTGAAAGTGTAGTTCCGTTCTGCAGCAAACCCGGGATCATATCCAGCGGGGAGGAGATCGAGGGATTAGTTTTCAAAGGAGTTCCTCCTCAGTACGACTGGAGTTTTTTCCGTGCCCATCTGCGTCGGGGCAGCATTCCGGTTTATTCCGATTCCTCCGATTCGTACGATATTTTGCTCTCGGAGCGTATCGCCAATATGTTGCAATGCGATACGGGAAGTCGTTTCGAAGTTTATTTCCTCCACGAGGGCAAGGTCCGTCGCCGACGTATGGAGGTCAAGGGAATTTTCAATACAGGTCTGGCCGAGTTCGATCGTTCGGTATGCATGGCCGACCTGCGGAGCATACAGCGGATCTACACGGTAGATTACAGCAAGATCAGCGGTTTTGAGATACGACTGAAAGACCCGGAGCAGATGCTTACGGAATCGCAGCGACTGGACGGCCTCATAAGCCTTCGGCACAGGGCCATTGCTGTTCAGAACCTGTATCCGGCCGTTTTCCAATGGTTGAATATTGTGGATTCCAATGCGGTGATCATCATCGTTCTGATGCTTCTGGTTGCCATGGTGAATATGATCACAGCCTTCCTGATCCTGATCATTGAACGCACCAATATGATCGGTGTGCTGAAGGCGCTGGGCGCATCGAACGGACAAGTGATCCGCATTTTCCTGATCAAGGGCGCCGCCATGATCCTGCCCGGTATACTCATCGGCAATACCGTCGGACTTCTGTTAACCTGGTTACAGGTTCGATACGGTTTGATCAAGCTTTCGGAAGAGATCTACTACATGTCGGTAGTGCCTGTGCATGTGGTTCCCACCGATGTACTTTGGCTCAGTTTAGGCACGCTCGTGCTCTGCACGTTGGTTTTGCTTCTACCGGCCCTGCTTGTTCGCAGGGTTAGTCCGGTTGTCGCCATCCGTTTCCGATAATCGTTTGAGCAGTGATCTCCGGGCCGGATTCACGTTCACATGATCGTAGGGACAATGCAGGCATGCATTTCCACAGCAAAAACCCCGTTTCAAGTGGTATGCTTCCGTGAAAACGAGTAGTCCATCTTCGTTGAAATAGTAATCCTTGCCTTTTTGCACAACCGAATAACGGATAAACGAGGCAAAGGTTTTAAGAAATTTTCATTCGGCTTCCTTATCGCATAGAGATCCGATCCTAAATGCCTTTGGGAACCCGCTCTCGAAGGTCAACTTGACTCTAGTTTGGCCATGAAGGGTATTGGCTAGTCCGGTTTGTAGGGACTTTCTCTTCTGTAGGTAGCCTCACTTACCTCGATCACTTCCAGAAATGGAACGAAGCCCTGGTAATTGTTGCGATCCTGAATTCGAAGATGATGCACAGCGCCTTGCTTCAGTTCGAAGCTGAATTGCTCCTTCTTATGTCCGGAAGCGTTCACTTCAATGGTGAATGTACTTGAACCGGCATGGATCTCGACCATCTGCTTTCTCCTCAATTCGCAGTAACCGCCGTGGTTTGTGTTGATCTTGTATTTCCTCCGCAACTGATTATCCGGACGGTAAACGATCACCCGTGCGAATGAACCGGAATCGGAGGATAAAACAGCACCGGGCAAATGATCCGCATGGCCTAAGGTCGGGGGATTGGCATGAGCAGATGCACTAAATACAGCCAGGACGCTGATCAGCAGTAGGGATCGCATCCACTTGGAACGGAGATCCTTCAGTTTCAAGATCGTTTTCATGACACAGAAATTTTGAGGTTTCGAACTATACGTTAAACCGCTGAGAAGCACGATTGTTATGCATTCGCATCAGCAATTCTTTTTATGAATTCGATAAGTATTTCTATGTGATGATAACAGGCCGACGCGCCCTAACCGGAAGGCCGGATAACGGGTAACGAGGCGTGACTGCAGAGAAGGGGATACTAGCGTTTGAACAAGCGGATGATACCTCCGATCGTCACCACCAGGAATATACCCACGGTATACCAGCGGATACCGGCATTGTCGAGCATTCGGAACCAGTACTTCACGGTACCCACAACGCCCTTTTCCCGTTGAAGAACAGCGGGTTGATAGGCCACTCCGCGATTACATTTGGAGATGTAACCTTGCAGGTACGGCCAATCGGGTTGCATGGTTTGTACGGAGTTGAATTTCTCCAAGGCATTTGCGAAATCCTCGGCCTGATAGAGAGCGATCCCTTCCCGATAGATCTGATCGGCAGCACCGATGGAGGGCGTAACATTGGCTTTCGCAATGAATTCGCCGATGATATCGGAAGGTACTACGAAATTGAAACCCTGTTTCAGGGTGTTCTTGGCCAGAATGTCGACACTTCCAAAGGTGAGCATACCAATTACCTCCCCGTACTTATTGAATACCGGACCACCGCTGTTCCCTTTGGTCGCATTTCCATCGAAGCCAAGTGCTCTCCATCCTTCCGTAACCGTTTGCCAGGAGCTGGCCGTGCCCGATGCGAATGTGGGTTCCTCCATCACCGTTTGGAGCAATTCCTTATTCTGATCGATCTCTCCCGGATAGCCGAGCAAGTAGAGATCGTCGCCGATCTCCAGTTCAGAGGCTTTCCCCAGTGCCACGGTAGGCGCATTGATGATCTGTGCTTTGAGAATGGCTACATCCTTTCCCGGTATGGTATTTCCTTTGGTTATGAGTGTGGCCGGCAGTCGGTATTCCGAATTTTCGATAGTATGTCCGGTTTCTACATAGTATTCGGCATTGATATAGGTTGGTTGAACAAAATTGGCCATGGCCTGCATGAGCACTATTGTTGTTTCATTGAGTAATTCCTGATTCAGGGATTGCACTCCGAAATAATCGGCATAACGCTGCAATTCATTGATCACCTCCTGGCGTGAAACATTCTGAACTACGATGAGCCGGGCTTGTTCGGGCAATAATTCCACTACGTGGGCATTGGTGAGAATATGGCCGTTCGGGGTGATGAACATGCCGCTTCCCGTTTGTCCAACCTGCAGGGCACCTTCCTTTACGAACATGGCGGGTTTGAAATGGTTCCCCGGCTGATCGCGCAGACTTTTCAGGGCGTATTCGAATTTTGCTTCCGGGGTATTCGGGATGCGGCCTTGTGCCGCCTCTGCATCGGTGCGGATCTGAAGCATGATGCGGCTGAAGAAACTGGGTTCCTGGTAGCGGTAACTCAACTTGAATTCGGTGTGCACCTTGAGGGTAGCCGGTTTATTGATGGCCACGATGGCGGTTTTTGAAAGTCGCTCTGCGGGACGTGTGTAGTTCTGCGATTCGTATTCCCGTTTGATCTGAGTTCCAATGGAAAAGGTGCGCCCGCTCTGCGGATCGCGCACTACGATCTGGGCTTGGGCAGAATTCAGAAAAAGCAGTAAAATCAGGCTTTGAACGACAGGTTTCATGGACATCGGAGGCATTGTGAATAAAGCCCTAAAGTTAAGAATTATCAAAAAACTCCGCTGTGCTTCCCGAAAAAAACTATTCCATGGGATGACCGCAGTGCTTGCAGAAGAGCGCATCGATGTCGTTCTCCCGGTTTCCGCATTCGGTACACACCGCTCCCTTGGGTTTGTGCTGTGCGAGTTCAACGGAAACGATGCCGGTTGGAACCGTGATCACGGCATAACCGATGAGCATCAGCAGCGAGGAGATCATTTGACCAACCACGGTGATGGGCGTGAGGTCGCCATAACCGACCGTGGTAATGGTAACAATAGCCCAGTAGATCCCGCGTGGTATGCTGGTGAAGCCGTGTGCCGGACCTTCAATGAGGTACATTAATGTTCCCATCACGATCACCACACTGAGGATAACCCCAAAGAACACGATGATCTTGGCACTTGAAGCCTTCAGGGCAGTACCTAATATCCGGGCTTCTTTCAGGTAGGAATTGAGGCGCAGCACACGGAAGATCCGCAGCAGACGGAGAATTCGTATGGTGAGCAGGTATTGGGGACCGTGAACGAACAAACTCAAATACGAGGGTATAGTGCTCACAAGGTCGATAATTCCCCAGCCGCTGAGTATGTACTTTCGTTTATCCTCACTCAAAGCGATGCGGGCTACATACTCGATGGTGAAAATGATGGTGAAGAACCATTCGATCACGCTGAGTATGTGTCCATAGCGAAGATCGATCTTCTCCACACTGTCGAGCATGATCACGGCCACGCTCAAAAGGATGGCATAGAGCAGAATGACATCAAAAAGGCGGCTATCGGGGGTATGGGATTCGAAGATGATCTCGCGCCACTTTTCGCGGGTGCTGAGATCCTTTTTATCCATGGTGCGCTGTACTGCCATCTGACGCAAACTTAAAAATTCATATGCGGTCGATCACGTCGGTTTTCCACCGGGATGGGATCCAGAAAGTACCGGAAGCCCACGTTCAGTTGCAATGCGTTTCCGGAAGTGGAGATCACATTCTCCACACGGGCACCAAGCGGACTTACATGGTTGATATTGAGGAAGTTGTCGCCGGATGCTCCGTAACGCCCTTCCAGGGCCAAACTGAATTGCAGTTGATCGTTGATGGCGTAGAGGGCCTTGTAGGTGGCCAGTACACTCAACAGTCGTCCGGCTAGTGCATTGCCCGAAAGCGTATATTGCAGATAACCTGCACTTGGATCGTCGGGGTTTTTTGGAGATTGCACACTTACCACCGTACCGTCGATCGCCGAGGTGGATGAGACCATGGAGTTGAAACCAAACCCGTAGAAGAACTGCCAGCGGGGAATACTGGTTTGCGCTTTCAATGCGAATATCACCGGAACCAGATAGGCGTTCAGGGTGCTTACAGGTTCTTTATCGAAATGCACCATTCCCTCTTCATCCAATAAGCGGAATCGGGTTTTGAAATTGCTCCGGTAAATGCCGGTCTCGAGCAGAAAGCGATCTTCAATGAGTACGCCTCCGGTAAAACCCGCGGCTGCGGCCAGGTCGTTATTGAGTTCTATGTTGGGGGAATAGGGATTCGTGGCAGCCTCAAGACGGAAGAAATCCATTTTAGGTCCGATATCAAATCCGAAGTAATAGGCATTTTGGGCCGGGCAGAATGTGCTTCCAAGTAAAAGCGAGATGAACAGGAAAACGATTCGCATATCAGAGCAAAGTTAATTGAGCGGGTAGGAGTTGAAAACTCATTCGGTGATAAGGAGTGCTTCCAAATTGACGAATGGCCAGGCGGTGCGCTGCGGTAGGGTAGCCTTTGTTCCGATCCCAGCCATACTCGGGGTGCAGGCTGTGGAGTTGCTGCATGCGTTCATCGCGATGCGTTTTGGCGAGTACCGATGCCGCAGCAATGTGCATGTATTTCGCATCACCTCCAACAATGGTGCTGTGTAGGATATCCTTGTAGGGGGTGAATCGATTCCCGTCTACTGCAATATGTTCGAAAGGCGTACGCAGTTGATCCAATGCACGGTGCATGGCCAGAAAACTGGCTTTCAGGATATTGATGGAGTCGATCTCTGCTTCTGTCGCGTCGGCAACGGCCCATTCAACGGCATCTTTCTCAATGCAGGTTCGGAGGGCGAGGCGCTGTTTCTCCGTGAGTTTCTTCGAATCGTTGAGCAAGGGATTCCGGTAATCGGGCGGCAGGATGACCGCACCTGCCACCACCGGTCCGGCCAGGCAACCACGACCGGCCTCGTCGCATCCCGCTTCACAGATCCCGATCTGAACCGCCAATTTGAGCATAGGCAAAAATAGCTAAGTTTGCCCCACTCGATGGGAAACACCAATTACCGCGATCGTCTGTACGGCAATTATTATTCAACGCATGTGAGCGGGGGAGATGCCCAGCGCGAACTTGCCCAATTCCGATGGAAGAGCCGTCGCATCATGTCGGAATTGCGCCCTTTCCTCCCGCGAGATAAGCAATCAAAGATCCTCGATCTGGGCTGTGGGAACGGAGCGCTGATCGTGGCACTGCAGGCAGAGGGCTATGCCGAAACGTTTGGTATAGACCTGAGCGAGGAACAGCTGGAAATGGCGCGGAAGAACGGGGCCGTGCAAGTGCGTTGTGCCGATGGTCTCGAATTTCTGCGCGACCACAAAGAAGCATTCGATGTGATCTGCGCCATCGATCTGCTCGAGCACCAAACCAAGGATGAAGCGGTACAACTTCTGGATCTGATACGTGCATCTCTGAGACCGGGGGGCTTGTGCCTGGTTCGTGTTCCCAATGTGGATGCACCCTATGGGACCTTATTCGCCTATGGCGATCTTACGCATGAAATGGTACTGAACAAGGATTCGGCTGCTCAACTTTTCCGCGCCTGTGGTTTTCAGCCCGATGTTCTGCCGAGTTCGGTACGTACAGAGAGTTTTCTGAAGGAATTGATCCGCCAACCGCTCTGGTTCATTGCCAGAACCTGGATGAAGGCGGTACTCTTCGCCAGTTCACGCACCTGGAGGGATGTGATCTTCACCCCGAATATGATCGTAGTTGCGCGCAAGCCGCAATAACTTGCCCGAACTCAACCCAGGAATTTGTCGTCTACCCGTATCGATTGTGCCGAACAGCGCCACACAATACCCGGGAACTTGTTGATGAGCCGATAATCGTGCGTGGCCATCAGAATAGCCGTGCCTTGCTTGCAGATGTCGTGCAGCAGTTTCATGATATCGTCGGAAACATCCGGATCCAGATTCCCGGTGGGCTCGTCGGCCAAAATGATCTTCGGATCGTTGAGCAGAGCCCGTGCAATGACCACCCGCTGCTGTTCACCGCCCGATAATTCGTGCGGGAATTTATAATCCTTGGTAGGCAACCCCACCAGTTCCAGTACTTCCCGAGCGCGTTTTTCCATCTTCTTCTTATCCTTCCAATCGGTAGCGCGCAATACGAAGAGCAGGTTGTCCAGCACATTGCGGTCTGAAAGCAGCTGAAAGTCCTGAAATACAATGCCCAGTTTGCGCCGGAGATCGGGAAGTTTTTTACGTGGAAGTTTCTGAAGCGAAACACCATCCATGCTTCCGCTTCCCACTGTTAAAGGCAGTTCGCCGTAAAGTGTCTTCAGCAAGCTGCTCTTACCGGATCCCGTTCGACCGATCAGGTATACGAACTCACCGGGGAACATGCTGAGGCTCACATCGTGCAGAACCAATTGCCTGTTGCGCTGAAAGATATCGGCATGTTCCAGTCGGATGATGGGCTCGGGCATAGTGCAAAGGTAGTTAGCTGCGCATCAAAGCGACCAGTTCACGGGAGTTTTTCCATTTGCCACGAGGTAGGCATTTGCTTTGGAGAAATGCCTGTTCCCGAACCAATGTCCTTTATTGGCACTCAGAGGTGAAGGGTGTCCGCATTCCAGTACAAGATGCCTGTTCCGATCGATGCGGGATCCTTTTTTGCGCGCATAACCGCCCCATAACAGAAAAACGAGGTGTTCCCGTTCCCGGTTCAACACATCGATGATGGCATCCGTAAAAGCTTCCCAGCCCTTATTCTGGTGCGAACCTGCCATGCCCCGCTCAACGGTGAGCACCGCATTGAGCAGTAGAACACCCTGATCGGCCCAGGCGCTGAGATCGCCATGCGCGGGTTTTGAAATGCCGAGGTCGTTGTGCAATTCTGCGAAAATGTTCAGGAGCGAAGGCGGAGGAGGCACACCCTGTCGCACCGAGAAACAGAGTCCATGCGCCTGACCGGGTCCATGGTAGGGATCCTGACCCAGGATAACCACCTTCACTTGTGCGAAAGGCGTGTGATCCAATGCAGAGAAGATCTCCGTTCCGGGTGGATAGATCACCTTACCCCCGGCCTTCTCAGACTTCAGGAAAGTCCGAAGGTCCTGAAAATAGGGCCTTTGGAATTCCGATTCGAGCTTTTCCAGCCAGGATGCCTCCAGTTTAATCCTGTCCGGCATCCGTATCCTGCTGGTAATAGGGACTCTTCAATACAAAATTGCGATAGAGGTAAACGGATGAAACCGCCAGTAATCCCACAAAGAGCAGGAGAACCAGGATCTTGATCCATTGTCCGCGTCGCATGATCAGTTGCCGTCGTTGCCCAGGAAGCTATAGTTCTTGCTGTATTCCATCATTTGACCGGCAAAGTCTTCGGTGTACTCAATACGCACATCGGTGATCTCTTCGCCATTCATCACAGGAATGTATTTCGGTTGAACAAACCCGCTGTATGGTGCCAGGTTGAAGGGTTCGTAGCGTTTGCGTACTTCCTTGAGGAGTTCCTGATCCACTTTTACACCGTAGGTCTCTACCAAAGCCTCGGCACTGGCATAATCGCCTTCACTTTTGATCCGTTGGATCTCACGTAAAAGCTCTCCGAATAGGGTGCGCAACTTGGTATAGTCGTTCACCACGAAATAGGTTTTGCCGTCTTGTTGAACCTTTTCGATCACATTATCGGCTTTCCCTTTCTCAAAAGCCCATTGGGCAACGAGTTGCCGGTTGCGCATGTGGTCTTCTTCAATGTTATCGCCTTCTTCCAAACGGCGAAGCTGCAACATCATACCATTCATGATATAGCTGTCGTATTCCGCCTTCCCAACGTCGAGGGTGGAGATAAGTCCAAGGTCGACCAGTTTCTGGTCGTAGATGTAGTATAGGGCCACGAGGTCGGCACGGGCTTCCTCAAGGGTGTTGCTGTAATTCAACAGCGTTTCATTCGGCTGACCGATTCCGGGATTGATCTGACCGCTGGCGTGACCGATCACCTCGTGCATGGCCGTATGCATTTTCCCGGAAAGCTCTCCGTGCTCTTTAACACGGGCAATTACATCTGCTCCCAGATAGAATTCATCGATGGTGCTTTTCCCACCGGCATCGTTATAAGCCTGAACAATGTTGCCCAAACTAACCGATTTGCTTCCATGTGTTTTGCGGATCCAGTTGGCGTTCGGCAGGTTGATGCCGATCGGGGTATTCGGGGCGCAATCACCCGCTTCCAAAGCCGCATTAACGACTTTATAACTCACGCCGGTCACGTCCTTTTTCTTGTGGTTGTCCATGATCGGGCTGTTGTCCTCGAACCACTGCACATTATCGGCCATAACTTTCATGCGCTCTGTGGCCTCGAAATCGTTGATCTCGATAACCGATTCGTAGGAAGCTTTATAACCGAGTGCATCGCCATATACTTCGATGAATCCGTGAATAAAGTCGATATCGCCGGCAGTGGATCGCACCCATTGAATATTACAATCGTCCCAAACCTTTAGGTCGCCGGTCTCGTAGTACTTGATGAGCAAGGCGATGTATTCCTTCTGATCCGGATTTTCAGCAACACCTTCAGCCTTACGCAACCAGTAGATCATCTTGTCGATCGCTGATCCATATAACCCGCCGCTTTTGTAAACCAGTTCGGTGAGTTTGCCGTTCTTCTTCACCAAACGCGAATTGAGGCCGTAGGAGAGTGGTGTGGTATCGCCTTTCACGTTCATTGCCTTGTAGAAGGCCAGGGCAGCGGCTTCGGTCACACCATCGCCGTAATAATTATTGGCTGATGCCACAACCTTGTCGGCATCTTTTTCTTTGGAAACTTTCTTGGCGTCCACTTCCGGATTGAAGATCACCTCACCCAGTTTTTGGATCATAGTTTCCGCATCTTCACCTTCCAGGGTAGGCCAGGTGGCGCCTTCACTGTTGTGGTAAAGGTCGAGGAAGTAAGCCAGATCGAAGCCCGGTTCAAATTTCTTTTCGGAATAGTGGTGATGAATGCCATTGCTGAACCAAACCCGTTTCAGGTAGGTTTCGAAGGCTTTCCAGTTATCCCCGTTCCGGTCGCCCTTGTAGTGTTCGTAGATATTCTCCAGGGTACGTCGGATCTGCAGGTTATGCTTGTAGTTCTGTGCATAAATGATATCCCTTCCGCAGAGAGCGGCCTCCGAAAGATAATAAACCAGTTTCTTCTGTTCCAGACTCAGGTTTGCGAAAGCCGGAACCTCATAGCGCAGGATCTGCAGATCGGCAAAACGGTCGATACGCACGTCCTTCACAGTGTCCTGTTCCACCACAGGTGTTTCCTTGGTCTCGGTTTTCTTGCAGGATGTGGAGTCAAATGCCAGGAATGCTGCAAGGATCAAAAGGGATAGGGTCTTTTTCATGCTAAACTTTTAGGGAGTACAAAACAAGCCAAAATCGGCTTAAAGTGCCAATGGGATCATATGACTTTCAGCAAGTCGAATTGGAGTCCGAATTCGGATGCGATATGCTGCAGATCGTTGTAAACCGCCTCAACAAGCGGAATGCCCTGCTCGTGGCGGATCTGCTCAGCCTGTGCTTCCGGCTCACCGGGAATGATCACCCGGTCGGCTTCGTCGGTCGGGGTCGCCGAACGGAACCTGCGTATCCATTGATCCATATTCTGCTTGAACGAATCCGTGCTGCGAAATGCATCGATACGCCAGGCACCCACAAAATGACCGATACCTTTTCCGGGCATATCTTCTGCCAATGGCAGGAAGCTCACAAATGGCGGGACCCAGGGTCCATAGTTGGCACCGCTGAGCACACCGGAGAATATGTCGACAAATGCGCTGAGGGCATAACCTTTATGGCTGCCACTTTCACGGTTGCTTCCCAGTGGCAGCAAACTACCACCCGCTTTAAGGGCAAAGGGGTCCGTGGAAGGGTGACCGGCAGCATCCTGTACCCAACCCGACGGTACCTTTTTCCCGGTTCTTTGAGCGATCTCCAGTTTTCCGTTGGCGGCAGCGGAGGTGGCGAGATCGATGATCACCGGGGCCTCTTCACCGGCCGGAATGGCAAAACAGATCGGATTGGTGCCGAGAAGTCGTTCGCGGCTGTATGTTGGTGAGACCAAAGGACTGGCATTCGTTAAGGCCATACCGATCATGTCGTGTGGCAATGCTTTCATGGCATGGTAGGCCGCGATACCGAAATGATTGGAGTTTTGGATGGCAACCCAGCCACTGCCCACATTTTTGGCCTTTTCGATAGCGATATCCATGGCGTTGGCTGCCATTACAAGGCCCAATCCGCTATCCGCATCGTAGGTGGCGGTGCCCGGTGTTTCATGAACGACACTGCCCACAGCGTCGGCCTTGATCCGCCCGGCCTTCCACAACCTGATGTAACCACTCAGACGCGCGACGCCGTGCGAATCGATGCCCCTCAGATCGGCCTGCATCAATACGTCGGTTGCCAGTGCCGAATCGGAGGGGGTGCATCCCATCTTCAGGAATACCTCTTGACAAAAAGCGCTGAGTTTTTCGGGATCGGTTAGGAATTGGCTCATGGATCGAAATTGAGGGCACAAAGGTAAAGATGCGGGGAATTTCGCCGAGACCGGGAAGAAAATCGTTCCACAGTTCCGGCATTTTTTCAGGATAGCAAGAAAAAAAAATGTATATCGTGCAACGTTTCCCGAAACAACACGGTCATACAAGTGGCAAAGCGTAGAACCATAGAACCTGGTAAAGATGTGAATGAAGCCGAATTGGTGCGGGGTTGCGTGGATGAGGATCGGCAGTATCAGGCGCTATTGTATCAAAAGTATGCCAATAAGATGTACGCAGTTTGTCTGAGATATTGCAATACACGGGAAGAAGCTGAGGATGTGCTTCAGGATGCCTTCGTGAAGATATTCGACCGGATCAGCAGTTTCCGTGGCGATGGTCCACTCGAGGGCTGGATCCGCAGGGTAATGGTGAATACCGCCCTTAAAAGTCGGGACAAACGCATGATGAAATTTGAAAGTGGCGACATTGAACAGGTGGATGAACCTCAGGTAGACGAGCAGGTGCTCGGCAACATACAGGTTCGGAATCTGCTCAACATCGTTTCGGCACTTCCGGAGGGTTACAGAATGGTTTTCAACCTGTACGCTGTGGAAGGCTATAGCCACAAGGAGATCGGCGACATACTGGGGATAAGCGAAAGCACATCCCGGTCGCAGTACTCCAGGGCCAGAAAATTATTGATCGACCAGGTAAAACGAGATTCAACCTTATGAAAGGGGATTTTGAGAAAATAATTCAGGAAAAACTGTACGACGCAGAGGTACAAGCTCCGGACGTTCTGGGAGCTGTTTTTGAGCGCCGTACGGCTTCACATATATTCTTCAATAAGTTGTATGTGAATAGATACAAGATCATGACCGCCGCTGCGATCCTGATCCTGTTATTTGGTTTGGGTTGGTGGAAATTGAAACCGGTTTCTACAGAGAACGGCCCCGCAGTAACGGATGGTACAGAGCAGATGCACCGATCCGGTATGGCCGGAGATCCCGGTCTTCATTCAGAAGATCGAACAGGGGATCACAACCATTCAGAAGCCACGGATAGCCCACCTGCCCCGGATGATGCATCGGTGGAGGAGGTTGTAGATGGCACAGCAGCGATTGATCAAATCCCCGATGTTGCAGATGAGAGAGAGACAACTGTTGCGAAAGATCAAGGCACCGTTCCACAGACCCCGGTCGTGGTAAATAATACAGGAGGAACACCGGAACCAATCGTTCCGAAAAGCGAGACCGAAAACAATGACCAGGCATCCGGCGATCTACCTGTGGTTTCGAACTCAGAAACACCCGAGACCCCGAAACTACCTGCGAACATTGCGGCAGAAGATCAAGGAGCGGATAAATCGGGAGAAGATGATTCACAGGAGGAACCTGTTGAGATCGTGACTGAGGAAAAACCTTTACCTGCTTCCGGAGATCGGATCGAAAAACCAATCGAAGTTCCAACTGGGAAGCCAATGAAGTGGAGTCTATCCGCACAGGTTGGTCCTTCCTATGGGAGTCGCCATCTGCGAGGTGGCAGCGACGCAGTACGAAACCTGCGCAACGAATCGGAATTTGCCGAATTGGGTCTGTCGGCCGGTTTGAATTTAGGCTATCAGTTCCTGCCCGGTTGGGAAGTGCTGTCGGGGATCCAATACCATCAGCGAAACGAATCGCTCCGCTATACACATGAATCAACCCGCATCGAAGAGCAGGTTCGCAACAAGGAGGTGAAAGTTTACGATCCGTTTGGCGGAAGTCGTTTCGAACAGGTTCAATACATCGAACAAGTTGAGCACAGGGAACAAAAAGTATTCGACGCTTCAAACAGCTACAGGCACCTGAGTATGATGCTCGGTGTTCGCAAGCAATTCAAGGTCGGAGCCTTCCGCATCGATCCATCTGTTGCTGTGGCATACCGAACATGGATGCAGACCCAGGCGGTGAATCTGCAGCCGGGTTTGAGGCTGGAGACCTATGATCGGATCTATCCTCAGCAGAAGGCCTCCTCCTGGCAGGGTCGTCTGGGTGTTGTATTGGGCATGCCGATCCGCGACCATTGGATGTTCTATTTAGAACCTGCCGGAACCTACTTCCTTACACCTTCGGAAAGAGGTCATGGCGCCGTGATACCCGATCAAAGGGATTATTTCTTCGATCTGAATACCGGATTGCGATTCCAATTCTGATGAAAGCCGGGCGCACATATGTCCCATTATTTTTAATCTGTTTCAGTACCCTACCTGTTTTCGGACAGTTCAAAACTGTGGAGATCGAGGGCCCGGGCATCTCATTCAGTATGCGATCGGATGGTCGTCTGTGCATGGATGACGATTCTCTGGCCTCCTCGCACTTTCAGGGCATGCCGAATGCCCATTTCTTGAAGTATCTCCAACTCTGGGCAGTCGGCTATTCGAATTCTGTTCCCTACATCAGCGCTTCTTTGCCCAATAAGGCCGAATTCTGGCCCGGACCGATCGATACGGTGCGTGGAAAGGCACTCGACCCCTACGATTGGGATGAAGTTTGGACCATCAGTCGCCCCGAAGTAGAACAACACATCCGGCGTTATGCCGATCCCGATTATGAGATCCCCTCAGGGATCGCCAATTGGCCTGCCCGACACGCCGAACGGAATATAGCTTCCTACATCGCGGCATTTGCAGACTGGAACGGCAATGGGGTCTACGATCCGGAGGCGGGAGATTATCCCTTTTTTCTCGGGGATCGGGTTGCCTATTCCGTTAGTAACGATGAATACGGGGAACACCTGCATTCCGGTTCCGGTAAGTTGCAAATGGAGCATTATCAGAGTCTCTTTACCTACAACCAGCCCGGTTTTGAGGGGATCATCTTTGGAAAATCGGTGCTCGTGAACCGTTCGAACCAAACCTACGCACCGCTATACATGGGCCATTATGTGGATGCGCAACTCGGAAACCGCAACGATAACCGCTTCCGTACGCTGGTCGATGAGGATCTCATTTGGTTTTACAACGGGGATGGCGACGACGATGGTCCGGAAGGCTTTGGTAGATCAGCACCCGTTGCAGCTCTGCTCTATCTGGACAAGGATATCACAGCCAGTACGTGTTTTGTACCGGGTGATGCGGTGCGTGGAATTCCCACCGATGCGGAGGAAATAACCCATTGCATGCAGGGCAAATGGAGGAATGGAACGCCGAAATACATGAGCGGCAATGGCACGAGCGGAAGTATACCGACGAATTTCAGCTTTCCCGGCGACACCGATCCTGCGAATACGGGAAGCGCATGGTTCGACGAAGCCAATTCCCAAGGTGCGGGAGAACGAATAGCTCTCGTGAACACCACCGTAGCTAAGCTCGATCCCGGAGCATATGTAACGCTTCATTTTGCGCTATTGTTGGATACGGGAATGCGCTCGGAAGCAGAGATCAGGCAACGCGCGCAATTGGCTCAAAATCGATTCCGCACAATTGCAGCTTCGGAAACGGTACAAAAGTTTGAGGCTGTGGGGCTGTTCGGACCGAATCCCTTGGCATCCGGATCGGACATGCAGGTGTCCCATCAGGTGCGCGCTCTGCAACTGTTCGATCTGAGTGGACGACTCCTTTTGGACTACCCGTTTGGAGAATCTGCTCAAGGCAATTTCCATATTATACCAAGTACACAACTTCCCCGTACGGGGACATATATAGTAAAATTACAAACGCAGTCCGAAACCCGAACAGCACGTTTGATCATACACTGAGCATACGTACTTCCTTTGAGGTGAACTGTTGGCTTTCAGGCGAAACCTTTACAAAAACGGAGGAAATATGAAAAAGCTTTTGATCTTCTTGTGTCTGTTCGGCGTTTTGGGTGCGGTTGAGCCAATTTGGGCAAGTTCGCCACTAGGTTCCGAGATCAGTTACCGGCATCTGTCCGATCTCAAATATGAATTCCAGGTGAAGATCTATCGGGATTGCAGGGGAGTGCCCATGTCGACACCGGGTGCGACGATCCGTTGCTCAAGCGGTGCGGCCGTTGCAGTGTCATTGAGTCGGAAAAGCATTCGCGACGTTTCGGATATCTGCAGCAAAGCGAATAAGCCATGCTCACCTCCAAATACTATGTCGGGCTGGGGATTTGAAGAACACATTTTCACTGCCGTGGTCGATTTTTCCGAGTCGAAGTACGACAGTATCCGCAAGTGCTGCGAGGTGTTTTTTGAATTGGGTATGTGTTGCCGGAACGGTAGCATAACAACCGGTGTAAGCGGGAATTACTACAATTTTGCCATGCTGAACCTTTGCGCGGCAACACCCAATACATCGGCCATACTTACCGAAAAGCCCATAGTAAGTGTTTGCTGCAATACACCGGTTTATTATGCCTTTGGTGGGATGGATACGGTAAACCGGGATTCACTCAGTTACCGATTCGGGCATGCCTTACTGGGATTCAATAAAAAGGCAAGCTATAAGACCGGCTTATCGCATGATTGGCCTTTGAGCGTATATGATCCAACCGGTCAGCGCAAGTCGTACCCGAAGCTTGATCCACCTATTGGCATGTACCTCGACCCTGTGAAAGGGGAATTGATCTTTACTCCTAAGGATTGTGATGAGATCGGGGTAGTGGTCGTGGAACTGCTTGAATGGGGGAGGGACAGGTCCGGCAAACCAATAGTTGTCGGAATCACCCGCCGCGATATGGTCGTGAGCATGCTTCAGTGCAGCGACAACAACCCACCTGTCATTCAAACCAGGTATGTACATCAGGTTTGTGAGGGAGACTCGCTCATTTTCGATGTACAAACAGAGGATAAAACTTTGATTCCTGCCCCACCGGCATCGGCGCCGGCGCCGGATACGGTCATTTTAAGCTGGAATGGAACCATTGCGGGTGCTGATCTTACCATTCTCAACCCAAAGGCAAGACTCAAAACGGGACGTTTCAGCTGGTTACCCGATTCCGGTTCTGCGAGAAAGGAGCCTTATCGATTCCTGCTCCGTTTGAGCGATGATCATTGCCCGCTACCCATTGTTGTATACAAGACGGTTGAAGTCTATGTATACCCGAGGCCCACGGCTGAATTCAGCACGCGCAAGATCAATTGCAGCGATGTCGAATTGTTGGCACGTGTGGATTCAGTCAGTAAACCCAAAGCTATACTGCATCGACGGCTCACCGATCTGAACGGAAATGAACTTCCGCTGCCAGACTATGCGGATTTCAGCAGCAGTTCAGGGTCCAAAAGTCTGAATGCAGTGGATACACTTCGCATGCACCGCAACGGCCGCTTCATTATCGAACAAGAGTTTGTTATGCCGGCTGGATGTGCAGTGATTCACCGCGATACGCTCGAATTCGCAGGAATACCACAGATCGGACTCGCTTCGGGTTTGGATACCTTTATTTGTTCAGGAACTGAACTTGTTCTGAAGGCCAGGGTACGCGAAGCCGTCGCTCCTTTTTTGTTTGAATGGAATTCTGTCTCAGGTGCGGACAGTATCACTTTGGTAATGCCAAATTCTGTTTCGGATTCACTCATTCAGGTGGACGTACGATCGGCAAACGCGTGTAAAGGCAGTGCTCAGGTCCGGGTTTTTCAGCGCAACAATCCCTATGTGGATCTCGGTTTGGACCGGGTTATTTGTTCGGGCGATCAGATCGAACTGGACCCCGTTGATTCGTTGGCATCATGGGACGATCCGCGTGATGCGATCTATAACCCCGTGCGTCAAGGTAATGCATTGAAATACAGGTGGTTGAGGGTTGGAGGCGATGGTATTCCAACGTATTTGGGGGATTCAACGCATGTAGTTTCGGGTATTGCCGGGAGTTATATCGTTGAGGTTACCGATTCGCTGAATTGCCGGGCAGTAGATTCCATGGAGCTGAAAGTGAATGAATTCACCGCGACCGTAGGTCCCGATCTCCTCCTTTGTCCGGGAACGCTTGTAGAGCTCACAGTCGATGGGCTGTCCGAACACGATTCAGATCGGATTGAGGTGAGTTGGTATGAACTGCCTTCCAATCGGCTACTGCATGACGGTATAACTTATCGATATCTTTTTCAGGAAGATGTGGAATTGCTGGCTGAGGTTGAGCTAACCCAATATGGAGTAGCTTGTGCTCAACGCGATAGCCTCCTGATCCGATCCTTTGAGAAACCCGATCTGAGTTTATCCGATGATCTGGCCATTTGTTGCAATGCGGGGCCGCTTGATCTGGGTGAGCATACAGGTATTCCGGGCGGGAACTGGACCTGTCGGCAGGATAGTGCGCTGGTTGGCAGCAACTACTTTGAAACATCGGAGGCCTGTGGTCAAGAACCGGCAGTATTTGATCTGATCTACCGCTTCCACGAAAATTCGAATGGTTGTATTTGGGAGGACAGCCTGGAGCTTACCGTGAACCCGCAACCTTTTGTGGAGATCGATGAGTCGGTATTGCGTTTGGAAAGTTCTTCGGCACCATACCGCATTGCCCGAACTGCAGGAGTGCTAAACCTTCGGGCAAACCCGGTGAATGGTATATGGCGATCGGATTTTGAACGTGTACTGAATTTGAATGCATTTGATCCATCCAAGGCACCCGTTGATACCGTTTTCAATTTGTACTATGCGTATACCGATGCCAATGCTTGTTCCAGTGAGGACACGGTATCGGTTTTAGTTTACCAAACCGGCGGAATTGCGGGTCCTGCCTGGAAAGAGGTCCTTCCTTTTCCAAATCCGGTCTCGCTCGATGGTCGAATTTATTTACCGGAATCATTTGGTATAGAGGTTTATAGTACTACGGGTGTGCTCTTGCGGGAAATGAAAAGCGAGAAAAAAGAGGGATCAGTAGTGGCTGCCTCCGAGTTATTCCCAGCGAGCGGACTGTATATTCTGCACTTTCATAGCGGTAACGGAATCTTGCGTATCAAACAGTTGGTCTATTGAACGACCTGAATTAGGTGTTGAGTTGTGTATGAATCAGGCAGGCGCTCCGTCGGATGGTAATACTGATGGTTGAGCCGGCTTCATAGGTTGACGAGTATGAAAATCCTTCGAATTGTGTTATTACTGCTTTTAATGGGTTCGCTACTATCCAGGTCTGAGAGTGCGCGGGCTTCGCATATTCTGGGTGCGGATCTAACCTATCGTTGGGTGGATACGCTGACGTACGAATTCACGCTGAAATTCTACCGCGATTGCCGCGGCGTTGCACTCACCGACACATCGTTTACCTGCACGATCAGCTGTTCCAATGGGGGAACGACCAGAAAAGTTACCATGGTACGGGATAGCATCCGGGAGATCACCCCACTATGCGACTCGGCGGGAACTTATTGCGATCCGCGCAATTCAAAAGTAACCGGAAAAGGGATCGAGGAGCATGTCTATAAAGTGGTGATCGATCTGCGCAAATCGCCATACGACAGTCTGCAATATTGCTGCGGCATCCGCTTCGACGTTCGAACCTGCTGTCGAAGTAATTCCATCACCACAGGGCCATCCGGTTACTTTTACACATATGCTCTGCTCGATATCTGCCGCGCTCCTACCAACAGTTCTCCTCAGTTTGGAGAAAGCGCGATCACTTCGATCTGTTGTAATCAGCCGTTCTATTGGAACCTGGCGGCTGCAGATACAGCTGAATTCGATTCCCTCTCCTATGCATTCGCACAACCATTGTCCGGGTGGAACCAAAAGGTGACCTATTCCGGAAAGTATACGTATAAACTACCCTTTACAGTTTACGATCCAACCGGACGTGGAACGACAAATCCGAATACAAATCCTCCGACCGGACTCTATTTCGATCCCCAAACCGGAGACCTCATCTTTACACCTACCAATTGCAACGAAGTTACCGTGGTAGCCATCGAGGTGAAGGAATGGCGGAAGGATAGTTCCGGTAAGTTTGTGCAGATCGGCACAACGAGGAGGGATATGCAGTTTGAGGTAAGCCAGTGTCCGCTCAACAATCCTCCTATCCTGAACGGCCCTTTTTCCTATTCGGTTTGTGAAGAAACGACATTAAGTTTCAATATAACTACGGACGACAAAGTATTCATTCCGCCTCCACCTGCTCCAAAGCCTCCGGCAGATACGCTGGAAATGACCTGGAACAAAGGCATACCTATGGCTGAATTCAAAATTCTAGATCCCACAGCCCGCCTCAAAACAGGACGCTTTTCATGGACACCGCCTCGGGGAACTTCCAGAACCTACCCCTACGACTTTGCCGTAAAAGTTCAAGACGATCATTGTCCCGAAAGAGCAACCAGTATTCGCGCTTTTCATGTTCAGGTGCGTCCGAAGAGCAAAGGTCGCACGTCCATCCGGGCATTGAGCTGTTCCGATGTTGAACTCAAAAGCATACCCGACACCGTGTTCCGATCTCCACTGAAGTATATCTGGAACCTGTTGGATAGCAATGGGAATGCGGTGTACGATCCCGGGGTCTTCAGCTTCAGATCCAATGGCTCCACTATAAGTAAAGCTGCCGTGGACACACTGCATCTGTTGAAAGGTGGAAAGTACTATGTGCGCCATCAACTCTCCGATGCAAATGGTTGCCCTGTTCTGTTCATAGACACATTAACAGTTGGAACTATACCACAGATCAAGTTCACAAGCAGCGGAGATACATTCACTTGCGACAAAGAAAGCGTTGAACTTTCAGCGTATTTATCAGATACCCTCTTGCCCTTGAAATATACCTGGAGCACAGGCGAAAGCAGCGCCTCCGTTCGCTTTAAGGTGAACGATACCTTAGCTCATGAAACGGTTTGGCTGGAAGTTGAAAATGCAAACCGATGTGCGAACAGAGCGGCCATCACCGTCCTCAAGAGGCCGCGTCCTTTCGCAGATCTGGGATTGAATAAGCGCATTTGTTCCGGAGATTCCATTCATTTAAAAAGCCGGGATTCACTGGCCTGGTGGGACGATCCTCGCGACACCTCGTATTTACCTCGTCTGCAGGGTTCCCTTTTAAATCGAATAGTAGTTTTTCGCGATGGAAAAAGTACTGATACCCTGGGTTCCTCCAAGTCATATTGGGTGTCGAAGGAAGGAACTTACGAGATCTTTGTGCGCGATTCGCTGGGATGCACGGCCCGAGATTCAATGCGACTGGACCGGAACGAGTACAAGGCGCGTTCCGCAGTACAGGACTCTACGGTTTGTCCGGGATCTGACGTGCTCTTTCATATTTCAGATCGCCAATTGATCCATCCCAAGGCCAATATGGATATCTACTGGTTCAATATCAATGGTTCCGCGCCTGTTTCATTAGGAACGGGTGATAGCTTGAACGTGACTATTCGAACCGATCTGAAAGTGTGGCTGAGCATGAAAGTAACTGAACTCGGTGTTACGTGTTATTCAAATGATACGTTTGATGTAGGAGCACACTCGGTTATGGGCTTACAGATGCCTGGACCGAAGGAGGTATGTTGCAACGGGGATCTTGATCTGCGAAGCCTGGCAAGTCAGGGTGGCGGTATCTGGAATTGTACTTCGGATCCTACCCTCATTTTGAACGGAGATTCGTTTGATGTTTCGTCGGCTTGTTCCCATACCAAAGCGATCTATTGGCTGAGCTATAACCTAATGGACACCAATAACCAATGTGTGGCGGTCGATAGCTTTCCCGTTACGGTTCGACCCTTGCCCCGTGTGGGTGTAAGGGATCTGTTTACCTGCCAAAGTAAAAAACAGGTCGAGTTGGCACGTGAACTGGTTTTTTTACCATCCAATTTGAGATTGGGGACACACAAATACAACTGTTTGAATTGCGGGAGTACCTACAACTGGAGCGACATCTTACACGACCGGAACAATGGATTCCCATATCCGGATCATATACTTCGAATTGACACGGCACATTTCCCATTTCAGGGGGCCGAAGAAACGCTGGAAATAGAATTTGAATATACCGACGTATTTGGCTGTATAAATCGCGATACGGCCACAGTTCGCGTTGTTCGCGATATAGAGATCCGTTGGGAGCCGTTTTCGGGATTGTGCAGGGAAAGGGAATCCATTGATCTTAAGCAGTATACAGGCGTGAAGCCCTCCGATGGGTACTGGATGCCATACGATACATCCATAAGTGGATATTTAAACTATTCAGAAGTTAAAAACGCTTTCTATGGAGGAGTTGGAAAAGGAGATAGTATAGATCTTTTGAAGATACCTGAAGGAGGAGGAAGGATCTATTTGCGCTATACACACAGCAATTCGGGTTGCGATTTTGTTCGGGATACTACTTTGACGGTCTTTAAAAAACCTAGTGTGAAGATCGATACTCGGAGCCTTCAGATAGAAGACAGTACGGAACCGTTCCGGATCAAACAGCGCAACCCGTTCATTACACTTTCCGGAATCCCGGAGGGCGGTGTTTGGACAGCTGACTATCCGAGAACTTTGAATCGCGATGTATTTCATCCTTCCAGCGCACCGCTTGACCTTCCGTTCAGGATCTATTACACGTTCACCGATAGCAATACTTGCTCCGCAACCGATACCGTTTATGTTGAGGTATTTGATGCTTTAAGAGCAGAGGATATCGACCCGGGCGAGGCCGGGATCTATCCCAATCCACTTTGGATCGGTGAGACCTTGTATATTGACGGATCATTTCAGACCGTGCGGATCCTCGATCTGAAAGGGCGTTTGTTGTTTGAACAGGAAAATTTTGATGGAACAAAGAAGATTTTTACAATACCATGCAACATTTTCTCGCGGCCAGGTGTCTTCTTTGTGGAAACTCGATCCGAGCTGGGTTCAAGGAAGTTGAAACTTCTAGTCCTGGAACGGTCTTGAGAGATCCTAAAGGTTTGATTTATTGTGCTTTATGAACAAATTTTAACTCGAAGCTACATGAAATTTTTTAGTCAACTTACAGTAGTTCTATCCATATTTATGCTCGGTTTTGTGGCTCCCAAAGCACATGCCACGCACGTAATGGGTGCCGATATCACGTATAAGTGTATCGACACTTTGAAATTTAAATTCGTGGTTAAGATGTACCGCGATTGTCGGGGTGTTCCACTTTCGAATATTTCCAGTTTGACACGTGTGCGCTGTGCTTCCGGAGGAAGTGCGCAATCCGTGTCCATGACCCTGACAGGAATTCGCGACGTTACACCCGTTTGTGCATCGGCCGGTAATCCCTGTAATCCAAAAAATACCTGGGGAACCGGAGAAGGGATTGAAGAACACACCTTTGAAGTCACGATCGACTTCAATAAAACGCCATATAGTAATCTGAAGAACTGTTGTGAGGTCATCTTTGAAACAGGCCAGTGTTGCCGAAATAGTTCCATCAACACCGGTGCATCGAATGCCAACTTCTACACCTTTGCGATGATCAATCTGTGTAAGGCACCGTGTAACAGTTCACCGGCCCTTACTACGGAACCGATCGCATTCCTCTGTTGTAACAGTCCGTTCTTTTACAACAATGGGGCATCGGATACAGCCAACTTCGACTCGCTTTCTTATTCTTTCATTGACCCGCTGAGCGGTTGGAATCAGAAGATCAACTACAGCGGGAACTATTCCTATAAAACGCCTTTCAAAGCCTACGATCCAACCGGACGCGGAACAGTTAATCCGAATGCAAACCCACCTATCGGTATCTACCTGGACCCTGAAACCGGAGACCTGATCTTCACACCAGTTAAATGTGATGAGATCACTGTAGCCGTATTGGAGGTGCGCGAATGGAGGAAAAATAAAAGTGGCAAATATGAATTGATCGGTATAACGAGGCGGGACATGCAGTTCTGGACCAAGACCTGTCCGGATAACAATCCGCCCGAGATCAAAGGACCCTATAGCTATTCGGTATGTGAAGGAAGCAATCTGTGCTTCAACATAACCACGGACGATAAAGTGTTCGTTCCACCACCTCCATTACCTAAACCGGATCCCGATACGGTCACCATTAAGTGGAACCGGGGTATACCGGGGGCGACATTCACGGTAGTGAACCCGACAGCCCGCCTGCAAACCGGACGATTCTGCTGGACACCACCTGTGGGTTCGGCCAGTGATCTTCCCTATTCGTTCACTGTCACGGCACGGGATGATGCATGTCCGTTGAACGCGGTAACAGTGCGCTCGTTTCAGGTATTGGTTAAACCAAAGGCCCAAACCGAGCGTAAGATCACCAAACTGCCATGCGGACGCTATGCGATCGAATCGGAGATCTTCCCCAATTTCAAGAACCCGCCTCGCTACCAATGGCAGCTTTTGGATAAGGATCAGAAGATCCTGTTCAGCCGTTCGCAGGGCTATATCGAGAGTACCGGAAGTTTCCTGAGTACCAAGCAAAAAGATACGATCTTGTTCCGCAAGGGCGGTACGTATATCATTCAACATACGATCAACAACGCACCCAACTGTCCAACGAACTACTACGATACCATCAAGGTACCGGATCTGTTGGAGGTGGATGTGAACTTTGGACCGGACACCTTTGTATGTGCGGGGACCACGCTTCGCCTGCAACCGAGGATCAAGAACGGAGCCCCACCCGTTAAATATAAATGGGGAACCGGCGATACTACTGATTATCTCGATGTGACCGTTCCCAGCTGGAATCCGGATACATCTTTCTACGTGGAGATCATCGACGGGAACGGCTGTACAGCCTGGGATTCCTCGTATGTATTCCTTCGGGAGAATCCGATCGTCAAGATCGGCCCGGATCGGCGGATCTGCGATTACGATTCGATCCTGTTGGTGCCGATCGATTCACTGGCCTATTGGGACGATCCGCGGGATACGAGCGAGTACCGCGTTCGTCAGGGTGATACCCTGTATAAGGAATGGTACCACAACGGTGTGCTCACCAGTACCGATACGATATTAAAGACCAGCATCGCGGGAGAATACATCATAACGGTTCGCGACTCACTGGGTTGTGCGGCCAGCGATACGATGATACTGCGGGTGAACGATCATGTGGAAGCCAATGCGGGACCAAACCAGACCATCTGTTGGGACGATGTGTTAACCCTGGTGGCCAAGGGACTCGATACGGTCAATAACGCCAAAACGGGAACCTACCGCTGGTGGAATTACACCACACCCCCGGATAAGGATATGGGAACCCGCGATACCCAGCAGTTCAATCTGCGGGTGAGTTCCGACTACCGATTAGGGCTTTGGGTCACTGAAGATACCACCACCTGTTTCGATGACGATTCGGTCTCGGTAAAGGTGAACCCGCTGCCCATACTTACCATGCCGGCCAACAAAACGATCTGCTGCGATGCGGGTGTTGTGAACCTGCGGTTGGATGAGAAGCCGGCAGGAGGTTTCTGGTCGTGTGTGCAGAACCCGACCTATGTGACCTCGGGCTATCTGTTCCAGACCCAACTGGCCTGTGCCACCAACCGCACGGTGAACTGGGTTACCTATACCTATGTGGATCCATCAACGGCCTGTATAAGCCGGGACAGTTTTACCATTACGGTGAATCCGTTGCCCCGTGTCCAATTGCGGGACGGTTATTTCTGTCAGGACAAGGAGATCGTGAATTTGGGCGATGAGATCGTAATTGCTCCGGGTAACCTGAATTTGGGAACGCAAACCTGGAACTGTCTGGATTGCAAATCGTACGACTTCTCGAAGATCCTGTTCGACCTGCGTGGTGGGGTAGGATTCCCGGAATACGTACTTCGGATCGATGAGAATAATATGCCATTGAACGGCAAAACGGCCGACACGATCGTGATCGAGTTGGTATACCGCAGCGGAGATGGTTGTTACAACCGCGATACAGCGACCATAGCCATCACGCTGGTACCGAAGATATCCTTCTCGCCATTCCGCGAACTGTGCTGGGATGAGGGTGAAGTAGATCTGAAGGTGATGAGTAATGTGTACCCACCGGATGGACATTGGGCACCTTATGACACCACCATACCGGGTTACCTGCGCTACAGCAATATAGTTGGCGCCTTCCGTGGCGACGATGTTACGGGCGATACGGTGAATACCTTCCAAACCCCATCGAGTGGAGGAAGGATCTACATGCGCTATACGCATACGCGCAGTGGCTGTCCGACCTTCCGGGATACTACGCTGGTGATCAACCCGCTTCCGAAACCGAATATCGACGAGTCGGTTCTTGATCTGGGCTATCCGGCGCCACCGTATCTGTTCTGTGAAACGAATCCGGACATCAATATGCTGGCCACACCTGCAGGAGGGACCTGGTCTTCGCCGCATGCCGGTGCAGTAGTGGGCAACCGCTTCCGTCCAACGGCCTCACCTCCGGGTTCACCGTTCTTCATCAAATACAATTTTGTGGATACCAAGGGCTGCAGGGGCGTGGATTCCGTGGCTGTATTGATCGAGGCCTTGCCCGAGATCGACATCATCACCCCGGATACGCAATTCTGCCGCACGAACTCCATGAGTGTTCAGGTGGAGGCCACCTATTCCAATACCACCGGGATCAGTTGGCTGCCACTTACCGGAGGAACGGTCGATAACGCCAATGCGAAAAGCGTGCGCTTCTCGTTCAATACGAACAATGATTCCACGAACCGCCGTTTGTTGTACGTACAAACCGAACCGGGTAATGCCTGTCCGTTCGTGGACGACCTGTTCACGGTAACGGTACATCCGATCCCGAATGCGACGATCGCCTCAGACGATTACGACGGATGTAATCCGGTAACAGCGAACTTCACCACGGTATTCAACAATAAGATCGATGCGGCCACGGCGCAGTATGCCTGGGATTTTGGAGATGGCGGAAACGATAATGTTCAGAATCCGTCGTACGTATTCACTCAAAACGGTCCGAATGCGGTGAGCTTGCAGGTTACATCCGACAAAGGATGTGATACGAGCTTGAATTTGAACATCGATGTGTATCCGATCCCGGTAGCGGACTTCCTTCCGAATCCGAACAACAGCACAACGGCCGCTCTGCCGCGCTTCACGTTCAACAACCAGAGCACGGTTGAGAATACCTTGAATGCGAGTATCCAAACGAACTTCTGGGATTTTGGCGATCCGCTGGATACCGAGGATACCTCGTGGCAGCAGAGTCCGACCTTCTTCTACCCGGCCGATACGGGGATGTACTTTGTTACATTGTGGGTAGAGACGGTACATGGTTGTCGGGATTCGATCACCAAGAATGTGATCATTGGTCCGGATATCCTGGTGTTCATCCCCAATGCGTTCTCACCGGATGGCGGAGGCCCCTTGGCCAACGACGGCTTCCGGGCCAAGGTGAACGACGGGGTGCGCGACTACCACATGATCATCTTCAACCGTTGGGGGGAGATCTTGTGGGAAAGTAAGGATCCGAATGAGAAATGGGACGGAACCTATAAGGGCCAACCGGTGCAACCGGGCGTTTACGCCTATCACCTGGATGTGGTGAGTTGGGCCGGAGATCCGTATCAATACAGCGGAACGGTTACTTTGCTCAAGTAGGCAGATACTCAATAAACAGGAAAGCGGTGAACGGACTTGATTCGTTCATCGCTTTTTTTTTGGTACAATATCAAGAATTATTATGGATTGTTTCGAGTTTAAATGATTGGAAAACAGCCAGTTGTGGTTAAATCTGAACATTCCATGATATAATTTCTTCTCACGAAGCAGCATAATCACCAATTAAGAGGTCTTCTAACTGAGGGAACAGTTTTCCCCCTTTGATGCCAATTTCCGTGCAACAGTGCGAAGGGGTATTGAGAGGGGAATTCCCACAAAAGTGAAAAAATGACTTATTTTAGCCCGTTAGTTATGAAGAGACTTATACCAGGACGTTTCAAATTCTTCAGCCTCGTTCTTGTACTCAGTACCATTTTGTTCATGGGCTTCGGTGTTCAGAGCACACAGGCGTCACACATGATGGGAGCTGATATCACCTACAAGTGTATCGATACGTTGAAGTTCAAGTTCATTTTGAAGATCTATCGCGACTGCCGGGGTATATCCCTTTCCAATCCGGCAAGCCAAACCCGAGTTCGCTGCGCAAGTGGAGGAAGTGCGCAGTCGGTTTCTTTGACCCTGACCGGTATTCGCGACGTAACACCCGTTTGTGCTTCTGCCGGAAATCCATGTACGCCGCAGAATCGTCCGTCGGGTGAGGGAATCGAAGAACACACTTTTGAGGTGACCATTGATTTCAACAAGACACCTTACAGCAATCTGAAGAACTGTTGCGAGGTGATCTTTGAGACGGGCCAGTGTTGCCGAAACGGAGCCATCAATACTGGAGTTAGCGGGAACTTCTACACCTATGCGATGATCAATTTGTGTAAGGCCCCGTGTAACAGTTCACCAGCCCTTACTACGGAACCGATCGCCTTCCTGTGCTGTAACACGCCATTTTTCTACAACAATGGTGCATCAGATACAGCCAACTTCGATTCGCTGTCCTACTCCTTCAGCGAACCATTGAGTGGTTACAACCAAAAATTGAATTACAGCGGTAATTATTCGTATAAAAATCCTTTCAAGGCGTACGACCCAACCGGACGCGGAACGGTTAACCCGAATGCAAACCCACCGATCGGACTTTACCTCGATCCGGAGACCGGAGACCTGATCTTCACACCGATCAAGTGCGATGAAGTAACGGTTGCGGTGATGAAGGTGACAGAATGGCGGAAAAACAAAAGCGGTAAGTATGAGATAATCGGGATCACCCACCGGGACATGCAGTTCTGGACCAAGACCTGTCCGGATAACAACCCCCCCGAGATCAAAGGGCCATATAGTTATTCGGTCTGTGAGGGGACAAATCTGTGCTTTAACATAACTACGGACGATAAGGTATTCGTTCCACCACCCCCTCTACCTAAACCTGATCCCGATACGGTCACCATCAAATGGAACCGGGGTATACCTGGTGCAACATTTACGGTGATCAACCCGACAGCCCGACTGCAAACCGGACGATTCTGCTGGACACCACCTGTGGGTTCGGCCAGTGATCTTCCCTATTCGTTCACGGTCACGGCACGGGATGATGCATGTCCGTTGAACGCGGTAACAGTGCGCTCGTTTCAGGTATTGGTTAAACCAAAGGCCCAAACCGAGCGTAAGATCACCAAACTACCGTGCGGACGCTATGCGATCGAATCGGAGATCTTCCCCAATTTCAAGAATCCGCCTCGCTACCAATGGCAGCTTCTGGATAAGGATCAGAAGATCCTGTTCAGCCGTTCGCAGGGCTATATCGAGAGTACCGGAAGTTTCCTGAGTACCAAACAAAAAGATACGATCCTGTTCCGCAAGGGCGGTACGTATATCATTCAACATACGATCAACAACGCACCCAACTGTCCAACGAACTACTACGATACCATCAAGGTACCGGATCTGTTGGAAGTGGACGTGAACTTTGGTCCGGATACCTTTGTATGTGCCGGAACCACGCTGCGCCTTCAACCCAGGATCAAGAACGGTACACCACCTGTGAAATTCAAATGGGGAACGGGCGACACAACCGATTATCTGGACGTAAAAGTTCCGAGCTGGACTCCGGATACGGCATTTTACGTAGAGATCACCGACGGGAACGGCTGTACAGCCTGGGATTCCTCGTATGTCTTCCTTCGGGAGAATCCGATCGTCAAGATCGGCCCGGATCGGCGGATCTGTGATTACGATTCGATCCTGTTGGTACCGATCGATTCACTGGCCTATTGGGACGATCCGCGGGATACCAGCGAGTACCGCGTCCGTCAGGGTGATACCCTGTACAAGGAATGGTACCACAATGGGGTGCTCACCAGTACCGATACGATATTGAAGACCAGCATAGCTGGAGAATACATCATAACGGTTCGCGACTCACTGGGTTGCGCGGCCAGCGATACCATGATCCTTCGGGTGAACGATCATGTGGAGGCCAATGCGGGTCCAAACCAGACCATCTGTTGGGACGATGTACTGACGCTTGTTGCCAAGGGACTTGATACGGCCAATAACGCCAAAACGGGAACCTACCGCTGGTGGAATTACACTACTCCCCCGGATAAGGATATGGGAACCCGGGATACCCAGCAGTTCAATCTTCGGGTGAGTTCCGATTACCGATTGGGGCTTTGGGTCACTGAAGATACCACCACCTGTTTCGATGACGATTCGGTCTCGGTAAAGGTGAACCCGCTGCCCATACTTACCATGCCGGCCAACAAAACGATCTGCTGCGATGCGGGTGTTGTGAACCTGCGGTTGGATGAGAAGCCGGCAGGAGGTTTCTGGTCGTGTGTGCAGAACCCGACCTATGTGACCTCGGGCTATTTGTTCCAGACCCAACTGGCCTGTGCCACCAACCGCACGGTGAACTGGGTTACCTATACCTATGTGGATCCATCAACGGCCTGTATAAGCAGGGACAGTTTTACCATTACGGTGAATCCGTTGCCCCGTGTCCAATTGCGGGACGGTTATTTCTGTCAGGACAAGGAGATCGTGAATTTGGGCGATGAGATCGTAATTGCTCCGGGTAACCTGAATTTGGGAACGCAAACCTGGAACTGTCTGGATTGCAAATCGTACGACTTCTCGAAGATCCTGTTCGACCTGCGTGGTGGGGTAGGATTCCCGGAATACGTACTTCGGATCGATGAGAATAATATGCCATTGAACGGCAAAACGGCCGACACGATCGTGATCGAGTTGGTATACCGCAGCGGAGATGGTTGTTACAACCGCGATACAGCGACCATAGCCATCACGCTGGTACCGAAGATATCCTTCTCGCCATTCCGCGAACTGTGCTGGGATGAGGGTGAAGTAGATCTGAAGGTGATGAGTAATGTGTACCCACCGGATGGACATTGGGCACCTTATGACACCACCATACCGGGTTACCTGCGCTACAGCAATATAGTTGGCGCCTTCCGTGGCGACGATGTTACGGGCGATACGGTGAATACCTTCCAAACCCCATCGAGTGGAGGAAGGATCTACATGCGCTATACGCATACGCGCAGTGGCTGTCCGACCTTCCGGGATACTACGCTGGTGATCAACCCGCTTCCGAAACCGAATATCGACGAGTCGGTTCTTGATCTGGGCTATCCGGCGCCACCGTATCTGTTCTGTGAAACGAATCCGGACATCAATATGCTGGCCACACCTGCAGGAGGGACCTGGTCTTCGCCGCATGCCGGTGCAGTAGTGGGCAACCGCTTCCGTCCAACGGCCTCACCTCCGGGTTCACCGTTCTTCATCAAATACAATTTTGTGGATACCAAGGGCTGCAGGGGCGTGGATTCCGTGGCTGTATTGATCGAGGCCTTGCCCGAGATCGACATCATCACCCCGGATACGCAATTCTGCCGCACGAACTCCATGAGTGTTCAGGTGGAGGCCACCTATTCCAATACCACCGGGATCAGTTGGCTGCCACTTACCGGAGGAACGGTCGATAACGCCAATGCGAAAAGCGTGCGCTTCTCGTTCAATACGAACAATGATTCCACGAACCGCCGTTTGTTGTACGTACAAACCGAACCGGGTAATGCCTGTCCGTTCGTGGACGACCTGTTCACGGTAACGGTACATCCGATCCCGAATGCGACGATCGCCTCAGACGATTACGACGGATGTAATCCGGTAACAGCGAACTTCACCACGGTATTCAACAATAAGATCGATGCGGCCACGGCGCAGTATGCCTGGGATTTTGGAGATGGCGGAAACGATAATGTTCAGAATCCGTCGTACGTATTCACTCAAAACGGTCCGAATGCGGTGAGCTTGCAGGTTACATCCGACAAAGGATGTGATACGAGCTTGAATTTGAACATCGATGTGTATCCGATCCCGGTAGCGGACTTCCTTCCGAATCCGAACAACAGCACAACGGCCGCTCTGCCGCGCTTCACGTTCAACAACCAGAGCACGGTTGAGAATACCTTGAATGCGAGTATCCAAACGAACTTCTGGGATTTTGGCGATCCGCTGGATACCGAGGATACCTCGTGGCAGCAGAGTCCGACCTTCTTCTACCCGGCCGATACGGGGATGTACTTTGTTACATTGTGGGTAGAGACGGTACATGGTTGTCGGGATTCGATCACCAAGAATGTGATCATTGGTCCGGATATCCTGGTGTTCATCCCCAATGCGTTCTCACCGGATGGCGGAGGCCCCTTGGCCAACGACGGCTTCCGGGCCAAGGTGAACGACGGGGTGCGCGACTACCACATGATCATCTTCAACCGTTGGGGGGAGATCTTGTGGGAAAGTAAGGATCCGAATGAGAAATGGGACGGAACCTATAAGGGCCAACCGGTGCAACCGGGCGTTTACGCCTATCACCTGGATGTGGTGAGTTGGGCCGGAGATCCGTATCAGTACAGCGGAACGGTTACTTTGCTCAAATAACGAAGAACTTAAATACGAAAGTGAAGCGATGAGCGAATGTGTTTCGTTCATCGCTTTTTTGTAAATTTGGTGTTATGAAACGGATCCTACTGTTGGCAATTGTCTTGTTCAGCGGGATTCGTTATGGATCAGCCACACATATTTTGGGAGGCGATATCACCTATAAGTGGAAGTCCGACAACGTTTATACCTTCTACATCGATCTTTACCGAGACTGTTCGGAGTGCAAATTATCCGGTCGGGGCGGGGGAAGTTCAACGAAAGATTGCGGTGATTTCAATGTATATCTCCGCTCTTCGTCACGTCGAAGTTGCTCGAGTCGAGAATTGGCCACCATACAGCCACAATTTGTATCCTTCCGAAAGATCCTGCCCGCCTGTTCGGCCGTGAGAACAAGCTGTGATTCCAATAGTAATGCAAATTTCGGTGCGGAGATCCATCGTTATTCTGTAGAGATCGACTTTGACGATTATGCGGCTTACGCCAGTTGCGGATTCGAGGTTTATGTGAAACTCGCATCCAGGTCGGATTACCTCAGTAATGTATCGGAACAGGAAGCGTTGTTCTTCAACTTTGCCTATATAGATCCGGTGGTGCATCATTCCTCTCCGGAATTCTCGGCAGACCCGGATCTCATACTTTCCTTAAATGCCCCGATCCGCCATCGACTCACTCGCACGGATGCCGATTGGGATTCCCTTCTTTTCAAGGCAGTTGCCCCACTTCGCGATTTTGGGAAGCCGCTTACCTACCGGACGGGATACAGTCCCGATAGACCTATGACGGTTTATTGCGCTTCGGACCCGGATTGCAATCCGGTACCTTCCAATGATCCACCGATCGGATACGTTTTGAATCGGACGAGCGGAGAATTCAGATACACCCCGGTACAGGCCGGTGAAAAAACGGTGAGTGCCTACTCCGTGGAGATCTATTCCAGGGTGAGTGGCCAGATCAGATTGGTAGGCATTGTGCGCAGAGATATTCAGCAATACGTATTTGAGGATTTCAACCATGCGCCCAAAATATCGACAAGCAGCAGTGCCGCAGATCCGTTCCGTTTTCAGGTTTGTGAGGGAACCGAATTGTGTTTTAATGTGTTGGCTGAGGATATACCGGTACAGCTACCCGATGGTTCTTCCTCCCCACAGGATAGTGTACGTTTCGTATATTCATTCGATTCGGACAGCAGCCGAATACAGGTTCAACGCCTGAATACAGCACCTTATTCCTCCATACGTTTTTGCTGGAGGCCTGATAGTAGCGATGCCCGTGAAGAGCCCTACAAATTGCGCGTGAGGGCTTATGATGATCATTGCCCGATCAATGCCTATAGCGAGCGCTGGATCGAGATCAAAGTCGTAAAGAAGCCGGAGGTACGCATCGAATCCACCCGGATGAAATGTGGAAATCTTGAAGTTCTGGCGATTACAGATCAATCTCAACAGATCAATTTTTACAATTGGCAGGTCGTAGATTCAATTGGAGGGCGTACACAGGGCGACGCACGTGCCCGCGACACCTTACTTTTTAAAAAACCCGGGAACTATACGGTCTTGTTAACCGTTCGGAATTATTCCGGGTGTTCGGAGAATACCTCTCAAAAGATCGCATGGACCGGGAAGCAGATTTCAGGTCCGGAACTCAGTATCAGCGGTTCCGTTCAGATCTGTGAAGGGGATTCACTCAAGTTGCATTTGAATGAGGTAAGTGGTTACAGAACAGATTCTGTCATCTGGTGGTCGGGGACAACCCGTTTGAGCAATTCCATGTATTTGGTAGAACCCCATGTGTCGCGAACGAGGAATTTCAATCCGATTCTTCTGGAGTACTACTCCAAATCGGATAATCTCAAATGCCGCAACAGCCTGGTACTTCCTGTTGAAGTAGATACCCTCCCCGTTATAAGAAGAGCCACTTTGGCCGGTATTTGTCCTGATGGACAACAAGTAGACCTCTTCAATTTCCTGGAACCCAAAACGGGTTCATTCACGAACGGAACCTTAACTTTGATCGATGGGCACGTGATCGATACGGATCGTATCCCTAGTCGCTACCTGGGATCCACACAATGTTGGGATTACAATGTCTCGAGCGATCGGGATCATTGTGTGGTCGAAGAACGTATTTGCGTAACCGTTCACCCCATGCCGGAACTCCGTATGCGCGATATCACGTCCTGTTCTTTCGGCGGTAAATTCCTGCTCAATAACCTCATCGTGCTTCCTTTTCAATTGCGCGATTTTCAAGTGCACTGGTCTATTGAAGGGAAACAAATACCCATCGTTCAGGAGGACGGGCGGTACTGGGTTGAATTGGACAGCTTGGGAAGCGGTTCACACCGGGTCATTTGCGAAGTTGTCAATTCCTTTGGCTGTTCAAGTTCTGATACCGCTTGGTTTCACTTGCTTGAACAAGCCGTTATCGAATTCACAGACCCCGGAATTCAATGTCAAAATGCGGATATCGACCTGAATGATCTCTTTCAGGTTTCCCCTTCCGGTGGAGGATGGAACTCCTACTCGCATCCGGAGTTTCTGCGAGAAGGTGTGCTAAGTTCCGAGTTGTGCGGATCCGATATTCAATTGAACTACACCTACGATCGTTTTGGCTGTTTCGATACCAAGGATGTTTCCCTCTCGGTTCAGTGTGCTCCGGATGTGGAATTCGATATGCGCGATACTCTTTGTACCTCAGATCTAGTGACGCTCACGGCCGATCCCGGTGATGGTGTGTGGAGTGGAAACGGTGTGCAGGGTGATGTATGGAATACAACCGGTATGAATGGGTTGGGTTCGGTGCGCTATACCCTGGTACGAGGAGCCTGTACCTTCAATTTCGATCTGACTTCTGAAGTTATCCCCAGAGTATCCTTACAACTGGATTCTATTCCGGCGTTCCTGTGTGAAGGGGAGAACCTTCAACTAACCGGTTTAGAACTTAATGGAGGTTTGGTCGAATTGGAGCATATGGGCAGTAAGTACGAGTTGAATGCCCAAACTTCTCAGATCCGACTCGATCAACCGGATTCCCTGAGTGCCTGGGTGCTGGATCTTACCTTCATCACCCGATCTGCGGATTGCCCGACTACTGAGCAATGGGAAATTCCTGTTTCGAAATTGGCCCGCTTTACTTTGATCGATTCGCTATTGAATGGCTGTGAGCCATTTTCCCTGCGACCACGCAGAGCCTGGTCCACCCCGGGTGTAGATTGGAACTCGGTAGATCATATCTGGCGATTTGGGGTACCCGCTGACCCCGGCAGTTACCAGACTGTGGCTGATCCCACATATACCTATACCGGATCCGGTACGTATACCTTGAATTTCGAAACCCTCAATGAGCAGGGATGTGCATGGATATCGGAACCACATGAAGTGGTCGTATTTGATAGACCCGAGGCATATTTTGTGGTGGATCCGGGAAGTTATTTGTCGCAACGCAATACCTTGGCAAGCTTTACAAACAGCTCCATTTGCGACGATTCCATGAGCTTCCTATGGGATTTCGGGACGGGAAGCGGCAGAAGATCCAGCACGCAAACCTCCCCTCGATTTGTATTCCCCAAGGATACTGGTTTTTACCGGGTTGTACTTACGGCCACTTCTAAATTTGGCTGTGAGGACGACTACGAACGGATGATCCATGTTGGACCCGATATTCAGCTTTTTGTTCCTACCGCATTTTCACCCAATGGCTTAGGTCCTGAAACCAATGAAGTTCATCGGGTTCATGGTCGCTTCGTGCAGGAATACGAGGTTTGGATCCTGAGCAGATGGGGCGACATTGTTTATTATTCAAGCGATATCGATGCCGGATGGGATGGAACATTCAAAGGCGAGCCATGCCAATCGGGCGTGTATGCCTACAAGATCAGAGCAAAAAGCAGTACCGGCGAACTCTACGATTTCAAAGGCAATATCACCTTATTGCGCTAACCCTGGGCATCCTCAGCTTAAACTTGATCCGGACTCAGTTGATCTGATCGGCCCTTAACCGATTCGTTTCGCCCTGTTCACAAAACTATGAAAAGAAGATCCACAATTGAAGGGACATACCAGGTGAATGGTAATGGGGAGCGGGAGTTTGTTGTCGAATTTGATGATCTGCCCGAAAGTGAAGAAAACAACTCTAAACTATTCGCACTGCTCGATCACCCCCGGCGATTACTAAAAGAGGGCAGAAAACAGGGTGTACATGGCGTGAAGCGCTTCTTTTCCGTGCTATTCCTGTTTGGGATCACAAACACCTTACTGTTGTTCTACTCGATCATTCGCCTGATCTCATTACCCTTCGAGTTCAACAAACTATTGTTCGTGCTACTGATCCTCATCATCGGGTTGGGCTTTACCTTCATCTCTGCCTATAGAACCTATCAATATGTTGTACTTGACACCATGCGAGTGATCTATGGAAATCTATCTTCTTTTTTTTACCGAATCAGCGAATTGTTGATTGACAAAGCCGAAAACGTGTTTAAAGGGAAAGCTGACCTCACGGACAGTCAGATCACAAAAGTGTTGGATCTTGGTAATTTGCTGAACGCCAGATTTCAAAGGATGCCACGCTTTATGCGAGAAGGGATCACAATGATACTGGATCGAATCCCATTTGTGGGCATGCTCATGGATCTTAAGGAAGATGTCTTAAACGGGAATAAGAGCGAGGCTAGTGCAAAACTTTATGGCAAAATGGACCATTTCATCTCGAATTCGATCTTCGGAAAGAACAATACGCGATGGGTTTGGTGGTTACTTCCGTTGAACGTGTTGATCCTGTTGATCTTGATAAAAGTTAAAATAGGGTAGAGGTGTCTGTTGCCAATCCAATCGTGTGCGGAAAGCGAAGGGATGATCTAGCGTAGCAAGTGAACAACCCCGTTGAAATAATGCGGTTTCCCCTCATAGTCCGTCACTTCCAAACGGTACATGTAAACCCCGGGCATTGCATTCACTCCATCCCATCCCTGGACTTCCGGTGTTGATTGGAAGATCTGCTCTCCCCATCGGTTGAATATGCGCAGGTCAAAGGATACGATCCCATCGCCATACGGTCTGAATATCCCGTTTTTGGTGTCGCCATTCGGAGTGAACGCGTTGGGAACCCAGATGGCGATCCGGAAGTTGACGCGCACGGTTCTTGATATGGAATCACTGCAGTTAAAGCGGTTGTACACCCATTGTCGGATCACATAGGTTCCACTATCATCGAAACTCACTTCAAAATCCGGAACGAGATAGAAGGTACCATTGCTGAGGCCATAGTAAATGCTGTCTGCCCCAATACTTTGGTCGTTGATCTGTATGGCGCTGTTGAGAATATCCGTTTTATCGGGGAAGATCGAGAATCCGGCCACAGGCAGATCATGCACGCTCGCTGTATGCGAAGTGTTCACCGTGCAGCCCTTGCTGTTGGTAAGCGTTTGTCGGATCAGATAATTCCCGGCCACGGAATATGCATATGGGAATGAATCCGGATCCACGATCTGAACACCATCGCCCATTTCGTAGCGAACCTCGGAGATCGGGTCACTGCCAAGCACCATCTCATTCACAACTTGCACAGGTTCACCTTCACATGCATTGCTCACACGGAAACCGGGTTGATTTGGGACACCGGCGTCGATGTCGATTGAAGCCGTGTCGGCGCAACCATAGCTATTCTGAATTTCGAGGCGGATGTTTTGAGTAGCACCCGGAGTACTTGCCTTGTACTTGAGGCTATCGGCATTTCCGCGAGGCGCATTGTTCACGAACCAGCCTGAGGAATTAAGTAAACCTGATGGTGTCGTGCTTGCATTAACAGCCACAACTGAGTCATCTCCGCAAGGCAAATAGGCATTGATCAAGGCGTTGGGAAGCGGATCGATGTCTATATAAATTGTGCTGTCCTTTTCGCAACCCGAGTTCATTGTAAGGCGAATTTGAACCGCATAACTACCCGGGTTGGCATAAACGTGATCGGCCAGGGTTCCGATCACAGAATCGCCGTTATGGAACAACCATCTTAAACGAGCAATCGAATCCGGATCACCCGGGGCAGACCGCAGCTCAATAACCTCGTTTGCGCAGTTCCCGGAAAGGGTTATACCATATCTGCTTGTGCTGTGGACAAAGCCGGCGCCTTGCGTTGTATCGGTGCATCCCTTGTCGGATATAACAGCCAGATCCACACGCTGGGTTTCCACAGAAGGTGCAGCGACATCGAGTGTGTCATTCCCGCTCAAATAACCGGTACCCATGTTCCAGGATCTTCCGGAAATACTGCCGGATCCTATGGTAGAGAGATCGATAAAACGAAGCAGCCCATTTTCACAGGCATCAATGGCACGTATTCTTGCCCGGGGTAACTCATGAACCCTGTATGGGAAGGTCAGACTATCCGAACATCCGGCCAGAGTTCGAACTGCAAAGGCAATTGGGTGAGATCCCGTATCGGCAAATTGCAAGCGCAGCGTGTCCATACCGGAATAGCTTATTCCATCTACGTACCATCTTGATCGCACGATTGAATCACGATCATCGGCCAGAGCGTTCGAAAGCAATACAGTACTGTCGCCCAGGCACACATCCATCCCGCTCGCAGCTATTTGAGGTGTCCCATAAACATTCAGTGTATCCCTGCTGAGCGCTGAGCAGCCAAACAAATTTGTTGATCGGAGAGCGACATCGACTGTATCTGCAGCCGTGAAGCGCAGATGGAAAGCGGGTGGATTTTGAGCCGCACCTTTGATGTACCAGGTATTCGTTAGGCCACCACTCGTGTCTGCCACAAAGTGAACGGAATCGCCAGCACAGATATCGTTCAGGATCAGTGCATTCGATGGATTCGGGAAGATCTGAACGGAATCGGTCGTACTGGCAGAACATCCCATGGAATCCGTAACATTGAAGCGAATGGAATAGGTTCCGGGTGTGGCCAGACTGATCACGGGATCCTCATCGGTGGTAACGATCGACGGCCCGATCTCCCAGTAGAAGGCGTAGAACGATCCGTTGAAGGATTGGGATTGGTTGAAGAACTGCACCAGGGAATCGGCACAGGTATCCTTCACATTGATGCTGATGATGGGCAACTCGAGAATTTGTACAAAAGAGCTATCCAGCTTCTTACATCCCTTCGGATCGGAGATCTGGACAGTATACGTCGTAGAATTGGAAGGTTTGGCCCAGGTTCTGGAAGCGGTGGGCGAGGTGAGATCGGTGGTTGGGGTCCAACTGTAGGACAAGGTGCCGGAACCTCCGCGAGCCGTTTGACCAATGAAGGCATTTGCACCACGGCATACCGGAACGGTATCCCTCAGATCTACAATGATCGCAGGCCTAACGGTTATAGCAACGGTATCGAAGGCCACGCAACTGCCCTTTGTCGTTCGCAGAACCAATCGTATCGTGCTGTCGCCTCTTCCCAAATGATCCCAGCCGAACAGCGTTCTTGCCGAATCGCGCTTTGCAATACCGGGATTGGACTCCCATCGATATATGCTTCCGGGTATAGCTCCCAATCCGATGAGCACTTTCTCACCGGAGCAAACTGTTGTGTCGCGCCCCGCATTTTCAATACTTACAGGAGGTATGGCCACATTGCGGAAGGAACAGGAACAGTTGGAGGAATCCGTTGCGATCAATAACCTACAGGACTGAAGTCCCGAGGTGTTGAACTGAATCGCCCGGTTAAGGGTGCTCAGATAAGGTATCGCGTCGAATATACTGTCGCGATACAGCACCAGTTCCCCTGCATCATAGCGTCCGTTTCCGTTCACATCATCTACGATCAGGATCTGTAGCAATTCTATTCCGGATTTACCAATTCCCCTGTTTCTGATCGAGTAATTCAGATTGATCTTCTCAACATTGCCAACAGGTTGTCCTTTAGCATCCAGATAGCTAAGCCGGTAGTCGGCCTTTTTGATCGAATCAATGAGTTGTTGTGAGCTGGTTGCCACATTGATGTCGCACCAGGTGTTCGTTTTCACACACAGTGCCGGCTGAAGAACGAGCGCCTGTATGAGCATCTCCGTGAGTCCGCATTCCACACTGCCGAGATCAAGTGCCAGTCGGGTACGGAAATGCAGGGAATCGCCGGGGACCAATCCCTCTCCAATGATCCAATCTACTTTGAGTCCGCCATTGTTGGGTGTGAACTGCACGGATTGCGGTTTGCCATGAAGGAGCGTGATCGCTGTAGTGTCGATGGAGAATCCGGATGGCAGGAGCAGTTGGATACGATCCGTTACTCCGGTCGTATCCGGACCCAGATTGATGAATTTGATCTCTATGGAATCCTTGTAATTACAAACCTCCAGAGGATTGACCTTCATAAGTACACTGGAGAAATAGGGCTTCTTAATACCCGCTATATCAATGGGATTCCCAACTTCGAACGCCGACAATACCGCATTCCCGCATTTCAGATAACCGCCCGGCCGGCTGAGGAAGAAACTCGATGCAACGAAATCGCAATCCGTGCTCAGCTTGAACTTTACGTTCAGGGCATTAACCCCATTTATACCGGGCAGACCATTTTTGCTCAAGGCAGAATCCCCTTTGTAGATATTCCATCGAACCCGGCCTCCGCCAATAGTAACTGGATCTGTGATCAGGAAAGAATCTTTTCCATTGGGAGCGAATACCCAGGCTGTATCGCCAAGTTTCATCCCCGAACGCAGGGTCAGATCGAGATAGAGCCCAAACACGCGGGCCTCACCGGTATTCGATATTTTCACACTGTACCATCGATCTTCACACAGATTCGCAACTGTGTTGCTGTCCTCGATCTCTGAATCGAGACGCGTGTTCTGTGGCAGGTAGGACAGTGTTTTTTCAAAAGCAGCACAATAGAGGTTGTTCCGGGAGCTCGGATAACCATCGCAATTGTACCCAACCAGGATCTTGATGCTATCTGCATCGCAATCTTGGAAGATGGCACGGATCAGCAGGTCGCGATAACCCGATCTCAGGAGATCACCCAGGTGGAATACCGCGCTATCGGCACTGTATCTCGCGCCGCTGACCTTATCCACGATCTCGACCAATTCAACATTAGGGTTGTACATGGAACTGATCCACAAGTTACTCCCTGATGAGGTTCCGGATGTGTTGTTCAATCTCAACTCCCATTCAATGGTATCCGATTTGGCCAGTACAAAATCCTGTGCAACAGCCATCGATATGATCGGGGCATCGTACACCAATTGATCGCTGCTTGCACCAGAGGGGATCATCTCATTTCCCGTCCCCAGATAGTTCAATTTGGTATAGTCAAAATCGTATTGGATCAGCTGCGTACTGGATCCAAGATTGCAGGTGGGCTGAAGCCATGCCCTGAAAACACCATAGAACCCGTCGTCGCTGAGCGGAATTACCCCGTTACTGTCCTCGTACTTGTCGCCGATCTTGTAGCGAATGCTGTCTCCGGAAATGGAGTATGGCTTTATGGTGTCGAGGAAGATATTCGAAGTAAATCCCGTTCCGCTCGTTCGATATTCCCGAACATCGGCGTGTATTGGTCGGAATCCGGGAGGAACATGCAGGGTGATCTCGTCGAGTTTCGCCCAGGAACGGTATTCAAAGGGGAATATATTCCCACCGGCGTAATTGCCACAACAAGCCCCTACACTGAGGTAGTAGTTCTGTGTGACCAAAACGGGTGAACAGGAGTTCGTGCTGAAGATGTTCGCCCCGTAATTGGTGAAGTAATACCCTATGAGACGGAATTTACCTGCGAAAGTGTCGCACTGATAGCGCTGCGATGCAGATGGATTGGCTGTAGTGCTCGTATAAAACGAATTGACCAGATCGATATTCCGCTCGAAATTCCCGGGGTTCTTGCTTACATGGTATTTCACGATCAACTCCACACTGTCGCGGCGGGTAAAGGTGAAACCACTGAACAGCGGACACTTCGCACTTATGAGTGCCGGAATTCCTGCGTCGAAATAAAAGGTGCGGTTCACACCGGAATTGGTGTACGTACTTTTAAGTCCATTGCAATCGTAAAGCAAGTTGTTGTTGCGAAAAACCCGAACCCGTACATCGGCAACATCCAGATAAGTGCCGTAGGGGATATAGGAACTGGCATATAAGAAGCGCCAGCTGGTTGTACTCGACAGATCTTTGAATTTCCCTTTGAATACAGTTAGCAGGGTATCGCCATACATAACAAGTTCACGCTTGATCTTGTCAAAATCCAGAGAGCCACTGGCATCCGCAACACCGTCGTTATCATTATCCGGTTCCCCCAGACTTGTGCGATACACATCAAAATCAGAGAATTGCAACCCGCCATTGCAATTTGACCCACAGTGCAGACTGATCTTGTCCGAAGTGCAGGCCATCGGGTAATTGCAGTAATCGGAACAGGTCGTATCTGCAGCATAGCGGACCAGTAATTCGTAGGCAAGGCCTTTGCCACTGCCTTTTAGCTTGCTGCAGTCCACCCGCACGCGAACCTTCAATTCGGAACGATTCAGGGTGATCGGTGTAGTTCCAAAGAATGTAGCTCGGATCGTGTCACCTTTCACCCGGAATTGGGCAGGTTTCCAGTTTCTGCCGTATATGTCGACCAGATAAAAATCAGCCGTGTTCAGTGAATGTTCCAAACCGGCAGGTTTCACAAAGTCGAATTCGAATTTGCTGTATCGGGTTTGTGGTATGAGGGACACATTGTCCAATTCATAATTGAGCAGCACAGTATCATTCCGGACAGCATCCGAAGGTCCAAAGGAACTCAGCGTGATCCGGGAATAATAACCATTCGATCCCCTTCGCTCAATAATGGGGCTCACATTTCCGCAGCGGTCGAAATAATTTCCCGAAAAGTTCCAGCGATTCACATAGAAAGCGAAGTTGCAGGAAGGTGAGCAGCAGGAAGATGTGAGCCAATCCACATAAACAGTATCGCCGGGATTGATGTCGGGCAGTGCAAGACTCACCCAACCCACCGGATCGGTTCCCAAACAAGAATATGCCCCTAAATTGTAAGTATTAACGGTGCTGGAAGGTGTGATGGACTTTTTCGTCCCCGATTTGCCCAGTCTGTAGGTCAAAGTGTTCTCCAGGATCTTACTCATCATGTAGATGTAGTGTCCCGTTCCGGCGCTTTGAAAAACCTCGATCTGCACATATCGGGCGGTATCGTCACCCGCATTCACGATGCGCAGGGATTCGTTGAATGTGTTCGAAGAGCCCAAACATCGCGTCAGGCTGCTCGAGGGGGTAATAACCAGATTGGGAACTTTCGTTTTGATCGTGACATTGCCGGATGAATTAACTGTCTGACATGTTTGACCATCGCAACCCCAAGTGGCACTATAAGCCGAATTAAGCCGATCGCATGACAGGGTTTTGAGTGTATCGCGGATCACGACCTCCTCGTTCTGATCCAGCCACCCGTCCTTATTCCCAATGTTCTTAAAATGAGATGAATTGAAGACCGAATAGACTGTATCGCCTGATTTGATCACCGATCCGCCCACTACGCTCAATACCCGGAGCCCATTTTGATTGATCTGTCTGAAGCGTGCTTCCGAGAGCCTTCCCTTGCCGCTGTTGATCAGTGTGATCTCTCGTACGAATATCTCGTAAAGGTCTGCCTGCATGAACCGGTTACTCACACTCTTGATCTGCAGGGACGGCTGACTGATGGAGAAGGGTGAGCTCGTGTAATTCACTACCCCGCCACTATAGGAGGCATTCACAAGCATAGTTACCAGTTTACCTGAGTTGAGTAAAGCGGAGATCTGGCAATTTGCCTTTAGATTGAACTTGAGTACCGCGCTTTGTGCCAGACTGAGATTTGGTAAACTGAAGGAGGGCTTTAACGAATCCGATACATTCAATTCGGTGATGCCACTTCCGCTTATACTTCCCTTCACATAGTACAGACCCGCGGGGAAGGTCAATGTCGCGTTCAGACCAGTTAGTGTACCCGTACTGATGTTCCGTATATCAACTTCGCAATTCACTTCCTCGCCGCACACATCAATATTGGATGGAAGGGTGGAAGTGATATTTAGTTTGGCTTGGGCATGCACCCGTGCAAGGCCTCCAGGAATGAGCAGGATCAGGAAGACCAAAACATGTTTAAACCTCAAAGTTTCAGACTTCGGCATGTCAATCGCGAAGTTAAGTAATGTGAGGGCAACACCCGCTCATTTCGGTTGATTTCGGGAAGATGTCATATCCACTGAAATAACAACCGACTTTAAAGATTGTTACCTTTGAGTAATGGTTGAGATCGACGAAGAAGCGGAGAAGAAAGAGATACTGAACCGATATCGGCAACTACTCAGGATCTCGAAAGATATTCGGGAACCGGGAGACGACAGGGAGATACGGAAAGCCTTTGAATTGGCATTGCGGGCACATCGGAACATGCGGCGAAAATCGGGAGAGCCCTACATATACCACCCGATCGCTGTGGCACGGATCGCGGTTGAGGAGATCGGTTTAGGAACTACCTCCATCGTGAGTGCGCTGCTTCATGATGTGGTGGAGGACAGCGACATCCCGCTGGAACATATACGTAAGGAGTTCGGTCCCAAAGTGGCTAATATCATTCATGGTCTGACCAAGATCAGTGGGGTTTTCGATCAGAGCAACTCACCTCAGGCGGAGAATTTCCGGCACATGTTACTCACGCTCTCGGATGATGTACGCGTGATCCTGATCAAACTTTGCGATCGCCTGCACAACATGCGTACGCTTGAACACATGTCGGAAAAAGGGCAGTTGAAGATCGCATCCGAAACCTTGTACCTCTATGCTCCGCTTGCACACCGACTCGGGTTGTACGCCATTAAAACAGAGTTGGAGGATCTGGCACTGAAATACACCGAGCCGGAGATGTACAAGCAGATCAAAACAAAGCTCAACGAGACCCGCGAACAGCGCACTAGGTACATACGTTCCTTTATACGCCCTCTGAAAATGGAGCTGGATCATCTGGGAATCGAATACGAGATCAAGGGTCGTCCCAAATCGATCTATTCCATCTTGAGCAAAATGCGCAAGCAGCAAGTGGAGTTCGAGCAGGTCTACGATCTGTTCGCCATCCGGATAATTGTAAATTCACTCCCCGAGGTTGAGAAGCGCGATTGCTGGAATGTGTATTCCATTGTTACCAGCATATACCGTCCAAATCCCGACCGACTGCGCGACTGGATCTCGAATCCCAAAGGGAACGGGTACGAATCGCTGCATACCACGGTAATGGGGCCGAGAGGGAAATGGGTTGAAATTCAGATCCGCAGCACACGCATGGACGAGATCGCGGAAAAGGGCTATGCTGCCCACTGGCGCTACAAGGAGGGCAATAGCAACGAAAGCGGTTTTGATCTGTGGCTGGAACGGGTTCGGGAAATACTCGAGAACTCCGCCGAGAACGCAGTTGATTTCCTCAACGACTTCAAACTGAACTTATACAGCAAGGAAGTATTCGTTTTTACTCCGAAAGGGGATCTGAAAAAGCTCCCCATGAATTCCACTACACTCGATTTCGCATTTGATATCCACACAGAAGTTGGTTCGAAATGTATAGGTGCCAAGGTGAATAATAAGTTGGTCCCAATAAGTCATGTGCTCCAAAATGGTGATCAGGTGGAGATCATCACTTCGGCCAAGCAAAAACCCAATAAGGGTTGGCTCGATTTTGTGATCACCGGCAAAGCCAAAGGCCGGATCAAGCATGCTCTCAAGGAGGAAAAACGCAAACTGGTCGAAGAGGGTAAAGAAGTGGTGATCCGCAAGTTACGGCAGGCCAAGGTTCCAAAAACCACAGAGAATATGCGGATAATCTGTCTGCATTTCGACCAGCCCAGCGAAGCTGACTTTTATGTTTTTGTTGCCCGAAACGGATTTCCCAAAACAGATCAGCCCTTGCGCAATGTGATTCAGGGATATAAGGATCGGGCGGAGCAAGGCCGACATAGGAACGATACAGCGCCGGAACACATTACGGAGAAAAAAAGCGGGGAACTGATCATAGGGGAGAGCGCCGATCTGAACATGGACTACGAGTTCGCCAAATGCTGTTCGCCTATTCCCGGCGATGAGGTGGTTGGGTTCATTACGGTGGGCGAAGGAATCAAGATACACCGCACGAATTGTAAGAATGCCATACGGCTCATGTCCAATTACGGTTACCGGATCATAAAAGCCCGATGGGCGGGTTATCCGATACATGAGATTCGCTTCAATGCGGGGATACAGATCACCGGAATTGACAGTCCCGGCCTGGTGAGTAAGGTAACTGATGTGATCAGTAAAGATCTGCAGATCAACATGCAGTCGATCTCATTTTCGGCCAAGGACGGCGCTTTTGTTGGAAATCTCACGCTCGAAGTGGATAGTACCGGGCACCTCGATGAATTGATCGAGAAAATCAAGAAGATCGATCAGTACATACAGGTTAAACGGGTAGATGTGAATTAGATTAGGTGAAGATGCCCGCGTGTTTATGCTAATTTTGCCCCTCAGCCGCAGAAGGCCATGAGCGAAGAGAATGTAAAACTGAGAGAGGAGGTCAAAGAGATCTTCACCAAATATCTGGAGGATCGCGGTCAGCGCAAGACTCCGGAACGCTATGCAATTCTCGATGAGATCTACAGCAAGAAGATCCATTTTGATGTAGATACCCTGTATGTCCAGATGAAGAACCGCAACTATCAGGTGAGCAGGGCAACGGTGTACAATACACTCGACCTGCTGCTGGAATGTGGTTTGGTGGTGAAGCATCAATTTGGGCAGAATATGGCTCAGTTCGAGCAGGCCTTCGGCTACAAACAACACGATCACATGATCTGTACAGTATGTGGTAAGGTCTCCGAATTCTGCGACCCGCGCATTCAGCAAACGTCCACGATGATGGGTAATTTGCTCAATTACGAAGTCGTTCGTCACTCCTTGAATTTATACGGAAAACCGAAACTGGACGAAGATGGTTTATGTCTGAATTGTCGCAATCAGGTTGAATAAAGGAGGTTACACGAGGCAGCACGAAATTAACAAGGCAAAGAGATGGTAGATGTAATTCTGGGTTTGCAATGGGGAGACGAAGGGAAAGGCAAGATCGCCGATTACCTGACTCCCAAATACGATGTGGTCGCGCGTTTTCAGGGAGGCCCCAATGCCGGACATTCCCTGGAGATGGCGGGGAAGAAGCATGTGCTGAATACCATACCTTCCGGTATTTTCCATGAGCAATGCATCAATCTCATAGGCAATGGGGTGGTGATCGATCCGGTTCGATTCATGGAGGAGATCAAACGTACCGAAGCAGCCGGAGCCGACGTGAAAGCCCGTATGCTCATCAGCCGTAAGGCAAATCTCATTTTGCCCACACATAAAATACTCGATGCAGCTTCCGAATCGGCGAAGGGAGAAGAGAAAATAGGCTCAACCCTGCGGGGAATTGGTCCTACCTATCGCGATAAGTACGGGAGAAGCGGATTGCGGATCGGTGAGATATTCAGCAGCGATTTCGATAAAAAATACCGCAGCAGCATAGAACGCCACAAAGCGCTGATCGACCATTATGCCTACACGGACTACGACCTGGAAGCCATGGAATCCGAGTTCTTCACGGCTCTCGACACGTTGCGTGCCTATCAGTTCGTGGATAGTGAATACTTCATTCACGATCAACTGATCTCCGGGCGGAAGATTCTGGCGGAAGGCGCACAAGGATCCATGCTCGATATCGATTTTGGTTCATATCCCTTTGTTACATCGTCCAATACAATTTCGGGAGGAGTTGGTGTAGGATTGGGTGTGGCTCCTAAACATATCGGTACTGTCCGGGGCATATTCAAAGCATACTGCACCCGCGTTGGTTCCGGGCCATTCCCTTCGGAATTGCTTGACGCCAGAGGGGAAGAACTCCGGAATATGGGACGAGAGTTCGGTGCCACAACAGGCCGTCCGAGAAGATGCGGCTGGTTGGATATCGTGGCGCTGCGCTATGCTGTCATGTTGAGTGGCGTAGATGAGCTGATCATGATGAAAGCCGACGTATTGAGCGGTTTTCCCGAAGTGGACGCATTGGTCGCCTACGAGCAGAATGGTGCGGTAACCGATCAGGTCCCATTCGATCAGTGCGACAAGTCCATCAAGCCTGTATTTCAATCGCATCCCGGTTGGTCTGAAGATCTGACCGCAATCCGTGAAGAGTCGAAATTGCCGGATACTTTCAGAAACTATATCCGTTGGATCGAGGAGAAAGCTGGTGTTCCAATAAGCATCTTGTCCGTAGGACCCGATCGGGATCAGACTATTCTGCGCGCTCGTTCCTGAGCGTCCAGTCGAAGAGCAACCCGGGTACGGAAGCGAGAACTGTTGCCAGGCTGAATGCCAGGGCAGTTGCAACGGCCGTGGGTTCGTCCAAACCAAATTGGATCGCAAGCAAGGCGAATACCCCTTCCCGGGCACCAATTCCACCTAAAAAAACAGGTATGGTGGTCGCAAGTGTGCTGAATAGGAACAAAACAGATAAGTAGAAGATATCTACCTCGAAGTTCATGGCTTTGGCCAGGAACCAGATGCTGGCAACCTGGATCAACTGAACTGCCAGCGCATAGAGATTTACGGATACGAAAACGGACCTGTAACTGGGGAACACAGTACGACTGAACAAGTACGCCAGGATGCAAAGGACAGGGATTCCGACCAGTGCAGGGATTTGCCAGATCTGCCATTCCCCGATCCCGGAGAGTGACAGTCCAAGCAAGATGCCGATGGCCAGCAAGCCGCTCAACCGATCCACCAACAGGGCCGTTAATACTTTTTTTCGGGCCGTACCGAATTTCCGGTGGTAAACCAGCACCTTGTACCCATCACCACCTATGCCACCGGGTAAAAAGAGATTATACGCCATCCCAATGAAATAGAGCTGCACATTCCACCAGCGGGCCGCATTTATGTCCAGAACCCGCAGAACCGCCTTGAGCCTTTCAGCCGATACGATCTGGGAGAGTATCAGCAGCACAAGGCCGGGAAGGGCATAGACCCATTGGCTGTTCCGGATCAGTTTTACAGCATCTGCGGCATCAATTTTTCGTGTTACGAACCAAATGGCCGTTGCGCTCAACACGAGCTTCAGGGCTGTAGTCCAGATCTTAGACCCCGGAACCTTCGAAGCCATGTAAATTCCGGACGTTATAGGTCTTCTTGTTCTGAGATTCGTAATATGTGCGCATCTGCAATTCGAGTATGATACCCGTTGTGATCAATTGCACACCGAATAAGAGCAGCAAGATCCCCAAGAGGAGCATGGGTTTACCCCAAATATCGTCTCCCATGATCTTTCGTACCAGGAAGTAGAGATTGATGAGTACGCCGATCGAGAAGACGCTGAATCCCATAGTGCCAAACAAGTGCATGGGCTTCTGCATGTATTTCCTGAAGAAAACCATCAAAACCAGATCGCTGATCACCTTGAATGTCCGGTTCAGATTGTATTTGGATTTGCCATGAACTCTTGGATGGTGTTTTACCGGTACTTGTTTGATCCGGGCTCCCTGCAAGGCAGCCAGCACCGGAATAAAGCGATGCAACTCCCCGTAAAGATTCAGATTCTTCGCTATACTGCTTCGAAAGATCTTCAGCGTACAGCCGTAATCACGGATGCGCACATCGGTTAGTTCGCGAATAACCGAATTGGCGATCTTGCTCGGGATTTTGCGGATCAACATTCCGTCTTTGCGGTTTACGCGCTCACCGGCGATCAGGTCCCAATGCCCCTCCTGCATCATTTCAAGCAGCATCGGTATGTCGGAAGAGTCGTTCTGCAGATCGCCATCCATCGTTACAATATAGGTCCCGCTCGCATGGTCTATACCCGCCTGCATGGCGGTACTCTGACCATAATTCTTCATGAATTCCACCAACCGAACCCGATGATCCGATTCGGCACGGATACGCTCCACGGTCTTGTCTTTTGAACCATCATCCACGAAGATCACTTCATGATCAATGTCCTTCAGATCTTCGCGAAGCCGCTCCAGCATTGGACCAATATTGTCCTCCTCATTCATTACGGCAATTACAACGGATAGCAACGGGTTCATAGATTTCTACTCATATTTAGGCATTTCAGGGAAATAATGCCTGAAGCGCACCAATTGAAAGGGTTTATGGAGGTGTCGACGCACAAAAGTATAGTATGTATCTATGTTCTCCGAATCTGTCAGCACATCCGAAGGAACAAGGTAGAATGCCTCCATATTCACCGGGTAACGTTGTGTGATGGGAATATCACCCCGTTCAATGGCCAGATACCATGCCATCGTCAGATTCACGTTGCTGTGATACATTTCCAGTTCCGAGCCTTTTGTCAATACTGCAATATCCTGGGCCTGCTGCTTTTCCAGCTCAAACGGACTCTTTGCCACTCTAGCAGGCAGCACAGTTTCCGTATACAGCATCCGCGCACTCAGGAGGATCACCGGAACGATCAGAAGCATATACTGCGACCTGAAAAGTATGAAGGTGAGGAGTACGGAAACCGCGGCAATCCAACTGACCTTTGATATTTCAGGCAATTCGCTGTTTCCGGAAACCAGCAGAACGATCGAGCCGACCACGATCACTGCGAAAAATCCAATGATGGTCCAGAGCATATTTTTGGGGCGGATCATATTCTGAAACACCGGCAGCAAAACGAACAATAGGAATGGCGTGAGCATGAATACGTAACGAGCCCTGTAGTCGGGAGCAAGCCAGTATACCCAGATGTTTCCAAGAAAAACGAAAAGACAAAATCGAAGGAACCGATCCTGCTTAACGGCTGCAACAACAATTCTTCTCAAGCCAGGAATCAACAATGCGGGAAGGATGAGTCCGTACGGAAGAATGTCGATGATGTAATTAAATGGGAAGGTGAAAAGATGTTCAATACTTTGCCAGATCGGTTTATCGCCTACTGTGCGGCTGGTAGATTCTTCCAAAAGGGTCTGTGAGAGCAGTCCGATATCCTGTTGACGGCTGAAGAAATAAAGGTAAACACCCAGAGGGATTGCGAAAGCGATCAAGCCGAGTAAATGGGATCGGCGCAGAAGATCTTTCCATGTCTGGAAGAAGAAAACGTAGATGAGCAGGCTCAAACCCTGAAAGAGTATACTGGGTAAACCCTTCATCATAAAACCTGCTGCAGCAGCCAGATAGGAGGCTGTGTACATGGCCGTCCACCGGCCACGCTCACCAAAGTAGAACAGGGAATAGATCCCCATGAACGTGATCAGTGAGTAAGTGATATCGATATGTCCGAGGTAGGAGGAATAGAACAACAAATTGCCACCTGTAAGCCAGGCCAGACCCAGAAACAGCCCGCTTTCATGCGTTCCGCCACGACGCGACTCCATGCGCCAGAGCATACCCACAAAGAGAAAAGCCGAAAGCAGAGAGGGTAAACGAACTACCCACTCGGCGTGCGAACCGAAGAGTTTGAAGAATCCAAGAAGGATCCAATTGTAGAGCGGAGGTTTTTTATAGTAGGGATCTCCGTTGATCTCCGGTGCCACATAATGCTGATTGTATTCCATATCCAAAGCGATCAGGGCCCGTATAGGCTCATCGGCACTCAAGGGCATATACCCGATCCGGTAGCTCAATGCCGTAATGGCAAAAATTGAGGTGAGCATGAGAGGGAGCCATTTGCTTCGGAGCATGGCGGCAAAGATAGGAGGATAGCATTCATTGCTTCCTGCATGTGTTTCCTCTATAAAGATCGCTTCTTCTGCGATTTAAGTTCCTGGTCATATTCGGATCGATGACCGGCACCGGCTACCTCCTGTCACACAGTTGCTCATGGCATTTCCTTAAATTTGATGCCATGTTCCGATACCTACTATTGGTTTTTACCTGGCAGTTGGCCCTTTCTCTATATGCACAGGATCATGGTTTTTCCTGCGATGTTCAATACAACCTAAAATCGGTCAGGCTGGCGAGTGTTAATTGGTCGGAGCTACCGGACGATAGTGCCGGTTACAAAGCGCAGCCTTTTCTTGCCCCGGAACCTGGATCGAGCGCCTCCGGGATCAAACGGCAGATCGATGCGGGACGACAACGCCGATTTACGGCCAAAACCCTCGACAAATACATTCAAACCCCGGAGAACATTCGGCCTGTGCTCGAAGCGGATTACAACGGGCTGCCAATAGGTGGAGCCGGAATCCCAAACGATAACAATATGGCCATTTCTAACGATGGCTTTGTTGTTAGCGTAGTGAACAGCATTGTGACCATGTTCGATAAGGACGGAAACCATATTGGCTTCAAATCTTTGAATGCATTTGTAAAAGGTGCTTTGCCGAATCTCGACCGCACCTACGATCCAAAGGTTACTTATGATCCGCAGGCAAATAAATTCATTCTGGTTTTTCTGCAGGGAAGTTTGAGCGCCGATACCCGAATAATAGTTGGATTCTCGGAGAGTTCCGATCCAACGCAGGACTGGAATTTCTATGCGATCAACGGGAATCCATTTGGTGGTGCGTATTGGTCCGATTATCCCATCATCGGAATCAGCGAAAGCGATCTGTTCATTACCGTGAATATTCTGCGCGACAATGGGAGCTGGCAGGACGATTTCATCCAAAGCCTTATCTGGCAGGTAGATAAGGAGTCCGGTTTCAGCGGATCCGACACACTGTATCAGAACGTTTTCTCAAACATCAAATACAACGGCAAGAGTATCTGGAGTATCTGTGCTGTTCAGGAATATCCCACCCCGGGAAAGGATGAGATGTACTTTCTTTCCGTCCGACCGGGCGACCTGTCCAACGACACGGTATTCCTCCATCAGATCAGGGGTGCTCAGCGGTCCAACAATTCGAAGTATTACCTCGAGGTCATGAAAACACCGCTCAAGTACGGTGTGCCCCCAACCGCCTATCAGCCGAGGGTTGGTTTTCGCCTTCAAACCAACGATGCCAGGGTTTTATCGGCTCTCAAAGTCGGAACACACATGCAGTACGTGCAAACCACCTCCATTCCGGGCAGCGATCCGTCCGGAATCTACCACGGTACGATCGATCTCATCAAACGCGAGATAAGTGCACATTACATATTCAGCGATACGCTGGATTACGCCTATCCGTCCATTGCCTTTTCAGGCTATGCGAACACAACAGCCTCGGAGTACGGCAGTGTGATCACCTTCAGCCATACCAGCGAACTCGATTTTCCGGGTACTTCCGCGGTTTTTCACAACCGACTTCCCGGTAATCCCCCTTTATATTCACCGGTGATCCGGATCAAAGAAGGGGAGGGGATCATCAATACATTTGTTGCCGATACCGCAGAACGCTGGGGAGACTACACGGGGATTCAACCCAAATACGACGAACCCGGAGTGGTATGGATGGCAGGTAGCTATGGCATGGATCGGGAACGCAACGGCGTATGGATCGGGAAGGTGCGTGTAAATACCCTTTTGGAACCCGAATTGGACAGCGAGTCGGTGATCGCCTACCCAAATCCCTTGAGTGAGCGGGTGAGCATCCGGGTCTCCCTGAAAAAATCCACAGAAGTGATCGTTGAATTGCACGATGCCTCCGGCAGGTTGACCAAAGAGCTATTCGAGGGAATGATGCCCTCCGGATCGGGTGAATTCTATTTCCATAAGGGTGGCATGAGGTCAGGACTCTATTTCCTCACACTGCGCAATGCAAACGACCGATCCGTTCTGGATACCTACCGGGTTATGATCCCGGATTGAAGAATTGCCCTGACGATAGGTCAGTAGAGCGCGATCCTGTGAACGAACACTCCTTTTGCGGTTCGGATCTTCAGTATATAAACTCCGTTGAGGTCTGTACGAAGTTCCAGTTGATCGGTTCGGATCTCGTTTCTTTTTTCGAGTAGTCGACCACTCAAATCGGAGAGCTCAATTTCAATCAATTCCATACCCTCACTCCGTATGTAAAGTTGCCCGGATGATGGGTTTGGATATACATGAACACGATCGCTCCCGGAGAGGGAACTCACCGAAAGCCGATCCGGGTTGAAACGAGCGATGGAGGCAGAATTCGTGCGGCCTGTGACATACACATAGCCCTCATTGGTTACAGCCAGACCTGTTGTAATTCCTGAACCGGACCAGGTTGTATTGTCACCTCGCCCAACCCACAAGGTGTCTCCGGTAGACGGATCGTACCGCAAAGCGACAAATTCGTACGATTGATTCACGCCCGTATTCGCAGATCCTGCAACATACAGGTCCATATTCGGTCCACCCAGGGCAAGATTCGAGACGCGGTCGATCTTCAGATTAGAGCCCGCATAGGCCGATCGCCAAACCAGATTCCCAACGGCATTGTACTTCAGGACGAGGAATGATGTTCCTCCCAGACCATCGATGCTATGCCCGCCGAGATAAATGTTCCCAAAATCGCTTACAATCAGATCAAAAACCCCGTCGTTACCTTTGAGCGTATCGTCGAACCGACTGTCCCAGCTTTTTGTGCCATCGGCCCCGCGAAGTTTAATGAGTACAATATCGTTATTGGCGCCGGAGTAGCTGTTGCCCGTTGCGTACACATAACCCATGGTGTCACAGGCCACTGCAACGGCATCTTCCGGATTCGCCGTTCCCGGCAGGAAATCGTAATGATGGGCCCAGATCTGATTCCCGCTTACTGTTGCGTAACCAATAACACTGAGGTCGTCCCCGCTTCCTGTATTGTTGGTAGTACCGCACAGATAAATGAAGTTCTGATCGTGTGAAAGGGCAATAGAAACTGCGCGGTCGGGCCCTGCGTTCCGATCGAATCGCTTAACCCACTGCCGCTGACCATTCTTGTTGTATTTAATGAGCACCATGTCGTAGTTCGATGCCGTTACAAAAGCCGTAACGGCCACATATACGTTCTCGTTCTTGTCCAGTATCAGCGCATTTGCGCGGGACTCCAGGTAAGGTGTATCCGTAAGCTGATCGATCCAGAGTTGATTTCCGGTAGCATCATAGCCAATGGTGGTGGTGATCTGTCCACTACCGCTTTCAGTGGCGTATCCACTTACATAGCAATTGCCCTCCGGACTTACATCCAAACAGGTGAGCAGATCTTCGAGTCCGGCACTTCCGGCATACCCGGCGTCCCAGCGGGCAGAACCTTCGGGTGTCAAACTACGGAGCATGAAATCCGAATCGGCCAATGGCTTTGAACCAAAACCTACGTACAGGTTGTTCGATGCATCCAGTTTCAGATTGTGCATGGTAAATGTTTCACGCAATCCAACGGAGTATCCTCCAACATATGCAGAGTCAAATCGCACAACCCAATCAGGGCCATCTTGTGCATTTGAGCTGTTGAAGAGTAGGATCAAAAGGAATAAAGATGAACAGATCTTTTTCATGTTTTTGGAATTAAAAAGAACGAAACCGAGCACTTATAGGTGCGCTACACTTCATGCAAGATAAGAATTTTAATCCACTCCCATTGCAATCCGGACTTGCATAGGGATAGGGAAAGCAAAAAAAAAAAGCCCCGATCGAAACCGGGGCCTTCTCCAAATCATATCAATCACCAATTAGTTTTTAAAGAAGCGCAAATGTTCCACTTCACCCTGAGTTCCAAGTATTCGGATGTAGTAGCTGCCTCTCGGCAACGTGCTGAAATCCAGTGATTCGCCGGAATGAATGGCGTGTTCCATTAGTTTATTTCCGTCGGATGCAAATACCGCAACCTGCTGTATGTCCATATTCTCGGATTGAATGATGGCCGTACTCTGAACGGGATTCGGTGCAAGACTCACATGGGTATTATCCCATTCCCATCCAATCCGGGATGCTGAGGCGTTCTCATCACCCTGACCATAGGCCTCGTCTGAAATGGGTATTTCAAACTTTCCACTACGTTTTGATGAGCCGATCACAACTGTATGACATTTGCGAACCACACAAGCTCTGCTGGTGTAGGCGATCATGCAGATCGTGTACTTCCCTGGTTTGTATTGATGCCGAACCGGATTGCCGCTTGCGCTGGATCCGTCGCCAAAATCCCAGGTGAAATTTGCGTTGCTGTCGTTGGCAAAGGCATAGAAATAACTGACACCTGAGCTATCCGTTCTCCACTTGAATTCAGCCTTCAGATCGCACGTGTCGCGGATCTCGATGCGCTTACATTCTTTTACACGACACTTCGTGACTGTATCATAAGCAATTACACAGAGTTCGTAAACACCCGGTTTGGCATAGGTATGTCCGGCCGGGTTTCCGCGCATGGAGGTGCCATCGCCAAATGTCCATCCGTAAACAACGTTCTTGGAATTTGAACGCGCCTTGGCCTTCACATCATAACCGTTTACACCGGCATCCATGCGAACTTCCAGTTTGCAGGTATCCTTCACTTCAACACGGGTACAGATCGTAACACGACATTTGGTGCGTGGCTGTATGAGCGTAGCGCAAACTGTGTAAACGCCGGGTTTGTCAAATGATTTGCGTACAGCACGTCCTTTGGCGCTGTCTCCATCGGAGAAACGCCACAAGGTGCGTATGCCATTGCCCTTTTTGGTACGAACGGTGAATGCAAAATCATTGCCCTGTTGTTTGTAAACGATCTCGCCCTTCAAAGTGGCACAGGGATCCTTGATCTCTACTTTTTTACAACTTCGAACGGTACATCCGCTTAGCGTATCCTTGGCAATGAGACATACTTCATAAACTCCCGGTTTCGCATAGGCGTGCGCCGTGCGTTGACCACGAGCATGATCGGAATCCCCAAAACTCCATGCGTAAACGGTATGCTTACTATTTGATTTGGCGGCAAATTTTACCGATTTACCATCGATCTTGAATTCGTAATCGGCTTTGAGGTCGCATTTGATCTCAACAGCCCGACATACATCGAAACTGCAGCGTTTTTGGTTTACACTGTCGTAGCCTAAAATAGTGAGACAAACTTTGTACGTACCGGGTGTGGCATACTGGTGTCGCGCTTTTTCACCCGTGCCCTTACTGCCATCTCCAAAATTCCATTGGTAGGCAACCACGGGACCTTTTGCCTGTGCAGCGAAATAGACCGTGTTGTTATCTACTTTGAAATCAAATTTGCCTCCAACGCAACCCTTGCCGGTTTGGGCGGTACTCATCTGTGCCCCAAAAAGGCCGATGAAAAGAATGAAATACGAGAAAAGTTGAGAAAGTCTGAATGTTCGGTTTTGTTCTGTCTGTTTCATGGTTCGGTTCGTTTGGCTTCTTTGGTGCGCGCTTAAGAAGGTGTTTGTACTTTGGTCTGAGCATACCTCAAGAGGTTGCATGCCGGAAACCGAAAAAATACTGCCGTGATGTAATTGCCTTAAAATGAGGCCATTAAATTAGAAAGCAGTGCGAATCCCGAAGTAGAAATTCAAACCAGGGGCCGTTATTCCCGATGAATAGGGGCGGTAACGCTTGTTCAGAATATTCTCGATACCACTGCTGAGATGTAGTGATTTCGACATGGAATAGGTTCCCTTTAGGTTGAGGGTCCACCAGGAAGGTGCATAGGGCAGGCCATTGGCATCCGGGAGGTATAGATCCGGCTTGTTCTGCTCGCTCGGAGCCAGTTCATCGTAGGATAACTCGCCTTGCACCAGCCCATATAAAGTGAGTTTCAGTTGTGATTGAACATAATTCACCGCAAGTTTTCCAAACAAGGGCGTAACATGTCGGAAGGGAATCCCCTCCGAGGTTTCACCCTGCATGTAATTCAGCGCACCTTCTGCCTGCCATCTCGGATTGAACAGATAACGACCGTTCAATTCAATTCCGTAGATGAGACCCGATTCATTATTGATGAGGGACTGGATCTGCAGAAGTTCGCCATTGTAATTCAGACTATCTGCTCCGTTCAGGGAAAAATTACCCCGTGTGATCACCTTCTCAAGGTAATTGACAAATACATTGGCCTGTAAACGGAATGAAGATCCGATCCTTCCACGGTAACCAAGGTCGGCGCTGTACACATATTCCGGTTGAAGATCGCTGTTCGGAACTACAACCTTGCCCGGTTCGCTGTCGAAGATCTTACCGATATCGTCGATGTTCGGTGCCCGGAATCCTGTTGCCAAATGCAAGGAAAGATTACTCTGCCGTCCGGTTTGAACATCCAACCCGGCAGAAGCATTGAACGCCCCTTTTTCCAAACGGAGATTGTCGAAGTAAAAACTATAGGCCGAATTCTCGAACGGAGCCTCCAGATACACGTGTGTGTATCGCAGTCCACCGGTAAATTGAACCTTCCGCGAGACCTGCGATTTCAGCATGAGATATGCCGCCGATGAACCCCACGTACTCCCATCCGGGTATCGGGATGATATCGGAAAGGAGATATTGCTGTCCAGTATGGTTGCCAGGCCCTTCGATTTTACGAGATTCCAGATCTGCTCGATACCATAGAAGAGTACACCTTTGGGAAGATCTTTTTCAAATTCCAGGTTCACATTGAAAAACTGCACGTTCTCCGTTCTCCGTTGGAATTCAAGATCTCCGAATCTCCGTTCTTCACGACTTTCCTGAATGTTTTGCCAACTCGCCTTCAGTTCGAATTCACTAGCCAGTTTGTGATGAAGGGTTCGTTTGTAATTGAGGGCATTGAACAACCAGTTCTGAGGACCATATTGCCAGGTTGCATATCGGGGTATTCCGTTTCGGTATTGAGTGAGCCGGTCGTACCGAGGTACCGGTGATGACGTTGTGTAGGTCGTTTGAAAGTCGATTAGGGTAAGACTGTCCGGGCGGAAACGGAATTTCTGTGCCAGATTGATCTGTGAATAGGCCGTAAAATACTGTATGCGCGGATCGGGATTTGTGATCACAGTGTCCGTAAAGCCCCTTGTTTCCACAAATTCCGGTCTCAAATAAAAATCCGGTCCGTATGCACCCATCCGCAGATCGTTGAAATTCGAAATGCTGATACTGCTTAGAGATGCCCACTTATCCTTGCCAATATTGAAATCGACGTGCCAGGAATTCTCCCGATTGGCTGAAGAGCCCTTCAGAACCAGGTTGCCCTTGTACAACATTTTGTTGGCCTGATCGCTCAAGGCCGGTTTTCGGGTTTGAAAGGCAAATACCCCACCTAAGGCATCACTACCGTGGATCACCGATCCCGGACCAAACAACAGATCCGTCTCTACCACCAGATTGGGGTCTATAAGGATCACATTGTGCAAGTTCCCTTCACGGAATATGGCGTTATTGATCCGCACCCCGTCCACTACCAACAGCACACTGTTGGCAGAAAACCCTCGTATCATCGGGCTTCCACCTCCCAATTGCGATTTCTGAATGAACACGTGATCATTGATCCCTAGGAGGTCGGCGCTGGTCTGTGGAGCATATAAATTCACATCGCGCTGTGTGATCCGCTCGATCTTGGCCGGTCCGGCATTCGGCGTTTTCTTTTTCGAATAACCTTTGAAAACGAAATCCGGCAACTGGCTCACAGCCGGTTCCAGATAAACAACCCACCAGCTCTCGCTGCTTTTCTCACGATCAATACGTTTATCGAGGTAGGCCGGATGGATGAAATGCAGACTGTCGAATTCTTTGTCCGGGAGTTTGACCTGACCATTCACATCAGATTGCAATGCCTTGAACCCGCCATCCTTGTATATAACTACCTGAACACGATCTATAGCCAGCCCGCTTTCTGCATCGAGGATCTCGATCTTGTCCTGCGCAAAGAGTTGCGCACTCAACGCAACCAAAAGCAAGCTGATTATCCCTTTTAACATTCGGGTGCAATTCTATGAAAAATACTTTGTACCGTTTCCCTTCCATTCGGGAAATGAACGGACGCTGAATTTCGTTACACGCTGTGACAATTGATCATAGACTATGCCCGACGTTTCATCGAACTACGCCTTGTCTGAGCAAATCAGCCCTTATATTTGGGCTTTCCTAAAATTTTAAAAGGATCCTGAGATGTTGAAACTACAGAATGCCCACGAGATCGATTACAAGTTAGTTGGCGAGGAGATGCAGTTCGTTGAGATCGAACTTGATCCCGGTGAAAGTGTACTCGCCGAGGCCGGTAGTCTGCTGAGTATGGACGATGGGATTTCCATGGAGACCATATTTGGGGATGGCAACGGTGGCGAAACTTCCTTTCTGGATAAGATGTTCAACGCCGGCAAGCGCATCCTCACCGGCGAGAGTCTGTTCATCACAGCCTACACGAATACAGGCCGGTCGAAAGCACGTGCATGTTTTGCATCACCCTATCCCGGAAAGATCGTTCCGCTGGATCTGGCTGTTTACCAAGGGAAGATCATCTGTCAGAAAGATGCTTTTCTTTGCGCGGCCAAAGGCGTTTCGATCGGAATAGAATTCAGCCGCAAACTGGGCCGCGGATTATTTGGAGGTGAGGGCTTCATTATGCAGAAACTGGAAGGCGACGGACTCACCTTCGTTCATGCCGGAGGAACTATTGCCCAACGCGAATTGCAGGCAGGGGAGACACTGCGGGTAGATACAGGTTGTTTGGTGGCGTTCACAAAGGATGTCGATTACGACATCGAGATGGTCAAAGGCATTAAAAATGTACTTTTTGGCGGGGAAGGACTTTTCCTCGCCAGACTGCGGGGACCGGGCACTGTTTGGATCCAATCACTGCCATTCAGCCGACTCGCCGGTCGGGTATTGGCGTCGGCACCGGGATTTGGTTCCAATAAGAAAGGAGAGGGCAGTATACTTGGTGGTTTGGGTAATTTGTTGGATGGGGATAACCGGTAATATGAAGAAGCACGCACTCAACCTCATCCTTGGGCCCCTTATCACCATTCTATTATTGGCCACGGTGGTCCACCATGTGCACGCCCAACAATTGGTGGATAAATACTGGGTTGTTTTCACCGACAAACCCAATGTGGAATTCGATCCCTACAGCTACTTCGATGCGAAAGCCATCGAAAGGCGGTTGAAGCACAAAATCTCGCTAACAGCGGAGAGCGATCTACCCGTTTCGGAACATTATATCCAATCGGTTCAGGAAAAAGTGGAGGAAGTTCGGGTCGTCTCACGTTGGTTCAATGCCGTCTGTGTCCTGGCTTCTCGGGATCAGATCCGGGAGGTGGAAAAGCTGCCCTTTGTACGGAGCACCGAGTTGATGCAACCGACTACGGTTCTGGTTTCAGGAATACGAAAAAGCACCGATGAGTGGGCCATGAACGAGAATGCCATTGAATATGCCCATGCGCAACTCGATCGGATGCAGGGAAGGCAATTTCAGGAGAACAACATCGATGGGAAAGGAGTGCGCGTAGCCGTTTTCGATATAGGTTTCAAATCGTACAAAACCAATCCCGCGTTCGAACATCTTCGGAAGAACGATCAAATTCTGAAAACCTGGGATTTCGTGAAGAAACGTGAGAATGTGGATGGATACAACAGTCATGGAACGCTTGTACTGTCGTGCATTGCGGGGAAGCTGGAGGATAATCTGCTCGGGCTTGCCCAGGGTGCGGAGTTTCTGTTGGCGCGAACGGAGACCTGGACGGAATTCTACAGCGAGGAAGAGAATTGGTTGGCGGCAGCGGAATGGGCCGATAAAGAGGGTGCCGACATCATCAATAGTTCGTTGGGCTATACCCACCACCGGTATTTCAGGGAACAGATGAACGGGAAAACGAGTCTAGTGAGCCGGGCAGCGAATATGGCAGCTTCAAAAGGAATACTCGTGGTAAATGCTGCGGGAAATGAGGGGGCCGACAATTGGAAATTCATCGGAACACCTGCCGATGCAGATAGCGTGCTGAGCATTGGTGGAATCGAACCTTATACAGGTTATCATACTTCATTCAGCTCCTTCGGTCCAACCAGTGATAAGCGGCTGAAACCGAATGTGTGTGCCTATGGTCATGTTGTAGGTTCCGGGCCCGATGGCGTTGAGGAAACGCAGGGAACCAGTTTCAGTTCCCCCCTCGTTGCAGGATTTGCCGCATGCGCCTTGCAGACAAGGCCTGCATTTACTAATATGCAGTTGTTCGACGACATACAGAAAAGCGGTGACCTCTATCCGTACTTCGATTACGCCCATGGCTATGGGGTTCCCAGAGCTTCCTACTTCCTGCGCGCGCTGCCGACAGTGCAACCCACGTTGGAGTTCATCGACAAAGGTTCCTATGTTCAGATCCGGATCTTGGAAAATAGCACCGAACCGCTCGGAGACACAACGAAGAAGAATTGGTTCTCCAGAAGCACCGAATGGCCGGATATCGTGTTCTACCATGTGGAGAACAGAAAAGGCTATCTGGATAAATATTGGCTGGTAGACCCCAAAGATCGAATGAAAAATATGTCAGGGGACTCGGTTGACGAAGATGCAGCCGAACCTGTTCAACAATCCAATGACCCACTCATTGAATTTGCAGAGGAGAGTCCTTTCAATATCAAGAAAAGTGCACATCAGAAACCATTTATCATAAGAGCCTGGTACCGGGGCTATACGGGTACTTACCAAGTAAACTAGATCATGAAAAGAAATTTGAGAATATTCATCATTACGGCCATTCTGTTCGGATTGAATGGATTCGATCTGCAGGCTCAAAATGTGCTCATGGAGCAGGATGTTAATGCCGATACCGTTATTCCCGATTTTGGAAAGAACAGAAAGCATTTCGTGAGTACTTTTTACGATCTAGGTTTCATTCTTGGACAGAGCAGTGGCGGTAGCGACTCCGTGCCTGCACCTTCGGTGATGGCAGGGAGTTCCTGGAACCTGCGGTATGGAGTGAATTATAAATTTAAGGTGAGTAATTTTTACAGTCTGCTTTTACAGGGCTCCTATCAGCGAAGTGCGTATCACTTTAAAACGGAGGAACCTGTGCTCTCAAGCAAATTGGTCACGAACGATCTTGCCGCTGAATTTTCGAATCGATTCAATTTCGGCCGAAGAGGCGACATCCTCGGTTATTACCTTGAACTCGGAGCTTCGGCATCCTATACCTTTATGAACAAGAGTAAAGTAGAGGAAGAGGCGCCCGATAATGCCGGATTTGATCGGTTGAAGACGAGTATGCACGGTTTGGATTATATCGAAGCGCTTGCCTATTACGGTCATGCGCGTATCGGACTCAATCGTTTTGTACTCTTCGGCGATTACCGCTTAACCGACAAATTGAAGTCTGCCGCGGGCTACCAGCTACCACCGCTGAGCGTGGGTTTACGCATCGATTTCGGAGCCTGATCGCTCCAGAGCCCCGATCAAGATCCGGCAGGCCTTTTTACACTGTTCTTTTGAGATCGTGAGTGGTGGCGCAATGCGAACGGCCTGTTCGTTGTACAGGAACCAATCGGTCATTACACCATGTCCCATACAATGGGAAACTACAAACTGCATTCGATCCTTATTGTCCAGATGTAAAGCCAGCATCGCGCCTTTCCCGGTGATCTTCTCCACAAAAGGTGCCCCAGCCAATTCTGTGCGGAAGATATCCTCGATCATGCCGGCCCGTTCATAGAGTTTATCGCTCACCATCCATTTCAGGTTCTCGTATGCTGCGGCGCAGCTCAATGGGTGTCCTCCAAATGTTGTGATATGCCCCAAGACCGGATCATGGCTCAAAACCTGCATCAGATCCCGATCGGCGATAAATGCTCCCAGCGGTAATCCTCCGCCGAACGCTTTGGCCAAACAGAGAATGTCGGGAACCACGCCGTATTGCTCAAAAGCGAAGAGTGAACCGGTCCGTCCCATACCGCTTTGTATTTCATCGAATATCAATATGGCCCCTTTTTCGGAACACCTTTCCCGAATGGCAGAAAGGAATTCCATGGTGGAAGGAATATAACCCGCCTCACCCTGTATCGGCTCAACAACAACACAGGCGGTTTGCTTATCGATCAGATCGAGCGACTGCATAACATTGAGGTCGGCGAAGTACACTTCCGGCAACAGAGGTCTGTAAAAATCGGAGAAATAGGAACTGCTCATGAGGCTCAATGCGCCATGCGTACTTCCATGGTATGCATGGCGCATGGCAACGACCTTATGTCTGCCCGTGCCTCTTTTGGCGAGCTTCAACGCGCCTTCTATCGCCTCAGAGCCTGAGTTCACGAAGTATGTTGAGTTGAGGGTATCGGGGAGAACGGTGTTAAGTAATGAGGCCAATCGCACCTGGGGAAACTGAATATGTTCTCCGAAAACCATAGTATGGAGGTACTTGCCCAATTGTTTTCGGATGGCCTGAACCACACGTTTGGAACGATGACCAGTATTATTCACCCCTATTCCGGAAATGAGATCCAGGTAGCGTTTCCCGTTTCGGTCTATTAGGTAAGGACCATTCGCCTTTACGATCTCTAATGCATGTGGATCGGAACTTGTTTGAGCTATGTACTTCAGGAATGCTGGGCGATGGCTGATCATGTGCTGGCAAAATTAACGGCAAAAAAAATCCCGACACTTAAGTGCCGGGATTCATCATTTACCAAACTTGATTAGTTTACTGAGTTTGACAGTTCAGTTCCGGCTTTGAACTTCACTACATTCTTAGCCTTGATTTTAATTTCTTTTCCAGTTTGTGGGTTACGACCGGTACGAGCTGCTCTTTTTGAAAGAGAAAAAGTTCCGAATCCAACAAGGATCACTTTGTCGCCTTTTTTCAAAGCACCTTGTGTAGAATCGAGGAATGAGTTCAGAGCTGATTGAGCCTGAGCTTTGGTGATGCCGGCATCAGCGGCCATTTGTGAGATAAGATCTGATTTGTTCATGTAATTTTTGTTTTAATTTCTTCGGTTTTTTACACTTGCGCCATGCCTTAACCCTAGTAAACATAGGGCTTCAGGCGTTTTGCGAGAACAATGTTACACAAATTGCCACGGAATCCACAAGAGTCAGGTTTTTTTTGTGAATAATTCCACGCGTTTTGTGAATAAATCCAAGTCTTCAAAGGCTTGAAGCCCTGTAATGATAGGGGATTGCAGGTAGTTCTCCAATCGGATGCGTCGGGTCTCATGGAGTTTGTGCTCCAATTCTTCAGGTTCGATATCCCTCAGTAAAGGCCTGAACGCGCGTTCATTCGGATCGGAAAGTCTTTGTGCGAGTACCGGCACCGGAACATCCAGAAAGCAGAGGGTTCCTATAGTCTGCATCAAATCTAGATTTACCACATTTTCCAATGTTCCACCGCCCAATGCCAGCACAAATTCCTGGTCCCAGGTCATTTGCGCAATGCGAAACAGGGCATACGATTCCACGTGCCGGAACATGAGCTCCGAATCCTTGAACAGGTCTTCAATGGTCGTTCCCTCAACTTCGATCAGGATGTCCAGATCATACCAGGGTATATTCCAGTATTCCCCCAGTCTTTTTGCCAAAGTGGTCTTCCCGCTGCCCGGCATGCCGCATAGTATCAGTCTTTTCATTCCGCAGTTCTTGGATCGAGCAGGGTGTACACCCAATCAACGATCATATTCAATGCTATGAAAATTGCCGCAACACTCAAAACGGAACCCATGATCACAGGGAGATCGCTGTTCTCAAGAGCCTGAATGCTCAGGCTGCCCACTCCTTTCCAACTGAATATGTATTCAACGAAAAAAGCACCCGCCAACAATGATGCAAACCAACCCGAAATACTCGTGATCACAGGGTTTAGGGCAGTTTTCAAGGCATGTCGAAATACGATCCGGTAGGAGCCCAGTCCTTTGGCCTTTGCAGTGCGTATGTAATCCTTACCCAAGGTGTCGAGCATCGCATTTCGGGTAAGTTGTGTGATAACGGATAAGGGTCGGACGCCCAGAGCGAAGGCCGGCAAGATCAGATTCTTCCATTCCGGATAGCGCTTTCCTTCCGCATCGAGCTCGAATAAGCTCCCCACCACATTGAACCCTGTAGTTTCAGCCAATACATATCCAAATAACCAGCTCAGGAGGATGGCACTGAAGAAGGACGGCACGGAGATACCCAATGTACTTATCGTAAGCAATCCCTGATCGATCCAACTGCCCCGCTTCAGGGCCATGATCACCCCGAAGATGATCCCAAACGTGGCCGCAAAACACATGGCCGCAATGGCTAGTACCAATGTTCCCACGTAGGCATCGGCAAGTAAAGATGTCGTTTTCCGTCCGGTTTTAAAGGAATGCCTCAGGTAAGGGAACTTGAGCAGCAAGGTGCGCGATTCCGAACGGTACAGGCTTACACCTTTGGGCAAACCTGCTCTCGTAGCATATATACTTATTGGAGACAGGTCGTTCATGAAAAGCACGTACTGTCGCCATTTCGGTTGGTCGAGCTGAAGTTCTTTCTTGATCGCTTCTATGGTCTTGCTATCGGTGCGATCCGAAACCAATATGTCTTCGGGATTTGGAAACGACGAACTGAATAACCAAAATACAACGGTTGCAACGCTGATCAGTATGAATATTCCATAGGCCAGCTTGTTCCACAACCGCTTCATGAACCTTATTTGGAAGCCAGTTTCTCCAGACGCTTGTATTTAGGTATTCTGCGCGCAGGCCACACTTTCTTCACTGTACAGGAATCGGTGATCAGTAAGAGCCCGGGATTGGAGCGAATGATCGACTTGAGATTGGTATTATCCCCAAAGTGAAATTCGAAATTGAGCTGATGTTCGTGCCTGAATGCCTCAGCTTCTTCAGGCGACGATGCCGTTAATGCCCAGAAGGCATGCCCCGCCTTCGTCCATTCCGCTGCAATTGCGTTCAACTCTTTCACGGCGTCTACATTCGCCTCCGAGAGGTTGTGCATCACCGCAAGTAATTTTTTATCCGATGAAAGGAAATCTTCAATGTAATCGTTGGTTTTTTCCGAATCGTAAAACTTAAAATCGTGGATCGGTGGTTCATAGGCTTCAGCCTTGATCTCTTCAGATTTTACAGAGATAAAACTCCAACCTACCCCAACATTGGGCTCAAACGTATTTTTGTCTGAATCGTAAACAACTTCAACCTCGTTCCCCTCTGCATCCTTGTACAAATAGGTGGTCACCTTCCACGGAGAAACCCGCTCACCTTCCGGAACTTGCATCTGCTCGCACAAATTGCTGCCTTCCTTGTAATGCAGGAAGTCGATAACAGGTAAGTAATTGCGGCAGTACAAACTGAACGCAACCATGAGCACACTAAGAACAGTGAGCAACTTAACTCCAAACGGATTGGAAAATAGAGGCTTAATGTATTTTCTGCCAAAGATGAGGATCACCACGAATACACCAAGAACAATATTCTTGATGAAGGATTCGTAAGGGTTCATCGGAAGGGCATCCCCAAAACAGCCGCAATCGGTTACCTTATCGTAAACCCATGAATACCAGGTTAGGAATGTGAAAAATGCCCATACCAGGAAAAGGATCAAAATGCTGAAACCGGCCTGCCAGCCAATGAGTATGGCGAAACCGATAACGGCCTCGAGCAAGCTGGTGAATATGGCAAAGCTCAGAGAATAAGGACGAAGTGAATTAAAAAAACCGGCCAGGAATCCATCCGCTTTGATGTAGGGACTCACGTCAAGTTCCTTGGTGTCATCGACCACGGAGCCCAGCGTATCCGGCCCTTGTAATTCAACCTGAACTGATTCCATTAAGGAATTGTTGCCCAGGCGCGCCTGTACCGTCCATTTTCCGGCAGGCATCATGCTATCGGCCATCAATTCCTCCTGATACTTGTGGTCGCCATTGATCTCTACCGTGAAGATGCCGGCGCTTAAAGTATCACCCGCCTGTTTGCGCTCCCAGGGTGTTTGGGAAATACCCAGTGTGAAATTCCGGTCGCTGTTCAGGATGGGGTAGCTGAATACCTCTTCGGTTTGCCCGGAAGCTACGATCAGATACAAACTGTCCTGCGTGGCTTCAAAATCAGCTGAAAAAACGGAGAAGTACTCGTCAAGTTTGTAGGAGAACCCTGTGGGATCGTTCAATTTGATCAATCCGGAAAGAATGAACAGGATTCCTACGAGTATGCGGCTGAACTGTGTGAGAAATTTCATGAATTGGCCTCTCCTAAACGGATGAGGGCAAATATAGCATAGTTCATTATATCGCTATAGTTCGCCTCCAATCCTTCCGAAACCAAGGTTTGACCTGCGTTGTCTTCAATCTGGCGTATCCGCGCCAATTTCATGAGGATCAGATCGGTGAAGGTGGGAATGCGCATCAATCGCCATGCCTCGCCGTAATCGTGGTTCTTGGCGCGCATCAGGTCGTAAACGGCATCTGAATGGCGGTCGTAGTGAAGCATTACATCCGCAGGATCGAGTTCGGCAGGGGCATCCAAAGGCAATTCAAGCTGCATGAGTGTAATGATGCAGTAATTATAGATGCCAACGTATTCAGCTTCCACACCCTCGTCGACTTTTTGTTGCCCCTTTTCCTCGATGGAGCGGATGCGGCTGGCCTTGATGAAGATCTGGTCGGTGAGCGAGGCAGGACGAAGTATACGCCATGCCGTGCCGTAGTCTTTCGTTTTTTTCTCGAACAATTCGCGACACCGCTTAACTACTTCCCGATACTGCTTTTCGGTTTTATCCTCCACCTTTGCCTTTTTTTGCAAATATATCAACTCCTACACGCAGTGAACCGAACCCCCCGAACGATACGAGCAGGAAACAAGCTCCTCTCCACCGATACCCCGCTGGTCATGGGCATTTTGAATATTACGCCGGATTCGTTCTTCGATGGGGGCAAATACACGAATGTTGATGATGCGATCTTGCGCTGTGCTCAAATGCTCGATGAGGGGGCAAGCATCATCGACATCGGGGCGAACAGCAGCCGACCGGGCTCTGTACCGGTAGGAGCGGAGCGCGAACTCGAGTTACTTCTTCCGGTCATACGCGAAATACGCCTGCAATTCCCGGAGGCCGTACTTTCAATAGACACATTCGAAAGCCGAGTGGCAGGCGAATGTCTTGATCTCGGTGTACACATCATCAACGATATCTCGGCTGGGGATGAGGATGCGAACATGCTCAATGTCCTGAGCAATTCCGGAGCCTGCTACATTGCCATGCACAAGAAGGGTGAGACACGGAATATGCAGAAGAACCCAACTTACGAAGATGTGGTGCAAGAGGTATGTACATACTTCGCAGAACGAATTGGGAAATTCAGATCAAAGGGGATAGAGGAGGTCGTTCTCGATCCCGGTTTTGGATTTGGCAAACAAACCGCGCACAATTACGAACTGCTTCGTGAACTGCGGAGTATCAAGGATCTGTTCTGTTTACCGCTTTTGGTTGGTGTTTCCCGCAAATCCATGATCAATCGCGTTCTGCATACCGATCCGGCGCATGCACTGAACGGTACCACCACGCTAAATACGCTGGCACTTCTGAACGGGGCCGATATCCTGCGCGTACACGATGTACGGGAAGCCGTGGAGTGCGTAAAATTGGTGGAAGCTCACCGCGGTAGATTCGATTCGTAAAAAAAAGTGCGGGCCGCGACCCGCACCAAAAAAATAAACCAAACTAACCATGAAATACGCGATGCAATCAATCACCACGTAAATCCGGAACAGGAATGAACACACACACCTGAACCATTGCAGAACAAAAATACAAGAACCTGAAAAAGAAGCAAGGGGTATTTGTCACATTGGGAAAAGCGTTATTTCATGATGTAGATTTGTACTTATGGCGAAGAAGAAACTTGGTCTCAGCGATCTGGGCGGTTTGGTTTTCAGCACCGATCCCGATCTGATCGAACATGAACCCGAAGAAGAGTCCTCCGTGTCTCATCCTTCTGAACAACGACTTCGCGTTCGGATCGACAAGAAGGGAAGAAAAGGCAAGGTAGTTACCCTGGTTGAGGGATTTGAGGGTAGGGAGGAAGCGCTGCAGAACCTGGCCCGCGAACTGAAAACGTATTGCGGTACAGGTGGATCCGTCAAGGATCAACAGATCATCATTCAAGGCGACATGTTGGCAAAAGTGCGTTCTAAGCTCCTGCTTGATGGATATCATGTTCAGAAATGACGATTGGAGTCGGTAAATCTCCTCGATAAGCTGCTAATTTTGCGGCCTCGATTATCTATATCATAAACACAAACTGATAGAAAAATATGAAGAATCACCCATTAAGCGATCGGATCATTGCAGGAGCAGCAGAAACTTACATCAACTTGTCTACCGATGAGTTGATCGACCGTGCTGTTCAGGATGGAGAAGGAATAATAACCGATATGGGCGCATTGGCTGCCGATACTGGTGAGTTCACCGGTCGTTCGCCGAAGGACAAGTTCGTAGTTCGCGATGCGAATACGGAAAATGCCGTGTGGTGGGGATCGATCAACCAACCGATTGAAGGGAAATACTTCGATGGTCTGTACGAGAAGATCATGAAGCATTACGAAGGAAAGAAATTGTACATCCGCGACGCTTTTGCCTGTGCCGACCCGAAATACCGACTCAATATAAGGGTGGTAACTGAAAGTGCGTACCAGAATCTTTTTGCCAAGAACCTGTTCCTCCGACCAACAGCCGGGGAGTCGGATACGCAGGATCCGGAATGGTTCATATTAGCTGCACCGAGTTTCCATGCCGACCCGGCCGTGGACGGAACCCGCCAGCACAATTTCACCATGGTGGATTTCACGAAGAAAATGATCCTCATCGGTGGAAGCGGCTATACCGGCGAGATCAAAAAAGGGATCTTCACGGTTCTGAATTACATCCTTCCACATGAGCGCAACGTACTGTCCATGCACTGTTCGGCCAATATTGGCCAGAATGGCGATACGGCGATCTTCTTTGGATTGTCCGGTACGGGAAAAACAACGCTCTCCGCCGATCCAAACCGCAGGCTGATAGGGGATGACGAACACGGCTGGGCTGAGAACTCCGTTTTCAATTTCGAAGGAGGTTGTTACGCGAAGTGTATCGATCTAACCGAAGAAAAGGAACCTCAGATCTGGCATGCGATCAAACGAGGAGCTCTGGTAGAGAATGTTCGCTTCTTTGAAGGTACCAACAAAGTGAATTTTGAAGATACATCCGTAACTGAAAATACCCGGGTTGCCTATCCGATCGATCATATTGACAATATAGCCGTTCCGTCGATCGGCGATGCTCCGAAGAACATCTTCTTCCTCACAGCCGATGCTTTCGGCGTTCTGCCTCCTATTTCCCGATTAACACCCGGACAGGCGGGGTATCACTTCATTTCAGGATATACAGCGAAAGTAGCAGGAACCGAGGCCGGTATCACCGACCCGGTGGCCGCGTTCAGCGCATGTTTCGGAGAAGCATTCCTCCCGCTGCACCCAGCCCGATATGCCGAGATGCTCGGTGAAAAAATGCGATCGACAAATGTGAATGTCTGGCTGGTGAATACCGGTTGGAGCGGAGGTCCATTTGGCATCGGAAAACGCATCAGCTTAAAATATACCCGTGCCATGATCACCGCTGCCCTCGAAGGCAAACTAGACAATGCCGAATACCGCACGCATCCGATCTTCGGTTTGAATATGCCTGTCGCTTGTGAGGGTGTACCCGCTGAGATTCTCGATCCACGGAATACATGGTCGGATCCGAATGCGTACGACGCCAAGGCCAATCACCTCGCGAGTCTGTTCAACAAGAATTTCGAGAAGTTTGCCTCTGGAGCAAACGACGAGATCAAGAATGCCGGTCCAAAAGTGGTATCGGCCAACAGCTGAAAAACCCGTATACTATTTTCATTTGGCGACCAACACGGAGCGATTTATTCCCTCAGGTGTTGTATTCAACGATTTCAGCGACTGTACGTTCTGAAAACTTCTACCTTTGCACCCCTAATTTGAAGGAATGGATCGGAATTCGATTATAGGTTACCTGCTCATCTTTGCCATTTTTGCCGGGTATATCTTTTACACCAATAAAAACCTTGAAGAAGCAAGGGAAATTCAACGGGTCGAAGATTCTATTGCCAATGCGAACAGTCGAACAGACAGTCTTGGCAAAGAAGTTCCTACGCTGCGCGCTGCTCAGTCCGATGAGAACGACTCCTCAGATCTGAGTGAAACACAACCGGACTCAGGCATTGCCGCGATTGAGAAAACGAGGCCGGAGAGCTTCTACACGTTGGAGAACGATCAACTCAAGCTTCGGCTCTCCTCCAAGGGAGGCCGTGTTGCCGAAGTAAGCCTGCCAGAATACCGGGCATACGATTCCAGTCCGCTGATGCTATTTACTCCCGAAAGGAGTCGTTTCAATTTCACATTGGCCTTGCGCAACCGGGTTGTTCGAACACAGGAACTCGATTTTGAGGTTGAAGATCAGAGCGTGAACTCGATCACACTGATCCATGAATTTCCCGAAGGTGGTGCGATCCGGCAGATCTATGCATTTGCCGGGAATTACCAGGTGAGCTACCGAATGGAATTGCAGGATCTTCAGGATAAGATCGCCCGCAAAGACAACGAGATATCACTCGATTGGATCGTTGAGGCACCTCGGCAGGAAAAAGATCTGAAAGATGAGCGCAATACATGTACCGTATATTACAAATACAAGAACTCGGACGATGTTGAGCACCTGAGTGAGACCAGCGACGATGAGGAGTCCCTCAAAGGTGCGAAACTGCATTGGATCGGCTTTAAGCAGAAATTCTTCACATCGGCCATCATATTCCCCGAAGGCGAAACAGAACCCGGAACCGAATTGAGTATCCGCCAACCCGAGAGTTCGGAATACGTAGAGCAATTTTCAGCCACAGTTGGTGTTCCCTACCATTTTGAGAACAAGGATGTTCAGGAATTCACATTCTATTTCGGTCCCAATCATTATCAGACCCTTAAGAAACTGGATATCGGTATTGAGCGCGTTGTACCCCTGGGGCGCGGCATCATTCGGTGGGTGAATAAATTCGCCATCATCCCGATCTTTAACTGGCTCAATAACTATTTCCTGAACTATGGTCTGATCATCCTGCTCCTTACCTTGATCATCAAAGGAGTCCTCATTTTCCCGATGTACAAGATCTATGTTTCCTCGGCCAAGATGAAACTGCTCAAACCGGACCTCGACGAGATCAAGGAGAAAACAGGAGGCGACATGCAGAAGATGCAACAAGAGCAGATGAAGCTCTACAAGCGGGCAGGAGTGAGTCCTTTCGGTGGATGTTTGCCGCAATTGATCCAGTTCCCGATCCTCATAGCCATGTTCCGATTCTTCCCTGCCAGTATTGAATTGAGGCAAAAGGCATTCCTCTGGGCGGAAGATCTCTCGACCTACGATTCGATCATGGAGCTGGGTTTCAAGATCCCGTTCTACGGCGATCATATCAGCCTTTTCACCCTTTTAATGGCTGCCTCCACCTTCCTGTATACCATGTTCAATATGCAGAGCAGTGCGGCGATCAATAATCAAATGAAGTACATCATGTACCTCATGCCGGTTATGCTACTGGTTTGGTTCAACAGCTATGCCTCCGGTTTGAGTTACTACTATTTCCTCGCCAACATGATCACCTTCGGTCAGAACTGGGTATTCAAGACCTTTATAGTGGATGACAAGAAATTGCACGAACAAATACAGGCAAACAAGAAGAAGAAGGTGAATGTAAAACCGTCCAAGTTTCAGAAACGCCTCGAAGAAATGGCCAAGAAACGCGGTATAGACCCCAAACAGATCCGCAGATAAGCGCAGAGAACAGTCTGGATCCGGTTCGGGTATAAAATGTTGAAGGAGCAATCCGCTTAGTATGAGGGACTAACCATTCCCTTCCCGACATCTGGAGGCTCCTCCATTGAATAGTTTCTAGCTTTGTCCCCGAACGGTCTGATGAAGCACTGCATAATCCTCCTATTCAACCTATTCAGTTTGACATATGGCTATGGTCAAACTGCAGGTGATCATTACGATTCTGCCGTATCACTTTTTAAAGCCGGCGATTTTAACGGAGCAATTCGTGAATACAATTGGGCCATCGGCCTTGATAGTGCTTCGGCTGCACTCTATTGCAACCGCGGTGCAGCAAAGGCCAAATTAGCTCAATTTCAAGAGGCCATATTGGATTATAACCGCGCAATCCGTCTTGATCCTTCGTTTCATTTGGCTTATTTCAACCGGGCCAATGCCCTGCAGGAAATAGGGGAGGTCCAAATGGCCCTTGCAGATTATGATCGGGTGCTTGCCTTGCATGCAGGTCATCAGGGTGCACTCCTGAACCGGGGAATGATGAAGTTTGGAATGGCCGATTATACAGGGGCCATTCAGGACCTGAGCGCAGTACTCGCCAAAGATCCCATGAATGCAAGGGCCTTTAACAATCGGGGTACGGCCCACCTCATGCTCAAGGCTTATAATGAGGCAATCAGGGACTTTACCAGGGCGCTGTATATTACACCTGAGTATCTCAATGCATACGTGAACAGAGGACTTTGTTACCTCGAGCTCCATCGATCAGAGGAGGCACTCGCCGATTTTAATCGGGTGATCGGCCTGGATCCACGGAACGGGGAGGGATATTACTATCGGGGTTTGGCCTTGATCGGCGAGGTATCCGATCAGGCTGAACGAGCTCCCGAGGGCAAAAGTTACCGGGCGGTCAAAAAGAATCAATACCTGCTTGATGCGGCATGCTCCGATCTTCGGAAGGCAGCATCCTTAGATCATGTTGCAAGTAAAGAGGCGATCAGAACCTATTGTGAGTAGCGGAGATCAAATCCCGCGATCAAGGATATAAGCGATGAACTTCCCACTGATCTTCGATCTTCGTGTAGCGGAATCGGTCGTGTAGTCTGCTCGGTCGTCCCTGCCAAAACTCGATCTCGAAAGGAGAAACGGCATAACCACCCCAGTGTTCTGGGCGTTGTGGTTTGAGATTGGATCTCATTGCATTTTCGAACTCCTGTTCCAATTGCTCCCTGCTCTCCAGGTAGGAACTTTGTTTCGATATCATTGCACCGATCTGGCTTTCGTGCGGACGCGAATAAAAATACTCGTCCGATTCCTGTGCACTCACCGGTTGCACATTGCCCACGATCCGAACCTGTCGTTCGCAATTGGGCCAAAAGAAATTCAGACAGACCACATGATTCTCCAACATTTCTCTGCCTTTTCTGCTGTGGTAATTTGTGAAGAACACCAGTTTCTCCTCCTTGAGCTCTTTCAAGAGCACCACCCGTGAACTCGGAATATTATCTACTGTAGTACTGAGTACCATAGCCGTGTGTTCCGCTTCGGCTCGCTCTGCTTCCAACAGCCAATTGGCCAATAGATCAAAAGGGGTTGGGGTTATTTGAGCCTCGCTCAACTCGTATTTGCGGTATTCCTTCCTATGGTGTTTGAGATGTTCCATTTCAGTTGCGAAGCTACGACCTAAAATAAAAAACCCCACTTCAAACGAAGTGGGGTTTTGGCAGTGTAGTTTATGAACTCGCGCTTACCTGTGCAGGATCACGCGGTGAACAGCTTCCGTTTCGCCATTGCTCATACGCAATTGATAAACACCGGAAGCCAGGTTGTTCAGGTCGATCTCACGTCCTTCAAGCGGAACAGCAATTTGATTCAGCTTCATGACCGATTCGCCTTTCATGTCGAGAACTTCAACATCCAGTACGCTGTTGGCTGCATCACTCTTGATGTAAACCAAACCACTTGTAGGGTTCGGATATACCGATACACCTAATTCACTGAATTCACGGATACCCGATGTCCAGGCAGTTGTGATGAACGTATTGGAGTCCATACACTCACAACCTTCTGTGGTCATAACACGCAGGATGATGCGGTATTCCGATTCGGTGTATTCGAATGTATGCGTTGGGCTCAGTTGATTGTAAGTACGACTTCCTTGCAATACCCATGTGTAAGCAGAAGCTCCGTAGGTGGTATTGTTTGGAGTGAATGTCCATGTTGCACGGTTATCACTGCTTTGTTCAGCTGTGAAACCACAAGTAGGTTGTTCTTTAACGGTAACAGATTTTGAGAACTCATCAGTACAACCATTTTCAACGCTGGCAAGAAGACGAACGTTGTAAGTTTGAGTTTGTCCGACTGGATACAAGTGTACAGGGGCTGTAAGTTCGGAACTGTCTCCGTCGCCGAAGTACCACTTGAAAGTAGTTGCTCCAATTGCTTCGGTGGTGTTCACGAAGTTTACAGGATCATTACCACACACATTACCTACTTCGAAGTTAGCCTGAGGTTGAATTTTCACAGTTAGGATCTGGGAAGTTTCGCTGCTACAACCATTATCGGAAGAAGCGGTAAGGGTAACTACTTTGTCGCCCAAACGCTGATAGTTGTGCGATGGGTTTTTCTGAGTCGATGAATTTCCATCTCCGAAGGTCCAGCTGTAAACGGTGTTTGCACCATTAGGCTCAGAAGAAGTATTGGTGAAGTTCACCGGATCGATATCACATGCCTTGTCGTATGTGAAAGAAGCATTAGGTCCTTCCTTGATCTGAACAGAACGAGTTATGGAATCCTTACAACCGAATTGAGAGATGGCCATATACTTGATCTGGTAAGTTCCGCTTTGCGCATAGGCATGCTCAGGCATCCAATCTGTATCGAAATTGCCATCACCCATTACCCAATAGGAACCGATAGGTTCGCCCAATTCAATGGTACTGCGGTTGTTGATGGTGATCGGCTGACCACTACAAGCTCCCGTTACACTGAAATCTGCCGTTGGACGTGCAAACTGATTGGCATTCTTGGACAGTTGACTGGCGCAACCATTGGATGAAGCAACAAGAGTTACACGGTAACCTCCGGGTTTGCTGTACAAATGGGATGGTTGCTCTTGGGTAGATGTTTGACCATCACCGAAGCTCCATACATAGTCGATCTTACCGGTAGAGATAGAGGTGTTGTTAATGAATTTCACCGCAACTCCTTCGCAAGCTGATTGTACACGGAAGCTTACATTCGGGATCTCAAATACGTCAATCACGGCCGTTTTGCTGCTCTTGATTCCGAGATCAGTTGTGACTACCAAGGTCACATTGTAGCGTCCGTGCTTGGCGTAATTGTGGATCGGATCGGTGAAGTCGGTGGTCTCTCCATCACCGAAATCCCACTCATAGCGCATGAAACCACGCATCAGTTTACTCTTGTTCTTGAATTCCATTGGTGTACCCAAACAACCGTTTGTGAATTCGAAGTCTACTTCAGCTGTAGGAGCTATATATATATATCTGGTTACAAGTGTATCGCAGTTGTTTTTCAATTCACGGATCACGGTGCTGATCATGATCGTGCTGTCGGCCCAACCTTTACTTGGTTTGTAAGTAAGAGCTCCATTCTTGGAAGAACTGATCGGGCTGGTTGAGGTATCACTGGCAGATATTGGTGTTCCATTCACTGTACGGATGTCCAGTGAAGTAATAACCCAATCCTTGCCGAACGTGCTGTTGGGATAGTTCGTTGGAGGACGAAGCTCGTAGATAACGGTAGAATCCTCAGCCACAATGTCCGGATTCAGTTCGTTGCCACCTCGATACTGACCCTCGAATGTGGAACCTTTAACCATTGAGGCGCCAATGGCCAGAGGGAAAACATCAACGTGGTTTGGAACTGTATCTGAGGCACAACCATAACGGTACTCAAACGCAATTTCGGGGATGAAACCACCTGTATAACCCTGATTCGACCAAGTTCCGGCACTGAGTGATCCCTTGGCGATCGACAAGCCTATTCCATTTCTTGGATTAGCCGTTTGCTCGCAGTTCGTGCGGAAATCCTGAGCTACATCCCGAAGCATCAGGTAGAAACCATAAGTAGAGTTCTCCTGCAGGAAGATAGCAGGAAAATCAAGCATCACCGGAACGTTACTTCCTCCGGGTCCAGATCCGAGTGAAGTAGCCGTGAAGCTCGCGCTTCCAAGCATGGTCCAGGCACCTGAATTCGTCTCAAATCCGGTATGCGTTCCGCGTTTGTAATAGAGATCGGCTTTTACCGTTTCTCCGCCGCCCAACGATGTGAGCAATGCCTGGAATCCGTCCATTACCACATTGTACGTGGTGTTAATATCGAAGAAATAACCCTTATCCTGTGGATTGGTTCCACCGGTATACGACCAGGTATTACGGAATTCATTTTTCATGGTATCGTAAGCCCGACTCATGGCCCTACCATAGAATTTGTATCGACCCTCCGGGTAATAGATCCTGTCTAGGGTTGAAGTGTCACCAATGCCCAGAACTAACTCCAGATTGCTTTCATCGTGCCATACAATGTCTGAACCACCCACGGATTGCCCATAAAGAGTCGGATAACCCGAACCACACTGCTTGGATGGATAAGTGGTAGGTTCCTTAGGAACACCAAAATAGTGGAAGGCATACCTCAATGTATCGTTGGCATTCACTGTATCCTGTTTGCCATTAGGCATTGAGGTCCAAATTTTAAAGTTGTATGACGTATTGTCGGTGAATTTAAAGGATGGATCAAGGACTACTTTGGTGATTCGAGATGATCCAAGAGTGTCTTTGGCGGCATAAGGACGATTGTATTTTACCGTTTTTACTGCTCCTCCGTTGATGGTATAGTTGATGTCCACACTGTCAATACGGTTTGTACCCATGTTAGCTATCTCAATATCAAGTGCCTGCGTTGGATTACATGGACTGAGTGGGGTCATCTTATTTACCCCGGCATTGTTTGTTCCCAAGGTAGTGACATACCAGCCGATCTCACGATAGTTCGCATTCGAGAGCTGCCCGGTTCCGTTCATTTCGATCTTTGTGATACGGACACGGTCGCCTGTTAACACAGGGAAATCAATTGTGTTCGTACAATTTGATTGAGGTGACTTGAAGTTGTAATGGTCAACCCAGGCTGATCCATTCCAACGTTGGATCATTCCCCCGGTAAGTGAACGCCCTGTAGTTTGAGCATGCCAAATCACCAGGCGGTTGATGCTGATCGTTCCCGACCAGGTCCATTGCATCCAAACGTCGGTCGGGTAAGTTCCTCCCCGGTTTCCGTAAGCACCACTGGTCCAAACGAAAGCTTGCTGAGTTCCGCAAGTGCCGGTGTCACCATCGTTGATCCGGTTCCAGTTCCACAGACCGTTGGCATCGGGTGTTCCGGCCGTGGCCGTCGCTGTGAGCGCATAGTTTGTTCCCTGTGCCGATGCCTGCTCAGTTGTCTGGAGGCCGAGAATCAAAAGCAAAGCACACAGGATTGGGTAAAATATTCTTTTCATAATGTCTACTAACAAATTCGTCGAAAGTTACGATATCCTTGTCGGAACGCAAATAGTTCTTTAAGTGGAAATGAAGTTATCCTGACAGATCAATGGATAAGAAGGGGTGAAACTGCCCGAAAATGCTGATTTGACAGGGTGATCCGGTAGATTCCGGCTGGAAATTGTGAAATGTCCACTGCCTGTAAATTTTCCACATTCTCTGCCCTCAGCACGCATTTACCGGTGATGTCGAACAAATCCAGCCCGAATGGCCCCTGCTGATCGGTGCGAACCTGAAACGTTCTGTCTGCCGGATTTGGATAAACTGTGAACTCCATACCTTCCGCCAAGGTCTTGTAAACTGCACTCGTTGTGCCAACCGTTACGTATTGTTCCCCTCTGCACTGGCAATTGGCCTCATTACGGGCAAACAAGCGCACCAAATAGGTGCCCGATACCTGGAAACGATGCGAAGGTTCCGCGTCCCGACTGATGCCCCCACCTTCAAAGCTCCAGGTGTAATCAGTGATCAGGGAGTCTGTGGCCTTGAAGGAAACCCGTAGTGGATCGGAACCCGCCACGGGTGTGAAAGCACAAAGTGGACTGCGGTTCACGACAACTACCTCGTCGTGCACGTCCTCACAATCTCCATCCTGCACATAAACTCTCAGACGAACCCGGTACGAACGGGTCTCTCCCGTTTCGAAGAGGTGCCGCGGTGAATGCAGTTCCGAACTGTCGCCATCACCAAAATACCACTTGTGTTTCAGGATCTTGTTCTCGGTCTTACTGTAATTCACAAACACAGCCTCCTCGCCACTGCAAATGGTGCCAACCGTAAAGCGTGCATTGGGCTGTACCCGCACTACCAGTGAACTGTCGTATTGCGAGGTACATCCATTCGAGGCTGTGATCCGCAAGCTCACCTCATGCTCTCCAACTGCGCTATATGCGTGGGTAGGAGCAGAATCACCACTCTCACGACCATCTCCAAATTTCCATATATAAATATAGGTGAGTTCTGCAGGGAGATCACTCTCGTTCAAGAACCGGGTCGGTTCGTTGTTACAGGCCAATGATGCCGTGAACCTACTTTTCGGTGAGGGCAGAACCTGCTTTTGCATGGTGAATGTATCGCGGCAATTGAATTGCGACACCGTAATAAGCCGGTATTCGTTGATCCCGCTTTTTTCTTCGGTCCTTGATGGAGATTTGATCGTACTGAAGAGTTGGCCGTTTCGGAACCATTGATAACCGAGTTTTTCATTGCCTTCAATAAAGCTGATGTTCTCGAACCGGAATTCATCATATTGACAATTTTCCTCAAGATTGAAGCTTGCCACGGGAATCGGGAATTGATACGCTTGAAGGATCGAGGAGTCCATACACCCCATATGGTTGGCCGTAAGCCGAATGGCAAATTTTCCGGTTCCGGAGAAATGGTGCTGAACCGGACCAGATGCATGTTCTACATGAAGCCTGCCTCCATCTCCATACATCGAGTAGGTCGTTGAGGCAGGATTATCCCGAAGTGTGGGCTGAATTTGAACGGCAGTCCCTTTACACGCGTGGACCACGGAAGCGCTTGCCACAGGCATTCTGTAGATCGTTAAAGTGTCCGCAAACAGACCGGTGATGCCATATTTATTGCGTGCTGTAAGTTTTACCCGGAATGCACCGGTGCCCGAAAAGCGATGCGCGGCATGCAGATCAAACGCCTTGTACCCATCACCGAAATCCCATTCGTAATTGAGGGAGTCCCTGCTCAGCGTGGTATTGGTAAAACTCAGTATTTCCCCGGCACAATGTCCCTTGTGCACGAACTTTGGCCGTGGCCGCCGCGATATATGTACGAAACGCTCCAAAAATGTATCGCATTTTGAGACCAGATCTTCCACGACCATTTCGAGTTTGAGCGTGCTGTCGATCAAACCGGGAACCGCCCGGATACCGATCTGCATATCTTTTCCGGAACCGGGTTGTATGAACCAGAATAAACTGTCCGGGAGTGTTTGCCCTCCGGTGTAGGAAACCCTGAAATGCTGTTTTTGCCAATTCTTGCTATAATCGGCATTCGACCAACCGTTAGGTGGATTTATGCGGTATACTGCCTTTCCATCCTCAGCGAGCCTATCCGGATCCGTGGACGTTCCTTTGCCCACTATTCCGAAGAAATCCGGATCAACACTTATTTGAACGCCACTCGGCTTCTGTACAACAACAGCTTTTGCAGGAACACGTGGTGAGCAAAAATGCGTGCTGTAGTCAATTGCACCATCCCAGGAATAACCCGGATAAACGATCCCACTCGCTGAAAACGCATTACTCACATGATTGGAATAGCAGACCACAGAGGGACCTGCGCTTTCAAAAGCATCTTTCTTGAATGTGAATGATGCATTCCCCCTGGTCTCAATACAGAAACTGAGTGTATCTCCCACCGGAAGTACGAGGTCGGGAATGTCCATCCAGGTAAGCTGTCCCCAGCTTCCGGTGTTTACCGTGTCGACAAGCAGTAAATTCCAGGAAGACGGATCTTTTTCACTTCCGGAATAATCCCCCTTGCGCACATAGATACGGATCGTGGCCGTATTTCCATTCGCAAAATGCATGGCGAGTTTTTCCAAACGGACGGGCTGCACAGCATGTACCCTCAGAAAAGTGGCACCCGTGTTGAATCCGTTGAAGCGGAATGGTCCCTGACCACTGTTCAGTTGCCCCGGAAAACTGTCGTAGGCACGGGCATAATAGATCTGAGCAGTCCCAATTTCCGGTGTTTTGAATTGCTTTCCAAATCCTAATACAGAATCGTTTTGCTCCCACAGCACGCCTTTCGATGCATGCGTGGCGTTCAATTCCACAGAGCCGGGGCCGCATCGGGCGGCATCCTTGGTGGATGGCCTGGTCAAACTGTCAACAACCCAGATCGTAATAAGATTCGTGTCGTTGCCGGAATGATCATCAGGTGATCGCAGCATCGACCGTACCGTGAGCTTTCCGGATTCACTGAATTTGATTGAACCTAAAGTATGCAGGACACTTGCCCCCGGGTTCAATGCCTTTAGGGTGTCCCTGAACGTATGGATGATCTTTTTGTCTGCACGCTCCACAGTAAGTACAAACGGAACCTGCTCCATTTTCAGCTGACCATGGTTCCGGATGATTACCTGAGGAACAATGGATGAACCCAACTGAATGCGCTGATCGGTCTTCAGGTGATGTTCAATACCCAGATCGCGCCTCAGCCTGTTGTAAACGTGCACCTGATCGAGCAGCACATAACCCTGAGTGAGTTGAATATCTCGTGTCCGCCATCGGAATCGCAATTCGAAACGACTGCCTTTCTTCAGCCGATCATCCAAATGAACGAGCGCCCGTACAGGTGCATTCGTACCAATGCTGTCGGCCCATATCTCCTTCCAGGTCAACGAACCCTGATCGCGGTATTCGAGCGAGAAGGAGGGAGTACGCAAGCGAACGAGGTGATAAACAAATTCAATGGAACTTTTCCCAGAGTCCGAGATCAGGAGGGGAAGTTGTAAGGTTATATCCTCCCGGCTCCCGTCGCCATTGCTCGCACCTCTGTAACCGCCGTTGTACACATCGAAAGATGCAAAGCCATTTTCAATGAGCCCAAATGGAATGAACTGTTCTGAACTGAATCTGAAACTATCCGTTCCGGAATTGCCTTGAAGAAGTTCCGTTTTCCAACCCGCAGGTAGCTTCGTGCCTTTGACCTGATCGAAATTCTCGAAGAGTAGGGTCTGTTGTGCACGCACTAAGGAGCAGGACAGGCTCAATAAAGCCAGCACGAACAATTTCGCCCGATTTTTTCTTCCGAATTTCAATCTGAATGAATTCAACCCACTAAAATAGGCAATCCGGATAGTACGCAGGTATGTACCCACGTCAAATTGATGTGATTAATTCAGGCCGGTCTAGCGGCGGCGCATAGCAAGTGGATTCAGCCGGCCCATAGCGCTCTGCCCACTGAAACCCTTCATCATCTTCTTCATTTCGCCGAACTGCTTGATGAGTTTATTCACCTCTGTTACCGAGGTTCCGCTTCCGCCGGCGATGCGTTTTTTTCGAGAACCGTCGATCAGGTCCGGATTCTGACGTTCTTGAGGTGTCATGGAGCGAATGATGGCCTCAATTCCCTTAAAGGCATCATCGGATATGTCGATGTCCTTGATGGCCTTGCCAACACCCGGGATCATGCCTAACAGATCCTTTAAATTTCCCATTTTCTTGATCTGTTGGAGCTGACCCAAAAAGTCCTCAAAATCGAATTGGTTCTTTCGGATCTTCTTCTGCAAGCGTCGCGATTCCTCCTCATCAAAATTCTGCTGGGCCTTCTCCACCAAACTCACCACGTCACCCATTCCGAGGATCCTACCCGCCATCCGATCCGGGTGGAACACGCTCAGTGCATCCATCTTCTCCCCATCACTCACGAATTTGATGGGTTTGTTCACCACATGCTTGATGGAAAGCGCCGCACCCCCGCGCGTATCACCATCCATCTTTGTGAGAACCACTCCATTGAAATCCAACCTGTCATTGAAGGCTTTGGCCGTGTTCACGGCATCCTGCCCGGTCATGGCATCCACAACGAACAGGATCTCCTGCGGATTGAGAGCCTTCTTTACACGGCTTATCTCGTCCATCATCTGCTCATCAATACCCAATCGACCGGCTGTATCCACGATCACTACATTGTGCTGATGTTTCTTGGCGTGCCTGATGGCGTTCTCGGCAATTTGTACGGGATTCTTATTCTCATCTTCCGTGTACACCGGTACATCGATCTGCGCCCCGAGTACCTTGAGCTGCTCGATGGCCGCCGGACGGTAAACGTCGCCGGCTACCAAAAGCGGATTCCGACCCTTGGATTTGATGTATCTGGCCAGCTTACCACTGAAGGTGGTTTTACCCGATCCCTGCAAACCCGCAATGAGTATGATGGCCGGATTGCCCTGATAATTCAGAGGTGCTGTTTCTCCTCCTAAAAGCTGAGTGAGTTCATCATTCACTACTTTCACCATCACCTGTCCGGGGGAGACGGATTGGAGCACATTCTGTCCGATGGCTTTGTCCTTAACGCGGTTGGTGAAATCCTTCGCGATCTTAAAGCTCACATCGGCATCAACCAATGCCCTGCGGATCTCCTTAACGGTTTCTGCCACGTTGATTTCCGTGATCTTGCCCTGACCTTTAAGTGTTTTGAAGGCTTTATCTAATCGGGAGGAGAGATTTTCGAACATAGCTGCTATTTAGGCCCGCAAATTTAGAGAAGATACTCCAATCTGAAGGTCAGTACAACACATTCACTGCTCCTTCAACGTCGTACAGCACACCATCCAGTCCCTGCACATGTATGTGATAGAGGTAGCTGCCCATGGGAACTTTATTTCCCATATACATGCCATTCCAACCTTTTTCAAGTTCAGTACATTCAAATAATTTTTCGCCCCATCTGTTATAGATCTGCATGCGGTAGGCACCCACTCCCGTTCGCACCAAATGATCCATAAATCGGGTCCCGGGTCTGAAGGCATCGTTCAGATGATCTGAATTCGGGCTGAATGCATTGGGAATGTACAACTCCGATGGACCGATCACTTCCACGGTGTTGCTTAGGCTGAAGTACCGGTCGTTGGTTTCGCCAAGCGCGCGTATCCTGTATGTGAAGGATCCCGGTATATCCATATGCGGATCTGCATCTGAGTACGCCATTTCAGTACCGTTCAGAAGAGCAATCGGTACAAACGCATCACCCTTTTTTAATTCAACTACGTAGTTCTTCACACCTCCCGGCCATTCACGGTAAGGATTCCAACTCAACTCAACGCTTCCCTGTCGGTAATGTCCCCTGAGTAAGATGCTTGTACCCACAAAACCGGCATCGCCCTTGATCCCGCATCGATCGGTGGCAAGAATGCGATAGGTGTAGGATGTTTCATTGATCAGCGCCTGTTCGTGTTCGAAGATCGTATCTCGGGTGTCGATGATCTCCATCGGAAGGCTGTCGCCGGTCTTCCACATTGCAACCGAGTATTTTTCGAGGATACCCTGCTTGGAACCTTCCCAATGCACTTCGATGCGGGAATTTTCAACAACACTGGCACGGATCACATCGATCTGCGGATCCAGATGAACATAAAGCGGTCTCAAGGATTCCGTATTGCTGCGGCTTCGTAATGTTCCGGAAACTGCGAAGATCGTGTAGGTATAGGATTCATCACATAACTCTGTATCGCGGTATTGAAATACATCCGCATCAACTACGGCGAGAAGCTTCATCGTATCTCCTTCGCAACGCCGGTAGATTTGATAAGCATCCACTTTTTTCCAACCGCGGTAGGCCGTCCATTCGAGATCGATCGAATAGGGTGCGTTCGACCCAAGTGTGAGTGTTACCGGGCAATGTGCACTGCCGGGAATCCCCAGATTCCCACATCGATCTTCAAATCGGAGTATGAAACATGGAGGGGTAAAGCGATCCGGGATAAATTGCTTTTGGTAACCGGTGTTATTGGCGGCTTGTCGTGAAACCTCCACATTAACCGAGGACTCAAATAATACACTTGTTGCGATGAAACTATCACTTGCAGGTTCCCAGAAAAGCTCGAGATGATCGTTGTCGGCGTAGCTCACATATTTGAGGGGGGCTGCACCGATGTCGGTAGAGTCACGAACCAGGAATTCGGCGCTTAAGGACGAGGCACAGCCAAATTGGTCTTCTGCTACAACCCGAACGCTGAGTATACCTTTGCGATCCGGGGAAAATACATTTCGGGAAGCGTTCAGCGCACCGCGCTGATTTGGGAAATACCACTTCCATTTGAGATCTCCATTCTCTCTCCGATTGATCGCAGTGAAGATCTCCGGTTTACCGGCACAAAGAATGGGAGCAGCAAGGATCTCCAATTGTGGGTTTTCCATCTTTCTTATTGCAACAATGGCCGTATCGTGGCAGGAATGGCCATTCGTGACCACCAGGCTGAGCGTGTCGATACCGGAAAGGGTGTTTTCCGTTTTAAGGGTCGAATCACGACCTGCTTCCACCGAGTTGATCAACCACCTGCGACGCACCACTTTCTCGGATAGGTCGCTGAAATAAAGTCGTTCCGGAATGCAGGCCAATGTGTCGGGGTGGTACATTTTCGCAACCGGACTGCGGTACACAACTACAGAATCATCCGGAACATAGATGGCTGCACAGCCAAAGCTGTCAATGGCATAAAGCGACGGGTTGAAAACCTGAGAGTCCCTGGCAACAGCTATTCGGTATAGATGCGATGTCTCTGCTACAGAGTCCAGGGGGCTTGCATCGTTGTAATGCAACCTGAAGGTAACGGCGTCGGTACTCACATTCTCGAACGAGACCAGGAGGGGATCACAACCTCGATGTTGGATCATTCGAAACCCGGGCACAGGTCCAAGTACTTTCACACCATTGACTTTTGTTAGGGTGTCGGAACATCCCAATTTACTTTTCGCGATCATGCTGATGTTGAAACCGGCATTCCAACCCGTATTGCGTTTGTAAATATTTGCGATGGCCGCGTCGGTTGTCTTGATGCGTGTACCGTCGCCAAAATCCCAGATGAATGTATCAGCCGATTCCGCGAATGCCTCAAACTGTACATAAGCCGGGGCACAGTACAGCTGCGTATCGGATAGCGTAAAATCCACACGCACTTCTACACTGTTCAGTGTAGCTTCAGCGGTATCATAGCACGATCCGTGTTTGCCTGCAACCTGCAGAATACGATAATTCCCACGTTCCAATGGGCGGATGTAAAACGTGTCGGGTCGACGTGTTTCATAGCCGATTCCCGCATCCACGATCCATTCGATGCTCGTGGGCTTGAGAGCCGAGCGATCGAGCACAGCAACTTCCCCGTTTATGCAAATGCTTTCTGCAGAAAGTTCCAAACCCGCTTGTACGCCGGCGTATATAGGTTCGCTGTATTTTACCTTTTTGCAACCCATGCTGTTCGTGACTTCGAGCCCAATGCGGTACATCCCGCGCCTAGTGAAGGTGAAGGTGGGTCGTGGTTTCGAGGGATCGTCTATTTCTACACCTGCCATTGGTTCCGTGAACCATCTGAAAAGGACGTCCTTCCGATCGGTACCGAAATGATAGTTGTACACTATGCTGCATTCCGGTTGAACTATAAAGGGAAGGCATCCGGAAACGGTGTCGGGTATTATCTGGAGATCGATCCCATTCACTTTCAATGTATCCGGGAATCGAACGGAATCACGGCAACCTTCCAAGATCTGATGCCTGTACATGACTGACCATGAGCCGGGTTTATTGAGTTCAAATTGAGCATCTGCGCCTTCCACTTCTATGCTTTCCGCTGAATCCGACATGTGATGTACATTCCAAAAATGCCGGAAATTCGCGCGCTTGGGTTCCGTTGTTCCTTTCATTCTTACAGTGCTGCCTGCACAGAGAATAGAGTCACTCATGGCGAAGCTCAATTTGGGTTCTACGATCTCAACAGCATTCAATCGCAGGATTGAATCCCGGCAGCCAATTGCATTGGCGGCATGTAATTGGATATGGTATTTACCGGTATCGGAATAACTGTAATAGAACCGTTTCTTGTTATCAGTATATAATATGGACACCGTGTCGCGGTCGAACAATGTCCAGTTGAATGTGTCAGGGGCCAGATAACTGCTTGGAGGCGTGATGCTCTCGATCATGACCATCTGACCCTTACATGCAACAGCTGGAGTTACTCTCAATTGGGGCCTGATCTTATCTACGCGTATGTAATTGGGAATTCGGAATGTGTCGACACAACCATTCATGTGCCGTGCGATGAGTTCCACATCCAGTTTTCTCCAATCAGGAAGCACTATGCTATCGCTATTTCCGTTGGCCAGTCGTACTAATTTGCCTTTGTCGAAGTATTTCCAGGTAATGAGCATGGGGCCCTTTTCAGATGCCGTGCTTCGATTCTCCATATGGACAACATGTGGGATCTTACAATGGAAATGGTCTGTGCTGTTGAAGTTCGCCTTCACCTCACGAACCCGGATTATACCGCTTTTAAATGCACTGCTCGGGCATTGATTGTTCGAATACCGGATCCCGAGATCGAAGCGACCTGCCGACTGATATTTAAGTGAGATCGATTGTGTGTCGGATCTTACAACCAATGCTCCGGGATATATCCATTCGGGCATATTGGTGGGTTTATCAGGTAGGCCAACCGTGATCACATCCCCTTTGCAAAGCAACGTATCGCTGATCTGCAAATGCAGCGGCAGCGTATCGCCAAATCGCAACCAATCGGATTTCGTGAATTGCAGGGTACACGAATTGGCTGTGATCATCTCCAAACGGGTGTCGAATACGCCCGCTTTGCCGTAGATCAGCGTATCGGGTGTTGGATCATTGGAAAGGGGATCGGTGGCACCTTCAAAATACCAGGTATAGGATGTGATCTTCTCCCCAAAATCCTGAATTCTGGGTTGAATGGCAACCCGTTGCGGAATACACCCTGAGCGTTTATCTGCGATGAGCTCAACCTCAATATTGGGATGCACGATCACAACATCCTTGTACTCCCTGATGCCACGGCAACCAAAGGAATCGATGACCACCATACTCAACGACTTGAGACCGCTTGTCTTGAAACGGTGTATTTGAGAAATGTCCCCATTGAAATAATTCGTTCCGTCGATCACCCAGCTCAGCTGTTTCGTGTTTGGGGTGAGGTTGGTGAGGGTGATCGTATCCGGTCCGGCGCAAAGCTTTGTTCGACTCACCTTCATCAGCGGTTCCGGTTTTCCCAGAACTTCTGCGGCAGGACCATTCAAGGTGCATTTGCGGCCGTCGGGAAAGGTTATCACGGCGTAAGGCGCGATCTTGATAGGGTCGAGATAGAATTCATGAAAAGTGTCCCGTCCGTTGATTGAACCTTTTCCCACATTCCATATCACGGAACTTGATGGAGGAAGGTTTTCAATCGTGAATTGAATTGTGCCCGGAGCACAAACGGAGGACGTGTTGGTCTTCATCGTCATACCCGAACACTGTGCACGGGTACAGACATGACTCCCCAACACAAATACGATCAGTGTCAGGATTCGAGGTCCCATAATTCATCATCAGACCGGCTTTTTCGAGAAAAAACCGACCCCGTAGTAGTTTAGTAAACCAAATATACGAAAAAGAACTGACCGTATATGTCGGACTTAAAAATTATAGTTCTGAGGCAGAATGGTACATTTTTACTTATTTCGCCCGCATGGTAAGAAGTTGGATACTTGGTTTTTCGATCGTTGGAACTGTTTTGTTCTCCTGTTCAAAAGGGACACAAAAAACCGGAGGGGAAGTACATTCGGATAATGGGAGCGATGCAGCTGCACTCTACGCACGGGCGTTGGCACTGGGGGATGATCTCACAGCGATAGTTGCGCTGAATCAGCTCTTGCTGGCGGATCCGGACAATCTCGACTATAAGGATTCTCTCGCAACCATGTATCTGAAGAGCGGCAAGAAGAAACCCGGGATCAAACTGGGGGCCGAGGTTCTCGAAGCCCGACCCGACAACGACAAACTCCTCGAATTGGTTTCGTTCGCACGTGAATTAAATGGTGAAACAGAGGCGGCTATAGCCGGGTTCTCCAAGTTATTTGATAAAACCGGCGACGAGAGCTACCGATACGAGATCGCCAAAGTGCAGTACAGTTCGGGAGATTACGGGTCTGCGAAGAAAACCTTGAACGAACTTTCAACATCGGATAAGGAAGGGCAGAAGATCGAATTCCTGGCCCAGGAAGGTACACAGCAAGTGCCTGTCCAGGCTGCTGCACACTTTCTCCTGGCGCAGATCGCTGTAGATCAGAATCAGGAATCGGAAGCGGTGAATCAACTGCGAAAGGCTGTTACGATCGATCCTAATTTCGAACAAGCCCTCTACAGCTTGCAGCAATTACAGGCCATGTTGGCCCAAAAGCGCGAACAGCAGGAATTGCAGCGACTCCAGCAGAAATACGGACGCTAAAAAGCTACCGATCAGCACTCGTTCGGGTAGGTTTAGCCGTGCCATTCAATGTCGGCTACACCCGCATCGGCGGATATCTTTCGTGCCAAAACAAAGAGGTAATCGGATAAACGGTTGAGATAAGTGACCAGGTCCAGATCGATCTCCTCGGCCTCATGGTCCCTCAATTCAACAACTCTGCGCTCAGCCCTCCGGCAAACACAGCGTGCCACATGACAAGCCGCATTGAGGTTCGTGCTGCCCGGCAGGATGAAGGATCTCAGTTCGGGTAACTGTTCGGTCATGGAATCTATAGCCTGCTCTAAAGCTGTAATGCGCTCAAGCTTCAACTCCGGCAATTTCATCTGTTTCAGAGCTTTTGGTGTAGCAGCCAACAGACTTCCAATAGTGAACAGATCGGATTGGATCTGTTCGATCAGGGCATTTTGGTCGGCCCCTAACTGACCCCGAAGGAGACCTATATGCGCATTGAGTTCATCAATCGTACCGTATGCCTCGATCCTTGGATTGTATTTGGGTACGCGGGTGCCTCCAAGGAGAGAGGTTTCGCCCCGGTCGCCGGTTTTGGTGTAGATCTTCATTACGATTAGCCTTTGCTGATCACTTTGGGAACCCGGAAATAATCGCTGTCGGCATCAGGTGCATTTCGGAGCGCTTCTTCACGGGTAATATCCATTTGAACCTCATCGGGCCTCAGATTGTTCACACGGTCGCTCAGATATATGAGTGGTTCAACACCTTCAGTGTTCACTTCATTGAGTTTTTCACAAAATTCCAGGATGCGTTCCAGTTCCGCCTGTATACGGGCCTTTTCATCCGCTTCGAATTGAAGCCGGGCCAGATGGGCCAGTTCATCGATCTTTTCCGGTGTTATCTTCATCAGAATCGGCAAAGTTATAGGAGTTGAAGGTATTTTGGATGAGGCTGTAGATCTCGGAAGAAACCCGAGGTATGTCTTCGGATGTAAGCCCTTCTGTTTCAATCGGTTTGTGTACGATCATGCGCATGCGTCCGGGGCTTCCTCCATTATCGGTTCCGCCACTTGGGAGTCGTTTCCAATTGTCTACTATGGTCACCGGAACCAAGGGTATGCCTTTCTCTATGGCCAGTCTGAAAGCTCCCGATTTGAAACGCCGCATTGTTGGTATTTCCTCCCCAATCCCTCCTTCGGGGAAAATACCAAGACTTGTCCCCCGGTCGAGCGATCGCGCTGCTTCTTCAAAAGCGCGCAATGCACCTTTCACGCTATTTCGATCCACCGGAATATCAATAGTTCGGAAGAATATGCTGAATAAAGGGATGCCCGCGAGTTCCTCCTTGGCCATGAAACGGAAGAATACGGGTAACTGTACGTTCAGGCTCAGGATATCCAGATAACTGAAATGATTTGCTACAAAAATGTAGGCACGATTCTTCAATGGTCTGAATTCGAAATAGGTTTTGGGAAACAAACCGGAAAGCCCCATGATCAGATAACCCCAGATCGCGCGCAACCTGTGCGCTGCAGGATACCATTTTTCACGTGATAGCAGCATTCGAAAAAGCGGGTACAGGAGCAGGAAGAACAGGCAGAAAAGGATGAGAAAATAAACCGCCCATGCAAAACGCAATACGCGAGTGAGTCTCCTCATGATCCGATCTCCCGTTCGAGATATTCCTTTAAGAGATGACTTTGATCCTCGACGAATTTCCGCAGTCTCGGTTCAGCCATCATGCGGATAAATGGATTCATGTTGGCCATAATTCGACCCTGAACGCGGGTCGATGGACCTGCTTCATTCAATTCCCATTCAATGTGAAAGCTGAAAGGCAGTTTCCCTTCCGGCTGCAGCTTGATGAAACGATTTGGGATGGATTCAACCCGTTTGAGTGCGAATGCACCCAGGCCCTTTAAATTCATCGACGCTTCTCCTTCAGAGGCTTCAATTTCACCGAGATCAGTGGGGATCAAATTCTTATAATTCCGGAGATCGTTGAGAAAGGCATACACCTTTTCAATAGTCCGCTCAATGTTCACCGGATTACTGTCGATTGTCGTCATGATGCGGCCAGGGAGGATTTATTGCTGATGAATGCGGCAGTAAATACAGAGACCAACAAACCGGAAACCAGGTATCCGATCAATGTGAAGGCCGTATAGGTTTGGATGGAATAGGAACGTTCGATCTCTTCGGCTTTTACCTTTCGCTTCGCCTCGTCAGTCGCTTCTTCGGGATGTTCTTCAACCCAGCGATCCATGCTGTAGGTCTTGGCCTCGGCAAAGAAATCCTGACGGGCATAGCTCATATACGTATAACCACTGATCGAGATCACGGAACAGATCAATGCGATTATAAAACCGCTCAGGATCGTTCGGGCAACACTTATGCTTCCCTTCAATTTTCGGATGAGTACAGCTGCGAATACAATGCACAGAAGTAAGGCGGCCAGTTTTGCGAGCAGAACGCTCGGACTTTTGTCAAAGCCCATTCTTCCACTGAAAAGCAGATACTCCAGGATAAAGGAGAAAATCCCCGCAATTCCTCCGAAGATCCAATAGAATTTAGACATCTGTGGCGTTTAGTTCAACTCAGGAACCGGCGGAACTGCCCAACTCGTCGTAGTCGTCACGCTGAAATTCCTCAAAATCATATTCCGGCATCAATTCCGATTTAACATGATTTACGGTTTCGGTGAAGGCATCCATGAATTTGTTGAAGTCCTCCTTGTACAGGAAGATCTTGTGCTTCACGTAATTGCCGTCATCAAAACGCTTTTTACTCTCGGTGATGGTAATGTAGTAATCGTTACCTTTTGTGGTCTTGACGTCGAAGAAATACGTCCGCTTGCCGGCACGCACTTTTTTTGAGAAGACCTCCCTGTTATCCCTGTCGTCGTGCATATTTCTCACTTGAGTGCTGCTTAACTTTTCTCAAAGGAAAGCAAAATCTCATTCCGTTCAAAAAAAATATAAGAAACTGCGCTGATCTATATAAGCTATTCCACAGAGATGCCTTCTTCCTGTTGTTGCATTTCAGCCATTCGGGCAAATAAACCTTCCGCCCGAAGCAATTCCTGAATTGAACCCGACTCCACGATCTGTCCTTTATCCATGACCACTACGAGGTCACAATTCTCCATAGAACTCACCCGGTGCGATATCACGATGCTGGTCTTATTCTCCATTACCGGCTTCAGATTGTGCTTGATACGGGCCTCGGTGCTGGTGTCCACTGCCGACAGACAATCATCCAGAACAAGTACCTCCGGTTCTCTTGCAAGTGCCCGGGCTATGGCCACCCGTTGCTTTTGTCCTCCGCTCAAACTTATTCCCCGCTCACCCAAAAGGGTTTGATAAGCTTTGGGAAATCCGAGGATGTCGTTGTGCACATCGGCAATGGCCGCAAACCGTTCAACCGATGTCTGATCGAGATCTCCCTGCGCAACACCGAATTTGATATTATTGGCAATGGTGTCGGAAAAGAGAAAAATGTCCTGAGGGACGTATCCGAAAAGCTTTCGGTAGGCTTGCAGATTCAATTGTTGAATGTCGGATCCATCGAGGCAGATCTGACCTTCCGTTGGTGCATAGGAGCGCAGCAGTAACCTTGCCAGGGTTGATTTTCCGCTTCCGGTTGTGCCTATTATCCCCAGGGTCGTTCCTTTGGGAATGCGCAGATCGATGTGCTTCAGAACATCGGAATGATCTGCTTTGTAGCGGAAGCTCACGTTCCGGAATTCGATGGAATCGGAAAAGCTGAAATCCTGCACTCCACCTTCCACCTTATCGGGTTCGGTTTGAAGAAATTCATTGATCCTGGCCTGAGATGCCTCGGCGCGCTGCACCAGGGAAGTCACCCAACCCACTGAGGCAACGGGCCAGGTGAGCATATTCACATAGATCACATATTCGGCAATGTTTCCGAACGAAAATGTACCATTGATCACTTCTTTTCCGCCAACATATATGGTAATGATCACGCTCAAACCTACCAGGGCGAGGATCATCGGGAAGAAGAGCGCATTCACTTTAACCAGTTCCAGATAGCGTTTTCGATACTCCTCCGTCTCGTTTTCAAAGGCCTTGCGAAACCATTTCTCCACGGCAAACGACTTGATCACCCGGATGCCGCTGAAGGCCTCCTGCGTAAAGGTGGTTATGTTGCTCAGTTTTTGCTGAAGGAAATCGCTTCGCTTATTGATCACCTCACTGATGAAATAGATAGTGACCGAAAGGATGGGTAAGGGCAGTAGTACCAGTAAGGTGATCCGTGGATTGATCGACACCATTACCGAAATGACCAGAACGAAAAGGAAGAACATATTTATGGTGTACATAACCGCCGGTCCGAGGTACATGCGCACCCGACTCACATCTTCGCTGATGCGGTTCATGAGATCTCCCGTGTAATTCGAACTGTAGAAGGCCGCTCCCAGTTTCTGATAGTGTTCGAACACTTCATTCTTCAGGTCGTATTCGATGTTGCGCGACATCACGATGATCGTTTGCCGCATGAAATACATGAAAACCCCTTTAACCAATGCGCTTGCCAGAACCAAAGCCCCAAAAAAGAGTGCCAGTTTGCCGATATGGCTGAGCAAAAAGGCTCGGTCTATACTGAGGAGGCTGTAGGTTTTGATATCATCGGCCATCGTATCGATCGCCGTGCGTACAATTGGAGCTACCAGAATGGCGAAAATGTTCGAACATATGATGAAGAAAACACCGGCCAGCAGGAGATAGCGGTATTTGAAGAAGTACTTATTGAGGTATCGAAGCGCTTTCAAAATCGTTTAAGGTCGGACCAAAAAAAGACTATTTTTGCAGCATTAAAAAGAGACCGCCCTCGGTCTCACTACTTTTTTTGGAATCCTATGCTGGAATCATCTGCATTAGCAACAAGCGCCGAGTGGGACTTGTTTTCAAAAGTTGGTAAATACGATCACGAGCAGGTTCTTGTTTGTAACGATAACAAGACGGGCCTGAAAGCGATCATAGCCATCCACAACAGTACATTGGGGCCGGGTTTAGGCGGCACACGTATGTGGAATTATGGAACAGAAGCCGAAGCGATCCGCGATGTTCTGCGACTTAGTCGTGGTATGACCTATAAGGCCTCGATCAGTGGATTGAATCTCGGGGGTGCAAAAGCCGTCATCATAGGCGATGCATCAGTCGACAAAACGGAATCACTCATGCGCCGTTTCGGTATGTTCGTCAATAACCTCGGTGGAAAATATATCACCGCGGAGGATGTTGGTACAACCACCCAGGATATGGAGTACGTGAACATGGAAACGGATTATGTCGTTGGGTTGCCTGTTTCACGGGGCGGGGGAGGAGATCCCAGTCCGATCACTGCATATGGCGTTTACATGGGCATGAAGGCCAGTGTCAAAAAGCAATATGGTTCGGATAGTCTTGAAGGAAAACGCATCGGGATCATGGGTGTTGGAAAGGTAGGAATGCACTTGGTTGAGTTGGTATCGAAAGAGAATGCCAAAGTATTTGTGTCAGATATCAATAAACACTACCTGAACGAAGCTGCATCAAAATACGGTGCAACTGTAGTGGATGATATTATCGGTTTGGACCAGGATATTTTCGCACCTTGTGCGCTAGGGGCCATCCTGAACGATGATACGATCCCAAATTTGAAATGTTCCATTGTTGCTGGTGCCGCTAATAATCAGTTGGATAAAGAGGATATTCATGGTCCGATGCTTCGCAAGAAAGGTATTGCATACGCACCGGATTTCCTCATCAATGCCGGAGGTTTGATCAACGTATATTCCGAGTGGAACGGCTACAATCGCGAGAATGCCATCCGCGACACCGAGAAGATCTATCAAACTACCCTGGATATCTACCACAAGGCAGATTCAATGAATATCCATACGCAGGCAGCGGCAAATGCCATTGCTGAAGAGCGCATTGCGTTGATGGCGCATATTCATTCGAGGATTTAAACAAAAGCGACCTTCCAATTTCAATGGGATATATCCGCAGACTGATACATCCTATTGTGGTGCCTTGACAACTGATGGGGATTCTTTACAAGAGAGTCAGGTAAAGTCTAATCTTTCCTACATTCGGACCTTCAGGGAAAACTGCCATGCCAGGGTTGAAACCTATGGAAAGACATTGACAGATGCGTGGCTTGACTACCTCTATGATCCACTCGGTGACGGTAATCCCAACATTTGGGAAGGCCTCTTATCGCCTCAATTCAGTTTGTAAGAACAGGGTGGAGAAATGTTAGACAACAATGTGAGTTGTGTGACTTACGAATACTAGTAGTCCAAACTAATAGTTGCAGTCGAAGAGCTACAATTCGTTCCACCGCCTGCAGGGGAAAATGTAACCGTTACCGAATTCGTGTTGCCTGAGCTACAGTGCACGTATGTAGCCGAATACGTACCAGAACCCGGCCCAAGATCCATTATCGTAGGGGTTAAACACGAGTTTGCACAGGCATCATTAAAAATTCGTACAGTGGTAATATAATAACCCGGATTCTGTGGTAGAACATCCAGTGTGTTACCTCCACCATTTACCGTTCCATAGCTGTATGCATTAGGAGTTCCTTGAGCATCGCATGTAGGGCCTGATTTATCCCATTGAAGACTGATACAAATAGCGTCATCTGTATTGTTGGTAACTCTAATTTTTTCATACCCTCCGTTCTGTGCAACAAGCTGTGTCGGTATTGCGAATAGGAATGCTAGGAATAATAATAAATTTTGAGGAATAGACATAATTTTTTATCTAAGATACTTTGCACTAACTCATCTGAAAATATATTTCCCGTTTCTTGACGTTTTTTTACACTTCGAATTGGAGGTTGAATTAGCGAGCTAATCAATTTTTTTTTACATTAGTGTAGATAATGCGCTAACATGATCAGCCGCAAGTTAATTACACTCCTCATCGCGGTAAGCACCTTGGTTCAGATTGGTATTGGCCAGAATCTTGATTATTTGCCTGTAGTTGATGCATCTGATAATTCTGGATTCAGGAGAAATGAGGGACAATGGGATGATTCAGTCATTTATGTGGCCAACAAGGGAGCAAATTCTGTATTATTCTATTCAGACTATGTTAGTTTTATCAATTGTGGAAATTCTCAATCCATTAGTCCGGAAAGTAGATGTTCCCAATGGGCTATTACTCCCATCAAATCTGATGGATATTTTATAAGTGGTGTTGATCAAATTCAGACTCCGATCTATTATTTCACTCGCAGAAATTCTCAAGGGATTTTAACTTTTGATAGCAAGGTATTACTGATTGAGAATGTCTTTCCGTCAATAGACTGTGAATACTATTTCAATTCTGAGCAGCAATTAAAGTATGATATTGTGGTTCACCCAGGTGGAAAACCACAGGACATATTATACAGGTACTCAGGTGTTGACTCAATGTTGGTGGATGCATCAGGCGTTTTAAATTTATATATTGGTGAAAAGGTGATCCAGGAAGATGCTCCGGTAGCGTACCAACGTGGCAGTAATGGCGAAAGGCTGGATGTGTCGGTGGTTTACTCGGTGTCGAATGACACTCTTTCATATAAAGTGCTCGATGAGTATGATGCCACTTTAAAACTGATCATTGACCCACTTTTCTTATCCTGGAGTACATACTTTTATTTTGATCAGTTGGCGGACAACAGCAATACACAGTTCAAGCGTAGCACAATTACGGATATGGCTTACGACAGTATCGGTAATTGCATTGTTGTTGGAGAGACAACGGAGCTTTTTACGCACCTAAGTCAATCATATGATACAAGTTTCAATGGAGCTACGGATGCATTTATTTGCAAACTCACTCCCAACCTGGATAGTATATTATTTGTTTCATATTTTGGAGGTACATCTGAGGAGACACGAAGCCTCATATGCGTTCTTGACTCCGGGTCAGGTTTTGTTTTAGCGGGTAGAACGTCATCGAATGATTTACCACTATCTCCGGGGGCATGGGATTCTTCCGCCCCACCTAGCTCAACCGGCCAAAAATCCTATGTAGCCTATTTTTCCATTGACGGAACTCAAGTTAAGTATAGTACATATATAGGGGGTGATACAGGTAGTACATCTGCAGATTATCCCAACACCGTAATTACATCAATCGGACAACTTCAAAATAGATTTTTTATCTCAGGATATACTAACTCTAAAGATTACTATACAACGTCTGGATCATTTCAGTCAAAATTGAATGGATTTATTGATGGTTTTGTATCGGTGTTTAGAGTAGATACCAAAGATCTGCTATTTAGTACTTACTTGGGTGGAGGAGGGGTAGATGTGATTACGGATATGACGATTTTAGACGCCGGTAGAGTTGTAGTTTGCGGAGAAACTCAATCTTCTGATTTTCCGACAAGTTTAGGTTATAATAGATATTTTAATAGATCCTTAAATGGGAAAGTTGATGGTTTTATCGCCATTTTGGATACCGCTTTAACCAAGATTGTAAGAAGTAGAATGATTGGAGGGTCCGGTGCAGAATCTGCCCCACAGGTTAGTAAAGGCGCATCGGGTGAAGTGTTCTTATCTGGAACAACAAACTCAAATGACTTTCCGACCAATTCCAATGCTTTCATGAGATCTGCAGCAGGTTCGTATGATCTGTTTGTGATGAAGATGGATGAAGATCTGTCATCGATTCAATATTCAACTTATATTGGAGGATATGGCCATGATTTTTTGTCATACGTTAGTGGAGGGGATGATGTGCATTGCAATAGACGAGGAGAATTGTATGTTGCTGGCTATACCGAATCCAAGGACTTTCCTATAACACGTGATGCCACTCAGAAAGAAAATTATAGTGCAACTAGATCAGTTAATTCTAGTTTCGATTTTCTACATCAAACAGGCTTTATAATTAAATTGTCACGAGATGGAGATAGTTTGTTATATAGCACATATTGGGGAGGTGGATTCCAAGATGCAATATTGACACTTTCTGTAGACCAGAGGAAATGTCAGTCAAAAATTTCTGTAGCCGGACTTAGCTCTTCAGTTGATTTTCCTGTAACCACTGGCGTTCTTCGAGATACTATTTATAATTCCAGCAAACGAGATACAATTTATAAACTTCCGTGTTATAACTGCAGAAGCAGTTTTATATCAATTTTTATAGACAGCATAGTTCTGGATCCAATAGATTTGGGCGATACCCTCTTTTTATGTGACCGGGTCAGTAAGCGCATCGATATCGGCAATCATGGCGCAGATATCCATTGGACCCGAGGTTTGGAAGGCAGCGAGGTGATCCTGCGCGATACGGGCTGGTTCCATGTTTGGGCCACCTATGGTTGTGACACGGTCGGCGATTCGGTGTATGTCGCGTTGAGGCATACACCGAAGGTGGATTTGGGCAAGGACAGTATTTTCTGTGACAAGTTCCCTTCCTTGAGCTTAGATGCAGACAACCAAAACATCTACGCTTCTTATTTATGGGGGGATGGTTCTACTTCCCGGAGTCTATTGTTAGACAAACCCGGAAAGTATTGGGTCCGTGTTAGTACGGAACATTGCGGTTCGGTAAGCGATACCATTTCCCTGGGACTCGAACAGACCCCATTGATCAGCGACTTTGATACAGCCATTTGTGACGGAGTGCCTATCCTTCTGGATGCCGGCTATAACAGCACTTCAATGAACTTTCATTGGAGCACTGGAGAATCAACGCGTTCGCTTTATGTTGCTGATAGCACTGTGATCCATTTAAAGCTTTGGAACAGTTGCGGATCCGACTCTGCTAGGATCACGGTGCAAAGCTGGATTACCCCTGAAGCGTTACTCCCTGTGGATACCCTTTTCTGCGACAGCGTCGATCTGAAACTTGTTGCAGGAAAACCGAATAACGGAGAAGACTATCTGTGGTTGGATCCCAAGGCCGGGATCTCTCTTGGAACCCAGAACATTCTGTTTTTGGCAATGCCGGCCAACGTGGTACTACAAATAAGCAACAGCTGCGGATCGGATCAGGACTCGATGATCATAGGGCTGGTTTCATCCACTTTGCACGGCCGACAGGATACCCTCATTGAATGCGAGGCGGTGAGTGAAATACTTCGCACTAATGGCTCACCTTATGATCGATATCTTTGGAGCGGTGGCTCATCGGCAGACAGTCTGGAGATCGACTTGCCTGGGCGTTATTCTGTATTGGTTGAGAATGCTTGCGGACTTGATAGCAACATTTGGTGGGTTGTTCTTAAAAAAGAACCCAGACCGCTATTGATCGAAGACACGACTTTTTGCGATCGGATCGATTTTCTCCTAGTCGCAACGGTCGACGATATCGATGCGGTTTATTCCTGGCAGGACGGAAGTGCAGAATCAACATTGCGCGTGACAAAGGCAGGCAGTTATTCAGTTACCGTAAGTAATGCCTGTGGTAAAAGGAGCGATCAAGTGAACATTGATCTGCTTAGAACACCCGTGGCAGACTTGGGGGCGGACACTGCCTTTTGCGGCCGTGTGCCTACATTAGTGCTTGTGGCCGGAAATGCGAACAATCATGAAAATTATCTCTGGCAGGATGGATCAAGGAGTGCTTCGAAGAGCATTTCCGCTCAGGGAACATATTGGCTGGAGATATCAAACAGATGCGGAACGGATAGAGATTCTATAAGGATCTCAGTGTATCCGGTTCCCGCGTTAGATCTGGGAATAGACACGACACGCTGTGGAGGTTTTCCCATAGTATTGGACGCCGGAAATCCCGGTTCAAGCTATTTATGGCAACCCGGCGGTGAGACAACGCAGATTCTTCAAGTAAGCGACTACGGAAACTACGGGGTCACCGTCACAAATCAGCAAGGCTGTGTTTCGTACGACGAGATTCTGATCACGAAAGAGTGCCACAGCTACTACTTCATCCCAACGGCCTTTTCTCCAAACGGAGATGGGGTGAATGATGCGTTTCGGCCTGTTGTAAATGACGTGGAGAATTACTCGTTGATCATCTACAACCGATGGGGTGAATTTGTGTTCGAGACTACCGATCCAAAGGCCGGTTGGAATGGTAAATACAAGGGCGAATATGTTCAGAATGACATCTATTACTTTCAGATCAAATTCCGGCTGATGCAAAGTGGTGAAGCATTAGAAAAATCTGGTAGGGTGCACCTGCTTCGGTAAGCAGCAGATCACGACACCTAAGACACACTATTCAACACGAATATTTATTTCGCACTCATTTAAGTGAAGAGCTTACCACAAGGGGTCTGGTTTCTATATACTCTTGCGGGGTTCAAGCCATCTAAAATTGGATTCGCTGAAATAAGATACGCAAGATCGGAACAAGTTCGCTTTTCAGAGTAACTGTGTAATGTCAACGAAAAGAGTCAAACTTAATTCCTTAATCGGCCGGAGAATTGCGAGAAGCTTGTCAATTCTACTGAGTCAATACCATCCTGCCAAGTAATTGCAGCTTCAGTCGTTTGAGCGGCCTATACAACCCTCCGGCCAGCTATTGGGTCGAGCTGATTGAAAAGTGCGTGTCCGGTATGAGCGGCAGACCTCAATTTGCAGCGATCTTTGCAGTTCTGGGTAGTTTGTCCAGCTCTTCGTAGATGGAATTGTTGCTGATGTATTCCGGTATAAGTTGTTTCATCGCACGAACGATCAGCTTGTTTGTTATATGATCCCGATCTTTAAATAATGCTTCGATCAGATCTCGGACTTCATCATACTTGTAATTGGCAACCTGAGCCACCATGATCTTGGGATGGTGGGTGCCTATCGTATTCTCTTTTTGATTGAGAAGTTCTTCATTGAGTTTTTCTCCGGGTCGCAGGCCGGTGAAAATGATCTCTATATCCCGACCCTCCTCAAAACCGGAGAGTTTGATCATTTTACGAGCCAGATCTACAATGCGAACCGATTCTCCCATGTCGAATATGTAAATTTCGCCTCCATCACCCATTGAACCCGCCTCGAGTACTAATTGACAGGCTTCCGGAATGGTCATGAAGTAGCGAGTGATCTCAGGATGGGTTACAGTGATCGGACCGCCCTGTTCGATCTGTTGTTTGAATCTCGGGATAACTGAACCGTTGCTCCCCAGTACGTTTCCAAATCGTGTTGTAATGAAACGCGTGTGGGAATCTTCCAGAACCGATAATTTCAGATTCAAAGATTGTACATACATCTCCGCCATACGTTTCGAGGCCCCCATGATATTCGTTGGGTTCACAGCCTTGTCGGTTGAAATGAATACAAATTTTTCGGTGAAATACTTCACGGAGAGGTCGGCCAACAGTTTTGTTCCGAATACGTTTGTGTTCAGCGCCTCGTAAGGGTTATCCTCCATCAAGGGCACGTGCTTGTAAGCTGCTGCATGGAATACCACCTGTGGGCCAAATGTGCGGAACACCTTTTCCATACGACCTTTATTCGTCACGTCGGCAACCACAACCTCAACAATGGGAGAAGTACTCAATTCATATTCCAACTCATAGAGCGGAGTTTCTGCCTGATCCAGCAAGATCAATTTCTCGGGATGGTATGCGAAACATTGCCGGGCGATCTCGCTACCTATGGAGCCCGCAGCCCCTGTGATCAATACCGTTTTACCCTGAATGAATTCCTTGATGTTCTGCTTATCCAAAAGTATTGGATCACGGCCCAATAAGTCTTCAATGTTCACACTCTTGATCTGATTGAACGAGAATTCACCATTGATCCACTTGTCTACCTGAGGAACGTTCTTAATTACCAGGTTGTGCTTCAGACCCAGTTCAATGATGCGCTTCTTTTTATAGCCCGGAAGATCTGTGAGGGCTATAATGAGTTCACTGGGCTTGTATTTCTGCACAGCCCAATCAAAGCGTTTGTTGAAGTGATAGATCGGTAATCCTTCGGCAGTCTTACCTTCCATTTTCTTGTTGTCGTCGAAAAAGGCTACCACCTTCAGATGGGAATGAAGGGCCGAGTCGATCGATCTCTTGGCGATCATCCCGGTGTGTCCGGCGCCATAAATGATCACATTGTTTCGCTTCTCATAGCCGTGATTGGTGATCTCCCTGTACAGTATTTTCAATCCCAGACGAAAACTGGTCAATAATGCCAAAAGGATGAAGTAATCCATGACCAATACCGAAAGCGGTATGAGCACGATCCCCGTACGCAGTAAATACACTTCGCGTACCATGAAAATACCAAATGAGCTGATACTCAAGGCCGAAAAGATCCGGATCGCATCCTGTGAACTCGTGAATTTGATGATCCCACGATAGGATTGAGTTACGAGAAAGGAGAATAATCGGAATGAAACCACTAAAAGTGTTGGATACACGAGATCGTCAAACGTGAACCAATCCATCCTCAGATTGTGGATAATCGCAAAGGAGAACAGGAAGGTAAGTGCCGAGATCAGCAGATCCACATTCAGAATCACCCAACGTGGTATATGCCTGTTGGTCAGCGGCCTCAAATAGTTAAGAAGCATACAGTACGGTAAGTTCCGTTGGTCAAAGGTAATCGATTATTCTAAAATCGGAAATATTCCCAAAATTGGAATTTCCACATTTTTTTTCAAGTGTTTACTTAATTACAGTAACCGTTCCCCTGCGGTGGTGAATGCTGCGATCCCAACCCGTGAAGGTTATGGTGTAGATGTAGACACTGTTCGGGAAAAGCTTGTCCTGGTAATAACCCGTCCAGTTGATCTTCTTCTCCCGCGAATCATAAACTTTCTCTCCCCATCTGGTATAGACCTGAACATGGTATTCTTTTACGAATACAGGTACTATCCCCCAATCTTCGTTTCGGTTGTCCCCGTTAGGAGTGAAAGCATTTGGAACGTGTAAAAGAGGGGGTTGGATCAAATAGATACGGTTGCTCCAGCTTTGTGCGTTCAGACTTCCGGGTCCCTCAGTACCCCGAACCCGATACCAGTACCCGCCCCAGTCGTAATCGAGCGATGAATCAAAGAGCGAGAGATTGAAGGGGTCCGTAGTGGTCAGATAGGCCAGTGAACCTGTGTCAACACATCGGAAAACATCATAGTGGCTCACATCACCCTGCCAGATCTCATAGGGATTCCAATAGATATTGTGTTTGAATGGCAAACTCCTTCCTTCCAGCAATATGGTACAGGCATAGTTGCTTGCGGCACTCACGTGTCCGCAGTTATCATTGACCACGATCTGGTAGCAATATGATTCCTCATTGACTTTCACGTTATCATCTACGAAGAAGGTGTCATTTACTCCTTCAAGGGTTCTGTAATAGCGGAATGCCTCTTTCGGATTATTTACCCTTTTGTACACATCGTAGCTGCCAAAATCGGCCTCCCGGGAGCGTAACCAACGCACGAGGACCTTATCGTCATCGGTCACGGTGGCCACTTCGATATAAGTGCCGGAGATCGGTGATTCAAATTCCTTGGTAGTGGAGACCAATAGCGACTGAGGCCCTAATTCACCACAAAGGTTCTCGACCATCATGTAATAGGTATAATTCCGCTGTTTTGGACTTTGAAGGTTCCGATCCGTATAGCTTCCACCTCTGTAAGAATTTGTTCTGAAAAGTTCTTCCGTTTGTCCGGTTGGATCCGTCCGGTAGAGATACATCGTTTTGAATTGCGGATTCTCCGGTATAGCATCCCAACTCAGTCGAACTTCATTATTCTCTCCAAAAACCAGACAGACCGACTCGGGAGGATCTACCACAGGCGGTGGTTCAACTACGATCCGTATGGTGGTTTGACTGTCCAGTGAAAGCGGACAGCCCTGGTCCCAGGAATAAACATTGATCTCAAGCGTGTCACCAACATCGTCGCAATCGGGGAGGACCGTGAACGGGATCTTCATGCTTCCATGGCCACTCAGGCGCGATCTGAAGTTCAGTAGGTTGTCCTTTAATTTAACATCCGGGGTGAGGAAGAGGTAGATACTATCCTCGTCCGGATCGTAGATATTATAGTCGAATTGAAGGGTGTCGTTGGCTTTGACGCGGTACAACTGATCTGCCATTCTCGGTGCACGGTTCAGGTTTCCGAACTCCAGTTTGAAGGCAACGTTGCTGCAACGGGGACTCAGATTCTTCCTGCTGAAGGCATTTGGGGTCGTGAGGAAATCCGATATCCGGGTCTCATTCGATCCCGGTTCCGGACAACTTCCACATATGCTCTGATAAATGAACCCCTTCTTATCGAACCGACTGGTTCCGCCATCAACATGGTCGTTTGTCCGTGTTCCCCCGAAGTACGTGGCATAGAGTAGTTCTTTTGCCCCTTTGCTCAAAACGTAAAGATAAAAATCGCTTCCATCGGTGGTTTTCTGGTAGGCATCGGGGGTGATTGGAAGGTTCCGCGTGCTGCTGAATGATTTACCACTGGTTTTCCCTCCCCAGCCGGATACGAAGATCTTCTGGCATTCATCCACGAGGAAGGCATTTATCGTGATGTCGGGCGCTCCATCTCCGGTTCCGAATACCGTAGAGAATTCGATGTTCTTGAGCTCGGGGTCCATCTTGGTGATGAACTGTCCGCTATTGGATTCCGAATGCACATCCCCAATGACCTTGATGCTCCCCAGGCTATGCCCAACGATATATACCTGATCGAATGGATCCACATCAATGGAGAAGATCTGTTCGTATTCGTTGGTTCCGAAATAGGAGGTGCGTTCCAGCGTTTCTGTGACAGGATCGATCACCGCAATGAAACCATCTGAGATACCACCTTTATAAGATGGTCCCAGTGTGCCTGCTGTAGCGGGAAGATCTCTGCTTTTGGTGCCACCGGCGAGGAAGATCTTGCCTTTTGAGTCCAGGGCAACTCCGTAAAACGCATCGTCATCGGATCCACCGAAGTACGATGACCAGAGCAATTCCGACAGATCTTCATTCAAATGCAGGAAGATACCATCTTGTTTGCCTGCCTTCGTGCTTTGAAACGCATTGACAAGCGGGAAATCATCCGAATAGGTATTTGTAGCAATGTAGATCTTCTTTTCGACATCTACGATCACCTCACCGCGGTGATTGTCCGCATAGAAATAGTTTAGTGTGACCGCTTCATTCAATCCGTCTTTCGCACTGCCCCCTATATAGGTCGAACCAATCAGCGCGGATCCGTCTTTGTTCAATTTGGTGCAGATCATATCCTGCGGGCCATTCCTGAATTTTTGGAAGGCATTGGACGTAGTCGGGAAATTGGGCGAAAAACTCGTTCCGAATATGATGAGATTCTGATCTTCGTCGCAAACGATACTATGCGGATATTCATTCAGCGCACCGCCGATATAGGTTGCATATACCAAACTCGACCCATCAACTGAATACTTGCTGATCGTAATGTCGCAGGCAAATCCGTATTCACTGAAATCAGATGTTCCGCCGTTATAGGTCAGATCGAACGCTCCTGTAGTGGCCGGATAACGTCCGTTCGGATCAAAGGCCATGTCCGCACCGGTTGTGATTCCACCGGAATATAAATGCCCCCAATTGTCGTAAGTTGCAGTAAAGCCGAAATTGTCTGCCGTGTTTCCGGCATAAGTCAGAAATACGACCTCAGGATCGATCACAAGTAACTGAGCGTTCTCCGGCAGGGCAGAAGGTTGAAGGCCGAAAGTGCCATCTTCATAGGATACATACTGCGTAGGCACGTTGAATTTTTCTTCACTGCTTTCATAGCGGATATAACACTCCGGCAATGTTTCAGAGAACGTGCCGAGTGATGTGGTCACTACGAGCTTTTCGCCAACGAGCTCTGCGTCATCCACATCCTCATATCGAAACCGGATAACGGACGGATCTGCACCCGGTTTGAGAATGAAGTCATATTTGAAACCATTGGCATGTGTGTATGCGATGAGATCAACACCCGGATAGATCTCGTTGTAACGCACCTGCAAGTAATCTTTGGCATTGTTCACCCATTTCCCGGGGTCATTTCCCAGGAAATAATTGATCGAATAGTCGCCCGGGTAATATCCTGAAGGTTCACAGGCCAAAGAGGTATTCAGAAAACGCAATTTGAAAAAGTGACAATCCAGTTTTTTAGGTTTTCCGGAAAGGAATTTCTGCTCCTTATGATGTCCGTGCATGACCCATTCGTGCCAGGTTACCGGATCGTACTGCAGAAAGGATATCGCATCTTTTTCAAGGTATACAACTGCTCCATCGGTCCGATACATGAAACGGACGGTTTCATTCCATTGGCCAAGATTCTCCTGAAAAGTGATCTGCCCGAACCCGGAAAGGGTCCAAAGCCCTGCCACAAGAAATAGTGTAAGCCTGGCTGAGCTGAATTTCAGGAACGAAAAAGTGCGCCGAAGCATATGAATTCAAAGTTAAGACGTCCGAAGCCGATATAATGTTGCTCCGGGGTCATTATTTCTGAGCGGCGCTGAGATTTATTCTCCCTGCGTGGATCACACAGGTCAGGGCAATGTCTCGGTATCCGTTGAAGGCCTAATAACCTACCGCATCGAAATTCAGGATCGATACATCGTATTCGTAGCGTCGGCCATTTGGCAGATCGACGATCACGTGAATAGTACGATCTTTAGAAGTGGAACTGAAATCGGTTTGCGGTTCCCAAACCAATGCCGGCATTCCATAACCCTCTACATAATCCTGGATCTTGAGTGGGATTTCCTGCCCATTCTCCAGCATCTTTACCTGTGCACCTTTCAGATTGTCGTAAAGAGAAAACGACCAGAAGCGGAAGGCCATCATTTTAGGGAGGTAACCTTCCGGAGGCCAGGCCACGAAGCGTTCGGTATAGCGCGAGCTATCCACATTTCCCGAATCGTCCAGAGCCCACAATGCGCTGTATGTATCGGTACAACCGAATCCGAAGGCCTTTCCGTTCGGAAACAGCATCCAGCGCCGGTTCCCTACACTGGGGTTTTTATTATCGGCCATGAAAGCAGTAACGGCTGTGGACGTGTTCGCACCCTTGGTGAGCAAGGCGTATCGGGCCGCATGGGCACCTTCGTCGGTATAGCAACTCCATTTGCTGTTCGGTTCGTGATTCAGCACGTTGTTGGCGTGCATCATCAGGGCTGTTTTCTGACACCAGTCGTTCAGTTCCGGGTCGAGATAGATCGCGGGAACACCTGCGTTGCGGCGGAAGTAATTGATGCGGTTCTCTACTTTCTGAAGTATTGCCGCATCAACTTTTCCGGGGTTGCATTGCACCGGCGTGCCGTTCCATTCGAATCCGTTCACCTTCATGCCGGCTACTTGTTCGTCAACAACCCGTGTCATATAGTAACTGTAGTAGAAATCCTCTTTGGCGAGGTAGATCTTCTTTCTTTCCCAAAGCGGATTGTCTGGTTGCAGGGTCGACATTTCTGCAATTCGAGTTTCTGCCAACGTGTACGCTTTCTCCCGGATGAGCTGATCGATGTACTTATCACAAAGTTCGGTTTGTGCATCTGTCAAGGCCACAGCTTTACGTTTACTCTCCCGTAGCATCATTCGGTACCGAGCGCCCTGATCGGCGGTCTTCAGATCTTTTCCGGAGTATTTTGCGAGTAAACTGCTTTCCAAAGCATCCCAGGATGGACTTTGCGGAAACTGTGTGCGGGCGTAGGTCAGTAATTGTTCTGCGAATGAGAGACTTTTGGATTTTGCGGCATAATCAATGATCACCGTCCATCGATTCTGCATGGCCTCGGGCGTTTTTTGATCCACAGTTGCCACAACATACCTATAAGCCAGGTAGTTGCTGGCCTGGTTGTGGTCGTGTTCGTTGAAATAACCTGCCAATGCCCAATACACATGATCGGGCTCACTGCCTATAAAGGGGTCGTGTTCCTTGTAAAAAGCGGCGTGCTTACTTCCCGAGCGGAAAACCTTGGATGCCGTGATCCCGTTGATCATGGAATCGGCAGATGCGAGATCATTCCGACCAACAGCCTGTCGGATCTGATAGAGATACAACGCATTCTCCTTCCTGATGAAGAATGTATCGGTAGGGAAATAAGTGAGATTCTTTTGGATGATCTCCATCATGAGCGAAGATGGGGGTAGTTCAGCGATCTGCTGTTTGGCCACTTCTTTCTGAAAAAAATCGAGTTTTTCGGATGCTCCGTAGATCTTTCGGGCTTGCTCCAGGTAATAGTTCGCCGAATCGTAACGCTCCTTCACCCAGTATTTGTTGATGAAATAGAGATGTGCCTCTGATAGCTCCTTCTCCGCTGCCCGGCCGTCCATATGCGCTTCATTCACCCAATCGATCACCCGGAAATAATGCGATTCGCCGAGGGCCGTGTCCAGATTGTAAAGCGATGAGCGACCGGCCTCAAAATACGATCTCTTGTCGCCGTTCAGCTCGTAGCTGGTCATGTAGGTGCGGTAGGCTTTACTGTATTTATTTATCTTGAAATCCGCATAGGCCGACACATTATTCAACTCGACAAATTTTGCAACAACGTCGTCGTATCCGCTTAATACCGCATCACCTGCCTTGGATTTCCCCTTTTGGATGGACTTAACGGCAATGTCTGTGGCTTCCGGATTCTTCTTCAGCCAGAATTCGTCCTTCAGGAGTTCATAGATCACCTTGGCTTTCAGGAAATAGATCTCAGGGTCTTTGCGGAATTCGGGATCTGCTTCGGAATCTTCTGCGAGTTTCAGTGCGCGTTTGGGGTTTTGATCATCGATGGCCTGTTTGATCTTATCGGCTTGTGCGTAAGTTTCCGGGATCAAACCCAGGCAAGTGATCAACAATAGTCCAATGAGGTGCAATCGGTGCTTCATAACTGTTCGTGACGACAAATATATTCTGTTCATGGTGTAATGACGATTCAAATCAATTACTTCCATCCGTTGTCGCTTCAGCAATAAGTGTAGTGGACCATGCCTCTGCTTTGGCAGAGAACAGGTCTTTGGTGGCCGACCAGGTTTGTTTGAACAGTTCGGATCGGCGATAGGCATCCAGGTCGGAAACACTATACCATATACTTCGCGTGAGGTAAACACGCTCGCTACCGGCTTGCAGATCTTTGAGGAGTTCAACATGTCTGCAGCCGGGGAAAGCGGCGATGCGATCCCGGACAGATTCGAATAAACGCTCAAATTCTGCGGTGTTCCGCTCATGAAACGTCATTTTTACCAGTCTGATTATCATACATTAATTCTTTTCGATCAGGATGTTCCCATGTTTGCGAATGCCGAGCAACTGGCCCGCATTTCCACGTGCCATGGCCACAACCAGCATGCCGATCTCCGAAAAATAACAGGCCGTTTCGCCCGGTTCAACCTGGGCGCTGTGTTCCACCATTCGGTCTACGAACTCGTGCCGACTCAGTATGATCCGAACAGGACTTCCTCCCGAAAAGCGCAGCAGATCGTCGCGGGATATATTGGTGAACAAATTGCCGTTGCGGTCGATATGAAGCACATGACCAACGAGGGTATTTTCGGAAATGGCAGGACTCAGGCCGTGTTTCAGCACACGTTCCGACCTGGATAGGGTCGATAAACTGTTCCGGTACTGATCCGCTACCAACATGGGAAGATTGGATGCGATGGTTCCTATCATATTGAAGTGATCGCCGGTGTACGACCCCATGTTGAAAAGGGTTTGCTCCTCACTCAGTATCAGGCTGAGAAGACCGTGATTATAAGTGATGAAAAACTGACCGAATCCCAGACCGAGTAATATCTCCGGGTTCCGCAAGCGGTCCTCGGCATCAACTGCCAGCAGATGTATGGAACCCGGAGGGCAGTGTCCGCGTAGCATTCGTATCAGAAAAGCCGCCTGATTGAGGTCGCCGCTCTCCACTTCATGGGAATGATCGATGATCGGATACCCGGGCATGGCAGCATATAGCCTTGCTTTGGCGATACCGATGTAGGGTGAATCGTTCCCGAAATCCGTTATGAGGCTGATAATTGCCAATTAGGTGAAAAGCGTAAATTTGATGGCGAATTTAATAGAACATCAAGGATAAGGATTCTTCAAAGCTGACGACATTTGACCGAGAAAATAATTCCCGTTGAGCGGGTCAATCCGGGGCGCTTCTTTGGCCCCGATAACGTTAACTTTCAATACATTAAGAGTTGTTTCCCTAAATTGAAGCTTGCAGCAAGGGGGAATGAGATCAAGGTCTCCGGCTCTGCGGCGGAGGTTTCTGACTTTGAACAGAAACTGTCGTTGATGTTTGTGTTCCTGGAGCATCATCCCCAATTGACCACCACGGATATACAATCGATCGTGGGGAATCAGATCCCGAGGGAGGGCGAGGTGAGTGGACCTGCCGAAGCGATCGTCTTTGGTCCGAAGGGAAATGTGGTTCGGGCGAGAACGGCCAATCAGCGCAAACTGGTTGAGGAGGTATCGAAGAATGATGTCGTATTCGCCGTGGGGCCGGCAGGAACGGGTAAAACGTACACGGCAGTGGCTCTGGCAGTTCGCGCATTGAAGAATAAGGAGATCAAGCGACTTATACTTGCCCGCCCGGCAGTAGAAGCGGGGGAGAGCCTGGGATTTCTTCCGGGTGATCTCAAAGAGAAGATCGACCCCTACTTGAAACCATTATACGATTCGCTGAGCGACATGATCCCGGCGGATAAGTACGCACGCTATATAGAGAATGGTACGATCGAGATCATACCATTGGCCTTCATGAGGGGGAGAACCCTGGACCATTGTTTCGTTATACTCGACGAAGCGCAGAATGCCACAGAAACGCAGTTGAAGATGTTCCTGACACGGATGGGGCCGAATGCCAAGGTCGTGATCACCGGAGATCTGAGTCAGATCGACCTTCCCAGGAGTCAGCGCTCAGGACTGTCAACCGCCATACGCATCCTGGGAGAGATCAAAGGGATCAAGATCGTGGAGCTCGATACAAGTGACGTGGTACGACATCGATTGGTCAAGGAGATAATCAAGGCCTATGACACACATCACAATTCCGGAAGAGATTTGGCAGTTGAGCGGAAAAGGCGGGGAGAGGAACCCGAAAAACAAGACTAAAACGCTTTATTTAGACAATTTCTAAATTAACACGATGTGCATATTTTGGCATATCGTGCGAAAATCGCTAGGCTATATTCGCGGAGGTTTTTAGGATGTTCCTAAAGCCGGGTTAAACAGCCGCTAAGTGCTGTAAATCAGGTGAAAACGAATTTCCAAATGCCAAATCTGAACTAATAGTTAGGATTGATGTCAAGTACTTTTTACAGCAATTCGACCATGATAGCCATAGCTATTCTGGTTGTGATCTTATTCCTCATTGCCGGTTTGTTGTATACCATTCAACGGTATATGGGTCGGATGATCAATGAGAAGGAGCCCGGAGCCATTGAGCCGTCTTTCTACCAGCGCAAGATCAAGCCCGTTATGGCCGAATGGAATCCCACGATCGTTACCCTGGTCGTTATCGGACTCCTGGTCGTGGTCTTGGGTGCCTGGGGTTACAAGTATGGAATGCAGGAGATCGGTGTACAGCAGGGCTATGCTCCCGATCAGCCGATCAACTACTCCCATGCCATGCACGCCGGAACCCTGAAGATCGATTGTCAGTATTGTCACTCTACAGCGAGTTACAGCCGACACGCGAGTATTCCTTCTGCAAATACTTGTATGAACTGTCACAAGGGCGTTCAATTGCGCGACCGTTATAATGGCGAGGTTTCTCCGGAGATACAGAAGATCTATAATGCTGTAGGTTTCGATGGGCAGAATGGTACATACATAGAAGGGTATGAACAAAAACCAATTAAATGGGTGCGCATACACAATCTTCCTGATCTGGCATACTTCAACCACAGCCAACACGTAGCGGTTGGGAAAGTAGAATGCCAGACTTGCCATGGTCCGATCCAGGAGATGGAAAAAGTTTATCAATTCTCAACCCTTCAAATGGGTTGGTGTATCAATTGCCACCGCGAGCGTGGGGTTGATGTTGAGAACAATAATTATTACGAAGAATTGCACAAAGATCTGAAGGCCGACGGTAAAACGTGGATCTCCGTAGCCGAGAACGGCGGGTTGGAATGTGCGAAATGCCATTATTAATATCTGATTCTGAAATCATAAGAACAGCACATGGGAAACTCAAATCAGTACTGGAAGGGGCTTGAAGAAATCGAAGGAACACTTGCCTCTCCTCAAGGTGAATTTGGAGAAGCACTGCCTCTGGACGAGGTTTTCAGCGGTTCCGATACCCTGTCGCCAAATCGCCGCGACTTTCTGAAATACTTTGGATTCAGCGTAAGTGCCGTTGCACTGGCCGCCTGTAACAAGGCACCAGTGAAATACGCCATTCCTTACGTTGAGAAGCCTGAAAACGTTACCCCAGGGGTACCATTATATTATGCAACCAACTGTGGGGTATATGGTGAAGGCTTTCCGATCCTTGCCAAAGTGCGGGAAGGAAGACCCATCAAACTGGATGGTAACGATCAAAGTATTCTCTCCAAAGGTGGCTTGAGTGCGATCGGGCAGGCGAGCATTCTCTCCTTATATGACACGCATCGATTGTCGAATCCGGTAGTGAAAGGTGCCGAAACCGAGAATTGGGCAGATGTGGACAAGGCCGTAACAAGTGCGCTCACATCCGCTAATGACAAGGGTATAAAGCTGGTAACACGAAATGTTTCTTCCAAACTCATGCAACAAGCGATCGATGAGTTCAAAGGGAAGTACAGCAATACCGAACATATCGTATTCGATCCGATCTCCTATGATGGGATGCTCAGAGCTAACTCGAGTTCATTCGGAAAAGCGGTAATTCCTAATTACCACTTCGATAAAGCCGATGTTGTGGTGAGTTTTGGAGCAGACTTCCTTGGAACCTGGGTAAGTCCTACACGTTTTAGTGCAGATTACGCTGCGAAACGCAAGGTGTCTTCTGAAAACTCGGAAATGTCGCGCCATTACCAGATCGAGTCTCTCATGAGTCTCACCGGTACAAATGCCGATTACCGATATCCGATGAGCGAAAGCAAGCACGGAGCGCTTTTAGCTAATCTCCTTCGTGAATTGGGCGGAGCAGTTTCAGCGCCCGCTATGGATCTTCCGGGTAATTCGCTCAAGAAGATCGCCTCCGACCTGAAAGCTGCCCGAGGTAAATCCATCGTTATAAGCGGATCGAACGACGCGAACGTGCAAACGATCGTGAACGCGATCAACAGTTTGCTCGGAAACTACGGAAGCACGATCGATCTGAACAGTTCCTTGAATATCGCTGCCGGATCTGATGCCGGGGTAGATAAACTGGTTGCTGACCTGAAAGCCGGTAGTGCAGGTGCTGTAGTTTTTGTTGGTGTGAACCCGGTTTACCATCACAAAGACGGAGCTGCCCTTGCAGAAGGATTGAAGAAGATACCAACTGTGATCAGTACATCCATGGTATTGGATGAAACTACCCAATATGCCGGATACGTTTGTCCGGACAATCATTTCCTTGAATCATGGGACGTTTTTGAACCGATGGCGGGTTATTATACCTTCTCGCAGCCGGTGATCTCCAATGTATTCAACACCCGTCAAGCTGCCCTTTCCCTTCGTGCATGGGCAGGTGCAGAGCTTGCCGGAGAGCAGCCGGCCATGGACATGGCGAAGGCGCTCGTAGAAGGAATGGGTGCGAACTGGAACCAGTGCATTCACGATGGTTATTACCAAAGCGCAACAGCTTCAAGCGAAGCTCCCTCGTTCTCAGGTGATGTGAGTGCGGCCGTGTCAGCATTGGGTAAATCTGCCGACGGACCGGAGCTTGTCCTCTATCAAAAAGTTGGTGTATTGGACGGTACATGGTCTCTGAATCCATGGTGTCATGAATTACCTGATCCGGTGACCAAAGTTAGTTACGATAACTACGTAACTGTTGCCATGGGTGATGCAGAGGAAGTATTCAACCTGAAAAATGGTGATTTTGTAAAAGTGACCACAGCCAACGGGGAGATCGACAAATTGCCGGTTCTCATTCAACCCGGACAAGCGCGTGGAACAGTGGGGATTGCATTGGGTTACGGCCGCAGCCTCGCTAATATGGAAGACAACGACCTGGTTGAATTGGGTAAGAATGCCTATCACCTGGTTGGCCGTAAGAACGGATCTGCATCTTATGTAGTGGGGGGAGTTAGCCTTGAAAAAGTTGGAAAGGGCTACGAATTCGCTCAAACTCAAACGCATTGGAGCATAGAAGGTCGTGACACTGTTCGCGAAGCGACCCTTGCTGAATACAAAGCGAATCCAAAAGTTCGCAACGAGCATAAACCTCACATTGTATCTCTTTGGGATGAATACGATTATTCCAAAGGACATCACTGGGGTATGGCGATCGATCTGAACGCCTGTACCGGATGTGGTTCCTGCGTGGTTAGCTGTTCGATCGAGAATAACGTACCGGTAGTAGGACGAGATGAGATCCGCCGCCGACGCGAAATGCACTGGATCCGCATCGATCGCTACTATTCATTCAATTTGACTGAATCGGCAGAGATTAATGGAACCGCCCATGAAAAAGGGGAGGGCCTGACGAAGGAGAAAGAGATCAATGCCTACACCAAATCAGGTAAATACGATCATTACGAAAATGTAAGCGTGATGCACGTGCCTGTAATGTGTCAGCATTGCGATCATGCTCCGTGCGAAACGGTTTGTCCGGTTCTTGCCACAACGCACAGCTCTGAAGGTTTGAACCAAATGACTTATAACCGTTGTATCGGAACGAAGTACTGTGGTAACAACTGCCCGTACAAAGTGCGCCGCTTCAACTGGTTCCGCTATAACCTGAACAGCAAGTTCAATTACCATTTCAACAGTGAATTGGGACGTATGGTGTTGAATCCGGATGTAACAGTTCGTTCTCGCGGTGTGATGGAAAAATGTAGCTTCTGTGTTCAGAACATACAGATGGCGAAACTTCAGGCCAAGCGCGAAAACCGCACGATGAAAGATGGAGATGTAACAACAGCTTGCCAGAAGGCATGTCCGACCAACGCCATCGTATTCGGTGACCGCAACGATCCGAACAGCCGCATATCCAAATTGTTCCGCGACGATCGTGCATACAAGATGCTCGAGGAGACAGATGTACAGCCATCCGTGGTTTACATGACACAGATACGGAACAAGGAAACCGAAACATCAGCTAATACCAGTCATTCATAAATCTAAGATCGTAAACGATGTACGAAGCCAATATTAGAAAACCTCTGGTTACGGGTGGTAAGACCATCAGCGATGTGACCAACGACATCTGCCGCCCGATCGAGAACAAACCCACCCCCATGTGGTGGCTCGGGTTCACTATCTCCTTCTTATTGCTCATGGTATTCGTGGGTACGATCGGATGGACGACCTGGGAAGGGATCGGAGTTTGGGGTGTGAACAAAACCGTAATGTGGGGATGGGACATCACCAATTTCGTATTCTGGGTTGGTATCGGTCACGCCGGTACGCTCATTTCCGCCATCCTGTTGTTGTTCCGCCAGAAATGGAGGATGTCGATCAACCGAAGTGCGGAGGCGATGACGATCTTCGCCGTGATCTGTGCAGCGATGTTCCCGCTGTTCCACATGGGACGTGTATGGTTGGGTTACTGGCCTTTGCCTTTGCCGAATGCTTATGGATCTCTGTGGGTGAACTTCAACTCCCCACTCTTGTGGGACGTTTTTGCGATCTCCACCTATTTCTCGGTTTCATTGTTGTTCTGGTACCTTGGGCTAATTCCGGATATCGCCACTGTGCGCGACCGTGCCACTACAAAAGCACGTAAATTCTGGTACGGCTTCTTTGCTATGGGCTGGAACGGGTCTGCCCGCAACTGGCACCGTTATGAAGTAGTTGCATTGATCCTTGCCGGTGTTTCAACGCCGCTTGTACTTTCGGTACATACGATCGTGTCCATGGACTTTGCCACATCCGTGATCCCGGGTTGGCACACGACCATCTTCCCGCCCTATTTCGTTGCGGGTGCGATCTTCTCCGGATTCGGAATGGTTTTAACGCTGCTGGTAATTGCCCGAAGCGTACTCCGCTTGCAGGACTACATTACAGTAGAACACCTCGAGGCCATGACCAAAGTGGTCATGCTTACAGGTTCTATGGTCGGTTTGGCTTACCTCACCGAATTCTTCATCGCATTCTATTCAGGTGTGGAATATGAGCAATATGCATTTCGCAACCGGGCTTTTGGACCTTATTGGTGGGCGTATTGGACCATGATGTCCTGTAACCTCCTCGCACCGCAGGTTTTCTGGTTCAAATGGGCGCGAACTACACCATGGTTCATTTTCATCATGTCGATAATCGTGAATATCGGAATGTGGTTCGAGCGATTTGTGATCATCGTAACCTCATTGCACCGCGATTACCTGCCGTCTTCCTGGGTGATGTATTCCGCCACCTGGGTGGAAGTGGGTATCTTCCTCGGAACAATGGGACTGTTCTTTACAGCCTTCTTCCTGTTCTCGAAGTTCCTTCCGGTGGTTAACATGAGTGAAGTGAAGAGTATTTTGAAGAGTCGTGAGTAATTTGAAAATCCGTTAAGATGTTAGATAAGAAACTGATTTTAGGGGTATTTGATGATGGCGACAAACTTCTGTCGGCAGTTACCAAACTGCGTCAGAAGGGCGTCGAGATCATGGATTGTTTCACCCCGTATCCTGTGCACAATCTGGATCGTGCCATGGGTATCAAGCGAACCAATCTTACTGTTGGCGCCTTTTTGTGTGGCCTTACCGGTTTCCTGAGTGGCCTGCTACTGCAGTTCTACATGATGACCAACCACTTGAATACCTTCAAGAGCTGGCCGATGATCATAGGTGGAAAGCCGCAGAACTACGGAATGGTCCCGAGTATGGTGCCTGTTACGTTCGAACTTACGATCCTGTTCACGGCCTTCGGTATTGGTATTTTGTTCTTCTACCGCGCCAAGATGATACATGGGAAGATTGCTCAGGTACTGGATCTTCGTCAAACCGACGATCTTCTGCTTGTTGCGATCGAACAAGATCATTTGCATATGGATCGAAGTGAACTCGACGGAATACTGAAATCGAACGGAGCCATTGAGATCCGGGAGCGGAATTTGGAAGGTACATCTAACGCAAAGAATTCGTAACATGAGCCGATTGACATCAAGGAAAAAGCATCTCAGCAATCTCAGTGTGGCCCTGATCGGTTTCGCTGCCGTGGCCCAATTGGGAGCTTGCGTGAGTGAAGGAAACGACCCGGGAATCGAATATGCCCCGAATATGTATGTTTCGGAAGCTTATGAAGCTTTCACGCAAACCGGTGACATGAAATACAATCCGGGAGGCATGACCATGCGCTTGCCGGTACCCGGAACCATAGCCAGAGGTCAAATGGATTACGCCCGCTATACCGAGGGATACGAAGCCAGTGTAGCCTGGACAAATCCCGTGAGTCCAACGGAAGCCAATCTGGCCGAAGGGGAGTTCCTCTACCAGCGCTACTGTTCGCATTGCCACGGAAAAGATGGCAAGAATGACGGGGCCGTGATCAAAAACAGTGAGTACCCACCACCACCATGGAGTGGATATCAATCGGAATATGTGCAAACACTTCCGGAAGGTAAGATCTTCCATACGGTAACTTTTGGTAAGGGTCTCATGGGGTCACATGCCTCTGTTCTTACACCGGAACAGCGTTGGAAAGTGATCCATTTCGTAAAGTACCTCAGCAATCCGGATGCTTTCCAGATCGCTCCAGAAGCTTTAGGAACAGAAGGCGGAAATATGGGTGCTGAAAACACCGGAACCGCAGATCTTGGTTTGCAGTCCAAAGGATTGGAAGGATTTGAGATGGCATCGATCGATGCAACTGTTTATGCGGGCTTACTCACGAATATGCGCAACGTTCAATTCGAAAAGGTTCGTATGAACAAGATCAAGTCGGAGTCTCATTCAAATCTCGATGCCGTGGCAGCGTACCTGCTCGCAAATCCATGCAACGTAGTTTTGGCCGGTCATACCGCGCGAGACCTTGGTATGGATGCCATTCAGGGTGAGATCGCTCTGAAAAGAGCTCAGGCCGTGAAGGAATATCTGGTTTCTAAAGGAGTTCCGGAGGCGAGCATCAAAACCAAATCGTATGGTTCAGAACATCCCCTGGCTTCCAACGAAACGGAAGAAGGTCGTGAACTGAACAGGAGAGTTGAAATCTATTTTGTTAAATAATTCGGAGGCAAGCGGACAATGGGACACCATATTATCACTGAAATAGAAAGCGAAAAGTACGAGTTCACATCGAAATCGCGCCGGATTGTAGGTGCAGTATTCGTTCTCGGATTGATTCTGACCATCCTGGGTATTGTACAACTGCGCGGCGGTTCCGCGGATGCTTCGCATGAAGCAGATACTGCGGCTGTTGAACAGCACGACGATCATGCAATGGACGCTGCTTCACATGAAGAGGCATCAGATGCACATTACGCAGATGCCGCAGATGCCGCACATGCAGAAGGCGGTCATGACGCAGAAGGCGATCATGCTGCAGCAGCCGGTCACGGACACGGTTCTACATGGGTCACACGTTTGTGGGCGAATATTCTAATGAACTCCTATTACTTCATGTTATTCGCAATTGCCGCGATGTTCTTCATCGCCGTGAATTATGCCGCGAACGCCGGCTGGAGCACCCTTCTTAAGAAAGTGGCCGAAGCTATTACATCCTATTTGCCGGTTGCATTCATAACTATAGCTATTGTACTCTTCGTAGGAAGTGGAGAATTATACCACTGGCTGGACTATTTCAATGGCGAAAAAACTCCGGGAACACCTGAGTATGATGCAATTATGGAAAGTAAGGCCTGGTTCCTCAATAATGGTTGGTTCTACGTTGGCGTACCGGTGATCATGCTGATCTGGATCTTGTTCCGCTGGAAGATCAAGGGCCTTTCCCGCAAGGAAGATCAGGAAGGTGGAACGACCTATTTCCTCAAGAGCATACGCTTCAGCGCTGGTTTCATCGTATTCTTCGCATTCAGTTTCTCGATCCTCAGTTGGTTGGTGCTCATGAGCCTGGATGCCCACTGGTTCAGTACGATCTACTCCGTTTACAATTTCGCAATTGCCTTTGTGACCGGATTAACGGTAATCTGTATGTTCACCATCTACCTGAAATCGAAAGGTTATATGAGTGCCGTTTCAGACGAAGTGATTCACGACCTGGGTAAATTCATGTTTGCCTTCAGTATTTTCTGGGCGTATATATGGTTGGCTCAGTTCCTTCTTATTTGGTACGCGAACCTTCCCGAAGAAGTTGTTTACTACGACGCACGTTTAACAGACACATTCAAACCTCTGTTCCGTACCAATATCATCATGTGTTTCTTCCTGCCTTTCCTCATTCTTATGATGCGAAATGCGAAGAGACATCCGAAGGTTTTGATGTTGGCAGGTGCTATCATATTACTTGGTCACTGGTTGGATATGTACCTGATGGTAATGCCCGGTACCGTAGGTGAAAGCGCAAGTATCGGATTGCTCGAGATAGGAATGACCATGACGTTTGCAGGTTTCTTCATCTATTGGGTTCTTCACAATTTGAGCAAGGATCAGCTCTACCCGATGAATCACCCGTATTTGCTGGAATCGGTTAATCATGACGTTGGAGTTTAACTGATACATAGAATTCAAAGCCCGGTTCGCCGGGCTTTTTTCGTTTACCTGGCGACTGTTTCGCGTATGAGGTATTGGCTTCCTTTGCCGACTGCGCTTTCAATGATATTTTTGCGCACTTAATTGAAAAGGGCATGATCAGTACTTCCAACCTATCACTTCGCTTCGGAAAACGCGTATTGTTCGATGAAGTGAATGTTAAATTCACGGAGGGCAACTGCTACGGTATCATTGGAGCCAATGGTGCAGGTAAATCTACTTTCCTCAAGATACTCTCAGGTGAGATCGAACCTACCACCGGTCGTGTGGAACTCACACCCGGCAAGCGCCTGGCAGTATTGAAGCAAGATCACTTTGCATTCGACGAATACCCGGTTTTGGAAACGGTGATCATGGGGCACAAAAAGCTCTATGATATCATGAAGGAGAAAGATGCCCTCTACGCCAAAGAAGATTTCAGCGATGCCGATGGCATCAGGGCATCGGAACTGGAGGAGCAATTTGCCGAAATGAACGGTTGGACTGCTGAGAGTGAAGCCGCCGAACTACTCAGTAACCTGGGTATATCTGAAGACGTGCACTATGCCTTGATGTCCTCTCTGAGCGGAAACCAGAAAGTACGGATCCTGCTTGCCCAGGCGTTATTCGGCAACCCGGACGTATTGTTGCTGGACGAGCCCACGAACGATCTGGATCTGGATACCATTGCGTGGCTGGAGAACTTTCTGGCTGAAGCCAAGGACAATGTGATCATAGTTGTTTCACACGACAGGCACTTCCTGGATTCGGTAACCACACACACCGCAGATATCGATTTTGGCAAGATCCGCATCTTTGGGGGAAGTTATACCTTCTGGTATGAGAGCAGCCAGCTTGCCTTGAGACAGCAACAACAGCAGAATAAGAAGGCCGATGAGCGCCGCAAGGAATTGCAGGCTTTCATTGAACGATTCAGCGCAAACGTCAAAAAGTCGAAACAGGCCACTGCCCGAAAGAAGATGTTGGAAAAGCTCAATCCGGAAGAGATTCAGCCCAGCACGAGACGTTATCCCGGTATCATCTTCCAACAGGAACGCGAGGCCGGAGATCAGATCCTCAATGTCCACGATCTTTCGCTCGATGGGTATTTCAAAGATCTGACCTTCAATATTTACAAAGGCGAGAAGGTGGCGCTGATCTCCAGAAATGGATTGAGTGTAACCAATCTCTTCAAGGTTTTGAACAACGAACTCACAGCAGATAAGGGCACATTTGAGTGGGGCATTACAATTACAAGTGCCTATTTACCCAATGAAAACGACAAGTATTTCACGGCCGATCTGAATCTGATAGACTGGCTGCGACAATATTCGGTGGAGAAGGACGAGACCTTCATTCGTGGATTTTTGGGTAAAATGCTTTTCAGTGGGGAAGAGGTGTACAAGAAATCGAATGTTTTGAGCGGAGGGGAGAAAGTGCGCTGCATGATCTCGCGCCTCATGCTGGCACAGCCAAACCTGCTGATGCTCGATGAACCGACGAATCACCTCGATCTGGAATCGATCACCGCTTTCAACAACGGTTTGAGTGATTACAAAGGAACCCTGCTTTTCACTTCACACGACCATACATTCGTGCAATCGCTGGCAGACCGCATCATAGAGATAACACCTAATGGTATGCTGGATAAGAAAACCGACTTCGACAGCTATCTGGAAGATCCTCAGGTTTTGGAGCGGCGAGCTGCGCTGTATGGCAACTCTCTGCAGATTCATTGAAAAACTAAAAACGAAAAACTAAAAACAACTATATGATAACACGACTTCTGTCATTCAGCATTCCGGTGCTCATCATTCTCAGTCAGAGCGCATGTTCCGATTCTCAAAAAGGAGGGAGCGTTGAACTTAAAAATTTTGAGGACAGTGTGGCTTATGCACTGGGATATTACATTGCCTACAACAACGACGAGCAGGATTGGGATCCCGTGAATGCCGATATGATGGCGAAAGCCATGAAAATATTCTATGCCGAGGGAGATAGTGCAATGAAAATTTCAAGGGAAACCGCAATTGGAATCCTGAATGAAAATGGCAGACGCACTTTGGATAAGGTTCGTGAGGATAACGCAGCCAAGGGTGATGCCTTCCTGGAGAAGAATTCAACCGCAGAGGGCGTTGTAACAACTGAAAGTGGATTGCAATACAAGATAATCCAGGAAGGTACAGGAGCGATCCCTAAACCGGAGGACAAGATCCGCTTCCATTACACCGGGAAGTTCATCGATGGGGAAGTGTTCCAGAGCAGCAGGGATCGGGGTCCGGTTGAATTGGAGATTGAGAATTTGATCCGCGGCTGGAAGGAAGCTTTGGTGTTAATGCCAGTCGGTTCCAAATGGGAATTGTATATTCCTCCCAAATTGGCATATGGAGCAAATGGCAATGAGGGAATCCCTCCGGCATCAACTTTGATATTTGAACTCGAACTGTTAGACATCGTTCCAAAAGAAAATAGCGAAAATGAAATCATCACAAATCCTTAGTGCAGTATTGCTGCTCTTTACAATCAACACAAGTATGGCTCAATCCAACATGTTAAAGGATAACCCACCTTTAGAGGATCCAATTGACAGCATCTCCTATGCACTGGGACTTAGTATAGCCCAGAACCTGCAGCAATTAGGGGTTGATTCTATTGATATGGTCCAACTCACACAGGGAATACAGGATGCACTGACCGGAAGTCCCGATATGGATCCGCAGACGGCAAATGAGATCGTTGGCAAGTATCTGCAGCAGAAGCAGATGCAGCAAGCACTGGTAGCCCAAAAGAATGCGCATGAATACATGTCGCACCACAAATACGCCGAAGGCGTGAAGGTTACCAAGAGCGGATTGCACTATCAGGTGATCAAACAAGGTGAGGGAGCTATTCCCAAGGATGGGGATAAAGTGCGCACACATTATACCGGAAAACTTACGAACGGGACCATTTTTGACAGTTCGGTTCAGCGTGGAACACCTGCAGAATTTGAGCTTGACCGCGTAATACCGGGATGGACAGAAGCATTGAAAATGATGCCTGTAGGATCCAAATGGATACTCACCATCCCTCCGGATCTGGCCTATGGTTCCAGAAATATGGGGAATATACCGCCCTATTCTGTACTCATTTTTGAGATCGAACTTCTCGATATTGTACAGCCTTGATGCGCCTGCTCCTATTATCAAATAGCACCAATTACGGCACACCGTATCTTGAACATTGTGCGTCGGCTATTGATGAATTCCTCGGCAAGCAACGCGAATTGCTGCTGATCCCTTATGCGGCTGTTTCAGTGGATTATGGGAAATATGAGGAAATGGCTCAGAATGCGCTCGGGGTGTTCGGAATAAAGATCCGCTCCATACACCGATACGATGATCCGAAGGAAGCTGTGCGCAATGCCGAGGCGTTGGCTGTGGCAGGAGGCAATACCTTCCGCTTACTTCAGTTATTATATTTTGAAGACCTGTTCGATGTGATCCGTGAGCGGGTAAGTGACGGAATGCCCTATATCGGCTGGAGCGCCGGTAGCAATGTGAGCGGAATAAGCATTCGTACCACCAACGACATGCCCATCGTTCAACCCCCTTCCTTTATCAGCCTTGGACTCATACGGGCGCAGATAAACCCCCATTATACCGACCGCGTGATTCCGGAGCATAACGGTGAATCACGCTTGCAACGGCTTTTGGAGTTTGCAGAATTGAACCGGGAAGATTGTGTACTCGGTTTACCCGAGGGTAGTTGGCTATGCCTGGAATCCGACACCTGGTGCTATAAGGGAAATGAGAAACTCGTGGTTGTTGAATATGGACAATCGGTTCGCTATTTGAATCAAGAGGAGGCAAGTAAATTTCTAAATGAACGTAAATTTCACAATCCTTAGAGCATTTTACCACTTCATTAAATACATTTGTTGACTATTCAATTGTTATGAAAATATTAAAAATAGCATTTATTGCACTCCTGGTAAGTCCGATGCTGTTCACAGTGAGCAGTTGTAAGGATGATACTGTTGAACCTACCCCGAAGGACACGACTCCGGTAATCGTGAATACGATCACAAACCGATTCACGATCGGATTTGATCAGTACGACCTGGTGCTCGACGAAAACTCCTCGTATGGATATTACCGAAACGCAGACGGTTTAACGGTGATCAGTATCGTAGGTACATCAACGGCAGTGTCCGGAACTCCCATCGTTAGCGGACGAGGTGAGGTGGAGATCAAAATTGCCACAACGAAAGAAGGTAGTTTCTCTCAGGCCAACGGCGATGATCTTGAGATCGAGATCGCAACCGGAGAAGGGATACGACGCAAAGAATACAGTTTCGATCAGAATAGCAACATGAAGTTGAACATCACCAAATACGACAGTGTTGGTGGCTTCATTCAGGGAACATTCTCTGCCGTTCTGAAAGATGGGATCAACTCCAGAGATGTTAAGAAAGGGGAGTTCAAAGTGGAACGATCTAAAGATCAATAGACCAAAATAAAAGATGTGAAAAGATCCCGGCCGTGTGTCGGGATTTTTTTTGGGATAATTTTGCCCCAATTGAAGGCTATGAAATTACTGGAAGGAAAAACGGCTCTAATTACCGGAGCCACCCGTGGAATAGGCAAGGGGATCGCGGAGCGATTTGCCTCAGAAGGTGCTCATGTTGCATTTACTTTTGCCAGCTCAGCCTCCAAAGCGGATGAACTGGCTTCATCACTTGCCTCGGCCCATGGTGTTACCGTAAAAGCATATCAATCCAACGCGGCATCGTATGCTGAATCTGAAGCGCTTGTAAATCAGGTTCTTGCAGATTTTGGAACCATCGATATCCTGATCAACAACGCCGGGATCACGAGGGATAATCTCCTCATGCGAATGAGTGAGGAGCAATGGGATGAGGTGATCGAAGTGAATCTGAAATCGGTATTCAACCTCACAAAGGCCTGCTTGAGAACCTTCCTGAAAAACAAGAGTGGAAGCATTATCAACATGACCTCGGTTGTTGGTGTGAATGGCAATGCCGGACAGGCAAATTACGCAGCCTCGAAGGCGGGTATAATTGGTTTCACTAAATCGGTTGCCAAGGAATTGGGTTCGCGCAATATCCGCTGCAATTCTATTGCTCCCGGTTTTATTCAAACAGAGATGACCGAGCAACTGGGCGAAGAGGTCGTTAAATCGTGGATCGAAGGAATTCCCTTGAAAAGGGGAGGAACTCCGGAGGATGTTGCCAATGCATGCCTGTTCCTCGCCAGTGACCTATCATCCTATGTTACAGGTCAAACCCTCCACGTTTGCGGAGGAATGCTTACTTGATAGCACAGCAGAATCATGGCGCTTGATCAGGTCGACGTAGATAAGTCACCCGAAAAGAATATGACCTTCCTCGAGCATATCGAGGAGTTGCGGTGGCATATTCTGCGCTCTCTAGCAGCGATGACCATCGGTTCCATCGTGGCATTCATTTATGGGAAGTGGTTATTCAACAATGTGATCTTCGGTCCTGTCCGTACGGATTTCCCGTTGTATCGATTCTTGTGCAAACTGGGCTACTGGATCTACGATTCGGATACGCTTTGTGTGGAAGAGATCAAATTTACCGCCCAAAACCTCACCTTGAGCGGACAGCTCATGTTCCACATCGTAACGGCACTTGTTTTCGGATTTATCGTTGCATTTCCCTATGTTTTATGGGAGTTATGGCGCTTCATCCGGCCGGCACTCCGGGCATCCGAGCGAAAATACACCACGGGGTTTGTGCTGGTAACCTCCTTTCTCTTCATGGTGGGGATACTTTTTGGCTATTATGTGCTCACACCGCTGAGTATCAATTTTCTGGTGAACTATGAGGTGAGCGAGCAGATCACGAATCAATTCACGCTGCAATCGTACATCTCATTCGTTACAACACTCACATTGGCCAGTGGCCTCATCTTCGAACTGCCTCTGCTCATCTATATTTTGGCGAGGCTCGGCCTCATCACGGCAGCTTTCCTCCGCAAATACCGACGACATGCCATCGTGGTGATCCTGATCGTTGCATCCATCATCACCCCACCCGATATCATGAGTCAGATCCTGTTGTCCATTCCGATCTATTTTCTCTATGAGATCGGTATATTTATCGCACTATCAATCGAAAGACGAAATGCCAGACAAACTCAGTAGAAGAATTGCCATAGCAAACGACCATGCCGGCACCGAATTGAAAACTGCACTGATGAGCCGGTTCCCGGCTATTGACTGGGTCAATTTTGGAGCGGATACCTCCGAATCGGTGGACTATCCCGATTTTGCCCATCCGCTAGCGGAATCAGTTGCCAATGGACAAACGTCCCTCGGTATATTGATCTGCGGGAGCGGTAATGGGGTGTGCATGTCGGCAAACAAACACCAGAATATACGCGCGGCACTCTGCTGGAATGAGGAGATCAGCGCCTTGGCTCGTCAACATAACAATGCGAATGTCTGTTGTTTGCCCGCTCGTTTTATATCAGAAGAAGAGGCAGTTGCCATTGTGCAACGCTTTCTGGAAACCGAGTTTGAAGGCGGGCGACATGGCCGCAGGGTGGAAAAGATCCCCTGCTGATTCTAATCGGCAAGATCTGCAATGTGCATGAAGCGCTTGAACACCGATTCAGTATGTGGCGCATCTTTTAACTCGTCGGTCAGATCCTGGCCGGCCCAGTGGCCATAGTGTTTTCCCGTGAACCACAAACGGCTGTTGGTCACATCGTATATACGCCCCTGGTAGGCGATCCACACCTGATCTTTGTCCTGCCCGTTCCGCAAGGCAAGTTGTGCACGTGTGTATCTTGGCAGCTCCTTCAACGTAGGCAAAAGTAATCCGACACGATCAATGTCCGGAAGCTGTGCATACCGAAATCGCAACCTTTAGAGCAGCGCAAATCAATATCTTCGCAGTTGCATGCGCATTCGTCTGTTTTTCATTCTTATCATCACCTACATCATCGTGGCTTTCGGATGGCTCACCTGGTCGCTCATAAGCGCAGTAGACAACGAGTACACCCTGGAGAATCAGGTGCTACGTGCCGGAAAGCAGGCCTGTGTACTGCGCCTGATCGAAATGGGGAAGAATGGTGCCTTCACCGGACCGGATACCAACCGGGTCTTCCTTCAGCAGATCGAGTTAAGGGTCGATACAACGGCCGTGAATAAGTATCTCAAAACGTATAATTACGGAAGTTACTCGGCATATTACAGTCCCATTGGTGAACGGGTGAATCTCAGTATCGCCATATCCCGAGCCAGGCTGGATGTGCTGCAATCGGAGCATAAACGCAAAGTGCGATTGCATTTGTTTCAAGCGATCCTGTTGACTTTATTGGTAGGAACAGGGGTGTATGGCGTGTTTTATAGTGTGAACAGCATCTATAACCTGAACAAACAGCAGAATAATTTTCTGCTCTCTGTTACCCATGAGTTCAAAACCCCGATAGCTGCTATGAAGTTGATGCTACAGACCATACGAAGCCGGGATCTGAACAAGGAGAAACAATCGGAATTACTCGATAATGCCATTGTGAACGCCGATCGCCTGAATGAGCTTACGGAGAATATGCTCACCGCCATGCAGATCGAGAATAAGAAATACATCTATCAATGGGATGAATTCTCTGTTAGTGAAATGGTAAGCCGCCTGGTGGAACATTATCAACATCAGGCCACCATATATGCCGAGATCGAACCGGATATACTGGTGACCGGTGATCCCTTCGTACTGCGCATTTCACTGAACAACATAGTGGAGAATGCACTCAAATATTCAAACTATCAACCCATTTGGATCAACGTGAAGCGCCAATCGGAATTTGTAGAGATCACAGTAGCCGATAATGGCAGGGGAATTCCGCTCAGCGAGCGCAATAAGATCTTCAAACGCTTCTATCGGATTCAAGATGAGGAAACACGCGAAACCAAAGGAACAGGACTGGGCTTGTATATTGTAAAACAAACAATCAGGAAACACGGTGGTTCTATAACCATAGTAGACAATGTGCCCAATGGTACTATCGTGCGCATTACCCTGCCAATAAATTAAAAATGATTGCGTTATGACAAAATACTCAATACGGCAATCCAACTTTGATCGTCTTCATTTAAAAGCTCATGAACAGCACCAAAACACGGATCTTACTGGTAGAGGACGAGAAGCATCTCGCGGAAACCATTAAACTCAACTTAGAGATCGAGGGTTATCATCCCATCGTTGCAAATGATGGTCTTTCGGCCATCACCAAATTTAAGGAGCAGCGCTTCGATATGGTGATCCTTGATATCATGATCCCGAACATCGACGGAATAGCCGTTTGTGAGAATATCCGATTGCACGACGGAACTGTGCCCATCATGTTCCTATCGGCGAGAAATACGGCAGAAGATCGCATACTCGGATTGAAGAAAGGAGGGGATGATTATCTGACCAAACCTTTCAATCTGGAGGAGCTGATGCTGCGCATCCGTAAACTGCTCGACCGCAATCAGGACAATGCGAGCACTTCGATCACTCAGTACCGCTTCGGCGATAACTACGTGAACTTCGTGAGTTACGAGGCGGAAGGGGTGAACGGCAAATTCTCACTCACCAAAAAGGAAGCCCTTCTGCTCAAACTCCTGATCGAGAACAAGAATGAGGTCGTGAGCCGTGAGAAGATCCTGCAGACGGTTTGGGGATATTCCGTTTACCCATCTACCCGCACGATCGACAACTTCATTCTGGCATTCCGAAAATACTTTGAGCCGGACGCCAAAAATCCCATCTATTTCAAATCGCTGCGAGGGGTAGGTTATAAGTTCGTCGAAGTCTGATTGTGCATAATTAGGCGGCAACTTTCAGCCTGATCTCTATCTTCCTTAAGGCTTGCAATTACCTTTGCATTTACCTGTATTGAATGGAAGAACAAATCCTAATCCTCGATTTCGGGTCACAGTACACCCAATTGATCGCCCGGCGTATCCGCGAACTCAATGTGTACTGTGAGATCCATCCGTATAATCACATTCCTGAAATAGGCCCCGGTATAAAAGGGATCATCTTATCCGGTTCGCCCTGTTCCGTGCGCGACGCAGATGCGCCTCGTCCCGATCTGGAGATCTTTGATCAATCCGTACCGGTTTTGGGGATCTGTTATGGAGCTCAGTTAATGGCTTCCATGCTCGGTGGCGATGTGGAGGCGAGCAAACACCGCGAATACGGGAGGGCCAACCTCAATGTGAAGGATGCATCCGGCTTATTCCACGATGTGGATACACATTCGCAAGTATGGATGTCGCACGGCGATACCATTACCCGAAAACCGGATGCCATCGAGATCACGGCGAGTACAGATTCCGTACATGTTGCTGCCTTCAGGGTTAGCGGGAAAGATGTGTATGGGATTCAATTCCACCCTGAAGTTACCCATTCACTGGAAGGTCGGCAGATCCTGGAGAATTTCGTTGTTTCCATCTGCGGTTGCGCACAAAGCTGGACCCCGGGTCATTTTATTGATACCACCGTGGCCGAGATCCGAGAACAAGTTGGAACGGACAATGTCGTACTCGGGTTGAGCGGTGGGGTGGATTCATCCGTGGCGGCCGCACTCATTCACAAGGCCATAGGAAAGCAATTGTATTGCATTTTCGTCAATAACGGACTTTTGCGAAAAAACGAATACGATCAGGTACTCGACGTTTACCGTCAGATGGGTTTGAATATTAAAGGAGTGGATGCTTCGGATCTCTTCCTCAATGCCCTGGACGGTGTGGTCGATCCCGAGCAGAAACGAAAGATCATCGGAAAAATATTCATAGATGTGTTCGATAATGCCGCTCATAGCATTCAAAATGTTCACTGGCTTGCCCAGGGTACCATCTATCCTGATGTGATCGAAAGTGTATCTGTCAAGGGGCCTTCGGCCACTATTAAATCGCATCACAATGTAGGTGGTTTACCCGACGACATGAACCTCAAGTTGCTCGAACCACTGAAGACCCTTTTCAAAGATGAAGTACGCCGAATTGGTGCAGAGGCGGGCGTGCCTATTGAGATCCTCAAACGGCATCCCTTCCCGGGACCGGGCTTGGCGATTCGCATCATAGGAGCCATCAACCGCCGGAATGTCCAGATCTTGCAGGAAGCCGATGCTTTGTTCATAGAGGGACTGAAGCAGGAGGGCCTCTACGACTATGTTTGGCAGGCAGGAGCCATATTCCTTCCGGTACAATCCGTTGGTGTAATGGGCGACGAACGAACCTACGAGAACGTGATCTGTCTGCGTGCAGTGACATCCGTTGACGGAATGACGGCCGATTGGGCCGAGTTGCCCCATGCCTTTTTGGGTAAGATCAGTAATTCGATAATCAATACCATCAAGGGTATTAATCGTGTTGTATTCGATATAAGCTCTAAACCACCTGCTACCATTGAATGGGAATAAGTACATAGCGCTCCTTATTTACCTCATCCTGAGCTCCTGTTCAATCTTGCGCTCGGATCCGGTTCAAAGCATCCCCGAAAATCCGGAGAAAGTTGAAAAGCCCGTTCTTCAACCCGGTATCCCCGGGGAAGAACTCCCGGACCCTGCACCAGAAAAGAAGCCTGAGATCGTATACTTCCACGGAAACCGCTATGAAGTGGCCCCGCATAAAGGTCATTTCAATGTTGCACTGATCCTGCCATTTTATGAGGATGCTGCCGACTTAAATGCCACTTCGGAGATCATGTTCGAATACTATCAAGGCGTTCGGATCGCGTTGGAAAGTTTGGAACAACAAGGTCTTAAACTGGATCTGCACGTTTTCGATAACCGGAATGATACGAATCGGACACACACGATTCTGGATCGTCCGGAATTCAAGAAAATGGATCTCATTGTTGGGCCCATCCTCGAAGAGCATCTGAGGATCGTTTCCGATTATGGACTCAAACACAAGGTGCCGGTATTCTCTCCATTTTCGACTGTGAACCGACTCCATCATCCAAACCCTCATTTCTATTCCAGCATCCCGGGATATAAATTGAAGGCAGCCCGTATGGTGCAATTTTGGGAAAAGCATTACCCGAATGCTGAGGTGGTGCTCTTCAGAGACGGAGGGCGGTACGACATGGATTTTGTTCCACACTTACTCGATGCCTTGCAGCGTTCCGGCAAATTGTCTTATCGCGAACTGAAGGAAAAAAAAGGTATGGATTGGGCCGTGGAACTGAAAAGAGGAAAGACCTCTGTGATCTATATTCCCAGTCAGTCCAAACAAACGGTTAGTTCCACACTGGGAAAGATCTTCGCTACGCGCTACGATGTTGTGCTCTTCGGCGAGCAAGGCTGGCTGCAATTTGAAAACAACGATTTCAATTTTTGGTCGAAAATGAACGTGCACATAATAGCTACCGAGTATCTCGATCCGTCGGATAGCAGTACGTTTGCTTTCCGTCGGGCATTTCGCGCACAGTTTGTGAAAGATCCGGGGATGTTCTCCTATATGGGCTACGACCAGTTCTCCCTGATCGGCGAAATGTTCATGGCATTTGGTGAATATTTTCCAAGCTATGTGGATCAGGCTAAATTCAAGTACCTCACCACATCCTACCAATTTACCGAACAGGCCGGCTTCCGTCAGAACCAAAACCTGTATTTCCTTCGATTTGAAGAAGATCATTTGAACGACGTAACGGACTGATGGAGTATTTCGGTCGCCGTATTCGCTTGTTGGAAGAAATGCTCTCCGAATACAACGGACCAGGGCCCTTTCACCTCTTTCTCAAACAATTCTTCAAAAAACACCCGGAATGCGGTTCAAAGGATCGCAAGGCTCTCCGGGAAATGGCCTATGTATACTGGCGCATTTCCTGTGTACTCAAAGCAGGAACACTTGAGGAAAGGTTGCGAGATGGATTTGAGATACTTAAAGAGCCAATGCGGGATGCAGGTGAGGATCTTCCTGAACAGCTTCGCAAATTGACCGATACCTCATTGGACCGGGAGAAATTCGCTCAATTTGATGACTTTCTCACAGAGCGGATCAACAAAGCTGACTGGCTGGTTTCCCGAATGCAGGAACCCCGGTTGTGGTTGCGCATCCGTGGTGAGTCCGATTCGGTTCGGAAGTATTTCCATTCCAACACGATCGGTTTCGTAGAGCCTTTTGAGGGTTGTTTTGGTGTGGAGAATGGAACGGATCTTCGGAATATGCCAGCAGGGCTCTTCAAACGGATCGAAGTACAGGACATTGCCTCGCAAAGAGCTTCCGGACTTATTCAGGTCGATCATGGAGCCAGGGTATGGGATTGTTGTGCCGGATCGGGTGGGAAATCGCTGGTACTTCTGGATCGTGGCATTCAGATGGATCTGTACGTTTCCGATAAAAGGCAGTCCATCTTACACAATCTTAGTCAACGATTCCGCTCCGCAGGTTATTCGAACTATGCACAATGCACCTGCGACCTCAGCAGATCGGCACCCGGATCATTTCAGAAAGATGCTTCGAAGCTCAGTGTAGGATCGGAGTATTTTGACCACATCATCTGCGATGTGCCCTGCAGTGGTTCCGGAACCTGGGGCAGAACACCGGAAAGCTGGACTACCTTCAAAAGCGGAGAGATCGGCAGGTATGCACAACTTCAAACATCAATACTTCATCGAGTTTGGCCATTTCTGAAACCGGGAGGTACGGTTTGGTATCTCACGTGTTCCGTATTTGAAGCGGAGAACGAAATGGTACTGATAGGATTTTTGGAGGCCAACAAGGAATGTGAGTTCGTTTTCGACACCTACTGCAATGAATTGGCTCAGGGGGGCGACAGTCTCTATCTTGCAAGACTGCTGAAAAAATCGGGGTAGCGGTAAGTAAACGGTCAATTAAACTTTCGGGATTGAACCTAAAAAGGATTTCCGTTACTTTTACGCGCTATTTTTAAGTTAAACTGAATGAAGCGCACATTTATGAAGAAATTATCCGTTTTGGGCCTGAGCTTAATGCTCCTCGGTTCAACGTTATTGATGAATGGTTGTAAAGACGATACGACCGATGGACCAAAGGCAGATCAGAACGTGTATGAACTGATCTCAGGAAGTACGAAGTACAGTGTTATCAAAGCCGCGATCGATCGCGCCGGATTGCAGTCCGTGTTGTCGGGAAGTAGTGCGATCACTTTTTTTGCACCCGTAGATGATGCGTTTCTAGTTTCCAGAACCGATCCAAGCACATTGAGTGATGCTGAATTGATGAAGTTCCTCCAGAACCATTTGATCATGGGTAAGTTCACAACCGGTGATTTCCCACAGCCCGGATTCATAACATCTGAAGCACCGCTCGGTCCGAATGGCGAGAAATTGTCCTTGCTCACCACCCGCGCAAGCGGATCTACACGAGTGAATGGGTCTCAGATCAACTCCAGCACCGATGCGACCAATGGCATCTTGCATGAAATGGGGGATGTGGTTGAGCCGGCCACCATTTACGATCAGCTGAGTTTCAATCCGGAAACACCCACCTTCAAAACAGCCATTGCTCTGGAGGTTGCCACGAAAGGTGAACTCGAAAAACCGGGTACTTTCACCGTTTTCGCACCACATGAAACGGCAATGACCGCCTATCTCAACGAGAAAAATATCTCCATTTCCCGCTTGTCACCTTCGGATCGACGTGAGTTGGTGAATAATTCAATTGTAAATGCACAGCAATTGAATTATGCCGAGATGACAACCGGAAAGGTAACTACCCGCGGAGCAGAGCTTGATGTAAGCGTTTCCGGATCAACAGTGACCTTGAATGGTTCGGTGAAATTCCGCAACAAGGATGTACAATGCACCAATGGGGTATTGCACATCATCGACGGAACGCTCACCAAGTAAGCTTTCACGAAAATATTTCAGTCGGGGATCTGCCGGCGTTTCGACGCCGGCAAACCCTCTACGACCCGATCGTAGGAGTGGTCGATCCACTCAAATATCAAAGAATCCGGTAATCCGCTTTGCAGGTCCACCGTATTCCAATGTCTCTTGTTCATGTGATAACCCGGTTTCACCTCCTTGTACTGCTCTCTGAGCTCAATGGCCAGTTCCGGGTCGCATTTCAAATTCACAGATTCAAACTTTTCGATATCAACAAGTGCAAAAAGTTTGTCGCACACCTTGAATACCAGGGTGTCCGGACCAAAAGGAAGATCTTCCGTAGCACCGGGTTTCGAAAGGCAATAATTTCTTAGCATTTCAGGATCCATAGTGGGTAGGGAGTTTTAAAAGGATAAAGGAATCATTATCGTAAACCAGTTCTGAATTTTCGAGAAGATCAGGGTGATCTGTCCGGAAATCGGGCAACCATTTTTTTCGGATCAAGGCATATGGAGGATCCAGTCTTTCGAACCAGTAATGGAGCGAGCTGTCTTTACGACTCATTTCTTCGTGATTGAACACCAATCCCTTCCGATCGATCAAAACCAGGGGTGTGTTTGGGCCAAACTCGTATAGAACAAAGAAAATGTCGTGCTTATCGATGTTCAATTCTTCCAACTTGAGCTTCGCTTCCCGCATCCAGATCGTTTCATTCAATATCTGTCGGGTCCCGGCCGTATAGATCTCCTGCTTGCGCTGATGGGCCTGGGTGCTGATCTGAATGCCATGCAAGATCGCAATGAAGAGGATCGGGGAGAACAGAGCCGTGTAATGCAAAGTTCCCTCTTGGTAATGAACGCGCAGCAATTCGGTGAAGCCCCAGATAAAAAGCGGATAGAACGTACAAATGAAATAGTAATCGTGATTGGAGAACTGTTGCCCGATCAAAATGAAAAAGAGCAGCACACCGAGAAAATTCAGGGCGAACCATTTAGATGTGCCTCCCCATTTAATTTTCTTATGATTCAACTTCATAAGAAGGATAGAGAGGACGAGAAGCGCAGCATATTGATACACACTGAGATATTCCAATCGCCAGGTGCGCATATTTTTCCAAACCACCACAAATTCTTCCAGAGAACCGATCGGGTTGGATGCCGACATGAAAACCACCGACCAAAGCCTACGGTTCTTCTCCATGAAGTAGAAGTGATCGTACCAAACGATCCCGCTCAGAACGGCGAGCGAGAGCAACAACACTACTAACCTTTGACCTATGGTGAATTGGGACCTTTGAGGCCAGAATAACGGAATAGCAGAAAACGATAGAAAATAAACCCCACCAGAGGTTTTGAGCAATGCCGCTAACCCGCTCAGGATCACCAAGTGGATAAGATGTGTGTATTTCAGGTTTTCTCTGAATTTATTGAATGCTGCAAATGCGAACAACAACAGACCGATGGAAGCGGAATCGGGTAGAAAATTGAACTGGTAGTAAAGACCTATTGGTGAGATCAGTAATATGGCCAGGGCTGCTTTTAGTGGGGTAGGAAGCTTTACTGTTATAAGGAAGGCGATCAATCCACTAGAGAAAAGCAGGGCAGTTAACCACCTGTAAATGAATGGAAGTGATGCGCGGTTGATGCTCCGTGCGATACATGCTGATAGATATTGAATGCCCGGGAATTCAACCCCTACCTTGCCATCTTCCGTTGCCAGGTTATGGGTTCGCGGGTCGAGGATGTCGGGCACCTCCATGAAATTCACAGCGATGGCGTACCGGTCCGACTGCGCCCAAACATGAACACCTTGAGGTAAACCGCTACCCAACCAAAGCCCGTTGAGTATCGTAAATAACAGAAGTGGTATGGCGAACAGTAATTTCCGTTTCACTGTTACAACAATTGTTGATGGCAAAGCAACGGATTTCCGAACATATGCGTCATAGGTAGGAACGAGTTTGTTAAAAAGGGAATTGACAAAGCAATTACGCGGATAGAAAAATAGAATGGTACTTTCGCTACATAGAATGCTATCGGGAAAATCAATACGAAGTTTGTTGGCGTGTTGGATTCTTCTATGTTCGGTTACTGCATTTGCCGATGAGCCGGTAAAGGATGAGATCAAGGAGGAGCGCAGCAGGGATGTACAACAGCTGCTGAATCAGGGGCAACATCTATTTCGAATGAATGTTGGCCAATGGGAGGACGACATCTATTTCCGCAGTATCTCTGCACAAACTTCATTATCATTCATGGAAGATCGGATCTCCTTCGGTTTGCGCAAAGCACCGGAAGGCTATGATCTGCTTGATGCCAAAATGGAGGCTGATGCTCCCAATATGCGTTCAAAATTCCTGATCTGGAATCTGCAGTTTGAAGGGGCCGGAAATATGAAGCCCGTAGCTTCTGAGGTTGTGGCTGACAAGGTGAACTACTTTGGACCCGGTCGAACAGAGGCGCTGCAAATACCCGCATATACACGGTTGACCTACAACGACCTGTATCCCCTGATCGATCTCACTTTCTACAACAGCAAGGAATCCGGGTTGAAATACGATGTGATCGTTCGTGCCGGTGGAGATCTGGATCAAGTGAGGCTGAATTATGATGGGGTGAGATCACTCGAAGTGGATGAGCAGGGGCGACTTATCATTGAAACAGAATGGGGCGCTTTCAGAGAGGAAGCACCGTATAGCTATCAGATCATCCAGGGTAAGGAAGTGCCGGTTCAGGTGAATTATCGGGTTTCAGGTACAACATTGACCTATAAAGTGGAAGGGGACTATGATCCATCCTATGATCTCATCGTGGATCCGATATATGTTGATTGGAGTACTTATTTCTATGGTACAGGAAAATCGACGGTATATACCTATGCATGGACCTACGTGGAGGATCTGGACATGGACGATGAATTCAACGTGTATATCGGAGGTCGGACCACGGATCATTTCCCTGCCATGTCGGGGGTTTACGACACGACCATTGGCGGTTATTACGATGCATTCCTATGCAAAATGAATAAAGACGGCGACAGCCTGATCTATTTCACCTACCTGGGAGGCAGCAACTGGGAATTTACTTCGGCCATTACCGTGAACTCTCTGAAAGAACCGGTGCTTGCCGGAATGACCTGGGCCAATGACTTCCCAATAACTAAAAATGCCTTTGACACCGTTGGAGCCAGCACATCGAATTACAAGAGCTTTGTGACCAAATTCTCTTCCGATGGCAGTAAACTCATATTCTCGACATACCTTGGTGGTAGTGGTTGGTTCAACTCCATAAAGGGTATGGAATTGAACGATAAGGGTGATGTTTATCTGATAGGTGCAACGAATTCACATGATTTTCCAACCACGAGCGGTTGCCTGCAATCGAGTTATGCCGGTGGGAACGGCAGTTGGACCTATTACCACAGGGATGTTTTCTTCACCATCATGAAGAGTGATGGAACGGATCTCATCTACAGTACCTATATAGGAGGTGCGGGGAACGAGACGGGCATGAACCTGGCTTTGAACCCAAATGGTGAGATCTATTTAGTTGGCCATACGAATTCATCCAATTTTCCGGTAACTTCAGGCTCCCGACAATTTTTCAATGTGGTGGCTCAGGGTCCGGAGGATGGTTTCATAATGAAACTTTCCAAAGATGGTAAATCCATCATTTACAGCCATTTGATGGGAGGTGGGGGAACCGATGTTTTTGAGGGTATTTACGTGAACAAATACGACGAACCGTACATCGCCGGGTATTCCAATTCATCGAATTTCCCGGTGAAGAATGCCTATCAGTCCAGTAATAGGGGCGGCTACGACCAGATCATCGTCAAGATGATCTCTTCGGGCACCAATGTGCGCTATTCGACATATCTCGGTGGTTCGAGCGACGACTATTTTTATAACGGTTGGTGGTATTATTCCTTCCCGAATATTCGCATCGCCGCCAACATACGGGAAGAAGCGATCATTTGTGGTTTGAGTAAATCAGTGGACTATCCCACCACACCCGATGCTTTGCAGCGCATCAATAAATCCTCACAGGGAGTCTCTACCTGGTGGAAAACCTCCTCAACGATAGCCAAGTTGAATTACACGGGCGATAAATTGCTCTACGGCAGCTATTGGGGGGGCAGTGGTTATGAGTATCCCGGTGCGGTTTCACTCAAAAGGGTGAGTTGTTACACGAGTATCTTGTACGGTGGAATGACCACTTCGAACGACTATCCAACAACTGAAGGTGTTTACAGGGATTCATCATTCGATCGGGGGACAAACTGGAGCTGGAATGGCTTCGTATCGCGATTCCGCGATACACTTTACACGGATGAGATCGAACTGGCCTTGCAGGATACAATCGTAGAATGTGACAAGGTTTACGTTATCCTGGACGCTCAAAATCAGGGGGCAGACATCAAATGGTCGCATGGCCCGAAAGATCGGTGGGTGATCTTACAGGATACTGGAACTTATTGGGTTTCAGCCACCTATGGATGTGATACGGTACGAGATACGATCAGTGTGAGATTGGAACACATACCCAAGGTTCCCGTATTAGGGGCGGATTCGATCTATTGCGATAAATACATCCCCGTATGGCTTGATGCCAAACACGATACCATCAGGCGTAGCCTCAAATGGAATACGGGGGACACCAGCCAAAAAATCTATGCGGATAAACCCGGTAAATATTGGGTGGATATCATTACGCCCAATTGCGGTACGAAGACCGATACCATTACCTTCACCTTAAAGCAAAGCCCGGACATCAATCTTCGGGGCGATACCACAACATGTGATTCGGTGAGTCTGGTGTTGGATGCCGGCTACATCAATAATGAGATGGCCTATCGCTGGAGCACCGGCGATAGCGTGCAATCGATCACCGTTCGGGATACGGGCATATACAGCGTGAAAATGAGCAGTTATTGCGGCGTGGACAGTGCGTCGGTTCATATCAAGATGCGCAACACACCGGTCGTTGACCTTCCTCCGGACAGTATCTTCTGTGATCAGGTGAATTTCACATTGTATGTAGGAACACCGGACAACGGGGAAGAATATATATGGACGGATTGGGATCGATCTGTTGCCTACGGAACAGCCGATAGCCTCAAGCGCTTCTTCCCGGGCGACCTGCGTGTGCAAATCGAGAACATCTGCGGTCTGGTGGAGGATTCGATGCGCATCAGTATGTTGAATACACCGGTTTACGGTGTTGTGGATACGGTCTACGAATGCGATAATGTAGACGAATTACTGGAGGTTCAACCCCGCGATGCGTTTCTGGATTACCGATGGCAAAATGGCAGCGTCGCACCCGATTTTCGTGCGCAAGGGCCTGGTAATTACAAAGTGCTGATCTCCAATAAATGTGGGGTTGATTCACTTCAGTGGCTTGTAGTGCTCAAACAAACACCAACGGTTCGTCTGCCGAATGACAGCAGCTACTGCGGTAACGTGAATGTGAATCTCAATGCGGAGATCACGGATAATGAAGCTCAGTATATTTGGCAGGATGGCAGTACGCAACCCGCATATTCTGTTAAACAAGCAGGCAAATACCGCGTCGAGATCCGCAACAGGTGTGGTGTAGCCAGAGATAGTGTGAGTTATACGGTTATCAATACACCGTTCCTCGATCTGGATCCGGAATATGTCTATTGCGGGTCTGTGCAACCCTTGACCTTGAATGTTGGTACTCCGAACAATGAGGAAGTATACGTGTGGTCGTCCGGTGCAGTCTCGAATGAGGAGCAGTTCAGTTCTGCCGGAAAGCACTGGGTTCGAATCTCAAATAAATGTGCTACACGGAGCGATACCTTCAACATTCGGGTAAGTGCCTATCCGATCGTGGATCTGGGGCCGGATACGATACTCTGCGGCAATTTCAACTTAAAGCTCGATGCGGGAAACCCGGGAGCTACCTATCTATGGGAGCCTTACGGACAGCAAACCCAAACGATTGATGCTCGGGAACAGATCATTTATACGGTGCGCGTAACAAACGCAGATGGGTGCAGCTCCTCTGATGTCTTTGAGATCGGTAGTGGTTGCATCAGCACCTATTATGTTCCAAATGCCATAAGTCCGAACAACGATCAATTGAATGATGTATTCGTTCCGGAACTGGTAAATTATGAATCCTATGAGCTTCAGATCTTTAACCGTTGGGGTGAACTATTGTACCAAAGCAATGAGGCCACAGAGGGTTGGAACGGACACTATAAAGGGGAACGCGTGCCACAGGGAGTATATTTCTACAAGATGCGTTTCATAACCACCGAGAATGGTGCGTACGTTGATCTCAGCGGCCCGATCCATGTAATTTATTAGTGTTTTCCGGCACGTTCAATTCTTCCGATTTCCTACTTTAGCCCGATCGAATCGGGGATGTTCATATCGGCGCTGGAGCAGTATTGGAACTTCAATACTTTCCGTGACGGACAGTTGGAGGCGATTGAAGCCCTGGCATCCGGTAGGGATACGTTTGTTATGTTCCCCACGGGTGGAGGTAAATCGCTCTGTTATCAGGTACCGGCCGTAGTACTCGATGGTTGCTGCCTTGTTGTTTCGCCACTCATAGCGCTCATGAAAGATCAGGTCGATGCCCTTCTGGGCAAGGGAATACCGGCCGGGTTTATTCATTCGGGATTGAGTCGGCAGCAAGTGGTCAATGAAATGGAGTGCCTGATCTCTGGTTCGTACAAGTTGCTCTATGTGGCCCCCGAGCGTTTGCAAAGTCAGGAATTCAAAGGTTATCTGCGCAATGCGAAGATCTCGTTTTTGGCAGTAGACGAGGCCCACTGCATCAGTCAGTGGGGATTTGACTTCAGACCGGGCTACCGCAATATCCGCATCATTCGGGAAATTCATCCCAACATTCCGGTTATGGCTTTAACCGCATCTGCCACGCCACGGGTTAAAGCCGATATCATCGCTTCACTTGGATTGAGGAAACCATTTGAGATCCAGAAATCCTTCGCCAGACCCAATCTGTCGTACCGCGTGGATTATAAGGAGAATAAGATCGGGGCCATGATCGGAGAATTGCAAAAAAGTAGTGGAACTGCGCTGATCTACGTGCGGAATCGCCGGCTTACGCTGCAGATCGCAGAACAGGTTCGTCAGGCCGGATTTACTTGTCAGGCCTATCATGCCGGCATGTCGCACCTGGAGCGCATCAACATACAGAAAGGATGGATGGACGGTGAATACCGCGTAGTAGTAGCCACCAATGCCTTTGGAATGGGCATCGATAAATCGAACGTTCGCCTGGTGATGCACTATATGATCCCCGACAGCCTGGAGAGTTACTATCAGGAAGCAGGCAGAGCAGGTAGAGACGGAAAAGAGAGTAGTTGTGTGCTCTTTTACCGGGAAGAGGATGCCCAGGTATCAAGAAAAGGGGTGAACGCACAGTACCCCGGAGTGGCTTTTATCAATATGATGTACGAATCGCTGGCCAATTACCTCCAAATTCCCGTAGGTTCCGGGGAAGGTGTTACCTATGAATTTGAACTAAACGCCTTTGCGCAGAGATATAGTTACCCGGCGATTCAGGTATTTCATGCATTGAACAATCTCGAAAAGCTTGGATACATCAAAATGTCTGAAGCCGTTCACATACCGTCACGTGTTTTCTTCAAATTGAGCGGTACAGAACTTTACGCATTTCAGGTTCGCTATTTTTACTACGATGCCTTGCTAAAGGCATTGCTTCGGAGCTATGGAGGCATCATGACGGCACCGGTGCGCATACAGGAAAATAAGATAGCCGAATTGATCGGTGTTCCAAAAGCTGAAGTGGTTCACTCGCTGAAGCAATTGGATGATATTGGTGTGTTGAACTATACCCCTTCGACCGATAAACCCACGATCACATTTTTAAGGAGCCGACCCCAGGAGATCAGTGATCCGGAACGACTGCTGGAGTTCAACCGGGAGCGAAATCTGGAGCGTATGGAAAAATTGATCGCCTACGCGGAAGCAGAGCAGTGTCGCATGCAGAACATATGCTCCTATTTTGGTGAAGAACTCGAACAATCCTGTGGAACGTGCGACATTTGCATGCTCCGCAAACGCATCGAAGCCGGTGGGGGTAATTTTGGTACCGTTGCGCAACGGCTCGAGAATCTCCTGAAACAAGGTCCGGTTGCTTTCAGTGAGTTAGCCGAGCGTCTCGAAGCAAGTCCGGATATGACCCGTGAAGTGATACGCTGGTATGAAGCCGAGGGTAAAGTTCGCTTTGGGAAAGATCAGATCATCTATTGGAATTAGAGGAATTGGCAAAGAGAATAGTATGCACAGTGAGTAACGATCTCAGCTACGATCAGCGGATGATTCGTATGTGTACGGCCATGGCGGAGGCCGGTTACGATGTGCTGCTCGCAGGCAGGCTGCTCCCCGATTCGATTCCCCTGAAGGACAAGGCATTTCAGCAAAAACGACTGAAGTGTGTCTTCTTGAAGGGACCACTTTTCTACCTGGAGTTAAATCTCCGCATATTCTTTATGTTGATGCATTCCGAGTGTGACGCCATCTACTCCGTAGATCTGGACACTGTTCCCGGTGCTCGTCTCGCTCAGGCATTCCGTCGCAAACGCTGGATCTTCGATGCACATGAATTTTTTACCGAAGTACCTGAAGTGGTGAACCGCCCTTTGATAAAGCGTATTTGGAAGCAAGTTGAGCGCATGATCCTCAACAAAGCCGACCTCGTGATCACCGTAAGCGATTCAATCGCCAATGTATTTAAAAAATCAGCTAAAAGTCATGTGGTTGTCATAAGAAACGTTCCATTTTTACGTTCTAGATCGGTAAAACACATGAAGAAGAACTTGAAAAAGCTGATCTATCAGGGGGCTCTCAATGAGGGGCGTTGCGTTGAGGCCTACATAGAGGCTTTAACCGAGCTGGAAGATGTAGAACTCATTCTGGCAGGTGAGGGGGATCTCAGTATGGCATTGAGAGCGTTAAGCCAACGACTGAAAGTAGAAGATCGGGTGCACTTTCTAGGTAGGCTGGATCCGGAGCAGCTCTGGGAGCATACCTGTTCGGCTGCTATAGGGCTGAATGTTCTGGAGCACAAAGGACAGAGTTACTATTATTCGCTGAGCAATAAGTGCTTCGACTATATGCAGGCAGGCATACCACAATTGTGCAGCGATTTTCCGGAATATCGCGTTTTGAACGAAAACTGGGACTGTATGGTTTTCGCAGCACCGGAAGCACATGACATCGCAGAGAAGATCAAATGGCTGCTACATGACCGCGAGGCTTACCATAAAATGGCGCAAAATGCAGAACTTGCTGCAAATCAGTTGAATTGGGAAATTGAAAAGCTAAAATTGCAGTCCGTTTATGAATCGATCGGCTAAAAATATCCATGTGGTGGCATTTGATGTGCCCTTCCCACCGGATTATGGCGGTGTGATCGATATCTACTATAAGATCAAGGCGCTGGCGGAGGCGGGTGTGAATGTTCATTTACATTGCTACACATACGGTCGTCCCGAGCACAGTGAGTTGGAATCGATCTGTGCCAGTGTGCGGTATTACCGGAGAAAGGTATTTAAGAACCCGATCTACAGCAAGAAGCCGTACATCGTGGCCTCCCGGAATTCAGGGGCACTTATTGAAGATCTGTTGCAGGACGATTATCCGATCCTCTTTGAGGGCTTGCATTGTACTTATTACCTAAGCGATAAGCGTTTGGCCGATCGTTTCAAGATCGTTCGCACCCACAATATTGAACATGAATACTATGCCCATCTCGAATTGGTGGAGAGCAACCTGTTCAAGAAATACTTCTTTCGGGTAGAAGCAGATCGTTTGAAGCGCTATGAGCGCATTTTAAGGCATGCACAGCTCATCGCTGCGATCTCCCCCAAAGATGAGGCGTACTTCGAAAAGAAATACGGAAATACCATACTGGTGCCGCCATTCCACAGAAATGAAGAAATGGAAACAAGCCCTGGTAAAGGTGAATTCATCCTCTATCATGGAAATCTGGCTGTTGGGGAGAATAACGAGGCCGCTCTCTTTCTGGTGAATGAGGTTTTTCCAACGTTGAGCATGCCGTGTTTAGTTGCCGGGAATGGGGCGAGCAGTGAATTGAGGGATAAAGTTGCCGAACTCAAACATGTAAGGCTTGTGGAGCATGTGACCACATCGGAGATCGAGGATCTGATCCGAAGGGCGCATATCAATGTGTTACCAACGCACCAAAGCACCGGAATCAAGCTCAAATTGGTGAACGCATTGTACATGGGCCGGTTTTGTGTTGTGAACGACGCCATGGTTGATAAAACCGGGCTGGAACCGCTCTGTGTTCGGGCGAATACGTCGGAACAGTATATTCAGCAACTGGAACGCCTCTGGCAGGTTGAATTTGATCTGTTTGAAACAGACAGGCGATCCGAATTGTTATTTGAGAAGTTCAACAACCACCAAAGTGCGTTGAAGATTCTGGAAGCCGTAGAGGAATCCGAACCGAGCATGGTGGAGTGATCCTGATCCCAAGCGGGTGCTAAAGCGATGAGTTCAAAACCCGAAGAGAAAGTTTTTGCCGTGAATGGCATGCACTGTGCAGCATGTGCAGTGAACGTTGAGAAAGCCCTCTGTGAGCTGCCCGGGATCGATGAAGTTCATGTGAACATTGCTTCACACACGGCCACTGTTGCCGGCTCAAATTTGCCCAACACCATTGCAATGCGCAAAGCAGTTCGTTCAGCCGGTTATGATCTCATCGAGCGCGATTCAGCCAATGCATCACTCGGGGCAGAGTCCACACAGAGTAATACACCCCTGTGGGTAGGGGTGTTCTTCACAATTCCTCTTTTTGTTCTGTCCATGTGGATGGTTGAATTCACAGGAAAGCCTTTATTGCTGGCCCTACTTGCCACTCCCGTCGTATTCTTCTCGGGCAGAGGTTTCTTCATACGGGCCTTGCGTATGCTGATGCATGGCCAGGCAGGGATGGACAGTCTGGTGGCAATGGGCAGCGGAACAGCCTACCTGTTCAGCTTAGCAGCTTTGATCTTTCCCCAAAGGTTTGCCGATGCGGGTCTCGATCACGTTTATTATTTTGAAACGGCCGCCGTGATCATTACGCTCATATTGCTCGGCAAGCATCTTGAACACAGGGCCACAACCCGGGCCGGGGATTCCATGCGGCGTCTGTTACAGGGCCAACCCGGCGAGGCGATACGGATTCGGAATGATCAACAGGAAACAGTAGCCGTTTCGGCATTGGTCGTAGGAGATGTTGTGCTCCTCAAACCCGGTCAGGTTTTTCCTGTGGACGGTGTGATCCGCAGCGGCAGTGCCTTTGTGCGGGAGGAAATGCTTACGGGCGAGTCGGAGCCAAAATCACGCACCATTGGCGACACGGTTCTGGCAGGTAGCTTGAACACCGACGGAATGCTGCATATCGAAACCCGGCAGGCGGGAAAGGATCGTGTAATAGAGCGGATCGCAGAATTGGTCAGTCGTGCACAGGCCCGGAAATCGAAGATCCAGGAGTTTGCCGATACTGTAAGTGGGTGGTTCGCTTTGGCCGTATTGGCCATAGCCCTGGTAACAGCCGTTGTGTGGTATCGATACAACGGCATGGAAATGGCACTCTATACGGCTTTGAGTGTGATGGTCATTGCCTGTCCTTGTGCACTTGGTTTGGCAACACCCACTGCGATGATGGTAGGTTTGGGACGGGCTGCGCGCAAGGGTATAGTCGTTAAGGACGGCACACAGTTCCAGTTGGCATCGAGCTGTACGGATATAGTCTTCGATAAAACAGGAACCCTCACGGATGGGCTACCTACAGTTCGGGCGATCGAGTGGTTCGGATCGTCTTCGGAGAAACGGGCGGAACTCACGGACCTGCTTTATACTCTGGAGAGTTATTCGTCGCATCCATTGGCTGGCGCAGTAGTGAATTATTTGGGGGAAAGACAGGAGATCGATATTGATGTATTTCGGGAGATTCCCGGTAAGGGTTTGGAAGCGAGGCGGGGAGAAGTCACTTATTACTTGGGTAATTCAACATTAATGGCCGAACGTGGTATTGAGACCTCAAGTGGATCCGGAACCTGGTTCGCTTCGGATCAAATATTGGCCCGTATTGAATTTGAAGACCGAATTCGGGAAGGGGTTCCCGAATTGCTCCAGGAAATGCGTTCAAGAAACCTGCGCATTCATCTGCTATCGGGCGACTCGCCTGAAAAAGTGGAAGAATTGCGCAATAAACTGGGAATTGATCAGGCAATGGGTGGTGTCCTGCCAACTGCTAAATTGGAATATATCAACAAGCTTAGGCATGAAGGGAAACGGGTGTTGATGCTGGGCGACGGTATCAACGACGGTCCGGCACTGGCACATGCCGATGTGGGCATTGCCATGGGTACCGGATCCGATCTGGCTATAGAGCACGCAGGGATCAGTCTGATGCATGGGGATCTTTCCAAATTGATCCGATTGCTCGATCTTTCGAAGCGAACGCTCCGCACCATTCATCAAAATTACTTTTGGGCCTTTTCATATAACCTGGTTGCCATACCTGTAGCTGCCGGCTTGTTGTATCCTCTGAACGGTTATTTGCTGAATCCAATGCTCGCCGCATTGGCAATGGCCTTTAGTTCAATATCGGTTGTATTGAATAGTCTGCGATTCGCCCGCTGATCGTAATGCTTTGAGATCTGAGCTGTTGTTGAGTATATAGCACCGATCGATTCTGTGGTTGAATCCCATAGTATCGTGAGTAGAACAGGGTATGAACGGCTTTGGCTTCGTGCCGGTTCAATGGATACAAGTAGCTCTTCAACAGGAACGAACCGGAAGAGTGATATCCGTCGTATCTTTCGTGCATGAAAGTTGTGATCACAGGTACCACCGGCATGGTGGGCAAAGGTGTATTATATGTTTGTCTGGAGGACGAGTCCATCGATTCCGTGCTTACCGTGTCCCGTTCGACTTGCGGGATCGAGCATCCAAAACTGAAAGAGATACTGCATAACGACTTCATGGACGTATCGCCACTCCAGAATGAAATGGCGGGTTACGATGCCTGTTTCTTTTGTTTGGGAGTGAGCGCTGCCGGTTTGAATGAGGCGGCATATACCAAGTTGACCTACGACCTTACACTTCACTTTGCCTCAACCTTTCTGGCAGCTAATCCGAATGCTCAGTTCAGTTACATAAGTGGAGCCGGGACAGACAGCTCTGAGAAGGGACGAATGATGTGGGCACGAGTGAAGGGTAGGACCGAAAATACCCTCTTGAACCTGGGATTCTCGCGGGCCTGGATGTTTCGACCCGGATTTATCCAACCCATGCGAGGAATCCGGTCTAAAACAGCCTGGTATCAGTTCTTTTATAATGTGCTTTCCCCGTTTTATTCGCTCCTCCGTAAATTGCCCAAATATGTAACCGATACGGATACGCTTGGAAGGGCAATGATCCGCGTTGCCCGCGAAGGTTATAAAGGAGCTGTTCTGGAATCAATTGATATCAATGCAGTTGGACGTCAGGCCCGGAATTAACCCGGCAGTAAAATAATAAGTATGGAAGAGGAAGTTTTGCGATATCCGATCGGCCGGTTCAGGAGGCCTTCAAGTATAAGTCCTGAAGAGCTGCGAACAATGATCGATACGATCAAACAATTGCCCGCAAAATTGAAGGAGGTTCTTAGCGGGGTTCCAGATGCGTTGTTGGATCGGAATTACCGTCCCGGTGGCTGGTCGGTCCGACAGGTCGTGCACCATCTTGCCGATAGCCACATGAATTGTCTGCTGCGTTTCAAATTGGCATTAACCGAGGATAATCCGACTATAAAACCCTATTTGGAGGCCGAGTGGGCTGAACTTTCGGATTCCAGGGAGATGAATATTGACGTTTCCCTCTTGATCCTTGAAGGCGTGCATGCGCGTTTAACGCATTTGCTCAAAGGCATGAAAGAGTCGGACTTTTCCCGAACATTCCACCACCCGGAACATGGACGGGATATGCGTTTAGATACCACACTTGCTTTGTACGCGTGGCATAGCGAGCACCATCTGGCACATATAACCGTGGCACTGCATCAAACCGATTCAGACCATTAATGTACGCAAACTCAGGCCTTTCCAACACGATCGGATGAACTGGGAATACCTGCTGCTGTTCATTACACTCGCTCTGATCGCGGAGATATTGGGCACATTGGGTGGATTTGGGTCATCTATGCTCTTTGTGCCGATGGCCGGCTATTTCCTCGATTTTCATTCGGTTTTGGGCATAACAGCGCTGTTTCACGTGTCGAGCAATCTCACCAAGATCGTGCTGTTTCGAAAGGGTTTCGACAAACAGCTAATTCTTTTTCTGGGTGTGCCGGCGGTTGTATTCGTGATCGTAGGTGCCTGGATGAGCAAATGGGTAGATCCGGCCGGACTAAAGATCGGACTGGCATTTTTTCTGATCGTAAGCAGTGTGCTCTTCTTGAGATATCCCACCATCCGGGTACAAGCCAATGTGCGCAACAGCATTGCCGGAGGCGTTTTATCCGGAGGAATAGCCGGCGTGATAGGTACGGGCGGCGCGATCCGGGGAATAACACTCGCCGCATTTGATCTTCGTCCGGATGTGTTCATTGCCACCTCGGCGATCATCGATATGGGCGTGGATTCCAGTCGTACCGTTGTTTATTGGATGAACGGCTACATACATCAGCACGACCTCTACCTCGTTCCATTCCTGATCGCGGCAAGTATCGCAGGGACTTACACGGGCAAAGTGATCCTGAAAAGGGTATCTCAAGAGAAGTTCAAGAGGTTTGTTCTTGTTCTGGTACTTCTTACCGGCTTGCTGACCCTCGCAGACACCATTCGGGGCTAACTTCTTTCAGTTGATCAATTGAAGATTGAAATAATTGATCGCCGCAGCTTCAGATCAGAATATGTCATATATTTGATAGAGCGGATCTGCAGCCCGGAGGGGTAGTCTGTTTAGCGGTTGATCGAAGTCCGGGGCATTTGGCCACAAAAACCAATTAACTCGATATCAATCGCATTATGAAAACTTTCGTCAAAATTTTAAAGTGGACCGGCCTGGTATTACTTATCGTAATTGCCGGTTTGGTTCTGTTCATTCAATTTTCCTGGAACCGGGATTATGAAGCCCCATTTCCGGAGATCGCAGCTGCTACGGATTCGGCATCAATTGCACGGGGAGCTTATCTGGCCAATGGGATCTCCCATTGCAATACCTGCCACATTCCCAATGACAAAATTGATGCGCTGGTAGCTGGTGAAAAGGTCCCTATGAGTGGAGGTTTGGAGTTTGAGATCCCTGGATTCGGCACATTCCGCACACCCAACATCACTCCGGATGCGGAGACCGGGATCGGCAAGTTAAGCGATGCCGAAATTGCGCGCGCAATTCGTTATGGCGTGAGTCACAAAGGCAAGGCCATGGTCCCATTCATGTCATTCCAGGGTATGTCCGACACGGATCTCGCCTGTGTGATCGGGTATTTGCGGAGTTTGGAGCCCGTTTCGCACAAAGTTGAAGATCATGAGTTCGGTTTCATAGGGAAAGCACTATTGGCATTCGGTTTAATGAAACCTGTTGGACCCAAGGATACCCCTGAGAAATTTGTAGAACCGGATACGACGGAGGCTTATGGCAGATATCTGGTTTATCAAATGGGAAATTGTCAACCGTGTCATACAGAAGTGGATATGGCCACCATGCAGCCCAAAGGTCCCGAACTGGCCGGCAAAGGAGCCTTCCCGGCGGATAAACTCACAAAAGGATATTCGTTTCTCTCTCCCAATTTAACACCCGATCCCGAAACCGGTGTTCTAGCAGATTGGACCGAAACCCATTTCATCGAACGTTTCAAACAGGGACGCGTCCATGAAGGCTCTCCAATGCCTTGGGAATCCTTTCAAAATCTGGAAGAACTTGAGCTCAAGGCAATTTACCGATTCCTCATGGCTCAGAAACCGGTGAAGAATGCGGTTGAGAAAACGGTATTCGAGCCGGGAGAATCACTGCCCAGATCCTGAATGAAATGACGGAAGTGCCGTTCTTTCGAGGTTGGGTCGTTCAGTTAAAATCCTATACTCTGGGCTTGCTGCTACTGCCGGTAGTTGCAGTATTTTCCTGTAGAGACGATATTGTTGATGGCAAATGGCCGCTTCCGGAAATTGATGGGTGGTATGTTCTGGGATCCATGCACGACACCATCCGAGGAATGGATCAAAGCGCACAATTCATTTGGATCGCGACACAGAATAATGGTTTAGTGCGCTGTTCAAAATCCGATGGTTCTCTGAAGTATTTCAATACAACTACATCCACCTTACCCGACAATTTCCTCACATCGGTATTGGTTGAACATGAATCATCGATATGGATCGGAAGCGAGCATAAAGGTCTGATCCATTTCGATGGGGATGCATTTGAGATCTTTGATACGACTTCCGGTTATTTACCGCATCATACAGTTAGAGCTCTGGCACTGGATAGCACAGGGGATCTCTGGGTTGGTACACTTGGGGGATTGGCCAAACTGCAAGGTGGGCATTCAACCCATTATACCTCTCAGAATACCAATGGACAGCTTCCCGATCCATTGATCCAGAGTTTGGGGGTAGCCCCGGATGGAAGCCTGTGGATCGGTACCAGAACATCGGGTTTGGTGCATTTACAGGGAGCGCAATGGAAGCACTACGATCCTTCCGATTCACCACTAACTGATCCTTTTATCCGAACCTTCTTCTGGCATGATCGTACCATGTGGTTTTCGAGTTTTCAGAGTTTCTATAGTATAAAGGACATGGTTTGGGAGGTGTTCTCAAAGGAGAACACGGGTATTGTTTCTCCTTACGTGAACGATCTGGCCATTACCGATTCTGCAAGGAAATACTTCGCGACCCATGAAGGTTTCAGCATTTGGGATCCAGAAGGAGGGTGGAAGAATTTTGTAGAGGAATTACCCCATCCGATCTGTGAGCAGGTTCTCATCGATGAGAATGGCCTGGTTTGGGTCGGAACTTTTGGTGGTTTAGCAGTGTATAAGCCTGAAGGAGTGGATGCTCCATGGTGATTGGGTATAGGTTCCCTTTCGTTTGCCAAAGCATTGTACTGCTGTGTTGAATGCACTTATTTTGCCGTTCAACCAATGAAGGAACACCTCACATGGATCTTGCTCAGCGCGGCATGCGTTGTGATAGGTGGATTGCTCATTCTTGTCGGGCTTCTCTCAAACCGAAAGAGTCTTTTTCGTTTGGGAATTCTGTTGGTGTTGCCCGGATCCTTAACCATTACCTATTTGATGATACGCGACTCCCGCGCCCTGTTCGAGCGCGCACGCGAAGCAATCAAACCCCGAACCGGATTGGAGATCTATGCTGCCCTATTCGAACAACCCGCCCCGGCATGCGTGGAGGTGCTACATCACCGCGATCAGGTCATACCAAAGATCGATTATGCGATCTGGTTGGAGCTGCGAACTTGTCCGGATGAGATGCGACGTCTTTTAAGCCTACGTTCCTATCAACATCAATTCAAAGAAACCAGCAGCTCACCCAAAAGATCAACCGAACCCAATTGGTTCGATCCACTCGTTTTGGGAGACAGCGCCCACTATTTCCGCTTCGAACAAGACGATTACGGAAATGGCACCTACCTCGTCCTTTCCAAAGACAGCACCCACCTGTTCTGCAAAGACATCGCCGATTAACCCTCACCCCACCTCCATCCACCTAACTTCCTATCCTCCTATCCTCCTAACTTCCTATCCTCCCAACTTCCTATCCTCCTAACTTCCCATCCACCTAACTTCCTATCCTCCTAACTTCCTATCCTCCCAACTTCCTATCCTCCCAACTTCCTATCCTCCTAACTTCCCATCCTCCTAACTTCCCATCCTCCTAACTTCCCATCCTCCTAACTTCCCATCCTCCTAACTTCCTATCCTCCTAACTTCCCATACTCCTAACTTCCCATCCTCCTAACTTCCCATCCCCCCCCCAACAATCGTCAAATCAACCCCGTTCACCGTATTTTTTACCGTTCCTCCCCTGGTACATCCAAATTGCGATCCCATAAACCCGAGAATGCATAAGTGATGGACAAAGTTCAAATGAAAGCTGCCTGCCGATTCCGATACAGCAGACCCGATAAACTGAAGATAATAAATGTCCCCGTACCTGAACCGGGCAGGAGGGAGGTGCTCGTCAAAGTACATGCATCAACCGTAAACCGGACAGATTGTGCCGTATTGCTTGGCAAACCATTGATCATGCGGGCCTTTACCGGATTGTTCCGCCCCCGGATCCCGGTTACCGGAACAGATTTCGCCGGTGAAGTAATACAGATCGGATCGGAGGTTTCCGGATTTCAAAAGGGAGACCGGGTTTGGGGCATGAACGACAACGGAGCGGGATCCCATGCGGAATACATGAGCGCTGATTCCCAAAAAGGACTGTCTAAACTGCCTGATGGTATTTCCTACGAAACTGCAGCGGCATCTGCTGAGGCAGCGCATTATGCCTATTTCATGCTTAGAAGAATGAAGATCAAACCCGGAACGAGGGTTTTGGTGAATGGAGCCACAGGAGCGATAGGTTCGGCATTGATACAGTTCCTGCATTATGAAGGTGCTGAGGTGTCCGCTGTATGTGGAAAAGCGCACTTCGAAAGGATCCGTCAACTAGGCGTGAAGGAGTTATTCGATTACCAAACGCAGGATTTTACAGAGAGCCGCCTCGAATTCGATTATGTGATCGATGCCGTAGGTAAGCGCACTTTCGGTGCATGTAAGAAGGTATTGAAGAGGGGTGGGGTCTATATCTCATCCGAGCCCGGTCCGGGTTGGCAGAATCTATTCCTTGCGCTCTTCACTGCTCCCACAAAAGGAAAGCGCGTGCTTTTTCCCGTTCCGGGTTCAACCACTGAAAGTCATGGTTATATTGGACGATTACTTGCTGAAAAGCGATTTCAACCGCTAATCGATCGAAGCTATTCCCTGGACAGTATTGCTGAAGCGTTCGAATACGTTCTAACCGGACAGAAGATCGGCAATGTGCTCCTTTCCTTTTCCGATCCGTTCAATTGATGAACTCGTTCAGGGAGTTATAACAAGGCGTTCTGTTAAAAGCTCTCGTTCCGTTCGGACCGATACGGCATAGGTGGCAGGTGGCAGATCAACCTGTACCTGTTCCCCGGGGAACACGATCTGATCCAGGAGCAATCGACCACGCATGTCGAAAATGCTCAGGGTCATTTGTCCGGTTCTACTGCTTTCGATCCGAAAACTTCCCCTGTTCGGATTTGGAAAGATCTTTACAGAACTTAATGATCGGGTTAATATGTTACCGGTATTCAACGGTATCATTGGTTGTTGGAATCCGTTCGTTAGCGAATCGTTTTGTGTGGTGGTGAGAAGATCGCCGCATGTGGCACTCATTTCAACACTTTCGTACCCGAAGGCGGCGATCACCTGTCGTTCAACGACCTGACCGCGAAGCCAGGTCGGTTGAATCAACAGGAACAACAAAACGAGCACGAAATGGCTTTGAATTTCTTTCATGATTGCGTTCATCATTGGTTTGAATCCAATCGGGTCAGTATAGCTTGAACTTGACCGGACAAATTGCCGATCTCCTTTCGGAGTGAATCATTGTCCTTGTGCAATTCATCGTTTTCAAGTTTCAATTCCTTCAGCGCCTCCACCAGAACGGGTATAAGGGCCGTATAGTTCACGGATAGGTAACCTTCTGCATCAGTATCCACCAGGTGGGGTAGAACCTGCTGAACCTCCTGTGCGATGAACCCATATTGCAATTGTGTCGTATCGTGATTTCGAAGTCCGTTCCAGTAATATTGTTTACCTTTCAGCGCCATCAGGTTCCCGAAAGGATCTGTGATGGATCCAACATTCTTTTTCAATCGGGCATCTGAACTCTGTGTAAGTGTTCCGGCCAAAAGCGCGTTTCCATTCTTATAAACCACGAATGCCGAAGATCTGCTGCTATTGGATTGCCCATTGCCAAGCACAAATAATCGATTACCGGAGGTTATACCATTTGCATTCCAGGAAGTGACTGTATCGTTGAACGAACCGAAGACGGTTTCGGCGTAGCTTTGGGCGATCAGGCCATTCCCACTTCCGATATGGCTCAACTTGCCATAGGCTTTGTTCTGTTCGCCACCGCAGATCGAGGAACCATATCGAAGAGCCCGGTTGCGTTTTCCGCCACCGATAAATGTGTTGGTGTCTCGTGCATAGTTGGCTGTTCCACCCAAAATACTGGCAAATTGCCCGCGAACTGCGTTGGATTGTCCGCCGCCTATTACCCCATAGTAGGAGGAATCGTAGTTGGCATCGCCACCACCAATGAATGTATACGCTTCAACGGCTTTATTTCCGCTACCCCCGCAGATCACACCGGCATAGGAGTTGTTGTAATTGTAACCTCCTCCCAAAATTCCGTTCAGGTTTCCTTGCATCTCATTGTATACACCTCCGCCAATTACTCCGTATTCACTCGCAAGGGTATTGTTCGCCCCACCGCCCATGAAGGATGCATAACCCCCTACTTTGTTGAAGGATCCGCTCACGATCGCACCATTGCTGCCTTCAACCCGGTTGTAGGAACCTGAACCGACAAAACCATATTCCACGAAGTCCGTGGTTTGGTTGTTGTGTCCACCAAGGATACTGTTGAATTTTTGCTTGACTTGATTTTCCTGTCCGAATACATAAGTGCACTGCAGGTTAATACTGTCTCTGTCCCAACCTTTTGTAGCATTCTTGCCCACTCGAAGTGAGGCATATTGCTTGTCGAACATCAGTCGGCTATCGTCGGAACTGGTGGACTGATTGTTGTCGATCGACTTGGAGCCAACGATGAAGACCAGTGTGTCATTCAAGTAGTTCAGGTAGACCTTGCTGCTGTCGTTAACGAAGGCACCACTTGCCGATGAGCTTCCTCCACCGGATGTTGGGGTAGACCAGTACAGATCGCCCATTCCGTTTGTGGTTAATACTTGCCCTTGTGTGCCATCGAAATTTGGATAATTCACTGTGTCGGAACCGTTGGATAGGGCAATTGGGCCGTTGAGGTGCAAGAGGTTATCCTTGCGCAGAACGAGGGCATCGTGCGTTTTACCGGCTGCTCCGTTCCCAATTACGAGAAGCCGGTCGGACGAATCCGCTGCTGTGCGGTTCGCCGGTGTGTACAGCGTGTTGTAGTAGCCGAGTACGATCTCCCCATAAGAGGCTGATATGGCATGATCACCGGCCGCTACGCCATAATCTCCGGCTACGCCACTTTTCCGACCGCTTAAAACACCGGCGTAGTTCGCAACAATTGCGTTGGATCGCCCACCTGCAATACTGGAACCATTTCCTTGTATGATATTGGTGTCGCCACCGCCGATAAATCCGGAACTCCCGGCGATAATATTGGCATGCCCACCTGCGATGAGGGAATAGTCCCCTTGTATGGCATTTCGTTCGCCACCGCCTATTGCGTTAAAATTCGTGAGAATGCGATTGTGTGAACCCGCGCCAATGTATCCGAATTTGCCCTCGATCTTATTTGAATCCCCTCCGGACACCGCACTGAAACCTGCAAGAACCTGATTTCCAAAACCTGCACCCACGAATGCGTAATCGCCATTGGCTGTATTCCCGAAGCCACCACTTACGGCACTCATGGTGTCGTGACTCAGATTCATCATACCACCGGACACAACTCCATTTAAACCCAGGACGCGGTTCTGTATACCTGAACCAATGAATCCGTAATTGTTCTCGATCGTGTTGTCGTAACCGCCTGCAATGGCATTGAATTCCCCATTTTCATCGTTTTTATATCCCGAACCGATAAAACTGCTTTTTCCTTTCGCCTCATTTTCTTCCCCGGCCACTACAGCGCTGTTCGATCCCTGAACCTTGTTGCGTTTTCCACCACCTATAAATGCCTGGAAGGCCGATGCCGTGTTCTCACTCCCGTTGTGCACACCACTGTTGTTGAATTCAGTCTTGTTCGACGAACCGCCGGATACTACAGAACTTTCTCCCGTACTGGAGTTATTGGCCCCTCCTCCAACATACGAAGCATTTCCAACTGCCTTGTTTGCCGTTCCACTGTGCACGCCGGAATAGATACCCGATGCTGTGTTCACCAAACCACCACCTACGGTGGAGAAATTCGACGTTGCCTGGTTCAATCCACCACCGACAACTGTCGCAAATGAATCCGAAGCGGAGTTGAGATACCCCCCACCCACGAATGCCCCCACAGCCAGGGCTTTGTTATCGAACCCGGCTGCGAAGGAATACAGACCCATACTATCTGTGTTGAACTGTTTGTCGGACGCATATCCTGCCCGGAAGGCTGCACGATTCTTGACGAACAGCATACGGCTATTGTCGGCAGAAGAGGCGCCATTGTCATTTACCGAATCGGCTCCGAAAATGAAATTGATGTCCTCATCCCAGGTTTTAAGCCACACATTTGTGCTGTCGTTATTCCAAACGCCACCTTTATTGATGATGGAGATGGCCTCGTCGCCATAATAGAACGTATCGCGCGTGATGCGAACTTTCTTGGGGTCGATCCAGAATGCCTGTCCGGCACCATCGGTACTCAGGTACTGCCCTTTATTCCCGTCGGTCAGTGGCATTTTATAGGCCTGATTGATCTGGAGTTCAGCGTTTATATCCAAAGTTCGCTGATCGAAACTTCCCCGGATCAATGCCGGGATCTTTCCGGTAGTATCGAGAAAGTTGTTGATAATGAGCATATTGGATCCGCTATCCAATGCGCCGGAAAACGGACCAATGAATACGTTGTTATCTCCTTTGGATTGAAATCCGCTGTACGTACCGAGGTGCAAATTGTACTTTCCGCTAGAAGTGTGACCTGCGAATGAACCTACCTGAACGTTTCGGTCGCCTTTCGAATCAAAACCGGCCTGAGCACCCATGGCCACATTGAGTTCTGCACTGCTATCGGGAGCTTGTCCGTAACCGGCATACGGCCCAACGTAGGTGTTGGCGAAGCTGTTTAGATCGTTTGCGCCTGCGTATGTACCTATTGCTACGGTACCCCGAGCGCTGTCTGATGAGTAGAGAGCCAGGTGTCCCAGTGCCACATTTTCGAATCCATCGACTAAATTGGATAAACTATTAGCTCCAATAGCCAAATTTCGTTCTGTGTTGGAATTTACGGATGGATCCAAAGCTGATTCCATGCCCTTTGGACCAATAACAATATTGTTGAACGTATCATTCCCAATTATGGCTTGTTCGCCAAGAACCACACCGCCCCGGGCGCTAAAATGCCCTACGCTTTTATTGGCAGATCGCAGGCGAAGAGGTTCGTGGTTCGTGGTACCAATAAATGCGCCCGAATCCGGAGCGTTTCCTTGTGTGGTCCAAAATGTATTGCCCAAGAGGAGTGAGTCAGAACCATGTATGAGGGTATCACCTTGAAGTTTTAATTCAGGTAGTGGCGTCCAATCCAATTTTCCTTTGCCGTTCGTTGTGATCACATCGCCTGCCTTTCCATCGCCAATGGGCAAGGTATAGGCAGAATCGATCGTAAGTGAACCTCCAATGTTAAGGGTCCTTGAATCAAACCTTCCCTGAAGTAATTCGCGCTTTTCGGCATTTGCTACGATAAATGCATTCGATGATGTATCGTTTTGTCCGGCCTCGTACCCTAAGAACACATTCTGATTTCCGGTTGCCTCATTTCCACTGAGCATTCCGATATAAGTATTGTTGTAAACATATTTCTTGTTGGATGCAGCTCCTGAAAATGCACCCAAATAGGTGTTATTGAAGGAAACGCTATCGTTGGCACCGCTTGTATATCCAATGGCAACGTTGTATGAGCTGTGTGCTGCATCACTTAAGGCATATTCACCTATGGCAATGTTCTTAACGGTTTGAGTCGAATTTGAAAGCACCTTCTGTCCAATTCCAATATTCGCATTCCCGGTTTGATCCTTGATCAGACTCTCATTTCCAATGGCAATATTGGAGTTGAATGGGCTAGGATTCAAACCGTTATGATCCCCAAGCATGATCGAGTAAGGGCTGATTTGTCCGAAATCGGTATTGTTAACCCGAAACCTTAAGGGCTGGTCGTTCAGCGTTCCAATGAAATACGAGCTATCCGCTGTATTGCCTTTTGTGCCCCAATATCTATTTCGCTGGTCGGGCAATACGATGAAACCTCCCCGGTCGAGGAATATGGTGTCGTTTCGCAGACTCAGTCGCTGTTCATCGGTATTGGCATCGGGAGGCAGCACAACGAAACCACCATTTTCAAGATAGATCGTATCGTTGCTCCTGCTGATCTGTTGCCGGTCGGTATCCGGTGGTAGCTTCACGAATCCGCCGTCGTCCAGAAACAAGGTATCGTTGGAGATGCGCAGTTTCTGGGGAGGAGCGTTCACATATCTGCTCAGATCCACGGCTCCCTGCGGACCGGCATGACTGATGAACAAACTGTCGTTTCGAAGATTCAAAGATTGGATCTCGTTACCCGGATCGTTGTCGGCATCGTCGACCCGGTCATTCACCACATTCAGTGCCTGATCTGCTACTCGCGCATAGGGTGTATACTGCAAATAAGTTGGCGGTATGAGCTGTGTGCCATCCACAAATACGGAAATGGCATATTGACGCACTTGCAAGGTCCCATTGGGCAGTGTATCAATCCATGAAATGTCGGATTGCCTGCCTACTACCGCTTTGCCGCCACCAACGATCAGGTTGACCATTCCATAGGCGGAAGTAGTTGTGAGGTGTTCTTCAGCATAACGTGTTTCAAAGGTTTGGGAATTGAATGTTGATAGTTCAAAACGAACCGTTACCTGTTCGTTCACCCTTGGTTTACCTTGTACGTCGCGCAAAACAGCCTGGTAGTTGAACAATGCCTGGGCGTTGCTTATCGATCCAAACAGACCCAATGCAAACAGCGAAAAGAGTATTCGTCTCATGTCTTGTTGTTTTACCAACAAAGGTGAGGTCTCAACAATGGTGCTGGGAGCGGGTTTACCCGTAAATTGAAAAATAGGGGAATACCCCTAGACGGTCAAAGGGACAAGGTCTTCAGATCAATGCCTTCTCGTAGGCGATTTTTATCAGATGAGCCACATTGCTCGCATCCAGTTTCAGCAGCATATTCGTACGGTGTGCCTCAACCGTTTTAACGCTCAGAAAGAGTTTATCTCCGATCTCCTTGGAGGAAAGTCCATCCGCCAGAAGTTGGAGGATCTCCTTTTCCCTTCGGGTGAGTACAATTCGGTTCGTTTCGGCTCCCGGACCTCCGGTGATCACATATTCCGAGATCTTGGGGTCGATCGCATTTCTACCCTGAACAACTTCCGTTATTACGTGGAGAAGAACCTCTTCTCCGGATTCCTTCAACACATACCCGCTAGCGCCATTGCGGAACATATTGCGCACAAAACTACCGTCGTGAAAGGAACTGAAACCAATGAGCAATACATGCGGGAAACGTTTTTTCACCTCTTTGCAGAATTGCATGCCATCTCCGTCGGGCAGTTGAATGTCGGTGAGCACCAGATCGGTATCTGCACGAAGGTTGTTGAGCGCAGATCGCAGATCTTGTGCAGTCCAAAGAACTTGAAATCCGTTTCGCTCAAGCAGGGATCGCACACCTTCCACCACAACCGGATGGTCGTCCAATATACCGATCTTCAAACTCATTTGTCTAGTCGGATCTCTACGTAAACACTGGTGCCCATTTCCGATCCCGAATCAAATTCGAGCGTACCGTTCAGCGCCCTTAGGCGTTCACTGAGCGACTGCATTCCAATTCCGCCGCTTCGCTCGGATGGTGAAAAGCCCTTTCCGTTGTCTTCCACAACAATGTGGAGCATCGAATCTTCCCGGCTCAACTGGATCAGGGCTTCCGTTGCTTCGCTATGGCGGATCACATTGTTCATCAATTCCTGAACAATCCGGTATACCGATAGTTCCACACTTCGGCGCAGCCGTTCTTCCATACGAATGCATTGCAGATCTACCTGAAGTTTGCCACTCTGATTGATCTGATCCACATAATCGCGCAGGGCCTCCGGCAACCCGAAGCGTATCAAATTAGCCGGCATGAGATTATGTGAAATATTGCGGACTTCATGCATGGTTTGATCGGCCAGATCTATGAGTTCCGGTGCAGAACGTTCCAAATTCAGTTTGAGGGCTGAAAGCAGTCCATTGACGCCGTCGTGCAGTTCTTTGGCAATTCGGCTGCGCTCTTTTTCTTCACCCTCAACCAGGCTGTTGAGCACGTCGATCTCATGTTTTTGCTGCAATTGATTGATCTGGGCATCCTTCAAACGCACGCGTTGCAAAGCGGCCCTTCTCCAGGCCACGAACCAGGAAAGGGACAATACTAACAGGAGTCCGAATACTGCGATGAGCATGTTTCGTTTACGCAGTTGGGCCTCTGCCCGGGCAATGGTCAGTTCCTTTTTCGAAGTTTCGTACTTGGTTTCAAGTTCCTGAATATTCCGTAGCGTTTCTGAACTTTTCAATGAATCTTCCAGATCCTTCAATTGGCTCAGGTAGGCATAGGCCGAATCGTATTTGCCAATTGAACTATAGCCCTTTGCCAGGTTGCCAAGTGCCTTGGTCTGATGATCCACATTGCCGTTCTCGCGCGCCCACCTCAGCACTTCCCCCGCGAGGCGAACCGATTCCTGAAAACGTGCCTGGGCGAGGTAAACCGAGGAAAGCGTGAGCTGTACTTCCTGAACAAGATCGATATAACCAATTTCGGAGGCGATCCCGACAGCTTTAAGGCCATGCCATTCCGCAGAATCGAACCGCCCCTGTTTCAGGTAATGATTGGCCAGATTCGAATTCCCCGACGCCATCCCTTCCGCATCGTTTATTTCAGTAGCCAGTTTCAAACTTCGCAAATGGTAGGAATGAATGAGATCGGGGTCGCGGTCCAATTCGGCGTAGAGTATCGCGAGATTGTCGTAGGCAATTGAAAGCTCTTTCTTGTAGTTGCCGGATCGGGCCATTTCAAGTTCCTTGAGGTAATAGGGTTCTGCTTTTTCGGGCTGACCGCTCAAGGAGAATATGTAACCGATGGCATTATAGCCATTGAGTACGTACAAGGTATCGTTGCTTTTCAGAAATATATCCTGAGCTCGAAGTACATCCCGTATCGCGTCCTCAAAGCGGTTGTTCTGTGCCAGTTCGTAGGCCCTGTTCCCGAGAAGCAGAGCCAATGACATGCTGTCGGGAAGCTTTTCTGCCTTGGTAATCGCCTCATTCAAAATGTTGAGACCCTCGGCATTCCTGCCTGTGAACAAGTGCCATACAGCCAATCGTTCCATCGCATGCACCTCAGCTTTCAGGTTTCCCGCTTTCTGTGCTTTTTGCAGTTCAGTACGTATGATCTGAACCGAAGAATCGGCGTATCCCTGAAGCAAAAGGCCGTGCGCACGATCCAGAGCCTCTTCCGCATTTTGGCAAAATGCGCAAATCGGGTAGATACATACTATTAAAAAAATATATTTGATAAGCCGTGTGAATATCATGCTTTAGGTCCTTCACAGGATTGGTCGCTCAATTATACTAAAATGACAATCGAGTTGAAACCCTTTTTTACAGGATATACAGCTTCTCAATGCACTTAAAGAATAACTAAAATTTTATGATCATGGAAAATCTTATCGTGGAATCCACAATCCCGGGGCTTGTCCTGGCTGCTGCCATTACAGTAGTGATAGGCATTGGACTCGCACTTCTCGTGGTTGGAGCCTTGTATTACTTTTACCGAAAAGCGTCGGGTTCCAAAACTGCCGGTGTAACCCTTTCGATCACTTACGACAATGCGTTGATCGCAAACCCGGCTCCGGGCATTCCGTTCACCCTGCTCACCAAATTTAAGGGGTCAAATAATGTTTCGGGAAATCAGACCGTGAAGGTGACCATTCTACCCGGAACTGATGGGAAGATCACCTCATCCATTGGTGGTAAAACATCGCTGGAAGTTAAAACCGATGTTTTTGGTGATGGCTCTTTTGTGATCAATGGATCGGAGGCAGGCGCGGATGTGGTGCGCATTGAATTTGCATCAGACTCCTACGAATTCCAGTATGAGACATCCGATCAATAGCATTTTGACTTAACGCGAAAGGGCAACAGCTCTAACTGAACACGGATCCCTCTGTTGTTGGATCGGCTTCGGGATCTGAACGATACAGGGAGGCCTTTTAAGGTCAGTTCAATGGTGCGTCCTTCCAACTCCGGCTGCTATTTATCAGTTTCAATACTAAACAAGTTCCTTGGGGCTTTACCTCATGTTCCATAGTATTACATCGTGATTTGGACCAAAAAACGAAACACATGAGCACTCAGGAACAACTTCAAAAATTGGCAGCAGTTACAGGTATTCCCTGCGTGAGTATAAGCATGCCCACCCATCGGACCCATCCCGACAATCTGAAGGACATCATTCTGCTAAAGCATTTGTGCAAGGATGCAGAGGTACAGTTGATCGAGCGTTTCGGGAAACGTGCCGTTCAGGATCTTCTTCAAAAATTGCAGGAGGTTCCCGATATGATCGATCCGAACTACAACCTGGACAGTTTACACATTTTCGTGGCAGCCGACACACTCGAGATCGTGCGTTCGCCATGGGATACGAGTTATACCGGTACACAGGTTTCCGATCAATTTGCGCTGCGTCCACTCATTAAAGGCTTCAACCGAAGTGTGGAATACCTGATCTTGCTATTGTCACAAAGCGGTGTGCACCTCTATCATGCACAAAACGATCACATACTCCACGAAATTCACAATCCGGATTTTCCTTTTAAAGAGAACCGGTTTTACAATACACATTCGGATAAGGGGAGTGACCCCAAACACCTCGATGATCTGGTTCGTGAGTTCCTGAACCGGGTCGATAAGGCCTTGGTTCGTGTTCACAACGAACTTGGGCTGGAAGTAGTTGCAATAGCTACAACCGACAATTATATCCGCTTGCAGCAAGTAGCAGACAAGCCTGCTATCTACTTGGGTATGTCAAGCATCGATTACAACCATATAAGCCGTCACCATATTGCGGCCCAGGCATGGACTATTGTAGATGAAAGTGCCTATGACCGGCGCCAGAAAGCTTTCAACGAAATTCTGGAAGCTGTTTCAAAGGGGAATGTGCTTACCGATCTGCAGGAGATCTACCGCGCGGCTATCGATGGGAGGGGAGAACTGCTCATAGTCGACGAAAGCTACACTCAACCGGTTCGCTTCACGGATAGCCGGAGCTTTGATCTCGTAACGGAGCATACCGAAGACCGGATCGTTGACGACATAACTTCCGTTATTGCCTGGCAGATTATTGCACATAAGGGGCGCGTTGTGTTCCAGGATAGGGATGAGGTGAGGAACATGGGTGGAATTGTACTCAAAACACGCTATTAAACAGGATGGAATCTGAGAACGTACCTTTCCAGGAGTCCGGGAAAGCGGATATACGGACTTACGACGACATCCGTGTTTTGGTGGATCGCTTTTATGAACGGGTCCGTGCCGATGATCTTCTGGGCGACATATTCGAGCAGCACCTAGCCGGCAAGTGGGAGCCACACCTCGAGAAAATGTACCGATTCTGGCAAACCATGCTGCTCAATGAACATACCTATTATGGGTCCCCATTTCACCCTCATGCCTCCATGCCGATAACCGCCCACCATTTCAACCGATGGGAAGAGCTGTTCAAACAAACGGTGGACGAATTATTCTGCGGGATGGTGGCTGAAGATGCCAAGAACCGGGCTCTGCGCATGTCCCTGATGTTCCAGTCAAAGTTGGCCCATTACAGGGAAATTGGAGGACATCCGATTGTCTGAAAAATATTACCACACAGCGGATTTCACCAGATCAAGTTCTTTTACCTTTGATCGGTTCTCTAACTTCAAATCATTGATATGTCTTTTATACACCTGAATCATTTCCGGCTTTTAGTGAAACGTGTTCAACTAAGTTTGTACCTTCTGATGGCTGTATCGATGACTTCCTCCGTATTGGCTCAGGAAAGTTTCAATGTATATGGCAATCGCTTCCAGAACTTCGTTGACTATGGTGTGGCCCAATTTGGTGCAGACAAACTGGTATTCGGTGTAATGGAACCTCTGGGAGTGACCTGTATGAATTTCACAGAAGGAGATCTGTGGAACATACGCTTCTTCCTGCGGGAAGATATGCAGGAAAAGGCGATCTACGGAACAGGGGGGACAGTGGAGAACGACTCCGTATTTCTGGTTCTGGGTAGAATGGGTACGGCTAATACAACCGTGATCAAAGCCAGCTCATCCGGTGAAGTGCTTTGGGCCAATTGGTACAATACGGGTACCGACGAACGTCCCGACAAGATCGTACGCTTGCAGAATGGCGATTATCTTGTAAGTGTTCGCACGAATATTTCCTATTACGAGTTTGGGGAATGGGGCTCCCGAAGTGGTGTGATGCGCATCGATTCCCGTGGCCGGTTGAAGTGGTTCCGCATTCTGGATCAACGCTCGTTGAATACCTATTCGCTTGTACTTGGAATGCACGAAACAAAGAGCGGGGAGCTGATCCTGACACAAGCGTACAACGCGAAACTTGGGCTCATAACCCTTTCGGCCGATGGGGATAGCGTGCGTTCCTTACGCAGTGTTCCCGACGTGAATCCGACGCATTCTGCATATGATGCACAACGCGGTATTCTGTATCTGGTGAATGCAAACCGCCGCTTGATCCAATTCGACAGCAGTTCAAAATGGCTTTCAACAACCCGGATCGATGCAAGCTCATTGCAAAGCTTCAACCAGGTGTATTTGATGAACGATTCCAGTCTGGTTCTTGGAGGGAAATATCAAAATACAGCCGCTATGCTCAATTGCGATCTGGAGGGGAAGGTCCGATCGGCCTATAGCCGGAATTCCGATCTGTTGGGCATATTCCCCGAAGAGAATGGTTACGTGAGTTTGATCCGACAGGGCTATATGGTCAGCCGACATACGAACGGAGTTGCTCCCGGTTGCTTTTCTGCGATCTCAGCCACGGTTTTCAGCACCGCTTCGGAATCTGCAATTGCCATGGAATCGCATGTGCCTATAACAGGTTCAGCTGTTTATGGTGGTTGGGGAAGTGTTTACACCAAAAAGGATCAGAGTCTGATCCTGAAATCGACCAATTGTCTTCGCAAGGACCTGGCCGCCCGTCCGGATAAGGATTCCTTCAACCAAACCTGCCCACAATTCAGCCCCAGACTTTACCTGACAAATCACGGCACCACAAACGTATCATCGGGTATGCTGGATTTGAAACTCAATGGTGCTGTCTATTCCAATGCACGGGTGGATCTCCCTTCTGCACTTGGTCCGAAGGGTTCGGTATTTATCAATTTACCGCAAATGCAGCTTGTGGAAGGCTGGAATACCATCGAAGGCAACTTCTACCAGGTCGATGGTGAGTCAGATGGATTCACGGCTAACAATTCCTTTAAAATCAGTGTTCGAACCCGAACCGGATTCAAACCTCGCTTGAATGGGCCTGATTCTGTATGTCCAGGAGAAACGATCCGTTTCGTAGTTTCGGGCGGAGGAGGCGAAACGATCTTCTGGTATCGCGATCGAACCCAATTGGAAAAGCAAGGCAGTCAGAATTCCTTCGAAACAGGAAGGGCAGGCACATACCATGCCGTGGTGAGCGATAGCGGTTGCCTGTATTTCTCCGACACCCTGCAGTTGAGTCTTTTACCTGCACCGAACAAACCGATCATCACCTACAATGCGCAGACCGGTTAAGGGGCACAAAACAAAACGTACACTCCACGCTCCAACCCCAACCCGCGTAAAACCCGCATAAAACCTCGTTTCCAGCGCATTTCAGCGCAAATCCTTCCTCAAAACAAAAAGTACATAACAACCATTTTACTGGCGTTTTAACCGCTTTTTAACTTACTGGAACCCAAACCTATTGCGCACTTAAAATGTGCGTGCACCCCTGATATTATAAGCTATTACAACCCTTTTAAACCGTTTAAACGTTTGTCATGGCAATGCAACACAAAACGAATTGTACAGAATGGGGTGTATTAATGGGGTGTATAATGGGGTGTATAGAAATAGGGTAAAAATACCACTATACACCCCTCTTAATGCACCTTAATGACATCTACAATGGGGGATAAGTGTCGCTTAATGTACTCTACGAGGGGGTTATTCCACGGCATGTTTGCAGAAATAGCGGGCTTTAGAGCCCATTTTGAGCCCATTTGGTGTGCGTGCGTGCGTACACATTGTGTTACTCTAAGCGCACAACGCCTACCACAATGGCAATGCTGCGGATGTCGTCTTTGGATATATCGAAATCCGGATAGCGCTCATTTTCACTCTTACATATAATGTGGTGGTCTCCTCCTGGGTACAAGCGCTTCACTAATGTATCCTGTGGTGTGTCTACCACGTACGTACGGCCCCACTGTATGAAGCTGTCGTTGGATATCTTCCGACAGGCAAGCACATCACCACTCCGGTACTTAGGATACATGGAATCACCTCTTGCCTTGATCAGGAAGTCGACATACTTGAAATCTGGGATTACATACCAGTCTTCAATGTACGACACCTGGTAATTGTTCTCAGCAGGAAAGCCGGCGGCAGCAGTTATTGGTATCAAAGGTATTCGCTTATCCTGTGAATGATCACTATTGTCCATGCTACCTGTTGGATGACCAAATCCAGTTAGTAACCAATCCAAGCTGACCCCATATTCAGACGAATAATTGAATAGCTTACTGTAGTCCGCTTTATTTCTAAGTCTCCAATTGCTTATTACATTCTTTTGGACGCCAAGCTTTCTGGCAAGGTCTACGTCGCTTTCGATATTGAATACCTCCTTTAATCGATTGAGGACGTTATTCACATTCTGTGTACTGCCAAAGTCAAGGTTCGAATTCTGTGAATTTTTACCGAGCATAATCCAATCAATACTCAAGCTGTGCCGCACACAGAATTCGAACACCTTGTCATAATTCATTGTTCCTCTGGTCCGCCAACTACTTAGAGTGCTTGCCCCAATATCAAGCTCTGAGGCCAATTCAGTGTCATGTTCATATCTCAACGCATCCTTCATTCGATCTAGGGACAAATTCACATTATGTGTTCTTTTTTCTTGCATTATTCAATAATTGTGTACTTATTTGCGTAACGATACGAAACAATAATAGACAAAATGGACATCGAAACCATACGCAAGAGGATCCAAAGGGGTGATATATCCTTAGCCAGTAAGCTCGCAAAATGCAGTACGATGTACGTATTTCAGATACTTAACGGTGAACGGCATCCGGATACTGAGCTGGGACAACGCATTTTGAGAGCATTTAAGCGAATCATTGAAGTTCGCGAGGAATTGTACAGAGAGTTCGGCGCCCATGTATGAGCTGTACAACCATAGCGTAGCCATTGAGGCCAACTTGCTGTATGAACAGCTCCGTGTAACCACATTCAACACAGTTAAGAAGTATATTCATAGTGGCAAGCTCCGCCGCCTTCGCCGCGCCTGCAAGAACACACCGGCCCTCCTGGAATTCTACTCCTTGCCGGAGGATTGGCAGAACCTGATCATGAGTGAGTATGGAGATCCGCTCCAAACAGCCAAGCAGCACGATTTTGAGAGCCGCATCCATGTGGATGTGGAAGCGGCAGAATTCTTCAGCAACTACCGTTTGCCGGATAACCGCAACTTGCCACACGATGTTCAAATTGAGTATTGTATCAACGCGCAGATCTACAATGCGATCACAGCGTTCACTACCAATCTGAAAGCGCGCCGCAGGTCACTGGGCGGATCCTCCGGTTTCAACCTTTGGGAAATCGTGTCCGAACGTGTCAATGGGCTGAACAAAAAGCGCTACCCACACTCATTGCCAACCAACCCGCGCAGCATTCAACGCAGGTACAATGCTTACAAGAAGCAGGGATACCAGGCACTGGTCCATAAGAATTACTGTAACAATAACAGCCGTAAGGTTGACGAGAACCTGGAACGACTGATCCTGAGTTTGTACTGCTTGCCCAACAAGCCATACTCCAAGTCAGTTGCCGATCTGTACGGCGAATTCATAGCCGCCAAACTAGAAGTGTTCGACGCCTCGACCGGTGAGTTGTTCGACCCTGCCGATTTCTACAATAATGGTGTGCCAGTAACCTTGAGCGAAAGCACCGTATGGAACTACATCAACGATCCGGCCAACCGTGCCCTGGTGGATAGCTATCGAAGCGGCAAGCTCGAGTTCAACAACACACACCGGCCACATCACCACCGCCACGCACCGATCTACTCCATGAGTAAGATCTCACTAGACGACCGCGATCTGCCACGTAAGATGAAGGACGGATCACGTGTTAAAGCATATTACGCTTACGACGTAGCCAGTGGAGCTGTGGTAGGTGCTTCCTACAGCCATCGCAAGAATGCAGAGCTCTTCATCGGCTGCTTGCGCGATATGTTCCGCAACCTGGAGAACTGGGAGATGGGAACACCGCTCGAAGTGGAAGTGGAACACCACCTGGTTGAAAGCTTCAAGGACGATCTATTCAAAGCAGGGACCGTGTTCCCGTTCGTACGCTGGGCCAACCCGGGCAATGCCCAGGAGAAGCGTGCCGAGCACTTCAACCGTGCGAAGAAGTACGGTTTCGAGAAGCGCTATCAGAATGGCATTGGCCGCTTCTACTCCAAACTGGAAGCCAACCGACCGGTGATCGAGAAGATAGCCAGTGAGGACAACGACCAATGGAAGGAAGAACGCTTTCATTTTGAAGAATTGGTGGCCGACGACCGGTTCATCATAGAGCAGTACAATAACGCGCTCCACCCTAATCAGAAGCTCTACCCGGGTATGACGCGCCTACAGGTACTCCTGGAGAACAGCAATCCAACCATGGCAAAGCTGGACAAAGGACTACTTGCCCGATACATCGGGGAGCGTGTGTACACGAGCATCCGCCGCAACCAATACCTGCAGGTACAGTACGAGAAATATCAGATCCCTTCACTCGATGTGATGGATAAGCTCTCGCCGAATAACAAGGAAGTAGCTGCGTACTACATACCCACCGGTGGGCAGATCGAGCAGGTGTACATATACCAGGAGGACACCTACCTGGGATGCTGCAACCGAATTGTCGAGTACAACGAATCTACCGCGGAAGCCACTCCGCAGGACCGCGAGAACTACAGCCAACAAGCAGCCACAGTAGCTCAGTTCGATAGCTTCATTAAAGAAGGCCGTAAGAAGATCTCCAAGCTGGGTGTAATGCCGCAAACTGCACCTGCAGAAATGCCTGTAGATGAAGAACTGATCCACGTGCCGCGAACGGCCGAAGAGCCGCAGGAAGAGGAACCTTACTTCACTCAGATCGACTGGTTGAAGAAAGCCAATGACGAATTATAACCAAAACTCACAGTAATATGATCTCACCAGAATTCAAACACCGCATTGTAGAAGAGGTTAGAAAGGATAGCCTCAACTACGACAGTGCCGCCAAGCAAGCAGTTGCCATCGGCATTAATTCCAGCCAATTGTCGCGCATCAAAGGCGGCGATTACGAGCAAGTGCTGAGCGAGGCCAAATGGATCCACATTGCCCGAAAGCTCAATGTAACCTTAGAGCCTGGACAGGAATGGAAGGTAGCACGCACACCGGTATTCCAGTTCATCTATGGTCAGCTGGCCAATTGCCAGCAGAACCATCACAGCGGACTGTTGTGCGATCAGGCCGATATCGGCAAAACCTTCGCAGCTCAGCAATATGCCAGAGAAACCAAGAATGCCGTGTACATCGACTGCTCACAGGTCAAAAGCAAGCAGCGTTTTGTGCGCCGCATTGCGCAGGAATTTGGCGTTGAGTTCACCGGGCGGTATTCCGATGTTTACGAGGATCTGTGCTTCTACCTGCGGGCAGCACACAAACCATTGATCATTCTTGACGAAGCAGGTGACCTGGAGTACAGTGCATTCCTGGAATTGAAAGCGCTGTGGAACGCCACGGAGAACAATTGCGGCTGGTACATGATGGGCGCCGACGGACTCCGAGCCAAAATCGACAAGTACCGCCATTTAAAGAAGGTTGGCTACACCGAGATCTTCTCGCGATTTGGACAACGATTCCAAAAGATCACTCCCGATGGGATCGAAGATCGCAAGCAATTCATCAAGGAGCAGACACTCATGATCGCCAAAGCTAACGGTGCAAGCAACCTGCAGAGCATATACACGAAAACCGGTGGGTCACTGCGGCGCGTGAAGATCGAGGTTCAAAAGTTAAAACCTGTGGCATGACGCATGGGCGGGCGAAGTCAGTATTAGAGATGATGAGTACCAGGTTTGATCAAATACCATTCGAAGGTCGGTGGCGCGACAGTTTCGGGCAGCCACAGGACACCGGTATATGGTTTGCCTGGGGCAATTCCGGCAATGGTAAAACTACGTTCAGCTTGTCGCTTGCCAACGAGCTGTCCAAGTTCGGGAAAGTTTACTACAACAGCCTGGAAGAAGGCAACCGGTTGTCTTTGGCAAGGAGCCTGGAGCAAGCCGGCCTTAATGCTGAAAGTAAGGACATACTGTTCATATCTGAACCGATCGAGGATCTGATCATTCGCCTGCGCAAGCGCAGAAGTCCGAAGATCATCTTCATCGACAGCTTCCAGTACGCCGATTTCAACAGGAAGACCTATCTGGACTTCAAGTATGAATTCTACAACAAAAAGCTCATCGTGTTCATGTCTCACGCGAATGGTCGTAAGCCGGTTGGTCGTACGGCAGATTTCGCACGATACGACGCCGATGTTAAGATCTGGGTAGAAGGATTTCGCGCACACATTACGTCTCGAAGCTTCAAGACTCAACCATTTGAAATATGGCCGGAAGGAGCGGCAAGGTATTATGGCAGTTGAGCGAATTGATAAAGCAACCGTAAAAGAAGCCGTGTGCCGATTCTGCGGAATCACCGATGAGCAGCACAGCCAGGTAGTGTACAACACCGGTTTAAAGTGGTTGAAATGGCGTTTCGGAGGTGTTCCGGAATACTGCCGGCGATGGGAGGACAGCTCTGTGTTTTGGCAGTGGTGGAAGCGCCAATGGGACATGCGCGACGAATTGCTCTGCAATAAGTATGGCATCCATCAGGACACCGGTCGTGTGACCAAGGCGCACATCAGAGCCTTTAGAGAAATATACGACGAGCTCCACGGCATCCAGGCGATGAAGATCTACCCTGCGCAGCCCACAGCTCGCAAGATCAATGAAGAATGTAAAAACAACCACAAATGACAAGAAACAAGCAAAAACAGATCAGCGCACTACGAAAGGCAGAAAGAGTGATTTCGAGTGCATTTGGCCAACAAGTATCCATCAGTGAACTTGAATTGGGTGAACCATTAATGACGCACAAAGACTGGCGATTTCAGCTCATCACAGATGTGATCAGCGAGGAGATTGGCCAAGATGTGTTGGCAAAAGATCGCGACCGGGACAAGATTGATGGCCGCAGAATTGCGTGCGCCATCCTGGTTCGGAATTTCGGTTACACCACCATCCTTACGGCAAAGCTGCTTGGCGGCTATCATCACAGCACTGTGATCCATCATCTGAGCAATCACGACTCTTTCATGTTGAACGAGCGCAAGTACCGGGAACTCTATGATCGGATATCCCAAGAAGTTGAACACAGACTCAAAACCAGAACACATGACTATACAAGACAGAATCAGACGCTTAGAAGAACTGAAGATGGCAGCTTCGAGCTCCGAGGTGCGCAACATGCTTCAAGACCAGCTCACCATCCTACGCGCACGCATGCCCGCAGCATCGGTCGCATCCTTAACGAGGACCAAGAATCATTCATTAAATCAATAACTCATGAACAAATCAATTGAGACAAAGGCAGCTAAGCTGCAGGACATCAACCGACAAATCAAGGAGCTGCAGAAGATTGCAGATCCCTTGAAGAAGGAGCTGGTCGAATTCGGGGAGGCGAACATGGAAATGTTCGACGACAAGCACCGGATCAATTTCAAGTGTGGAAGCTTCCTCTCACTGAGAGTGAGCGACCGGTTGGCAGGTGAGAATGGCAAGCTTACTGAGCAGCACATCGGCAAGATCATCGACCATTTCGGAGACGAGGTCACAAAAGTAAGCATCGACACCAAGCGCGTTGTGGAACTGGTTGATCAGGAACCGGCTGCAGCCAAAACGCTCCTGAAGCTTGGCCTGAAGATCGAGCACGTGCCAACTGTGGCATTTGTCAACTAAAGCAACCCATTTTGGAACAAGCCCCGGATCGTTTCCGGAAATGGGTTCAAACCTTAATTACTGATGAGCGCCGGTGACCGGAGAGGTTTTAGGTAGGTACAGATGGGATAGCCTGCCAGTCAACGTAAGTAGCCCATCCCTGGTCCCGGCTTTTTTTACCAGAATATATATGACCGAGAAATTGTTCAACGAAGTAATCGCCTGGCAGAAAGCCACCTTCCCTGGGAGCACTGCACTGTCCAAATTGTCGCACTTGCGAGAAGAGCTGGACGAACTGGAAGCAGATCTCAAAAGCGATTCACCCGCAAGATGGCTGGAATTTGCAGATTGCTTTTTACTGCTGTTCGGATGTGCGGCAGCTGATGGGATGTCCTACAACGACATTCAAGAGATCATTGAGAAGAAGTTGTTGATCAATCGGTCGAGGAAATGGGGCAGCCCGGATGAACATGGAGTTGTACGTCACACATCATGAGAGGTAGGCGATATACACAATCAGAGGACACCTTCCTCAAACAGAATTATTTGAACATGACCTGTGCTCAAATTGCCGCTATTCTGGGCGTTTCAAAATCTTCTGTCAAGAACAGAGTAGCAAAACTCAAGATCCGAAAAACTTCCAACAAAGGAAGATTCAAAAAAGGTCAGGTTCCTCTGAATAAAGGCAAAAAACAATCTGAGTACATGAGTGCTGAAGCCATCGCGAGAAGTGCTCAGTCCAGATTTAAGAAGGGCTCGGTCCCGGTCAATCATTGCGAGATCGGTACCATCCGGCTCAGGACCAGTAGAAGAAAATTCAAAAGCGATGGAACACCTGAGCGGTATTTCTATATCAAGATAGGTGAACCAAATAAATGGGAGCTACTGCACAGGCTCATTTGGGAAAAAGCCTATGGTGCAATTCCCAAAGGAGTGAATATTCAATACATTGATGGTAACCCGGAAAACTGCGTTTTGGAGAATTTAACTGCAGTGAGTAGAACTGAGAACATAAAGCAGAATGGGATACACAATTACCCACCGGAAGTTATATCTCTGATCAGGACCCAAAAGAAGCTTGAGAAGCAAATCACAGACCACTATGAAAAATAAGATCCAAGACGTACGAAACATTCTCATCGAACAGATGGAGAAGCTCAATGATCCAGACACAATTGTGGACATGGAGCGTGTTAAGCAAATCAATGAAATTGGTAAAACACTTGTTGAAAGTGCCAAGGCAGAGGCTTCATTTCTCAAGGCAGTTCGTATGGGATCGGCCATGTCCCGCGGGGATCACAGTGGCTTTGTTCCGACGTCAAAACAGATAGAGGAATGAATATCACAACCGAACAGATCAAGGTCATCCACGGGCGTATGCCGGACCACGTGAAGCATGATCGGGAATTGAAGCAGATGATGGTGTCCCAGTTCACCGGCAATCCTGAGATGAGCAGCACCAGGGATCTGACCTATTCCCAGGCAAACGAACTGATCAAGCATCTGGGCGGTCGCCCGATCGACATGCGCACCTGGGCAATCTTCGATCCGGGCAATCAGCAACATAAGTACATCCTGAGCCTATGCTATCAGTTGGGCTGGATAGAGTACAATGAAAAAAGTGGCCGCAATGTCCCGGATCTGAATCGTCTGGGAGCATGGCTGAAGAAATACGGTTATCTACACAAGCGGTTGAAAGCCTATACCGCAGTGGAGTTACCCAAGCTTGTAACCCAATTTGAAATGCTTTTGAAATGAAGAAACAATATAGAACAGGCAAGCGCACCTATGTTGAAGTGACCCTGCCGGACACCAATTATAATCTGATCGCATCGGAAGTGGAGCGCAAGCTCCTTCAGTCTTTAGCTAATGTTCGGCTTAAAGAGCCGATCAAGACCGATACCGGAAGGTATATGAATTACAGCATCTGGTGCGATGTAGTTCGCAAGCTGCACATGCCTCTTACGCACGTTCGTAAACCGATCCCAGGTTTCGTATTTTCATTCATGTTCCATGAGTGGATGACTATTGCCTGGATGCTTGAATCCATCAATATTAAGGACGAGCAGATCCGGGAAGCTTATATTGAGATCTTAGCCAGGATCAACAGCGAAATTCTCTTCATTCCAACAGATACCCGGGAAAACTATGGCACGTGACAAGCAACTGCATGAGAAGCGCAATGAAGCCGTAAAGCAGGCGTATGAGCGCATCAAGAAGCAGCAACCGAAGTGGAGGTACCAGGAATGGCTCAATCATGTAGCCGATCAGTTCTTCCTCGACTCCAAAACGATCTCCAAGATCATACACGGTACATACGAAAGGGAGAAGGAGAAGGAGAAGCACCAGTCCGGGCAAATTAGTATTTACGATCAGCTGGGGAGTGATGAGTGATAGCTGGGAAGAACTCTATGACCAGATCTTTGATCATAACTCAGCCCCCTGTATTTCTGCAGATCAAGTATTGCGCCTAAGTGGTGTAACAGTCGTGGTGGGGTTTGATTGTTATATTGTCAAAATGCGCACGGTTCGCTCAAAGTGTCTACTGAGGACTATTGGGAATGACAGCGGCTGGGCATACACTAATCTCGAAATTAGATGTTGGTCAAGGATTCTACCGCCTAGCTTGTACCTTACGAGCTCATGATTGCTGTGTAAATTTTCAAGTCGACCATTGGATTACACAAACAGCAATTTAATTTCGTTCTATCATGAATATTCAGGGTTTATTTGGCTACAGATTGCAATATGAAGGGGGACTCCCGGACATTACCAACCCATGTAAGGTCATTGTTAGATTCAAAGATGATCAAGCTATTATCACTTTCCTTGATATCCGCTATTTAGGAAAAAAAGTCCTGATCAAGCCCCAAGACATTGTTGAGTTATCAGAAGATAGCGAACATGTCCGGTCTGCAGGGCGGATTGCTGGTGGAGTTTTGACCGGAGGTTGTTTGCTCGGGCCTTTAGGGTGGTTATTGGGAGGCGCATTAGGTGCCAAAAGAAAACGCGTCCACGACATCAAGTTAATTGTTATTTATAAAGGCGAGCCAACTAGGATCTACTTTACTCCATCAGTGGATGCTCTGGCCTTGTATCACCAATTCAAACGGCTTAAATAGTTGCATCGCATGGATGAAAATCAATCCCAGGAATTGAAATTTGCTCAGCTCACTCAAAAGATTGACCAGATTAAAGAGGAGATTGTGCAATTGAGCGACACTTCAGGTGAAGTGCGTGATCTGAAACAGGCGTTTCAAAATGCCTCAATTGAAAGTTTGTTCAAAACCCCGCAAACTTATGTCAAGTTTATCATGGGTATTGCGGTCACATCTATGGCGTTCTTTTATGAAAACAGTCTGGTCACGGGACTCCACATGAATGGATTAATGTTACTAACCTCGTCTTATTTGATGTTAATTGTCAGTTTTGCAGCCGGGATATTCTATTCGGTGGCAGACTTTAAGTTGCATCAAATTATCCTGACTACGTTGTCTCCTATCGAATCAATTCAGGATAGGACATCAAAAGTTCCGAGTTCAAAAACCACCCGGTTTCTGTGGTGGACACAATCAATATCGTTGTTAATAGCAATGATCCTTTATGGATTGGCGATGCTGCAGACACTTTGGGCGGTGATTAGCGTTACCGGGTGACATTTCAGTGGAATACACGCGTGTTTGCAATAATTTGCTGAGCATTGTGCGTTATAGTGAATAAAATGTTCACATTTGTGTTACGATAGAGCATGGTACACAAATTGACCTTGTTGGATTGTAAAGGTTGTTGATCAAAACGTTGACATTATGAAAGTAAGGATTGTTTGTAAGCAAATTACTGAAGATTATTGGATCGGGTGGTTCGAATCAGAGCAGGTTCATTTCTTCAATGGTCTTGTCGCTGACGGAGATTCAGAACGAAGGGTCACAGAGGTGCTGATCGCTTTAATGGCCGTTAAAGTTCGAATAGAGTTGAGTGACCAGCTGGAGTCGTTCAACAGAATCAAGCAAAACACCGATAATCATCAGGTAAATCACGTTCCTCCAGTGCCCATGGCAGCAGGTGGTATTCGTGAATTTGAACTTGCGTTTTAAAAGAGCCAATGCAGATACCCTTCTTATCATTCAAAGACATGTGCCAACATTTACTGAAGCAAGGGTTTAACTTAATTTCAGTAGAGGCAACATCACTTGCACAAATAGCAGTCTTCCAGAATGAAGACAGAACAATTGTGATTGAGAAAAAGGACGTTTATTTCTATCCATTAGTCTGCAGCTTCTGCGAGCGAAATCACTTGCAAATTCCTGAGAGTATGGAGCGAGTTTGGAGTCAGCATCCAAGGTGACAAACAAGCCAGATCTAAGGTACAAACTACTCCCGTGTTGCCCCATTCCGCTTAAATACCCCATCCATCCGCTTTTCGATGATCCTATCAATCTGCGCATCGAATTCCTGTGAGAATCCCATAAACTGGCGTTTCGGCATTGTGAATTTGCTCTTCCCAAAAACAAAGGCATGACCTCCCTCGTTGTGCACCTGAGCGTAAGGTTTGTCGCTTGCAAAGATCACTCGACCTGGTTCAATGCGATGGGTGATGCTTTCTGCCAGATCACCAGTTGATCCTGTCAGTATCTTACGCCGTGTAGCTGCAGGGCTGAAGGGTTTGAGTCCCTTGCCTTTGTATTCAAATCCGAACCATCGGGAATTGGGCATCCGCCTTTTAACTTCCTTCCACTTAACGCCATCAAAGCTTTCCTTTTGAAAAGACTCCCGGAAGTAGTCCTCTCCTTCCTTTCCAATGCTTCGAGGTATATCGTGGGCAATAGTCTTGACCAAGTCTTGCTGAAGGTTGATAAGGTCTTTGATGAATTGATCCATTTAGTTGTATCTTTGTTGTCCATAGGGGCAGAGGTTCTGCTGATGCCCCACCCAGAAGGCGGCTTAATTGCTGCCTTTTGCTATTTTAAGGCCGTCTAAGATTTCTGCAAAGCCTACCCCTTTCTCCCATGTTATAATACTATTTTTCGTGAAAATGACCATTCGTCCGCAACGCTTATTGGCTTTCCAAGATCCATACAGTCTTCGAGCTATTGCTTCGGTAGGAGTCAAGTTTATTATAAATGTGAGGTCTATTACCAATCCGTAAGTGCCTTTGGGCATCTGAAGACGTTTGTGCGCAAAAGCATTATGTATTGCTGAATCAATGTTAGATGCTTCTACGGTAAACAGGTCAGCAGTTAATTCATTGATCAAGAATTCTGGGTTTCGTCCTCCTTCAATTAAATGAGGTCTAATTTTAACTTCGAGGCTCAATTCTGAAACAATTCGTTCAGCTACATTCAAATTCTTCTCCAGGTCGAAAGCATCTGCCCATAAACTCACTTGCACACCACTGTTGGTAGAGCTATACATAGGGTATTCGATTTTGAAATCGTTTATCAGCTTGGTTTGATCCGGAAAGTGGAAGTGATAATAGGGATGTGTAGAATCGAAAGGCTTCGCACTCTTCCCAACGTTATGCCGAAATCCTTTAGCCGGTTGTGGCAAATCCTCGGGAACGGCATTTGGGGCTTTGTCCGTTGTCTTGAAGCCACACATGCAATTCCAACCATTAGGCGGCAGGTGCTCATCCCAGAATGGATCATCAACAGGACGAATTACGTGGTAATACTTCCGATGATCCTCCCGAGGTGTGGCAGCTCTGCTGGGCAGGTATTCAATATTGGGATATAGATCCTTGTCGCGTTGAGCTTCCTGCCACCGGGTAGCCATCCGAGCTGCCCGCACGGTGGTCTTGTACTCCGCCGCAAGCCAGTTGCGGTTGTAATCGTTCAGGATGCTTTTGGATGCCTGGTAGAATTCCTCGAAGGATCGCAGCTTCCCATCCGCATTGGTCAACATGGCGGTTAATGCCCGTTGTTCGTGCAGTGTCTTGCGCAGTGCAAAATATCCCAGATTGCGCCTCAAATTATGATTGAACAGTGCGTTGGGTTCATTGTATCGGATGCCAATGGTTTCAGCTGCCTCATCCAGCGGTTCGAAGTTGGCCGAAAAGATTCCTTCTGAAATATGCTTTTGATCGGAATGGAAGTCTTTCAACCCTATCCTGAGCTTGATAATGACACGCTCCAAGATAGAACGATAACTCATGCTCGGGGCTTTGCCCGCAATCATCTCGAGATATGGACGATATATCTCTTTGACGGATGCCCCGAATAGCTCGGGGCTTAAACGAAAAAATCGTCGACTCGATCTAGTGGCTCTGTAACCTTTGGGTCGGCTACCGGATCAACTTCCTTCTCTTCTGCCAGTTCAACCTTATAGGTCTTCTCGATGTATTCCCTACTCAGTTTGATCCCGCCATTCATCAGATACCGGTCGATCTCAATGCGCTCCTTTGGGTCGTCCTGGCGGAAGATCGAGAATTCATCGCTATCGCTCAACGGATAGCCGTGGAATTGTAGGACCGGCTTTAATTGCTCGTTCAACCAGTAGAGCACTTCACGCTCATCGGCACGGGTAATCTCATTCTGTGTCTTCAAATGTACATCAGCCTGAGACTTACTCGATCCGTCATCGGTAGTCATGGTTTGGCCGTTGATCAGCTTGCTTAACTCCGAATTGACTGCAGACACTTTCTCCAGGAATACTCTGAACGAATCGGTTTGTGTATTCCCGATCACTTCGACTTCATCGCCGATGTTCAAGACAGCTGAAGCACTCCGTCCCATCTCATCGAGCCATTTGGCTGCTTCACGCTTCTTAGCGCTGCTGTTGGATGCGATCTTAGCCACACGTAGCGGCACGCCAAATATCTGTTCAAACTCGTCCCAAGATGCCCAACTGTGCCGTTTCAGGATTGTCATTGGAGCCGCCGCTTCAAGCAGTCCGATCGCATCATAGAGTTGCACGTAGACGAGATGATTAGGGAGTTCGTCGAAGGGAAGCCCTTCGGTATCCTCGAACGGATGACGAAGGATCTGCCGACGTTCCGGAAGTATGTGTTCCCTTGGGATCGATCGCACTTCACGGATAGCACCGTTGCTCACCTTGTTGATCAGAATAACTGAATAGCCGAAGAATATGGACTCCATGGCTATACGAACACAGTCGGTGAACCAGGGCTTGGCAATGAGCTTGGACTTATCCGGATCTACAGTCCCATCGGTATTTTGAATAACAAATTCGCGATTCACAATGCGAAGGATCCTATTCTCAATCAGCGCTCTGAGATGCGCATCCATGAGCAGATCTGCGTAGACCTCCTGGAGGTAATAGGTAATTGGGCGATCTACATCAAGGCGGTAGTCTCGTGCAGTCTGCCACTCATCCAATTCCTTGCGATACCGGTCGAAATTGATCCGCATCAGATCAACCACCACGTCGAGCTTCCTTGATGGACTGTTGTTATTCGTTGACAGCTTGTCCGAAATCCAGTTTCCTACGTTGTTGATAAGGCTCATTTAAATGCGATTTAAAAGTCGTTTGAATAGCGTTGTTTTCCACCTGAAAGAAACAGATCAGTGTCCGGAGCGTCTTGGTCAATTACGACCAGATCAATTGGAAGGGATATCTTACCGGTCGCTACTTTCTCCAGCCACTTCATGGCATAATCGTAGCGCATGGCAACTACCTCATTGATCTGACGGGTATGGCGTGAGAAGATCTCGTAGATCACAATGTCTTTGAAGTGCTTTAGAATCGCATAGTTGCGATCTGTTAGCGTTTTAGCCATTTCAACATCCATGTCGTAGATCTCCCCGAGATAGGTTCGCACAATTGCTTCAGTTTCGGCAATGATCTGCTCGATCAATGAGCTGTCAAACTCGCTGAGCATGCCGCGCACATCATCTCTGAGTACGGTATTAAGCTCCTCCGGTAATAGATACATAGGTCGTAGGTTTTATCAGGTGATAGGTTCTGCATGTGAAGGTGATCCGGTGCAACTGAATGCCACTGTAGTTGTATGACACACTCTGTTCGCTTTGCAAGCACAGGTCGGTGAATGAATCGCCTCGCACGTAGGACATCAATGCCAGGATCTGATCCAGCAGATCCATCAGCTCTTCCGACTGATCGGTATCAATACTTCCGGAGAACTGTCGATGGTAGTTCTCAAAAGCAACGTCCAGGGTTATAGTAGCCTGTCCCTGCGCACGGTTATGCGTCATCATCTCGTAGAAGATGGTTTGAATTCCAATAAGGATGCAAGGCATGGGTATTGGCTCCGACTGATCCGGGGCATCGAGCTGACCCATCTGCAGACCGATATACCGAACCTGCTTGTGTAACAGCAGTTCCCCCAATGCTTCGCTGATTTTCCTGTAGATCTCTTTGCGTGGTTGCATTAAAACCCTCCTCTCTTTCGTTGCGTGATAATTGGTGCGGTTTCTTCATTGAAGTATTCCCTGGCAAAGTATTCCTGTCCCAAGCGGACACCGGCTTCCAAAACATCGGGGAAATCGTCGTGGATCTTCGTGGATTTTTCGAATGACAGGATCTGATTGAGAGCTGCATCCATATCCGGTGTTTTCTCCAGGCTCTTGTCGAATACCAACTTGCGGTTGAAGAATACGTTCATCAAGGTTGCCTCGATGCGCAGATGCTTGTCGATTCGAGCTGTGCGATCCGGAATGGGGATCTCGAAGAAATTGCGACGCAACGCTTCTGCCTGGAAGATCGGTCTGAATACTTCTTCCTGGGCTGCCGTGGCGTCATAGAAGCAGATGGGCATCTTCCCCTTTCGACTCAGTTGCTGGACCGTATCAAAATGCCAGGACACAGCCTCTGCAATATCACACTTGCGGCAGAATGCCTTGAGTACATGGATCCTTCCATTTTTAAATCCAAGCAGGGCTGCGGCTTTGAAGTCCCCTTCTTTCTTATAACTCAAATCCCAGTACATCAGCAGCCCATCCCACTTACGTATGAATCCGGAAGGAACGAAATGGATCCATTCGCTCTTGAATAGCTTACCTTCTTCAATGGGGTTGTTCATCAATTCCCGCTCCCAGAAGAAGTAGTTGGTATTCGCACGCTTCTTATCAACATCGGCTTGTGTGTACCGCTCAGGCCAGGTGGGTTTCCCGTCGGGCCCGACGAAGTTTACCAGGGAATCCTGAGTTGTTGGCAGGTTGCCAATTTTATCAAGCAGATATGCCAGCAGCCCAGTCTTGGTGATATAGTTATTGGCGATCACCATGCGCTGTCGATCCTTACCGAATGCTTCCCCCAGATCTCCCAGTACTTTTTCACCACGCTTCTGAACCCGTGAGGAATTCAATGCAACTTCCCGATCTTCACAATCGTCGATGATGGCAAGATCAACCCGTTCTGCAAATCGTCGCAATCCGCGAAATGGTTGGTCTATTCCCAGAGCAATGAAGTAGCAGTTGTCCGTTGTTTGAAACATACCGTCGGCCCAGTCACCATAGCTCACCTGTTTCCCGAAGTCGTTGATGTATCGGGCATTGTTCTCAAATTGCGCCTGCAGGTCACTCAAGAGCAGCTTGGCCCTGAGTTCATTAGCCCCGACCACTGTCATGAATTTCAGCTCGCCGATCTGTTTAAGGGCCATGGGGTTGCCCACATTGGTATGGACGCTTTTTGCGGCTCCACGGAACCACCTGCGAAACTGTTTGATCTGCCGGTTACGTGCCAGAGAGACGTAGCTCGAAATATGGAACTGAGCACAGTCGCTGTCAGCCATTGGGATAGGTGTATCTCTACCAAGATAGTAGTTGAAGAAATCCCCGTAGTTGGTTACTTTGAGCAGATCCTTTATCCGCTGCTCTTGCTGGGCAGGAGTCTCCTTGATCAGGGATTCGAAGGTTGATTCTGCGATCCAGGCACTCTTTTCCTTGAACGCTTCTCGGGCTCGTTTAAGGTCCGTCTTGTTCATCGAAGCGTGGCGTTAAATGAATCCTCTATCACCTCGTCCATAGCTCTGCGACATGCCTTGTAGATCAGATGTGCCAGCTCCTTTTCCTTTTTGTTCTTGGCGCTGATAACCTTCTGCGCCAAGTGTTCAGTGAGCACCTCGTAGTTATCGTACATGTACCCCAGGTTCTTCTGCTTGTCACTCAATTTCTCGAACGCACTGGATAGCTTGGATATATCATCTGCAGATACCTTGGGAGTTTCGCCTTTCTTGAGCGAGTTGTACGTGTTCAGGATCTCCTGCCGCATTTCTCCCACCGAGATCTGCAGCTGCTTTTTAGCCTCTTCCCAGTTTTGTTCATCTCGCCAGGCTCTCAACGCAACTACACTAATTCCGATGATGTCGGAGATCGACTGTAAACTCATCCCGCGAATGAATAAAGCCTTGCCTTCAGCCAGTTTTTTGTCGCGCTCGGTATTGGTTAAACGTGCCATCAGTTGTACGTTGCTTCTACTTGTATAGACCCTTCTGTCATGCGTATTGAACTCACTTTTGCCCCATCATACTCCAGTTGCCGTTTGAGTTCCAGGGCGTGCTTCTTTGGAGATTCATCGTGAATGAGGTTCGAAAGATTTGCTCCAATTTCCGGGTTTCGCTTATATTCGCCCTTTGAAGCGTGAGCGATCAGCAGGATGTTTTGCCCCTTGCTGTCACCAACGACAAAATCTCCATCCTCGATCAAGAGCTCAAATTGGTCATCTATTAGGATGTCTTTCATTAAGGCGAAGTTCGTGCATAGGCGCTGCGAGCTCCCAACCTAAAAAGCAGCATGGAAGCGCAGTAATACGCGTCGGACGTTAGTCGTTCCGCGCTGGTTTTATCATTTTTAAAGAAAGTAAAATCAAGGGTATTTCGCTGATGAAACGATGGACAGACATCAGCAATACAACGGGTTCCAGCTCATCATGGGCGAGGACGCAGAGCCGAAGGAGATCCTTATTGAAGGGATAATCTCCAGCTGGACGCCTGCCAATTCCCGTGAGTTTCGCAAAGCGTTCAACTTGCTAGCCAAAGGTGGCCGCGACGTGCATGTCAGGATCGGGTACTCCCAAGGCGGTTCCATGTTCGAAGGCAATGTTATGGCCACGATGATGCGTGAATCAACCAACAAGGTCATCACGTATTTGGAAGGAGCTGCGGCATCTATGGCCGGAGTCATATTTGTTGCCGGCGATGAGCGCAAGATCTCTAAACTCGGTATGCTTATGACCCATCCTCCAACCGGAAGCCCGTCAGGTGGTGCTGATCAGCTGCGAAGCTTCGCCGATGCCATGGATAAGCTCGAGAAGAGCATCGTTCAATTGTTTGTTCAGCAGACAGGCAAGGATGAATCAACTGTTCGAAGTTGGTTTAAGAAAGGTGAAGACGTATGGCATGATGCCGATGAGTGTGTCGCCAACGGGCTGGCAACTGAAATCGTTCAAGGCGTTACGCCGCCAGAGGAACTTCAAAACATACTTCACGAGGATCCAAGTAAGGTCTTCGAGGTGTTCAATCAAATCACGACAAAAACTACATCAACGGATATGAAAGATCTCAAAATCTTCATGGCATCTATTGCCCTTATGCTCGGAATTTCACAATCGTCTGAGCAGAATCAAATCGAAGAAAAACTCAAAGAGGTTCTCGGCGAGCGCGATTTGTTCAAGAACAAATTCGAAGCGCAAGAGCTTGCGTTGAAGACAGAACGTCAGGCAGAGGCCAAAGCGCTTACCGACAAAATGGTCGAGATGGGAGCACTTCCGGAGCATCTGCGTACCATGCAGATGAAGGCATTCGAAGAGGATCACGAAGGAACCCGCACAGCGGTGATGGCAATCTTGGCACCTGAAGCAGGTGGCTCGAAAAGTCCTGCAGGTGCAGATCCTGCGAACACCAGTCTGCCTGATCCGGTTGCAAAATTCCTCAGCGGTCTTGAAATTCAGAATGGCAAGAAGCCTGGCAAGAAAGCCGAAGAATACACGGATGCGGAGCTGGAAGTAATAGCTCAGCGAGACCCGAAATTGTTCAATCAAATCCTTGACCAGATCGTCCAGGGATAGAAGGCATCCAAAAGACGAGTTCAATCCAATCAAGCACATTAACTACTAAAGCAATACAGCGATGGCACAAGTACTGAAGCAATTGTTCAGCAAAGAGATCCAAAAGAATCTCTATCCAAATCATTCACCATTCAAGCACGCTCGCTTGGATATCGGCATCAGTGCCGATGTGGAGAATGTAGAAGTTCCACAAGCAGGATCCATGCCGGCAATTGTCGAGAATCCTTCGAGTTTCCCTCTGACCATTGTAGAGCGGACGGACGACAAAAAGAGCTACGCAGTGGATCTGCTGGCAGCCCCTCCGGTTCGCGTACGTGAGCACGACAATGTTCGACTCACATACAAGAAGAACAAAGACGTGTTGGAGGATCAACGCGCACAACTTCAGGAGCGCATAGGGGATAAAATGGCATACGTTTGGAGCCCAACGCTGGCCACCAATATCGTGCGCACATCTGGGGCAGACGCTCCCGTTCTGCTCAGCGGTGCTACCGGGACGCGTAAGAAGTTGACACTGGATAATTTGATTGAACTTGCGCGCATCATGGACAACATGGAAGTGCCCGAAGAGGGCCGTGTCCTCCTGATGAGTGGCAACATGTACGCAGAACTGGTTCAGGCAGGGTTCAGCTCATTCGTTGGTAGCGATAAGCTGAGTAAGGACTTGATCGAAGCAGGGGTTGTGGCCAAAGTGCTCAACTTCAATGTGTACAAGCGAAGCAAGACTTGTCGCTTTGACAATGCCGGAACGCCGGTCAAGAAGGTGTACACTGCAGCTGCTGCAGCCACAGACAATGACAGTTGCCTGGCGTGGCATCCGCGCTTTGTGCGCTGTGCTGAAGGAATTGTAGACATCTTCTACAACGAGAAGCGAGCTGAACATTTGGGCGACATCATGAGTGCCCAGGTACGCGCCGGTGGAATGATCGGCCGCAGCGATGAAAAAGGAGTGGTAAGCCTGGTACAAGCTCACGGAGCGTAAGAAGATTCCAGTTGGCCAAACTTCGATACATAGTACTGCATTGTACCGCAACGCCCGAAGGGCGTGAGGTAACCGGTGATGATATCCGTAACTGGCATCTCAAAGGTCGCGGGTGGAGCCGGGTGGGCTACCATTATTTGGTAAAGCTTGATGGCTCGGTGGAACAATTGCATCTGCACAACTCGGACAACCAAATAGATCCCTGGGAAATTACCAATGGGGTTGCCGGTAAGAACGATAGTGCACTGCATGTAGTTTATGCCGGAGGTGTGTCTGCTAAACGAACTCCCGGGACAAGCGTATTCAGCCCAAAAGATACCAGGACACCCGCTCAAAAGGCGGCACTGGAAAGGTTAGTTAAGCGCCTTCTGGAAGAACACTCGTCTGCTAAGGTCTGCGGACACAATCAATTGTCAAACAAAGCATGCCCCTCTTTCGATGTGCCACAATGGGCACAGGAAGTGGGGATCAATAAACTGCGCGTATTATGAAAAGAGGATTGTTACTTTTTGCTTGTATATTTATTCTGGTGGTATCGGCAACCGGTTGCCTCACTCGGAGGCAATCGGAGGCCGTAAGCCACACTACCAATGAAGAGGTGCAAACCATCGAGCGCTATGTGTCAAGAGACACAGTAGTGTTCGCACCTCCTTCCAATTCGACTTTGGATATCTTGCTGGCCGATCTCATCGCAGAGAAGCAATTCACAAGCCGGTCGGACAATTCACAAGTAACAGTTCGGTATATCCCGGAGACTAAGTCCATCGAGGCTAATTGTGAATGCGACAGTGTGTCTATTGTGCTACAACTTATGGATAGATACTTCAGCTATTATAGATCAAAAACTGAAGTGACAGAATCTGAGGTAACTAAAGATGGTCATAATTGGAAAACGAGTTTGGTGTCCGGTGGGATTGCTGCTATTGCTACTGCCGGGATACTTGGGCTAATCAAGTTCATTAAGTCATGAAACAAGAATTGAAAAATATTGCTCAGGAGCTATTGAAGGTCAACAATCTTGAGCGGATCTACATGACCGAAGATGGTCAGGGGTTTGCGCGCGAAGACGATGCGCGAAACTATGCTGCCATGAAGAAGTTGGGCAAGCCGGAATTGTTCGGGAAAGCTTTAGAGACGGCAGATGTAGCTGAAGGAGCTGAGGGGCTTCAAGAAGCATACGAAGAGCTGGAAGCTGCCTACGTCCAAGAGCAGGCCAAAGTTGCTGAGCTTGAAAAGGAAGTTGAGCAGTTGAAAGCACTCCTTGCAGAGTCGGCTCAACCGAGCAGCGGACAAAAAGAAGATCAGAACTCCAATACGGGTAAAGCGAAGGCAAAATGACACTCCCAAGGATTAACATAACGCTCTCCAACGGCAATTTGAATCAGACTACGCAAGGTGCTGATGGAATTGCCGGGTTGGTACTGAGTGGAGAGGCAGTGGTTGGCAAGGTTCAACTGCACACGCCATATCTGATTACCTCACTGGAGGCAGCAGTCACTTTGGGAATTGATTCCGTAGGCGTGAACGCCTACGCATACAAACAGATTGCGCAATTCTTCCTTCTGGCAGGAGCCGGAGCTCAGTTGTACATCTTGCTTACCGACGCTACCGTGGACCAAGCTGCCGACACAAGTGGTTCGGACGCTCCGGAGTTGTTGCGCTATGCAGCTGGCAAGATCCGAGTTCTGGGTATCAGCGTAGAGAAACCCGGATCACCAACCATTGCACAGGGGCTGGTTCAGGAGGTGCACACAGCTGTACCACTGGCGCAAGCTCTTGCCGAGGAATTTGCGGCCAAGTATCAGCCACTCCGAGTGGTGATCGATGGAACGGCATACGATGGCACAGTTGGTAATTTGAAAGACTACAAGACCACGGACAACAACCGGGTTGCCATACTTATTGGAGCTGCCGATGATGCAGAGAATGCTGCCGTTGGTGCTTTGATCGGACGACTGGCCGCCATACCCGTGCAACGCAAAATATCCAGGGTAGCTGATGGTGCTGTAGAAGGCATCACTGAAGCATACCTCACCGATGGATCTACGGTGGAAGCTGTGGAAAGCGATTGGGAGGCCATCCATGCCAAGGGTTACATCTTCTTCAGGACACATGCCTCCAGGGATGGATACTACTTCACCTCAGATGTGACATGTACCGCTGACACGGACGACTACAATTCACTGGCTCGAGGTCGGGTGATTGATAAAGCGATCGTGCTGGCGTATGACGTGATGTTGCAGTATCTCAACGATGAGATCGCAGTGGCTGAAGATGGTACCATATCCCTGGCATTGGCTAAGAACTGGCAAGGGCAGCTCGAGGAACGCATTGGTCGCGCTATGGTTGCTCAGGGAGAAGCAAGTGACGTTCAGGCGGTGGTAGATCCAGCGCAGGATGTTCTGAGTAGCAATCAGATCACCGTGACCTTGAGGATCCTGCCGGTTGGATACAGCGACACAATCAATGTTGAACTTGGATTCACCACACAAACTGCATAGATATGTTTGAGAGTAAGCAATACGAATGGAAGGACATCCAACTGGTGTTGGCGGGCGATGAGGTCGCTGGTGTTCAGGAAATCAAGTATACACAAAAGCGCGAAAAGGAATTCCTGTATGGCCGCGGGAGCAACCCGCACAGCATTCAGAGTGGCAACGTGGAGGTGACCGGTGAGATCAAGGTATTTCAAAGCGAGCTGGAAAAGTTGATCCTAAAAAGTCCCGGCGGTGATATCACTCGCCTGGGAGGTTTGACGATGACCGTGGCCTACGCTCCGGAACTCGGTGGACGCCAAACAGCCGATGTGCTACTGGGTGTGGAATTCACTGAGGCATCCAAAGGGATGGCGCAAGGCGACAAAGCTGCAGAGATCACCTTGCCGTTTATGGCCCTTGGGGTCAAACACGGAGTGTAAAGTTGAGGTATTCCCATCCGGAGGTGAAAGCCCGGAAAATACAGCAAGGCTGGCTTCGGCCGGCCTTTTTTTAAAACAGACCAATGGCAAAACAAAAGACACAACCCACAGAACAACAGATCCAGGAATGGAAAGAGAAGTACACCGAGGTCTATTCGATCCAGGTAGGCGACAAGCACGCCGTAATCCGATTCCCTGATTTCAAGACATTCCAGCAGGCAATTGAAGGATTGCAAAAAGCCGGAGCCAACGCATACGTTCAGGCGATCCTGAATAACTGTATCATTTGGGGCGACAGTGATATTGCTCAAACTGATGAGGACTTCTTCAACATCAAGGAGCAATTTGATGAGCTGTTGGAATTTGCAGATGTGCAAATGAAAAAGGATGGTAACCACTACTTGATCACGGTAGAGGATAAGGAGTTCCGTTGCAGACCAATCACCAGGGAGATCATCAACCTGGCAGAGCGTGAAGATCAGGGAGGGCGCCCCTATGTGCGAAACATGAACATCCTCAAGCGCGTGCTCATCGAAGGGGATCAAGAAGTGTTGAATACACGCAACCCATACTACTACATCCCGCTGCTCAGTAAGATGGAGCAGCTGTATGAGAAGAAGGTGGTTGCCATAAAAAAGTATTAACGGCATCGGTCATTGATCCGTCCGATGCCAGTGTCCATACATTGATCGCAGACTCGTCTATCCGTATCCTGGACGACATTCTGTGGTACTATGGCCGCGAAAAAACTGAAAATATGAGCGACATAATGTGGGCCAGTAGAATAACCGCGATCCACTTTATCCGCACACAAGAAAGAGAACAGAGCAAAGCGTGAAAGCATACGAGTACATCATACAAGTGAGGGATCGCGCCAGTAGGGCGCTTGACCAAGTTAGGCGTGCTTCAGGCGCAACCTCTTCTCGTATGGACAGGCTCCGCCAATCTGTAGGTCGCGTAAACTTTGGTCTTAAAAATCTGGGCAGGATGCTCCCCGGGGTTAGGGCCCTGCTTTTGTCAGCTTTTTCCATTGGGGCTGTTATGCGGCTGAATTCGGCGGTGGTGCAAACCACTGCTGAGTTCGACCGTTACCGGGCAGTTCTCGAGAATACCTTCCAGAGCTCCGAAATGGGGCAGGCGAGCTTTCAATTTCTGACAGACTTTGCTAGCAAGACACCTTTCCAGCTCAATGAGCTCACCGGATCCTTTGTCAAATTGGTCAACCGCGGCTTAACGCCTACAGAAGAGCAGATGCGCAGCATGGGCGATATGGCGGCATCTCAGGGCAAATCATTCGACCAATATGTGGAGGCCATTTTAGACAGCACGACCGGGGAGCACGAACGCCTGAAGGAATTTGGGGTTGTTGCCAGGACATCGGGCAACCAGGTGACCATGTCTTTCAAGAACCAGACAACTACAATCGCCAATACTTCAGAGGCCATTCAGGATTACCTGATCGGCTTAGGAGAGATGGACGGAGTCAAGGGAAGCATGAAGAGCATATCCATTACCTTGGGAGGAATGCTCTCAAACCTGCGAGATAAATTCAGTGTGTTTGCATATAAAGCCGGCCAACAATTGATGCCATTGTATGAATGGTTCATGGATAAATTGGGTAAGGCCATTGAATATGTAAGCACCATAGATCTCAGCGGTATGGTTGGGAAAGTATTGGGGTTCCTGCAATCACTTGAAGAGCGTATCCGTTCGCTCGCCGGACCGTTTCAATTTGTGAAAGATCGGGTAATGGACGTGATTAACGGCTTCCAACTTCTGTTCGGAATTCCAATTGAGGAGTTTCTCATTGGTGCAACAGTGGCCATGTGGGGGCTGAATAAGGCTATGGCAATGAATCCATATCTGGCAATTGCCATTGGTGTATTGATGCTGGTCGGTTTGATCCAACGTGCCTGGACAAAGGTAGAATGGTTCCGTGGAAGCATCATGGCACTTGGAGCTGGGTTCAAGCATGTCGCTGAAACAATCAAGGATCATGTGATCACCCGGTTCAAGGAGATACTGGGTGGACTGGGCAAGCTTGGTGAAGCGGTACTGCAGCTCGTTCAAGGTAAATTCGGTCAGGCCGTTGGAGCAGCTAAAGACGGTATGCACATGCTTACCGGTACGGAGTCCATTGACAAGCTCAAGAAGAACCTGGGCGAAACTGGACGAGTGGCGGCAGGAGCGTACATTGATGGTGCTCGTGAGGCAATGGCGAATAAAGCCAATGACAAAGGCATGTTTGGTACATTGATTCCTGGCGAAAGCTTGAACTACGAGCAGCTACGTCAACAATGGCTGGACAAACAAGACAAGCCCGGAGATAGGGACAATAGCAGCAACTCGACGACAGCAATTTCAGGTGTTACTGGTGGCGGACATAAACAGACGCATATAACGATCAATGTTGGTAAGCTCAATGAGCAGATCAACATCAATACAACAAATCTCAGAGAGGGTGGTGAAAAGGTAGCAGCTCAAATGGAAGAGCTTCTTCTGAGAATTCTGAATAGTGCCAACCAAATGCAAACTACCTGATGGGCGTTCATATCGACATACGAGAATTGACCAAAGGGGTGCACCTGGGAGGGTTCCCGGACATCAAGGATTTTGACCTGAGTAAGACCGGTCTCAATGCTACAGGGAAAGATGCGCTTGGGCGCTATTACTTCATGGATGTTGAATTGCAGAGTGCGCTGCTGGGTAAATCATTCCGCTTGCCCAATGAACCACTGGTTCGCGTGGTGAAGCAAAAGAACCTTGTCAAAACAACGATTTCTGGTAACGATTCAGCTGCAGGTGGAGTGGTAATTGAGCAGGTGAATGCCGGCAACTATCAGATCGACATCCGGGGAGTGATTCTGAACGAGGATCCGTATACACCTCAATATCCGCAGGATGCGGTTGAGCAGCTCATTGAGTTCTGCGAATCAGCCGAAGCACTCACAGTAGAGTGTGATCTGCTGGAGAACATATTCAAGGTGCGCAAACTGATCATCGAAGAATTCACGATTGATCCGATGCCCGGCAGACCATACAGCCAGAGCTATGCGCTGAGCTGCTTTAGCTACGAAGACTTTTTAGCATCCCGAAAATTAACCGATCTGTAATGTACGCAGTCATGAACGCACATATCACTATCGGTGAATTTGAATTCAAACAGGTGCATCACGTCACCATTGAACGCAGTGTGGATGAACTCAGCGATCGCGCAGTTATCAAGCTTCCAACATCATTCCTGGTCAAAGAAATGGGTGTGGGCTTCAAAAGCCTTGAAACCGACCGGGCAATTAAAGTAGGAGATGCTGTTCAGGTGCAACTGGGTTATGCCGGAATACTTTGGAATACAGAATTTACAGGATATGTCAAGCGGATCAAACCGGGCATACCTGTGGAGATCGAATCTGAAGATGCAATATATCTGCTTCGCAAAACCAATGTGTCGTATGAATTCAAGAGCACGTCCCTTCGCAATATACTATCTACAATAGTTCCTGCAGATGTATTGCAGCTGCATGATGCGATTCCGGACATTCAAATTGAACGGTTCTACATCCGAGAAGCGTCAGTTGCCCAGGCACTTCAGAAGATCAAAGAGGAGTTCAACCTGAACATCTATGTGACCGGTGACAACAAGCTTTTTGCGGGGCTTAAACAGCAATTAAATGCGCTTGAGAATGTAGATCTGAACTACGGAATAAACGTAGTGGATGATGGTCTGGAGTTCCGAAGAAAGGAAGATGTGCGCCTAAGGATCCGTGCGGTTGGAATCGCAGAAGACAATAAGCGCATCGATGTAGAGGTAGGCGATGAAGATGGAGAACTCCAAACCTACCACTACCGAAACATCCGCAATAAGGTAGACCTGGAACGGCTAGCGGAAAGCAAGTTGGTGCAGAACAAATTCGACGGTTACCGAGGTGAGATAACCACGAAGCTTTATCCATACTGCACACGAGGATGGGCGGCCAATGTGATCAATCCTAAGTATCCCGATCAGGACGGTCGCTATCATATTGACAAGACGACCGTTGAATTTGGGAACGATGGGGCAACTCGAACGATAGAACTGGGGGCAAAACTGAGCGCATGACACGACGAGAAGAAATAGTACAACACCTCAGAGCTCTCACGCGAATGAATCCGCTCTTGTCTTTGTGTGAAGTCGTGTCCGTTGACACCACGCTGCTCACAGCTGAAGTTGTTGACGAATTTGGCGTCAGCAGAAGTTCGGTCAGGCTTACTCCTATTGTCAAAGAGTCGGATCATGTGGTGGTGATCCCGAAAGTGGGATCCACGATACTATGCTTGGAGATAGGCACACGCACCGAAGGCGAGTTGGTGTGTATCATGTCCCATGACCCTGAAGTCGTTGCCATTCAAATTGGTGATATCTCATTAGATGTTGACGCTAACGGGGTCATGATCAACGGGGATCAGTTGGGCGGCTTGGTGAAAGCTGGTGAGCTGAAAGAGCAGGTGGGCAAGAATACGGCTCTATTGGAACGGATCAAAGAGGTATTCTTTGCATGGAGCCCGGTTCCCAGTGATGGTGGTATGGCGTTGAAAGCAATGAGTACGCAATTCACAAATCTGCCGACCGCTGATTTGAGTGATATAGAAAATAAGAAAGTGAAACACGGATGATGGAGTTTTTAAAAGAATACATAGGAGAATTGATCACCGGGTTTCTCAGCGGCGGCCTTGGCTTATTGTTTGGCTGGAAGCAAAGAAAAGCAGAGGATCGAAAAGCTACAGCCAATGCAACCAGTGAAGAAGCAAATGCAATTACCTCCATTCAGAACGTATATGACCGCTTGACAGCTCATTATGACAAGCAACTGGCTTTGATGGAGAAGGAGATCCAGGAGCTGCGCACGAAGCTTGAAGCGCAGAATAAGAATTGGCAGGCGAAGTATAATTCGCTTAAAAGTGAATTTGAGGCGTATAAAAATCGGAACAAATGATCGCAAAGCGCGGGCAAACATATCTCGATTTGGGCATTCAGCACGCTGGGCATGTGGAGGCATGCTTTGACATCGCACTCCAGGCAGGGGCATCGATCACCGATGATTTGACACCCGGAATTGAATTGGCTGATCCCGTAGAGATTGATCGAGAAATGGTAAGTTTTTACAAACTCAAACAAGCCGTGCCGGCAACGAAACTGGAAGAATAGATGGCCTTATCAAAACTATATATCGGTGAAGATATGCCGCTGCTTGGAAAACTTAAGGATGCAGCTGGTTTGCCTACCAATTACGCCGATCTGATCGAGGTAGTTGCCGTGGTACAGGTCAATGAGGCAGAACAAGCAGTGTTCAAGAAGAGTGACAACTCGTTGAAAGCAGGAGATGCAACCGATGAGTTCGTGATCCCAATGACTAAAGCACTTACCTCGACATTCAAACCGGGTAAGCTGTCTGTGCGAGTGGAGTTCACGTTCACAGATGCTATGTATCCTGGCGGACGAACGGAGGTATACGAACAAGATGTATTTGATGTGCGAGTGAAGTGACAGTAGAATTCATCATACCGAAAAAACGCATTGGTCTGGAATTCACAATTCCGGCAGCAGATAGTGGTGCGGATAAACACTTCGTGCACAATCAGATGTCGCCAAGCAACACATGGACAGTTGCACATGGACTAAATAAGTATCCGAGCGTTCACGTCATCGACAGTGCTGGTCAGGAGTGCATCGGAACTATTACCTACGACACATTGAACCAATTAACCATAACATTCAACGCTGCCTTCAGCGGCAAAGCTTATTTAAACTGATATGAAATTTTACGTTAACATCGATGCCAATGGCAACCAGATTTTGAACATGGTTCTTCAGAACTTGGGTGCTGATCCTTCAGGCAAGCCGGATGGATTTGTGTACTACAATACGGCCACCAACAAATTCCGGGGCAAGAACAATGGATCCTGGGAAGATCTTGGCGCCGGAGCAGGTGGTGAGGTCAATACTGCTTCGAATGTCGGTGCCGGAGCAGGTGTGTTTAAGGTTAAAAGCGGCCTTGACCTGGTGTTCCGGTCTATTGTGGCGGGTACAGGAATCTCAGTTAACGAGAATACGAACGACGTGACCATTTCGGTTGTGATCAATGATGCGGGTAGTTCGAGTTCAGATATCTGGTCCGCTTCCAAGATCGCCTCAGAAATAGCTGCAGCTGTCGTTGGGCAACTTACCTATAAAGGTGGGTATAATGCCAGCACCAACTCCCCGGATCTTGACACTTCACCAAGTGGCGTATTCCAAGGTGACACGTACACGGTCACCGCTGCTGGCACATTCTTCACCGAAGATGTTGCTGTTGGCGACATGTTGATAGCCGAACAGGACAACCCCACATTGCTCAGCCATTGGACGATCGTCAACCGAAATGTTGGATTGGCCAGCGAAGGTGCACCGGGGGAGATTGAGCTTGCAACACAAGCTGAAGCCAATGCCGGGACAGATGATGCCAGGGCGCTCACACCGCTTAAAGCTAAAACAGCGCTGCCATCCTGGGGCGCAATGCGTCGGCATGCAGAGACACTATCCAGCGGCAGCTCGAGCTATGTTGTTACGCACAACCTTGGCACCAAGGATGTGATCGTGCAGGTATACGACAGCAACGATGAAACAGTGTTCACCGATGTCGATCGGAATTCAACTACGCAGGTAACGATCACGTTCGGGGCAACAACGACGGCGGACTTTAAAGTTGTAATTCTGGGATAATGCCACAGAATTTCCATAGCGATGTGAACTTCAACGGGCATAAGGTCAAGAATGCCCGGTTGGAAATCGTCACTTTAAGTGGAACGTCCATAAACATGGACTGGGCTACGGCAGATGTGTTCATGCTATCGCTATCAGGTGTAACAACGCTCACGGATGTGAATTTGACTGCAGGCATGGTTAAAGAGCTTCGGATCGTTGGCAATGGGCACTTAATTACATTGCCAAGTTATTGGACGATAGTTGGTTCTGGCACATTCGATGCAGGAGGCACCAATGTGCTCAATATAACGTGCTATGATGCCACACCATCTAGTGAGATTGTTGAATTAAGTATTTCTACCAGGTGATGATAAGGCCGCATCGAAAAACAGACTTATCGGTTCCTAGTAATGGGCTGTTAAATGGATTGGAGAGCTACTATCAATGCGATGAGGTATCTGGAGTTATCGTCGACGCTCACGGCTCTGATCACAGCGTGAATGCGTACAACATAGGTTATGGTGCTGCTGGAGTATACAATACCGCGATAGATTTTGAGGCAGGATCTCAGAGTCACGTTGATTTTGGCAATGCCAAAGATTTCTCGGCTTATGCAGGCGTGACTATCGGTATGTGGATTAACTTAGAGTCACAACCAACGGGCACCGCCGGTACAGATCCAAGTTACAGGCACTTGTATTACAATGGAAGCGGCTCCGGCTCTCAAATATACCTGCGATATCAAATTATATCAGGAGTATATTACATCTACTGGGGTACATATAGAGCGGCTCCATACGCTGAGAGCTACACCAGGTATGCGGTGACACTTACGTTGGGCACCTGGTATCACATATGCGGAGTGCATAATGGTAGCAATTCTTGGGATTTGTACATTGACGGATCATTAGTAAGCACAGCTGTAAGTAGTGGAGATATCTTGACCGGTGCTGGTAAGGATGTTATAGGTGCAAGATGGGGTGGCTCATCTTTCGGAAGATGGCACGACGGATTGGTTGACGAAGTGGCGATATATTCTCGCGCATTGAGTTCTCCTGATATTGGCAATCTAATTACACTACCATACTCAAATTTTACGGTGTGATGTACGCAAGAATTGAAAATAGTCAAATTGTGAGGTATATCCAAGTGCCTTCAATATTGGATACCCCGCAGGGAATAATTCTAGGGCTGGACAAACAATCCGACCAAGTTAAAGCGCAGTTTGGCTTCTTCCCACTAATCATACCCGAATACGATCCGGCAACTCAGCAGAAGCTAAATGCCATTGAATGGGTTGAGGCTAACAAGCACTTCACCTACCGAGTGGTTGATCTCGATCTTGATATCGACCTAATCCGCGAACAAAAGTTAGAGGAGCTATATGATGCCATGGATCAAATTCAAGCTGCCGGGCGCCGATATTTCACCATGAAGCGGGATAAAGGGGAGAGCGTTCCGAGTTCGGTTCAAACACGAGCAGCTGCACTATATGCACGCTTCGATGAGCTCCGATCAGAAATTGAAGAGGAAACAGATGTGAAGAAACTGGTGCGGTGGAAGGTGCCGATGGATGAAGTTCAGGCTGCTATTAATGAACAAAAAAAGTTGAAATGAGGAATAATTCTTACACCGTAATGGAGCCCGTTCTGATCCATTTCTATGCACAGGATGGATTCATTTCAAATGCCATAGAAACTGAATCCGGAGGATCTTATTCTCATGTTAGCATCGAGCTAAGAGGGAATGTATATGAAGCAATTGGCGGTCGATTGCTTGGCATTAATGGCATAGTTGCCAGCCCTGATGCCAAGAGCTACCATCAAGGTAAGCATGAAGCTCAAGTAATTACCGTTGAGATGCAATTCCCATTGGACATGGTAACTATGACAATCAACTATTTGAACTCTCGTGTTGGAGAGAAGTATGGTTATAGGCAGCTGTTAACCTGGGTAATCCCATTTTATGCCCGACGGGATAATCGAGTGGTGTGCTCCCAACTGGTAATGCAAGCTCTCACAATTCTAACCGGGTTCTATTTTGACACGTCCAAGCATTCACCATCCTCAATATATGATGTCGTCGGATTAGCAAGAAGATATCGTGGCACAATGTAATTAACTGAATATGGCAAGAACAATCGCACAAATCGAACAGGAGATACTTACAGCCAAAGCTGCCGACTCTAACCTCAACGTCTTGGATAGTACGAGTAAGACATCAATATGGCGCTTGTGGGTATACCTGTGTGCATTTGCTACTTGGTTGCATGAGAAGTCGGATGATTTGTTTCGAATCGAAATACAAGAAATTGTGTCTGCCAAACAAGCGCCTACGTTGCCGTGGTACAGGAATCTGGCGATGAATTACCTACATGGTAAATCGCTCACATGGAACTCTGATTTGCAAATATTTGAGCAGCCGCTCGGCATTGGCGAAGTGGCCGAAGATTTCATGGTGGTAGACTATTGTTCTGCCACGTTGGCCCCCGGTAAAATAAAGATAAAAGTAGCGAAAGAAGACAGCGGATCCGTTCCGCTATCTGCACCTGAAGAAGCCGGGCTTACTGCATACCTTAATCAAGTCAAAGCTGCAGGTGATACATTGGAATTGGTGAACGATTCGCCGGACGATCTCCAAATTGAGTTGGATGTATACGTGGACCCATTGGTCATTAACCTATCGGATGGTTCCCTTCACCGTGATGCATCTGTGCTTCCTGCAGAGATCGCTTGCCAGGGGTATCTACAAGATTTGGAATTCGACGGAGCCTTCATTCTTAATCGATTCATCGACGCACTTCAGGAAGCCGAAGGAGTTGTCAACCCGGTATTGAGATCCGCGAAATGGAGATTTGGAGCCAATCCATTTACCGATATCGATGTGCAGGTGATCTCCAATGCCGGTCATTTCACCTTCGAAACACTTACCATCAATTATTTGAGTGCCTAAGTACACCTCGACATATCTTATCGACTGGGATAAGTTGGCCCAAATGCTGCTTCCCCTCAAGTTGAGATCAACCATCTCTACTGCATGGGCGAAAGTGATGTTTGTCGGATTTAAGAGCCTTCATGTTTCAAAACAAACATGGCGAGCTACACAACGATACCGTGCAATTCACAATGCCCAGGTAGTATACTTAGAGAAGGCATTAAATGAATACTTCCAGATAGTTGGATATGATCCTTCTGATCATACTGGCACGAGGAAGATTTATATTGATGCAGGTGAGCAGCTGGATCAACAATACATCTATCTTCAAACGGATCTACAGCCATTGTTCATCAGTGGAGTTGATGACGTCTTCATCTATTCTCGCGCAGAGCATGATGCGTATTTCGCGCACTTCATTGTAAAGGTTCCGGACACTCTTGTGTTCGAACAAGCTGAGCTGATCAGTCAGGTACAGCTTTATATCAATACTCGTAACTTCAAAATAAAGACCTACACACCATGAGAGAGATAACCTTCCATTCCGGTGGATTCCCGCTGACCACAGATACGCTGGAGTTTTTGCAGAATTCACGAAAAGACGTTCTGGCAGCTTGGTTGCGCCAAATGAATCTGGCAACCGGTGTTGACTACATAATAGCCGGATGTGTTGAGACAGGTGGGACCATCAGCGATGGCTGGATGGTAATTGACGGCGAACTCATTCAGCTTACAGGTGGATCAGGAGCATATGTCCAAGTATTGACTGACAACACATCGGTTACGTATGAGGACACCAATTCAAAGTTGACCTATGTCTGGAAGCGAGCTGTAATTACCGCAACGGTAGGTAGTAATATCCCTTTTGCTGACTTTGTGCGACTCAGCCATCACGTCGTCATCGTTAGGGCTGATTGTACGCACTTAGATAGCAGGACTTACGAGTACCAGCTTCAAAAGCGGACGACATCCATTCAATTGGACAATGAAGGTGACCTGGTGACCAATGGTGGGTTCATATTGAACAGGATCTTGCCATTCGACGGCATCGAGCATGGGCATGAGCTCTTGGTGAGACTCGGTAATGGCACCGGGTTGACCTATCTAACGAAGGACAGCAAGGCAAGCAATATTCTGTTTCAGAACAGTTTATCAACAAACTCCGGTGACGCGCTTGCTCGACCAAGATTCGACGGAAGTCATTTCATCGGCAGCAGGGAGAATGCTCGGTTATTCTGGAATGGCGAGCGCTACGATGAGAATCTGCACCTGAAACTGCAGTGGCATTCAGGGTATCAAAAGTGGGTTGAGCTGGCTCGTTTTACATTAACACAAGGAAGTATATAACGTCATGGCTAAAGTTCTTTCCATCCTATTGAATGACGATTTAAATGGTGTTACAACCATGAATTATGCTGTGCTAAAAGAACTCAAGGACAATCACTCCGACGAGGTCAGTGTCAAGTTTCTAGAGACCGTAGACGGAGGCTTCATAGACCGATTCAGGGATGCGGGTATCACCGTTGTAACAAGTACACCGTTCGAGGCGTACAATTACATCCTAACGAACAACCGGCAAGGTTTAAAGTACGCCATTAACAACTTGACCCCAGCTGTGGGCGCAAAGTGGTTATTTTTTGTACACTCGCTCATGAACCCAGACAGTAGTTTGCCACCACTAACCGAACACTTATCGATCAACTTGAACGTGTACACCTTCAGTGAGCGAGGGGAAGACTATCTCGCTTCGCTGGGGCATAGCCCGATCCTTGTCCGAAACGCGATCGACATGGGTCGTTTTGCCGCGTTATCTCCACCCAGTGAGATCAAGAAAATACTGGTGCTGGATGTTCGCAACAACACATTCTATCGCGACAGGATAGTTGAACTGTCCGCATTGATGCCACAGGTGTATTTCAGATTCATAACGCTACCGGACTGGGATATTGAAGCCGAAATCGAGCAGGCAGACATGGTTATTGCCTATGGCAGAAGCGCCATTGAATCCATGGCTATTGGTAAACCTACGATCATCTACGGTGTCAACGGAGGTGATGGGTTGGTAGCGAACAATAACAAAGAAGCTCTAGCTGAATCCAATTACAGTGGCTGGAGCTACAAGTCACTTCCGTTACCGGAATACCTATCAGCCATGGATTTGCTTCAGGAGGTGGCGAAATTCGATCCTGGGGACACAGAACTAGTTCGAGACTACATTCGAGCCAATTGGGATGTGGCAGACTTGGCTGTTGAGGTGAAGAGCTAAGTAATTAAACTTCAAATTATGAATGAGACAAATAACAGCCGAAAGGCGAAAACACCTATTACCTATTATGGAGGTAAACAACGGATGTTGAGACACATCCTACCTCTAATCCCAAATCATCACATTTATGTAGAACCATTCTTTGGTGGAGGAGCTGTTTATTGGGCGAAAACTCCAAGCCCATGTGAAGTGATCAACGATGTAAACATGAACATTGTGAACTTTTATGAGGTTCTGAAACACGACTATTTTTCTCTGAAGCGCAAGGTCGAGTCAACAGTACATTCAAGGGAAACCTATAAGAAAGCTCTGATCATATACGAATGTCCTTGGCTGTTTGATGATCATGTAATTCGTGCTTGGGCTTTCTGGGTTGTGACTTCCCAGGGATTTGCGTCCAAGATTGGTACATGGGGGTATGACCGGGACAAGATGGCCCACATAATTGCACGTAAGATAGACGCCTTTGATGAGGTATTGACCGAGAGACTGAAACATACGCAAATTGAACAAAATGCGGCACATAAGGTGATAGGGAGCAGTGATACTCCACATACTTTTGTCTACGCAGATCCACCCTATATAAACTCTGACCAGGGACATTATGGTGGCTACACGGAGGAACACTTCACTCGGGATCTGGATGCGTTGGCAGCTATGAAAGGCAAATTCTTGTTGAGTTCTTATCCTAGTGAACTTTTGACCGAGTACATTGATCAATATGGCTGGTACAGCAAAGAAATCAAGCAGACGCTTTCGGCTAGTAATGGAGCGAAGGGAAGCCGTGGCAAGAAGATCGAGGTGCTGACTGCAAATTTTGAGATCTAATGGTTCGGAGGATGTAATCCTCTGAAATACTCACGGCAGGTGTTGTATTGGCTAAGTAACCTATTGATATGAGCATCCTCCATTTTTTTGGCAATATCTTTTATCTGCTGTGTCTTGTCCTCCCCGTCATGGATATATTCTCTGATGGTTGTATGTAGCTGAAGTAGGAGAGATTTCTTGATTTTCATTTCATCTAAACCAAGCTTTTTCCTAGAATTGATGGAAAGCTCAAGATCTAACAATTCCTTATGAACCACAAGAGAGGACAGTATGCCAGAAAGGATAAAGGGGTTTTCTTCAGGTCCTTTTGGGAACCTTAGATCGAGATATGAGTTGCAAATTCTAGCACGTTCGGCAATCTGTGTGTAAATAAGTGACTTATAATGATGCGTCCTCGCCAATCTCAGAGTTCTGCCGGCAATAAGAAGGGTAACTATCGCCACAATGACATTCGCAATAGAAACTAGAAGTGTTGGATCATATATGCATGTAAGTATCATACTGTATCTAAAACCACCGGACGCTGTCTCACTCATTGAAGCCCGCAGCTCCGCAAGTAGTTATCCTGCGATAACCTCGTCCGGTGGAGAACGTTTAGTGCGAAGCTGTTGGTGAATGAGACAATGCGAATGTAGTGAAAAATAAATGTACGATTTGTTTTGAAAATGTGTACTTTTCGATTTGGCGATTATACGGTGAGCTTTCCACGGATGCCGAACCACTTTTTATTTGGTTCCTCGACGGGCAACCTGTTGATACATCCAGCACTACCCTCAATGCGATGGAATACGGCGCGGGATCTTACGTCGTAAGGGCATTCAATAGTTCCAATTGCACCACTGAGAGTGATGCCGTCCTCGTTGAGACAGGGTCAGTAGGTCAAATAGCACGCGGGCAGTTACCGATCGAGATTCAGGGGGATCGGGTTCGTTGGTCGGGTGAGGGTGAGGCCTCACTTCAAGTGTACGGATTGGATGGTCGCTTGTTGTTCTCCACCTCAATTGGTGCTGAGGCGGTTCAATTGCATGTACCCCGATCGGTTTACATTCTTCAGATCCGTTCCGGAGGGCATTCAGGTGCATTCCGGGTCCTGATGGGTGAGTAATGGCTCCTTGAGCGCTCCGATGCGATCACGGATTGTGTTTTTCCCCACCCACAATCGTAAAGCCCATACTCAACATCATGTAGTTGAAAGGGATATCACCAAATGCAAGGTAACCGGGGCGTAAACCCATTTCCAAACGCACGCTGCTCACCAGCTCCTCCCATTCCCAGCCCAAACGATAACCCAACGCGGCTTTGGAAGATTCATTCACATCGTATGTAGTTCCTTGATAAACAACATCTTTCAGACTGGTGGTGCCCGTCATGAAATCGACGAAGAATGTATTGCACATGAAATTTCTGCGGGTTCCATACATGTCGATATCCACTTTAACTTTTTTAGTTTTTCGGCGGGCGTAGCCGGCATACAAACCGGTGGATGTATAGTTGGTGAACATGCTCTTTTCCGGGTCACTCAGGTCTCCTTCGGTTGTTTTAAATGGATTGTCGGAGTTTGCGGCGGCCACATTCTTGTAAAAGAATACGCCACCCCTTACGCCCCGCGCCATACCCACTTTGGCTTTGAGTGGCAATGATGTGGTCGTATTGCCGAAGGAACTCACCGTAACGGCATATTTCTTTTCCTTCTTTTTCAGTTTTTCGGTGAGGTAATATTGTCCACCGGCTTCAACATAAAAAGGAGCGGAGATCTCGGAACTGTTCGCCCTGCCATCCTCCTTGCTGCCGAAGTACAGGTAACCATATCGGGCAATAGCCTCAACGCGCAGATCCTTGGTAACGTAATAATTGCTGTGCAAACCGGCGCCAATAAAACCGTCTATGGCACCCACATCCAGGTAAACCTTCAGTGGATCCAACTTGAGTGGATCGTTGAAAACATAGGAGTAATTGACCTTTTGGGCATAAACTGTTGAAACCAGTAAAATAGGGATGATCGCTAGTTTTTTCATGATCGGTTTGTTTTGGTCAAATGTCCAACCGGTCGTGCTCAAGCGCAATCACATCAAAATGCTATTTCACGGGCGCATGATCTTATTGATCGCCTCTGTGCGGGAATTTACCTGGAGTTTCTCGTAGATATGCCGGATATGTGTGCGAACCGTATCAATGGAAATAGAGAGTTGTGCGGCAATATCCTTGTAGCGCGCGCCATCGGCAAGTTGTGTTAGGATCTGCCTTTCGCGAACCGACAAATTGTGTGCTGCGTTTTGGAGGCCAACCCGGTTCAACGCATTAAAACTGCTCACCACCCGGCGCGCAATACTTGCGCTCATTGGCGAACCTCCAGACTGTATTTGTATGATGCCGTTTTTCAATTCTTCAATACCCGATTCCTTTAACAAGTAACCTGTTGCGCCATTCTTAAGTGCCTGAAACAAAATGTCTTCCTCATCAAAAACGGTGAACATGAGCACCTGAACCTGCGGAAGCAGGGATTTAACACGTGCTACAGCTTCCACACCGTCCAGACCCGGGAGGGAAATATCCATGATCACAACTTCCGGAGTGTGGATCTGGATCTCGCGAATACAGGCCTCGGCATTCGCATAAGCTGCCAGAAGTTCAAATCTCTGGTCTTCCCCAAGAGCCAAAATGAGGGTCTCACGAATTTCCGAGTTGTCTTCAACCAATACCAGATCAATTGGCTTCATTGCACAAACTTACAGATCGATCCAAACAGACCGCTAACATGATAATGTGATTTCAAAGCGGGATCTGAACCCATATCATAGTTCCTTCACCCGGTTCACTTTCCAACCTGAATTCACCTTTTAACTGGTTGATCCGTTCCCGCATGATACTGATCCCATTTTGTCTCGAGGGATCGAGATCAGACTCCAAAATGCCCAATCCGTCATCCTCGATCGTTAAAGTGATCTGGGATCTTCGCTGTGTGATCACTACTTGAATGTAGGAAGCACGGGCGTGCTTGATCGTATTGTTGATGGCTTCACGACATACCAGGATCAAGTTGCGGATCAATTCCGGGTTCAGGATCGTGTTCTCCGTTTCAAGGCTTTTTTCAAACTGGAAATCTATGCCAGCAGTTTCCGTTGCCTCGATCCCAATTTGTTGAATGCGCAGCGCAACTTCGATCACCTGTTCATTCTCTGATTTCATACCCCATACAATGTCGCGCAATTTGCGGGTGATCTCCACGGCAGTGCGTTGTAAAGTCGGCAGCACGTCGGTATTTCTAGTCTCGCCGGCGGCGATCTCAGAGAGCATCGAAATTCGTGTAAGTCCGGATCCGATCTCGTCGTGCAAGTCGCGGTAAATGCCTTTCCGGATCTCCTGCAGCCGTTGTTCTCTCTCCAATTCGCGGATGCGTGCCAAATGTCGTCGACGGGTGAGATATACGCTTATCCCAACCACGAGCAGTGCACTCAGCGCTCCACTACATAAAATGAACCACCAGCGTCTCCACCAGGGTGTTGCAATGGTAAAACGGGCCAGGACATGTTCCTTGAAATCTGCCCCACGTTGTTGCCGTACGCGAAAGGTGTACTCTCCGCTCTTCAGCTTTCCGGCCCTGTAAACACGTTTTTTACCAAGTAGTTCCCAGTCTGCACCTTCGATTCCCTCCAATTTTACCCACAGCACAGCACTCTCCGTTCCGAGATAATCCAATACGTCCAACTCGGCGTTGATGGAGTTCTCATTCCACTGAAGTTGGATCGCATCATACCTGTCGGGATGCAGGTTTCGATCCGCGCTTGAGAATGAGCGCAGGAATATCGGGTAGAACGGATCACGGTTCGGCACGGCCCCCGGCTTAAAGAAATTCACACCTTCAATTCCACCAAAATAGAAGTTCCCGTTTTCGCCTGCATAAAATGCACCTGAGTTGAATTCCGGAGAACTCAAGCCGCTAGTGCGGTTAAAGTTCGTAACCTCCCCACTCGATATGTTCAACCTGATGAGCCCTTTATTACTGCTCGCCCAGATGGTTTCGCTATCTTGAACCAATATTCCGTAAATGAAGAAATCGATCAGGCCATTGCTTCGGTCGAATTTGCGAATCAGCCTGAACCGTTGATCGGTAAGGTGGATTCCGGTATTCGTGGCTAAAACCCAATGTGAATCCGATACACGTTTGATATCGTTCACTTTGATCTCTGAATAACCCGGAATCATCCCGGATTTTGTGTGTTTGATCGCCAGTAAACCTCCGCTGTGCAATCCACAGATCAGGTGATCGGTGTTAACTACGGCCAGCGACCTTATGGAGAACTGGTTCACACCCAGGGCCTGGTCAATTATAATGGGTCGATCTATCGGATTTAGTCTCAGCAGACCACTCGACCCGGCGATCCAAAGCTGATCCTCGCTGCGTTCAAAACGATGAGTTCCGGGTAAGTCGGAGATTCTGGAGAAATCACCTGATGGATCCATATGAAACAAACCCTTTCGGGTTCCAATCAGAAGCTCATCATCATTCAACGGATAGAGCCCCGTGATTTCTTCCGCTCCCGGGATTTGAAGTGGGATGATATCAAGGAGTTTTCCGTACCTGTCGTGTTTATAGATCTTCGGATCTGCGATGAAGGCTGTGTAACTATTCCCCGCAGCATCGGTGCGAACCTGCCGTACAAATCCATTCAGCGGTTCGTCGGTTTTAGCACGGATGAGTGTGTGAAAATGCAGCTCGGAAACGGCGATCTTCAGGAGCCCGGCCCCATCTGTTCCTATCCAAACATTTCCCGCATTGTCTTCATACATCGTGTATAATTGTCGAACCCGCAGAGCCTCGGGAGCGCTGCAGAATTGAAGTGCGCCTGTTGAATCGTAAGCGGCGATCTTTCCGTCTTCTCGCTGTATCCATATCCGCCCTTGTTGGTCAATCAGGAAATATTCCTTCTCCGGAGTTTCGTCAATTTGAAACATCTCCTCGAAGCTATTGGAAGCCGGATCGAGGCGGAGAAATGCGTTAGCGGACTGGAATACGATCTCTCCATGTCTGTCCGGTGCAAAATTGTCCACGGATTCGGGCAATTGTTTAGTGCGAAAGCTACCAATTCGTTTGTCGAAGATTAGCAGGCTATCTCCCGATTCATTCAACCAGATCGCCCGGTTGCTAGTCGTTCTGGGTTTGGGCATCCAGTTACCCTTCGGGAATTTGATCTCAAGTTCCGAGCCATCCTGCCGGTTGAAGCGCCCTATTGCCCTGCGATTCTTTGTGATCCAAACGTACTTGTCGCTGCTTAGGATCGGACGGAAGTCGTGGAAATTATTGACTTTGAACAGGTTCGTTTTCAGGAAATTAGAATCCCCTAAGACATAGGACGTAAAGCCCATATCACTGCCGAAATAGATCGTTCCATCCGATGTAGAATGAATGTGTCGGATCGAATTGTCGAGCAGCTGAAATGGTCCTTTCTGCTGCCAATAGAAGTTCTCGATCGAATTACCCCGCAGCCGGTTCAAACCTTCTCCGGTACCGCACCAGATATAGCCTCTCGTGTCTTGTGCAATGCTGTAAACGGAGCTTTGGGTGAGGCCCTCGTCGACGTTGTATTGGGTGAAACGGAAGAACACAACAGCCCGCGACGGGAACTGACAGGCAAGCAGAAAAATCAAAAACAAGCACCTTGTAGCAACCATTCCCCTCGGAGGCAGACCTCAAATGTACGCCAATTTAAAGCCGCATTTTGCTGTAAGGAATTCTGTCATGCCCAGATGTTTAATGTGATGAAAATCAAGTTCTTGTCCTCTTTTTTCATCGCGGATAAATTTGAATGTGCTGAATTAGTTGGCCCTTTAAACTTGTATTTTCTATTGAATAACTCTAAGTTTATGACTTAAATCATTTTACACGCATGAAAAATTGGCTTTTTACCCTTGTGTTTATCTGTTTGAATTCATCGGCTTTTTGTCAATTGGCAGGTGTTTATACGATAGGCGGTTCGTCCCCGGATTTTCCCTCAGTTGCAAAAGCGGTAGACACACTGAATCAAAAAGGAGTGCGTGGTGCAGTAACGTTCCATGTGCGATCCGGAACGTATTCAGAACAGATCTATCTGAAGAAAATAGCCGGAATATCCGCTAAGGACTCCATTTTGTTCATAGCTGACCCCAATGCAACCACGATGCCTCAAATCAGTTATACACCGTCCGGATCTTCGGATAATTTCACCTTTCGGATGCACGATGTACAATACGTCACCTTCAGAAATATTCATTTCAATTCAGGTGGTTCAACACATAGCTGGGTTCTGTATCTGAGTGGTAATACTCAATACCTGGCATTTGATTCCTGTTTGATCACCGGTGCCAAAGTTGTGAGTACTACCGGCAATAATTCGGTGATTGTGAATGGTTCCGGAGCAAGGGATAGCATTCAATACTGTACCTTCAGAAATTCGGTGATCCGAAATGGGTCCTACGCATTTGATATGTCGGGGAATCCCTCGTATTACGAAAAAGGAAATCGCATCGAAAATTGCAGGATTCTAAATTATTCGTATTACGGGATCAAAGCGTTTTATCAGTCGCAGTTCAGTTGTATCGGGAACGTGCTGCACGACACATCTGCGACCTCTGATTCCTATGGGATCCGCGTACGGTTTGCCCGGGATCAGACCTTTGTGAATGCGAACACAATTATTTCAAATGCTGTGCAATCCGCATACGTTCTGGATTTTGGTCCTATGGAAAACAATGATTCCACTGCGCCGTCGGTTCTCAGCAATAACTTTTGCGTGATCAATGCGAGCAATATATCCAAGTATGCCAGTGGTTTACAGATCGGCACCTGTCTGAATCTTGTAGTTGGTCATAATTCAATTCTCATCAATGCCCGCGTGCCATCCTCCGGACAGGGCAGAGCATTCAATTTTGATGCTTCCGCGTCGGGAGCCAATGGCCGCGTGAAAGTGTACAACAATTGCGTGGTAAATAAGGGGAACGGTATGGCCGTGAGCGTTGAGAGTTCTGCCGTTGGAAGTGGGATGATCTCGGAAATGGATCACAACAATTACTTTACGAACGGATCGATTTTCGGGGGTTACAACACGAATGAGAGTTCTTTCGAGGGCTGGCAGAAATCAAGTGGGTTCGATGCCAATGGTTTGAACGTGGATCCTGAATATGTTTCCACAACAGATTTGCACACGACCCGGCTGGATCTCAACCGAGCCGGTAAATACCTGGCTCTGATAAACACGGATATCGACGGGGAGAAGAGGAATTCCTCCGCCCCGGATATAGGGGCAGATGAATTTCATGTATCACAAAACGATCTGGCCATTGAACAGGTCTTGACGCAAAACACACCATCATGTGCCTCTGCGGATAGTTACGTGGAAGTTCTTATCCATAACCGCGGAGAGGCAACCCAACAGAATTTTCCGCTTGCAGTTGTACCGAATGGTGGGAGTATGGCAAGAGATACATTCCGCAGCAGTCTTAGATCCAACGAGAAGGCCTATTTTAAAATTTTCGGTTTCGATAGCAGAATTGGTACTTCCATCCCCGTGAAAGTATTCACCGATCTTGCCTCCGATGCCGACCGGTCAAACGATACGGTTCAAACAACACTGACTGTAATTCCCCAAATAAAAGATCCGAAACCGATTCACGATACAGTTTGTCGGAATGGTATTGCAGAGTTTTCCGCGATCGGGGGCATAGGTCAGGAATTCATCTGGTACGAAACGGATACTTCGGCAACCCCTTTGAACAGCGCGGATCGATTCTTCATCAACAAGATACAACGCGATACGCAGATCTGGGTTGTGGCCAGGCAACGGGCCTATGAAGATTCACTTTTCGTTTCCTTTGAACCGCAGAATGGTTGCAAAGGGGGAATCATGTTTGACCTCAAGCCATTCAGAAACATGGTTTTACAGGGATTTACAACCCTTTTTAACCGAACGGGTCCACATTGGGTCGCAGTCTATTACCGCAAAGGGTCGCACAAAGGCCATGAAACCAGCCCCTCCGATTGGGTATATCTCGACTCCATGCAGATCACGGCTGCTTCCACCAGCACCCTGATCCCGCTAAAATTCGATCTGGATCTCTTACTTGAAGCGGATTCAATTTACGGGATCTACATAAAGGGAGATATTCAATTTTGGGAGATCAGCGGTACAACTGCCAACACACATTTGGAATACAGCGCCGGGTCTGGATTATGTGCTGATTTTGGTCAAACCATCCCGAACCGTGTGATGAATGGAAGAATCCTATACGAACGAGATCTGCCCTGCGAATCCAATCGTGTACCGATCAAAGCCAAAGTACTTGAAATCCCCAAGGTCGACCTGGGAAAGGACACTTCATTCTGTAAAGGCGATACGTTCAGTCTCAAACTGGACGCCGGACCTGGTTATCAGTTCTATCAGTGGAACAATGGCGCAAAAACTAGGTTTACCACACTAACCAAACCCGGGTTATACGAAGTACAGGTCATCGATTCGAACCGATGCCTGGGATTTGACCAGTTCCGTATTCTGGAGGATACCATTCCTGTGGTCATTCTTCCCGAAGATACTTCCATTTGCGAAAATGCGTTTTGGGGCTTCGACGTTTTTGCACCTCTGGGATATCAGTACAAATGGTCCGACAAAGCAAATACCTATACAACCCACATGAATAATTTCGGGACTTTAAGTGTGACCATCACCGATAGCAAGGGATGTGTGGCCGGAGATTCTTTCACTGTCCATAGGCTCGATCCTCCGAACATCGATCTCGGCGATGATCTGCACTACTGCATGGGCGAAACCTTTGGAAGGCGCTTGAGTGCAGGCAGTGGATTCAAATACTACTATTGGAATACAGGTAGACAGGACAGTTTTATACTCGTTTTCGGAAAAGGCATGTACACGGTTGAAGTTGAGAATGATCTCGGTTGCATAAGCAAGGACACCGTATTCGTTATTGAGAACCCACTCCCGCAGCCTGATCTCGGCGGCGATAGTACTTTCTGCGAAAATTCAGGGATCAATATCGAACTTCATGCGGGTTTCGGTTTTACCGAATATTTCTGGAGTAATGGAGCAAGTTCAGAATCCATTCAAGCAACGCAAGCCGGGACGTATTCCATCACAGTTACAGATGCGAATTCGTGTTGGGGGAGTGATACTGTTGAATTGAAACTGGTGCCCAACCCCGTTGTCGATCTGGGGGCGGATATCGTCCTCGATCCGTCGGAAGTAGTCAATGAAGTTCTGGACGCCGGTGCAGGTTTTACGTCCTATACCTGGCAAGATGGCAGCAAAACCCGCAGCTATGCGGCCCGGGATACGGGGCGCTTCTCAGTAACGGTGACTGATGGGAACGGTTGTCAGGGTTCCGACAGCATTCAAATTCGTTTCTGGAACGTGAATGCTGTGTCTGAACTTGCGCGTGATGACATTCAAATCAATCCCAATCCCGGTCGGGATCTCGTTTACCTGAAGGCAATGGCGGACCTGCATCACCAAATACGTATCACTACAGTAAATGGGCAATTGATCAGAGATTGGTTTAGCCCGGATAGGTATGGTATGATCGATGTATCAGCTTTAGATCCGGGATTCTATGTCTTTTTTGTACGTGAAGAAACCGGATACAAGGCCTTGAAGTGGTTGAAAGTATCTAACTGAGTGCGCAATTGAGATGGGCTCCTAGATCCTGAACAAATTCATTTTACTCAATTGCCTGTAGGTCGTTTTATAGTTTGGGAGCAGAGGCGCTGCATATTTCACCTACCTTTACACCGACCACAGAATAGCTCAATGCTGCGCACTTCGCTTTACCGATCCATCTTGTTTCTGGCCTTATCCTTCGTGATGGCGAGTACAGCTCATGCCCAATACTGGCAAGCCAACCATAAATTCAACCAATCCTACATGGCCTGCATCGAGTTCATGGACAAGGATACCGGTTTCGCCGTGGGGCCGAAGATGTATCGGACAACCAACGCAGGAAAGACATGGTCTATTCAGAATTCGTCACAATCCAATTTCAGTCAGATCCATTTTGCGGATGCCCAAACCGGTTATGCGTGCGGTAGTAACAATCTTGTACTCAAAACCAGCAATGGGGGGCTGACCTGGCAATCGATCCCAACGGCTCATAGCGATGATGATTTTTATACGATCTGCAGTGTAAATGCCGATACGGTCTTCTTCATAGCCATGGACGACCTTCAAACCTACAAATATGCCAAGTACATCCACTACACGTACGATGGTGGTTCCACCTGGCAGCGGCAAAGTACCGGGTCTACCCAAACCATGCGCTGCATGCATATGTGGAACAGTAAAGAGGGCATTATAGGGCAGCTCACTGCAGGGATCATTCGAACAACGAACGGCTGGACCAATTATTCCACGATCAACGCCGGATTGCAAATCACCGGAATGGACGTGATCAAAGATTCGGTGGTTGTACTGGTGGGGAATAATGGAAAGATCGCCCGCAGCAGCGATTATGGCAAAAGCTTCAAGGCTATTAATTCGCCTACAACAGAACACCTCACCAATGTGAACTTCGCGAACGACAGTTTTGGAATGGCCTGTGGCTACAACGGAACCATACTCCTAACAACCGACGGAGGGCGAAATTGGATCAAGATGAACTCCACAACTACCAACCAGGTGAATGATGTTGAAGTGATCAATCCGTTTTACGCATGGTTCATCGTCCACAGTTCAACCGATAGTTTCGATACCTATAAATTCGGCTCGGAGAAATTCGCCGCGAGCAATATCAATATTATTCGGGGGGCTGTATCGGGCGACCTGAATGGCAATTGCATATGGGACTCCGACGAACGGGGTGCAGAAGGAATACTGGTTCGGGCCGATCCGGGTGGATTTATGACCTATACCCGAAGAAACGGAGACTTCGAACTGGTGGTTTCCGATACGGGTACCTTCAGTCTGAGTACCAGGTTGCCCCAAAAATATCTGGTGGGAGATGGTCTCTGCGATTCCGTGATCGGCAATATCCGATTCACGGCACTGGATCAGCGATCGTTCAACAACCGATTCATGTTCGAATCGGACACCAGTGTCAGGCTGCAGGTGACCGTAATTAGTCCGAGAAAACGGCGCTGCGGTACAAATGCCATACAGATCAGATACAAGAACCTCGGATTTCGACCCGTGGATAGTGTGGACCTTAAACTGACCTATCCGTCTGATCTGATCGGGATCAAAAAGTCTTCGCACAGCTATACTTCAGCCAACAATTCCCTGAATTTCACTCTTGGGAAACTCGCATTTGGTGAAGAAGGGGTGATCGATCTGGTTGATACGGTCTATTGTAAGGAATCGAGCCGAAACAATACAGTCTGTCTGAAAGTGCTGATCACGCCGAGGGTGCAGGTTTTGAATGAAAGCTGGGACAGCAGCTGGATACGCTCCAAATTGGATTGTTACGACACACTGGTTATCCTGAAAGTGTACAACGACGGGGAAACCATGAAGGACTCCGGCGATCTGGATCTGTTCGTTGGAGATATTTACCAGGATCGACAACGCTATTTGCTGCACAGAGGGGATTCCATGCGCTGGCAGATCGAACGAGGCGATGAGGAGGTGATCGTTTATGGCGATGTGCGCAGGCACCATCCTTACGAAGAGGAATTCAGGGTTTGGAAAGAGCGGTGCCGAATGGATTCCGTATTGAAAGTGAATAAGGTGAGTGCGTATCGCATGGTCCGTCTTCGTTCCTTCGAAGATGAGCTATGCGTACCCATCCGGGATTCCTACGACCCCAATGATATCCGTGTATTTCCATCGGGAACCACGGAACAACACTGGATCCCAAACATGGAAAGGTTGAAGTACATCGTGCGTTTCCAAAATACGGGAAACGACACGGCCTACGTGGTAAGGGTGGTCGATACGCTGCCCTCTACGCTCGATCCTTTCAGTCTGGAAATGATCGGTTCATCCCATGAGATGAGCACAAGCCTGCATGAGTTCAAGGGCAAAACGGTGCTTACCTGTCTCTTCGAGAATATCAATCTGGTGGATTCTGCCACGAACCCGCCTCTTAGTGAAGGATGGTTCAGCTTTCGCATCGATCCGCAGTCCAACTTCAAGCACCGAACCCGTATTTCCAATCTGGTCGATATCTATTTTGATTTCAACCCACCCATTCGAACAAATACAGCCTGGGTGCAGATCTACGATTCTGCGCTCAATCCGTTGAAACAAGTTCGGCCGATTGATTGTGCAACAACTTTTAAAAGTGGGTTTTCGGATACGTTGATCTGCGACAGAAGGCAAATGCTTTGGGATATTCCCGTAAAAGGGCTCAATGAGCCCACAATGTATGCCTTATCATCGGGGATAGACATACTGCGCCTCGGAAGAGAACAATTTCGCATATCAGCCCCCGCGGCAGGGAATTACCATGTGGTGAGGAGTGTGATGGATTGCGATCGGGAGTTGCGCGATACGGCAATTCTCACGATCAAAGATGCGCCTGTTCCTTTTTTACGGGATAGCACGGTATGTTTTCAGGCGGACTACTGGCTCCGTTCGAAATGCTCCGACTGCAATTTCCTTTGGCACGATGGTAGCGACAGCAGCGCGTTCAATGTGCAAATGCCCGGAGTATACAAAGTGCAAATTGAAAACGCCTGTGGACAGATCTTAGACAGTAACCGGGTGAGCGTACTAGCTAAGAGAACGCTCAATATTGGGAGAGATACCATTGTGTGCGATAGGTCAGAGCTTGAACTTGTTTCGAATTTAGGGCCACAGACACTCTGGTGGAGTGGTCGTTATACGGAGCGCATCACGGTAGTTGGAGATGGCAAGTATCAGGCGCGCTACACAGATCAATGCAATTCCCTGCGCGATACAATTTGGGTGCGTTTCAGAAGGACACCGCGTATCGATATGGGCAAGGATACGCTTTATTGTGAACGTGTTGAGCACCACGTAAAACTGGCACTCATAGATTTTGAACACCAAATTCAATGGAACGATCAAAACACATCTTTCAATAGGATACTTAAGGAACCCGGTCAATATTGGGTGCGTTCAGAGAATTTGTGCGGGGTGTATTCAGACAGCCTCCAACTATACCTCGATTACAAACCGCAGTTGACACTAGGGGCAGATACGGGCTTCTGCGGTCCGTTCAGTCATATTTTGAAACAGGTGGAAGTGAAAAGCGGAGAGTTCTTTCAGTGGACGGATACGAAAAGATCCGGAGATCGGATCGTTGATCGGGCAGGTGCTTATTCAGCCACTATTCAAAATCTCTGCGGAACGGCTTCCGACACCATTTCCATTGCACAACACCCTGTGCCCAAAGCAGAATGGAGTTTGTCCAATCCCTGCGACACCGGGCTTCTGTACTTTCTGAACCATTCCACGATCAGTAATGGAACGCCACTTCAATTTCAATGGGATCTGAATGGTGAGTTCAGCAGTTCGCAACGCGAACCCTCTGTCGATTTTGAATTGAATGGCCCCAAGCGGATTCGTTTAATGGTGCGCAGTCGCGAGAATTGTAGAGATAGCCTATCGAAAGATTTGGCGGTTGGCTGGTTTGCAAGGAGCAATTTCGCCTGGCAGGATCCCGTATGTGCCGGTGATCCGGTTTCTTTCAGAAATACATCCTTCACAACGGCTCCATCCGTGCGTTACCAATGGTCCATGGATGACGGGAGTACATACACCGATGCAGAACCTACACATGATTTCGGAACGATTTCAGCGAACAAGTCCTATCAAATAAAGCTGATAAGCATACCCGTTCAAGGTTGTTCCGATACCTTTACCCGCAATCTAATCGTACATCCACTTCCTCAGGCAGAATTAACAGATTCTGTCTATCGAAATAAACTCTTCCTGAACCTGCGTGACCTGAGTCCCGGTACTGCTATCAGTTGGCTATTGGGAAGTGAGATACTCGGGATCGATTCTTCGCTCATGTTCGCAATTGAGGTAGGAGGGAAGGGGAGAATTTGTGCAGAATTAAAGAATACGGCCGGATGTGCCGACACGATCTGCACAGAGTTTGAGAATACCTGGCACAATGACGAAGAGCTCCGGGTATTTCCAAATCCGGCCAATTCCTATGTGGAATGCTGGTTCAAGGATAAAACTAAACGGACCATTCGCATTTACAGTGTGGATGGCCGCAAACTGATCGAAGTGGATACCGAAGAGGACCATTTGCTGATAGATCTCCGCCATCTGGTCATTGGTACCTACGTGCTTGAATCGGACAATGGATCAAATCAGTTGAATCGATTGAAACTGGTGATCCATTAGGAAAATCTTAACCTGAGAATTCGACGAACTCATGAGAAGTGTGTCGAATTTTACACGAACTTCGGAGTGGGAATTTTACCTGCTCTATGAAAATCGTAAGACTATTATCTATCGCGTTAATCATGCTGACAACGGGAGTGCTGTCGGTACACGCTCAAACAGAGGATATGGAGATCCTCAAAGAAAAAGAAATTGCCCTTAAAGATGCACCTAAAGAGGTTCAGAAGGCAGTGAACTCCGACTTTCCGGATGCCAAGATCAAGGAGGTAGATGAATTGACAACGAAAGGCGGCAATATCTACTACGAGATTGAATTGGTCTATGAAGGCGAAAAACTTGAAGTATTGTACGATGCCGAAGGAGGCATGATGTCCAGTGAACCCGATGATGAAGAGGAGATCATGGAAGAAGATGACTCAGAACAAGACGATGACTGATGTACGATCAACAATTTCAAAAAAGGCTCGCTGTGCGGGCCTTTTTTTTTGAAAGTGAAATATGCCGCTGATCTAATGCCCCGATCGTAGTTCTTCGATCTGTCGACGCATTTCTTCGTTCTGCTTCAGTAGTTCACGAATGAGCGCATCCTGTGCGTCCAAACGCTCCTGCTGTTCCTGAATGGCTTTCACCACGGGAACTACAAACTCTCCGTAACGCAGGGAATAGGTGTCTCCTTCATGCTGTGGACGCACGATACCGCTGAAATTGAATCCGCTTGACAACGCAGCAGCCTCCACTTCCTGTGCGATAAAACCGGTATAGCACTCCCCGGAAAGCCCGCGTATACCTGTGCGACCGTGCACATGACGCTCAAGTGCTTCCAGATCCAGACGATAGGTCACCGGTCTCAGTTTGAGTATGAAATCCAGACCTTGTACATTCTCGCGGATCTCTGTTTTGAAGCGTCCGTCGCTGTAGGTTCCGTAGCTCACCTGCCCGCGGATGGACGTGATGGACGTATTGCCCAGGAAGATCCCATTGCTGGCTGTGATCCGGGTACCGCTTCCCAATCCGGAACTGTTCACGAAGTTTACCGTATCCGTGGAAGGATTCACATCATAACCAACGAGAGTAAGGTGGGCAATGGAATCATCGGTGAATGAACCGGCCGCCCCACCGATTATTGTGTTGTAGCTTCCCTGTGTAACTTCCGAACCCGCCCCGGCCCCGATATACGTACCATAATTGGCCGTAGTATTGCGCAAACCGGACTCATCGCCCACAGCGGTGAGGTTGTTTCCGGTAGTGCTGTTGTACAAACTCCTGTAGCCCAATGCACTGTTACTGTGCCCTGAGGTATTCGAATAAAGAGCCTCTGTGCCGAGGGCGGCATTGGTGGTCCCGGCACGGTTGCTGAACATGGTCAAATAGCCCACCGCTGTATTATTCGATGCCGTTGTCGATAAGCGCAAGGCATTGTACCCTACACCGGTATTATTCCGACCCGTTGTATTGGTGGCAAGAGAAGCGGCACCAAGGGCGGTATTGTAAGAACCAGTTCCATTCCCATAGAGCGCACTGTGTCCGATAGCCACATTGTAGGTGCCAGAGGTATTCCAGTTCAAGGTCTGGTAACCCTGTGCCACATTCCAGGAACCGAATGTATTGCGCAGGCCGGATTCAAATCCGATCAGCACGTTTTGATAACCTGTGGTATTCACGGTCAAACTCTTTGTTCCAATGGCGATGTTCTCGTTGCCTGATGTGTTGGTACTCAATGCCAGGGTACCGATGGAAATGTTATTGGAACCGGTGGTATTCGAGCCCAGACTCCTCGATCCGATGGATATATTCGCCTTTCCTGTTGTATTCGCTCTTAGAGCACTATCGCCGATCGCGATGATATTTGAGGATCGGTTGGCCGCCGAAAGGGTCAAATGGCCGATCGCGATATTGCTACCACCGGAAGAATTCAGCGCAGCCTGATAACCGAGTGAAACACTCTTACTATTCGGATTGATCTCACCGGACCACACGTTGTTCGTTCTGAACCTCAATGCCTGACCATCTGTTGTACCCAGGAAGTGCACTGTGTCACTGGTGCCTGAGTTGCCGTCTATCCGCCAATTCACCGCAGTATCAACCGGGAGAATCACAAAACCGCCCCGTTCCAGGAACAATGTGTCGTTCTGAAGGCTGATCTGCTGGGAATCACGATTCACATAGCCGGTAAGGCTCACAAAATTTCCGTCTTCAATGAACAGAGTATCATTCCTCAATGTTAATGTCTGATCATCCAGACCGGAACTCCCTGAAGGTAGCTTTACAAAACCTCCGCGATCCAGATAGATCGTATCGTTGCTCAGTCGGATCTGTTGTGAATCGGTATCTACCGTGCGCAACCCGGATAGATCCACGGAATTCCCACCGCTGATCTCCAGCGTATCGCCGAGTAATCGGATGGTCTGGTTATCTGTATTCATGTCCGGGGGCAGAACAACAAATCCACCTCTTTCCAGAAACAAGGTGTCGTTGCTCCTTGATAATTGCTGGGTGTCTGTATCGATATCCGCCGGCAGCACCACGAACCCACCTCTTTCGAGGAAGAGCGTGTCGTTGCTTCTTGACAATTGCTGGGTGTCGGTATCGACATCAGCGGGCAGCACGACGAACCCACCTCTTTCGAGGAAGAGCGTGTCGTTGCTTCTTGACAATCGCTGAGTGTCTGTATCGATATAAGCCGGCAGCACGACGAACCCACCTCTTTCGAGGAAGAGCGTGTCGTTGCTTCTTGACAATTGCTGAGTGTCGGTATCGATATCAGCCGGCAGCACCACGAACCCACCTCTTTCGAGGAAGAGTGTGTCGTTGCTCCTTGATAATTGCTGGGTGTCTGTATCGATATCAGCCGGCAGCACGACGAAGCCACCTCTTTCGAGGAATAGCGTGTCGTTGCTTCTTGACAATTGCTGGGTGTCGGTATCGATATCAGCAGGCAGCACGACGAAGCCACCTCTTTCGAGGAAGAGTGTGTCGTTGCTCCTGGATAATTGCTGGGTGTCTGTATCGATATCAGCCGGCAGCACGACGAAGCCACCTCTTTCGAGGAATAGCGTGTCGTTGCTTCTTGACAATTGCTGAGTGTCTGTATCGATATCAGCCGGCAGCACGACGAAGCCACCTCTTTCGAGGAAAAGGGTGTCGTTGCTCAAATTGATCTGTTGTGAGTCCGAGACGATTGCTGTAGGAAGGACCACAAAACCTCCTCTATCCAGAAAGAGCGTATCGTTTCTCAAATTCAGTTGTTGGGAATCCATTCCGGAAACTGTGGATGGCAATACGACGTAATTCCCATCTTCGATGAAGAGGGTGTCTCCAATAAGGGTGAGCACCTGATCGTCCGAATTGGTGGTGCTCGAAGGCAATTTCACAAAGCCGCTTCTTTCCAGGAACAGGGTGTCGCCGGACAAGGTCAATTGCTGACTATCCGAGGCGGTATAGGCAGGTAATTTCACGAATCCACTTCTTTCCAGGAACAGCGTGTCGCCCGAAATACGCAATTGCTGACTATCTGATGCAGAGAATGCAGGCAGTTTCACGAAGCCTCCGTTACTCAGAAATATCGTATCCGAGCGAATTTCAAGTTGCTGTAGCTCATTCGTTGAACTGCTGTCACCATCGAAAATCGCCAGCGCATTCAAAAGCACGAATCCGCCTCCGTTATTGAGGAAGAGTGTGTCGTTACTTAGTTGAAGTTGTTGTAATTCGTTTGTAGGATCCGGGTCGGGTACAGGCAACATTCCTGCGAAGGATAACCGACCATTGATATCTACCCGAAAAATGGGAAAACTATCGGCTACGCCATAATCTCCCGCCAACACACCGGTATTAGACAGAGCAATCGTGCCCTGATGCTCTATTGTGCCACCCGTTAAACCATTTCCGGCTGTGAGACCGATCATGAGCGGACGCCAGCTGCTTTGATCATAATACCAAAAACCGACCGAATCGTCGGTTTGATAAACCAGCAGGCCGTTGGCTGGTGTGCCAATGGCATTGCGCTGCGCTTTAGAAAGTCTCGGGATCAGCAGACCTTTACTTTGTGAGTTGACATCGAGCATAGCCGAAGGATCCGGACTGGCACCGGTTTCATTCACCCCAACATTCTGGCCCATGGAAACCTGTTGGACCAGAGCGAACAGGATCAGCAAACTCCATTTTAGAACTGAAAAGTGGCCGCGTGGTTGCATGTCGCTTCAAAGATACCCGAACTTTAGCGGAATTCGGCTCTGCCGGACCAACAGTTGCCCGTAACCCTCAGTTCTTTACACTTTAAAGAACCCGACAATCGTGAAAATGAAAAACCCCGACCTTGGAGAAGATCGGGGCAGTTCAAAAATTAGCTGTGTGCTGCTTAGATCTTGTGAGAGATCCCGATGCTGAACGACATACCCGGAGCAATGGAATTGAAAGGTTGATCTCCGGCTTCATAGGAGCGGAACATGCTTTCAACACGATCCATGAGCAAATTGGAGATGCCGATACTCAAACCCGTACCTTGTTCCTTACCCAATTTCTTATTCATGTTGAAATTCAAACTGTGGAAAGGAATGGTGTAAATGTCGGGGAATAAACCAACTCCAACGATCTGTAAAGTCGGCCCTTTCACGTTGTAAAATAAACCACCGCTGATGCCCTTTTCTTCATCTTTATAGGCAATTCCTCCGTTCAAAACATAAGGCGATTGACCGGCCATACTACGGCGGTTTACAATGGTTTGTCCTTTTTTCTCAAAATTGACACGCGAATTGAATTCGAGATCGGTCATGTCGATGAAGGACTCCACAAAGGTGAAGTTCCCACTGAGGTTGAAATTCTTCAATTTCTCTGAAATGAAATCGAGATCCTTTCTGAATTCCAATTCCAATCCATATAGCTGACCATTCCCAACGTTACGTGGTTGATATTCCGTGCTAGTCTGCTGTTCGGGGATACGGACCAATTCGATCGGGTTGGTGAAATTCTTGTAGAAGGCGCTAACAGATACCATCTCACCATCTTCGTTGAACAATTCCCAGCGCAGGTCCAAATTGTCGATATTGGTAACTTGCAATTTGCCATCCCAATCGGAATAGGTGAACAAACTACCATTGAAGATACGATTCGTGATCGGGTCAAGGATCTGCGCGAAACTCAGTTCCTTGAAGGATGGCCGGGCGATCGTTCTCGAGTAGCTGGCACGCAGATTCTGCAAACGCGTTACAGAATAGATTAAGTTCACAGATGGGAACAGATTGAAGGATTCCAAAACCACTTCATTGTCCAAACTGCGGCCATTCACAACATCGCCGCTGGCGTAACGCTGATCGCGACCGGTATGCCATTGCGTGAAGTTCTCGGCACGCAACCCAACTACGGCTTTAAGTAGGGTATTCGGCTTGAATTCACCGGAAACATAGAGTGCTGTGTTATTCGAGCTGGATTGGTACTCATTCGGATTCGGATCGGCATTACCGCTGGAATAATAGATCCTTCCGTTTGGATAGATCTGTTCCGGGTCGAGTACGATGTCCGGATCCGGTTCAGCCCAATTCGGTTGATTTCCAAAGAATTGTACGTCGTAGGAAAGGATCCGATAGTCGCGCATTTTGTAAATATTGCTCACACCGGCTTTCCATTCGGCGTCTCTGTTGAAGAGGGTAGCTTTTCTAGTGAAATCGACCTTTACGGGCAGGTTTACCTCAGACAGATTCCTCCAGATCCGGGTGGGATTTCCGGCGGCACCTGCATTGAAGTTCGTATCAACTGCAGTATAGGTGAAAGCCGTTCTGCGGATATCGGGATCGGTACCATTGGAATAGGTTGGAGCGATGCGCCAGTCGATCTCAAGTTTGTCGTCGTTCAGATAATACGAACCATTCAACAACAAATTGGTCAAACTGCGTTGATTGTATTCCAGGTTATTGGAGAAACCAATATAACCGGATTGCCCAACTGCTTCGCCATCGTTATCGATCCAGAACTGCCCCGCTTTTTTCTCGCCGCTCTGTAGGTGGATCAGATTCAAACGGTGTTTGGAACGAGTCGTTTTATAGGCAACACCTGCCATAGCCCCGACCAATACCCCATTCTCGCCGAGTTGACCGTTTTGAACGGTTGCATAACGCAGATCGTATCGCTCCGGATCCTGATAACGTTGGTATTCGCCATAGATCACGTCATCGTAGTAACGCGTTTCGTTTTTGTAGGCCAGGGAGAATACGTAACCCAATTTTGAATTGATCTTGTTCTTCAGATCGATCTGATTCCCCATGCTCACATTAAAGCTGAAATCCATGAAGCTCATTTTCTGTTGAGCGCCCAGATTCGGGTCGAAGCTGTTCACGAATGCGTTGACCTGATCCGGAGAAGCGCCGCTGATGGGCGTGGGAATATTGCTGCCCGATGCGCCCTCAGGCAAGGCCCTGGTGCCATTGTCGAAGCCAAGGAAATCAAGACCACCACCCTGGTAAGTCAAATAGTCATTGTTGAAATGCATGGATGGGTTGATGCCAATACCGGCAGAGTATTCAAATACTTTCTTGTCCGGGAAGGATTTGATCTCGAGATTCAATAACCCTCCACTGAAATCAGCAGGTTTATCTGCCGAAAAAGTTTTCACAACGGTTATGTTATCGACAAGACTGGTTGGGAAAAGATCCATTTGAATGGAGTTCTTGTCCGGATCCAGGCCCGGGATCTCCATGTCGTTCAAGGTGGTCTTAGAATAACGGTCTCCTAATCCCCGTACGTAGACATATTTACCTCCTTCAACAGTTACCCCAGTGATACGTTTAGCTGCTTCAACGGCATTGTTGTCCCCGATCTCGCGGATCAGTGAGGAGCTTATACCATCCATAACTACAGCTGATTTGCGCTTGAGCGTGAGTATGGCAGACTCGGTGTTTCGTTTTGCAGTTGCAGATACAACAACTTCCACAAGTACGTCCGAGGATTCTTTTAAGCGCAATTCTCCCAATACGTTAGTTTCACCAGCTACCACGGCTACGTCCGTCATAGTTAATGTACTTAAACCGGTAAAGCTGATATTTAGGGTATATTTTCCTGGCTTAACGGAAAGACTGAAAGATCCGTCAAGATCGGAAATGGTTCCTACGCCCTCTACCTGGGGCAGGAAAATACTTGCGCCCATAATCGTTTCTCCGGTCTCATCGTCGATCACGATTCCCCGAATTGTACCATTTTGGGCGAAGAGATTTACACTTATTGTGAAAATTAATGCAAGACTAAGAATGTATTGTTTCATTCCTTTTTTTTGATTTTTTAAGAAACACAAAAGTGGAGAGCCGGGTATTGCCCCGAACTTTCCACTTCAGTGTTCATTATGCTATTGATTTTATGGATATTCGAATTAGATACCGCTCATTGCACCGGCTTTAGAAGCCCATGTCCAGTTGAATGCTGACAAAGTCGCAAATCCACCTGTTCCGGCAGTTACTCCGGCTGGTACAGCACCGTTCACATAGTTTGCGAGATCGGCCGCAGGTACGTTGATCTTAATACCAGTGAAGGTTACTTCAGCAGCGGTAACTCGGTTAATTTTCTGACCATCCTTCAATGCTGTGAAATACAAGTTCTCCAGGTTTACGATCGAGTTGTCATCTACGTTGATGATGTCCTCGCATTGACGATCTGCTGTTGAACAGATGATACTTCCATTCTTGATGGTGTGTCCAGCTTTGGCGGATCCTTCGGGTCCGTCCAATTCGAAGGAATGTCCGGCTACCGTGATCACAACCACATTATCGAGGGTTCCGGCCCAAGCCTGATCTGTATCGATCCCGTCGTCGTTGCAGTTCCAAACTACTACGTTCTTCACGTTAACAGTACCACCGAACCATTCAACACCATCGTCCTGATTGGCCACGATCTCGATGTTCTCAATGGTTGTACCTGATCCAACACCACCCAAAGTAAGTCCGTTGATCTCATTTCCCGATCCGATGTTGGTACCTCCATGACGGATAGAAACATATTTGAATACTCCGGAATTATCAGCAGGATCGCTTCCTCCATACAATCCGTTCGGATCGGAAGTTGGAATACCTTCAATTTGAACCTCACTTATGTCTCCGGATGAGTTTGAAGCTGAAATAGGAGCTTTTCCTAATATGATCACACCTCCCCACAAACCGTTGATGTCCGGATCCAGGTTAGGACTCGCAAAATTACCCGCAGCAACATCTGCAGGAGTGATCTCGTCAGCAACTGAAGTGAAGATGATAGGCAGTGACTCAGTACCTTCAGCCATGATCTTGCCACCACGGGCGATCAGCAATGCAGTTGCATTCGCGCCAGTACCGGCTTGACCTTTGATTACTGTTCCGGCTTCAATGGTCAAAGTGGCACCGCTCAAAACAGTAACACGTCCGGCCAATTCGTAAACTTTGTCTTTAGTCCAGGTAGTGTTCGATGAAATGTTTTGAACTACCTTTACATTTCCAGTTTGAGTTGGAGTGGGTGTTGTGTTGCCATCACCGCTGTCGTCTTTACAGCCTGTGAACACGAGTGCAGCACTTACTACTGCCAACATCATTAATTTCAGTCTTTTCATTTTTTTTAGTTGATTTTGATGCCGCAAAGGTTGACCCCTCCTGTTAAGCCAATGTTAAATCATCTTTAAATTGGTTCTAACTGTTTCGAAGTAATCAACACCTTGTTCACACTGCTTTGGGTTGTCTCGATTTAAACCAGGAGACAACTCATCCTTTTATACCCTCAAATGTTCGCTGTTGCTTCAGGTTGGAAGAAAAGTGTTCGTACCTGCTAGAACCGTTACAGACATGTGTTTGGATGGCATTATTTTGAGCGTGTTCCGTTAGGTGCTCCATAGCTCCGGAGCCATTCATGCGTCTTCTTCTAAAATTAATCAAAGAATCCCTATTTTCGGGACCTATGAGTCGAATCATTGGTTACGCTGCCTTGTTCTCATGTTTGTTGAGCTTTACAACGTGTACCAAGGAGGATCACCACCTATGGTTCCGCCCCGTACAAATTGGTTCATAAAGCGCAGTGGGACTACGTTCCAAAGCTGATTGAAACGGCAGACCGGTCTTTGGTTATTGTTGGCTCCAGCTACAATACGCCTTATACGCTCGTTTTAAATTCTGATCTTCAGCAAGAAGAATATTTCGAGTACCCTCAATATAATTCGGGGTCTTTTCATGATGTTTTTGAGGGTAAAGACGGAAGTCTGCTGTTGACCGGGCATACAAGAGCTGCCGATTTGGGTGGGGGGGTGAATAAGGTCTTTGGTTTAAATCTTCGGATAGACCGATCCGGTAAAATACTGAACAGCGGATTTACAAATCCAGATCCACAGAACAAAATCCAGTTCTTTTCGGTGATTGAAGATGCCCTGGGCAGAATTATCAGCGTAGGTGAAGTCGAGGGAGAGTCTCCAAATGGGAAGTACCTGAATTCAGGTGTTTTTCAAAGGTTAAGTTCTGATTTTAGGATCAGTGAAGCATGGTCTACCGGTAAAATTCCGGGCAGCGGTTACTTCGGCGACCTGATCGAACTGAAAGATGGGAGTTATCTGGCTCTTTCGATTGAAGGGAGTTCTCAAGGAGATTATTGCGATCGGGTAGATATTATCGATCCGGATAGTCTTCGTTATCTGAACACCTGGCTTTTTAAAGATTTCATCAGGGCAGGAGGACAGGGATACGAGAGTACCAGAAGGGAGAATATTTGGTTGAAAGTTTTGGAACTCGATGACGGATTCGTGGCCGGAACACAACATTTTGATATCACAAGCGGTTTGCCGGTTGTTCACATGTACAAATTCGATCTCAATGGGAATGTACACTGGTCGAAGTTCATGAATCAATTCACATTCAGCTACATGGATAACATACAGCTTCATGGTGACCAGATCTTGCTCAGTGCATCTGCTTTGGAAAAAGATGGAGATACGTGGACTTCTGTTGTGCTGTCAATCGATATGACTTCAGGTGAGACGAATTGGGAGTCTGAGGTTAAATCTGAGGGTGCTCATCTGGGTGCATTGTACGTGCGACCTTCCGATGGTAGTTATGCCGTGCTGGGATTTTCGATCAATAGTTTTACGCACAGGCTTCACTTGATGGAGTACAAGCTCGATGCTACCGGAAAACTCAAAAACATTCTGAATTGATCGCATGAAAAATCAATCTCAGGCTACGCACATCATCTGGATTATGTATTTGAAAGATCGAGAAGATCCACACAATCCTGCGCGGAAGCTGAATTTGGACATAAGTAAAGAATGGCCAGCAGCAGAATTTTGACTAAGTGCTTTGGTGGAAGGCTCATCCTTTCCAAATATAACATAGGATAGCAGATGCCGGTATTTTAAAACAAATTTTTATATGAAATTAGTCCTGCATAGGGCTGCAGATTACCTATAAAGGTCGAAATAATTTGATCGTGTAATCGAAGTTGAAGTGGTTTTAGATCAACATGAAGGATTATTTGAAAATAAAAAGAGCCATCGGAGGCCGATGACTCTTTTTAAGTAATTGATTATCTCAGACTAGAAAGAAGCTACCGCCTCGATCATAGCACCGCTGAACATTCCACCATAATAGATCGAAGTATTCGGAACGTCATTGTATTTCTGTTGAACATAGATGAATTTCAACAAAAGGTTCTCGATCGGGAACCAACCGGCTCCAACTTCGATCCGACTGATGGAAGACTCCATGAAACTTCCATTTTCCTTGAATGCACCACTCAGTTCACCGGAAAGCATATTGTACTTACCACCTACATACATTTGTTCGTTCTCGAGGAATCGATACAATAATTCGGCGCCAAGCTGATTCACGCTACGGGCATTACTGTCTGCAAATTCCCATTTGTTTTCTTTGTTTTTAACGAGGTTGTTTCCTGAAGCTGTTTCGAAAGTACCAAAGAATTCCAATCCTTTGAACTTCAGGAATGCATTGATTTGAGTAGCTGTAAGTTGGTTAGTGAAACCTGGATTCCAGCGACCTGAAGTGAAGTTAGGACTTTCACCTAATGCAGCACCAGGAGGTACCATCACTCCATAGAAGCGAGATCCTGTGCGGTCACCTCCATACAAGGTGTTGCGTCCGCTGTTGGCATTATTCACGAATGAAACGGCCAAACGAGTACGTAAATCATCATTGATCTGCTTGTCGTATGCAGCTTTTAAATAAAGAGAAGGCTTGCGTTCCTTGCCATCAACTGCTTCAGCAACTCCTCCATTGATCAGACCATTAGTCATACCGAGCATCACCATAACACCTTCAGTTGGGAAGGCGTAAACCTCAGCTCCTTGCTCAGTTGTGAATGCGTCCATGATGTAGTTACCTACAAATGGGTTGTACATCGCGTTTCCATTGTCGGTACGACGGAATTGCTGGTCTCCGTAATTCGGTTGGAAGTGTCCGATCTTCACACGGAACATGTCTGTGAACCATTGTGGATTTCCGAACATTGGAAGTTGATCGATCTGGATGTAACCACCTTTTACCCAGAATTCGGTATGGTGACGGCTGGACATATAATTCTCCAAAGCCATACGGATACCGGGAGCCATCTGCACGTCAATGTTCAAGTTGGCAGTAGCAAGGTTGAAACCTGGAGCAAGGTCGTACAATCCCAAACCAGACATGGATGTATCATTTTCGTGATCCAAACTTTGGAATTGTTGTGCAAAGGAACCTCCCACCCGAACGTAAGTTTTTTCGAATGTGGACGTCTTGTCTTTAGGGGCTTCGAAGACGTTAATACCCTTTTGGGTATACGCCCGCCAGTTGTCGATCTGGGCGTGTACATTGGTCGCCCATACAGAAGCGATCGCGATCGCTACAAGTTTAGAACAAAGACTTTTAGTTTTCATGGAGATAGATTTTAAGTTTCAATTGGATGATTAAAGTGATTTTAATAGGATTTAAATTTTTAAAATATCTTAAGAGTGTTTAAGAGTTAAGTCGAATTTTAAAGTGATCTCGTTGCTTGTGGTCATGGCACCGAAAAATGCGGTGGGCGGTGTTATTCCAAAGTCGCTCATTTTCAGATCTTTGCTGGTTTGAAATTTTACAATATCCCGTCCACTGGTCTGTCCGGTTACATCGAGGTAAATAAGCTTGGATACTCCGGCTATTTTCAGATTCCCCTGAACTTTTAGAGCGTAAGATGATGTGCCCACCTTATTGAAGCTTACAACACGTGTGAGGTTGAAAATGATCTTTGGGTATTTTTCATATTTGAGCGCTTCCCAGGTCTTGTTGTCCATGATAGATCCTTTCGGACTTAATATGGTTTTTACAGGAACCTCCAATGTGAATTCGTTCACTCCGATCAACTCGTTGTTCTGTTCGTCCATTTCGACCTTTCCATTTACGATCAGTTTCACACTCTTCGATTCCCAATCGTGTACATTGGAACTTCCCAGAATGGTCACGCTGCTGGATGTGGTATTGGTGAGTGTCCGGGTTCCGGCCAAATTGGCGAAGAGGAACACCGGGAGGGAGGCTATCAATAATATCGTTTTCATTGCATGTCCGATTTCTTGAGACAAAGATTAGCCCGCATTTGTCGCTACCGAATCATAGATGTCAGGTTCCTGAGTGACAATCGTCACAATTTCATGAGATAGAAATCAATGAAAATACAGAATGTCGCGATCTGTCGGGATTTATCGTCATTCGGCTTGCCTTTAACGAGGTACGACAACTTATCCGCACAATAATTTGCTGACTCTGAAGTCTTGACGGTAAGACCAAATGATTGGAATTCCTTGTGAGGAAGAGGTACGATCGTAATTCCCTATATCGATAGCTCCCTCAAGCCTGGCCTTCCAATTTAACTCCAGATCAATCTGAACTGAACCGGACCGGCAATGCGACAAAAAAAATGGGACGACTCTTCGTGATTCAGAGCCATCCCACTTTCATGAGGTCAAATTTTGGTGCAGAGCGTATTGGGAGATCTTTATTCCCCCGATAGTTGCAAATGCAAAGTCATAAAGTTGCTCTACATGCTCAGATAGGGCGAGCCGAAGATGAATATAGCGGCAATAGCAAGTCCGAGGATATAACCTGTGATGATCTCCCGGGTCGTATGTGCTTTCTTGATCCATCTCCAATACATGATCGCAACCCCCATTATCAGGGTGAGAACTGTTAAGAAGACCGTAACGGGGTGTGTGCCGTGAACTGTGAGCAGGAAGATATTATAGAATAACAGCCAACCCCAACCGGCTGCGTGCCAGCTTATATTATATCCCTTTACCATAAATGCAGCCAATAACATCAGTGCTGCCCAACCCTCAAAGAGCCCAAAACCCCAGAAGGTCTCTCCATAACTAATCGTATTGATCACGGCGGTGATGGCATAAAGAGCGGCCATGGTGAAGAATGTTGCCCTTCGCCTTGGATGATCCGTGGTCGATATGCGAATTCCTAATTGCGCCGCAAGTACCAGAGGTATGATCAGTGTGAATAACAATACCTCCCATTCATTCTTCCCACTGATCACCAAATAGACCATAGGTGGAATAATTAGAGGATGCGTGCCGGCCGCTACGGGAGAGAATTTATTTGAGTCCATGTTGCAATACTTTAATTGGTTTTCTTGAACCATCGGGCAGGTATGATTCCAAACCTCAAATGGTACTACAATTTTAAATGCTTGCTTCGAACCACACAACGTGATAAAAATCCTGTGCACATCCGACGAACTTGTGTTAAATGTCCTTTTTTTTCAGGCCAATTCAACCCTGACAGAATCTGTTCTCTATTGCTGGAAATGCAGACTGTATCTGAAAAAAGGGGAGGATTGATACCCTCGGTGCAAACCACATTTGTGCCATCAATTGAGCAATTTACTTATTTGTTCAAACGACTGATATTTCGCAGTAATTTAGCCCTGGTGACTTATGTAACTGTATTTAGTCCCTAAAATCTCCAATACCTTACCAAGGAAGCTTCGGAGTTCCAATCTTCCAATATCTGTGTTAATCTGTGTAATATGTGGTGCAAGATGCTCAGCTCAGTAGCGGTTACCTTTCCGTCGCTTAGGGTTTGCGCAGCCCTATAACCCGCGCCTACTTTTTCGGCTCAAAAAGTAGGCAAAAGAGCTTCGGGAATTTAAAGCGCACAGCCCACAACTCGCGCACCCAAAAATTCCTGGGCTTAAATAAGGATCTTCATATTCTCTAAGCTTCAAAAAAATCCTTCCATTATCTGTATTGATCTGTGTAATCTGTGGTTAAACAGCGGCGTAACTTCTTTGCACCACAGATTACACAGACTTTCACAGATTTTTCACAGATTACGTTATCCTCTTTGTTCTTTATAAATCGGTGTGATCCGTGGTGCAAGATCCGCAGCTAGGTCGCGGCAGCTTATCCTTTGTAGTGGTCTAAAAAATTCGGATAGTATTTTATTGGGGCAACCGCTGTTACTGACCATCCCAGACCGGCTGAACTGTTGGCGGTTTGGGGTGGTCATCAAGTTCGGTTTCTCCAGATGGGGGATCTGGCACAAACAAAAAAGCGGAATACCCACTTATTCCGCTTTGGTAGCGGGGAGCGGTCCCGACTTTTAGTCGGGACGAACCGCCGTCCGCCAACCGGCGGATATGAACCTGTCCGCCCACTGGCGGATCCTGCGCTTGTGGGTATAAAAAAGGACCCAGCAAAAACTGGATCCTTCATGTTGTAGCGGGGAAGCGGACTATTATCGAACATTCCTCACCTATGGATCTGATACCCCGAGCAGAATATCGAACCGGTATCGAACCACCTCAAACCCATGCCCATAAATGAAAAAAGACCCATCGCATTGATTAGTCTCTTCGTTTTTTCAACGCCCACCTTCGCCGAGGCTTACGCTTGTGCCCCAGCTTCGGTGTATGCGCAAGGTGGACCCTGTAGCGAAGATCATGCTGCTTGTCCGCCCCTAGCGGAATATCGAACCTGCATCGAATGACTCTGCTTAACCCCCAGAACCGCTTAGTTTCGAATGATTTACAGTTCTCTTCGACTGTATAATAGCCGAAACGGTTCTTGAAAAAACATCAGTAACCTACTTACATAGATCACTCAGAATAAAATCGCGACTTTAGGCCTGTCGGAAGAGTGATAGGGCTTCATCGCGCCACTATCAACCTTGTATCCTTGACGAATTGATTCTGTGTACGTTTGTTCGTCAGTCAAACAGGAAAGCAATTACTCCACCTTTGCCAACCGGGCACCAATGGTGAATGTCAAGCCCAGGGAATCCATGATTCTACTGTAGTAGCCAGGATTCATCGTAAACCGAAGTGAAGATATCAAAGCAATAGACTTGATCCGACTCGTGTATCGCGTTTCCGCCATGAATCCAATCGGTAACTGGTTGAAATTTGCTAGTATCTCTTCACGTTTCTCCGTTGTGATCTCTCTGCTGAATTGAGTTGACTCAGCTCCTTGGAGCGAGTCATCATACTCGTATATGTCACCTACAGCACTATTCAAATTCAATAATACTCCCGCGCTATATTCCATAAACCGATCTTTTGATAGGGGCCCGTATTTATCGGTGAGAATATCCAAGCTCATATGCGATCGTCTTGATATCCCGAGAATAAGGTTGTTATTCCTTACAGGAGTTCCAACGTTGACGAGATTCTCGAAACCGAATCCATCATCAAGAATAGTTTCTGCTGGAAATTGATGACGCATAGATTGATATCCTACGTAAGCTGTTAAAGTAGTGAAGTGGGCCGCGGGTACTAAAGAGGCGACTAGTGTGTCAGATCTAATTTCTATTTCAAACTGTGCATTCTTGACAGATTCAGTTGTAGAGAACGTATATCCGATCATGGTCTCAAGTCTATTCCCTACATAGCTGCCGATCTCTGATGGGCCATAAGAAAGGTTGTTCTCAGAAGCTGTGCTCCCATAAACCATTGAATAGCCAGCACGCAAGTTCAGATTGCTTTTTAAATCCATCAGGTCCACCTGTCCACCGAACCCAAAAGTGATAGTATTAGCCAGCCCTACTTGAAAAGGATTCAACTCTAACAACATGAATTGGGGATGTTTGAGCGAATCGACTTTTGTGTAGTAGAAATCAACTTTCTTATCTTCTCGATCATTTTGAGCAAATGCTATGAAAGTAGTCAACAGCATGACTGTTAAGAGGTACAATTTTTCCATTGGTTTTAAGATTTAGAGAATAAATGATCGTCTAATATAGTGTTTTTACACTTGTACTTTGGCTAGAAATAGATGCCATATCTGGCCCTTGTGCCAAGCGCCACCTTCGCCAAGGCTTACACTTGAGCCCCAGCTTCAGCGTAGGCGCACGGTGGACGCTGTAGCGGTGAGTTTATCCGCCTTTGGAGGGCGATCCCGAATTCTAGTCGGGACGAACCGCCGTCTGCCAGCAGAGGACGTGTCAGCCCTCCGGCTGATATGAACCTGCGCTTTAAATCGATTGCAAAAAAAAAGGACCTGGTAAAACCAAGTCCTTGAGTCTAAGCCCGCCTTCGCTGAAGCTACGATGGGCAATGTAGCGGGGAGCGGTCCCGACTTTTAGTCGGGACGAACCGCCGTCCGCCAACCGGCGGATATGAACCTGTCCGCCCACTGGCGGATCCTGCGCTTGTGGGTATAAAAAAGGACCTGGTAAAAACTGGATCCTTCATGTTGTAGCGGGGAAGCAGACTAATATCGAACATTCTTGACCTCGGGATCTGATACCCCAAGCAGAATATCGAACCGGTATCGAACCATCTCAAACCCGCATCCCTAAACGAAAAAAGACCCATCGCATTGATGAGTCTCCGTTTTGGTAGCGGGGAGCGGAATCGAACCGCCGACCTTAGGGTTATGAATCCTACGCTCTAACCATCTGAGCTACCCCGCCAAATCCCAGGTCGTACCCTGGTTTATTTTAATCGTTCAACTCATTCCTGAATCGAACCGCCGTCCGCCAACTGGCGGATATGAATCCTACGCTCTAACCTCCCGATATCTATCGGGAGAGCTACCCCGCCAAAACTGAAAACCCATGTCGATTTCAGGGCTGCAAAAATAGAAAAATCTTTTTCAAATACGGGAATGAAAAAGTGTTGATGTCGTTTTACTGAACTGCGATCCGGTCAATAAAACTGCCGTACTCTGTTCGTAGTACAACTTGGTACACTCCGGCACTGAGCATTGATTTTACATCCGTGCGTCCGTCCTGATCCAGCTTTCCGGAAAGAACCATCCTGCCCGCTGCATCGTAAACCTGATACCCTCCGCTCAAACCGGAGTGTGAAATAATAAAGTTTCCCCTGTTCGGATTCGGGTACAACCTAATTCCGTACATCTTACTCAATTTTCCGGCATATAATCCGATCACTTCTACACTGTCCACCATGCTGTTTGAACACCCCGTGAGCGAATCATAGACATCCAATTCAACTCGATAAAATCCGTCCGCATTTACGCTGAATCCAGAAGTTGTTCCTGCTGAATTTCCGTCTGGATGCTTCCATGAATAGCGTCGTCGTTCTATTACCGAATCCGCTTGCAGACTGATTTGTCGGTCCACTTGGTCTGAGCTGAATCCGGCATGCGGTAACGGATAAACGGAGACTTCTACAGAGTCCATAGCCGATTTGCAGAACCTGTTCTCACTTCGAACGAAGTAACGGCCGCTTTCCGAAGTAGCAGAAATTCTGAGTGTATCCCCTCCGGAGTAGAATGAAACACCACGCGCATCTTCATACCATAAGATCGCTCCGTTTTTGCCGATTGCAGATGCAAATGCCTCGTCGCCAAAACATGCATCGCGCTTGCCGGTGATTTCCATCCCAGGTATAAGCGAACTGTCCATGTATGCCTGCACCGGATAGCGATTGCTGCGACATCCCAGACTATCTAATTCGATAAAATACATTACAGCTTTTCCGCTTTTGTCTGTAAAAGTCTTCCCGTGATGAAGTGAAACAGCTGAGGTGTCCGTCTTGAACCAATAAACTTCGGAAGAAGCATTCACCCGAAGGGTTGCGAAGCTGTCCGGGCAAACCGAATCGGATTCTGCCTTGTACTGTTTCGGAATGGAACGAACGGTTAGTTCGAGCTTTCCTTTATTGATACAACCCAGAGAATCCTTGCGAATTTCAAAATCGTATATACCTGAAGCGGGATTAGTCACATGGAATACACTATCCAAAGTGATTTGCTTTCCATCCTGATACCACTGTATGACTACCGAATCGGTAGTCAGGTCCAAATCAGTTCCTTCGCAAATCACCCGTTCCCCCCGGATTTCAGGCAACTTTGGCAGTTGCTTCTTATCAACCAACATGAGACTGCGTTTTCCTTCACACGTACGCACCAAGCTGCTTACCCATATACTGTCATAGGTTCGGATATCAATGTCGAAAACATTGCCTTCGTAGAGTGGCGTTTTACTGTCCGATGCCTGATACCACCGATAAACTGTATCGGACGCTAAGGCAATCCTCACGGAATCCACCGAACAGGCAAAGGTGTCCCGAAGTGCGGGTTGGGGTGGATTGGGCTTGGGATATACTGTCGACGAAATTCTGCGGGACGAACAGCCGTTCGTGCTGTCGAATTGGACGAAAACCCGGTAAGCTGAACTCAGATCCGCAATGCCCAGAGAATCTCCTGTCCAGAAACGTTGCGTATCGTATTCCTTGCGATACCAGCTCACCGTATTCGATCCCGAATTGGAAGAAATGAAGTAGGCCGTACTTCCCGTACATACGCTGTCTGCGATCATAACCGGATTTACGGGGTTACTCTTGATGATGGCCCGTACTTTATGCCTTCCAGTCTTTCCGCAATACGGCGTTTTCAACTTCCAATCGTAGAAGAAATTATATGCATTCAGTGCATTGCTCTCATCTGACGTGATGCGGATCAGTCCGTTTTTATCTGTATACGGATACTTCGCTCCGTTCGTGTTTCGGTTGATGTCCAGCACGTCCGATCCGTCCAGATCGATCGTATAGCGTCGCCCTTTGTCCAGTAATACGTTCAAAGGGAGTTCATTTTTACCTCTGGTGGTGATGGGGAAGATTCGCGAGTAAATGATCCTGGAACTGCTGTCCTTGATATTGATCTGGAGATTCCCGGTAGATTGGGGATAGACAGTCACTGAATCAATTACAACATACTTCTGTACATCAAAGCGCAGCCCGAGCTTGAAATTCTTGCTGTACTCCAGCGTTCCTATGGTGTAATCTTTTGCTCCGTTCGGAACATTGAAAGGAGGGGAGAATTCCACATAGAATGAATCTGTTTGTTTCAAGCCGATCACACGGTAAACACTGTCACGTGAAAGGATCTTTGTACTGCTATCGGTTTTGTACCATTTGTAATCCGAAAAACCTTTCGGTCCTTTGAGGAACACAAAATAAGATTCGTTCAAACATCCCTCATAATCCTCCAGTACCGGGGCCACCAATGCACGCGTTTTCCAGGTGAAACGGAATGTGTCGTTGTATTGGAATGAATCTTTACTAACGGTTACCGAAACAAAGATGTCGTATGTACCTATTGCTGAAAGATCCAGACCTTTCAGGAAGAAGGTATCCAATGAACCATATTCGAGTGTGTCCCGAACGGTTAACGCGATGGTATCGTAAACCGGTCCTGAGGAAACAAGTGTGATCCTGAATGAATTCTCGTCGAATGTGCCTTTATTGTTTATCACAACAGGTACGGATTGATCCGCAGATCCACAGATGTCGAACGCAGTCCATAGCACATCATCCAAACTTAGATCGTGAATGGACTTGTTCATCTCATCTGCACCTATATCGGGTTTCGAGGAATTCCGTTGTTCCCCATCGATATCCTTCGGATATGCACTCAATGGAGTTCCCTTTCCATCAAAGGCCTTACTCCTCGTGTGTAGATCGTAATTTCCATAATACAGGGGATTGCCAAATACAGAATTGGCATCGGTACCTATGGATTGCAAACTCGCCAAATTGGGATGTGCCTTCTTACCCATAGTAGCAAGAGTGGAATGTTCTCCATAAAATCCGTTGTAGTCGCTGTAAAAATCGCTTGCTCCGAAAGGGGTATAGATACACTCTGCCAATCGGAAACCCGAAAGTATATTGTTACGGATCTTCAGATTACCAGGAGCTGGTCCGTAAGTATTTGGAATGAAGATCACGTGCAACCAGGATTTCCCCGCATCAGCCTTCAGATTATTGTGGGCTACATCTATGTAGTTGCCCCGATCGATATTCAAACAAGCCGTATGGCGGTTTTGAACACCCGTGGCCCAGTTGCGGATCACGATCTGATTGTTGTAGAATTCAAGCGGTTTTGATGATGTACCTGAGTCATTACCTAGCAACACACCCTCCGGGATTCGTGCCAATAGGTAAATACGATTATCGTGTATGGAAGCTGTTTTTCCCTGATAATAACGCATTGCATAGCGTTCCTGAGCACCCGAATCGAGACTTTCAATGAGGTTATGTGAAAACTCCAGACTGTCTACCTGATAAAACAAGATCCCATTGTACAAGAAGTCAACGAACTGGTTATTCACAATATCAAACTTCCGCGATTTCGGATTTCCGGTTCGTGTAGTTCCCAAATAAAGCTGTGAACTTCCTCCGCGGATCACACAATTGCGCAGTTCAAAATTATTGAGGTATTGGCCGGTCCAGGCGATGTCCTCCTGTTCGATGGTCCACAGATATTGGGAGATCCCGTTGTACCCCGATATTATAGAGTCATTGGTAATGTGTATATGATCATTCTTTCCGCTCAATTGGATCACCCGCCCGTAATCTGCAGATGGATTAACCAATGTAAGGCTGTCAAACGTTATGGATGTGAGATCCTTGATCCGCACTACAAAATTGTCGGAGTTGCCTTTTGGTGCATATACAATTCGAACCGGCGCTTTATTGGAGGGGTGTGCCACGAACTCAATAGAACGGTCTGAACTGTTTCCGAAAATATTGTCCAGATCGATCTGTTCATTGTACGTCCCTTCGTGGATCAGGTATCGGATATGGCCACATATCCCGCGTTTGTTCAGGTCGTCAACTGCTGCCGTAAGCGTCCGGTAGTGGCTGCTGCTCCTGCCCACGGTGAACACACCGCTCAATGCCGTTCGGATCGTATCTGTAATTCGAATATGCTCGCGTTTGTGGAAAGTGTCCGAGTGATTGATGGAATCTACACGTATCAAAATGGTATAAGCACTGTCACCGCTCAGGCGTATCGTGCCTAGCATCAATCGGGCGGAATCGCCCGGGGCAAGTGCAACCCGGTGTGTAGTGTCCTTCACCACTTCATTTCCGGAATGAGCGGTTCGCAATGCATAGCGAATGTTCAAGCTGTAGATACTGTCTTCCCCAATGTTCCTGATATCTGCATGAAAGGCTGAAATTCCCGGACAGTAGGAGGGAGGGAAGTAACCGGTCACCTTGGCTTGCCGAGCGCGATATGGATACTCGTCGGCACCGATGCTCGGATACATGCTGTCGCGCATTTCACCATCAATATCTGTAGTTATTGGCGGATCCAGCCGCTTTCCGGCTCGTGATAGGTAGGGACTATTGGTGTGCAGATCATCCCAGGCAAAGAAATCGCCATGAACCTGGAGGGAATTACTGTCCTGTCCTGTTCGTTGCTGTAAAAGCGACAGATTTCCGAGATGATTCGCCACCCGGATGCTTTTTGAACGCTGTGAGAAATAGTTGTTATTGTCTGATCTCCAGGTGCTGCTCGTATCCGTCCACAGGAAAAACGCACGTGCAGCTCCACTTCCCTGCATGGAATTATTGTAGAATTCATACTTACCGGGCCATCTATCGGCCAGGTAGGATGCGATCGCAGTTGAGAATGTGTCACTTGAGGATACCCACACGCTGTTGTGTGCTATGCGGACATCGCGTATATAGCTGATGAGCATACCCAATGAATGGGCGGTGCGATCCTGATCATCAATGCTCACAAAATTGTTTTCCACGAAGACCTTTTCGTCCGTGGTGCCGTCCTGCCTGTGCTCGAGCCAGAAACCAAGTAATTGGTCCTTTCCGCGCATTACCACTTTGTTGTTGCGGTAGATGGCACCGTAACAGAGGTTTCCCCAGATCCCAACGGCCTGACTGTGAGGTGGATCTGTGATGTTAATGGTGTTGTTTTCAACCAATAACCCTTCGAGGGCCGCAGTGTTGATCGGGTTGAATAGTCTTTCGAAATGATTGTTGCGGATCAATACGGAGTCAACCCGTGTATTGCTGTTATAATTCCAAAGATGTACCCCATGATTCGGTCCGTTGAAGTAGTTGTTCGTTACGTAGATGAATTTACTGCTGTCCTTTGCATCAAAGCCGCTCATGATCAATCCTCTCTGAGCGTAATTCTTGTAAACCTTGCTGATGAGGGTGTCCCTGTTGAAGTGGATGTACTGTGTGTTCCCCAACAATTTGAACACAGCCTGACTGGTATTGCCGTCACCCTCAAAGGTCATGCTGTCGAAGCGGATAAACTGGGCGCCGTTCAGTTGGAAGAGATAGTCGCTACCTGTTGAATCCCAATTTGTGACCAAACGGGCATAACCGGTATCTTTCGGTGAGGTGGTGAAAGTAACCGGATTATTCCTGCCCATTCCCGGGAATGCACCAAGACTGTCGTTCCCAACGTACTCTCCCGCACGGAATTCAATGCGCGTGGGGCCGCAAACACCCCTGAAATGAAGGGCATCCACCACATCGCCGAGATTTCGGTATGGACCGCTGCCCGTGCTTACTTCGATCACTGAGGGCAGTGCAGTAGTAAAGGTATCAGTTGTCCAAAGGTTCTGTTTGTGCACCGTATCCACCGCGCCGTTCACCGAGTCGATCTCAAAACGCAATTTGATCAAGCTGTCCGCTTCCAGTCTGATCTTCCCGAACTGCATGCGAAAGGTATCCAGCAGATCGATCCCGCCATTCCAACGTACACTGCCCATTTTCTGCCAGGCAGAGGTTCCCCGCTTTACAAACCAACTTACGTCGGCTGATCGTATACTGTCATCGCCGTCGTTGATCAGATCGATATAAACGTACTGCGAATCCGGACACCGGCCCAAATGATCCGTTCCAACGATCCGAGCGTCATTGAGCGAAATATTGAATTCATCCGCTCCTATATCCGGGAGGCGTGTAGTGTCTCGATGATCTCCGTCTATGTCGGTTGTTACGGATGCAAGCCGCATTGCACCATGATTCAATCGTCTGGAAACCGTATGGAGGTTAGTGTCATTGACGTATTCCGGATCGATGGACAGCGAGTTCTGATCGCTGTTGAACCTTTTCTGCCAGGCTTCGAGATTCTTCAGAACAAGTTTGTCTGTGCTCAGATTCGGACCTTTCGTCAGGAAATTATTGTGATCCGACTTCAGGTTCAGATAGGTGTTTTCGAAAATTATAGCCGGGCCGGTGGTCTTGTTCACAAGGGAATTGTTGTACAGTTCCACCTCCGAAGTATCGTAATAATCACCACTCAATGAAAGTGCACTTTTATAAAAACCTGCGCTGCTTATATTCACGCTGTTGTGTGCTATGAAGGCATCATATCCCCTAAATGAGATCCCTCGTGCATTCCCACGTGAACTGTCTCCTGTGATCGAAACCATATTGTTCACGATCCGGGCGAAAGACTTGGGTACATAAGGACTCACCGTGTTCCCAAATGCGATCCCCGTTCGCGATACACTCGTACTTGCGGGGTCTTTGAATCTCAGATGCACTTCATTGCCCTCTGCGGAGCAATAGGCGCAAGCTGAAGAGAACCCAAATCCATGCCTACCGTTGACGCTTCGGACGTTCGAGATCTTGTTTCCGTGGAAGAACATCGAGTCCACACTCTGCACCAGTATGCTGCCTACATATCCATCGAAGGTTGAATTGCGGATCTCCATCTTGCCCGGACTGAAGTAATTCGCCGGGCTATTGACGAACACTGGGTCAGCTCCACCAAGAAAGGCACAATTCAATATACTTATCCGTTCGTAGCCTGCTGATTTGTTGTCGTATTCCAGATAGAAATGGTACCGGTAGTTTTGAGATGAAACCGGTTGGTCTGGCACGGGTATATCAATGATCGAGTCGTTGCTGAAAGTGATCGCTCCGGTCTTGCCTTTCAATTCGATCAAACGTGTCTGATAGTAATTGCTGTTCGGCAGAGTGTCCATATCCCCGCTGCGTATGACCATACTGTCGAAGGTGATGTGGGAGCAATTCTCCAACATGATCATTTTGTATGGTATATCGTTGTACAGATAGGCAATCTTGGAAGGGTAATCCAATCTCGGAAGAGACCGGTTGGCGGGATGCGATGTGAATTCTATTGTATTGACAGAAGAAACTCCCGGGATAGAAACAAGCCGTATCGATCGTTTGAAGGTCGTATCGCGAAGCAGGAAGCGCACAGGTCCGCATACTCCCCAACGGTTCAACTGGTCGATGGCCTGATACAGATCGGGGAAATCGTCCCCCGGCTTTCCAACACTGTACTCTCCGCTCAACGAGGTCCGGAAGCTGTCGGTTTCCACCCTATTGGCTACAAGTCCGGAATCCGTTACACCATTTGCACTGTCTATTTCAATCCGAAGTTTGTACAGTTGGTTTTGAGAAAAGGATATGCTTCCAAGATCAACAGATGTACGCTGTCCATTGCTGAGCTTCAGCTGCGGATGTACGCGCCGTACCTCCGTAAATGCACTGTCGTTTCGGCTGACCAACAGGCGCAAAGCACAGGAGCGAAGCGTGTCGTACCCGTCGTTTCGGATGCTTACAGAAATATTCTGATTCCCTTCACAGAAGGTCGAGGCATCCATCCACAGAATACTCGCATCCGCTGCCGGTCTCTTGAATTCATAACAACCTATGTCTGAAAGACTGTCTCGCTTGTTCCCCAAAATGTCGTTGAAAAGTACACTGTCCCGAACTTTATTCTGCAATTGGATATTGGCCGGAATTTGAGCGGCCTTTTCGTAGAAGTATGGGTCGATCCGGAAATAATTGGAGAATGGAATACTGTCTGTTTCCTCATTGTAGGTAAGGTATCCGTTGGTCTTTTTCGTGAGGTGGATCACTCTGGGCCCATTGGTGAAGAAGTTATTTCCGTGGTTTTCCCTCAAACCGTTCAATTCCACCTGAGCCGCCATACCCTTGCCGTAATTGATGAAGTTGTTACCTACCAGGTACAAATTGGAGTCGGCGAGTCCTCCCAATGCGTATGAAGCGAGATAATCACCGTAAACCACGAGCGTATTATGGCGCAATGCCATGTTCGATCCGTTGATGAAAAGCGCGGCCGGATTGTTGTTCACAGAACTTAATGCCACGATCTCATTGTTGCTGATATCGATCGGTTCGCTGAGCCCAACGCAGTAGCGCACGTCGACAACCTGACGATTCGAGCGTTGCCATCGATTGTTGCGGATGGCCATATTCCGGATATTCCAAACCCGGAGCGAATAAAAGTCGTTCGTATAGCGGTAATCGTCCCGGTCCTCGATCTGAATATTCCCGTCAACTGTCAGATTGCGGGTATTCTCCACAAATATTCCTTCCGCCAGGAACGGCGCGATGTAATTACCGGATATCCGGATGTTTCGGTGATAGGGGCTGTTCCGATCACTGTTTTTTCGGATCTGAATGGCAACCTTTGGCCGTCCGTTAATATTGCCGGTTGCTTGCGTGATTCGATTATTCTCAATACGGATCTCATTGAGCATGGAATTCTCCGTATTCCCGACGGCATAATCGTGTTGTGCGTAATGACTGTAATGAAAATGGCAGCTTCGAATGTTGATATAGGCTGAATTGCCATCCAGATGCACCCCTTTCCCTTTTGAAACGAGGCTGTCGTTCACGATCCGCAGTCTTTCCAAGGTGAAGAATCGTGCGGAATGGAGATGGAATGCCATACTCACCGTATCTGCCTTCCCGGAACGACGGATGGTAGCCAATTTGGTGGTATCCCTGCTGCGAATGACGATGCTGTCGCGCAGTGAACTACCCGGAATTTCGTAGAGATGGAAGGGCCCTTCAAAAGTCTTGCTCTCGAGAAGTAATTCAACACTCTTACACATTCCTCTGCCATGCAATTCCTTCAATGCACTTTTCAGATCGGTAAAATCGCTGCTGCTGTCTCCTACCGTATATGTACCGCCCATACCGGGTTTGGCTGCCGGGGAGTACCAGGGGTTCATGCCGAATGCCTTCAGTGAATCTGTTTTTCCGTTCACCTGAACGATCTCAACCCGAAGTTGATAAGTATCGTTATAGGCCACACTGATGGTGTCCAGCGATATGCTTTCCACTTCGTGTGGACCAAGATTGCCGGTCCATTGAATGGTTTTGTGCAGTTGCCAGCTTCCGCTCCCCCTTCGCACCGACAATGCGATTCGGGCACTTTTCAGCGTGTCGAAACCCATATTGCGCAGATACGCGATCGGGGAATTGAGCCCGCCACACAAAACTCGATGATCCAGACTGTCGATCCCGGCAGCATTCGCATACGAACGGAATTCGTCAACCCCAACGTCCGCTTTCGTGCCTCGGGGATCACCGTCGATATCTCTTTGAATGGAACTGTTGTACTTTCCGGCTCCGTCCAAGAACAGGTTCGCAGTATGGTATCCTGATGAATCAAAATAAGGCCACACATTCAATGCATTTGTGTCGCGATTGGCCACTTTTGAGAAGCCCGCCAGGTCGTGATACGTACCCCGGTAGCGGAATGCACTATCCGTTTTTACATGGAACCAGTTGTTGTGGTCGTGATTCACATAGAGGTAGTTCTTGGTGAATGTGTCGAACTCAAACAGCAAGCCGTTGTGTTCCGCACTGATTATGTTATTCTCAAAGGAATTCTCGTTCTGTCGCTCTTCATTTCTGATCCGTACCGCGTAGTTTGAGGCAATCGAGGATTTGAACCTGAATGTGTTGAACACCACTTGAGTCCGTATCGTGTTATAATCTTCAAATGCCGCACATACCGTGTTCGAATCACTATTATCCACTTCCACGTAATTGTTATAAACGCGGGTCGGTTTTGAACTTTGCCCGCCGCAATAGTTCATGGAAATGCCCCAAATGGCTCCTTTCCCAACCAGACGGATCTGATTATTGAACACCTGTCCGCTGATAAGCCCCTGCAGGGACATACCGGTTTGCCAAAGCTTCTGGTTGCGATCGGTACTCTCGATCAGGTTGCCGGAAATCTCCATTCCCTCCACAATGCTGGTGGAGATGGGATAGTTCACATTCAGGAATCTGCAACCACTTACTACATGGTCACGATCAGCCTTGTATCCACTTGCCCATTGATACCCCCTGAAACGCATCCCGTTCGGATAGCCCGTGATGAGGCAATTCTGTATGTAAAAGTGATGCTGCTCATCCAGATTCTTGGTGTAGGTCGTATAAGCTTCGATCGCAATGTTCTGGTAGGAGTTCGTGTTCTTCCCATGGAATTCGCAGCTGTCCAGGGTGATGTATGCATTGTTTCGATAGAAGTGGATGGCATTCACACCCCTGTTGCTCGCATCAAATCGGATCCCTTTGAATTCGATGTATTCCGCGCTGTCAAAACGGAAGAAATAACTCCAGTTTCCTGTTCTGTCGGACAGCGTTGCCTTGCCTTTGTTGATGCTGTGATTCTGAAAAATGATCTTGTTGGAGCTACTCGCCCCATTCACGTATCCGAAATTTGCAAATTCGTTATATGTACCCCCGGTGTCGACAACGTTGAAGGTCACCTGACCCGAAACGCCATTTTTTTTCAGCGCCTCAGCTGCCTTCTGAAAGCTTACGAAATTGCTTGAACTGGCAGAAGCCCATTTATTGATCGTATATGTTCCCGACATCTGAGCATGCGCCGAAAAGAAGCATAGAGACAGGAGTATGGGAAGGAAAAAACGAGATCGGATCACAGCCATTATACTGGTGGGGAATAGGATTTTCACAGAATCTGCAAAATAACTCAAGCTTCCCGAAAATCAGGGGCGTAGGCCGATGTCTGCAAAAGCCTTAGAAGGAAATGACATACAGGCACTTCTAGAGTAGTAAGACAAGAAGTGAGCTACTTGAGCCCAACGGACCAGGTTCAGTTCAGAAGGATGCGCTTGCGGTAAATACCTTCTGCAGACCCGATGCTGATCACATAGGTTCCGGCAGAGTAATTCAAGCTCAATGAATGATCTGTTCCACGTTGAAATACCCGTTCCTCCATTACTTTTCCCGCCATGTCCATGATCTGCAAGTGCATACCTGGACTTGATCCATAATAGTTGACATTCAACTGCCCTCTGGCCTGGTCAAAACGAATACTTGCCGGAAATATATCCGATAATTCAACCGTATGGAGATTTGTGGTGCTGAAGCACAGGGAGCGTTTCGTACACGATCCGTTTTTCAGTTCAACATAATAATCGCCGGGTGACAGAGGGTAGAACTCCCGCATGGTTGCACCCGAAATTGCCCGATCGGTCTGGCATTCGAACCATTGATACAAGGCATTATCTTCAGATGCAGCTAATCCGTTGCCCACTCGGGTAACTGCTGTGTCGATCCGAATTACCGTTAGATCCACAACAATGAGCGAATCACAACCTGCCTTCGTTTGGACTTTTTGTTGAAGTTTGCCTGAACCGGAATACCATTTCCCATAGAACGAAAAGGAGTCGCAAGCTTCAATATTCTGTTCTTGTTGCTTTGATTGATTCAGCGTGACTTGATAGGTGATCACAGAGTCGCAGCCGGAAGTGCGTTTGAAAACCTCTTCATACGCTCCGCTGGACCGATAGATCTGACCGGTAGGACTGACGAATGAATCACAGGATACCCGGTCTGTGGAGACATGGTACGAAGGCGAAATATTCAGATCAAGAACAACGGCGGTATCGCAACCGTTCCGGGCACCGCCTTTCCAAACATGCCGGTATCGACCCGATTGCGTATAGGTATCGCCCCAATCTGCCCTGAATGAATCACATGCCGAGGTCTGGGTCAGCGTTTCTATTCCCGAATTTCTCAGGTATTTCACAGTGATCACCGAATCGCATCCGAAGCTGTTCTTTGAGTAAAGTTTCATGTCGAAATTGCTGTAAAACCAATTTCCGTCCACGCGAATGGAGTCGCAGAAACTTGCGGAATCCTGTGCTTCTGAATGTTTGCGTATAGTGAGGTTCGTAAGTAGGATCGAGTCACACCCATATCTGTTCGCATTGAAGAATGTGTCCGTAAAATAGCCGCTCTTTCGAACGATGCGACCTGTCGGACTGAGAAATGAATCGCAAGCTGTAACTTCCTGGTATTTCGAATTTTGTCCTATTGTGAGTTCGATCCTGACTATGGAGTCGCACCCGGCTTTATTCGTGAGTATTTCTTCGTAAACACCGGATTGGGTGTACACATTTTTCCCTCCCGGACCCCGATAGCTCCGGCATTCCATCACCGTGATCGTGTCGCGGGTATCGCCACCGTTCAGCTTTGTGCCATCGATCCAGTTCGAACTTGTTCCACTCAGAGCAAATCCGCTAAGCGTGCCTTTATTCCCGCTTCCGGTGGCATCTTTCGCTGTTTTGCGGGAGGAATTGTTCTTTCCGGGTAATCCGTCGTTCATCTTGTAATAGCAATACAAACCGGAAGGGTAAGAGCAATACTCGGTATTCATATCCGCCCGGATTGCACTGTCGGTTCGGGCATAATCGAAGATGCGTACTTCATCGATGTCGCCTTCATAATATCCTGTATTGTCATTGCGCTTCCCGATGATCACATCATTGGTTGCATTTGTGTTCACGGTTGTGGGGATATTGCCTGCCGTATCGAGTTTACCATCCACATACAAACTGAAATTCAAAGAAGCCTTGGGGTCATAAACACCCGCCACATGATGCCACTTTCCGTCGTTCACAGCCTTCCTGCCATTTAATCCGCTACCTCCAACTTCCAAACGGATGGCATTGCTGTACAACAGATTGAATGTGAATCGGCCTCCGGTATTCATGTCGCCCATGTCCACCAGGACCTTTTGTTTACCTCCCGCACTTGGATTGGCGTTCACGGTAGTGCGGATCCAGGCCTCTACTGTTCGGGGTTTGTTGCCGGTTATGGCAGGTGTGTTGGTGAGCACACAGTCATCAGAACCGTCAAAATTCAAGGCTACGTTCTGGGCGTGCACGGACTGGATTGTGAGCAAAAGTCCGCAAAAAAGGAGGTGTTTCATACAGAGATCAAGTGGCATCAAAGATATGCGTTCCATGAATCATACCTTCATGATGCGGCAAAGTCCATTCTTAAAATGGAGCGTACTTTTGCAGAATGATCGTTCGATCCAAAGCACCTTTGCGTCTGGGCCTGGCAGGCGGTGGAACCGACGTGAGTCCTTATGCCGACCTGCACGGCGGAGCCATCCTCAATGCCACCGTCAATCTGTTCGCCCATGCCAGTATTGAACCAATCGAAAATGGCATCATTCTGGATTCTCGCGATCAGGGCATTCTACTTGAATTGGAAAGCGCACCCGAATTGGATCTGAACGGCGAACTCGACCTTATCAAGGGGGTTTATAACAGACTGAGCCGATCCTATTTTCCGCAGGGTCTTTCTTTTCGGTTAACAACCTATGTAGATGCACCTCCGGGAAGCGGTCTGGGCAGTTCAAGCACACTTGTGGTGGCCATTCTCGGAGCTTTTGCCGAATGGCAGGGATTGCCACTCGGTGAGTACGATATGGCCCATCTCGCCTACGAGATCGAGCGGGTCGATATGGGGCTGGCAGGAGGCCGACAGGACCAATATGCCGCTACTTTCGGCGGATTCAATTTCATGGAATTTTACGCAGATGACAAGGTGATCGTGAACCCGCTCAGGGTGCGGAGAAAGATCATGCATGAGCTTCAGAACAATTTGGTCTTGTTTTATTCGGGAACCAGCCGCGAAAGTGCCAAGATCATAAAAACGCAAACGGCTAACATCGAAAAAGGTGCAGAGGATGCATTAGAAGCCACGCACCGGGTTAAAATTCAGGCCATGCGCATGAAAGAAGCTTTGTTGCGGGGCGAACTCGACCGCTTAGGCAGTATTCTCCATGAGAGTTGGGAGTCGAAGAAACGAATGGCTGCCGGCATCTCAAATCCCGAGATCGACGGTATGTACGAGGTTGCTCTTCAGGCCGGTGCAACAGGTGGCAAGATATCCGGAGCAGGAGGTGGTGGTTATCTGTTCTTCTATTGTCCTTTGAATTGCCGCTACCAGGTCATACGTGCCCTGGAATCCATCGGAGTCAAGCATCAGCATTACGAGTACACTACGGAAGGTCTGTATAGTTATACCATCCGATGACGGCAATCCGCGAAGCGATCATACTCGCCGGGGGAAAAGGTACCCGATTGCAATCCGTAGTGGCCGATCTGCCTAAACCCATGGCAACAGTTGCCGGAGTGCCCTTCCTGGAGCATCTATTCCGGCATATCTGTGCGCAGGGAATCGAACATATTGTGCTTTCAGTAGGTTACAAGGCCGAAACGATCCGTTCCTATTTTGGTGCGGAATGGAATGGGGTCCCGATAAGTTATGCAACAGAGACGAGTCCCCTGGGGACGGGTGGTGCTATCGCTTTTGCACTCAAGTTTTGCCGGGAAAATGATGTGTTGGTCTTTAACGGGGATACTTTCTTCAATATTGATCTGAATTCCTTTTACGGTTTTCATTCAGAACGAAAAAGCGTTTTTACCATGGCGCTGAAGGAAATGATCAACCCGGATCGCTATGGAACCGTAGAACTCTCAGAAACCCGAATTGTTAAATTCCACGAAAAAAGGACCGGGCTTGAAAAGGGCCTGATCAATTCAGGTGTTTACGCTCTGAACAAGGTAAAATTCCTCGAACTTCCCCTCGGTGAGATGTTCTCTTTCGAACAGGATTTTCTCGAGCCTTATGTTTCAAAATGGCATTTTAATGCTTTTTTGGCCGATGGCTATTTCATCGATATAGGCATCCCCGAAGATTATTACAAGGCAAGGGCACGGTTCGCTCTTCCCTCGTGTTCCGGAAAATGGACGCTGTTTCTCGATCGCGACGGTGTTTTGAACCGACGGAAAATAGATGATTACGTACGCTCAGTAGAAGAGTTTGAATTTCTGCCCGGTGTGTTAGAGGCCCTGAAGGATGCAAATTCTATTTTTGGAAGGATCGTGGTGGTAACGAATCAACAAGGTGTTGGTAAGGGGCTCATGACCGAACAGGATCTGAATCGTATCCACAGTTTTATGAAGAATGAGGTGGAGAGGGCTGGGGGGAGGATCGATGCTATTTACACGTGCACTGCTTTGGCCGCAGCAAAGGATCCCTGCAGAAAACCGAATACGGGGATGGGATTGCAGGCAAGATCGGAGTTTCCCGAGATCGAATTTGAGCGCAGTCTGATGATCGGCGATTCGATCTCAGACCTTGAGTTTGCCCAAAATCTGAACATGCCTTGTGTCTACATAACCGGAGAACCGTATAAAAATGAGTTAAACCTGACTGACGTTCAGGCAATAAATTTGTTTGAAATAGTGTCCTACCTGAAAGAACAACAAAAATCAGCCTTCAGTACCGACAAAAGAAGCGTAACTTAGTAGACTAAACCGCAATAGGCACATTGAGAAAATACTGGTATCTCCTGATCATTCTGGCATTCGGATTCGAAGCCGGAGCGACCCACCTGATCGGTGGGTACATGAGCTATCAGTATTTGGGCAGGAATGCGGATGGGGATTACGATTACAAGGTAACGCTGCATGTATTCCGTGATCGGGCGCAATCTACGGTCGATTTTGACGAGCAGATCGAATTGGGAGTGCATCTCAACAACAATACCCTTCAGTTGCATCGCCCGTTTCCCATCAATCTCATTTTTCGCCGAAGGGTTGATCCGCCGGGAAGCACGGATTGTGATTATTACCTGGACAAGGTGAACATCGAGCAGGGTTTTTACGAGGCTGTGATATCCCTGCCACCGAATTCAGTCGGTTACCATCTCACCTTCGTGCGCTGTTGCAGGAATTTTCAGGACAACCTGACCAATAGGGACGGTCGGCCTTTTCAGGGGCAGACCTATTACTGTTTCATACCCAATCCACAGATACGAAATAGTTCTCCGTTTTTCAGCGGAGTTCCAAGCCCCTATATGTGTGCCAAGGACACAAATGTTTTCCTGAACCGCGCTATTGATCCTGATGGGGACTCGCTGGTGTACAGGTTCGTGTGGCCGTTTCAGGGGGGAGCGCCGACCGATGGTGGTGCAATGCCCAGCCCTCCTCCGAATTTGCAATTGCCGATCGACTCGGTTTTCTATCAGACTGGATACAGCTATACACGACCCTTTGGGGCTGGTACTTTCATAAAGATCGATAACTCAAACGGATTGACCACCTTATATGCCCCCAGGCCGGGAAGCTATGTGGTGGCAATAGAGGTGCTGGAATATCGCAACGGTCAGTTGCTCAGTAGGGTGCGACTCGATCTGCAGATCCTCGTGTTGGATTGTCCTCCAAATGAACAACCCAAAGTAGTAGTCCCTACCGGATACAGGTATGAAGTGGAGGCCGGGCAACAATTGTGCTTCGATGTCGAAGGCTTTGATCCGGATGGTGACAATGTCAAAATTTCGGGCGATGGCGACATCTTCACCGGTGAGAATGGGTTTAAAGCTCCACTGGCCACATTGCTTGAAAGAAGTGGAAGACGCACCGTGTCCTCCGAATTCTGCTGGACCCCGAGTTGTGATCAGGCACGGGATGAGCCCTACGTGTTCACGGTGATCGTTGAAGACGATGGATGTCCACCCAAGAACGACAAAAAGAACATCGAGATCATCGTTAAAAAGTTCGAAGGCTCGTTAAAGATCAATGGGCCACAGCGCGTGTGCTCAGGTAATAACGAAGTTTACGCCTACAGTGCAGATAAACCCAAAACCACAAGTACATTCTACTGGGAAGTTATTGGAGGCACAGCCGTGGGACTTACACCGGGCAGTGATATTTTGGTAGACTGGAATAGTTCGGCTAGCAAGGGTTTGGTTCGAATGGTTGAGATCAGTGAGTTCAATTGTCCGGGCGATACTGTCGAGTTGATCGTAGATCTGATCCCAAGTCCGCCTCCACCGGTGATCACGGGTCCGGATACCGTATGCCTGGATGCCTCAGGTGTTGTGTACTCCATTGCACCTAAACCGGGTTCCACGTTCCAATGGCTTATAAGCGGTGGTGTGATACAGAGCAATACCAATACCACAGCGAACGTGCTCTGGAACAACTTAGGTGATCATTACATCGCGGCCATTGAGCGAGGTCCAAACGGTTGCTTCAGCGATACCTCATTCTATCCGGTAAATGTGCGAAAACCCGGTCCAGGCATAAGCGGTCCGCTATCTGTTTGTCCAAATGCCACCGGAATTGAATACTTCTCTCAACGGAATCGAGGATCGAGTTATTTGTGGACCGTTCAGGGCGGGAACACGGCATCTCCGAATGGCACAGATCGAATTCAGATCAATTGGGGTGATGTAGGAAACGGGTCGATCGATCTCGTGGAAACAGATCGTTTCGGTTGTTCGAGCGACCCAATAAGTATCATGGTGATCATAGACCACAATCTCCGTGGTCAGGTGCCGGTTGGCGACAACAAGGTATGTGATAATGAAGGTGCATTGCCCTATTCTGTTTTCCCGAGCCAGGGTTCTGTATACAACTGGGATATCACCAACGGCACGCAACAATCGGGAGATAGCTCGAATGCGATAACGGTGCTTTGGCCAAATGCAGGTTCAGGTCGGGTAGGCGTGCAGGAAAGCGCATTCGATGCTGTGAATAACAAAGCTTGTGTGAGCCCGTGGCTATACCTGGATATCGACATTTTCCCAAGCCCTACCGCCCGTGAAATTGAAGGCGACTTCGATCTTTGCGAGGGACCCGACACGTTCGTTTACACCGTCAGAGGAATGCCCGGCTCAACCTATGCCTGGACTGTAAATGGTAACGCTGCCGGAATTTCCGGCCAGGGATCCAACTCCATTCGTTTGGCCTGGCCAATTGCCGGGAATTACACGATTGAAGTTGTTGAACTCACTAAAGATAGCTGTTTGGGAGAACTGATCGATTCGGTTGTCCTCGTGCACCCAAAACCAACTACCAAAGGAATTTTTGGGGATGCCGTACTGTGTTACCCGGATGTTTTGGCGAAAACATACAGCGTTCAGGGTTTTGCGAATTCAACTTACGCCTGGACCTATTCAGGAGGCGGAAGCACTGGAAGTACCAGTGATACGCTTATTGTGGATTGGTCGTCAAATGGTACCGGTCTTATCCGAGTTGTGGAAACCTCAGAGTTCACCTGTGTTGGTGATACCCTGGAACTGCCTGTGGTGGTTTCCCGAATGGAAATCGATCTGAAGGTCGTGAGTGTTGGTTTCCCCGATGACCGGATATCCGGAAAATTTGGTCAGACGTACGACGATCTCAGAACCGGAGATTTTGAAATACAACGCCGAAGAGCCGGTACGGGCGATGTTTGGCAGACCATCTTATCCGAATCCTTTACCAACTTCCTCGATCTGGGGCTGAATACTGATGAATTTGCATGGGAATACCGCATTCGGGCTGTTGATCTCTGCGGTGTGGAACACTTCAGCGAACCGCACACCAATGTATGGCTCAGAGGTTCACAGTCGGAGGACGACTTTGATATCTTCCTGAATTTTTCACCCTATCTGGGTTGGGATAATGGCGTGAGGCGCTATGAATTGTATTCAAAAACGAATGAGAGTAATTCCTTTGAATATGTGCAGGATGCCGATCCCGGGTCTACGATCTTCATTGATGGCAATTCGGAGGAATTCAAACGCTGTTATCGCATAAAAGCCATTGAACAGGATGGTGGAAATGAAGTTTCATGGTCGAATGAACTTTGTTTCTTCTTCAATCCAAACGTGTATGTCCCTAATGCCTTTACACCAAATCAGGATCAGATCAATCAAACTTTCAATCCGGTAACAGTGGCCATTAAGGATTACGAGATCTCCATCTACAACCGTTGGGGAGAAGAGGTGTTCAACAGCACCGATAAAGAGATCGATTGGGATGGTACCTATAAAGGACAGGATTGCGCCGGAGGGGTTTATGTCTACCATATCCGCTACAGCGATTATCAGGATAAACAATATCAGTTGAGGGGTACAGTACATCTTCTCAGGTAAGTGAATGACTATGAAAAGTTTAGCCGTATTATTCGCACTCTCGTTAACCCTTCAGCATTGTTCCGATCGCAGCGGTATGGACAATGACAATCGCTGCAATACCGAGGTGGAGGTTGTCGATCTTACCGGACTAGATGGTTGTGGATTGATTCTTCGAACAAAGAGTGGGGAACAGTTGCTCCCCACGGAGATCATTCCCGACTTTGAGCTCAAGGCAGGACAGAAATTACATATCGGATATACGGAAACCAATTTACCAAATATCTGCATGGTTGGACCTACGGTCCGAATCGATTGTATACGAGAGGCCGGAGCCGAATTGGCTTGTCAGGAACAAGGTAAAACGATCTTCATGAATCCCGGCGACACCGCCCGGGCGGATGCTTCTGATTTTAAAATGCAGGATCTGCGATTTGAAGATGGACTCATCAAAGCCCGTATGGGCTACAGTGGTTGTGGACCGAAACGCGACTTCAAGTTGGTTTTGGATGCAGCCGTCATGAAAAGCCTACCCCCACAGCGCAATGCCGTGATCGTGTTTGAGGATCAAATGTGCGAAGCATTCTTTCAGAGAACGGTTTGCTTCCCGACTGACGGATTCACAGAGAAAACGCTCGTCCATATATTTGATAAAAACGGGAATAAGACAAGCGTGATGGTCGACCCACGCTAAGTTTAACTTTGAAGAGGCCACAGAACTGAATGTTGCCGGTAAGCCGTGATCGCCTCTTTTTCATTAAGTAGGGAATACGCAACGAAAGTCATTGCGCCGTTCACATTTGTGGAAGCACCCGGATCAGCGCCTTTTCCGCAAAGAATGGTTCCTTGAATATCCCGCTCAATCCGTACTCCGTGATACTGGCTCCCGGAAATGCAGTTCGGAATTCATCGAGTTCATCTTCTAGTCCTGCACCTTTCAAGGTATATAGACCGCGTTCTTCATTTTCCGAATCGCGCAGCCTTGGTTCAGCCCAGGTCCAGAGCTTTGCCAATCGGGTAACTGCTCTCGCGGTCACGTGATCAAAAGACGCATTTATGCTTTCTGCCCGACCATGAACCGTTCGAACATTCTTGAGTCCGATCTCTTCGGCAACGGCTGCAACCACCTTTATCTTCTTTCCAATAGAGTCGCTGAGCACGAAATTGGTTTCAGTGAAGAGAATGGCCAGCGGTATACCCGGAAAGCCTCCACCGGTACCGATGTCGAGAACCCGGGAACCCGGTTTGAATCGCACGAACCTGGCAATGCTCATGCTATGCAGTACATGTCGCAGATACAATTCGTCGATGTCTTTGCGGCTTATGACATTGATGCGGCTGTTCCATTCGGTATAGAGGTCACCCAGTTTTTGAAGCTGTAGAATTTGTTCAGTACTCAGCTCGGGAAAATAGGAGCGGATCAGATCCATGCTTTGGGTTTAGAACGCCAGAATGGCCTGCGGATCCCGAGAAAGAGGATCATCAACAGCCAGAAAATGTGAAAGAAGGGGAAACCGGCTATATAAGGACGGTAATTCAGTTTCAGCATGTTCCCGATCAAAATACCACTGTAGGTGAGAAAGTAGACTCCGAAGAGTGCGAGTGTGATATACACATCTACGTTCAGGATCAACAGAACAACGAACAGTGCATAGATCATCGGGATGCTGACGTGATAACCCAAAAGTCGAATTTGATCCGGGCCTTTGTAATGTACCGAAGTGGTGAGATGTCGCAGCTTTTGACGCACCCAATTGCTGAATTTATTATGTGCATCGCTGATGGTCATACCCTCCGGATCGGTGCAAACCACAGTATTGGAGGCATTGGCCGTCTCGTTCACAAAGAGATCATCATCTCCACTGAGTATATGCTGATGACGGGCAAAACCCTTCACCCTGAAAAATAAGTCCTTGCGATAGGCCAGATTCCGGCCCACTCCCATATATGGTTTCCCAAACCGGGCAAAATTGCTGTAGAGAAGTACCGTGTGAAATGTGTCCAATTGAATGATCCAGTTCAGAAAGTTGCGCTTCGATTCGTATGGCCCCAACCCCAGAACAATTTCCGTTTGAGGATCACTGAACGGAGCAACCATTTTCGAGATCCATTGATCCGAAGCCGGTTGGCAATCGGAATCGGTCATTAGCAATATGGGATATTGGGCGGCCTTCACCCCCATGGTAAGTGCGAATTTTTTACCCCTGTGGTATTTTTCATCAATATCGAGCCAAACAACACGTAGTTTCTCAAACTTCTTTTCCCATTCTTCGAGCAGTACTTTGGTTCCGTCGGTCGATCCGTCATTCACGACGATGACCTCGAAAATCGGATAGCTTTGATTGAGAATGGACTCGAGATGTTTACTTAGTCCTTTGCGGTTATTTCTGGCACAAATGATCACACTCACACCTTCCCGATATGTGCCCTCTTTTTCCTTGTAACTCAGGTTCCGACTTAGAACAAGGACTTGATAACCGATCTGTATGCATACGAACAGTCCAAAAAGTATCAACAACAACAGCGCAACGGGCTCCATAAACGGATAAAACAGCAAAGATGCCCGCTTTCCCGACCGGATACGCTAAGCATGGGTACCGATGTTTCGACAACTTTTCCTCAATTCCCGGTGCGCGGATTCAGAATGCGATCGATGTAAGTCAAAATCTCGGTCCTTCCATTCCTCTTCACAGCACTGCTCTCGAACAGTTCCGGCAATTCTTCCCAGCCTCTTTTGAAGAGCGCAGCCCGTAGGAGTTCCCTGTTCTCCTGATTCTGCGTGTTTTTACTTTTGTCCGTCTTTGTAAGTACGATCGCAATGGGAACTTCCGAGATCGCACACCAGTCCAGGAATTCGAGATCAATTGCCTGAGGAGGGATGCGGCTATCGATCAGAACAAAAGCGCAATGTAACTGACGGCGTTCTTTAAGATAATCCTGTATCATGTCTCCGAAACGTGCCCTCGTTTTTCGGGATACCTGGGCAAAACCATATCCTGGAAGATCTATGAGATTCCACTCCCCGTTGATCAGAAATGAATTGATCAGTCGTGTTTTTCCGGGTTTGGAACTCGTTTTTGCCAGATCTTTCCGCTCCGTGAGCATATTGATCAGGCTGGATTTGCCTACATTGGACCGGCCGATGAAGGCGAACTCAGGTAACCCTTTTTCAGGCATACTGCTGAATTCGGGATAGGATTGTACAAAGGTTGCTGATTTGATCTGCATCAGGGATATTTGCAAACTTAATCAGATTGAGGCTGTTAGCCTTACCATGCAGGTACAAGAGGTCAAACCATTTTCAAGCGAAGGCTCAAAAAAGGCGCAAATAGAGGAAATGTTTGACGACATTTCCCGTCGTTACGACTTTCTGAATCACTTCCTTTCACTGGGCATCGATAGATCATGGCGAAAAACCATGATCCGAACCATCAGTAAGGTGCCGCACGATAAAATACTCGATGTGGCAACCGGCACCGCCGATGTGGCCATTGCAGCTTCCAAAAAGGGAGCCGGGGAGGTGATCGGCGTGGATATATCGGAGAATATGCTCGCCATTGGTCGAAAAAAGATCGAGAAGTTGAAGATAACCAATGTTCGGCTTGATCGCGGCGATTCGGAATCGCTTCAGTTCCCGGACAATACCTTTGATGTAGTTACGGTTGCTTTCGGCGTGCGCAACTACGAGGATCTCCGAAAGGGCCTGGCCGAAATGCGACGGGTATTGAAACCGGGAGGAATGCTCGCTGTGCTTGAATTCTCCTATCCAACGGCTTTTCCGGTGAAACAATTTTATGGGTTCTACAATGCCTATATATTGCCGTTTTTGGGTAAGATCTTTTCCGGAAGCAGGAAAGCCTATACGTATTTACCGGAGTCGGTCAAGGCTTTTCCGGAGGGAAAGGAGTTCGTGGAACTACTTTCTTCCACAGGTTTGACACATACTCAACAGAAAAAACTCACCTTTGGAATATGTTCGCTGTATACGGCGTTAAAAGATGAAGCAAGCTCTTAGCACTATGAAGAAAATACCCGCCCGAAACGGGGTTATCAGGTATTTCCTGATCCTTATGATCGCTTTGGCATCGGTTCCAGGTTCATCTGCGCAGGTAGTAAACCCCTTGTATGATCTACAGAAAGTGCATTTCGGATTCTCGATCATTGGTAGCAGTGCAAAACTGAAATACACCAGTTCCGCCGATTTCATGGATTTTGACACCATGCAAACCGTTCGAACCCTCAGTTTTCCGGGTTTTGGAGTAGGGGGGATCGTGAATTTTCGACTGCTTGAGTACTGGGACTTCCGCACCATGGTGAATATTCAGTTCGTAGAGCGCCATCTCGATTTTGGGTTTAAAGGGGGGAATCAGGAACTGGCGGAGATCCGATCTACCTACATGGAGATACCCATGCAGCTCAAATACAAATCCAAGCGCTATAAGAATGCGCGTATGTATCTCATTGGAGGGGCTACGTACCGACACGATTTTGCTTCGGACATCGAAACGGATCGAAGTAATACCAAACCTATAGTAGCATTGTATCCAAATACGTTCAGCTACGATCTGGGTGTGGGATTGGATCTCTATTACGAATACTTCAAATTCTCTCCGGAGTTCAGGGTGAGTAATGGACTCAATAATCAGATGGCACCGGATGAGTTCATCTATTCAGGTTCCATAACCCGTATGTCGCCCAAACTTATACAGTTTATCCTGCACTTCGAAGGATAATGTTATTTGAGCTGGAGGCCACCGACCCGGGTTCCGGAGCAAGAGCCGGAACATTGAACCTCGCACACGGGCCTGTTCCAACACCCATATTCATGCCGGTGGGAACCCAGGGCACCGTTAAAGCGGTACCCAATGAAACGCTCAAAAACGACATAGATGCGCCGATAATTCTCGGCAATACCTATCATCTGTATCTGCGTCCCGGTACAGATATACTCGAAGAGGCAGGAGGTTTACATGGTTTTATGAACTGGGACCGAAACATCCTCACCGATAGCGGTGGATATCAGGTCTATTCCATATCCGACCAGCGAAAGATCAAGGAGGAAGGCGTTTGGTTCAGAAGTCATATTGATGGATCGAAACATTTATTCAGCCCTGAATCTGTCATGGATTTTCAGCGCAGCATTGGTGCAGATATTATCATGGCATTCGATGAATGTACGCCGTACCCCTGTGAATTTGAATATGCACGGAAGAGCATGGAAATGACCCACCGCTGGCTCGACCGTTGTATGCTGCGCCTTCAGGAAACAAACGTAAAATACGGTTACCCTCAGTATTTCTTCCCAATTGTACAAGGCAGTGTATATCCGGGGCTGAGGGAACAGAGCGCTTCCTATATCGCTTCCAAACATGCTCCCGGTTATGCGATCGGTGGCTTGAGTGTGGGGGAACCACACGAGGACATGTATGCTATGACAGAGCTCGTTACGGGCTTTTTACCCAAAGACAAACCGCGTTATTTGATGGGGGTGGGAACACCTGCCAATATTCTGGAGAGTATTGCACTGGGGATCGATATGTTCGATTGTGTGATGCCGACCAGAAATGCCCGAAACGGACAAGTATTCACAACGGAAGGGATACTGAATATTCGCAATCAACGGTGGGAGCGGGATTTCAGCCCCATAGATCCATTGCTGAGTCCGGAACATTCCAAAGCCTATTTGCGACACTTGCTGATCGCCAAGGAACAACAGGCCTCTGCCATTGCCAGTAAACAGAATCTGAAGTTCTACCTGTGGTTGGTGCGGGAAGCCCGAAAACAGATCCTGGCAGGTACCTTCGCAGCCTGGAAGAATACGATGATCGAAATTGTTAGTCGAAGACTTTAAACGCTTTATATGAATCCTGAAGAAATACGCCTGCGTACCGATACCTTAGTGGCTACCTGCATCAAAGTGGGGCGTTTGATACCTGCCCGTGACCATTTGTCGGAGATGGCCAGAGTGGAATTGCTGCGGCGGGCTGCAGATCTTGGAATAATCAGCAAGAGTTTATCGGTTTCTCAGGTGGGCCGCTACTTCGGAGAAAGGTTGAACAAGGCGATCGATCACGTAAATGGATGTGCCTTCTGGATGCAGCTTGGTATTGAAGAAGGCTGGATGGACGCCGCCATTCTCACCCCCATCGTGCAAGAGTGCGATAACCTGTCCAGGATCTTTATACTTACCGTCAAAAACGTCGAAAGCAAGCTCGATAAGTCATAGGCTTCCAATGCGTAACCCGCTCAGTATACTCGACCGGTACATCATCCGGAAATTTGTCGGGAGTTTCGCACTCACACTCGGTTTGTTCACCGTGATCATCATCGTTTTCGACGTGAGCGAGAAGATCGATGAATTTGTAGGGAAGAAAGCGCCACTCAATGAGATCATATTCGACTACTATGTCAATTTCATTCCCTTCCTCCTCAACTTATTCAGCCCGATCTTCGTTTTCATCAGCGTTATCTTCTTCACTTCCAAAATGGCGGCCAAGAGCGAGTTCGTTGCCATGCTTGCAGGAGGTGTGCCTTATAAACGCATTCTACGTCCGTACATTCTCACGGCTATTCTGATCGGATTCATGTCCTATTTGCTCAATGCCTGGATCATTCCCAGAGCTGATAAAGTTCGCATGGAATTCGAGAATAAATATACCCGTGATCTCAGCACGGATTTTAAAAGGAATATCAAAGAACAGATCCTCCCAGGGGTGGTGATGTCGCTAAAGAATTATAATTACCTCGATAGTTTCGGATATAAGTTGCGCCTCGATCAGATGTCGGAAGGAAGGATGATATCCCGCCTGGAATCGGAGAAACTGAACTGGAATCGAGAAACCGGGAGTTGGAGGATCGAGAATTACCGGATTCGAACGTTCGATGCCGATGGTACGGAACATCTGATCATTGGCGAACAGATGGATACCATGATCCCATTCAATCCCGATGAATTTTTCCGGCGAAATGAAGACGTGCAGTCATTCGATATGAATGAGCTCAAGGCCTACATCGATTGGGGTGTGGTTCGGGGACTCCCAAATTTGTTTTTCTATAAGACCGAACTCCAGAGAAGATATGCCAGTCCTTTTGCGCTACTCATCTTATCCTTCATAGGGGTCTGTGTATCAAGTATCAAATCCCGGCAGGGAATCGGTTGGCATCTGGCTAAAGGCATACTCATCAGTTTCGCGTATTTATTTGTGATGCAATTCTTCACATCCTATGGTTCAAGCGGGGTAATGCATCCCGTACTCGCCGTATGGATCCCCAATTTACTTTTCCTGGCTGTAGGAATCGGACTGTATCGGACTACTCAGAAGTAGAACACAGACCCGTAAAGCGATTGCAAGTACCGTTTTTCAAGGCTTAGAATGTTTATTTTTGCGCCAAATTTGGAGCAATGAACATTCACGAATATCAGGCTAAGCAGATCCTTCAATCCTATGGTGTAACCGTTCAACGCGGTGTGGTGGTTGATGATGCCACACAAACGGAAGACGCTGTTAAGCAACTTCAGGCCGAAACCGGTACAGATTGGGTTGTGGTAAAGGCACAGATCCACGCGGGTGGCCGTGGCAAAGGCGGAGGCGTTAAACTGGCCAAAAATCTGGATGAAGCCAAGCAGCGTGTCAATGACATACTCGGCATGCAACTCGTTACGCCACAAACGGGTGTAGAAGGAAAGCGGGTGAACAAGGTATTGCTTACCGAAGATCTCTACTATCCGGGAGACAGCGAGCCGAAGGAATATTATATGAGTGTATTGTTAGATCGCGGACTTGGAAAGAATGTGATCATCTATACCACCGAAGGAGGGATGGACATTGAAGAAGTGGCCGAATCGCATCCTGAAAAGATCCAAAAGGAATGGATCGACCCGGCAACGGGATTATTGCCATTCCAGGCCAGGAAAATAGCCTTCAACCTGGGTTTGAGCGGCAAGGCTTTCAAACAAATGGTTGCTTTTGTGACAGCGCTCTATAAGGCCTACGAAGAAACCGACTCTTCCATGTTCGAGATCAATCCGGTACTCAAAACATCCGACGAACGCATTGTGGCAATTGATGCCAAGGTGAATCTCGACGATAATGCCCTGTACCGACATGCCGATTTCGAAGCGCTGCGCGATCTGAGCGAGGAAGACCCAACGGAGGTTGAGGCAAAGGAATACAATCTGAATTACGTGAACCTAGACGGCAACGTGGGTTGTATGGTGAATGGAGCCGGTTTGGCCATGGCTACCATGGATATCATCAAATTGAGTGGTGGAGAGCCTGCTAATTTCCTTGATGTTGGAGGAACAGCCAATGCCGAAACGGTTGAAGCCGGTTTCCGCATCATCCTTAAAGACCCCAAGGTAAAAGCGATCCTGATCAATATATTTGGCGGAATCGTGCGCTGCGACCGTGTTGCACAAGGGGTTGTAGATGCGTACAACAATATCGGTGAGATACCTGTACCGATCATCGTCCGTTTGCAGGGAACCAATGCCGAAGAAGCTAAACAGATCATCGATCAGAGCGGCCTCAAAGTGCGCTCGGCGATCCTGTTGCAGGAAGCAGCCGACCTGGTTAGTGAGGTACTTGCCTAATACGTTTTGAATTAAACAGATTCGAAGATGCCGGCAGAGCGAATTTTCATGCGACGCGACAATCCCGATCGCCGGCAAGTGCAGGAGATCGTTCGCCTGCTGCGGAAAGGGGAGGTTATTGTTATTCCAACCGACACAATTTATGCCTTGGCCTGCGACATGCACAACAAAGCGGGCATAGATCACGTCTGCAAATTGTTAGGTAAGAAACCCCACAAAGCCAATTTATCCCTCATATGTAAGGATCTGAGCGACCTTTCGCTCTATTGCCGACAGATATCAAATCCGGTTTTCAAGCTGATGCGACAGCTCTTACCAGGCCCCTTTACGTTCATCCTGAATGCAAATAGCAGCATTCCGAAGCTGTTCAGGGAAAATAAGAAAACTGTGGGTATCCGGGTCCCGGACAATAACATCATCCATGCCATTGTAGAATCACTTGGCAATCCATTGGTTTCCAGTTCTATACACGCAGAAGATGAACATATCGAATACCTCACCGATCCGGATGAGATCTACGAGATCTGGCAACATCGGGTGAATTACATCATTGACGGAGGAGCCGGCGACCATATACCGAGCACCGTTCTAGATTGCACCGAAGATCAGGCCGTAGTGATCCGGGAAGGAAAAGGAATGGAGCTTATCTCCTGAATAGATTGAATCTCAGTGTTGTGCCTGCTCCGGGCAATTCTTTTTCAGGGTACTTGTAACCACCACATCAACATTCGGCCATAGTTTACTGATGCCATCTTCTCCTTTGTGTAGGTCGTAACAAACCTGATTGAGTGAGTCGATTCCTTTCTGGGCTTCCCAGTTCACCACATCCAATGCTGCTTTTAGTTCAAGCTTCGTATCCAGGAGTACATAGCTGCCTGAAACCTCTTGTTCCATACCATTTAATCGCACACGGATGACCGCGGTTCCGGCGCTATCAGTGCCCTCCACACGCAAAATGTCGCCGGAAATGAGTGTCGGTTCTGCCAAAACACCAAAGAAATGCTGAACGATCTTACCGTCGCGCTCGGGATTGTCTGTCCAGGTGCTGCCGGTATTCAATTCGAAATGCAAGCCGTTGAGTAGCTCCGTAACGGAACCCGCTTCTGAACCGGCTGTTACGGCAATATCCTTGAAAGTTCCCTTCACTCCGAGTTTTGCCATGGTCTTAAAGGCAGTCCATTCGAGCGTTGTATAGGCCGGCTGAACGGAATAGGTACATTCGGAACTTTCTGTCTCGGATTCCGTTTTACCATTTTTGGATGAACAAGAGGCGAGCGCAATCGCCGTTGCGACTACAAGGATAAATTTTTTCATGGGATGTGTTCGATACTTGTACTTGAGCAACAAATATAGAACGGTATTGTTGCGCACTTCGAATGTCATAGTTTGATTTTTCTGATTCATTGACCTTGGTCAGATTGAAATTCATACATTTGGTTGAGAACAAATGTCAGGGCCCGCAAATATGAATGCCAAGCGAGAGGAACCGAAACGATGTGGATGGTGTTTGAAGGATGCGTTGTATATGGACTACCACGATCGTGAATGGGGTATACCTTCACGCGATGATCAGCATTTGCTTGAACATCTGATACTCGAAACATTCCAGGCCGGATTGAGCTGGTATACTATACTCAGGAAGCGCGAAAATTTCCGTGAAGCGTTTGCGCAGTTTGATGCAAGTCGAATAGCAGTTTTTACTGAAGAAGATGTTCACAGACTCATGAATGACATGGGGATCATCCGAAACCGACAAAAGATCATGGCTGCGATCAACAATGCCCGGCAGTTCATCAGGATCAAAGCTGAACACGGCTCATTTTCAGATTACATGTGGCAGTTTACAGGAAACAAGATCCTCACGAACAGCCCCCGATCCCTATCAAACCTCGCAGCAACAAGTAAGGAAAGCGATGCTATGAGCAAGCAACTCAAAGCGGATGGGTTCAAATTTGTTGGCAGTACAACTTGCTATGCTTTTATGCAGGCAGTGGGTATGGTGAACGATCATCTCGTAGATTGCTGGAAGAAGTAGCCGTGAATTATAGCGGTGAGCAGGATTGAATCGATGATCAACAGTTCAGGCAAGTACATCTGCAAAATAACATCAATACTTATTTCGCTGCCGTATACGCCTCACTGTTGCAGTTTATATTGGGGGAAGCAGTCCCGACTAAAAGTCGGGACGAAACGGCAGATCAAACCAGACCTTTCCGACCGTATAGCGAACAGATCGGACATTGATCCTTCCTGTGTCCGCGTGCCTTACAGTACTCTCTTCCAAAGAATATGATTTGCAAATGCAGTTTATTCCATTTTTCCTTTGGAAACAATCGCTTGCAATCCTTTTCTGTTTGAGTGACATTCTTGCCATTTGAAAGTCCCCAGCGGTAGATCAACCGATGAATATGCGTGTCGACCGGAAAAGCCGGTACACCAAATGCTTGTGCCATTACAACCGAAGCCGTTTTGTGTCCAACTCCGGGCAAGGCTTCCAGTTCTTCGAAACTTTCAGGTACCTTACCACCATGCTTCTCCAGGATAATGGTACTCAAAGCGTGAATATTCTTCGATTTGGCCGGAGATAAGCCGCATGGGCGAATGATCGATTCGATCTCGCCAACCGATAATTCCGACATGGCTTTAGGTGATGAAGCCCTTGAAAAGAGTAGTGGTGTGACCTGGTTTACGCGTTCATCGGTGCACTGTGCACTCAAAACAACAGCAACGAGTAGGGTATAGGGATCAACATGATCAAGTGGGATGGGAGTTTCGGGATACAACTCCTCTAATATGGCAACAATATTACTTACTTTCTCAGCCTTGGTCATGCGCAGACGGTTTTCGTGCAATTTTAATTCGTAATTTTCCGTTCGAAAACAAATTCATGTCATTGCGCATCATTTTTGGATTAGTATTATCTATGCTCCTCAGTCCGCTTTGGGCGCAACAAGGCGACATCGTTCAAAACCTCTACGTGAGCTACAGCAACCAGCAATTGCGTATGGATCGGGATATGATAGCCCGTTCGTTCTACCATTCGCAAGATCAACCCGTAGTGGAAACAATGGTGCGTCCGGCATTCAATCACCGACAATCTTTTGCGATCGGAGGGCTCAAGAGCGTATATACCTCTGAAAATTACAGACACGACGTATATGCAGGAGTTTACGCACGGGTTTCCTATTTGAGCAGCGTACTCACGCAACAGTCCAAATACCGGGAGATCGAACGGTCGATCTCCGATGGTCCGAACCCAACAACTACGCTCACGGAATCATTCAGTAAAACCTGGTTGAGTTTCAATACAGAACAGATTGAGACCGGATTGAGTCTGGAAGCAGTTTATCGGCTGAACCGCCGGGTAAACATGCACTATGGATTTCGGGCAGGTTTGGTCTATCCGGCCAAGGTGCGCTTTACAGAGGTGCTGAATGAAGAGATCCGACAGACGATCTCTACAGGGTCTAACGAAGATGTTTCGTCGTCCTGGAAGTTGGATTCCCGGAACGTACATCAAATTGCTCCCCTCACCTGGGCGTCTGATGCTGTTTTTGGATTTGACTATAAGATCCTCGCTAATCGTCCCTTTTTTGTCAGCATGACCTGGTTGGGTGGAATGGTACAACTCAAAGGAACGGAATTCCATCAGGTTGCCCCGATACAAGGCATCGAGTTGCGGATCAGCTCTATTCTCTGAAGCAGATACGACCTCAGAACCAATCGATAAATGATTCGGGAATGTCTATTCCGTCTATTCGGGGAGGGGATTCGAGGAAGAATCGGGCCAGATCTTCTGGTGCATGTCTTCGACCTATGAGTCCGGGTAACTCCAAATAACCTTTTTGCTCCGAAGTGATTCCGGCTTTAAGTATCTCTGAGCGGCGTACTTCTACTTCAAGTTTAAGATCCGTTCCGATCGAGCTGAGCATGGTATAATGCGGTGTATATCCGAAATTCCAATCCCAACTTGAATATTTTTCCGCTTTCGCTTTCCGGATCTGTTCGAAGTATTGTTCCGGTTCAAAAGGTTCAGCGCCAAGAGCAGTAGCCAGGTACTGGGCAAGGTCGTGCATAAACAACTGTGCATTCTCCGGCAACTCTCCGCGTCCCTTTAAATTGGTGACAGGACTCCGCACTGAATGAACGGCATGACTGATCACCCGGACACGAGGATTTGGGTGGATCGCATCGTGCAACAACTCGAGTTGGCTGTCAAATAACAAGGTTCCGTGATGGATAACACGCTTGCTTTTCTGAACCACATGTTCGGCATTGCCACTGATCTTGTAACCATCTACGAGCAGATCATTACGGCCGGAGAATTCTGCAATTATGCCACGACTCTTCAGATAATCCTGAACAGGCCTCAGGAATCTTCCGAAATCGATCAAACGTTCCTTGTCCTCCATGTTGCGGATGAAGCAGAAATTGACATTCCCCGCATCATGAAATACTGTTCCTCCACCCGATAAACGACGATGTATCCCGATCCCATGCCTGTTGCAAAATGATAGATTGGCTTCCGCATATGGGTTCTGGTGCTTCCCGATCACCACAGTGGGACGGTTGATGTACAGGAACACATATTCATGCGAAGTGTTGTTCAGCAGTACGTCTTCTGTTGCCAGATTGAAAGCCGGATCGTCCTGATCCGAAAGGATGAGAAATGTTTTAGGCATGGATCAACGTCAATAGGCCCTTCCCTCAAGCCATTTTACGTATTTCTCTAGCTCCGTTGTGTCGAGCGGAATTCGTTCCAAAAGCGCATAACCATCTCGGAATGCAGATTCAATGGCCTGTAGAATTGCATTGTCCGATCCGTATTTCTCAAATTCAGACCTAACGGACCGTACTTTCAATTCTTTATCCGGTTCGGCCAGCATCTCGAGTAGTGTCGATCTTTCCGTGCCGGCTTGTTCCAAGGCATGGATCAGCAGAAAGGTCTTCTTCCCCTCGATAATATCGCCTCCGGGTTGTTTTCCGACCTTCTCCGGATCGCCAAAGGTGTCGAGGTAGTCATCCATAAGTTGGAAGCCGCGTCCCATCTTCATTCCGAATGCATATAAATGGTCGGCTACACTTTCGTGCGCTCCTGCCAGGGTTGCACCACTTTTAAGGCTGAAGGCCAGCAACACGGCAGTTTTCCAATCGATCATCTGAAGATATTCCGCCATCGTCACATCTGCCCTGGACGCGAAGTCCATGTCCATTTGCTGCCCCTTACAAACTTCCTCGGCCATTTTGTTGAAATCCTGCCAAATGACCATTTTGGATCCGATTGCCGTTTGAAGCGAACTGTATGCCTGAATCAGCATCAGATCTCCACTTAAAATGGCAGTGGGGATATTCCATCTCTCATGAACTGTTGCATGACCTCTTCGCAGTGGAGCTTCATCCATGATATCGTCGTGCATCAGCGTGAAATTGTGAAATACTTCAATGGAGTGAGCTAATTGAAATGCATGCTCATCTGCAGGACGAATCAATTCATAGGCAAGTAAATTAAGTACCGGTCGCATCCTCTTTCCACCGAGTCCGAGCAAGTACCCGATCGGTTCATAAAGGTTCACCGGCTCTCTGGAAAAGTTCAGTGCTTGCTGGAACTTGCCATATTCCCTGTAAAGTTCGTCGTGACTCCTCATACATTTAATAATTCCAGATCAACGGTGCGTTTGTGTAAGTTGGTTTTTTTGATGCGGACATCCACCTCGTCTCCAATTGTATACCGATTGCCCGTTCTGCGACCTACGAGGGCAATTTCTTTCTCGTAATACTCGTAGTAATCTCCCTGTATGTCCTTAATTCGAACCATACCTTCACAATGGTTTGCCTTGAGTTCAACATATAATCCCCATTCCGTAACGCCTGAAACAATTCCCTCGAATTGGTCGCCTACAAATTGAGATAAATATTCCGTTTGTTTGTACTTAACAGATGCACGTTCGGCTTTGGCGGCCTTCTCCTCTTGCCGGCTTGATTGGTGGCAGGCTTTTTCAAGCCAGGCCCGGTCTACGCTCATATCGCCCTGAAGGTATCTGTATAACAACCTGTGCACAAGCAGATCGGGATAGCGGCGTATCGGGGAGGTGAAATGTGTATAGAAATCGAATGCTAAACCAAAGTGCCCGGTTTTTTGTGAGGTATAGAATGCCTTTTCCATGCTCCGGATCGCCAATGGATGCAGGATCGACGATTCGATCCGGTCCTCGGTTTCCTCAACCATCTTATTGATGGATTGGGAAAGTCGCAGATCGCTGCTCGTATCAATATGATACCCGAACTTTTTGGCCATCGCCACAAATAATTCCAGTTTCTCAGGTACCGGCGATTCGTGGACGCGATGCGGGATCGGGGCATTGTTCATCTTCTTGAAAACATGCCGGGCTACAGTCCGGTTTGCGAGCAGCATGAATTCCTCGATCATCTTGTGCGCATCCTTCCGGATCTTGCGCATCACTCGAAGCGGCTTGCCCTGTTCATCCAGTTCGAAACGGAATTCATCCGACTCGAACCCTATAGCGCCCTCCTTGAACCGTCGCTCACGAAGTATGTGGGCAAGACGATTCAAAGCCGGGATCACTTCACCCAACTCTTCGGAGTGCCCCTCAATCACCTCCTGTGCTTCTTCATACGAAAAGCGCCTGTCGGAGTGAATGATGGTCTTGCAGATCTCGTAGTCTGAGACTTCCGCCTTTTCATTCATCTTGAAGATCACGGAAAATGCCAGGCGGTCCACATTCGGTTTCAATGAGCAGAGGTCATTAGAGAGCCGCTCGGGTAACATGGGTATGGTGCGATCTACGAGGTATACCGATGTTCCGCGATCGTAGGCATCCATATCCAAGGCTGAATTGCGGGTGACGTAGTGCGAAACGTCCGCTATATGCACGCCGATCTCCATTAAACCATTGTCCAATTTTCGGAATGATAGGGCATCGTCAAAATCCTTCGCATCTACCGGATCAATGGTAAAAGTGAGCGTGTCGCGCATGTCGCGCCTCAACGCGATCTCTTCTTTGCTGATGATATCGGGGCATTGCAGGGATTCCTTCACAGCCCGGGGTGTGAACTCCGTTGTGAATCCGAACTCGCTGATGATGGCATGCATTTCCGTTTCATGCTCTCCTGCGGGTCCGAGGACCTCGATCACTTTTCCGTGAGGTTGCTTGAAATTAGTTGGCCAACTCGTGAATTCGATCACCACTTTATCCCCGTTTCGGGCGTCTTTGAGTTTGCCTTGAGGGATGTAGAAATCAACATGGATCTTGTTATTATCGGGGATCACATAGGCGAATTTTTTGAATTTCTCCAGTGTTCCCACAAAGCGATGACGGTCGCGCTCAACGATCTCTATAATTCGCCCCTCCGCTTTCCGGCCCTTGGTTTGATCGAGGAGTTCCACCGTTACCAAATCACCATTGAAGGCCGTGCCGGTTAAGGAAGGACTGATCCGGATATCCAGATCCAGTTCCTCGTTATAAACAAACGCGATACCGCGCTGTGTCATCTGAACAATACCGGTGAATATGCTGAATTCGGGAACGTAGCGGAACTTCCCGCGTTGTTGCTGTTCGATCAGTTCCTCTCGCTCGAGTATACGGATCACACGTTCCACTGTTTGCCTCAATTCCGGTGTATTCGATTTCAGTCGATGAGCGATCTGCTTGTAATTGAAAAGCGATCGCGGTTCGTTCCTGAAGATACTCAGGATGGACTGGTAGATTTTCTTATCGGCCGTTGACAGGCCCTTTGTTTTTTTAGTCATATGTTTTCATTTCATGCCGTACCGGAGCAAATAACTCCCGGCAATAGGTACTTTGCGGATCCTCGACTATTCGTCGGGTTTTACCGCTTTCAACAATTTCACCGTTTCTCAACACGAGTAAACGGTCGCTGAAATAACTCACCACGTCCAGATCATGCGTGATGAACAAATAGGTCAGATCCCGGCTGATCTGCAAGCGCTTCAGCAGATTGAGGATCTGGGCCTGAACGGATACATCGAGCGCTGATACACTTTCATCGCAAACGATGATCTCCGGCTGCACGGCAAGAGCTCGGGCTATGCTGATGCGCTGCCTTTGTCCGCCACTGAATTCATGCGGGTACTTATGGGCATCCTCCACCTTGAGACCAACTTCCAGGAGAAGCTCATGAACCGACCGCTCAATTTCGGCAGAAGGGCAGATCCGATGCACCTTCAGTACTTCAGCCAGACAATCCATAACGGACTGATTCGGATTCAGGGATGCATAAGGATCCTGAAACACCATCTGAACCTTTCGGGCGAATACTTTCCTCGAACTCTGATCTCCGAAGGCATAATTCAACACACCGGAATACTCCGTCACCAATCCGGTCAATACCTTCGCAAGAGTACTTTTTCCGGATCCGGATTCGCCAACAATTCCCAGGGTCTCGCCTTTGTACACATCCAGATCGATCCCGTTCAGAGCTACAAATTTCCGCCTTCCCGGATAGCTTACCCTCAAATTTCGAATAGAACAGACAATTTCCTCACTCAGTTGCCGCATGGGATATGCCTCAGCTTCAAAAGGAAGTTCACGAAACTGATCACCATCCTGTTCAAGCAGCCGATTAATGGTCGGTAAACTGAAATTTCTCGATCTGAAAGAGGGCCGGCATGCGATAAGTGCCTTGGTATATGGATGAACGGGTTGTGCCAATACTTGTTCGGTTATACCCGTTTCCATAAGATTGCCGTGATACATGACGAGTGTTTTATCGGAGTAGTCGCGCACAACATTGATATCGTGCGAAATGAGGATCAATCCTGCATTTCGTTTTTTACAGGCATTCGCCATGATCTCAATAACCGCCCTTTGAAGCACGCTATCCAGGGCAGTTGTGGGCTCATCGGCGATCACAAGGTCGGGGTCGCTCATAAGTGCCATGGCCAACATCACCCGTTGCCTCTGCCCACCCGATAATTGATGTGGATACGCATGAAATATGCGTTCAGGATCGGGCAGTCGCAATTCCTCGAATAATGCGTATGCCTTGGAAGTGGCCTCCTTTTTACTCAGCAATCCCGAACTGCAAACGCCCTCGATCACTTGAAAACCACAGGTGAACAGGGGGTGCAATGCGCTCATGGGCTCTTGAAAAACATAAGCAATGGAATGCTGACGGAGCAGGCGCATCTCCTGCTCACTACATTCCAAGGTACGGAACATTTTGCCATTGTAACAGTAATCAAGTTTATCGGCTTTCAAAATGGCATTTTCAGAAAGCAGTCTACCCAATGCGAGCATACTCACACTTTTTCCTGAACCCGACTCACCCACAATTGCCACAATTTCACCGGCTTGTACTTGTAGGTTCAGACCATGCACTGCTCTGAAAGTTCCACGGGCAGTCGGGAAATCGATGTTCAGGTTTTGAATGTCGAGTAGCAGGGAACTCATCGCAGGCGGTCCAGACTTCGGACCAGTCGTTCGTCCATTACAATACCTCTGTGAGCGAGGAATGCGAAAAGTAGCATACCCAACGGACTCAGGGCTGCCGGTAAAAAGGATTTGACAGAATCGATATCCGTATAGTGCATGTGCAAACTGTACCAGTACAAATTGGCGTATAGGGCAAGAAGCATCAGCATGAGCAGTCGGACCACGAGTAGTTGTCGTTTGCGATTGCCAAACAGAAAGATCGAGATCAAAGCTACTGCGGCCGAGGCCCACAAAAGGCTGCTCAAACCGCGGTTCGAGGCAACTAATTCGTCATTGGCATATGTTTCAGTGAAGCGCACCTCGATCTGTTGAACCGACTCCGTTCCGGAAAGTTCACCTGCTTCCGTATAGAAGGGTGGGTCCAGTTGGACCAATAAAACGGCTATGATGGCAACAACCAGCAGATAAAGCGTTTGTCTTCGTTGGATCATGGTACAAAGGTACTTCAAATCGAAGCGAAGATCGGGCATATTCTTTCACAGGATGCCCTCACAGGAATCTGCTAACTTTGCGGCCCTCAAAGAGAGATAGACTATGAAAACGGCATATATTGTTGATATACTCCGCACTCCGGTTGGCAAATTCGGGGGCACCCTGGCATCCGTTCGCCCCGATGATCTGGCTGCCCATGTGATCCGTGCCATTACGGATCGAAATCCGAATGTTGATTACTCCCGCGTGGAGGATGTGATCATGGGTGCTGCCAATCAGGCCGGGGAAGACAACAGGAACGTGGCCCGAATGGCCTTACTCATGGCAGGGTTACCGGTTTCAGTGCCCGGAATGACGGTTAACCGGCTTTGCGCTTCAGGCCTACAGGCCATTTCGGATGCAGCTGCGCGCATCATGCTCGGCTACGGCGATGTTTACATTGCGGGTGGTGTGGAAAGTATGACCCGAGCACCGTTTGTGATGGCAAAAGCGGAATCGGTGTATTCCCGATCTCTGGAAATATTCGATACCTCTATCGGTTGGCGTTTCACGAACCCGGCCCTTGCCGCTGCGTATTATCCATTTGCCATGGGGGAAACGGCTGAGAATGTTGCCGAACAATTCAACGTGAGCCGGGAGGAACAGGATCTCTTTTCACACAACACGCAGCTCAAATACCAAAAAGCGCACGAGGCAGGCCGATTCCGCGAGGAGATCGTGCCCTTTGAAGTGAGTCAACCCAAATCGGATCCTGTGCTCTTTGATAAAGATGAACATCCGAGACTCAGTTCTCCGGAGAAGTTGGCCGCATTAAAACCGGCCTTCAGACAAGGGGGAACCGTAACCGCCGGGAACTCATCCGGCATTAACGATGGCGCTGCGGCAGCCCTTGTCGTGTCAGAGCAGGCTTTGAAGGAATTCAACTTGACCCCATTGGTCCGGGTTGTGTCATCAGCCGCTACAGGCGTGCATCCGGATATCATGGGAATTGGTCCGGTGAGCGCAACTCAAAAGGCTCTGGAACGCGCGGGATTGAAAATGAGCGACCTCGATCTTATTGAACTCAACGAGGCCTTTGCGGCTCAAGCCATTGCCTGCCAGCGTGAAATGGGCATCGATCCGGATCTTGTGAACGTGAATGGAGGCTCCATTGCAATCGGCCATCCCCTGGGAGCCAGTGGTGCACGTATCAGTGCCACCTTGATCCATGAAATGAAGAAAAGAGGTAGCAGGTACGGACTGGCAACGATGTGTGTGGGTGTTGGCCAGGGTAAAGCAGTTATCTACGAAAACTGCTGACAGATGCGCTTCGTTGGCGAGATACAGTACGACGGGACCGATTTTCACGGCTGGCAGATCCAACCCAATGCACGGAGCGTTCAGGAATTAGTGGAGGAAAAACTTTCCATGATCCTGAATGCGAAGACCAGCGTTATGGGCTGCGGAAGAACCGATACCGGGGTGCATGCCAAACAATTCTTTTTGCATTTTGACCGGGAAGAACCAATTCCGACAGACCTTGCATTCAGAATGAATCAGGTCTGTGGATCAGCAGTGAGTTTCCAAAATTTCTGGAGCGTTCCGGAGGAAATGCACGTTCGCTTTAGCGCCATAAGTCGAACATACAGGTACTACATCAGAAGGAAAAAAGATCCATTTGCGGCGCGTTACAGTTACCTCTTCAAACCAGAACTCGACCTGACCTTGCTCCAACAAGCAGCGGAGATCCTCAGGAATTACTCCGAATTTGGGGCATTTTGCAAGAGTCATGCTTCCAGTAAGACCAATACCTGCGTGATCTTTCTGGCCAATTGGCAGGATAATGGTGATGAACTGGTATTCGAGATCAAAGCCGACCGCTTTCTGAGGAATATGGTTCGGGCCATTGTGGGGACCATCTTGCAAGTGGGGCAACACAAGATGGACCTGTCGGAATTTGCCGGGATCATAGAAGGTGGAAATCGCTCCAATGCCGGTGACAGCGCTCCTGCTCATGGTCTGTTCCTCGAAGAAGTGGAATACGATAAAACTAACTGGGAACTTATAGGTTAAGCATAGCAGTTTTGAGTAAAGCCGATCCAAAATCTAAAAGCGGAGATTTTCTCGATCTCAAGTTACTGGGCCGGATCATTTCCCTGGCCCGACCGTATAAGGGCCGATTTGCCCTCACGGTTACGCTTACGATCCTGTTGGCACTCATTGTTCCGCTGCAACCCATTCTCATTCAGCGCACGATCGACAGGTACATCGCGATCGGTGACGTTGCAGGTTTGAATAAGATGCTTGCCATTCTGATCGGTCTGCTCTTCATTCAAACCATCTTATTGTTCTTCAATACCTATCATTCCAACTGGTTGGGACAGAGTGTGATCAAATCGCTCAGGAACACGGTTTATGATCATATAAGCCGATTGAAGGTCCGTTTCTTTGACAAAACTGCCATAGGAACACTTGTGACCCGATGTGTTTCCGACATAGAGACCATCGCCAATATTTTTTCGGAAGGTATCATCACCATTAGCGGGGATTTTCTCCAGTTATTCGTGATCACTTTTTTTATGTTCTACACCGACTGGAAACTCACCCTACTGGTGTTTTCCGTATTGCCTTTTCTCATCTGGGCTTCGAATGTTTTCCGAAAAGGTGTCAAGGTGGCCTTTCAATCCGTTCGGACTGAAGTTGCTGCACTCAATGCCTTTGTGCAGGAACATATTACCGGTATGAGCATCGTGCAGATCTTCAATAAGGAAGAGGAGGAACTCACAAAATTCAAAGCCATTAATAAGAGGCATCTCGATGCCAACAAAAAGAGTATTTTTCATTATGCGATCTTCTTTCCGATCGTGGAAGTGATCACGGCAACTGCAATCGGTCTGATGGTTTGGTATTCGGCCCGGCACGCACTCAATGGGCAAGTTACCCCCGGGGTCATGGTATCATTCATCTTGTACATCAACATGTTCTTCCGACCGATCCGAATGATCGCCGACCGGTTCAATACCATGCAAATGGGAATGGTAGCCGGAGAAAGGATCTTCGCATTGATCGATGATACCGGCATTTTGGAAGCCAACGGTACACACAGGGATACCGTAAAAGGTGCTGTAGAGTTTGATCGCGTAACGTTTTCCTACGACGGAGAGAAAACTGTACTACACGATCTGTCCTTCAAGGTAGAGCCCGGTAAAACGGTGGCAATTGTTGGGGCAACAGGGAGCGGTAAATCAACCATCGTAAGTCTCTTAACCCGTTTGTATGAGTTGGAACAGGGGACCATTCGGATCGACGGTATTGATGTGCGTGAGTGGGATACTGAATCCCTTCGGTCTCAGGTGGCTTTCGTCCTACAGGATGTATTTCTCTTTTCGGGATCCGTAGAAGACAATATCAGGCTTCTCGATGAAAATATCAGTTCGGCACAAATGCGAGAAGCCGCAGAGAGCATCGGTGCCGGTGAATTCATTGAGCGTCTGCCCGGGGCTTACGCATACAACGTACAGGAACGCGGGGGATCACTTTCGGTCGGCCAAAGACAGCTGATCAGTTTTATCCGGGCATTGGCCTTTAACCCGTCGATCCTAATTCTCGATGAGGCCACAAGTTCAGTGGATTCGGAATCGGAGCAACTCATACAGCGCGCGGTGGATGAGCTCATGAAGGGAAGAACAGCCTTAGTGATCGCTCATCGATTGAGCACAATTCGGAATGCGGATGAGATCATTGTGCTCAGCGCAGGAAGGATCATTGAAAAGGGCAGCCATGAACAACTCCTGGAGGCGAACGGATATTACGCCGACATGCTTCGCAAGCACGCTCTGGACATACTCGAAAACTGATCTCCGGAGAATCGGGTGCGCAACTTAGTTTGCATACGGTTGGTATCTGTAAATTCTGAAGCCCATATTTGCGCAAATTCTCAAGTAGCTATGCAAGTTGTAGTAAGCGGAATACGGCCAACGGGTAAATTACACCTCGGAAATTACTTCGGGGCGGTCCGCAATTTTCTGGAAATGCAGGAGAAGTACCGGAGTTACTTTTTTATCGCAGACATTCACTCTCTTACAACGCACCCAACGCCTCAGGATCTACATGGAAACGTGAAACAAGTATTGGCCGAGTATCTGGCCATGGGACTGGATCCGGCCAAATGTGCCCTTTTCATTCAAAGTGATGTGCCGGAAATTCCGGAACTTTATACCTATATGAATATGAATGCCTATCTGGGCGAGTTAGAAAGATCGGCCTCCTTCAAGGACAAGGTCCGCGCGCACAAGGACAATGTGAATGCAGGTCTGCTCACTTACCCGGTTTTGATGGCCGTTGATATTCTCATTCACAAGGCCGATTTTGTGCCCGTTGGTAAGGATCAGGAACAACACCTCGAAATGACACGTCAGTTCGGCAATCGCTTTAACCGGATGTACAATGCTCAGGTTTTCCCAGAGCCTCAGGCCTATAGCTCAACAGGTGAATTGGTTAAGGTACCCGGCCTGACCGGACAGGGGAAAATGAGTAAAAGTGGGGGAGAAGCGGATGCCATTTTCTTCGACGATGACGATACCGTTACCCGAAAGAAGATCATGCGAGCAGTGACAGATTCCGGCCCGACTGAACCGAATGCGCCAAAATCGGAAGAAGTTCAGAACCTCTTTGAGTTGTTGAAGCTTGTATCGACAACCGACACCATCGAGCACTTCGAAAATTCCTATGCCGATTGTTCCATACGCTACGGCGATCTTAAAAAGCAGCTCGCCGAAGATATGCTGAAGTTCATAGCCCCGATTCGTGAGCGTATTCGCGAAGTGAAGAACGATTCCGCCTACCTCTCGAAAAGTGCTCAGATCGGTGCCGAGAAAGCCCGCGAAAGCGCGTCGGCAACCCTCAAAGAAGTTCGTGAAATTATTGGATTTAGAAAGTTTTATTAAATAGATTTGAACGCGCTCAGCGCGGTCAATAAGCCAATTCATGCATCTAGCAGTCGCAGGAAATATAGGATCCGGAAAAACTACGCTCACCAGTTTGCTGGCAAAGCACTATCAATGGGAGCCTCATTATGAATCGCTCGAAGACAATCCCTATATCACGGATTTCTATGAGGACATGCAACGCTGGTCATTCAACTTACAGGTCTATTTCCTGAATAGCCGTTTCAACAGCATTCAGCGAATCGTACAAACCGGCAGCAATGTTATCCAGGATCGCACCATCTACGAAGATGCCTTCATTTTTGCCCCAAACCTGCATGCGATGGGTTTGATGAGCACGCGCGATTTCGATACGTACCAGGCGCTTTTTCAAAGCATCAAATCCATGGTCAGTCCTCCCGACCTTTTGATCTATCTGCGGGCATCCATCCCGGCTCTGGTGAATCAGATCCAAAAAAGAGGGAGAGAATATGAGGATTCGATCCGTTTGGATTATCTCAAACGCCTTAACGAACGGTATGAGGCATGGATAAGCACTTACAATGAAGGCAAATTGCTGATTATTGAGGTAGATGATATCGACTTTGAGGCAAATCCCGAAGATCTGGGCGGGATCATTTCAAAAGTGGATGCCAACATCCACGGTCTGTTTTAATTTGGGATCATCTTTTCGAACTGCGGTAAACACCGTAGAAGAAATCAGAATGCCCAAATTGCTCAAGGAATGCATCTTCAGCTCGGAATAATTCTTCGAGCAAACGCCTTGTCTCCACATCGCTCTTTGTAAAATTATGAGCGATGTCCTTCAAGAGCAGATGTAATAAATTGCCTCCATACGGCTTGTATTCAACTTCCTCGAACAGCTCACGCAATACGGGTAGAATCGACTCAGAATCCGGAGCCTCGGAAGGGTCACTGAGTTTCATTCGATAGATCCCCGGTCTGCGAACTCTCGATTTGTAATAGAAGGGAATGGCCGTTTTTCGGTATGCTTTCGGAATCGCCCGAAGCAGTTCATTGCAGGCCCGGATCTGTTCATTGCGCCATTGCAGGCGATTCGGTCCGGCATATTCATTTACCACTAAAAAACCTCCTTGATGCAGGATCGGAGCGATACGGCTTAATAAAAAATCCCGTATGGGTTCAAAATGGTGTAAACTTGAGTGAAACAGGATAACATCATAAGTGCCCTTTGGAGGAGTCTTGGTAATGTCGCGCACCTCAAAGCTGCAATTCGTCAATCCCAGTTCACGGGTACGTTCATTCGCTCTGTCAATAAGACCACCGGCGAGATCAAGTCCGAGTACCCTACTGAATACACCGCTATTTGCGAGTCGTATTTCATGTGTTCCGTTCCCGCACCCGATCGAGAGGAGGCTCAGATCCTTGCACCCTGAGAAGTGTGTGGAGAGCAGATGATCCTCATAACAGATATTCGGATCTCCGCTGATCTTTGAATTCCAGCGCTCTTTTACGGCAGGAATGATCCACCAGTTCGAGCTCACCAGGCCCCGATCAAATGCCGCCTTAGTGCGCGACCGAGGGTCGGGATTCAATCTGGAAATTAAATTGGCCGGTCCTTTTTCGTAGAGCTTTAAGAATAGATCAAGTATATCACCTACCGAGAAATAGGTCATAACTTTTAGGAGAGATCCAGCATGCGCAACGCCGTATAAGCGGCTTCACCACCTTTGTTGCCGTGTTTACCACCGGCCCTTTCCAGGGCTTGTTCCTGGTTGTTGGTGGTTAGCACACCAAATATGGCAGGTTTTCCGGTGCTCAATCCTACTTGCATTACTCCATGGGCAACCGCATCGCATATGAAGTCGAAGTGCCTGGTCTCGCCCTGGATCACACATCCCAGACAGATCACTGCGTCACAAGTTTGTGCTGCCAGTTGTGCAGCAAATGGAAGTTCATAGGATCCAGGAACCCTCAACGTTTTGATATCGGAAGATGCAATGCTTCCTTCACGAAGCACTTCCAAGGCACCTTGATAAAGGGCATCGGTGACCGCTGTATTCCAGTCGGAAACAACTATTCCGATCTTCTTACCGGGATGTTGGGGAATTTCACCGCCGAATTCACTTAGGTTTTTATCGGCTGAAGACATGCAGATCGATCAGGAATTGGCAGCTTTGGTCTCAGCCCGTGCGATATACTTTTCAATGTACTGGGCAAACTCCGTGTCCGGATAGTCTTTTTTGATACGTCGGTAGGCGTCCGCGGCTTTGCTCCAGTTTTCTGTTTTCTCGTATGCCCGGGCCGCTTTTCGCAATGCGTAGGGAGTCGTGAAATCGTTCTTGTTCTTTTCGGCCGCCTTCATGTAAGCTTTAGCGGCCTCTTCATAGCGCTCCAATTCGGCATAACAATCGCCTAACAGACATTTGGCCAATGGTCCAACCATCATATCATCGAAGTTGGCGTCTTCCAGATAGGGGATCGCCTCCTCAAACTGACCTTTTTCCATCAATGCTCTTCCGGCCATATAACTCGCCTTTCTGGCTGCTATGTTGCCACCACCTGCCAGATCCACTGCACTCGGATTGATGCCGTCGCCATTCAATACCAGATCGATCGAATCCATCTGGAAATAACGCTCCGTCATGAACAACTCGGCATTCTTCTTGGCCACCTGCTTGGGTTGATACCACTTAAAATAGGTCCAAACACCGGCTACAACCACAATAAGAGCTATGGCTGCGATGGTTATCGTGCGACTGTTCTCCTCGTAATAGTTTACAAGTGAAAATTTCGACTGGCGCACTTCTTCGAACTGTTCTTCACGCTCGTTCATTTCCTCGTTCTGGCTCATTGAAAAATTTTTGCAAAATTAATTGTATTGATGATAAAGTTCACGTCTGAATTTGAGACCTCAATCCATCAGGAATGGATACTCTTCAACATACACGTCTGTGTACAATTCGGCCGCATCCGGGTATGGCGAATTTTCAGCAAATTCAACACTCGCCTCAACCTCCGCTTCTATTTTGGCCTCCATTTCCTCAAGCTGATTCACGGTCAACCATTTCTTCATTAAAATGGTCTCTCGTACACGCTCAATGGGGTCCAATTTCTTGTAATTCTCTAATTCCTCCTTCGTTCGGTATTTGGCGGGATCCGACATGGAATGTCCGCGATATCTGTAGGTCTTGATCTCCAAAAAGGAAGGACCTTCCCCGGCTCTGGCACGTTCTGCCGCTCGGGCTATACTTTCGTGCACAGCCTCGCACTGCATCCCGTCAACTTGTTCCGAAGGCATATCATAGGCTGCCCCGATCTTGTAGATGTCCAACACATTTGTTGTGCGTTGAACCGAGGTGCCCATAGCATATTCGTTGTTCTCGCAAACAAAGATCACAGGTAGTTTCCAAAGCATGGCCATGTTAAAGGTTTCATGTAACGAACCTTGTCGAACGGCGCCATCACCCATGAAACACACACATACGTTGTTTGTGCCATTGTATTGTTCGGCAAGTGCGATCCCGGCACCCAATGGTATCTGACCGCCTACTATGCCGTGGCCACCAAAGAAATTATGTTCCTTGCTGAACATGTGCATGCTGCCCCCTTTGCCTTTGGTGCAACCGGTAGATTTACCGTATAGCTCAGCCATTACACTGTTCGCAGAAAGTCCACAGGCCAAGGCGTGTCCATGATCCCGGTAGGCCGTGATCAAACTGTCGTCCTTAGTTATCGCCGACATAGTACCGGCTATGACCGCTTCCTGTCCGATGTAAAGGTGACAAAACCCCCTGATTTTCTGCTGACCATACAGTTGAGCACTCTTTTCCTCAAACCGACGGATCAACATCATCAACTCAAACCATCGTATATAGGTGTCCTTGCTGTAATTTAATTTTGCCATGCCGCGCGCGTTCTAAAAACCGCACAAAAATAGTATTATTTCGCACCCCGCTTTGCACATCCTGAACCTCCGCCTGGAACACTTTCGAAACCATCCATTTCTGGAACTGGATTTCAGCCCTCAATTCAATTGCATCAGTGGGCCAAATGGTACGGGGAAAACGAATTTGCTGGATGCCCTGCATTATATATGTACCGGCCGAAGCTTCTTCTCGCGAACCGACAATACAAGCATCGCCTTCGATTCGGATTTCACGCTTCTGAAAGCCCAATGCGATCGGAGTAACCCCGATGCAGATGAGATCCGACTTTCTCTGAGCCAACGGGATAAAAAACGACTGTTCCGGAATGGAAATCAAGTACGGAAACTCTCTGATCACTTCGGCTATTTACCTGTCGTAATGATCACACCGGCCGAGATCGGCCTCGTACACGAAGTGAGCAAGGAGCGCCGAAAATTCATGGATGGGGTCATTGGGCAGACCGATGTGAGTTATGTTCACGTGCTCATTCAGATGCAAAAGGCTCTTGAAGGCCGCAATGGTCTGCTTAAACTATTCCGCGAGCATGGTCAGTTCGATGCCCTGGCCCTTGAATCCTACAATGTTCAGCTCATACCTGCCATGGATACGGTTTTTAAGGTAAGGAGCGAATTCGTACATGCCTTCAGCAAACTTCTTTCCGAAGCGTATCAGGAAATATCCGGCGGAAGAGAACAGGCAGGACTCATTTATCATTCCGATCTGCAGAAGGGATCTGCAGCAGAAGTCCTCCGGAAGTCCCAGTTGGCAGACCGATCTGCAGGGCGATCGACGGTAGGTTGTCATAAGGACGAACTGGAATTCACTCTGGACGACCGAGCTCTGCGAACGTTCGGATCACAGGGACAGATCAAAACCTACGTTATTGCCCTGCACCTGGCGGCTTACCATTATTTCCGCGAAAAGTTAGGACAACTGCCCCTGCTGCTGCTTGACGATATTTTTGAGAAGATCGACCGCGACAGATCAGAACGATTGCTGAGATCGATCGGAAGCGGCGGCTTCGGGCAAGTATTCATTACCGATACCGATGAATCGCGCATAGTGCTGCATGTAGAAGGCCTCAGTGCCGATAAAAAATTCTTTAAGTTTGAAAGCTCCTAAGAGGGATCACCTTGGAAGAAGAACAACCCATAAAAGTGCTTATCGAAAAACTGCTGTCCGATTATCGATTGGACGCGGGTTTGAGAGAGCGTCGCGTGCGCGATAACTGGAACAGGATCGTTGGCGATATGATCGCCAGAAACACCCGCTCAGTGGTTATTCAGGACCGAAAGTTGTTGATCTCCGTTAACTCGAATGTGTTGCGATCGGAACTCAGCTTTCACAAAAAGGTCATTCAACAGAAGGTGAACGATTTTCTCGGGGAACCTTTGATCACTGAAACGTTAATCAAATAGGAACATATGTCGCATTACGTTGCACCATCCATGTTATCGGCCGACTTTGCCAATCTTCAAAGGGATACCGAGATGATCAATCGAAGCGAAGCCGATTGGTTTCACATCGATATCATGGATGGCGTTTTTGTGCCGAACATCTCTTTTGGTTTCCCCGTAATGAAATCGATCAAAAAATACGCTTCGAAACCACTGGATGTTCATCTCATGATCGTTGACCCCGACCGTTATATCCAAACTTTCCGCGACGCGGGTGCTGATGTACTGACCGTCCACTACGAAGCATGCACGCATCTACACAGGACCTTGCATGCCATCAAACAAAGCGGAATGTTGGCCGGTGTAGCCCTCAATCCCCATACGCCGGTACATTTCCTGGACGACATTCTAACCGATATCGATCTCGTGTGCGTGATGAGTGTGAATCCGGGCTTTGGCGGTCAGTCCTTCATTGATAATACCTTTCGGAAAGTACAAGATCTCAGCACCATGCGGCAACAATCGGGCGCCTCGTTCCGAATTGAGATCGATGGTGGGGTGACTTTGGAGAACAGCTCGGCTTTGGTGGCTGCAGGGGCAGATGTACTTGTCGCGGGAAGCACCGTATTCAAATCGCAGGATCCGATCCAAACCATCGCCGGTCTTAAAAAAGTGCACAACACATCTTTGGCTTAAGTCGTTCCCTTCTGGTGTTGCGAGTATTCTTTCTGGTTATTCTTTCGAGCTTTTCGTATGCACTCTTCGGACAGGATGTATTCGAGCTGAGCGGCAGCATAACCGACGAAGAACAAAATGGGCTCACCGATGTGGTGATCATTGAGGACGACAAGACCATCGGATTTTCCAATTCGAATGGAACCTACCGAATTTCGCTCAAGGCCAATGTCAGACATGTGCTGATCTTCAGCTATCAGCTCTCTTCCAAACAGATCGTCCTTGAACCGCAGAAAGCGGGTGTTCAGGTGGTCAGGAATCTCACATTTCGCACCACCGTCGAACTCCCCACCGCGGGTGTGCAACATAAACGTTTCAGGGAGAAAGTGAGTGTGATCACTATGGATCCCCACATAAGCGTGGAATTTCCATCGGTTCAGTTTGAGGATGTGCTCACCAAAGTGGGCCTGGGTGTTACACAGGCCGGTGGTGAATTGAGTTCAGCTTACAATGTACGAGGAGGTAATTTCGATGAGAACCTCATCTATGTGAATGGCATCGAGATCTTCCGCCCATTTCTGGTTCGGAGTGGTCAGCAGGAAGGGTTGAGTTTCATAAACCCGGACATGACCGAAAATGTGAGCTTTTCGGCAGGTGGATTTGAAGCACGTTACGGCGACAAAATGTCGTCGGTTCTCGATGTGCAATACATCGATCCCAAGAAATTCGGTGCCGGAGCGAATCTCAGTTTCATGGGTGTGAGCGCCTATGCGCACGATATAAGCAAGGACCGACGCTTCAGCTATAACGTCGGTGTGCGCTACAGGACCAATCAGTACCTGCTCAATTCTCTGGATGTTCAGGGGAGCTATAATCCCAACTTTACCGATATTCAGTCACTGCTTTCTTACCGCTTGAACAGTAAGTTGCGCATGAGCTGGCTCAGTTCCTATGCGCGGAATAACTTTCGCCTCGAACCCGAATCTAGATCTACAAGTTTCGGAACCGTGCAGAATGCGTTGCGGTTATTTGTGGCTTTTGGTGGAGCGGAGTTGACCCGCTACGAGACTTTCGTGAACGGACTCACATTCACTTATCAGCCCAACGACAGTAATCGGATCGAGTGGATCAGCAGCACCTATACATCACGTCAGCTCGAGTATTTCACCATCGAAGGGGCCTATCGTTTGGATGAACTTGAGAACAATCTCGGATCGGATGATTTTGGAGAGAGCAGGCTAACCCTCGGCTTGGGTTATTTCATCAACCATGCCCGAAACAAACTGGATATTCGGGTACACAATCACCAGGTCAAGGGAACGCATTACAGGGGAAGCAGCACGTTCGAGTGGGGTGCCATGATGCAATTCGATCAAATGGAAGATCGATTGCGGGAATGGAATTACAACGACTCATCGGGCTACAATGTGGCAAGGGGGCGTTCCGATACGGCGATCTATCTCGATGATGTGCTACGCACGAATATTGAGCTTACCGGCGTACGAACTTCCGGATTTCTGCAATGGACACATATTCTCGATCAACACAACGACATGCGGGTAAATGTCGGGATTAGGGGTAATTATTGGAATGTGAACGAGCAATTCGTGTTTTCTCCAAGGGGGCAACTCTCCTTTAAACCGAATAAACGCTACAACGACCGCATCTATTCCAAAATAACCGAACCCCGGTTGCGGGATAGTTTGTTGCGAAAAGACTGGTTGCTGAAAGTGGCTGCAGGCTTGTATGCCCAACCTCCATTCTACAGAGAACTCAGAGACCTATCTGGAGTTTTGAACCTCAATCTGAGGGCCCAGAAGGCCGTGCACTTCGTGTTCGGAGGAGATATGTTGTTCACGGCCTGGAACCGGCCCTTTCGCTTCATCGGTGAAGTTTACCACAAGCAGTTGTACGATCTCGTTCCTTATTTCCTCGATAATGTGCGCATTCGGTACGATGCCCTCAATAATTCGAAAGGCCATTCATCCGGACTTGACCTGCGTGTGAACGGGGAGTTCATCAAGGATCTCGAATCGTGGGTGAATATCAGTTTCCTGAGCACCCGGGAACGCATAACTTATACAGATGCATCCGGAGTACAGCAGAATACGGGTAACATTCGCAGGCCAACGGATCAGCGCTTTCACGGATCGATACTTTTTCGGGATGAATTAAAAACCGATCCGTCTGTCAAAATGCATCTCAATCTGGTTTTCGGAACGGGCTTACCCTATTATTTCAATGGTCCTTACCGATACGAGGAACGCTTCGGAATTCCCGCCTATCGACGGGTCGATATCGGGTTCTCGAAGGAACTTATCGATTTTTCCAAAAAGCTTACGGAAAGAAGACTCAGCGGTTTGCAGTCATTCTGGATCAGTTTGGAAGTGTTCAACCTGCTGCAAGTGAATAATACCATTTCCTATATCTGGGTGGAAGATCTGAACAACAATTTGTACGGGGTGCCCAACTATCTTACAGGACGCCGGTTGAATCTCAAGTTGCTGGTTAAGATCTGATACGGGAGTTGCTCCAAAATATGCTCCGTGCATAACCGGGATTCGGGCAGAACAGTGTCTGAGTTAACTTATCACGCATCTAAACTTCCAACCTTTTGTGGATAGCATGCGTCTGATAGTTGTGTGTTACTCAACTTTGAGTTTAATTTGTGCGTGATCGAATGTCTATGACCAGAATATTTACCTACGCGGGTTTTGTGTTGGCGCTTGTTTCCATGTCGGTTTTGGCTAAAGCCCAGCAGGATCCTTACTATACGCATTTCAAGTTCAACAAGCAGGCTTACAACCCCGGTGCGGTTGGAACTACGGATGACGTGATCTGTGTGAGCGGAATTACCCACAGTCAGTGGCGCAATTACGACGACCTCACATTTATTGACCGAAAAACCGGAGAACCGGTGTCCGGTGGAGAAATTGTCGAAAACGTGGCACCGGTCACCTACAACTTCAATATCGGAGGTCAGATCACCACGAACAAGGGGCAACGTCAGTTAGGTGCCGTTGGCGCCACGGTTTACAGCGATAAACTGGGATTCCAGAAAACGACCAGCTTCCGTTTGCAGGGGGCCTATTTCATACCCGTTCAGGGAAATTTCGGGCGCCTGGCCATCGGGATTGAGGCCGGATTCAATCAATTCGGTTACGACAATCCAAGGTTCAGAGCCTTGAACCCGAACGACCCGCGCATTCCACTGGGCAGTGCCAACGATTCCAAACTGGACCTGGGATTTGGAGTATATTACAAACAACGACGATTGGGGAATTCCATTGAGAACTTCTATGCCGGACTGAGTGCTTCCCATTTGAATCAGGCAAAATTTGAAATACCAACCAGTCAGGCAAATGCCACCATCACGCATCAAATGGAGATGCACTATTACTTTGTTACCGGTGCAGATATCGACCTGAGCCCCGGATTGGTGCTGGAGCCGGCCATTTGGATCAAGAGCAAGGCAAAACCACAGATCGACGTGAATGCAACAGTATTGTACAACGATATGATCCGTGGTGGATTGGGTTATCGCCAATGGGGTAATACCGATGCGCTTTCGATCATGGTCGGATACAAGAAGGATATGAACAATTCCAACGTGTTGCAGATCGGATATTCGTACGACGTAACTATGAGCCAGATCCGAACCGTGAGTGATGGAACTCATGAGATCATGGTCACTTATTGTTTCCCGCTGGCCGTATCCAAAAAACCACCAACAAAGAAATTCCACCGAAACACCCGCTGGTTGTAAGCGGGCTTACAATATTTAAGTCATACTACCGTTAAACTTCTGATTTTGTGGGGGTAGCTTGATTATTCAAATTATCCGATTAATATTGTAGAATCGTTCAATTAAGAGGTATGAGAAACGTACTTGGAGTATTTTTTATCGCATTAATCTTCGGGTCCATAGGATGTGGAACGCAGCAGGAGTGGGAGTTGACGGGTGTTCAGGGAAGAAAACCCTGGTTCCATCCTCAGCCGTATGGAACGGTGTACATTCCAACCGGAACGTATCATTCTGGTCAGAGCGACCAGGATATCTTCCGTTCTTACATTGCACCGAACAAGCAAGTGTCGATTCACGCCATGTGGATGGATGACACGGAGATTACAAATAACGAATACCGTCAGTTTGTTAAATACGTGCAGGATTCAATTGCACGATACACCCTTGAAGAGCCTTACATCCGTGAAGTGGAAGATGTTGATGACTCTTACTACGTGATCGACTACAATGAGGAAGTTGATTATGAGGAGAGTGCAGAAGACCTGGTTGACATTTACTACCGTATCCGTGAGCGGATCGATCACAAACGACAGATCGATATCCGCAAGTTGGAATACGAATACCAGTTCATGGACTATCAGGCTGCGGCGCGAGCGGATTACTGGAATTCTGATCGCACACAATTCATTAAGAAGAAAAAAGTGAAGATCTACCCGGACACACTCGTTTGGATCCGCGACTTTGCCTATTCGTACAACGACCCAATGGTGAGGGTTTATTTCTACCACCCGAAATACGATGATTATCCGGTAGTAGGTGTGAACTGGCATCAGGCCAATGCCTTCTGTAACTGGAGAACCCGGATCATGCAACATCATTGGGAAGGTGAAGGTATGCCTTTGACAGAGTACTGGAGGCTCCCAACTGAGTTTGAATGGGAGTGGGCTGCACGTGGAGGCCGGGATAATAATATGTATCCCTGGGGAGGTCCGTATACACGCAACAGTAAAGGTTGTTTCCTGGCAAACTTCAAACCGAATCGCGGTAACTATATGGACGACGGTGGAATGTATCCAGTTCGAGCCGATTCGTATTTCCCGAACGACTATGGCTTGTACAACATGGCAGGAAACGTTGCGGAGTGGACGATCAATGCATATGCCGAATCGACCAGTCAATTCAGTCACGACCTCAACCCGGATTACCGATATGATGCCGATGAATCAAGAGATGGTGCTGATTATTTGACCCTGTCGCGTAAAGTGATCCGCGGTGGATCCTGGAAGGATATTGCATACTTCATCCAGAACGGTTCCAGAAGCTATGAGTATCAGGATACCTGCAAGTCATTTGTAGGATTCCGCTGTGTACAGACATACATTGGCCGTTCGGCACTGGATAAGCAGTAGGGGATAAAAAGCGGAAAAAAGTTATAGACACCGATTATTTCATATTCGGTGCTTTCCGTATATTCACGCCACAATTTTTCTAATCAATTTATTGAGTATAACCATTAACGTAAAAACAAAAAAGTACTATCATGAGTAAAAGTGTATTTGAAAGTAAGAAGTGGAAGAAGTTTATGGCCTTGTGCTACGGTTGGGGTGCTGCGATCGTTATCGTTGGAGCACTTTTCAAAATTCTTCACTGGAAGGGAGCCGACATCATGTTGATGGTAGGTATGATGACCGAAGCATTCATCTTCTTTCTTTCAGCTTTCGAGCCTGTTCACGAGGAAGTGGATTGGTCATTGGTTTATCCGGAATTGGCGGGTATGGAGAGTGAAGATCGCGGTTCAAAAGGTAAATCCCAGAGTGTATCTCAACAGTTGGACAGCATGTTGGCTCAAGCCAAAGTGGGACCTGAGTTGATCGAAGGATTGGGTACAGGTTTGAGAAGTTTGAGTGAGAACGTTGGCAATATGGCCGATCTTTCCGGTGCCACTGTTGCAACGAAGGAGTATGCCGAGAACATTTCAGCAGCTGCCAAGAACATCGGTGGAATGAATAATTCGTACACACGTGCAATGGAAGCTTTGGATTCTCTTGCAGAAACTACCACCACATTGAAGAACTCCACGAATACCTTCGCTGAGTCCGGAAATGTAATTGCAAGTGTGAATCAATCTTTGGCTCAGTTCAATAAGAATGTCGAAAGCCTGAATAAGGTTTACGGCGGTATGCTCACTGCAATGCGTCCATCCTAAGTCCATTATTCTTTCATTTTAAATTAAATAAAGAACTATGGCATCAGGAAATCTAAGCCCCAGGCAGAAGATGATCAACGTGATGTATCTCGTGTTGATCGCACTCCTGGCATTGAACGTATCTAAAGAAATTCTAAAGTCCTTCCACCTGATCGAGGTGTCTTTCAATAAAGCCAAAGACAACCTCGATGCCAAGATCGGTGATAAGATCAAAGGGTTGGAAAAGGAAAGTGCAAACGATCCCACTTTGCTACCATATCTCGAAAGAGCCAAGGAGGCTCGCGAGATCAGTGATGAGTTCGTGGCATACATACAACAGATCATCGACGAGTTGACTGAGAAAGCCGAAGGTAGAAAAGAACCTGAAGGCGACGTTGATCCGGCCTCTCTGAAACCTTATGAAACGGAACTGAAGGGATCCGACAATATTGAACTTCACGCGCACTATTTCTTCGTTGACAACGCAGGAGGAGGTAAAGAGAAGGGATATAAGTCCAAAGAGCTCGAAGATAAGATCAACAAAACACGCGAAAGTCTCCTGAAACTTTTGGAAAGCGATAAAGACACGAATGGTGTACAACTCGATCCAAAGATCAAGGAATCCGTAGCTCAGGGAACAATGCTCCGTGCGGAATTGGAACCGGGAGAGACCAAATACAGTTCCTGGTCCAAGAAATTCCTGGAGCACTCTCCTTTAGCGGCTGTTGTTACACTGCTCACTAAAATTCAAAGTGATGCCAAAACACTTGAAGCGGCCGTCGTAGATGAGTTGTCGAAAGGTGAGGAGCAGCAATTTAACATTGAAGCTCTTGAACCAGTTGTTCGAACCAATTCAAACGTGGTAATGCTCGGTGAGGAGTTCCGTGCAGAGATCTTCCTTGCTGCTCGTACTTCAGGTTCTGAGAACACAACATTTGAAATGACCCAAGGTGGGGCAGGTCCATTGGAGATCGAAAACGGTAAAGGTATATACTCTGTTCGTCCTTCAAGCCAGGGCGCATTCCCATTCGCCGGGGTGATCAAGGTTAAGACCAAGAAAGGAACAGAGGAGTATCCATTTAGCTCCGAGTACCAGGCATTCCAGGGACAGGCATCTATCGCGGCAACAAAAATGAACATGTTGTACATAGGTGTTGAAAACCCGATATCCATAGCCGTGCCGGGTGTTAACCCACGTGATATCACTGCCTCCATTTCATCAGGTACACTGCGCAGAGACGGATCGAACTGGGTTGCTGACGTGCAACAACCCGGAAACGCGACGATCAGTGTTTCTGCAAAGTTGAGCGATGGATCAAGTCGTACGGTTGGAAGCATGGTTTATCGTGTTCGTCGTTTACCCAAGCCTGAAGCGAAATGGGGAACCATTGAAAGCGGTGGTGCACCGATCCCAAAATCTGCACTTTTGGCTCAAGCCCAAATCACTGCAGGTATGGGAGCCGAATTTGCTTTCGAGGGACTGCGGTATACAGTCACCAATTACCAGTTCATCTTCGCCCCACGACGTGGTGAAGCGGCAGTATTGAATGGTAATGGCCCTGCAATTCAAGCCGGTATGAAGAACTTGATCCAACGCGCAAGCCGCGGTGACCGTGTTCTTGTTGATAAGATACGTGCAAACGGACCGGGTGGAAGTAAAACACTTCAACCAATTATTATTGAAATACAATAATTTGGTACTTTTGCGTTTATTACCTGAAGTTGCGTTGAGTATGTGGAATAGAAAAATAGTCGTTTGTCTGGCCATCCTGGCCGGAATGAGTTTCAGCTCTTTCGCTCAGAGTGATCTTGAGGATTGGAGCTATGAGAAAACCGCCGTTAAGGAACGTAAGGTGATCCCTTATCGTTACACGCGTGAAGCGAATGTCAAATTTCACAAGCGCATTCACCGGGTAATCGACACCAGGGAGAAACAAAACCTCATCATGCACTGGCCTCGAAATGCCTTTTACAATGTGATCTATCAGGCTGCATTGAAAGGACCGAACAAAGAGGGCGGTGTACAAGCCTATACCAGTGACTCACTGGATATTGGTGCAGCTTATTCGGAAGAGGATATTCTCGGTCGTGGTTCGCAGGAATTCGTGACCACCATTCAGGATCCCAATTTCCCGGATGATCCGTACATGGTGATCGACACAGTGATCTCCATTCCCTTTGAACCAAATCAGATCAAAAAGTACAGGCTGATGGAAGATTGGATCTTTGATTACAATTACTCCGATTTCCGTGCTCGTATCATTGCTATAGCTCCCCTGTTCAATCAGGTTGCGAGTGGTATCGAATTGGGAGAAGTACCCCTGTTCTGGGTTAAAATGGACGATCTTCGTCCTGTACTCGTGAATCAGGAGATCTTCAATCCTTTTAACGATGCCGCACGTTATTCTTTTGATGATTGGTTCCAGATGCGTATGTTCTCCAGCTATATTGTTAAGGAGTCCAACGTTTGGGATATGGATATCAAATATTTCGAGGAATTCCGTGACGATGGTCTTGCCGCACTTTTGGAAAGCGAGCGAATCAAGAACGACCTCTTCATATTCGAACACGATGTTTGGGAGTATTGATCCCTGTTCATAGTAAACATTCAAGGCCCGTGCATTATGTACGGGCCTTTTTTTTTGCCGTAATTTACCTTGTTGTTTGACTTAAGCAAATTCCTCGTGAGGCCATTTCATGTAGGTTCCATTCCCGATACCCAACACACGAATGCACTGTGTAGGTACTTATAAATTCAGAAATGATAGCTGAAAAGCCACAGGGTAGATCGTACTCAACCGAGACTTCTTGCGGATGTTATCGGAACGGAGCAAATGCGCCTTCTCATTGAACTTTATTACATATTATCCGAAATGGACCAGCTTCTTAAACTCTGAATTCTTAGCCGTCCCAAAGGGTGTAACTTCAACACCAAAGAAGTCAAATGTCCCAAAACCACGACACCCCATCAACCCAAGATCCCAGCTACCCAACAACCCAGCTACCCAACAACCCAGCTACCCAACAACCCAGCTACCCAACAACCCAACAACCTACTCCGTTTTAGCCCCAAACAACCTCCTGCGAAACGCAGCGATCAAAGCTACCACCCCGATCATCAACGGTTTTAGGAATTTTATAAAGAAGCCACCCACCTTAGCCAGGATTCCAACTTTTGCCAATACTTTTCCGGCTATCAGACCTCCAATTCCATAGGCGGCGATCTTATCGTATTTGGGGTTGAAATCGGCATATCGGTTGCCCTCACTGAAGTGGACACTCGCCAGGATCTCATCGATATCTTCCTTCACAAGTGGTAGGGCGTCCAAATTACCAATGATATTCAAGTTCAAATATCCTTTCCGGCCTAGTACCCTGATATTGTAGTTGAGGGTGTGACTTTCTTCTCCTTCGAAGGCCAATTCCTTTGCCCAATGCAACTTCTTTTCTTTATCGTCATAAAATGGGGGAGAGGCCCAACCGACCAATTCAACGGTTGGGTAGCCTTGTTCGGAGCGCATTTCATTTTCCCCTCTGGCTTCTTCCTGCATCTGTTCGAGTAGCTCGCTATAATCAATATCTTTTGCGTCGTTGTCCTTTACATGACCATCCTCGCTGTAACTGATCTCGATTGCGTAGGTGAAGGAATCGCTGAGCGGACCAACATTGGCTGGAAAGATCATTCCGATCACGGATTCATCGGGTGGATTTCCCCAGATGTCCTCTAAAACCTTGCGGGCATCCTCCCGGTCCAGGAATCGGAATTTTGACGAGAGATCGAGATAAGCTAACCCATCATTCAATTCAATTTTGCCTTCCTTGTAACTTAAACTTGCATTCAATTCATTGATCTCATTGAGTTGAGCGAGTAATTCGTTTAATTCAGTTGTGTCAGCAGTTTGTTCATCCTCAACGGCGCGAACATGGAGTGATAAACTGAGGAAGATGAAAAATGGGAGCCAAATTCGTTTCATAGGAGGGGTTTTGCGCAAATTAGTTATTTCAGCTTAAGCCTCCATGTATTCCGCATTATTTTTGAGCCCGTAAAAAGATGAGCATGCAAAAACCAATAATCGAGTGCGTACCTAATTTTAGTGAAGGTCGGGACTTGTCGGTGATCGAGCAGATCTGTGACGAGATCCGTTCAGTTGAAGGTGTTTCCCTGTTGGATGTGGATCCGGGGAAAGCTACGAATCGAACTGTGGTCACATTTGTTGGGGATCCGGAATCAGTTGTTGAGGCGGCATTCAGGGCCATCCGAAAGGCTTCGCGTTTGATCGATATGTCGAAACATCATGGTGAGCACGCACGTATGGGGGCGACCGATGTTTGTCCGTTGATCCCGGTTAGTGGCATCAGCATGGAAGATACGGCAGTTTACGCACAAAAATTAGCGAAACGGGTGGGAGATGAGCTCCAGATACCTGTTTATCTCTATGGTGCAGCGCAAAGTAGATCTTATCGTTCCGATCTCAGTGTGATCCGGGCGGGAGAGTATGAGGGTTTTTTCGACAAGATACGAAAACCTGAATGGACCCCGGACTTTGGACCGGCTGTTATGAATGCTCAAACCGGAGCAAGTGTGATCGGTGCGCGCGATTTCCTCATTGCGTATAACGTGAATTTGAATACAACCTCGACGCGAATTGCGAACCGTATTGCCTTTGATGTTCGGGAGGCAGGACGGGTAAAGCGCATAGGAAACCCTTACACTGGAAAGGTTGAGTTGGATGAGTCGGGTGAACCGGTTCGGATACCGGGTGCATGTAAGGCAGTTAAGGCAGTTGGCTGGTATATCGAAGAGTATGGTATAGCACAGATATCTGCTAATTTGACCAATTTCAAAGTGACTCCCTTGCACGTGTTCTTTGAAGAAGTGACCAAAAGTGCCGAAAGCCGTGGAGTGCGCATTACGGGAAGTGAACTTGTGGGTTTGATACCGCTGCAGGCCATGCTTGATGCCGGAACTTATTTTCTTCAAAAGCAGGATCGTTCGGCCGGTGTAAGCGAGGCTGAATTGATACATATAGCCATCAAATCCCTTGGTTTGGATGAATTGGGTCCGTTTGATCCTCAGAAGAAGATCGTTGAATACGCGATGCGCAAAGCTGACGAACACGCCCTGATCAGTCTTTCTGCTGCCGATTTGGCCAACAAGGTTGCATCGGAAAGTCCTGCTCCCGGTGGAGGTTCCGTTTCTGCTTATGTCGGAGCCCTGGGGGTTTCACTTGCCACTATGGTTGCAAACCTGAGTGCCAACAAGAGGGGCTGGGAAGATAAGGTTGCTCATTACGGAGACTGGGCAGTGAAGGGACAGAATATCAAACGCAATCTGTTGTATTTGGTGGATGAGGACACCCGTGCATTTGAAGGAGTGATGAACGCCTATCAACTGCCTAAGAATGACGAGGAAGAAGCCAAGCACAGAACGGAGGCCATTGAGAAGGCCAATGTATATGCAACCCAGATTCCGCTTCGTGTTATGAAGGAAGCGGCTTCTTCCTACGATCTGCTCGCTGAAATGGTCTATACCGGTAATCCAAATTCAATCACCGATGCAGGCGTAGGTGTGTTGTGTACGCGAACGGCTGTGCATGGAGCATATATGAATGTGCTCATAAACATCAGTGGATTGCATGACAAAGAATTGGCCGAAGCTTTTAGGAAAGAGGCTTCAGAGATCTTTCAGGAATCGGAAATGCGCTCCAAAGCGATCCTGGAGCATATCGAATCCGGACTGTAGTGGTTTACATACCCTTGGTCCGAACGAGTTCCTCTCTGCTGATTCCCCGTACCATGCAGAACGCGTCCAGGGTATTCTGATAACTCGGAACCTTATCGCGGAAATAGTCGATGATCTGATCCTTCTCTGCCTGTGTTGCCTCAAGTTGGTTGAGGATGTTCAGCAAATGCATTTTCATATGTCCTTTCTGAATACCTGTAGTGGTAAGCGAACGGAGTGCTGAAAAATTCTGAGCCAATCCGGCGGATGCAATTATCTCCATCAACTCTTCCGCATTGGGATGCCCCAGTAATTCATGGCTGAATTTAACCATGGGATGGAGCGATGTGATCCCTCCCACGGTACCAAGTGAAAGTGGAATTTCGATCCAGAAACGGAATACGCCATCTTCCACCAACACATGCGATAAGCTACGATATCTGCCATCACGAGCAGCGAAAGCATGCGCACAGGCTTCTACGGCTCTGAAATCATTTCCGGTGGCGATCACCAAAGCGTCTACACCATTCATGATCCCTTTGTTGTGGGTAACGGCTCGATAAGGTTCAATTTCTGCACAATGTACGGCACGAACGAATTTCTCAGCAAAATCATTCGCATCCATTTCAGTGCCGGATGTGAGACTTTCCACGGGGCAACTTACCTCGGCACGAACCAGGCATTCCGGAGTGTAATTGCTCAGAATGCACATGATGATCTCGATATGGCGATCGATCAGAGCCGGATCGCGTTGTGCTTGGAACTCGAGGATCTCAGCCCATTTCTCCAGTATGGTGTTGATGAAATTGGCACCCATGGAATCACAGGTCTCAAAGGTTCCCTTGATCTGGTAGTAATTCGGCTCAAGATCCGAACGATCGATCAGTTCAACATCGAGGATCCCGCCCCCGCGTAAACGCATGTTGTGCGTAATGTCGTCGGTCTCATCGAAGAATCGCTGTTGAATATTGGCGAAGAACTGCTGCAATTCACTTTTGTCGGTTCCGCGCCAAACAAAATGTACATGACCGATCTTCTTCATCGAGATCACCCGGGCTTTGAAACCACCCCGTTCCACCCAGAAATTGGCAGCTTTGGCCATAGCTGCCACTACCGAACTTTCTTCAATGGCCATTGGCAGACAATACATTTTCCCATTCACCAGAAAATTCGGCGCTATCCCGTAAGGCATATAATAGTTGCTCACGGTATTCTCAATGAATTCGTCGTGCAGTTTTTGGACGGCCACGTCGTTGTGCCAGTAACTGCGCAGAAGATCCAGGGAGCGCCCGGGATCATCAAAGTAGTTCTCAATGAGCCATTCTATTTTCGATTCTTTACTGAGCTTGCTGAAGCCCTGGATGTAGCCAACATCTTTCATATGTATTGTTTCAAGATTCTTTGATGCGGAGTAATTTTCGGGCGAGTTGCAATCCTTCTATCTGGGATTGCACAAATAGATCCAGTTCCTCTGTTCCTTCGATCGCCGCTCTGAGAAATGCTGAAGCCTGGCCATAGATCGCCGGAGCCTTGCATTTTTGGATGTAATAATAACCATCCAGGAAATTTTGAACCCCACCGGAAATGATCACAGGTGGGATTGATCCCTGCGTGTTTTGGTAAATATTGTTGTAGAACCCGATCATCTCATCGGCGCTATGACCTGTAAAGGCCAGGATCTCATGCCCCGGCCGGTGCGGAGCAGTTCGACGATCTGCTTCCATTTGGGTGAAATTCGTGCCTCCGAAGGCTGCAAAATCAATAGCTGCAAGTGGCAGTTCAGTCAGGGCTTTGAGGCTGTTCGGTCCCATTCCCTGACCGACTTCCTTCACGATCACGCGTAGATCGAGCCTTTCGAGTACATCGGTTATCGTGTTGATCGGCTCCCGCGCGATTAGATCGCCTTCAGGTTGAAGCCATTCCTGAAGTGGATTCACATGAATGATCAGTCCGTCGGTCTCTGTTTTGTCAATGAGTTCAGTGATGAGATCAAGTCGACCTCTATCCAGGATCTCCTGAACTTGTGCGATACCCAGATTTGCGTAGAGCGCAACTTCCGATCCGGCATCCTTGCGGAGTTGAAAGTCAGAAAGGTATGTGTCATCTTCAAGGATCATTCGGCATGAACCGAGCCCCATACCCAGGCCGTATTGGCCGCATACTTTTGCCAATCTCCGGTTGATGGTTCCGGCGAGTTCTGTCCCACCTGTCATACTGCTAATCCAGATCGGATTTCTGAATCTTTTCCCTAAAAAGGATAAGGATTCAAGTTGAGCCGGATCATCGGGTTTTGGGTGCGCACCTAAGATCGGTTCGTAGTAAAAGCGCGCATCGTTTTGATGAACCTGTGATTGAAGCGCCAGCCGGATATGATCAGCCTTGCGCGTACTGCTGTTTGGATCGTTGGAGGACAATTCGGGCAAAGATACCTTCTGTTCCACTCAGAAACAGACCGACCTGCACAATTGTTCGCTCTTGGAACGAATTTGTCAGCGTATCAGGGTGAAACGACCGGTGAATAACTCCCTGACTCCCTCACCACGCAGAAAATAGGTCCCATTGGGAATATCCCGGATATCCAATTGCACGGATCCGTTCAAAAATTCAACTTCACGTTCCAAACATGTTCTGCCGCTCAGATCGTACAATTTGAGGTTCATACGTTCGCTTTGCACCGTTGTTGAGCGGATGTGTATCTGATCATGCGCCGGGTTTGGGTAGATAGCGAATTGGGAATTCGCATGAAGTGGGGCCAAGGAGGCTGTTTTTTCAAGGATGGTGAGTACCTCATTGGTGAGTTCGCTGACCTGATCGTTGAATACGATCCTGGCTTTGTTGGAGATCTCGGAACCATAGGGCAATCCAGAGCGCAGGTTCAATTTAAATGAGATGAAACCGCTATATCCGATCTTATCCATCTCACGGGCCGGATTCGGGATCAGATCGATCTCACTGAAGGTCCAGATTACGATCGCATAGTTGGAACCAACCGGGCCGTTAACTACCTCCGTTAGAAAATTGTGACTCGCTCCCATTTCCTGAATATAGGCCAGATCAAGATCCACATCGATCGTGTCGATCACACGAACTGTATGGATGGTATCGCTTGAGAAGTTTGCAAAATTGATGGAATAGACCACTTCGTTTTCCAATGACGGATCCATGTAGGCGACCTGCTCTCCTTCATCCGGTGCCGGAAATACCTGTTTATAGTTGTCGAGGTCCTCGGTGCTTATGCTTTGAGTGATCTCTGAGGAATTATCGTCGGTAGCGGTTTCGTTCGGACTTTGGTCTATCTCCACTTTAAAGGAAAGTTCATTCTCTTCAAGAATTTCAGGTATCCTGAAGTTCAGAGGTATGTAGCGCACCTCTCCCGGGTTCAAATTCCGGTAGCGCCAGGTGAAGGAGCTGTCGCTGCTTAGATCCGGATTGAGCGGCAGCGAAACCCCGCTGCGCAATTTCTTGCTGAAGTGAAGGGTTATGTTGCCTTCATTGATCTTCTCGGATCCCAGATTCTCGTATCGGATAACATAGGTCTGTCGTTTACCGTTTCTTGCCTTCCATCCGCCCGAGGAGGAAATGGTTACATTCACATCTTCAACACTGCCCGTATATTTTCTCGCAAAATTGATGCTGTCGATGATCTGACCTGCCTCGATACGGATTTCAAAAGCCGGTTGACTGCAGGTGGAGTGTGTCCAATACGGTCGGTCGATCACCCTCACGGTATAGGAACCGGAGGGAAGGAACATCCCATAATTCCCTTTAATATCCGGTTTCGTATAAAAGCGTCCCGGATTGAACTCGATCAGAACATCGCTCAGCACTTCATCGCGATTATCCTGAACGCAATTCTCGTTTTTATCGAAGAACACAGAACCGGAAACATAGGCAAAATCCTTTCGATAAATGGCTACCCTGCTGATCTTGAACTTTTCAAGGGAGAAGCCTCCATAGGCGAAGAGGTTGTCGCGAAACACTTTCAACCCTTTGACATTTGCCAGCCAATTGCCTCCGGGAATGGCGATCCATTTCCCGTTCTCAAATCGGATCACAGATTCAGGATTTCCTGTATCATCCATTTTAAAGAGGCCACATGCGTATATGTTACCCTGAAATACCACTACATCATTCAAGATCAGCACATCCTTGATCCCGTCCTGCATGGGTTTAAGTCCTTCTTTTTCCAGCTTGCACAGAACGGGTTTGTTACCAATTCCTGCTCCCAGAAAGATGAACTGTTCTTTCCAGCCTACACCTTTCAATGGCCGTATGTCGTTCTTGGGGAAATAGGTCCAGTTCCCATCGTGCCAGATGCCGAGGAAATTTGAACTTTCACCGTGTATGGAGGTGAACAGACCACTTACGAATATGGAATCATTTTGAACGAGCAGGTTCGTAATGCTGCCATTGATGCCGGTTCCGGTGTTTATGCCCGACCGTACCCAGGATCCATCGTAACTGAGCAGGTTATCTGCCGATACGTTATTGATGGAACTGAAAGTCCCGGCGGCGATGATCTTTCCATCCAACAGTACCAGATCACTTATGGCCCTGAACTTTTGCTGATCCTGCGAGTTCGGTGTGAGCGATTCAAATTCTGCGGAACTGATCTTGTAGCGGAAGATATGGATGCATTTTGGCGCTTCCTTTACGCGGACAAATTTGCCCGCCACATAGATAGCACCTTCAAATTCAAGCACAGAGGTAACAACAGCAGCCGAATCGGTGTGGAATGCGAAGAAGGGTTTCCAGTACAATCCATTGAAGGTCTTGACCTCAAACGACCTTCCCTCTCTGTCGAGACCCTGATCGAACAGTACGTTCAATTCCGAACCGCGCTGGAACATCAGAACCGGCAAGCCTTTGGATTCCGGGGGTAATCCCTGCCAAACAAACGCACGTAACTGAAGAGGGATCAGAGCCACAGTGCATATTGCTATGAGTATTCTAAGTTTAGCGGTGATACCATTCATATCGCAGATTCATTTGAAAGTTCAGGTCATTAATGCGAATTGCACCATTGGGTTGGGAATCCAGGGCTCCGGAATATTGCATTTTGAATCCCAGGGAGATCGCCGGATCGATCGCATAGCGCAACTGCATGCCAAGCATGTAGTTCAGTTGGATCGGGTCTATGTTTATCTCGGAATTTGTTCGGAGCGAACCGCGGCTGTCGATGCTGGCGCCTTTGGTTGGTAGGAAGAAGGATGATCGCAATCCGATCGATGCGCCAAGCCACCAGTTGGACCCGATCTTATAGTTGTAACCGTATTGTATCGGGATACTGATCGCCCGATAACTCAAATGTTGACGTTCCGCGTAAACCGAATCGCGGTAATTCCGGCGTATCCATGCAATTGTATCTCCGTTCGTATTGCGAAATGGGATGGAATCGTAGATCAATATGGTGAAGTTGTCGTTGTGGAATCGATACTGATTATACAGGAGACCTGAACTGAATTCATTGCGCATCTTCGAAAGGTTGGCCTGCACACCCAGCTGAAGACCCGGTGAAGTGCGTTCGTTCTGTTTGAACTCCCTGTAACGCGGGTTTGAGGATTCTCCGGGAGGGATCAATTGTTGCCCAAGATTCGTTCCTGCAATCAGTTCAACAGACGGTTTAAAGCGGGTATTCCTTCCGTTTGGCAAAAGCGGGTTCTGATTCCATACCTGTTCTTGCTCCATTAATTGATCAGGTATCTCCATTCCCACCAAAGGCCAGCGCGCAATACTTCGATCCAACCTTTTTAAGAAGGCCAAAGTGATCAATCCATTCCACGGTTCTTCATTAGTTTGAATGGCGTCTGAATAAACAGGTGCCGCTGGGGGGGCTGTATCCTTTTCATCGGAAGCATTGCGGGAACCGACATTCAGGTCTGTTGAGCTGAATTCTGCCGGCTTGGTTGGCAAGGGAAGTTCATGATCCTCCGGCACAGATGCATCCGAAGCGGGAATTTCTCCGATATCTTCAGGAGTTGCAGGGTTGGTGTGCACTGTACGGTTGCCCGGAGCATCGAATGTTTCCAGGAGATAGCGGGAGGCACCAATGGAGAGGAGCAGGGCAGGTATTATAAGCCATAGGAAGAATCGTTTCTTCTTTGGTTGCTTCAATCCGAGTTGAATTGCCTCAAAATCCTTGTCGGAGGTTGGCAATTCGAATCCGCTCAGTTTTTCACGGAAAAGATCATCGATATGTTTTCGATCCTTATTCAAGTATTTCTCTGCTCAATATTTTATGCTTCAATAACTTACGGGCTCTGGCGAGTTGGGACTTGGAAGTTCCCTCACTGATCCCCAATTGTGCTGCTATATCGCGATGACTCAGTCCATCGATCGCATACAGGTTGAAAACGATGCGGTATCCATCTGGCAATTCATTGATCAGCTCCAGAATATCCTGTTCTGTTAATTCATCCGATTCTGCTGTATCGAGATATAGGTTTTCCTGAACTTCATCATTGTTGCCCAACTGATTGACCACTTGCGGATCATCGTAAAGTTCAAAACGATTGTTCTTTTTGAACAGGTCGATCGCCGTATTGATCATGATCCGTGTCATCCAGGTTTCCAGTTTCGAATTACCCTTGAACTTCTCCAGCAGATTGAAGGTCTTGATGAATCCCATCTGCATGGCATCCCGGGCATCTTCCAGATTGGTACAATATCGGAAACATATTCCGAGCATCTTCCCGGAAAACCTATCAAAGAGTTCCCGCTGCGCTTTAACGTTCCCTTTGATACAGCCATCAATGAGTTCCCGCTCATCCTTCAAATGCCAGGTTTTACTCATTGGTCTGCTCCATTGCGGAAAGGTTGCACGTAGATCTGAATTTATTCTCTAACAAAGATATTGCGCTGCCGGAATGTTCAGGCCCTTTAACGGCTGTGCACAGATCCCACTCGAACAAATTTGTTTAGAACTGGGTGTAAGTTGTTGTTTGTCAAGCTTTTGTGCAGCAAATCATCTTAGGGGCCTCTATTCGTGGGTCCAATGGATCCACTTTGACCTTTGCAGGAACCAATTGTTGTATTTAAGTTTCCGAATCACTTGAGTCTGCAGGAAAGCAGTGCATTTTATCGCACAGCTTACTTTTGCAGAAATTGGAAGAGCAGGAATCACAGGAAATGGGGGAAGATCACAATTTGGAATCGTTTCAGGAGGGTAGATTGTTGCTCATCGACAAACCGGAAGGTTGGACATCCTTCGATGCGGTTAAAAAGGTACGCGTAACGGCCAAAGTGAAGAAAGTGGGGCATGCCGGCACGCTGGACCCTCTGGCAACGGGTTTATTGCTTATTTGTACAGGCAAGTTCACCAAGCGCATACAGGAGCTCACCGGACTGGAAAAGGAATACACCGGAACCATATGCCTGGGGGCTATTACTGACTCGTACGACAGAGAAACAGAAATACGCGAACCGAAGGACATTTCCGGGATCAGTGAATCCGATATTCGGGAAGGGATGAAGCAATTAACCGGAGCGATCGCTCAGATTCCCCCTGTATTTTCTGCTGTTAAGGTAGATGGCCAACGTGCCTATTCCAAGGCGCGCAAAGGGGAAGCGGTGAAGATCGAGCCGAGGCAGATAATCATTGAGCAATTTGACTTGATCAGTTACGAAGCACCGATCGTGCGTTTCCGGGTTCGGTGCAGCAAAGGCACCTACATTCGTTCCCTGGCGCACGACCTGGGTAATATTTTGGGTTGCGGTGCATATCTGGACAGTTTGAGAAGAACGGCTATTGGCACCTATCGGGTGGAAGATGCTACCGACATTGTTGCCTGGGCCGATGGGATCAGGCGATTGCGAAACTTTGGTGAAACGGAGCAAATGTCTGGAGAAGAACAGGCGCAAAGGCCCGTGTAGATTGGTATATTTGCCGCCTCAAAATGAAGGTCACGAACAGCTTAGTCGATTTTAAAGCTGATAAACCGGTAATACTTACCCAGGGGACTTTTGATGGAGTACATCTCGGACATCAGAAGATCCTGCGCACCATCATTCAAAGGGCCCGAGATATAGACGGGGAGGCGGTTCTATTGACGTTCTACCCGCATCCGAGGCTCGTACTTTACCCGGACGACAACGAACTCAAACTGATAACCACCCTGGAGGAGCGCATTTCGATCCTCGAGGATATGGGATTGGACCAGGTTGTGGTCTTGCCTTTCACCAAAGAACTCGCCCGCATGATGCCGATGGAATATGTGCGCAGCATTTTGGTGGAACACTTGAAAACACACACATTCATCATAGGTTATGATCACCGGTTCGGGAAGAACCGTGAAGGTTCCATTCAGGACCTGAAGCAATTTGCTGAACGTTTTGCATTCAATCTGGAGGAGATCCCGCAACAGGACATACTCGACAGTGCAGTAAGTTCCAGCAAGGTTCGAAGGGCACTTCTGAGGGGTGACGTTTCGCTGGCCAATTTGTATCTGGGCCGAATGTTCAGTCTGGCGGGCACCGTTGTGCACGGACATGCCCGCGGGCACGATCTCGGTTACCCGACAGCGAATCTTCACGTGGATGATCCCTTTAAACTGATCCCGGCAAACGGGGTTTACGCTGTAAGGGTTTCGCACAAGGGGATGACGTATGGCGGCATGTTGAATATTGGTGATAACCCCACCTTTGAAGATAGTGCATGGTCTATAGAAGTGAACATATTTGACTTTAATGAGGAAATCTATGGAGATCAGTTGCGTTTATATTTCGTGTCCCGCCTGCGCGATGAGCTTAAATTCGCCAATACCGACGAATTAAAGGCCCGGCTGGCGAAGGATGAGATCGCTGCCCGGGCATTGCTTTCTCTATGATATACAAGGCGAAATACATATCGATCTTTTTGTTCGCACTCCTTGCGAACCTTCATGCAGGGGGGCAGGAACTGGCCATGATCGGCCCTGATGAAGAATTGATCCTCACCGGCGAGGATGAGGATCTGGTTGATGCTGAACGAGGTGCTTCCGACACGGCCATGGAGGAACTGGACTTTCATCTGTTCAATTTGATACCATGTGCCGATCTGTATGACGATGTATGGGATTCAATGAACGTAGATGTTCCCGAATTTTCAAGGAATGATGTGGCCGAATGCATCGTATTGCCGTTAACAGATCACGATTGCGGTTATGTGCATCCGATCCACGGTCGGATAACCTCCGATTTTGGATGGCGTCGTTACCGTTGGCATAAAGGCATCGATATAGATCTCACCACGGGAGATTCTGTTTTTGCGGCCTTTGACGGAGTGGTTCGGATATCGAAGTACAATTATGGTGGATTTGGTAATTACGTGGTGATAAGACACTACAATGGGGTAGAGACCCTTTATGGTCATTTGTCCAAACGATTGGTAGAGCCCAATACCGTTGTCAGAGCTGGCGATCTGATCGGTTTGGGAGGTAATACCGGGCGCAGCACAGGGTCGCATTTGCATTTTGAAGTGCGTTTCCGGGGACAGGCTATTGATCCAAACCGGGTTGTGAATTTTGAGGAGGGTGTGTTGGTTTCAGATACATTAGATATTGATCTGGAGGATTTCGCCTATCTGTTCGACAGGGGGTGGACCTATACACCTGTCAAAACGGAAACTACTTCAGACGGAAAGATCTACCACACGATGCGGTCGGGGGATACACTTTGGGCTTTGAGTCGACGCTATAATACCACGGTAGCGCAGATCTGTCGTTTGAATGGAATATCAACGCGAACCACGCTCCGAGTTGGTCGTGTACTGCGTGTTCGTTAATGATCCTGCCACTCGAGGGTCTCGATCAAATGGATGAGATCTTCCTTCAGAAAATCGAAGATCGGTGAAACGGAATCGGAATTCGCTTCCTTATCAAAATAGAAAGCACCTCGCAGAAAGTGCTTTTTCTCATCGGTGATGTAAAAGTTGAAAGGTGTGGCGGTGCGGCCGTAAAAGTCATACAATACACCGTAATTTCCGGAACTCGTATCCATGATCTCAGTTTCACGGATATCCTCCGCACGGATCGTGTGTTTCATGGCCAGTTTATAGGCATCCTCTGTAAGGCTGTCCAATGCAGACCGGCTGTTGAACATCTTGTAACTCAAATGTACAGTAGCATCGAATTGCGGGAAACGGATATTGGACCAGAATTTCTCGGAATTGGGATCCGTATCTTTCTCTAATGAGGCGTACGCCGGGAGTTCAAATTGATACGGAGCATCTGTTGAAGCCTGGACGTATTTGCGTTCGGGAAACTCGATGCGTGGGTATCCATGAGGGCGAGGTGTGTATTCCGTGCATGCGGGCAAAAGGACCATACTCAGGCTGAGGAATAGCAATGAACGGAAGGGATTCCCAAGATCAATTCTCATTCTCCGGCTCAACTTCTTCCTGTTCACGGATCACCTTAACGCGTTTGATCCTTCTTTTATCGGCAGATTCAACAATGAAACGGAATCCTTCGGCAGTAACTTCATCACCGCGACCCGGTATATTCTGACTGATCTCCATCACGAGCCCACCTAATGTGTCGGCATCACCTTTGATCGGATCGAAGAAGTCGCCTCTCAATTCAAATACTTTGATCAGATCGGTCAGAAGCACCTTGCCTTCGAAAATGTAGGTGTACTCGTCCAGTTTGGAATAGATGATCTCATCCTCGTCGAACTCGTCGACCATTTCACCAAAGATCTCCTCGAGTACGTCCTCCATGGTCACAATTCCCGATGAGCCACCGTATTCATCAACCACGATCGCCATGTGAATGTGCTTTTCCTGAAATTCTTCCAACAGATCATCAATTTTCTTATTCTCAGGAACGAAGAAAGGTTGTCGGATCAGATTTTGCCAGGGGATCTCTTCTTCGGAGTGTATCAGTGGAATTAGGTCTTTGATGTACAGTATACCCTCTATATTATCAAATGTTTCTCTAAAGATCGGCACGCGGCTGTACCCCCATTCAGTAACCTGCTGGAAAAGATCGGATGCCGAAAGCGTTATGTCCAGGGCGCTTACGTCTACCCGTGGGCGCATGATCTGTTTTACAGAAATGTTGCCGAAATTAACGAGACCTTTGAGTATGTTCTTTTCCTCGATATTATCGTCTTCGGACGCGATCTCGATGGCCTGATTGAGTTCTTCCAGCGACACGGAATCGGTAGACCTGCGCACATATCTGTCGAAGAAGGTGGTTGTATTGGTGAGCAGATAGATGATAGGGCGAAGCACGATCTTGCAGTATTGCAGGGGTTTGGCCATCAAGCGCACCAGTGTAAGATTGTTCTGGGTGGCATAGATCTTCGGGATCACTTCGCCAAAAAGTACAAGTAGGAAAGTTATCAGGCCAACTTCAACGATGAATTTCAAAACATCTCCAGGGCCGATCTGGTAGAAGTAGAGCAGGATCTCCCAAACAACTTCCATCCCCAATGAGGCGAGAATGATAATTGCGATGTTGATGAAATTGTTCATGATGAGGATGGTTGCCAGCAGTTGTTTGGCAGCCAAGGGCCCATCCGGTTCGGTGATCAACGCAACGGCGGTTCGAGTTCTGGAGTTGTCTTCCTCCCGGAGGGAAGAAAGATCACCCGGAGAAAGACTGAAGAAGGCATTTTCCGATGCAGAGAAAAGCGCACTGCAAATGATCAGAAAGCTTATGATGGCAAGGGCCCCGATCAAAAATGGATAATCGGGCACAGATGCTTCGAGCAAGATGGAGGAGATAGTCGATAAAGGTTCCGGTTCTGCTTCCAAATTACACTGAATTAAGGTTGTGGTCGGTCCGCTTCGTTACCATCACTTTCCGGGTTGTTCCGACCACCGTGATGGGTGGGACTATCTGCCGATCTTCGAAAAGCCTCGGGCTGACCGAGGATCTGAAAACGATCGACTCTGATCTTGGTTGAATAACGTTGTTTCCCCTCCTGATCCTGCCAATTATCGGTTCTGAGTTTGCCCTCTATATAGAGTAAGGTTCCCTTGTGCAGGTATTTCTCCGCAATTTCAGCCTGATTACCCCAAACCTCCACCGTATGCCACTCTGTATGTTCGATCAGTTCGCCTTTGCTGTTCTTATACGACTCGTTTGTCGCGAGCCGAAGGTTCGCAACTTTCCTTCCACCCTCCGTACTACGAACCTCGGGATCTGCACCCAGATGGCCAACCAGAATTACTTTATTTACTGACAAGGTATGGTTTGATATGTTCCAGGAACCGATGCAGGATCACCGGAACGGGGTACTGTTTTTCCAGTTCTTCCAAGTTGATGGCAAATATACCGGATTTCAATGATTCGTTCGGAGGGATAGGTCCCCGCATCGGCCATATCCGAATGTGAATGATCTGATGACTGAGGATGTGCTTGTAGGCGTGGGGATCCAACACCTCGAGGGCCTTGAGATCGAGATCATAAAGTACTTCCGCTTCCGCCACAACGGAGCAGGGATCTTCCGTAGCTCGTACTTGCTCGACCAGTGGAAATTCGTAGAGATTCTTCCAGATATCCTTGTGTGTTCGTTTACGCAGGAGTATTTTACCTGAATCATAGTAGAACAGGTAGTTGAAATGCCGGTCTCTCTTGGGTTTGGACTTTGATTTGACCGGCAATTGGGAGACCAGATCCCTATCGGCAGCAATGCAGATACCCAGGAGAGGGCAAGAATGGCAATCCGGACGGGGTGTGCATTGGAGGGCACCGAATTCCATAAGGGCCTGATTGAATTCGGATGCATTTTCCGGCGGTAGGAGTGCATCGGCAAGTTCCTGAAACTCGCGTTTACCTGCCGAACTGTTGATTTCGGTGAAGATCCCGAAAACACGGGCAAGCACACGGTACACATTTCCGTCGACCACAGCTACTTCTTCGTTGAATGCGAAGGAGGCAATTGCACGTGCCGTGTACGGTCCGATACCAGTCAGCTGTTGAAGCTTTTCAGCCGTTTCCGGGAATTTGCCGTTGAAGTGAGTTGAGACTTGTTTGGCAGTTTGAAGCAGATTTCTGCCACGGGAATAATAACCGAGACCCTGCCAAAGCTTGAGAACCTGTTCCTCGCTTGCATTTGCCAGATCCCGGAGATTCGGGAAGGCCTTCAGAAAACGCTCGTAATAGGGAAGCCCCTGTTCTACCCTGGTTTGTTGCAGTATAATTTCCGACAGCCATATCTTGTATGGATCTTGGGTTTCCCTCCAGGGAAGATCGCGTTTATTGGATCTGTACCAGTCGATAATTTGAGCAGTAAAAAGACTGTTGATGGGCATCTATGTTAAATAATTGAAAACTAGCTTTTTACTCCAAAACCTATTTGTTATAATTGTACTCCCACGTGGGAGGGAAACCTTCACAAAATAAGTAAAGCCATGACAAAGGCAGAAGTAATTAACGAGATTGCCGAGCGAACAGGGATCGAAAAACATGTTGTTCAGGAAACGGTAGAATCATTTTTCAAAGTCGTAAAGTCGTCCTTGTCCGATGGCGAGAACGTCTATTTCAGGGGTTTTGGGAGTTTTACGCTGAAGAAGCGGGCAAAGAAGGTGGCGCGGAATATTTCCAGAAATACCCAGATCACCATTCCGGAGCATTTCATACCGAGTTTCAAGCCGGCGAAGACATTTGTGGACCGCATCAAGAAGAGCGACCGGGTAAAGAAACTGCTCTAGATCGGACATGAATCGAATGCGTACGACCTTATTAGTAGCCATCCTGGCCGGGGTGGCCGTTTTTTTTCTGAGCAGGGCCGGGTGGAACAGATCGACCGCTGATGTAGAATCGGTTGAGCAAACGGAGTCGGAAAATTCGCCCGAAGAAGGAGGGCATTCCGGACATGACCATTCGGATCTGGATGAAAGGGCCCGATTAGCCGGGGAGAAAGTGGCAAATGCACAAAATTCGGAAGACATCATGTCGGGTGTGATGGAACTGCGGGAGATCCTGAAGCTCGATTCGAATCACGTGGCGAGCATAGAGTTATTGGCTGAATTGTCGGTAACTAGTGGTCAACTGGATAAAGCTATTGAAAGATACGAAAAATTATTATCTTTGCAGCCCGAAAATCAGGAATACAGGGAAAGGCTGAAGGCGATTTGCGAAATGGCCGGCCGGTCGGATTGTTCCTGATGGAGTAGATGAGCGTTCACCGGGTTTCCGGGGTACATAAAACATAAGTAAGATATTTATGCCAAGCGGTAAAAAGAGAAAAAGGCACAAGATCGCCACTCACAAACGAAAAAAACGCCTGAGAAAGAACAGGCACAAGAAGAAGTAATAGCATCATCCTTTGGCCAACGAGTTAATCATAGATTTTAGCTCCGCGGGTGAAAGGATCGCTCTACTCAGAGACAAGAAACTCGTTGAATTGCATATCGAACAATCCGGTTCCGGGTTTTCGGTAGGTGATTTGTATCTGGGTGTTGTAAAGAAATTCAAGCAGGAATTGAATGCGGCCTTTGTGGATGTAGGATATCACAAAGACGCGTTCCTGCATTATCACGACCTCGGTCCGAACATTCATTCTCTCAACAAACTCACCCGAATTGCATTGCAGGGTGGTATGAAGTCCGGAGACCTCAGTGATTTCAAGCTGGAGCCTGAAACCCAAAAAACAGGTCAGATCAACAACACTCTGAAGAAGGGGCAAAAAGTTCTCGTTCAGGTAGTTAAGGAGCCGATTTCATCCAAGGGGCCGCGATTGAGCATGGAAGTCTCAATTGCAGGTAAATATTTTATCATGGTACCGTTCATCTCCACGGTATCTGTTTCAAAGAAGATCGAAGAGAAGGAAGAACGGCAGCGTCTGAAGAATCTCGCGCTCAGTTTGAAGGGGCCGAATTTCGGTCTGATCTGCCGCACAGCAGCTCAAGGACAAACCGTACAGGATCTGCACAAAGATCTCATCGAACTTCAGGAGCGTTGGGATAAGGCCGTTGCAAACCTGCACAATGCTAAACCCGGTCAGGTTATTCTAAGCGATGGCAACCGCAGTCATATGGTCCTGCGCGATCTGCTCAGTGAGAAATTCACCTCGATCGTCACCAACGACAAATCGTCGTACGACGAATTGAAAAATTACCTGGCGAAGCTGAGTCCGGAAATGCAGAAATCGCTCAAACTGCACAAAAGCAAGGAGTCGATATTCAGCCACTACGGGATCGATAAGCAGATCAAAATGCTTTTCGGTAAAACTGTGAATATTCAAGGAGGTGTTTACCTTGTGATCGAACATACCGAAGCCTTGCATGTGATCGATGTGAACAGCGGAAGCAGACAGCGGAGCGGGGAAGCACAGGACGACTATGCGCTTGGTGTGAACATAGAAGCGGCCAAGGAGATCGCCCGGCAACTCCGATTGCGGGATATGGGCGGCATCATCGTGATCGACTTCATCGATCTGCGGAATCCTGCGCACAAACGACAGCTTACCGAGGTTCTCAAGAATGAGATGGCAAGCGACCGGGCCAAGCATACCATTTTGCCAATGAGCAAATTTGGATTGGTTCAGATCACCAGACAACGGGTACGCCCTGAGATGAACATAGCTACCTCCGAGGAGTGTCCGATGTGTCATGGAAATGGAGTTATCGAGGCGAGTATCCTGTTGGACGAAGAGATCGAGCAAACTGTAGAGCAATTGCTCAAATTTGGTGGGCATAAGCATATTGAATTGTGCGTTCATCCGTATTTGCATGCGTTTTATACAAAAGGCATCCCCAGTAAGCAACAGAAATGGTTTTTGAAGCATAAGAAATGGGTGAAGGTTACGGAGGATAAAAATTACCACTACGGTGAGTATCGTTTTTTCGATGCGAATGAGGAAGAGATCGTAATTTGATGTTGATTTGGGTATTCGGATACTCGGAATAGGGAAGACTGCAGAAGCGTATTTGCGCGAGGGGGAGTCGGAGTACTTGAAAAGATTGGGACGGTACGTGAAAGTGGACTATCGCCTGTTGCCTGATGTAAAAAAGCGCTATTCCGAACAGGAGCTCCTGAAGGATGCGGAGTCGGAGTTGTTGATGAAACAGATCAAACCGGGGGATTATGTTGTTGGGTTGGATGAACGAGGTGAGGAATACAGCAGTATGGCCTTTTCAGGCTTTTTGGACAAGCAATTGAGTACAGACAATTCAGAGCTTGTATTTCTCATTGGAGGCGCATACGGTTTCGGGGAAGAAGTGCGTCGCCGCATGAATCGAAAAATGGCTTTAAGCCGTATGACCTATTCGCATCAAATGGTGCGATTGATATTTTTAGAACAATTGTATAGGGCCTTTACAATACTGAAGAATGAGCCGTATCACCACGAGGGATGAAGGCTTATGGCAGCTGTTGATAAAGTGTGCAAAGCTCAACTTTTTTAAGAAACAAACTTTGGTATGTTTGTGGCGTTATACTATGAAATCGCATTTCGAGTTTAACTAAAAAGATTTTAAAGTATAGAATCCATGGCGGAAAGAAAAGGGAAACAGGGGAGACCGGCTACACGTCCGGTTGAGAAACGGAAAGCCTACTACGTCCAGGTCAAGGTTGTTAATTCCATGAATAACACTACCAACAATGTGTTGATAAGCAGAGATACGGTAGCTGAGATCAAACAATTGCTCCGGCATTCGCGACAGAAAGTGGAATTCCTGGGGTACTGGAATGGTAAAAAGTTTGAAGAGGTCAATTTGAATTGATCAAAAGATAAGAAAATCGGAGAAAGGGCGCTTTTACAGAGCGCCCTTTTGTTTTATGTCTGCTGTGCAACCAACGGTTTACAATGCGCGATTCTGGAGACTTTGCTTCAGCTCATTTTTCTTTTTTCTCAGTTTTAATCTCATCATTCCGGAGTTACCTGATTACATCAGCTCCTTTGGTGGCGAGGACTATAAGGGAATGGTGATCGGTCTGTTTGCCCTGGCCGCGGGAATCTCGAGGCCATTTAGTGGCAAGTTGGTCGATACTGCAGGGCGAAGACCTGTGATGGTGATCGGCGTCTTGGTTTGTATAGCTTTGGGCACATTTTATCCCTTTGTGCTCAATGTATGGGGATTTCTGTTACTGCGCTTTGTTCATGGGTTTTCAACGGGTTTCAATCCGACCGGAACGGTTGCCTACCTCGCTGATACAATTCCTCCCGAACGCAGGGGGGAAGCGATGGGTGTGTTGGGCATGATGAACAACCTCGGCGTGAGTATAGGGCCGGCTTTGGGTAGTGAACTGGCCAGTGCGCGGGGTACATCTTTCATGTTCGTAATTTCTTCGGTCGTTGCTGTAATGTCGCTTGTACTTGTAATGACCCTGCCCGAGACCCGAGACCCCGGAACTCCGGCCAAAGCAAGTCTTCGGCTGCGCAAAGAGGACATCTATGAGCCCGGTGTTCGCTTTCCGGCGCTCATCATGTTGCTGACGGTATTTGCATTTGGATCCATTCTCACTTTGATACCGGATCATGCCAAGGAAATTGGATTGGAGAAGCAAGGCTACTTTTTTACCGTGCTCACTTTGAGTTCGGTAGCAGTACGCTTTTGGAGCGGCAAGGTCTCTGACCGGAAGGGGCGTCGACCTGTGCTAATCTTCGGAGTGAGCATGCTCATTTTGGCCACATTCCTGGTGGGCATTGCCCAAAGTGTTTGGATGCTCTTTCTGGCGGCAGTGGTCTTCGGACTTGCAACCGGAACCAATTCCCCCACTTTATTCGCCTGGGCGATCGACGGCAGTCGCTCCGGGCGTGTGGGAAGGGCTACGGCTACTCTTTTCATTGCACTGGAAGCAGGAATCGTACTTGGTTCTGTGATCCCGGCGTACATCTATGCCAATAACCTGGCCAATTTGCCCTTTGCCTTTTGGTCGGGTACGGCAGTGGCCATTTTAGCACTGCTGGCCTTGCTTCGATATAAGGGTCGGGAATAGTATTTGGATTCATTCTAAATAGCGCAAAGGCAATGGATATCGGCTTTTCAACACCCTGTAAACACTGGGAACTTCAATAGGTAAGAAATCCTTGACATTTGGAGATTAAATGTGTTTTACTTCTAATTTTGCAGCCGATTTAAGGAGCCTCTCCGGTATGGGAAACATCATCAAAATCAAACGGGGCAAGGACATTAACCTGATCGGTCGTGCAGAGAAAACGATCAGGGATGGAGCCTCGTCGACAACGTACGCTGTTCAGCCACCTAATTTCAAAGGGCTTGTACCCAAGCTTGAAGTGAAAGAAGGAGATGAAGTGAAGGCGGGAACGGCCATTTTCTCTGACAAGTCGAATCCGAATATCAAGTTCACTTCGCCGGTTAGCGGTGAGATCGCTGAAGTTGTTCGGGGTGACCGCCGTGCGATACTGCAGGTGCGCATACTTGCGGACACTTCCGGTATTTCTTACGAGGATCTCGGCGCAATGGATCCTCGATCGGCCGACAGAGATAGCATCGTATTGAAGATACAGCAGGCGGGACTTTGGCCGGCACTTCGTCAAAGGCCATACAACGTTATCTGCGACGCCATGGATGTTCCTAAAGCGATCTTCATTTCAGGGTTCAATTCTGCTCCGCTCGGGCCTGAAACGAATATGCTCTTCAATGATGCCGACCTCCGTTCGTTTCAAACCGGTGTAAATGCTTTGAGTAAATTGACCGATGGTAAGATCCATTTGTCACTCCGGGCCAATGAAGACAACATCCTGAGTAAAGCGGAAGGGGTGGAGAAGCACTATTTCAGTGGTCCGCATCCGGCCGGATTGGTGGGTGTACAGATTCATCACATCGATCCAGTGAACAAGGGAGAGGTTGTTTGGACCATTCAGCCTAATCATTTGGTGATGATCGGCCGATTGTTTGAAACCGGGAAGTACGATGCCTCTCAGGTTATAGCCGTGGCCGGATCGGAGTTAAATGCGCCCGCGTATTACAAGGTGATCAGCGGGTGTCAGGTAGGTTCCCTGATACAGGATCTCAAGCAGGATCATGTACGGGTGATCAGTGGCGATGTACTTACTGGAACACGCATCGAAAAAGATGGATATCTGGGGTATTTCGATAACCTGATCTCGGTGATACCGGAAGGGGATGAGTACGAATTTCTCGGGTGGTTGTTCCCGACCTATGCCCGTCCTACCATTTCCAGTTCGCTGCCGATATCGAAATTCCTCAAAAAACAATTCCGCGCCAATACCAATTATCATGGTGAGGAGCGGGCGTATGTAATGACCGGGCAGTATGAGAAGGTGATGCCGATGGACATTCTGCCGGTACAACTGATCAAAGCCATATTGGCCAAGGATCTGGAAAAGATGGAGAAGCTCGGCATTTATGAGGTTGTTGAGGAAGACCTGGCACTATGTGAGTTTGTGTGTACCTCCAAAATGGAGGTTCAGCAGATCCTGCGGGAAGGTTTGGAATTAATGGAATCAGAAAGTTAAACCAGATTTGCGTTTATAACGATGAAGTTCTTACGAAATACAATGGACAAACTGAAGCCACACTTCCATAAGGGTGGTAAATTCAGTTTTCTGCATTCGACGTTCGACGCGTTCGAAACTTTCCTGTTTGTGCCGAACCACACCACACGAGTTGGGTCGCATATCCGGGACGGGATCGACCTGAAGCGTACCATGTTCATGGTTGTGATCGCCATGATGCCCGTTTTGCTATTCGGTATGTGGAATGTGGGCTATCAGTACCACTTAAGTATTGGTGAAACAGCCAGTATACTGGATAATTTCCTGTACGGCTTAATGAAGGCTCTTCCGGTGATCGTGGTTTCCTACACAGTTGGTTTGGGCATTGAGTTCGCATTTGCACAGATCAAGGGACATATGGTGAACGAAGGATTCCTGGTATCGGGTCTGTTGATCCCGCTGTGTTTACCCCCTGAGATCCCCCTGTGGATGGTTGCTGTAGCCACAGCATTTGCCGTGATCGTTGGAAAGGAGGTTTTTGGTGGAACCGGGATGAATGTGCTGAACCCTGCGCTCACTGCAAGGGTATTCCTTTACTTCGCCTACCCGGGTGCCATGTCGGGTGATGAGGTTTGGGTTGCCGGAAGCCCTGAAAAATGGGTTGATGGATTTTCGGGAGCAACCAATCTGGCTCAGGTATACAATCAAAGTACAGGAGGAGCAACGCATTTCGACCCTTCCATGCTGAGTGCAAGTGCCTGGGATAGTTTCATGGGATGGATCCCCGGGTCACTGGGTGAAACATCGACTTTGCTCTGTTTGGTCGGAGCCCTGTTCCTGATCGCATCGGGTATTGGAAGCTGGAAGATCATTGTATCCACCTTTGTTGGTGGTTACGTGATGGGTGCCATATTGAACATGGCCGGAGGAAACGCCTATTTCGACATGCCGGCTTATTACCATTTGATCATAGGCGGATTTGCCTTTGGAGCGGTTTATATGGCCACCGACCCGGTAACTGCATCGCAAACGGAAACCGGGAAATGGATCTATGGATTCCTCATTGGTGTACTCACCGTAATGATACGGGTTTTCAACCCGGCTTATCCGGAAGGGATCATGATGGCGATCCTTTTGATGAACGTTTTTGCACCGCTCATCGACAGTTATGTAATTCAGGCTAACATTAAACGAAGATTGCGCCGTGTCACAGCTTAATAAAAATTCGAACAGTTACATTCTGATCTTCGCGATCGCCATGACCCTTATTTTAGGGTCGGCTTTGGCATTTGTTTCAGAGGGATTAAAAGATAAACAACAGGCTGAGCGTGAGTTCGAACGCAAGAAATTCATCCTGTCTGCTGCCTTGGGTACCGAAGCGGTCAACCAGATCATCGCCACCGAGGGACGTGAAAAGGTCAATAACATATATGAGAGCCGGGTTCGCGACCTGGTTGTTGACTCGGATGGAAAAACCATTGAAGGCAAACGTGCCGGCGACGTGATCGTTGCCAAAGAATACAAAAAACTTGTTCGAGTTGATGAGGTTATGCAGGTAAAGAGCGGAGAGCAGTTGAACTTGCCTGTATATACGATCGCCAAGGAGAATGGAGAGGGAGTTGAATATTATGTATTGCCCATTTACGGATTCGGACTTTGGGACAATATTTGGGGTTATTTGGCCATTCAGTCCGATTTCAACACCGTTCAGGGTGCCATCTTCGATCACAAGGGAGAAACACCCGGTTTGGGAGCCCGTATTACAGAAACTGCTGTGCAACAGCGGTATAGTGGCAAGAAATTGTACGATGCAAGTGGCGCACTTGTATCGGTAGTTATGCAAAAAGGTGAGGGAGCCGATTACTCGGGCGATCCGCATAAAGTGAATGGTATGACCGGTGCCACAATCACCGGTGTTGGATTGAACAACATGGTCAAAGATTATGTTGGATTATACAGTAACTATCTTAACAGCTTAAAGCAATAAACATGAGTACGGAAACGCTTCAGGCCGAAAAAGTCAGCGAGGTAAAGGTAAGTGAGCCCCTGTTCTCCAAGAAGAACCGCAAACTCATTTCAAACCCGCTGGACATTGATAACCCGATCACGGTTCAGGTATTGGGTATTTGTTCCGCGCTGGCGGTAACCATCAAGCTGGAACCAACAGTTGTAATGTGTGCAGCTGTGTTTGCGGTTATGACCCTCTCCAGTACGGTGATCTCCATGATGCGCAATTCCATTCCGAATCGGATCCGGATCATTGTGCAACTCGCGGTGGTTGCTTCGCTCGTGGCCATAGTGGATCAGATCCTTCAGGCATATGCTTACGATGTGTCTAAGCAGTTGTCGGTTTTTGTTGGATTGATCATCACAAACTGTATTGTAATGGGTCGATTGGAAGCATTCGCTCTTGGCAATAAACCATGGCCATCCTTCCTGGATGCGGCAGGTAATGCCCTCGGTTATGCAGCCATTCTTATTATCGTTGCCTTCTTCCGCGAACTGCTCGGAAGCGGTTCCATATTCAACTTTAAGGTATTTGCAGCGATGGGTGTGGACTATGTAGGAAATGGGGTACTCACAAATACAGCCGGAGCCTGTATCATACTTGGATTATTGGTGTGGGCACAGCGTGCGCGCAACGGCTATGCCGAAGAAGAATAATTGGACGCAGTTAATAGACACTCGAAATGGAACATTATCTGAACATATTTATACAGTCGATCTTCATCAACAATATGATCTTCGCATACTTCCTGGGTATGTGCTCGTATCTGGCTGTTTCCAAGAAGATCAGTACTGCCGTTGGTCTGGGTTTGGCGGTTATCTTCGTTCTGGGGATCACGATCCCACTCAACTGGTTGGTTTATAATTATTTCCTCAAAGAGGGGGCACTTACCTGGATTTCCGGCTCCATGGCTGGAGTGAATCTGGAGGTGCTCAAGTTCATCGTTTTCATCGCCGTGATCGCGGCATTCGTACAGCTCACCGAGATGGTGGTTGAGAAATTCTCACCATCGCTCTACAATGCTCTGGGTATTTTCCTTCCCTTGATCGCTGTGAACTGTTCGATCCTCGGAGCCGCTTTATTCCTTCCCGGTCGTGAGTATAACCTCGGAGAAGCAGTGGTTTACGGATTGGGTTCCGGAGTAGGTTGGTTCCTAGCTGTGGTAGCCCTTGCAGCCATTCGGGAGAAACTTGCCTACTCGAATGTACCCAAACCTCTTCGTGGATTGGGGATCACATTCATTACCGTAGGATTGATGGCTTTCGGATTTTTGAGTTTCATGGGCTTTAAACTTCCTTTCTAATGACATTACTTGCAATCAATACATCTGTAATTATCGCCGCCGCGGCAGTTTTCACATTTGTGATCCTGCTGCTGGTGCTCATGCTTCAGGTCGCAGCAAAGCGCCTCGTTAAGCAGGGAAATGTGAAGATCCTCATCAACGGAGAAAAAGAGGCCGAGGTGGAAGCCGGAGGAACCCTGTTGAACGCACTTCAGGCTGAGAAGATCTTTCTTCCATCGGCATGTGGCGGAGGAGGAACATGTGCCATGTGCAAGTGTCAGGTCTTCGAAGGTGGAGGAGATATACTTCCAACGGAAACCGGTCATATCAAACGTCGAGAACAGAAGGAGAACTGGCGCCTTGCCTGTCAGGTTAAGGTGAAAGAAGATATGAAGATCGCCGTACCTGAAGAGGTATTTGGTATCAAGAAATGGGAATGTGAAGTTGTTTCCAATTACAATGTGGCCTCTTTCATCAAAGAATTTGTAGTTCGTTTGCCTGAGGGCGAGCACCTTGAATTTGAAGCAGGAGGGTACATTCAGATCGACGTTCCGAAATGTGAAGTGGATTTTAAATCGATCGACATTACTTCTCATCCGGATCTAAAGCGCGACCCTATGGATTTCAAGCCTGAATGGGACAAGTACAATCTTTGGGATCTGAAAATGAAGAACGACGAGCCGATATTCCGCGCGTATTCGATGGCGAATCACCCTGCGGAGGGTAATATCATCATGCTCAATATCCGTATCGCAACTCCACCTTGGGATCGCAAGAACAACAGATGGATGGACGTGAATCCGGGTATCTGTTCCTCTTATGTATTTGGCTGTAAACCTGGGGATAAGGTTACGATCTCCGGTCCTTACGGTGAATTCTTCATCAAGGAAACCGATGCGGAGATGGTGTATATTGGAGGTGGAGCGGGAATGGCACCGATGCGTTCGCATTTGTTCCATTTGTTCCACACGCTGAAAACCAATCGGAAAGTTACCTACTGGTATGGTGGACGTTCCAAGCGTGAGTTGTTCTATCTCGACCATTTCAAGAAGATCGAACAGGAATTCCCGAATTTCAAATTCTTCGTAGTGCTTTCCGAACCGCTTCCGGAGGATAACTGGAAAGTGAAGAAAGATATTCACGATGCGGAAGGTGACGGTTTTGTTGGTTTTGTGCATCAGGCAGTGATCGATCAATATCTGAGCAAACACGATGCTCCCGAGGATATCGAATTTTATTTCTGTGGACCTCCAATGATGAACCAGGCCGTTTTGAAAATGTGCGACGATTGGGGAGTTCCACCGGAGAACGTTTCGTTCGATGATTTTGGAGGTTGATCCATGATCAGATCAAAATTTAACATATTAAGAAGAGGCGGGCTCACCCGCCTTTTCTCGTATTTGGTATTTGCCATTTCGGTATTTTCGACTGGGTCATGTTCAAAAAAAGCAGTCGAACATCCGTCTTTCAGAGGAAATACCATGGGTACCACTTACACGATCAAGTTCGGTGAGCCCAGTGAAATTCGGCAGCAGACCATCGATAGCATATTGCGTGTGGTCAATGCCATTTTCAGTACCTACGACGAATCCTCGTACATATCTGCATTCAATAACGGAACACTTGAAGACTGGAGAGCCAAACATGATCGCGGGATCGTGGAGGAGTACACCCAGCGTTTTGTGCTACTCAGTGGTTTGAGCATGGGAATATTTCAGCGAACCGAGGGAGCTTTCGACCCCAGTGGAGCGGAATTATTCAATTTATGGGGATTTGCTGAAAGGGAGGACAGAAATCCGTCGAAGGCGCAGGTCGATTCGGCCCTGAAGCACACAGGATTCCAGAAAATGCGCTCCACACTAGATGGGATTGTAAGGCCTGATTCGTTCTTTACCCTCAATTTCAATGCAATTGCGAAAGGGTACGGGGTAGATGTTCTGGCCGAATACTTTCTGAAATTGGGTTACAAGAACTTCATGATCGAGATCGGTGGGGAAGTGCGTGCGCATGGAAGGAATCCGGAGGGAGGAGTTTGGGTTATCGGAGTGAATATTCCATCGAGTGATGCGGCTCTAAATTCGGTGCTGGACACAATTCAACTCCATGATGAGGCGGTAGCCACATCGGGGAATTACCGCAATTTCTATTACGACAGTACCGGAACAGCCATTGGACACACCATAGATCCGAGAACGGGTTACCCGGTGATGAATGAACTTAGGAGTTGTTCAATAATACATCCTTCTTGTGCCATAGCGGATGCATATGCCACTGCAGCCATGGTGTCGGGAAAGGAAAATCTGCAAAAATGGATCACGGCGGATAGTTTGCTCCGCGCCCTGGTAGTGACCGGCGAAAAGGATCAAGCCAAATCGGAACGGCTTACACGTTAACCGTTTTCTGCTCTTTTCGAACCTCGTCTTCCCGGCACACCTCTCCGGTAGCGGCGCCACAGAAGCTACACGTTACCCCTTCCTCCTGAAGCATAGGATTCTTTCCTGCACAGCCACCGCGTACCTCGCCATCTTTAACCAATACCAGACGAATTCCAATACCTGCAATTGCGATTGCAAATACGATCAGGATCAAAAAAAAGGTTTGCATGTTATTCTGTTTAAAACTTGGGCGAAAAAAGAAAAGTGGTTCAGATATGCGCTGCAAAGGTAATAAAGTCGTCGTGGGCGAATGGATTGCCCCGACAGAAAATTGCCGTGATTCACGCAATAATTTCCGAGTTTGAAACCAATACTGAACTTATAGAATAAACAAGGATCACTTACAGAAGTTCATGGGTTAGGGAATGATCTGAGATCAGACCACATTATGAGGTGTTCAGAACGGTCATTTCTTTTGTCGGATTACCCATTCCATTCATCTGATTCTATTCAGTTGAAACTTTTTTGGGATAACTTCGTATACAAATTGGATAACGTTCAAAGTTTTCTGATTTGCGTATGCGCACGAAACGAAATACCCGAAGATCGATCGCTGTTAAAATCATCATTGGATTGATCCTTGCTAATGCGTTGGCCTTTATTGTAGCTAGAAATTATGTTCAAAGTGGCAGGGAGGATGTGGTTAGCATAGAAACGGAGCAGTCGTCGATCCTTCGAACGGGCTGGCAGGTATTGCATTGGAGCTACTCATTACTTGAATATTTCAAACCCAACCCGGAAGCCTGATCGTTCGTTGGATCTGATCAATACTGCTTTCTATCAGAAGGCAACGGAATACAAACTTCATCATGTTGTATTCTGGTTGGGCTACCTGCTGTTTTGGATCTTGTTCTTCAGTAATGGTATCGGACTGAGGCCGGCCATAATCAATTCGACGGTTATTGTGATCGTCCAGTTTGCGGCGTCTTATTTCAACCTCTACGTGCTTTTCCCGCGCTTATTGAAGCAGAAGTTCTATTTGCTCTATATCTTAAGCGTGATCCTTACAGTGGCCTTGTCGTGTTTTCTGCTGGCCATGGCATTTTATTCGCTCGATACCATCAGTCCTTCGAGTAAACCGGGTATTTGGACGAGTCAGTTCTTCATAACCAATTCCATCAGTGTTTCTTACACCCTGGCAATCACCATGTCGCTGAAATTGGTGAAACAATGGTATGAGCGGGAGCGTCAAACGCGCTATTTGGAAAAGTTGAATATGGAAACGGAACTGAAGTATCTAAAAACCCAGATCAATCCGCATTTTCTGTTCAATGCATTAAACGGTTTATACGCTTTAAGCTTAAAGAAATCGGACGATGCGCCGGAAATGGTGCTGAAGTTGGCGGATATATTGCGCTATGTGCTGTATGAAGGTGGAGCCAGGTGGGTACCACTGGAGAAAGAGGTGAATTACATACAGAGTTTTCTCGATCTGGAAAAACTCCGCCACGGGCAACGACTGCGGGTTGAGTTCAGGACAGAGGGTAATTTGGGGAACCTGAACGTAGCACCGATGTTGTTTTTAACGTTTATCGAGAATTCCTTCAAACACGGAATCAGTTCGTCGGCGGACGGGGGATTCGTTCAGGTCCTGCTGAAAGTGATCGAAGATCAGATCCTCTTCAGCATCCGGAATTCCAAGCCTGCTGAAGTCCCAAACCGGATCAATGGCGATGCAGGGGGGATAGGACTTACCAATGTGAAGAAGCGCTTACAATTATTATATCCAAACAAACATGCATTGAGAATTCGCGATGATCAGGGATCATACCTGGTAGAACTGCAACTCGATGCACATCCCGAGAACGAACCCACATCTGAATATTATGAAAATGAAATGTATGATCGTTGACGATGAGCCCCTGGCCATCGATGTTCTGGAAAGTCATTTGGCGAAGATCCCGGAACTGGAATTGGTGGCAACTGCACCCAATGCAATTGTTGCTTCGGAGAAGCTGAAGAACAACAAAGTGGATCTCCTGTTCATGGACATCCAAATGCCTGAGATCACCGGACTTGATTTCTTTCGTTCACTGGAATCTCCGCCACTTGTGATCTTTACCACGGCCTATCCCGAATATGCCATTGAAGGTTTTGAACTGGATGCCATCGATTATCTTTTGAAACCGATCTCCTTCGATCGATTTCAAAAAGCCGTTAAAAAGGCTGAGGAGTATTTCGGCTATCAGAGGGATCAGGCCATTGGCAAACCGGAGATGGAGGAAGATTTCATTTTTGTGAAGGCCAACCAAAAGCAGATCCGTGTGAGCTATTCCGACATATTGTACATTGAGGCTTTTGCCGATTATGTTAAGATCTATACAGCCGAGAAGAGGATCGTAACGCTTCAAACCATGAAGAAGATGGAATCCACTCTGCCGGAAGATCGTTTTTGCCGTATTCACAGGTCCTTCATTGTAGGGTTGGCGCATGTTTCTGCTTTTTCGGGTAATGAATTGGAGATAAACGGAGTAAAATTGCCGATTGGAAAGAATTACAAGGATCGTTTCATGGAATACATGCGGTCCAGGAACATCTTATAGACCGGCATGACAACACAAAGCGGCAGCCCCGACCCCCGATTGGAGGCATTCGGACGATTACTCAAGATCATGGACGAACTGAGGGAGCAATGTCCGTGGGACAGAGCTCAGACCATTGAGTCGATCCGTCATCTTACCATTGAAGAAACCTACGAACTTTCTGATGCGATCCTTCAGGGAGATATGCAGGAGATCCGAAAAGAACTGGGGGATCTGGCTTTGCATCTTGTTTTCTACAGCAAGATCGCGAGCGAGGGCGGTGCATTTGATATCACCGACGTATTGAATGGTATTTGCGACAAACTCATCTTGCGCCATCCCCATGTTTATGGAGATGTTCAGGTTAATGGTGCCGAGGATGTGAAGCAAAACTGGGAGCAGATCAAACAGCAGGAGAGCAAAGGGCGCAAATCGGTCCTGGCCGGAGTGCCCAATTCGATGCCGAGTTTGGTAAAGGCAATGCGCATGCAGGAGAAGGCAGCTCAGGTTGGTTTTGACTGGCCCGATAAGGAACAGGTTTGGGATAAGGTTGAAGAGGAGATCCGGGAATTCAGGGAGGCCGGTAAAGAGGAGCAAGAGGCTGAATTTGGCGATATCTTGTTCGCCTTGGTCAATTATGCGCGCTGGAAGGACATCAATCCCGACGATGCCCTTGAGCGCACGAATACGAAGTTCAGAAAGCGGTTCGAAGCCATTGAGCGAAGCGCCAAAGAAGCAGGCCGCGATCTGCGAAGTATGAGTTTAGCAGAGATGGATGCGATCTGGAACGAGAGCAAGCTCTCGGAACGCTAAGTAGTATATTTGTTACTACTCCGACATAAGGAGCACCAACTCACTACATTCTCCATTCCATATATCGAGCTTCCATGTTGTATGGAATATTAAAATCCCTGTTTCGAATTGCCTTGAGAAATTATTTCAGGGAGATCCGTGTGTTCAAGCCGTTTGGAATTCCGACCAAAGAGCCATTGATCGTGCTGCCAAACCACACAAGCGCGTTTCTGGATCCGATCGTGGTAGCGGCCTATACGCCGAGACCCTATTATTTTCTGGCCAGGGGTGAATCCTTCGAGAACCCCGTGATCTCGGCAATATACCGAGCCGTACATATGATCCCCATTTACAGGCCGGAGCACACTCCGGATAAAGTTCAGGAGAACGAGGCCATATTCTCGAGGTGTTACGATCTGTTGGAACGCAATGGTTGTCTGATGATATTTCCGGAAGGCGTTTGTCAAATGGAAGCGCGATTGATGCCACTAAAAACCGGAGCAGCCCGGATCGCGTTGGGTGCCGCAGCAAGATCAGATTTCAGGCTGAATATTTCACTTCTTCCACTCGGTATCAATTATACCAACTCGCACACCTTGCAGGGAAAGTTGTTCATGAACTTTGGAACACCCATTAACACTGCCGGTTACCGCGACCTTTATATGGAGGATCCGGTTGAAGCCGCCCGACAATTGACTGCTCAAATTGAGCGGGATCTGAGCGATCTAATTGTAACGGTGGAAGAAGAACGCGACCTGGAATTGGCCAAAAGGGTCGAGGAGATCCTGCACTCTGAACCGGATCTTCCCATTGAAAAAAAAGAGTCGGCAGCGGATTGGTATTTGAGCAGAAAACAGATCGTTGACAGCATAGGCAAGATCCGAAGAGGGGAGGCCGATGTAGATATCAGATCGGTGGAGAACAGGATCGATGCATTTTTTCGAAAAGCGGATAGTTTGAGCTTTAGGAGGAAATTGCTCCATCCGCTGGGAAAACATCGTGGCGGCGATGTTAGCGGTTGGTTGCTGTTCGTTTATTTCTTCTTTGCGGCCCCATTGTTCCTGCTGGGTTTTGCCGCACATGCCCTTCCCTTGAAGCTAACAGCTATTCTGGCGGATCTGATCGTGAAGCGGGACGATTTTCGGGGCTCTGTACTCTTGGTATTGGGTGTGCTTATCTTTCTCGTATTTCTGGGATTGGAACTATGGGTACTGTCGATGCTCGGTTTACCGATCTGGTTGATCCTGCTCTACATTCCCATATTTCCGGTGGTCGGGCTGGTCGCTTTCCGCTACTGGATCCGGTTGAGGCGATTGCTGGATATACGGCATGTTTGGAAGAATGGGCGAAAAGGCAGGGAGCGATTCAGAGAGTTGCAAGCAGAGCGACGTGCTCTGATCGATCTGTTCCAGCGTATCCATGTCCGCTTAAGCCCGACAGAACCTACTTAATTTTCGCCGATTTGTTCGTTTAGTTGGGGCATGGGGACTAACTTTGGCTCCCCATAATCACAAGGAAATGAACAAGAACGTCCGCAATCTCGAGCCACAAAGTCTCTGGAACCATTTTGAAGATCTGAATGCCGTTCCCCGTCCATCCAAGAACGAGGCACGCGTTACCCGATTCATGAAGGAATTTGGTGAATCGCTGGGTTTGGATACTTATGTGGATGGTATTGGTAATGTGATCATACGCAAACCGGCCACACCGGGAATGGAAAACCGGAAAACGGTTATTCTGCAGAGTCATATCGACATGGTTCATCAGAAGAACTCCGATACTGTTTTTGATTTCAGCACGGAGGGTATCCGTTCGTATATAGATGGTGATTGGGTTAAGGCAGAAGGTACAACATTGGGGGCCGATAATGGGATCGGAGTCGCTTCAATAATGGCACTTTTGAGTTCAACGGACATTCCGCATCCTGCGATCGAGGGGCTTTTTACGGTCGACGAGGAAACGGGAATGACGGGTGCCTTCAAACTCGAGCAGGGTCGATTGAATGGAAGCATCCTGTTGAATCTGGATACGGAAGACGACGATGAATTCTCGATCGGTTGTGCGGGTGGTATTGATACCAATACCCGGATCAAATTTGAGGAAAGCTCAACCTCAGGAAGTGGTTTGCAGGGTTTCCGATTAACTGTGAGCGGTCTCAAAGGTGGGCACAGTGGGGTGGATATTGACCTCGAACGGGGAAATGCCAACAAGATCATCAATCGCTTGATGCACAAATGCTCCGATCATGGTCTGCGCATAAGCGAGATCGATGGAGGTTCCCTTCGAAATGCGATTCCGAGGGAAGCAAGTGCTGTGGTATGTGCAAAATCGGATGCTTATATGGATGAAGTACGCAAAAGGGCGGAGTCGATCTGCGCAGAACTCTCCATAGAAGATCCGGGTCTGAAGATCGAGATCGAGAAAACAGCATTACCCGAAAGGGCCCTTTCGGAATCGGACACATTGCGGGTTACGACCTGTCTGCAAGCCGTTCACAACGGTGTATTCACCATGAGCAGGGCCATTGAAGGACTTGTTGAGACTTCCTCTTCATTGGCGCGAGTGATCGTGAAGAACGGCGAGTTCATTACTCAGAGTTTGCAGAGAAGCTCTATTGACTCGGCAAAGATGGATGTGGCAGAAACAGTTGGTGCTCCTTTCGAATTGTTGGGCTGTGAAGTTGAGCATACGGGATCTTATCCGGGCTGGGCTCCCAATCCGCATTCGCCGATCAAGGATATTTTAGAGCATATCTACAAGGAGCGTTTCGGTGCGTCGCCTAAGGTGATGGCCATACACGCCGGACTGGAATGTGGCATCATTGGCGAACGTTATCCGGGTTTGGATATGATCAGTTTTGGTCCGACCATCAAGCATCCACACAGCCCGGACGAGAAAGTGAGCATCTCATCGGTTCAAAAGTTCTGGGGTTTCCTGCTGGAGGTCTTGAATCACATACCTGCGGCCTGATCGAAATTTCGAGCTATGACAAGTTCAGATCATTGGGCTTGTTGCTGAGAAACGATACGCTGAAATTTCTCTTCATCGGTTAAGCCAAGTAATTGCTTTTCCAGGATGATTTGTGCATCAGATGCAAAATTGCTTTGAGGATAGGTGTAGATCAGGCGTTTGAGCAGTTGTTCAGCTTGGGGAATATCGGCCAGTCTGGTCTCGGCTATATCGGCAGCGCGCATCAAGGCATACGGGCAATAATTACTCTCGGGGAAAGAGTCGGTTACCTGTAGAAGCAGTGCAATAGCTTGTTCACCGGAACCGGCTTCGGCCAGCAGATTGGAACCTTTGATCCGATAGTCGATGGATCGCTCTTCGGTAGGGTATTTTTCAACCAATTTCAGGTAGGTTTTTTTCAGAAAATGCAGATCATCGCCATTCAGCGCGGCCCGGTCACGAACTTGCTCATAGACAACAACGGCACTGTCGGGCATGTCGGATACAAAGAAACTTTTTGCACGTTGCAACTGCACGCGACTGAAATTCGGACTCTGATCGTATTGGGCGAAGAAAGCCGAACTTGCTTTCATGAGTTCCTCATGTTTCTCCATGATGGCAAACATTCCGCATGACCGAAAGAGATAGCCCTCAGAGACTGAGTCATTCGGATATTTTGTCGCATACTCGTAATAGGCATTGGCCAAAGCGAGTTTTCCCTCCGGACTGGCCTCAGCTTCCTCCAACTCGAGTTGAGCGATCTCGTTTTTAAGTTGTTGCTGTTTGTCGCATGCAGCCAATGTGAGTATAAGCAATAGAGCAGTAACTAAATTTTTCATGGCGCGAAGATGAGAAATTAGACGGTCAGAATTCAGTAAAGTCCGATCCGAAGCATCACCAGTGTACATGCCTCAAGTGTTTCGATACCTGCCTGTTCAGCTCGTTGTTCAAAGTCCGGATTTTCGGCACCTGGGTTGAAGATGATTCGCCTTGGTTTCAGTGAAAGCATATAGTCTTCATACTGGGCCTGCCGAAATTGATTCATATAAACGGTTATGGTGTCGATATGCTCAAAAGGTTTGAGATCTGTTTCTATCTCAAGCCCATGAATCGCACCTTTTCGGTTTCCCAGAGCGATCGTTTCAAGATGATTTTCCTGCAGTAGTTCCACTGCGCGGTAGGAATATCGGTGCGGATTTGGACTCGCGCCCAGAACCAGGGTTCTTCGATGATCTACCCTTTGCAGCATGTTGGTATAACAATCAGATGCCGGTATAGTTCTCCGGTCGTATGAGCAAGAGTTCACTCCGTACTTCCTCCGAAACATCCAGATCATTAATAAAACTCCGGATCGAATTTTCGGTGATCTCTGAATTTGTACGGGTGAGTTCCTTCAGTTTTTCATACGGGTTTGGATAACCCTCTCTGCGCAGCACGGTTTGTATGGCCTCCGCAACTACCGCCCAGTTCCTTTCCAGGTCGGCATACAGGGCGGATTCGTTGAGCACCAGTTTATCCAAACCTTTGAGGATGGAACGGAATGCGATCAACATATGTCCGAGGGGAACTCCGATATTTCTGAGTACCGTACTGTCGGTGAGATCGCGCTGCAAGCGGCTGAGTGGTAATTTCTCCGATAGGTGGTTCAAAACAGCGTTCGCAATTCCGAGGTTTCCCTCTGCATTCTCGAAATCGATGGGGTTCACTTTGTGCGGCATCGCCGAAGAGCCAACTTCATTGGCTTTTATTTTCTGCCGGAAGTACTCCATGCTCACATAGGTCCAAATATCACGGCACAGATCGATCGCGATCACATTGAAACGTCGGAGTGCATCAAACTTGGCAGCGAGATTGTCGTAATGCTCGATCTGCGTGGTTGGATCCGATCTGCGCAAACCCATTGAGCTCACAAAACCATTACTGAAATCGCGCCAGTCGATCTCCGGATACGCCACATGATGTGCGTTGAAATTACCGGTGGCACCTCCAAATTTTGCAGGCCATTCGATCTCGTTGAACTGTCGGAGTTGTTCGTGTAAACGAACCACAAAAACGCGGATCTCCTTGCCCAAACGAGTTGGCGATGCCGGTTGGCCGTGTGTGCGTGCCAGCATTGGAATCTGTTCCCAGGATGAAGCCAGATTGAAAAGTTTTTCGATCACTTCATTCAAAACAGGAATGATCACCGCATCTGAAGCTTTTTTCAGAGACAGGGGTATCGCGGTATTGTTCACGTCCTGAGATGTGAGTCCAAAGTGCACAAACTCCCGGTACCCTCCCAACCCAAGCTCATCCAGTTGTTTCTTGATGAAGTATTCTACAGCTTTAACGTCGTGGTTGGTCTCGCTTTCCGCCTCCTTGATCCACAAGGCATCATCCTCATTGAAATCGTTGTAGATATTTTCCAACAATGCTCTGTTTTCAGCAGAATTGAGCCCTGCCACCGCATTGATCCCCGAAGCAGCCAGTTCGAGTAGATATCGGATCTCAACCTCTACTCTGTATTTGATCAATCCAAATTCCGAAAGATAGGGAGTGAGATCGGACGTTTTGGAACGGTATCGCCCGTCGATCGGTGAGATGGCGCGAAGTGCCTGAAGTGCGTCTGTCATGATTCGAACCGCGAAGTTAGCAATTCAATGCCCAATGCATCGGATTTGAATTCCATCGGAAAGAGCAGACAGAATTTCCCTTAATTTGCATTGTGCATCGAATTATTCTCCTCGCGTTAATTTCCTGGTCATTCCGGTTACAGGCTCAGATAGCTTTTGATCCGGGTGTTTTGCATTTTGGTCGTGTTGCAGTTGACTCAATCCGCAGCATGGAGCTGTTTGTGGAGAATGTTGGGGAGGAAGCGCTTGCACTGGAGGTTCGCACCCTATTCCCCGCATTCACCGTAGAGCCGGCGATCCTGAATTTGAGTGGGGGAGAGCGGGGGATGATACAGGTGAGTTTTCGCCCGGAACAGAATGTGCGGTATAACGATGAATTATTATTCATTTCAGAGGACGCCCTGAATACGTATACCATCGATCTGAGAGGAGAGGGGCGCCTCTTGAACACATATTACGATGCCACATTTGATCTGTGGGAAGAAGAACTCAAGGAATCTCTCCGAACGCTTATCTCTGCCAATTACAGAAGTTTGGGATACAATACAGCCCGCGACCGGATGTATGGCAGCATCGACAATGTGAATGGGGAAGTGACCTGTGTATACACGGGAAGAGTTGCCCGATTCAACACGCGTTCGGGGGCAACGCAGGCTGATTTCAATTGCGAACATACCTGGCCACAGAGCATGTTCAACAGCAGTGAACCCGAGAAATCCGATATCCACCATTTATTCCCTACGCACTCTTTTGCCAATTCCATCCGGGGAAATCTTCCATTTGGGGAAGTGAACAGTGCAAGTTGGACAGAGGGCGGATCATCCATGGGGGATGGGAAGTTTGAGGTACGCCCTGCCCACCGGGGAGACGCGGCCAGGGCTCTGTTCTATTTTGCCACCCGCTACCGGAACTATCAAAGTTTTCTAACGGCACAGGAATCCATTCTGCGTGAATGGAGTATGCAAGATATGCCCGATGCCAAGGAACGTTCGAGGAACGAAGCAATATTCAATGAGCAGCGCAACCGCAATCCATATGTGGATTTCCCCGGATTCCTGGATCGGATCAGCTCGCTCAGTACCAATTCAGTCCGGAAGGTCCAGGTTTCGGCATTTGCCGAACCTTCATCGATCAATGCTCTGGACCATGTTCTGCAACAGCAGGATACTTTTCGGGTTCTGGTAGCCAATAATGGGAATACTACATTGCATTTCGACCGAGTCAACCTGATCACGAATGATTTTGTGTTGCTCGGCTCTTCGGACCTGGATCTGGAACCAGGTGATGCCCATTTATTTCATCTTCTGCCGGCTTCATGGAGTGTAGATCCACCGGTTCTTCTTTCGGATACTTTGTTGATCGCGTCTCCCGAGCAAACATTCCGTATTCCGATCCGCATGGAGATCCGTTCAGTTGGCCTTGATGATGACGTGGATCGGCCCGATCGGATCTGGTACAGTGAAGGAAAACTTTATCTCAAAGGTCTCGACGGTTTTACCCTGCGATTGATCGATCAAAAGGGTTCGGAGCAATACTTCACCGAAATAACGCACTCATTGGCCGAAATGGCCCTACCTTCTCTCCCGTCCGGTGTTTACTTCGCAGAGGCGATCAGAGGAAAGCGGGTTTACCGCGTCCGATTTCTGATCGCAGACTAAACGCTTAAGGCTTTAAACATGAAACAGTTCCTGAAATTCGTTCTGGCCACTATGGTTGGCTTCATTCTTTTACTTGGTATCTTATTTCTGGTAGGTGCTTCGGCGGTGAGTAATCTCGGAAAGGACAAGGAGGTTAGCATCAAGGAAAAGAGTGTGCTCCATCTGAAGCTGGATTATGAGTTGAACGACCGCACATCCGATAACCCATTCGAGCGCTTTGCTGCGTTGGCCAATGAAACCTCGGCACCGGTGGGATTATACGACCTCATCACTTATATAGGTAAGGCCAAGGAGGACGAGAAGATCAGTGGTTTGTTCCTCGACCTTACTTTGATCAACGCAGGCTACGCCAAGACCCTCGAATTGCGCAAGGCCCTGGCCGACTTCAAGGAGAGCGGCAAATTCATCTATGCCTATGCCGAGAACTACACCAACAAAACCTATTTCCTCGCAAGCGTTGCCGATAAAGTGTATATGAATCCCAAAGGCAATTTCCTGTTCAATGGCATGTTGAGTCAGGTTACGTTCGTAACGGAGATGCTGGATAAAATCGGTGTGGAGATGCAGGTTGTGAAGCGGGGGAAATTCAAAGGCGCGGTTGAACCTTTCGTTCTGGATGGGTTGAGTCCTGAAAACCGCTTGCAGATCGAATCCTATGTGAACTCGCTCTTTGACGAAATGATCGGAAATATTGCGGCAAGCCGCGGATTGACGGCGGATAGTTTAAAGGGAATTGCAGATCGCTTCGCGGTCCGCAATGCCGAACAGGCATTTGCTTCGGGTATGATCGACGGTTCGAAATTCAGGGATGAGGTCTTGGATGAGATCAAAGGCAAGCTGGAGTTGAAAGAAGATGAGAAACCGGCATATCTTGATATGAGTAAATACATTGCTGCGGTGCGCATCAACGGGAAGAAGGACAAAGATTCCGAGGCGGATGAGCAGGTGGCCATCATTTATGCCGATGGTTCGATCATAAGCGGAAACGGAGACGAAGAAAGCATCGGTTCTGATAAGTTCGCCAGGGCGATCAGGCAAGCGCGCGAAAATGATAAAGTGAAGGCCGTGGTACTGCGTGTGAACTCACCGGGAGGAAGTGCCCTTGCCAGTGAGGTGATCCTCCGGGAGGTGTATCTTCTGAAGCAGGAAAAGCCGGTGATCGTTTCTATGGGAGATGTGGCGGCTTCAGGTGGATATTACATCAGTTGCCTTGCAGATTCCATACTCGCCCAACCGAATACGCTCACGGGATCGATCGGCGTATTCGGCCTGATCCCAAATGCCGAGGATATGCTTGAGAAGATCGGCGTACGCATGGATTATGTCGGAACCGGTGCTATGAGTGAATTTGGCCGGATAGATCGAAATATGACTCCCGAGGAATTATCGATCTATGATGAGTATGTTGGATCGGTTTACGATGATTTTCTAGGTCATGTTTCCGAGGGGAGAAAACTTTCTGTGGCCATGGTAGATTCCATTGGTCAGGGAAGGGTGTGGACGGGCCGAATGGCAGAAGCACTTGGACTAGTTGATGCCATGGGTGGCATGCACGATGCCGTTCGCATTGCTGCATTCAAAGCAGGTATCGAGAACTATGAAGTAACAACTTATCCAAAGAGCAAGAATCAGTTCGAGGAATTCTTCACGATGTTCAGCACTTCCTCGGTCCGAAACTATCTGTTATCGGGAGAATTGGGGGAACATTATGAATTGTACAGAACTGCCGGGAAATTGCAGAAAATGGACGGAGTTCAGGCCATCTTGCCCTATCGAATTGAAGTTCGCTGATCGGACCTGTAAACCGGTGAAAGTTCGCGCAAGTTGTCGAACCCGAGTAATCCGTGATCAAAAAAGAGCCGGACGGAGTCTGGCCGACTGTTTCGGCTTTCGAGATACATGAGCCGGTCGAATTCATCGAACCTCGGATCTTCTACCTGAATGAAATCCACCTCGGGGTCCAGAGGAACGATCTTGCGTATTTTATGGACTTCGGTATGTGTGCCCGTGCTGATGTGGTTGTTCAGAAGGGCGCAAACTGCGGTGCCATTCAAGCCGCATCCGAACAAAACATAAAGCGCGAAAAATATCGGATAGTCGTACCAACCTTTTCGGACAAACCAGGGAAACTGGGCCAAACCCAACAACATGAAACATCCTGCTCCCAGAAAAACAAGATTCGGCAGGATAAGCGTATCGTGAAGATTGATCAGTAATACAGGGGGCGAAACGAACATCCCGGTGGCGATGAGGTAATGCGACCAGTTCAGTCCTTTTTCCTTGTATTCCGCATTTTCGAGAGAGATGAGGTTTTTGAGTTGTGCTTCCTTGTGGGGAGCTATCTTGCATCGATAATCCTCCCCGGCATTCGTTGGGTCCTGGTTGAGCAACAGAGCAGTACGCAGGTAAAGATCGGGCAAGGCTTCGCGGAAGGCATGGGGCGACTCGAAAAAGTGTTCTACGCAAACCGCGAAGAATTCGTGCATATTGGTTCCTCCGTATTTGCGCAGAAAATGGCCTTCGGAACTGGAGATGCGCTCAAACTCCTGTCGGCTGCGGTCTTCCCAGTGCAGGAAGAAGAATTCGAATACGGGATCTGAATCGAAACCCTGTTTCAGATTCAGGTGGAGGGCATGTGCCAGTTCGTGCAGCCCAAGGTTGTAGTTGTCGTTGCCATTCGCATAACCCGCCTCAAAATCCGACCAAGACAAAGCTATTACGCCATTACCGGCTGCAAAGCCCTTCATCCATTTCTTCCAACCGCTGTGGTAAAAACTGTTCGGGTACAGGAGTATTTTGCGAAATGCCGGTAAATGATATTGTGTGAAACCGAACGTGAGTTGAGCCAGAGAAGCCGCTATGCGCAGGCGCATTTCGTCCGTGACGAACAAGCCCTCCATACCTTTGAATTTGAGGTACCTGCTCAGGCGCAGACATCGCTGGTTGAATATCTTTTTACCGCTCGGGCTGAGATCCCGGTAATAGGTCATGCCCTGTGTCCAGTCTGAATTCACAGGTTCATCAGATTAGCCATATTCAAACGGAGCATTGGGCATCCCGGTTCTGATCCGATCAATTCTCGAGTTCAAGTTCGGCTTCAACCCCGATCACGGTATCACGAATAATGGCACAGCTTTCCAATAGGTCGGCTTCGCTTATAACCAAAGGCGGTGCGAAGCGAATGGTGTGGATATGAGTTTGTTTGGCCAGCAGACCGTTGTCGCGCAGTTTGAGGCAAATATCATAGGCTGTTTTCCCGGAACCGAAAGGTTGAATGTCGATGGCATTTAAGAGTCCTTTGCCGCGAACTGCGGTGATCAGATCGCTTTCGATCGCCCGCATCCGATCCCTGAAGATGTTACCGAGATACTCGGCACGGGCTGCGAGATCTTCATCTTTAACTACCTCCAGAGCCGTTTGTGCAACTGCACATGCCAATGGGTTACCACCAAAAGTAGAACCGTGTTGCCCGGGTTTGATGCAGAGCATGATCTCATCGTTGGCCAGAACTGCCGATACAGGTAGAACACCTCCTGAAAGGGCTTTACCGAGAATGAGGATGTCGGGTTTCACGTCTTCGTGATCGCATGCCAGAAGTCGTCCGGTGCGCGCTATACCAGTCTGAATTTCGTCAGCGATGAAGAGCACATTCTTCGATCGGCACAATTCATAACACGAGCGCAAATAACCATCGTCGGGAACGATCACACCGGCTTCCCCTTGGATCGGTTCCACGAGAAATCCGGCAACATTTGGATCTTCAAGCGCCTTGGCAAGGGCATCCACATCGTTATAGGGAATGGTCACAAAACCGGGGAGGTAAGGACCAAACCCTGTGTAGGATTCCGGATCGGTAGAGAAGGAGATCACCCCCATCGTCCTCCCGTGAAAATTGTGCTCAACCACTACGATCCGGGCTTGTTCCGGTTTGATGTTCTTGACTTCATAGGCCCATTTTCGACAGAGTTTCAAGGCAGTTTCCACCGCCTCAACGCCGGTGTTCATCGGCAAAACCTTGTTGTAACCGAAATAATTGGCCATATACGCCTCATAGGGTCCGAGCCGATCGTTGTGAAAAGCCCTGCTACTAAGGGTCAGCAATTCAGCCTGATCGCGAAGTGCCTGTATAAGTCGGGGGTGACAATGTCCTTGATTCACAGCACTATAAGCTGAAAGGAAATCGAAATACCGCTTTCCTTCTGTATCCCATACATGAGCCCCTTTCCCACGGCTCAATACAACCGGCAGCGGATGATAGTTATGCGCACCAAATTGATCCTCCAGATCTATGAAATCCTGTTGCCTCAACTTTTCCATGTGCCAAAATTAGGTCATCCCTTTCAAGCTTCCCTGTAAACTGTGCCTAAAGGAGCGCACAATTCCATCATAAATGCGTTAATTTGGTTAATTGATGCGTAGATCACGGATATACATCGCTCCAATCATTCTACTGCTCTTGCTGAGTATTTCCAATCCGGTTCGCGCAGTGGATTGGCGGGTGCTGCATTCCGATCATTTTAACGTGCACTTCGATCGCGGTCAGCAACAACTGGTTGAGTACATTTTACCTCTCATGATCGCTGATCTGGGTTATATCGAAGATCGCATCGGTTATCGTTTGAGCGGTCGGATCGATGTATTCATTTACCCTTCCACGGCGTCGTACCTGGGGAGCTTGAAGCAGAGCCCGATGCCCCGGTTCAATGGGATCGATGGGGGCATCATCGACATTAGAGGGTTTGACATCAATCTGTGCTATACCGGGAACAAATCCGTTCTGCTTCGGGATCTCCGCATCGGGATCGGTGAGAATCTGATCTCGGAGATGCTTTATGGCGGCACGACCCAGGAACGCATCAAGTACCATACCCTGCTCCACTTGCCCGATTGGTTCATAAGCGGATTGGCGGAATATCTGGCATTGGGCTGGGATAATGAATCCGACGGTGCCTTGCGCGACCTTTTTCTCAACAATAAATTGGGGCATTTCAATAAACTTGGACCGGAGGATCAAACGCTCATCGGTCACAGCTTGTGGCGATACATCGACGAGCGCAAGGGCGATCTCTCGATCCCGAGGATCCTCTATCTGGTTCGTTTAACCCGCAAACTGGAAACCGCTTTGTACTTCGTATTCAATGCAGGAGTCAAGGAGATCTATGCAGATTGGTATCGCTACAATAATGCAATCTACGCGCATGAGATGAACAGGCGAATACCCTCAAATTCGGAGGACCTCCGCTGGCACATTGCAAAACACAGGGTCGGGCAGGTATTCATAGGTTTGGATCTCAATAATCTGGTCTATGTGATGAGTGAGCCGGGTTTAACTGAGCTGCGGATCTGGAATCGGGAAACCCGAACCAATAAAGTACTTTATTCCGAAAACACAAACCGACACCTCACATCCATTCCTGAAGAGGTACTCATTCCATTTTGGGATGGCGGACAGGAGATCTGGCTGGCCGATAATCTATTTCGCAAGGGTGAGCTGTTGAAATTGAACCTGCAGGGTGCTCAGGTTGAATCATTCAATCATCCGTTTACGGCTATCCGGGCAATATCGAAAACAGAGGTCTCCAACGAACTTCTGCTGATCGGTGTGATGAACGGAAAAACGGATGTTTTCCTTTTCAACACACTTACTGAGCGTGTTCGACAAATAACGGACGATTGGAATGACGAGGCCGAGTTATTCTACGATGTGAATGGGAATTTCTACTACAGCGCTCAAGTTTACCGGGAGGAATATCACCCGGACGGCAGTCCTTCCCAATCGGACATTTTCTATTGCATAAGAGGGGTGGGTGATAGCATCGTGATCAGCAATCTCACCAATACCAGCACGGCGAATGAGCGCGATCCGGTGAAATTGAGTCAGGCATCGCTTTCCTATTTGTCGGATGCCAATGGGATATCCAACGCCTATTTATTCGACATGGCTCCCCCGGGCAAGGCTATTACGGATTACCGCTTCAGCATCCTGGATCAACAGGTGAGTCCGGATAAAAGTCTGGTAGTTGAGATGCTCCGGATCGATGATCATTACGAGTTGTTCGCCTCGGCCCTGGAATCCGGGCAGATACAGGTACAGGGCGAGCCGGCGCTTACTCAAACTCGTAAAATCCTGCAGGAACGGAAACGTGTGGAAGACCAGATCAAGCGGGAGGAAGATCGTATGGAAGAGCAAACAACATCTTATTCCGGATCCTACTTTCAAACCGACTTTCCCGTTCCGGCGAATGTAGATTCCATGGAAGATATTGCCCAGGAAGTTGAATCGTTGAATTGGTTTGAGTTTGGAGAGCATACCGGATACAAATTCCGGATCAGTCGCATTTATACACAGCTGGACAACAGCTATTTCGGTAACGACCTGTTCCCGGTTTATCTGGCCCCTGAGGAGCAGTTCAGAAATCCGTTCGGTGCAACGTTCGGTGTTGGGATATCCGATCAGCGCCAGCGACATCAGCTCACGACTTTGGCGCGGAGCAACTTGAGCTTCAGTTCCATGCAATTCCGTTTGAACTATCGCTTCAACCAGGGCAATAATGTGTATGAAGGCGATGTATGGCGGCGCACCGAGCTTTTGAAGGATTACCAGACCTATTACCGGAACCGTGCCCTGCAAATGAAGTTCATTTCGCTGATCGCACTCAGCGACCGATTCAATCTGAACAGCAGGCTTCGGGTCCGGAGGGACGAGCTGATGCCGCTCTCAACGAACAGAGAAGCTTTGCTCATGGACGTGGAACGTGAGCGATTTGCTGAGTTGGGTGCCGGGATTGAATTCCACAGGGCGAGTACTGTATTCAACGGAGAAAAACAAACAAGTATGCGCATCGACCTTTCGGGTTTAGAAGATGGAAGAAGGGGAGGCGGTGGCACAGTTAAACTGGAAGGGAATATCCACAGGCCACTCACTCCGGCTTTGCAGCTTCGTTCCCAAATGCGAAGTGGATTTGCATTTGGCAATGCTCAAAGGTTATTCATGTTAGGTGGTTTGTCGGAGGAGTTCAGGGCGGATTTCAATCGTGAAAATCCGGTATTCCACCGCAACACAAATTATTACGAACCCATTTTTGGAATGCGTGCCTTCCCGCGGAACACAAGGAACGGAAATAGTTTCCTTCTATTAACCAATACGCTGGAGCTCAACTTGAGCAAGGTTCTGCACACGCATGCTCTCGGAAGTCGCTGGCTGTCAAACACATCATTGCTCGCCTATGCCGATCTGGGTTCTGCCTGGTTTGGAATAGATCCCTGGAGTATAGACAACCCAAGAAACGTTCGTCAGTTTTCGGATGGAGTTCTTGACATTCGGGTCTATAATGTTAAAAGTCCCTTTGCCTATGCTTTCGGATCCGGTATTCAGACCAGATTATATGGTTATTCGGTGGTTTACAACTTCGGATGGGGATTTGATAATGGTGTCTGGAACAAGGCAGTAAGTCAAATCAAGATCGGTCTTGACTTTTAACATGGGCGATCGTCGGGTAAATGATCTTTTGTCGAATCGTTTACCATAAGTGCTGCTCGGTCTCTGTCGATAAGTTGTAAAGAATCAGCTTTTCTTTTCTGTGTCGCTGCGGCTTGATAGGCCTAGCTTTGCACAAATTTTAGCCATGCAAAAGAACATCCGCAGAGCATTGATCTCTGTATTTTACAAAGACAAAATTGCTCCGTTGGCTGAGTATTTGAACAAGGAGGGTGTTGAAATACTGAGTACGGGAGGGACCCGCAGTTTTTTGGAGAATTTGGGAATAGCAGTTACGCCGGTTGAATCGATAACGGGGTATCCCTCTATTTTGGATGGAAGGGTGAAAACTCTACACCCTGCCATTTTCGGGGGTATTTTGAATCGAACAGGCAATGAGCAAGATGATTCGGAGATCCGTGAACACGGGATACCGGAAATCGATCTGGTCATGGTGGACCTTTATCCATTTGCAGAGACCTTGTCAAAAACCGACGATGAAGCCCAGTTGATCGAGAAGATCGATATCGGGGGCGTTTCCCTTATCCGTGCAGGGGCTAAAAATTTCCGCGACAAGCTCATCATTGCGGATACCGGGGATTGTGCGAAGGTTCTCAGCGAGTTGCAGTCGGGTTCTTGTTCGAGTTCATTGGAATTCAGGCAGCGCATGGCCGCCCGTGCATTTGAGGTAACCGCTGCTTACGATGATCAGATCGCTGCTTATTTCAACAGGCACCGCGATAAAACCCTCCGCTATGGTGAAAATCCACACCAAAAGGCGGTATTCCGCGGCAACCTCGAGCAGTTATTTGTTCAATTGAACGGTAAAGAATTGTCGTACAACAATTTACTCGACATTGATGCAGCGATCAACCTGATGGAAGATTATCTCGACTATCCGGGCGCAACCGTAGCAATTCTGAAACACAACAATGCCTGTGGCCTGGCTTGCAGCGACTCAAATTTCGATGCCTACAAGAAGGCACTGGAGGCAGATCCCGTTTCGGCATTTGGGGGGATCATCATTTCCGATCAACGCATCGACCGGGAACTGGCTGAGGAGATGAATTCACTCTTCTTCGAGATTCTTCTCGCACCCGGTTTCGATGAGGAGGCACTGGAGATCTTAAAAGGAAAGAAGAACCGGATCATCTTGCAAACCAAAGCCCTGGAATTGCCTGAGAAACAGGTTCGTTCTGTTTTGAATGGTCTTCTTGTACAGGATCGGGATGTCCACATCACACTTACCGACGGATTCAGTTGTGTAACCGAGCGCAATCCGGACCCACGTGAGATAGATGACCTGTTCTTTGCCAATATACTTGTGAAACACACCAAATCGAACGCCATTGTTTTGGCCAAAGGCAAGCAGCTTTTGGCCAGTGGAACCGGACAAACTTCCCGAGTCGACGCTCTTGAGCAGGCCATTCAAAAAGCGCGGAAATTTGGTTTTGATCTGGAGGGGGCCGTGATGGCTTCTGACGCATTTTTCCCATTTCCCGACTGTGTTGAGATCGCCGACAAAGTGGGTATACGAAGTGTAATACAGCCCGGAGGTAGTATCAACGATCAGAAATCGATCGACTATTGCAATGCCCATGATATGACCATGGTATTAACAGGACACAGACATTTCAGACACTGATGTGAAAGAGGTGTATAATTAATCGGAACCCGTCAAAAATAAGAAGGATATTGAGCAGTTATTCCGTTAGTTTTGTGAGTTAGTAAGCATGCGCTCAACCGTACCAGTAATCACACCCAAAAGACAACAATTTCATGGGCATTTTTAATTTCCTTTCCCAGGAGGTTGCCATAGACCTGGGAACTGCCAACACCCTCGTTCTGCACAAGGACAAAGTTATGGTCAACGAACCTTCGATAATCGCCATAAAGAGGTCGACCGGTGAGATCTTGGCCATAGGGAAGGCAGCTCAAAAAATGCACGGCAAAACCCATGAAGACATCAAGACCATACGTCCATTAAAGGACGGAGTGATCGCGGATTTCAAGGCCGCGGAACATATGATCCGTGGTTTCATTAAGATGATCAACAAGGGGAGGAACTGGTTACAGCCCCAATTGCGCATGGTTATCTGCATTCCTTCCGGTATCACTGAAGTTGAAAAACGAGCAGTTCGTCAGTCTGCCGAAAAAGCAGGAGCGAAGGAGGTTTATATGATCCCTGAACCTATGGCGGCTGCAATAGGTATTGGTATCGATATCTCCGAACCGATGGGTAATATGATCATCGACATAGGTGGGGGAACTACGGAGATCGCCGTGATAGCCTTATCGGGAATCGTTTCCGACCAATCGATACGTGTAGCGGGTGATAATTTCACGGATGATATCATCGAGTATATGCGCCGGCAGCACAACCTGATGATCGGGGAGCGCACAGCGGAGCGGATCAAGATCGAAGTTGGGGCGGCACTTCCGGAATTGGACAATCCACCGGAGGATTTTGCGGTGAACGGCCGTGACCTCATGACCGGGATACCAAAGCAGATCTACGTGTCGTATTCGGAGATCGCCCTGGCCCTGGACAAATCCATTTCAAAGATCGAGGAAGCCGTACTCAAAGCGCTGGAGCTCACTCCACCGGAACTCAGTGCCGACATCTATCAGACCGGATTATACCTCACCGGAGGTGGGGCCTTGCTTCGCGGATTGGACAAACGAATTTCCAGTAAATCGAAATTGCCGGTCTACGTAGCTGAAGATCCGCTGCAAGCTGTAGTTAAAGGAACCGGTATCGCACTTAAAAACCTGGATAGCTACCGTACCATCATGCAATAAGTGAGCGGCCCATGCAGAACCTGCTCCGATTCCTGTATACCTATTACCACTTTATTATTTTCCTGTTCCTGGAATTGTTGGCACTCACAGCCCTCATAGAGTTCAATAATTACCATCAAAGCATTTTCTTCACTTCAGCGAGCAATGTAACGGGTACAGTTTACGGTTGGAAATCGGACGTTGAAGCATACCTTGATCTTCGGCAGAAGAATGAGGCACTGCTGCAAGAGAATCTCATGTTGCGTCAACGCGATTCTGCATTGAACATGCTGAACTTAACTGGAGATTCCGTTTTGGTTGAAGACACTGCAAAACGGGCTCTTTACAGCTATCGTTCTGCTGAGGTGATCAACAATTCCGTTACCCGACGGAGGAATTATTTTACCGTGAATAAGGGCGATGCCCAGGGTATCCGTAAAAATATGGGTGTGATAACCCCTTTGGGAATAGCCGGTAAGATCGTGAAAACGAGCAAGAATTACTCGATCGGGATGTCTCTGTTGCATGAAGATTTTCTCATCACTCCACAGATCAACGGAATAACGATCTATGGCGGAATGCGCTGGGAAGGTAAGAACCCGAGGGAACTCAAGATCGATAAAGTGAATTCACATTACGAGATCGCCGTTGGCGATACGGTTTATACAACAACCTATTCGCACTATTTCCCGCCCGGTGTTCAGATCGGCACAGTTTCCAGAGTAGAAGCTACAGATGCAAACTACCAGGAGCTTTGGGTTAAAATCTCCAACGACATCGGACAGATCCGACAGGTGTACATTGTCCAGAATCTGGACTTTGAAGAATTGGATTCACTTGAGAATATAAATTTGGATGAGCGGCGCTAACTGGATACGGATATTGTTCCTGGCCGCAGTTCTTGTACTGCTCCAGGTATTGATCATCGATCAGATCGAGATCAGCAGGTTCATTCATCCTCAGATCTATTTTCTGGTGATCCTGGGGTTGCCTGTTGGTATGCGCCACTGGCATTCGTATTTGTTTGCATTTCTCCTGGGGTTGAGCGTTGATGCCTTCACCAATACTCCCGGGCTCAATGCGTTTGTGTGTACGATGATGACTTTCATTCGTTATGTCTACCTTCAGAACTTTTTCGACCGGGAGTGGCTGGCTTCGAATGTCCGCTTGTTACTGAGCAATACCGAGACGCTTTCCTACCTGTTGTATGCGGCTATTTTCAGTGTTATTTTTCATTTTTTCTATTTCCTGATCGAAGGGTTGAGCTTCAGTCATTTTTCTGAAACGCTCCTCAAAACACTCTACAGTTCTTCCATGTCTGTATTGTTGATATTGCTCTTACAGTTCACTTTCGCACCACGGGTAAAAAATGAGTAGCAATTCGAATAAGGGAATTGTAATACGTGCCTCCATTGTGATCATTTCGCTGATCCTGTTGGTGAAGTTATTCTTCCTACAGGTGGTGAACGATAAATATGCCGAGGAAGCCCGTCGCATCTCGCGCCGAATCGTTACCCTGTATCCGGATCGCGGATTGATTGAGGACCGGAACGGCAAGATCATCGTTTTCAACGATGCAGCCTTTGACCTTATGATCAATTTCCCATTTCGGACCAAGAATTTCGATGTGCAGGGTTTTTGCGCGTTAACCGAACTGAGCAGGGAGGAATTTGAGGCGAAACTTGCCGAGGCCAGAGCAAATACATATCGGGGCAGGGCCATTTTCATGAAGAATCTCGAGCCGCGTTTGTTTGCGCGTATTCAAGAGGGTTTGCATGAATTCTCACATTTCAATATAGAAACACGTACCGATAGGCGATACGACTACAATGCAGGCGGACACGTCCTTGGGTATGTGGCTGAGATTTCGCGATCGGAATTGGAAAAAACGGAAGACGGTTACTACGATATCGGGGAGTACGTAGGTAAGAGCGGAATTGAACAGTTCTATGAGGAGCCGCTGCGCGGTGTAAAGGGCTTTGAGTATCATACGGTCGATCACCTTGGCCGCATCGTGGATGACTACAAGGACGGTGTCGAAAATACGAAAGCGGTGAACGGGAAAAGACTCACTTCATCGCTCGACATAGAATTGCAGCGCTATGGGGAGGAACTCATGCAGAACAAGATCGGCAGCATTGTGGCGATTGAACCTTCATCGGGTGAAATTCTGGCGATGGTCTCCAGCCCGGCATACGATCCGAACATGTTCTCCATCAAGAATCTGGGCAAGTATTACCGGGAACTGGCACGGGATAAGTCAAAACCTCTGCTCAACAGGGCTGTCGCTGCCCAATACCCGCCGGGTTCGGTATTCAAACTAATAATGGCTCTTATTGGTCTGGAGGAAGGAGTGATCACAACATCAACGCAATTCAGTTGTTCAAACGGATTTAGGGTAGGGAGCCTGCACGTAGGTTGTCACGCTCATGCACCTCGACCGGATCTGAAGTACAGTTTGATCACTTCTTGTAATGCCTACTATTGCAACACGCTGCGCGAGATCTTGCACCAGGGGAATGGAGAGACCATCGAAGAATCGTACAATAACTGGCGCAATTATCTGCTGCGATTTGGGTTGGGTTCCACACTGGGTTTGGACGTGAATCAAGAGAAAGGCGGTAATGTTCCATCTGCGGAGTATTACCATCGGATACACGGACATAATCGCTGGAATTATCTTCGGATCATATCACTTTCCATCGGTCAGGGCGAGTTGCTGTTCACCCCGCTTCAGATGGCCAATGTAGCGGCCATTATAGCCAATAAGGGATATTATTACGTGCCGCATGTGGTGAAGGCCATCGATGGTAAGCCGGGAATTCCCGAGCGCTTTCTTGAACGCAGGGAAACGGGGATCAGCGACTACAACTTCAATATCGTACGGGACGCCATGCGCGAAGTGTACGAACGTGGTACAGCTGCAGGCTCACAGATCAAAGGGATCACTTCCTGCGGAAAAACAGGTACGGTTCAAAACCCGCATGGCGAGAACCACTCCATGTTCATTGCATTTGCCCCGAAGGAAGAACCGAAGATCGCCATTGCCGTAGTTGTGGAAAATTCCGGATATGGATCCACCTGGGCGGCACCGATCGCCTCGTTGATGATGGAGAAATACCTCATGCCCGATTCCACCACACAGCGACCAGATCTGTATGAGCGCATGATCAAGGGTAACCTAATGCCGGTAGACAATGAATGAGCGGGACAATGGAACGACGTATCTGGATGGCTGGAGCCTAATGATCTACTTGTGCCTCGTTCTACTCGGATGGCTCAGTATTTATTCTGCTTCGCACGGTGGTGATACATTTGAATTGGATTTTTCCACCAACTATGGCAAACAGATCATCTGGATCGGCATATCCCTCTTGCTCGGGGGTATGATATTTCTGATCGATACCCGATTCTTTGATGTGTTTGCCTATGCATTCTATGCGCTCACCATCGCTCTTCTTCTGCTGGTGTTGGCATTTGGATCGGAGATCAACGGAGCAAGAGCCTGGTTCGAAATTGGAGGATTCAGACTTCAACCGGCCGAGTTTGCCAAGTTTGGAACCGCATTGGCTCTCGCCAAATACCTCGGAGATATCGATAGCAACATCCGCGAATTCCGGCAGCAAGTGGTGGCCTTCATCTTGTTGGGCATACCGGCCGTTTTGATCGTTGTGCAGGGAGATGCCGGTTCGGCTCTTGTTTATGCTTCACTCACACTCATGTTCTACAGGGAGGGGATGTCGGGACTTTTTCTGATACTCGGTATCGGATTCATTATTCTGTTCATCCTCACTATCGCGTACGGTACGCAGAGTGTGATGATCGGGGTGTTGGTCGTTTGTCTGATCATCCTGGCATTCACATATACCCGAAAAGGTATAATCCGTTATTTGGTCGGGGCTCTGGTGGTTTGTTTTGCCTTGTCGGTATCCGTTCAGGCGGCATTTGAGAAAGTGCTGAAGCCACACCAGCAGATCCGCCTGGAGGTGATGCTCGGATTGAAGGAGGATCCTCAAGGCGTGGGTTACAATGTGACCCAATCGAAAATTGCCATTGGCTCCGGAGGTTTCTTCGGCAAAGGTTTCCTGAATGGGACGCAGACAAAAGGGGATTTCGTGCCCGAACAGCATACCGACTTTATATTCTCGACAGTGGGTGAGGAGTTCGGTTGGGTGGGTTCATTTGTGGTTATCGTCCTATTCGCGTCTCTTTTCCTCCGGATATCCTTTTTGGCGGAGAGACAGCGCAGTAAGTTCAATCGGGTTTATGCCTACAGTGTATTGTGCATACTCCTGTTCCATTTCGCAATAAATATTGGGATGACGGTGAATATTGCACCGGTGATCGGGATCCCTCTTCCTTTTTTCAGCTACGGGGGATCGTCTATGATATCCTTTACGCTGCTTCTCTTCTTATTGCTGCGGCTCGATGCCAATCGCTTTAACGAGTTGGACTCGGTTCACACTTGAGATATTGGACTATTTCAAGCCTGTAAAGGAGAACATGTCCAACCAATTATCGGCAATTTTAGCGGCTTCATCTGAAGGTGAGTGGATCAGATTCACAATAGCCAGATCGATCGTATTCGGGCTATAGAAATATTTGCTCAGATCCAGCTCGACCCCAATGGTGTTCTTACCTAATTGAGAAGAAGCCGCTGTGCTCAGATCCACCTCTATGACGCGCGAGTTCTTAAAGGGTTCGGTATAGCCTCCGATATGCAGCACAACCGCGTCGTTCGAAACGCTGGGTGAATTTCCTTCCAGTTTAAAGTTGATATAGCCGCTTATCATTCCCCAATACATAGGGTCGGTGAATTGTGAATTCAGGGTGCCGTCGTAGTTTGTGGCAGAATCGGCCACGCCGATGGTAAACCGAACTTTGTGCACATCCGTAAGATCATTGGCAAATTCAAACATGGGATTTTCTTCCTTCGAAAGATCTACCATGAAGTATCGGTTATCCTTGTGTACAACGTTTCCCGAAGCATCGAGGAATTCAAAATTGTTGATGTGATAGATCAGTTTGGTGAGTTGGAAACTGTCCCCGTTCTCCGTGATGTAAAATGGGCCGTTCAGGCTCAAGGGCTGTGCTCCGAAAACATGAGAAAGTTCCACTTTCACGGGGTATTCGGGTTGGGGGATCGGGTCCGGATCGTCCGGATTACAGGCAGTAAACAGGGTGCTGAAGCCGATCAGAATAAGTCCGAGATGCAGATTTCTTTTCATACCCATAAAGATACTGCGACCTTCACATAGAATTGTGTAGCCTAGGTCACTTTTTGAGTTGCTGATCACCTACACGTTCAAATACGTGTACTTCGAAATCATGATCATTCAGGGTCTTGAAGGGTTTTTCCGGAATGAACGATGCGATCCGGCGAAAATCGGGATGCTCTTCGAGTTCCTGGAGCGGGAGTTGACATTCATTCGGCCCAAAATGCCCATCCCAGATCACGATGCTTCCGAGTGGCGCATAATCGAAATCGAAACTCCATAATTGAATGAAATGATCGGTATCCCTCGGGTCAATGTCGAGGAGTATATTCAGATAAGGATACAGGAAGTAATGCATCCTGTCTTGGAGATCCTGTTGTTTGTACCATGCTGCTACACGCACGAATTCCTTTTGTTCAGCGCTGATATCGATCGGATATTTATGTCCATAGATGCGAACCGGAACATAAAGCAGCGGCAGACAAAGGAGTGCGAAGATCAATTTGCGGTGCGTGACACTTGACGGAGGGAGAATATTCCCGATCCAACGGGTTATCAGTTCTACACAATAGGCCATGATGAGTGCTGCAAGGGGAGCTATCACCACGAGAACACGCTCATAACCGCATGAGCCCATCACACCAAGGTACCAAATTGCCGAATGCACAGCAAAGTACAATACATAACTCCCTAGTACCGGGTAGAACCAAAATTGTATGGTGCGATCTGAGTGTTTTCGGAACGTCTGGAATAAGATCAAACCCGTTCCGATCAGAAAGAGAAGTAGGGGGATCTTCCCCATCGTATAGCGCAAGGAAGCGGCATAGTGCCAAAGTGGTCCGCTCCCGCACAGGTTCAATTTCTTGGTTTGAACGATTATGTAGGGATTGCTGGTGAAAATCCAGAATGGTTCTGATTCAACGATCCATCCAATACAGTTCATGATCACCGATCCGGCCAGTAGCAAGGCAAAGGCCTTGTAATTTCGCAGAATAAAGAGCAGATAGAACCCAAATACGGCCATGATCACGAACCCTTCCGAACGCGCATAAGGCAAAAAGCCGGCTAAGATTGCCGCGGCGCTCCATTTTTTCGAGGCGAACAGGAAGATGCACACGGAGAGAATCAATGCACAAAGTGGCTCGGTCAGTCCGGAGATCAGATTGTCGAAGAAAATTGGACTGCCCAGCGTGAACACGAAGGCCGGAAGTGCAAATCGAAATCCGATGCGGAATGCTGTAAAGAGCATCAACCAGGCGCAACCTATCCACGAGATCAGGTTGAGTGTAACGACTCCCATGAGACCAAATTGGGCAAAGGGGGATGCGATGATGTTATAGACGGGTTTACCCCATTGATCAAGGAGTAATTCGGCAGGATGTACCCAGGCATAACGGGCAATGATGTAATGGTTGTAGCTGTCCATACCGCCCTCCAACCCCGGACTCTGCAGAGCAAGGCTGAATACATACGCAAAGGCCGCTATACTTATCAGAATAGCAAAAATGAATTCGATACGCCTGTTCCTTTCCACCTATTCTGCAGTTGATCGATCCAATGAGATGCTGCCATTGATCCATTCCGGATCCATCGTTGCACCGTATTTGGTGTAGAAATCTATAGCTGCTGTGTTCCAGTCGAGCACTTGCCAGTTCATACGAACACAATTGTTCGACTTCCCGAATGCAATGGTCTGTTCAAAAAGCGCGGAACCGATGCCACGACCGCGATACGATTCGGTGACAACGAGGTCTTCCAGATAGAGGCATTTCCCTTTCCATGTGCTGTAGCGGTGATAATACAAAGACATACCGACAATACGTGAGTCCAATTCAGCTACGAGAAATCCGAAAATCGGGTTGGGACCGAACCCGTCTTCGCGCATGCGTTCCAGTGTATTGCTCACTTCATTCGGAGCCCTTTCAAAGAGGGCCAGTTCCCGAATCAATTCAAGAATTTCGGGAAGATCGGATTCTACCCCCTTGCGAATAGTGAACGACTGATTCATGGCCTTCATACGGTCAAAAATAAGGGAATCGCCCTTTGACCTTCAATTCGATTCATTCGATTGTTCGAAACCTTCATCGATCAACCAGGGGCCGGTATCGGCTGCCTCGGTTGCCAATTGGTCGCAACGTTCATTTTCCGGGTGTCCGGCATGACCTTTAACCCATTGAAAGCGCGGCTTGTAAATGGCGTAAAGCTTGAGGAAGTGCCTCCATAGGTCCGGATTCGCCTTCTTCTTGAAATTTTGTTTGACCCAATTGAATACCCATCCTTTTTCAACCGCATCGTGTACGTATTTGGAATCTGTGTACACAATAATGGGTATCCCCGGTTTTTTGAGGGCCTCCAGTCCCTTTATTACCGCAAGGAGTTCCATCCGATTGTTGGTAGTATTTCGAAAACCTTCAGAAAGTTCCTTTTCGTGTTTGCCGTATTTCAAGACAACTCCATATCCACCGGGTCCGGGATTACCTCGCGAGGAGCCATCGGTGAAGAGTAGGATGGGGACTGAATTCTCAGAGCTCATGGCCCATCTTCAGTTTTTTTGTGGAGAGGTAACCGGAATTATGCGGATTTGGTTCCACTTTGAGCGGGACGTTCTCAACGATCTCCAGACCATAGCCGATCAAACCCGTGCGTTTCTTGGGATTATTGCTCATCAATCGCATCTTTTGCACATGCAGGTTGCGAAGTATCTGAGCACCAACACCGTAATCCCTCAAGTCCATTCGAAATCCGAGAGCCTGATTGGCCTCAACGGTATCCAAACCTTCTTCCTGCAATTTGTAGGCGCGGAGTTTATTCATCAAACCAATTCCCCGGCCTTCCTGATTCATATATACGATAACTCCTTTGCCTTCACGTTCAACGAGTTCCATGGCTTTTTGCAATTGTTCACCGCAATCACATCTGCACGATCCGAATATATCACCCGTTACACAGCTCGAGTGCACGCGAACCAATATCGGCTCATCCTCATCCCACTCACCTTTCACCAAAGCAAGGTGCTCTTCGCCGGTGTAGATCTGTTCGAAGGCAACCAACCTGAAATTTCCATGCTGTGTGGGCATATCCACTTCGATCTTGCGACGGATCAGCGAATCGTTATGCAGCCGGTAATGGATCAGATCGGCGATGGAAACGATCTTGAGGTTATGTTTCCGGGCCACTTCGAAGAGGTCGTCCAAACGGGCCATGGAACCATCCTCGTTCATGATCTCCACGATGCATCCTGCAGGTTCAAAGCCCGCTAAGCGCGCGAAATCGATCGCAGCTTCCGTGTGTCCGGCGCGGCGAAGAACTCCCTCTGTTTTCGCCTTTAGCGGGAAGATATGTCCGGGCCGGCCAAGATCTGAGGGTGTGGTTTTCGGATCTATGAGCGCCTGAACCGTCATAGCACGATCGTAGGCCGAAATTCCGGTGGTACAGCCATGACCGATCAGATCGACGGAAACTGTGAATGGTGTTTCATGGCTTGCCGTATTCTTGCCAACCATCAGTTCCAGTTGCAGTTCGTTGCAGCGCTCCTCAGTGAGCGGGACACAGATCAATCCCCTTCCTTCCCGCGCCATGAAATTGATCATTTCCGGATCCACATTTCGCGCAGCGGTCAGGAAATCCCCTTCATTCTCGCGATCTTCATCATCTACAACAATGATGAGCTTTCCTTCACGGATATCCTGTATGGCTTCTTCAATGGTATTCAGCTTTCCCATGGCAGATCAAATGCGTGTGCAAACTTAACCTATTTGAGAGCGGGATGTTTCAAACGCTTTACATTTGCCTGCGATGAATGAACGTTTGCAGGTACTTTTCTTAGCCAACCGCATACCGTTTCCGCCTTACCGTGGTGATAAACTCAAGATCTATAATCTCGCGGTGCGCCTCAGCCGTCGGCACGATCTGCACCTTATCGCATTTGTCCAGAACCGCAAGGAGCTCAAGTATCGCAAAGATCTGGAGCCCTATTTCCGTTCAATTCAATTGATCCATTTGCCCGTATGGCGTTCCTGGTTGAATAGTGCTTTGAATTTCCTCGGTTCCGAACCTTTTCAGGTGGCCTATTTCAGGAGTCGGGCCATGCACCGTGCGGTCCGTTCTTTTGTGAATGGGCAACATGTGGATGTAGCACATGTTCAACATATGCGCATGGCGCAATACTTCCGGAATGTGCGATCAGTCCCCAGGATACTCGATCTTCCCGATGCTTTTTCCCTTTATTGGGAACGCAGGAACCAGGTCCCAAGAGCCTGGTACAACCGAGTATTCGATGCACTTGAGGCGAAGCGAGTTCGATCCTATGAACGGATCACTTCTGTTTTCGAATTGAATCTCGCCTGCTCCATCGAGGATCTTGAACATTTGAAAGCAGCACACCCCAATGCAGCCTTTGCACTGCTGAGAAATGGCGTGGATCTGGAGGTCTTCAAATTTAAGGGACACGATTATTCGCGGAATAGCACATTATTGTTCACGGGAAACATGGACTATGCTCCGAATGTGGACGCTGTGACCTATTTCGTTTCCGAATTATTCGGCAAGCTTCGAGCTGAATTCCCCGGTCTGAGACTTGTGATTGCCGGTCAGCGACCCGTTAAGAGGGTGCTTGAACTGGCAGGTGAATCCATTGATGTAACGGGGTTTGTTCCCGATATCAGTGAACTTTACGCGACTGCGGACATTGTTATAGCCCCTTTGCGATTTGGTGCCGGAACCCAGAACAAGGTGCTGGAGGCCATGGCAATGGGGGTGCCTGTAGTGTGTACACATATTGGCTTTGCCGGACTAGAGATCAATAGCGGGGAAGGCGTGTTCATGGCAGAAAATTCGGCAGAATTCATCGGGCACATTCGAAATTTACTCCAGAGCGAATCGCTTCGGATGCAAACCGGAAATATTGGTTTGAAACTGGCCGAAGAGCGTTTCAGTTGGGATATTGTGAGCAGGCAATTAGAGGCCTATTTGCGTGAAACGGCCCAAAATGCCGAAAAAAATGCGGACTCCTAGTTCAAATTTCGCAATTTCGGAAGGTCAAGCGCATTTATGAGAACAGTTCGCATCATGCTCACTACGTTGGTCCTGGCCGGCCTGGCGATATCCGTATTCGCCGGGGATGGAAACACGACTTCTGAGGTCTCGATCTCTGTGGGGTGGATGAGTCTTATCCCCGCGTTCATTGCCATTGGCATGGCCCTTATCACCAAAGAGGTGATCTCGAGTCTTGTTTTCGGTAGCATTGTGGGTGCCGTAATTCAGAGTTTGGCCACCGGAAAGGGATTCTGGAACGGATTGCTGCTTGATTTCCCCGTTGCCCTGCGCGATGCGCTGGCAGATCCCGATCATATGAGTGTGATCCTGTTCTCCATGTTCATTGGTGCAACGGTTCATCTCATAACCCGGAATGGGGGCATGATGGCACTTGTGAAGATCTTTGCGGCCCGGGCACGCGACCGGAGATCGGGTCAGCTGGTAACGTATTTTCTGGGTTTGGCCATATTCTTCGACGACTATGCTAATACCATGGTCGTTGGTAATACGATGCGTCCGGTTACCGACCGTTTGCGCATCAGCAGGGAGAAATTGGCCTATATTGTGGATAGTACGGCTGCTCCAATTGCGGCGATCGCATTCATCACCACCTGGATCGGAGCTGAGCTGGGCTATATCCAGGATGGGCTCAAAAGTATAGAGGGCAGTCCTGAATTATTGGGGAGTGCGTACGGAATTTTCCTCGAATCCCTGATGTATTCCTTTTACCCGATCCTGACCTTGATCTTCATGTTCTTCCTGATCTGGAGAAAAAGGGATTTCGGCCCTATGCTCACAGCGGAGCGCGAGGCCCGGGTCGTGATCGGGGAGGGGAATGATTTTGCACCGGCGGAATACGACGAGGTGCCTTCAGAAAAGGAATACCTGAGCAATGCATTGATCCCGATCATAACCATAGTTCTGGGGACGATAGCCGGGTTGGTATTTACCGGCTCACAAGAGGTGCAATGGCAACAGGAGCAAGGATTTCTGGGCAACCTGGCCAATATCATCGGTTCTTCAGATCCATACAGATCCTTAGTTTGGGCCTCAACAGCGGGTTTGGTAGTGGGTATACTCCTTACAAATGTCCGCGGCATTTTCGGATTGAAGCAATCTATAGAACATGCCGTCGACGGCATGAAGTTCATGCTCACGGCGATCGCAATTCTGGCATTGGCATGGACACTTGCGGGAATTACCGAGAACCTGGGTACGGCCACCTTTCTTGCCGAACAGCTGGCAAGGGGCTTTCCGGTTGAGCTCTTGCCGGCTATCGTTTTCCTTGCGGCCGGATTCATCTCATTTGCGACCGGTACAAGCTGGGGAACTATGGCAATTCTTTACCCACTTGTGCTGCTGTCGTCGTGGGAATTATCCATGCAACAGGGTTTGGATGTGCAAGCGGCAGGTGCCATATTCGCCAATGTAGTGGCCTGCGTTCTGGCCGGATCCGTGTTAGGGGATCATTGTTCGCCCATATCGGATACGACCATTCTAAGTTCACTTTCATCGAACTGCGACCACGTCTCGCATGTCCGAACGCAATTGCCCTATGCCCTCACAGTTGGAGGAGTTTCGGTCTTCATGGGCATACTTCCGGCTTCGTTTGGTGTCCCGCTGTGGATATGTTTTCCTGCTGCAGTTTTGTCGCTTTTGGGTATAGTCTCATATTTCGGTAAAATGGACTAAGGGCCTGAGTCTCCGGGTAATAAGGACTTAAGTTTGTTTGTTGGAGAAAATACATGGGTAGTAGCCAGAAGATAGCGGATGGTCGAATTGCTAAGTTCCTGAAAGTGAGCGCGTTCGTTACTGTGCCGTTGGTTGCCTTGGGTGCAGTCTCCATTTTCTTCCAATGGTCGCAAAGCGGCGATCGCGAATTCGGTTTATACGATTTTGATCTGGGTGCACTCTGGCCATGGTCGGAAAAGGCTGAAGTTCGTGCCATGGAGCAAACACCTGAGTTGCATTCCAGAACCCTTCGAATGCCTGTTGCTCGTCCCGACCGTCCGATTGTCCAAACAGTTCCGCGCATTGTTGAGGAGGTTCGCTCGGTAACCCGCGCTGTAAAGCGCAAGAAAACCACAGAGGTACCTCTGCAAACGCAGATCCGATCTGATTTTCAACCGATCAAGGTACAGGAACTTGATATTCCTATATTCTTCCTTCCGGGTAAGTCCAAGCGCTTCATGGAATTGTCTGAGCGTGAGAACCTCATTCCGAGGGATATCGAGAATTCAAGAGGATTGTTTGCATTGGGTGCATCCTTTGCGCCGAGCTTTACCTATCGCAATCTCCGATACAGTCCGAATGCCAGTGCAGCCCGCGTAAACAACAACAGGGTGGTAGCACAGGGGCAAAGTGAGCAATACCGCGACCGTCATGATGCGGCGATCCTGAACTTTTATTCCGGCATCGACTTTTATTGGCAACCAAACAAAGTCTGGAGTGTGCAATCGGGAATTTATTACGCATCGTTTGGCGAGCAATTGCGCGTCTCACCGATCAACGATCAGGTGGGCACGCACTCTCCCTACGTAACCCCCAAGGATGATCCTTTCTATGGACAACAGGTTCTGTTCAATTCTCCGGAGGTCAATGGTGCAGATCAATCTGAGGCAATACCTTTCAACAATTATTTCGGATTTATCGAGATACCACTCACGGTGGCCTACCGCATAGGTGCAATTGGTTCTATGGGTGTTGAACTGCAAGGTACACTGGCCTATTCCCATTTGTTTCAGGTTGATGCGCTCTTGTATAACTACAATTCCATGGCGTACTGCTGGATATCCGAGTCGCAGTTCGGCTATTTCAACAGGCACTTCTTGCAAGCGGGTACCGGCGTTTCCTTTTCACAATATTTCAGCAAGGATGTTGAGCTTTTTGCCAATCCTCAGTTTCGCTACAGCCTTACACCCACTTTCAAAGATTCCTACGAAATATTACAGAACCAAATGTCGCTTGGGCTTCGCCTGGGTATGAAAGTACATTTGTAGAATGCCTTTTGATCCGGTTCAGGGATCGTGACGGTGTCGCGGTTTGTCTTCTTCTTCCGGATACTCCATTTCCTCTTGTAAAGGCTCACCCAGTACTTCAATATATACGATCAGGTTGGAAACGCCTCCGTTGTGGTGTACATTCACACCTTTCACGTAAGGTCCGTTTTTTTCCTTAGTATCGAAGGCGACCACGATCTTACCTTTCTTCCCGGGTGCGATCGGTTTCCTGGGAAATTCAGCAACCGTGCATCCGCAGGTGGTTTTCACTTCCCTGATCACGAGATCGCGGTCTCCGGTGTTCTTAAATTTATAGACATGAACTGCTTTTTTACCAGCTTTCACTTTACCGAAATCGTGATGCGTTGTGTCGAATGTCATCACAGCTTGTGCTTTCAGTGTTGTCGGCGACATGAATACAGCGCATGCGATCAGCGTAAGGATCAGAAGTGTAGGTCTCATGGGAGAATACATAGTGGAATTGTTAACTGGCTTGAAGTATCACGATAAACTTGGCTCAATATTGCCGAATTGGGTCCATAAATCCGAATTGCATTGTTATATATTCGCAATCTCACATTAAAAAAACATGACAGATTTAGAGATTGCACAGTCCGTTAAAATGTCGCATATCCGCGACATCGCAGCCAAGTTGAACATCGCAGAAGATGATCTGGAAATGTATGGTAAGTACAAGGCCAAATTACCCCTGGATCTGATCAATGAGGAAAAGGCTTCCAAATCCAGACTGATCCTCGTGTCAGCTCTCACGCCGACACCTGCGGGTGAGGGAAAAACCACTGTATCCATAGGCTTGAATGAGGGCTTGAACAAGATCGGGAAAAAATCAGTGGTAGTTTTACGTGAGCCTTCCCTGGGGCCGGTGTTCGGTATCAAAGGTGGTGCAGCCGGCGGAGGATGGTCGCAGGTTGTTCCGATGGAGGACATCAATCTGCATTTCACCGGCGATTTTTCAGCGATTGAAAAAGCGAATAATCTCCTTTCGGCAGTTATAGACAACAATATTCAAAGCAAATCCCGGAGTTTGGGTATTGATCCCCGGACCATAATCTGGAAACGGGTTATTGATATGAACGATCGTGCCTTGCGCGACATAGTGATCGGTTTAGGCGGTACGGCCAATGGTATTCCCCGGGAAGATGGATTTAATATCACGGCAGCCAGTGAGATCATGGCGATCTTATGCATGAGCAAGGATCTGGATGATCTGAAAGAGAAAATGGGCAATATTTTCATTGGCTTCACATATTCCGGAGAGCCGGTCTATGCCCGACAATTGAAGGTTGAGAATGCCATGGCCATTCTGCTCAAGGATGCGATAAAGCCCAACCTGGTTCAAACCCTGGAAGGAAACCCCGCCATCATTCATGGTGGCCCGTTTGCCAATATCGCTCAGGGGACTAATACCATAATCGCTACGAAAATGGGTCTGAGCCTTGCAGATTATGTGGTCACGGAGGCAGGATTCGGTGCAGATCTGGGAGCGGAAAAATTCCTGGATATCAAATGTGGTTACGGTGATCTGAAACCACGTACAGCCGTGATCGTAGCCACGATCCGGGCCCTTCGCCATCACGGCGGTGCATCGGCAGATGAATTGAATACGGCATCAACAGACCGTGTGGATCGGGGCTTCGCCAATTTAGAGAAACACTTGGAGAACATCCGAAAGTTTGGCTTGAACCCGGTGGTAGCGATCAATCATTTCATCACGGATACACAGGATGAGATCGATCTGGTGATTCGAAAGTGCGCCGATATGGGCGTGCGTGCGGTTTTGTCCAAAGGTTGGGCAGAAGGAGGAAATGGAACCGCCGATCTTGCCCGGGCGGTTGTTGAAGAGGTGGAGTCGGGAGAAAGCGGCTTTAAGCGTTTGTACGATTGGAACAAGCCGGTCAGGGAGAAGATCGAGACCATTGCACGCGAAATTTATGGGGCAGATGGTGTGGATTACACGAAGGAAGCAGAAGCAGATCTCCGTCGGATCGACAAATTAGGTCTGAGTAACCTGCCCATCTGCATGGCAAAAACGCAGAAATCTTTTTCGGATAATGAGAAACTGGTAGGTCGGCCAACGGGTTTCCGTGTAACCGTTCGGGAATTTGAATTCGCCGCCGGAGCCGGATTCCTGATCCCCATACTTGGTAATATGATGCGCATGCCGGGTCTACCTGCCGTACCGGCATCGGAGGGTATGACCATCGATAAGGATGGCCTTATCACGGGATTGTCCTAGACACATTTCTTTGAACAGATCTTGCGGGCGCGCGAGGCGAGAAAGTGCCGGCGTTCAATGAAATGAGCGGTCGTTTTATTTGGAGCGGGAACGGTGAGGTTGTATATTTACGTCGGGGAGGCGGGTAGGGGCCCCCTCCGGATAGGGGATTTCTGCGTGATTAATTCACAACAGGAAAAGAACACAAAACGCTCAACCAATTTGTCGGCTTTTCAAACGTTTCCTAGTATTTTCGGGTTTAACAATCCATGACGGCCATCCAAACAGTTCAAGCTGTGAAATTCGAGAACGGCGATCTCGTAACCGTTCAAGATGTGCTCACCCGCGAAGCACCTCTGCAGATCTGTGTTAATGATGCTCCCTTCACCATGACCATGCGCACCCCGGGAAACGAAGAGGCACTCGTGCGTGGATTATTGCTGAGTGAGCAGGTCGTTGGCGTGAATTGCCGTTCGTATCGCTTCCAAACCACTTGTATCGATGTACAGGGTGATACGACTTCTGTGAACATTCAGGTTGAACCTTCGGAGCTGCTGGAGGGATTCAACACCGAACGCAGTTTGATGTCGGTCTCCTCGTGTGGAATTTGCGGAAAACAGGATACCGCGGATATTATTCCCCAAGGCCGTGCCCTTGAAGATGATGTACGGATCGATCCAAAGGTGCTGATGCAGATGTTTGAAGACATGGCCACCCGACAAAATACATTCATTCGATCGGGAGGTTCGCACGGCGCTGCTGCCTATGATGCCCAGGGGAAATACCTCACCATTCATGAAGATATCGGGAGGCACAATGCTGTGGATAAAGTGATCGGACAGCTCTTACTGGATGGAGAACTGCAACATGCCGCCGTTTTACTGGTTAGCGGTAGGGTCTCATTTGAGATCATTTCAAAAACATTTCGGGCCGGGATCCCTGTGCTTGCGGCCGTGTCGGCACCTTCCGCCCTTGCAGTGGAATATGCCGAACAACTCGGCATCACGTTACTGGCTTTTTGCAGAGAGAACAAATGCACAGCCTACAGCCGAACACATCGCATCTTCAGCCCGGTCAATTCATAATGCACATTCAGACAATCTGTTGATTTTCTGAACTCTGTAAAGCACGATTTATTCTTCTATATTTGGGTACTCGCAGAGCGGGATTGAATAGTTATGTCAGAAAATTTAAGCAAACTTTCAGGACGGAAAGGACTCATAGATAATCTGTTCGAACGGTTGGGCAGAGAAGCAAGGGAAACAGGTACCCCATCAACAGAATCATTCAAGGAACTTGCAGGTGAATACCTGGTTGGTACAGCCAACCTCTATGGCTCAGCGAGTTTCTATGATTTTCTCCGGGAGGAGAACAAAGGAAAGAAAGTATATATATGTAATGGCAGTGCCTGTATGATCGCCGGTACTCAACATGCGCTCAAAGATGAACTTCTTAAGCATTTTGCCGAGGAGGAGATCGGTGAGATGTGCTGCCTGGGTCGATGCCACGAAAATGGCTCATTTCATTATAAGGGGAATAATTATTCCGCCAGATCAACACAGGATATCCGCGATATTGTGGCCGATCCGAAACCGCATCCCGATGATCACCACGTAGGTTTTCACGGCAATACGGTGTTTGAACAGGTCGCCAACTCGTCGGAAGCACTCCGATCGGTACTTGAAAAGGCAATAACCAACGGGGATCACAACTTATTGACGGAGATCACCCGAAGCGGTGTGCGCGGAAGGGGAGGTGCCGGATTCCCGGCAGGATTCAAGCTCGATAGCTGTCGTAAGGAGAAATCCGATGTCAAATTCATTGTATGTAATGCCGATGAAGGAGACCCCGGTGCATTCAGCGATCGCTGGTTGCTGGAGAAACGTCCCTGGTCGGTAGTAGGCGGGATGATATTGGCCGGAATGGCGACCGGTGCAACCTGGGGCGCTCTCTACATTCGGGCAGAATATCCGGAGAGTATTCGCATTTGCAAGGAGGTTATCGAAGAATGCTACGAAGCCGGACTGCTGGGTGAAAATATCCTGGGAAGTAAGTATACTTTCGATCTCAAAGTGATCGAGGCCCGTGGTGCCTATATATGTGGTGAAGAAACCGCCCTGTTATCGTCTATTGAAGGTCAGAGACCCGAAGTGCGCGTGCGGCCTCCCTACCCAACACAGGAGGGACTCTTCAGCAAACCAACCGTCGTGAACAACGTAGAAACGCTCGCATGCTACACCTTTGTGGCCGATCGTGGAGGGGATGCCTTCAAGGCTTTGGGAACGGAAAGATCATCAGGTACCAAGCTTATATCCCTCGACTCCTTTTTCAATCGTCCCGGTTTGTATGAAGTTGAAATGGGAACGCCCCTTCGCACGGTGATCGACGAATTGGGACAGGGATTCAAAGTGCCTGTAAAGGCTATGCACATCGGTGGACCACTTGGCGGGTTGGTGCCTGTTTCGAAAATTGACGACCTTACGATCGATTTCGAGTCCTTCGCTTCCAACGGATTTCTGCTTGGACACGCATCGGTAGTATGTATTCCGGAGTGGTATCCTTTGGTGAAATACATCGAGCACCTGTTTGAATTCACCAGTCACGAAAGTTGTGGCAAATGCTTTCCTTGCCGACTCGGTTCGGTACGGGGTAAGGAAATGCTGCACAAGGCGCAGCACGATGGATATAAGATCAGCCGAACGCTCATGGACGATCTGCTCGAAACACTCGAAAAGGGATCCCTGTGTGCACTTGGAGGCGGATTGCCGCTTCCGGTGAAAAATGCACTCCAATATTTCTCAGAAGAACTAGACCCTTATTTCCAAAAATAACGCGACATGAATACTGCTTTTATCAACGGAAAGGAATATGCCTTTAAACCCGGAGAAACCATCCTGAATTTCACCAGAAGGTATTTTGGGGAGAATTACATTCCCACCTTATGCGATGCACCCAATCTGAAGCCTTTTGGTTCGTGCAGGGTTTGCAGTGTGGAAGTTGCCCTGAAAGAAGATGGTCCGCGAAGAACCATGGCCAGTTGTCATACGCCCATCGCTCCGGGGATGCACGTGCATACCCACAGCAAGGAGGTGAAAAAGCTTCGAAAGAACATTGTGGAATTGGTTTTGACCGATCATCCGCTCGATTGCCTGACCTGTGAAGTGAACGGTAATTGTGAACTTCAATCGGTGGCAGCCGAAGTTGGTATTCTGGGAGTTCGTTATCCGGAAGGTGCGAATCACCTGGATCGAACCAAGGATCTCAGCCATCCGTATATGACATCCGATCTTTCCAAATGTATCAATTGCTACCGCTGTGTGCGGGCTTGTGATGAAGTTCAGGGGCAATTCGTTCTCAGCATGGCCGGACGCGGTTTCAACAACCGAATCGTAAAGGGAATGGATCAGTCCTTCTTTGAATCGGAATGTGTGAGCTGCGGCGCCTGTGCACAGGCCTGTCCTACGTCGGCTATTTCAGATGTGTTCCATTCAAAGGCCGTTGTGGCCCGCGAGAAAACGCGTACCATCTGCACGTATTGCGGGGTGGGTTGTAACCTGGAAGTAGCCACCGATGGGTCGGGAGAGATACTCAGTATACAAGCACCGTTCGATGCGGAAGTAAACCAGGGACATACCTGTTTGAAAGGGCGATACGCATTTAAATTCTACGATCATCCGGAGCGACTCAGAGATCCATTGCTCAAGAAGAATGGAGAATTTGTGAAGATCAGTTGGGACGAGGCCTACGACCTCATCGCCACGAAACTCACGCAATATAAGAACGATTTCGGAGCAGATTATATAGCCGGGATCAGCTCAGCCCGCTGTACCAATGAGGAGAATTACCTCATGCAGAAACTGATCCGTGCAGTGGTTGGAACGAACAATATCGATGGATGTGCCCGCGTTTGCCATTCCCCGACCGCATTGGGCATGCAACGTACCTTCGGTACAGGTGCGGCAACAAACAGCATCATCGATCTCAAGTATACCGACTGTATCCTCGTGATCGGGGCCAACCCAACCGACGCCCACCCGGTTACCGGAGCCAAACTGAAACAACATGCTATGAAGGGGAAGACCACCATCGTGATCGATCCCCGGAGAACGGAGCTGGCACGTTACGCCCAGCATCACCTGGCATTGCGTCCGGGTACAAATGTGGCCCTACTCAATATGATGATCTACTACATCGTTGATGAAGGCCTGGTGGACATGGACTTCATTGAGGAACGAACCGAAGGTTTTGATGATTTCATCGAAAGCGTTCGGGCGCTCAACATAGATCAACTTGAGGAACTCACCGGTGTTCCCCGAGAGCAGGTCCGTGCCGCTGCAATTGCCTATGCCACTGCACCCAATGCCATGAGTTTCCACGGATTAGGTGTAACAGAACACTCTCAGGGAACCTTTACGGTTATGCAGATCGCAGAATTGGCTATGCTCACCGGAAACATCGGTCGCAGAGGTGTGGGTGTGAATCCGCTTCGAGGACAGAATAACGTACAGGGAAGTGCCGATATGGGCGTACAGCCTCATCAGGGCGCGGGGTATCTCGATGTTACGGATCCCGAAGTTCACGCCAAATACGAATTCTTCTACAAAGCCAAACTGCCCATACATATTGGTTACAAGATCCCGGAGATGTTCGAGGCTGCCCTGGCCGGTAAGTTGAAAGCCCTCTGGGTGATCGGAGAGGACATCGTTCAAACCGATCCCAATACAACTAAAGTTAAAAAGGCACTTGAGGCAACCGATTTCGTGATCGTACAGGAACTGTTCATGACCGAAACGGCGAAAATGGCCGACCTCGTTCTTCCCGGAGCCTCATTCCTGGAAAAGAGCGGTACGTTCACAAATGGGGAAAGACGCATTCAACGTGTGAACAAGGTGGTGGAGCCCATCGGAAATGCCAAAGCCGATGGCCAGATCATCGCTGATGTGATGAACCGCATGGGATACCGTCAGCCCGATTACGATCCGGCTGTTGTGCTGGATGAGATCGCTCAGATCGTACCATTCTTCAAAGGTGTGAAATGGGACGAATTGGGCAAGAACGGCAAGCAATGGCCTGTGCTCGAAAATGGTAAAGATACGGAGATACTTCACAAAGAAGACTTCAAGCGAGGCAGGGGGCGATTCGAATTCCACGATTTCAGGGAAAGCGAGGAGATCGTTACCCATGGCAAAGATTATCCCTACATTATAACGACCAACCGCGAATTGGAACATTACAACTGTGGAGCTATGACGCGTAGAACGGGTAATGTGGAGATCCTTACAGAAGATTACCTCATGATACACCCTAAGGATGCCGCAGATAATGGTATTTCGGAGGGGGATATGGTTTGCGTTGAATCTGCCCGGGGAAAGGTTGATATCAAGGCGAAGATCACTGACGAAGTCCGACCGGGTGTGATGAGCACGACCTTCCATTTCCCGGAGATCATGGTCAACCTCATAACATCCGATGTGCACGACTCAGAGGCCAAATGTCCCGAATACAAAGTTGTTGCATGCAGGATCCGTAAGGCACGCAAGGTGGAAAGCCGGGTTCCTGGAGAAGTTACCCTGGCTTGATCCGGCTCAGGATTTCGAATACCTGCATCTGTCATCCGGCTCGAACAGATCACTCCGTTAACTGCGATTGCACAGAACGAGTGATCTGTTCAATACCGTTCTGTACCGCAATGTCCGCTCTGAAGGAGCAGGTTTAGACTAAGAGTGTCTGAAACGCAAGGGCAAAAAAAATCCCGACCAAAACTTAGCCGGGATTGAATATTGTTTCAATACAAGATCAAGCATTGGGCTTACCACCCACATGCTCATCTTGCCAAACTTTCAATGCATCCCAATCGCCGTTGGCCGCCATTGCTGCTTGCTCGGGCCATGTGGTAGGATCGTGAGCTGCGAAATTTCCTTCTGCAGCGTCGAGAATTTCCCGAATAGTTTCAGGAGTGCTTGCAGCCAGATCCGCAAAGGTGCGAATACCGGCATTCTGCAATACCTGAGCGATCTTCGGACCTATTCCCTCTACCTTATTCAATGGATCAACAGGAGATTCCTCAACGACAGGAGCTTCCTCAGATACAGGAGCTTCTTCAGATACAGGAGCTTCCGCCGCAACCATTGCTTCTTCTGCAACAGGAGCTTCTTCTGCTACAGCCTCAACTACCGGAGCTTCTTTTGCCTTGGCCTTCGCTTTCGGAGTTGAAGCTGCCTGAGTAGCTACGGTCTGAGCGATCGTATGCGCATCCTCCTCCAGTATGATACCGGACTCTTCTTTATATGGAGAGGTAACGTAAGTGCGTGTCTTGTTGCGCTTGATCGTTTGTACCCTCAATTTCGCGCGGCTCTTGTTGCGCGCCGCTTTTCTTTCCAACCTGGTTACAGCCATCTCTCGTAAAAATTTTTGCAAACATAAGATTAAAAAATATCTTTTACCCACTTTCGCTCCATCACGTTTTCATTTTCTCCGTGCTTTTTCCGTTTGGAGCATTTTTGTGCTCTCAATGTGTAAAAAGTAAGTAGGCGTCGGGCCAAGGTAGCTCGGTGCAGACGTAATTTTGTAGCTTGTGAAGATAATCATCGCCGGCGCAGGCGAAGTGGGATTTCACCTTGCGCGTTTACTTTCCCGGGAATCGCAGGACATCGTTCTCATCGATAACGATCAAAGGGTTCTGAATCGGGCTCAAAATGAACTCGATGCCTTTGTGATGCGAGGTAATGCCACATCACTGCGTGTGCTTGAAGAAGCCGAAGTAGCCGAGGCCGATCTGCTCATCGCGGTCACCTCGTCAGAAACTACCAATATCTCGGTCGCTACCATAGGCAAACAACTCGGTGCCAAAAAAACCATTGCCCGTGTAAATAACCCGGAATTTCTCGGGGCAAGCAGCAAGATCGATTTTGAGAAACTGGGTATTGATGTTCTGATCTCTCCGGAGGAACTGGCGGCCAAGGAGATATCCCGTCTCATACGCCGTTCTGCATTTACCGACGCGTTCGAGTTTGAATTCGGAAAGCTTCTCCTGCTGGGCGTCAACCTCGAGAATCACTCCGAGATCATCGGTCAGCGCTGCTTCGATGTGGGCTATGCAGGTGAAACCAAGAACTTCACCACGATCGCAATTCAGCGCGCCAATAAAACGCTTGTTCCCGGACGCGACCTCACTTTTCAATTGGGCGACCATGCCTATTTCGTTTCCTGTCCCGATGGCGTGGAAGAAGTGCTCGCACTGGCCGGCAAGCAGTCCCTGCAGATCAAAAATGTAATGATCCTGGGTGGAGGTCGTGTGGGCATCAATACAGCATCTAAGATCAAGAAACGCAGGAACGTGAAGATCATCGAAACCGATCCCCAGAAATGTTTCGAGATCGCCGACGAATTGTCCGATGTGCTCGTGATCAATGATGATGGGCACAACGTGAAACTCCTTGAGGAAGAGAATATAGTTGAGATGGACGCGTTCATCGCAGTTACCGGGAACTCCGAGACCAATATCATCAGCTGCCTCCTGGCCAAATCCTTTGGTGTAAAGAAGACCATTGCACTCGTGGAGAATATAGACTACATCAACCTTTCACAAACCATCGGTATCGACACACTGATCAACAAGAAACTCATTGCTGCCAACAATATATTCCGCTATGTGCGACAGGGAGTAGTGGTGAATATTGCGGGTCTGCACGGGGTGGAAGGGGAGATCCTCGAATTCGTGGTACACAAGGATAGCCTGATAACACGAAAACCACTGCGCGACATCAGTTTCCCGAAAGATGCCATCATCGGCGGACTTGTTCGACATAGAGAGGGTACGATCATCACCGGGGATGAGCACCTCATCAGTGGCGACCGGGTTGTTGTATTTACCAAGAATAACGCTGTAAAAGACGTCGAGAAACTCTTCAATTAATGCTGAACTGGAAGGTAATTCTCAATATTCTTGGCAGCCTCCTGATGCTCAATGGCTTCTTTATGGCTTTCGGTATTCCGGTGAGTCTTTATTATGGAGAGGGTGGACTGATCCCCATTCTGCTCAGTGCCGCTTTTACCGGGAATCTAGGATTTCTACTTTGGTTTGTCACGCGCAAGGGAGAGAAAACACTTCGAACAAAAGACGGATACATCATCGTTACGGCCGGTTGGCTCGTTATGTCATTGAGTGGGTCCTTGCCCTATATGCTCAGCGGGGCGATCCCCCAATTCTCCAGCGCACTTTTTGAAACCATTTCGGGCTATACAACAACGGGTTCCTCCACACTGAGCGATATTGAGGCGCTGCCTAAAGGTATTTTATTCTGGCGTAGCCTCACCCAATGGATCGGTGGCATGGGTATCATTGTGCTCACCGTTGCCATCCTTCCACTTTTGGGAGTGGGGGGTATGCAACTTTTTATGGCAGAATCTCCCGGTCCGAGTGCGGATAAACTCCACCCACGCATCACCGAAACAGCCAAGCGATTGTGGTTGATCTACGTGGGGCTTACCATCGTTGAATCCGTTCTGTTGAAAATGTTCGGAATGAATTGGTACGATGCAGTGAATCATGCCATGACCACGGTATCCACAGGTGGCTTCAGTACGATGAATGCCAGTATTGCCGCCTATGATAGCCCGGCCATACACTACACGATCAGCTTGTTCATGTTCTTCGGCGGTCTCAACTTTACCCTGATCTATTTCTTCCTGAAAGGCAGGGTTTCGCGTGTGTTTGAAAATGAGGAATTCCGCTACTACCTCGGCATTCTCGTGTTGAGTATCACGGCCGGAATGATCTCCCTGCAACAGATGTTTCCCGATCGATGGAGTCAGAATCTGGATGAGATCGTATTCCAGGTTGTGAGTATTCTTACCACAACCGGATTTGCAACCGCAGATTATACCGCCTGGAGTCCGTTCCTCGTGCTCATGTTCTTCATCCTCATGTTCTTCGGTGCAAGCGCCGGTTCCACGAGCGGAGGACTCAAGATCGTGCGCCATGTGATCATCACCAAGAACGGTCTCAGTGAATTGAAACGACTCATCCACCCGAGCGCAGTAGTACCCGTTCGTTACAACGGCAAGGCCGTAGGTCAGAAGATCACCTACAACATCCTCGCATTTTTCTTCATTTACCTGGGTGTGTTCCTCATCGGAACCATTGTGATGACCATGTACAACTACGATCTGCTCACGGCTGCCGGGGCAACCATCTCTTCCCTGGGCAATATCGGACCGGGAATCGGAATGGTCGGGCCTATGTACAATTTCTCTCAGTTCCCGGAGTCGGCCAAGCTCATTCTGGCCTTTACCATGCTGCTGGGACGACTGGAATTATTTACCATACTTCTCCTCTTCTCCAGACATTACTGGCGAAAAGTATAGACTTGAAGCCGATCGGAAAAGTGGCCAACCTCCTTTAGAGGATCAGCAGGGCATCGCCGTAGGCGAGGAATCGGTATTCCTCCTTCACGGCCGTTTTGTAGAGTTGTTTCGTGAAATCGAGATCCCCGATGAACGCGGCAGTTGCCATGAGCAAGGTGGATTCGGGCTGATGGAAACTCGTGATGAAACTGGTCGGGATCTTGAAATCGTAAGGAGGGAACAGAAATTTATCCGTCCATTGATCGCTCGGATTGAGCATCCCAAACGCGGATACCGATGATTCCACCGCACGCAATACCGAGGTACCTACTGCACACACCTGTTTGCGCGCTGTCTTGGCCTTATTCACACGATCGGCCACATCCTGAGAGATGAAGAAACTCTCGGAATCCATTTTATGTTTGGTGAGATCTTCAACTTCAACCGGACGCGAGGTGCCCAATCCGATATTCAGGTTGAGTTTGGCAAATTCACTGCCCTTGATCTCCATCCGCATCATCAACTCGCGGGTAAAATGCAGTCCGGCTTTAGGCGGGGCAATGGAACCATCCGTTTGAGCAAAAATGGTCTGATACCATTCCTGATCATCTTCCTCAACCGGACGTTTGATGTATTCCGGAAGCGGCGTTTCGCCCAGTTTATTGATGATATTGTTGAATTCTTCGTCGGTTCCGTCGAATAAGAAACGGATCGTACGACCGCGTGATGTCGTATTGTCGATCACTTCCGCAACCAATTCATCATCACCGAAGAAAAGTTTGTTGCCTACACGGATCTTTCGCGCCGGATCTACCAGTACATCCCACAAGCGCAATTCGTTGTTCAGTTCGCGCAACAGGAAAACCTCAATGCGCGCTCCGGTCTTCTCCTTGTTACCATACATCCGGGCCGGAAAAACCTTGGCATCATTCAGGATCAGCACATCTCCATCACCAAAGATGTCCAGAAGATCTCGAAATACCCGGTGCTCGATGCTCCGGTCGGAGCGGCGTACAACCATTAACCGGGCGTCATCGCGCTGACGTTCAGGATGTTGAGCGATCAGTTTTTCGGGGAGGGTGAACTTGAATTTGGAGAGTTTCATGCAGGGAGGTCCTTTGACAAAAAAACGGCTGCAAAAATACGAGTTATAACGATAAGTTGCGCTAATACATTAGTTCCAGCGCTTCGGTATAGAGTGTATCCCTGTCAATCGGCACAACACCGAGTTTTTCGCAAACCAATCCACCGGCCAGATTCGACAATTCCGCCGTTAACTGCGCATTCAATCCCAGCCCTACACAAAGTGCCGCAACACTTATCACCGAATCACCTGCACCGCTTACATCAATTATCTTGCGTCGGTGTGCCGGAAATATCATGAACTTATCGTCGCGCAATATGGCCGTTCCGTCCTCGCTCAACGTCAGCATCACCGTTTTGGCATCGATCTTCGCCTGTAAACTCCTCATGGCCTCTTCTATTTCCTGTAAACTGCTTAGGGAATGCATCAGGTTCAACCCCTCCACCAACTCTTTCCGGTTTGGTTTGAACAGCGATACCCCTTTAAAGGATAGGAAATGCTCTTTCTTCGGATCAACTACAACCGGTACATTGGACTTTGCTGCCAGTTTCAGCACATCGCGGATAACCCTCGGGCTGAGAACGCCCTTGTTGTAATCCTGGATCACCAGAATATCGGAAGATGTCAAAGCCACTTTCAGAACTGAGAGCACGGCATTTTCGATGGATCGGTCCAATGGCTCAGTATCCTCCTCATCTACCCGAAGCACCTGTTGCTTATTCCCGATGATCCTGGTTTTTACCGTTGTTCGTCTCCTCGGATCGCGGATCAGATCGCAATCGATCTCCTGTTCGGCAAACAGTTGTTCGAGATATTCGCCCTCCATATCGTTTCCGACAACCGAACATACCCGAACCGCTGCACCGAGATTCTTTAAGTTCAGAGCAACATTTGCAGCTCCTCCGGCTCTGCGTTCCTTCGATTGAACCGAAACCACAGGCACAGGAGCCTCAGGGGATATGCGGTCAACTTTGCCGAAATAATAGGCATCGAGCATTACATCACCCAATACCAGAACGCGCTGGCTAAGGAATTCGTTGAATATCTGTGTGATCTGATCTTTCAAATCAGGGCGTTAGTTTGGCCAGGGCCTCTTCCATTCGCTTCATGGCTTCTTTCAGATCCTCCATGGATGCAGCATAGCTGATGCGTACGCACTCCGGATTGCCAAATGCGCTGCCGGATACTAAACTCACATGGCCAACATCGAGCAAGTACAGACAAAGATCCAGGGAGTTATGGATCACTTTATCGCCCCACATCTTCCCGAAATATACGCTCACATCGGGAAATACATAAAAAGCCCCCTCCGGTTTATTTGGTACGATGCCCGGAATCTGCTCAAGAGCCTTCACCACAAAATCCCTACGCTTTTTAAAGGTCTTGTTCATCTGCTTTGTGGGTGCCAGCGTTTGAGTAAGGGCGGCCAATGTAGCCCGCTGTGCGATGGAATTTGCACCGGATGTGAACTGTCCCTGCAGTTTCTCACAGGCCTTGGCAACCCACAGCGGCGCACCAATATAACCGATCCTCCACCCGGTCATGGCAAATCCCTTGGAAACTCCGTTCACAGTGATCACCCGGTCTTTCAATTTAGGATTGGTTCCAATGCTTATGTGTTTTCCGGTGTATTGTATGTGCTCATAGATCTCGTCGGAGACTACCAGAATGTCGGGGTGTTGTGCCAATACATTGGCCACAGAATCGAGGAAATCCTTATGAAATACAGTTCCGCTGGGATTGCATGGAGAAGAGAACAGGAAAAGCTTACTTCTTCGGTTCAGCACCTTCCTCAACTCATCCGGATCGAACTGGTAATTATTTTCAATGGAACTGTGCAGGATCACAGGAACACCTCCGGCAAGTTTGACCATTTCGGTATAACTCACCCAATACGGAGCCGGTATGATCACCTCATCGCCCTGATTCACCAGACTCATGATCACATTCATGATACTGTGCTTGGCACCGCTCGATACAACGATCTGCTCTGCCGTGTAATCCAGCCCGTTCTCCTTTCGGAACTTCTCACTGATGGCCTCGCGCAGATCCGCATAACCGGTAACAGGCGGATACTTCGTGTATCCTGCGTCCAGCGCCTCATGTGCCGCTTGTATAATATGATCGGGAGTGCCGAAATCCGGCTCACCAATACTCAGATTGATGACATGTACGCCCTGAGCACTCAGCTCCCGGGCCTTTTTTGTCATCACCAGCGTCTGAGATTCAGTAACCCTCCGTATCCTGTCCGATAATAAGTGATCCATTCAGGCCGCTAAATTACTCAGAAATGGAATTGCCTAGTAGATCTCCTCGATTATCCCTGCGCATTAATACGTCGTTTTTTTGCGATCGAGGGTGGATCCCTCCTAATCGTATCTCCCCTGTGAAACCGTTTTCGGAAGGAATAATGACAGTTTTACCGTTTTTAAACCGTGAGCACGTTGTGTTTCGGAAATATTGACAGTATTATAGAATGCAAACTCCGGTTTTCCGTCGGAATGTCGGGTTATACGGGCTGGCCGATGCTTTGAGCCTGAGGAAGAAAATCCACAAGAAAAACAATATAAAGGAATAGAAATATGAACCTGAATCAATTCACGATAAAATCACAGGAGGCCATTCAGAAAGCGCAGGAACTCGCCATGAGTGCCTCAAACCAGGCCATTGAAACCGGCCATTTACTAAAGGGGATCCTGATCACCGACGAGGAAGTGATCCGTTTTGCACTGAAAAAAGTGAATGCCAATGTACAGCGCATTGAGCAAACACTGGATGCCATCCTGCAAAGCTACGCCCGGGTAGACGGGGGCGGACAGTATCTATCACGCGATGCGAACGCCGCACTGGTGAAAGCACAGACCTACCTCAAAGAATTCGGAGATGAATTCGTTACAGTTGAACACCTGTTTCTGGCGCTTCTCAATGGGAATGACCAGATCGCGAATATGCTGAAGGATGCCGGTGTGGCTGATAAAGAAATACGTGCCGCCTTCCGTCAACTTCGCGGTGGGAGTAAGGTAACGAGTTCCAGTGCCGAAGCGCAATATAATGCGCTCAACAAATATGCCCGGAACCTCAACGAACTGGCTGAGGCAGGTAAGCTCGATCCCGTGATCGGCCGAGACGACGAGATCCGCCGTGTTCTGCAGATCCTGTCGCGCCGTACAAAGAACAATCCGGTGCTCATCGGTGAACCCGGTGTTGGTAAAACCGCGATCGCAGAGGGGTTGGCGCACCGTATCGTGAGTGGCGATGTGCCTGAGAATTTAAAGAGCAAGAAAATATTCTCACTCGATATGGGGGCCCTCATTGCCGGAGCCAAGTATAAGGGCGAGTTTGAAGAACGTCTGAAAGCGGTCGTGAAGGAAGTGATCGACTCAGATGGAGAACTCATCTTGTTCATAGACGAGATCCATACTTTGGTAGGTGCAGGGGCATCGGGAGAAGGGGCCATGGATGCCGCGAATATCCTGAAACCGGCATTGGCCCGTGGCGAATTGCGCGCCATCGGCGCAACCACGCTGGCCGAATACCAGAAGTACATCGAAAAGGATAAGGCCCTGGAACGCCGATTTCAGAATGTACTGGTCGATGAACCCGACACACAGGATGCGATCAGCATATTGCGCGGACTCAAAGAGAAGTATGAGGTACATCACAAGGTGCGCATAAAAGATGAAGCGATAATCGCTGCCGTTGAGCTTTCCCAGCGCTATATAAGCGATCGTTTTCTGCCCGATAAGGCCATCGACCTGATCGATGAGGCAGCAGCCAAATTACGGCTCGAGATAGACTCCGTTCCGGAAGAACTCGATGAGATCGAACGCCGCATCATGCAGCTGGAAATTGAACGCGAAGCGATCAAACGGGAGAATGACCATTCGAAACTCGAAAAACTCAATGAAGAGATCGCCAACTTGAGTGAGGAACGCAATCAACTCAAAGCGCGCTGGCAGGCTGAAAAAGATATCGTGGATAATATTCAGCTCAAAAAAGAACAGATCGAACAATTCAAACTCGAAGCGGAACAAGCTGAACGAGGTGGTGATTTCGGACGGGTGGCGGAGCTGCGATATGGCAAAATACGTGAGGCACAACAGGAACTCGACAACCTGAAAGCCGAACTGGACAGCAAGCAAAGCGAACATTCTCTCGTAAAAGAAGAAGTAACACGCGAGGATATAGCCGACGTGGTGAACCGCTGGACCGGAATACCTGTAAAAAGCATGCTACAGGGAGAACGGGAGAAATTGCTCCATCTTGAAGAAGAATTACACAAGCGCGTGGTCGGACAGGAAGAGGCGATCTCCGCCATTTCGGATGCCATAAGGCGCAGCCGGGCCGGTTTGAGCGACCCGGGTAAACCGATCGGTTCATTCATATTCCTCGGAACTACCGGAGTGGGGAAAACCGAACTCGCCAAGGCATTAGCCGAATACCTCTTCGATCAGGAAAATGCGATGGTTCGCATCGATATGAGTGAATATCAGGAGAAACACACCGTTTCGCGACTTATCGGAGCACCTCCCGGCTATGTTGGGTATGATGAAGGCGGTCAGCTCACCGAAGCAGTGCGCCGAAAACCATACAGCGTGATCCTCCTCGACGAGATCGAGAAAGCACACCCCGATGTTTTCAATATCCTGCTCCAGGTACTGGACGATGGCAGGCTCACCGACAACAAAGGTCGAACCGCCAACTTTCGGAATACCATTGTGATCATGACCTCCAATATCGGTTCACACCTGATACAGGAACGCTTCGAGAATCTGGAAAGCGATCGGGAAACCATCATCGCCAAAACGAAACTTGAAGTTTTTGAATTGCTGAAGAAGACCATCAGACCGGAATTCCTGAACCGAATCGACGAACTTATCATGTTCACCCCGCTCGATCGCGACGAGGTGCGCTCCATTGTCGATATTCAGATCGATTCCCTGAAGAAACGCATGGAACAAATGGGCGTTGATCTGGACGTAGGAGAGGAGGCCCGCGATTGGCTGGCTGAACTTGGTTTTGATCCGCAATTCGGAGCTCGTCCACTTAAAAGGGTCATCCAAAAGGAGATCCTGAACGAACTTTCCAAGGAGATCCTGAAAGGTACTGTTTCCAACGATTCGAGGATACTTATTCGCTTGAACAGCAAGAAGCAATTCGAATTCGTGAACGAATAACGCATATAGGCCAGACTGGTCTATTTGCAAAGGAGCCGCGGTGTGCACACCGCGGCTCCACGCCTAAAAAATCCTTCCATTATCTGTGTTGATCTGTGTGATCTGTGGTGAAATAGCGACGTAAATTCCTTGCACCACAGATTACACAGACTTACACAGATTTTTCACAGATTACTTTGTCCTTCGTGATCTTTATGAATCGGTATGATCCGTGGAGCAAGATCTGCAGCCAGGTCGCGGCAGCTTATCCTTCGCTTAGGGCTTGCGCAGCCCTATAACCCGCGCCTACTTTTTTGGCTCAAAAAGTAGGCAAAAGAGCTTCGGGAATTTAAAGCGCACGGCCCACAACGCGCGCACCCACAAATTCCCGAACCTAAACAAGGATCTTCTCGTTCTCAAAGCTTTAAAAAATCCTTCCATTATCTGTGCAAATCTGTGTTAATCTGTGGTTAAAAAAATCTGTGTAATTTGTGGTGAAATAGCCAAGTAACTTCTTTGCACCACAGATTACACAGACTTTCACAGATTGCTTTATCCTTCGTGCTCTTTATGAATAGGTATGATCCGTGGTACAAGATCGGCAGCCAGGTCGCGGCAGCTTATCCACTGCTTAGGGCTTGCGCAGCCCTATAACCCGCGCCTACTTTTTTGGCTCAAAAAGTAGGCAAAAGAGCTTCGGGAATTTAAAGCGCACGGCCCACAACGCGCACACCCACGAATTCCCGAACCTAAACAAGGATCTTCTCGTTCTCAAAGCTTCAAAAAATCCTTCCATTATCTGTGTTAATCTGTGTGATCTGTGGTTAAAAAAAATCTGTGTGATCTGTGTGACAAGATTCATCGCTCAGTCACAGACTCTTATGCTTCGCTTAGGGCATTCGCAGACCTACAACCCGCGCCTATTTTTTTGGCTCAAAAAGTAGGCAAAAGAGCTTCGGGAATTTTAAAGCGCACGGCCCACAACGCGCACAGCCACAAATTCCCGGGCCTAAACAAGGATCTTCTCGTTCTCAAAGCATCAAAAAATCCTTCCACTATCTGTGTTAATCTGTGTGATCTGTGGTTTAAAAAAAATCTGTGTAATCCGCTGTGGAACTTTCACATTCCATTCAATCTCCCCCAAATACAAATTCCCCCCAGATCCCCAGATGATTCTCAGCACCAAAACTGTTTAACACATATTGCTGCCCCCGTGCACCCATCTCATCCCAAGCTGCATAATTCGCATACCGATCCCGTATAAGATCGATCAACTCATTCCGTTCTCCAGCCCCAAAGATCCGCAGATGCCGTTCATCCTCAAATAGTTCCCGAACCCCCGAACTGTCCGAACTGATCACAGGAACACCGCTAACCAAATATTCCAGCAATTTGCCCGGGAAACCGAACTGACTGTACACACTCCCATCCCGATTCGAAATGAGCAGATCACAAGAACGCAGCGCTGCTAATAACTCAGTTCGATCCACTGTCCCCGTGAAATGCAGCGGTAGATCTCCCGCCTCATCCTGCAATACCCCCCGGATCTCCGGTGGACATTTACCCATAAGTTTCAGGCTCAACCCCGGAATACTTTGCCACACTTCACGAACCGAACGAATGAGCTCCGGAACCCCATCCTTTTCCCCAAAACTTCCCAGATAGCCCACCAAGAAACGCGCTGCTATCTCCTCATTCCATTCTTTTCGGAACAGGCTCGTATCAACAAAAGCAGGAATGACGCAGATCCGCTCCGAACCCAATCCTTGTTTTCTCAAAACAGCCGCAATTCGCCCGGAAATAACTACCGTTTTACTGCGCGCCAATTGCTCATCCAGACGAAAAAGCAACTTCAGGAACCGAGCTTTCAAACCATGCACAACCCACGGTTCATACCATTCCGTCCGTTCCCGGATCACCGACTTTCCGGAAATACGCGCAGCCCAGATCAGCGGCCACCACAGAGCCGAAGGACTGTAAACATAAATGATCTTGAATTTCCTGTTCAGAAGAAAGAACAAGACTCCCCGCAGAATGGCCGGGAAGTAAGCCAGGATACCCGAAATACCTTCGGATCCAAAATCCCGATACCGCAACGCAGTATTGTGGGAGGTACCCTTAAGAAAGAAAAAACAGGGTTCCTTCCCTTCCGATTCACAGTGATCGTAATAGGAACTCAGCCTGGAATTGCCTCCAAATTCCAGAAAATTCCGATAAGTGAGAAATGCGATCAATGCCTCTTGTTTTCACTACTCCAATGCAGAAGCATGTATGCGCTCTATGATCTCTACAACCTTCATCCCCTCCAGCATATTCGCCGTGATCCGATCCCTGCCGTTCAAGGTTCGCACCACATTCTCGATCACATAATGATGGTTGGCCGCACTCCCCTGGAACGGACCATAATCATTCGGTGGATTGGTCTCCGGCAAGGGCTCAAAAGTATAGTCCTGCACATGGCAGATCTCAACCGCATTCATGTACTGTCCCCCAATTTTCACACTGCCCTTTTCACCGATCACCGTTATTGAACTCTCAAGATTCCGGTCCCAAACCGAAGTGGAGAAGTTGATCGTACCAGTACCACCCTTGATGAATTCAAAACAAGCCGTACCCGAATCCGGGAATTCCGTATTGTGCACATGCGTGAAATTATAAAGCCTGGATCTTATGGCCTTGATATCTCCAAATATCCAGTACATGATATCTATGAAATGACTGAACTGCGTAAACAGTACCCCTCCATCCAGATCTTTGGTCCCTTTCCAGTTGACCGAACCCGAATTCGATCGTTGCGCATAATAGCGATCGTCCCGATTCCAGAAACAATTGATCTGAACGTTCAATATTCGTCCGAGTCGTTCCTCCAAAACCATCTGTCTCAACCATTTCACCGGTGGCGAATAGCGGTTCTGCTTCACCACAAATACCTGCCGGTCGTACTGCAACGCCTCAAAGATCGCTTGTTCGCACGCCTGTTTCGACAGGCCCATGGGTTTCTCGATCAGCACATGGTGTCCGCTGCGTATAGCCAGTAATGCCTGAGGAATATGTAAGCCGTTCGGCGTGCAGATCGAAACCACGTCGGCCTTTAAACCGGAACTCAGTACATCCTCGAAAGTTCGAAAGAACGGCACTCCCTGCGGATACAATTCATGCCGTTCCAGTTCAGGATCCACATCGCAAATGGCAACAAGTTCCGCCTCGGGATACTCGTGGATCACCGTTGCATGACGCCTTCCAATATGTCCGAAACCGACCAGAATGAATTTTATACTTTCCATAGGCGGAGCGAATCGCGTTGGTATTTGAATTTTACGAAAAGATACAGGATGCTCAGAGTGATCAGCACAGCAGGGATCAGGATACGCACATCCCAGTGTGCTATCACCCAAATGTACAGCAGGTAGTTCACCATCAGCTGCAGAGCAGCGTATAGCATACTTACCCGAACATGTCCCAATCCGGCCTCGTTGCTCAGCAATTGATAGGCATGCGAGCGATGGGCGGTGGTGATATTCTCTTTGTTGAGCAGTCGGATGAGGATCGTGCCCAGAGAATCCACACCATACACTGCAAGCAGAAGCAAGTATACAATGCGGCCACTGTTATAGGCCACATCATAAACGAGAAATGCCGCATAAAGCCCAAGTACGATACTACCTGAATCGCCCATGAAGCATACAGCCTTTTTACGCACATTCAATAGTGCGAACAGGATCAGGGCAAGGGTGATCATGTCGGTATACTCCACAGCGTAATGCACGGCGTTCAGAGGGAATTGCATCAATGAAGCGATCAGCACCAACAAATAGAGTGTAGTTATCCCATTGATCCCGTCCATGAAATTCACGGTATTCATAGTACCGAGAATGAAAACGAAAAGCAGGATATTGATCCATATCCCCAAACTTTCATGGCCGGAAACGATCTGATACGTGATTCCAGCGGCACACAATCCGTAGAGCAAGAGTCGAAGTCCCGCTCCAAGTGTGAATCGATCGTCGAGGAAGCCCGTGATACCGCCGAGAAAAAGCGAAATAAAGAGTACGGGGGATGCATATCCGCTGTAGAAGAACCCGAGCACAGCGGCGGCAATGAAAACCACACCTGCTCCCCGTATGGTTCGCTCCTTGTGCGAACTGCGTTCATTGGGTACATCCAGTATGTCCTTGCGACCGGCTATGTACAAATAGGCCCAAAGCACAATGGAAAGCAGCAAGGCTGAGCCAAGAAAGCCCCAACCTGCCGTGGAGAAGATCATCCCAGCCAATCTTTCAAACCCTCCGTTGTTGTGAATGGCAACTTTTCATCGCCCAGTAATTCGTCTAATTTGCCGGTGTCCACACTCAAATTGCCCAATAATTTGTAGATCATCCTGCGCAGCGAAGAACCTTCCTCCTTGTGCTTTAGAAAACGGGCATACAAGAACGCCGGGATCTGCCAACTGCGCAGGGGTTTATGCAATACCCCTGCGATCAGTTTCATCAGTTCAAAAGTTGAGAGCGTACCGGGATCGGCCACGTGATAGATACCCCGTTCAGCCCCATGCTCTACAAAATGCTGTACTACATAGGTCAGATTTTTAACGTACAGCACCGATTTCTCATTCTTCACATCACGGAATGGATACGGAATCCCACGTTTAATGATGCGCACGAGCGACAGGATATTGCCCTTGCAACCCGGCCCATAGATCATCACCGGCCGAAGCACATAGATATTCATACCCAGATCCGGTTCATTGGCAGCCAGATAGTCTTCAGCCAGCTGCTTCGATACCCCATATGGCGAAATAGGAACCGGGTCCCGGATCTCATTCAAATGCACCCCATCACTTTCACACAGCGCCTTGATACTGGACATGAACATGAAGTGCCTGCATTTGCCCCGCAAAGCCTGGGAGAGATCGCGCGTGAGATCAAAATTCACATCCAGGTACATGTGATCCGAAAAGGCATCCGAAATATCATGCGCCAAACCGGTCAGGTGAATGCACCAATCCACCTCCGGAAGCTCATTCAGTTTGTCCCAGGTATATACCCGCTGGATTCCGGGCATGGGAACGGACTTTCTGCCCAATCCGAATAATTCGTGATCAGCCGCTAATTGGGCAGTTATGTGCTTTCCCAGGAATCCGGTATATCCGCTAATCAGTACTCTCACCTCAATTCAAGTAAACGTTGCCAATATTTTGAATAGATCTTCAGGTATGAAGTAGGAATGTTGTGCTTCCTGCAAATGTCCCGAATTTCCCTGTTAATGATGAAATTGGATCTCCAGCTTCGCGTGCTCAGCCCTCCGCCGTTCATATCGGTGATGATGAAGGGAATATAACCGAATTTCCATCGGGGATCACCGAACAAACGGACCAGTAACTCAAAATCGGAGGCAATGCGGTAAGCGAGACTGAATCGCTGACCCTCATAGACCTCGCGGCGGGCAAAGAAAGCGGGATGCGCCGGCATGATGCCTCTGGAAAAATCGCTGAAGGTCCAGTCTTCGCATGAATACAACCTGCTTGTCTCACCTTTTTCATCCACAAAGCGAATATCGGCATAGATCCCGCTCCAATCGGGATGTTCGATCAGTGCCGACACAACCCGGGAAAGACTCAGCCGGTGATGGAAAACATCGTCGCTGTGCAGCAATCCGACCACCTCGCCGCTTGCACGATCCAGGCCCTTGTTCAATGCGTCGTAAATGCCCCGATCCGGTTCGCTGATCAATACCTTAATGTGCGGGAATTCCTTGACGATCTGCACCGTGGAATCGGTTGAGCCGCCATCCACGACGATGTGCTCCACATTGTGGTGACTTTGAGCCACAACACTTTGCAGCGTGCGGCGAATGGTCTTCTCGCTGTTGAATGTTGCAGTGATGAGGGATACTTTCATATTTGGGCGATCGCGATCTGTTGGTTGCTCAAAACTGAAAATAGATGAATTGAGATATTGGACGCAGGAACACGAATACTAAAATACTGATGGCAGTGTACTTCAGCGTTTGGAGCGAAAGTACGACCCATCCCGGCCAACTTTTAATGCGTTCGCTATAGGAATCTAACAGAAAGGCCAGTGTTGTTAACACAGTTAGGAGAAACGCGACCAGATATGTGTTTTCCCGGAATGTATAACTCAAATAGGCAGCAGGTGTCAGGATCTTTGAGAAGAGCACGAATGTATCGTGCACATTCAAAGCCCGAAATGGGATCCAGCCCAGCATGGCGATCGGGAAGGTGATCAGCCAACCGATCACAGGTGTCTGAAGTGGTTTGAGAAAGCGGAGGGAATGTGCGAGTCGTTCCAAATAAACCGCCAGGGAATGATACAAACCCCAAACAACGAAGGTCCAGTTCGCACCATGCCAAAGCCCCATGATGGACCATGTGAGAAAGAGTGCATAGGTTTTCCGCCCATTACCGGGTTGAACTTGTTCTACATTTTCGCCCAATCCACCTCTTGAACCAACTTTGTCAAAGCGTACTTTCTTACCGGCAAGAGGTAAATAGAGGTAATCGCGTATCCAGCTCGAAAGGGAGATGTGCCAACGCTTCCAGAATACTTTGAACGAGCGGGATGCATAAGGGAAGTTGAAATTCTCGGGGAATCGGATGCCCATGAGCAATGCACAACCAATCGCAATATGTGAATACCCGGCAAAATCGAAATAGATCTGAAAACCAAATAAGAACGCTGCTGTCCAAACATCGATGGCGCTGAAAGTGTGCGCTCCGGTAAGAAATATCTCGTCTACCATAGGAGCAATATTATCTGCAAGCACCACTTTGAGGAACAGGCCATAGCCGATCCGTTTCAATCCGGATGGTATGAATTCCATTTTGAAAGTTGGCCGGGTGCGGAGCTGCTCAATAACCTCACCGGCCCTAAGGATCGGTCCGGCAACCAACTGCGGAAAAAAGGTCACGTACGAACCATAAAGCAGAAAGTCGCGCTCAGGTAAGGCATGCCCCCTGTAAACATCTATTGAATAACTGATGGTTTGGAAAGTATAGAAACTAATACCCAAAGGCAGTATGATCGCAGGCAGATCGAAACGGAACGCCGTTCCGGTAAACTCCATGATCTGATTGAAATTACCCGAAAGGAAAAACAGATACTTGAAGTAAACCAATAAGCCAAGGTTGATCACCAACGTGCCTAAAAGCAACTTTTTTCCCAAGGCCCGATCCGCCCGGTGCCGGTGGATGGCGATGGCTATGAAGTAGTCCACAACCGAGGAAAACAGCATCACCGGCAGGAATTCCCAACGCCAGAATCCATAAAAGACCAAGCTGCCCCCAAAAAGCAAGGCGATACGCAGTTTGTAGGGCAATATCCAGTAGAGAAGTACTACGGGAATCAGGAAAAACAGGAAGGTGAGGGAATTAAAGATCATTGTCCTTGAACCTGTTCAAAGAACTGCGCAATGCACTGTCGAGAAGCTGATGCCCCTCGAAGCGAAAATGCATAAAATCGTATTCCGGTTTGTTCTGCAAGCCCGTCGGATCTTTCACACCCCAATAAACTCCGGGTACCAAGTCCTGAAGATCGGCGAACCGTATACCTTCCCTTCCCGCGCATTTGGTCTTCAATTCTTGCTTAAAAAGCTCATAAGCCGACATATCGTAAGGTGGCTGTACATCGGTGCGCAGTGGGGGTATGTATACCAGGATCTGCACCTGTGGAGCAAGACCGAGCAGGTCCTCCAGGGCATCCATATTCGCTGCTTTGCGCTCCGGGATGATCTTGCGTACCGTTTGTGCATCTATACCAAACACCGTATTCCGCAACTGATAGAGAAATATGAACAAACGCCCCCGCATCGTTTCCCGCTTCGCCCAAAGCGCCCAATTTTCAGACAGTTGTTCATTCAACCAGCGCTCGCTTTTTTCCTGAGTGGTTTTGCGAACACCTGCCAGATCTTTTTCTGTCTGATCCTCGCCTGGGGTCTGCAAAGCATTCAGGTAGTTATTCACCGCTACCGAACTGCGCATATTTTCACCCAATCGGAATTTGGAATTTATAAGTAGCGGGAAGTAGCTGTCGCGAATTCCGCTCTCCCTCAGATCGTCGTAAAAAACAGGAAGTATGAGCCGTTCGATCTTCACACCCCCTTCAACTAGAAGCCATTGAGTGGCAACGAGCATTTCTTGTAAAGAGGCATTCGGGATACTCAAGGCCATGCTTTCCATATCCGGTTCATCCCGCTTCCGAATGAGTTCTACGTAATTGCACTGCCCCGGTTTCAACTGGTTAATGGCATGCGTCTGAGAATTCCCCAGGAACAGCTGAACCGGCTTCGAACCCCGCCTTCGCCATCCACTCAAAAAACTATCCATCTCAAGTTGCCTGAAACGATTCAAGTGAATGGGATAGTTGGAGTCCCTCGCAAAGTAAGAGCTCGTCTCGATCCCAAGCGCAAAATCCTCCGCAGCCCGCATTTCCCTTCCCAAGAACTGCAGCCCCCCATAACTCAATAGCACCACCAACAATATCCCAATCCCAAACCTCATCCCAATCCCCACCTAATTACCTATCAACCTATCCTCCTATCTACCTATCCTCCTAATCCCCAACCACAAAATCCCCAAGTACCAACAAATCCATATCCGTCCGCTCATAACAATCGTAAGCATGCCCCGGATCATTCACGATCGGCTCATTTTCATTAAAGCTCGTATTCAACAAAATAGGAACCCCCTTCAATTCCATGAACCGTTTTATGAGGCCATAGTAACGTGGATTATCCTCCTTCCGAACCGTTTGCAGGCGACCCGTACCGTCCACATGGGTAACGGCTGGGATCAGCGCTCTCTTTTCCGGACGAATGCGCAGTACCTTTTCCATGAACGGAACCACATCCGGATTCTCGAAATAGTCTTTGGCGTATTCCTCCAAAATGGAAGGGGCGAACGGACGGAAACTCTCCCGGCGTTTAATTTTCGAATTCAGCAGGTCCCGGGCATCCTGTCTTGTCGGATCCACCAGAATGGAGCGATTCCCAAGTGCACGCGGACCAAATTCCGCCCTGCCCTGAAACCAGCCGATCACTTTCCCATCTGCCAGCTTATCGGCTACTGTTTCGATCAATTCCGCTTCGGTTTTACAATAGTGGTAGCTCGCTCCTTTGTACTCCAGGAACGTGCGGATCTCTTCGGGTGAGAATTGTGCGCCGGTATAGGCCTGATGTCGAAATGGAGCGCGCGGAAGATCAAGCTCGCTGTGCAGGAAGTAAAGAGCCGATCCAACCGCGGTACCCGCATCATGACCCGCGGGCGGAACAAATAAACGTTTGAAGGAAGTGTGCTCGAGTACCTTGCCATTGGCCACGGAATTTTGAGCCACACCGCCGGTGATGCATAAATTTTCTGCACCCGTTCTACGATACAGATCCTCCGCCAGATGGAAAATGACCTCTTCTGCCACGCGCTGTACACTGCAAGCCAGATCCTTGTGGTGCTGCGTGAGTTCGTCGCCCTTGCTGCGCGCCTGACCGAACAGTTTTTCGAAGGAATCCCCATACAACGCACCCACAACAGGTGAACCACCTTCCCAATTCATAGATACCCCTTCCTTGAAGTGCCGGAAATAATTTCCATCCAACTCAAACAAGCCATTTGACTTTAATCGGATCAACTTGCGGACATCCTCAATGTACAGGGGATTGCCGTAAGGTGCCAGTCCCATTACCTTATACTCATCTCCGTAATTCGGAAAACCGAGAAACTGCGTAAAAGCCGTATAGAACATGCCCAGGGAATGTGGATAGCTGATGCTATCGATCACCTCGATCCGACGGCCTTTGCCGGTTCCGCGCATGGTTGAACTGAAATCGCCCATACCGTCGATGGAAAGTATGGCCGATTCCTCGAACGGAGCTACCATGAACGCCGATGCCATGTGTGCGCGATGGTGTTCTACGAAGTGCAATTTGGTCTTCAGATCCTTTGGGTCGAATTGAAGTGCCTCGGCAATGGCCTTGTCTATGTCTTTGATTTTGAGCGCGTTAGCCCCTCTGTTAAGAACAGCCTTTAAGTTGACACCTTTGCGCAGTGTGAAGGCGATCTTTTCGCCCATTTTAGCCTTTGGATCGCGCGAAACTGTTATGTGATCGAGCGCTTCCAGCCCGATCCCGGCTTCGTTCAAACAAAAGCGAATAGCCTCTACAGGCAATCCCGCCCAGTGTTTGATCCGGAGTATCCGTTCTTCTTCGGTTGCGGCAATTAGTTCCGTATCCTTATAAATACAGGCCGATGAGTCGCCGTGATAGGCATTGATTCCCAGTGTGTACATGTGGGCGCTTTTCAGATGGATTCGATTTTCAGTTTTAAACTTCGTGCAACTGCATCCGGATCGGGGATATTACGAGCTGCCTCCAGATTAAGGGCACGTGCCCGGTTCAGTTTGACCGGATCATTGAGCAGTTCGGCTAGTGCCTGAACTTTGGCTGCATGATCGGCAGGAGGGGAGAGGTAGGCCAGATTCTCTTCGGGGATGTATTCCGGAATGGCCCCCACATTGGTGCTAACAATGGCAATACCTGCACGCATGGCCTCCAGGATGGTATTCGGCATCCCTTCGTAATAGGACAGAAAGAGCAATATATCGGCTTGCCGCATCCGCCGGTTCAGTTCTGCCCGCCCGATCCAGTCGTGCACCGTGCAGCGATCGGAAAACCGGAGTTTCCCTATGCGTTGCTTCAGCTCGCCCTCGGCCGGACCTCTACCATAGATCGCAACACGAAATGGTCTCTTGCTCAGACTATCTAGTTTTGGAAGTATATCGATCAGATCGAGTACGCCCTTTTCACGGGTGAACCAGCCGCTTACAATGATAAGCGGTATATCGGCAGAATTCGTTTCCAATTTCAGTTCTGATTCTTTTGCATGCTCGAGCCAATTGGGTTGGATAATGAACCTGGAGGGATCCGAACGGTCGAATCGCACATAGAAATCTTTCCAGTATTGCCCCTGACACCAGATCAGATCGGCCCTTCGGACAGCAAAACGCACCCAAAGACCGAATCCGGGAATGCGCATACTTTTCAGGATGAGTCCGGAGCGCGGTGCCAATATCGTTTTAACCCCACGCCGATTCAACACGGCCGTCCAAATGCCTTTCTCAATAAAACTCAATCCGTGCGAGCAGAATAGAAGCGCAACTTCAGGTTTGAATTCAGCCATAGCCCTGCGTACCTGCAGGAAGCGGTCCCAACCGCGACGAATGCGTGTCAGCATCGGGTTGGAACGCACGTTCAACAGCGTTGAATCGATGCATCGCAATTCAAATCCCTCGCGAATAAGAGCATCGCGGAGCAGGAGGGAGGCCGTAGATGTTCCGCCTTTGCTTGCCTCGGGAAAGGAACCTATGAATAACATCCGCTGCATTCAGTAATCCGGGCTGAGCTCATGAAGCATTTGCACGAAATCGGATACGGACCGGCTTTCTTTATAATAAGTTCGCGCCAGGTCAAGAGCCCCCCGGCAGAGCACATCGAAGGCATCCTGATCCATTGCACTGATCTTGCGGAGATGCTCCATCCATAAAGTTTTCGAAAGGGGGAGGTCCCAACCCGCCTGTTTGGCCTGTAATTTCCGCCATGGAGTTTGGTCGGAGATGAGTACCGGTCTTCCGCAGGCCAAGGCATCGAAAATGGCATGGCCGAAGTTCTCACCTTTGGAGGGTGACACCAAAAAATGCACGCTTTTCAGCAGATCGTGTATGAATTCCGTATTGCGCGCACCGTGAAAGATGATCTCATGTCCGGCCGATCTGCAGGCCTCCATCAACTCCTCACAGCTTTTGCGGTAGGCTGAATACTCTTCATTCCCCACAATGTGCAGTTGGATTGGCACAGGCAGGGATCGCAGCACTTCCAGGAGAAAATCAAGGTTTTTAATGGGATGTATACGTCCTACAAACAGCAATCGGACCGTTCCCGATTCTTTGGGTAAGGCGATCGGTTTTGGCAGCGGTTGCATGGCTGCATTGGCAATTACGCGCATTGAGGCATAGCGGCGGATCGAGGCCCGTACGTCCGCTGCCTCCTCCTCGTTACTTGCAATGAAATGGGTGTTTTTATAGAGCTGCAGGCGGTTGACGATCTTGAGGAACACCCTCTTTTTAAGGGCTTTATGGTTCAATGCGCTCGGTCTCAACATACCTCGCGGACTCATCAGCGTCTCCGGGCAAACCAAAACAGGTAAAATGCCATAGCGCCAGGAGAACATCGTATTCAAATAAACCAATCCCCGGTGTTTCCGCAATCGCCGGATCATTTCCCAATTAGTGTGTATCACCTGAACACCGCTCCCGGTGCTGTGCTGCACGTTGGTTCCGTCGATATCTCTACCGGAGGTTAGGACAGTGAGCTCCACAAATTCCTTTAAGCCTTCGGTCAGGTTGTAAACCGATCTTATCGGTCCGCCGGCTTTGAAGGCTGGGGGGTACCATTGGGAGAGGATGAGGAGGGGCTCCATGCGACTCCTTAGTTGTTGTTTTCGAGTATATTATAGTATAATTCAGCGTATTGTCCGGCAACCCGATCCAGTTGAAAGCGCTGAATATTTTTCAGTCCTTCTGCAATTAACTGTTCCCTCAAGGAATGGTCTTCGATCACCCTCAGAATACCGGAGCGAATTGATTCGACGTTGTTTGGGTCTACTAAAACTGCCCCGTTTCCTGCTACTTCGGGCATGGAACTGCAGTTTGAAGTTATAACCGGTCGCCCGATCTGTTGGGCTTCCAGGATGGGCATCCCGAATCCCTCTTTGGTTGAGGCGAAAACGACCAGATCCGATTCAACATACTTCGCGATCAATGCTTCTCGTGTCAGATCCTTGAAATTCTCAAATTCAATATTTCTGCGGATCATCTCATATTTGATTGATTCCGCGATTGGTCCGATCACACATAGTTTACAGCGTAGTCCGGTAATCGCCCGAATAACACGGTCAAGATTTTTATTTCTACCGGTACCAATTTGAAGGATAACAGGTTTATCTGTACGAAACTCCGAAGGACTGAATGGCAACGACGGATCAACGGGATTGTGAATGAGGTATATCTTTGAGGATATGCTTGGAACGGCGTGGATCAATTCACTTTTTGTAGCCTCCGAAACTACAGTGATATATTTACATCTCGATAATGGCAACTTCAGCCAAAACCAATAAAGAATTAAGCGTTTGATTCCCTCGGCATCTTCCAAAAAGATCAGATCATGAATAGTGATCACGGTTTGCTTTCCGGGCAATCCGAGAGCTAAATAATTCACATCGCCGGTAATATGGTTCACCGCTCCGCGTGATTTCTGCGCAAACAGAACATTGCGAATTCTGGGCAGGATCCCGTTACTCAGAAATGGACATACCGCGGTACGAACCTCTGAACCGGCTCCAATCAGGTACTGGCTTACCTGAAAAAAAATATTCTCAATGCTGAAATTCTTATTTTCCCTTCTTTTTCGGTAAAAGAAAACGATCTCGGCAGTCATGTTCTATTTAATACAATCGTTTTCCAAAAAAGAATTTCAAGGCTGCATTCAATACGAACAGGAAAACGACGAATCGGAGCATGAATCCCAGGGATCGGTTGATGTCGGTTTCTACTTTGATTGTGTGCAGAAAGATCGCCGGCAAATAGAAAAAGAATTCGGGATGTGCACGGGAATAGTTGAGACAGAATTTCAGAAAACCGGAATAGAATAATCCCAATGCCAGCATGAACAGCCAAGTCCATTTCTTGCCGAAATTTATATAACCTTCACCGAGCTGAGAAACTCCATACGAAGCACCTTCAAAGTCGAGTCCAGTGTATTGCAGATACATCGCCACACCGCTTAGCGGTTTATTCGGCCATACTGCACGCGGAATGAACGAACCGGCTATCGCGTTGAAAACGGTGCTTCCATGTGTATGTGGTTCGTTGCGCGGAGTGTGTTTCATTACCCAGGTAATGATTGAAGCCTGGTTAAAGCGAGAAATTGAGTAGGACACGAATCGATCGGATTGTACATAATCCGTGGAAACCAGTTCAGAATCACTGATTCTACTGATGGCTTCAGAGGTCGATACACCTTGTTTCAGCGTCATGAGCCGTAAATAGGGTTTCACAACCTGAATCACTGTCACGATCACAAGTCCGCTTACAATAAGGATCATTTTCTTGGCTACTGTGGTTCTAAAATGAAAGAAGCTAAATAGTACTAATAGCCCTAAACCGATGACCAAGTCGCTGAACATGCTGGATACCAGCGCCTTGTATATTATAAACAGTACGAATAAGGCAGCTAGAAACAAGTCACGACGTTTTTTCTCAGAAATAAATATTACCCGTGTAACACCGGCCCAACCGAAAATCGATAGGAAATACAACGGTAATTTCAGGATAAGTGGAGCGAATGGGGAGAGGATCTGTGAAAAGAAGCCAATTAACAGAAGAACTGCTGAACGGTTTCCACAAAAAGTGTTTTGTACTTTATCCCTGAGCATTGCGAACTCTTTCTCACGAAAATTTATGGCCGTCAAACCGATTGCGAAAGCGAAAGTTGCCGGAATCGCGAAGTTGAAGTAGTCCGTAGCATTAAGTTGCATTTTGCTCACTTCAAGAGCCTGCCCCGGATTGAACTCAGAAAAATACAGTACAGCCCCAAACAGCCATTGCATACATGATAAAGCGGCCATGAAATGCAGGGCGGGAATTGAAAGTCGGGATTTGAAAATTACAATGAGTGATACAGAGCAAAAACCGAGCAATACGGTTTGATCATCGGACATCCATCCGAAATAGCGAAGAATTAACAGAGCTATGAAAATGATAGGTATCAAATGAACTCTTTGGCCCTAAAAACCTGAGACATCACTTGTGCTACATCTATATCAAGTTGCTTTAATTGTTCATGACCACGGGAACTGATTTTTTCTGCTAATTCCGGATCAAAAATCAATCGGTTGTAATGCTCGATAATTTCTTCTGCGTTATCAAAGAATATGGCTTGCTTCTCTGAAAAGTAGGAAGTTGTATCAGACGTACGCGGTGTAAAGAGAACGCACCCGCAAGCTGGTATCTCAAATGTTCGGGTTGTATGCGTTTCAGGGATCCAATGAGAGAGTAGCCCAAGCGCAAATTTGTGTTGATTTAAAACATCCACATATTCTTTGCCGTAAACACCCTTTCCAATATACTCCAAATTAGGGTGTTTGGAATTTTCGGCAAAGGATTCCCATCTATGACCGATCAAGGTGACAGGAATGGAATGATCCAATAATTTCACGATCAACAATTTTCGATTATGTTCAAAGTGACCGACAAAGAGTATTGAGTTATTTCGGGATTGAAAGGGTACGTAATTGGAATACCAATTCAAGTCTATACTCTGAGGCACCAGTGTAATCTGATCCGCGGATTTAAAGTTAAGATAGAAATCCATCTCAAACTTTTTAGTGGTTATAACGTGGTCGTAAAGAGCTATTGACGAATTGAATTTTCGGCTTTTGTGAAACAGGAAGGCCGGATCTGGAGTAAAATGCCACAATTGAATCGAATATTTTCTCAGTAACTCAGTAGTTGATCTTTCAATGAATATACCTTTGTCAACCCAAATTAAATCATAAGTGACCTGAGATTTTAGGAGATATTCGCGAATCCCTTGATTGATCTTTTTGACAATAGGTCCGATCTTAAATCGATAGGTAACAGAACGTTCAAGTCGATTTCCGCTATCTATCCATTTCGACGTATCCACCAACTCGTGTTCCCAATCAGGAAGGATTTGTTGAATAGCCCGGAAGCGTTGAAGTGTAGTGCTACCTATTCGGGCAGGACCAACATGAAGATGTCTCATTCGACATTACCGGTGTTGCGATGCATATACAGTTTCATGTTCTGTACTTTGCCAAGAAAACTATAGTTGGACGGTGGACTCGTTGGGATGTCAGATAAAATGATCGACTCATCCTGTTCATGATCGTACAACGCATAGATCAGCTTTGGATCGATCTTGTATTCATCATAAACGGAAGATGTATCGATCTCCGACCAATCTGTGATTCCGGTTTCAACATACATTCTTACAAATTTGTTGCTTGTGAATATGTAGCGACCTTTTGAGGGAAGTAGTTTGGCTATCTCCGAACGAAGTAACTCTCTTTCGGATTCGTTCTTCATTGTTATCTCGAATTTTGAACGATTCCGATATACCTCCTTAATATTTGCTGCCATACTCACAATAAGTAAAACAACAAAACCTTTTCTAACCAGGCCATTGCTGATCCCATTGATGGAGGAGGCGTCTTTAGTGAACTTGATCAACAAGGGCATAAAAAAAGGATAAATCTCCATCCAGTATCTGGATTCGATGTGATGTGTTTTAGGAATAATGTAGATCCCAACCAAGGTCAGAGCCAGATATGAAGTTAAGTATAATAATGAGAAAAGCACAGCAGAATCCGCCTTCTGAACATAGCGGATAACATCTTTAACCCTTACATTCTTTAGCAGAATAAACAACACGACAGTTCCGACCAGGACGAAAACACCTAGAAAGATCAATGTGAGTGTGTCGTTTTGGAAGCTCCCATGTTTTGGGACGAATATGCGAATAAGTCCCATAGTGCTCTCTGGAATCGTCCGGCTCGAGTAACCAGAGCCCCCTCCACCAATAGAACCATTTAAATAATAGTTGCGGTACATCCATGGAATGACGCTAATGCACATACCTACAACCAGTAAAATAGCATCCTTCAAAGCAACAGTGAGCTTCTTCTGACGCAGTAATGGAAAAAATGCGATAACCGGAAGCAACGCTAATCCCGAGTATTTGGTGTAGTAAACTAATCCGCAAAGAATTCCGGATAGAATCAGATATACAGTTCTACCACTTATCTTGTGATACGATTTTTCGAAGAAGACGGCCAGGAAAATCGCATAAGCAATAAATAAAGACTCGGACATGTAACTCCGGACGCACCAGATGTAAAATACCCAAGAAAATATCAAATGTGTACTTATAATTAGGCTAAGAGTCTTGTTTTTAAGAATGATGTCAGCCCAACGATATAGGAGTAAAAGTACTGCTAATACCAGCAATAAATTTAGTATTATTCCCGACGTTTTAATTGGCAATCCAAGAGCAAGTAGACTGCCGAATAAATAAGCTATACCCGGCGCCCGAATGAAGTTCTTGCGTGAGCCGATATCAACAAGTTCCCCTTTTTCATCAAGGGCAGTAAAAACATCTTCACATAGAGAATTTCGCGCGATCTGCATCGCCGGGCTGTAAAAACTGTATGAATCACCGGTAGGTACAGAAACTCCATTCCAATTGCTCATCAGAACATATACGATAGTCAAAAGAGGGATCAATGCAATGGATAGATTCTTACTTCGCATGTATTCGATGGTTTATTAAGAAGTACTGGTCAAATATTTTTTAACAACCAAAAGGACCTAATATTAGTCGGTTTTCCGAGAAACGATGATATTGCCAATAGCTAGTATGTCCACACTCCCAAGTTGGAATGCCCTGAGTGCATCCTTCGGACTCTCAACTATGGGTTCTTCGTGCATATTGAAACTTGTGTTGACTAAACAACCTATACCACTGATTTTCTCATATTCCTGTAGAATACTGTAGTATGACTCATTCTGTTCTTTTTTAACGATTTGGGGCCTGGCAGTACCATCGATATGAACAACCGCTTGAATGGATTCTATCATCTCAGGTTTGACATTATAGGTCGTCGTCATCCACTCCGCGGTCCGATGTTTCTCATTGTAATCTGAGAAATAGTGATCTGCCCAATAATCCAGAACACTCGGGGCAAAAGGCATGAATTCCGTTCTGTTAAGTCGTTTGTTCACGACATCATTCATCGATTTATCGCATGGGTGCAAGAGAATCGATCTATTTCCCAATGCTCTTGGACCAAATTCCATTGCTCCGGCGAATCTCCCAACTATCTGGCCTTGGTGAATGTGTTGAGCGATGGTTTGCGCGATTTGATCGTCAAATTCCCATTGAAATTCCCGTTCCCAATTGGCTAATTCAGCTATTATTTCTTCATCAGTATATGAAGTTCCCAAGTACTGGTTATCGACCGGATTAATCCGAGATGCATTCTGTTCCAAATTGGCCAGACATGCTGCACCAAGTGAGAGACCACAATCTCCCATGGCCGGTTGAACAAATAAATTCTCGACTCTTGCCGATTCACGAATACGTTGATTCAATTTTACATTGGCGAACAATCCTCCCGATACACAAATGGCAATTTGATCTCCAGTCAGAGTTGTGTCCAAAACTTTTTCGGTATGTTTTGCGATAATCTCTTCGGTGAAATCCTGAATTCCTGCAGCGACATCCCGGGCCTGTGTATTGCTGAAATTTTGCCCTAACCAGATAGAAAAAGTACGACCCCAATTTGCAAACGTTTGATAGATTCCAACGGTAGCCCTTTTTCTCCGCAATGATTTGGAATCGAGTTTCTTCGATAGATCAATTCCAGAAATGCTCAGTTTGGAAATGGAACCGTTGTTGTCAATTTGAAACAATTTGTGCAAATGTTGAGCTAGGACAGTTCCATTGCCAAATGCCGCCAATCCTGTTATTTTCCCTTCATGTCGCAGCGGTTTGTACCCTAAAAACTGGGTGACTTCTGCATAGAGTTGTGCAACGCTATGGTCTGCGAGCTGTGATTGCATCAGTTCCAATTTTTCGTCCTGACCTTTGTATACGCTGCCTGACAGTCCGTCACCTCGTCCATCCTGCGTTAATATCAGTGCATTTTTGTAGCCCGATGGGTAGTAAGCACTCGCGGCATGGCACAAGTGATGATCGTAAAAACCGAAACTAGTCTTGTTCAGATCAAATCCGATCAACTTTAGATTGTCCAAAACATATTTCCGATATCCACTTCGTTGGTAGATCAAACCATCGAACCATCTGAGCCCTGTTCGTCCCGCTATAGATGCTGCTAGTTTACTTATTGCTCTTCGAAGAGGGTATTTGATCCTTGAGCTATGCTCATAATTGAAGAAAGGGTGCTCGATTTCCTGATTAGCCCCTGCAATGGCTACGAAATGTATCTGCGAAGGTTGCAGCCCATGTTGATTTAAGAGTGAAAGAATTGCGTTGTATGGAAATCCTTCGTGAAATTTGATTCTACTTAGTCGTTCCTCCTGAATGGCGCCTATAACCTGATTGCCCGCAATCAGGCAGGCACTTGAGTCGTGAGATACGTGAATCCCTAGAATAATTTTCATTAATTAGTAAATAAGATATGCTCCACTTGGTCCGTGTACTTGTGAACATTGAAAATTGGTTGAACCAATTTCTTTGCATGTTTCATAAGTTCTATTTCCTGGGCGTAATCCGTCTGTATTGACTGGATCAAATGCCAGAATTTCTCGTGGGCATCAGTTTCAGAAGAATCGATCAAACGATTCTCCATCCTAGCTAGTTGGGCAATCTCAGATACCCCACCACCTTTGAGCCCAATGAAAGGGAGGTGCGAATCTATGGCGTCCAGCATAATCCTTCCTAAGGGTTCTTCGGTGTTGAAATGAGTCAATATATTGATTTGTTCCCTGATCTTGTCCCATGGTATAAAGCCATGGAAATGTATGGAAACGGGATTGATGGTCTTGATTCTATTGATGAGGATCTGATCTTCCATCGAGGTAGATTCATCTCCATAAAAATGAATAGATGTGGAATCAAGATGACCTTTGTGGTTCATATATTCTATGAAGTCCAGAATGTATTTCAATCCCTTTGAAGAGCAGATTCGTCCGACAATTCCTAACTTAACCGCGTCGGTAATATCGGGTCGTTGAAGTAAGGTGTCTTTCCAAGGGTAGGGGTCCAAAATTATTTCATGTTTGCCCCTTAATTTCGAGCTCATAAATGAGGATATTGTGATATATCGAACATTTCTTGGAGAATTAGATAGTCTGTTTTCTATACAATCCTCCAGGATTCGTAAATGAACAACGAAAATTTTCCAAGGAATGAGAATGGCAAGAAGTTTCAGATATCTTACATGTCCTCCTTCGTTCACGTAAACTCCCTTAGATCTGCTGAATAAAAGGCGAATTGATAAGCTCAGGTAAAATCGAAATAAATTTCTACTGGAGAATTTCAATATCCGATGATTGCATTGGAAAGAGGACTGTATCCTTTCCAAATGACTATTCAAAGGAATATATACCTGGTACTTTCTGCGAGTAGTTCGCAGGAAATCAATAAGTACCATTTCGCTGCCATATTGATTCCCGGAAGGAGATATGACAATATACTGGCTCAATTAATTATAAACTTCAACGGCGTATTTAAAGGCCATTTCAAATCTTTTTTCAAAGTTAAGATCCGTGCGGATACTTTTAATTGCAAGATCTGAGAGTCTCTCATAATTTCTATGTATATAGGTTATGGCAGACTTTATGGATTCTATATTCATGTCTGCGGGTATGGCCCAAGGCAGATCCTTGAGGTGCTGTAACATGCCAGGAGACCTCATATAAATTACGGGTAGACCACATGCCGCATATTCGTATATCTTATTTGAAGCGGTGGCAGCGGTTAAAAAATTCGTTCCATATTCCGGATCCAGGATTGCAATGCCGATGTCTCCTAAAGTCGTGTACGCCTTCAGGTTTCCATGTTCTATGAATCCATGATAAAAGAATCTGTTTTGATCCTTAATAGTTTTTTCTATCTTTTCTTTGAGAAAGAATAAGTCACCCTGACCAATAATGTGTAAATTGACAGTTAAATCTTGAACGGGTGCATTACAAATTTCAGCGCATAGATCGAGCCCATGACCGGGTCCGATCCGTCCTTGATAAACTAAATTTATTGTATGTTGACTCGATAGTTGAGTCTTTGGTTCGTCGCAGTAATTTACCGAGGGGTAGTTGGGTATAGTGAAGTACTTCCCAACAAAATTGGAAAGGTCAAAATATTGTTTTCGTTCCTCGGAAGGTAGAGTGAATATGTCTATTTTAGGAAACAAACTTCTTTCAGCTAAAATAGAAGCTTTGATCAGATCAAATTTAGGCCTGTTCTTTTCTGGTACATCGTGATTGTGATACCATATTTTAAAATTCTTTTGAATGCGCCTAGTTTGTAATAGAATGTATAGACTCAATAAAGGTAATGAGTCATGAATAATGACGTAATCAGGTTGAAATTTAACTACTGAATTTCTGAGTGATTTAGTGTATTGATAGATTTTCTGAATTCTGCGTATTAGTGATAGATTTCGACCGGTTTGCGATCGAACTTGTATTAGTTTAGAGTAATCATCCTCAAATATCGGATTGCTTTTCAGCGTGAGGTCGTGTGTTATGCAAAGTGTTTGCACATGACCTCTTTTTTTTAGAGCTTTAATTGTGTTATATGTAGATGGGTAATGAAGTGGGTTCGCATAAATACAAATGAGGAATCGCAAGTCTGTCTGCATAGTTCTCATAAACCTGCTTTTAGAATCACGCGCCGTTTAATTTGTACGATGGATCGAATTAGTAAAGATATATTTAACAACTGTAAGCTCCGTTTAAATTTAGTCTTCCACCTATATTGATTTTGTCTAAACCAAAGGGTGAAGAATAATTCTTCAACGATATTATTCTTCTGTGTTTTAATTTTATCTTTATAATTATATGAGTAAAACTCGTCAATTTTGTTAAGCAGTTTTAGTTTATTCTCTAAACGGTTAATCCAGTGATCCCAGTTACCAGAAGTTATACCTCCGGTGTGACGCCGATACACGGCGGTGTCCTCTTCTAATTTTATTAACGAACCTTTAGAGGCAAGGAGCAGTTGAAGTATGTAATCAGTTGAGAAGGAACTAAAGAACCAATCTGGAAAGTTTTCTAAATGTTCCCTTCGGTAGACTATGGTAGCGGTGCGTATGAACCATCCGTGTTCCAATAAATAGGGTAGTTCAATATGAATAGGCCGATCTTTACCGGAAAGGCTGAATTTTTCTGTTTCCTCATTGACATCTGAATTCAAAGACCAACACAAACTTGCGTCAGGTGTGCATTCGAGCAACTCAATCTGTTTCCGCAATTTCGTAGGTAAAGTCCAATAATCGTCTCCTTCGCAGATCGCTACATATTTACTGCTCCCATACACAAGACTTCGCGCAAAATTTTGTGCAATACCTAAATTCCTTGAATTGTCTAAGAGCGTGATCTGGTCTGGATAATTTGATTTGAAGGTTTTGCAAATCTCGAAAGTCTTGTCTTGACTACAATCCTCCCCAATTACAATGTGAACAGGAAACTGGCATTCCTGAGAGAGAATGCTATTCAGACATTGGGCAATTGTATCCTCATGGTTATAGGTGATCACCGCCACCTGCACTGATACGGGCTGATCAGACATTGACTGCTTTTTTTCGGTGAGGATCGCGGGAACAATCGACCATGTAAGGGGCTAATGAATTGTAGTCTTGGAAGGGATGTATCAATTTCGCGCGTCTGAGAAGATAATGTATGTTTGATAGGGTAGTTGGTGCATTCTTGTACAAGAAAAAAGCTTTGTGCAGTTGAAATCGCTTCAATGCGGTTAGTATATTTATCCAGTGATTTCTGATCACATTCCTGCACGCAAGCGTTTTCAATTCACCGGTTAATGGATTAAAATCTGCTTTTAGGATGGAGAGGCGTGCATTTGTCCTCTGACAAATGGCACGGGGATCTTTGGAATGCCTCTCAGTAGCTTGTCCAGGTCGTTCCCTCCACCAAGTTTGCTGATCAGCCATCAAGAGGACTGGAAAATCGGCACCGATGCGCATACGGATGACATCATCGGCGTTCACGATTTCCTCGCTAAAGTGGTTATACCGTTCGAGAATCTCTTTTCTAAATACCGTATGCGATAGCGCAATGCTTTGAAATCCATAGCCGAAGAACTCACTGATATAGAGCTTTTGCGAGCTTAAAACTACCGGATAGTATAAATAGTTACGAGGCCTAACCGTGAGTCCGAATCCACACTCGGGAAACGCATCCATCATTTTAACCAGGTATTCCAATCCCCATGGGTAGAGCATATCATCCCCATCGATGAACAATATGTAGGTTCCTGTGCTGCTTTTTACTGCTTCATTCCGATTGGCATATTCCCCAAGGTTCGTTTCATTTCGGTAGGCATTGATCCTGGGGTCTTTAAACTCCTGAATGATCGCCCAAGTGTTGTCCGTAGAGCAATCATCAGCTACGATGAGTTCAAAGTTTTCAAATGAAGATGCCAATATGCTTTCTAGACAGTCTCGTATGAAGAGACCTGAGTTGAAAGTGACCGTTATAACACTTATGGACGCTGGCATTAGACCCTTGATGTGTTACGGGAAAGTATAATTCCCGCTGTAAAACAATTCAAGATTTTTTCGATATCTCGAACTGTTGTATTCCCGGTTGCAGCGCTCGAATTGTGCCATATGATGTCCATCGAAGCTATCCTGCTTCTCGCATTCCCGCACAAATTGCAGAATGTTTGTGATCAATTCCTCAGGGTTGCTGAAAATACCCGGACAATTACTGAAATCAGGTGGAAAGAAATGTTCATTGTATACGGTGATTCCTATTGCCCCGGAGAAGACACCTTCAATGAAATAGGCATCCAATCCCTCACCTAAAGTTAGTGTGAATTTGGCTTTGGTCTGGAGTTTAAGGTAGTCGGTGTATTTGAGATCGCGAATAACCTGAATATCATAGTCGAATAATTCAGTGAGTTTCGCCAGTAACCTTTGTTTTACCGGATGATCATCAGGGGAGACCAATATTAAACGTTCCTTTTCAGCGAAGTTCGCCGGTTTGTAAAGTTCCGCACTGATCCAAACCGAGAGCTTATGCAAGGGCACACCGAATTCCTTTCGTAATTCCGAATTACAATATTTGGAATGGGCGGTTGTAATTGTACACGCGTCGTATTTGTTTGCCAGCATCCTGATTGTATTGGTGTCCGGCATGAGCAGAATATTTTGATTCAGTATGTTGCAATGAACGTTGATTCCTCGCAGTCTTTTATCCAGATCTCGTGGTAGTTTGTTTACAAAATTTGCTACATAGAGTTCTGGAATATGTATCAGGTATTTGGGTGCCTTAAAGTAGGTGAGTAACTGTTCGAGGTTAAATACAATCGCATCGTTTTCAAAGTTCGTGTAGCGAAGCAGGAGGTGCTCACCTGGGAACGTGGCCACGAATACTCCCGCTTTATGTTCGTCGTGAAGCTTGCGGCTTTCTTCCCAAAGGGAGAAAATCGAAATCACTCCTCCCGAAATACTCTCCCTGCCCGATGCATATGAAGCACCGGGGACAAGGAATACAATGACCTCTTCAAGCTTCCTCGGATAGGTGTGAAGAATCCTTCGCTGATTCCTGCGAATAGAAATTTCCCTCCAATGCTTTTTCCATTCAGCTCTGTACCTGAACAATCGGTAAAGCGTACGGATCGGAGCCATTGTCATTTAGACAGCAGGAACTCCTTTGACCACCTTTCCGGGAGGGACATTTTTGGTAACCACCGCACCAGCACCTACAATGGCTTCATCTCCGAGTTCAATTCCGGGCAATATAACTGCATTACTTCCGATGGATACTTTGCTGCCAATGATCGCATTGCCAAGGACACGTGCACCCGGTGATATTTCACAATGATCACCAACGATCACACCATGATGAATGGACGAATGCGTATTGAACAAAACATTGACCCCGATTCGGCAATGCGCCGAGATGAATACACCGTGCATGACATTTGCTCCTTCTCCTAACTCTTTGATTTCCTGACTGATTTGTGCACTTGAAGCAATAATATGAGTGGCTTTACCTCCGAGAGCTTTCATTTTAAAATAGAGTCGTTCCCTGAGCAATGGAGAACCAACAGCCACGCAGAATTCCGTTGTTGATCTGAATAAATGCGACACCTCAGAGTCTGTTCTGAGTATCGGATAGCTTTTTACCTGGTCCTTGTAAAGTTGAGGTGATAATTCGTTGAAGAAATGGAGTACCGAATGGGGATTGTTCTGCAGGAATATATCGATCAATTCGAGAGCATGGCCGCCCGTACCTGCAAGTAACATTTAGAGATTGTTGTTAATGATCGAAGCGATGCGGTCGATCTCAGATTCTGAGAGACCAACGTAGAGCGGTAAACAAAGGATCCTGGAAGCAATTTCCTCTGAGATGGGCATTGGAGCGTACTCCACATAGGGCAGCGTATTCAACGATGGATAAAAGTATCGCCTTGGAAAAATATTTTCGGCATTCAGCGCTTGCTGGACTTTTAAGAGGGTGCTCTCATTAGGAAGGAGCAGAGGGAAATAGCTATAATTCCACTCCGCGCCCTCACGAATCTTCATGGTGCTTAGCCTGGACCAAAGTAATCGTTCCTCATACATCTGCACAATTGCTGCGCGTTTTGAGATGATATCATCGATGTGTGGGAGCAGTGATAAACCCATGGCCGCCTGTAGTTCAGACATTTTGCCATTGATTCCCAAACCATGAAACTGGAGCGGGCCATCATGACCAAAATTATGAGAGTAATACACTTTATGTCTTAATGACTCTTTACAAAATATGGCACCACCTTCTCCAGTATGGAATAGTTTGGTTGCGTGAAAACTGCAAGTGCTGATATCTCCGTAATTGAAAATACTCTCACCCCGGAATTTAACTCCAAAGGCATGCGCTGCGTCATAGATCACTAGTATCCCATAGCGGTTTGCCAGCGCCTCAAGTTGAACAAGGTCACACGGATTTCCAAAAACATGTGTAGCAAGGATAGCACGTGTATTGGGAGATATGAGAGACTCAACTTTTTTCGGGTCAATGGTGAGCGTATCTGGTTCTATATCTGCAAAAACAGGTTTGAACTTTTCCCAGACTATTGAAGCAGTTGTGGCGACATAACTAAAAGGAGTGGTGATGATCTCACCAGTATGATCAATTAGTTTCAGCGCAATTTGAATGGGAATAGTCCCGTTCACAGTGAGCAGAACCCAAGGTATGCCCAATCTATTCAGCAGTTTCTCCTCGAGTTCAAGAACCATCGGGCCCCTGTTCGAAAGATAGCCTGAGTCCCAGCATCGCTTTACCTGTTCTTCATATTCATGGAGTGGAGGTAGGAAAGTTCTGGTAACTTGTATCATCTATAAAGGGCTTCCAGCTTGTCTGTGATTACCTTCCTTGAGTAGTTGTCGATCACTGTTTTTCGGTTTAATTCAGGGGCATTCTGTTGCAATTTCTCATCTTTAATGGACCTGATAATTCCTTCGGCTATTGACTCTGTAGACCGATGATTTACGATCACTCCATTGATTCCATCTTCAAAGAAATCGACCGCACAACTCGTGTTTGAAATCACTGGGATGCAACCTGCGAGCATGGTCTCCAAGAGTGAGTTGGATACCCCGTCGCTGCTGTTGATGATCACACTGACCTGACATTTCTTGAAAATTTCGAATAATTGATTTTGTGTGATGTGGGGTACGATCTCTATTTCTAAATTGGTGTCAGCCATTAACTGAAAAATCTCTCGTTTAACGGAATCACTGCATGAATAAATATAAATTGTGTACCCTTCCAATTCTTTTGCGATCCCATGCAATGCCATTATTGGAAATAGGCCGCGACGAACCAAATTATCTTCGCCCTTGATACAAATGGCTCGTCTCAGCGCGGTCGATTCAACTGATTGCCAAGCTAGATCCGAATTCTCCAGGTCGATTCCTCCTGTACTTTGTATGATTGATATAGGGCCGGTATAAGCAAGACCTCTCGCAAGTTGTTCATCTCTCTTTCCCTCTACGAGCAAGTGATCGACTTGAGTCAGTAGACTTCTAATTCTTGCGATGTGTTCCGGATAAAACCGGAAGAAATGGAGATCAATACCCCAAACGGACAGAAATACTCTGGACTTTTTTTGAATTTGAGCATTGCTATAAAGGTACCCGGCGTGCTGAATTTCATGCAGATGAATCACATCAGGCTTGAGCCGATTAACAACGGTGCGAAGGCCTTCAATATGTCTTCCTTTTTTAATTGAATTCGCCAAAAACCTCATGATTTTGCCTAGTCCGTTATTCAAACGACCCCAGTTACCCCAAAATGGTGTAACAGGAACAACCTTAACATTCGTCTTGGGAACAAACTCTAAATTGTATAAATCACAATGAATTGTTATGTCACTAAAATCGGGATGAATGGCTTGTATAGCTTGCGAGGGGTAAAGATGAACATTATGCCCCATGGAAGTCAGGCATCTGCAAAACTGGACTAAATGAATACTGTAAAGAAAACCAACGACCACTACAGTCATAACGTGGATGCGTCAGGCCAATAGGCCTCGACAACGATCGTGTGATTGAGCAACGGATTTTTCATTACTTTCCTTCTCACTCTTCGATCTAGAGGGAAGTAAGAATTGGTTAAATAAATCGTCTTTGGAACAAAACCTGATTGCACGAGTACTTTCGATGCAGTAAATGGTGTGAACCAATAGCGGTGATCTGTGTTAATTCGTTCCTGACCCTTCTGCACCGAATTAAGAATGATATCCGAATAAGCATTCGGGACCGTTATCACAATTTTAGTACAGGTGCCGGCGAGTTTTGTTCGAATTTGGGAAAGAAATTGAACCGGATTGTTTAGGTGCTCAACAATTTCGCCAAGGAACACATAATCAAAGTTTCGATTCTTGATCGCTTCCGGGATTGGATCCGTTTCAATATCCAGGTGAAAAATATTTGTGATCTTGTGCTGCTGCTTCAGGTAATCAATAGCGGCTTCTTCGATATCGATTCCATATAATTGATCCACAACTTCCGAAAGAACACCATGTACCCATTGACCCGATTGAATCCGAGATTCAATGATGGGTAAATGATCGGCAAATCCCACGTGTAGCAAAGACTTATCCCTGAATAAGAATTTTAGCAATTCGAGTTTTTCAATGATCTGTTTCTGCTCATTAAAATCGAATATGGCATCCTCACTGAACTGCTTTCCATTCAAAAAAGCGTTCATTCGGGAATCTATGTTAATTCCGAAAAATCCCATTTAATAAGACCGTTTGTGTTTCCAATGATTTCAGTTCCCAGATAATTGTTAACTGGTAAAGCCGTCACGAAGTCGAACGTGAGGATGTTTTCAAGTAGATCATAATCTTGGGAGGAATCTCCGAGGAATACGGACAAACTATAGGTGTCGGTATGCAGAGGGGCATTTGGAATCACGAGTCGGACCGCCCCTTGACTGGCTGCACATAGATTTTGAGGTTGATGTGTCCGGCAATTTGCACCTAAAACTGGATGTCCGAGTTTATTGTTGATCACAAATCCAATATTCGGTGGATTCAGTTCAAATGGAGAATCAAATTCGATTTTAAAATCGATATCTCCCGAACCTAATAGTTCCTGATCTATGCATACAGCTGAAATAGTGGGCCTTGATGGATCCCCAACTTTCTCAAACCTGAATAACTTGCCTCTCTCCAAATAGTTGGAGATTATTTGATGGGTTGGACCTTGTTCAATGAGCCGGCCATGGTCAAGCAAAATAGACTCGCTACAAAGTCTGCTTATCATCTCCAAATTATGGCTCACAAATAGCACTGTTCGTCCCTCAGCACTACTTACATCTTCCATTTTACCTAAACACTTTTTCTGAAATTCAGTATCCCCTACAGCTAACACTTCGTCTACGATCAAGATCTCAGGATCCAGATGCGCGGCAACCGCAAAGGCAAGCTTTACATACATGCCACTGCTGTACCGTTTAACAGGTGTGTCCAGGAAGTATTCGATTTCTGCAAAATCGACGATCTCATCGAATTTGGCTTTAACCTCCCGCCGATTCATCCCGAGAATAGCCCCGTTGAGAAATATATTTTCGCGTCCGGTAAGCTCCGGATGAAATCCCGTACCAACTTCCAAAAGGCTTGAAACACGGCCGTCCAATTCGATCCTGCCACTCGTGGGTTCCGTGATGCGACTGAGCACTTTTAAAAGGGTACTTTTACCAGCGCCATTCCTGCCAATTATACCAACCCGGTCGCCTCTGTTCACATCAAAATTGACCTCTTTTAATGCAAAGAACTCTTCCAATGTATCCATACCCATGGGCTGTTTCCCTTGGAGTATTTGTCCAATACTCCTCACAATCCCCTGGGCCCGGTCGGCAATCACATCACGCATGGCTGTATAGCTCCTCGTTTTCTGATGTCCGATCAGGTAAGACTTGGAGAGATCACGAACTCTGATGATTGATTCTGACAATGCGATTCAGGTTAAATATGATCCGCAAAGGATCTTTCCATTCGCCGGAATTGAGAGACACCGATGAAGAGGAAGGCAGTGGAAACCAGTACGGCACTGAGGAGGGTGGAAGATTCCGGGAATGGATTTCCATGAATAAAACACCATCTGAAACCGTCAATGATCCCGACCATTGGATTCAGATTATACCAAAAGGCGTACTTGTCCGGAATAATGCGACTGCTGAAACCAACCGGTGAAATGTATAATCCGAATTGAACGATGAATGGTACGACATAGCGAAAATCCCGGTACTTCACATTCAATGCTGTTAGAAGAAATCCAACGCCTAAACTGGCAACTAAAGCCAGGAGTAGAAACACCGGAAAGAGGAGGGCTCTGAGGGGCGGGGTATAGCCGAAATAAAGCATCAAAAGGCCCAAAAGGCCCAGAGAGATGAAAAAATCGATCAGACTTGTGATCACCGAAGACGTCGGAATGATCAGCCTCGGAAAATATACTTTGCTGATCAAGTTCGAATTGGAGATCAAACTACTACTGCTTTCAGTTAATCCGGATGCAAAGAATTGCCAGGGCAACATCGCTGCATAAACCAAAATCGCATAGGGTGCCGAACCTTCCGTGGGCATTTTGGCGAGTTTCCCAAACACAACAGTGAATACGAACATGGTGAGCAAGGGTCTGATCACACTCCATGCAATGCCGATCACAGTTTGTTTGTATCTCACCTTGATATCTCTCCAACTCAGGATGTAGAACAATTCACGATACCGCCAAAGATCCTTCCAGAAATTTTTTCGGGACTGACCAGGTTCGATAACTATCTTTTGTTTCAATCGACCGAATTCAGAACTGAAAAATGATACCTGTATACGTTCTCAATACCTGCTGTGAGCGAAATACCGGCTTTCCAGCCCATGCTCGCAAGTCGCGTACTATCCATCAACTTCCTCATAGTCCCATCCGGCTTCTCGGTATTGAACACCAGTTCACCTTCAAAGCCGACGATGCCTTTGATCAATGAAGCCAGTTCAGCAATACTGACCTCCTCACCGCTTCCGACGTTTACGAAGAGCTCATCATCATAGTGTTTCATCAGGAAAAGAAGTGCATCAGCCAGATCGTCCACATGCATGAACTCTCTGAGAGGACGTCCGCTTCCCCATATCTCGACTTGTGTTGCACCTGATACCCTTGCTTCGTGCATTTTGCGCATCAGGGCGGGAAGTACGTGTGCGTTCTGCAGGTCGTAATTGTCGTTGGGGCCATAGAGGTTCGTGGGCATGGCGCTGATGAAGTTACAACCATATTGTCGCCGGTAACTTTCACAGAGTTTGATCCCTGCGATCTTGGCTATGGCATAGGGCTCGTTGGTGCTTTCCAGGGGGGCCGTGAGCAGATATTCCTCTTTGAGGGGTTGAGGGGCGTTTTTGGGGTAAATGCAGGAAGAGCCCAGAAACAGCAGTTTCGTTACGCCATATCTGTACGCCGCGTGGATCACATTGGCCTCGATCATGAGGTTGTCGTAAAGAAAATCGGCCCGATACGTGTTGTTAGCAAGGATTCCTCCAACTTTGGCTGCGGCGAGGAATACTAATTCGGGTTTCTCACGCTTGAAGAATTCCTGAACCTGATCCTGATTCCTAAGGTCCAGTTCGTCGGAAGTGCGCAAAATAAGGTTGTGATAACCTTCTGACTTGAGCTTACGCACAATGGCCGACCCGACCATTCCCCTGTGTCCGGCTATGTATATCCTAGAATCGAATTGCATGAAATACCCGACTGACGCTACTACTCATGCTGATTGAGTGTTGAGAAGCCCCCTTTTTTCAAATAGGCCTGTCGACGCATGAGCTCCAGATCCGACTGCATCATGTCCGATACCAGATCGCTTAGCTCAAGTTTTGGAGTCCATCCAAGGTCCCGACGCGCCTTCTCCGAATCGCCGATCAGTTGATCAACCTCGGCCGGTCGGTAATAGCGCGGATCGACCCGAATGATCACATCTCCAATACGCAGTGCGGCCGTATCCAATCCCAATGTTCGCATTTTGTGTTCGTCCATCGCTGCGATCAGACCTTGTTCCGTCGCGCCCGCTCCCTCGAATCGCACCGTTATACCCAAATGCGCAAAACAACGTCGCGCAAATTCCCGAACACTGGTAGTTTTACCTGTAGCAATTACATAATCTTCCGCCTTGTCCTGTTGGAGCATCAGAAACATTGCTTCTACATAGTCCTTTGCATGTCCCCAGTCGCGCTCGGCATTCAGGTTTCCGAGGTAGAGCGTATCCTGAAGACCCAAAGCGATTCGTGAGGCCGCCCGGGTGATCTTTCGGGTAACAAATGTTTCGCCTCGAACCGGAGATTCATGATTGAATAAAATGCCGTTGCATGCGAACATCCCGTATGCTTCGCGGTAATTCACCGTGATCCAGTAGGCATAGAGTTTGGCAACGCCATAGGGACTTCTGGGATAGAAGGGAGTTCGTTCCGATTGTGGTGTTTCCTGTACGAGACCGTAGAGCTCCGAAGTGCTTGCTTGATAAAAGCGGCAGGTTTTGTCCAAACCGCAGATACGAATCGCTTCCAGAATGCGCAGCGCCCCGAGGGCATCGCTGTTCGCCGTGTATTCCGGTGTTTCAAAGCTCACCTGTACATGACTTTGAGCTCCGAGGTTGTAGATCTCATCGGGTTGGATCTGCTGTATCAGTCGAATGAGATTGCTGGAGTCGGTCAGATCGCCGTAATAGAGTTTCAGGCGCACATTTTGTTCGTGCGGATCCTGATAGAGGTGATCGATCCTTTCCGTATTGAACAAACTCGAGCGGCGTTTGATCCCGTGTACCTCATATCCCTTGCTGAGAAGCAATTCAGCCAAATAGGCCCCATCCTGACCGGTGATTCCCGTTATTAGCGCTTTCTTCATTTTCTGCCCTCTAAATCTGATTTGACAAGATCCTCTGCCAGGAGTTCCTTGTCTGTGTTGAATGCTCTCGATTCAAACGAATGTTCGGAATGCCAGTGGCCCGGTAGTTCAATGTGGTGCTGCGATTCTAAGGAGCTTTGGCCATTTCATCGCGATACCAGCGATTCCCTAAAATAATCAATAACCCAAGCACAGATCCGAGAAGTCCTCCTTTGATCAGCGCTTTAAATCGCGATTTTCCCTGAGGCTGAATGGGGCCAACCGGTGTATCGATCACCTGGAAATAGGGTGTGGAATTCTTGAGTAGGAAATCGGCCGTTTCTACATTCTTCACGGATTCACCGAATAGCGCATACAGCATTTCCAATTTGCGCTGCAGTTGAATGCGGGGAAGGGTTTGAGTATTCAGTATGATCCCATGTCCCTGATCGGTGAAACGGGCCAATTGTTGTTCGGTATTTTCGATCACGCGCTTAATGGAATCCGATTTTTGCTTCACGTGTTCGTAGGTACGTCTCTGTCTTTCAATGCTTTGTTGGATGTAGAAATCACTCAATTTCTCGTAATGCGCATTGGCCATGGGAATGGAAAGTGCCTCATTCCCGGTTGCGCAAATGAGGTAAAGTATGGTACTTTCCTCATCGTAATCCACTTTGTAGATCCCCGGCTTGCCGAGATCGGGACGGCCGCGGAGTATGCGCGCTAATTTTTCTAATGCCACATCGCGCTGGCGTATCGCGCGAGCTTCGGATGGAAGGCTATCCCGAAAGCGAAATCCGGATAGTATGGTATCATTCTCCCATTCTTCGTTGTATCGGTAGTAATCGATCAGGTGATTCCCCACAAAATCGGTTCTACCCTTGAATTCGATCTTTTCGTAAAGAACAGTTGAGAGGATCTTTCTGGAAAGGGCGATCTCGGCGATCTTTTCGTAGTTGTGTCCGCCTTTTCGGGCAGCAAATCCCAACTCACCCAAAATGGCCCCTACGCCACTCATTCCTCCGCTTTCGTCATCGTTCACCATGAAGGTGAGTTTGGCGGGGTAGGTTTTAGGCGTTCTCCAGGCATCGAGAACGAAAAGTCCAGATACCACGGCACTGATGAGCACAACCCACCATTTCTTCTTCCAAAGTTCCAGCCAGTAATAGCGAACTTTATGGGTAAGCTCCCGAAGGTTGATGGACTTCTCCTCGCTCATTAAAGCTGTCTGATCAAAATAATGGTGGAGATCGCGGATGTGGTAGAAGCTGTTAAAGCCGAGATCACCATCATCAAACGGGTGGAGGATTCAACCCAGTCCGTTTTTTCTTTTGGTGCCTCCTCCGCAACGAGATCCGGTATTTCTACTTCTTCGCCTTTTTGGTTCCTGATCTTGCGCACCTTGTCCTTTTTCACTTTTTCAAACTTGCGCTTGAATTCGAGATTGATCTCCGAACCCATGCGCACTTTCGGGTAAATATTGAACACCAGGATCCGCACGGTGCGTTTGATCTCTCCATTCGGGTGCACCACAAAGGTCTTACGTTTGGAGGCCATGCGGTCGAAGCCACCGGCAAATTTGCGCACGTACCAACCGGCTCGGCGCGGTCGGTAATTCACCACCACGTTGAGCTGATCGGCTGCCAATTGGTTTTCGGTATAGATATCCTCCGCATTGGTCCCGATCTTGTTCACCTTTACAATATCGACCAGTTTGGGAATGTGGATATGATCGCCTCGTTTCAGGCTGATGTTGTATTTCGACCAACTGCGCTTCAATACTTTGTCTAAGCGCGTGACGATCAAACCAATGCCATCGTCGTTCCGAACAAATGTTCCAGCCTGGGGCAATCCTTCACGCGTTACACCTCCGGCTCTTTCGATGAGGGAGCGCACACGTTCATTGTCCTCCAGAATGGCATAGATACCCGGATATTTCACCTCCCCGGTAATGGTCACATACTTGATCGGCTCAAACTCCGGATTGGTGCGCACGACGATATGATCGAAGGGCTGCAATACAAAGCCGATATCGGATTGCAGCGGATCGTAATCCCGCTTGATCTCCACCGTGGTGGCGTACGTATAGGTCGGTTCGTTCTCGTTGATCTTCAAACGGAAAATGTCGATCTTGTTGGAAGCTGCCTCCAGTTTCAAACCACCGGCCATGGTGAGTACATCGTAGAAATTCAAAGAAGGATCGTAGATGTACCTGCCGGGTGATCGAACAGCTCCGCTAACTTCCACATAGAACTGGTCGCTGTAACGCATCTTGTTCGGTATTACAATGATGTCGTTTGGCTGTATGGTGATGTTGGCAGGGGAGGAGGGATCGGTAAATGCCCCAACCGCATCGATCATGCGGTATGTGCGCTCCTTGGTATTATCGGTAGGTGTACTGATGATGTATCCGAAGGGAACCGCTTCCGGCTTCAGCCCTTTGGACATCACGATGGCATCATATAGAGTGATGTTCTTGTCCGGATCCCAGTCGTAACGCGCAGGCTGACGAACGGCACCTTGTATGCTGAAGGCATATCGGTCCGTAAAGCTGCTTTTGGCGTAAACGGTTATTACGTCTTCTTTATCGAGGAGTATATTGCCCGATGAGCTCGAGTCGCGCAGTACTTCTTTGGGGTATAATCGGATGAGTCGGTATGTTCCGTCGGTGTTCCTGCGTCGCAAAAAGGCCACGTCGGCAAAGGTTTCGGGTTCGAAAACGGCCTTGTCCAGAATATGCTTGAGCTTCATTCCCTCTGTAAGCTCGAACTGACCGGGGTGACGCACGGATCCGCTGATCTGCACATAGTTCTTGTAACGTATGCTGCTGGTACGGAGAATAACGATGTCGTTGTCGGCTAGTTTGATGTTTTCCCGGCTGGCCTGTTCGTAGGTGAAATCCCGGATCTCCTGCTCTTCTCGGGCACGTGAAATGTGCTGAACGAGTTCGCGATATACGTTCACCTTCAATCCGCCTGCTATTTCAACCAGTTCATTGAAATGTTCATCTTCTTTCAATTCATACAAACCACCCTGACGGAATCCACCTCCATTGGCAGATACGCGCTTGCCAACGCGGGGCACATAAATGAGGTCGTTGTCGTGCAGGTAATAATTGTACTGAACGCCCGGATTTCGGATGAATTCGTACACGTCCAGATAGCGGCGTTTTCCTTCGCTGATGATCTCGATCTGCCGCACACCTCCGTTGTCCGTAGGCCCACCGGCGGCTATAAGTGCATTAATGGCTGTATTAAGGGCCGAAATGGTATAACTTCCCTGTTGGAATACTTCTCCGAAAATGTTCACGGTGATGGTGCGTGCCGTGTGCAGATCCACGTTGAATTGTCCGTCCGTGAATACATAACCTTGACGGAAGCGGTTGCGCAATAATTCCTTCGCTCTTCCTATGCTGAGCCCTTTGAGGTATATCTTGGGCACATTGCTCGGACGCACAAAACCGTCTTCTTCGATCTCGTAGATCAGATCGGCCTGAGAAACTCCGAAAATATTGATGGCCAATTTGTCTCCTACGTCGAGAATGTAGGAATCAGGAGTAGTGGCTGATTGCGTGGTTCGGTATAATTCGAGCGACTTGTTAAAAAAGATATCGTGGCCGTAAATGGACGAGGAAACTTTGTAATTGTCGTGAAAGCTTCGGGCCATTTCTTCGGAAAGGGCTTCCTCCACCGATGCGCCTTCTTTTACCCGTTGCCGAATTTCGGTGGCTTTGCCGATGACGGTTTTATTCACCTCTTCTTCGGCGATACTGTCACTTTCTTCCTTGATATCTACCAGGGCATCCACAACAGGGGCATCGGCACCTGAGTCGCCGTCGAGTCCCTTGCCTGAATTGCGATCAACTTGCTGTTCGCGTTCCGATTCGATCTCTTTGATCGCTTTTTCGATCTCGGCAGAAAGACCGGGAAGTTGATCCGGTCTGAGGTTTTCGATATCGATCCCTTTTTTCAGGAGGCGGGCTTTGATCTCATCCTGGGTTACCTGCTTTTGCTCAAGTACTGCCTTGCCTTGTTCGAGCTGCTTGTCGCTAACCTGGGCTGAAGATGGTGCTATGCCCGGCAGGAACAGGAAAATGATCAGGAAAATCTTACAGTATTGCTTCATGGTATGCGCCACTAACCGCACAATTGCATCAAAGGTAACGGAATGGCGGAATTTTAGACAGGGTGGTAATTATGGAACCAGTTGGCAAAATTCTCCAGACCATCTTTTAGATATGTATTGCAGCTCAACCCGGTCGCCCTTTTCAATTTGGAAGGATCGGCATAGGTTTCCGTAACATCTCCGGCCTGCATGCCCAGCATATTCAGTTGGGCTTTCATGCCAAGAGCCTGTTCCAGTGTTGTTATGAAATCCATTAATTCCACAGGATGGTGGTGGCCGATATTGAAGATCTGATGAGGAACACCTTTTTCAAGATCCAGTTTCATGGCTTCAATCCGAACCAATTCGAGAATGGCGCGGCACACATCTTCGATGTAGGTGAAGTCGCGACGCATCTTCCCATCGTTGTATACGTCGATGGGCTGTCCTTGCTGCATCTTAAGGGCGAATTTGTAATAGGCCATGTCGGGCCGTCCCCAGGTTCCATATACGGTGAAAAAGCGCAGTCCAATTGATGGGATCCCGTACAGCGAAGCGTAGGAATGGGCCATCACCTCATTACTTTTCTTGGTGGCTGCATAAAAGGAAACCGGGGAATCGCAGGTATCGGTTTCACTGAAGGGCACTTTCTTATTCATTCCATATACCGAACTGCTGGATGCATACAGAAATCGCTTTGGTTCGTGTTTGCGCACCGCCTGCAATATGCTGAAGAACCCTTCCAGATTGGAATGCACATAACTCTCCGGATGATCGATGCTGTATCGCACGCCGGCCTGTGCAGCCAAATGGATCACCACGTCGGGTTGCCAGCTCAGGAACAAGGCATCAAGCCGCTCCGCATCTGTGATATCCGTTTTGGAAAAGTGGAAATTGGGGTAGCGTGAAGAACCCGTGAGTTCGTTGGATTCGCTATCCGATATACCGAGGGCTGCCAAACGATCCGTTTTAAGCCTGAGATCGTAATAGGCATTCAGGTTATCGATCCCGAGCACTTCAAATCCTTCCTGCAGCAAGTGTCGGGAAAGATGAAAGCCTATGAAGCCGGCGGCACCGGTAAGGAAAATTTTCAAAAGTTGCGATTTTGGGTTTGAACGGATGGCTCGTGCCTAAAGACGGCCATCCACCATGTTCTTATCCAGAACAGATTTCACATCGTAGATAACAGAGTCGTTCTTGGTCAATGCGGCATAATCGTAATCAAGGAACTCCCGGTGGGCAACGGCCAGTATGATGGCATCGTAGGATTTGGTCGGTTTCTCCGGAAGGATGCGAACGCCGTATTCTTCGAATACTTCATCGGAATCGGCCCAAGGGTCGTGGATATCTACGGCACAACCGAATCCTTGCATTTCCTGTATGATGTCGATAACCCGTGAATTCCGGATATCGGGACAATTTTCTTTGAAGGTAACCCCGAGAATGAGCACGTTGGCGTTGCGAATTGTGATGTTCTTATAGATCATCAGCTTAACGACCTTGTTGGCTACAAAGGATCCGATATTCTCGTTCACCCTTCTGCCGGAGAGAATTACTTCGGGGTAATAGCCCAATTGTTCAGCTTTATGCACCATGTAGTAAGGATCCACCCCGATGCAATGACCGCCTACCAATCCCGGTCGGAATTTCAGGAAATTCCATTTCGAACCTGCTGCATCGATCACTTCGTTGGTATCGATCCCGATGCGGTCGAAAATGAGGGCCAGTTCATTCACGAAGGAGATATTGAGATCGCGCTGACAGTTTTCGATGATCTTAGAGGCTTCGGCCACTTTGATGGAGCTGGCCCGGAAGGTACCGTTCTCGAGGATGGAATTGTAGAGGGCATCCACCTTATCAGCGATCTCCGGTGTTGACCCGGAGGTAACCTTTACGATCTTGGTTACGGTGTGTACCTTGTCGCCCGGATTGATGCGTTCCGGGGAGTATCCGCAGTAGAAATCCGTATTGTACGTTTTACCACTTACTTTCTCGAGGATAGGGACGCACACTTCTTCAGTACAACCGGGGTAAACGGTTGATTCATAGATCACGATGTCGCCCTGTTTAAGGTATCGGCCTACCGTTTCACTTGATTTTTCGAGTGGGGTGAGGACGGGGCGTTTGTTCTCATCGATCGGTGTGGGTACGGTTACGATGTAAATATTCGCATCGGCGAGTACCGCGGGATCGGCGCTCAGTTCGAGGTATTTGGCGAGTTTGAGGTTCTTCGGTTCAACTTCAAGGGTGGAATCATGTCCGGATTGTAATTCGCGAATTCGGGCTTCGTTGATGTCGAATCCGATCGTTCGGTATTGTTTGCCGAATTCAACTGCGAGGGGTAAGCCTACATACCCCAATCCAATTATTGCTATCGTGTCTTTCACGTTCTAGTGTGGTGCTAAATGTCTATTCAGGTTTGGATACAGCAAAGCCTCCTCAGTCCCAGATTGAGTCCGGCTGTGTATGAGTTGCAAATTTAACGGAAGGGGGGAGGTTTTATGCTCATTATTTGCACAGGGGTGGGGGGATGGGGGGATGGGTATTTGGGAGGCTGGGTGTTTGGGAGGCTGGGTGTTTGGGTATTTGGGTGTTTGGGTATTTGGGTGTTTGGGTGTTTGGGTGTTTGGGTGTTTGGGTGTTTGGGTGTTAGGTTTTGTTTAGGCTGGTAATGAGGGCATTGATCATTTTTAGAAGTCTTTCTAACTTGTCGGATACTGGTCGCACTTGCTGCTCTGTCACATAATTAATTCGGAAACACAGAATCAATTGGGTCTCTAATTCGTAACCGGAACCCAAGGCGATCCTCAAATATCTGATGAAATAGCGATCAGATCCGCTACAACCCTCTGCGATGTTTGATGGCAGCGAAACTGCACTGCGACGCATCTGATTAGTCAAGCTATACCTCTCGTGAGCTGGCAATTGAGCGGTAAGCGAGTATACTTCCTCTACCAGATCGAAAGCCCTTTTCCAAATTTCCAAGTTCTTGTAGATACGCACACTGCAATAATTGCCATTTCTCTAATATCCAATCAGATGCTCGGAGCAATAACACCAACGCTCCCCAAAAAAAGCCTTCCACTTC
>JACJZU010000003.1 GCA_020635435.1 Flavobacteriales bacterium
GGAAAACAATTCCGAAGAAAGTAATAATCTGCTTCATATGTCTTGATTTAATGATTTGTCATTTGACTACAAATAATGCTTAAGGTTTAATATGTGTTGCCGCTAACTTGTTTATATGTGCAGTTTTTACCACTTTATTCCCACGAGTGGGAGGGATATAGGCACCTTTTGCATGTTTACTCCAATGCTAAGATAATTTATTATAGCGAATCAAATGGGCTGGGAATGGTTTTTAATTTGTCGTTGCTCACATGGGTGTATATTTCTGTGGTGCGACTGCTGTTGTGACCTAAAAGCTCCTGGATGTACCGAAGATCTGTGCCGCATTCCAATAAATGCGTAGCGTAACTGTGGCGAAGCCAATGAGGCGTAACTCCCTTGTTTATCCCGGCTTTGTGAACGGCCTGCCTCAATACTTGGCGTAAACTGGCACTGGAATAAGCGCGCCCGGCAGGCTGTCCTTCAAATACGTAATTCTTTGGTTTATAGGCCAGGTAGTATGCCCGTAGCAACTCCAATAGTTTCGGACTTAATGGTACCATGCGGTCCTTTTTACCTTTTCCCATTCGTACTCTAAGCAACATACGCTCGCTTTCTATATCCGTAAGCTTCAGTGCCAATAATTCGCTTCGGCGCAGGCCACAGCCATATAGTAGACTGAGCATACAGCGGTGTTTGATGTTTCGGGAAGCGTATATGATCTTTTTGATTTCTTCTTTACTCAATACATGTGGTAGTTTGCGCTCTTTACGCGGCCTGCGCAGATGCTCAATGTCGAACGTGGCACGCTGTGTGACCTTCTGAAAGGATTTAATGGCACTTAGAATCTGGTTTTGATAGGATATGGAATACCCTTTTTTCAGTATGAATGCTGCATTGAATTGTTCAACATGGTCGTTCTCAAGCACTTCCAGTCGCGTGTTTTTATAAAACAGTAAAAAGGTCTTGATGGCCGATAAATATGAATTCACCGTATTCGCACTGTACCGATTGGTTTCCAACCATCTCTGAAATATCTCGTAGGCCTCCTGATGCGAATCCGGGAGTTCGTGATCCGCGAACCATCGGTCCGCTTCCTCATTTTGTACGTTCAATCCATCCAAATGCACCAATACTTCCCGATAAGTGTTTTTGGTCAGGCGAATAAACCATTGCCGGTATTTGGGATCCCAATGCGCACCGGGAATGCTGCGCACGGTTTGAATAATTCTCAGGTCGTAGGGGAACCGGATACTCAGGTACGGTGTGCTGCCTTTTGTGAATACCGAAAGACGTATCTCAGGACTCCTCGAGCCGGGAGATGTTTGTAAAGTAGTTTTCATGTTCGTTCCAGTTCAAGCAATAGAACGAACTAAAACTGAAACCCCAATTGCGTTAGGAGAGCAGCTTGTGAAGTTTGAATTTATTTCCGCCGCATCACCCGCTCGGCAGCCGCTACCACGTCCGGCGTGTCCAAACCATACTTCGCCAGCAACTCCTCCGGCTTACCGCTTTCTCCGAAGTGGTCGTTCACCGCTACCATCTCTATTGGTGCAGGGTGTTTCCGAGCCAATAACTGACAAATACTATCGCCCAATCCGCCGTTCATCTGGTGCTCCTCAGCTGTGACCACACAACCGGTGCGGCCTACCGATTCCAGAATGGCTTCTTCGTCCAGAGGTTTGATGGTATGTATGTTGATCACCGCCGCGGATATGCCTTTGGCTTCCAATTCATTTGCTGCCTGAATGGCTTTCCAAACCAAATGTCCTGTGGCCACGATCGTAACGTCGTTGCCTTCCTGTATAGTCCAGGCTTTACCGATCCGGAAGGTCTGATCTTCGGGCGTGAATACCGGCCATTTCGGACGTCCAAAGCGCAGATATACCGGACCGTCGTGCTCGGCGATGGCGATGGTGGCCGCCTTGGTCTGGTTGTAATCGCAGGGATTGATCACCGTCATGTTCGGCAACATCTTCATCAAACCAATATCCTCCAGGATCTGATGCGTTGCGCCATCTTCTCCGAGGGTCAATCCGGCATGTGAGGCGCAGATCTTCACGTTCTTGTGCGAATAGGCCACCGATTGCCGGATCTGATCGTAAACCCGACCGGTGCTGAAGTTGGCGAATGTACCTGTAAACGGGATCATGCCTCCCGTGGCCAGACCCGCTGCCATGCCGATCATATTCGCTTCGGCAATACCGGCCTGCACGAAGCGCGCGGGAAATTCCTTCTGAAAGGCGTCCATTTTGAGCGAACCCGTGAGGTCGGCACACAGGCCAACAACACGGTCGTTTGTTCTTCCCAATTCCAGTAATCCTGCTCCGAAACCGGAACGCGTGTCTTTTTGAGCCTGTATGTCGAATTGTATCATATCACAAATTGATGTTAGAGATGTTGCCTGAGGTTATTTCAAATTCGTTGGATTTGGTATTGATCACATTCTGCTCGCGTTTGGAGCGCACAACCAATACATATTTTCCCGGTTGCAGCGTGATGATCTCCGACCTGCCGGTTGTTTCCACATTGCAGACCCATTCCGGCTCGCCGCCTTTCAAGCGGTATATATCCCCGATCACCGGTGTACGCGTAACGATATTCACCTTGCCGGCTTGCTTGATCTGCAGGGTAGTTGTTTTGCTCTGATTGATCACCACACCTTCCTGTCGGATGCGGGGCAGCGTGAGGATCTCCAGATCGTAGGTTCCGGTGATGTATGGCTCGGTGGTGTTGAAATTCTGAACGTGTATGATGTCTTTGGTGCCGGCCTTGTAGACCAGGGTTTCCAACAGTCCATATCCCATGGTTCCGTCCACTTCCAGTTTAAGGTAACCCTGTGGAGTATTCATGTTGATGATGGTATGCTTGCCCGGAAGGATCTCCACATTCTCTTTTTTCACGGGCGGAATGGTATGGGCGATCACGTCGTAGCCATAGGCCGGATCGAGATAGATGGTATCGGGCAGGCCCTTACTGTTCAGCGTGTGAACCACATTCTTCACGAATAATCCGTTTGAATGATCGAAGAAGGAAATATTCACGTCGGTTTCCGTGGGTTTGCCCTTGGTATCGAGTAAATTCACCTGACAGGTCGTGTTGTTCAGAGCCTGAGAGACCACAATGCCCAATACGTTTTCAAAAGCCTCTTCGGTATTCGCCTCGAAATACTTCCCAACACAGTCGAATTCCTGACGGAATTTGGCATCGAGCCCCACACCGATGATGAATGGTTTCAGGATCACGCCTTGTTTCTGAAGGGCTTGCGAAACGGCACAGGGATCGCCATCACATTCTTCGATCCCGTCGGTGATCAGGATAATAATATTTCGGGCATTGGCATCCGGAAAATCGTAGGCGGCTTCCTGAAGGGAATAGGCAATTAGGGTGGTTCCCTTTGGCCTTATGTCCTTGATCCGTTCTTTGATGAGCGCATGATTGTTTGCCCTGAACGGCACCTCGAGTTTGGTATCTCTGCAATTGCGCTCTTCTTTGGCGTCCTGATGCCCGTAAACCCGCAGACCGATCTGCAGGTTTTCGAGACTCTCCAGGCTGTCGACCATTCTCGAAAGCAGTTTCTTGGCAATATTGATCCTGGTATCCTGATCCATTCGTGCATACATGGAACCGGAGGCGTCCAATAGGAAAAGGATCCGGGTTTTAGTGGGCAGGGTGGATTGGGCCCGGGCATGGAAAACACATAGAAAAGACAGCCCAAACAGCAGCGCTCTGATCATTCTATGTGTAGAAACTCCCGACAGCAATCTTTATTGTTTAAGTATCAATTCGTTGGGATCAGTAATCTCCAAGGGTTTCTGCATTTTGGGCCAAAGCGCTGCTGAGTTGCTCGTCATTAGGCGCGATACCGTGCCACTCGTGACTACCCATCATGAAATCCACGCCGTGTCCCATTTCCGTATGCATAATAACTACAACAGGTTTGTTTTGGCGGCTTGCGGCCAATGCTGCACCCATTCCGCGTAGAACATCACCGAGCTCGTTGCCATTCATATGGAGAACTTCCCAGCCGAATGCTTCAAACTTTGAGCCAAGTTCCGAAAAACCCATGATGTCCACGGTGGAGCCATCGATCTGTTGCTTGTTGAAGTCTACCGTGAGTATCAGATTATCCAGTTTGTTATGACCGGCGAACATGATCGCTTCCCAGTTCTGACCTTCCTGAAGTTCTCCGTCTCCACAGAGGCAATAAACGGTTTTGTCATCTTCCCGGAGTTTCTTGGCTTGCGCAACACCACAGGCCACGGAAAGACCCTGCCCAAGTGAACCGCTGGCAATTCGAACACCTTCAAGGCCCTCTTCCGTTGCCGGGTGTCCCTGCAATCTGGAGTTGATCTTTCGGAAGGTGCTGAGTTCCTTCACATCGAAATAGCCGGCACGGGCCATGGTGGCGTAGTACACAGGCGAAATATGTCCGTTGCTGAGTATGAATACATCCTCGTTGTGGCCATCCTTGGAGAATGGGGAGGGAGCGTAATCCATCACGTTGAAGAACATAGCCGTAAAGAATTCAGCACAGCCTAAAGACCCCCCGGGATGACCCGATTGCACGGCATGCACCATGCGGACAATGTCCCGGCGGATCTGGGGTACGATCTGCTCGAGTTCCTGCAAAGATTTTCGCATTGATCTAGAAAGGAACAAAAATGAGGAGTTTGCGACTTTATCTGAATATTTGTGGATAGTTATTGGAAAAGAAATTGCAGGACAGAGAGGTTGAAATTTCCGTGGAAGCCGGTTTCCTGCACGAGGAAGCGCGCATACGCCGATCGATCGCAAAGGCCTTAGCGTGTAAGGATTCCGAGATCTTATCGTGGCAAATTGTGCGTAAGTCGCTCGATGCGCGCTCGCGCGTGCCCCTGTACAGGCTGCGCCTGCTGGTCAATCCCTCCGCAGAACCTGGGCTTCATTTCGCCTATAATGCTTCAGGGCTCTCTGCGAATGCGCCTAATGCCATTGTTATCGGATTCGGACCGGCAGGGATGTTCGCTGCCCTGGAATTGATCCGAAATGGCATTCGTCCGATCATTCTCGAGCGCGGAAGCGAGGTTCGGCAACGGCGGCGGGATGTGGTTGGCATCTACAGGGAGCGAAAGGTTGATCCGGAGAGCAATTATTGTTTTGGAGAGGGCGGGGCAGGTACTTTCTCCGATGGAAAGCTCTACACGCGCAGCACGAAGCGCGGGAATGTTCGTTCTGTTCTGGAAACGCTGGTGCGTTTTGGAGCAGATCCGGATATATTGATCGAGGCCAGGCCGCATATCGGAACGAACAAATTGCCGGAGATCGTTGTGCGCATCCGGGAGGCTATCCGTGCAGCGGGCGGGGAGGTCCACTTCAATACCAGGGTGGATGACCTGATACTGCAAGATGGGGAAATTCTGGGTGTACGCGCTGCAGGATCAGAATGGCAGGGCCGGGCAGTGATCCTCGCCACAGGCCATTCGGCAAGAGATATCTTTGAATTACTGGAGAGGAAGGGAGTAGAAATTGAAGCCAAACCGTTTGCCCTTGGAGTGCGGGTAGAGCACCCACAGGAACTGATCAATCGAATCCAATACAAATGTGCGCCGGGGAGCTACGAACTTCCACCGGCTTCGTACAACCTGGTTCGTCAGGTTCGGGATCGGGGTGTGTTCAGCTTTTGTATGTGTCCCGGTGGCATTATTGCTCCCGCCATGACCAACCCGGGAGAAGTTGTGGTCAATGGCTGGTCGCCCAGTAAGCGCAACGGACAGTTTGCCAATAGCGGTTTTGTTGTTCAGGTCGAGCCTTCCGATTGGCAACAAATTCCCGGTCCGGAGGCATTGAAGGCCATGCTATTTCAGCAGCGCGTAGAACAAGTGGCCTTCGAACAGGGTGGGGGTGATCTGAGCGCACCGGCCCAGTCCATCCGGGATTTCCTGCATCGGCGATCATCGGGAAAGGCGCTGAACACTTCCTACATACCGGGTGTTCGACCCACCGATCTTAGACAGGTACTGCCCGGCTTCATTTCGGACCGAATTGACGGAGCGCTGAGGTATTTTGGAAAGATCATGCCGGGATACGCAGGCCCTGAAGGGATCTTGGTTGGGGTGGAATCGCGTACGTCGAGCCCGGTTAAGATACCGAGAGATCGGGAAAGTCTCGAGCATCCGTTCGTCAAAGGCCTTTACCCATGCGGAGAGGGAGCCGGATATGCCGGGGGGATCGTAAGTGCCGCGCTCGATGGAATAGCCTGTGCCGCAAAAGTGCAGGAGAGCCGTTCGAATCGATAGATCGATCGGTGCGTCCCTCAGCTGAGAAACACTTTCATGTTATCCGGTTCCGACGGATCGAAGGTGATATGCTCCTGCCTCGTGGTGCTTAGGGAGATGCCCACAAAATTTGGGTTCACCGGAAAACTTTTGTAATCGCGATTGGCCAGAACACAGGTGAATAGTGATTTAGGTGTTCTTTGTAAGATCGGAATGGCGGCATAGATCATGGTTCGTCCGCTGTTCAGAACATCGTCCACCAGTACTACATGTTGCCCTTTGAGGTCGGTGTCGTGTACAAGCCACAGATGATCAGGATCCGGGGCAACCTTGTCGATCTTGATCACATCAACTGCAATTTCCTTATCCGTGATCTCACGGAGCTTTTCGGCGAGCAGATCGCAAACAATGGTTCCTTTTCCGACAATGCCGATCAACACAATTTTAGGTGCCTTTACGTGTGCCTCATGTACCTGCCAGGCCATGCGGTTGATCTTCTGTAAGATCTGTTTGTGCGTGAGCAATAACGTGATGTCGGGCATAATATCAGGAATCAATAGATTGAGAGACTTGTTCAGCTTCTTTCAGGAAAGATCTGTGCAATTCCATAACCTGTAATATAAGCGAGTTGTTGCTGCCATTGCGGATCACACAATCGGCATGGTCCAGTCGCTCGCGGTCACTCAGCTGATTTTCCATGCGCTTCAGGACCTCTTCCCGGCGCAGATGGTCCCTTTTCATGATGCGTTCTATGCGCAGATCGATCGGACAGGTGATCACGATGATCTTGTCGAGCTGCTTGTACGAACCGGATTCGATCAACAAGGCGGCTTCTTTCACGGAATAGGGAATACCGCTCTTGCTCTGTTCCGTTACCCAACGGTTGTAGTCGTCGAATACGGCAGGATGCACGATCTGATTTAAAATGCTCAATTGCCTGGGATCATTGAATACGATCTTGGCCAAATACGGCCGATTCAGCTCTTCTTTTTTATCGTAGGCGTCCCAACCGAAAGCCTGACGGATCTTTTTCTTGAGATCGTCCTGCTCATGCATCAATTCCTTGGCACGCACGTCCGCATAATAAACGGGTACCCCGAGTTGTTCGAAGATCTTGCATACGGTAGTTTTACCTGCGCCGATCCCCCCGGTGATACCAATTTTCAGATGTGCCTGTCCCAACGTTCTGAAGAATTAACTCTTTTCGTTATTCAGAAGGGCAGATGCCTCCATACTTACGGCTGATTTATCGATCTTCAGCTTGCCACCGCCTTCAATGTCCAGAATGAATGTGGTATCGCGCACCTCGGCGATCTTACCATGAATTCCGCCTGTGGTAACGATCTTATCTCCTTTTTTGAGCTCTTCGCGGTATTGTTGCTGTTTTTTGGCACGTTTGGCCTGCGGGCGGATCATGAAGAAGTACATCACCACGAACATGAGTCCGAGCATGATAAAAAAGCCGCTGCCACCACCGCTTTGTCCTTCCTGCGGGGTCATCATGAGTGGGAAAATATCCATTTTGGTCATAGTTGGTTAACTTGTTCTGTGTTCTATCAACTCGAAGGCATCACAAAGCCCTTGATGGTAATAACCGTTTCAGGGGGTACTGTGTTGGCGAGGATCGTAATATTTTTCGTTTGACTGTTGAGGCGGTTATGACTATCGAATCGGATCGTTATCTCACCGCTTTCACCCGGTTTGATCGGTTGGGTTGGACAAACCGGGGTGGTGCAACCGCAACTTGCGGAGCAACGATTTATAACCAGGGTCTCGTTTCCGGCATTCACAAATTTGAAGCTGTGTTTAACGATCTCACCTTCGGTGATACGCCCAAAATCCCAGATCTCCTCTTCAAATTTGAGGATAGGTTCCGGGTTATCTGCATCGGGATCCGATGCCGTTTTGTTGTTTTTGATCAGATCGGTATCCGATCCGGAGGTGTTTCCCGATCCACAGGAATTGAAACATGTAAGTACGGTAAGCGCTGCCATGGAAAGGAGAAGCGAGCGGCTGTTCCTTTTCAAATCATACATAGTAATGCGAATCATGAAAAGCAAAGGTAGCAAATGCACATCTATTCGATCAGCCCCCGACCTTTCTTTGCGATCTTGCCTTCCGAGCTGAGCTGAATGCGTATTTTATCCAGGATCCCGTTGAGGAACCTACTGCTCTGCGGTGTGCTGTAGATCTTAGCCAGTTCGAGATATTCGTTGAGGGTAACTTTTACAGGCACATATGGGAAGTGCAGTAATTCGGTTATCGCGAGTATCATGAGAATGAGATCGGCACGGGCAATACGTTCCTTATCCCAGCCGGGTGTATTGGCTGCGATGATCTTTTCAAATTCTTCGCGGTGTTTCACGGCTTCAAGAAAGAGTTGATGCGCGAAGTCCACATCTTCTTCCATATTCCGGCTCAGTTGCGGCAATTCAAAAGCCCCTTCCCCGGGAATCTGCTCAAACATGCGGTGAACGGCAGTTAGAACAGGTATACGTTCATCTTCCCAGTGCATTTCAAAATCTTCCATTTTCTGGTTGAACTCCTCATGGGAGTTGCCGAGGTGGTCGTAAAACCCGAGCAGAAATGCAATTTCATCTACTCTGGAAGGGTTCGGTTTGTTCAGATATACGTTGAAGAATTTTTGTTGCTGGATCTCCTTGTACATCCCGCGCATCAGATCGTGATCATCTCTCCAGCGCAGATAGGGTTTCTCGGTGTAGTCCTTAAGTTGTTTGATGGCGAGCAACTCTTCAACCACAGAGATCTCGGTGAGGCGTGTATAAATGAGCTTATCTTTCTCGCTAGGCAGGTAACGGGTCTCACCCGGATTCATTTCCACCCGAACGAACTCAAAAAAGGAGAGTGGAAAGTCGAGAAACACCAGAAAATTATGTTCAACGCCCTTCAACGAATCCATGAGGTAGGACACAGATTGTTTGAGGCTGGCGTTTTCCGTTTGATTAAAGGCGTAAAATGCCTGAAATACCTTGGAACGAATGAGTCGACGATTGAGCATGTTTTTCCCGGAAAGGGCGCAAAATTAAGCTTTTCAGCCCTTTAAGGTTGCAAACTAATGACGGCCGGCGATGAGAAAGTCAATTTCCTTGGAGGCAATACCATGTCGTTCCCCGATGGCCTTATTGGTAAGATTGCCCTTATAAATGTAGACACCTTTGCGGAATCCGTTGCTGGACCAAATGAAGTCGTCGAATCCCCCTTCGTCGCCGATCTCGATGAGTATGGGGGTAATTACATTGCTGAGGGCATAGCTGGCCGTACGACTCACTCTGGAGGCGATATTGGGCACGCAGTAGTGGATCACCTCGTGTTTCACGAACACGGGATTTTCATGGTTGGTCACTTCCGAGGTCTCGAAGCACCCCCCCTGGTCGATACTCACATCGATTATCAGGGATTTGGAGCGCATGTTCTGCACCATGCGTTCGGTAACAACGCAGGGGGTTCGGCCCTCGGGACTTCTCAAAGCACCGATGGCCACATCGCACCGCTGCAAGGATTTTTCAAGCACATCGGGCAGGATCGTGCTGGAATTGATGCGCTGTCCCAAATTCGTTTCGAGGCGACGCAATTTGTACATGGAATTATCAAATACGGTGACATGTGCACCGAGTCCGATGGCAGCACGGGCGGCGTATTCTCCTACAGCTCCGGCACCGATTATCACGATATCCGTTGGCTTTATGCCCGGAATGCCACCGAGCAATTCGCCCTTTCCATCGGACGTGTTATTGAGGTATTCGGCTGCTATGAGTACACTGGCCCTTCCCGCTATTTCGCTCATAACGCGCACAATGGAGAGGGTACCGGCCTCGTCGCGCATAAACTCATAGCCCACAGCAGTGATCTTCTTTTTCATCATCTCCCGTACACATTGATCGGAAATATGTGCGAGCTGAAGAGCGGAGAATATGATCTGACCTGCCTTCATATAGCCGATCTCGACAGGAGTGGGTGGGTCGACTTTCAGGATGAGGTCGCCCTCAAAAGCCGTTGCGTGATCGTAAACGATCTGAGCACCGGCATTGCTGTATTCCATATCGGTAAAATTGGCGTTCCGGCCTGCTCCACTTTCGACAAAAACCTGATGTCCGTTATTCACAAGTAATTGTACAGAAAGCGGACTTAGAGGAATGCGCTTTTCCTGGTAGGTTGTTTCGCGTGGGATGGATATGGAAAGACGGTTATTCCGTGCATGGAGCTTTTGCAGCTTTTCCTGAGGCTGTAAGGCTGCCTCGCGGGCAAGGTTCTCCAGCGTTTTTTTTGAATTATCACCCATAGGGAATTTCCTGTGCTTAGAAGTAGCAAGATAGCAATTCCGCCACTAAAATGAGCAAGTTCCGGACGTCTTGATTATCCTGAGCATTTGGCCCGGGTGTCTTTGAATTGATACACTCTTGGGAAAGCATTCCGTGTCGTATTTGATTTTTCCACAATTTTTATGATTCTTTGAGCGTTGATCATCTCGTGATATGCAAACGATAAGGCTTACTATGCGCAGATTTTTATGTGGAGGGATGCTCCTGTTGGCCGGAGGCACAGCCTTTGGTGCGACGGAACACGAGCCTACGGATACGGCTGTATCTGTGCGATCTGCGGCTTCAGTTCCGAGTTACGAATTGGCGGTCTTCGAAAATAATCTCATTCCCGTGGACTCCACCTTGTTCATGGAGCATGTTGCCCAACTCGAATTTCAGATCCCACTCGATTACAATGCGGAGGTGAAGCGCCTCATCAACTATTTTGGAGTGAAATGGCAGGATAAACTCAAGGATGTCCTGACCTTGTCTTCTTTCTACTTTCCGGTTTATGAATCAGCGCTCGACAAGTACAACCTGCCGCTGGAATTGAAATACATCAGTGTAATTGAATCGGCACTGAACCCGCACGCCACCTCTTCGGCCGGTGCTGTGGGTTTGTGGCAGTTCATGCCCTATACCGGCAAGATCTACGATCTGTCCATAGACCGTTATGTCGACGAGCGGAAGCATATTGAGAAAAGCACTGAGGCGGCCTGTCAGTATTTTAGCGACATGTCAAAATCGTTCGACGACTGGTTGGTTGTTATTGCGAGTTATAACTGTGGACCCGGCAATGTGCGAAAGGCTATGCGGGCATCCGGTGGTAAGACGGGATTTTGGGAAATTTACCCCTACTTACCCTCGCAGACACGAACCTATATTCCATCTTTCATCGCAGTAGCTTATTTGATGAACTTTGCGCAGTACTACGGCATTACCCCGTCGCCGGTAGATGTACCGGAGCATGGTTTCAAATACGTGGAAGCCAGCAAGGACTGCTCGCTGGATGCTATAGCTGAGGCAATTGGCACCCCAAAATCACAGCTACTCGCCTGGAATCCGGCACTGCGAGCTGGTCAGATACCTGTGAACAAGTCGGCATTCCCGCTCTACATGCCGGAGGATAAATGCTACGCCTTCCTGGAATGCCAACCCGAGATCCAAAGCAAAAGCGAATCACTCATACCCGCAGTTCAGGAGCGAACACACACCGTGCGTCGTGGGGAATCGCTTCAACTCATCGCTCGTAAACACGGATGTTCCGTTACTGAAATTAAGCGCTGGAATCATTTGAAATCAAACGTAATTCACCCGGGACAGCGTTTACATTTATACCTGTAACCCGAGTTTATGAACCGCTTTTTCTTATTAGTACCCGCGCTCATCATTTTGAGCCTTACACCGCTATCTTGTTTATTGGAAGACAAGGAATCCATCTCCGATACGGCCATGGGGGAGGCCGGAGAACTTTCGATCTTTACCGATGCCTCCACCTGGAGAGATATGGGGGCGCGCATTGATTCGGTATTCGCTGCACGAATTCCCGGTTTGGTAGATGAGGAGCCCTGGTTTTTGATCCGCAAGGCGGATGAGACCAAATTTGAGGGGATATTCAAAAAGAACTACAACGTTTTAGTGTTGGTGCATGGAGAGAACTGGCCCACGCTCAAACCATTCATTCCGGGAGGTACCGGAGGCCATATTGAAGAGATACTGAACGGGGACAAGGTTAAAATGCTTCGGGACCAGGACCGTTGGGGCCGACCGCAGGAGGTTCATTATATCGTGGCACCCACCATGCATCGAATGCGCGAAGCGCTGGTTGCGGAACCTTTGGCTTATTTGTATACCGTACTGGATGCGGAGCGCTACAGTACAGTGAGTTCCCTTCTCCACAACGTGAAAGTTGAATACGACACATTTTTTCAAAACCGATTGGAAGAACGGGGATATGCCATCCGGCGGACGGGTGATTTTCGATTGAGCGTTCAAAGTGATGCATTTTTGGGATTGAGCAGGTATGTGGCCGATAAGTTTCAGGGCCTTTATTTACATGCGGAACCTTATACGGACCAAAAACAATTCAGCCCGGGATATGTGATAGCGCGCCGCAATCTGGTAATGGGCGAACATGTTCACGGTGCCGATCGAGCGGATTCAGTGCCGACCTACATGACCACCGATACACTCAGTGTGAAGCCGGCGCGCCGGGTAATGAAACTGAATGGCCGATACACGGTTGAGACAAGGGGATGGTGGGAATTGGCAAATGAGTTCAAAGCCGGACCTTTTGTTTCCTATACCATTCACTGTCCGGAACTGGGAATGGTGGTGACTGTGGAGGGTGTATTATTTGCACCCGGACGCGAAAAAGCCAAATTGCTCCGGCAACTGGAACTCATCCTGAGTACCTTTGCCACCCGAACATGATCGAACTGGCTGTTTTTGCAAGTGGGAATGGTAGCAATGCCGAAGTGCTGTATCGCTATTTCGAATCGCATCCCAGGATCCGCATTTCTCTGATCTGTACAAATAATGCCCATGCCGGAGTGATCGGGCGGGGGCAGCGATTGAACGTTCCTGTGGTCGTTTTCTCATCGGCTATGCTCAACGGGGGAGCGTTGAGTCCGTTGCTTTCCAAATTCAATATTTCGGGGATCGTACTTGCGGGTTTTCTAAAGCTCATCCCTTTTGATCTGATAGATGCATATCCGGATGCAATACTCAATATTCACCCCTCTCTGCTACCCGCATACGGCGGAAAAGGTATGTATGGGTCGCGGGTGCACGAAGCGGTTCTTGCTGCAGGTGAAAAAAACAGCGGTATCACAATTCATCTCGTGAACCGGGAGTACGACAAGGGGCGTGTACTCTTTCAGGAAGGGCTGGAAATTCATCCATCGGAAACACCTGAAAGTTTGGCGGGTCGTATTCATCAGCTGGAACACACCTATTTCCCCAAAGTTGTAGAACGCTATTTTGATGAAGTGTGGCATGGCTGAGCGTATTGCGCAACACCTCGCCCTAAGGATTTATTTAACGTTAATATGAAGCATTACTTCTTACTTGGGTTGATCGTACTTTTCGGTACAGATGCCTTCTCCCAACGCGATATCCGTCCGTCTGATCCCGGGATATTGGGAAGAGAAGTGTTCGAGCACATTCAAAACAGGGACTACGAGGGGTACCTCCGTCTCATTTTCTCAGGATCGGACTGCGATACGATGGTCAACAATGCGCACGTTCCGGACAGTACCAAATCCTATGTGGCCGGTATCATAAAGATCCATGCCGATCATCTTCGGAGTACGTCGAAAGCTAATTTTGAAAAGGTTATTGAGGATGCAGCGCAAAGAGGTGTGGATTGGCAAGAAGTGGAATTAACCGATGTCAAGTTTGAGATCAGAACACGCGATGCTGTTCAATCTGCGGATGTATTCCTGTTCTGCAAGTTCAGAGAGCAGGTCTTCCAGATCAAATTGGACGATTGCCACCGGAGTGATGCGTGGTTGATGCTGGGCTATTTGGAGATCAAATTCAAAGAATGACCAACCTGTATTCAGCAACTACTCCAACTCAAGTATGATTTGGCCCTGATACCAATACTTGGTGTTATCAAGAAACAACACTGGGATGGGATCATGGCTCAAAACACTTCGATCTTAGTTGGCGACTATTTTGACAAATTCATTTGCAGACAACTTAAAACCGGCAATTATTCATCGGTGAGCGAAGCAGTACCGGCTGCTTAGAGGATGTGGGCAAACGTAGAAATTAATGCACAGTTCGTCAAGGAGCCTAAGGAGGTGCAAATTCGGGTTTCGCGAAAAACTTTTGATAGAAAGGAACCTTGAAAGAACCTTCATCAAGAGCACCGGACTGAATATTGAACCATAGAATCGGTGAACAGGCAAATCGGGAATTTGGCTTTACACTTGCGAAAACTGGTCGCGCGAATAGCGGATAGAACCATAAACCTGAGCTTTGACATAGCTGGATATTTGGCGGTTAACCCCAAATCAGGAAAGGATTGTGGACATATTCGAAAAGGATAGTACTGTTCTTGGGTAAAATTCCATTTGATCTGCCACTGGGTCAACCACAACAGAGAAGATGTTGAAGTAATCCGGATCTTGAACCAAAGAATGGATAGCAAATCTGGACTGGACCAATAATGAATGGCTCTAAACATTTACGGCGAAAAAGGTGGAACTCCAGGGTTTTCTCAAGAAACAAAGTTGGTGCTAAACTGAAAAGTTCGTGCAAAGCATTCCCAACTGCTCAAACCCGATCTTTTAGCGAACTTGAATAATTGATCCAAAAGGCTTTACAGGACGAGTTTGTCGAATTACAGTACTGTGATGGTAACTTGTAACCAGTGCGTTTGCACATTCCAAATTACGATCGAATCTCGTCGGAAAGTCCGGGATGATCAGTTTGTACCGAGAATTTTGAATTCGGTTCTGCGATTTCGTGCCTTGCCCTCTTCGGTACCGTTATCGGCAATGGGAACGGTATCCGCATAGCCTTTGTAGCTCAATCGGTTAGGCGCGATACCCTTGGAAATGAGGAACTTATAGACACTCTCTGCCCGATTGCTGCTCAAACGGGTATTGTATTCCCTATTTCCTGTATTATCCGTATGTCCGCCTATTTCAATGCGCACATTTGGATGTTCATTCAAGAAGGAAACCAGTACTTGCAATTCAGCGAAACTCTCACTTTTAAGTTCCCATTTATCGGTATCGAAGAAAACATTGTTTATAACTACCGATCGACCCGTTTCGATCTTGTTTAGACCTATTTCCAGGAGCAGCGGTTTTTCAGCGGATTGTTCGGCCAGGTCGAAATGAGCGCTGTATAAGAGGTAGCCTTCGCTCCGCACTTCGAATGCATAAGCCGTATTGGGTTTAAGTGCTATGAGAAAATCCCCGGATCCTTTTTCGGTTTTTACGCCGTTTACTTTTTGACCGTTCTGCAATTCGAATAATTCCACTTCGGCGGCCAATCGGGATCGGTTTGCGGCGTCAAAAACCAGTCCTTTCACATATCCGCTCGCGGAAGGCCTGGCCTGGTTGTGGAGCGGGAAGGAATAGATATCCATACCTCCAAATCCATCTTCGCGGTTATCGCTGGAGAAGTAGGCTGTTTCTCCGGTACGGTTCACGATCAGGTTCCATTCATCTTTGGCCGTATTGATGGGGTAGCCCAGGTTGGTCGGGGTCGACCAGCCGTCTTGACCTTTGCGACTGAAGTACAGATCGCTTTTGCCCATTCCGGGGTGACCGTATGAACTGAAATACAGGGTTACACCATCGGGGTGAATGAAGGGGAATTGCTCATCATCGGGAGTGTTGATGCGCTCTCCCAGGTTTTCAGGCACACCCCAGCCGGTCTCTGTTCGATAGCTGACCCAGATGTCGGTGCCTCCGAAACCACCGGGCCGGTCTGACACGAAATACAAGGCCCTGCCATCGGCAGAAAGTGCCGGTTGGGATTCCCAATCGCGTGTATTGAGCGGTTTCCCCGGGTTGACGGGCTCACTCCATTTTCCTCCGGAAAAGTTCGATATCCAGATATCGCAACGGCCTACACCACCCCGCCGACTGCAAGAGGTGAAGTATAGGGTCTTACCATCGGCGCTTGCACTGAATGCTCCTTCATTTTCCTCCGTATTTATTGGCTTCCCTAAGTTTTTTACATTGGTCCATGATCCATCGATCAGGGAACTGCTGAAGAGATCCTCATTTTGGAATTGAATATTCAGGCGTCCGTCTCTTCGGGTGAAGAATAGCGTTTTTTCATCCAGACTCAAGCCGGGGAAGTATTCTTCCTCGATCGTATTTACACCTGAACCCAGGTTCTGTGGGTTGAAAGGGACCGGATTTTTCACGGCATCGCGGGCGAATTCGGCATTGCGCTCCAGCCTTTTGGCTTTAACGAACTGGGGAGTGCCCGGCCCTTGACGCAATACGCCCTGCAACAACTTGATACATCGGTCGTATTGTCCATCTTCAAAAAGCAGTTCGGAGAGGTCTACCAGGGCAAATGGGTGCTCGGGATTGAGTGTAAGGACTTGTTCAAAACAATCCCTGGCCTTGTCCTTCTCTCCATTTTCAAGGTGAATTTTACCTTTCAGATCCCATGCATCTACGAAATTCGGATCCTTGGACAATGCTTTTTCCAGGGTCTTGATCGCGGCATCGTATTCGAGCAGATCGCGCTGACGCATAGCCGTACCGAATAATTCGTAGGCTTTTTTATTGTCGGTTCCGCTGAGTTTAACTTTTTGCGCGGAGCAGGAAGTTCCGAACAGAAGTGGGAAGGAGAGAATCAGAAGGAGTGATCGCATAAATAGTAACAGTTTAACGGTTCAAACCAGAGCTTATTTCGGATATTCCAGAACATTCATATTGCGAATATCGTTTCCATCGATCTCAAAACTGAGCATGGTTCGGATCCGGTGAAATCCGTGCTTACCGGCTGCGCCGGGATTGAGATGCAGATGTGCAAGCTTTTTATCGTACATCACTTTGAGTATATGTGAATGACCGGCAACCACAATTTGCGGCCGTTCCTGAAGGATGCGCATTTTTGCCTGGGCATTGTAGTGTTCCGGGTACCCACATATATGTGTCATATATACCTGAACTCCCTCACAGGAAAACGATAGCTCCTTTGGGCAGCATGCCCGTATATCCTGTCCGTCGATATTCCCGTAAACACCCCGAACCGGACGCAGTTCCGATAATTTTTCAAATACTCCGATACTGCCCCAATCGCCGGCATGCCAGATCTGGTCGTGTTCGGCAGCCCTGCTCAGAATTCGCTCGTCGAGGTAGCCATGCGTATCTGAAAGGAGTAAGATCCGTTTCAACTTGGATCAACTAAAACAAAGCATAAACCCGATGCCATTCTTCCTTTCACTATGTGGTTTGACAAATTGCACGCATTAACTTTCGGGACGATGGCGCGGACAGGATGACCGTTTGGCGACTTTCCCGTGATCTCGTTTGGCTAGAATGGAAGATCGTCCTCCATCTCGTCATTATTGAAACTCGTTCCCTGTCCTGTTTTTATACTTGTTCTGTCAAACGGGGGAGGCTCTGGAAGTGGAGGCATAGTTCCGGTATTACCAACCGGCTGGAAACGCCATACCTTCACATCGGTGTACCAACGGCCGTTATACTCCCGGGATTCGATGTCGACGGCGGCCTTGATGACCGTTCCCTGCTCTACATTCTTAATATCATCTATTCGTTCTCCCCAGCACACCAGACAGATCTTCTTGGGATATTGCTCATTGGTTTCAATGATGATCTCCTGCTTTTGCCAGGTGCCCCGACTGCTTTCACCGGTAACAATTTGCCTCTTCTCGATCAGGGTTCCAGTCAACTCCACGCTCATATCTTTTTTTCTTTCAAAATAAGGGTAAGGAATCGGATCAGCCCAGACGTTTGAAGAATAATTCTGCACCATTTTTACACCAAAAGGAAGCTTTCGGGATCTAATGAGCACAAACCTGATTCAGATGGTAACTAAATTTGGCAAAGAACTCAACCCTTCTGCGGGATAGGATTGGTTCTGTGAAGTGTATCGGATCGATGTTGCGTTTAAATCTCTTCCTTATTGTTGTCCTGTTGAACATATCCCAGGCATGCGCACAAGTATGGAATGGCCGCAACTATGCACTCAATGGAAGTTTTGAAGAGATAACATCCTGTCCGCGAGGTCAGGGAGGTATTTATCTGGCTAAGCATTATTTCCCCAGCATAGGCACTTCCACTGATCTGTTTGCCCGATGTGGGGCAGGTAATGTAGGAGTACCGAAGAACGATCTTGGAGATATTGAAGCAGCCGATGGCGACAACATGGCGGGAATCATGGCAACCACGGAAGGTTACCGCTATTACGATTACATCATTGGCACGCTGGATCACGAAAATATGATACCCGGAAGGGCGTATTGCATCACGATGAACGTGTCACTGGCCTGGCAATCCCCCTGGGCATTGGATCAATTGGCGATCACTTTCTCGGACTCCAATTCCTGGTATGTTTCAACTTTTCCCGATGGAACGAAGCGCTATTTCAATCCGTTGTTACTGTACAATTATCCCACTACTTCACTCGGTTTGGATGCCGATATGACGAACCGTACGGGTTGGGAAACCATAAAGGGCACACTGGTGTATCGTTCCGGACTGAAATACTTTTGGATCGGAGCCAATCACAACAGTCCGAAGAAACTCACTCCTATGAATGATGTACAGCGCGTATTCAATCCGGATCGAACGGCCTACTATTTTATCGATGCCATTCAGATCAGGGAAATTCCGGATGAACCGATCTACGTTGAAATTGCGGAATCAGGGACTTGTAATGCGTTGAATTGGATGCTTCGCGTTCCCGGGAATCCGTCAAATGTATGGTGGTTTAGGGATTCGCAAATCATTGGAACAGGACGAGTCCTGGAGTTGCCTGCATCGGCAGAACTACAGGGGATAAGTGCCCGTGCTACCTTCAGTTCATTCTGCGATACCCTTGATTTTATGGTGGATCCGGGTTTTGAGGGCCGGATGCGGACGAATTTATTCCGGTACTATCCCAATCCGGTTCGCGACACATTATATTTCAATACCCCACAATCCGGACCATTAGAGGTTGAATTATGGGATATGGTTGGACGCTATGTTCGGAAGATGCAATTTGTTGTTACTGAGCAACAGACCAGGTTGGCCATTCCTGTTGAAGATCTGCCTTCCGGGGTTTATTTTATCCGGAGTCGCTCGTCGGAATGTTTCTGGGAAGGGCGTGTTATGGTTTACTAGCCTTTCAAAGCTAGTTGAAATCGAAATTTCGTCTGTAATTCTCCATTCGGAGCGACTTGCAGCCGTAAACTTGTTGAAATGAAAAAGCGGATTGGTAATCACTCCAAATTCTATTAACAATCACCTAAAACTGAGAAGCTCCACGTGATCTGTGGATCATAACAAGGCAAAAGCTGCATATTTGGTGAGTTCTGCTAAGTCTTTTCCCTGAACCTATCGATATGTAGTTGCGCCACCCTCAATGCTCTGAGTTCATTTTTCTTCTTGAATTTATGACCTTCCATCCTGGTGAGGATATCGTTCAAAACGCGAATTGCTTCCACGATCTTGGGTCCTTTGTTTAACATCACGCATTCGGCATGTGCTGCAACCGCGGCATCGCTGATCTCAGCCCTTGTGGGAATACCTGTTTTGGCGAGATTTTCCAAGACCTGCGTGGCCCAAACGACCGGAATATGTGCAGCCTCGCAGATCCACAGGATCTCATTCTGCACCTCGGCTAGACGTTCGAATCCAATTTCAGCCGCCAGATCTCCACGTGCAATCATCACACCGATCTTGTCGCGCTGCATTCCTGCCAGTAATATTTCCGGCAGGTTTTCGAATGATTCTCTGTTCTCGATCTTGAAGATAACCCCTATACCTTCTGCATTGCGCTGAGCTAATTCTTCATAGAGGTGGTTCACATCAGCCGCGGTTCGCACATAGGAATATCCCACGATATCTGCGTGTTCGCATACAAAAGAAAGATCAACTTTGTCCTTTGCCGTTAGTGCCGGAAGGTTCAGACGGGTATCCGGCAGATTGATCCCTTTGTGGGACCCAAGCTTCGTTTTGTAACATTCCAGGATCTCCAGCTCCAGATATTCTTTCTTTTTATGGACGACTCGGGTTTTGATCATTCCGTCGTCAAACAAGATCAGATCTCCCTCTTGGGCATCCAGAATAACCGCATTTAGGGAAACGGGGATCCTTTTTTGGTTTTGCCCCTTCTTGCCTTGTTTGATCTTCCTGGCTGAAGGATCGTCGAAAATGAGCGTGACCCGTTCGCCTTTTTTCACGTTTATGGAATGCTTGACCTTTCCTTTTCGTGCCTCCATGTTAATTTGACCGGTTCGGATCTTAGGCCCTGATAGGTCCATGTATATTTTGATATTTCGACCAGTCTCAGTCTCGATCTCCCGAAGGAATTGAACCATTTTCATCCAAATGTTCTGATCACCGTGGCTTAGGTTTATTCGGGCTATGTTCATGCCGTTGATCACCATTTCACGCAACAATTCCTTGTCGTGTGCCGCTTCGTCGGGAAGAGTGACCATAATATTCGTGAACTGCTCCTGTTCTTGTTCCCGAAACAAACTGTTCGAATGATCCCGGATCAGTTTTATACTTCCTGTATATCCAACGATCTCTATGTTCGGTTGGATCTCGATCGGGTTGTTCTGAATTAAATTAAGATTTCTGACTACATTATAGAGGTTGCTGTACACGTAACCTTCCGCGGATCTGAGTGAAGAAACGCCCAGGTCGGATAGTGTACCGTGGTATTTTCGCAGGTCTTTACTTCGCAAAAGCAGATATCGCAGTAGGTTCTTTGCGCTGAGTTTATAGGAAGGGTGTACTTGTTCCAGGAGAGCATCGATCTTAGCTTCCCAGGAGATCATCTCAAGGAGGATCTCGCGCAATTCCTGCTCTAATTTTTCGATTTTCATATTTGAGAATTCAGATGGAGTTGTGATTGAACGTTCTCTTTCACCGGCTAATCCAAACCTGTAATATTCCAACAGTTAGATTAATTAATTGTTATTGGGGGGATGGGGGATGGGAAGATGGGAGGATGGGAAGATGGGAAGATAGGAAGTTAGGAAGTTAGGAAGATGGGTGGATGGGTAGATGGGTAGATGGGTGGATGGGTGGATGGATGGGGACTTGGTAGTTTAAGTGTTAGGAGGGGAATGGGGCGGATATTGGATGGATTTTTGGGATTTGATATTGGTAAATGGACTTGCCGGGATAGGGGATGGGCTTGGATCGAATTTCTGCCTTTTCAAGCTCGGAAATAATGAACATTTTTGACCCGTGAACGAACTTACAGCATTTGCCTTCGCTTCTGTGATCAGCCTTTGGGGGAGTTTGCAGCTTGGTGTGGTGAATGTGAACGTGATCTATGCCACCTTGTTCCATCACATCCGAAGTGCCTTGCTCATGGCGATCGGAGGGGTGTTGCCCGAATTGTTGTATTCCTGGATTGCCTTTGAGGGCGTTCAGTTCCTTCAGGGGAATGAAAAACTATTCGCGATTTTAAAAGTATCGGCTGTTCCTGTTCTGATCGGAATGGGGATCTATATGTATCGTCAAAAACCGAGAACACATTCCGAACCCTATAGTTTCTCGGGTAGTTTCTTTAAAGGATTGGTGCTTGCCCTGCTCAATCCGCAACTGATCACCTTCTGGTTTGCCTGGATCCTGGTTGCATATAACTGGATTGATTTTGGAACGTATGTACTGATCTCGCCGAAATGGGCTTTCATCATTGGCACAGCGTTTGGCGCCTTTTTGATGCTGTTGATCTTTATTTGGCTGGCCTCCCGATACAAACGTAAGGTTATCGAGTGGATGGATAAACTCAAACTGAATAAGATCATCGGTATGCTCTTTATACTGATAGCAGTTGTTTTGTTGATTGAATACCTCAGTAAATTATGAGGTTCAATTACATATTCTGTTTACTCCTCATTACCTGCAGTGTTAGCGCCCAACGCTACACCCGAGATTTCAAATTTGAACATCTCGGTCCGGTTGTCCTTCCACCTACCACCTCCGACAGCGGATCGTGGTGCCCCAATGGAATGGGATGGATCGAAAGCCTTGCGATTCACCCGAAAGATGGATCCATACTGTATGCGGGTAGTAACTCTGGGGGACTTTACAGCAGTCGGGATGGCGGTAAGCACTGGCAATTCATTTTCGATGTGCATCCGGTTTGCGGCGTACTTGATCTGGTGGTGGACGAGCTGGATCCGAACCGGATCTGGGTTGGTACGGGCACGACCGTGAACCAATTCCCTTTTGGTTTAGGTGTACTTCATAGCCGGGACGGTGGCCAAACCTGGGAGACAACCGGTTTGAGCTTTGTTCCGGAAGATGAAGAGGTTATCTGGGGGCTGAAACGGGTTCAGTACGATGGAGGCACATTTGTGGCACTGAGTAACGACGAGATCTATTTGAGCAGGGATACCTGCAGGAATTTCAGAAAACTACTTGAAAGAGTACCGGGGTCGAGTCGGGATTTCCGACAATTACTTCTCCCGCATAGCCGAGGTGCATACGGTTATGCTGCGGGCAATCAGATCTGGATGGGAGATAGCTCTCTGAAGATCTGGCAGCGGATCGATGACCGACTTTCCTATCATCAAATCGCCAAGAAAGGACGTCAGGCCCCGGATCGCTTTGCGATCTGTCGCAATCCTTTCAGAGAGCAGGGGCTGTTGGTATTGTACAAATACGACGGACTGAATTATATCGATCGAAGTACGGATGGAGGGAAAAGCTGGACAAATCTGTATAAAGGGCGGATCTTTTCCCGGGTGGATCGAAATCATGCCGAAATTGCATACGATCCGGGGGATAGTTCGATCATCTATGTGGGTTCGGTGCGGATGTACCGCTCCGATGACGGGGGGCGGAATTTTGAATTGGTCAGTCAGCCCCTGCTGGGATTCTCAAACTTTATGCACGATGATATACGTGCATTGGAATTCGACGGACAGGGGAATTTGTACACTGGTAATGATGGTGGAGTTTCATTTTCTTCGGACAAGGGAACGAATTGGACCGACATCAGTGGTGCTGGTTTGTGCGTTACGCAGATCTATGGGATTGACGCGCATAGCTCCGAAAAGCGCAAACTGTTGATCGGTTGCCAGGATCTCGGCAATTTCATCTACGATGGTAATTGGACCAATCTGGGAACTGTTTACGGGGATGGAGGTGTATGTCTCTTCGGCAATGGGCAGATGTACATCATGCAGAACGGGCATTTGCGCAGTTCAAGGGGGGATATTTCCCGGTGGGATATGTTGCAGATGCCGTATAGCGCAAACCGCCTCCACTATCCATTGGTTTCCGGGGTATTGGGAGCGGAGCTGCTTGTTGGTGACGATGATGTCTTGACTTATTCCGAACGCAAATGGTATAACCGAAGTCGTACTTTGGGCAGACATTTCACCAAGATACGGGCTTTGTCGGTTTATGAAAGCGGTGATACAGCCTTTGCCCTCATTGCGAAGGATCAGCCCACATGGGCACTGGATTCCGGTTTGAGAGATCGGCTGTTTTTGGGGAAGTTCTGGGAGGGAGGAGATACCTGGGCCGATATTACGGCAAAGCTTCCGATATTGGCATGGCGGTCCGTTTCTTCGATCTGCCGGGATCCCAATGATGCGAGGCATATTTGGATCTCATTGTATGGATACGACGATGAATATGGCAGATTCAAAGTGTTTCAAAGTTGGGATGGCGGTGAAAACTGGGAAAACTATTCTGAAGGGCTGCCCAATTATGGGACCTATGTTCTTTTACCCAATGGCGGCAGGAAAAGTGGTGTTTTTCTGGGAACGGATGGCGGATTATTCTTCCGGAATTCCAAGTTGGATCAGTGGGTTCAGATCAACGGGGCGATGCCGGATATGATGGTTCGGGATCTTGCCATGCAACGTCAATTTAAGATGCTCTACATCGCCACCTATGGAAATGGGGTTTGGGAATTGAAATTGCCTCGTTATTTGCGAAAATGAATGATCAGGGTTTGAGTAACCAGACCTGAGCCCGATCTTTCTTGATCTCATAGAATTTTCGAAGTGCATCTTCTTTGGATTCACTTAGGGCGATACCGGCCCTATAGAGTGACTTATCCTCGAAATAATAGATAGCCACCTCAGGATATTCCTTTTTTAGGCTACTGAGCAGTTTGCGCGCATCGTTTGGATTGAAGGCTGCTCCGAGAATGGCGAGATATTGGTTGTCCTGATTCCGGAATTCTCCCGGATCGGATTTTGGCTCAGATGGTTTGGCTGTTTCTGCGTGTACGATCGGGGAGTCTTTTTTATTCTCTTGTACGTCCGTTTTTTGTTCCGGAGTCCTCGTGTCGGCCGCAGTGTTGTTTGTAGCTGCGGTTGGGCTTGAAGATACGGGTTTTGTTGGCGGATCCTGGCGTTCTTCTTCTTTTATAACCGGCTTCTGTTCAACAGTAGTCACGGGTTTAGAGACTTTTTCAGAACCGGATTTAGTTTTTTCGGTTACGGCCACGACAGGTTCTTGAGGCTTAAGATCGATGATCAATTTGTTGCCATCCTCTGTGAGTTCGATCGTTTCACGGTACGTCTTGAAGTTCGACTCATCAACAAAAAGTTCATAGAAACCAGGATCGCTTAGAAGGAATTCGAAATATCCGTTATTCCCGGAAGTAGTGAACGTACCACTTTGAGCACCTACCTTACCGCACTGAATGCGCACACCTACCGGGTACGTGTCTCCACTGCGCAGTTGTCCGGAAAGGGAATAGGTAGGTGAGTTGTTGGATGTAGCTTCGGATAAGCGTACAAATTCCATGTCCTTATACGTGCTGCGCAGAACAAATTGATTTGATTCGGACAGAGGGAGAATCAGCCAATCCGCATCGGTGCTGTTCCAAGGCGCTGGTAGTGGCTTAATAACAGAATCCCGAAAAGAAACTGTATAGATGTCGTAAGAGCCGGACCCCGGAAGACCATTTGAGGAGAAGAACAGGTTTTGACCATTTACAATAGGGTACACTTCATTGGAAGCCGTGTTGAATGGATCACCCAGGTTTTCGATATGCTTTAGTTTGCCTTTGCGGAGTTTGGATCTGTACAAATCGAATCCACCCAGGCCATCAGCCCTGTCGGATGCAAAATAGAGTTCGCCGTTCGCATAGAATGGGAAGGCTGCGTTGTGTGCACCTTTTCCAGTTTTAAGCCATCTGACCTCCTTCCATCCAGTGCCTTTTTTGTTGAGTTCGGCATATTTCAGACTGAAATGGCCATCGCTGTTCCTGGAGGAGAAGACGTAGGTATTCCCGGAAACCTTTGTAAAACTACCCAGGTCGGAGGAACTTTCGTGGAAGTCCAGGGATCTTTCCACGGATACGGCTCCGCTGCAATTCAATTGAGCCAGGGCTGCGTTATTGTCCCGGATCAGTCCGATCCTCCCAAATTCCTGCGGGATCACGCTGATCGCCCTGCCGTGAATGGCGTCTGATCGCTGGAAAGAACCAGCTTTCGAACGGATTTGAAACAGTTGATGGTGGTATTTGTCTGATCGGCCGTTCAGGTATTCTTTGAAAGCCTTCTCAGACCGAATTACTTCCCCGGATTGCAGTAGTGCATTGGCAAAAAGTAGTCGATCGGCCGGTGTAAGTTTGGCTTCTACAATTTCGAAATACTGAGCGGCATGGTAGTAATCGTTCGAGCGGTATGCGAGTCGGCCCAACTCAATAAATATGCTATCGGGAACTTGATCGAGCGGATTTACGAAAACACCCGATTGATCTTCCCGATCGGCCAGGGTCATCACAGCTTCTTCCAAACTGTGCTGTAATTCGGGTAGCTGTGCGCTTGATAATTGTGTCGCGAAAAGCACTGTGCATGTGCTGATCCATTTGAGGTGAAATTTCATGCGAGGACCCAAGAAGTATTCAAATTTAATCAGAATTGCAGGGGAACGAAATGAAGCTTTGATGTTGCGGTGCGGTATTCTAAGGCAGGTGCGGGGAATTTGATGCTGTTCAGCACGTGCAAGGCTACTTTTACCCATGTTCTCTCAACGTGAAGTTTGCGGAGATCGATATCCGGTGAAAGATAAAACTGTCTACTCCGCGTGTATTGAAGAATATGTTCCGGATAGTCCGGACCAAGATCATTGGTTCTTGCACCAACATAACCATCGATCCCGTAACCGATCGCTACATTGAGCCAATCCGGTATCTTGCTTTTTGGGCTGAAGGTACTCAGGTTGAAAGAACACCAATAGGTTTGGCCATTGTAATCTTTGAGGGCTTGTTGAATGAACCCCTCGCCCAGCACATTTGGTCGGTATGCTGCATATTTACTTTGGGTAAAGCTGTATTTGACCTGAATACGCTGTTCCTGCCAGGACAATTCCTGACCAATTACGAGGCCCGTTCCCAACAGATTGGCTGCCATATCACCGGTAGAGAAGCCCCAACCGGATGAGAAACCGTCTAAAACTTCCACGGCACCTTGCCACAAAAGTCCATAGCTACCTCCTAACCAAATTGCCTTTCGGTCGTTAAACCCGGCCCATCGCATCATTTCGATTCCGGCGAGTCCTTCCATATAGCAGGAAGCTGCGTGTCCCACCTTGTCCATTTGTGCCCACTCCGCATTATCGTTGAAGAAATGAAAACCTTCCATGGGATAATCGGCATACCACAGGAAGTACAAACCGCTTATACCTGCAGTATACGTGATCCCATTCGCCCAGGCCAGAAATTTCACCCGTTGCGGATCCGGTCGTGAGAGGCTGTCGGAGGCCTCGCCACGCAAACCCAGCGTGAGCAACAGTAGGAAGGCAATCAGCTTATGCGCCAAGAATTGCTCTTTTGGTTCGATCCAGTATGTCAAATGCTTTTTCTGAATTCTCAGCTTCAGCATAAACGCGCAAAACGGGTTCGGTTCCGGACGGACGTATCATGACCCATCTCTCATCGCCTAAATGGAATTTGTAGCCGTCGAGATCTTCAACGGTTTCAACCTTGTATGAGCCAAACTCGGTGTAAGTTCGCTGGGCACAACTGGCAACGATCTTTTGCTTGATGTCCTCATCGATGTGGAGGTCGTATCTTTCTACGGCAAAGCTTCCCACGATATCGTAGATCTCCTGAATGAGTTCGTTCAGAGATTTTCCGGTTTTTGCCATGAATTCCCAGATGACCAAACCGATCCAAATGCCGTCGCGCTCAGGAATATGGCCCTTGATGGCAATACCTCCGGACTCCTCTCCTCCGATCAGTACATCTTCCTTTACCATGATGTCGCAGATGTATTTAAAGCCTATTTTGGTGGTTTCCTGTTCCAGACCATACAATTCTGCGAGTTTCCGGATCTTTCCGGTGCAGCTGAAGCTGTTCACTACTTTTCCATGCAGGCCTTTGTGTTTATGCAGGTAATGGATCAACAACAAGATAATGTGGTGCGAATCCACAAATTCTCCCCGATCGTTGTAAAGGCCCACGCGGTCGGCATCGCCATCGGTTGCCAGTCCGCTGTCTATATCGCCGGCAATTTGGATGAGCTCAGAGAATTCGGTGAGATTTCTGTGGATCGGTTCCGGAGCCTGTCCATCGAAGCCCGGATTATACTCACAGTGTAGGAAAGTTGCTTCTGGTAAAAGCCGGCGCATCGCATCCTGCCCGGCACCATACATGGCATCGTAAGCCCAGCTTTGACCTCCGTTGCGCAGCTTCTCCATATCGAAACTTGCTTCCACCTGCTCGATATATTCCGTTTCCATATCGATCACCTGAACCAGTCCTGATTCCATTGCAGCGGCAAAACTTAGGGAGGGCGAGGGAGCATGCTCCGGGATAAGGGCTTCCACTTCTGAAATGTGTATAGGCGACAATGGACCGCCATAATGGGCTTTGAGCTTGTAACCGTTGTAACTCGGTGGGTTATGACTGGCCGTGATCACGATACCCAATACGGCCTGGTATCGGGTGCAGGCCAATGAGACCATGGGCGTACTCACAAACTTGTTGGCTATCAGGGAGCGAATACCGTGAGTAGCGAATATTTCAGCACAGGTTTCGAGAAACATCTGACCGCCGAAGCGACAATCGTAGCCGATCACCACAATTTTTTGATCCGGTCGGTTTTGGAGTATCCAACGCGCCGTAGCATCTGCCACACGGCGTACATTGTCGGTGGTATAATCCTTTGCAATAATGGCCCGCCAGCCATCGGTTCCAAACTTGATATTGTACATGATCTGTTTTGATTTTAAATTTTAATTCTTGTTCTTCGATTTAAGTTTAATACGTGTCCAATTGCCCATAATAAGTGCGTTTTGGACAATGGGTTGATCTTCAAGGCGGATGGGACTACTATTCACCTGAGCGATATTGAAGGTGAAATTCCCATCTTCAAAAAGTTCTGTTAAAGGCCGGAAATTCACCATCAGGTTGAGTCGTTGAAGTTCGGTCCAATTCAGGGAATCCATCGCAACTCCGTTGATATAGGGCAAGATCTTATCCGTACGTCGATGCACTTTCCCCTCTTGCCAAAACCAGGTTTCCTGCAATTCGATGCGGGTGAGGGTCATGGGATATTCGCGATTCTTGTATTCCGGGCCAACCTGTATGTGTCGGAATACAACTTGCGGATTCTTGCGATAATATGATTCGAGTGAACTGCAGATACGAAAGTTATCGAGCTGCTCATCCTTGCTCGGATACATTACGGAATTCACAAATTTTCGCCTGGAGATCGGATACGTGTTTTTTCGAGTTTTGGCACAAAGCGCCTGTTTTCGCAATTTGATGGCCAATTCTGGTTTCTTTTCAAAGTCTTTATTCCCAAATTTCACCACCTGAAAGGAAAATGCCTTGCTGCATATGGCTTGCCAATAGGTTAGGCTATCCGGACCATTGAGGTCGGTTTCGGCATATCGGTTTTCCAGGAGTCGTCGAATTTCATTGGCGTCTACAAATCCAAAATTCAACAGTTTTTGGGCTGGAGTTCTTGCGAAAAAGCTGAAACCGATCACCTGAAACTCAAAGTTCCGGTGGTAGTACTTCCACACTTCGTTGAAGAAAAGATCTTGGATCTGATCGAACTGCAGTTTATTTTCCTGTTCAAGTCGGATCAGGTTGGAGGGAGTGATCTGAACTTCCTTGGCCGCGTTGTTGTACAGCTTGACCCTTCCTTCCAGAATTTCACGGTACACCAGTTTCGGGAACGAACGCACCAGGTTGAATCCCAGGCTGTCGGGTTGCTTATCTGCCGACAAGTGCAGTATTACGGGCGTATAATCGTAACTGGCCCATGCGCGTTCGCATATGGAAAGGAGGGCCAATACGATCCACACGGAGAAACCGTGCCGGCGCCTGTGATTTTTGCTATTTTGTTCAGACAAAGGCGTTTTCACCGGTTATTTCATATCCGAGAATAAGCAGGTGTATATCGTGCGTTCCCTCATACGTGATAACAGATTCAAGATTCATCATGTGTCGCATGATCGGATATTCTCCGGTGATGCCCATCCCACCGTGTATTTGACGTGCTTCCCGTGCTATGTTGAGGGCCATTTCCACGTTGTTCCTTTTGGCCATAGAGATCTGAGCCGGTGTGGCCCGACCTTCATTCATGAGCACACCGAGACGCCAGGTAAGTAGTTGGGCTTTTGTGATCTCTGTGAGCATTTCGCTCAGTTTTTTCTGTTGCAATTGGAAGGCCCCAATGGGTTTGCCGAATTGTTTTCGTTGAGCGGCATAGCGAACTGCAGAGGTATAACAGTCCATGGCTGCACCTATCGCTCCCCAGCTGATGCCGTACCGAGCTGAATTCAGACAGGTAAGGGGACCTTTTAATCCTTTAACACCGGGCAGGAGATTTTCCTTTGGCACTTTTACATTGTCGAATACGAGCTCTCCGGTTGCGGACGCCCTCAAACTCCATTTATTGTGCGTTTCAGGAGTGCTGAAGCCCTCCATTCCCCGCTCGACGATCAAACCGCGGACAACACCTTCTTCATCTTTGGCCCACACGACGGCTACATCGGCAAAAGGTGCATTGCTGATCCACATTTTTGCGCCATTCAGCACATAGTGATCGCCGGCATCGCGAAAGCGGGTTATCATTCCTCCGGGATCCGACCCATGATCGGGTTCTGTTAATCCGAAACATCCAAGATATTCCCCACTCGCCAATTTGGGCAGATACTTGTGTTTTTGTTCTTCACTACCAAATTTGGAGATCGGATACATGACCAGCGACCCCTGAACACTGGCGGTAGAACGCACTCCGGAGTCGCCGCGTTCCAATTCCTGCATGGCCAGGCCGTAGCTGATATAATCGAGCCCACCTCCACCATATTCGGCAGGGATCTGTGGACCGAAACAACCGATCTCTCCCAATTGCCGTACGATCCAATAAGGGAATTTTGCATCCTGACAAGCCTGTTCAATGATCGGTGAGATCTCGCGTTTCACCCAGTCCCTTACGGAACCCCTGATCATCTTGTGCTCTTCTGTAAGTAATTCATCGATCAAGTAAAAATCGGGGTGTTCAAACCGATCCATTCCTGCTCGGTCGGCTTTCAATTTGGCGTAATCCGTCTCGTTCATGTGATAATAGTAGATTTGCAAAAATAGGGATTGCCGGGCAGGCAGTCCGTCACCTCAATACAACTTAATTGGAATGAAGAACAGCTACTTGTTGAGTGTGCGGGATGTGATGGTGTATGGCCATCATGGTTGGTATGAAGAAGAACGAAAACTTGGTCAATATTACCGGGTGGATGTGGTGCTGGAGCTACCCCTCAGGCACGGAGATATGTCGGAACTTACCGAGACCATCAATTACGAGCGCATCGTGGATCGGATAAAGGAACTTTTTAGGGAAGAGGCAAAATTGATCGAAGAGTTGGCTCAGCGGGTTTATTTTTCATTGTCTCTGATGGACCAGGGCATTTCCGGTCTGGGCGTTGAGGTAACAAAGTTGCAGCCCCCTATGAACCAAGTTGGGCGCACATCGGTTCGTATAGATCCAATGCGATTGATTCAATAGAACATGTACGCGAAAAACACCGGCAGAACCGGAATTGTCTGGCTTTTACTTCTCTCGATCTTAAGTTCTTGCAGTTTGAAACCGGCGGAAAGCACCATTTCCGGCCTTGAGGCTCCGGATTTCATAGAATTTGAATACCGCCGCCTTGTGAATCCATATACCGGAGAGGTTCCCGCTCAATTGAAGTATTTGCAGTTATTACAGATACGTCAAGCCCTGCAGAAGGAGCAATCCCTTGAAAAGGAACGCATCTTCGAAAAACCCTGGCTGGCCGTGGACGATTTCTTTGCGACGTTGGCTGTTACGGATATTGCATCGGATCCCAATGCACCCAACACGATGTATTTCTGTACAGGTGAGGGACGCTTCAATGCAGATGCCACGCGGGGTGCAGGAATTTGGAAGAGCACCGATGCCGGAGAGAGCTGGTCACGGATCAACTCAACAGCGACTGAGGACTTTTATTACTGTCAGGTAATCCAGGTACATCCGGCCAATTCGTTCGTTTACGCCGGAACCAACAATGGTTTGTTCCGAAGCGAAGACGGTGGCAATACCTGGGAATTGATCCTGGGCAACGGTGAATCCACCGATCGTACCGATGTGGCCGATCTCGAGATCTCGGCTGATGGATCGCTGTTTGCCAGCTTTGGGAGTATTGCAGAGCGCGGAAGCATCTTTTATTCAGCTTACGGTGATCGCGGCACATGGGAAGAGCGTGTTCAGGGAATTCCATCCGGTGCCCACCGTATAGAACTGGCATGTGCACCATCGGAACCGCGGCGCATTTATGCAATTCCGGTGCGCAACGATGTGAACAACCGAAGGATATTTGGGATCTATAGGAGCAACGACGCAGGGATGACCTGGGAAGCTGTTGCTGATCCCGGAGGTGATAAGAATTTTGCCGCACAACAGGGCTGGTACGATCTGATTGCCCAGGTACATCCGGATGATCCGGATTTCGTTCTGATCGGTGGATTGAATATCTGGCGTTCGATCGATGGAGGTGCCAATTGGCAGCAACTCACGGAAGGCAACCGACGCATTAAAAGTGAGCTCCCCTATGTTCATGTTGATCAGCACGAGATCGTATTTCTGAATGCCGATACGGTTCTCTTCGGAAACGATGGGGGAATCTATCGTTGCGATAGCATTCGAACTTCAAAACCCGGCTTTTACGATCTGAATGCCAACTACAATGTAACGCAGTTCTATACCGGAAGGATCGAACAGGAGCGCAATGGCCATTTTGTATTGGGGGGAACTCAGGACAATGGTTCACAGGGTTCAACCGATCATGGTATAAGCGAGTTCGATCTGAAATCCTGGGCGGATGGAAGTTTTTGTGCGATCAATCACGAGGATCCGGGTATTTTCTTCACCACAACGCAGTACCGCAGGATGTACCGTAACCGACATGGAGACATCGATACGATCACCAATCCCTACATCACAAACAACAATACCCAGTTCATAAATCCCATGATGATGGATCCCAATGATCCCGAACTCATCTATCAGGCGAGCAATCTTGGTATTTGGCGTTTGAGCAATGCCTCCATGGCCGACAGTACGCAATGGAAAAGGGCGACGCGTCCGTTTGGTATACCGGCTGCAATGGCTTTGAGTAAAAATGTGCGGAACATTGGGTTTGCAGCCATGTACAACACAGGTAGGGTGTTCCGGATCGAGGGTATGGATCAAACGACTGAAGGATATTCTCCGGTCGATATCGATCCTTTGGGACAATTACCCAGACCTGATCGCATCAATCCATCGTGCATTGCCGTGGACCCCGCAGATGCCAATCACTTGATAATCACCTATTCCAATTATGGGGTAGATCATGTTTGGGAATGCCGGAATGCCCTGGGTCCCGAACCTACCTGGACACATATCAGCGGTGATCTGCCCGATATTCCGGTAAGCTGGGCACTGATCAGCCCCTTTGATCCGAATGTTTGCTACCTGGGGACTGAATTGGGTGTGATGATGACCACAAAAGTTCAAGATAGTCTTACCAAATGGGAAAGTATGAATACGGGCCTGGCCTACCTTAGGGTGAGCATGCTGGATATCCGCCCCAATGATCGGACACTCCTAGCCGCTACACATGGACGGGGTATGTATACCTGCGTGCTCGGTGCGGATCACAAGGGCATTTGGAAGGAGCGGGGTCCTAATAATGTTGGAGGGAGAACACGCGCGATCTTGCCCGATCCGAATGATTCAGAAGGTAGAAAAGTTTGGGCTGGCAGTGTTTCAGGTGGTTTGTGGTATACTTCGGACATACATAGGGTGAGGGAATATACCGAGCCTGCCGTTTCGGCGGATGCAGTGCCCCGTCTTGCACCGAATCCTGTCAATGATAAGTTCAGGGTCGTTTTCAAGAGTGCTTCCGGGTCAAAGGCCGTACTGGAAATGTATGATGTTCGGGGAAGCAAGATCAATACCTACGAACTCTTGCCGGATGCGACGGGATTGTATGATGGTGCATACAATTGTTCAGGGATCGTTTCGGGTCTGTACTTTCTGCGTATTGCATATGGCGGAACAGAGCATGTCGTACGATTTATCAAGGAATAATGGCAACACGTCTCCAGCATTGTCGATTCAAACGATATCTCAGTTTGACGGTTTGAATAAGAGCTGCGCAATGGGACATATGTGAATTTAACGATCGAGAACATCCTATTAATTGGTTCGATCTTACTGCTCGTAAGCATCGTAGTAGGGAAAACTTCGTATAAGTTCGGCGTTCCCACGCTGCTTTTATTCCTTACGATCGGAATGCTGGCCGGATCGGACGGAATAGGGGGTATTCATTTCGACAATCCGAAAGTTGCGCAGTTCATTGGCGTTGTTTCTTTGAATTTCATTCTTTTTTCGGGAGGTCTGGACACGGAATGGAAGGCAGTCCGACCAATATTGAAGGAGGGAATTGTTCTTTCGACTGTCGGTGTACTTTTAACAGCTACTACCCTTGGCTTATTTGTTTGGTGGCTCAGCGATTTTACCCTTAACGAAAGCATGTTACTCGGGTCTATTGTTTCTTCAACCGATGCGGCTGCAGTGTTTTCCATCCTTCGATCCAGGAGCCTTGCTCTAAAATCCAATTTGCGACCAACTCTTGAACTGGAAAGTGGAAGTAACGATCCCATGGCGTATGTGCTGACCATCGCTTTCCTTGCACTTGTAACAAATCCCGATCGAGATCTGCTATCCGTTTTCCCTTTGTTTGTTCAGCAAATGAGTTTTGGGGCGATTGCCGGATTTGGATTCGGCAGGATCAGTAAATTCATCATAAACAAGATCGATCTGGATTTTGAGGGGTTGTACCCGGTATTGGTAATTGCCCTGATGTTCATTGTGTTTTCAGCTACTGATTTCGTTGGGGGTAATGGCTTTCTGGCAATTTACATGTGTGCTGTATACCTCGGGAATCAGGATCTGATACACAAGAATACGATCCTGAAGGTATTTGACGGATTGGCATGGCTGATGCAGATCGTACTTTTCTTAACACTTGGCTTGCTCGTTTTCCCATCGGAGATCGTTCCTTATCTGGGAACCGGATTACTGATCTCTCTTTTCTTGATATTCATTGCCCGACCTGTTGCCGTATTTCTGAGTATGTCCTTCTTTAAAATGAAGAAGCGCAGGAAATTCTATATTTCCTGGGTGGGATTGCGAGGAGCCGTCCCCATAGTTTTTGCGACTTATCCATTGCTGGCCGGAATTGAAAAGGCCCATGCGATATTCAATATTGTATTTTTTATATCGGTTACCTCAGTTCTTATCCAGGGAACCACACTGTCTGTGGTTGCCAAATGGTTGCATGTCGCACTCCCGGAAAGGTACAAGAAGATCACCGAAACAGATAAGTTGGTATTAGAGCTACCGAGATCATCTATAAATGAAATATTAATATTACCGGAGTTCGGTTCTGTGGGTAGGCGGATCGTTGATCTTCACATACCCAGGTCATCAATAATTGTGCTCATAAAGCGCGGAGATACTTATATCCGTCCGGGAGGTTCTACAGAACTGGAGGCAGGGGATGTACTCATGATCCTTGCGGAATCCGAGAAGAACCTTCTTCAGGTCAGAGCCTGTCTTGAAGATCCGGAAGGGCATGTGCGTTAAATCCACGGTTAATGCATCTTCCTGATTTTCTCAAGGTGGTAAAAAGGAGAAATTCTAAAACTACCGCTGAATATATTTGTTCTGTTTAGTCAGATAAATATTAAAACAAGGATCATGAGTAAAACACCAATCACAGTTGCCTACGGCGACGGCATCGGGCCGGAGATCATGGAGGCCACCTTATCCATCATACAGGCTGCCGGTGCGCAAATCGATATTGACACTATAGAGATCGGAGAGAAGGTATATGAACGGGGACATTCTGCGGGTATTGAGCCGCATGCGTGGGAATCTCTGAGGAGGACGAGGGTTTTTCTGAAGGCACCGATCACCACCCCACAAGGCGGGGGATTTAAAAGTTTAAATGTTACCGTTCGTAAGGTTATCGGGCTGTATGCCAACATCCGCCCTTGTAATTCACTGCATCCCTTTGTACAAACCAAACATCCAAAAATGGATGTGGTGATCATCAGGGAGAATGAAGAGGATCTCTATGCGGGCATTGAGCATCAGCAAACCGATGAAGTCACCCAATGTCTGAAACTCATATCCAAACCCGGAACCGAAAAGATCATCCGATATGCCTTTGAGTATGCACGGCAATACAATCGCAAAAAGGTAACCTGTTTCAGCAAGGACAACATCATGAAGATCACAGATGGCCTTTTTCATAAGATGTTCGACGAGATCGGCACAGAATACCCGGATATTGAGAAAGAGCACTGGATCGTAGACATAGGAGCAGCGAAACTGGCCGACACACCGGAAGCCTTCGATGTGATCGTAATGCCGAACCTGTATGGTGATATTCTGTCGGATGTGGCTGCCCGGATCACGGGATCAGTGGGTTTGGCAGGCTCGGCGAATATTGGGGATGGCTTTGCGATGTTCGAGGCCATTCACGGTTCTGCACCTCGACGGGCAGGTCAGAATCTGGCGAATCCGAGCGGACTGCTTCTTGGCGCTGTGCAAATGCTGGTGCACATCAACCAGGCCGAAGTGGCACAGAAGGTACACAATGCATGGCTCCGAACTTTGGAGGATGGTATACATACCTACGACATTTATAAGGAGGGTACGAGCAAAGAGAAAGTGGGCACCCGCGAATTTGCGCAGGCGATCATCGACCGGCTCGGGCAACTACCTCAAACACTAAAAGCTGTCGATTATTCCAAAGCGGTGGGTAAGACAATCCAAATTCAGATCAAACCAACGGTTCCTTCAAAGAAAGAATTGGTGGGCGTAGATATATTCATTCATGAATCCGATCGCGACCCAAATAAGTTGGGTGAAGCATTGGAGAAGATCAAGGCAGGTGATATGCGGCTTACCATGATCACCAATCGCGGGGTGAAAGTTTATCCCGGGGGTATGCCGGAAACTTTCTGCACGGATCATTGGCGTTGTCGATTCAAGAATGAAGCACTCACATCCTGCAAAGGCAGCGACGTAATGAGCATCTACCAACAAGTGCTCGATGCCGGATTCGAAATTATCAAAACAGAGAACCTGTATACTTTCGACGGAAACGTTGGTTTTTCTGCCGGTCAGGGCCAATGATGCATTTTCGGCGTGGATGCTGAACACATAGCCGTTACCCTGATCGATGGATTTGAGCAATTCCGTTCGGGTTTTGAGCGCTATACGGCTACTGCCAAAGATTTCTTTCTTGAAAGTCGATGGGCTGCTTTGCGCAAGTCCATGCAGGATAGAATTTGGCACAGCGAAACGGCGATCAATATCGGTTCAAGCATCATCCAGGAATTGCCATTCAATCAAAGAAGTTGGAGTTCCATCAGTCAAACTTTCCTGGATCATTTCAAAGCCAATGACTGGTATCCTCTCGCAGTTAGCTATATCAATGCGTGCCTCCGCCAGGCATATGGGGAACACAGTGTTTCGTTCAGCCTGCCTCTTCCGAAGTTAGCGACATACGATGTAGAATTGCGGAACTTTACGTTGAAGGATGGTTTGCCGCAGGCATTGGCCAAGGCTTTGTCCCTGGATGGAGCAATTCCAGTATCCAATGCCCATTCAGCATTGGAACAAGTCCTAAGTAAAGTGCATGAATGCGGTGTTGATCCAAACAATTCGAGCGTTTGCGTAGACTTTTTTCCGGAACTGTTCTACCGCAATCAACACGCTTATGCAGTAGGCCGGATACATTCCGGAAATACATTTCGGGCGCTCGTTTTTGCCTATACTCATACCGATGAAGGCATCGTACTGAATGCTTGCCTTCAAGATGAATCGGACCTGTTGAATATATTTTCATTCAGCAGATCTTATTTCCTGGTGAACACTGCATCTCCTGTCGGGCTGGTGAACTACCTGGGTACTGTAATGCCCCATAAACCGAGAGAGCAACTGTTCATAAACCTCGGTTTTCAGGAGATGGGCAAGGATCTGCTACTCCAGCAATTCATGATGAAGGTGAGCAATTCCGACAAACGGATCACTTATGCTCCCGGCATTCGCGGAATGGTAATGATCGTATTCCAACATCCGGAGGCAGAATACGTTTTCAAGATCGTGCGCGATAAGGTGGAACCTCCCAAAACGATCACGGAGCCTGAGGTAATTGAAAAATACCGCTTTGTTTCCGGTCAGGACCGTGTCGGTCGAATGGCCGATGTGCAATTATTCAAAAACCTTGCTCTGCCCATTGATTCATTTGACGAAGCTTTAAAAAGGGAATTGATGGCCCAGGCGTCGGAGAGCGTGCGGATCAAGGATGGCTACATGGTTTTTCGAAACATTTTTGTTGAACGCAAACTTGTTCCGCTGAATGTATTCCTCAAAGAACATCAAGAAGCGGAGAATATCCCTGTGATCATCGATTACGGATATGCCATCAAACAGATGGCCTTGACCAACATCTTTCCCGGGGATATGCTGATCAAGAACTTCGGAGTGTCGGATAAGCGGCGTGTTGTATTCTATGATTATGATGAAGTGATGCCGTTGACCCATTGTCGCTTTAAATCCTTGCGAAGATCCTCAACCTACGAAGAGGAACTCGCTATGGAATATCCTGAGCCTGTGTTTGAAGGGGATATCTTCCCGGAGGAATTTTTTCGGTTCCTAGTACCGAAAGGGCCTTTGCGCGACGAGTTTGAGCGGCATCACAGCGACTTGTATACCCCGGAATTCTGGAATCACTGGAAGGCTCATCATGAATCGGGGCGCCTGATGGATATACAGCCTTATGTGGCGAATGTGTTGGGGGATTGGAAGATGGGAGGATAGGAAGATAGTAGGATAGGTTTTTGGGTTGGTGGGTTTATTGATTGGGGGAGGAGACAACAGAGAGGTTTTGTTTGGGTTTTCAAATGGGTATTGAATGGACTTTGAGGTGTATGCGGTTTGCTTTGATCGGTTGCGGGAGGTAGTTGGTTGAATTGACCTTCCGGGGGTGGGGTATTTACGGTTGGTACTTACCGATAGAATTTGTGGATCGGATAGAGCAGAATATTGATGAATAGAATTGAAGCTTTTCATAACGTGCGCGAAAAGACCTTAATTTTGACCCCGTGGCAGAATCCCCGTATAATATTGTTGTAGCGTGCTACGACTCTGTAAAAAGGCTCGATAAGCTCGTATCGTCACTTGCTCAATTGGATCGGGAGCGCTTCATTTTACATTTTTCCGTTGATCAGAGCCCGGGACAGGATAAACTGGTTTCTGCACTGGAAGATCTGAGATCGGTCTTTCAGATCGGGAAGCTTATCGTGCGGGACGAACACATGGGGCTGCAGGAGCATCTCACAGAGTGTATCGGTTTGATAGCGGGCTTTACCAATGGTGGTGTGCTCCTGGAGGATGACCTATTTGTGGATAAGGGACTGATCGAGTTTCTCGATGAGTTTGTCCCGATGATGGATGATCAGCAGGATCTGAGTAGTCTCGGCTTGTATCATCAGCACTACTTTCACTACAGCTCCTTGCCATTTCTACCCTACGAGGAAGGGCCGTATTTGATGCAATTTCCCTGTTCGTCGGGAATGTACATCCGTTCGGAGGAAGCCACCGAATTGTACAGGTTTCTGTGGGATGGTGAGTATTCCGAGAATGCGGTGGTTGTTCCGCGAAATGTGTTGAAATGGAGCAATAGCTGGAAGAAGATCTATTGTATCTATTTGGCTTTGAACTCCAAATTCGTTCTCTACCCACAGCGTTCTGTAGTTACAAATACCGGAGAAGCGGGCACACACGTGAAAATTTCCAGTCAATTCTATCAGAGTCCATTCGGGCATATTCCCGGTATGTCGAAATTGAGGAACCCCGGAAATATTGTGAATCGCTACGATGTGTTCATGGAACCGTTAAGTGCACTCATCAAGAAAGTTCAACCTGAGCTGAACCGCTATGAGTTTGATGTGGATCTGGAGGGAGATCGCTCCCTGAAATACATGAGGAAGCGGTATTTGATCAGTTCAAAACCCTGCTCACAACCTCTGATGCAGTTTGGAGATGAATTGCGTCCACTCATTCATAATCTGAAGTATCCGAGAAAAAATGGGCCGATCTCCTTCGGTTTGACCAAGGATTTTTCGAACTCCCGCGATAAAATGCATATCAAACGCTTTGAGTCCATTTTACCGCCCCTTTCGAGTCGTCTGTTATTTAAAATGTTCTGGAGAAGCCTCGGTAAATGAGGTTCTCGCCTCACGCAGATCAACGCATGAGGTATAATTTGCCAAACCCACCCTGGAATAATTCATCGTTGCTCTGTTCCATACGAGTGAGTTCCTTTCCGGACGAGCGAACAATGGTTTTGTACAAATAAACCCCATTGGCCAAACGGTCGCCGAAATCATCCGTTCCATCCCATCGGTAACTGCTCAAATGTGTGCCGATCTGTAGTGCTTCAAGTTCGTGTAATTCGATACTCTTGACCTTTCTTCCGCTAACCGTGTAAATATCAATTCGAAACAGATCGGGAGGGAGATCGCCTGTGAGGGTGTAAACGATCTGGGCCTGCGTGGTAAATGGGTTTGGGTAGAAGAAAATGTTGGATACCATTTGTTCCCTGATCACCTTGAATCGCGCTGAGACCTCATCCCACTTCTCCAATTGAACCGGGTTGTGGATCCGAGCCTGTATTTCGTAGATCCCGCTTTTTAGTGGTCCCGGTTTGTAGATCAGTGAATGCATTTCCCCGTACCTGGTCGCCGGACGGAACTCAACATTTTTATCAGTTATATCAATCATTCTCATACTGTCTTCTCCCGGATAGCGCATGCGCAATTCGTAATAACTCAGGTCATTGTAGAATACGAAAGAGTCGAGTTGCGACACAAGAATATTGATCTCCGGATCACTGCTAACCAATTCCCGGTCCATAATGGTGCGTCCATCTACGCGAATATCGGCCAGTGCATTCAGTCGGAATTTTAGGACGTGAAAGCTGTAGATCGCCGAATTGTTCTGGTAGTTCGGTTCTACCGGTCGTCGGTTCGGATTATAATTCACGAGTACCTGACCATTCCCACTTATCAGCTCCGAGTTGAAAGTATCATTGATCGTAAGTTGCGATCCGGGCGGAACGGGTCCCACAGGGATCAATGAGTCGCGCAATGTCGTATTGTCTTCAAGTGAATATCTCACCTGTAGGTGTGATGCGCCGAAAGTGTCCTTCCCGTTGTTTTGAATGGTGATCCGAAGCAGCATTTGCTCTCCTTGCCTGAAGGTGTCGCTGTTCAGTCCGCTCAGATCCTGCAGCAGTTCAATGTCCGGAGCAGGTTTGTAATTTGCAATCCAACGCTGAAGTTGGGCAACGGTTCGATTCACGGAATCGGTGAAGGTGATGCGCAGGCGCAATTCGGGGAAAGAATCTGCAGCAATTTGGGAAATGTCCATCAAATTGCTGTCTGTTTGAGCCAGCACGAATTCTTTATTGTCGGAGCCACGCCCCAGTATTTCCAATTTATAGGTATCGTCACCCGGATCATCTGTTCCGATCCGGTAGTGGGCTTGACCCCAGGCCAGTGCCGGCCCTATCCATTCAGTGCTGAGGCTGCCACGGGAATGGGGAATAGGTAGATTTGTGGAGAGTGCGATGTTCTGATAGGCCGGTGGAACCACGGTATTATTCGTGTCCGCAAATATCTGAACGGCATCTTTTGGGTTTATTTTCTGTCCTTTGAGCGCAAACGGATGTGTTTCCTTGAGCGTTCCCCGGATCTCATCAAAGCCGAACCGTTCCAATTCGTGAAACAGCGAATCTTCCCATTGTGCGATCCCGGTTTCTGTTCCGTTATACATGAACAGGAAATAGTCGTCCGGGATGCGTCGCAAGTGCCTGATCAGAGAGTCCCTTCCTTCTTTTGTTGTTGTATTGAATTCAAAAACTCCGGTAGGGTTTCCAATGATATAATACGGGTCATTCACTTTTGTAGGATAGCCAAATCCCAGAGGATCGCGTGGACTGGTCATATTGAATTGACTGCTGTATAGATACCTGCTCTCGTCTCTTGGATCGATCGCCAGGCATTGTACACCGGGATTCACAAACCATAACATTCGGGCTACATATCCGTCTATCCGGATGCCACGACGGCCTAAGCTACCCGAACCGAACTTTCCTGAAGTTTGAATGAAATACTGTTGGCTGGTTGTGGAGCTGAATCTGTAATTCCCCTGACTGTCCAGGTACATATTACTCAAGGAACCCCTTCCAACAAGGTCGCTTTGCCCTTGGGATGAACCCGGACCACCATTTCGAATCGCCGCAAAATTGCCAACGATCCAGGCGTTGTTACTTCCTTTTATTCGGGCTCGCCAATAATAGTCGATGGAATCTGGCAGGAGCAGATTCAATGTTGTCCGCATTTCCCGAATGCCCGCTGCTTCAGAACGCCTTAATGCCGGACTGTTCATAGCCGGCACTGTATCCAATTCAAATTCAACCGTTTGCGAAATTCCGCTTACCGATCCCGATCGAACGATCAGCTCAACATCGGAGCCTGATACGATCTCGTTGTTACGGGGATAGTATGCGTAAATGTTCTCGTCGGGGATGAATATCTCTGTGGTGAAAATGTTGTTCAATTCGCCTGTGGGCCCTTGTTCGGAAATCTTGTTCCTTGGGTCAAGTGTGAATTGGAGATAATTCACCCCCTTGAACGTGTCGGAGTTGGCGAGTTTCCAGGCGATCTTATGTTCAAATTCAGATACCGGAACCGTTCGTTGGAATGTTCTCGACAATCCTGAAGTATTGGTGCGTTTCAGCTCGATTTCCAGCGAATCACGAAATGTCTTGCCAATGTTTCGAATCACTACATCCATATTGAACGAGTCGGCATTGGCGGCAAATACCGGAGGATTGAGTCTGCTCCTTGATGGATCGAATAAATGATCGGGACTGGCCGGACTGAAATAGCGTGTTGCAGGATCACCCTGGCAGATGAACTGCAAACACATGGATACCTTCAATTCATCACCTGCATCATAGTACTGCTGCAGCGAGCGGATCAGGCTTTTACCCAAAGGAGCGCCGTATAATTCCCGAAAGAAATTCCGGTGAAACAGCCAGCCATAGTCAAACAGCATTCCGGTAAAACTGTAATAGGTACTGGCCAGCCAATTCACGCACCCTCCATTGGGTTCCAAGAGAAATTTTTCACCGAGACTGCTGAAATCGAAGGAGTTTCCCAAAACACACCCGTTGAAATAGAAAAGCGGAAACCGGCCATTGTTGTCGTATTGGTTCGCAAATCCCATATCCACTTCCAACACATCGGAAGAACCATGGCCGAAGTAAGAGACCATTGAAGCACCATCATTCACCTCGCGAATGATCTGCGAAGTGAGATTGTCCTGTATCACCACATTTTGGTCTTTGGAGAATAATTTGGTGAATCCTCCGAACGAATCGGAACGGATCACGGAGCCATAACTGCCGAGGTACCCCTTGAATTGGTTGTTTTGCGCAGCAGAGGTTCCCCCCGAGATCTGTATGACCTTCTTTCGCCACAAGGCAGGGTCGTTTTGTCCAAGTTCGTGCAGTTTGATCTTGGATAGATAGAGTTCAACCTCGCTGTTTGTTTTAGCCGGCAGACGACCGGTGGCCAGTCCAGGCATATCGGAAGCCGTGCCGATTCCCGCAGAAAAGAAATAGTCCGATGCCGGATAGCCCATGGTTGGAACAAGATCAAGACCTTCTCTTCGCGCAGCATTGTAGGTGATCAAATGATAGGATTGCCCTTTTCCCAACAGAAACAAATATTCCAGAGATCTTTCAGTTTCCTCCCACGCATAACGGACAAAGTTCTTCAATGCGAGCGGGTGGTGTAACCCATAATAGAACTGATCATACAGATCGTCGCTGAAGGCCAATGCAACACGGTAAGCACCTCCATCTGCAGAACTGCGGTAATCGGCATAATTGGAGGCCCCGTTTCGCAGGGATTTGTGCGTTATAACCAGGAAGTTTGGGGAATTACCTAGTTCAATACGGCTAAAAACCCGACGATGTATTTGGCTCAGATTAAGTTTTCTGATGATGGTAGCGCTATCCCCGATCAATAGGTCGTTCGCACCATTGGCATTGTATCGGAAGGTGATTGTCGATCCGCTTTTAAGAGGGCGTATGATCTCACCCCGATTCAGGTCCCACACGATTGGGCGTTGTGAGCTCCCTTTGTAATTGGGGAGATCGATCCGTTGTTTGGAACTATTTGGAAAGATGTGAATGATCTTCTCAGAGATGTCTGAGAAAGTTCTCGGGTATGCAATAGTGAACCAGGAGATCGCCTGACGTTGTTTAGCACCAAAGGTCGAGGAGAAGAGTAAACGGGACGTTGAACTGAACAGAGCAGGTGGAATACTGGTCGAGATTCGATGCGTGCAATATCCTTTCCCTCGCCTGGATGCTAGTAAATTAGATTCTGAATTGTAATAAATGCTCAGTTCATGGTTATTCCCAAGGGCATCAAAATCCCCCGGTGTGGAAGGATTGGACTTGCCAAAGCCCAACAATTCGAGTTGGATGGGAATCCCGGCAGATGCAGCAAAGCCTGGTGTAGGGACAGAAACCGACATAAACCCTCCCCGCACATCGCTGCTCATCCAGCCCTCACCTTCGGTATATTGACTGTAACTGGCGTAATCCGAAAAGGATGAGCCGTCGTACCACGCATTGTTGAACCATTTGGCCACCGTATGAATGAAAAATGGTTCGCTTGTAAGTCCCGTCGTGTTCTGATTGGTGTTTAGAACCATGCGCTCGGTGTTGCCCTGATTATTCCAGGTGAGGAAATATGCGGCACTATCCGTGTAGAGACTGCTGTATGAATGGGGTTGTTCACCCGGAGTTCGGTACAACGGGCGATCGGTGGTTCCATCATTCGCTTTGCCATAAAAGCGGATGAAATCCTGAGGGTCGAAGCTGCCATCATTTTCGCCTTCTACCCAAATGGGCACCTGTTTGCCGAGATGATAGAGCTTGAATAGTCTGGGGTCAACCTGATCGATCGAAGGTTCAAGGGTTTTTAGGATACTCTGATCGAGTTGGTAGATCTTTTCTTCATTTACGCTGATCTTTAGATAGGTGTCTCCGTAATTGATCCACTCATTTCCGTATTGGGCAGCAGCGAAATGCCCAATAAATGACAGAATAAGGAAGACGAATTTTCGCATATGCGGTGGAGTGATGTAACAAAATTAAGGTGGAAGCGACGCATTCTGTCGGGGAGATTATCAAGACTCTGTCTTATATTTTACACTCGCTGTGATTTCTGCTCCCCGTGAAACTGATACATGGCAGCCTGTTAAATAAGCTGGCTGAGTATTTTTGCCGAAACACTACAACGAGGAATCCTATGAACAAGGTAGTTGAAAATGCAGATCAGGCGGTACAGGGAATTCAATCGGGGATGACGCTCATGCTGGGAGGTTTCGGCTTGTGCGGGATACCCGAGAATTGTATTGCCGCATTGGTGCGAAAGGGTGTTACAGGATTGACCTGCATATCCAACAATGCAGGTGTCGATGATTTTGGGATCGGTTTGATGTTGCAGCGCAAGCAGGTCCGAAAGATGATCAGTTCCTATGTTGGGGAGAATGCTGAATTTGAGCGGCAATTACTGAGTGGGGAATTGGAAGTGGAGTTGATACCTCAGGGTACCCTGGCCGAAAGGTGCAGAGCTGCCGGAGCCGGAATACCGGCGTTTTATACCCCGGCAGGTTACGGTACAGAAGTGGCTGAAGGCAAGGAATTTAGAGAGTTCAACGGCAAAATGTACTTGCTCGAGCATGCTTTTGACGCCGATTATGCGATCGTGAAGGCCTGGAAAGGTGATACGCTCGGAAATCTCGTATTCAAGGGGACAGCCCGCAATTTCAACCCAATGATGGCCATGGCAGGGAAGTATACCATAGCGGAAGTAGAGGAGCTTGTTCAACCCGGGGATCTGGATCCGAACTGCATTCATGTTCCCGGGATTTTTGTGAACACGATATTTCAAGGTACTGATTACGAGAAGCGGATCGAGCAACGCACGATCCGCAACTGATCAATAGATTATCAATAGATCATCAAGAACTAAGAGAAGATTATGTTAGACAAGGACGGAATAGCGAAACGCATTGCACGCGAGTTGCAGGATGGTTTCTACGTGAACCTTGGAATTGGAATCCCTACGCTGGTTGCCAATTATATTCCCGATGGTATGGAGGTTATCCTGCAATCGGAGAATGGGTTATTGGGGATGGGGCCTTTTCCAACTGAGGAAGAAGTAGATGCAGATCTCATCAATGCCGGAAAACAAACGGTTACAACATTACCGGGTTCCTCATTTTTTGACAGCGCCACCAGTTTTGGCATGATCCGGAGTGGGCGGGTAGACCTCACCGTTCTCGGAGCCATGGAAGTGAACGACAGGGGAGATATTGCAAATTGGAAGATACCCGGGAAGATGGTCAAAGGCATGGGAGGGGCCATGGATCTTGTTGCTTCTGCACGCAACATTATCGTAGCCATGATGCATACCAGCAAATCGGGAGAGCCCAAATTACTGGATGAATGTACTTTGCCAATAACCGGATTGGGCTGCGTAAAAAAGGTGGTCACAAATCTTTGTGTTATGGACATTACCGAACGGGGTTTCGAGCTTCTCGAACTGGCACCCAGTGTAACTGTTGAAGATGTCCGCAAGGCCACAACAGGCCGATTGATCATTAAGGGCGAGATCCCTGAAATGCAGTTGGACTGATATTCTTCAGTTCATCGTTTAATTGGATCCGGAGTCCTACTTTTGCACCCCGAAAAACAACCGTCAATAAAGCAGAATCATGAAAGTTAGTGTAATTGGAGCAGGAAATGTAGGGGCTACCTGCGCAGACGTAATTGCCCAGAAAGATATCGTTAACGAAGTCGTTCTTCTCGATATCAAGGAGAATTTTGCCGAAGGAAAGGCATTGGATATCTGGCAATGTGCTCCGGTAAATTACTTCGATACCCGTGTAGTGGGTGTTACGAATGATTACACACGAACTGCCAATTCCGATGTGGTTGTGATCACGTCAGGTTTACCACGTAAACCGGGCATGAGCCGCGACGACCTCATCGGTACGAATGCAAAGATCGTGAAGAGCGTTACCGAGCAGGTAGTTGCGCATTCTCCCGAGGCGATCATCATCGTCGTATCAAATCCGTTGGATGTAATGACCTATTGTGCTTACCTCACCGCCAAGAAACCCGGAAGTAAGGTTTTCGGAATGGCCGGTGTTTTGGATACAGCGCGATACAGGGCATTTCTGGCAACTGAATTGAATTGTTCACCAAAAGATATTCAGGCTGTTTTACTCGGAGGTCATGGAGATACCATGGTTCCACTTCCCCGATATACGACCGTAGCCGGAATTCCGGTGGAAGAATTGATCGATTCGGCCAAACTCGATGCCATCATTGAACGAACCAAGAAGGGGGGAGGAGAGATCGTTAATCTTCTCGGCACCTCAGCCTGGTATGCTCCCGGTAGTTCAGCAGCACAAATGGTAGAAGCGATCGTTCGTGATTCACAGCGCATTTTCCCGAGTTGCGCTTATTTGGAAGGGCAGTACGGTCTGGAGCATATTTTCCTCGGTGTTCCCACTAAACTCGGTAAAAATGGTATTGAGGAGATCATCGAACTTCAATTGAACGACCAGGAGATGGAACTTCTTCACGCATCTGCCAAGCACGTGCGGGAGGTAATGGAGGTTCTGGACGGAATGAATATGTTCTAGGTCCGAATCGCACGGCGATCGGATAGCTGATTTCATTTCGAGCTCCTTTGCCATGGCAGAGTGAGTACCCAAATGCTTTAAAACCCATATTGCTTGATGAATGCATTTTGGAAGTAGCAATATGGTATTCTTAGACGAAGCTAAGGACTATTTCCTTGGACGATGTAATGAAATTATCTCAATGGCGAATTGTGGAGACCCATGGGTATTCTTATGTGGTTCTGCAATGATTGACTATTTAACGCAAATGACAACTGGAGATTCTGGACGATGCGCATACATTTCCTTTGTTGATGCTTATTTCAAAGAAGTTAATCCAGCTTACAACGAATTCAGATTTGCAGATGGGCAGCAGGATTTACCCACGCAGATGTATCTTATTTTAAGATGTGGAATCGTGCACAAGTTTTCTTTGGTCCCTGGAGATCGAGAAAGACGCTATGGAGGACGAATAAGGTCAATATTACTCGCTCATGAGAGAAATGGTCACGAGAATGCACATTTGACTTCTTACACAAATAACGGCATGGATAGTGTCTTGTTTATTGCAGAGCAATTTGCAAAAGATATCAAATCTGTTGTCGAGCAAATCTTTTTAAAGGCGACGCATGATTCAAATTTGAAAGAAAAGATGACCAGACACTTAAGTGAATTCCCACCTATAATGGGGAATTTCACTTAAATCTAGCTCACAATAGCCACGCAGCGCCTGAACGCAATGCCATTCAGGAAGTTGTGAATGCTGAAATCCTTAGATTTTCTCAATCAGGACATCTTAATTGCAGTCCAATTACCTCTAAATAGGAATCATATCAAGGAGCGCATCGAACAGGTTCATTCTCCACGCTTGAGTTACGGCGTGCGCATGATGCTTGCGGCCGGACTCACTTTTTCGGCTATGAATGTGCTGGTGAAGGCAATTCCACACATTCCGGCGGTGGAGGTTGTCTTTTTTCGCTCACTGGTGTCGCTGGTTTTGACGCTAACCATTCTGCTCAGAAAGCGGATTCCTTTATTGGGAAGCAATCGCAAGGTGCTATTTCTGAGGGGAGTATTCGGTACGGCTGCCCTCACCCTTTTCTTTTACACGCTACAGGTGATGCCACTCGCATCTGCCATGGTCATTCACTACTTGTCACCGATCTTCACCGCCTTACTGGCTGCCCTGTTTTTGAAGGAACAGATCCGTTTGCCGCAATACCTCTTCTTCCTGATCAGCTTCGCCGGAATTATACTGATCAAAGGGTTCGATAGCCGGGTGGAATGGCTGGATATGTTAGCGGGAGTAGGGGCGGCATTGCTTTCAGGAGCAGCCTACAATTGCATCCGCTGGTTGAAATTCGGTGAGGATAGTCATGTGATCATCTTTTATTTTCCTTTGATAGCCATGCCCACAACTTTGATGCTCACCTTGTTTGTAACCGGCTGGGTTGCACCTGAACCTACTGAGCTACTCATACTGATCGCAATAGGGGTCCTCACTCAATTTGCACAGTTTTTCCTCACCAGGGCGTATCAAAGCGAGGAAGCAGGTACAGTTGCTGCTGTGACCAATGTTGGAATAATTTACGCCCTGCTCCTGGGCTGGTTGTTTTTTGGTGAGTTGTTCGGCTTAGGAGCGTTCGGAGGGATGGTATTGGTCGTTGCGGGTGTTTTGCTCAACGTTTTCTACCGGGAGCATAAAAAAAGAGCCGCCCGTTAGGGCAGCTCTTTATCGAAAGTTCGTATTCCGAACTATTTTACCTTGTTAACTACAGCTTCAAATGCTGCAGGATGATTCATGGCCAGATCGGCCAGAACTTTACGGTTCATACCAACTTCTGCCTTGTGCAGAGCACCCATGAACTGTGAGTAGGACATGCCATGCAAACGAGCACCGGCATTGATCCGCTGAATCCACAAAGCGCGGAAGGATCTTTTCTTGTTCTTGCGGTCGCGGTAGGCATACACCCAACCTTTTTCGATAGCGTTTTTGGCTACCGTCCACACATTTTTTCTTCGGCCAAAGTAACCCTTGGCGTGCTTAAGCATCTTTTTTCTTCGCTTTCTTGAAGCTACTGCGTTTACTGAACGTGGCATTTGTTATTTGTTTTATGACCAAGGCGATACACTATTGCAGTAATGCTTAGTTGCCCGGCCAGGTTAAAAATGGATTATTTACCGATTCGCAGGAGGAATTTAACATTCGACTCATCCGTAGAGTTCACCAAACCGGAATAGCCCAAATTGCGCTTTTGCTTGGTGGTCTTTTTGGTGAGGATGTGGCGTTTGTAGGCTTTGTTCCTCTTGATCTTGCCGGTGCCGGTGAGCGAAAAACGCTTCTTGGCACTCGAGTTGGTTTTCATTTTAGGCATGGCTGCTTCGTTTATTCTATCTGTTATGCGGCTATTTCTTTGGTGCCAGCATTATGATCATTTTTTTTCCTTCTAACCTGGGAAGTTGCTCTAACTTACTCACGTCGGCCAACTTCTCCGCAAATTGCAGAAGGAGTAATTCTCCTCGCTCCTTGTGAACGATGCTTCTTCCGCGGAAGAAAACATACGCTCTTACTTTATTTCCTTCCTGTAGGAACTTTTCGGCGTGTTTGCGTTTAAACTCGATATCATGGTCATCCGTATTCGGTCCGAATCGGATCTCCTTGATCACGGTTTTAACCTGATTCGCCTTTTGCTCCTTCAGTTTCTTCTTTTGCTCAAACAGGAACTTCTTGTAGTCGAGTATCTTACAAACCGGTGGTTTCGCATTGGGTGAGATCTCTACGAGGTCCAACTCCGCTTCATCTGCTAGTTTTAATGCTTCCGAAAGCGAAACGATCTCCGACTCGCCTTCATGAACAAGTCGTATCGGGTCTGATGTGATTCTTTTATTGATTCGGTGGGGATCAGCCTGCCCACGGTAACCAATTTTCTTTTTTACTCTTCTCAATTAGTTCGTATTCAACTCTTCTTTAAAAAATGCAACTACCTCCTCTTTATCCATTGCACCTTGGTCTCCATGACCGTGTTTTCTCATTGAAACAGTCTGATTTTCAGCTTCTTGCTCACCTACGATCATCATGTAAGGAACTTTTTTGACCTCGGCATCCCGTATCTTTCTGCCGATTTTTTCGTTCCTAAAATCAATGAAGCCGCGAATATCGTGATTATTCAGAAAAGTCAAAAGGTTCTGAGCGTAATCGTGGTATTTTTCGCTGATGGGGAGAATTGCAAATTGTTCCGGACTTAACCAAAGCGGGAAATTCCCTGCGCAATGTTCGATGAGGATACCAATGAAACGCTCCAGAGAACCGAAGGGTGCTCGGTGGATCATTACAGGGCGATGCTTTTCGTTATCGCTTCCAATGTATTCCAACTCGAAACGTTCCGGCAAGTTATAATCGACCTGTATGGTTCCCAATTGCCAGGATCGTCCGAGGGCGTCCTTTACCATGAAGTCTAGTTTCGGGCCATAGAATGCCGCTTCGCCATATTCTGTGACGGTCTTCAGATCGCGTTCTGCAGTGGCTTCAATGATCGCGCTCTCTGCTTTCTCCCAGTTCTCGTCACTGCCAATGTATTTTTCCCTGTTATCACGGTCGCGCAATGAGATCTGTGCGGTGAATTCGTTGAAGCCCAATTTGTTGAAAACATACATCACGAGATCGATCACCTCGACAAACTCAGCTTTTATCTGCTCCGCGGTACAGAATATATGTGCGTCATCCTGCGTAAAACCTCGAACCCGGGCCAATCCGTTCAACTCCCCGCTTTGTTCATACCGGTATACAGTGCCGAATTCAGCGATCCGAAGCGGAAGGTCTTTATATGAACGTGGTTTGAACTTGTAGATCTCACAGTGATGTGGACAGTTCATCGGTTTCAGAAGAAACTCCTCATCCTCGTGCGGGGTGCGTATGGGTTGAAAGGAGTCCTGTCCGTATTTTTCGTAATGTCCACTTGTTACGTAGAGTTCTTTTTTGCCAATATGAGGGGTTACAACCTGTTCATAACCTCGTTCAACCTGTGCCTGGCGCATGAATCGTTCCAGTCGTTCGCGCACTGCTGTACCCTTCGGAAGCCAAATGGGAAGTCCGGCTCCAACTTTTTCGCTGAAGGTGAACAACTCAAGTTCCTTTCCGAGCTTTTTATGGTCGCGGCGTTTAGCCTCTTCAAGTAATTCGAGGTATTCCGTAAGTTCCTTCTGTTTTGGGAAGGTGATCCCATAGATGCGCGTGAGCTGTTTATTTTTCTCATCACCCCGCCAGTAGGCACCCGCCACAAGCATCAGTTTAACAGCTTTGATCGCCCCTGTGGAAGGGATGTGAGGCCCCCTGCATAGATCCACAAAGTTTCCCTGGGTATAAAAAGTGATCTCACCGTCTTGCAGGCCCTCGATCAGATCGAGTTTGTATTCATCCCCTTTTTCGGTGAAGTAGGCTACGGCGTCGGCCTTGGAAACCTCGGAGCGTTCATAAGGATTGTCCTGGCGGGCCAGCTCCAGCATCTTGTCCTCGATCTTCTTGAAGTCGTCGGCAGAAATGTGTTGGTCGTTGAAATCAATGTCGTAATAGAAACCATTGTCGATCGGAGGTCCGATCCCTAGCTTGATGCCGGGATAAAGAGCTTCAAGCGCCTCAGCCATCAAGTGTGCCGAAGAATGCCAAAATGTCGATTTTCCGCCTTTGTCATCCCAGGTGAGCAATTCGAGACTCGTATTTTCGGGCAAAGCACGGGTCAGATCCCGGACCTCACCGTTCACTTTGGCAGCTAAAACTTTTCGAGCCAAACCTTCGCTAATGCTTTTGGCTACATCGAGTGCAGTACTTCCTGCGGGAAACTTACGAATGCTCCCGTCGGGAAGGGTTACCTTAATTTCGTTCATTGATTTATTTCGAGTCGTTCAATTGCTTCTTTGGCCGGTTCATAGTCGGGGTTGAGAACCAGACATCTTCGGTAGTGCACGAAAGCCTGTTCCGAATTGCCTTTGCCTTCATTGCTCAATCCAAGCATGTAATGGCCCTTCACAAAATCAGGGGCAAATTTAACGGCTATGCGAAAATGTTCGATTGCGCGATCCCAGTTTTTTCGGGCAAATAGAATATAGCCCGTGTTGTAATAGGCCAGGTAATGCGATGCATTCAGATCAACTGCTTCCTGATAGTCCTTCAGGGCTTCCTCATCACGACCCAGTTTTTGATATAAGAAGCCTCTCCCGTAAAAGGCCTCATCGTTGAGCTGGTCCTGATCTATAGCCCTCGTGAACCAGGCTAAACCGCTCGTATCTGTGCGGGCTGTGTAGATCTGCCCCAATTGCATGAGCACATCCATATTGCCCGGATCATACAGGGCACATTTTTCAAAATTCGCAATGGCCCTGGAGGTATCACCCGCCTCCTTGAAAGCCAGGCCCTGAAAAAAGTGGGCCTGAACCGAGTTCGGACTCAATTCCAAAGCTTTGTTCAGGGTTTGAATACTCTCATCATATTTGCGAACGATCATCTGGAACCGACCCAGATTGACGAGAGATTGGACGTCGCGGGGAAATTTTCTTGCAGCTTCTTCATAGGTCTTGCTGGCATCGAAAGATCTATTCAGAGCTAAAAGTATGTCACCCTTCAATGCATAGTATTCCGACAGATCAGGTTCGAGTTCGATAGCCCGCTCAACATCCTCTAGGGCAAGTTTGTATTTATTTGCCTTGACCAATTCGCCGGCTCTGCCAGCGTAGTATTCATGATTGTCGGGGTATTTTTCAATACGCTTGCTCCATTCGCGCACTACGAGGCTCAAGGTGGTGTCTTCCGACATCAGATAACCGGATTTCCCATTGAATATGCGCCCACAGGAACTCGATCCCAACCATATACTGCTGCAAAGCACTATGAACAACCCTATCGCACCGGTGACTTTTCTCATATTTCAAAGGGAGTCAAAATTCGATAATTTCGGCCACTAAAGACTCTACGAACATGCCTTTTTACTATAAACTTGGTGACATTCCTCAAAAACGACATGTGCAGTTCCGCAAACCGGACGGCAATTTATATGCAGAAGAATTAGTGAGCACGGAAGGATTTTCCAACGTGCTTTCACTGATTTACCATTGTCATCCACCTACTTTGGTCAAGGATATTGGCGATCCCGTTGATGTTCGTCCGAATTTCGTGTTGGAGAATAATCTTCGACACCGGAGTTTTCTGACTTTTTCATTCAATCCGGCATCCGATTACCTCGATAGCCGGAAAACACTCATGGGGAACAATGATCTGTATGTATCTACAGCTGCTCCGAAACAGTCCATGGAGGATTACTACTACAAGAATGCCGATGCCGATGAATTACTTTTCATTCACGAAGGCTCGGGCTCGCTGAATACGATCTACGGGAAAGTCCCCTTTCAGTATGGAGATTATCTCGTGATCCCCCGAGGTACGATCTATCAGCTCAAATTCGACGGAACAGCCAACCGGATCCTTATTACTGAAAGTTTTTCTCCCATCGTGCCGCCTAAGAGATATCTGAATCAATACGGACAGTTTCTCGAACATTCGCCATTCTGCGAACGGGATATAATAATGCCCCGTGAACTTGAAACGCATGATGAATTCGGTGATTTTAAGGTGATTATCAAAAAAGGAGGTCACCATTTCACCTATATTCTCGCAACGCATCCCTTCGATGCTGTGGGTTGGGATGGATATCTGTACCCCTATGGATTCAGTATTCATAATTTCGAGCCGATCACCGGACGGGTGCACCAACCTCCGCCGGTTCATCAGACATTCGAAGGCCATAATTTCGTTGTCTGCTCATTCGTTCCACGTCTGTACGATTACCACCCCGACGCTATTCCTGCACCGTATCAGCATAGCAATGTAGACAGTGACGAGATCCTCTATTATGTTGATGGCGATTTCATGAGCCGTAAACATGTGGAACGTGGAATGATAACATTGCACCCGAAAGGCATTCCTCACGGCCCGCATCCGGGAACTATTGAGAAGAGTATCGGACAGAAGGAGACAAGAGAATTAGCCGTTATGATCGATCCGTTTTACCCATTGCAACTGACAGATGATGCACTATCGGTAGAGGATCCGCACTATTGGAGAAGTTGGATGTCCTGAGGGTGATACATCCCGCTTCATCGAACGGCTACGGGCATTTATAAGATCAACTTCAATCGGTAGTTTTGGATTCACGAGTCTAGTTTCTCAGTGTACTCAGATTCACGAGAGATCGATATAAAATCCTCCGTTGCGAATCCATTTTGCAGGATTATCGATGATATAGTTTTGCATGTTTCGCAGCGTTCTCGAATTTCGAATGATCCATTCGTGGTAGTCATCTTGCCAGTGAAAATCAATATTATTCAGATTTGCGTAGCGTTTTAGCGATGCTTTGAATGCACGAATGATTGCCCCGAGGTTCCTTGATTGAGGTCCGAACCGGTTCGGATTCCATCCACTTCTCTCCGTGTTTTCCAACCGCAGTATTCCGTGCATATGATTGGGCATTACAACAAATACGTCAAGTTTCACGAAAGGATAGTGAGCGGGAATTTCCTTCCAAAATTCAATGGCCTTCTTACCAATTTCGGTAGGATATAGTTGTGCGTCCAGATTCTCAGTAAGGACTATATCTCCGAAGTACATCCTGTGTTTTTTCGCGTTGATCGTTACGAAGTATGGGCCCGGAGAGCCGTAGTCGAATCCCTTCAGTCGGAGGGATTCGATGCGGTATTTGTTTTTGAATTTTCGTTTTTTATTGGTCATTGATCGTTTTTTCGGAGACGTATCGTCTGAGGCGGACGTACCGTCTGAGGCGGACAATTGTCCGCCTTTTCAATAGTAGTCCAGCGATGTTGGTCTGTACGAGTCAGGGAGAGATTCTACGAGCGTTCAGGGATTTTTTGAGAGGTGTGGTTTCAGCAGATAGACGCAGAAGCCGTTCACACATTCCAGTTGTCGTTCGATATAGGGTTGCAGGCGAGGGTCATTCTGGAGCGTTCCGTTGTCTGTGTACAAGGTGCCTGCCCCATTTTCGATCCAAAGATCGATGTTCTTCCGGCCATTGGTGTAACGGAACAGATCCTCCGGATCGCCAAACCCGAAGCCGGCTTTGTTGAGAAAATAGAAGTAAATACTCCCTGAATGGTCCGGACCTACGATAGGTATCCCATTGGTTGGGATTGCCCGTAGCGACTCTCTGGACCGATCGTCGTACAGTGCGAAAGGTACATAACGTTCAGGTTGAGTCCATCGATGGGCGATCCGGAAGAATGCCAACACAGGTTGAACGACAATGAGAAGCACTACAATCCAGCCCAATTTTCCCCGGTTAAGTAAATACCTGATCCCCTCCCCGGATACGATCCATAGCAATAACAGATAGGGATACATGTAGTACGGATGATCCGACATTTGACCCAACTCGATCATGTGATAGGCGAACAGCACGATCAACCATATCGTGAAGGCCAACCGCCACTCCCGTTTCCAGCTCTTACTCACAGGACGAAGGATACCGACCAACAACAAGATAAAGCATGCATAATTCAATAATCCATCCGGAATGTGACTTGTGAGATTGTTGTACAGAATGAGGGCCGCATCTCCAATGTTGGTAACCGGATTGAAGTGCAAGCCAAAATCAGTGAGCTTGCTCTGCTCGCGCAGTTCTATAGCATAGACGTACCATCTCAGTACAAGGGCGGAACCAAGGATCGCACCGAAGATCCAGTAGATCATTTCTTTACCCGTGATCCGAGCTTCGTTCAGATCCCTGATCAATACTACCGCGAGCGGAACTGCCAAACTGAGGTACTGGATCTTGGTAAGCCCGGAGAGTGTGAAAAACAATAAAGCCAGAATGATGTGCTGATACCTTCTTGATCTTCGCCACTCCAGAGTGAGGGCAAAAGCCCATAATCCACAGGACAGGGCCAGGATATCCGGCAATGCATTCGTACTGTGATAAAAAAAATCCGGGGACCACGGAACCAAAAATGCGACGAACAAGGCCATGGTTCTGGATTCCCACATCAAAGATCCAATGCGGTACATGGCCAGAACGGCAAGAAAACTTAGCACCAAACTGTACCATCGGTGCACCCAAAACTCAGATCCGAAAGCCTTATAGAGCAGCGCCAGACCAAATTCGTAGGATGGAAATTGCATTCCGGTAACTCCGGAGCCCGAACCTCTTCGATCTACCCGGGGCGCGAGGATGTTCATGTCCTCTTCGTAGAAGTTTTGGGCAACGGCCAGGGTATGACATTGCCTCCAGCTATGCACGGAGCCGGGTGCCTTGTTTAAAACAGGTATATGGCTCAGGATCATCAGAATGCCAATGAGGATCAACCCAAATACCGCCTGCTTTTTCGTGATTGGCACTGCGCAAATAAAACGCCCGGAGAGAAATCCTGCACAATTCCACCGGGGAATGAGACAAATAAAAATATACCCCGTTTGAAATCCATAAAATTGCATCGTGCAGAAACCCACATATATCGCGTTCTATCTTCCTCAATTCCACCGAATTGAAGAGAATGATCGCTTTTGGGGAAAAGGTTTCACGGATTGGGACATGGTGCGCAATGCCAAACCTTTGTTTCCCGGACATAAACAGCCAAAATTTCCCGATCTGGGTTATTACGACCTCCTCGATACGGAGATCCGTCAAAATCAGGCAGAATTGGCAAGAGAATTTGGTATAGATGCCTTTTGCTATTGGCATTATTATTTTGGGAACGGTGAGATGGTAATGGATAAACCACTCCAGAAAATGCTGAATGACGGAAATCCCGACCTACCTTTCATGCTGGGATGGGTCAATCAGGACTGGACGGCCAATTGGTCGGGAAGAAGAGGGGAACTGCTCATCAAACAGACTTATCCCGGCCTGCATGATCATGAGGAACATCTGAGGCGGTTATTACCCTATTTCAAACATGCCAATTATTTGAAAAAGGATGGCAAACTGTACTTTCTGATCTATAACCCGGGTCAGATCCCGGATCTACCTGTGATGAGGAAGATCTGGACCGATATCGTACTTCGTGAAACAGGACATGAACTCGAATTTCTTGGGTACCAAAGGATCGGGAATGTGGAGGGCCATGGCAATATGGTGAAAAAATGGCTGCATTGGAATTATCTGTTCAGTAAGAGCGATCAATTTATTCGTCATAGGGTTATGAACACCCTTTCATTTCCCTATTTCGTTTCGTATCGAAAGATCCTTGGCCGATTCAGTAGATCCATCCAACCGGGCATGTTACCTGTAGTTTATGCAAATTGGGATAATACACCCCGAACCAAACGAAAAAGCTTCATTTTCAAGGGATTCACTCCGGAATTGTTTGGCCAACTACTCAAATTGGCCAGTGTGCATGCAACCCGGGAAGAACCGGATTTCGTTTTCATCAAGTCCTGGAACGAATGGGCCGAGGGAAACGTTCTCGAACCTGACCTTGAGCATAAGACAGAATTGCTTGAGCAGGTGCGCAGGATCGGTGCATTTATGCTTGAGAACAGAGAACGCTTGGGTTAAGAGGCAAAGAACCGATCGCTGTTCAGGTTCAGCATCCGGGTTTCGGATCTGCTTTAAAAAGATCAGGTCCGATAGCAGAGGTTTGCTTGCTTTGATGAGATTTGCGGCACAGATAATAGGATGGGAAAAAGAACCTTACTGATCTACAAAGGAGGCATCGGTGATGCACTTTTTGTAGGAACGATAGCCTTGTCCTGGCTTAAAAAGAATCCAGGACCGGTGTACACCTATACCTTCCATCCGGAGGTTTTCGATCATCCCAAAATTCGAACGGTAGGTAGTTTTGGTTTGTACCTTTTCAGGCGCCTTGCCAGGTTGCTTCCATCTGCGTTCCAATGTATTGATCTGTACTACACATCTCATTATTTAAATGATCCTGGTTCGGAACAACATATCCTGGAGTTGATGGCTCTGAAAGCCGGAGTTGAGCTTGACGAACCTATTCCGAAACTTTCGTTCAACTTGCTCGAAACTGAAGTGTTTGAAAGGGAAGATGGCGAGGTGTTCATAGGGATTCAATCGACGGGTAGCAGTCCTCAGTTATATACTAAATTCTATTTCGCGGAACGATTCGAAGAAGCCATCCGCATTGTGAAACTTGTAAATTCGAAGGTCCGATTTGTGCAATTAGGTCTGTCTACGGATCCGCTGCTGAATGGTGTCGATTACGATTTCCGGGGCAAAACGTCCATTCGCGGGGTGTTATCCGTTTTGAATGATCTGGATATGTTCGTAGGGTTAGTCGGTTTTCTCATGCATGGGGCACGAGCGGTAGACACGCCATCGGTAATCGTTTACGGTGGGAGAGAGAAGGCTGCGCAGAGCGGATATGCTTTCAACACTAATCTGGAATCCGATATTCATTGCTCGCCTTGCTGGGCATTTAACTGTCCGATAGACCGGGCGTGTATGCGTGAGATAGAGCCTGAGCAAGTAGCGTCAGCTATTCTCGATCGACTCAGCGAAGCCTAAGTGCAATTTGAATACTCCTTTTGAGAACCGAGCAGGCTGCCAGCAAGATAACCTGTGCTCCAGGCCGCCTGAAAGTTGTAGCCACCTGTGATCGCGTCAATGTCCATGACCTCACCTGCAAAATACAGACCCGGGATCACCTTGCTCTGCATCGTTTTTGGATCAATGTCGTCAAGACTCACGCCCCCGCAAGTGACGAACTCTTCTTTGAATGTTGTTTTCCCTTCTACTTTGTAGGTGTCGTTGCTCAGCACCTCAATAAGCCGACTTAACCCCTTTGAACCCGTCTCTCTCCAGATCTGTTCCGGTTTAAGATCAGCCCGTTCCAGAAGATAGAGCCATAAACGTTCAGGAATTGGGAATAATTTGCTGTTCTTTCTCTGTTTAAGTCCTTCTTTCTGAATATGTTCCTCCAACTTTATTCGAAGCACTTCCTGATTTTTTTCTGCGATCCAGTTAACCTGAATGCCAAAACGGTAGTCCATCTCATTCAGCGCCCTGGCAGCATATGCCGAAAGCTTGAGTACTGCGGGTCCGCTCATGCCCCAATGGGTGATCAATAAAGCCCCGGAATATTCAAAATTGGTTCCCCGAATACGCACCGTGGCATTTGGTACAGAAACACCCATGTAATTCCGGATGCGCTCATTCGGCATGTTGAACGTGAACAGCGATGGGACCGGATCGACGATCCTGTGGCCCAATGCTTCCAACCAATCGAAACCACTTCTCTTAGGACTTCCACCGCTTGCAACGATCACTTTCTCTGCACAAATGATTCCTTTCGAAGTTTCCAATTCGAACAGCCCTTTGGAATATGCAATGCTCCGTACCGCATTTTGAGTTTCGATCTGCACTGCACGATCTCGGCAGGCAGTCAACAGGCAGTCGATCACTGTTTGTGAATCATCACTAATTGGAAATACATGACCAAACGACTCTGTTTTCAATCCGACACCGCGACTGGAAAACCACCTCATTACCTGTTCGGGACCGAAGATATGCAGTGCATGGCGAATGAATCGCGAGCCCCTCGGATAGGCCTTCAACATTTCCGGAATGCTGAAAGTGGCATTGGTAACGTTGCAGCGACCTCCCCCGGAGACTTTCACCTTGGAAAGCACATGTTTACTCTGTTCGAGAATTCGTACATCCGCTGTTGGATTGACCTCTGCAGCCCGAATGGCCGCGAAGAAACCCGCAGCTCCACCCCCAATTATGCAAATTAGCATCCGGCCAAATTAGAGTCTTCAAATGAAATTTGAGCCATTGTCTCCGTTGCATTTCCCTATTCTTTTCAATGAAGAGGATGTTGTTCAGCTTGTTATAGGAACAATACGCCTGATCTCATGACCCGTACTGTCTATTGTGAAAGACCGGTCTAAGGATTCATCCCATTTCGTTGAGACTTATCTTTGAGGTTATGATCCAAATTTCAGGTCAAGGATTAGGGAGACTCTTTTTCTCAATAGCATCAACTTTTTTATTCCTGACGGCCAACGCCCAATCGGGCAAGCTCTTTCTATGGCAGCATGGCGATACCGTCTGGCCGAGTAACGGCTTATTTGAAGTTGAAAGAGACTATTTTGAACTGCGCACGACCCTCGGAGAATTTGATAAACTTCTGATCAACATTTCTCCGGATAGTTTAAATGCCGTGGATGCCCGGAATGCTTCCGGCCTGTTAGATCTGAATTGGTTCAGCAATGGTACGGGACTCACCTCAACACCCGATAATCGGGTGAATTGGTTGTTGGTGACGAAAAAGGACTATACCATTTGGTCGCGAAACTCCGGCTTTGTTCCAGGGAAATTGTACACGGATTCCCTTGCGGCAGACGGCGCTCATTTAAAGCGTGTGATCACGAGCTTCGCTTTTTATAATTCCGGTGGTCTTGATGGAGCATATTCCGTATTTCTGGTACCGACAAGCCGCCTGTATCTAACCTATATCCTGTTGTCAACAGAACCTGGAAAGGATACTATCTTGAAAATGGTAGATAGCCTGACTATTCGATTGATGGGGAATTGACCGTGAACAAAAAAGGTCCTGAAGATAAGCAGGACCCTTGTCATAAAATTCCAAGTACCCGGAGTGGGACTTGAACCCACACGGCCTCAATGGCCACAGGATTTTAAGTCCTGCGTGTCTACCGATTCCACCATCCGGGCAGCGGTCCAAAAATGGACAAAAAAAAAGGGATCTGCATCCCCTTTTTTCAGAGCGAAAGACGAGATTCGAACTCGCGACCCTCACCTTGGCAAGGTGATGCTCTACCAACTGAGCTACTTTCGCATTTTCCCGATCAGATCCATAGACCGTTTCGAGGTGTGCAAAGATAGTATTTTCAAATTTTCTGCAAATAAGTTGAAGAAAAAATCATCGGATCAGAATGAGTTTTTGCCCAAACCGATCTCCACTCTCCAATTGCAGAAGGATCCGATACATTCCTGCGGGCAGAAGTGTTAGGTCCACAGGGTCATCATATCCCACTGATCCGGTTTCAATCAACACGCGACCCGCCATGTCCAGGATGCGCACCGATAAAATTCCATGTGCAGCCCGCAAGCGAATTTCCTCCCGGGCGGGATTCGGATAGATCAAAACAGTTTCCGAATTCGGAATTGTCTCTTCAACGCTCAGCATTTCATTCAATATCGAATCAACTCTCCAAACGTTCGGTAGTCCGAATCCGTAAGCCGAATCGGGGTTGGTGTATCTGTCGCCGCTCATGCGAATTGCCCGCAACAATCGGTCGTTGGGCGTATCGGGCCATTTTTGCTTTAGGCAGGCAACCATACCCGCAATGATCGGCCCTGAAAAGGATGTGCCGTTGCCTCTCCTTATGTAACCATCGGTGTGTAAAAAGCTCGTATTTCGGCCCATGGCCATCACATCGGGCTTAACTCTGCCATCCGCACTGGGTCCTCGGCTTGAAAAGTCGGCCACCTGTTCGAAAGAATCGAGTGCCCCTACGCACAGTACATTCGGTCCGTCGCATGGAGCAGTTATGTAAAACCATGGTTTGGCGCCTTCATTTCCGGCACTGTTCGTAATGAAGATACCCCGCGAATAGGCCATCTCTGCCGCTTTGGTGATGATCGTGGATTTGCCATCCATATCGGCATATTTATAATCGCCCTGAAGTGTGTCAAATACGGAATAGCCCAGGGAGGAGTGGATGATGTCGACCCCGATCGAATCGGCCCATTCCAAAGCGGCTACCCAATTGAACTCCTCCAGATGGGTCTCGCTGCCGGCGTCTTCGGTGCGCGCAAGTATGAAAGTTGCCCCCGGTGCTGCACCAATCAGGGAATCGGGATAATAGATCCCGGCTATAGACAACACCTGCATCCCATGAGGGTGCGCATCGTAAACGTCGGTGTCGCCATCTACAAAATCCTTAACAACCAGTAACCTTCCGTTCCGCAATTCTTCGAAGGGAGCGAGGGAATCCAGGTTTTCGAATCCGGCATCGAACAGGGCCAGGCGAACTCCGAGGCCGGTATAACCTTCCTTGTGAAAACTATCCAGACCCAACATGCCGAGTTGTAATCTCGAGTGGCCGTTTATACCGAGCGAATCTTCCCCAATGGCGTGAGCAGTTCTTTGGTATTTACCCAGTTCCTGGATCCAATCCAATCCGGGGTAGTTTCTCGGGGGGCTTAGTTCGCAACGTATGCATCCCGCTTCGAACCAGGAGCTCACTCCTACAAATTCGCAACCGAATGCAGATGCATACTCCCTGCTCTTTAATTCAAGTGCAGCCTTGTCCGCAGTCCCAAAACCCAGCCAATAAGCTTGTGCCCGGCTCTGTTCAGTCAAGAAGAGCAGGATGAAAAAGATCCCGATCAGCGGAAGTTTATTCCGAAAGGATCTGCTTGAGTTCGTTGATCTTGAGTAAGGCTTCAATGGGCGTTAAGGTATTCGTATCCAGTGCTTTCAAACGCCCGGCTACTTCTTTTAGTTTGGGGTCGGATATTTCGAACAAGTTGAGTTGGAAATCTGCTTCACGAATCCGCTTGAGGGTTTCCTTCCCACTGATGCTCGCACGATCCTCCTCCAATTGCTCGAGTATGGCTGAGGCTCTTTTCACAACCGGAGCCGGAATGCCGGCCATTTGAGCAACATGGATGCCGAAGCTGTGTTCACTGCCCCCTCGTCGGATCTTGCGCAGAAACAACACTTTTTTTCCGACCTCTTTGGTTGTAACGTGATAATTAGCCACTTGTGAGCTCTTACTTTCCAGCTCATTCAATTCGTGGTAATGCGTTGCGAACAGGGTTTTCGGATGGCTCGGGTGTTGAGCCAGGTATTCGGCAATTGCCCAAGCCAGGGATACCCCGTCGAATGTACTGGTACCTCTCCCGATCTCGTCGAGGAGGATCAAACTGCGATCGCTCAAGTTGTTGAGTATGCTCGCTGTTTCGATCATTTCAACCATGAAGGTTGACTCGCCCTGACTGATATTATCGCTCGCCCCAACTCGCGTATATATCTTGTCTACCAAACCGATCTGAGCATGTTTGGCTGCTACGAAACAACCGATCTGCGCCATTACCACAGCGAGCGCTGTTTGCCTCAACAGCGCCGATTTTCCGGACATATTCGGACCGGTAAGAATGATAAGCTGATGTTCGCTTTCGTTTAGGAGCATGTCATTTGGTACATACTCCTCACCGTGAGCCAGTTGCGTTTCAATGACCGGGTGGCGGCATTCATTCAAAACAAGAGCATAGCCTTCATCCATTTCCGGTATCACATAATTCTGAACAGATGAAACTTCGGCAAACCCATATAAACAATCCAATGCAGCGAGTGCCCGTGCATTTACCTGAAGGGCAGGGATGTATTCCTGCAGGTCGTTCACAAAATCCTCATAAAGTCGCAGTTCAATGGACGAGATCCGGTCTTCGGCATTCAGGATCTTGTTTTCATAGATCTTTAGCTCCTCTGTTATGTAGCGTTCGGCATTTACCAAGGTTTGTTTGCGGATCCATTCCGTGGGAACTTTATCTCTGTGGGTATTGGTCACTTCGATGTAGTAACCGAACACATTGTTGAAGGCTATCTTCAGCGAAGGGATTCCGGTGTTCCGGATCTCGCGTTGCTGGATCTCCACCAGGGTATCCTTCCCGGAATAGGCGAGTTGCCTCAACTCATCCAATTCGGGGTCCACCCCTTGCCGGAATACTTCCCCTTTGTTCAGGGCCATGGGCGGATTGTCAACGAGTTCGGAAGCGATGCGCTCGCGCAAACTGCCTATTGGGTTGATCTGTTCAAGTAATTGCCGGAGTGGTTTCACCTCAACTGAATTGAGCAGATCTTTCACCGAGGAGATGGCTTCCAGCGATCTGCCCAATTGATGTATCTCGCGGGGATTGATGCGCCCAGTGGCCACTTTGCTCACCAGGCGTTCAAGATCACCGATACTGCGCAGTTGCTCGCGCACTCTTAAACGAAGATCTCCATCCGCAATACCTGCAGCGACAACAGCATGCCGGTCGCGAATGCGTTTCAGATCTTTCAGTGGCATTGCGAGCCAACGTTTCAGTAAACGCCCGCCCATAGGAGTGAGCGTTTCATCCAGAATATCAAGCAGTGCTTTGCCATTGCGGTTATTGGAACTGAGCAGTTCCAAATTGCGGATGGTGAATTGATCCATCCAAACGAAATCGCGCTCATCCACACGGCCAAGGCGATTAACGTGCTCTAAACGCGTATGATGCGTTTGTTCCAGGTAGTAGAGACATGCACCGGCTGCCGCAATGGCGTTTTTCATCTCCTCCACACCAAACCCTTTCAGGTTCTTCGAATCGAAATGCTGTATCAACCGATCGTAACCAAAATCGTAGGTGATGATCCAGTCTTCCAGGGTGTACGTATGGTAATCCCGCTCCATCGCAGCACGAAGCGGCGATTTGAGTTGTTTGGAGAATACGATCTCCGAAGGTTGGAGGCTTTGAAGAAGTTTCTCGATCGTTTCGGCATTTCCCTCAGCCACGAGGAATTCGCCGGTGGAAATATCGATGAAAGATATCCCATATTCGTCCTTGTTCCCAAATAGGCAAGCCAGATAATTGTTGGAGCGGGCCTCCAACACCTTATCGTTCAGGGTTACCCCCGGTGTGACCAATTCAGTTACTCCGCGTTTTACAAGCTTCTTTGTTTTGGATGGATCCTCGAGCTGATCGCAGATCGCTACACGGAAACCGGCACGTACCAATTTGGGGAGATAATTGTCGAGGGCGTGATGGGGAAAACCGGCCAGTTCAACATGTGATGCTTTGCCATTTGCCCGTTTTGTGAGAACGATATCGAGTACCCTTGACGCATTGATGGCATCTTCTGCAAAAGTTTCATAGAAATCCCCCACCCGAAACAATACCAATGCTCCGGGATATTTAGCCTTGATCTGGCTATACTGTCTCATCAGGGGAGTCTCCTGATCCTTTTTTACCTTTGATGCCAAGCTGATTCTGAGATGGTGCGCAAATTAAAAAATATCGAACTAAGGAGGTTTACACCGGAAGCGTATTCTGATGCGCCTAAAAAAAATCTCATTGTTCTGTTGGATAATGTGCGCAGTATGCTCAACGTTGGGTCAGTTTTCAGGACATGCGATGCATTTGCTATCCGCAAACTGTATTTATGCGGCATCACCGCCAAACCGCCACACCGGGAGATCACCAAGACGGCAATAGGTGCTGAACTTTCAGTCGATTGGGAATATGCACCATCTGCTGTTGACCTGATCTCTGATCTGAAAGGCAAGGGTATGCGCATTGTTGCCATTGAACAAACAGACCAAAGTGTGTCATTGGATCAGATCGAATTTCAGGATGACCTTGTCCGTGTACTCATTTTCGGCAATGAAGTAGACGGGGTGAGCGATGCGGTACTGTCTTTGTGTGACGAATTTGTGGAAATACCTCAGTTCGGAACGAAACATTCCCTGAACATCTCCGTTTCGGCAGGTGTGGTGCTGTGGCATTTTCAGCAATACGCAACAAGTTCGTGAACAGATATTTGCTATTCGTTTTTCTCTTTGGCGGTGTTCTGCACCTGCAGGGACAATCGCTGCTCACACCGAATCTGCAGCGGATCGATCGTTGGCAGGCGTATATCGATTCTTTGGATGGCAAGCGAGATGGAATCGTAGAAATGTCGGTTCCTCAGCAAACACAGGCTGCCACTACATTGTATCTCACCCGTATCGATCAGATCGAAAGGAGCATACTCGCCTCCGACAAGGGGATACTACTCCAAAAACAGTTGCTCTGGGAACTGGGTACCTGGTTGCAGGGGATCGATTCAAAAAACTACCACTTGTTCACGGTGTATCAACCCCGCATCGATCTGATCCGGAAAACCCTCACAGAAAGAAATGATGCCCGTTTGCGCGAACAATTGTGCAGCAACCTGCCGGCAGCGCTGGAGATCATCCCTTTCTTTGCGATCCGCAACGTGGCGCTTGACGTGCTGAACACCGCCGCACAAAGAGAACCGTCTCTGCTCCTCAAACATTTTTCGGCCTTTGATCATTTGCGATTCACCCCCGATGTGCTGGATAATGTGGCGAGACATGCCCCTCTGACCCTGGCCTATTACCTCGGTTCCGACAATCCCGTATCCCGGTCTGTCCAAATGGCGGCATCAAAACCCAATATCGCAAATCTCATCCGGGTCCAGAAACAAGCGGGTTCCGGTTCCAAGGCGTACATCCTCATGGACGACATCATCCACAATGGCATGTCGCTTTCGCGTGCAGAATCCATTACCCGAAACCGTGATTCGCTCTTTTCCTATTTGATCCACCTGCGGAGCAGAACACAGATCCTGGCATCGTATAATGTTCGGGATGAACTTCGATACCTGGCACTGCTCAAGGTTCGCACCCTCAATGATCTTCACGAAGCCCCTGATTCCAAACGCTTCGAAAGCATCCGGCGACCGGAAATGAATGCTGCGGCACTTTATTTTACAATGGTTTATGGCGAAGCTGAAATGTATACATCGAGTTTTCTGGGCATCTACAAGGTCTTCCTGGAACGGCTGGATACCATGACCCCGATGCAGTTCTTCACAAGCGTGGGGCTTGAGGGATATCCCACCTTCCTCCGACTTTGCGCCATGTACAACACAATTGGTACATTCCTTAGCAGAAGTCCCGAATGGGAGATCGATCTGATCTTCAGATCCTTGTGCACCGAGATCCGGCTTTCCGGTGAACCCTTGCAGCGCGCTGTTGACCTGGTAGACATCTATGGAGAACTGGACCACGAACAATACCGGGATATCCTGAAAAGATCCCTTGCGGAGGAAAGCAGACTCTCCCTGGCCGATCCCACAAGATCGATGTTATTCATGCAGATCGGTCAATTGCTCGGAACAATTCCTGCCACACCGGAGGTGGACACGCTCAAAGCCCATTTTGAAGGGATCGATCCCGATCTTTTATTCCAGAAAGGTGAACATGTTCAGCAGCATTTCTTCTACGACGATACCGATGGCCGACTGTCCTTTTATTCCTTTATGAGTGTTTTCCCTTCAAGCCACTGGAGACGCCGGGATTTTGCGAATTATGTGATGCTTGAGTCGCTCCATGGCAGGAAAGTGAAGATCTACGCGAACCGACCCGATAAAGAGATCGTTGGACAGAAGGAGCTAGCCGGAATATTCAGCACAACTGGGCATTACCCCGATGTAGTTGTGCATCGCGGACACAGCTATTATGTGGATGCCACTATTGAATATCTCACACCGGCCACCCAATTAGTGTTACTGGGATCCTGTGGAGGCTATACCCAGGTAAGTAATGTGCTCAACCTTTCCCCGGATGCCCAACTCATCACTACCAAACAAGTTGGGATGCGCGTGATCAACAACGCTATGGTACTCAAACTGGCGGAGCAGATGCGAACAGGTTCGTATTCAAGTTGGAACGAATTCTGGCCTCAACTTTCGGCACAGTTTGCCTCAAAACCTGAGATAAGGGAAAATTTCAAGGAGTATATCAAACCGGGAGACAATTTGAGTGTCCTGTTGATCCGCATGTACAGGCAGGCAGTCATGCGCTAGATGCTTTCCTTGCTGATGCGTTTGTGCACGGAATGGAGGAGGGGAAGTGCCGCCGAGCCATACCATGGTAGCAGTTCCATTTTCAGACGGCCGGCTTGTATACTGGGGTCGCTGTTCGTCCATCGCCGGGCTTCCATGGTATCTTCTGTAGCAAATAAATAGATCCCGCGAAGTTCTCCGGAATCGCCCATGAAAGGGCCGGCCAACACCAGTTTTCCTTCTTCAGCCAATCGGTTGATATTATCCAAATGGGCGCGCATCAGTCTGGCCGACTCCGCAGAATCCTGATCACGAACCGGCCCGTTTTTCAGCAGAGCCATCACATAGCTGCGCATCCCCCAATTGTCGGCACCCAAAGAGTCGGCAAGAAGGGAGTCATACGCGCTTTCCATCATTGAACCCCGATCTTCTTTTTCTTCCGATGAACCCGTGGGCGTTGTTGAGCAGGATGCCAAGTAGACGAAAAGCATTAGCAACACCAACGTATTGACCATATTTGTGTGTGACTTCATAATTCAGTTCCTTCCCTTTGAATTGCCTCCAGTGCCCGCTCCATTCGGATCCCTCTGGAGCCTTTGATAAGTATTTCATAACCAGTCCAGGAACGTGTTCGGAGATACAGGTTCAACTCAGCCACATCTTCAAAGGTTGGGAAGTCCCGACCCCGGGCAGCTTCCCTGAATAGTGGTCCAACGAGGCAAAGTTCGCTATTCGGGATACTTTGGGCGAGATCGACAATATGTGCATGTTCCTGGATGGCCGAATTCCCCAATTCGAGCATATCGCCCAGTAAGATGAGCTTTTTTTCAGCGGGAAACTCGGAGAAGGAGCGCAGAGTGACCTCAACGCTACTTGGATTGGCATTATACGCATCGAGCAGAATCCCGATCTCCCCTGAACGAATATACTCCGAACGATTCTGTCCCCCCCGGTAACCCTCTATGGCTTCGAGAATACCTTCCCCGGGCACATCGAAATAATGGGCAATAGCAGCCGAAGCAAGTATGTTCTGCGCATTGTATATACCGGTCAATGGTGATCTGATCACACCCGAGATCGTCGACATTTCGATCTCAGGCACTGCCCTTCGAACACTGCCTGAATAATCGGCTGAATGGCTCAAAGCGTAACTGTACGTCCTCGGCAGTCTCCTGGCCATATTCTGAAGAATCGGATCATCGGCATTGACGAAGGCCAGACCTCCGTGTTCCAATAAGTGAAGATAAAGCGAGCTTTCTTCCCGCGTTACCCCTTCGATATCGCCAAAGCCCTCCAGATGTTCCTTCCCGATATTGGTGATCAAACCGTAATTGGGCTGAAGTATGGAACAGAGCTTCTCAATTTCACCAAATTGATTGGTCCCGATCTCGATCACGGCAAACTCTGTGTCCACGGGCATTTGCAAAAGTGTGATGGGAACCCCGATCAAGTTGTTGAAATTCCCTTCTGTTGCATGAACCTTGAATTTGACAGAAAGGGTGACTCTCAGCAATTCCTTGGTTGTGGTTTTACCGTTGCTGCCACCAACTGCCAAGATGGGGATGTCGAATTGTTTGCGGTGGTGCGTGGCAAGTTCCTGCATGAATTCCAGCACATTGTGCACAGCGATGATCCGTTCATCACCATTGGCCGGGACTTCGTCCACTACCGCAAAAGCGGCTCCGGATCTCAGGGCGGCCTGCGCAAATTCATTGCCGTTGAAGTTTGCCCCTTTCAGTGCGAAAAACACACCCCCCCTCAATATTCTGCGACTGTCAGTACTGAAAGCCTGTCCACAGGAGAGAAACAAGGAATAGAAATCGGCAACGTGCATGAGGCAAATTAAAGACATTCATACCAAGCAATCGAAATTGAATATGATTTCACGACCCCTATTTCATAAGAATAAAAAATACAAATCCTGTTACTTTTCTTACGCAACCTTAATCGAAAATGCCTTACCTTAGTGTGATGCAACGTTTCTGGATTTTCGAGCCTCTTTCTGGTGTGAACAGAGTTCTAATTAGTTTGATACTGCTTGTATCGATGAATAACTTTGCGAAGGCACAGAGCGGCACTTTCGTTATGTCCGAACTTCCCAAAGTTCTCAATGAATCGGGAGACACTATGCACATGGCTTTTTTGGGCGGATTCAATCAGCCGCAATTCTGGTCGTTGGATATAGACAACGACGGAACGAGGGATATAGTGGTTTTTGATCGGACCGGGGAGAAAGTCGTTTCGCTCATTTCAACGACAGGCGGTTCATACCGCTATGCACCGGAATTCGATCATATATTCCCAAGGTTCAGCAGCTGGGTCGTGTTTAAGGATTACAATGCCGATGGCAAGGAGGATATTTGGTTCAAGAATGTAGACGAAAATGCCATAAGTCTGTACCGTAACATTACGCAAAGCGGCGATCCGCACGCGCGATTTGAGCCGGCCGTGATCAGCTTGCGGGCCTTCAATTTCGGGCAACTCATCGACACTTCCGACCTGTATTGCGATAATGCCAATATTCCCGCAATCGAAGATGTTGACGGGGATGGGGATATTGATTTCCTCACTCTGCAAACCAATGGATTCGGTGTGACGCTATTTCTGAATAATACCGTGGAGAACAATAAACCCCTCGATCCACCTTCGTTCGAGGAGGTAGATGTGTGTTGGGGTGATTTTACAGAAGGCACAGAGGACAATGCCATTTACCTGGAGCGTTACAGATTCTGTTACCGCAAGATCTACAGGTATGAGAAGAAACATGCCGGAGGTTCGTCGATGCTGCTGATCGATGGCGATGATGACGGGGATAAGGATCTCATCCTCGGAAATGCGGGTTTTACTAACCTGATCTATCTGGAAAATGGCAAATCGGACTTGGGCCGTGTAATGGATAGTATGATCGCCTTTGATCCGCGATTTCCATCCTATAATATCCCTGCCAGGGTCAGATCTTTTCCGGCCGCGTTTTATCTCGATGTAGACCGTGATGGCAAAAGGGATCTACTCGTTGCCCCAAACCTCACCGACAAATTCAGCGGAAGGATCGAAGAATTCAACAACATCCGGTTCTATAAAAATACCGGAACAGAACCATTGCCCTATTTTGAACAGGAAGATTCCAGCTGGTTGAACGATCAGTTCATTGATCATGGCAACCACACCGCCCCTTTACTCTACGATATCGACAAAGACGGTGATATGGACATGATCCTGGCCACGAACCAGGGGCATCATCTGACCATGGACAGGCACGATGCTTTGTACCTTTACGAGAATATCGGAACCCGAAACAAGCCGGTTTTTCAACTGGTGTCGAAAGATTTTCTTGGGCTGAACAAGGATTCAATAACCGGTATGTATCCTACTATCGGTGATCTGAACAACGACGGACAACCTGAGTTATTGATCGGGAACTATGCGGGTACTTTACATCTGTATGGGCTGAGTGGTTCCGGTAAGAGCATGACCGCCAATAAAATAGCTGATAACGCCTTTAATATCAGTGTGAGTTTTAACAGCACGCCACATATTGCCGACGTAGACGGGGATGGTATAGATGATCTACTCCTCGGGTGCGAAGGGGGACATGTCTATTATTACAACAACCAACCCCAGAACAATGTGGCCAAATTGAGTTTGGTAACAGACTCCCTGGGAGGGGTAGTGGTCAACGAGTTGCGCGTAACTGTTTATTACGATCCGGTTAAAGACATTTTCATCGATACCATGCTGCCCTTGCCTTTTGGTTTCAGCGCGCCATTCCTAGCCGATCTGGACAATAACGGCAATCCGGAGCTTATTTGTGGGGGAGCCAGCGGTTACCTCAATGTGTATAGCAACATCCGCAATAACTTGAACGGGAAATTCAATGAATTCCGATACAGCCAATACGATCCGGCACGCAAGTTATGTTACCGATACGATGCCGGGGCAGATGCTCACCCGGCGGTAGCTGATCTGAATGGGGATGGCCGTCAGGATATCATAATATCCAACAATCGGGGAGGCATCAACTTCATGCTACACGTGGGCGATGCCTGTACTGCCGGCACTGGGGATGACTTTACAGGTCCGGTGAACGAGTTCAAAGTGTATCCGAACCCGACCTCGACGATCCTCAAGTTGCACTCTTCTTTCTTCGGCTCTCGCAGTTACCGGGTTTATTCGATCACAGGCCAACAGGTTCTTGAAGGAATCACGCAAGGAGATGAGATCGATGTTCGATCGCTCAATCAAGGAATCTACATCGTGGAGATCGCATTTGGTAGAGAACGACTGAGAGCGCGCTTCGTCAAGCATTGACCGAATCATTGAGCGCATTGAGCTCTTCGATCAAGGGTTCCATGCGTTCCATACTCACATGTTCCATGATCACGATCTTATACCAGGAAGGGGAAACGTGATCGTCAGGTACCAATCCGTAATCTGCAGCTAAGCGGGACGGAACCTTTGTCGCGTCAAGGGTTACAATGTTGCTGTGCTCATTTCGGTAGTATCCGATGCCCAATTCAGCCAGTTGCGCACATAACCAGTCACAACGCTGCTTCAAAATGGCCACTTTTTCGCGCCACCCGTACGGACCATGTGTCATCAGGATCATCCAGATCGCGATCGCATTTGCCCCTGAACGACTGCCGATCAGCGTGAAATCCTCACCTTCCACATAACTCGCCTCCTTGGTATTCGTATAGTTGATCAGTCCTTTTCGGCAAATAAAAATTCCCGTACCATATGGCGCTTGTGCCATTTTATGAGCGTCCAGCGTTACACTGTCCACATCCGGATTGGTGAAATTCAAACGACTGCTTTCGCAGGAAAATGGGAAAAAGAAGCCACCGTAAGCACCATCTACGTGCATTTTGAACTGAAATCCTCCATGTTCACGAATTGTATCCGTGTAGCGATCACAGGGGTCAACCGATCCGAACATGGTTGTCATCATATTCGCGATCACGATGAGGTATTTGATCCCGGAGCCATCAAATTCGTTCAGGGCAATGTGAAGGTCATCCGTATGCACAGTTCGATCCTTCCCGACCTGAACCTTGCGAAGTGGAATTTGCAACAGATTAGCTGCTTTGTCGATGGAATAGTGGGTATCGGCACTGCACAGAATACAGATCTCCGTCAGATCGGCATTGAACTCTTGCATGAAGTAATTTCGATAGATCCAAATGGCCTGAATATTCGCCTCGGTTCCTCCCGACGCCACATAACCATCAAACAGATCGCCATCTCCTTTCAGGATATCACGAGCGCAGATCTCGATCACTTCCCTTTCCAGCTTTTGAGTCCCCTTGAAGAAACTTTCGGATCGGTCGAGTGTATGGCAACCAATATGATTCGGATTTCTCAACAGCGTTGATATAAAAGGGGCATCCTTCAAAAAAGGATGTTGCTGGTAAAATACCTTGGAATCCAGGTGCGAAGCAGGTACACCCAGAATATCTTCTTCATAATAATTCACGTTCTCCTCAAGAGCAGCAAAAACCCGATCACGAATTTGTTGAGGTGCTAACTTTTTCCATTTCTTTTCCATGAGGCTAAATAGGGGCGCAAAGGTAGATCCTTACACCAAAGACGCGATCCGGTCCAACGGATATCTCAGGAAATACAGAATGAATTCGCTCGATCTCGATACTCCGTCAACCGAGTTCGAAGCTCGTTATACCGAAGATCTTAGCAGTTGGCAGGGGAGGGGGAGTTCCATAATACATCCTCCCACATTCGAATACATAGCGGGCCTTGTAGCTTGAAACAAGCTGAACGGCAGATTCGTTGACGACCGGAATGTCTAAATAAACAGGTTCTCCCGGAACTGAATTCAAACAGGATCGGTACAGAGCTTCGGCTACATGGTAATTTTCCGCGAAGAGGGGCCCGATCTTATAACCTTGCAAACAGGGTCGAAGGTGGGCAAATCCCAGGAGTTCTTCCCCGTTAAAATAACAAAAAGTAGGTCCATTTTCGGGGGCTAGCCACGGGATGATGAAATCGGACCGGTCGTAGCCAAAACACATCCGATCCATGTTCAGAATGCTATTTCGATCGCTGGCCTGCATGATCCGTACGCGCGCATCAACAGACAAGGATTCTCCCGTACGCTCGTAGCGCTCATCGCGAAACACAAGCTCAAATCCGCCCTGATGATAGAATTCCTGCATGACAACCACACCATCCATGCCTATGGAAGCATCGGGCTTCAAACGCCGGAGCAGTTTATTCCGCCGCTGATACCACAGTTCTCGTCCTATTCCGGCGCCCCTGTATTCCGGTTTTACGATAAATAAGCCCATGAACCCGAACAGAGCTCCGTAGGAAACAATGGATCCTCCTGCGATAAGCTCTTCTTCCCGGTAAAATCCATAGAATCCTTCCGGATCTGCATTCCAGAACAATTCCGCATCCCGAATTCCGGGATTCCAGCCTTCATCTGCCGCCCATTGCACCAGAATACGGACTGAGTTAAGGTCCAATCTCCTGAAATCCAGTTCATTAATATTCATCCCTAAAAAATTAGCTTCACTTTACCCAGATGCTAACGGAACACACCTGGTACTTACCGGGCAAATTATCCAAATTAATTTGTAGGAGAAAACTAGTGTCTGAGGTGTTTCTAGGGTTTTCCATGAGGCAACGAATATGCGGCGATAAGTTCGAGTTGCTAACAGGCGGTTGATCGTTCAAGGGGATACCTATCCCGAAATTGTAATTGGGTTCAATTGCTCTTATGAAACAGTTCCGGAAATGGCAACAAATAAGAAGGCAATGCAACTTTTCTTTGCTGCGTGCTCTTTGCGGTTGCAGTTTTATTGGGGGAAGCGATCCGGAATGTATTCGGGACGAAACCTTCGATCCACCGGGACGAAACCGTTCAAACCTGCTGTCTCAACAGAAGTCCAATGTAGGTTGTACCGAAACTTGGTCAATCCATATCCGCCAATTTGGCCTTCAATTTTTCCTGAAGCTCCGGTACATATTTCTGCATCATGATCTGCATGGTTTCCTTGGATAGTGCTGCACTGGACTCGATCATTTTCTGCCCCGTTTTTGATTCGTAGAAGCGAATAAGATCTTTGATCTCCTCCTGTGTAAAGTATTTCTCGTAAAGGGCCGGCATATCTTCTGTCATCATTTTACGCGTGATACTGCGCGTTTCCTCCAATAGAAATGCCATGTATTCATCGAATTTCTTCTCTCCGCCAAGTTGCTCGGAGTAACCCTGCAACTGCTGCTTGATCATATCGGTCATGTTGGACATGGTTTGATCGATCATTTTATCCGTTTGCATTAATTCGAACAGTCTTTTCAGGTCTTCCGATTTGCTTTGTGCAGAACTGTAATTGCCAAGGAGTGCAGAGCAGCCTGCGATCAAGATCAGTACAAGTATTTTTTTCATGATTCTAAGATATAAGTGTAAACGTGGCGGAATATACTCATTCTAATCCGTCTCATCCTCCTTTTGGAGCTCTTTGAAAATGGCCTGAACGTCGGACTCCGTTTTGGTTAGTTTGTTTTTGCAGATTCGGATCAGCTCCGAAGCGCGCCGTACCTTCACTTCCAGTTCGTCAACGGTTATCTGCCCTTCTTCGATCTTGCGAACGATTTCCTGAAGCTCATTGAATGCTTCTGTATATCCCGGTTTTTTCTGCATCAGTCTTTCTCATTGTTTTGATCGATCCGGGTTATTGTGCTTAAAAGTTTCCCTTTGAAAAGGGTGCTTTCAATAAGCTCACCCGGTTGAACATCCTGCGAATTTCGGATAGATCGCCCATTTAAGCGTGTAATGCTGAAGCCGCGGCGAAGGATCTGTGCCGGACTGAGATCCCTCAAACGCTGACTCATATGGTCGAGGGTTAGTTTTTCTGTGGATTGCTTGTGTTGAACGACCCGATTCAAATAATGGAGCAGATATCTATTCTGCTCTGCTTCTTGCCGTATGAGGTCCCGGACTCCGGCGTTCAATAATACCGTTGAATGTTGAAGATTTTTTTCACTTAAGTGAATCCTACCGGTTGTACTCCGCAACAATCGACCGGAAAAATGCTCCAGATCAGCTTTGGAGGTATTCATGCGCATGGAAGTAGAACGCTGCATTCGATCGCCAAGTTCATTCAGCGCTGAACGTTCATCCGTTAGGATATCCACACTGTGCGCAGTCAATCGCTGTTGTAGATCCCTGATCTGATCTTGAAATTGAATGAAACGCTCAACAACGAACGTAGCCAATGCCGTTGGTGTGATCATGTTTCGGTTGGCGATCTGCTCTACAACGGTCAAGTTCGTTGCATGTCCTATGCCGGTAAGCACAGGCAAAGGGAATAAAGCTACATCCCTTGCCAGCTCATAGGCATTGAAGGATGTGAGTGAAAGATCTCCACCGCCACCCCGTACAATTGCCACAGCATCGAAGTTCATCCGTTCTTTCGAAATACGCTCCAGGGCATGACGGATCTTGTTCACGGCTGCATCACCCTGAAGCAGGGTAGGATACAATTTGTATTCGAAAGCGAAACCATATCTCGATTTGGCCTCTTCAAGCACAGTAGTGAAATCGGCGAAACCCTGGCCGGATTCTACAGAAATTACAGCAATCCGCTGCACAAGTAGGGGAAGGGCTAATCCCCGGTTTCGATCGATAAGGTGTTCATTGCGGAGTTTTTCAAGGGCCTTCCTTTTTTCCAACTCCAACTCTCCTAAGGTGAAGCTGGGATCAATGTCTTCAATATAAAGGGAAAGTCCATAGATCGGGTCGTAGTTTATCCGGGCTTTGAATACGACAAGCATACCTGCATCCAGCCTGGTATTGGTTTGTTGTTCGAATTTTAAGCTGATCTTCCGATACTCATTTTCCCAGATCACCCCGCTCATTTGAGCTTTGGTCTGATTCCCGATTTTTTCAGCCAGTTCCGGAAAGCATCGCCCCGATTGTCTCTGATAATTCAGTTTCACAATTTCCGCCTTTATCCAAAGTGCTTGTGGGGCGGCCTCGTTGAGCGTTCTTTGAATGCTCCGGGCCACTTGGGAGAGTGTATAGGGTCGAATTGGGTTCAGGGGTTCAGGCATTTCCGGAAGGTTCGGAAAAGATACGAATTATCCATTGCCCCTACTGCTATCGACCCAGATTATACCGTTCGATCTCGCTTGAGGTATAGGTTTTTGTGGTGCCGATCGATCGGGGATCTGCGATCCCCGTGTGGATGCGCACATCCAGAGGTCTGTGGATCAAAGCCCCGACAATGATCACTTCCGACTTGCAACGGAACGAAACGATCTCCGTTTTTCGGACGGCTATATTGCGTTGTCCGAAAGTGTCGATCGGAATAAGTTTGACCGCATAACCCGCGTATCGAATCCGAAGATGTTTCACACCGAGTGAATCCGGTATGGCGAGATCAAATGAACCCTGTTCATCGGTATAGGTTCCTCCAACAACGCGTTGTTCAGCCGTTAAAAGCTCTACTGTGGCAAAACCCAAAGGAGTTTGATCCTCTTCATCCACAATTACTCCGTGCAACTTGTTGAATTTCAACTCATTCGATCCAGACCCACTGGGTTCACCTTTGTCAGTGAAGCCGCTTTGTGCCATGACCTTGCGCACTTGAATAAACAGGATCAGGACAAAACAGAGCACGATCTGTTTCGCGCGAGACCACCTGGAAATTCTTCGTTTTTGCGAAATCGTTCGGCGACCGCACAACTTGCCATTATTGGCGATAACGAGCGAATCGATCTCCGGATCAGACAATCCATCCAGATTGAAAACGGAGTGTGCACATTTCGTGCAATGCCGGGAAAATTGATCGCCCTGCATGCTGTTCCAATTCTCTGAGCATTCAAACGCAAATCCCCAAGATTCATTTATCGGTGTCATACCTCTAAGATAGCACCGTGTTTCACCTACCTCGTGATCCTATTGGCCAGAGGGCACGGTTGATTTAGAAACGTGTTTCGGGCAGTGGGGGACGTACGATCTTGTCTTTGACCAAGAAAACGTTCCCAAAATCAGCAGCTAACTGCTTTAACATGGGTTGAGCCTCGAGTTGGGAATAGAAATTTCCAACCCGAACACGCCAGTAGGGTTGAGTATAGGGCATATAGATCTGCCTGGTCCATTCCGGATAAAGCGAGGCAAAACGCGCTTTCACTTCTTCGGCATTATTCATATCCGTCCCAAAGAACAACTGGATTCTGTAACCTTCCATCTCAGTGGTGTCGATACGGGAACTTAGAGATTCGATCTTCAGATCAATACGTTCGGTTCCGTGATATACCACCTTACCTTCCTGTGAAAAGGCCGCGGCAATGCCGGCAATGAACAGACAACAGAAAAGAGCTATGCGCATGTAGCCGAAGTTACGACTCCTTGCCATGACATTTCTTGAATTTTTTTCCACTTCCGCAGGGACAAAGATCATTTCGGCCAACTCTTCTTTCTGTTTTCATAGGCTGAACCCGATCCCTGGGTGCTGAAGCTTCCTGTTGTTCTGCAGCTCCGCTTCCCATGGTATCCGGACGACTCATGCGCATGTTACTGGGTTCGCTTCTGCGCACCCGGGCTTCCCGCACCTGACTTGGATCCTGATTTTGGATATAGCCTCTGAACAGCAACGATAAAGTCTCCGAATTTAGTTTAGAGATCATATCCTTGAAGAGATTGAAACTCTCCAGCTTGTAGATCAGAAGTGGATCTTTTTGTTCAAGACTGGCGTTGTTCGCCGCTTGCTTGAGATCATCCAGTTCGCGGAGGTGTTCCTTCCAATTATCGTCGATGTTGGCAAGAGACACCATGCGCTCAAATGCGGAGATCAATTCTGCACCTTGTGTTTCGATGGCCCTTCTCAGGTTAACCACCACGTTGAGCTGCTTGTTGCCGTCAGTAAATGGAATGAGTATACGCTCCACTTCTTGACCGCGATCGTTATTGATCTGTTGAAGAACAGGAAACGATTGTTCAATGATGAATTTGTTCTTTTGATTATAGTGACTTACACATTGCTCGAACAGATCATCCACAAATTCGGCCGTGCGCATTTGAGTGAACTCCTCTTCCGAGTAATGCGGTTCGAAAGCCAGCGTACGCAAACATTCGAGTTTCAAACCTTCCAGATCGTGATCGCCGTGGTAGATGGCGGCCTGCTCTTCCACCCAATCGTAAAGCGCATTGTTGATGTCCACGCTCAACCTGTCGCCATACAGGGCGTGCTTACGACGAGCATAGATTACCTCCCGCTGTTTGTTCATCACATCGTCGTACTCCAATAAACGTTTACGCACACCGAAGTGATTCTGCTCCACTTTCTTCTGCGAGCGTTCGATGGTCTTTGTGATCATGGAGTGTTGTATAACTTCACCCTCCTGATACCCCAGAGAGTCCATGATACGTGCCACCCGATCCGATCCGAACAAGCGCATGAGGTTATCCTCCAACGAAACGAAGAATTGAGAAGTACCGGGATCTCCCTGTCGTCCGGAACGTCCGCGCAACTGTCGGTCAACCCTTCGTGAATCGTGTCTTTCGGTTCCAATGATCACCAATCCGCCGGCATCTTTTACACCATCGCCCAACTTGATGTCCGTACCCCTACCTGCCATGTTGGTTGCAATGGTCACGGCTCCCGGTTTACCGGCCTCTGCTACGATCTCAGCTTCGCGCTGGTGTTGCTTGGCGTTGAGCACATTGTGCCTGATCTTTCGCAAGTTCAGCATCCTGCTCAACGTTTCGGAAACCTCAACAGAGGTTGTTCCCACCAGTACCGGTCGGCCTTGTTCGGTATACCGCAGCACTTCGTCGATAACAGCGTTGTATTTTTCGCGTTTGGTCTTGTAAACGAGGTCTTCGAGGTCTTGCCGGATTATGGGTTTATTGGTTGGTACAACAACTACGTCCAATTCATAGATCTCCCAAAATTCTCCGGCCTCTGTTTCAGCCGTTCCCGTCATGCCCGCCAGTTTGTGGTACATACGGAAATAATTCTGCAAGGTGATGGTCGCAAAAGTTTGAGTCGCAGCCTCAACCTTCACATTTTCCTTGGCCTCAATGGCCTGATGCAGACCGTCGCTATAGCGTCGGCCCTCCATGATCCGACCGGTTTGTTCATCAACGATCTTCACCTTGTTGTCCTGTACGATGTACTCCACATCTTTCTCGAACAGGGTATAGGCCTTGAGCAATTGATTGATCGAGTGAATACGCTCCGATTTAACTGAGAACTCGCGCATCAGTTCATCCTTGCGCTTCATTTGTTCCTTCGGATCCGTAATATGCTTCTCAATGTCTGCCATCATCGATCCCACGTCGGGGATGATGAAGAAATCTCTGTCTTCGGAAGAAGTTGCGATCAGATCGATTCCCTTGTCGGTGAGTTCAACCTGATTGTTCTTTTCATCGATCGTGAAGAACAGTTCAACATCCACCTTGTGCATTTCCTTCTGTTGATCCTGAAGGTAATAGGCTTCGGTTTTGAGCAATAATTGCTTCATACCGGATTCCCCAAGGAATTTGATGAGTGGTTTGCTCTTTGGAAGACCGCGGTAACAGCGGTATAGGAGTAAGCCCCCTTCTTTATCATTCCCGGAGGAAATGAGCCGTTTTGCATCGGTAAGTGCCTGGTTCAGATAACGTTTTTGGGCATCGACCAACTTTTGTATCCTTGGTTTGAGGGCCGAGAATTCCTGCTCATCGCCTTTGGGTATAGGACCGGAAATGATCAGGGGTGTACGTGCATCATCAATGAGCACGGAGTCCACCTCATCCACCATGGCAAAATGGTGCTTGCGCTGAACCAATTCCTCCGGTGTGTGCGACATATTGTCGCGCAGATAATCGAATCCGAACTCGTTATTGGTTCCGAATGTGATATCCGCCTGGTAGGCTTTTCGCCTTTCCGGCGAATTCGGGCGGTGATAGTCGATGCAGTCTACCGATATGCCGTGAAATTCGAAGATCGGGCCGTTCCACTCACAGTCCCTTCTTGCCAGATAGTCGTTCACCGTAACGATGTGAACCCCGCGCTTACCCAGTGCATTCAGATAGGCCGGCAAGGTGGAAACCAGGGTTTTCCCTTCTCCCGTGGCCATCTCTGCGATCTTGCCCTGATGCAGTACCACACCTCCCATCAACTGTACATCGTAGTGCACCATGTTCCAGTTGACTGTGGCACCTGCGGCATCCCATTCCGTTGCGTAATGGGCATCGTTCCCAATGATCTTTACATTGTTCTTACGGGCAGCAATATCACGGTCGAACTGATTGGCCGTAACGATCACGGAATCATTCTCCGAGAAGCGGCGCGCAGTTTCCTTGACCACGGCAAAAGCTTCTGGGATCAGTTCTTCAAGGATCTTCTCAAGCTCGGTATTCCGTTCTTCTTCAAGCTTGTCTATTTGGGTATACCAATTCTCTTTTTCCTCTACCTGTTCATAATCGGCCCGCTCAATATGCAATTTGAGCTCTTCGATCTGTTCATCAATACCCGCTAGATGGGTACTGATCCTTTCCCTGAACTCGTCTGTCTTGGCACGGAGCTGATCATTACTCAAAGACCGATACTGCTCATAGAAAACATTGATCTGCTCAACATACGGGAGCAACTGCTTCACATCCTTGTCGGATTTGCTCCCGAATAACTGTCCGAGGCCTTTTACAACTTTATTAAACATTTTCTTTTTGAATCAGGAATTTGATGCCCTAATGGGCGCTACAGCGCGAATACTGTGCCCTCAGGTCGAACCTGAACATTTGTCAGGTGAAGAATGGGAATCACGGATCACTCCGTGTCTTTCATGGTGAAAACGTCCTTGAAATTGTTACCCGATTGATTGGTTCGGTACGACATCTGTTTATCACCGATCGACTCAAACAACATATTATACTTCTGTCCGGTCCAATCGGAAACATTCATAGTATCGCCATTATTCTGCCATTTCCAGGTTCCGTCGAGTGATTTGTTGAATCTGCAGACGCCTCCGGTGATGAATTCGAAATTCACCCCACCTGAGGCCAGGGTAGGATACCATACCTTGTCGTACAATTTCGCTTTGGTGGCATCGGAGAGTTTTCCCGTGCTGCTGTTCGGCTCGTCGGATTCGTCTTTGCAAGACTGAAATGCAAATGCGGCTGTGCATATCAACAGAGCCGCGAGGATCATGTTTCTCTTTCCTTTCATAATTCTTCTAAAAGGTTCAAAACTATGGATTAAAACGATATGGAAAAGTCTATTCCGATACACTGATCAGCGTCCCGCTTTCCCATTCCTCGACCCGGATCTTCTGGTTCTTGTGATTGTAATAGGTCCATGTTCCTGTTTTGAAGCCTTTATCAAAACTGCCTACACTCCGCCCGAAAAGCCGGTTGTGACCGATCTCCCATTTCCCGTCCTTCTTTCCGTCCACATAGGATCCCTTGGATAAAGTACCGGGGTCGGACGCCCCTTCGATCCATTCTCCCGTTTTCTTGCCATTTGCATACATCCCCTTAGTATCGACAGTGCTTTCAGAATACTTGACATAGAGCCCGTGTAATTCACCATTCCGGTAGTTCGACTCCTCCAGCACTTTGCCCATGAAATCATATTTTACACTGGGCCCGTCAAGTTTTCCCATTTTGTAGGTTTTGCTGCTCAGTGTTTTGCCATCTATGGCATAGATCACTTCCTTCCCGTCGGGAAACCCTTCCGAATAATTCACTTCCTCACCGATCTTGCCGTTCTTGTGATAGGTTCGGCTGGGCCCATGTCGCACCCCATTTTTATAGTTCACGGTTTTTCGCAAAGTGCCATCCGGATTATAGCTCGTTGTCAGACCATTCGGCAATCCGTTCTTGAACTGAGCCACCTGTTCCTTTTGCCCGTTCGGAAACCAAAGGGTCAGTTCTCCATGTTCTTTGCCTTGAACATAAGTGGCTGTCTTCTTTTTGCCACCATTGGCGTAAAACGATTCGTAGGGTCCGTCGATCTCCCCATTTTTATAAGAAGTATGTTCATCCGGGGCCCCCGTCTCATGCCAGGTTTTGTAGGCACCATTGCGTACCCCTTCTTTGTATTCAATGGAACGCTCGGGTTTCCCGTTGCTATACCAGCTTTTGAAACTGCCGTTGATCTTACCACTCTTCCAGGTCACCTCCTGCCATTTCTTACCATCGGGATATTCGAGTACACTTAAGCCTGTGAAAGGCTGCCCTTTGTGATAATAAAGGCCATTCTGCTTTTCCAGCTCACCGAACGGTACACGCCGATAGGATTGTCCACTTGTTTCGAAACAGAGGAACGTGAGCAACACAACGAGGAAATGAAGTCTGAAATGCATCCTTTGTAATACGTCTTCAAAGGTAAATCTATTGTAATTGCGGCAGTGTTCATCTTTTCCACCTGCACGGGGTATTGCACAAACATATCTGTGTTGTGAGGTATTTTTGTGCCCATTTTCCTCAGATGACGGATCTCGCACTCTTACTGAATATAAACTGGGGAGAATCCCTGTTTTTCATCTTCTTCCTGATCTTCGTCCTCTTCGTACTGCTACTTGACCTGGGCTTATTTTCCAAGGACAACCACGAAGTATCCTTCCGCGAATCGATCGGATGGACCTCCGTGTGGATCGCTTGCGCCATTGGTTTCTACTTCTTTCTGCGTTTCAAAGGAGAGATGATACATGGCGTTGAGAGTCTTGAAGGACTCCAACAGCTCATTAAACGGTATCAACACGCTATAACCGTTGATGGTCTTACCTATGATGAACTCTTGCATCAGTACCGCAAAACGATCTCCATTGAGTATTTGACCGGCTATTTCATCGAGTATGCATTGTCGGTCGACAACATCTTTGTCATGCTGCTCATTTTCGAGGTTTTCCACGTTCGGGAGCGCTATTACAAAAGGGTGTTGTTCTGGGGTGTTCTGGGTGCGGTTCTGATGCGCTTTCTTTTCATTTTTCTCGGCGCAACCTTGATTCAACACTTTCATTGGATCCTATACGTATTTGGAGCACTGCTCATCTATAGCGGGGTGCGCATTTTCGTTAAAGGGGAATCGGAGGATAAATTTGATGAGAAGAACCATCCTGTCGTAAAATTGGCCGGACGTATCTGGAATGTCTATCCGCGCTACATAGGCGAGCACTTTTTCGTCCGAAAGGATCGGAAATTCTACATTACACCACTCTTTTTAGTGCTCTTGGTGATCGAATTCAGTGATCTCATTTTTGCGATCGATTCCGTGCCTGCCATTTTTGTGGTCACCAAGGATCCCTTCTTGGTATTCTTCTCCAACATCTTTGCGATCATGGGCTTGCGATCTATGTTCTTCCTGCTGGCCAACGTGGTCCATTACTTCTATTATCTGAAGTATGGATTGGGTGTTCTGCTCACCTTCATCGGATGCAAGATGCTCTTCCATCGATTCATGTTCGAAACACTGGGCATCGATAATGTGCGCTCACTCTATATCGTAGCCGGAATTCTTCTGATCAGTATCCTGATATCACTCCTGTTCCCGAAGAAGAAACACAGCCCTGCGGCTTAATGCGGCCAGGTCCTGTTCGCGCATACATTTAAAATGTCCTTTTGGACACGAATCAAATCCGATCTTGGAGCAAGGCCGGCACGAAAGGCCCGATACCTGAAAAATTTCCGAACCCTCCTCTGGTTCAAGCGGATACATGCCCAATTCAGGTACAGTATTCCCCCAAACCGACAGGATAGGCACATGTAATGAGGCACCAATATGCATCATTCCGGTATCGTGTGTGATCAGAACACGACTCTTCGAGCAAACCAATGCACTTTGAGCCAATGAACAATGTCCCGCTAGGTTCACAACGTGCGGGAATTCCGCTTCCAGAGTTTCGCCAATTTCATGGTCTTCCGGTCCGCCCAACAATACAATAGGAGCATCCATAAGCGAACAGAGCTCAGTCAGTTTATCCAGTGGGAGCTTTTTCGTGGCATGTTGGGCCCCAAGGGCAAGTGCGATGAATTTATCAGGCAGAGGTATCGGTATGGTAGTTTCACGAGGGATCACAAAATCCAATCCCTTGCGATCGTATTCAATGCCAAGGATGCGAACCGTTTCAAGGTATCTTTCTGCGATGTGGATGGCAGGCAATCGGTTGATCCCAAACTGAACGAGGAGCCATTTCTTAAAATTCAATTTTCTGAATCGTCGGGTGGGTACACGTAGCTCCAGCGAAAGCCGGTGGCTGCGCATGTTGTTGTGCAGATCGACGATCAGATCAAAATGTTCATCGCGCAGACTTCGGACCATCTTCCGCCAGTTTGCATCTAACAAATGAACCCGTTCGATACCCTCCAGGGGTTCAACGATACTTCGGAATGCAGGTTTGGTAAGGTAGTGCAATTCCAGATCAGGTCTCTGAATGTGCAGGCAGCGAACAACCGGAGTGGTCAGGACAATGTCCCCGATGGAACTGAAACGGACAATAAGTACTTTTCGGACAGCGCCCGGATTCAGGCTCATGCTTGGATCTCCTTGCTGCGTTCCACAATGAAATAGGTTAGTTCTCTCCCGATCACCCGGACACTCTCACCTTCACCGATGAACTCGCCCATGGTCTTGGCTTCAACGATCTCATCGCCTAATCGTATCTTGCCAATGGGTCTCAGGTCGGTATGGGCAATTCCCGTTTCCGATGGGGTTTCAACCATTGCCGGCATGTTCGCCTTGGCATTCTCCAAAGTGGTATCCAATACCAATCTTCGGAAGAGGGGAGTGTTCATGAGACCTTTTCCCATTATAGCCGCACCGAGTATGAATCCAACCAGCGCCATAAGCACGATGGTCAGCGCCCGTATCATTTCACCACTCTCCGTGTAGGAAAAATCAAAATCCACGTTCCGGATCAGGCTAAGCACCAGAGACACTATGGTAAGAACAATACCGGAGATACCGGCAACTCCAAATCCGGGTATGACGAATATCTCCAAACCGATGAGTATCAATCCCACAATGAACAGCAATATCTCCCAATTGGCTGCTAAACCTTCCAGATAGAGCGGGGCAAAGTAGAGCAGTGCCGATAGGATGGCGATCGCCAGGGGGAAACCAATTCCGGGGCTGCGCAATTCGAAGAATATTCCCCAAAAAATGAACATAATGAGAATACCACTTAAAACCGGATCGCTCAGAAAACCGATGACCTTATCCATCCCACTTTTTTCAACCTTGGTAAGGGTGTATTTTTTTATTCCGGCCTGCTCTAATAGTTCCTTTACACTATTCACCTTCCCTTCACAATAACCATATTTCATGGCCTCCTCGGGTGTAAAGGCAACTACTTTCGAACTATCCACAAGTCCGGGGATCACTGTTCGCGGATCTACCATGCCTTCGGCGATCAGTGGGTCTCTGCGGTATTTGAGCACGGTATCGCCATTCGCGATCGTGGTGTCCTGACCATGACTTTCAGCTGTGGCCCGCATGATGCTGCGCATATAACTCTGATACTTGTCGGGCAGCACATTGCCACTGCCATCTACCACAGTAGCCGATCCCATACTGGAACCGGGTGCCATATAGATCCGGTCGCAGGCAATGGATATCAATGCGCCCGCCGATGCGGCGTTCTTGTCGATGAAAACGTATACCGGGATCTCCGTACGCAGAATGGCCGTTCGGATCGAATCTGCATCAGTGAGCAATCCACCAAAGGTGTTCATGTGGATCACGATATAATCTGCATGCATCTCCTCAGCCGTTTTCAATCCTTTGGAAACGATCCTTGTGGCAGAAGGCGCGATTTCTTCCTTGATGTCGAACTGTACTACCCGGACAGTTTCCTGCGCCGAAATGGAGTGGATCACGAACAGTAAGAGCGTTGCGGTAAGGAAGTGTTTCATTTACAAAACAGTTTGTTGTGGGATATGGAAATACAAGCTTACAAATAACAACTATTTAGGTATACAGGGGTATACCTTTGCAACATAGGGAGGCAGAACCACGACGCCCGGCGTCGATTCAGTTTTCCCTTGCATGAAGTTAGAAGATCGGATCATCTATGAAGTACGTCGTTTTTACAGCTGTGCTGTGTGTAATGGGTTTTTTCTCGTTCTCAGCAGAGCAACCCACAGATTCTGTTACTACTAAGGTTCGGAACGGAAAGGTTTTCATTGTGCACAAAGTGGAAAAAGGTCAGGGTTTGTATTCCATCTCCCGGAAATACAATGTCACCGTCGAACAGATCCTGGATGCAAATCCGGGAAGTACGGAACAGATTCAACTCGATCAGTTGCTCTATATACCGACCGGAAAGAAGGCACCTCTCGAGCAGCCCGTGGTGAAAGACTATTTTGAAAATACCGACCGGAATAAAGAAGAGAAGTCTGTGGAACCTAAGGGCAAGGCAACTTTTGCCAGGTACCATGAAGTGAAAAAGGGCGAAACTTTGTTCTCCATATCACAGATATACAATACGAAAGTTGATGTAATAAAGAGCCTCAATAATCTCTCCGACAACGAACTTTCAGTTGGACAGAAACTCATGGTTCCATCAACTTCTGAGACAACAGCAAACACCGGTTCACAACCTGTGACTGACAGGCCCGGCAAGGCGCAAGAAGCTGAGGAGACGGTCGATCAATTGCGGGAAGTTGCGCATTCAACACCTTATACCGGCTATGAAACCCGCACCGAATTCATCAAGGAATTTGACGTACAGAAGGTTTGGGAACGCGGAATGGCCGAGGTAGGAACATACATTTCGAAAAAAGGAGGGAAGACCTGTTCACATCACGCAGCGGAGATCGGTTCTACCATCATGGTCACCAATCCGGAAACGAATGAAGCGGTATTCGTAAAAGTAGTGTCGCGACACAAACTCGACGAGAAAAAAGCCAATATTGTGGTTTTGTCGACCGAAGCTGCTGAGAAGATCGGTATAGAAGGCAGTGCCGTGGTCGAGATCAGTTTTGCGCATTGAGAAACTCAGGATAGGTTTATCGCGCGGACAACAATTTGTTGTCCTGTCTGTAGTTTTTGCCCTTGCCTTGAGTCCTGTAAGTAAGGCTGCAGTGAGTATTTTATCGGGTTTCACGGCGCTGGGCATAGTTTTCAGGATCTACGAGGGAAGTCTGCAATGGCGAGATGTGTTTAAACGCACTTTGCTTCCACTTGCCATCCTCCTTCTGATCCAAATCCTCGATGCACCGATACATCAGGGTGTTTGGCCCGATCTGAAATACGTGGGATTGTGGTTGCCGTTATTTCTGATTCCATGCGCATTTTCGGGTATTTCTGTTGATTCCGCTCTGGTTGAGATCGGACTATTGTTCGTTGCATTGATCTTCCTAGCCATCGCATTGGGCAGTATTGTGAATTATGGGCTGCACATGGAGGAAGTGAATCGGATGCTCCTGGAGTCGAAACATGTCCCTTTGTTCAGCACCATGCATCATATTTACTTCGGTCTGTACCTGGCGGCGCTCATATGGGTTTCAGTGTATTATTACCTGCGGTCGCGCCGATATCGAAGAGCCTGGATCTGGATCGGTGCCGCTTTGGTCATATGTTTGCATGTTCTGTCCAGCCGAACCGGTTTATTGGGTTTTTATGCTTCCATCGCGGTATTTGGTCTGGTTCAGGTGTTCAAACTGAGAGATCGACTCAACTGGAAATGGGTACTCCCGGCCTTGATCATACCCGTTCTCGCATTCTTTTTCATACCGTCCTTGAAATATAAATGGGTGAATTCCATGGAAGATATCCGGGCACTGCGTGCAGGAGGGGAAGATCTGAATTTCAAATCCTTTGGAATGCGTGTCGAATCATGGAAAGCCGGATTACAAGCCATTCAGAATTCACCGGTGATGGGGCATGGAAATGCGGCCTATAAAAAGGAGATCCAGCGTGCTTACGAACAGATTCAAACTCCGCTTATCCCGCTTAACAGGATAGAACCTCACAATCAATTCATCGAAACCTGGGGACGTAACGGCTTAGCCGGTTTGTTCGCTTTAATGCTTCTGTTCCTGGTCCCTTTTTCTGTTCGGAGCAGAAGAATGATCGCCTTGCCGCTCTGGATGCTCTTCCTATTCGCGTTTTTACTGGAGTCTGTTCTACAGCGCCAAATGGGGATATTGCTATTCAGCGTGTTTTATGCCTTTTTCATCATCTCACCGAACAATTCCATCGATTAAACCGTATATTGAACTATTATGTAGCTTAACTGACACGATATTTTAAATGAATCGGACGTATTTTGCAGTTACCACTATCATGACCCACCTCAAAAACCCACTTCCCTTCCATCGGTCTCTCATTGTCCTGCTTGCTGTCTCGCTGTGCGGGTTTTCGGTCTACGGCCAGACCTCGAAGAGCGATATTTCCGACAAAATGTTCGTTTCATTTGTTACATCCACTTATACGGACTTTGTTCAGACTCCGGTTCGCATGGTACGCACGGTTGTGGCAACGGAGCCGAATCCCGTGGATCCAAATGGCCCGGGAATCCCTGTTTTCGATAATGTGCCGAATCAATCTTTTGGATTGAGCCTTTTCTCCATTGGTATCGAGCCCCGATACAATTTCTACCAGATGAGTGATGATGCGGCATTGGCTGTAGCAGCTCCGATCTCTTTCGGTTTGTACCAGGTCTTCCCGGCAGATCAGAATCTGGGCGGTAATGAATCCTTTGGAGGCATACAGATTCCCGTTCTGGCCAAGATCTACCTCGGTTCGGGATCCACCTACGACAGTGAGAAGGACTTTGGATTGTCACTTGGTTTTGGTTTTGAATACAACAAACTCGGCTTGTTCGATTTTGCGAGCGATGTAGACAAAGAAGGTGATGGAGGCTGGATAATGCCTGTAACCTCTATGGGCATTCATTTTTGGAGAGGATCCATGCCTATGGAGATCAATCTCAAATATGGATTTGGAACCGCAACGCGCTATTACGTGGATAAAAATGGCGATCCCCTGCGCGATGAGTTCGGTAACCTCACCAGTGGTTTGCGGAAAGCATATTCCTTCAAGCTTTCATTCTGCTATATGCTCAATTATTAATGTTCTGTAAACTTGTTATGCGTTCGTAACGGCTATTGTACCTTCGTTGCGGGTTTACCGAATATGTCGCTTAACAAATTAAACAGGGAGATCAGTTGGCTGGCATTTAACGAGCGGGTTCTTCAGGAAGCCGAGGATGTTCGCGTTCCCCTGGTTGAACGCATGCGTTTTCTGGGCATCTTTTCGAACAATCTGGATGAGTTCTTTCGGGTTCGGGTTGCCACGGTAAGGCGCCTCATCCGTTTATTCCGCAAAGACCCCAAGGATAAACTCAGGGAATCCCCACAAATGATCATGAATCAGATCCACGAGATCGTTTTGCGGCAGCAACTTCGATTCAATCGGATCTATGAATCGATAATTGACGAATTAGAAGCCGAGAATATCTTCATTATCAACGAAACGGAGTTGGATGCCGAGCAAGCTGTTTTCGTGAGGGACTATTTCCTGAACAAAGTTGAACCACTCCTCGTACCACTTATGGTGCGAAAGCAGAAGAAGTTCCCACATCTCAAAGAAGACTCGATCTATCTGTTCGTGGCATTTTGGAAAAGCTCTGTACCGAAATCAAAGCAATACAGCCTTCTTGAAGTTCCACGGGGAAGCTTAAGTCGCTTTCTGGTATTGCCCGAGAAGGGAGATAAACGTTTCATAATCTATCTCGACGATGTGATCCGGATGAATCTTTCCAGGGTATATTACATTTTCGACTACGACCACATCGAATCATTCATCATCAAGATAACCCGGGATGCCGAGCTTGATCTCGACGATGATGTGGTGCGCGGGTTTTACGACAAAATGCGCAAGGGGATCGAACGCAGGAAGGAAGGGGAGCCGGTGCGTTTCATCTACGACGAGAATATGCCGGTGGAATATGTCAGCTTTCTGCTTAACAAACTCAATTTGATCGAAGAGGAGAATATAATCCCCGGTGGTAGATACCACAACTTCAAGGATTTCATGAAGTTCCCAAACTTCAACAGGAAAGACCTGGTTTACCCCAAATATCCTCCCATTAAGCATCTGGATCTGGAACGCTCCCGCACAATACTCGAATTGATCGCGTGGAAGGATGTCCTGTTGCATTACCCGTATCAGTCATTCGATTATGTGATCGATATGCTCCGGGAAGCAGCCATCAATCCACATATTCGTTCTATAAGTATCACCATTTACAGGCTGGCCAAGGATTCCAAGATCATCAATGCATTGGTGAATGCTGCCAAGAACGGAAAGCAAGTTACGGTGATCATTGAATTGCAGGCCCGTTTCGACGAAGCCGCCAATCTTTCATGGGCCAAGGTACTTACCGATGAAGGAGTTCGCCTGGTTCTGGGTGTGAGCGGACTGAAAATACATTCCAAGCTCATCCTCATCGAAGGGAAATTCAAGAAAAAGCCCATACAGTATGTACATGTTGGGACCGGAAATTTCCACGAGGGAACGGCTAACGTATACAGCGACATTTCACTACTCACATCCGATCCGCGAATCACGAAAGAGGTTGCAAGAGTCTTTGAATACATCGAGAAACCGTATCTGCCGCATCGTTTCGATCATTTGATGGTCAGTCCGACTTTTACCCGCTCAAAACTTGTAGAGTTCATCGATCGGGAGATATCCAATGCACGCAAGGGGAAGAAGGCATGGATCAAGCTCAAGTTGAATTCACTGGTTGATGACGATATGGTCGACAAACTGTACGAAGCCGGAAAGGCAGGAGTTCAGATCGATCTCATCGTCAGGGGGATCTGTTCACTTATACCCGGCGAACCCGGACTTAGCGAGAACATCCGTGCGATCAGCATCGTAGACAAATACCTCGAACATACACGCATATATATGTTCTGCAATGATGGGGAGAACAAGATCTACATCTCTTCGGCCGACCTTATGACCCGTAATATGGATTACCGCATTGAGGTGGCCGCCCCGATCTACAACAGAGAGCTCCGGAGGGAAATTCGGGATTTCATGGCGATCCAATTCAGCGACGATACAAAAGCCAGGATCTTCGACCGACAGATGAGCAATACCTACGTGAACGGTGGGGATAAAAAAATTAGGTCTCAAGTGGCCTTTTACGAATATTTGGCGAGTAAACATAAACAGTGAATTATCTCCGATTTGCTTCCATAGATATTGGCTCGAACGCCATAAGGCTGCTTTCCAGCTACGTATTCGAAACCGAGGAAGGACCATACTTTCGCAAAGGTCTTCTGGTGCGCGTGCCTGTACGCTTGGGTGAGGATGCCTTCCGATATGGAAAGATCATGAAGGACAAGGAGTACAAACTCACGGAAACCATGTTGTCTTTCAAGCACCTCATGCTGGCCATGGATGTGCATTCCTACAAGGCATATGCGACATCGGCCATGCGCGATGCTTCCAACGGACGAGAGATCGTTGAACATGTGGAGGAGGTGAGCGGAATACGTATCGAGATCATAAGCGGAGAAAAGGAGGCGAGCGTAATATCGGGTACCAGTGTTCCACAATTTATTGAGGATATACCCGAACGTGTTCTATTCATGGACGTGGGAGGTGGAAGTACCGAGTTTACCTTGATCGGCGATCAGGAAATGGTCAGCGAATCCTTTAACATCGGAACAATCCGTTCCCTGTTCCACAGCATTCACAGCACGGAATGGAAAAGGCTGAAGAAATGGCTGAAAAGCATCGGATTGCTCGATTCGAAAATTCCGATCCTCGGTAGTGGTGGAAATATCAATAAGATCTACAAGATCAAGAGAGCCAACCCGCTCGATTATTTCATCACCACCGGTTCCCTGGAGCAATTTTACAAGGATATCAAGGATCTGAGCTATCAGGAACGGATCGTAAAGCATCAACTTAATCCCGATAGGGCCGATGTAATTCAGCCGGCCTGTGAGATCTTCCTCAAGGTGATCGAGCACGTTGGCTCGGAGCGGATATACGTGCCTAAAACAGGATTATCGGATGGTATTGTTCGCGACCTTTACGAGGATTATCTCCAACAAGCCGAACATATTCAATATCCCTGAACAAACCCTGTGCGGGTGAATAGCTCCGTTGTTACCACGTAAAAGAACGTTGAGTGTTCATGAACGGATCATTCGTCATCCGGATCGGCCTTTTTACCGGATTCCAATTTATCGATCTCCTTCAATTTCTTATTGCATTCATCGATCAGACTCTGATCACCCTCATAAAAGTCCAGAATACTTTTTAACGTGGCTCGGGCATTGAAGTAATCCTGCTTCGAGCGGTACAGATCAGAAAGGAGAATGAACCCTCGAACCACCCAATACTCATAAGAAGCAAAACGGTCGTTCAAGGCAAAGATCTCCTCTTCACAGGCATCCATGCGATTCTTGTCGAACAAGATCCTGCATTTGTAGTATTGGGCCTCGGCACCTTTTTCCGTGGTGGATTCTTTCCGCACATAGTCGAAGGAGAATTCAGCAGAGAGCATATTCCCTTCTGTCCAGTGTATTTTTCCCAAAACAAGATTGGCTTCAATGAGGTACTCCTTGCTGATATTTTCGATGGGTAGGATCGCCACAGCGTTCTGTTTGGCTGCGGAGAGATTATTCAATGCATAATTGCAACGCATTTGCCCGACCAGGGAGGTGACGTAATTGTCCTTGCTGTTCGCAATGCGCTCCAACTGACTGTAATAGGGAAGGGCTTTATCATATCGGCGCTCGGCATAATAGGTTTCTGCCAGTTTGAAATTGGCATCTTCACTAAACTCATTGCGGGGTTGTGCCGCAACATAGGCATAATGCTTTTGAGCCGTTTCGTAGTTTCGCTTGGAATAGGCACACTCCGCTTTGTAATAATGTGCATGGGTAAGGAAGAATCCATTTTTACCAAAGCGCTTGATGTATTCATCGAAACCTTTGGTCGCTTCAGGACAATCTCCCTGCCGGTATTTGCGCATAGCGCTTTCATACAACAGCGAATCCTGATAGGTTATCCGAATATTGCTGTTCGGGATCGATGCGATATAATCCAGGTATTCAGCACCTCGGCCCGATTTTACATAAATGGATTCCAGCAGTGTGAGTGCCTCCTGCGAACTTGCCGTTCTGGGGAATCGCTCTACAACTTGCTTACAGTATGAGATCGCTTTTTCATCGATACCCTTCTGGTAATAGATCAAGGCCATTTTTACATAGGCATCCGGAACATGAATACTCGAATCGTACTTGCTTATCAGCGTGTTATAAAGCTCGAGCGCCTTGTCCGGATTATTGAGATCCTGTAGATAGGTGGTACCGATCTCAAACAGCGCATCGTCGAGGTAGGTCGATTTTGGGTGACTGCGCTGTATCTTCTCCAGTGTAGCGATCTTTTTATCTCCCTGTCTCAACAGGCCATATATGATCCCTTGTTGGTAGATGGCGTAATCGCTCTTCGGACCGTTCTTGTCGCTAACGGTTCGGTATGCCTCAAGTGCAGCTGTATACTGGGTGCGGAGGAAATTGCAATCCCCGAGTCGCAGGGCATTGTCCATATAGCGCTGAGGATCCTTGGAATACGACGACTCCTTTTCATAGCGCTTGAAATAATTCAAAGCATTGCTGTATTGTTTCTGCAGGTAGTAGCCATAGCCAATATTGTAATAAGCGATCTCTTTGTACCTGCTTTTCTTACTGCTGGTATTGCTCAGGAATCGATTGAAATTGGAAGTGGCGGCATCGTAATTCCCCGTTTGAAAATCAATTTCTCCCAGCCAGAAATAAGCCTGTCCTACTAGTAACTGATCTTCCTTGAAGCGAAGCGATTTTGTGAAGAGTGCAGAGGAATTGCTGTAATCTTTGTCGGCATATAATTGCTCACCCCGCAAATAGGTGATCTTCTGGTATACCTCCTTGGTCGCTTGATCGAATTGCTGTATTTCGTCCAGGATCTGAACGGCCTGGGTGTAATTGTTCGTATTGAGGAACATCTTGGCCAGCATACCCTTGGCGGGATCCTTGTATTTCGAGTTTGGGAACTCCTCCAAAAATTGTTGAGTGGTCCGAATCGCATCTTGTCGACCCAATTCCGATGCAAGTTTCGCGTAGTTGAAATGAGCAGTTTCCTTGATCTCCGGATGATGGGACATCCCCTTTGCAACGGCAAAAGCCGCCAAAGCCTGTTCTTTATCCTTCAATTGGATGAAACTCTGCCCCAATTGGTAGTTCGCCAATTGACCCAAAGCCGAATTCGATCCGGATATCTGAACAAACCAATCAACGGCTGCCTTGTAATCCTTGGCGTGAAAACTGCTGAACCCAAATTGATAGATCTCTTCATCATTCAGCCTGAAATCCCGATCGATCTTCTTGAAATAGGAACTTGCCTCGGCATATTTCCCCTGCTGGAATAACGATTTACCGGTTACCAGGTTGAATTCATTGGCGTATTTCTCATCAAAATGTTTCGCGCTGTGTTGAATGGCCTGATCGAAAGCCTCCTGGGCATAATAGATCTGGGCAATGTACAGATTCATGATGTCGGGCCCCTTGTCCTTGATCCGTTCAAAACTCGCCAGAGCCTGGGCATACTCGTTCTGAACGTAACATATATAGCCGTAGTAATAGTTCGCTTCAACATAATACTCCCCCTGATGCTTTCGCACTTTATCCAGGTACTTCTTCGAGTTGTCGTATTCCTTGAGTTTCAGGAATGAGTAACCCATTTTGAACCAGGTTTCTTCCCTGTGTTCAAGAGGTAAGTTGTTCACATCCAGTTCTTCGTAGATCCGGCCTGCCTTCTTGAACTTCCGATCGGCGAAATAGTAATTGGCAAGGTGAAACAAGGCAAGCGTATTGATACCATTTTCAGGGTGTGCCTTCACAAATTCCTCCAGGTAATAATCGGCACGATAATGATTCAACATCAGATCGTTGAGCAAGATGTAGCATTCAGCTTGTTCGGTGAGTATCTCTCCCGGTTCACCGGTCTTTAAAAAAGCTTTGAACTGTTCGGTGGCACTGCCATACAATTTCTTCTCAAACAGTTCCACGCCCTGATAATAGAATTCTTCTCCTTGCTCATAAACTTGTGTTTTTTGGGCTGAGGCACTCAGACTGATCAGACAGATGAGGAGGATGTTGAATGGATTTTGCAGTTTGGACATGTACTCCGGGCGATGTGTGCTCAAAAATAACTTGATGCCGGCAGGGCTTAGTATCCGAATTCTGCACAATTGTGGATAGTGCTAGGCCAAAAGTACCGCGGCCAGAAGCCCCATCGCATAGATCAGATAAGCCAGTACGGGTATATACTGCACAGGAAGAATCCCCTGTTTTTTCGCGGCATAAATGAGCACAAGTTTGTCGGCCAGATGTGCGATAACCATGGCCCAGGCTACACCTTCGATGCCATACACATCCAACCACCAATAGCTGAGAATCAAACCAATTCCGAATTCAACGATCGATGCGTGGAACATGGATCGCGTTCTGCCCAGCGCGAGTAAGATACTTTGTGGAAACAGGACACGACTCAACAACAGCAACAAAAGAATGTTGAAGATGGTATAGGCAGGAGCCAGATCGGGATTGAACGCGAAACGGAAAAGCCAGGCACTGCTCAGTGCCAGTATGATCGCAATAGGGAAGAGCTGATGCAAGAGCCTCAAAACAGAACTTCTCACAATTCGAAGGGCCTCATCTCTTTTATGAATGTGAGCAGCCAGATAACCGCTTTGTACTGTGCTGAAGGAATTGGCCAGTATCATGAATAATGGGAACTCCCGTGCCCCGTAACGAAACAAATTAAATAGCTCTTCAGTGCTCCGAAATTTCACCAGAAAAGCGCTTAGATAAATGTAGCCATTCGACACAAACAATGAACCCATCACAGGTCTGCTCAGCCGGAACAATTTTCCAGTGATCACCTTGTTGAGCGCAAAACCACCGTGGATCTGCATCAGATACCAAGTATATAACAGCTTCAGGAATCCCACCAGCACCAGCAGGGTCAAACCAACTTCAAACATGCCGTAGAGCAGTGGGCCGCATAAAACAGCGAATTGCAAACTGAATGAGATGATCCCGTACCACACCAGTTGTTGATGCCGATTTTCGATCAGCAGAATATTCTCAGCCAGCAGGGCCGGAACATTGAACAACATGAACAGGGCATAAACGGGAACGAGTTCCGATTCGGTCCCCCCTGAATAGATCCGGGCATAAGCCAGCAATGCAAGAAAACTCAGTATCGAACCCACCTGCAACAACAGAAACGCCGAGCTGTAATAGGCCTTCCGGTCCGCTTTTTCGGCCGAACGTGCAGCAGGCACCAGGGTATGATTGATCGCGCTGGCATAAAAAAAGGTGAAGGTGGTTCCCAGCAGCAGTAAACTCTCGTATAGGTTGATCTCACCTGCGGTGGCAACTTTGGCGAATACAATGGAAATAAGGATCGCCGTGCCGAAGCGCAGTGCATTGAATACCTGAAGGGCCAGTAACTCTCGGTTGCGGATCAATGGAAAGGAAAGTCGTTCAATATTACAATGTATTCCGCGTCACACAAGTAAGCCGAGTTAAATCTTGCTTCGAAATAATTTCCTTTCACATTATATTTGCACCCCGCTATACGGTGGTTGTAGTTCAGTTGGTTAGAACGCTTGATTGTGGTTCAAGAGGTCGCCGGTTCGAGCCCGGTCTTCCACCCTCTCCAAAAGCCTCAGGTTTCCTGAGGCTTTCTTTTTTTCGGCCCGGTCGGTCAAGTTCAATCAGCCCTGCTCCAAATGTGCTGCCCTCAGTATTCCACTCATTCAATCCTCCACAGATCGCACCCCACAATCCTTGCCTAATCCGTGTTTAATCTGTGTATATCTGTGTAATCTGTGGTGCCAAAATCCGTGCAATCAATACAATCCATACAATCCATACAATCCAAGCAATCCAAACAAACCCGGATTCTCATTTCGTTTGATTCATCAAACACAGTTCTTACCCTTGTTATTGCGCTCAGTGTATGCAGGAAGAACAGTTTATACCGTTAGTGCCTTCATCCCAACCTTTTGTCGAATTCGTCTCCTACAATATACCCGGAACTTTATTTTCGCGGTTTATGAAAAATATGAGCAATCTGAAGAGTATCATTTTGGCCGGAGTACTTGCATTTTTAGTACTTCCGACGCAGGCACAGTGGAAGGTAGTTGAGAAAGTGGCTGGTTCCGCTTCCGATTATGTAATTCCTTACGAAAAATACGTCTTGGAGAATAATGGCCTCACGCTCATTATTCATGAAGATCACAGCGACCCTATCGTACACGTGCAGGTAGCCTATCACGTTGGATCGGCACGGGAAAGTGTTCGAAATAGTGGATTTGCACACTTCTTCGAACATATGATGTTCCAGGGTTCAAAGAATGTGGCCGATGAAGAACATTTCAAGATCATCAGCGAAGCAGGGGGTACCAATAATGCCTTCACATCCTTCGATAAAACCGTTTATGTGAACACCGCTCCCAGCAACCTCACAGAAACCCTGTTATGGTTGGAAGCAGACCGGATGGGAACGCACCTGGAAGGTTTTACCGAGACCAAATTCAACAATCAACGCGATGCGGTTAAAAACGAGAAGCGTCAGCGCTACGATAATCAACCCTACGGAATGGTTAGCGAAAATCTCTTTAAAACAGTTTTCCCGAATCACCCTTACGAATGGACTCCAATTGGATATGTAGACGATCTGGATATCGCTTCTTTTGATGATCTGCGCAATTTCTTTCTGCGCTGGTATGGTCCGAATAACGCTACACTCGTCGTTTCGGGAGATGTGAACCCCGTTCAGGTTAAACAATGGGCAGAGAAATACTTCAAGTCCATCCCGTCTTGTCCGGAGGTTAAAAAACAGCGCGCCGCTACCCCAATTCTGCCAACCGATGTGTATGTGCCTATGACCGACAACATTTGGTTGCCACTCACCATGATGACCTTCCCAACTGTAAAGGAATACCACCGCGACGAGGCTGCTTTGGATATTTTGGCAGAGGCATTGGGTGGAGGGAATAACTCATTGCTCTACAAGAATTTCGTTAAAACAGAGGACGCCGTTCAGGCCAGTGCCGGACATAGTGCCCTGGAACTTGCAGGTATGTTTCAGATCCAGGTCGTGGCTAATTTCATGGGAATGGGCTTTAACGATGTGGAGAAGAGGATCCGGGAAACGCTCGAAGAATTCAATACAAAAGGTATCTCATCTGAGGAACTGGAACGCATTAAAGCCTCCTTATTGTCCGGGGCTATCGATCAGCTCAACTCGGTTTCCTCCAAAGCGCTGTTGTTGAGCCATTGGAATATGATGAAAGGTGAAACCTACAACATGAAGGATGAAATTGAGCGCTACAGCAATGTTACGGCTGAAGATGTAATGCGCGTATTCCGCCGCTATGTTTACAATCAGAAAGCGGTTATCATCAATGTGAGCCGGGAGGCACCCAAGGAGGGCGATGACCAAAAACCAAAGAGTATCAATCCGCACGCCCACGAACAAAAGAAAGCGGACCCACAATATGAGGGTCTGAGTTACAAGCCATTGGTCGACGATTTCGATCGCAGCCTTCGTCCAAGCATCCCCAAAGGCGCAGCAGTAAAACTTCCGGCATACTTTACTCAGAACTTTGATAATGGTGCCAAAGTGATCGGTAGCTCAACCGACGAGACCCCCAAAGTATACTTTTACCTGGAATTTGAGGGAGGTCATCTCCTTGAAGCCGATAAAAAGATCAAATCGGGCACTGCCTCGATCACTGCGGAACTGCTCAATGAGGGTCCGGCGGGAATGAGTAGCGAGGAATTCAGTGCCGAACTCGACCGTTTGGGGAGTCGGATCAGTTTCGGAAGTGGTGTTACCTCTACGACCGTATTCGTTTCTACAATGAAAGAGAATGTAGATGCTACCCTGGAACTTCTTTCGAAAACACTCAACACGCCACGATTCGATCCCAACGATTTCCGAAGGGTGAAAAAACAGTACCTCGAGGGCATCAAGAGCCGCAAATCCGATCCCAATTGGATGGCACGTTCCACCATGAATTCAATCCTTTACGAAGGAAGTATACTGGCCGAGGATGCTGATGGAGATTTTAAATCCATCGACAAAATGTCGGTAGATGACTGTAAATCCTTTTTTGAACGCTTTTACTCTCCAAATGTGCTGAACGTAGCTGTCGTGGGTGATCTGAGCAAAGAAGAGATCCTTTCCAAGCTGGTTTTTGTAAAGGATATGAAATCCAAGAACGTAGTAGTTCCTGAACCTCCTGCGGCGAAAGCCATGCAAGGTACCACACTCGTATTGGTGGATAAACCGTATGCAGCTCAGTCTTTGGTAGTTGCAGCCTTCCCTTCGTCTGCTTACTCGTACAACGGTGATTATTTCAAGAATACGGTGATGAATTTTCCACTCGGAGGTGCTTTCAATTCCAGGATCAATTTGAATTTGCGTGAAGAAAAAGGGTATACCTACGGTGCACGAAGCTTCTTCAATGCAAACAAGTACAACGGAACATATCAGTTCAGCTCCAATATCAAGAAAGAAGCAACAGATAGTGCCATTGCTGAATTCATGAAAGAAGTGGTGAAGTATAAAAATGAGGGAATTAGCGAGGAGGAGTTATCATTTACAAAAAGCTCGATCCTCTTGAGTAAGGCACTTGATTACGAAACGCCGTTCCAAAAACTTGGTTTCCTATCCAGCATCATTGAATACGATCTGCCGTCAAATTACACGAGTGAACAGGAAAAGATCATCAATGCCTTAACGGTAGCCGATATCAATGCTTTGGCCAAAGCCAATCTGAAACCCGAAGAGATGTTGATCGTTGTTGTGGGCCATGCCTATAAGATCCGCGAAGGCCTTGAAAAATTGGGTTACGGAAAGATCCGTCTGGTTGAGATCAATTAATTAAACCGAATCAGCCATTGGCAGATGTTCGCTGCATCTGCTAATGGTTCGATTCCGCTTCCCCCTACCAAAGCGGAATAAGTGGGTAAATCCATCTTGTTCCGCTTTTTTGTTTGTGCAAGATCCCGCATCAGCTCTGAGATCACGAGAATGGCCGGATTGAGATCAGTGGTTCGATAATGGCCATTTTCTCTTTCGAGCACAATTCCTCTTGGAAAGATGGCTTTGACAAATTGACCTTTCACTTCAGGATCACACTTCTGCCAGATATTCAATAGGTTACACATGGCTTTAATGGTCGTTTGACTCAGTTTATCATGGTTCGATAACGATCCTTCCAGTTTTTCTAGTTCTGCCTGAATTGGAGTCAGTTCTTCCTTGTACTTGCTCTGGTATTTTCGGTACAGATCTTCGGGAACTTCACCTAGTACAAACCGCTCCTCGAGTTTATCCAGCTTCAGCTGGATCTGAGTGCACTGAGTCTTGAATACTTTGATGTCTGATGCATTCTGCTCTTTGGTATGATCGAGTATTCTCTTGTACTGGTCTATCATGGGTGCTGCATACTTGGGATCAACCACGTTCTCCTGCAGCAATCCTTCGAATTGCCCATGAAGCTGACGGGCACTTCTGTTGTGTTTGCATCCCACGGTATTGCACTTGTAGTAGAACAGGTTCTTTTTCTTGACCAGATACCCGGTCAGGTTGCAGCCGCATCCCGAGCAGATCAAATGACCCTTTAGAGGTAGCTTGTCATAGTGCTCATTTCTTTCCGGGCCTTTCTTCTTGGATTCCAGCAGTTCATTCAGTGCCAGGAATTCATCTTTAGTGATCAGCGGTTCATGATTTCCCTTGACCACCTCTCCTTCCAGGGCAGAATGAGCCATCAGACCTGCATAGAACACATTCCTGGCCATCTCACTAAGTCGCTTGTCACTTAGATTGATTCCCCGCTGTTTGAGCCATTTACTGAGCTGCTTGAAGGATACATCATGCCGGATCTTCTTTCTGAAAGCTCTTGCCAGAATTCTGCCCTCAGGGGTTACTTCGATCTTTCGTTCTTTTCCCTGTCGAATGACCTCATATCCAAAAGGTGGTTTGGTTGGCCAGTCTCCCCGAAGCAGCATTTCTTTGGTTCCTGCCATTGACTTCTGCCTTCTTTGCTGATTCTCGTACTGACCGAAGATCATGTAGATGTGCTGTTGGAGTTCTCCTTCAGCGGTCATCCCATCTATAGGCTGAGTGACCGAAAGGATCTTGATCCCGGCTTTCTTGAGCTGTTGACCAATGTAAATGGCATTTGGCCCCGAACGGGAAAAGCGGTCGATGGAGAAAACAAGGATGTTACCCACCTTTTTCCTCTTGGCAAACTCGATCATTCTCTTGAACTCCTTGCGCTCATCATTCTTGGCACTTTCATAAGTGCCACCAAACTCTCCCACAATCTCAATGCCGTTATTCAATGCATACTGCTTGATATACTTGGCCTGAGTGGCAAGGCTTTGGTTATTGTCGGCCTGCTCTTTGGTTGATACGCGTGTGTACATCACAGCGGTATTGACCTTGGCCTGGTTGCTGGCCTTGCCTTTTCCAAAGGCTTGGAATATCTGATCTTGAGCTTTCATAGCTATTAAATTAAATTCTCGTTTACTCTTCCTTCATGGAGACATGCATGAGCACTTCGGTGAATTGCTCAATGAAAGTTAGTGCCTCCTGAAGCTGTTCTTCGTTCATATTTTCAAATCCCTCATATTTCTTGAGCTCCCCGGTGGTAAGTCCGGGTTTGATGTTCTTGGACATGACGCTTTGTGGATGCGCCCTTCAGTGGTGTTTCCATGTCTGAAGTGCCAATGGGTCACTGGGCTTGAGTTCTTCAATGCCTCATGAATTGTATGTGCCTCAATCATTACTATGTACAAATCGCTTGCGGTTCTGATATTCATACTGCACGGTTTTACCGTCGTTGGACTTCAGGACAAGTCCAACATGTTTTCGTTCCTTGAATCGGTCAATGACTTCCTGCATGTCTTTCTGCTCAATGCTCTTAGTTTGTGTATAGACCAGATCGGTATGCTTATCGTTAGGATCCAAAATGATCCTGAGTTCTTTCAGGTTTCCTTCTCGCATCATACTGATCACTTCTCTTTCCACCGGATTGAGGATCTGCATGTCGGCAATTCGATCTTCAAATCGAGCAGTTGTGGTGAGTTTATAGAGGTATTTTCTCAAGGGTAGAATGAGCATTGGTTCGTTCCTATGCTCATTGATGAGTTCTTGGAAGGGTTTTTCGGGAAGCTCACTTTCCGATTTGACATTATCGCTAGAAAGAAAAATCTCTCCACTGGAGTCTACGAACAAGGTATGATCCTGATTTCGGTAGAGTATATTGACCAGAATGATGACAAACGGAGGAATGTAAATATGTTCAAAAAACGATTCGAAAAGCTCAGGTTCTTCTTCGAGTAGTCTCTCAAGTTCAGTTGCCACATCTTTAGGATCTTCACCAGTCATGCTCGGGAATGACAAGAACTCCGGTTTGACTCTCCCATCCTTATCAAAGAGTGTCTCTCTGTTGACCTCCATTGGTTTGAATAACTGGTCTCTGATCTGTTTGATCTTAGCAATGGGAATACCCATATGTCGGAGGTCTTCAATGAGCATCACCCATATGAGCTGAAACACATTGAGCTGCACTCTGGACTCATCCAAGAAAGGGATCAACTCATGCTGCTTCCAATGAGTGAATACGCGGGAGCTAATGGACAGATCGTGGATATTGAACTGTTGATTGTCCAGAGCATCAAATAGCTTGCGAGTATTCTCAGGGCTCGGGTTGTCGATATATTGGTCCAGATCAGGAAACATAGAACAAATATAGCGCAATTTACTCTTATGTAATCGTAGCGTAACGCATCCGTTATCCATTGTTCTGACACAAATCCCCTAACCAGCTGAGTATCAACGCTGATGCAGCGGTCAAGCAGCGGTACGGAGGCGCTATTCAGGCGGATGATCAACGGTGTTGCAGCGGGAACCCAGTAGAATCACCGGTATGTGGCCGCTCTGTTACCGCTAAGCTGCCGCTATATTCCCGCTCATCTACCAATGGAGCTCCGCTTATTCAGAGTGGGAGGTTTGAAAAAGAGTCGCTGATTAATGATTAGAGTTTGGCGGTAGGATTGAGGTAGGATTGAGGTAGGATTGCCTATAAATATCAAATGTCATGCGCCTCTAGCTAATTTAGACTTTTAGAAAGTGACATCATTGATTCCATAGTACGCTTGATCATTGAAACACAAACCACTTTGAATTACTGACTTAATATGTACAATTGTTTATTTCAATCATACTCGTAAACTCTCTGCGGCAAGTAAAAACAAAGAATCATGACAAATTCTTAACATTGGTAGTTAATTTCAGTATGGTATATTTGGAAAGAGTGCAAAAGATCAATCTAGCAAATACTAGAACAAAATTACTCAGGATGCCGCTTGTTATGGCCTTATTTATTGGCGCAACAATCTCGTTATCCGGATGCTCCCCTTCAGAGGACATTAATCATGAAAAAGTTGATGAAGAAACAAAATCCTATACCTTTTTTAAATCAGGCTCGCAGTGGGTTTACAGGGAAAGTTCCTCGTTACAAATAGATACATTAAACGTATTCAATCATTCTTTTCACGTGGCGTACGATAAAGAATTTCATAAAAACGAATATGACAACTACTCCTACCAGGTGCGATCAAGCCTCTTCAAACAGGTCGATTCGAATGCATCAATAGATGTTTGGATACAACCATTTTTCTCAGATCAGCTGGAAGAACATTCAGTTGCTAGATTTAAAAACCCAACATTCCCCCTATTTGAAGAAATTCAGTACGCAGGATTTACTGATACTTCAGTAAAATACCCTCTGTTGATTCCAGAATCAATCAGGCTCAAGAATATTTATGATTCTCTTGTAGTTGGTGACTCTCTATATTTTTCGGTAAAGCATTTCATTATAGAAGACATCAAACATGCGACTTTGACTAAAGAAGTCTACTGGGCAAAAGGAGTGGGGAAAATTAGATACATATTGGGCAATGGTCAAGATTGGAATCTCATATCACATAATGTAAATCAATAGTATTAATGAAACCTAATTTACTAAATCGATTCTTTTTAATGTTAACATTGTTAACATGTAATTATACTGCATGGACTCAAGAGTGTATCAGCATAGTGTCATATGATGTAATAAGCGAAGTTTTAGACTCCACACAGTCTGAGTTAGAATTTGTCGGCTATTTAGTAGCATTAGATAGTCTTCAATTAAGAGGTATGTCTAGACTTGATAGTAATGACTGGTTCGATCTTGAAGACGTAGCACAAGAAGATACTGGCGGCGTTTGGCATTACCAAGATTCTCTTGTATTTACTTTTACATTATCTACAGATACATCGAACTTATCATTTTACCCCCAAAGGGTAACGATATCCCAGTCGTATATCTCATCTAATAATGACACCGTTGATTTAACTTGGATGGCTTACATATATTATTCACCGTGGAATACAGTTGAAATTTATAGTCTAAGTGATTTTTACAATGGTCCTAGGGAATGGTTGTCTTTGGACTCAATTAGTGGGTCAGAACCGACTCGCATTTCATTCTCTGACACAATGTTACCCAGCTCTACTTACAATCCAAACGACACGTCTCACTCAGAGGAATGGGAGGCCACTTACTTGCTTGAAACAGTTCCAAATGCGCCGTTTTTAATTCGCAAAGCACCAATCCACCCCGACACAATGTCATACTACTGTGAGACTTATGGTGATTCGGCAACCGAATACTATAACCAAACTCATGCAGAAGGGTTGGTTGGCAAAAATAAAGAAGTGTACGCTTCGGCTCCACACGGAACTACAGGAACAAATTCTGCTCAGGAAACATTTGATGAGATTGTCAGGGGCGTTTTAACTACCCGAATTATTAATGATAATGGTGATGAAATTGGCATGCCTCTTTCAGGAGTGCGCGTTGCACTGAAAGAAAGGGATGGAATTTTCACAGAAGAATTCGATGTAGCATATACTGATGACGACGGTAAATTCGAATTTGATATTACTGTAACTCAATGGTTTGAAGACGGAAATCTAGAGCTGTTCTTAGAATTTCAAGCTCAAAATTTCAATGATGACTTCCTTGTTACTTCCAAAGGATTCTTGAACTCATTAGATCCCTTTGAAAAAGGAATCAAGCATGTAGTTGAACTTGGAACGGTGCCTGATAATCAAAACATTTTTCGACGAACCGAATTAAATGCAAATGTTTCGAATCCGTTTTATATTACTCATATTTTGCACAAATCATATGAATTTGTTAAAAACAACTCCAATTCAACAACCGTCAACACTAATTTATCGAGTAGAACATTACGGGTTCTTTTAAATAGTAATTCAAATCAAACGTTAGTGGCTCCGCGAATCATTGGTGCAATTCATGGTACAATTCTGTGGGGTAGCTTAGACCCAATTATGAATTTAAGTCCTGAAAGGTCTGATCACGAGAGCACCATATATCATGAATTTGGACACTATCTAATGTGGACAACTCAAGGGCATGATTTTATAAGTGTTCATCACGACACGGATTGCCCAAATGTGTTTGGACACACCGGGAATCAAGAAGGTCATTTGCGAATTTCCTGGAGCGAAGGATGGGCCAATGCAATGCGTTATATACTAGATGGCGCACTGTGGAAACTAGATGTCGAATATGGATTCAGGGCGTTTCGAGCTGGCAACCCTGATAATAACAATATCACATTCGAATTTCTTGAAAATGCCAGACTCGGAAATTTTAACAATGGGTTAAGAAGCGAATATTTGATTGGAACATCAATTTATGATCTTTGGGATGGTCCAAATAAATCACTACCCAATACTGAAACATTGTTAACAATAGCTTTTGGAGAAAACAGTATTCCAAATTATAGCCAAGATATGGCTTATCAGGATGATATCAGTGTAAATTTGGGAGGTGAGTGGATTAATGAAGTGGATGATGTTGAATTGACTTTTAGTGACATACTCGCACCTCTCTATCTTTCAACTGGCAACTGTAAAAACTTCTATGATTATATTGAAAGACTAATTGAATTTCGACTCTACAATGACTGCAATGCACTTTATGGTATTTCAAAAGTGCTACGACATAACCGGATTCAACTTGATATTGTGGGAATTCAACAGGCAATTCAAGCAGGATCATATTTGGATTTTAACACATCAATTAGCTCGGATGAATTGTATGAACAGAGCACATTTGAAGATTTTGGCAAAGATGTTTTCTGCATTGGACATACAGATGAAATTGTATTAAAGAGTAACATTATTGAAGCAAATGCTGGTGAAACGAAAAGTCTACCAAATAACCAATGGTTAGAAGATGAGGTGGATCGAGTAGAAGCTGAACTAGGATCAGGTGCAAGGACTTCAGATTTTGAATCTTATCAAAGTGAGTTTAAGCCAATTTTACACGAATTCGTCACCGAAAGTCTGTTAATGGGATTTAATTTCCCTAACACGACATGCAGCTTAAATTTAAACACAAATATTGAGTATCCATTTGAGCTTGACTTACAGACTTGTTCAGATATATCATGGCAATTTGGGAATACTGCCGTAAATATTGGTCAACAAGATGCCACTAATTCACACGTTACGTCACTAACCTTTAATTCAGGATCTGAATTAGTGCTGAGTGAAAATACAATCTTGACGATTAATAATGGATCTACTCTCATTATCGAAGAAGGTGGTTTTCTCAAAATTAATGGATCTCCAACAATTGTTCTGGATGGAGAAGATGCCAAGATTCTAATTAGGGGGTCATTAATCCTAGAGGAAGGCGCTGCGTTTGAGCCAACTTCAGGGAATAATGGCTTTGGTGTTGTGGAATTCGACATGCCCAATGTAAATACATCCTCTGATGCTCGTTCAAGAATCAAACTAAATCCAAACTCGACTGTTGTTTTTAAAGGAACTGATAACACCGATGAACTTGTAATTATTAGTAATAATGTTCTTTGGCTAGATGATTACCCAAGTGATGACGGAAACGGAAATAAAACTGCTGAAATTCGATTTGAAGACTGCAAAGTCTCATTGGGCACAGATGCGGTTCTTAATTTAGGTTGCAAAACTGCAATTGACAACGTCACAATAACAAACATTCCGGGTGATGATGAATACAAAGGGGTGTACCTATGGGGCCATAAAAACTCAATAGAAAATTCGATTTTTTCAAATGGAATTTATGGCTTAACTAGTTTAAACACAGTTGGTGGTAATGGCTTACATCTTAGCAGTGTTAGCATCACCGATTGCGAAAATGCATTAACTGTGGAAGGTGTGAGACTTACGATGTATGATTGTGATATATTGGACAATTCTGGTTATGGAGTATCTGGCTCAATGTTTACACAGCCTGGGATTCTATCTAATACTGTAGTGGACAATACAACGGGACTAGGATTTGAATATCAATCGAATTCAACTGCTCCATTTTTTGTTTGGAACAACTTATTTACAGACAACTCAAGTGATTTGAAAGTAAACACCCAAGGCAATGTCTATTTAGGATGTAATGAGTTTAATGGGAACACTACAGGTTCGGCCAACGCTGATGTTGGAATTGAGGCAATAGATGCCCAGTTGATCATGAGCAACTGGTTCTATACTCAATCTGGATTTAATGAAATTGTTGAACACGATGAGAATATTAGACTTCGACTAGATGCTAAATTCCAATTAAACGAAGGATCTAACCAATTAAGCGCATTGACTAACCTTGTTCAGCCTTCTCTTTCATCAGCTGAATATGCCATTGTCGGAACATCTGGATTTAATTCTTCACCCGTTATAGCAAACGGAAATCTATGGGATGAATCAACTGCAGGTGCAAATGGCCCAGTCGCAACATTTAATGCACCTTATGACCAATACAATTATTTAGTAAATTATACTCACACTGTTTCTGGGTTTCCGTTTGTCGGAATGTTATCAATAACTGACCTAAGTCCTATTTCTAAAACTACATTTGATATCAACGCAACTAATGGTTGCCCTACGTCTCCTGACATGCCAAGAGACGGTTCAGGAGGTGGAGATGAGGATCAAGGTGAAGAAATTAACACTTCAAGTTTCGCAATGATGAACGTGTCGGACGCTGTGGACAGCGTGCTATACCTGATGAGTGACACCAACTGCGCATACGATACAGTAATGATGCTATGGACCGAAATTCTTAATCATCCTTATACTCAACTAGATTCTACAACAATCGGATATGTTGATCTTGCCATTGATATGGTTTGTGAAACGGTAGGCCAGTGGCTGAGCAATCAAGAGATTGATTCACTTGATTCGAATCTATTGAATGAGCAAATGTTCTCTGATGCACTAGATATTACAGACCATTGGGAAACATTTCTGGATACCTCTTCGATTCCAGGATTGGATCACCTTGAAAATCACGTACATTTTGCTGAAGGCCTACTCTATCACGCTGCAGGTGATCTGTCTAGCTCAAAGAGCCAATTTCAGAGTATGGTATCATGGGCAGACGAGATGACCTATCCAGTAGTAGATTATTGGATCTGTCGTATTAACAGAGAAGAAGACCTTCTCGAAATTGGCTATGATTACACGCAATTAGACTCACTTGAGATTTGCGAGGTTGTTGATACTCTCTATCAAGGAACATTGTGGAAAGGTATATTACATGATGATGACCACACCCTTAGCAATGTCATCAAGGTGTTTCCAAACCCAACTAGCGAGAAAGTGGTCCTTGAACTTCCGGAATCAATAAGTTTAAAGGGATTCTCATTGAGAGTGTTTAATGTCAAAGGTCAACTTATGATGGAGCAAAATGTAGAACCACGTCCGTCTAGAATATACGAAACCCAGATAACAGGTTTACCCGGAGTCTATTTTGTCGAGATCAAGTCCCGAAAGGAATCACACGTGGTTAGAGTAATTAAGAAATAATCACGTACGCATATTTGTGTCAACTTTCAACTATCCTTTAATTTATTTATAATAGTTCGCAGCTTCAATTTAGCAGTTTTAGCACTTAGCCTATCATAACTAATTGACTTGGCATTATGAATGTCTACAGCAGTGACATGTGACTTGTCGATTGAAAAATTCCTGGCGTAGTGTTTAACAGTGTACGCGTATAGTGCTTCACAAAATAATGCTAATTCGTTATTTGCATACCCATCAAGTCTTGCGATAAACCACATTGCACCTAGTTGAAGACCGCCGTTGCTATGAAAAGTGTAGATAAAACAAGGTTTGACATAAATTGGAATTGACGCTATCTGTACAATGCTATTCTGCTTACTCTGCTTCAATATCTTTGAGATCTTTTCTGGCCTGATACTTGATAAGTCAAATTCATTGAAATTCTCTAACAATTCATAGTTTCTTTGGTACATCAGTTTAGATTGCGCTCTTGTTGCACATGAAGCTTTATAGTCGAGATCAGAAAGCTTCTCATCAACCAACATAGAATCCAGTGCCTTGAAGTAATTTCGAATTGCGCTTAATGCACTGATCCAATTGAGTATTTCACTCAAACTGACCCACCTGTTTCACTGCAAATTGACCCACCCCTTCACCGGTGGATCTGTTGGCTAAATTAGTGATGAATTTTCATTTGTTGTGTCGAAGGGATTTTCCTTTCAATTCTATTTTATGTGCGTTAGCTATCAGCCTGTCCAAAATGGCATCTGCCAGAGTGGGATCAGCAATGTATTCATGCCATTGGGCTATTGGAATTTGAGAAGCAATGATTGTAGCTTTTCGGTGATAGCGATCTTCGAGTATTTGCAATAGGGCTAGCCGAGTATCAGCACTCATGGGTTGCAGCCCAAAATCATCCAATATGAGCAAATTGGTTTTTTCGATTTGATTGAGCAATTTGATGAAGGTTCCATCGAGTTTGGCCAGGTTGACCTTTTCAATAAATCGATTCATATTCAGATACATGGTTTTATATCCCATTAGACAGGCCTGATGCCCGAGTGCACAGGCTATGAAGCTTTTCCCGCAACCTGTCGCTCCTGTGATGAGGATGTTTTCAGCCTTCTTGACCCAGGAGCAATCGGCTAACAAGCTTATGTGTTCACCCGTAAGATTGCGCTCAGGCGTACACTTGATTTCCTCGAGCTGGGCAGCATATCTGAGCTTACTCAATCTCAGATACACTTGGGTACGTTTGAATCGCTTACTGTCCATTTCCTGTTGAACTAATTGACCCAGTAATTCATGAGGGCCGGGTTGACTGCTTGTAGGTAGATTCAGAATGGCCTCGTAGCTTCGGGCCATTCCTTCAAGTTTCAGCTCACGGAGCTGTTGGAGTGTTGCTTGTGTGTTCATTGTATTGTTTGTTTTAAGTGTTAGGAATATTCTTTGGGTCCACGGATATTGTCGTGGACTGGTGTTTTGAAGTCTGGTTCTATTTGCCGGTCTTTTTTATCCATGTTGTTTTTCAGGATGTTGACTATAATGCCGTAATTAATTCTGGGACATTCCAGTACAAGCGAACACGCCTTTTCCAGGCGGTCAGCTCCATACTTTTTGGCTAGACGCAAGGTGCCAAGGCAGGAATTATAGGTTTGTTCAGCAAAAGCTTTTGATTTCAGCATTGTTGCGATGGTTTCTTTGGTGTTGGGGCCCATTTGGGCAGCTTGTCGCAGGAAGTACTCCGCATCCCATCCTCTTTGCTGATAAATGGCTTTATGGTTTTGGGGCATATGGTCTTTCAATGTTGAGTAACCGTGTTTGCGCCTGTCTCTGGTATGTAGCGCAATACGCTTGTGCTCATGATAGATCTCCAATAGCTCAGAGGTGTAGACTATTTTTACTTGTTTGCCGGCATACTCAAAAGGCACACTATATTGATGCCAGTCTTCACCCAGTATGACGTGGTAATTGCGCTGTACTTTGGCCAAGACGGTTTTCTTCACCTCAAAATCTGTAGCCGGTAGTGGCCTTAACAGCGGTTGTTCATATCGCTGAAAAATTTGCTCTCTGCTGTAATCCCGGCCCTGAAAATTTCGTTGGTTCAGTAATAGCAAAGCTTCTTTTATCTGCTCATTGAGCTCGGCAAGGCTGTAGGCTTGTTTGTTCCTTAACTTGGCATAAATGCGGTTGTAGGCTATATTGACACTGGCTTCTACAGTGGCCTTATCTCTAGGTTTACGGACGCGTGTAGCCATAAAAGTAGTCTGGTAGTGCAGGGAAAGTTGTTCGATCAACTCGGTGAAAGTGGGTTCATAACGATTGGCCTTTTTGACAGCGGTTTTTGCATTGTCAAACACAACTGCATCGGTAACACCCCCCATATATCGAAAAGCACCAATCACTCCCTGGGCAAGAGATTCCTGCGTGTGTCCCCTAAATGCTTGGGCATAGATATAACTACTAAAAGGAAGTGCCGTGATAAAAACATCACAGAGAATGAGTTCTCCGGTAGGCCGGTCTATGTAGCTGAGTTTATCACCGGCAAAGTCCGCCATGACCTTCTCTGCGGGGCGGTGCGTGAAAATTGCCGTAACGTCTCTATATCCGATGTACTCGTTGAGATAATGGCAAAACCGGGTATATCCGTAACCATCAATGAACTCTTGTATATATTCCTCCCAAAGCAATTGCCTGGTGACATGACGTTTTTTAAGTTCAGTTGCATAATGAGCCAGTTTCTGTTGTAGTTGCGTATACCTGGGATCTATCGATGGAGGTCTCCCGGTTTCAAATAGTAATTGACCGAGAGCTTCATCGCTCAGGTCAAGCGCCTGTCTAATGGTATAACTGCTCTGATCAATCAGACGCAAATAAGTGCGGACCGTATTTCGGGATAGCTTGAACTGATTGGAAATCGTGCGGATAGATATCCCATTTGCCCTGTGTTGTAATATGTTCCGGATCTGTTGCATGGTTTTCGTTTTTCCTGCCATTTTCTTTTCGAGTTAATTCCTCAAAAAGAATGGAGATCCATGATCCGGTAAAAGGGGCATTAAGGTGGGTCACTTTCAACTGAAACAGGTGGGTCAGTATGAACTGAAATGGGTGGGTCAGTATCAAGTGAAACGAGTGGGTCAGCTTGCACTGAAATGGGTGGGTCAGTATGGTGTGAAATAGTCAATCCAATAATGGCCACCACCGGAATCCCCTTGCAATATGGGCTTTCTCGTTTTTAATCTTTCGGCAAAACGTAATTTGGACGTAGATTCTCTTGAATCGAACTCAATCAGCTCATTTATAGTCACTTTTTCCATGACAATAACAATCTACATGTCACGCTAGGATTTTAGATTTTGATCTAATCTCCTTTTTTATGTTTGTGAGGCTTTAATGTAGGTGTATTACCCGGTGTTTTTTTATTGTCCCGTTGACGTCTATCTGGTTTGCCTGTGGACTTAGCAATCCTTTTTGGCCCTGGTTTGATTCCCATTTTTACTTAAATTTTAAAATGAATAAAATAAATTCAACCTTCTCCTGGAAGTGCTCAACAACCATACCTATGTGCATATACTGACAACTTGGCTGCTAACCAGTCATGAATTCACACAACACCAATTGGAAATTTCTATTCTTGAGCCTTGAGTTTATCTGTTTCCCTTCAATATCCCTGAAATATCATGTGTAGGCATTGTTGGGCCTCCATCATCCTTTAGAAGACCTGTATCAACGCGACTAAAAAGAGACTGAAGGATTAAGTTACGATCTTCCTCTTTCACTGAATCACTCTTTATAAGGGCGAGATAGAAGTAGGTGAGGGTGTGTCGCTCTTCCGAATCTCGGGCAAGATGAAAAGAGCTGAACATCAACTTAGTCAATGCCCGAATAACATACGCTAAAAAGGAAAGCAATACTACCAACACGATAGACCATCGAACAATCGCCGTAGCATCATTTTTGAGCACTACGTCGAATATCCAATCAGGTGAACTAACAAGGATGCCGCCCAAGAGAAGACCAATTCCTGCGACGAAACCAATCAAAATATTCCGTACTTGTATAGCTTCCTTGAAGTATTTGACGGATTTCTGGCGCCAGTAGCGTGCAGGTGCTTCAAGTTCTAGCTTAGAACTATAAGTTGACTCTAAGTCACCAACTGTTTTATTAGCATGTGTCGAGAATTCATTAAAGTTCTTTTGAGCGTTAGAAAACCAATCAGCAACTTCCTTTTCTTTATCGTTCTTGAACTGATCAATTTCTGAGGTAAAGTCTTGATACTTTTGTGTAATACCTTTAATATGATCGACCATTTGTGACTCGGATTGTCTGATAAGAGTACGATATTGACCTCGAAAGTGGGAAAGAGATTTGGCTTCAGCCGTTCGCCTAACACCTTTTGACAGCCTGTCTGCAAAATCAAACTCAAATGCAAGCATATTTCCGATGAGCAGATCTTGAGAGCTTAGGCTAGGGTTTGCTTTGATAAAGTAATTATAAGCACCTTGAATCACCAAGTCAGGGTAGTTAGAACTGATTTCAATTAAAAATTGAGCCTGAGGCGAATCATAAGTAAATAATCTCTCTCCTCCTCTGAGCGTTTTTGATAAGTGAGACCATTCGATCGCCAGCTCTGCAGACGAGGATTCTACATTCCTTTCTGCGAAACTTTGTACCGCTTCCTTCAACACTTTGAAGTGGTCTTCAGATGATTTGAGCCTATCCGGAACTATTTCTATGCTTTGCCATCCATCCACTTGCTCTATTAAGAAATCATAAACAGAAACTATACCTGATAAATTGAATGACTCACCAATTGTTGGGTAATTGAACACCACCTCAAGCTCGTTGTTCAACCATTCAACACCTTTTGACTTGCTGATCGCTTCTCGAAATTCTTGCTTGTTCATTTTGGGCTACTTTTTTAGTGAAGAACTTGGTATCAGCGTGCGATGAATAAATATTTACAACAACACGATAAGTTGATAAAATCGCACATTGATTCTCTAGTAATCGCAAAGGACAAAACTCCTACCGAAAGTTTTTTTGATAGTGTCGTGCGACAATTTGACATGCAACCAAAGCTATTTTGTCTTCAACTCATCAACGTGCGAGTAATATTAACTACCTGGACAAGATTATCAGGCGGAATTTCTATTGACTTTATCAGGTAATAAAACCATCAGCAAATCTAGCGCTCTCAAAGACTGTTTTATATTGGACCATTACGTTATAAGATCCTACCTTGATGACTCAACATACCCAAATAAGATAAAATAAGATTCGTAACGATCGAAGAGAGTATGCACCAGACCGTCTGGGCAAACATATAGTCAAATGCAACAATTAAGATAAATTGAATATTCTAACCTAGGACAATCTTATGCCTATTTTTACATTATGAACAGTGTACGAATCCGCTTAACAAATTGTTATGGCATAGGAGAATTCAACCATACATTCCAGTTTACAAATACGAACGCAGTTGTAATATATGCTCCCAATGGAACAATGAAAACGTCATTGTCGAAAGCACTGAAGTACTTTGAACATGAAGGTAATGAAGTGCCCGGTGACAAATTGTTCCCTGAAAGAGAATCCAATTTCGAATTGTTTTTCGACAGAGTGCCAGCTCTGGAAGATACAACCAACCACGTCTTGGTAGTTAATCCTGAAGATGAGGAATACGATTCAGCACATAGACTCAGCACATTTCTTGCTAGTAAAGAACTCAAGAAGTCTTATGACAACATTTATATGGAGCTTGATCTACAGCGAAATGAGTTCATTAAATTACTTAAAATAGCTTCTCAAAGCTCAGATTGTGAAGCAGAACTAATTGCGACCTTTATTGAACATGAGGGAGATACCATATTTACGATACTTGAATATCTCTCCACAAAAACTTCAAGTAGCCCGAGTGAATTTAATTTTAAATACAATGATGTTTTTGACAGAAAAGGAAATGTTAAAAAATTTATTGATAAATATAAATCATCAATAGACCAGTATGTCAAAGACTATGAAAAGTTGGTTGCACAGTCTGATTTCTTCAAAAAGTCAAATAACACTTTCGGAACGCAACAAGCTAACGCCATCTTGAAATCAACTGGTGACAATGCTTTCTTTGAAGCAGGTCATGTATTTGAATTGCATGGGGGAGAACACGTCAATTCAGCAGAAGAATTCAGGGATCGAATTGAAAACGAGATTGACAAAATAGTCAATGATAAGACTCTTAAGAAGGCCTTTGACTCCGTGGATAAAGCAATAGGCTCTAATGCGGAGTTACGATCATTCAAGAAGGTCATCCAAGAAAACAACCTCATCTTAGCTAAGCTGTCTGATTATGAAACATTCAGAGAAGAAACATGGCTAGGCTACCTTAGTTCACTACATGAAGAATTGCATCAACTTGTATCATTTTATCAATCAAAAAAGAGCGAACTATCCCTAATTATTTTGGAGGCAAGCCAGGAAAGGGAAATTTGGAAGAATATGATTGATCTGTACAATTCACGATTTTATGTACCATTCAAAGTACGACTAGACAACCAAGCTGATGTATTATTGAAAGAAGATGCAGCAAGGCTAACCTTCATCTATTCAGATAGAGACCATGAATCTGTTGCAGAAAGATCTAAGGTCGATCTCGTACAGAATATTCTAAGTCGTGGAGAAAGGAGAGCCATGTACATTCTCCAGCTACTGTTTGAAATTGAATCACGTAGAATTGATGGCACCACTACACTAGTAATATTTGACGACATAGCTGATTCGTTTGACTACAAGAACAAGTATGCCATAATTGAGTACATAGGTGATGTCATGCGATCAGATAATTTCAACGCGATGATCCTGACCCACAATTTTGATTTTTATAGGACTTTAGTGTCAAGACTCAATCTAAGAGGAAAAGGTGCAGTTCTTATGACTTTAAAACGTGAAGATCGCACCATACAATTAGTTCCTGGGCAATACACTCGCAACCTATTCAAAGATCTCATTTTACGCTGCGCAGAGCGTAAGATTTTCACATGTTTGATTCCATTCTTTCGAAATTTAATAGAATATGCTGTGGGCAACGATTCAGACGAATATCAGTTGTTTACAGATTGCTTGCATATGAAGCATGAAACACACAAGATCACTGTTAGCGATCTTGTCGATGTCATGAGAACTAACTTTCCGGCTTATCAGTCAAGGTATGACCACATCGACTTCTTGAATGACAATGTGCTCGACGTCATACTAAATGAAGCTGAGATGATAGTAGCTCATGGCATTAATGATGAAGTGGCAATCGAAAATAAAATTGTGTTGTCAATGGCTATTAGACTGAAAGCTGAACAATTCATGTTACGGAAAATTGAGACGGTTGACGCTGACGAAATAAATTCTAACCAAACAAGAGTATTGTTCAATCATTTTAAACAAAAGTTTCCCCGCGAATCAGACAATATCACCATTCTAGACAAGGTCGTTCTGATGACACCATCAACCATTCACTTGAATGCTTTCATGTATGAACCTTTAATAGACATTTCAGTTCAGCACCTAATGAACCTCTACGAAGAAGTTCATGAAAGATTCCAACCCACGTGACATGATTGTTGGCGGTTAATCTTATACATATTAATTAGAAATTAATAATACATTAACGATTCGACCAATTAACTACGCGTCGTTCCCATAACAAAAGTTCGATATTAGTCTGCTTCCCCCTACTCCAATAACTATCGGAGAAAAGACTCATCAACGCGATGGGTCTTTTTTCGTTTATGGGTGCGGGTTTGAGATGGTTCGATACTGGTTCCCTACCCGCCGAAGCGCGGCCCTAGCCCCGGCAGGCGGGGATATTCTGCTTGGGGTATCAGATCCTGAGGTGAAGAATGTTCGATAATCGTCTGCTCCCCCCTGAATAATCAACGGTTTGCGGCCGATATTCGGCCGGGTGAGCATCCGGATTGTCCGGTGATTTTGTCTTTCCTATTGATCTTTGACCCACTGCATATCTCAAAACAAAAGCCCAATAGATCGAAAGTAATTAATCCTAAAAATGCACCAGCTAATGTAAGAAATGGGGAGATATTATTAAGACAGTGCTTACCCTACCTCACCTGCAAAGAGCGCTGCACCATCTCACCGGATGCATTCGTGATTCGGATCAGATAGCTTCCCTTTTGAGTGATACGCAGAGTTGTACGATTGACGATTTGCGCTGCTTTTGAATGAACGAGTTTGCCTGCCATATCAAAAACTTCGAGTTCATAGTTGCCCGGTTCTTCAAACTCAAGCGTAACATTCCCATCGCTTGGATTGGGATAAATCTTCACGAGGAAAGCCGGCAATTCTTCAACCCCTGCCTTTTTGAATAAAAAGCTGTCGGAGTGTTCGCTTTCACAACCGAATTCTGAAACCAGTTGAACCTGGTAATAACCGATTTGTGTGGGATTAAAAGACCGGTTCGACGTTTCCAGTAAAAAGGTATCGTTCAGAAACCAGCGGTATAATGCCGCAGTAACCGTGCTGCTCAGTTCTTCCGAATCGCCGGTTATCTGTGGTGTGGGCGGCAGCGGCATTTCTTCAATGTTGATGGTATCCCAGGCCTGGCAAAATGATTCTATTGATGAGTGTGACGAAATACGTGTCGGACCTATACACAAGTGAAAATATTGAAAATAAATATAGTGTGGCAATCGGACTCTAATTCTTGAACACGGGTTATAACAGATTGGTGGTCTAGTAAGCAGCGACTCACTATCAAATGGTATCTCCTATATTGCAGTATGATTGTAAATAAATACATATCCGCTTGCTTTCATTACAGGGTTAACCATCTGCAAGAATTTGCGATTGTGTTCTTGTTTCTTTTGTTAATTACACCCGCACATAGCCAGATCCTTCGCACCAAAAACTGGCATTTCGGATTCGGAACTTATTTGACATTTGAAAAAGATACAGTACTTGTAGGAAATTCTGCTATTAATTCTGATGAAGCCAGTGCCACCATCTCCGATGAACAAGGCCATTTGCTTTTATATTCTGACGGTGTTACGATATGGAATAGATTAAACAAAGTTATTTCCGATGGAACCGGAATATTAGGACATAGAAGTTCAAGCAGAGGGGCGGTATTCGTACCCATGCCTGGCAATGATTCATTGCTCTGGCTGTTTACAACGGATTTTCGCGGAAATGCCAACGGTTTCAGGTATTCTGTGGTTCGGAATTATGGAAATGATAGCTTTAAAGTAATTGAAAAAAACCATTTGATCAATACGCCGATAGCTGAGCCGATAGGAGTTATTAATCATCAGGATAATGAAAACGTTTGGATTATATGCCGGGAATACAACGGGTATAACTATTTTGCTTACCTACTTAGACCACAAGGTTTAATGGATTGCCCGATTATCAGCAAGAGTACGTTACTTATCGGTCAATCCAATCCTACTTCAGCACAAAATGACATTGTAATAAATCAAGAAGGTTCCATTCTGGCCCAAACCTATCATACTCAATCAAAAGTCGAGTTATTTCAATTTGACAATGCATTCGGAGGGTTAATTAACCCAATAATTCTGAGTGACATCTGGTATTCATTAGGCATTTCATTCTCCCCCAATGGGAAAATACTATACATAAGTGAAAGAACTCGTGACATGATCCAGTTCAATATTGATGTGTACGATAAAACCTATTTATCCAATAATAACTATCACATAGGTGGGCTATACTACCAGTTTGAGCTTCAGCAAACGCCTCAACGAAAGATATATTCCCTGAGACCGGACAGCCTTGCCATGGATGTAATCAATAATCCTGATGTCTTTGGGTCGGGATGTAATTTGGTTATTGGAGGACAAACCCTTGGAGGGAAAAAGCTTCCGGTTGGTTTACCCAACTTCAACTTCAGCTATTTCCACACTCCACCCGCTGACTTCAGCTATATGATAGATTGCGACTCGCATCAATACCGGTTTAGCGGCAAGGATACATTTGGCGCAACAAACCATAAATGGCTCTTTAAAAAGGGAAGCACAATACAAACTGAATCCGGGAGGGAGATCAACCACACCTTTACGGATACGGGTAGGTGGGAAGTGAGCTACATCGCTTCCAATGCTTCGCTGAATGACACGGTAACCAAAACCCTCACCATTTATCCTAAATGGCAGCATGATTTTCTGGGGCGGGATACTTCGTACTGTTCCGGTGATAATTTCAGGTTGGTTTTAAAATCCCAACCGGATATGCACTGTATTCACTGGATGGGAGAAACCGGACAGGACTACAGTAAATTTCACATGGACAGCATGGTGGTGGATACTGCAGGTGCCTATTTCGTAAAAGTAACCAACAAAAGCTTTTGCACGATGTGGGACACCATTGTAGTACACGAGTTACTTTCACCCCCCAAGCCCATGCTTATGCGCAAGGGCGACAGCCTGATCAGCTCTTTCAATGCCTCTGTACACCGATGGTACAGGAACGGTGTATTACTATGGGATGAAACCAGTAGTTCGGTAAAACCGGATTCCAATGGTCTGTATTGGATGGAAGCCGAAAACGCACAGGGCTGTGTAACGATTTCCGACAGCATACTGGTGGACGACCTGGGGTTGGTAAAGGCCTTTGAACAAGGCGGAATAAAGATTTATCCCAATCCGGTGAAAGAACAACTGACAATAAAAAGTCCATATAGCGGATATATCCACAGCATAAGATGTTATGATGTAAGCGGTAAGCTGCTGTTTGAGCAAGAGCCATCGGACTCCACGGAAAAGATATCAGTGGCCGGTTGGTCAAAGGGAATATACGTATTAAAACTGTTGACGGAGAACGGCGAAATATGGCCGCTAACCATACATAAACAATAGCAAAACAGCAGCACAAGCTGCGGTTCAGGGGGTGCGATAAAAACTCAATTAACAACAACCGATCATGAAAAAATGCCTCACCCTTTTTACCCTGGCCCTGGTTTTTTCCACGGCCAGCGCTCAAAGCAATTTTGAATGCGGCTTCGACTCGGCCGTAAACCTGATGAATGCCCAGGATACCAACTGGTACAACTACCAGGATATGTATCAGCAACAGATCCAGGAACAGCTCGATGAACTGGAAGTACCCGAGCCTATGGGGCAGGGCGGTGTTTTAAACAAAACCGAGCCCGATGTACAGGCCCGCTTTCTTATACCTGTGGTGGTGCACATCCTGCACCTGGAGGCCGACAGCCTGCCGGGTATGCAAAGCAACATTACCGATGCACAGGTAGCCCATCAACTGGAAATACTCAACCGGGCCTTTCGCAATGCCTCTGAGGCCGATACCAATGCGGTAAACACGGGCATACAGTTTTGCCTGGCCACCCGCAACATCCACGGCGACAGCACTTCGGGCATTGTGCGCAGGGCAGGTGACAACCTGGCCTATTTTAAAATGATGACCGGCATACCCACGCCTGTGGATACCCTGTTCCCGGAAGACAAATACATGAACATATACATCGTTTACAGGATCATCAGCCCGGGGGCCGACACTACGGGCATCAAGGGCCTGGGCCTGTTTCCCCTGCAATACATGGGCAACGGGGTGATCATGGTGTACGACTGGTTTGGCGACGAGACCACCTGCGGCGATTGCCTTTTAAACGAAAACTCCAACGGCCATGTCATGGTGCACGAGGCCGGACATTACCTGGGCCTGTACCACACCTTTCAGGGCGGTTGCAGCGACAGCAGCGCTGCCACCTGTTCGGGTGCGGGCGACCGCTGCTGCGATACCCCGCCGGTGGCGGCAGCCAACCGCTCGTGCACCCCGGAGGTAAACAGTTGCAGCGAAGAAAACGACCGGCCCGATATGCTGAGCAACTACATGGATTACAGCCTGCAATGCGGCAGCGCCTTTACCGCAAACCAGGCGGCCCTGATGCACGCCACCCTGCTGAGCTACCGCACAGCGTTGATAGAAGCCTCTAACGTAGCCCGCGCGGGCGCCCTGGGCTGCGATTACCACACGGCCCTGTTCTCGGCCTCACAAAACCTGGTATGCGACAGCGCCTGGGTTAAATTTACCGCCCTGGATGCCGGCCGCAGCTATCACTGGACTATATTGAACGATAACGGCGACACCCTGTATTACGCCGCCGGCGACGATACGCTGTTGTACAATTTCAACCTGCCGGGAGCATATGATGTACAACTCATCACCCATACAGGCGGCGACAGCATGGCCATGTACCGCAGCAACCTGGTGCAGGTAGCCGATTGCGGCACCCCGCTCATGAGTACCCAGGGCAACTGGTACTTTGGCTATTACGCCGGGCTGCGCTTTACCAATGGAGGTACTTTCAGAGACTTAAGCGCACATGGGGACAATGCGCAGGACCGTCTGACCCTAAACTCCTGGGAAGGCACGATTACGCGCAGCGATGCCAAAGGCGAGCTGCTGTTTTACGGGGGCAGCGGTCTTCCCGGCAACTCTGCATTCCGGCTGTACAACCGCCTGCACGATACCCTCAAAGGGGCGCCCCTGCCCTCATACGACAACGGAAGTTCCGTACAGGCCGGGCTGGTGATACCACATCCGCAGGATACCAACAAGTATTACGTATTTGTAAACGAAGAAGAAGACATAGACTCCAGCGAAGGGGGCCTGCATTATTCTATTGTGGATATGACGGGAGACGGTGGCCTGGGCGAAGTACTGAGCGCCTGGAAAGACATACCGGTAAAAGGAAACCCCGCCCGGCCACACAGCGCCGACAGCGCCGCACACACTGCGGAGGGTATGACAGCCATACCTGCATGTAACGGGGTGGACCATTGGCTGATCACCACGGATTTTGACCAGTACTATCTCAATGTATTTCTGGTTCATGACGATACGCTGGAATGGAATGCCACCTATCAGGTTCCATACTATACCAAATTCAGGAGTACCCTGGTGGCGTCCCCGGATGGATCAAAGCTCGCCTGCCGGGGCGGGATATTGAATTTTGACCGGGCCACCGGGAAGATAACCACTTTTGCAAACGCACCGCAGCAAACGCATCAGCATTGTTTCAGTCCCAATTCACAGGTATTGTATTTAATAGTCGGTAGCGTATTGCAACAGGTTAACCTGCTCAACAATTCCCTGCAGGCCAGAACAGTTGCTCAAACACCATTTGGTCTTGGTTTTGGCTTGCAGCTCGGACCGGATAATAAAATCTATATTGTGAATGACCACCTCGATTTTGTAAGTGTGGTTAACTTCCCCAACAGCTTGATCTCCGACAGCGACCCCAATGCCTGCGGTTTTCAGCCCGTTGGAGTTGACCTGTCAGCCATGGGCAATGAACCATATGGCCAGGTTGGGGTACCCAATATTATAACCGCTAAAAAAGTGGAAGAACTGCCTCTGGATTTTTATTACGTAGCCAGCAATTGCAGTACTGTAAAGTTTACCACACCCATTGCTTGTGCAGCTTCCTATAAATGGTTTTTTGACGATGGAGACAGCAGCCTCAGCCAAAACCCCACGCATAGTTACAGTTCCCCGGACAGGTATAATGTGAGCCTGATCGTAGACGGAGATACGGTAACAAAGGAGATCAAGCTTGAAATAAACAAGCCCGACATCACGGGTAATCTGGAGGTTTGCGACACCACGGAGATTCAATTTTATACTTTGTTCAATTCCGATCCGGCAGATGACTATACCTGGTCGGTGGTGGAAGGCGGTGAACTGATCCAGTCAAGCCAGACCGAAGCACAGGTACTGTGGGGCGGAGACGGCATTATACGCTTGGATATAACCGGTGACAACGGATGCACGGGTCATGTAAAAGATACCGTGATCGCCTTGCCGGTACTGGACAGCAATACCATAAGCGCCGGCCAGACATTTTACTGCGGCAACAGCAATCCGGTAATTACCGGAAGCATGCCCACCGGCGGCAACGGAAGCTACACATAAATCTGGCAAAAGAGCCTCGACAGCCTTGAATGGGAGACTATTGAAGGGGACACAGGTAAAGACCATACGCAGATCAGCCCTCAGCAAAATCTGTATTTCAGGAGAATCGTTCAATCGTCCAATTGCACGGATGTGAGTAATGTAAGTATCATTACAATAGGTTATCCTGCCAACACCCTCACATCCCACAGTCCAACCTCCGGCGACTGCCTTTATGGCGCCAATGGCTCTGCGGTTACCCTTACCCTGGATTCCCTATCCTATCAATGGCAATTGAAGGAATACTGGACAGCGGACAAATTTTCAAGCTGGTATACCCAGCCTCAGGACACCAATCAAAACCTGCGAATGACTCCCAGGCCGGATCGCATACAGTACCAAGCCCGAAGGATTGTGGCTTACAACCACTGCTTTGATACAAGCGCGCAGGTTTACGTGAATATTCCACAATTCACAGGGCCGCCTTTATTCGATCAGGGAATTTGCGTGGATACGGTTTCCGGAACAGCTGTTTATTTCGCCATTCAAGGCAACTTCCCAACTCCCACTCACACCGTTTGGGAGCGAAAAGCATTCGATTCCCTGAATTGGGTAGTGTTTGCCGATACCAGCTACACCAATCATTCGTATAAAACGATCGTTTCGCAATCCAATGCCACACAAGGCGATCAATACAAAATTGGAGTGATCTCCCATACAACGGGCTGTTCCGATACGGTTTATTCGAACGCTGCACTGCTTCGAGCTGATGTCCTTCACCCGGTCATTTCAAGTTCTCTGACCAATGCCTCTGTGAATGAAGGAGCTTTGGTGGTCTACGCCATTGTGGCATCCAATACGCAAAATGCCACATTTGAGTGGCAGGTAAAGGCCGCCGGTCAGGGATTTTGGGCGCCTATTCCCGGGGAGAACTCAAGCTCCATATCGTTCCTGCCCACCTATGTGTGTCAAAGTGGAAATCGGTACCGGGGAATCGTACGCAATAACTGTGGCGCAGATACCACGAACGAGTCCCTGTTGACGGTATACCCCTTATTCCCGTCGGACCAGTACGACTATTGGATGAAAGACTCCTGGCGGGACACCGCAGCTGAACCCAATACTTTTTATCACGACACAACGGCGACCCAGGATCTGTTTCGCAGTCCGGATATTTGGAATTGCGATAGTTTGAACAATTGCCTTGTACACGAAAACGCGGAATATCACGCGCAAGCCCCTAATTATGTTCGGGTGAAGGTGCGGAATAAAGGCCCCTACACAACCAATTCGAATATTCTGAGAGTCTACTGGACCCTGGGTTCAACCGGAGAAATCTGGGAACGTTCCTGGATTAGCTCCGATCAAAACCGCTTCTACAACGAAATTGACGATGCCTTCTATCCCAAAGGAGCAGAAATAACCGGATCCGGTGGGTATGCGATTCCGCAGATCAGTCCGGGCGACAGTACGATCATCACCATTCCCTGGTATCCGCCCAATCCTGCCTGGTATTATACGAAAGAAAATGGCCAGTTCGTATACAGCGATCGGGTCACACTTTGCTTGTATTCCCGTATCGAATCGTGTCAGGAGTATCCGTTCGGCATGACCTATCCGGAGCAATACGGGGTTGTGATCACGGAGAATACCAGAAAGAACAACAACATTGCCACCCTGAATTTCGAATCGTTCGACAGGCTTGAAAACGAAATGGTGCGCACCCCCGGCATTGGAGTTGGCGGGGAACAGGATGTGACTTCCAATGTGACTTTGCACTTCAAACCGGCACGTCCGGATCATTTCGACCACTGGGATATTGACATTTTACTGGACGATTCGCTTTGGAAGTATTGGCAACTGGGAGGATCACAGGGTAGTGGATTCGACTCGGTTGGCCCCGGGAAATTACATGTACAAGGGAGTGAGCCATTTTATCTTGAAGATATCATTATACCTCCAGCCGTATTCCCTTCCGTTCGATTCGAATTCACATCATTGGATTCAGGATCTTTACCAACCGAAGAATTCGAGTTTTACCTGAGTCGCCATGATCTTGAAACAGATGCACATTTAGGTGGATTTATCATCAATCTGGACAATTCAAGCGGAAATATGAACGATCCCGGGTCTCAAATGATGACGACAACAAGCCTGTATACGCCGGAAAATGCTGTTTCGGCATTCAATTGGAAAATCTACCCCAATCCGGCGCAAACACAGCTTCACATTGAATATTACACCGGGAGTCCGGAGCCTGTTCATTTCAAGATATACGACATCTTGGGAAGGAATGTTCTGAACAGGCTATCGATTCCAAGATCAGCCGGAAATTGTCACGAATTAATCGATCTTGACACGCTCCGTACTGGCGTTTATTTCGTTCATTTCTACAATTCGATTCATCGAGACACTAAAGTAGTGATCATCAATAATCGATGATTGCAGATTTGTATTCAACTTCTGATAAATCTGGTAATACGAATTGCAAATTGAAAAATAATCCTCATTAATGCTGAAGCGACACTTTATCATTAGTCCGAAATTCACTCTAATCCGATGATTTATTCAAATCACATTTAAGTTGTAAGTTCGATAATAGTCTGCTTCCCCCTACCAAAGAAGAGACTCATCAATGCGATGGGTCTTTTTTCGTTTATGGATGCGGGTTTGAGGTGGTTCGTCCCGACAGGTGTCGGGAGGTTCCCTGCCCACCGTAGCACAGCTCAAGCGTCGGCAGGCGGGGATGTTCCGCTTGGTGTACGAATTCTTCAGGTGAAGAAGTTTCTATAGCCCGTTTGATATCGGTACTGCTTCCCCCTTGTCTGATACTCAAATAAAGGACGTCCTGTAGATTTCCAGCTTGCCCCCACGTAAAATCGGAACAACCGGGTGAAGATCTTCCTGTAAACAGTAATTCAGGTCGTCAACCCCCAATCTCCGGAATCGTTCCACATGGTTTGCTCTCTGAAGTATCTCAGCGCATTCAGCGTGATCATTGCTAACCCAGCGCAGTAACATTTGGGCGGCATCGCCTTCCACAGCACATTCCCCTTGAAGGATTTCAAGTATTTTTCCGGCAAATAAACTGTCTTCGAGATTCACCTGATCCTTCCACCCGGCACAGAACAGAACAATTGATTCGGTCCTGCTCAGCAGGAAATCCGTCAGTACACGTTTATTTACAAATGCCCCTGCCAGGATAAGAGTTGCGCCTTGAGACATTTCAATACAGCGCGTGCCATTGGTTGTCGATAGTACGATATCCTTATCAAGAATATGCTCTGCCGTATACTCTTGAGGAGAATTGCCAAAATGAAACCCATCCACTTTGATCCCATTCCGTTCGCCACCTACCAATTTACCGGCTTCAATGGCTTCCAGCGCTTGTTCGAGTTCTGCCACAGGCTCAACCGACCGTGCTCCATTATGCAGTGCAGCGCAAATAGTTGTTGTCGCACGGAGAATATCGATCACAACAACCAGTTTGCCCTCGAGATCCGTTAAGTGCCGAAGGGCCGGACTCAGAATTACTTCCACGCTGCGATTCATGGAGCAAAAGTGATTTTTTACCCACACTTATCAAAAATGAGGATGGATTTATTAGGCTATTTTTGCCCCAAAATTGGAAAAAATGAAGGACGTTGTTATCGTATCTGCAGTTCGCACCCCAATGGGTAGCTTTAATGGAATGTTCAGTGATATACCGGCACCACGATTGGGTGCTACAGCCATCAAAGCCGCCGTGGAGAAGGCAGGTATTTCAGCTTCAGATGTTCAGGAAGTATTCATGGGTAATGTGCTTCAGGCAGGTCTGGGACAAGCTCCGGCCCGGCAGGCTGCCATTTTCGCCGGCTTGTCCGAGGAAGTTCCATGTACCACCGTAAATAAGGTATGTGCCAGTGGTATGAAGGCGGTAATGCTTGCTGCACAGAGCATCATGATCGGCGTGAATGACGTTGTGGTCGCAGGTGGTATGGAAAACATGAGCCGCGTGCCGCACTATCTGATGGATTCACGAAAAGGATACAAATACGGAAATGTCACCGCGCTTGATGGCTTGGCATTTGATGGGCTTACCGACGTCTACAATAATTACATGATGGGTAATGCAGCCGATGCCACTGCCGCAGATTTTGGTATCACCCGGGAGGAACAGGATGCATTTGCCATTGAATCGTATAAAAGATCGGCAAAGGCCTGGGAAGAGGGCCGTTTCAGCGATGAGATCGTACCGGTAATGGTTCCTCAACGCAAAGGTGATCCCGTAGCTGTGGTTGAAGACGAGGAATATAAGAACGTATTTTTCGACAAGATCCCCCAATTGAGACCAGTATTCAGCAAGGAAGGTACGGTTACTGCCGCTAATGCAAGCACAATGAATGATGGCGCCGCAGCGCTCGTATTGATGAGTTCCGAAAAAGCTGCCGAAATGGGCATAAAGCCCCTGGCCAAGATCCTTAGTTTCGCCGATGCCGCTCAAAAACCTGAACTGTTCACAACCGCGCCGGCAAAGGCTCTTCCAATAGCCCTCGATCGTGCCGGTTGTTCCATTGACCAGATCGATCTGTTCGAGATCAACGAGGCATTTTCCGTAGTAAGTCTCGTGAACAATAAACTGCTGAATCTCGATCCGGGGAAAGTGAATGTGAACGGAGGAGCTGTGTCGCTCGGACACCCACTGGGCGCCTCAGGTGCACGTATCCTCGTTACCTTGATCCACGCCCTGCGCTCAAAAAGCGGAAAATTCGGTGCCGCCGGTATCTGTAATGGGGGAGGTGGTGCCAGTGCATTGGTTTTGGAGTGCTAAGGGCTTGTCCCGATCCTCCGTACTATTTCGCAGATTGCGGAGTTAATGTTAATACATGCCCAAAACCGTTTTAACATACTGTATAGCATTACTGTGTCTACTTGCAGGGCAGCAGGCAAAGGCAGCCAGATCGCCTGTCGATTCAATATATATCGATAGCATTCGCAACATAGAATACCAACTGGAGGGTCTGAGCCACAACATCATCAACTCTCCCGATCTTCAGGAGCGGATCACCAGTTGCTATTACTTCATACAAACCCTTAAACGGGCATTGATGGTACCTCATAGTTTCGACTATGAATTCAAATTGCTTCAAACCGTTTCAATTCTCAAACCGGACGACCAGGCGTTTCGGATCTTTACGTGGAATCTATTGCTGGATAGCGGTAAATACATGTATTTCGGGGCCATACAGATGAATCGTTCGGATAGTTTGCAATTATTTGGACTATACGACAGCTCGAACTCCATTCGAAACGCCGAATTCAAAACAGTGGATCACCGGCATTGGATCGGTGCCCTATACTATCAGATTCACCATTATAAATACAAGAAGAATAAATACTATCTGCTGATAGGCTGGGATGGTGAAGATGATAAGGTAAATAAGAAGGTCGTGGATATACTGTGGTTCGACGACATGGGGAATCCTCAATTCGGAGCCCCATTTTTTGAAGTGAACGGAGAATATCAGAATCGGATGATATTCAGCTTTTCAGATCAGGCCGTGATGCTTTGCCGTTACGAACCCAAGGAGAAGGCTGTCGTTTATGCACATATGGTGCCGCCTAATCCTATGCAAAAAGGACGTTACGAGTATTATCTACCCGATGGTACTTACGATTATCTCGAATTCGACAAAGGATTTTGGGTTCAGAAGAACATGTTCTACCTGGGTAGGTCAAAATCCCCACATCAGCTCCGAAAATTTTAAGGTTTCCTTTATGAATTCGGATCTCCGAATTTGGACATTACGATCTCGCTAACCCCCATGTTGCTGTAACCTCCATCGTGATACAGATTTTGCATCGTAACCATACGGGTGAGATCTGAGAACATTGTAACACAGTAATCTGCACAGCTCAATGCATCGGCATTTCCCAAAGGACTCATCTTCTCCGCAAAATCCAGGAAGGCATCGAAGCCTCCAACACCCGATCCCGCTGTGGTCATTGTCGGACTTTGAGAAATGGAATTGACCCGTACCTTCCGGAACATTCCGTAGTGATAGCCAAAACTCCGCGTGATCGATTCCAAAAGGGCCTTGCTTTCAGCCATCTCACTGTAATCAGGAAATACCCGCTGCGCAGCAATATAAGTGAGACACACAACCGAACCCCATTCCCTGATCGCATCTTTCGCATAACAAGTCTGAAGCAATCGGTGCAAGCTTATTGCACTGATATCCAAGGTTTTATGCATGAAATCGTAATTCAAACCGGTATAGGGCTTCTTTTTGCGGATGTTCAAACTCATTCCCACGGAATGTAAGATGAAATCGACCTTGCCATAAAGTTCGATGGCCTTGTCGATGAGTGCATTCATGTCGTCTTCAACAGTAACATCGCAAGGAAAGAGTTCGGCTCCGGTGCGTTCTGCCAGTTGCTGTATACCTCCCATTCGAAGGGCAATGGGGGCATTGGTGAGTATGAACTGCGCGCCCTCTTCATAGCAGCGTTCAGCAACCTTCCAGGCTATACTATTCTCGTCGAGGGCACCGAAAATGATACCTTTCTTACCTTTTAACAATTGATTTGACATGGTTATTGATTGATTGATCGTGCTGCAAGTTTATGGAATTGCTCGAATATGGAGGAAGGCGAATTGAATTTTCAGTTCGCCGTGTACAGGAAACGTTCTCGATGCCTCACTCCATTCAAAGTCAGTTCAAGTATGTACGATCCACTCCCGGGCAGGTCCAATTCGGAAAGAGCAATCTTCCTCAGTCCTGCTTTTCTAATAGTCCGGAGATTCTGCCCCGTGCAGCTGTATACATTTACCTCCACATCTATGGATCCGGTGGTCTCAAAATACACAATGGAGCCGGGTCCCGCTGGATGCGGATCAATTCGAAATCCGGATCTGATCGTTCTCCGACGGATACTCAACAACTTCGATTTTCCAAAAATACCCAGATCGATGCGATAGAAAAGTGTGCGATTCTCGGGTACAGACCTGTGCAGAAATTGATAGCTCATCTCCACACTTTCAGAACCACATATCCCCGGGTAGCGGTAGATAGCTTCCATGATAATCGAATCGAGTCCAAATTCCACGCTCAGATCCGCGCATGTGAAACCACCTGCGGTAGACCAATATACCAGAACGTCATCGCCACTTGATTGGAGGCCGAAGCGGGGCAGGTATGGATTATCCTGAGCGACGACCGATCCGCATAACAGTAGCAGGATGGAAATGCCTAAGACCCGCATATTCTTCAAAGAAACTAACGAATACAGCGCGAATTGTGTTTGTGCAGTAAAAAAACTTGTGCAGTGCTTAAGTTTGCCTGTAAACGGCATCTCCTTATTTATGAATAAAGAAAAAACGATCAGCCAACTATTTCACCCAACTCCCGGTAAGTTTTTTCTTCTCGCCGGTCCATGTGCGGTTGAGGGATTAAAATCGGCCTACGACATAGCCACAGAACTCAAACGAATTTGCAGTGAATTGGATATACCATTGGTATTTAAAGGAAGCTATCGGAAAGCGAACCGGTCGAGGCTGGATTCGTTCACAGGCATCGGTGATCTTAAAGCGCTTGGAATATTGAAGGAGATCAGCAAGGATATGGATATACCTGTGATCACGGATATTCATGAAAGCCATGAGGCGGAAATGGCAGCTGAATTTGTAGATGTGCTCCAGATCCCGGCCTTTCTTTTCCGCCAAACGGATCTATTGGTAGCTGCGGCAAAAACGGGTAAGGTCGTGAATATTAAGAAAGGACAATTCGCCAGCTCCGATGCCATGCGCTTTGCCGCCGATAAGGTCAAGGAATCCGGCAACAACAAAATACTGCTCACAGAACGTGGAAACACTTTCGGATACGGAGATCTGATCGTCGATATGCGCAACATTCCGCGATTGAAGAAGATCGGTTATCCGGTTGTGATGGATGTGACTCACAGTCTGCAACAACCCAATTCCGCCAGTGGCGTAACCGGCGGTTTGCCGGAATTGATCGATACCATAGCTCGTTCGGCGATTGCAGCCGGTGCAGATGGCGTTTTTCTTGAAACACATCCCAACCCGGAAAAGGCCAAATCGGATGGTGCCAACATGCTCAAACTCGATCGCGTCAAACCCCTCTTAGAAAGCCTGCTCAAGATAAAATCGGTCCTTCAGTGATAAAAAACAGAAAGGCCGGCTTGCACCGACCTCTCTGTTAACCAACTAACTAACCAATAAATCAAACTTACCCCACTGATTGAACCAAAGTTCAATCCTGACTATTGATCGTTGTCCGTTTAATGGATACTGTGAGTTATCCCGGACATATTAGAGAACAGCATTTTGGGATTTGAAGTTCATTCCAATGAGCTGTTTTACGCAATTGCGATCCCGAAATGACCGGAGCGTGAAATTTCAGAGGTTCACTATTTAAAAGTCTGAACATTACCTTCGCAACCCTGACCAGGAAGTTCAATAAAAATCAGATCATAGATCCATGCAACTATCAGATATCATCTCCATAGCGGGAAAGCCCGGTTTACACAAGATCGTTGGCAAACGACCGGCTGGTCTCATCGTGGAAACCCTCGATTCCAAAGGAAAACGTTTCCCGACCTCGATCACTCAGAAGATCTCTATCCTCGAAGATATTTCAATGTACACCTATGACGGAGATAAACGGCTTGCTGATGTTCTCAGGGTTATGCACGAGAAAGTACAGGCAGGGCTCACGCTGGTTGGCCGCTCCAATTCCGGCGACGAGATTCGCGATTTTTTCAGAGAAGTGTTGCCAGATTTCGATGAAGAACGTGTCTACACATCAGATATCCTCAAATTGATCAGTTGGTACCAGATACTCCAGGAATTCACCGATCTGGATGAGTTGCTCACGGATGAATCTGAAGGGGAGGAGAGCTCTATAAACGACGAAGAGGAATAGTTACCCATTCCTCTCCGATCTTATTTTCTGAAGGCCAAGTCTTTCACGACTCTTTTTCTTCTTTGGTTACAGACTTACCGTCTTTCACACTTTTAAACTTCAGGATCTCCAATTTCTTGTCCAGATCCACCTGAACGGTATCACCTGCCTCCACAGTTGATTTGAGGATCTCTTCGGCCAATGGGTCTTCGAGATATTTCTGCAGCGCCCTCTTCAACGGACGAGCACCGAAATCTTTATCGTATCCTTTCTCGGCAAGGAATGCTTTGGCTGCCTTGGTGAGTTTGATGTGGAATCCCGCCGAAACTATGCGATTCAGCAATTGATCGATCTGAATGTCCAGAATTGAAGTGATGTGTTCCTGAGTGAGCGAATTGAAGATGATCACATCGTCGATCCGATTCAGGAATTCAGGTGAGAAGAACTTTTTGAGTGCATTTTCAACTACTCCCTTGGTCTCCTTCTCAGCCGCTCCCAACTTCGCAACAGTTCCGAAACCTACTCCGGTTCCGAAATCTTTGAGCTGTCTGGAACCGATGTTGGAGGTCATAATGATCACTGTGTTCCGGAAATCGACTCTTCGTCCGAGACTGTCTGTCAAAAAGCCTTCGTCAAGTACCTGCAGTAATATATTGAATACATCGGGGTGCGCTTTCTCGATCTCATCGAATAGGATCACGCTGTATGGTTTGCGTCGAACCTTTTCTGTGAGCAATCCGCCTTCCTCATAGCCCACATAACCCGGAGGAGCTCCAACCAGGCGACTCACGGCGAATTTTTCCATGTATTCACTCATGTCAATGCGCAACAAGGCGTCTCGGCTTTCGAAGAGATACTGAGCAAGTGCCTTGGCCATCTCCGTTTTACCCACGCCTGTTGGCCCGAGGAAAATGAACGACCCAATGGGTTTGTTTGGATCTTTGAGTCCGGCTCGGGTACGCTGAATGGCTCGCGTGAGTTTCTCAATGGCTGTATCCTGACCAACAACCTGTTTCTTGAGATCTTCACCCATATTGAGCAATTTATTTCCTTCGCTCTCAGCAATGCGTTTTGTCGGTACTCCCGTGATCATGGCGATAACCTCGGCAACATCCTGTTCACCTACTTCGTATCGCTGGGTCTTGGTGTCATCCTCCCAGCGCGCTTTTGCGATCTCAAGTTGCTCCAGTAAGGTTTTCTCTTTGTCGCGCAGTTTAGCGGCTTCTTCATACCGCTGACTTTTCACCACACGGTTTTTCTCTTCTTTTATTTCCTCGATCTTGGCTTCCAGGTCAAGAATATCCTGTGGTACATGAATGTTCGATAAGTGCACCCGGGCACCCACCTCGTCCAATACATCAATGGCTTTATCCGGCAGATGCCGGTCGGTAATATAGCGTACGCTCATCTGCACAGCAGCTTTCAAAGCGGCATCCGTATAGGTCACACCGTGGTGATTCTCGTATTTGCCCTTGATATTCTCGAGGATCTGTAAGGTTTCTTCCGGAGTGGCGGGTTCAACCATTACCGATTGGAACCGACGCTCCAGTGCTCCGTCCTTCTCAATATACTGTCGGTATTCGTCCAGGGTTGTGGCTCCAATGCATTGGATCTCTCCACGGGCCAGTGCAGGTTTGAACATGTTTGATGCGTCCAAACTACCGGAAGCGCCACCTGCGCCTACGATCGTATGTATCTCATCAATGAACAGGATCACATCCCTCGATTTCTCCAACTCGTTCATTACCGCTTTCATCCGCTCTTCGAACTGACCGCGGTACTTCGTACCGGCCACCAGAGAAGCCAGATCAAGCGTGACTACGCGCTTGTCGAAAAGAACACGACTCACTTTGCGCTGTACGATCCGTAGTGCTAATCCCTCGGCTATGGCTGTTTTTCCAACACCGGGCTCACCGATCAGAACCGGATTGTTCTTCTTCCGGCGAGAGAGGATCTGACTTACCCGTTCGATCTCTTTTTCCCGACCGATGATCGGATCCAGTTTGTCTTGTTCCGCAAGCTTCGTGAGATCCCGTCCGAAATTATCCAACACAGGTGTTTTGCTCTTGCTTCCTCTTTTGGGGTCGCCGCCTTTCTTCTCCTCCCGGTAGAATTCTTCGGGGGAATCTGTGGACATATCAGCCCGAACGTCTGCACCATTGTTCTCAATGGATTCCTTGAGCACATCGTAGTCTATACCATATTGGTTCAGAATGCTCGATGCCAGATTGTCTTCCTCGCGAAGTATGCTCAGCAACAAATGTTCTGTCCCAATGATGTCCGCCTTGAAGATCTTAGCCTCCAGATAGGTGATCTTCAGGGCCTTTTCAGCCTGCTTGGTAAGGGGAATATTCCCAAGATTTGTCGTTTTGGCCGATGTATCCTGAATATTATCCTCTATAGACTTCTTCAATCTCAGTAGATCAACACCCAGATTTTTAAGATGAAGGAGCGCTTTTCCCTCACCTTCCCGGATAATTCCCAGCAAGAGGTGTTCGGTTCCGATATAACCATGTCCGAGGCGGATCGCTTCTTCACGGCTGTATTGGATCACTTCTTTAACTCTGGGTGAAAATTTTGCTTCCATAAATATTATTCTCGCTTTTGAAGTTGCTTTTAACAGCACTCAGCAGTATCAACAAATATAACTCCAATTTGTGTCCGGGCTTGTTGAAATGCCCACACAACTGACAAAATGACTACAGAATCGGAATTCTGAACCGGATCTGGGAGATTCCGTCGTCGTGTGGTTCTGCCGAAAAGTTTTTGACAGCGAACGATCCCGAATATGAACCCGGCATAGCCGCTTGTGGATAGTTGAAACCAATTTACGCGTCTCTCAGCACGGATTCAAAATTTATTAAGACTTTATGCACATTCAGCCCCGTTGGTCCGACTCATCTGTGCAGATTAAAAGTAGTGGGAATAGCGGCGGATTTCTAATTTCGAAACCCCGAAAAAAAGTTGACGTCGGGAGAATAAAAGAGCACATCAGGATCATATACAACGAAAGAGAACTATGGCAAAAGCACCGTCAGGCAGGTACAGAAAAGAAGAGGAGAAAGGTCTAACACTCGCAGATGAGCAGTTGATCGGTCGGAAGCCGCCTCAGGCGCTTGAACTTGAACACGCCGTATTGGGTGCTATGCTCCTGGAGAAAGATGCCCCGCAACGGGTTCTTGATGTGATCATCAAACAGGTATTCTACCACGATGCCAATCAGGTGATCTTTGAGCATATCGAAAAGCTCTTCCAGAAAGGTGAACCTGTGGATATTCTCACCGTTACGGAATCTCTGCGTCAGTCGGGTGAACTCGAACAGGTAGGAGGTGCCTATTACATCACCCAACTCACCAACCGGGTGGCTTCCAGCGCGAATATTGAATTTCACGCCAAGATCCTCATCCAGAAGTACATACAGCGCGAGCTGATCCGTATTTCGGCAGAGATCAGCCGGGATGCTTTCGACGAAAGTGCCGATGCGTTTGAATTGCTGGATTCTGCAGAACGCAAACTCTACCAGATCAAAAATGATACGATCAAGAAGAACTACGATACGATCGACGATCTGCTGGTTAAGGCCATCAAACAGATCGAGAGTTTGAAAGGGAGTGAAGAAGGTCTTACCGGCGTGCCCAGCGGTTTTCTGAGTATTGACCGCATCACGCACGGCTGGCAGAAAAGCGACCTCATCATCATCGCCGGCCGTCCCGGTATGGGGAAAACAGCTTTCGTACTGAGTCTGGCAAGAAATGCCGCCGTTAATCACGGTAAAGGTGTGGCGATCTTTTCGCTGGAGATGTCGGCGATACAGCTGGTAACCCGTCTCATTTCTGCGGAAACGGAATTGAAAGGTGACCACTTAAAGTCGGGGAAACTACAGGATTTTGAATGGGAGCAACTGAACGACCGGATCCAAAATCTGAGCAAGGCCCCCATTTTCATCGACGACAGCCCCCAGTTGAGTATTTTCGACCTCAGGGCCAAGGCCAGAAGGCTGAAATCGCATAAAGATGTGGGAATGATCATCATCGACTACCTGCAGCTCATGCGTGGAGATGAAACAGGCAAGGCAGGAAACCGGGAACAAGAGATATCCTACATATCCCGCTCACTCAAAGGATTGGCCAAGGAACTGGATATTCCGGTGATCGCCCTTGCCCAGTTGAGTAGGGCCGTGGAGCAAAGACATGACAAACAGCCTATGCTGTCCGATCTGCGTGAATCCGGTTCGATCGAGCAGGATGCAGATATGGTGGGATTCCTGTATCGTCCTGAATACTACGGTATGAAGGAAGATGAGCACGGGAACAGTCTCCTGGGGATCGGGTATTTCAATATCGAAAAGAACCGGCACGGACGTACCGAGAGAGTGGCCATACGCTTCCGAGGAGATTACGCGAAATTTGAGGATATCCCGGATTACGGGGGATTCAATGATGATCCGGCTGACAGGGGAAGTGTCACGGTTCAATCTAAGATGAATAACTATGAGGATGAGTCGGAGTTTGATGGGGAATTGGGGTATTAGTGGGTAGTGAATAGTGCATGGTGAATAGTGAACAGTGAAGGTTGTTTTTTTTGTTTGAGTTTCTTACTTTTGCGCCCCTAATAGAGAAAGATGTTTGCGATTGTTGAAATAGCGGGAAAGCAGTACAAGGTTCAGAAGGACCAACAACTGTACGTGGATAAGTTGAGTGGTAGTGCGGATGACTCCCTGAACTTTGATAATGTACTCCTCGTTGAAGATGGAGGCTCGGTAAAGGTGGGTACACCACACTTATCAGGTGCGAGTGTTTCGGCCAAAGTGCTCAGCCATGTTAAAGGCGATAAGGTGATCGTTTTCAAAAAGAAGCGACGCAAAGGCTACGTGAAGCGAAACGGACACCGTCAGGAGTTCACAAAAATTCAGATCGATTCTATTAAAGGTTAATTCAAGCATAGAGAACAATGGCACATAAAAAAGGAGCAGGTAGTTCGAAGAACGGACGCGAATCGCACAGTAAACGATTAGGCGTTAAGATATTTGGCGGTCAGGATGCGATCGCAGGTAATATTCTGGTTCGCCAGCGTGGTACACAACATCACCCGGGTGATAATGTGGGTATTGGTAAAGACCATACCCTGTTCGCCTTGGTAGATGGTAAAGTGGTTTTCAAGAAAGGTCGGAACAACCGTTCCTTCGTTTCGATCGATCCGATTTCGGAGTAAGATACGTTTTACGGTCAATACAAAACTTTCCCGCTCCATGCGGGATTTTTTTTGTCCTTTGATCTCTTGCCGTAACCCGCAGCCAAAGCAAGCCATTCTTCCGACGTGAAGTCCATGGAAATGCGCTGCGTTACGTTACCGAACAGGAGAGGACGCTGTACGCGTTCTCCTTGCCCGAGGAAATAGGACTTACGGGATGTGATGTTCCAGATATGAACGCGCACACTCCCGTTGTTCCGCAATTTGAAGTCGGCAAAAAAACTACCGAGCATGAATTGGCTTAGATTCCTTTCGCCAAGTGTTTCAGCATGTTGCACGATCGAAAAACCCCAGGTTCCCGGATGTGCCGGGAGTGCCGAGAATTGATACCTTAGATGCAGGCGACTGAGTGTATCCGGTCTCAGCCTTTCAAACTCAGAAAACAGATAACGCATGGCAGGTCCATTTTTCATTTGCCTGACGAAGGCATAGCGCTCATCGAGATAGCGCACGGTAGGCCCGGTACCACTCACAAATTCGTGCAATAGTATGGCAACACTGGCTTCCTCATTCTGCTTAAAGTATTGGTATTTCTGATCTTCCGATAGTCCTGAAGCAAATGGAAGTCGCTGTTTCACATATCGCTCGAGGGCTAGCTTTCCGATCGTCTGAACAATTCCCAGTTTACGTACACCATTTTCAATGCGCACGGGCTCCGGTCCTGCACTTGATTTCAGGATACTTGCACTAAGTAATCCCCAGATCAGAAATACCCGGAGTGCCGACATACCGATCAGTTCAAGATAAAACTGCCCCGGGTGAGAAATTCACCATCACTCAGGATCTCAATGGTGTGAATGCCCTTCTTGTATGCTTCTTCCTGTTTGAACGTGAAATGCACATCCTGTGGTTCTCCTCCGTATTTGATCTTTTCCTTCATGGATACAAGTTTGTCGGAATCGAGCAGCACATCGTTGCCGGCGCCCAGAACTTCCCCGTTGGTTCCAAGGATGCGGACACTTATTTCCTTCTCACCAGGCTCCAGAAGCTCATTCTTCTCCAACACGAAAGTTATTTTGATCTTATCGATCTTTCCGGCCTTGTAGGTGAGCACTTCATTATCACGTTTCTCCTGCAATGGTTCGATCTTTAGCTCAGATACCTGAAACTTGGTACGTGCGACCTTCTCACGCAGCGTATTGTGCTCTTCCAAAATGATGTCCCGTGCTTCTTCAACATCGGCCAGCATTTGCTGGGTCTCTGAATATTTTTCGGAAGCTGCATCCTTTTCTCGAACCAACAGGTCGATTCGTCCCCGGGCTGCCTCCAGTTCAGATTCCAGTTCTCGAACCCGATTATTGGCCGCAAGAAGAGCCTGCGGGTCACCCTGGCTGGCCTTATAGATCAGTTGACGTATCTGTATTTTCTTTGCCTCGAGATCCTCATAAGCCGCATCGCGCTCACTTTTCAAGAGCTCACTTTGACTGAGCAGTGCTTCGTATTCCAGCAAGGTCTCATCCAGTTTTATTTGCAGTGAATCTGCCCGGATATTGGCAGCACTCAACAAAGCTGCTAACTCCTCATTCTCGATACGGAGTGATTTGCCTCCTGAGAAGTTATCCCTGAACCAGGTGTAACCCAGCAGGATGTTTCCGATGAGAGATAGCCCCAGAAGTATCCATGGCAGGCGTTTCATTGTCATGTTCGTTGTGCTGATCGAGCAAGTTTACTCAAAATTGATCAGATCCTGAAAAATAAACACCTGTTCGCCATCTTGACTCCTGAAAAAATGCACCTAAAATCTCCGGCACAAATGTAATTTTGGTCGATGGCTGTGAAACCGGAAGTTACGCATTATTAGGCCTGTTCCTCTATGATGTCGCTACGCTCAATTTGGTATACCTGGCGCCGCTTTGAATATTGGCCCTGGTGGTTCTTCTATGTGCCCTTGCTTCCGGTTTATCTTTATTATGCACTGAGATCCCGATCATTTACATGGTTCACGGCCGCCAATCCGGGAATTGAAGATGGCGGATTCTTCGGTGAGGAAAAGCGCAAGATCCTGGCTCATATACCCAACGAGTACAAGCCTGCCACTTATATATTTCTTACGGAAGATCGCGACGATTGGCAAAGGCGTGTCGCCAATTTACCCGAATCGGTATTTCCATGCGTTATGAAACCTGATGTTGGGGAACGCGGAGACGATGTGCTTCGCTTTCAGGATAAGGAAGCGCTTTTAATGAAGATCGACAGCGTAGATTATAACTGGATCCTGCAGGAATTTGTTGACTACCCGCTGGAGTTGGGAGTCTACTTTGTGCGCGATCCGGAAACGCGTAAGGGAAAGGTTGTAAGTCTGACACGTAAAGGATTTCTAAAGGTGCGGGGAGATGGGGTTCGTTCCGTAGAGCAACTTATGAAGTGCAGCGATCGTGCTTTCTTGCAGATCGAACGGATACGAAAAGCTGATCCCCGGAAGCTGACTCATGTGCCTGAACCGGGCGTGGAATTTTTGGTAGAACCACTGGGGAATCATTGCCTGGGCACGGAGTTCATCGATGCAAATGAACATCTATGCCCGGAGATCGATGCAATTTTCGACAAGATCGTAGCGGGATTCGAAGGTTTCCATGTGGGAAGGTTCGATCTGAAGGTCCCGGATTTCGAATCACTGAAGAGCGGAAGGAACATCCGCATCTTCGAGTTGAATGGAGTGAGTTCCGAGCCGGCTCATATGTACGATTCCCGATATCGAGTATGGGATGCATACGGCGAAGTGTTGAAATTCTGGAAACAGATCCATCGAGTTGCCACTTTCAACCATAGATCCGGTGCGAAGTACACCAAAACTTCAGCGCTGCTCCGACATTTCCTGAACCATCATTTCAGGAAAACGCCAGCCTAACGTTAAGTCGAACGAAGGAAGTGATCAGGAATCGTATTTCGACCAGTCGATCTTGGACATGAACTTATGTTCAAGATCTGTCCAATTACTCGGGTTCTTCCAAAAGCCTCTTGCGTAAGCATATCGGGCCTTTTCCCAGGATCCGTAACGGTTGTGCTGATACTTGAGATAATGTATCCCTACCAACAGGTAATTCTTACGTGTTTTACCGCCTTTTAAATTCAACCGCTTATACCAATAGTCGAATGTTTCGTCTATTACCTGAAGATCCCCGTAATCCGTACCACCCGATAAGGAGCGGATACATCGCCAATTGCTTTCATTGTCGCCGATCTCGCGAACCAGTTCGTGAGGAACACCGAGCGACCAACAGATGGAGTCCGAGATCTCCTTAATGGTCTGCGGTGCATAGCGTTTGCGGAATTCTTCAATTTTTTTTGCAGCAAATTTGTTTTTTTCTGCAGCGGCATTATTTTTACCGACGAAAGGGAGGGAAACCATCCCGATCAGCAAAACCAGCCATTTCAGATGCTTCATAACTTTGCTTGATTTAATCAATTTAGGCCTGCGTTAGCAGTGTCTAAATTTTCCGCAAAGTTCGCCATTTGCGTTGATTTGCAAAATAACAGCGCTCTGCAGGTTATCTATTCATTTGTATTTTTGGTGAATAAGTGTAGTAACTTATTGATAATTAGCTACTTGGGATGTTGGCAACCCTGTTGGTAACTGCTAGTCAAAGACCCTGGAGCCAATTCGGACCATGGTGCTTCCGCATTCTATGGCCGTCGGATAATCGCTGCTCATGCCCATGGAGCGCTCCGTGAACGAATTTCCAAAGCTCGGTTTCAATGCCTCGAACAGTTCATTCAAACGACAGAATTCGGTTCTGATCTGTTCCGTATCTGCAACATTGCTGGCCATACCCATCAGTCCACGGATTTCTATATGTCTGAGCTCATCGAAGGCTCCTTCGGCACAATACTGCATCAATTCGCTTTCCGAAAAACCGAATTTCGTTTCCTCCCTGGCTATGTAAACCTGTAGCAGTACCGGAATTCTACGTCCGGCTTTCATTGCCTCCTTGTTGATCTCTTTTGCCAGCTTGAGCGAATCAACGCTGTGGATCAACACCACAAAGGGTGCTATGAATTTTACTTTATTGCGCTGCAAATGGCCAATGAAATGCCATTCTATATCTTCAGGTAAGCGATCGCGTTTAGCAACTATTTCCTGAACTTTGTTCTCTCCGAATGCGCGCTGACCGGACCGATATACTTCACGCAATTCGCCATCGTTCCGTTTCTTGGTAACAACGATCAATTTTGCAGGATGGATCTCCTCAAGAATGGCTTTAATATTTTCAGCTATCATTGCAATGTCAACATGAATTCCCTCAGAGTTTTAGCCTGTCTTATTGTTGTTTTGAGCCTCTTCGGTTGTGCAAAGAAAAGAACTATTATACCTGATGATGTACTCGGCAAGGAAGAATTTGCTGCCTTGTTGACCGATATTCGTCTGGCCGAATCGAATGCCAAGTTGATCCGCACCAAGGGTAATATTGCCGACGCCCCCGATAGTCTTTACTTCTTGATTTTCAGACAGCACAACATCGATCGGGAAGATGCCCGGCGCAGTTTGGATTGGTATAGCGATAATCCCGAAATCCTCAAGGAAGTGGATCAAATGGTCCTCGAAAATTTAAATCGTCTCAGATAATGGAGTGCTCCGCACAGATCGAGTTCAAGATCGGATTTGAAAGGATCCGGGATTTGCTGCTGGTCAATTGTCGAAATCCCGGTTCAAAGGAACTTGTCGATCGCATTCAACCTACACATCACCGCGCTTTGATCTCAGAATGGCTGGATCAAACCCGTGAATTCAAACAAATTCTCGAAGAGGGCAATGGTCCCACATTGCTCATTGAGAATCCGCTGGAGTCTGCCTTCGACAAACTGGCGTTGAGCAACAATTTTCTGGATGTTGAAGAATTACTTCAGATTCGGGACCTCGCTATGCTGGGCAGAGACCTCTACGCTTTTTTTGATCTAAATGCCGCCAGGTATCCGGCTCTTCAAGCCTGCGTGGAGCAGTGTGAACTGGATGAGCATATCGTCCGCTCGGTGGACAAACTATTTACTGAAACGGGGGAATGGCGGTGGAATGCCAGCAAGAAACTTCAGGAACTACATCATCAGGAAGAGCAAACTGCGCGTTCCATACAGCGTCACGTGCAATCGGAATACAAAAAACTCTCTGAAGCAGGATACCTGGCGGAGACCGATCTCACCATCCGCAATGGCCGATTGGTTCTACCCGTTATCGCAGAACATAAAAGACGCGTGAACGGATTGGTCCATGATGTTTCCGGCAATGGACGGATCTTCTATATCGAGCCCCTGGGTGCCTTGCAGAGCAGCAACGAACTCACCGAGATCCGCTTGGCAATTGGCCAGGAACAGCGCAGGCTGCTGCGCAAATTGTGCAATGAACTGCGCATTCATCTGAGCGATCTCAAAATGGCCAATAACCGGATCGTGTTCATGGAATTTGTTCGATCGAAAGCCATGTTAGCACTCGATTTGCAGGCCATAGCCCCAATATTATCCGAAAATGCTGAAATTCAACTTGTTAAAGCACGGCACCCGCTCTTGTATCTGAGCCACCGCTCCAAAGACCTTCCGATCGTCCCTTTAAGTCTACATCTCGCTGCGGATAACCGGATACTGTTGATCAGTGGTCCAAATGCCGGAGGGAAATCCGTAGCACTTAAAACGGTTGCCTTATTGCAATACATGCTTCAGTGTGGATTGCTGATCCCTTGCGACGGAGAAACGCGCATGGGCGTTTTTCATAAATTATTCGTGGATATCGGCGATGATCAATCCATCGATAACGACCTGAGTTCGTACAGCAGCCATCTGCAAAACATGAAATCAATGCTCGAAGCGGCCGATCCCGACACGCTTATCTGCATCGACGAGATCGGTGTGGGAACCGATCCCCAATTTGGCGGGGCATTGGCTGCCACCATGATCGAGGAATTGGCCAGATCAAATTGTCGAGGCATCGTTACCACGCATTACGGGTTGTTAAAGACACTTGCCGATCAAACCGACGGCATTTTGAACGGCCGGATGAATTTTGACGCCGACGATTTCAAACCTCTTTTCACACTCGAGATCGGGAAACCGGGCTCTTCCTTTGCATTCGAGGTGGCCGAGCGCATTGGTCTGCCTCCGGATCTCATAGAAGCTTCCCGTAAGTATGTGAATACCAAACAGGAAAAAACGGATCGTTTGCTGGCTCAACTCGACAAGGAGAAGTCGGAACTGGAGCTTATCACCGAATCGGTACGCAAGGAGCAGGAAGCTTTACTTCGACTGAAATCCGACTATCAGACGGTGAAAAAGGAACTGGAAAAGGGAAGGGAAGAAATACTGACCCAAGCCCGGAAAAAGGCCCTACAGATCATCGAAAAGGCGAATGCCGACGTTGAACGAGCTGTCAAGAGGATCTCTGATGCGAAACAGGACCGCCAACTGATCAAGAAGATCAGAGAGGGATTGGAGGCCGAGAAAGCTGAGCTGACTAAAAAAGTCGGTAAATCTGCCGTGAAGAAGGACGAGGTCAGCAGGCCGATCCGAGTGGGTGATCGTGTGCGTATCGCCGGAAGCGAGGCTTGGGGGCAAGTTATGGAGATCCGAAAGGACAAGGCAGTTGTGGTTGCCGGTATCATAAAAACGACCATTGCCCTGAATGATCTGAGTCTGGTGCCCGAAAAGAAGATCCGAATGCCCGAACCCAAAGCCAATGTCGGACAAATGATCGTCGATCGGGGCAAGGAATTCAAATTGGAGCAGGACGTTCGAGGAATGCGCATGGATGAAGCACTCAAGTTTTTGGATGATTGGATCGACAACGCCCTCATGCTCGGACATTACCAGCTCAGATTGATTCATGGAAAAGGAGATGGAATACTGAAGCAGGCGATCCGGAATCACCTTAAGGGGAAGAAATATGTACGTTCCATACAATATGAACATATTGAGCTTGGAGGAGAGGGAGTGAGTTTAATTGAATTGCAATAAATGAGGAATCCATTCAAGGAGGGTGATACAATGACCTATTCCAAAAGGGTCCGTGCTGATGAAACAGCCCGCTTTGAATCCGGTGAAGTTCATCCCTATTACGGGACTTTTGCTTTGGGCCGGGATGCCGAGTGGTCGACCCGTTTGTTTGTGCTCGAAATGAAAGAAGAAGGCGAAGAGGGAATCGGTACGTATTTGAACATTGAACACATCGGTCCGGCGAGGGTCGGAGAGCTGGTAACCTTTACTGCCCGTTTCGAACGTTTGGACGGAAGGCATTTGCATTGTTCTTTTTTGGCCCGCTGCGCAGAGCGTGAGATCGCAAAAGGTACAACCGGACAAATGATCCTGTCGGAAGAGCGGCTGAAAAAGCTATATAACGCCTTTCCCGGCGATGCATTCAGCAGGATTGATCCGGAAAGTTGAATGACCACAACACGATCTAACCTTTGGGAGAAATGCTCTTAGATGTCATTCTCACATATCTGAGATGTACCTGATCAATTCGATGATGAGGATCGAACTGCATTGGAACGGAGCAAAGTCCCTCGGTAAAACCCAAAATATTCAACAAATTTGAGCCCCCTTGAATATGGCAAAGGAGAAGCATAAAGACATTCGGATCAAAAACCGCAAGGCCAGTTTTGAATATTTCCTCGAAACTCGTTTCACCGCAGGCATAGTTCTTACCGGAGCGGAAGTTAAATCGGTGCGGGAGGGTAAGGCGAGTATCAGTGAAGCCTATTGTTTATTTGATGGGGGGAAATTGATCATCCGGGGAATGCACATTGCAGAATTCAGAAATGCCGGTTACGCGGTACAGCAACCCTTGCGTGATCGGGACCTTCTTCTCAACCGATCGGAACTCAAGAAGATCCGTGCAAAACTTAAAGATACCGGTTATACGATCGTTCCCGTTGAATTGTTCTTGTCGGAAACCGGGTATGTGAAGATCGAGATAGCCCTTGCACGTGGTAAAAAATTGTATGACAAGCGCGACGACATCAAAAAGCGCGATCAGGAGCGCGATCTGATGCGTTGAAATGTCCTAAGCCAATAATTCTTCACAGCATCGATAGACTTCTGCTACTTCAATGGAAGCTATGCGTTCTGCCGGGGGCAGGTCGAGCGGGTGGATGATCCTGGTTCTTTCTCCATAAGGGTAAAAAACATTTGGAACTCCGGGACCGAACAATGCCACGAGAGGAGTACCGGCTACGGTAGCCAAATGCAAAGGGCCGCTTTCATTCCCGATAAAAAGTGAGGCCTTTCCGCAAAGGACAAATAGCTGCCGGAGGGTGGTCTTTCCGGCAAGATCAAGGAAACTGACCGAATTTTCTGCAATTCGAGAAGTGATAGGGGTCTCATCCGGGCCACCGCAGAGAATGGTTTTGAGGCCGAAGCGGGAATACAACTTCTCGCCCAGCTCCCGGAAGTGTTCTGCCGGCCATCTGCGTTCTACGGCATTCGCGCCACTGTGCATGACAACGAATCTTTCTGATCCGAATTCAGATAGGATATTCCCAATATGGTGCTCATCATCGTCATTAGGACGCACTTGCGGATCCCGGTAGGGTAGTTCTCCCAAAAGCGGTCGCAGGATCTCCCAATTGGTCAAACGTTCGTGTAATTGGCCACCTCGGATCTTTTGACGCAATCGAACGGTACCCCGGTCTAAATACCTCGAACTGTTCCCCCGAATTACACTCAACAGGGAAGCGGTGGTTCCCCTGAGATCGATCTGCACGTCGAACTTTTCCTTCAGTATGTCCATGGAATGACTGATGCGATCCAAACCTATCGGTTCCACCAAATTCCTGCACACCGCTTTGCACAGTAGGGTAAGTTCCGACGATGGGTATACGGTCCGTAACGACTCAAGCACGTGCAAGGTGTAGATCATATCACCGATCTCATCCAGTTTCACGATGAGGATTCGATGGGGTGTATCTTCCGTCCATTCCGCTGTTCCGTTCGCAATAACGTTCGCAATGGAAGTTGTTAAATATAGCAGTTGCTCGCTGTGCAATTTCTGATCAAATTAAGGGAAACAACACGGGCCTTGACGGACTGGCGTCCAATTCAAGTGGGGCCACCTGAAGGTTGAGCAGGTATGTACCATCCGGGATCGAATTATCTGCATAGATGAACTCGGTTATCGTGGCATTCAAACGCGGATCATCCGGGTAATTCCAGAATGCGTGGTGGGCAAGCAATTTTCCCTGATCCTCTTCTCGGTCGATCGAGGGTAGATCCACCAGAAGATGGCGTATTCCCCTTTGAGCCAATTCTTTGGTAACACGATGATCGACGTAAACCGGATTTGTGCCCGAGTAGCGCATCGAACATTTTTGAACCGAATTGGGCAATGTCCGGATCGCGATCGCATCCACATTGTTCTCAAGCTTGGGTATGATCTGTTCGGGTAAGATCACCGAGTCCCCATTGGATTCAAGCATGGGTTCAACCGACAGAAGCTGACAAAGGAAGAAATGCTCCTTCAAGGCGGTGTTCACGGAATACCGTTCAGGGGCAATATGCCCGACACTTTCGGTATGGGTACAATTACCATGTGGGTTGAAGCGCACATCAAAGCAGTTCACCGGCCCGCCCTCTGCGACCGAACCAATAAAAGTACCCAATTGAAATGGGCTGAACAAAGGGTCGTCGATATAATAAGCGTTTAGCTGTCCGTTATGTCTGAGCGGTATGGATAGATCATGAAACCGGTTCGTGTCAATCTGAAAACTCCGACCGTTTAGTTCAATAAACAGTTTCATTGGTGATGTTTGTTGCTTCAAGTGGCAAATTGCTCATGGGGAATGCAATTCGCAAGTAATTGCGCTGTAAATTTCGGTTTTTACCCGAACGATAGGCTATGAATAACTATTTGATCAAGAAATACTGGAAACTGGCGCTCCTGATCTCTGCAGCACTCATAGCCGCGGCCTCTCTGTGGTATACGAATACGCTGGTAGACAATCTGAAGGCAGAAGAGCGCCAGAAAGCCCGAATTTGGGCAGATGCAACGCGTGTGATGGTCAATGCGGCGGAAATGGACAATGACGTAACGTTTCCCCTTAGTGTGGTTATGGCCAATGGCACCATTCCCGTGATCGCCACGATTGAAGACAGTTTCCGGGTGGAAGGTGGACATACGCCGGATTCATATACCATTATCGCTCACCGTAATCTGGATTCTGCCAAAGTTCAACAGCCCGGTTATCTGAACGCTAAAATTGCTCAAATGCGTTCGCAAATCGATCCCATCGAACTGGACTTCGTGGAGGGCCAGAAGATCGTTATCTATTATGAGCACAGTATCCTGCTTACTCAATTGAGGTGGTATCCTTATATACAGCTCACCGTGATCGGACTGTTTCTCCTTGTAAGTTATTTTGCCTTCAGTTATTCGAGGAGATCGGAGCAGAACCAGGTATGGGTTGGTATGAGCAAGGAAACGGCCCATCAGCTGGGGACCCCGATTTCGAGTATGGTAGCCTGGCTGGAATTGCTGGGAGAAGAAGGGCAGGTTCCACCCCATATACTGGAAGAAATGGAGAACGATCTCAACCGTTTGGAAATTATTACCGAACGTTTCTCCAAGATCGGGTCCGAGCCGGTATTGACCGATCTGTCAATTGGCGCTATTGTAACTGAAACGGTAACCTACCTGCGCAAAAGGCTGAGCAGTCACGTACAGTTTGAAATACACGACGAATCCGAAGGTGCCCTGGTACCGCTCAATGCGCCCCTATTCGCGTGGGTGATCGAGAACATCACAAAGAATGCCGTCGATGCCATGGAGGGCAGCGGTAAGATCGACTACAGGATCTACAAAAAGGAGGGATCGGTTTGCCTGGAGATCAGTGATACCGGTAAGGGCATTCCTTCAGGTAAATTCAAAACGATCTTCAAACCCGGTTACACTACCAAAAAACGAGGTTGGGGCCTCGGACTATCTCTGGTAAAGCGGATCGTAGAGAATTACCATCGTGGAAAAATTATTGTAAAGGAATCAATACCCAATCAACGCACTACGTTCAAGATCACTTTGAAATGAGGATACTTTTAACCCTTGCATTTTCCTTCCTGTTCCTCATGCTTGCGGCTCAGGAAGAGCGTGTCAGTTTTCCGGGAGGTTTGCAGGCACAGAACAATTTCATTTTGCAGAATCTGAAATATCCGTCCAAGGCAGGTGCTTTTCGCGGCGACACCAGTATTTTCGTTGTCCTCAACATAGACACGACAGGTCGTGCTGTGCTCCAATACGCACCTTCACCTGAAGAAGATATAATGGGTTTTTGGGGGAGTATTCAGGATCTGGTCGATGTAATGCCCAGATGGATCCCCGCCACTTACAAAGGTCACAAGATACCTTCGCAGGCCGTTCTTCAACTCAATTTCAGCCGGAAGTCTGAGTCGGCAAATACGGAGCCTTATCCGATGTTCCGCGACTATTATTTGTATTACGAGCATCCACCAAGCTTCCCTTACGGGCAGATCCACCTCAGCAAGAGAATGGCCGGCTACATTCGGTCTTCTACAGGAATGATGCAGCTCGATGCGAAGGTCTCCGCAAGGATCGTTGTGGATACGCAAGGCGAGGTATCGGGCATCATTATACTCGACAAAGAAGGGCAACTCGAAGAGCAATATTGGAAACAGGCCATTGCCGCTGCAGGAAGCTGGAAACCGGCGCAGATACAGGGAAGGCCTGTAAAAGCACAATACCTGTTCCAGTTACACCTGCGCTACTGAACTTCGCTCTTATTTGAAGCGTCAAGCGGAATACTGTTCATTTCGCGGCGCAGCGAGTCCCGAACCTGTTCAAACGCTCCCCGATTGCTCTCGGAGATCGGAGTGCTTGGCGGTATCTTCACAGAAAACGGATCCACCTGTTTGCCATTCATCCAGAAACGAAAACACAAATGAGGTCCGGTTGCAAGACCGGTACTGCCCACATAACCGATAACCTGACCCTGAGTCACTCTCTGTCCATTGCGAACTGCACGCTTGCTCATGTGTAAATACTGGGTTGTATAGGTCGAATTGTGTTGAACTTTCACATAGTTCCCGTTCCCATAAGTAAAGGAAGATGCCACTACAACGCCATCTCCAACCGTACGGATAGGCGTTCCGTGTGGTGCGGCATAGTCGGTTCCCAAATGTGCTTTCCAACGTTTTTGAACAGGATGAAATCTTTTTTTCGTGTAGCGCGAACTGATCCTGCTGTATTTCAGAGGTGCTTTCAGGAAGGCTTTTCGAAGACTTTTACCCGCATCGTCGAAGTACGTGTGGGCTTCATCCTGAAGGAATCTGTACGCCCTGAAGGTATCGCCCCTGTGGTAAAATTCAGCCGATGCGATCTTACCTATGGCGTAGGTTTTCCCATCAACGCGAAGCTCTTCGAAAATGACCTTGAAATAATCGTTGACGTCGATCTTGAAAAAGTCGACCTGCCAGGCGAATACTTCGGAAAGTTTGATGCCGAGTTCATAGCTCGTTTGACTCTCCAAAATGCTGTGATAGAGCGTTTTATTGATCCGACTTCCTATGGTCCGCACGATAGTATCAACCGGTAATTTGTAGATACGCACTCCGATGGAATCCCTCACCGTGAAGATCACTTTCGTGTCCATCGCATCGTGGTACACCAAATGCGCCAGTTGGGGAACAGAGTCCACTAGGCTGTACAGAGCAGTGATCCATTTTTCACTCTGAATTCTTCGCAGATCGAATACACCGACCGAGGCATTGATCAGTTGTTGTATGGTGTCGTTACCTACTCTGTATGGAATGAAAAAATGATGAAAAAGCTGATTGGGTTTGATCTTGGTTGAGTCGATCCGGAGACTTCCCTCCAGGTATCTGATATCGAGGTAATTCAAATATCTTGGTTCAGCGATCTGCTCATTCCTGCCAAGGGAGTCACCGTTCCGAACAGTATGAGTCGTTCCGTTTTGCCCTCCACGCTTGTTGCAGGAAAGACAAAGGATCACAAATAGGATCAAATAGCTGTAGCGCAGATAATTCATCAATTGATTCTATGTTCTCATTGGAACAAAATATCGAACAATAATATTGTCTTTGTGGTTGAACAGATACTTTTGCAGCATAGAATTTCCAACACATTTAGAAACATACACAACATTAACATGGCATTACAACTCACAGACGCAAACTTTAAAAGCGAAGTACTCGATTCAGATGTTCCGGTATTGGTTGATTTTTGGGCAGTATGGTGCGGCCCTTGTCGCATGATCGAGCCCATCGTGGAGGAGATCTCGCACGAATACGAGGGGAAATTGAAGGTGGGTAAGATGAATGTGGACGAGAACCGAAATACACCTGCTCAGTACGGTATACGTAGCATACCTACACTGTTGATATTCAAAAACGGAGAATTGGTGGACAAGCTGGTTGGTGCTGTTCCGAAATCCTCGATCACGTCAAAAGTTGACGCACAGGTATCCTGATCGGAAACGCACATACTAAAGACCTTGAACAACGGTTACTTTTGTGACCGTTGTTTTTTTTTATGATCAAGCAAGAAGATTTACTCCAAACCGGCAGTCTCGAACTTTTAGCCCGTCAGGTTGTGGAGGGATTCATAACCGGATTACACAAGAGTCCGTACCACGGTTTTTCCGTTGAATTTGCAGAGCATCGCCAGTACAATACCGGTGAGTCCACACGAAATATTGACTGGAAGCTATTTGCCCGCACGGAGCGTCTGTATGTGAAACGATACGAGGAGGAGACCAATCTGCGATGTCAGATCCTGTTGGATACTTCTGCAAGTATGTACTACCCTCCGGAGGGTTTGAGCAAACTCAGATTCTCGATTCTGGCCGCTGCTTCGCTCATGAATCTCCTCAAACGGCAACGCGATGCGGTGGGACTCACGTTCTTCTCGGACAGGATCGAGGAAGAGACGGACATGAAATCGTCGAACGGGCATCACATGAATTTGCTCCAATTGCTGCACACGTACCTGACTCGGAAGGCAGATTCAAGACAAACCGATATTGTACCTGTGCTTCACGAAATAGCTGAACGCATACACCGTCGTTCGCTGATCATTCTGTTCAGCGACATGTTCGACAAACACCCGCAGGAAGAACTTTTCGGAGCGCTGCAGCACCTAAAGTTCAATAAGCACGAAGTGATCGTGTTCCATACCAGCCATCACGGACTCGAGAAAGAGTTCGAATTTGAAGATCGCCCATACACGTTCGTGGATATGGAAAGTGGTGAGAAGGTTAAACTCTTTCCGGATCAGGTTCGAAGTTCTTATCAACGGCAGAGTCACGAATTCTACAATGAGATCAGGCTTCGTTGCACCCAGTATCACATCGATTTCGTGGAAGCAGATGTATCCCGTGAAATGGATCAGATCCTGCTTCCATTTTTGGTGAAAAGGCAGCAAATGCGTGGCTAAGCCAAGCGGGAATTCATTATTTCAGTCCGGTTTCTCTGTATTTTCTGCACCTTCGAATTGCATCCGTGACATATCTTTGCGCCAGCCAATTGAAGCTCAATTCACTTTATGTCGGGACGGAAATACAAGTTCATAGAGAATCCCTCCGAATTGGGTGCCGGTGTCCGTGGGGCCTCATTAGGGCCAATTTCTGTACGACTGGAGGACAACCGTCGCGGAACCCGGTGGTATAATAAGATACCTTTCGAATCCATTGGTTCCATGAATCAGGTGCTTTCGGCTGAAACACCCTTCAAACACGCACGTTACATCGATTCGATCTTTGAACAGAACGATATTCTTGCTTCCAAGATCGAAAGGGAACTCAATTCGGGTTACTTCCCAATTGTTTTGAGCGGTGATCACAGCAATGCGATCGGTTCGATCGCCGGACTAAAGAACACCTTTCCTGAAGGAAAGCTGGGGGTGATCTGGATAGACGCACATGCCGACCTGCATACACCATACACCACACCAAGTGGAAACGTACATGGGATGCCCCTCGGGGCTTCTCTTGGAGAGGGTTATCAATCGGATGCGATCAATACCCCGCATCCGGAAACCGTTCGTTGGTGGACCAGACTCACGCATCTGGGCAGTAAAGGCATCCACCCAAAAGTGCATCCGGGAGATCTAGTCTTGATCGATATCCGCGACTTGGAAGAGCAGGAGTGGAGGGATATAGAGGACAATAATATCCGGAACTATGTTCCGGCCCGTATCCTCAACATGACCATGACGGAATTGGCCGAAGCCACCTTGAAATATCTGGATCACTGCGATCACTTATATATTTCTTTCGATGTGGACAGCATGGATCCATCCGTGAGCAAGGGTACAGGAACCAGTGTTGAAAACGGTTTGGAGCTGGATGAAGCCAAAGAGTTATTAAAGATTTTGTTCGCGCATCCGAAATTGAGGCTGCTGGAGATCACGGAGATCAATCCTTTGATCGATGAACAAAACAGTATGGCCCGGGCAGTGCTTTCCATTCTAGATCATATTCTGTAATAGAGCCCCCGTGATACCTCTCCGTATGCTGAAATTGTGGAAGGATGAGTCGAAAAAAAGGGAACAATATGTAATTTCGGACAGATGCTCGATAAGGGACTGGTTTATCTGATAGATGACGATGAGATCCAGAATATCATCAACACGAGGATCTTCGAGCTTATCAGACCCGGGTTCTCCATTCGAACCTTTCAAGATGCGGCAGATGCCATAAGCGAACTCCAAAAGACCGGTATGCGTCCGGATCTCATTTTCCTCGATCTGAACATGCCTACCACAAGCGGATGGGAATTTCTGGAAAGATTTAAGGATATGGCAATGGACATCCCTGTCGTGATCCTGACGTCAAGTATAAATGGCAACGATCGACAGCAGGCTTTCGAATACGAATGTGTTCTGCGCTACATAAGCAAACCGGTGACGAGACAATTCATGTTGGAATTGGTCACTGAACTGCTGAAATAAAAAAAGCCATCCTGAATGCCTGATTCAAGATGACTTTTCTAATGTGCTTCCAACTGGGAGTTCAAAGACTCCTCGAGTACGATTCGAACGCTTGTGGGATCCGGAGCAGAGAGTCGGCGGGAGAGTCCTCGTTGTATCTGTTGAATTTCTTCGAGTTCCCTGACCAATTCAACATTTCCGAAAAGCAGCTTTTCAAATCTTGCTTTTTCTTTTCCTTCCAGTTCGTCGTAAGCGTAAAGTAAGAGGAGATCGTGAGTAGAGGTTTGTTGCATAGACCGTTATTTATTTGTCATTTCGGTCTTAGAACGTCGCCAACTCAACCTTATTGCAATGGGATGGATTTTTCTGAAATAATTTTTCGCATGTTGTTCAGTGCGTAACGCATCCTTCCCAAAGCAGTATTGATACTCACGTCGGTGATATCGGCGATCTCCTTAAAGCTCAGATTGCCGTAGTGCCTCAGAACGAGTACCTCTTTCTGCTCTTTCGGAAGTAAATTGATCAGCTGACGGATCTTGTCGTGCTGATAGTCCTTCTCATATTTTTCCTCCCGATTGGTATCGCATATCTCAAAAGTCCGGAAAATATCTTCCCCATCGCTGGAAGTAATTGTAGGCATTCGCTTCGAACGACGGAAATGGTCGATGGAAAGGTTCCGTGCAATTCGCAATACCCACGGCAGGAATTTGCCTTCTTCATTGTATTTTCCTTTGCGAAGGGTACGTATTACCTTGATGAAGGTTTCCTGGAAAATGTCTTCTGCAATGTAGGTGTCGTTCACGATCAACAGAATTGTAGTGAAAATTCTGTTTTTGTGACGGTTAACTAACAATTCTAGGCTTGACTCATCGCCTTGAAGGTACTGTTTGACCAGTTCTTGGTCATTGATCGCTGGATTTTTCATAAGTACTTCTATTAAGGTTAAATGCTGCGGAGCAGCGATTTTGTTGGTTTATAGAGTAGAAGTACTTATTCGATAGGCGTGCTGTTAGATTTCTTTGTTGGTTTAAAGATAGAAAAACTTTTCACAAAAACCAAAAGAAGATGTTTCCTGTCTTTATTGAAGTTGAATGCGGAAATTTGCCGCCCTAATACCTTCCTGTGACGAGCAAAGCCAAATCTATACATCTCAAAGGTGTGCGCATGCATAACCTGAAGAACATCGATGTGTCCATCCCTCGAAATGCATTTACAGTGGTTACGGGTGTTTCGGGCAGCGGAAAGTCTTCGCTTGTTTTCGACACCCTCTATGCCGAAGGTCAGCGCAGGTATGTGGAGAGTCTGTCGGCGTATGCTCGGCAGTTTCTGGGTAGACTCGACAAGCCGGATGTAGATTCCATCGATGGTTTGACCCCTTGCGTTGCCATTGAGCAAAAGGTAAATACACGCAATCCCCGTTCAACAGTGGCAACGAGCACGGAGATCTACGACTATCTCAAACTCCTGTTTGCCCGGTTGGGACGGACAATTTCACCTGTTTCCGGCAATGAGGTGAAAGCACATAATACGGCAGATGTGGTCGATTTTTTCAGTGAGCAGGGGAAGCGCCTTCCCGCATCCAGGGCTTATCTGATCACCGAGATAACGATCCATGAGCGCAAAGCGCTTACAGAATTGCTTGAGCTTGAGATGAAGAAGGGTTTCAGCAGGTTGTGGTATGAAGGTGAAATGCTGGCCATTGAAGAGGGTATAGCTCGCGCGGCTGAACTGAGTAAGAGAGGTACGGTCTATCTTCTGATCGATCGGTACCGCTTGTCGGACTCCTACACCGAACAAGATCTGCAACGCATGGCCGACTCCGTGGAAACTGCCTATTTTGAAGGTAAAGGAGAACTACATGTCCTGATCGAGGAGGAAGATGGCACGATCAGTTCACATATCTTCAACAATCGCTTTGAACTCGATGGGATGAGCTTCGAGCGGCCAACGGTAAATTTTCTCAGTTTCAATAACCCTTTCGGGGCTTGCCGAAAATGTCAGGGGTTTGGTTCCATCATTGGAATCGACGAAGATCTGGTCGTTCCGGATAAGGGCTTGTCTGTAGATCAAGGGGCAATAGCCCCCTGGAGAAGTGACAGCTTCAGCAAGTGGCGGGATGCTTTTTTCACCGGAGCGAAACGAATGGGATTTCCCCTGAGCAAACCGTATTACGAGCTTTCGAGATCGGAAAAAGTACTATTGTGGGAGGGTAATGCGGAGGTCGAAGGTGTTGATGCATTCTTTCAGTACCTGGAGCAGAATACATATAAGATCCAGTACCGTGTTTTATTGAGTAAATACCGGGGTAAGACCATATGTCCGGAATGCAAGGGAACGCGGTTGCGCAGGGATGCGGCCTATGTTCGACTCATCCCCACCCACTCCGTAGCACTTGAGGACCGCGAGATCAAGGATATCAGTTTGCCTGAAGTGCTATTGATGAATGTTGGCGAAGCATCACTTCTTTTCGATCAGTTGAAGTTCTCAGAGAAGGAGACGGCAGTGGGTGACAGGATACTCAAGGAGATCAGAAACCGACTCCATTTTCTGCGGGATGTGGGGTTGGAGTACCTCGAATTGAATCGACTCTCCAATACCCTTTCCGGAGGGGAATCACAGCGGATAAATCTGGCGACCTCGTTAGGCAGTAGCCTTGTGGGGTCGACATATATATTAGATGAGCCGAGTATCGGGCTCCATTCAAGGGACACTGAACGTTTAATCAATGTGCTCAAAGGCTTGCGCGATCAGGGGAATACCGTTGTTGTTGTGGAGCACGATGAGGATGTGATGCAGGCTTCGGATCAGTTGATCGATGTGGGACCGTTTGCGGGTAGATTAGGTGGGGAGATCGTTTACAATGGGCCATTTGCCTCGATCTCCGGGTCGGGTTCGCTAACGGCAAAATATTTAATTGGTGCTGAAACCATATCTATTCCGACCCGCCGGAGGAAGTGGAATAACTACATTGGAATCCGTTCGGCCCGACATAATAACCTGAAGGGGGTTGAAGTCAAGATCCCCCTTGGCTGCATTACGGCGGTTACCGGTGTCTCAGGCTCCGGGAAAACTTCGCTCATAAAAGGCATTTTATTTCCGGCCCTCCAACGGCAACTGGAACAGTTCACCGGGATCAAGGTAGGTGACAACGGTGGCCTTTATGGTGATCTACGCTCCATACAGGCCGTAGAGCTTGTGGATCAAAATCCAATTGGAAAATCATCTCGTTCAAATCCGGTTACCTATGTAAAGGCCTACGATGCCATACGCGATCTGTTCGCAGCACAACCTCTTTCCAAGCAACGCGGATATGCCGGCTCTCATTTCTCCTTCAATGTGGAGGGAGGCCGTTGCGACAATTGCAAGGGAGAGGGAGAGGAGATCGTTGAAATGCAATTCATGGCAGATCTGCATCTCCCTTGTGAGGTATGTGGAGGGAAGCGTTTCAAGGATGAGATCCTGGAGGTGACATTCAAGCAAAAAAGCATACACGATGTACTCAGCCTGACTGTCGACGAGGCCATGGAGTTCTTTGAGGGTCAGCCGATCATTCGAAAACGACTCAAACCTCTTCAGGATGTGGGGCTCGGTTATCTGAGCCTCGGTCAGTCGAGCAATACATTGAGTGGGGGAGAAGCCCAAAGGATCAAGCTTGCTTCATTCCTGGGAAAGTCGGTTGCAGGCGTACACACGCTCTTCATCTTCGACGAGCCTACTACAGGCTTGCATTTTCACGATGTGCGCAAGTTGCTCAAATCCTTCAATGCCCTGGTAGAGAAAGGCAATAGTGTGTTAACCATTGAGCACAACCTGGATGTGGTGAAGTCGGCAGATTGGGTCATCGATCTTGGTCCGGAAGGTGGGGAAAAAGGAGGCTACGTACTGTTCGAAGGAACACCGGAGGCCATGTTGGAGGCACGGGACAGTTATACTGCAGAATATCTCAGACCAAAGTTTCCTGTGGCCAAAGGCGCCGCAGAATAAGAAACAGATCGGCTTAAGCGTTTTTTCAGGGAGCGGTTTTACTGCCTTTATTGGCTCCGTTTCCCTGTAGGTCCTTGTCGAGCATATAAAGTGCGCCTCCATCGTTTCCGATGATCTTCAATTTATCGAGGATCGATCGGAAAAGTGATTCTTCCTCAAGTTGTTCCGCAACGTACCATTGCAGGAAGTTGTGTGTCGTATGATCCTTTTGCTCGGTGGCCAGACTTACAAGGGCGTTTATACGCTCGCTTACCCCCTGTTCCTGGGCGAGAATCACCTCGAACAATTCTCTGAATGATTCAAAATCCTTTCTGGGAATGGCAACACCCGGTGAGATGGCCGCACCGCCCGCATCGTTCACATAATGGAAAAGCTTCAGCATATGCATGCGCTCTTCATCGGATTGTCGGTAAAGGAATTGAGCCGTTCCCTCGAAACCCCTGTTCTCGGCCCAACTCGCCATAGCCAGATATTGTGCCGAAGCAAAGCCCTCTTTTTCGATCTGCGCATTGAGCGCAGCTTCCATTTCCTTGCTTAGCATTCGTTATTTCTTGGCCAATTTGGTGATGTACTTTTCCAATTCGTATTCGTCACCCTCCTGATACCCGGCATGGATGTAGGCAACTTTTCCCTTTTGATCGATGAGCATCGTGGTAGGCGGGTTTGAAACGTTCAATGCGCGCTGTACATCGCCGTTCGGGTCCAGCAGAATATCAAAGTCCCAACCTCTTCCGGCAGCAAATGGTTTCACCTTACTCACATTCCGCGAATCGTCTACCGAGATCGTAACCAGTTTCACGGGGTATTCTTCCTGCCAGTCCTCCAAAATGGAAGATAAGTTCGTGAGTTCCTTGATACATGGTTTGCACCAGGTAGCCCAGAAGCTGATGATGGTTATTGATTCACCATCTGCAAGATCCTGCAGGTTCACATTGTCGCCGTCAATCGATTTCACTACCAGATCCGGAAGGGATTGTTCAATTGATTTTCGGGAAGTAGAGTCTTGTGCCAATGCTCCAAGTGTAAAAATTGTGAGCAGGCTGATGGAAGTAAGAATATGTTTCATTCGTCGTTTTTGTAACGTTGTGTCAAATGTCGTACCGCCTGCTTAGGATTCCAAACGGGAAATGCCTGAGAAGGTGCTGTGCGCGACTGTTTGAGTAATTTTGGCTGCTTCAACAATACTAAAGATCGGATTGTCCTATGAGTAAAAAGCGAATCCGCGTGGGGATTTTTTTTGGTGGAGGTTCAAGGGAACGGGAAGTTTCCTTCGCCGGAGGTCGCACCGTGTATGATAATCTGGACAAGAGCTTGTTCGATCCAATTCCGGTTTTTATTGATGAGTTCGGGAATTTTCTGGAATTGGATTGGGCCTATGTGTACCGCGGAACAATTCGGGATTTCTATCCTCCGGCCTCATACCTCGATGTAGAGGGTGACGTATTTCAGATCTATGGCGAGTCACTTGGTTTGAGTCGCGATGATCAACATAAGATGTTGCACGCATTGGGAAAGGTGATCCCTCCGGATGAACTGGCTTCGCACATGGATATGGCCTTTCTGGCCTTGCATGGGACACATGGTGAAGACGGCACGATCCAGGGTTTGTTGGAATGGTACGGAATTCCGTATACGGGAAGCGGGATCTTACCAAGTTCATTTGGTGTGAACAAGGCCATTCAGAAAACGTGGATGGAATCAGCAGGTTTCCGTGTTCCGCATTTCGTTCATTTTCATAGAACCGAGTGGGACGAAGATCCCGGTTCGATCTATGAACACATTCTTTCAAAGGTGGGATTCCCTTTGGTTGTTAAAGCTGCAAATCAGGGTTCGAGTATTGGGATCAGTATACTGAGAGAGGCAAATCCTGAAGCGTTTGAGCGTGCGGTAGATCTGGCTTTCTTTCGCCGGAAGCTGAACAGGGAAGCCTGGAATGCCATGGATAAAGAAGCTTTTATCCGGAATTTAACGGATCTGAGAAGTGATCTCGGATTTCCGATCCGGGTTGATTCTGAACGAGTATTACACCCGGCCCTTCTTCAACAAGTGCTTGAAGATCGATTTGAGCAGACCAATGAGGTAGTTTTGGAATCGGAGCGCTCGGAGAATGAGATCGTGATCGAACAAATGCTCGAAGGCAAGGAGTTTTCGTGTATTGTTCTCGCAGTTCCCGGCGAGTTTCCGGTAGCCTTACCTCCCACTGAGATCGTTAAGAAGAAAGATCTGTTTGATTACAGATCGAAATATTTGCCGGGATTGTCGCGCAAGGTGACGCCAATTGAGATTCCGGAGGAGCATATTGAACGTATCCGGCAGGAATGTGTGCGATTGTTCGATTTTTTCAGATTCCAGGTATATGCCCGAATAGATGGCTTCATTTCTGCTAACGGGGAGATCTTTCTGAATGATCCCAACACGACTTCAGGTATGATGCCCTCCAGTTTTTTCTTCCATCAGGCTGCAGAGATCGGGTTGAACCCCTCTCAGTTCCTCACCTTTATTTTAGATAACTCTCTCATGACCAGATCGCACTACAATGCCGGAATGTACCGGGCCGTGGAGTTGCGGCAGCGTTTGGCCGATCTGATGTCGCAGCGCGATTCAACCCTGAATAAACGCAAAAGGGTTGCCGTTATACTTGGAGGTTATAGCTCTGAAAGACACATCAGTGTGGAAAGCGGGAGGAACATTTACGAAAAGCTTTCGAGCAGTGTTGAGTTTGAACCATTTCCTGTATTCCTTACCGGGAACGACGATCGACACGAACTCTATGCCCTGCCGATCAATATTCTGCTCAAGGACAATGCGGACGATATCAAGAACAAGGTTGAAAATTTTCATGAGGTTCCGATCTTGCGCAAGATCCGGGAGCAGGCCCGCACAATAACCCAACACTACAATCCGAGGGAATCGCTGATGGTACCAACACCGATCAGCTACGAGGAACTCGGCGAAATGGCTGACCTCGTGTTCATTGCGTTGCATGGTCGTCCCGGTGAAGATGGAGCCCTTCAGCGCCGACTCGACGCATTGGGAATACCATATAATGGCTCGGGTGTGGAGAGTTCGGAGTTGACGATCAATAAATTTCGAACGAATAATGTACTGCGCGATGCCGGATTCCAGGTTGCGGAAAATCTGTTGATCGAGCGCACAGCATGGGATACGAATCAAGCTAATTGCATAGAGCGCGTCCACGGCATTGGATATCCAGTAATTGCAAAACCAACTGATGAGGGTTGCAGCAGCGCTGTATTGAAGATCAGGAGCGACAGTGAATTGATCGCTTATGCGCAACTCACCTATCGCGAACAGGATGCCATTGATCCGGCGTTGGCTGCTATCCTGAAGATCGATATACACGATGAGTTTCCGCGTAAACAAGACTTTTTGGTTGAGCGTTTTGTTGATAGGGCCGGATCGCAGAAGTTCCTCGAGATCACTGGTGGTCTGCTCACACATCACGAGTCGGACGGCAGCATAAGATACGAAGTGTTCGAACCGAGTGAGGCACTTTCCGAAGGAGAAGTGCTGACCCTTGCCGAGAAATTCCTGGCCGGGGAAGGACAGAACATCACACCGGCCCGCTTTAACAACGACCCTCAGATCAATGCTTCGGTCTCGCGGCAAGTGCGTGAAGTACTCGAACGAGTTGCCCGAACGTTGGATGTTCGCGGTTATTGTCGGATCGATGCTTTTGTCCGCATCATGGAGAATAATGAGGTAGAGGTGATCATAATCGAAGTGAATTCACTTCCGGGAATGACTCCCGCAACGTGCATTTACCATCAGGCATCAATAAATGGCTACAAACCATTCGATTTCATTAAAGCAATACTCCAATTCTCGGAGGAAGACCGACCTTTGAATCGCCATGAAAAAACTGCTTAAGCACGTAGCATTCATGCTACTTACCCTTATCGTTCTGCTTACCGGAACATTTCTGTTCATTCGGATCTATACCGGCCATGGCAAACCGAATGTGCTTGTGCCCAAGGTTGAAGGGGAGCGCATAGATAAAGCGGTTCAGTTGCTTGAAGAGGGAGCGTTCAAGTATGAGATCACAGACACTGTTTACCGGGATAACCTACCACTGATGAGTGTAGTAGATCAGAACCCCGAGCCTGGTTTCGAGGTAAAACACGGCAGAAAGATCTACCTGGTTGTCAATTCAAATGAAATACCTGAAGTGGAGATGCCGGCTCTGGCAGGTAAAACGAGTTATACACAGGCCTTGCGCATTTTGAAGTCGAAAGGTCTGGATCTCGGCAGAAAGATCACCAGACCCCATGAAAGCATACTCGATCCGGATAGTGAACCGGTGCTGGCGCAAATGCTCGCAGGTGATACGATCCCCATTGCACCGGGGAGGCGGATCAAGCGACATACCCGCATCGACCTGGTTGTGGGTGTAATGGTGAACCCGGATGAATTGGCAGAGGGTGAGGAAAGTACAGGTGAGGAAGGCGACTCTGAAGAAGTTCCCGAACTATGACATGCTTCTGTGGACGAAGCAGCGCGAACGCAATAATTTTGACGAATAAATATTCTAAGTGACGAAAATCAGATCTAATTATCACGCTTTGATCGCAGTGCTTGCGGTGGGCACTTTGTTCTTGAACGTTCCAAATGCTAGTGGACAAAGCGGTTTGGTTCTAAAACCACTGGAGTACAACCCTGCGATCAAAACGTTTTTAAAGGCAAATCCGCACTACGAATGGGGAGCCGGAACTTTGGACAAATGGGGACAGGCAGATACCCTCGAATTGCCATTCTTTGAAGATTTTACGGCTGAAAGCGTTTATCCGGATAGTTCGCTATTTGCTGATAATCAAGTGTTTGTGAATAGAAATTTTGGAGTTAAGCCTCCATCCTTTGGAGTAGCCACTTTCGACTTTCTCGATCCCACAGGAAGTCCTTACCGAACGCTTCAAAAAGATCTGCGAGGGGGAGGGGACACACTCACTTCTCAATACATTGACCTCACACAAAAGGCAGGACAAGGCCTTTCGCCTGCCGACTCACTCTATTTCAGCTTTTTCTATCAGGCCCGTGGTTTGGGGGATTATATCAAGCCTTTGGATTCTCTGATCCTCGAGTTCTTTGATCGCGATGGGAATTGGATCCGGGTTTGGGACCGGGCCGGTACCGGATTTACTGTATTCGACCCGGTGATGATACGACTTGATTCGGCTCGTTACTTTCATAATGCCTTCCGGTTTCGATTCAGGAACTGGACACATTACTGGGGCAACAACAATCATTGGCACATAGACCATATTTACCTGGATTCGAAACGCAAGGGAGGTGTTTTGAGTACGGATGACTATACCATTCAAACACCTCCCAGCAGCATGTTGAGGCGTTATGCCAGCATGCCGTTGGATCATTTCCTGGTAGACCCGGCAGCGGAACAGGCCGATTCTTCGATAGTGCGTATCGCAAATTTGAATTCGAGCCCGATCACGGCATTAGCGCGCAACGAATATTTTGTTAAGGGCAACCTGATCGGTTCCACGAATCTTTCTGATAATTCAGGTGTTCTGGGGGCCTTTAACAATACGGAACGCATTCTGCCACTTCCGGATCTCAGTGGTCAGTTTGGATTTCCGTTGGTAGTTGATCGCTATTATTACGTAAAGGAATCGGGCCGAACGAATCCGGCTCCATTCACCCGGAACGATGCAATTCACAGCACGCAGGTGTTCGACCGCTATTTTGCATATGACGATGGCTCGGCGGAAACGGGTTTCGGATTCAATGATCTGGCAGGTAAAATTGGCCAGGTTGCTGTTCGTTTCGAACTGAACAAACCCGATACATTAAGGGGAGTCGGATTCTATTTCACACATAATATCTCCGTTGTTGGTGATGTGCGATACGATATTCAGGTATGGCGAAGCATAGCCCGTCCGGGAAGCGAGGACGACCTGGCCTATGAATTGAGCGTTCGGGGTGCATACCATACCGGTGAGATAAATGGCTATCATTATTTCATATTTCCCGAACCTGTTATTCTGGATGCAGGTGATTTTTACGTGGGTTGGTCGCAGGGGGAGGACTTCAATCTGGCTGTTGGTTTTGATAAGAATGGCGGAAATTTATTTGAAGGACTATCGATCAATAAAGATCTGTACTACAACGTGGGCGAGGGCTGGAACTTGAACAACAGCGGCGATCTCATAGGTGCGCCAATGATACGTCCCCTTGTAGGGCCTGAAGTGCCCTACACCGCTTCTGTCCTGGAGCAAAAAGCCGTTGCTTCAAAGTCGTTTTTGTATCCAAACCCAAGTAAAGGGTTGGTTTATATCAAGGAGAAAGCGGGGATTAAAACGGAGGCTGCTCTGGTATATGGATCCGATGGACGTTTTGTAGGAGAATTCCCTGTGCGATCGTCTGTACTGGATCTGGGTGCACTGGCCTCGGGAACCTATATGATCGGATTGAGAACGGATGTGACAGAACGCACTTGGCAATGGATCGTCATCGAGTAGTTTTGCAGCCTTAATTAACTGAACAATGCAAGATATAACTGTAGAGGAATTGTACAAACGCCTTCAAAGTGGGGAGAATATCCACGTAATTGACGTGCGTGAACCATGGGAGTATGAAGAGTTCAATATCAATGGAAAGTTGATTCCGTTGGGAAGTCTTCAAGGTGCGATCGACGATCTCGATGAATGGAAAGATGATGAGATCGTGGTTCATTGCCGCAGTGGGCAGCGCAGCGCAGCGGCCAAAGACTTCATGATACGACAGGGTTTCAAGAATGTACGCAATCTGCTTGGCGGTATGATGGCCTGGCAAGATTTGGCCCGCGGCTAGAATTGCATGAAACGGTGGCAAGCTGTAGGCGGATCGATACTTCTGTTCACAGTTCTGCTGAATCTGTCGAATTGCGGGAAGGAAAAGCAGAGCGGCGAGCTTGCCACGGTTTATCTGAATCACGGTGATTCAGCGCATTATGTCGGTATTGACATGTGCGGAAAATGTCATGCCGATAAGTTGGGAACTTTCCTGCACACAGGAATGGGCATGTCCTTCGATACAGCTTCCCGGGTAAAGAGCAGTGCTCATTTCGGACAGGGCTCCCTGGTGTATGACAGTACACTTGATTATTTCTACAGACCATTTTGGCGCGATGACCAACTGTTCATCGAAGAATTTCGGTTGATAGCCAGGGATACAATTCACAAACGAACTGAGCGGATAGACTACATCGTTGGAAGCGGGCAACACACAAACAGCCATTTGATGTTTCGTGGGGGCTATTTGTACCAGGCTCCCATTACATTTTACACGCAAAAGGGGACCTGGGATCTTGCTCCGGGATTCGAGTCGGGCAACAACTCAAGATTCACCCGCATTATCGATAGTGAGTGTATGGGCTGTCACAATGCCATGCCGGAGACCGATGCATCGGATGAGCGACGCTTTTTGCGCGTAGGGCGGGGAATCGATTGTGAAAGATGTCATGGGCCGGGCTCGCTGCACGTGGCATTTCGTTCGGGCGGGGGTGTTCCTGAGGGCGATTTTGATCCTACCATTGTTAATCCTTCAGATCTAGGTTGGGAGAGGCAAATGGATCTTTGCCAGCGTTGTCATTTGCAGGGTAACAATGTGCTGCGGCCGGGTAAACGTTTCGAGGATTATAGACCAGGAATGCGTTTGAGCGATGTCTTTGAGATCTATCTGCCGAAATATTCGGGAGACCAATCACTGTTCAATATGGCCAATCACAGCGACCGTCTGCAGATGAGTGCCTGTTTTCGGGCTTCCAATATTACAGGCCAAGCACCGCGTCTGACCTGTATAACTTGTCACAATCCACACGTTTCCGTTCGCGAAACGCGTATTGCAACGTTTAATGCGAGCTGTGCGAACTGCCATGGCTCGAATTGCAAAGAAGAGCGATCTGTTCGGATCCGGTTGGACGACAATTGTGTAGGATGCCATATGCCCTCCAGTTCTGCCGAAGATATTCCGCATGTGACCGTGCACGATCACAAGATCGGGGTACACAGGGATACGAAGGCCGGATCAATGGGGTCTGCTGTAGTAGAGGGCTTGTACAGCGTGAATAATCCCGACCCGGATATTGAGATGCAGATAAGGGCCTACCTGACCTATTTCGAAAAATTCGAAGCACTGGATGTGTACCGGAAAAAAGCCCGGGGTTTGTTGGATCAGCATACCAATCAAGCTTTGGAGATACACTATGCTTATCAGACCGGAGATTGGGATCGGATCGTGAAGTTGTCGGGACAACTTGACATTGAACGAATCGGGCATATGGATGCTTATCGGGTTGCCGAGGGGTTTGCAGGGAAGGGAATGTACAAGCAGTCGGCCGAGTGGTTCGAGCTCGCACTGCGGAAAGCACCGAACCGATTCGAGTATTTGAACAGATACGGCAATGTCCTGGTAAAAATGGGGAATCATGAATTGGCACGGAGTGTATTGACACGTGCGCTTGAGATCAATCCGACTTATAAACATGCCCTGAGTAACCTGGCATTTGTTGAGATGGAATCCGGTCAATTGGGCAAAGCGGAATATTGGTTGAAGAAGTGTCTGGGTCTCGATCCGGATTTCATTCCGGCCATCGAAAATTCGATCCGTTTATCCTTGCTGCGCCGGGATCGCAAAAGTGCGCTGGAATGGGTGAACACGCTCAGGAATATAGATCCCAACAACATTCAGGCTGTTGAAGTGTTGAAAGAATTAAAACAATAGAAAGAGTACCCTTCCGTAAGGGTTTATTTTTGCAAATCAAATTGAGCGCATGGCAATAATTATCACCGATGAATGCATAAACTGCGGAGCATGTGAGCCGGAATGTCCGAACAATGCGATCTATGAAGCAGGAGCCAGCTGGAAGATCTCTGAAGGAACAACGGTAAGCGGGACTTATACTCTTGAAGATGGGAGCGTAGTTGGTGCGGATGACAAGCAGAAGGCCATTTCTGATGAAGTTTATTACATAGTTCCGGATAAATGCACGGAGTGCAAAGGCTTTCATGAGGAGCCACAATGCGCCGCTGTTTGTCCGGTGGATTGTTGTGTTCCGGATCCAGACCGGGAAGAGAGTGAGGAACAACTTCTGAACCGTCAAAAAGCGCTTCATATTGGATGAGTTCTATTGCGATCTGGCATGTGTCCCCATTCGAAGGGAAGCTGCGAGTAGTTCCGAGATCGTAAGTCAGTTGCTTTATGGTGAGCCGTACACCATTCTGGATGACCAAGGGGAATGGATACGGATCAAGAGTTCCCGTGATAACTATACGGGTTTCATCAGCAGTTCACAGCATGAAGGGATCGGAGATGCACAGTGCTACCGGTTCACGGTTACGGATCGCTTCATTGAGCGTGGGGGGCTCATTTTCAGCATGGGGTCGAAAGTTGAGCGGGAACAGCCGGAAGCCGAGCCGGAACTTTTTGCTCAGGCAATGAAATTTTTGGATGCACCGTATCTGTGGGGAGGTAAAACCTGCATGGGAATCGATTGCTCTGCACTGGTTCAGGTATCACTTTTCGCAATGGGAATTGACTTTCCCAGGGATTCGGGTGATCAATTCGCGGTTGCGGGTATGGACGTAGGATTCGCCGAATTGCGCAGGAACGATCTGGTTTTCTTCAGAGGTGTCTCCGGGCGCATCGTGCACGTAGGCATTGCATCGGGGGATGGCCATATTTTGCATGCATCGGGGCGCGTTCGTTTGGACAGGTTAGATGAGCAGGGCATAAAGAGGGAAGATAGTCGAGGTGGGATCTATACACACAAGAAGCCTTTGATCCGCCGCTACAATTGGTAGCGGAATCATAGAGGTTTGGATAAGACTCAATTAATCCGCAAATTGCGTCCACAGTAAGGAAAAAGCGTATGGCAGCTAGCAAGGAGGCATGGGGTTCGCGGGTAGGTCTCATCCTGGCCATGGCGGGTAACGCCGTTGGTTTGGGGAACTTTCTTCGATTTCCTGTTCAAGCCGTTCAAAATGGAGGAGGGGCATTTATAATTCCCTATCTCGTTTCGTTCCTACTTATGGGTATTCCCCTGTTATGGGTTGAATGGTCCATGGGGCGGTACGGAGGTAAGTTCGGCGACCATTCCACTCCCTTCATCATGGACAACATGACGAAGAAAAGGTTCTGGAAGTATTTCGGGGTATTCGGGGTTTTCACCAATATGGGCGTGATGGCGTATTACACCTACATCGAATCCTGGACCCTGACCTATACCATTAAATCGATCAAACAGGATTTTGTTGGATTGGATACAACGCAGGTTGGAGCGATATTCGATCAATACGTGGATCTCGGATCCGGTATCAATCTCCCATCCTGGGGATTGATCGCCTTCCTGGTCACCCTAAGCATCAATATTTATATTCTATCCCGTGGATTGAGCGGAGGGATTGAGAAGGTTGCGAAGATCGCTATGCCCTTATTGATCCTTTTCGGTGTTTTTCTGGCCATTCGGGCGATCACCCTGGGGGCTACCGGTATAGAGGGCTGTGCCGATTGCAACAGTCATCTTGGCTTGAACTTCCTTTGGCAACCGGAATTCAGCAGTTTGAAGGACCCGAAGGTTTGGCTGGCTGCGGCAGGACAGATCTTCTTCACGCTAAGCGTTGGAATGGGTACGATACAGTGCTACGCATCCTATGTGAAGGAGCGCGATGACATTGCCTTGAATGCCATGTCGGCCGGGTGGATGAACGGGTTTGTGGAGATCGTACTCGGAGCATCTGTAGTGATTCCGATAGCCGTTGGTTATATGGGGCTGGATTGGATCAAGGAGAATGCGAATTTCATGATGGCGTTCAAGACCATGCCTTATTTGTTCGATCAATGGGGGCCTGTGATGGCGACCCTTTCCGGTGTGGCATGGTTTGGTTTATTGTTCTTTGCCGGTATAACTTCATCGCTTGCCATGGGGACTCCCTGGATGGGTTTTGTATCCGATGAGTTCAACTGGAGCCGAAATAAATCTGCGATCACTTTGGGTGTCGTAATTCTGGCTTTGGCATTGCCTACGATCCTGTTCTTTGAATACGGGGTGTTTGACGAGTATGACTACTGGACCGGAACGGTTTCGTTGGTGGTTTTTGCACTTGCCGAAGTGATCATATTCGGATGGGTATTTGGGATGGACAAAGGTTGGCGGGAGCTCAATTATGGGGCGGATATGAAGGTCCCGAATATTTACCGATTCATTATCAAATACGTGACTCCGGTATTCATTTTTGTGATCTTCCTGTCGTCGATGCTCAAACCGGAAGGTGGCGATTGGGCTGCTGCATTTGCAAATCTGGGAAGCGGTGGCTGGCCATTGGCGAGTGATAGTATTATCGGACAGATCTTCCATTTAAAACATGTTGATGGTGAGCTCCGATCGGTGGTTAAGTGGTTTGAAAGCGGATCGCCAACACCGATGTTCTATGTGGACATGTCCCGTTTCCTTCTGTTGTTTGTATTTGCAGGTTTGTGTGTGATGGTGAAGATCGCCTCCAATAAACGCAAGAATAAAATTCCTATAGAACACCACACATGAAAACATCAGCCTTAGTACTAATGATCGTTGTTCAGGCCAGTGTGACCCTCATAACGTTTCTGTTTTTCCGGAAGGTATTGAAATCACCACCAAAACCGGAACCGGATTCCTATGAAGATAATGACGAGGACAATAGATGATCTTTTTAAAACCACCGTCGGAACAGAGCTTCAAAATACTCCTGATCGCCTCAGAGATCATTATCCCGGTGATCGTATTCGTGGGCATGTATTTGATCTTCAAACCTGTATTCGGGAAGAAACCGGAGGAGGAAGGAGAGGATGTGCAAGCGGGTAATTCCGGAGATTGAGGTTCTCGGGAAAGAACAACGCTGTCAGAGTTCCGGATAACCCTCTGGTCGGCGCATGGCCTTCAGGTCGTCGAACAGAATTCCGGCTGGTTTAAAACCGATCAATCGGAGTACGACTTCTTCCGTATATGGGTTCAAGATAAGGATCGTTGGATACTGAAATACGGTGAATTGCTTTCTCAGGCTATCGCCTTCGGGGTGGTCGATATCTGTTTTCAGCGTGGCAAACTGATGGTTGATGTAGGTTCCCAAACTTTCATCTACAAAGGTTTTCTGATCCATCTCCAAACAGGGTCTGCACCATACTGCCGTAAAATCGACGAATAACAATTTCTTGTTTTGGATGGCATCCAGGCGCAGGGAGTCGTAGTTGGATTTGCTGAACACCACTTGGGCAAGCGCTGGTTCCGATCTAAAGAAACCAAATAAAGTTATCAGAATTAGAATTCGCACCGACATATTCAAAGATAGTGCAGCACTCAGATAAATTAAGGCATTGGATCCTCTTCTTTGGGATCTTTGGGATGATCTTCCGCATCTATGTGCGTCTCATTCGGATCCGAAGATCCTGTAAATTGCTCCTGATCTTCCGATGGATCAAAGGAATCTTCAACCTCTTCGGAATCTGAGGCAATTGCAGTCTCTTCAGAATCGTTCGCCTGAGGGTTGGCAATGAACTCATTTCTGAAGAAAATGAGAATGCTGAAAACTCCAACGCTAATGGCAGCGTCGGCAAGATTGAAAACCGGTCTGAAGAAAATGAATTCCCTACCACCCAGTTTTGGAACCCAGGACGGGTAATGTGTTTCGATGAGGGGGAAGTAAAGCATATCGACAACCTTACCTCTGAACCAAGTGCTGTAGCCTGCTCCCGGAGCCACTATAGCCTTAGTAAGAAAGGTGCTTTCTGTGAAATAATGACCATAGAACACACTATCGATTATATTGCCCATGGCACCTGCAAGAATGCATGCCATCAATAGGGTAAGGGTCAGGCTTATTCCCTTTTTTACCTGAATGAACAGATAATATGCGATCGCGATGACGGCAACTATGCGGAAGGATGTGAGAATAAGTTTTCCAGTAATTCCTCCAAATTTCAAACCGAAAGCCATTCCATCGTTCTCGGTGAAATGAAGAACAAACCAATTACCTGCCACATGGATCTCCTGTGCCAGGGTCATATTGGTCTTGACCCAATACTTGAGGATCTGATCTGCAACTAGGATCAGAACAACTATGGCGAAAGCGGCCAGTAGTTTAGGCCAGTACCTGGATTGTTCGGCCAAATTTCGAAAGGCTTACTTGTATTGGTTGAGTTTGGCCTCCATACTCTGCGTGGTATGGGGAACCGCTCGGAGTCGCTCCTTCGAAATTAGTTTACCTGTAACTCGACAAATTCCGTAGGTTTTGTTCTCAATTCGGATGAGCGCAGCTTCCAGGTTCTGTATGAATTTCTTCAGGCGGGAAGCCAATTGCGAGGTACTTTCCTTTTGAAGGGTAGACGATCCGTCTTCGAGGGTTTTGTATACACTTCCGGTATCGTCTGTGCCATTTTCGTTTTCCGTTTGCAGCGCATCGGTCAGGAACTTCAATTCCTCTTGTGCAATCTGAAGTTTCTTGAGTATGAGTTCCTTGAATTCACTCAGTTCTTCGTCGCTATAGCGGGTTTTTACAGATTTGTCTTCCATTATTCGGCTTTGACTATTTTTATTTGTGTTGGGAATCCGTTCAGATCTATTTCCGACTCAATTGATTGATTTTCAGAGACTTGAATCTGATCGGCTAAAACTTCGGCGCAAATATAATCATTAAAGAGTTCGATCGCCTTGCGTATCTCTGCTCCTGACGTTACTGCTACGTTAATTCGATCGGTTACTTCAAGGCCGGAATCTTTGCGGATATTTTGGATTCGATTGACCAATTCACGGGCATGGCCTTCCATGAGTAGGGCTTCGCTGATGCTTATATCGAGTGCCACAGTTATCGGACCGTTCGTTTCGATCTGCCAACCGGGCATATCCTGATTGGAGATCTCCACATCTTCCGGACTCAATTGGAAGGGCGTACCATCTTCGAGGAGGATCTCCACAGAGCTACCTGATTGCAATGCGCTGATCTCCGCTCCACCAAAGTTTTGAACAGCCCCACTGATCCACTTCATACTGCGACCTGCTTTGGGACCTAATATCTTGAAATTGGGTTTTGCAGAACGAATGATCTGAATCTCGCTATTCTCTGAGATGAAGTCGAGGCGTTTCACATTCACTTCCGAAAGTATCAGAGGCGCCACATCGAGTATCAATGCATCCTTCTCAGAGCCCATGGAGGGAACGAGAATTCGTCCGAGTGGTTGTCTGACCTTGATCTTCTCCTTTTTGCGGATCGCCAGAACCATACTCGTGATATCCTGTGCGAGTTCCATTTTCAGTTCCAGCGAATCATCGAGGAGTGATTCGGTACAGATCGGGAAATCGGCCAGATGAACCGAATTGCGATTTTCCATAGAACCCAGATCTCTGTAAAGCTGATCGGAATAGAAGGGAGCGAAGGGACTCATCAGGATCGCAATGGTGTTCAGGCATTCGTAGAGTGTGTCGTATGCCATTTTCTTGTCGGTATCATCTCCGCTCTTCCAAAACCGTCGACGACACAGTCGAACATACCAGTTGCTCAGGTGGTCAGTTGTGAAAGTCTGAATTTCGCGTGTAGCTTTGGTAGGTTCGTAATCGTTCATGGCCTCATCCACGTTTCGAATGAGGTGGTTGAGTCTTGATATGATCCAGCGATCGATCTCAGGACGGTTTTCCACCGGCGACACTTCCTGATGCACATACCCGTCGATGTTCGCATAAAGCGCGAAGAAGGAATATACGTTATAAAGCGTTCCGAAGAACTTACGCTGTGTTTCCTGCAGGCCGGTCTCGTTGAACTTCAGATTCTCCCACGGGGCCGAATTCCAAAGCATATACCATCGAACCACATCTGCGCCATAGGTATCGAGGGTTTGGAAAGGATCGACGGTATTACCGAGTCGTTTGGACATCTTATTACCATCCTTATCCAAAACCAACCCATTGGCGATCACGTTTTTGTAGGCCGGTGTATCGAAAAGCATCACACCTAAAACGTGGAGGGTAAAGAACCAACCGCGGGTCTGGTCTACGCCTTCGGCGATAAAGTCGGCCGGAAATTGGATGTGTTCATCGATCTGCTCTTTATTTTCAAATGGGTAATGTTGCTGGGCATAGGGCATTGCGCCGGAGTCGAACCAAACATCGATCAGATCTGTCTCCCGGTGCATCGGTTTGCCCTTGGAGTCGGTTAAAATGATGCGATCGATATAAGGCCGGTGCAGATCGATCTTCGTCCAGTCGATCCCTGAATCCGACATATTACCGGCCAGGACCGATTCTTCCACAGCCGATCTCAATTCCTCAATAGAGCCAATACAACGTTCTTCCGATCCATCTTCAGAGCGCCATATCGGCAGAGGGGTTCCCCAATAGCGTGAACGGCTCAGGTTCCAGTCGACCAGATTCTCCAGCCAGTTCCCAAACCGGCCTTCACCGGTAGAACGCGGTTTCCAGTTGATCTGTTGGTTGGCTTCCAGTAATTGATCTTTTACGGCCGTGGTTTTGATAAACCAGGATTCCAAAGGGTAGTAGAGTACAGGTTTATCCGTTCTCCAACAATGCGGATAGCTATGCTCGTATTTTTCGACACGAAAAGCCCTATTCTCCTCTTTGAGCTTGATGGCTAAAAGCACGTCCGTTGAACGGTAGTTCGGATCATTTTCATCCTGATCGTCGTAATTCTTTACGTACATTCCTGCGAATTCTCCCATTTCGGGTACGAATCGTCCTTTTTTGTCCACCAGTGTGAGCGATGCGATCCCATTTTCGCGTGCAGCCTTGAAGTCGTCGGCTCCGAAGCTGGGTGCAAGGTGTACGATCCCGGTTCCATCTTCGGTAGTCACAAAATCCGCAGTAACGATCTCGAAGGCCTTGCCCTCCGGCTGTACGTAGGGGAGCAGTTGTTCGTACTTCAGGCCTTTGAGCTCAGCTCCCGTGAAAGTTCCAGCTATACGCCAGGGTATAACCTTGTCTCCGGAATTGTAGCCTTCCAACGGAAGATCCCGGCCATCATCCTTGAACCATCGGCTCACCAGATTGCTGGCTAGAATTACTGTGATCGGCAGGAAGGTGTAGGGGTTATAGGTCTGTATGGCGCAGTACTCAATTTTGTTACCAACGCCCAAAGCAGTATTTGAAGGGAGGGTCCAGGGTGTGGTTGTCCAGGCCAGGCAGAACACATCGCCATGAAGGGAGGATAATTTCAGCACACCGGGATCCTTCAAACGAAATTGTGCCACCACAGTGGTATCCTTGACCATTCTGTAGGTGCCGGGTTGATTGAGTTCGTGGGAACTCAGACCGGTTCCGGCAGCGGGAGAGTAGGGTTGGATGCTATATCCCTTGTAGAGGTAGCCTTTTTTATGTAATTCCTTCAGTAAATACCAAACCGATTCGATGTAGTTGGTGTCGTAAGTGACGTACGGGTCATCCAGATCCACCCAATATCCGATGCGTTCGGTGAGATCGTCCCAAATGTCCTTGAATTTGAGTACATCGCGACGGCAAGCTGCGTTATATTCTTCTATGGAAATTTTAACACCGATATCATCTTTTGTGATCCCAAGTGTCTTTTCCACCTGCAATTCGATAGGCAGACCATGTGTGTCCCAACCTGCCTTTCGCATCACTTTGTAACCTTTCAGGGTTTTGTAGCGACAGAAGACATCCTTGATAGCCCGGCTCATCACGTGATGGATGCCCGGCATACCATTGGCAGAGGGTGGGCCTTCATAAAACACGAAGCTCTTATTATCGGAGCGATTCTCCAGTGATTTGTGGAAGACGCGCTCTGTGTTCCAATAGTTCAGCACATTCCGATCGGTTTCGGTCAGGTTGAGCTGTTTATACTCCGGGTATTGGTTTTTAGTACGTTTTTCGGCCGACATAGGGGTGAAAAAATGAAGCCGCAAAAGTACGTATCCCTGAGGATGCTATCAAAAGAAAGCCCGGGTCATCACGACCCGGGCCCATATTCCCAATTAACTAAACTATGAAAAACTATTGTCAATATTGATCGAGGAGGTATTTGATAAGGTCGGTGGTGGTAACTATTCCAACCAATTTATCGTCCTCGAGCACCGGTAGGGCATGGAATTCCTGTTGGGACAGTATTTCCGCCACTTCACGGATGGTCGATGTTGTTTGAACGGTTACGGGTTTGGACACCATGACCTGTTCTATAGTGAGCAGATCGTAGATCGCGGTATCTACAGAGGCTTCAACATCAGATTGGGCATAACTGTCGACGAAGGAGATGCGCTTGAGATCGGTCAGACTCAAGATCCCGATAAGTTTCTCTCCGGACACTACCGGTATATGCCGTATATGTTTATTCCTCATGATGCGTTCCGCATCAAAGAGGGAATTTTTAAGATTGACCGTATGTACATTGGCGGTCATGATGTGAGTGATGGGTTCTCTCTTCTTCATATCTCCTTCAATTATTGAGTTCAATTCCAGTTTTAACTATGGTCCAATTAACGATCATTGATGTAAGCAACCATACATAGTATCCAATTGAACACTACGAAGTTAAAGGGTAGTTTGAAGGGGCCATGGTGACATCGCTCACGATTGTCACTGATTAAAATCAATGTCATGTAACGTTCAAAAATCATAACGAAACCCAACCGTTTTTAAAATGTGGAATAGGTCATAAGTTTCTGTTAATCAGATTTTTATATGAAAAGTAATGCACATTCCTTCTAGTCACTCATTCTTGGAGTGCTTTTGATGTGCTCGAGGGGGGGCGGGAGAGGTTGTTAAACTTAGAATACGCTGTATCTTCACGTATTAATACCTACTTGAATGTACTTGAAACGAATACTTATTTACACATTCTGCTTGCTTGGTTTTTTGAGTGTTGAAGAGGCTTCGAACGCACAATCCTTCTCAAACAAAGGAACTGAATTCTGGTTGGGTTTCATGGCGCACTCCAACTCCCAGGCCGGAATGTACCTCTACATCACATCCGATTCATCTACTACCGGGTCTGTTTCAATTCCAGGAAGAAGCTGGTCCACAACGTTCAGTGTGACCGCTAATCAGATGACCCTTGTGCAGGTACCCACCAGTCAGGCTTTTGTGAACTGCTCGGATTGTATCACCGATCAGGGGATCAAAGTTGTTTCCGGCAAGCCGATCGTGGTTTATGCCCACATCTATTACCAATACCGTTCCGATGCAACACTGGTTCTGCCAAACCAGACATGCGGTAAGGAATACTATTGCGTGGCCTATGAGCAGGGTATCACTTCGGATCGTACCCAGTTCATGATCGTCGCACATAAGGACAATACCAAGATCAACATCACACCCTCTGTGGATCTGCGCTCCAAAACAGGTAGCCGTATGTCTGCAAATTCAACGTATACGATCACGTTAGATGAGGGTCAGGTTTATCAGGGACGCGCATTTTCAGGTAGTAAAACGGACGACGTTACGGGTACGCACATCGAGGTAATTGATACCGGTTCCACAGCCGGATGTCGTGTGGTTTCGGTATTTGCCGGAAGTTCCTATACGAGTTTAGGTTGTTCCGGAGGTTTCAACAGCGGGGATAACCTGTACGAACAAATGTATCCCGTAAACAGCTGGGGTACCAATTTCGTGGTAGTTCCTCTGAAGAATGTGAATAGTGCGAACATTCGCTTCCTGGCGGCTGAAGATAACACAACTGTACTCGTATATCACAAAACCGGAACTCCAACCATCATCAACCTGAATGCCGGGAAATTCGCGGATCTCAAGGATCAGGATGAGGCCAAGTATGTTCTGGCGAGTAAACCGATCACAGTGACCCAATATTCGAAAACGCAGTCGTGTTCGGGCGGGCAATCGGATCCTTCGATGACCATCATCAATCCGATCGAACAGACTTTGAACGAGATCACGCTTTATTCTTCGCGTTATGAGGATATTCGAAAGCATTACATCAATGTGGTGATCCCAACCTCTGCGGCAAGTACTTTCCGGATAGACGGCAACTCGGCCACCTTTACGCAAGTGCCTCGTTTTACGCGCTATTCTTATGCCCAAATAGAGGTGTCGCAAGGAAACCACTATATGAAGGCCAGTGAAGGTTTCATCGCTACGGCATATGGCTTCGGCCAATATGAATCCTATGGTTATGCGGCTGGCGCCAGTGTAAAGAACCTGGCGGCCAAGATCACCCTCACAAACTCCAGCATTGATGGTGAGATGAACCTCTGTTTGGGGCAAGCTGCGAAATTTCAAGGTTCTGCCGAATATGAGGTAACCAAATGGGAATGGTTCTTTGGAGATGGTCAGAAATCACAGGCTCAAAATCCAACACACGTTTATCAGGACACAGGACGCTATCGGGTTGTGATGTATACCCATAAGAAAGTGGCCGATGGATGTTCCGCATTTGATTCAACCATTGTGTTCGTTAAGGTTACAGGTGTGCCCAAAGCCCGTTACACTTCCGACCTGAAATGTGAGAAGAATACAGTCACATTCAACGATGCGAGTATAGCGCCCGGCAATGAGTCCATCTTCTCGGCCAGTTGGAGATTCCACTCCGGTTCGGATGTATTTGGCCCAAGCGCGAAGAGATATTACGACACCAGTGGGAAATTCTACCTCAGGCTGATCGTTAAAACGGAGGCAAATTGCATTGATACTCTGCTTGATTCGGTGGTCATCAACCCGAACCCGAAAGCTTTCTTCACAGTTGATAACAGTTGTCAGCGGGATTCCTCGGAATTCAACAATCTCTCGACCATCACGAAAGGTAAGATCGCCCAACACAAATGGATGTTTGGCGATGGCGATTCCTCCTTCCGCATTTCACCGAAACATTTTTATAAAACAAAAGGCTACTATCCGGTTACCTTGTCGCTCACTTCCGATTCCATGTGTACCGCCTTTTATGAGGATACCGCCTACAAACACGGCTACATAGATCTCGATTTCACCGTCGAGGACACTTGTATGGGACTGGACGTTGACTTCACCAATACTTCAAAGAACTTTGGTGCCACACTGACCGATTTTGGATGGAAGGTAAGCGATGGCGACAAGAGTGATTTTTACAGTTTTACAAAAACTTTCAATCAAGCAGGCAAGTTTGACGTGATGTTCTGGGTAGCCGTGGATACTTTCTGTCTGGATTCCCTTACCAAATCGGTCGAAGTTTACCCGCTCATAGACGGTAGTTTCACTTTCAGCGGGGCATGTTCCAACGATACAGTACGCTTTGTGAACACAAGTACGATCAGTGGAGGAACGATCGCTTCGCTCGTGTGGGATGTGAACGACGGTAAGAGTTATACGACCGACAAGGTCAATGTAAGATACGCCAGTCCGGGAAAGAAGAACATCAAACTGGATCTGGTAAGTGATAAGGGGTGCAAGGAAAGCGTACAAAAGCAGATCACTGTGCGGGAACTCGATCTGAATGGCCTCTTGTTCAAAAATACTTGCGCAAATGTTCAGCAAGATGTTAAGGTGGATTACTCCATTGGGGACGATACGATCAATACCTGGAGTTGGGCAATTAATTCAACCGTTGTGTCCTTTGACAGTGTACTCAAGTTCAAGAGATCCACACCCGGCAAATACCCCATCACTTTGAACATCAGCACACGCAATCAGTGTTTTGAAGAGATCAATGATACCATTACGATTTACAACGATCCTACAGCAGCTTTCTCGGTGAGTTCGGTATGTCGCTACGGCAACCTGGTGCCGATCGATAATTCCAGTGCCGTAAGCCCCGATGTAGTATCCAAGTATTGGTGGTATTACAACGGTGCACAGGTATCAACCGCAGCGGCTCCGAGTATTGCCGCAAATCAGGATGGCAGCTTCCCGCTCCGGCTTATCGTAGAGTCGGATAAAGGGTGTAGGGATACATTAACCACCAACGTGAGCATAGATCCTCTGCCCAATGCCTCCTTCACCAGCAGCGGAATATGCGATGGACAAACAACAACCCATACGGATAATTCTACGATCAGCACAGGCAGTATCACAAGCTTCGCCTGGACCTTCGATGATATGTCCACGGGTAGTGGCAAAACGGTGAACAGAACCTATCCATCTCCGGCGACCTATAATGTGAAATTGGTCGTGCTGTCTAACAAGGGTTGTAAGGACTCGGTGAGCAATACTGTAACGATCTATCCCTCACCAGTTGTTGATATCACACCGATCAATTTAACAGGTTGTATGCCGTTCGTACCCGATTTTCAGAATAATTCCTCGATCCCGAACGGGTCGATCAGCCAGTTTACCTGGTATTGGGGAGATGGTCAATCGTCGGTAGGCAATTTACCTGCACATACTTATAACCTACCCGGAACCTATAAAGTGAAGGTAGTTGCTGTTTCAGATCAGGGTTGTCGGGATTCGGTCACGGTTGGGACAGATGTACTCGTGCATTCACTCCCCTCAGTTGATTTTAGTTTCACACCGGAGAAACCGAGTATTCTTGAATCTACAGTAACTTTTACAGACCTATCCGCTCCGTCGGTTGTGAGTTGGAGTTGGAATATGGGAGACGGAAATACGTACGCAATGCAGAATCCGGTTCATACCTATAACGATACAGGCTTGTATGTGATCACGCTTACCGGAACGGATGGAAATGGCTGTAGTGAGGAGATCAGCAAGTCGTTTTTCATCAGCCCGGATCTGTTCATTTACATTCCGGATGCATTCTCACCCAACGGAGACCTTCTCAACGATCGTTTTGGGGTCGCGGGTGTTAAACAGGGTATACGTAACTACAGCATATCCATATACAATCGCTGGGGTGAGAAGATCTTTTACTCAGAAAATCTGGATGAACCCTGGGACGGAACCTACAAAGGAGAGCCCTTACCTTCGGGAATGTATATGTACATGATACAATTCTCCGATTACAAGGTAACCCAATGGTATTACAAGAAGGGTGAACTGATGTTGACCAAATAGCCCTAGGAAGAATCGATAACGGATTCAACGGTAATTAAACGATTGAAAGGGATTCAAGGATTTGAATCCCTTTTTTTATTTGCGATCGATGGCCGCAATAAGTTCTTAGTTTATAGGAACTTTTGAGAAACCGCCTTGAAACCGGATGATGTTCACTACTTACTCTACTTAAAAGTGTTTCCCTAAACATACCTCCGGTCGATATGTATCGGAGTAAATCCGATGATCAGACCAGGATCAGCCGAGCGATCGGAATTGAAGAAGAACTTGAAAAGGAAGCCTGATCGATCTCTGATGAGTTGTGACGGCCAGCCCGTGTTTATTATGGTCAGGTTGCTCTAAACCTCCTCATCCGGATAGGAAATGATCGGTTTTTTGCGGCTTTTTTGTCTTGCTTTCGCCATGTCGTAGCTCAGCAACATACTTGGAAGCAGAATCAGGTTCGATAGGAGTCCGACCACCAGGGTTATGGATGTGAACACTCCAAGTGCGATCGTGCCGCCAAAACTGGAACCTGAAAAGATGATGAAACCAAAGAACAGGATCACCGAAGTATACAACATACTCACACCTGTTTCCCGGAGTGCTTTACTAACAGATATCTGGATGTTAAATTGATTGCGGCGGAGTTCCATTCGGTATTTGGAAAGGAAGTGAATGGTGAAATCCACGGCAATACCAAATGCAACGCTGAAAACGAGAACGGTAGAAGGTTTAAGTGCCACGTTAAAATAACCCATGATACCTGCTGTAATAAGCAGGGGGATGATGTTAGGGATCATGGATATGATGATCATACGAGCCGATACGAATATGGTGGCCATGATGAGTCCGATAATTAGGAAAGCTACAAGTAAACTCACCAGGAGATTACGGATCAGGTAATCGTTCCCTTTCTGGAAGATCACGGATGTTCCGGTGATGCGAATGGCGATGCGTTCACTGCTGTCAACAGGGGTGTACTTTTCTTCGTAGCGAACCTGGTAGATCGTATCCACCAGCGTGGAGTCGAATTCATCCATCACGATCTCCTCGATCGTTTCGGTCGGGATCTCGATCTCTTCACGGATATAATTGAAAACAGTATCTGCGATCCGATAGATCTCTTCTTTCAGCTCACGAATTCGTTTTGTACCTACATCCGCCATCTGTACAGTGATCCGTGCTTTTTGGTTGGTGGAATCGATGAGTGAACGGATCATGTCGCTTTGTGCCGATTTGGTTTGAGAAGGCATCAAATTCATGATGCGTGTCAGCTCGAGGTTGCCGGGTATCCGATAGAATCGTGCATCCCCGTCGTGCAGAGATTGCCTTGCGAAATTGATCACCTGAGCAATGGATACCGGCTTGGTGAACTCGTCGAAGGTTGAGAGTTTTTGCCTTTCAAATCGATCGATCTTTCGGAGTACGCCGGGAGAATTTATGGAACCCGGGGCACCGCCATCCACCACGATCTCAAACGGCATTATACCGTTCATATTCTCTTCAAAAAAACGGAGATCCAGGTAGATCTTTTCGGTTTTGGAGATGTCGTCAACCATGTAACCGATCCGCTTCACCTTGTTCATCCCAAAGATGGCTAGAATCACGATCACTACGGTGACAATGTATACCACTCTGCGGTGTTTTGTGGCAATCCGATCCAGGAAGTCGATGAGTCCTCGCAGTCGCTTATTCTCCAGATGCCTGGTATGTTTTACTGCCGGCGGAGGCAGGAAACTGAAGATCACAGGGATCAGAATAAGTGAGATCAGAAAAACCGACATCACACTGAGAAATGCGTTCAAACCAAATTCCTGCAGAACGGTGCTACCCGTTAATGTGAAAACACCAAAACCAATTGCAGTGGTGAGGTTTGTGAAGAAGACAGCTATCCCCACCTTAGAAACCACGCGTTGCAGGGCCTTCATCTGATTGGCGTGCAATCGATACTCTTCGTGGTACTTATTCAAAAGATAGATGGCATTGGCAATGCTGATCACTACGATCAACGGCGGTAGGAGTGCAGTGAACATTGTGATCTTGTAGCCCAGCAATACGAGAATGCCAAAACTCCAAATTACACCCGTGATAACCACTAAGAGGGCAAAGAGAAGGGTGAAGAAGCTCCTGAAGAAGAACAGGAGTATGAGCGAGGTAATTACGATGGAGAGCAAGGTGAAGAAACGGAGTTCTTCCTTGATACGCTGGGAGAATTCGGTTCGGATAAAGGGCAACCCGGAAAAATGAGTTTCCACATTGTACCGATCGCAGCGCGTCTCTACACGCTCAACCAGTCCTCTTACAAAAGGGATTCGCTCCTTGCTATCGAGGATGGATTTCTCCAGGGTAACGGCCATCAAAGTGAAATTGCTCGTATCCGAGTAGATCAGGCCTTCATAGAACTTTAAATTTCGGATGATACCTAAAAGTGAATCGACCTCGGTCCGGGATCCAACAGGACCGCGAACGATCCGCTCTTGCCGGAACACCTCGCGTTCGTAGGACTCCCCATCAAATTCAGAAACTTCGATCCCACGGGACAAATAGGGTACATTGCTTATGGAAAGGATCTGCTTGATCCCATCCATTGTGTCGATCTCATCTGTAAGGGCCAGCCATTCATTGAAGAAATCCGGCTCGTGGATCTTTGGCGTATTGATCCCGATCACCAATACACTTCCATCATCACCAAATGTCCGCTTAAAATCCAGATAGGCCTGGTATTCTTCGTCCTGATCGGGTATGAATTTGGGGTTGTCGTACGCGAATTTTACCTGAGTGGCTTTGTAACCCATGAACGCGGTGAGAACGATCAGAATTATGACCAGAGGCCAGCGGTACCTCAGTAATTGAACGGCGATTCTCTCCCACATAGGTAAAAGGTCTGCAAAATTAGCCAAGCCTGCTCAATGGGCAAGTAGAAGAATTACAGCATACGCGATTTTACGAAACCGGAACATAATGTGATCACCTATTCCGGAATCAGCTGAAAAAGAAGGTTTTGACTAAGGTTGAGCCACGATGAATTTAGCAAAGTAGCGCATTCCGTTATCCCTATCTTCTATTTCAAGAAAATAGGATCCCGATTGAAGCGGCATTTCGGGATCCAGCCAATGGCCAACCATCCTTTTATTCAGAATAGTTTTCCCTTGAAGGTCTATGATGCGATAACGAAAGGTATGCCCGTTGGCAGGTAGGGTGAGGTAGATTGGAAAGCGCACCGGATTTGGACTGATGTGGAATTGTTCCCATGAACTCCGAGAAATACCTACCACCGGTTCGCACTGGATGTATCGGTTGTACACCGAGTCGATGAGTGCATGTAATAGGGTATATGCGTTGTCGCCCGGACATCTTGTATTACAACCATCGCGGTGACCGGCGATGCGTCCCAGGCTATCGGTTCCGATGTCGGCTGGGTGAATCAGACTTTGTCTGGGATCCATGCCTTCTTTAACACATTTCCAGGTGAACAATCGGATGAGTGCATGGAATGCGCTATCGGCCACTTCTGCCTCATCGTAGTTCCCCATCAAACAAACCCCCATAGTGCCTGTATTCTTCCCGCAGAAATGCGCGCCTTTGATATTGTCCTCAGGTCCGACGCCCAGATCGTCGCGACCTTGATAGATCTGTCCATTCGGCGCTATGAGGTAATTGTAGCCCACATCGTCCCAACCATTTACCTCGAGATGATAGAGATAAATATTGCGCACGGCGAGTGTGTAATCGGTAATAGAGTTAGATCCGGCACTGTGGTGCACGATCAGGTGATCGACCTTGTGCACACTTCTTCCCGGCACAGGATCGGGCAAACCCGCACGCCAGGTCTCCGAGGCAATGAAGTCAGGCTTGGAACAATCCGTTTCCGATTTGTGAAGCACTTTCGATCTGTCCAATGTAATGCCCGGAGCGCCGATCAGGTAAATTTTGAGGGGACCTGTGTAATTACCGGTCTTCACTTGTAATGATGTATTGGCATGATCGGTCATGAACATCGCAGAGCGCCTTGGCTCATCGATGTCAGGTTTGGTAACAATGCGTACCGGAAATACATCTCCCGCTGTTGTGCGCACCTGAAAATCCTTGAGATCGAAGTAATCGGGGAACTCCAATACCACGGACGAGAAACTGCTGAGTTCGGTGAGGAGGTCGATCTCCTGACCTGCTCTTACATGTAATTCGATCGTTTCGGTGAGTCCGGAAGCCGATACATTTCGGAGTGTACTCTTTCTGCCCAGCCCACTTAAGAGGAGGACGGATGCGAGTGGTAAGATGAAATTCTTAAGCGATCTCAAATGCATGTTGAATGATCTCAATTACGGATTTTGCTATTAGGGGTTGCGAAGCAATGATCTCCTGACCGAACAGATATTGGTCCTTCCCATGAAAATCATGCACCGATCCGCCTGCTTCTTTCACCAGAAGCGCACCAGCCGCTACATCCCATGGACTTAAACTGTACTCAAAAAAAGCATCGAATCGACCACAGGCAACGTAAGCCAGATCCAATGCGGCACTTCCCAGTCGTCGAACACCCCTTGTTTCCTTCATGAATGCTTCCAATGCCACGAGGTACATCGATGTCCGTTTATAATCGTAGTAAGGGAAACCCGTAGCGATCAGTGCATTTTGGATATGAGCACTTGTTGAAACACGGATGGGATTATGATCGAGGTATGCTCCGCCGTTTTTGAGCGCATGGAAGAATTCTCCCCGGTTCAGCTCGAATACGACACCTAAAACAATTTCACCGTCAACCATGAGGGCAATGCTGATGCAATAGGCCGGAATACCATGGACAAAATTAGTGGTGCCGTCGATCGGGTCAATGATCCATAGAAATCGGCCATGTTCTTGTTCAATTGTTTTCTCCTCGGTCAGGAAAACAGAGCCGGGTAGGAGGTTTCCCAGAAATTCAACCAGTTTCCGCTCGATCGTTACATCGAGGTCGGTCACTAACTGATTTCGGGATTTCAGATCGAGTTGACTGTACCGATTTTCGGAGGAATTGAAATATTGCTTGCGCAGTTGGTTCAGGAATACTTCCATCTGCGGTATGAGCTGTTGCAGGTGATCCGTGGTGACGTTCATTTAGATGTTAAGAAGTGTATGGCATAATATTCCGGCAGAAACTGCGGCATTCAAACTTTCAGCTCGACCTTTCCCGCGGATCGATACCGGTTTATGTGTAAGCTCCAATAATTTTTCAGATATCCCGTTGGCCTCGTTGCCAATTACGACTATTCCGGGCAATGCTCCCGTCAGATTCCGTACATCTTCACCTTCGAGCAGGCCATAATACCGTGGTAATTGCGATCGGGACAATAATTCGAACAGATCCGCATAGAGAATTGCAACCCGGGTGAATGAGCCCATGCAGGCCATTAAAGTTTTGTGATTGTACAGATCAACGGTATCGTTCGAGCACCAGATCTGCGAAATACCGAACCAATCTGCAATACGGATGATGGTTCCCAAATTACCCGGATCGTTGATGCGATCCAAAGCGAGTATCCATCCTGAATCGGAAGGGGCAATGGCATTCATTTCAGGCATCTGAACCAGGGCGATCAGTCCGGGTGCGGTTTTAAGTTGCGAGATGCGCTCCATATCGATCTTGGGGCAATCCACCACTTCCGTATCCTGACCAACTTCTTTCAAAGCAGTTGAACCGACCTGCCTGTAAATCCGTTCAATTCGGAAGGGACTGTGGAACAATTCAATGACCGATTTTTCGCCCTCCACAAGGAATTGACCGTATTTTTGACGATACTTTTTCAGCCAAAGCGATCTGAGATATTTTATATGTTGTTTACTGAGCGCCTCCACTTGTCGAGTACGGCAAAAGTAGCCATACTCGTGCTTTTTGGTACGCTCTCCCCGGGTTGCAGGATCACGAAGATCGTTCCAGAGGGGCAGCTCTTGTTGGAGAAGAACAAGGTGAAGGGCAATCAGATCGTGAGTTCCGGAAGTATAAAGGAACAAATACGCCATAACCCGAACAGGAAACTGATCTTCTTCAAATTTCACCTATGGATGTACCATTTCGGTTTCAAGAAGATCGGAGAACCTCCCGTAATTCTCGACTCAGCAGCTGTTCAGAAGAGTGCCAGAAATATTAGCGTATATCTGCTGAAAAAAGGATTCACCGAGAACGAGGTGCACTACGAGATCGGGAAAATACCTTTTCGAAGAAGGGGGAAAGTGACTTATTTCGTCACGGAGGGTAAGCGGTTGACCATCAAAGGCGTTGAGGTGAAAAGTACCAATAAGTCTTTGGCACATGTGGTGCGTTATAATGGCAAATCCCTATTAAAACCCGGTAATCCTGTTGACTACGATCTGATCGGTGCGGAGCGCAACCGTATCAACGATCTGATGCGCGATAAGGGCTATTTTCAGTTCAACCGGTCGTTGGTGGAATTTGAACTGGATACCACGGTTGGGAATGATGAAGCATTTGTTCTGATCACGATCCTTGAAGATACGCGCAGGCCTCAACGCCCTTATAAGATCGGGAATGTGCTCACCGAAATTGAAACGGGTGACAGCATTGCCGACACGTTAAGAACCGATGGTGGCCATTATGTACTCAACGGGATGCCCTTGAATACGTTTATTCTGGAGCAAAGCACTTTATTGAGAAAAGGTGAACTCTACAAACAAAGCCTGGTGTCCGGTACCTATGAAAAATTGATCGGTCTGGGTATGTTCAGTTCGGTGGATGTCCGATTGACTCCGAAGGAGGAATCGGACACAGGTGAGATCGACGTTTACATTCGCTTGGTTGCCGCACCGAAGCACGATTTGATCTGGGAACCGCAGGTGGTTACCACCGAGCAGCGTTTCAGGGAGGATATATCCACCCGAAATTATGGTTTGGCCAATGAGCTTACGCTAAAGAATAAAAATGTTCTGCGAAACGGAGAGGAATTCAATGTTCGACTTCGCACGGCTTTGGAGACCCAGTTCACGCGCGATAGCAACTCGGTTTTTTCAACCTTTATTCAGGAAGTGAATACAGAGTTGAAGGTTCCACATCTGTTATTCGCTCCGAGTCTTGCGGAAAAAGTCAATGCCCGGAACAGCAGTACCCGACTTAACCTGTCCTACCTGTACGAGCGCAATCAATTCTACCTTCGGAATCTACTCCCCCTGACCTTTAGTTATGAATTTGTACAGAACAAGGGTGTGATGTATTGGACACCGGTTCTCATAAGTTTGAACAAGGCAACTTTCAATCAAAGCCTGCTGGATGATCTGGGGCCCGGCTATCTGGAAGCGCAGCAGCGTTTGTTTACGAACAACCTCATCACCAGTCAGAAGTTGAGCGGTGTATATACGAACAGGGATCGATCGCCAAGTGAATTTTGGTATGTGAATTCCAATATGTTGGAAATGGCGGGTATGGTCCTTCCACAACTCACCGACTATGGTTCGGTCTTTGGGGTCCGGCATTCAACATTCTTACGATCCGATGCCGATGTGCGCTATACACACCATATCAATCCGAACAATACGGTAGTGGTGCGGCTTTTTGGAGGACTTGGCGTACCGGTTGGTGAAAGGTCGCTCTTGCCTTTCGAACGACGATTTTTTGCTGGTGGTTCCAACTCACTGAGAGCCTGGCGCCTGAGGACCGTTGGCCCGGGTTCGTTCTCGAACGATACTTCCAGTATTCAATTCGCCCGGTCGGGGGAGATCGGGTTCACGAGTAATTTCGAATATCGCTTTGGCATTATTGAAGCGGCTGTGGACGTGGAGGGGGCTTTGTTCCTGGATGCGGGCAATGTCTGGAATCTCAAGCGCGATACGCTGTTTCCCGGTGGAGAATTCCGATTCAATCGGTTCTACAAGGAATTGGCGATCAATTCGGGCATCGGGCTCAGGTTGGACTTCGATTTTTTGGTCCTGAGGTTCGACCTCGGGGTACCCTTGTGGGATCCGAATGAGGCACTGGAGTCGAGGTGGGTGTTCGTGGAGCCATGGAAGTTATCGTGGGCCCGAGAACGAACGGTTTGGAATGTTGCCGTAGGTTATCCGTTTTAGTTTAATTTGCTTATTAAATGCGTTTGATGAAGAATTCAATATTCAAATGGGGTTTGGGATTGTTGCTGATCGGTGCACTTGGACAGTGCAAAGATGATTCGGGCAATACGAAGGTTAATTTGTTCACCTTGGAAGAGGATAAGGAGTTCGGCCGTCAGGTTGCCGCCGAGATCGATGCCGATCGGGTGAATTTTCCGGTGCTTGATAGTGCGTCGTATCCTGTTGCCTACGGACATCTGAACAGGATCACTCAAACCATTCTGAACTCCGGAGTGGTAAAGTATAAGGATGATTTTGCGTGGCGCGTCCGTATCATAGAAGACGATTCGACTTTGAACGCGTTTTGTACACCGGGAGGTTACATATACGTTTATACCGGCTTGATCAAGTATTTGGATTCTGAAGATCAGTTGGCTGGTGTGATGGGACACGAGATCGCTCATGCCGATGAACGACACTCGACAGAAGCTCTCACCAAACAATATGGCACAGAAGTATTATTCGCCATCCTCTTCGGCCAGGATCAGGGCACTTTGGCTCAAATCGCAAAGGGTATGATCTCTTTGAAATACAGTAGAACGAATGAAACGGAATCGGACCGAAGATCGGTTGAATATCTCTATCCAACAGAGTATGATGCACGCGGGGCAGCCCGTTTCTTTGAGAAATTGCTGTCGTCGGGTGTAAGTGGAGGACCAGAGTTCCTCAGTACACATCCAAGTCCGGAGAACAGGGTGGAAGAGATAATCGCCCACTGGCAGGAATTGGGTGGCAAGGTTGGTGAAACTTTCGAGTCCCGCTATCAGGAGTTTAAACAGTCGTTGCCGTAAATTTGCAGTAAGGATATGTAAAAGCCTTCCTGCCATGTAGGAGGGCTTTTTTGATACGAACAATTGAATCCAAAGGGATAGGAATATGGAATTAGTCAATGGTCAATATTGTATTCAAGGGGTACCGGTGCTCGATATCTGCAAGAGCTACGGAAGTCCGGTTTACGTTTACGATGCACAGAAGATTCGGCAGCAGTACCACGCCTTGAAGGAGGCCTTTAATCCTTTGGATGTACAGATCAAGTACGCGTGTAAGGCATTGACCAACATGAACATCATGCGCTTGTTGCGCAATGAGGGTTCGGGGTTGGATACCGTGTCCATACAAGAAGTACTACTCGGATTGGAGGCCGGTTTCCGGCCTGAAGAGATCCTTTACACACCGAACTGTGTATCATTCGATGAGATCAGGCAAGCCGTAGAGATCGGAGTACACATCAACATCGACAACATTTCCATCCTGGAACAATTCGGGAACAGCTATGGCGGAGACGTACCCTGTTGCATACGCATCAATCCGCATATCATGGCAGGTGGTAATACGCACATCAGTGTGGGCCATATTGATTCCAAATTCGGCATATCCATTTACCAGATCCCACATGTTGTTCGGGTGATGAAAACCTACGGCATTCGGGTAAACGGACTGCACATGCACACAGGATCGGATATTCTTGACGCACAGGTATTCCTGAACGGGGCTGAATTGTTGTTCAACGCTGCGCGCGAGTTTCCTGATCTGGAATTCATGGATTTTGGTTCCGGTTTCAAAGTGGCCTATCGGGAAGGGGATGTAACAACGAATATCAAACAGATCGGTGCGGAGATCGCCCACCGGTTTCAGGCCTTTTGCGATGAGTATGGCCGCGATCTGGAATTATGGTTCGAGCCCGGCAAATTCCTGGTGAGCGAAGCAGGTTTTCTCCTGGTGGAGGCCAATGTGATCAAGCAAACAACCTCAACCGTATTCGTTGGGGTGGATAGCGGACAGAATCATCTTATCCGTCCAATGATGTACGATGCCTATCACCATATCACTAATATTTCAAACCCCGATGGTACACAGCGCGTGTATTCGGTGGTGGGTTATATCTGTGAAACAGATACGCTTGGCTACGATCGATTGCTGAATGAAGTGCGTGAAGGGGACATTCTGGCTTTGCACAATGCCGGAGCGTATGGCTATTCGATGAGTTCCAACTACAACAGCAGGTTCCGACCTGCTGAGGTTCTTGTTTATGAAGGCCGGGCGCACCTGATCCGAAAGCGCGAACAATTCGAGGATCTAACCCGAAATCAGGTACTTATCGATGTGCTGGATGCAGAAAAAGTAGATGTTTGATTTTTGTCCGGATTGCCCCGGAGACTCGATGGCTTGTGAGCCATTACCCAATTCGTTCATCGGATCCGGGTATGGGACATGGTCAGTGGTTTGGCCATTCTATTTGCGGGAGATGCGGAACACGATCCAACAGGCAACAAACACCTCTACTAAACTCAGCGGAATGGCCCAGGGTAGTATACCCATAGGTAGCACACCCAAATTTCCAATTACGACCCACATCATCACAAATGCGGCAAACCAGGCGATCAATGCCGTTTTTAGCAGCGAGAAACGGGATGCGAGCATGGAGATCAGCAGGGCGAGAAGGAGCGACCAAATGCCCCAAACAGCGCCATTCATGGGCTCCGACGGGAATTCCAATCCCATTGCACTGTAGTGCCACACCCAAAGATCCTTTAGGAGCACTTCGTTCCGTATAAATTCAGAAAGACTGATCCAGATAGTTGCGGAAATGACCGCGAATTGATTTCTGTACTTGATGTTCAATTTGTAACCTTCTTCGGAAGTGCTAATATACATCCCTGAGATCATTTCATTTGTCAATCCACCAATTGCAAGTGAGACAAAGAAAACCAGACCAAGTGTGGTCATTTCACCCAACGCGGTGAATAAATATCTTCGGACGATCATCGAAGTTCCAATGACAACCCCGTCGAGATAATATCCAACGCGAATTGAAGTGAAGCATGTTGGTATTATTGATTGGATTTTAGTTGATCAAATCTCAAATCAGAATTGAGAAAGACGCATCCCGGTCCCATACAATCCCTAAATCACTTTAAAATATTCCCGGTTTATAACAGAATCTGAATTACATAGGGACCAAAGATCATCAATCCAACGACCGCGGAAATTAGTGCGAGAATGAGAACTGCAGCTGCAGAAACATCCTTGGCTTTACCAACGAGCGCATGTTTTTCCGGATGTAAGTGGTCTAGCGTGGTTTCCAGAGCGGTGTTAAATGCTTCTGCAGCCAGAACCGAGCCGATACAGATCAGGACGATGAGCCATTCTGTTGTGGTAATGTGTAACCAGAATCCGGCGCAGATGGCACAAATAGCCATACAAAATTCGATCTGTGCATTCCTTTCAGAGCGCAGGAGTTGATAGAGGCCGGAAAATGCAGCGCGAAAACTAGACAGGATCTTCATTTTGATCTACTTTAATAAGTTCGGAAATGTACAGGAAGAAGTAATAATGCATGCTGAGAAAAGCTCCGAAAAGTACTGTGAAATAAAATACATGCCATTGCCCCGATCCGGGGTTGAGCAACGAATAGATCGCACGAAGAAGCGTGTCGGGCTGTACCAGCAGATCCCAGCTATTCCATCTTTCTATGCGCCCGAGGTATATTCCAAAGGCCGACAGGGTAAGTGCGGAATGCGTGATCAGCCAGGCCAGCCACTTTGAGGAATTTGACTTCAGCCACTTGAATACCCGATGCAGCGACAGGAAACCGATGGCCATGCCGTTCAGGGCAAAACTGAAGAAAATACTCAGATCCAACCAGAAATCGTAGGATGGTCGTAGGTGGAGATGTATGAAATCAGTGATCAGGTATGGCGCATTTGGGAAGAAAAGAAGCCAGACGCCCAATAGGACAAAATTGATGATCGCGGGATTTCCGGTTCGGATCAAAGTCGCGATGAACCAGGGTACATAGGCGAGGAACAGATTCCACAAAAGGAAAAGGTAGGTAATGCTCTGACTGTCGATCGCCCGATAGATCAGAAGAATCGTGCTGAATAAAGCGTGCCATAGCAGCAGAGGCGGGGGCGTGTTTTTAGACTTTAGAACCATTGTGATCGATTGAGTTTTGCACTTAGAATGCGTTGAGAATCGTGATAACTGTAGATGGCGAAAAGGATCAATAGGGAAGATGCGACGAATAAAGGCCATGGGAATGTTGAGGGCACGTATTGCTGCAACCAATTTTCAGCATCCGAAAGATCAAAGCTATTGGTGCGGGATCCATTCGTTTGATAGCGCACAAAATCGAATACAAATGCCACAATACTGCCCAGTGCACCGGCAGTTAAGATCAACCATTGTGCTCGGTTTAGCGGTGCATGCCATTTTCGGTTATGCTTGAGTAACAGAACCCCAAGAACAATCATCAAAATACTCAACAGCACAGGAGCCAGAACCGGACCGGTCCAAACGGTGGGCAGCAGGAAGAGGATGTCCCAATCGAGCCAGCCTTCCGGCCAGTTGAGGAAGATCTTCAGGAATACGTAATAGAAAATATCCCAGACAGCGAAAACGATCAGGAACCAGGCGAAACGGGTGCTGAGATTACGCCCCGCAATCCATGCAATTCCGGTTATCATGATGAGGGTGGCCAATTCCCGGAAGAGTTCTACGTATGCCAGTTCAAGGGAAAGGGCACGCAACGGGAATTGGAATCCATCCGGGTAATACAATGCACGCAGATAGATAACGACTGCACTTTCAACCATGGCAAAGGCAACGCTGAACAAGACGATCCATATTGCTGCGATCCGGGTTGTCATTGGTTTATTCGGATGTTCCATGATCGTGCATTTTTAGTTTGGCGTAAAGGACATGGTCGTAGAAGGAGGTACTGAGAAAACCATTTTGTGTATGAGAATTCCTGAATCGGTCCAATCGATTCTGTTTTTCGCCGATCAGATAATCCGGTACATCAGCTTCCAAAAGCAGATCCGTATTGCTCTCGGGTAGAGTGAACAAGTAGCTGTAATCGATTGAACCCGAACTGGAAGGAATGTGGCTCAGATTATATTTGGTGATGATTCGCGACCAATCCGGGCAAGCGAACAATACAAGCAGATAGAATACGGAGAAGGCGTTGTATCGGTAGATCTGCCCTAGATCGATCTTGCCAAGGATCAAAGCAATGGCCGTTCCGATACCGACTAATGTGAGTGTTAGGTACAGATAAACACCAATTCGCTTCATGGTCAGACCATATTCCAGAATGTACGTTTGGTTCTTGTCGGCATTCAACATCAGATAGAATACGTTCAAGATCATGAAGAGCAGTGCGGTTATGCGCTCGCTGCGCGTGCTCTCCCTGCGAAATATGAAAGTGATGAGCAAAATGGCAGCAAGTATGCTTATGATCAAGGAAAAAATGCCCCGATGAAGGTACGACGATAAAGAAAGTCCCTCCGGTAATTCGTTCAATATAAATCGGTAGTATAGATCTCCGGCAAGCACCAGGAGCAGTAGGGCACTTAAAGTGGCCATTACAACGGCCCAGGTGTTTTGTAGCAGACCTTCTTCCGGATCGATCTTATTTTCGGTATTGGCATATGGTTTTTCATCCTTTGATGAATAAAGCAAGTTGAACAATGGTGGGATGTAATAGAAGAATAGTACAGAAGAAAAGATGAGTCCCAATACGAATACCCAGATCAGGTCGATCCGAATGAAATCCCAATCGATCCGCTGGAGCATGTTCTCAAATATTGGATTTGAACCTGCGTAAAGTGCGGTGAAAAACAATAGAAATAAAAAGGGGATGAGCACATAGCTCACGAATTTCCTCAAACCGCCTGAATCCAATTCTACCTTACTTCCCGATTGAAATAACAAGCGGAAAGGGGCGAAAAGGAAATTTGGCAATGCCAGGGCAAAGGATAGAACCGGATCGAGCCGTGGTTCTCTCAAATGTCCGGAAACAACGGCAAAAGCAGCAAATGCCACCACATTGGCATAGGCGTTTCCGTGGAACGCAACGGCAGCCGTTGCGAGCAGAAAGGGCACGATCACGGCGGCAGAGAGTGAAACTTCTTTGGTGAAGCGAAGAACAATTGCAACGAGCGCTCCGTAGAGGAGCACATTGATCCCGAGATCCTGACCATAGAAAAACACGGCGAATCCGAGGGCGAGTAGGAGCGAAGCGAACGATCTGGACATAGTATGATTCAAATTAGATGAGATTCAATTTTTCTGTAGTTACTTATTAAAAGCAGTATGGCTCCAATAATTCCAAAGGAGCAATCGAGTAAGCGCCACACGAGAGGGATAGCTCTAGCTGCACCCGCGAGGAGGGCTGTAGGAATGATGAGGATACATGCGACCAAGCCAAAATCCATCACCCAACGATTGCGAATGGGATCGACCAGAGGGCCGATGAAGAGTATGGCAAATAGAATATGGGCAAAGGCAAGCCAATCCGTACCGTACCAAATGAAGGATGCATGGGCATCGATCTGTTGAACCTGGTGATCAACCTGAGTCAGCCAGGTTTTAAGCACCTCCAAATGAACATCGGGCGAGATGCTTTGAATGATTTGATCGACCGATGCAACACCCTCGGGAATCCAAAAGGCCGTTATTCCACTGAGCAGGAGCCCGATCTGGAAGAGTAGGATACAGATACGTGTTCTTTTCATTCTTAAAGTACTTTGTAACGCAAAGTGATAATATAAAATTTTTTACTTTCTGAGATTGATTAAAATTTCAAGTGCTTTGAGGTGTTCATCGAAGGCTGATTTTCCGGCCGCAGTGATGCAATAGGAACTCTTCGGTCGACGTGAAACGAATTCTTTGCGCACTTTGATGTATTCAACTTTTTCGAGTGCAGTTAAGTGGCTGGAAAGGTTCCCGTCGGTCGTATTCAAGTATTCCTTCAAACTGTTGAAATCCACCCAGTCGTTAACGGCCAGTACACTCATTATCCCAAGGCGGATGCGGCTTTCAAAGAGCTTGTTGAGATTCTCGATCATGCGCTGATGTTAGCGGATTCCCTTTCGTATTTGAACCACATGTAGAATCCATAAAGAATGTGGAACAAACCGAAACCCAATGCCCAGAAAAGCAGTCCGTGCCCAATAAAATACATGGCCACAAGTCCGAGAAGCACCTGTGCCAAACCAAAATATTTCAGATCGTGGATGGTGTATTTGCTGGCATTGATGAGACTGAGGCCATAGAATAGGAGCATAGATGGAGCGATAAGACCGATCAACCGGTGGTGTAGCAATAGCAGACAGAAAACTCCTCCGGTGACCAAGGGTATGGCCAGATTGATGAGCATGCGCTGAGCAACCCGATCCCAGATCCTTTGCCCTTTGCGTTTAGCCCTGCGGATAGTGAGGATAATGCCCGTTATGAGCGAAAAAGATACAACGAGACCGGCATCCAGTACAAAGAAACCGTAAAAGCCAGGATCAGAAAAAAAGTCGGGACCGGATATGAGTTCGTTGAAGCGATCCATGTACGTGCCCAGATGACCGAAATAATACCAGCGCGCAAACCAGGCCCCGATGAGGGCATAACAGCCGGCCAATATGCCCGACCACCCGCTCAGGGAGATGAAACGGGATGAACGCTCCATCAATCCGCGTATCTCGTGAAGCTGATCGATATAATCTCCGTTCTTGTTCATGCAAATAACTTTGTAGTGCAAAGTAAATGCATTTTTAACGAATCCATCAACAAAAAAATTTTAGGATCACGGAAAGGGTAGGTAAATGAATCGCGTATTTTAGCCGACGTACTACCCGATATGTTCGCAGCACTATTTCTGAAACTCACCAAATACGCCTGGTTCCGGAGACTGATCTGGAAACCGATCTATAACTGGTTGGCCAGGGATTTTAAAGCCGACAAGTGGTATTTCATGAATTACGGCTACGTCCCCAAACCGGATGAAGAACCTCTGCATCTCCATGAAGAAGATGAGATCAATCGGTATCAGATACAGCTCTATCATTATCTGGCAATAAAAACGGACATTGAGGGCAAAGATGTTCTGGAAGTGGGAAGTGGCCGTGGTGGTGGGGCGCGATACATAGCCGCCTATCTGAATCCAAAATTCATGACCGGAATGGACCTCGCTCCAAGCGCAACGCGTTTAAGCAATGAGTTGCACAAAGCCGCAAACCTCAATTACATCAATGGAAATGCTGAAGCTATTCCGGTCGGGGATGATCATTTGGATGTGGTTGTGAATGTGGAATCCTGTCACGCCTATGGATCTGTACCCCGTTTTTTGGCCGAGGTGAAGCGGGTATTGAGGCCCGGTGGGCGTCTGGTTCTCACGGATCTGCGATCACCCGGAGGTATGCAGCTCCTGGAGCAACACCTGCAGAATTGTGGTATGGACTTGCTTTTTGAGGATGAGATCAGTAAAGAAGTGGTAAAAGCCATTGAGTTGGAGGAAGATATAAAACGCAACCGGATCCGACAGGCCATTCCGAAATGGTTGCATGAGGCATTTGCTGAATTTGGCGGGGCCGTGGGCTCCCAGATCCATCTTCAACTCAAATCGGGTGACCTGGTTTACAAACGTTTCATGTTGCAAAAAAAGGTCTGATTTGCCGTTATCCACAAGTCCGGTTCGATCCACTAAGACTCCAACCGTGCATATTAGCCTATATTTGATGAACCGTGGAAAGAGCCGAGCTATACGATGACGGAAAGTTCCTTACACAGATCGATCCGAAATACAAGGTAGAATTCCGAACCGAGGTCGCTTACGAGAATGCGCATCGCATGTCGATCATGTTCTATTTCTTCCTGGTTTTCTTTCTTCTATTCATAGTTCTGGACATTATCCGTTTCAAAGAGGGTTTACTTCACGGTAATCTGTTGTACAGCTTGTTAGCGGGTTCACACGTATTGTTCTTTTACCAGATCATCACATCAGCCTTCACACTGCGCAATCGGGATAAACTAAAACGCAGGGAATTTCCCAACGTGATCCGTTTGGAGAGAAGGTTCATGCTGAGTATGCTCATCGGGCTCCTGCCAATGGGTATTCTCGGGATCTTTGAACGCGAAACACTGATCGTGCTTGCGATCTATTCCGTCATGATCAACATTGTGATGCAACTGGGACACCGGCGCTGCATAGAATACAACGTAATCAGCTTCATTCTTGCCTTGTTTGGTATACTCGTGTATTTCGGATATATACACACCGGAGAATCGGCCGACAAACCATACACGTTCATTTTGGAGACCGTAGGTGTATTTGCCATACCTTTTTTCATCTCGCGCAGGCAATACAACGCCAAATTGCGTGAATTCGAATACCAGAAGATACTGGCCGAGCAAAACGAGATCATCCGTATTGAGAAGGACAAAGCCGACGAACTGCTTTTGAATATCCTCCCCAAAGAAGTTGCGGAGGAATTGAAGGACAAAGGATATTCCGAGGCCCATCAATTTGAGAATGTTACCGTTCTGTTTACCGATTTCGTGAATTTTACCCGTTTAAGTGAGCATCTAACACCAAAGGAACTGGTTGCGGAGATCCATTTCTGCTTCAAGGAATTTGATTCGATCACGGAGAAGTATGGTTTAGAGAAGATAAAGACCATTGGTGATGCGTATCTGGCTGTTTCGGGTTTGCCTACTTCAGATTCGCGTCATGCTTACCGCGTGGTAGCGGCCGCTCTGGAAATGCGAGATTTCATTGAACGACATAAGCGAGAGAAGATACGGGAACACAAGGACTTTTTGGACATCCGCATCGGAATCCATTCCGGGCCTGTGGTAGCGGGTATCGTAGGGGTGAAGAAATTTGCTTACGATATTTGGGGTGATACAGTGAATACGGCAGCAAGAATGGAGCAAAGCAGTATTCCCGGGAAGATCACTATTTCCGAAACTACACACAAGCTTGTTGAAGATGCCTTTGTGTTTGTGGACCGGGGACACATCGAGGCCAAGAACAAAGGCGAGATACACATGTATTTCGTAGAGGCCTTCAAAGGCGAGCGGATCGTAGAGCTACTGAACAGCTGAACTTAGCTCCTTGCTCTCATTCTTTCGGATCTGTTTGATTTTGAATTCGTACCAACTATCCGGCGCCGTGCGCTTCATGATGCCGTCGATGTGACGCATCACTATGATATGATAAAGCCCTGATAGTTTACCCTGTAAACTGTATTGCCAACTCCGCAAACTCAATCCTATCCCGGCCTCGAGGTATTCCATATGATGCCAGAACTTACTGGGCATGTACAGGGTGTCTCCGTGCTCCAGGATCACTTCATAGCCTTTTGCGAGAGCGAGTGCCGGGAATTCATCCATTGTCAAATTGAATTCCTCCTTGTAATATCCGGTGAAATCCACCAGACTCATTACTTCGAACGGCCTTCGGTAGAGCTTGTGTTGTTCTTCAAAAGGGAACAACAGAACTCTTTTACGGCCCAGGAATTGGGTCTGGATCACGTCACTCAGGTCCATATCGTAATGCAGATGCGTTACCGATCCGGCATAGCCGGTGAATAACATCGGAAAACGCTTGAGCATTTTGCCAAAATATCCGGTCGGCCAGGTGAAATCGTTGAGCAGCTCCGGACAGTGCTTTAAAATGTCGAACAGGAATAAACGCCAATGCCCTTCTCCGGCAACCAGTCCGTCGATATAGTCGTGGAACGACATGGTCGCATGTGGGGTGTGTACGGGTTGATTTTCGGCATTTTTGCGATTCGAAAAGACTTCAACAGTTCGGTCTCCAACTTTTTCTTTGAGATAATCCCAGGTCCAGAGATCCCTGGCAGGCCAGGATTCGGATAAAGATCTGATCACGACCGGTTTTTTATGTAAATATCCGGCTCTGAAGGCTTCCGGAGACAATTGCTCGTGTATATCGACCTGTAGCAACTGCATGGTAGGTGGTTTGTTGATCAAGACAGAACAGCTCCTCCGAATTTATGCACGAGATTGTGTTCGCGGATATAGGCATCTGTTGCCTTCAATCCACTCTCAAAAAGCTTGTGTTGTTCATCTACGGGCAGGTCAAATTTCGTGGCGGAAATACCAAAATCGTCGATCCTCACGGAATGCGCCTTCTCTTCGGTGTTGAAATTGAAGTCGATGGTTTGAGCGTGCAGAATGGCGTCGAAGAGCACCCGGACATACTTCGCCAGTTCATCAAACCGGAGCTCATTATTATCCTGAGGTCCGGAAAGGTTGTCGAGGTGGAATCCGACAGTCCTAGGATTTACCTCACCGTTTTCATCGAAGGCAGTGATCGGGTAATTCATCACGGTGCCCCCATCTACATAGATGTCGCTATCGGGGTTGCCATCGGGAAATTGCCATGCCTGGAAGAAAAGCGGCGCTCCCATCGATGCTCTTACGGCATGGGCTACCTGCACTTTTGGAGTCGCGTGGTAGCTGAACTCTACAGCGGTTTTCTTGTTGAGGTTAGTGGCGAATACCTTCAGGTCCAAACAACCTTGTTTGCGAAAATCGGAAAATGTGGCATCCGCCTTCAGTCCTTTACGACTTATTCCATCGCGCAACCAATTGAGCAAATTCTCGCCTTTATAGATTCCATAGTGTGTTGGAATGCGCAAAGGATTCCAGTGATCCTCAAAGTCGGAGAAATTGGTATTGGCAACGATCTCGCGGATCTCGGCAGGAGAGTAATGCAAACTTAAAAGTAAAGCTGTCGATGCCCCGGCGGAGGTTCCTGCAACCCTTCTGATGTCGTTCAACAGATCATGGTTCTTCAGAGATTGTATTGCACCCGCATAGGCGATCCCCTTCACACCTCCTCCCTGAAAAACGAGATTCTCGATCGTTAGTCCCATACGACAAGCCTTTTCTAAAAAGTCAAATGTAAGTAAATTGACACAAACCCTTACAGGCTCAAGAGTTCCGACCTACATCTCTGTCAAGCGCTTTGAGCATGTGAGCGCTTCGGAATATTTTATCCATAAGGGTCCAAACTTGGTCGATGTTTGAACCTGTCCAATGCGGAAAACGGTACTTTTGTCCAAACCCGAATTTGTGATCAGTTTAGAAGGAATTGAGAAGAGTTTTCACATTGGTACGCATGAATTAAAAGTGCTGCAGGGAATCGATCTGCAGATCGCGGAGGGTGAATTGGTAGCTATCATGGGCAGCTCGGGTTCGGGCAAGTCGACCTTATTGAACATCATCGGATTGCTCGATACGCACGACAAAGGCACCTACAAACTGGATAATCTGCTCATAGAGGATCTGAACGAGACCAAGGCAGCCCGATACCGCGGTAAGTACATAGGTTTTGTATTCCAGTCGTTCAATTTGGTGTCTTACAAAACAGCCCTGGAAAATGTGGCATTACCGCTGTACTATCAAGGCATGTCGAGGAGAGAGCGGAATGCCAGGGCTCTTTCCTATCTGGAAAAGGTAGGTTTAAGTGATTGGGCAGACCATCAGCCCTCGGAGATGTCGGGTGGTCAAAAACAACGCGTTGCCATTGCCCGTGCCTTGATCTCGGATCCGAAGGTGATCCTGGCGGATGAACCTACAGGAGCCCTTGATTCCGTCACATCTCAGGAGGTCATGGATCTCATCGTCGAAATCAATAAGCAGGGGAAAACCATACTTATTGTAACACACGAACACGATGTAGCCGAGCAATGTCACCGGATCATACATCTCAAGGATGGTAAAATCGTAGACGCAGTCTGAAATGGAACGACTGGGAGAGATCTGGGAGAGTATAAGCAACAATAAACTGCGCACGGCACTCACCGGTTTCAGCGTGGCGTGGGGCATTTTCATGCTTGTAATTCTCCTTGGTGTAGGAACTGGTTTACAGAATGGAACGAAAGCCCAGTTCGCAGACGACGCGATCAACAGCATCTGGATCCGCAATGGTCAAACGAGTTTGCCGTATAAGGGTATGCTGCCCGGACGGTCCATCAACATGAAAAACTCCGACTTCGAAGCTGTAAAGCGGGATCAGGAAGGGGTGGATCGCATTACGGCACGATTCAATAAATGGGGTGGTTACCAGGTGCGTTATAAAAATGAAACCGGAACCTACAATATGCGTGGCGTACACCCTGATCATCAGTTTGTTGAGAAAACGATCATGGTGAATGGACGCTACATTAACGATATGGACATTGAACGGCATCGCAAGATCTGTGTGATCGGCGACAAGATCGTCAATGAATTGTTGGGGGGTGGAAAGGCGCTGGGTGAGTGGATCACACTGAACGGTGTCCCTTTTCAGATCGTAGGTACTTTTGTGGATGAGGGAAGTGAGGGAGAGAATGCCTACATATACATACCTATTTCAACCGCACAGCTCACCTTTGGTGGGTCCAATACCGTCGATCAATTGATCTTCACCGTGAACACGGAATCACTTGAAGAAAGCCAACAGATCGCCAATGAGGTGCGAAGCTATCTCTCACAGGTCCACCTGTTCGATCCGGCAGATCCGCGGGCTATGCACATTCGAAACAACTTCGAGAATTTCAAACGAATCAGCGATGTGCTGGATCTGATGAAATTATTCTTCTGGCTGATCGGAGTGCTTACCATCGTTGCCGGCATTGTAGGTGTGAGTAACATTATGATTATCACCGTTAAGGAGCGAACAAAAGAGATCGGCATACGAAAGAGTCTTGGAGCTACGCCGGCATCAATTGTAATGATGGTGATGCAGGAATCGGTGTTCATCACCGCATTGTTCGGTTATCTCGGACTATTTTTCGGAATTTTCCTGCTAGAACTGGTCTCGAAACTGCTGCCGGATACCGGTGCCGTGTTCACCAATCCAACCGTGGATTTTGGAACGGCGGTCACGGCACTGATCCTCTTGATTTTTGCTGGTACAGCCGCTGGATTGGCCCCTGCATTGAAAGCAGCACGGATCAAACCCGTAGTTGCTTTGATGGATGAATAGGATGATCAATCCTCTTTCAACCCGTATATCTGCCCGTAGGATTTCAAGCGCTTGCGCAACTTGCGCTTCGCAACGAATATCCTCGTTTTGACCGTTCCGATCGGAATGTCAAGTTCTTCTGCGATCTCGTGGTATTTGAATCCCTCCATGTTCAAACTGAAGGTTTTCTTCAGATCCTCCGGCAATTCGTTGATGGCAGCAACAAGATCTCTCGACATGAAATTAGTTTCGCCCAAATTGTCCGTAGTATATCCCGGTGCGTCGAGGAAGAATGTATTGTCCGTACTGTCAACAAAAGTGTTTCGCCGAACGATCTTACGATAGTTATTGATGAAACTGTTTCGCATGATCGTGTACAACCATCCTTTCAGATTCGTACCCTCCGTGAACTTGCTCTGGTAGGTGAAAGCTTTGAGCATTGTCTCCTGCACGAGGTCGTTCGCGTCTTCCAGATTTTTTGTAAGCTGGAGTGCATAGCTTCTCAATGCCTTTCTTTCGCTGGTTATTTGTTCGTTGAAATTCATATCACTGGATTTGATGATTCGAATATCGCTTAAAAAAGATGTATGTACAAATAATCTTGTTTAATTTTTTTAATAAAAAGTTGAACAATATGGTCGGATGCCTAGCATTTTCAAGCTCTCGGAGTAGTTATTGAAAATATTTATAAGGTCATAGATATTCCGATTTTATCACAGAAACGGGGCCGTCGCGCCGAAACGTCCCTGCTTCATGCCGTTTTGATCTGCTCAACTAGCTTGTTTAAGTGTTGTGTTTATTTGTTGAACGGAAAATTTGAACAAAACTAAAGTATGTTTGAAATGTTACACGAACATGAGAATATCCGTTTTCCGCAAGGCTCATTTCAACGCCGCACATCGATTGAATAGTTCTCTGTTATCCGTTCAGGAGAATGAGCGGATCTTTGGGAAATGCAACCGACCCAATTATCATGGTCACAACTACGATCTCGAGGTGAAGGTGAGCGGTGAGGTCGATCCGGTCACAGGATATTTGATCGATCTGGGTGTGCTCAAGGATATAATTGCGGAGCAGGTCACGGATTATCTGGATCATCGCAATCTAAATCTGGACATCCCTGAATTCCGGGATCTGAATCCGACAGCAGAGAATATAGCCATTGTGATCTGGAAGCTTCTTCGGCCACATCTCGATGAACGATTTGATCTACAGGTACGACTGTACGAAACCGAACGGAATTACGTGGAGTTTCCCGTTTCCTGACATGTAACCAAAGGAAGAACAGACATATATATATTGTATTAGTATGAGCAAGGAAGAATTTTCAATTGAAACGCCCATTAGGCCCGATGCCTTCGACTTAAGCGATGAGGAAAAGATCGTACGCATCGAAGGACATGTGCGCGCGATCCTCGAAACGCTGGGGATGGATATGAAGGACGACAGCATCAACAAGACACCATATCGGGTGGCTAAGATGTATGTGAAGGAGATATTCAGCGGTCTGCATCCTGCCAATAAACCCAAGATCACCTTGTTCGAGAACAAGTACAAGTACAGTCAAATGCTTGTGGAGAAGGACATAGCTGTCTACAGCATGTGCGAACATCATCTCGTGCCAATTTACGGTAAGGCACACGTGGCGTATATCAGCAACGGGGAGGTCATCGGCCTCTCAAAGATCAACCGCATTGTTAAATACTTCTCGAAAAGGCCTCAGGTTCAGGAGCGACTGACCCGACAGATCGCACAGGAATTGAAGGAAACGCTGAAAACGCAGGACGTTGCAGTAGTGATCGATGCTGCCCACATGTGCGTTGCCGCCAGAGGGGTGGAGGACGTCAACAGTTCAACCGTAACAGCCGATCTGAGTGGTCAGTTTCAAAATGAAGCCACCCGTCTCGAGTTTCTGAGATACATAGGTTACTAGGCTTTTGAGGCCGTTCCGTTTTGTTTTAATTTGCCGACCATGAACAGGATCGGTACCCTCTTACTCATTTTATTTCTTTCAATATATTCATTTGGTCAGTCTTTAGCATCCCTGTCCGATTTTCAGGGGCGTCAGAATAAGCTGTACTGGAAGAATCGCATGCCTCATGCGGGTTATTGGCAACAGGATGTGCATTACCGCATGAAAGTGTTTATCGACGACAAGGAGGAGAGCGTGGCCGGAACAGAAAATCTTACCTATTGGAATAACTCCCCGGATACACTCTTCGAAGTCTTTTTCCACTTGTACCAGAATGCATTCACTCCGGGTTCTTACCTGCATAATAGCAGGACCACGGAGAAGATAAGTACGCGTTTCGGAGTCCACGAGGCAAAAGGTCTGGGTACGGCCATCAATGGTCTCAGGGTTAAACAGGGCAAGGCATTCACCGAGGCCAAATTTGAGATCGATAATTCGATCATGCGAGTAACCCTCGATCAGCCAATTCCCCCCAATTCGGGCATTGAATTCGAAATACAGTTTGCCACGTATTGGGACAAAGGGGATAAAGGGAATCTGCGCCGCAGGATGAAGTCATTCCGACATGGCGGGGAGGGCGATAGTTCCTTTTTACATCTCGACGGAGTGCATTGGTATCCCCGGATATGTGTTTACGATCGAAAATTCGGTTGGACCACCGACCAACATCTGGGCAAAGAGTTCTATGGGGATTACGGTATATACGATGTAGAGCTGAATTTCCCCACCGAGTATATAGTAGAGGCTACGGGTCTATTGGTGAATGCCAAGGAGGCCATGCCCGCCGAACTCCGAACCCGGGTCGACATCAGCAACTATAAAACCGCCCGGGATGTTTATACCAATCCGATACCGGCCGATGGTACAAGACGGATCTGGAAGTATCATGCGGAGAATGTACACGATTTCGCATTCACCGCGGATCCAACCTACCGCATAGGTTCGGTTACTTGGAACGGCATAGAATGCATCGCACTGGCACAGGAGGAGCACGCACATCGCTGGCAGAATACCGCTCAGTTCGTTGCAGACGTTGTGCGGATCTATTCAAACGACATCGGTATGTACACCTATCCCAAAATGGTGGCGGCCGACGCGCGCGATGGTATGGAGTATCCAATGATCACCCTCAACAGCGGGAATTGGCCCGGGCATCAATACGTGATCGCACATGAAGTAGGGCACAACTGGTTCTTCGGGATGGTCGGTAACAACGAAACCTATCGGGCATCCATGGACGAAGGGTTCACCCAATTCCTCACAAGCTGGTCGCTTCGTGCCATACAAAATGTAAAAGACCGACCCAATAGCATCGACGATCGAACGGTCTATCTAGGCTATATGGCACATGCAATGGGTGAGAATACAGCTCGCTTGAACATTCACTCCGACTATTTCAACAGTGCAGAGCGCCACGGCGGTGGATATGGTCAGGTTTACTATAAAACCGCAACCATGCTCTACAATTTACAATATGTACTGGGCGACGATCTCTTTTTAAAGGCCATGCAGCATTACTTCGATACCTGGAAGATCTGCCATCCTTATTGGGAGGATTTTCGCAATTCTATCATCCAATACACAAAATGCGATCTGAACTGGTTTTTCGATGCCTGGATCGAAAGCACCGAAACGATCGATTACAAACTTGTTTCGGTGCAGCATGTTGGCTCCGATGTTTACAGTATAACTTTCAGGCGGAAGGGGATGGCCATGCCGATCGATTTCACCGTAACCGATAAAAGAGGGAATCGTTTTGATTACCACATTCCGAATAACTATTTCGTCAAGAAAACGGATGCAGAAGTTCTGCCACGCTGGACCGGATGGGGAATTGTAAATCCGGAATACACGACCAATGTGATCATCCCGGAGGGGATTAAAGATATTCAGATCGATCCAAGTGGCCGTTTGGCCGATGTATATAGGCTCGACAATCAGAAGAAGACGCCAATCGAAATGAATTTCGATGATCTCAAACAGTGGCCCGCGAACTTCAGATCCTATCAGCTGGGGTGGCGTCCCGATCTCTGGTACAATGCGGTAGACGGATTCAAGGCCGGTTTACACTTCAATGGGACGTACTTTGGAACCAAACACAATTTTCGCGCAACGGCCTGGTACAACACGGGAGTAAGTCTGCACGACATTCCCGATTCCACGGTCGAGGGGCGTGACCCGATCTCTTACGATCTGCGCTATTCGAATACCCTCAAAGGTCGGGTTGAATGGTCAGTAGCTTCCAGAATGCTCGATGGCTACGACCTGCATCAACTTGCCTTCAGCAGTCCGTGGAACAGCGATCGCATTTCGGTTGCCTTCAAATTCTCTCAGCGTCGGAACAGTGATTATCTGCTGAATCGCGAGTTCGTCAATTCCGGTTACGACAATTGGATGGAGGCCCGATATGTGCATCCCTATAAATACTTCAGGGGAAGGGGGAACATTGAATTCGGGGCATCTGCGAGTACGCTTTTCAGCGACTACAACTACGCGCAATTGTATTTGAATGTGTTGAACAATACCTCCGTAAAGGCCCTCGATTTCAGAACCCGCACCCATTTTATCTGGATGGATGGGGCGGAGATTGCACCGGAGTCCAGGTTGCTGCTAGCAGGTGCAAACACGCGTGATCTCATGGATAACAAGTATACGCGTTCCAGAGGCTGGGTTCCGGAGGATTGGACCGGCTTTGGATCAACGACGAATATCTTTCACTATGGCGGGGGATTGAATCTGCGTGGCTACAGCGGATACCAGGCTACGAATTATGAAGGTACAGATACCTTCTTCATTTATTCGGGTACCCGTGGAGCTTCGGTGAACGCTGAATTGAGTGCCGGGAGATGGTTGCGCTCAAAAACACGCAAACTGAACCGCTACGCACAATTTGATCCCTACCTGTTCGGCGATCTCGGTATATTGGGCGACCCGGATAACAGGTACAGTGGCTTACGCGCTGATGCCGGATTTGGTGCAAGTGTGAGCATTCAAACGGGAAGGTTCAATATGGCAAAACCATTGATCCTGAGGATAGATGTACCGCTATTCCTCAACAGAGTTCCCACGAACGAGGATTACCTTGCATTTCGATATCTTCTGGGCCTGAACATGGCATTTTAACAGGACAACATGATCAAGGCACAAGGTATCTGCCGAAATTTTGGCGAGCTGGAAGTTCTGAAGGAGATCGATCTTGAGATCGGTGAAGGGGAGATCGTTGCCATAGTTGGTGCATCGGGCGCGGGGAAATCAACGCTTTTGCACATACTTGGAACTTTGGATACCCCGGACTCCGGGCAGGTCATGTACAGGGATCAGGATGTATTCAAGCTCAACGCCAAGGCCTTATCGCGCTTTCGCAACCGGAACATCGGCTTCGTGTTTCAGTTTCACCACCTTCTCCCGGAATTTACGGCTCTCGAAAATGTTTGCATACCGGGTTTCATACAGCGCAATCCGGAGCAACAGGTGCGAAAGCGAGCAGCAGAACTGCTCGAACTGCTCGGTTTGAGCGACCGAATGGGACATAAACCGTCGCAATTATCCGGAGGTGAACAACAACGTGTAGCGGTTGCCCGTTCCCTTGTGAATGATCCAATAGTTGTGCTCGCCGATGAACCGAGTGGTAATCTGGATTCTGAGAATGCTGCTGCACTGCACCAATTATTCTTCGATCTGCGTGATCAACTCGGTCAAACATTTGTGATCGTCACACACAATCAGGAGTTAGCCGATGCGGTAGACCGGACCTTGCTCATGAAGGACGGGCAACTCAGGTAATGGTTTCATCGGTTAATTGCAGAATTTGATATGACACTGGTTTTGACTTCATTCCCTTTGCCGGACCTTCGCGAACTATGAGGTTCCGGCTGATCCTTTTAAGTATTTGTTTGTGGTCGGCTTTAAAGGTTGAAGCCTTTCAGGTCACAGGCACTGTGACCGATTCAAGCGGGGCTCCTTTGTCATTCGCGGGAGTTTATGTAAAAGGAACCACGTACGGGGTACTCACCAATCTGAAAGGGGAGTATTTCATTGAGCTTGAAAGGGGGTCTTACACGTTGGTGGCTTCAATGGCCGGTTTCGAGGATGTTGAAAGACAAGTTCAGGTTACGGGCAATGCGAAGCTGAACTTCATGCTTCCTGTATCGTCGGAATTGTTGGAAACCGTGGTTGTGTCATCCGACAGGGAAGATCCCGCCTATGCCGTCATACGCAAGGCAATAGCACGTCGCGACCGCTATTCCGATAGGCTGAACACCTTGACAATGAAGGCCTATATACGGGCGGTACTGGAGTTGGAGGATCTCACCAAACCCGACAGTTTGAAAATAGATTCCCTCATGCGAACGCGTGTTAACCTGGTTGAATCCTTATCCGATGTGTATTACCGCGCCCCGGCGGATTGGAAGGAGGTTAAGACCGCTTACAGGGATCTTACGGAGAAGGCCACTGAAACCAAAGGAGTCTCCGTCTCCGTGGGGATGCGCCTCGACGAGGGTGATAGCCGGGATCGCATGCGGGTTGCAGTGAACAACCCGTTACTTTTTTATACGCGTATTGCCGACGGGGATTTCAATCTCCAGCGGAATTTGATGGACCTCCCGGTCCTCAGTTCTGCGCCCTATACATCTCCTCTGGCCAATAATGCACTCTTGCTCTATCGATTCCGCTTCATCGAATCGTTTGCAGAAGGAGATCATTTGGTGTACAAGATACATGTAATCCCCCGTCTGCAAGGGGGGAGACTTTTCAGTGGGATCCTGTACATACAGGATGGTTCATTTGCTTTAAAAGCTGCCGAATTGGAACTCAATGAACTCAGTCTCAAATTTTTCACCCGTTTCCGGATCGTGCAGGATTACCGAATGTTCCCGGATTCGATCAATATCCCGGTACGTCAGGAGTTTTATTACGAGATGCGCGAAAGTCGCAAGAAAACCCATTACGGTCAAACATTGGTTCGTTTCAGCGAACACAATATAAACCCGCCGATCTCGTCCCGCTTCATGGCCCAGGGTCGAACCGTTTTCACCGATTCAAGTATGGATGCCAATGAGGATTTCTGGACTGAAGTGCGACCGATCACCCTGAAACCGGTGGAGCAGCTATTTATTCATGTTCAGGATAGTATCATTCAGTTCCGTGAGAGCCCGGGATATTTACATGAACAAGATTCGATCTATAACGATCTGGATTTTTGGAGTTTTGTACTCAATGGGATCGTTCACCGCAACAGGAACAAGGGAACCGACATCTATATCTACCCTTTGATCGCCCAATTCCGGGCCAATCTGATCGACGGTTACCGACATACGCTGGGAGGAATTTACACCAAGGAATGGACGCGTGCCAATGAACTCGAACTGAACACGGAAATGAGTTACGGATTTCTGAACAAGAATATTCGTGGGGCAATGCATACACGTTATATGTATCAACCCAAGAAATTCGGCAGGGTGCGCTTATCCTACACGAATCAATATACGATGCTCACAACGTACGAGAGCATCTACGGAACTTTTGCCCCGAATAATTACGTGGAGAATGAGGGGTGGGGAATAGGCCACGAAATGGAATGGTGGAACGGTTTTTTCCTGAAAGCGTATGCCGACTTCAATCAGTACCGACCCTATACAGGAAAGATCCTTGGAGAGGTTTGGGATCAATTCCCCGAATATAGGCAACCAAAAATGTTTGAAGGCTTTCAACAGTTCGTTCTGGATGTGGAAGCAGATATCACCTTTGCCCAGCAATATGAGCTGCGTCCCTACCGAAAAGTGATCCTGGGGTCGAAATACCCTACGATCCACGTACATTATAAAAAAGGTATCAAGCCGGTACTGGGCAGCAATGTGAATTACGACTTTCTCGAACTCGGAACCGACCACGATGTGAAGTTGGCAACCTTGGGTTTATCGCGGATCAGCATACGGGCGGGCAGATTTCTCAACGATGAGGAAGTCCGGCTGGCCGATCTGAAGTATTTCCGGGGATCCGATCAGTATTTCTTCAGCAATCCCCTGCGTTCGTTTCAGCAAATAAGTCGAACGAGCATGGCCACTTCGCAGGCCTATTTGCAGGCCCATTACATCCATCATTTCAATGGTGCCATTCTGGGTAAAGTGCCGCTTCTGAACCGCTGGAGTCTGCAATTGGTTGGAGGAAGCAGTCTACTTCTCATGGAAGAGAACGATCTGCGGCACCTGGAACTCTATGGTGGTCTGGAAAAACCTTTTCGCCTGTGGAAGCAATTATTCCGTTTTACAGCACTTTGGGTCAATTCGGAAAGCACGATGTATGGCTATCAGCAGGGATTTAAATTTGGTATCGACTTCTATAATTCCGTTTCACACAGCTGGATGTATTGACCGGGACCAATATGGTTCAATCGAACTCCTATCTTTGCCCTTTGTACTATGAAATTCAACACGAAAACCATTCACGCCGGAGTACACGCCGATCCGTTAACGGGGGCGGTAATGACACCCATCTATCAGACATCGACCTACAAGCAGGTTGCTCCGGGTAATCATCAAGGCTACGAATACAGCCGTACACATAACCCAACCCGCACCCAATTGCAGGACAACCTCGCTGCGCTGGAAAATGCCAAACACGGTCTTGTTTTCGGCAGTGGTATGGCGGCCATTGATGCTGTGGTAAAACTGTTGAAACCCGGCGATGAGGTAATTGCAACCAACGACCTCTACGGGGGTAGTTACCGGATCTTTACCAAGATATTTCAACCCTTTGGAATTCAATTCCACTTCGTGGACATGTCGGACATGTCGCAGATCAAGGCGCGTATAAATGACAAAACACGCATGATCTGGGTGGAGACACCTACAAATCCACTCCTAAAGATCATCGACATCAAGGCATGCGCTGCATTGGCGAAACAATGTGATGCGCTATTGTGTGTCGACAATACTTTTGCCTCGCCGTATCTGCAAAACCCCATGGATCTGGGTGCCGATATTGTGATGCATTCCGTAACTAAATACCTCAACGGACATTCGGATGTGGTGATGGGGGCATTGGTCTTGAACGACGATCAGTTGCAGGAACGGCTTGCCTTCATTCAAAATAGCTGTGGTGGCGTACCCGGACCTCAGGATTGTTTTCTGGTATTGCGCGGTATAAAAACCTTACACCTGCGCATGGCGCGACATTGTGAGAACGGTCGGGCAATTGCGGAGTTCCTGAGAGCACACAAGAAAGTTGCCCGGGTATTCTGGCCCGGTTTTACGGATCATCCGAACCATGAGATCGCTAAATCGCAAATGCGCGATTTTGGGGGGATGATGTCCTTCACCCTGAAAGGTGATCACATCGGCGATGCGTTGCGAACCATTTCCAATACAAAGCTTTTCACGCTTGCCGAAAGTTTGGGAGGAGTGGAGTCGCTTTGCGGACACCCGGCAAGCATGACGCATGCATCGATTCCCAGGGAGGAGAGAGAAAAGGCAGGACTGAAGGACAGCCTGATCCGCTTGAGTGTCGGAATCGAAGATGTGGACGACCTGATCGTGGATCTGGATCAGGCGATCGGATAATATGCAGCTTCTCGGATTAGCCATAGCACCCGGATTGGCAATAGCCATATTCATCTACTGGCGGGATAAGTTTGAAAGAGAACCGCGCCGCTTGCTCATTTGGGCCTTCTTTTTGGGAATTGTGAGTATCGTACCCGCAGTTATACTTGAAAACTGGTGGGGAGCAAGAGGTGCCGGAATCTCCGAAAGTCTTACCGGAACCGCTTTTTATGCATTCATAGTTGTTGGTCTGAGCGAGGAATTTGCAAAATATTTCTTTGTACGTCGTTACCTCTATAACCATCCCGAATTTGATGAGCCCTACGATGGCATCACGTACAGCGTGATGGTATCAATGGGTTTTGCCACGCTCGAGAACATACTTTATGTGCTCGAGGGAGGCATGTCCACAGCTTTGATGCGCATGTTCACGGCTGTGCCTGCTCATGCTGTTTTCGGGATCATCATGGGTTACTATATGGGGCTTGCAAAGTTTGTCCCGGAACGCAGGGCGCTGTACCATTTCATGGCTGTTTTTGGCGCCATGCTGCTTCACGGAGCATACGATTTTGCCCTCATGCAGCAGAGTATGCCCGAATGGCAGTTTGGTGGGGCAATTCTCTCGCTCTTTATCGGGATCCGCCTCAGTCTTCGGGCTATACGTTTGCATCAACAAGCCTCTCCTTTCAAGGTCGACGCGTTTTGAAGCTTGGTGAATCAGAGGTCCGGAGAATCCTCGATGAGTGGGTGCATAGGGCTAATTCCACCAATTTCATTCAGGACGATCCCATTTCCATTCCCCACCTGTTCAGTGATCCGTTGGACATAGAGGTTTCCGGTTTCTTTGCGGCGATCCTTTCCTGGGGGCAGCGCAAAACGATCGTTTCAAAGGCCCGGGAACTCATGGCACGAATGGATCATGCGCCCGGTGCTTTTGTACGTTCGGCCGGACCGTCCGATCTCAAAAAGATGCTCGGATTCAAACACAGAACTTTTAACGATACCGATCTCCTGTATCTGATCGATTTCTTCAAACGCTTCTATACAGAACATGACAGCCTGCAAATGTTCTTTCGGGAAGGGGATGTACGGCTTGGACTTTCCAAAATGCATGAATTCATTTTCAATGTGGAACATGCTCCCAGCCGTACCCGAAAACACGTGAGCACACCTTCCCGAAAATCGGCTTGTAAGCGTCTCAACATGTATCTGCGCTGGATGGTTCGGAACGATGAAATGGGTGTAGACTTCGGTATTTGGCATACCCCGGCCTCTTCAGCCCTCATGATACCGCTCGATGTGCATGTACATCGCGTGGCTTTAGAGCTCGGGCTGATGAAACGGAAGATCGCCGATTGGATGGCAGTAGAGGAGTTAACTGCCAAAATGAGGGAGTTTGATCCGGAAGATCCTGTGAAATACGATTTCGCCTTGTTCTACATAGGATTGAGCAAAGCGGAACTAACTTAGCTGGAAACTCTACCTCAGATTTGAGTCTGCAAACTCGGTTGCAAGGCCTCGCTCAGCGCATTTACGGCGCGTTCAATATCATTCAAACTGGAATATCGCCCGAATGAAAAGCGTACCGCCTGTCTTTCTGATGGAACTTTCAATGCAGTGAGGACATGACTACCGGTGGATGCCCCCGAATTACACGCCGAACCACCGGAACAGCAAATGCCCGCAATATCCATTTTGAAAAGAATGAGGCTGTTGAAGTCTGTAGGTGGAAGGGATACGTTTAAAACCGTGTATAAACTACCGTCTTCACTGAGGTCTCCGTTGAATTCAATGCCTGGAATGGATTCATTCAGCAGTCTGATCATGTGCTTTTTGAGCCCTTGCATGTGTGCACGGTCCGCTTCCATATTGGTCATGGCGAGATCCAGTGCCTTGTGCAAACCTGCTATCCCAACCACATTCTCTGTACCGGCCCGCCGGCTGCGTTCCTGTCCGCCTCCTGTGATCATGGCGTGAAGTGGCAGGTTCTTATTTATGTAAAGGAATCCTGTCCCTTTCGGGCCGTGAAGTTTATGTGCCGAGCAGGTTACAAAGTCAATATCGAGTTCAGTTACATTGATGGGTAAATGTCCCATCGTTTGAACCGTATCGCTGTGAAAGTAACAGGAATTGTTCCGGGCAATGGAAGAGATCCGTTTGAGATCCACCGTAGTGCCGATCTCGTTGTTCGCGTGCATTATGGAAATGAGCGCATGCTCCGAATCTGAAGCCAATTGCTCGAGGTGTTCATAGTTCACCCGGCCCAGGGAGTCGAGTTCAACGAGTTTGAGTTCAACGGCACCTTGTGCAGCAAGATCCTGAGCGGTTTCAAGAACGGCCTTATGTTCGATGGGAGAGGTGATGATCGTTTGCACTCCGAGATCGCGTACCGCACAACGTATGGCCATATTATCAGCCTCCGTTCCTCCCGAGGTGAAAAGGATCTCCCGCGATTCTGCACCAATGTACGCAGCGATCGCCTTTCTGGCCTTTTCTATAATACCCTTGGCCGACCGACCCAGGCTGTAGGTGGCAGAGGGATTGCCAAAATGATTGTGCATCACATCGGTCATAGCCTCGATCACCAGCGGATCCATCGGGGTTGTGGCCGCATTATCAAGATATACCCGTTCTTCCATAATCAGATACTCGCGTCGCTTAGGCTGTAGGTCATAATTTTATATGCCAACTGAGCCAAACTGTATTCTGTCAGCACTTCGCCGGGGCGAGGTGCACATTCCACAATATCGAAACCAACAACCTTTTTCTTGCTGCAAACTTCCCGAAATATACGCAATGCGTCAAACCATTGCAATCCGCCGGGTTCAATCGTACCAACGGCCGGCATTACGCTGGGGTCGAATCCGTCGGCATCAACGGTGATGTAAACGATATCCCCCAGATTGTTAAGGATATCATCGACAAGCCCCGGTTTACTCAGTTCATGCCCAAAAACAGTGTATATGGTGTTCGATTGATCGATAACCTGAGCCTCTTCTTTGCATAGAGCGCGAATTCCGACCTGACAGATCAGCGGGTTATATTCATTGATGCGTGCCATCACACAGGCATGTGAATAGGGGTTGCCCTGATAGCTTTCCCGGAGGTCGCTGTGGGCATCGATCTGCAGCACACTTACAGATGGAAAGTATTCTCGGTAAGCCAGAAATGTGCCAAGCGTGACCGTATGTTCTGCACCCAGGCTGACCACAAACTTGCCATTTTTCAAATGCTTCAGGGTGTTCTTCCGAATGAGTTCAACGGCTGCTTCGTCGACCAGGTCGCCAAAGTCCAATGATTTTTGGGTTGCGATCCCAAGCTGGCATATTTCTGTTCTCAACTCCTCATCGTAGAATTCCACAAAAGATGAGGCATCCAAAATGGCCTGTGGCCCAAGTGCAGAACCTTCTATATAGGATGAAGTGTTCTCGTAGGGCAGAGATTGCACCACGATCCGGGCATTTTCGTAATTGGTGAGGTCAGGATCCGTAATTCCCAGAAAACTTTGTGAACCGTGTAAAAACTCCATGTTGAAAAACGGGATTGAATTCGAGCGTCAAAGAAAATACAAAATGGATATCTTTACCGGATTGTGAATAATCTCAGATCATGAAAATCAAAGTTTCTCAGCACACAGGTCAAGCCTCGATCGTACTTCTTATCCTCTTAGTATTCGCCTCTTCCTGTACTCAAAGGAGATACAGCTACATGCCATTTCGATACAACACAGTTAAAAAGGAAAAGGTAGTTGCCCAGAGGTCTGCAGAAACTGCGAAACTGAAAACAACAGCGGAGCGAAGTTCAACAGAAGAACCGCATTATGTTCCGATGGTTGTGGAGAAGGGGCATTTAGTCCCTGATGTGGTCTCTCATGCAGTTCCCGAAAAGACGCCCGATTTGACGACGCCTCGTAAAAATTTAGAAAAGAATCGTTCAATATCCGTGAAGGCAGTGGCGCAGGAGCCTGTGGCGGTCGAGAACAAAGAAACAGCCGCCAACGATCTGCAAGTCCCCGCCAAATTACAGAGAAAAATAGCCAAAAACGCTCCGGAGGATGCCAAAGACGAGATCGCGACCTTGCTCTACATTATATTGGTTCTGCTGTTGATCCTGATCATCCTCGGCTTGGTGAAGGCCATTGTTGGCCCCGTACTCTGGAGTTTGATCGTGTTGGTAGTTGTGGTATTCCTTCTGGGAATGCTGCTCGGTTGGTGGTAAAACCAAACGAATTACTTGGCGCGCTCTACGTATTCGCCGGTACGCGTATCCACTTTGATCTTATCGCCCTGATTCACGAAAAGGGGCACCTGAACGATGGCTCCGGTCTCCAGGGTTGCCGGTTTGAGCGGATTATTCGCTGTATCCCCTTTTATTCCCGGTTCGGAGTAAGTTATCTCAAGAATGACGTGATTCGGAGCATCCGCCATGATCGGGTTCCCTTCGTCGAGAAATACGCGCAACATCATCTCTTCTTTGATGAATTGGGCCGAATCGCCCAATAATTCTTCATTCAGAGCAAATTGTTCGTAGGTGTCGGTGTCCATCAACATGAGATTCGTACCTTCCTTGTAGAGGAACTGCATCTCCTTTTCTTCCACACGGACTATATCAATTGTCTCTCCGGAGCGGAAGCGGTGATCGTTCGATTTTCCAGTAACCGCATTCTTCATCTTTACCTGATAAAATGCCCCGCCCTTGCCCGGCATAGTGTGTTGGTAATCGACTACCCGGCAAAGCTGTCCATTGTGGCGGATGAAAATTCCTCTTGATAGGTCCTTCGTTGTTCCCATGAATTCAATTTTGCCGCAAAAATAGGGAGAACTGTTCAAGAGTTCTTTCCTAAATTACTTCTGCTCGTGTACGTGTTGCGGGTTTAAAAGCGGTGGAAAAATAGAGCGCTGCAGTTAACAGCAATTCCAATTACCGAATTACCTTTGACTCACAATTGGTTCCCCAATGGGGATGAAAAGGGAAGGCCGTGTGAATCGGCCGCTGTACCCGCAGCTGTAAGCTCCTTCAATTGGACGGGCATTCTCCTGTCACTGTTGATACGTTCAACGGGAAGACGCCCGATCCGGAGTAAGTCAGAAGACCTGCCTCTTGTATTCCACATACTTGCTTCGGGATAAAGCGGATTGTGCAGACAGTGTAATACACGCCTTATTAACGTTAAAATTTACATATGGACCATTGGTCTTACTGTGTTGCCCTTGCTGTTATCGGCACAGTCGGATTCAACCTTCGATCTCCCGGAGTTCATTCTGGAGCAGGATCAGGCATTGCGGACCACACAGGATCTACAGGGGCAAGGTGCCGACCTTTCTGTACTGTTCCGTCAATCTGTTCTCAGCGATATCCGTTCAGCGGGTCCGGGCATTCTGTCTCCAATTTCCTTCCGCGGAGGGAGTAGTGCACAAACTACCGTGCAATGGAACGGTATTCCACTGGAGAGCCCGACCAATTCTATTTGCGACCTGGCACTGATACCCGGGTTCTTTTTTGATGAAGTGAGCACCGGTGGCGGAAACTCCTCAATATCCGGACCCGGTACGATCAGCGGTTCCGTGCTTCTCAAAAGTCGGTTTGCCAATTCGGACCGACTCATTCTTGGAGCCGGATTGGGAAGTTTTGGGCTTCAAACACTGCAGGCAGATCTCAACCGTAGAATCGGTAAAATGGAGAACCGAACCCGCGTTTTTGGCCTACGAGAGGAGAATAATTTCAGCTATGTCGATTTTGGTTCTGAACGCGTTGATCAAACCCATTCAGCAAGGGAAGCTTATGGGCTGATGCAGCAGAATGCCTGGCGTTATAAGCAAATTCAATTCAAAAGTCAGATCTGGTACCAGTCTTTTTACAGAGAGATCCCTCCAACCATGCTTGAAGCCCGATCTGCAAAGTATCAGGAAGACCGCAATTTGCGCAGTTCGCTCACCATGAATTGGTTCAAGGGAAGAAATAGTTGGCGTGGAAATATTGGTTATGCCCGGGAATACCTGAGGTACTCCGACAGTTTGGCCGGTCTGGACGAAAAATACAAGGCAAACTTTTTGGTGGTGCAAGGGCATTATCGCCGCCAACTCACCCGACAGATCGCACTATTTGCCTTCCTGGAGGATCGCTTCGCTTCCGCTCAGGCTCATAATTATTACGACAACAACCGGAACGAATTCTCTCCGGCAGCCCATCTGAAATGGTCGGGTGAAACAGGATCTGCGATGTTCTCTCTGCGAAGATCATTCTACCTGGATCAAAGCTCTCCCATGCTGTTTGCACTGGAATTCGGTCAGCGTTTCGGCTCGCACCATACCGTGGTCAACGTGAGTAAGAATTACCGATTACCCACCATGAACGACCTGTTCTGGTTGCCTGGTGGGAACCCCGAGTTGCAGCCTGAACTGAGTCACAGGGCGGAATTGATCTGGCAATTTCATTGGAAACGTCAGGATCTTCAACTCACTGTTTTTGACCATCGCATACAGGATCAGATCCTTTGGTTGCCGAATTCTACAGGAATCTACACGGCGTCACAGTCCAATGTACCAACCTGGAACAGAGGAGCTGAGTTGAACTTTACTCGAACAGACTCTCTGGGAAAGTGGCGAATTCAAAGTCGCGCACAGATGCAATACCTCCGATCGACGAAAGAGGAAACGCTATCCGATTGGTTTGGGGGAGAACAACAGATATTCGTTCCGGAGAGTCAAGGCTCGCTGGCAATTGATGTAAGTAAAAGCCAGCGTTCAGCGGTCTCTGTAAGTCTGAAGCGTATGAGTGGTCGCTATACGCTGGACGATCACAGCCGTAGTCTTCCCGCTTTCACACTGATGCAGGCCTCCTTTCAGCATCAACTTTCCGGAAGTTGGCAGGTATCGCTTCAATTGAGTAATCTCCTCAACACATCATACACCATCCTGGAATATCGGCCCATGCCCGGATTCGGTTGGAATGCACTCGTCCACTATACCATTTCACAGCATAAACACAAAAACAAATGATCATTTCCACACCACTACGCACGAAACGAGTCTTTTACGGCCTTCTATTGATCGCTTCCGGACTGCTGACTGCCTGTTCAGACGATCAATCAGATGACCCTGTTCCCTCCGAACTTTCCCTAAAGGGTAAGGTGCTTCTACTAAATGAAGGTGGATTTCAGAAAGGAAATGCCGGCCTGTCGGCGGTTGATCCTAATACTTTCGAGGTGAGGCACGATCTTTTTTCCAGCGTGAACGGACGCCCAATGGGCGATGTGTTGCATTCGGTTTCTTTAATTGATGGTCAATACTGGTTTGTGGTAAATAACAGTGGAAAGATCTGGGTGGTCGACACAAGTTCACTCAAGATCATCCGCGGCATCGAGGGATTTGCTTCTCCCCGGCATGCTTTGAAAGTTGCCGACGACAAGATCTACGTTTCCGACCTCTTTGGCGGTTCGATCAGTATTTTGAAAAGCTCCGAATCTGTAGTTTCGGGTAAGGTGGTATTGCCCGGATGGACCGAGCAAATGGTCATTCAATCCGGGAAAGTGTGGGTTGGCAATAAAAGTAGTTCACATCTATACGCGATAGATCCGACAACTGACCGGCTATCGGACAGTATCGCCGTGCGTAAAAATGGCGGCACCTTGATCGCAACCGGAGAAGCCGATCGGCTCATTCTCTTTTGTGAAGCTGAATGGGATCTAAGCAGCAAGGCCTGTATATATCAAGTCGACACGAAATCGGGAGTTGTAGTGGACAGTTTGGAGTTTGAACTTGGAGAATCGGTGGGCAAGGTATTTCCGGATCCGATGGGGAAGTTGTTGTATTACATCCTGGATGGAAAACTTCATACCACCGAGATCTCAGACTTGATGCGGAGTGCACCGGCGTTGATCGATCTCGGAGGCATGAGCATCTATGGTGCCGGAATCAATCCAACGAATGGAGATATCTACCTTTCAGATGCGGTGGATTTCACAAATCGCAGCGAAGTGCATATCTATCGGCCTGACGGGACACTGCGCACCACCTTCAAGGCCGGGGTGAATTGCAATGGATTTCGCTTCTGAGCAGTAGGCTTTATTTTGGTAATTTTACGGCGGGGAGAGCCTTATGTCGAAGAAAACCAAACGCCAAAATCCTACGAAAAAACCGGTAAGAACAGCACAAGCTAATAAAGGCCCAAACTCAAATTCAAGGTCGGGCATTTTGTCCGGAGTTTCGCCGATCCGCTTGCTGCTCCTTGTAGCCGCACTCACACTGATCGTCTATCTACCCGCTACACAGGGCGAGTTTGTGCGTTGGGACGATCCGGAATACACCTTTGAAAATCCCTTTCTCAAGGATTTCGATGCCGCTCTCGTGTTCGACCTGAACACCTTCCACATGGGCAACTACCACCCATTGACCATTGCCTGGTATCATTTTGAATCCAAAATTTTCGGTTTTGATCCGTTTTGGTTTCATCTGAATAATATTCTGATACATGTTGCGAATACCGCCCTGGTTTTCTGGATCTTCTTTCTGATCGGTAAGCGAAAGAATGTAGTGATACCGGCTATTACGGCATTGCTATTCGGAATTCATCCCATGCACGTTGAGTCGGTGGCATGGGTTTCGGAACTGAAGGATGTGCTTTACACCCTCTTTTTTCTGCTGGGTATCTGGTTTTACATGCTCTATCTGGAGAAGAAGGGCATACATTGGCTCTTTGCAGTATTACTCGCCTATGTGCTGAGTTTACTGAGTAAAGGGCAGGCAGTGGTTTTCCCGGTAGTCCTGGTACTCATCGACCTTTTTCAAAAACGCGGGCTCAACCTAAAGTCGGTTCTGGAGAAACTCCCTTTCTTCGGATTATCTGTTTATTTCGGATTGCTTGCCATAAAGGCTCAACAGGCCGGAGATGCGATCAATGCGGATTATCAAGGTTTGGATGTGCTGTTCTACGGATCCTATGGCCTTGTATTTTACTTCCAAAAGCTCCTCTTACCCTTCGGTCTCAGCGGGGCTCATCCCTATCCCTTCAACCCCGTTTTTGAAGAAATGCCCGGAATGTTCAAGATCTATCCGCTGGTCATATTGATGCTTTTCGCGGGTGCATTCCTCTGGGCAAGGAAAAGCAGCTATGTCTGGTTTGGACTCTTATTTTTCCTGTCCACTATTTCCATTGTACTGAAATTGATCCCTGTAGGCGATACGATCGTAGCCGAGCGCTATACCTATATTCCTTACATCGGTTTGTTCTTCATTCTGGCTTCACTCGCCGATCAATTATTGAAAGATCCCAAATACACACAAGCCATTACCTACGGAGGAATTGCCGTATTGCTCCTTTTCTTCGGCCTCACCTTTTTGCGCATCGGTGCCTGGGCCGATACGGAAACGTTCTGGACCGATGTGAACGAAAAGTACCCGGATTACTGGCGCGGATACAACAACAGGGCTGAAGACTATAAAGCAGCTGAAGATTATCCCAAAGCAGCAGAATACTTTCAGCTTGCCATTGAAAAGGACAAATTCGCTCCTCCGATCCCTTATCTGCAACTCGGATCGCTGTATCAGGAAAAACTGAATCAACCGGCAAAGGCCATCGAATTATTCCAAAAGGCAGCCGATTTTCCCAACAAGGGGGACAAATTGCATTTTAACGCCCGCATCAATCTGGCCAATTCCCTGATAATGAGTGGCCGGGGACGTGATGCCCTCAATAGTTTGAAGGGTTTGGATCAGCTATTTGGAATGGATCCTCAGATCCACTACCTCAGGGGTCGTGCTTATACGGACGTGAATCAGGTAGATAGCGCTTTGCAGGAGTTCAATGCTGCCATTGAGGGTGATCCGAACAAGGATGATTATTGGCTGAAGCGTGGGATCCTGTACACCGATCGTTTGAGCGATCCGTTAAAAGGCATAGCAGATTTTGAAAAGGCCTTGCAACTGAATCCGAATAATTACGACGCCCTTATGAATATTGGGGTGAGCAACTACAAAGCCGGGCGCATGACGGAGGCAATTGCAACCTATACCCGTTACCTGGAAATCCGTCCGAATGAACCCAAGGCGTATATGCTTCGGGCTTTGGCTTATGGTGGAAATGGGGAATCTGCCAAGGCTTATGCCGATGCGATGGAGGCTGCCAAAAGGGGATTGAATATGGATCCGAATTTGGTGGAGAGATGGAGGGTAGGAGGATAGGTAGATAGGAGGATAGGTTGTTCGTTGGAATGTAAATTGGATACTGAATAAAGTCTGGGGATCGGCAACGTATCCGATTGTCTACCTTTGCAGCTCGCGGTGAAACAACTCAGGGAGATCTTGCAGCTCACGGCGCCTTATAAAGGGAGGCGCAGTCAATACATACTCTTTAACCTTCTGGGTGCTCTTTTTTCGGTATTCTCGATCGGGTTTCTGATCCCTTTTCTCGAGGTGATCTTCAGTGGTGAAGAATTAGTACGTCCTGTTCCTTCTGAATTTGGGTGGAATGCAGAGCAATTGATGCATTACCTCGATTTCCGTCTGAAGGATTTTATTTTCCGTATCGGGGCATTGGGCAGTTTGTATTTCTTCAGTGGGGGCATCGTGTTGATGTTCCTCTTCAAGAATCTGTTCAATTATTTGTCTTTCTTTAGTATTGCCTACGTCCGCAGTGGTGTGGTCCGCGATCTGCGCGAGCGACTTTATTCGAGGATCGTCCTGCTGCCGATCGCCTTTTTCTCCGAAGAAAGAAAAGGGGACATAATATCCCGTGCCAATAATGATGTAAAGGAAGTGGAATGGGGAGTGATCGGGGGGATCGAAATGTTGTTAAAGCATCCCTTCTATATATTTTTCTACCTGTTGAGTTTATTTCTACTTAGTTGGCAAATGACTCTTTTTGCCATGCTGATACTTCCCGTGAGCGGTTATATCATTTCCAGATTGGGTAAAAGACTTAAATCTACAGCGCGACAAAGTCAGGAGAAATTGGGAGAAGTGTTGAACATTCTGGAAGAAACTCTGGGAGGCTTGAAGGTTATCAAGGCTTTTAATGCGGAAGATCGGGTGAAATCGAATTTTCGGAAAACCAACGACAATCATTTCAAGTTGATGGTAAAACTGCACCGCAAGGAGCTTGCGGCAAGCCCCTTGAGTGAATTTCTCGCTTCTGTGGTCATCTCACTCATACTGCTCTTTGGTGGCCGCCTGGTGTTATCCGAGTCGGTTGCTTTGGATGGGAAGTACTTCATTGGGTACATCGTGCTCTTTTCACAGCTGATAACGCCTGCCAAGGCATTGTCTGAGTCCTGGTTCCGTGTTCAGAAGGCCTCTGCTTCCCTGCACCGGATCGGGGAACTGTTGTATGCGGAGGATCCTATTCAGGAATCGGAACAGGCTGTGCAGATCGATCAATTGAAGAACGGGATCGAATATCGGAATGTTTCTTTCAGCTATGGAGATGAACCGGTACTCAGGGATGTGAGTTTTAATCTGAGTAAGGGCAAAACCATTGCCCTCGTTGGCACTTCGGGGGGGGGCAAATCCACCATAGCGGATCTGTTGCCGAGATTTCACGATGTGAAAGATGGAGCAATACTTATAGATGGTATTGACATACGCGCACTCACGATCCGCAGTTTGCGGGATCTGATGGGGATCGTTTCCCAGGATCCGGTGCTTTTTAACGATAGCATTCGGGAAAATATACGTTTAGGCAGACCGGATGCATCCGACGAAGAGGTGCAGCAAGCAGCACGTATTGCCAATGCGCATCAGTTCATCATTGATTTTCCGGATAAGTACGATACCAATATCGGCGATCGCGGAGGGAAATTGAGCGGAGGACAGCGTCAGCGACTTGCCATCGCTCGTGCAGTTCTCAATAATCCCGATGTATTGATCCTGGACGAAGCCACCTCCGCACTCGATACCGAGTCTGAAAAACTGGTTCAGGAAGCCCTCGAGAATCTCATGAAGGGACGTACCGTGCTGGTGATTGCTCATCGGCTCTCAACTATACAACATGCCGATGAAATTCTAGTGATCGATCGCGGTTGTATCGCAGAAAGGGGCGGTCATGATGAGCTGGTATTGAAGGATGGTTTATATCGGAAGTTGTACGATCTACAGAGCTTTTAAAGTGGAGTGGATGAGCCAAGATCCCGATCTTCTTGAACACAGATCACACCATTTTGCGCATCACATTCAACAGAGCCGATCCCGTACAATGAATTATAAGTTCTCCTTAAATTGGAATTGGACCTACCATTAATTTCAAAATCCATTCTTACAAGAATTTCTCATTAAACTTGCGCTCCAATGCGTAACTCAAGATTGATGATCCGGAACATTGTTTTTTTTATTTTGATCTCAACTGCACTGCCTGCCATGGCTCAACGCAGACAAGTGGTGATGGATCGTTGCGATTATGTTTATCTGAAATCCAAGGAAATATTGCGTGGCAAGATCCTCGAATTCGATCAGGCCGATGGCGATATCACTTTTCAGGACGAAGGTGGACGCTATTATTCCTGGGCCCGATCGGATTACAGATTCTTTGAATACGATAAACCATGCCGTTACAGGAATCGAAATTCGCGAGATAGTATAACCCTGAATCCAAGGAAAAAAGTAGGTTTTACTACCCAAATTGGAATTTCGACCGGGTATGTGAATGTTGGTCAGGATCTGGTGAACGATGGTTACTACCTGCAGGGGCCTAATTCCTTCGCGATGCTCCCGACAGGAGCCAAATTGTATGTAGGAACTTTTTTGAACCCGCGTTTGACCGCCGGACTAACTGCCGACTTGGGCGTGCTCTCAGATATTGATAAGTATTTCGCAGTAGGAGGCCGAATGACCTACACGTACGACAAGGAAACGAGAAACGTCGCGGCCTACCTGCCGATTGAATTAATGCTCGGCAACATGAGTACAGAACTCAATTACACAGTGAATGATACCATCTTCAACGTTTTTCCGAACGATTTCACCTATCCGGGCTATAGGGATCTCCGGGTTTCGATCAATTTTTTACAATTGAGCATGGGACATGGATTCGGATTCATTCTACCGAATCAGAAGGCTATTAATCTGGAAATGGCAGTTTTCAATAACTTCACCCTTTCCACGAAGTACCCCGACTACCCCGGACGCCTTCCGGATGCCACATTCAGATCGAATGGTTTAAAATTGGCGTGTACATTTGCGTTCTAGGAATGCATTTGAAACTTCCCGGCATAAGGATCCGCTTGATAGGGATAACGCTTATTTGTAGCCTGATCTTGCCATTTACCGGAACTTATGTGCTGTTGAAGCACAAGCAGAAACAAGTGCGAAGAGAGGTGAAGAGAACCCTTCTGCGGAAAATTGATCCACAACAACTTGTACTGCTCAAATTCCATCATGCCGATCTCGACCGAATGGTGAACTGGAAGCACTCCAAAGAGTTTCAGTTCAAAGACGTTATGTTCGATATAGTCGCTTCTGAGCGAATTGGAGACACCATCGCATACCGGTGTTGGCCCGATAAAAGTGAAACTGAATTAAACAAGAAACTAGGCCGACTCGTGGCATTTGCTTGTGGGCGATTACCGGAGAGTAAACAAACGGAAGACAAATTGAGTAACTTTTTCAGATCGTTCTATTTTCAGGAACCCATGGATCACGTGAATTTGTTGCCAATCATCGCTCAATGGCATTTACCGGATCGGGATAATTGTTGTTCCATGTCTGTGGATCCGCCTACCCCGCCTCCGGAAAAAACGATCTTCAAAAGCTGAATTAATATCAATTATTTCCAACAGATCAAATGATTTATCACAATGTTCAAATTTGTTTCATTGTGGTTCTTCATGGGACTTGTATGCAGTTCAATGGCTCAAACCCTATCGGTTGTGGATGCCGATGAAGGAACACCACTTTCAAATGTGCGTGTTTCGGTGAAGGGAAATGCTTCGTTTACCGAGACCGATAAAAGTGGCAGAGCAGACATTTCGATATTTCGTGCGGTTGATACATTCGAATTATTCCTGCCGGGTTATCAAACTATGCTTTTCTCGTTGAATCAGCTGGAGGAAAGGGGGCGTACCGTTCAATTGAGCAGATCATCCGGTCTCTTGAACGAGGTGGTCGTATCCTCATTCCGCCCCGAAGCCAGGCGACATACAAGTATTCAGATAGAACCACTACAGTCGGTGAAAATTGACCGAAGCGGCTCCTTGAATTTATCCGATGCGCTCACGCAGATTCCCGGAGTAAGCATGCTCAGTACCGGTCCCGGCGTTTCCAAACCCGTCATTCGCGGATTGTATGGAAATCGCATACTGGTTCTTTTTTCGGGCTTGCGTTTCGATAATCAACAGTGGCAGGACGAACACGGACTCGGATTGTCTACAATGGGAATTTCAAAGGCTGAGGTTGTTAAAGGTCCCTTGTCAGTCCTTTATGGTACGGAAGCCCTTGGGGGGGTGATCAACATTATCGAGGAAAAACCGGTTAGTAACGGAAAGGCCGTTTCCGATTTCAATACCGAATTCCATTCAAACACCATGGGAATTGTTCATAACTCCGGAATAAGATGGAACACAGGTACAAATTGGTTTCGTTTTCGAATTGGTGTTGAGTCACACACCGATTACTCCGATGGAAATGGAGAACGTGTTTTGAACAGCCGCTTTAACGGTTTGCACTTTAAGGCAAGCGCTGGTTTTACTCGAAAAAAATGGAGTAGTGAGAACCACTATCATTTTGCATTTAATCAATTCGGATTTCTATTCAACGATCTACGTGATTATATGGAACCCGATCATTTGCGAACCCGTCAGATGAAGGGCCCGCATCATAATGTAATGTTGCATATCCTTTCGTCGGTAAATGATAGGAAATTCGAACGTTCTAAGCTGCAGATCAGGGCCGGAGCGCAGTCGAACTACCGTTCAGAAAATGAAGGTGGTGCAGAACTCAGTCTGATCATGCACCTTCTGTCTGCCCAGATCGCAGCACAATGGGAGACCGATTTGAGTAAACATGTATCAGTGATCTTAAGAGGGAACAGCAGCTTTCAACAAAATCGAAATTTCGGGAAGCGTCGTATTATTCCCGATGCCGAACTTTTCGAGCAATCCATTTCAGCTTACCTCAAATCAGAGAAGGGAAAGTTTATCCATGAAACCGGTTTTTCCACGGGTGTGCGCTACATTCATGCATTACCTACCGCGGGTGTGAATTCCTTAGAAAAGGATATAGATCCATTCAAACAGTATCGCCCATTTGTAAGTGCAATGCTCGGATCGATCTATAACCCGATGCGAGGTATCAGCGTTCAAGGTAATCTGGCCAGCGGTGTACGATCTCCGAATTTGGCCGAACTCTCTTCGAACGGTCTACATGAGGGTGTATATACCTACGAGATTGGAGATCCGAAGCTGTTCAACGAAAGGAATATCAATGCCGAAATTGTATTTTGTTACAGCGGGAACCGTTTCGAGATCAATGCATCTGCCTTTTACAATCACTTCACAAACTACATATTCCTTGAACCTACGGACAGGGTATGGTTTGGATTTCCGATTGCACTTTTTATGCAGGATGAGGTGCGTATTTCCGGTCAGGAAATTACAGCGAACTGGAAGATGATTCCAGCTTATAATGTTTACCTTTCTGGCACCTATTCGGGGCTGATAGGAAGGATGTCCAATCGGGATTATCTGCCCTTCATGCCGGCGCAGCGGATAAGACCTGAACTGCGAATCGATAAACTTCAAAGTAAAATTCCAATATCTTATTGTTTCTTCAATGCGGAATTCGTTCTAAGACAAGATAGAGTTGCGCAGCAAGAAGTAACAACGCCGTCCTATCAAATCCTCAATGCGGGGATCGGGTTCAGATTCAAAACCCGGAATACCAATTATGTCCTAAACTGCACAGCTCGAAATTTACTCAATGAGGCATATTTCGATCACCTGTCGAGATTGAAGAATTTTGGTTACTTAAATATGGGACGGGATATCACGATCAGTATTAAAATTATTTCTTCTAAAAATTTAAAAAATCAAATTCAATGAAAGCAATATTCAGAATTATCATGCTGTCGACCTTATATACTATGTTCCTCTATTCTTGTAAAGAAACCGAAGAAGATGAAAATGAGCTCAGGATCAGCTTCAAAACGGAAAACGGCTATACATTTCAAAATGAGGTGCTACCGGGTGGTGCCGAATTCAAGGTAGGGATCAAGGCTGAAACCGAAAAGGTAAATGATCCGTTGATCCGATTCAATATTTCAGAATCGGTGAATAACGGTTCGGATTCCTCAATTTATACCGAAGATCTCAAAACTCAGAGCTATCAACACGATCATGTTTTTAGGCTTTCGGACACGATACCAGGGAATACACACGAATACACATTCACCATCACTAACCGAGATGGAAAACTTAAACAATTATTTCTCAATGTAACTGTGGATTAAGCGCATAAACATACCACACTTTCCGTGGGAAAGAAGATCCGAAACTGCCATTGCCACGTCTGTTGGCAATGGTGGTTATCCGGATCAAAGATCCTGAAGGTCATTGGATACATGCGTGCGCGCCCTGCTCAGACGATCGTTGATCGCCATTCCAAGTCCGTGATTAGGCACGCGAACTGCTACGATCAGGTCAATATCGGGCCGATCGGCCTCCCGGAGCATTCTGAAAAGGTTTTTGGCCGCCTCACGTAAGTCGCCCCGAGGTGAGAGATCCATATTCAGTGCAGCCGGATAATTTTCCAGTTCCTGAAACCCGATCACCGCGATGCGCTTATCAGCATATTCATCCAGGGCACTTTCAATATCGTCCGTGAACACCAGAGGGGTACGTGTTGCGTAATGCTGCTCCATTTGCCCGGGTGCAGACGGGTTGCTTCCACTTTGAAGATCCAGCTCCAAATTGGCTGCAAATTCCCGTATCGCGTCCAAAGGCAACCCTCCCAAACGCAATACTTTCGGATTGTCGGGGTCTTCGAAGGATACGATCGTGGATTCGAGTCCAACCGTTGAAGGACCACCATCCAGAATATAATCTACGCGACTCCCCAATTGATCCTCAACATGTGATGCCGTTGTGGGACTAACATACTTGAACGGATTGGCACTTGGCGCGGCCAGGGGGAAGGGGAGTTGTTCGAGCAGCGCAAGTGTTAAGGGATGATCGGGCATTCTCAATCCAACCATATTCAACCCGGAGCAAACTATATCCGGTATGAAATCAGGTTTTTGAATGAGTAAGGTAAGCGGACCAGGCCAATGGTGGGCAGCCAGTTCCCGGGCTTCTACCGGTATGTGGAAGTCGAATTCATCGAGCTGTCTATTGGAAACATGCACGATCAGTGGGTCGAAATGGGGCCTGTTCTTGGCCTGGAAGATGCGCAATACGGCCTTTTCGTCGAGTGCGTTCGCTGCTAATCCATATACCGTTTCCGTTGGGATGGCCACCAGCTTTCCCGCTTCCAGAAAGCGCCTGGCCTCATCGAGATCTGTTCCCGTCATTTGTCCTTCTTCGAACGTTTTAATCCAAACTTGTCAATTTTATTATAAAGGTGGCTTCGCTGAATATCGATCTCCGTCGCCGTTTTTGCCACATTCCAGGCATTCTTCTTCAATTTCGCATCAATGAAGATCTTTTCAGCGTGATCCTTGAAGTCCTGGAATTTCTCAAATTGCTCCACGATATCCAATGAATTTGTCCTACGGCTCATGGCATTGGAGAAATTGTTCACATCATCTCCGGTGATCTTATCATCACACAGGATCACGAGTCTTTCAATAACATTGCGAAGCTCCCGGATGTTTCCGGTCCAGTTGATTTTTTTCAACTCCTGCAAGGCGCTGGGAGCCAGGTGTTTACGCGCAATGCCGTGATCTTCACAAATTTCCTGCAAGAAACGCTCTGCGAGCATGGGTATATCGTCGGTACGTTCGTTGAGCGTGGGAACGTGTATGATTATTACACTGATCCGGTGATACAGATCTTCTCTGAACCGCCCTTCTTCTATTTCCGTGCGGAGATCTTTATTGGTTGCAGCTATGATGCGAACGTCTACCTCAATATCTTTCTCTCCACCAACGCGGGTGATCCGATTTTCCTGTAAAGCGCGCAATACCTTGGCTTGCGCACTTAAACTCATATCGCCGATCTCGTCCAAAAACAAGGTCCCGCCATTGGCCTTTTCGAATTTTCCGATCCTCTGTTTGTGAGCAGATGTGAACGATCCTTTTTCATGACCAAAAAGTTCGCTTTCTATGAGTTCAGAAGGTATTGCGGCACAGTTCACTTCGATCAATCCCTCCGATGCCCGATTGCTCTTTTCGTGAATCCAACGCGCCACAAGTTCTTTTCCGGTTCCGTTCTCACCCGTTATCAGCACCCGTGCATCGGTAGGTGCCACCTTTTCTATGGTGTCTTTGATCTTGCGAATGCTCGGGGAATCGCCAATGATCTCCCGGGTTTTGGTGATCTTTCTCTTGAGAACCTTCGTTTCGATGACCAGATTATTCTTTTCACTGGCATTGCGAACCGTAATGAGCAACTTATTCAGGTCAGGTGGTTTGCTGATGAAATCGTAGGCCCCCAATCGGGTAGCTTCGAGTGCCGTTTCGATGGTGCCATGACCACTGATCATGATAAAGGGTACATCCGGTGCGAATTCCTTCGATTTCTCCAGTAATTCGATCCCATCCATTCCCGGCATCTTGATGTCGCACAGAACAACATCGTAGCTGTATTTCTTGATCTTGTCCAATGCAGCCTTACCGTCGGCGGCTTCCTCTACTTCATAGGATTCGTATTCCAGGATCTCACGAAGTGTTTCCCGGATGCTTTGTTCGTCGTCAACTATCAGAACTCTCGACATAATTTCATTTCAATTAATCTTCATAAATAAAAAAGGACAAACCTGTAAGCCGGGTTCTGTACCTTCCTGCGGGAAGGTGCCTGTCATTTATCTGGGATCGCCGTCACCGGCAACCTCGATCAGCCTACCCATCGGTGGGTGCGGAAACCGCAACTCGGACGAGCAACCCTCAACCACCAAACTATTTGGCCTTTCAACACACAAGGTTTGTACAAGCCACCGGTCGCCCGGCAGCCCCGTGAGCTCTTACCTCACATTTTCACCCTTATTCCCCGCAAGCAGGGAACGGTTATTTTCTGCTACACGCGCTGTCTGCCCTGCGGCATCCTTCCCGTTAGGAAGTGTGTTGCTCTGTGTTGCCCGGACTTTCCTCATCGTACAATTGTACAACGCGACAGGCCGGTTTGCCCTGAGCAAAAGTAATTAAACGTATAATATGAAGTACACTATTTTGAAGTGCGTAACAAGGTATACACCGCAAAGTGATCGCTGTAGCCACCCAAATACTTCTGTCCTCCGTAAGTGCGTAAGGGATAACCCATGTATTTAGGATCTATCTGCTTGAGTTTTGGGTCGTCCTTAATTCCCGTACTTCCGGCCACTATGTCCAATCCTTTTCCGTCCATTAGGGAAGTATTCACGATCATTTGATCCAGCATATTCCAAGTATCGCGAAAACGATATGTACCTTTTTCCTGCCGATCCATTTCCCACATCAGGTTGATGTAGGTACATCCCGTTTCACCTTTGCCCAACTCTTCCGAGGGGCCGGCGCCGAGTTCTTGGCGAATGCTGATATCGTCCGGCTCATCGTTAAAATCACCCATGGCAATTACAGCTGCACCTGGATATCGATCTCCGAATTCGGTAAATAGCGTCCTTAAGGTCTGCGCTGCACGGATCCGTTTAGGCTCCGATTCTGCTTTGCCACTGCGCCTGCTTGGCCAGTGATTTACGAAACAGATCAGAGTATCACCACTTTTCAACCTTCCGATCACCCACAAGATCGGTCGCGTTGTATCGTCCATGCCTTCCAGATCTACTTGCCTGATCCCACTCTCCAATACCGTGAATACTCGCTTATCGTACAGCAATGCGTTATCAATTCCCCGGGCGTCGTCGCTCTCGTAATGAACGATCCCATAAGAATTATCGGAAAGTAAAGGTGTAGCGATCAAGTCCTCAAGCACCCGACGATTCTCAACTTCACAGAGTCCCAGTATCTGAGCGTGTCGGTTGGCATAGAGGCTGTCGATCACGGTACTCAAGTTGTGCAGTTTTTCACGGTATTTCGATTCATCCCATTTCCACGGGCTTCCTGGTAAAAATTGCTCGTCAATTTTACCGGGCTCATCTTCGGTGTCGAATAAATTCTCCACGTTGTAAAATCCTACTACAACGTTATCCGCGGTCTGACAACTACCGGCGGTAATTATTAAGAACCCGATCAACAGGGCTAAATACGATCTTAACTGCACGTCGCGAATTTAAGGTGCATGCCCAGTCCATAAAAGGGCAGAATATGTTTAATTCTTCTCCGAGCGCAATCCGAAAGGGCTCACATAAATCTGATAGTTTTGCTGCATGACACTTATCAAATCGATCTCCGGATTCAGGGGTACGATCGGAGGCACTCCGGGCGATAACCTGACACCTATTGACATCGTTCAACTCACAGCCGCCTATGGTGCATGGATACAAAAGCGCCATGCGGGAAATACGATCGTGATCGGTCGCGATGCCCGGATTTCCGGTCCAATGCTAAGTGCTCTGGTGAGCAATACGCTCATCGGGATGGGCATGGATGTGATCGATCTGGGTTTGAGTACTACACCTACCGTTGAGGTAGCTGTACCGGAATTGCGGGCTGCGGGTGGAATCATCCTCACTGCAAGCCATAACCCCGCTCAGTGGAATGCGTTGAAATTGCTGAATGAAGCCGGAGAATTCATTTCTGCCCGGGAAGGAGCGGAACTTCTCGCGATGGTGGATTCAGGTTCCATCGAGTTTGCCACGGTGAATAAGTTGGGAAGGATAATGAATGACGATAGTTGGATAGACCGGCATATAGATCTCATTCTGTCCAGACCGGAGATCGATGCAGATCTGATATCGAAGAGACAATTCAAGGTAGTTGTGGATGCCGTGAACAGTACAGGTGGAATAGCTATACCGCGTTTACTCAATAAACTGGGTGTTGAAGCGGAATTGATGTACTGCGAACCGAACGGACATTTTCCGCATAATCCGGAACCACTCGCTGAAAATCTCACGGAGATCTGCGACCGGGTTGCGAAAAGCGGAGCGGATATGGGTATCGTAGTAGATCCGGATGTGGATCGACTCTGCTTCGTTATGGAAAACGGCGTTTTATTCGGTGAAGAATACACCTTGGTTGCAGTGGCCGACTATCTGTTGGGCATACGGCCCGGAAACACCGTTTCGAACCTGTCTTCAACACGGGCCTTACGCGACATCACGGAGAAGCATGGCGGAACTTATCGGGCCAGTGCGGTGGGAGAAGTGAATGTGGTTCAGATGATGAAAGAAACAAATGCCGTTATCGGCGGTGAAGGCAATGGAGGTGTGATCTGGCCGGATCTGCATTATGGCAGGGATGCTTTGGCAGGGATTGCCCTTTTCCTCACTTATCTCGCTCAGCGGAATTGCAGTATGACGGAACTGAAAGCGAGCTATCCGAATTATGTGATGTCCAAGGATAAGCTCGAGTTGGGGTCCCTGAATCTGAAAGAACTGTTCCGGAAAGTTGAGGCGAAGTTCGAGGGAGAATCGATGAACCGCATAGATGGATTGAAGATCGATTTCGACCGGAGCTGGGTGCACCTCAGGCCATCGAATACCGAACCCATTGTTCGCATTTACAGTGAAGCGGAAACCATGGAAGAGGCACGGCGACTCACCGAAATGATCAAGGATCTGATTTAAAAGGGTATCTGCTGATCTAATGATCAATGCAGACCTGGTCTCCGTCCCTAAATTCAAACATAATCCCTCCAATATCTGTGTCGATCTGTGTAATCTGTGGTGAAAAAAAAAACATCAACAAACCACCACCAAAGCAGCCTTACACATTTCACAAAAGAGAAATGTGAAAACTATTTTTGAACGCTCAACTAAGCGCTATGAAAAATTCAATCCTACTGAGCTTCATTTTCCTCGTTCTGGCCTCTTCTTGTGGAAGCCGTCAGAATATCACCCCTGCCTATCACCGAAGGGCCCCACTTCATAAGGTAATTGCGGTAGTCCCTCCTCAGACATCCTATACGGGCAGATTGCCCAAGGACATGACACAAGCCGATGTAGCGGCCATAGAGGAGGTGGAGAGCATGGCCTTTCAAAAGGAGATCTATGATGGCCTACTCTGGCAATCAGGTCCCGGCCGAAAAGATGTGTCGATCAATTTTCAAGCCCTCAACAAAACCAATCAACTATTGGCAGATTCGGGATATAGCATCCGCGATAGCTGGACGCTCTCGCCTGAGAAGCTCTGTGAATTGTTGAAGGTAGACGCCGTAGTTCGCGGCGATCTGCAAATGCAGCGCTTCATGAGCGGATTGGAAAGTTATGGGCTGGATGTTGCCGACGACGTCCTTGACATATTGCGCACCAAAATTCCGGGTGGGGATCAGGTACCGCTTCCAACTGACAATTTCAACATGAACAGAACCTACGATATTGCCGCCTCACTCCAGGTTCTCGATGGCCGCGATGGGGTGGTGCTTTGGGGCGTGAGCAACCGTTCTCAAGCCGATTGGGAATTTACCCCGCAGCAAATGGTACAGGGTCTGAGTCGTCAGTTTGCGCGACGTTTTCCGTATCGGTTTAATTGATGAGGGGTATTGCTTTGGTCTGACGGCTATGGCTAAGCGACATGCCTATGTTTAGCCGGCATGACCGTCATAGCCGTAGTGAGCTGCAGCTCTTTCTCATTCGTTATTTTGTAAATTCCTCAAATCCTGTCCCATTGAATATATATGCGCCATTTTCGTGAGTCCCAAGCCATAGATCACCTTTGTTATCTTTGTATATGCTGAATATAGCGATCTGTTTGGAATGCTCTTGAACGGCATAATGTGTAATTTTCGATCCATCATATTTCCAAACACCATCGAGATAGGTCACAAACCACAAATTATTATTGTTGTCTTTAACAGTTGATAGATATTCGTCCAGGTCGCTTTCCTTTTTCCCGTCTAAACCACCAATACTTTCGTGTCTTGTGTAAAAGTTAGTACTTTTTAAAGTTGTGCTGTCGTAGACACTGTATCGGTATTCCGTGTTGAACCAAAAGTCGCCGTTTTTATCTTCCGTTATTGAACGCACTCCATTTGCTCCTTCGTTGCGAAATTCGGTCACATCTTCTTCTGTGATCCATTCAAACGATTCTCCATCATATCGGCAAACTCCGACCGGGTTCGTGCCAAACCAGATATTACCTTTTATATCTTTATAAATACTGTAGACTCCAAAAGGATTGTAGTGAGGTGGTCCCATAAAGTTGGACAGTAATTTCAAGAATATAAATTGCAACCCAATGAAGCGAACCAAACGAACATTCAGTTCAGCCTTCAAAGCTGAAGTAGCCTTAGAGGCAATCAAAGGAATTAAAACTGTATCTGAGCTTGCCCAGGAGTATGGGCTACACCCTACTCAGATAGTCCATTGGAAGAAACAGTTTTTGGAGCAGAGTGCCTCAGTTTTTGAAAACGACAAGAAGCTCAATGAAGAGTTGGATCAACTCAAATCGGAGCGAGACGAGCTCTTTCGGCAAATAGGTGTGTTAAATTTCGAGAACAACTGGTACAAAAAAAAACTCAAATGATGTCGACCAAAGACAAGGTGCAACTCGTAGAGTTGGAGGGCTCAGAGATCCCTATAGCACATCAGTGCAGGATCCCGAAGCCGTTTGTATTATGTTCCCAAAGGTGTACCGAGCAAAGAGCTGGAGATGATGCGTATTCTGGATGAACTGTATATCGAGGATCCCACACGAGGCACGCGCAGGATGTGTAAAGAACTGTCTAAGCGAGGTTATGATGTCGGCCGTACACGTCGTTTGATGGAGGTGATGCGCTTGAAGACCGTCTATTGCCGTCCAAGAACCACCATTATTGACCCTGCACAATACAAATACCCATACCTGCTAAGGAACCTGAACATCGAACGCGTGAATCAGGTGTGGGCTATGGACATCAGTTACATCCCTATGAAGACCGGGTATATGTATTTATTGGCCATCATCGACTTAAAGAGCAGATATATAGTGGGTTGGAGTCTGTCCAACACCATGGAAACGTCCTGGGTCATTGCACTCTTACAAGAGGCCTTTGCAATCTATGGGAAACCTGAGATCATAAACACAGATCAAGGCAGTCAGTTTACCTCAGAGGAGTACGTAAAATTCATTAAATCTCACCAAACTATACAAATATCCATGGACGGGAAAGGAAGAGCTATCGACAATGTCTACATCGAGCGGTTCTTCAGAACCATCAAATATGAGAAGCTATACCTACAAGAACTCAACAACAGACACCAGGTAGAACAAGCTTGCAGTGAGTTCATTGAGTATTACAACCTGCGAAGAGACCATTCCGTTTTGGAGTACAAAACTCCTTCCCAGGTGTATCATTTGGCAGCTTGAAAAGAAATAGTAACTTTAAACCAAGATAAAACTGTTTGACGAAGGGGACCACCTCATAAGGTTGCCACAAGGGTTCGGTAATTTTTCTGACGCTCCTGAGTACGGAAGCATGTTTCTTTCGTTCCATGTTGATTAGATTTAATCCCAGCTACCGGTCAATTTCACGACAGATAGCTGGGATTGATAATAAATGAACCTTAGAAATTGGCATGCAGAGAAATCACGAAATTCCTTCCTGCACCGGAAAGCCCTGAGCTATATGGCCTGTATCGCTGGTCAGTCAGGTTGTCCACTCCACCGCTTACACTGAAATTATCTGTAAGCTGATACATGGCTTTCAGGTTAAGCGTGTACCAAGCTGGCGTGTAGTTATTCCCGTTCGCATCCTTAGCATAAATCTCATCTTTTCCTTGTTCTTCCGTGGCCAAGTCATCAAAGCTTCTTTCGCCTTGATACATGGCGTTAAACTCAAGTGTGAGATCATTATACTTATAACGCAATCTACTAACACCAAAAAATGGAGCTGCATGGCGTGATGCACTTGTTGTGCCATCGTCCAGTTCTTCTTCTCCAATTTGGTAGTTTAAGTCGGTCAAGAACATAAATCCTGCTGACAGCTTCACCTCTATTCCGGCTTGCACACCATAAACATTGGCAATTGCTGCATTTTGAATGGCTTGAACCTGACTCATTTCTCCATCGTACAGAATGCTGTCCTGTCCATTCAATTGAAAGTTTCTGCGAACCAAAGCATTTTGAAGGATGGTATAGTAGCCTGTTATATCAACTTTAACAGCATCTCCAAAAACTTTGGAAATTCCCAAATCAAAATTATAGGCATATTCTGCTTCAAGGTCTGGATTGGGAACTGTAACGGCACCAGGCTCAGAATCAAATACTTTACCTATATCATCCACATTGGGCGAGCGGAAGGCCGTTCCGAAGTTTGCGCGAATTGCCCATTTTTCTGTTGGACGATAAACTCCTCCGATACTACCCGTCAAAGCACCATTATTAATTTCGGCATTGGTGAACGGAAATGGATAGAAATTTAAATTATTAGAGAAATCAGCATCCAAATTAAATTGGTTATACCTTAAACCTGCCTGCATGGTGAATTGATTCGAAACTCTGAATTCATTGTTCACATAAGCAGCGATAGAACTCCATGTAGAATTCGGATACCTTGAAGGACCAACTTGGCCAACTCCTGTCGAGATATCGGTTAACATGCCCTTGGAAGCAACATCATTAAACACGTATTCAAGTCCGTAGTACAAAGTGTTTTTCGAACCTATTCTCTTGTTGAAATCAAGATTTGCCGAGTATGCCTCAATGTTTTCGGTTTGGGTGTTGCGCTCATCACTTTTCAGTGAACGGTCAATGCGGCTTTCTTCAAACGATTGCTGTGCCAATCGCAACGACATTTGATCATAAACAGCATTGTTTCCACTATGCGTAATGTTCAAATTGTTCATCATCCATATTTGCGGGCCGTAATCCCACTCAGCATAGCGAATGGTTCCGTTTCTGAAACGATTGTGCCGGTCATACCTTCCGTAAGAAGAGGTTTCGGAATAGTGAAATCCATACTGAAAGTCCCATTTTTCGTTGGGCTTAAACCGTACTTTTTGCATCAGGTTAATCTGCGAATAAGCAGATGGAATTTGCAATAGCGGATCATCTTGAGTAATTACCACATCCATGCTATCCTGTCGCTGAGGGTAAATGTTCTTGATGTAATCATCCGGCCCATTGCTTCCCTGTCGCAAGTGATCAAAATCCCATGAACTAAAACTGGTTACAAAAGCCCACTTTTTCCAGCCAACATTCACATCAAAGTGTCCGGTTTTCTCATTGTTTGCTGAAGAATAGCGGGTTACGGCTTTTCCTGTCACAAGCGGCTTGTCAGACAATGACAATTGAGGTGTAAGGGTTTGAAAGCTCATTACCCCACCAATTGCATCACTACCATAAATTACTGAACCCGGTCCAAACAAAACTTCGGTATTTTCAGTAGCAAAGGGGTCTAAATTGATTACGTTTTGAATGTTGCCAGCCCTGAAAATTGCAGTGTTCATACGGACACCGTCAACGGTATATAATAACCTGTTGGTAGCAAAACCCCTGATCATTGGGCTTCCACCTCCTTGTTGGCTTTTCTGTATAAAAACCTTCCCGGAAGCACCCAATAAGTCAGCCGCAGTTTGCGGATTTTGCAAGGCAACTTCTTTGGGTGAGATGGAGATGATTTTAGATGGAACATTGCTGGATGTTTGTCGCCAACGTGTAGCAGAAACCACTACTTCGTCAAGGTTCAAAATTGATGACTCCATACCAATTCTAAAATCAACGGATTGAATTTGGCTATAGCTTAAAACCGCTGTTTTATAGCCTTGGGATCGAATTTGAATTTTCTCCGCCTCTTTAAAAGCCGTAATATCGGCTTGCCCTTTCGCATTCGTTATAGTTGATGCCTGGGGACTTTCGCTGATCAGCACCACGCCTTCAAGCGGTTTTTCTGATTGCTGATCTATAATGGTTACCGTTTGGGCAAAGGACACACTTGTCCATCCCACCAATAACCACATAATGAATGTCTTTTTCATTGTGAATTATTTTGAGTTAATAAATAGGTTAAGTCCACCATAATTGAACATGGTAGACTAAAAAATGATCATGTATTTATTTAACTAAATCGGGGAGGAGGAAAGGGAGGGGCGTGATAAATGGATGCGAAGTCTTCAGAATAGAAGAAATGATCTATCCTGTGTTTTGAAACTTTGGCCAAATGGGTCTTTTGATTTTCGTGAAACAACTTTTTGAAAAAATCAGCCAATTGGCTTTTCTTTTCTTGCCGCTGGGGGTTATTTCCAAGGACTTTAGCGAGTAATCCGTCAAGTTGTTTGTTGAGTTTGGTTTCTTCATGATCCCACCAGCACCAATAATAAATGGTATCAACCTGTATTGACTTTTCAACGATATCATACATCTGACCATTGTACTCAAATTCTTTGGAATGTTCCCACCTAAGCTCAGTTTGGATTTCCTCGTTTGTGAATTTCAAAAAAACGAGTTCATCCTTGTCAATCCCTACAATCATTTTCCATTTTACCTCACGCTTAACTTGTTTTTTTTGGTATTGCAAAAAAGTAAAGGTAGCCACGACTGGTGCTATTAAACAGAACAATAATATTATACCTGCTACCTTTCCTTTCATTTCATGAGATAAAATAGATCACTAAGTTAATTGAATTGAGCGCAGGTGAAATTTGGCTCTTTTGCAAAGCTTGGGTAGTGCGTTGGCTTGTGGGGCTTTGCAAATGTGCCAAATGTGGGTTGGCAGAAAAATTTCAAATTTCCAAAAATGCGAAGCGGTGGCTTTTCTTTTTTTTTCTTCTTTGTCAATCGTTTTTGTCCAGTTGCACTGTTGGTCATGTCGAGTTAGTCCACTTTCTATGTCGGTCTGTGTGACCATATGTCTGTCTTTACTTGTCATTATCAATGTGTCCGTTGTCTTTTTTTGCATGTGCCCCAACGGTTCTCAGCTATACGCAGGCAGGGCTTTTTATCACTAAACTTCCTACGAAGAACTGAACTTCAAATTTAGCACTTTCCTGTCCAACGAAGCACGAAACCCCTGCTTGCGTATAGGTGATGTGCCCGTTGCACAACTGCCTGTACAACTTTAATTCAAAGCCTGTAAAAAACCTTGCTATATTGTGTAAAAGTTTGACTGTCAATGTGTTGAATGGAGAACATGGATGTGCGATCTTTATTCCATGCAAGGACGCAAGCACATTCAACCCAAAATGTTGTATCAGGTATGCCTCAATGACCTGGTGGCCGAAGATGATTTCTGGCGCAAGTTGGATTCTGCACTTGATCTACACTTTTTGTACAAGGAAACATTGTGTTATTATGGCACGGAAGGTCAGGAGAGCATCGATCCGGTGGTGTTCTTTAAAATGTGCCTTGTGGGCTATCTGAATAACATCTCTTCGGACCGTAAACTGGTACAATACTGCTCGAACTGCCTGAACATCCGTTTGTATTTGCGGTACGATCTGGATGAGGAACTTCCCTGGCATAGTACCATCAGTCGCACACGGCAGCAGTATGGTGAAGAAGTGTTTTTAATGCTGTTTCAGCGGGTGCTGAGCATGTGCGTTGGGGCCGGCATGATCCGGGGTAAGCGACAGGCGGTGGATAGTGCCTTTGTAAAGGCCAATGCCAGTATGGACAGTCTTTTGGAGAAGGAAGTTTTAGAGGATGCAGCCTTTTACGCTGAAGAACTCAATGATAACAGTGAGTACAAGGTGAATAAAACGCGCAAAAAATTGGTGGACCGACACCACGCCTGGAAGGAAGAAGAATACAAGCACCAACCCGGTGGCAGTAACAAAACAGCTCAGAGCAATAAGATCGATCCAACAACAGACGAAAACGGAAACCTGATCCGCCCAAAATTTCTGAGCAATCACACGACCCCGACAGCCGCATCAGCACCAAGCCCGGCAAGGCGCGTCAGTTGAATTATTTCGCACAACTGGCCGTGGATGATGCTCATCACGTGATCACCGGGGCCTGTGCCGATTTCGCCGATCAACGCGATAGTCAATGCTTGCCAAAAATCATGGATCAGGTGCTGGACAACCTGGCACAACACGATATCCAAATCGAACAGATCACTGCCGATACAGGCTATTCCAGTGGTGAATCACTCAAATACTGTGAAGAAAAGGGTTTGGATGCCTGGATACCCAATTTCGGTCAATACAAAGCAAGCAGAGCGGGATTTGAATACAATAAGGAACTGGATCAGTATGAATGTCAGCGAGGCAATAAAGCCATCCTCATCTTCAAGGGTGAACGGACGGACTCAAAAGGCTACACCAAGCGCACCTACCGCAGCAGTGAAACGGACTGCGGAAAATGCCCTTTCAGAGAAGAATGCTGCGGTAAGAAAACCAAATTCAAAAAGATCGACGACAGCATCCACAAAGAATACTACGACCGCATGCATGCCAAACTGCACCAAAACCCTCAGTATGCCAAACGCATCAGCCGTATACGCAGCAAAACGGTAGAACCGGTCTTGGGCACCCTGCTCAACTTCATGAACATGCGCCGGGTAAACACACGGGGCATCAAACAGGCCAACAAACATATCATCATGGCAGCTATGGCGTATAATTTGCAGAAATACCTGAAGTTCATCACCAGAAAAACCATCGTAAAAGCGGCAGTCATGCACGTGGTGAAGGGGGCCGGACTTTCTTTAGTTTTAAACGCCTTGGAGGACTTATTTAGATCAATTATAAGACCCCTGAATTATAGAAGCACTATTCCTCATTTTTTCAGAACAATGGCTTATAAGGGCTGTATGAAGCTCGTTATTGCAAGGATTTTTGGAGAAAGTCGGTTTAAAAGGTAGTTGTGCAACGGTTACCGCTGTTGGCAGTAGTAGTTCTTTATCTGAATAGTCCAAATTTCAATCCTACATAACCTGTTAAGCCTGAAATATCAGATTGGTTAAAGTTTCTATAATTCATTTGTCCAACAAAACGATAACCTGCACCTATATTAAATCTAACGTATTTGTGCAAATTTACTTCTAATAAAGCTGATGGTTCAATTTGAAAAAAGTTTGCTTCTCCAAGTCCTGCGTCTCCGTTTTCATTGTCCATTTGAACTTCTCCATATCCAACATAAAGAGGAAAAGTTAAGTGAGCGACTTTTTTTGAAAATAGAGTGTATTCTGCAAAACCACCTACTGTCCAATAATCCATATAAATATTCTGAATAGTTTCACTTTGAGGTCTAATCTGGTTTAATGAAGTATTGAAATATGCTCCAAAAGACAATCTGTCTTTTAAATTTATCCCGCCACGCAAGTTGAATAGAGATGCTGTACTGCCGTCCATTTGAGTTATACCATAACTTGGGGCAACAAAAAAGCCTAAGTCTTTTGTGCTTATAGAGTTTCCGCTTCCAAAAAGTGTTTTTGCTTCATTATTGTCTTGTGCAAACAGGCTTACCTGAAACAAAGCCAAGCAAGTAAAAGCAAATGCAGAGATGAATTTTTTGTTCATTTTATTGTTGTTTTAAATTGTTACTGTTTTTGAAATTGCACTATGTCGCCATTGTCTTCAAAGCGAATTGTATTAGCATTTTGAGAAACGAAATACCAATCGTCTGAAAGTTTAAAAAGAATTGTGTTGTTAGGAAAGGTCATTCGCAGTTCAGTTCTGTTGTCGTCACGAAAAACCAAGTATGTTCCATTTATTGTTCCACTTGATTGTGTTGCTGTGACTGTCCCATTTTCGTTAAATACGAAAAGATAAGGGTTGAATTGAGATGTTTTATTAGTTCCTTCTTCTATGAGTTCAGTAATTCTTAGTCCGTTTTGATTTCTTAAAAATTCATTAACGGATGAAATACTGTCGTTAGTTGGACTTACATTATCATCTTTTTGACAAGATAAGATGCCTAAAGAAAGGCAAAGCATAAAAATTAGTTGTTTCATGCATTTTTATTTTAAATTAGTCTTAATAACAATAGTGTTTGGAAATTGTTTTGACTTAGTTGTCTTTTTTTACTATTACTGCCAACGGCAGTTCGTCTAAAAACCTCCTTCCTCCCGAATATTTATTGCCAATTCTTATGCGACAAGGAATATTCAGGAACTAGCTGACCAAAGTTATAAAATTGATTCAAATTAGTGCTGAAAGTCTTTTTACTGCTTCTAAGGGCCCGGACAATTTCAATTAGGGCAAAATCAGTGGCAAACAAGGCTTCCAACCTTGCTTTTCCGACTAGGGAACGGTAACCTTGATGGCAACCGTTCACCAGCCATGAGCTATATGCGTTGTTATGGGCTGGTTTTAATTAATAAAACCCTTCCTTAACTCTATTTAATTAAACTTGCAATGCGATATCTTGACTTAGTACCCATCGGTCTATCCACCCAAGCATCACCAGTAATTTCTTTTTTGCCCAAGTCATCTTTGTTCAAGTTAATAGGTTCAATAGTTTTGATGGTGTTTGGTCCTGTTGGATCGACATCCTTACCAACATAGTCTTGCTCATGAAAATTCACCCTAATTGTTTGGTCGTTCACTTCACCCTTTCCTTTAACTCTACCTAAGGAAGGTGATTCGAAAATCAAAGTGTCACCATTGCCCTTGCTCAGATTTAACTCTTCATTTTCTAAACTGATTTTTTCAGTAGATATCTCATTGCCTGCGGTATCCAACGGTACCCTGTAGCTTGTGTTATTAAGTGTGTATGAACCCACAAACTCATCTAAGGTTACAGCTTTTTTTGGTTCAGTTTGTTCATCTTCATTGCAAGCAGTAAAAAAGAAAAGTGCCAAGATGATCATCGTTAAAGTTGTTTTTCTTGTAATCATATTTTTTATTTCCTACTCCTAAGGCTTTTCGGTTTACGCCCCGTTTTTTAAGTGGTTTCTGGTCTCCACTTTTTTTGAAACATTTCTTTTTGGTAGGTTGGGTGGTCAGCCCACCTCTTGACCATTTGTCGTTTTTAACTTGCCCATAACGTCAGTTCGTCTAAAAACCTCCTTCCTCCCGAATATTTATTGCCAATTCTTATGCGACAAGGAATATTCAGGAACTAGCTGACCAAAGTTATAAAATTGATTCAAATTAGTGCTGAAAGTCTTTTTACTGCTTCTAAGGGCCCGGACAATTTCAATTAGGGCAAAATCAGTGGCAAACAAGGCTTCCAACCTTGCTTTTCCGAGGATGTTGAACAGGCGCCGGAGATTATAAGCAGTAAAAATGAGACCTACATCTGCCGCTGCTTTGTCGATGCCTTTTTTGGTGGAGATATAAAAAAAGCCCCATTGTCGTTTGATGATGCCGAAAGGATGCTCTACAATGGCCTGCCTTCGTTTGTACAGGAGCTCTTTTTGTTCCAGATTGACTCGGTTTTGCTCGATATACGGGGCAAATTCAGTTCGCTCTATCACACGTCCTCTTTGGGTGTTTCTGGTGCATAAATGGACTACCGGACATGCTTTGCATGCAGATGTTTTGAAGTGCTGAACTCGAATGGGAGCAGTGTATTTTCTTCCGGGACCGTTTCGGTCTTTTTTGTACCACCTCCCGTTGGTTTTTAAGGTGTGCCCTTGCGGACAGGTATAGCTGTGTAATTCGGCATTGAAGCTAAATTCGGAAACGTTGTAGGCATGGTCGGGGGCCATGGAAGCAGATGAGATATCAGGAATGGCTACCAGGGTTTCAATGCCGAGTTCCTGGGCTGTTTTGAGCTCGGAACCGGTGTGATATCCTTTGTCGTAGAGGGCGGTAAAATCGGTATGACCGAGTACATCAGCAGCGCGTTGTAACATGTCGCCCATGGCTTTGCTGTCGTTTTCATTGGTGACTTTGTAGTCAATCAGTAAATTATGCTTGGCATCTACTGTTGTTTGAACGTTGTAGGCTACTTCAGTAATGTTGTTTCGGGTGATGAGCATACGGCTGTCGGGATCGGAGGTGGAGATTTGTACCTCGCCACTGCGCTCCAGTTCCTGACTCAGTGCCTGATAGGCCATTTTCCTTGCTTCGTGTGTGCTGAGATGCTCCCGAATCAAACGGGCCTGATCCCTATCAGCCATGGAGAGTTCTTGAGTGTATTGCTCAATTTTGGCATCGATGTAATCGAGGTGCCGCTGAATTTTCTTCTGGTTGTAGTTGTTCTTTTTGGAGTTCTGTGCTCGGAGTTTGGTGCTGTCGCCGGCAATGAGTTTTCCGCCGATGAGTTCAAAATGACGGGCGATTTGAACGGTAGCCCGGAATACTTTTTTAATGGCCGCAGGATTGTCTTTGCGGAAGTTGGCAATAGTGTTGTGATCGGGTGCGAGCGAGCACATTAGCCACATCACCTCGATGTTTCGTTTGCATTCTTTTTCCAGGTCTCTGGAGGAACGGACTTTATTGAGATACCCGTAAATGAATAATTTGAGCAGAACGGCGGGACGGTAGGCCGGACGCCCGTTTTCATCGAAATCGCATTTAAAACCAAAGTCCTTTAAATTCAGCGAGTTAACAAAAATGTCAATCAACCGCACCTCGTTATCATGATCAATGGCTTCTTCCAGCGATACCGGAAACAGGCTGATCTGCGATCGGTTTAGCCCTTGAATGAATTTCATGATTTAAAGATAAATCTTCGACTAAGAGGAAGGAAAGATCAGAAGGTCTTGTAATACACAATTTGTGAACGGGGGTGGGGTTTTTAGACAGTTTGACGTTTTGCAGCTACCAGAAGGGCGGGGCTTTTACCACAAACTTGATTTGAAAAACTAAACTTTCGTTAACCAAAAACTGTCTTTGGAACACGAAACCCCACCTTTTGGGTAGGTGCTGTTAGCAAACGTTAATTTATAATAATTTTCTCAGTTTTTTGTCCTTCTTTTGTCTCGATTGAAAGAAAATATATACCTGATTCAATTGCTGGTAATTCTACTGAATATTCCTTTTGGTTTATTTTTAATTCAACAAAAACAAGCTGTCCTGTCGAATTCATCATCCTTATACTAACCAACTCTGAATTACAAGAAATAAACAAATTTTGCCCTTCGTTAGGGTTGGGATATATTTTCAGTGATTCATTATTCAAAGAAGTTTCGCTGATGGAAGTCGATAAAGTAGTGAAACTAAAATTTAATAGTTTTAACCCTCCAGGGTCAGCAAAAAATGGAGTAAATGGTGGAATGTGAAAAGGTGTATGAATAAAACTTAGAATAACTTTATCTTCCCATACATCCAAACCATGTGTTGCCAGTGTGTCATTTAAGTTTACAAACTCACCAACCTTGGAAACGGTCATAGGGTTAGTTACATCAAATACAAATGATTCCGATTGTCCTGCCGTGACAAACAGTAGGCTGTCATTATTTGAAAGTATTAATTCGTTTGTGTGTAAATTGGCCCCACTCCAATTGGTATAGTTGCACCCCCAAGGATTAAACCATTGCACAGAAGTAAAAGGGATTGAACTTATGTCAAGCACTTCAAGCCCGCAATAATCCACAGATACAAATGCATAGTTCCCTTTTATTGCTATATCATTATAAGCAGCAGCAGCTTCAGAATTTAACGATGTGTTTATGTATTTATATACTTCAATAGGGTTATTTTTATTTGTAACATCTATAGCACGTAAACCTCCTCTATCAAAGCACACATACAAAGTGTCGTTTTTATATTTCAAACCTCTAGCGTTGTGTGCATTTGAAGAAGATGATGGGAAGTTTAAATCTAACTGTAAATGTGATTTAAATGAAATATTGTTTTCATTTGAAATATCTAGTATGATAATTCCATCAGTCATTGTCGATAGAAATGCGTAGTTACCTTCAACAATAAGGTGAGATATTCCATGATCGAACAAAGTGCTGTCCCATATATCTTTTATAATTGGGGTGATTGGGTTTGTGATATCAACAATCGCCAATCCAGATGAAGAATTTGTATTCACCTGAAAATCTCCAATGCCAACAAATAAAGAGTTTCCTCTTTGCTCAATTGTAGAAACATCTAGGTTGTTAAAATTACTTATTGGCCAATTCAACACTGGATTAATAATGGTTGAATTTGAAATATCATATATCCCTAATCCAGACTCCATATTAGCAGAATAAACAAAGTCCACTCCAGTACGCTTATCAAATAATGATGTGAAGGAAGACTTTACTGGGATTGATGGAAAAAAATGGGCGGATTTTTCAGTTAGAGTTACCGTATCAATTTGTGCTTTAACATTAAAATGTAATAAGACTATTGTCAGTATTAAAATAGTGATTTTCATATTCCTCTTATTAATTTGATTTTACAAGTTTGAGTGTGTGAATATGGTTATTTTCCGTTAAACATTTTACAAAGTAAATGCCTTGTAGTAAATTATTGGTATAAATATCAAATTCTGTATTATATGAATCGCTCACCAATAATGTTTCACCTATATTATTTAAAAGACAATATTTAAACCTAGATGGTGATGTAATTATAGCTGAATTAGAGGATGGGTTTGGAAAAATTTTATAATTCATTCTTTCGCTTTCATTATCCAAAACAGATGTTGTTGAACAAAGATTAGTCCATTTTAACAAAGCAGGTCTATCCAAACCAAGAGAATCTCTTAATGAAACTGAATTAAAAATTTTGATGCCATCATTTATCTGAGGATCCATTAAATAATGAAGGTATAGCCAATTTAGGCCAATAACATTGCCTTGTGAAACAAAATTGACTAAAGAATCTATGTAAATTTCTTGCTGTTGAGGAGAACAAGTCCAAGTCCCAATAAACGAATCAGCAGGCCAACCAGTTTCCGTGAAATATACTTGTTTATTGCCAATTTGTTGAAAAAAATCACTCATGTAATTTGAAGGGACTAAGGAGGCTTGATTATAATTAAAAAAAGGATATACAGTCATTCCAAACACATCAATTTTATTGAAATTAAAAACGTTGAGTGCATTCCAATAAGGAGTGTTCCATCCAACATTGACTCCATTTCCTGATAAATGTTCATAGTTAAAGATAGTTCCAACTTTCGTATTAGGTGAATACAGTTTAATGGTATCATAGGCTTGATGATAAAATCCAACAAAATTTAAAAAATCTACGGAATCTTGAGCCCAGTAAAAATTTATTTCATTTCCAATAAAAATATATTCAGGATGAAGTGAATCTGCTGTGTTTCTTAACATTTGGAGAAATAAGGATTTCATGTTTGAGTTTGTCCAATTGTTGGTTGTATCCGAATTAGTATTAAGAAATAAAGTTGGATATTCAGCGAATGGAAAAGCCAACATATCGTGATAACCGTATGGAGATGGCTGCAGTTGGCTTACTGTCTTATGCACGGTTGGTATACTTCCCGATGTATTAATATTGTCTCTCCAATTTGCATTAACAAGCACTACACCATTTCCATTGCACATTAATCCAACCTCATTCAAGAATGCTCCAAATTGAGAAAAATCCGCAGAATGTCCCAAGGGTGAAACTCCGTATCCTAATTGTCCATTAAATGTTTGTCCTACTGATATTAATGAAACTAGGCTTCCCAAAAATGTTAAAAAAAATCTTTTCATATTGTTTGTTTTTAATGTTTGCTAACGGCAGTTCGTCTAAAAACCTCCTTCCTCCCGAATATTTATTGCCAATTCTTATGCGACAAGGAATATTCAGGAACTAGCTGACCAAAGTTATAAAATTGATTCAAATTAGTGCTGAAAGTCTTTTTACTGCTTCTAAGGGCCCGGACAATTTCAATTAGGGCAAAATCAGTGGCAAACAAGGCTTCCAACCTTGCTTTTCCGAGGATGTTGAACAGGCGCCGGAGATTATAAGCAGTAAAAATGAGACCTACATCTGCCGCTGCTTTGTCGATGCCTTTTTTGGTGGAGATATAAAAAAAGCCCCATTGTCGTTTGATGATGCCGAAAGGATGCTCTACAATGGCCTGCCTTCGTTTGTACAGGAGCTCTTTTTGTTCCAGATTGACTCGGTTTTGCTCGATATACGGGGCAAATTCAGTTCGCTCTATCACACGTCCTCTTTGGGTGTTTCTGGTGCATAAATGGACTACCGGACATGCTTTGCATGCAGATGTTTTGAAGTGCTGAACTCGAATGGGAGCAGTGTATTTTCTTCCGGGACCGTTTCGGTCTTTTTTGTACCACCTCCCGTTGGTTTTTAAGGTGTGCCCTTGCGGACAGGTATAGCTGTGTAATTCGGCATTGAAGCTAAATTCGGAAACGTTGTAGGCATGGTCGGGGGCCATGGAAGCAGATGAGATATCAGGAATGGCTACCAGGGTTTCAATGCCGAGTTCCTGGGCTGTTTTGAGCTCGGAACCGGTGTGATATCCTTTGTCGTAGAGGGCGGTAAAATCGGTATGACCGAGTACATCAGCAGCGCGTTGTAACATGTCGCCCATGGCTTTGCTGTCGTTTTCATTGGTGACTTTGTAGTCAATCAGTAAATTATGCTTGGCATCTACTGTTGTTTGAACGTTGTAGGCTACTTCAGTAATGTTGTTTCGGGTGATGAGCATACGGCTGTCGGGATCGGAGGTGGAGATTTGTACCTCGCCACTGCGCTCCAGTTCCTGACTCAGTGCCTGATAGGCCATTTTCCTTGCTTCGTGTGTGCTGAGATGCTCCCGAATCAAACGGGCCTGATCCCTATCAGCCATGGAGAGTTCTTGAGTGTATTGCTCAATTTTGGCATCGATGTAATCGAGGTGCCGCTGAATTTTCTTCTGGTTGTAGTTGTTCTTTTTGGAGTTCTGTGCTCGGAGTTTGGTGCTGTCGCCGGCAATGAGTTTTCCGCCGATGAGTTCAAAATGACGGGCGATTTGAACGGTAGCCCGGAATACTTTTTTAATGGCCGCAGGATTGTCTTTGCGGAAGTTGGCAATAGTGTTGTGATCGGGTGCGAGCGAGCACATTAGCCACATCACCTCGATGTTTCGTTTGCATTCTTTTTCCAGGTCTCTGGAGGAACGGACTTTATTGAGATACCCGTAAATGAATAATTTGAGCAGAACGGCGGGACGGTAGGCCGGACGCCCGTTTTCATCGAAATCGCATTTAAAACCAAAGTCCTTTAAATTCAGCGAGTTAACAAAAATGTCAATCAACCGCACCTCGTTATCATGATCAATGGCTTCTTCCAGAGATACCGGAAACAGGCTGATCTGCGATCGGTTTAGCCCTTGAATGAATTTCATGATTTAAAGATAAATCTTCGACTAAGAGGAAGGAAAGATCAGAAGGTCTTGTAATACACAATTTGTGAACGGGGGTGGGGTTATTAGACAGTTTGACGGTTGGCAGCTACAAGAAGTTGGCGATTTCGGAGACGAATACTGTCTGCCAGCAGGGAACTTGATACGAAGTACGAAACTTTATTTAACCACTGAACCACCAATTTCTTGTAGGTGCTGTTATGCGTTGGCCATCTATTCAAGTTGTCTAACGTCAATTTTTTCAAGTCCCTTTATATATCTGCGTCCTGTTTTCAAGTCTGCTGTCGAGATGAATAAAATTCTTTGTCCTAAGTCTTTAAGTTTCTGACCTTCCATTTCTGACACTATGAAAAAATTGTTTCCTATCTCGGTGTTATAAATTTCATTCCAAGAAAAAACTACTCTGTATCCGTCTGAAGCGATAAATACGAAGTAAAATTCATTGAGAAACTTTGGCTTGTCATAAACATATATAATTGATGCAAGCAAAGTCTTGAGAGGAATTCCACTCATTCCAGTCAAGGTGTCTTTAACTTCTCCTTTGTGATTGTAAATAATTTGGTCTTTTATTGCTGTCTTAGGAAATGTGTCAAGGTCTGCTAATTTGAATACAGTTGGATTTTTTATTTTACCCGTCACCTGTAATGAATCGGTAGGAGGGATTGTCCTTTGTGCGCTTACTGAGAAGTTTGTCAGTATGGCAATTATCAAAATTAGAATTCTTATTTTCATACGTTGTCTGTCTCTTTTGGCTTACGCATAACGATTTGAATATGGTGCGTTTGGCATTTCAAAGCTCCAAACTTTCAATTTACTACTATGTTTCTTAATTGCATTCAACTTTAATTTTAGCACTACCTGCCAAATGCACTATATTTTTTGTTGTGTTTAGTTTTTTATTCAATTATATAGTTTCTTCTTCGACTTTCACTAATTCGGCTAATTTCAACGCAACTTTGTACATCGATTCCTCATTCGTGTCAAGTCCGCTTCTTGAACCAAGTAAAGGGCTGACTTCACGAAGCCTTTCAAATGTCGTGTTATGGACTATTGGAACAAGTAAATCACGAGCTAAAAGAGCAGAAAGTTCTTTTTCAGCAATTCCTTCATTTCTTACTCTGTCAATAAAATTTGGTGTTACTAAAACAATTCCGATTCTTGAATTTGCTAATCCTTTGTCAATTTCTCGTAGTAAGGATGAACCTAACAGGACATCTTTTTCACTAAACCAAACTGATACGCCGTTTTCTTCAAGCAAGTCGTGTAATTCTTTTGCCGATTCTTTTCGGTCATCCCAAGCGTGACATAGAAAAACATCTCGAAGGTCAGGAATAACAGCACGTTTTTCAACATTTTCACGCACTGGTGTTAAAGTCCAAATTTCAGCTGGTGTATAATAAACACTTGATGTAGGACTTGACCAGCTTGCTTTTCTATTTCTTGTGCTTCCGCCACTTGAACTTCCACTTCCGTAACTACTTCGGTAGGATGGGTAAGATGGTGTATAGGATGAATATGAACTATATCCTCCACGTCCTCCACAGGCAGGGCAATTAGCTCTTCCACTTGCTGTTCTATGTCCTCTATAAGGTGCTGTACATCTTGCCATAATTTTCTTTATTTTCTATTAAGTTCTGATTTTCTGAAATTAAAAACACAACGTTTTGCGGCTTGGCTTAGTGGTGGATTTTTAGCACAAATGTTCATACGAAGAACTGCACTTGAACCTACCACAAAACTGTCATACGAAGCAATGCACCCGCCATTACGCCAAACCGCTGTTAGGCGTATGTGCTTCTTTTTCACCATACTAAATTACAAAAGTCGGAACATAAATGTCCCGACTTGAAAAATTTGATGTAATGTTTGTCAGCCAATTACTCTTTTGTCCTTTGTTGAAAACTTTGCATAAACCAGTAATGCTCCAATTACCATTATGTTTCTAAAAATGTTAAGCATATCGTTTTCACTTGTTGATGCTCTTGGAATATGAACAATAAAAATCATAAGCAATACGTACAACGCCATTAGAACTGTCGCTAATTTGTCGTATTTGCCAATTAAGCAACTTACAATGAACGCTAAAATAAGAACTCCTGTAAAGTAATTCCAAAAAAGCGGTGCAGGCAACCAAGAAGGAATAAAACTTGCTCCAACTTGTGGCATACCGAAATGTAAACCAACGTAAAGCAAAAACGAAAGAGGGAAAATGTATCGTCCCAAGTTTAATATTTTGTCCATTCTTTGAATTGTTTAGTTGGTTGGAAAAGGAATTAAAGGTCTAATTTCAACGGAACTTTTTGGGTGTTTCAGAATTGGGCAGGTTTTGCTCCATTCTTGCACTTCTTCAATGTTGTCTGATTTGCAAATTAAAAAACCTGAAACCAAAACGCTGTCCACTTCCTTGTGTGGTCTAGCTTTTACTTCGTTGTTGTTGACAATTGTAGCGTCATAGCGAATTGGTGCGGTATGAACCAATTTGCCTTGCATTGCGATATTGCCAATCCACGATTGCCACTTAGGCATATCTTCGGCCATATCTTGTGAGGTTGCTAAGTAGCCATTTTCAGCACTTGCGTTGCGAAATAGTAATAAATACTCTGTCATTGTTTTGAAATTTAAATTGTGAATGATGGAGCAAAATTCAACAATAAAATTTTCGTGAATGATGACAAAAGTCTACAATTTCAAAGCTGTGCTTTTAGTCTGCTAAAAACGTCTTTATTGATACCTAAGTAAGAAGCAATGAGTTTGCTCGAAAGTCTTGTCATAATCATTGGTCGGTATTCCATCAACCACTTTATCCTGTCCAAAGCTGACAGAGAAACAAACGTATTGATGCGATAAACAGAATTGGCATAGGATGCTTCAAGAATTTGTTTATACACTTTGTCAAACTGAGGAACAGTTTCCATCATTTTTTGAAAGGATTGTCGGTCTATTGCAAAAAGTTCGCAGGGCTCAACTGTTCTAATATTTTCTGTAGCTGGTTTGCCACTTCCAAAACTTTGAAGTTCTGAACACCAATTGTCTTCAATTACAATGTCTCGGGTTGTTTCGTTGTAGTCCTTGTCGTATACGTAAACTTGCAAACAGCCTTTGGCAATAAAATAAACGTATTTGCAAGTGTCGCCCTGCTGTAAAAGTTGTTCGTTTCTTTTAGTTGTGATGTGTTTAAAATTGGAAAGTACCTTGTCTAAATTGTCAAGGTCGTTTCCAAGTCGGGCTATAATATGATTTCGTAAAACCTCTATCATTTCTTATCTGTCGTTTATGTTTGCTATATCATTGGTAGCATTACGCCTAACGTTTTCGGGCTTGGCGTTCGGGCGGGTTTCGGAGCACAAAACTGTCTGCTAGCACTGAACTTAAATAGAAGCAAAAAGGTCTAAGTTTGCACGTCAGCCCGCCTGACGCAAAACCCGTGTTACAAGCTGCCTTTCTTTTTATTGTCAACGGTGTCATTTGGTTGTCTTGGCTTCTTTTTGTCTTAAGTAATTAATAAATGCGCTACAAGCTACAAGCATAAATTTTGCATCTTCTTGATTTAAATTGTCGTCATCTAATAGAGCGTGTCTAATGCCATCTGCGTCACTTGTATAGCCATACAAACTGCTAAATGAATTTTTCAGTGCAGGGTGTATGTTATTGTCCTTTTCAATTTGATTTAACGCTTGTCCAAGTGTCGCTTTAGGATTACCTGTCAAAATTGAACAATATGATTCAACTGCACTAATTGATTCTTTAATAGAATTTCTATAGTCTGGTGTTTTCCTGTCGGAAAAGAGTTCTAAAGCACGATTTAAATGTGTCTTTACGGGCTTAAGAGTGTCTGCTATACTTAGTGCTTCTTCAATTGATTCAACTTCTTCTTTCGAACTTATTTGTGTCAATGTACCATTTACAAAACGATATGCAGAAAGCTCTCTCTCGTAAACATTGTTACAATACTCTATAAAACTCTCATTTGTCTGACTGTAGTGGTCGGGTGTGTAATTTAGAGGGACGAATTCTATAAAGTCATATATCTCATACCACTCACAACTGTAAAAAAACTTTTTAATAATAGGTTGTAAACGGTCAAAAATTTTTGGCATTTCATCAAGTCTGTTTTTGAAGAAATGTATCCAAATTCTTGTCAACAATACTACAACGTCTTTTGAATTGCTGTTTATCCAATCGTCTTTTACTTTTCCGTCCCAATAAAAAATAGTCAAGCCATTCCAAAGTGCATTCTTCAAATCTTCGTCAATGGTATCAGTCTGAATTACACTCTTTATTGGTGTCTTGCCTATACGCTGTGAAAATAATTTCATTTCTTAGAGTCTTTTTATTAAGGTTGCTTGTAACTACTTATAAGCGTGTATTTGTTGCACTAATCTACCCAAATATGCTATATATACGCACATTCGTTGCGTATATTTTTTTTCCGATATTCAATCAGATTCTTGTCGTAACGGATACTCCTGCCCAAACTATTCAATCGCCTCTATATGCTCGCATTAAGAACACGATATGACCAACAAAGTCCCAACTGATCGAACCTCTACCGATCCCTGAATCTGTTTTGCGAAAATATTACCAGTACTGGATGGATCTTCGGAGATGAAGTTCAGGTCAGACAATGCTTGATTTCGATCTTTAAAAGGGATTTAAAGGGATTTAAAGTGGGTTGGACACATTCCCTTTGTATTCATGAGAGGATTCAAACGCCTAGTGCCGTACATTGAAATGTTGGATACGTATCTGCATTCTACAGAGATCAACAAAATTTGCAAGTGAAGATGATATCCACAAATAGCGCTAGATGCACTTGAAGTGCAACGCGCACATGCCCGGTAGAACTACCGCTATTGAAAAGGAGTCGTATTGGGGACCTGATCAAGCCGTGGCCTGTAACAGGATAAGCCCATTCTTAACGTTCATGGCCTGATTCAAATGGCGATACTGGTGTTGGATAATGATCTCTATGGCAGTATCCAGTTCATAGGTGATATTCCGGTTGGCCGGAGAGGAGATAACCACACCTTTGCCGATGTGATTTTTAAGCGTATCGATCCATTGTTTCAACAATTGCTGCGATTCTTCGAAAAGATCGATGATGCTGCTATCGATCCACTTATCCGAAGGCTCCCAAATGCCGATGGTGTTCGACTTGCGCTCGTTATCCGGCAGAACAGACTGGAGGATCAGCTTACCGATGGTTCGGTTGTAAAAGCTGAGTTTCCCAACCAAAGGTATTTTATTCCTGCCCGTCCTCAAATTCTCAAATATTGGAAAGTACGAGCGATTCACCGTATCGAGATGGTCAATCACTTCTCCAATACTCCAACTATCCGTACCCGGCTTTAAATTCAGCTGATCCGTGCTCAACGATCCGAACTCACTTCTGAATTGTGCACTGATCTCATCGATTTGTGTGATCCATTGGCTTACCATGACGCTTATGCCCCAACCGAATATAGTGTATTTAAACGGATATTACACCTGCCTGACAAAATTTTTCCCCGGATTTTGATCTCTCCTCGCTTTCATCGATCGTTGAAGAGACGAACAGATTTTGTCCGTCCTTCTAAATTCAGTATCTTGGTTCTTCTAATGTTTTGAACGCTTCATTGAAAACGGTCTCGTGTCTTCTCCTGCCTTTCATGTGCTTTTTGAGTGCGCTGAGCTCTCAGGCACAGATCGTCAAGGATTCAACGCTCGGCGACGGAAGAAGGGCTATGCTGCGCATTGAGGTGGTTCCCTGCGATTCAGATACGGCGCAGATCGATACCATTTCTCTGGGCATGGTCGATTGTACGGATACCTTGTGCACCTGGATTCCATACCGAACGGTATTCGACCTCGCCGATTCCCTGGCCATCGTGTTCAAGGTGCCACCCAAACTGGTGTATGAGATCGGAATGAACGAGAGCCGCTGGCCGAGGCCTTACGAGCTGAACTATCTGATCAAAATGGGCGATCTGCAGATCATCGACGCAACTTTCAGTCATTTTTATAAGGAATTGAAACTGCAGGGAGGTAAGACCCGGGAAAACTATCTGATCGTTGGGATCTATTATCTCTCCTGGATCTACAAACAATACCACAGCTGGGAGAAAACCCGGTATGTATATGGGAGAGGGCGTTGGAAGGATCCATCCCAATGGACTGCACTGGAGCGAAAATTCATGGGGAAGATCGACTGGTCTCAGTACGATAATGTGCGTGCCGGCGCGAATTCGGACTAAAGATTCAATAATCGGCTGTGGTTCATGATGATGGAGTAGGGTGAATTATCCATTCACACTCTTTTGAAGCTCGATCAGGTACTTGAATCCTTCTAACATACGTGAACCGTACCAGCTGAATGCGGTTCCATCCACAAGAATTATAGTGGCAGCAGGAAAAAGTTCCGTGAATTTAACCAAGTGCTTTTCACTGAAAGGGTAAGGTTCAGAAGATAGGAGAACCAGATCCGGATCAATGAGATTCAATTGTTCCTCCGATAATTCCGGATAGCGTTCGACACCCGCCACCACATTGGACCATCCGAGCTGTGCTTCGATCACATCGTTGATGAATGTGTCGGAGCCCACCGCCATTACTGGCTCGTTCCATATGAGGTAAAGTACCTTGGGTGATCGTAAAGGCTTGAGTTGAATGAGTTCGCTTTGCAGGCGTCCGATTTCGGCTTCAAGGGCAAGTGCTTTCTCATACGTGTCCGTGATTTGCCCAATTTGAAGGATCATTCCTCGGGCATCATCTACGTTCCGAATATCGCTGATCCAAACCGTGTGATCCGCAGCGAGTTCCTCGATCTGCTCCTTTACATTTTCCTCTTTGTTGGCTATGATCAGATCGGGCTTGAGCGAGCGTATCTTGTCGATCTGCAACTTTTTGGTACCGCCGATCTTGAAAGCGGATTGAAAAGCATGGGCAGGCTCTACGCAGAAGATCGTTTGTCCAACAGGAACGATCCCAAGATCGTAAAGCAACTCGGTTTGGCTAGGCACCAATGAAACAATGCGTTCCGGGAACTTTTCCAGGATCACGCTTCGGTTCATCTGGTCGATAAACTGCATGGATCAGCTACCTATGGCCGAAATGAGGTCGTACTTAGTTAGAATATGAACGGTTCCGGCCAGGTCACGAACCAACACAGCCGGATTATCTTTATCGATATGACGGCTCACCACATCCATTGGAGCATCGTGCTCCACAAAAGGGAACGGAGCACCCATAACACCACTCACTGCCGCATCTTTGATCTCCGGTTCGCGCACGATCCGGCTGAATAGTTGATGATCATTCAGAGCACCTACAAAAGCTCCAGTTTCATCAATAACCGGCATCTGACTTATCCCAAACTTTTCCATAGCCACAATGGCCTCATGTACAGTCTGTTCTGTGCTTACAGTTATTAAAGGAAGTTCTTTATGTGCCGCAATGATATCCACTGCCGTTGCCATCTTTCTGGGTTCCATAAATCCACGCTGGCGCATCCATTCATCGTTGAAGGCTTTTCCTACATACCTGCTTCCGTGATCGTGGAAAATAACAACAACTACATCTCCCTGCCTAAAGCGATCTTTCATTTGTATGATTCCGGCCACGGCAGAACCGGCCGAATTACCTACCAGAATCCCTTCTTCCAAAGCCAGTTTGCGCTGGTAGATCAGGCCATCCTTATCCGTAACTTTTTCAAAATGATCGATCACTTTGAAATCCACGCATGATGGGATGATATCCTCACCAATTCCCTCGGTTATGTACGTGTAAACTTCTTTCTCGTCGAAAATTCCCGTTTCATGATACTTCTTCAGGGCACTGCCATAGGTGTCAATACCAATGATCTGAATATTGGGGTTTTGTTCCTTCAAGTAGCGGCCCGCACCACTGATCGTTCCTCCGGTTCCCACACCTACCACCAAATGTGTGATCTTACCTTCGGTTTGTTCCCAGATCTCCGGGCCGGTACTTTCGTAATGTGCCTGTGCATTGGCCGGATTGTGGTATTGATTGGCATAGAATGCATTCGGAATCTCCTGACTTAAACGTTTTGAAACGGAATAGTACGAACGTGGATCGTCGGGCTCCACATCGGTAGGACAAACGATAACCTCGGCCCCAACCGCCTTGAGCATGTCCACTTTTTCCTTGCTCTGTTTGTCGTTGGTAACGAACATACATTTATAGCCTTTGATCACGGCGGCAATGGCAAGTCCCATTCCCGTATTCCCACTTGTTCCTTCGACTATGGTCCCACCCGGACGGAGAAGACCTTTTGCTTCGGCATCTTCGATCATCTTAAGAGCCATTCGGTCTTTGATGGAGTTTCCCGGATTGGTGGTTTCGATCTTGGCGAGGATCGTGGCCGGGACACCTTCAACGATCTTATTCAGTTTAACCAGGGGCGTATTGCCAATAGTTTCAAGGATATTGTTGAAATACATGCTGCAAAAGTAGTTCGACCGGGAGAGAAAGTTCGCTCTAAAGCTGTCCGATGCGTGTATTTTTGAACGGTGCGTGTAAGTGGATTCACCTTTGTGAGAAATGCGGTTAAACTGGACTATCCGGTAGTGGAGGCCATCCGCAGCATACTTCCACTTTGCGACGAGATGGTAGTAGCCGTGGGGAATAGTGAGGATTCCACGCTGAAACTTGTGCGATCCATCGACCCAAAGATCCGGATCATTGAAACCACCTGGGACGATTCGCTTCGCGAGGGTGGTCGTGTTCTGGCGATTGAAACAGATAAGGCAAAAGCTGCCGTAGATCCGTCGAGTGATTGGTTGATCTATATACAGGCCGACGAATGCATCCACGAAAAGTATCACAAGAATATCGAATTGGCTATGCACGAACACCTCACGCACAAGGATGTGGATGGCCTGTTGCTGAAATACCTACATTTTTATGGGTCTTACGATTTTATTGGAGACAGCAGGACCTGGTATCGACAAGAGATCCGGATCATCCGCAACGATCCGGCGATCCGTTCCTGGAAGGATGCCCAGGGATTTCGCAAAAATGGGCGAAAACTGCAAGTGGCTCCGGTGGAGGCCTATGTATACCACTATGGCTGGGTTCGACATCCAAGATATATGATGGCAAAGTCCCTGGAGGCCAACAAATACTGGCACGATGATCAATGGATCGCGGAGCGATTTGATGCTGAAAAGGATTTCGACTACAGCAAGATCGATTCCCTCAAGCCCTTTACGGGTACACATCCGGCGGTAATGCAAGAGCGCATCAGGAATATGAACTGGACCTTTGATAAAGATCCATCGGAAAAGCGATTCGGATTTAAAGCCGGCCTGCTCTATTGGGTAGAGCGTTATACCGGGTGGCGCATAGGCGAACACAGAAATTTTAAATTGGTTCGTTAGAGATCACTCTTTTTCGTATTTTGGTGCAGTTCAACACGAAAACCCCAGACTATGAATTATAACAGAAATTCCAAAGCCATTTTATTGGGCATCCTCACTTCGGCCTTGTTCGTATCCTGTGGAGACGACGGTGAAAGTAGCGGTACGGCAGGAGATGTTTCCGGAACCATAGAAGTTTACCAAACCGGTGAACGCCGATTTGTAATCGATGCTCAGAACATTACAGCAGACATAACCCTGATCGGTGCGGGCGGAGGAGGAGCGGGAGGAACGGATTTTAATGGCGGAACTACGCATTCCACAGGTGGTGGCGGAGGAGGCGGAGCCGGCGAGATCATCGAGTTGAAGAATGTATCCTTTGAATCCGGAGCCAGTTATATCGCATTCGTAGGCGAAGGCGGTGCAGGTGGAGCAGGAGGTAAGCATGGAGCAGATGGACAGAGTTCCTATATTTTGCGGCAAACACTGAATGAGCGGGTGCACGAGGCACAGGGAGGATCCGGTGGCAAAACAGGGACTATCCAAACCAAACCCGGTGGCTTGGGCGGTGCAGGTTTTCCTGCAGGTACCGCCGGTACCGATGGCGTGGATAAGGGGGCCAACAACGAAGCCGCAGCCGGAACAGGTGGAACCGGCGGCGATAACGGAAGGGATTTTGGTGCAGGTGGAGGTGGTGGAAAAGGAACAGGAGTAAGCTCCAACAATCCCGTGCTGCCCACAGCCGGTGCCAAAGGGAAAAACGGCTACATCAAGATCGAGTGGAAAGGTAGAAAGTAAAAGTCAACTCCCCGGCCATATAGCTGAAGTAAGTTATTCTGTTCCGTTTTGTTGGATGCCGGGCTCCTTTACCCGTTCCAGAGTTTATTTCTTTCTTTACTACTTGGGAAGCCGTCCAAATTTGTGGGTAAAGGCAAAGTACCGTTTGCAGAGGGGCATGAGTTTGTCGACTAAGGTCGCAGCGCACATTGAATGGATTAATCACTAAAGTTGGTGAGTTGCCGACACGATCGAATTGCCTTCAATAATCTGTGATAAGATCGCTTTTGACTTGAATTTGGGATGCAAGAAGTACCAAAAAAATGCACCTTAGTTCAGAACAACACCATCGTTCCGACTCAATCTGGATCTTATTCATGCACTAAAGCCATTTGGGTTCGTGTGCCATAGATCTTCAAACTTCCTCTTTTCGAGTAAAACAGGACATCTTCGTTTTCTGAACCCGGAAAGGTACAGGCTAAATAACCGAGTTTCCCGGGTGAAAAAGTCCGTATACCTCCAGCATTGGAGTATCCTAGCAAAACACCTTCGTAACCCAACGCCAGTGCAACGGTGTGACGATGCTTCATATAAGGATGCCAGGTAATGGCATCTGTGGAAGCATAAACTCCCTCCGAGTCGTTCACAGCAAAAATGGTGTCTTTAAAGGCATCTACGGCCTGAAAGCCTGTCCATGTTTTATAACTTTTGGCAAAAGGGATCTCTGCAATATTTTGCAAACCGGTATCTAAAAAAAGTAAGGTTGAATTCCCGCAACCGATGATCCATCCTTTTCCGGTATTATAGAAGCATTGCAAATCGGTCTTTTTGAATTCAGGTAGTACCTCGTTCCAGGAAATTCCGCCATCGATACTATAAAAAAGCAAAGCGTCTGCCTCACTTTCAAAACCGAAAGATGTACTCAAAGATCCCACCAGGAGGATTTCATCGTTTCCGCCCAAACATGAAAACATGTATTCCGTTCTGGGTTCCGGTAATTTTGAAATATCCGGACTCACATCCTTCCAGTAATTTCCCTCAAGGATGAATTTTTTCACCTTGTGTTGCTGCAGCAAATAGAGATCATCCTTGTGAACGAGGAATCCATCTCCAAAGCCCTCTGTCAATAAGCCGGTATTGTGTCGTTCCAGCTTTCGATTTGAAGTATCATATTCAAATACGTCCAAACCGGATGTACATATCCAGAGATTGCCATTGTAAAAGACATGACCGGAGATGCGTCCCGGAATGTCGACAAAAAGCGTGTCGTGTCTGGCAAATGATGAAGTTGCAGTTGTTGCAATCGTCAAGATGGTCATACATAAACAGATCAGTCTTTCCATATAATTTGTCCTAAACTGCTCCCAATTGAGTCGTAAAAAGTGATCCGGTATTTAATACTATCGTACGAAGTGGTCACAAAAGTATCAACCAAACATTCCTCCCCCCATTCATTGGCGAGAAGGTTGGATGAAAAAAGTTGGTAGTTTGCATCGTTCAAGGCTTTTTCAATGCCCAGATGATGGATCATAGAAGGGCTGTAATCTGGGAAATCAAATCCAAAGGTTAAAGAATTCTCAGGTAAGATTCCGTAAGTGACCGGATTGAAATGCCAGCATTCGTAACGGATTGATCCGTCAATACCTTTTACACGGACACACTTGTGTTCTGGTAGGTTGTTCATGCAATTCTCAGTGTGCTCAGTTGACAAACAGGATCCGGCACATCTTGGATGTTCGGTCCCACAACCCGGTTTCGGTGCCAGAATCCGATCGCAGTCGGGTATGCGCATAGCAATAGACAAAATCAATGATAATGACAGGATAAACGGGATGAACTCAGACCTAAACGACCGTTGGAGCGTTGGAGCGTTGGAGCGTTGGAGCGTTGGAGCGTTGGAAGATTGTTAATCATACGTCGAATATAACCCAATTGGGTTACAAGTACAATTTGAAGTCCCTTTGTTGTATCTTATTTTGACATATGTCTGATTCGCCTGAAGGGCTTACCAAATAATCGAATTTAGTGCGGCTCTAATGGTGTGCTGCGCAAGTTTTAATCGATAGGGACTAGCTATTCGAGCTTCGGGTTTATTGCGCAGATTGAGGCGAACATTGCGCGGATCAGGATCTGAATGGCTTTGGGTAGAATGTTGCTTCGGGAACGGATACGAACCGATCATTCTTTGGGTGCGACCCCGCAAGGAATTCAAGTCGCGCGCGTGAATTCCTTTTCAAGGGTCAGGGCTCGGATGTTCCTTAGGCCTAACTCATGGCAGTACCCTGCATGTTACCAGCGTTTCCCGAAGCGTCCGAAGGCTTCTCATAGGAAACAGGTCCATTTTGATAACCTACCGCATCACGCCACCACTTGGAATATCCCACATCCTGTCCGATCGTTGGATTATTCACAAAGCCGGAGGCATATTTCTGGATGAGATAATTGCTCAGATCGGTCCAGGAATCGAGCACAGTTGCGGCATTTTGGTGGCAGAAATCGGTGAGCATGGCCCGGGCTTTTTCCGGATCGGTTTCGTAAGCATCCAATGCCCGCTCATCCATCCATGCGATTTGTGCGATCTCGGCCTTTTCCAGTTCGCTCTGACGGGCTTTGATATCCTCGATCATCATAGCGTAGTTCAGTCTGGCCCAGTTCGCAACAAAATTCATCTTCCAAAAGGCCTTACTGGGGTCGTATGTAGCCGGATTGATCTCCTGAAATGAAGCAGGTAACGATTTAATACCTGCATAGAATGGGACATAACAAGTTGACATGGGTTGATCCGGTCCGAACCAGCAGATCCCGCCGATCGGGTCGGGCAGATGGGGGCGGATATGATTGATGAAACTGTAACCGCAGTAATACACGGAAACCGGTCGTTCAAAGGCACCTGTAAGGTCGGTTCCGGGTTGTACTACGTTCTTCTGACTTCCGTCGTAGGCGTAGTTGTACAAGCGATTTGGATCGCCGTATGGCCCGGCTGCCAGCCCTTTCGTCATGTCGAATTCCGTTCCCTGGTACTGATCGCGGTGGAGGTAACGCACATCATCAAAGCTCAAAGGTTTTTCCGGCTTGATCGAAAATGGATAATCTTTTGTATAAGGGCCGTCCACCCAGGGACTTAATTTTAGTGAGGGGTTGATGCGGTTGAAGCAACTCCATACACGTCGGAGCGAATAGTAGGGATGATTGTACTCGCCAAAACTGACGGTTTTACACCAATCCAGCGGACCTTCGGATGGGTCATACCACCCCAGCTTTTCGCAAGCTTCCCACAGATAGCTGCAGAACATAAAATTGGGATCTTCCGGATCGATATCCCGGATTCGGAATTCGTTGGCCGCCACGAACACTTCTCCATCCGGAACGCGTTGAGCCACCCAAAGATCTCCCTGATCTTCAGTGGCGCACATTTCGAAGACCCAACCTTCTTCCTTATCGGCCACGAGTAGCGTTTCACCGGTGTCGTAATAACCATATTCTTCGATCAGCGATCCCATCAAACGGATGGCCTCACGAGCTGTTTTGCAGCGCTCAAGGGCTACCCGCGATAGTGAACTCGAGTAAAAGAGCCGTTTACCGGGTGTTGCGGTGGAACCATAGCGCTGTGCCGCGTCGGTACATTCGCCCATGGCCAGCTGATGCTCGTTCATTATGCCATAATTTCCGTCGAAGTAGGCATAGGTGTGCTCCACTTGTGGTATGTAGCCAAGTATTTCAGAATGTTCCGGAGAGGTATTGTAACCCGGTCCGAGCTGATCTGTGACCACTCTTGGATAATTGGTACTGCATTTATATACCGGTCGCATGCTTCCCGCAGGATGGTCGGCTGCAGGAACGTAAACCATTCTCTGATCGCCTATATCATCGTCGTCAGAGTGGGAAACATAAATGGAGCCGTCGATTGTTGCGCCTTTGGTTATTAGAATAGTCGTACACATAGTTTTTCGGTGAGGTGTAGACAAACTTAAGGTTTTTGGGGGATTCGGGGGATGGGGGGATGGGAGGATGGGAGGATGGGAAGATAGGAAGATAGGAAGATAGGAGTATAGGAGTATAGGAGTATAGAAGGATGGGTGATTTCTTTGCACCACAGATTACACAGATCCACACGGATCTTGCACAGATTCCTTCCGCTATCTGTGTTAATCTGTGTGCATCTGTGGTGAAATGGCGACGGGAATTTTTTGCACCACAGATTACACAGATCCACACAGATCTTGCACAGATTCCTTCCGCTATCTGTGTTAATCTGTGTGCATCTGTGGTGAAATGGCGACGGGAATTTTTTGCACCACAGATTACACAGATCCACACAGATCTTGCACAGATTCCTTCCGCTATCTGTGTTAATCTGTGTGCATCTGTGGTGAAATGGCGACGGGAATTTTTTGCACCACAGATTACTCAGATCCACACGGATTTTGCACAGATTACTTATTCCTTCCGCTATCTGTGTTAATCTGTGTGCATCTGTGGTGAAATGGCGATGGGAATTTTTTGCACCACAGATTACTCAGATCCACACGGATTTTGCACAGATTACTTCATCCTTCCGATATCTGTGTTAATCTGTGTAATCTGTGGTTAACCTGCGACGTGAAATCTTTACACCACAGAATACACAGATTACTTTTTCCATCGGGTATCTACACGAATCGATGTGCATCTGGGGTCAACATCAGGAGTTACGAGTTGCTCCTTCCATCCTAATGGCTAAAGATGCAATATCTATTCAGATTTTCTTGATAAATCCCCGCTCAAGATGGAGAAACTCGACCATTTCAGCCGTTTTCATCGGCTCAGAGGCAGGTGTCACGAAACATTTGAACATACCCGAGCTGCGTAAATATTCCTGTTGTCGCTCAACATGATGTTGGAAGGCCGGTTTATCGGCATATACTTCAAAAAACAGCACCTCATTGGGGTATGGAGTTGGATCCGATACCAGGTCCGGATCGTTGAGTGGGCGATGAATCAAGTAAACTAAAGTACCCGGCTCTTCCATGGCCATTTTCTCAAATTGTTGAAGCGCAAGCTCCGCTTCATCGGTTTGGGATTCACGGATCAACCATCGGGAAATTAAGTGCAGTGCCATAATCTTCTAAGTTCATCTGCATCCTATTCAGTCCGGGATGGTCTAAACGAAATGCACCTGTTCACAAATTAAAGAATTCCATCGTCTCTTCCACCACCAATTCCAGGTCTTCGGTCAAATATTCTTCATCCCATGGATGCTTCCCACCAAAGGTATGGCCCGCGTCCTCCAATTCAACAAAAACCGCATGATCAATGATCTCAGACAGCTTATACGCATCGGTTATGGACACCGTTTCATCTGCTGTACCGTGTACGATCATACATGGTATGTTCAGCTCATCCGCTCTCCGCAAGAGGTCGAACCGATCCCAGTTCGCAATGATATCCTCCTTAAATGCATAAAGCAGCGGGTAGACCTGTTTCGTACGCCCATTTTCGATGGGAACGAACCCCCGCGACGACCAGTTTGCATCCGAATCCAAGCGCGCATATTTATGCAGATCTGCGGGTGCAGACCAGGTCACAATTTTTCGGATACGCTTATCTTCCAGGGCCTTCAGCAGGAGCATCGCTCCCCCTAAACTGTGACCTACGGCATTTATCTCAGAACTATCCAGAACAGGGAGTTCCGTTGAACTCTGCAATTCGATCCATTCCAGCACCAAACCGATATCCTCTAATTGCCTGCTGAATGTATTGGATCCGAAATTCTCCGGATCGGTAATGTCGCTCAGATCTTCGGCAGATACCCCGTTATGCGAAAAGTTCATCTTGATAACGGCGAAACCCGCTTCGGCCCAAATATCCGCGATGGCGTGAAAAGGCCCCCAATCCTTGAAGCCTTTCCAACCGTGACAAAAAAGGATCACCGGCAATTTGCCGGAATTTTCCGGATAACGAAGATCAAGGGAGAGCGGTGCTCCATTCTCCCCACCCAGTAGATATTCTTTTCTAAGGATCAATTATTTCAGTTTTGTAAAAGTGGCAGGTGCATCAAATGCCTTAGCTAAGGCTCCAACCCGTACGATCCGAACTTTCTCCATGCGATCACCGATCTGGATCTTTTGGATAACATCCAAACCGTAAACAACAGAACCAAACACGTTGTAACTGCCATCCAGAAAGTTCGTACTCTTGAGTGTGACGTAGAATTGGCTTCCGTTCGTATTGGGACCGGCGTTAGCCATTGCAACCACACCGGCACTGTCGTGTTTCAGGGTAGGATGTATCTCCTGCCGGAAATTGTAGCCCGGACCACCACGACCATCACCCAGTGGATCGCCTCCCTGGATCACAAAATCAGGCACAACCCGGTGAAAGGTCAACCCATCGAAGTAGGGCTCTCCCTGCTTGCGCACCTTATTCTCGATCGTTCCCTCGGCCAAACCCACAAAACTGGCAACCGTTAAGGGTGCTTTCTCATGTTCAAGTCTTATACAGAACGTGCCCCGGTTGGTTTCGATCACTCCGTACAGACCGTCGCCCAAGTGATTTTGGCGCACTACACGCTTGTATGGATCGCAGGCTACCATCAACAGGCCGATCACGATTGCGGTCAAGGTTGTTCTCATAGCGAACAAATTTAGGCCACGAAACGATTCAAAACGGAATTGTGAAAGCCATTACCGTAATTTGCCGGCCTTATTAAGTATGTCCCTTCAACAGGAAATAAAAAAGCGACGAACATTCGGGATCATTTCGCACCCCGATGCCGGTAAAACCACCCTCACCGAGAAGTTACTCCTTTTTGGAGGGGCTATTCAAACGGCAGGAGCAGTTAAGAATAATAAGATCCAAAAGACGGCCACTTCCGACTTTATGGAGATCGAAAAGCAGCGGGGTATATCCGTGGCCACCTCCGTAATGGCCTTTCACTATGGCGATCACATCGTGAATATTCTGGATACACCCGGCCACAAGGATTTTGCAGAGGACACCTACAGAACCCTAACCGCGGTGGATAGCGTGATCCTGGTTGTGGATTGTGTGAAAGGCGTTGAAGAGCAAACCCGAAAGTTGATGCAGGTTTGCCGGATGCGCAATACCCCGGTTATCATTTTCATCAATAAGCTTGACCGGGACGGAAAGGATCCATACGATCTGTTGGACGAATTGGAGAGCGAACTGCACATTTCAGTGCGCCCGCTCAGTTGGCCGATCGGGATGGGGAAAGATTTCAAGGGTGTTTACCTGCTGTACAACGACAGTCTGAATCTCTTTGAAGCGAATAAGACCAAACGCAGCGAGGAGATCATTCATTTCGACAACATTGAGGATAAGTCGCTTGATACCCTGATCGGTGAACGCTATGCCGATAAACTTCGCGAAGACGTGGAACTCATAGGAGGAGTTTATGAGCCTTTTGATCGGGAAATGTACCGCGAAGGATTACTGGCACCTGTTTTCTTTGGCTCTGCTGTAAACAACTTCGGAGTGAAGGAATTGCTTGACACCTTTGTGGAAATTGCACCTTCTCCTGCTCCGCGAGCCACAAATAAGCGCTTAATTGAGCCTTCGGAGCCGAAATTCTCGGGGTTTGTTTTCAAGATACACGCGAACCTCGATCCCAATCACCGCGATCGGATCGCCTTTTTGCGCGTTTGTTCAGGAACCTTTGAACGCAACACATTCTACAGGCACACGCGCCTGGGTAAGCAGATGCGATTCAGCAATCCATACAACTTCCTGGCTCAGAGCAAGAACGTGATCGAGGAAGCATATCCGGGCGATGTGGTGGGACTTTATGATACCGGCAATTTCAAGATCGGAGATACCCTTACTGAAGGTGAGGATGTGCTATATCAGGGCATTCCAAGTTTCTCCCCCGAGATATTCAAGGAAGTGATCAACCGGGACCCAATGAAGAGCAAACAACTCGAGAAGGGTATTGAGCAACTCACCGATGAAGGTGTAGCTCAATTATACCGTCAGGAACCGGGTAACAGAAAATTCATCGGTGCGGTAGGAGAGCTGCAGTTCGAAGTGATCCAATATCGACTGGAGCATGAATACAATGCCAGTTGTGATCTGATCGCCATGCCTTTTCACAAAGCATGTTGGATGACCGGTAAACCGGATGCCATCGATCAATTCTGCAAGTTCCGTGCGAAGGAGATCGTTTTCGATAAAGACGGTAATCGCGTTTACCTGGCTCAATCCGCATTCGTTCTGCAAATGGCCCGTCAGAATAATCCGGACATCACGTTTCACGAGACCTCAGACTTTAAACTGAGTTCCTGAGCTTGTGAGCGGGGCCGGCAGCAGAGGCTGCCGGATTGAATATCAGTACATGTAGAACGACATCACCTGTTTACCACCATTGGGTGATACACCTTCAATGCGCAACTGTCCGCGCGCATTCTCCAGCAGGCGAATCGCTTCTTGCACGGTATCGGGAATATTGCCATTCACTACGGTGAGCACGAATCCCTCGGGAATGTTCATATTCCGTATCCGACCCTGCCCGATATTGCTAATCCGGAATCCATAATCGATGCCATAGCGCTCACGTTCCAGTTTTGTTATTGGTTCGAAATCTGCCCCAAGTGTTTGAGAGTGGGATACTTTCCGCACATAACGCCCGGTACCACCATCCTGATTGACCAATACAATTTCTTTTTCAATGGACTTACCATCCCGCCCGATGGTATAGCGAATGGCATCCCCGGGTCTGTGGCGGGCGATGATCTCGTTATAATCGGAAAGTCCGTAGATCTTCTTGCCGTTCATAGCCAGGATCACATCTCCGACCAGGATCTGATTTCTGAGTCCATCGTTCAACCCGTTGATGCCCTTTACTTCAACACCGCTGCCATCGTAACGTTCGAACTGGGAAGAACTCTGTTCGAGATCTGTAACTTCCAATCCGTCAAATCCCCGTTGGATCTCACCAAATTCGCGGAGATCGTTCACGATCTTCAAAACGATATTGGATGGTATAGCAAATCCATATCCAACGTACGATCCTGTTTTTGAGGCAATTGCCGTATTTACGCCGATCAGTTTGCCTTCAAGATTCACCAGGGCCCCTCCACTGTTTCCGGGATTGATCGCTGCATCGGTTTGTATGAAACTCTCGATTGGGAATTCGTTTCGAACTATATTGATATTGCGTCCTTTCGCACTTACGATCCCTGCAGTTACTGTACTGTTCAAGTTGAATGGGTTTCCAACGGCAAGTACCCATTCACCGATCTCTACTTCATCGCTGTTCGCAACTTCTATGAAGGGCAGGTTCTCGGCTTCGATCTTCAACAATGCCAGGTCTGATGAAGGAGCATCGCCAATAACCTTTGCCTGATAGCTGCGTTTCCCGCCGATCACGACTTCAATTTTATCGGCATTTTGTACAACGTGATGATTGGTGACAATATAACCGTCGGAGCTGATGATGACCCCCGAACCGGTACTCGATACCTTTCCAATACTGCCGAATGGATCAAAATCGAAGAACCAGAAAGAGCTGCGACGTTGAACCTGCGATTCCGTTTTGATGAACACCACGGTAGGTGTACTTTTTTTGGAGGCCGAAATGAAATTGACATCACTGACATTCTGATTGGCTGCTCGAACGATGGGATTGAAGGCAGCTCCGTTGTCGTGCACATAAACCGTTTGCTTGTTCGATCGGCTAAAATGTCTAGAGAAAAACCAGGATGCCAGTACAGCAGTGGCCAGTACCATGGCGATACTCCATATCAGGAAACGTTTCTGCATAGTTGTCAGGGCTTAATTTTCGAACGGTACTTGTTCAAAAATAGTACCACTGTCAATCTTGCACACTTGCCCGAACCTCGATCTGTATCTTCGGTTGACGTGGGTCGTTGGTATACAGGTAAATGAATTTGCGTTGCTCGCCCGATTTGAATAGGGCATCGAACTGAACGGTTACTTCCCTGCTCTCGCCGCGCAAGATGGGAGCATCGCTGAATTCGAGCAAGGCGCAGGCGCAGTCGGATGATACTTTGAGTATCTGCAGGTCACGCTTGCCCTTGTTTGTGATGAGGAACTTTTTACGCATTTTCTGACCCTGAACCATACTCCCCATTTCGATCACCTGGGTGGACAATTCGATAAGGGGTGCTTTGCGCAGTGCCTTTTTCCCCGGGGTTCCAAAATCCTGAATGAGCTCAAAGGTGATCTCGATTGATTTTGTAGGAAAGAAAATGTCTCCGGTCTCAAAGAGTGCCACTTCATTGATCAAGCCCAGATCGTTTACCTTATCGGCTTGTAGGATCACCGGAATGCGAAGTGTATCGCCCGGCTCCATGGTCTTGTCCTCCGGAAAATCGATCTGCAGATAGTCCGGTTTTCGGGAAACCTTCTTGAGCTTGAGAGGTCGGTTGTATTCATTGATCAACATGATCTCCTGCCTGTAGGAGCCTTTATTGGGTATGGATCCGAATGCCGCTATGTTCGAGGGCATGTGCAAATAACCGAACTGTCCGGGTATGCGCTCTGTTTGGGTGTTTATCGGGCGGCGGATGACACCGGTAATTCGGAGAGGAACCGTTATTGCATCCTGAAAATTGGCCAGCACCTCCACTTTTTTTTCGATCTCACCTGCATAGTTGTCGGGATCGAATGTTACCCCGATAACCGCTGTTTCACCCGGTTTTATGGGTTCTTTTGGCCAGGAAGGTACTGTGCATCCGCAATCTGCCTTTATGTCTCGAATTACAAGTGCGTCCGAACTGTTGTTGGTCAAGCGAAATTCCGTTTGGATCAATCCACTTCGGAAATTGATGGTTCCGAAGTTGTAGTTGGTTCGGTCGAAGTGAATATCGGCAACCCGGATCTGAGCAGACAATGCTGTGCAAATACCTATGAGAAGAGATGTAACTGTTGTTTTTCGGATCATCTTTATAATTAACCTGTTGATGCAATAACAAAGCGCGAAGTAAATGCACCTTAACACTTTGAAGATGTGAAAGTTCAATAAGTTGCCCGTCAGTAGTGAGAAACGACGATTTTGAGGATAAATTCTGCATCACGCTTGAAGCGCAGATACGTATTTTTGAGTGTGCGAAACGAACATATCGATCCGAGTGCGAAGAACGATCGGGAGATCGAACAGGTATTGAGGCCGCAGGAATTCTCGGAGTTCACCGGTCAGGACAAGATCCTTGAGAATCTCAGGGTCTTTGTTCAAGCGGCAGTTCAGAGGGAGGAGGCATTGGATCATGTGCTGCTACATGGCCCTCCGGGACTGGGAAAAACTACGCTGGCCAACATAATCGCGAACGAGCTGAACAGCCAGATCAAGATCACTTCAGGCCCTGTACTCGAAAAACCGGGAGACCTGGCCGGATTGCTCACGAATCTCGAGCATGGGGATGTTCTGTTCATTGATGAAATACATCGCCTCAGTCCGGTTATCGAGGAATATCTGTACTCGGCAATGGAAGATTACCGGATCGATATCATGTTGGATACCGGTCCCAATGCCCGATCTGTTCAGATCTCCATCAGTCCGTTCACCCTCGTTGGGGCAACTACGCGCAGTGGGCTGCTCACATCACCCCTTCGAGCACGGTTTGGGATCAATTGTCGGCTAGAGTATTACGATTCAGCGGTTCTTCAGCAGATCATAGTGCGATCGTCGGGTATTCTGCGCACAGAGATTCATCCTTCAGCCGCCATGGAGATCGCCCGGCGAAGCAGGGGAACTCCCCGGATCGCCAATGCCTTACTGCGCCGCACGCGCGATTTTGCCCAGATAAAGGGTGAAGGTTATATTGATCTGGATATTGCACGCTATGCTTTGGATGCCCTGAATGTGGATGCCCGCGGACTGGATGAAATGGATAACCGGATCCTGGCCACAATTATCGAAAAATTCAAAGGTGGTCCGGTGGGGATCAATACCATTGCAACTGCAGTAGGAGAGGAAGCCGGTACAATTGAAGAGGTATACGAACCATTCCTGATCAAAGAAGGATATATTCAGCGCACATCGCGTGGGCGAGAGGCCACACAGGCTGCATATGAGCATCTCGGAAAAATTCCTCCCTCACAAATGCATACCCTGTTCTAGTTCATGGAAAAAGCCGAACGTTCTGCTCTGGTCAAACAAATTGCGGCCGATCTGGGATTTCTGGCATGTGGTATAACCGGTGCCAACCGCATGGATGATGAAGAAGCACGGCTCGAAAACTGGCTCAAAGCCGGAATGCACGGCTCCATGAAATGGATGGAAGGGCATTTCGAGAAGCGCTTAAATCCGGCTGAATTGGTACCCGGTGCACAAAGCGTGATCTGTCTTCTGTTCAATTATCAGCCGTCGGTGCGTCAGGAGGAAGACACAGCACGTATCTCGGCCTACGCTTATGGCGACGATTATCACCAGGTCGTGAAAACCAGGTTACATGCTCTGGCCAATGCCATGAAAGAGCGTTTTGGAGATTTCAATTACCGGGCATTCGTAGATTCTGCCCCCATTCTCGAACGCCCTCTGGCAGCACGCGCCGGATTGGGCTGGATAGGTAAGCACAGTTTATTGTTGCGTAAAGGGAATGGCTCCTTCTTCTTCATTGGTGAATTGATCGCCGATATCGAATTGGAGCAGGATGGGCCGGTAACCGACCACTGTGGCACATGTACGGCCTGTATCGACGCATGTCCGACCGATGCAATCGTTGCAGATCGGGTAGTTGACTCCAGAAGGTGCATTTCCTATCTCACCATTGAACTGAGAGATGAGATCCCTGCCGAATTCAGGGATAAAATGGAGAATTGGGCCTATGGTTGCGATATTTGTCAGGATGTGTGTCCGTGGAACCGATTTGCCCGGCCGCATAACGAACCGGCATTTAACATTCGCGAGGAGATCCGAAGCTTTGATCTTAAGGATTGGCTGAAGGTTGACGAGGCCGGCTTCAAACGAATTTTCAGTAAATCGGCAGTTAAACGCACGAAATATGGAGGATTTCAACGAAATCTGAAGTTTATTTCAGCAATTCAATAGCTTTTGAATATGGAAAGCAAACCCGAATCAACCGATAATTCCGGCAACATCAACGATGCAGCACGCAATCTTCTAAAGAGTGTGAGCAGCTTCCTGATCGGGTTGCTCAGCATAGCACAAGATGTAGACAAAAGCGAAGCGGAAGCGAATATTCGGTCTGATGTAGAATTCAAGGGTTTCAACATTTGGATCCTATTTTGTTCTGTACTGATATGCAGCATAGGACTTAACCTGAACTCGACGGCTGTTGTTATCGGTGCGATGCTCATCAGTCCGCTCATGGGGCCTTTGGTGGGGACAGGCTTTTCTGTGGGAACGTTCGACAGGGATCTGCTGATCAAATCGCTCAAGAACTTATCAAACGCCCTTATCATCAGTTTACTGGCATCCTATATTTTTTTCTCGCTGGCACCTACATCACACGATCAAAGTGAACTTTTGGCACGCACGAGACCCAATCTGCTGGACCTTTTCGTGGCACTATTTGGAGGTTTTGCGGGAATATTGGCTGTTACCCGTCGCATCAAAACCAACGTGATACCCGGAGTTGCCATTGCCACGGCATTGATGCCTCCTCTGTGCACGGCGGGGTACGCACTGGCCGCAGCCAACTGGACATTCTTTCTCGGGGCATTCTACCTGTTCTTCATCAATTCCGTGATGATCGCGTTCTCCGCGCTGATCGTAGTTTGGTATCTGCGTTTTCCAAAGGCGACATACATTAACCAGCGCACGCGCCGCCTGGTAAGGATCGGTATCATCATTTTTATCGGTATTGTGGCCGTTCCCAGTGCATGGATGTATGCGAGGGCCTTGCGTGAAACCATATTTATGAACAGGGCAAATGGTTTTATCGATCAACAGATAACGGTGGATGGCCGAAAGATCTTCGATCCGGAGCTGATCTATGGCAGAGACAGCAGTTACATTCGATTGTTCGTTTATGGAAAGCCATTCACCGATCAACAGATCGATTCATTCAGGCAGATCCTGTCGAATTACGGCATTTTTAGAACCGATCTGCAGATCGAGAATATGGGGTCCATCGATGAGAGTCGGTCCCAGGTGCGCATGAAGGAACTCGAGATCTCCCAAAAGCAACAAGTTTTAAGTGATATTCAACTTCAACTCATGAAACGAACGGAGGAAGTGGACTTCCTGAGCGAGAGATTGAAACAGGTAGAGGGCAAGCTCATTGATAGCGATCAATTGAATAAGGAAGCTCTGGTTCAATACCCTGAATTGGATCGGATCACCTATAACTGGGAATTACAATCAGACGATTCGATATCGGCAATCCCTACTTTCATTCTGTACTTCAAAACAGGCACGCGAATACGCGAACGTTCCATGACCAGAGATAGGGTCAATGAATGGTTGAAAGTGAAATACGAGGAAAAGTTCGACAGTATTCAGGTATTTACCATCGGGGATTGAGTTCAGACCGTTTTGCTCTCGTTCTGATTAAACGTTAAATCTGAAGTGCATTACATCGCCATCCTGTACGATGTATTCTTTCCCTTCCACACGCAGCTTTCCGGCATCTCTGCAGGCAGCTTCTGATCCGTAACCGACAAAATCGGTGTAAGCGATCACTTCTGCCCGAATGAATCCCTTTTCAAAGTCGCTGTGGATCACACCGGCGGCTTGGGGAGCCTTCATTCCACGGGTTATGGTCCAGGCTCTTACTTCTTTCACACCGGCAGTGAAGTACGTGATGTAATTGAGCAAGCGATAAGCCGACTGGATCAATCGTGCAACACCACTTTCGGCAAGTCCCATTTCTTCCAGGAACATGACCTGATCCTCGCGCGCCATTGTAGCGATCTCGGCCTCAATTGCGGCGGATATCAGGAGTATTTCGGCATTCTCGTCCGATACCGAGGCCCGAAATGCCTCTGTGTGCTTGTTTCCGCTCAAAACGCTTGCTTCATCCACATTACATACATAGAGGATCGGCTTTGCGGTCAAAAGCTGCAGATCGTTGATCAGTTCTTGCTCATCTTCATCCATTTCCAGGGATCGGGCAGAGCGGCCCTCGCTGAGATGCGCCTTCATACGTTCGAGAATATCAGCCTGCTTCCGTGCTGCTTTGTCTCCTGTAGAGGCCGCTTTCCTTTGTTTGGTCAGACGATTCTCAAGCGTTTCAAGATCTTTGAGTTGTAATTCCGTATCGATGATCTCCTTGTCGCGAACCGGATCCACCGATCCGTCGACATGCACCACATTGGGGTCGTCGAAACATCGCACCACATGGATAATGGCATTTGTGCTGCGGATATTTCCAAGGAATTGATTCCCCAGACCCTCACCTTTACTTGCACCTTTGACCAATCCGGCTATATCAACGATCTCAATAGTTGTAGGAACCACCTTTTGTGGTTTTACCAATTCCTCCAGTTTGAACAGACGTTGATCGGGTACCGTAATAGTGCCTACATTGGGCTCTATGGTGCAAAAAGGGAAATTAGCGCTTTGAGCCTGCGCATTGCTGAGGCAGTTGAAAAGGGTTGATTTTCCAACATTCGGGAGTCCTACAATTCCGCACTGTAAAGCCATTCGTATTTTTTTTTAAGGCTGCAAGTTTACGCTTATTGTGCGGATTCTGCTCTAAGGAATGCCGATGTATTTGTGCGTTTGCAGACTCAGCATCCAACGCGGATTGGCTTTTATGAAGTCCACGATCAACGATTCCATTTGTTGTTGTTTGCTCCATTCGGGCTGAAGTAGGCGGATACAGGAATCTTTGAGATGCTTTTCGTGGCTGAGTCCCCAGTCGAAATCGGAACGATTGTAGACGATCACCTTGTATTCATCTGCCATTTTCAAGGCTTCTGTTAGCGGAGCCTTGAACTTTTTAGGAGATACACAGATCCAGTCAAAAGTTCCTCGAATTGGCCAGGCTCCGGAAGTTTCGAGATGCACGCGCTTTCCCCTGGAGTGCAGAGACGCGCAAAGTGCGCTTAGGTCGTACATACAGGGCTCTCCACCGGTTATTACCACGATGTTGGCAGGGAATTCCTCCGCCTCTTGGGCGAGTTCCTCTGCCGACCGGACCGGGTAGCCCTCGGTCTCCCAACTTTCCTTCACATCGCACCACACGCAACCCACATCACAACCTGCCAGGCGGATGAAGAAGGCCGCCTGTCCTGTATAACGACCTTCACCCTGAATGGTGTAGAAGGCCTCCATTACCGGAAAATCAAGCTGTGCGGTTTGCAAGTTTTTGTTTGTAAGCTTTGAGTGTGTTTTGCATCAATCCGATGATGGTCATGGGCCCAACTCCCCCCGGAACCGGAGTGATCCAGGATGCCACTTCCTTCACCTCTTCGTAGGCCACATCACCCTTCAGCACATAACCTTTTTCGTTTTGAGCATCTACTCGGGTTATGCCAACGTCGATTACCACAGCGCCAGGTCTCACCATATCCGCTGTCACAAATTCCGGTCTTCCGAGAGCAACGATCAATATATCCGCCATTCGCGTATATGAGGCCAGATCCCTCGTCCTGCTGTGCGTAAGCGTTACCGTTGCATTACCGGGATTATCGTTTCTGGACATCAGAATGCTCATCGGCCGACCGACAATATTGCTTCTCCCTACTACAACACAGTGTTTACCGCTCGTCTCTATGCCGTTGCGATCGAGCAATTGCAATATTCCATAAGGAGTGGCGGATATGAATGTATCCTCTCCTTTGGTCAGTTTTCCAATATTTACATCGTGGAACCCGTCTACATCCTTGGAGGGATCGATCGCATGTGTAACCCTTGGTTCGGATATGTGCGCAGGCAGCGGCAATTGTACGATCAACCCATCGATCTGATCGTTTTCATTGATGGCGGCAATTTCACGGAGCAGATCTTCTTCGGTGGTATCGGCCGCGAAACGCATCACTGTAGAATTGAAACCTACTTTTTTGCAGGCGTTCTCCTTGTTCTTTACATAGGTTTTGCTGGCACCGTCTTCACCAACCAATATGGCAACCAAATGGGGTGGGCGCAGTCCCTTAGAGGTTAGTTCAAGAACTTCCCTTGCGATCTCTTCCTTGATCACATCCGATAAAGCTTTTCCATTCAAGTCCATTAGGCGCGTTTTTGACCGCAATATTAGGCATCGAGGGGAAAAGAGCGAGGGGTGCGGAGCGGAAAATGCGTTGTTTTGTATCGTGATCAGGCAAAAAGGCGTCAGAAGTACATTGGTCTCAAGGCCGTTTGCAGGCTTTTGGGCGTGTTGCCTGCTTTTGCTGAACTCTTGTGATACTGGTCGGATCATCGAAGGACCGAAGGCGAGGGGCGAAGTGTACTTCCCGTTAGCCAGGGGGATGTCGTGGGTCTATAGGGTAGATTCCATAGTTTTTGACGATTTCCGGAGGCAGATAGATACACACCGCTATCGGGTTCGGTATCACATCACTGACAGTATCAATGAAAACGGAAGGTGGGCGCATCGAACCATCCGAAGCATGAGACCGGAGGGATCAAGTAGGTGGCAGTATCTGGAGGATCTCTATTTGTACCGCGATGATTACTGGGCCATCGAGAAAAGGAACAATACCATGGAAGTTAAGCTTGGTTTTCCGCTCGCGCTCTATAAGGCCTGGGATGGCAATCTGTTCAATTTGCAGGAAGAAGCGCAATTTGAGATACTCACCTTACATGAGCCCTTGGTTGTGGATGGATATGCCTATAATTCAACCCTTGAAGTTCTGAGAAAGGATGTGTCCAACGCGCTTCAACGCAGTTATTCCTCGGAGATCTATCAGAAGGGTGTTGGATTGATACAGCGAAGGGAAATTGAAAAACGATCGGATCAGATCGGTCAGGAGATTCCAAGAGGATATGAGCTCACGTACACGCTGGAAGAATTTAGGCCTTAGCTTTCCTGTATTCATTGGACTTGCTGTGGCCTCATGCAACACAACGGAGGAAATTGGATCCATACAAGCCGATTTCTATCCGGCCGCTCAGGGAATGCGCCTCGAATACCGGGTGGATAGCATTCATTACAATGCATTTGAATCGCGGATCGATACCTTCATGGTTTACGAGCAACGGATCTTTGAAAAGACGATGGAATCAGGCAGGGAGGAGTTCAACATTCGGGTGAGCTATCGTTCAGACACGACTTCGAATTGGGAATTCAACCATTACGAAAAGATCCGCAAAACGGCCACAATGCTTGAGCAGGTAATTGCCAATGTCCGATACATACGCCTGGTGTTTCCGGTTGAAGTGGGAAAGATCTGGGATGGGAATGCCGGAAATTCTTCCTCAAAGGTTATGTTCCGCTACAAGGAGATAGGGGGAAGGGTCGTGAATTCTAACAGGATCTTTAGTAGTTGTTTGTTGGTGGATGAAGGTCGCGATTCATTGTTAACCGGTATGTCCGGTGGTTTTGCATGGTACGCTGAGGGTTTGGGCTTGATCAAGTACGAGCATCGGGATATAGACCTGACAGGGAATGCCGCCGATGGTTATAAATTGACCAAAGAACTCACGGATTGGCAGTTTTGAATCCTTTATTTTGCGGCCCGATGGTTAAGAGGCTCTTCATTGTTTTCTTGTTCCTGTGCATTTTCCTGAACATAGGGGAGGTCAAGTGTCAGCCCACTGCTGAATACCATCACTATCTCGTTCTTTTCAAGGACAAGGGATTGCGTTACACTTCTTTTCGCGATTCGTTAAAGTTTCTCACGCCGGAGGCCCTCGATCGGAGAAAGCGGTTCCATATTGGACTGGATAGTTTCGACTTGCCGGTAACTAAGGCCTATCTCGATAATATCAGATCTGCGGATGTACGGGTATTGTATGCCACGCGATGGCTCAATGGAGCGGTAATTCGGGTTAAAAACCACGATGCTGCCCGAATTCTGAGGATAAAGTTCTTTGTAGATCAGGTCACCTATCTGGGTAGTGCAAAAATTTCAGGGGATCGGCAACTTCGCATTGAAGATCCTGATGAGCTCAATTCCGATCCTGCATCGGTTCCCTTCGATGTGAATGCATACGGTCAGGCAGCCGATCAGTTGAAAATGACGGCCATAGACAAGATCCATGCAAGCGGGTATTGGGGTGAAGGAATTCGGGTGGCCGTTTTGGATGCCGGATTCCGAAAGGTGAACAGCCTTTCTGCTTTCAAGCACCTTCGTACTGAAAAAGAGATACGAGTGTGGGATCTGGTTGATTTTGATGGAGAAGTTTACACCGATGATGCCCATGGAATGCATGTTCTGGGTTGTATGGCGGCCTGGGCTCCAAAGGAATATTCCGGCTCGGCTCCGGCCGCTGAATATTTCCTGTTTCGGACGGAGAATTCTGCTACCGAAACGCTCCTGGAAGAATTGAATTGGGTTCGTGCAGCAGAGATCGCCGACAGTTTAGGCATAGACATTATCAATTCCTCGTTGGGCTACACGACGTTCGACGAACCTTTGCCTCCCCATTCGAGAGATGATCTGGACGGGCAGACCACGTATATAGCAAAGGCTGCTCAGATCGCTGTTTCCAGAGGTATACTTGTGGTGAACAGTGCCGGAAACGATGGAAACAAAAGCTGGAGGAAATTGAATTCACCCGCGGACGTTGAAGAAGTGGTATCCGTTGGCTCTGTTGATGCCAAGCTCAATCCATCTCCTTTCACCTCCAGTGGACCCACTGCCGATGGGCGCATGAAGCCTGACGTTTGTGCATTGGGCAGTTCAACCGTATTGATCGCCACTTACGGGGGCGTTTACCGATCCAATGGAACCAGTTATTCTACGCCAATAATTGCAGGTGTAGGTGCATGTTTGATGGAAAAGCATCCGGAAGTGACTCCGATTGAGTTACGTCTGGCCCTTATTTTCAGCTCCTCGCGTTTTTCGAATCCGGATACGTTGCTTGGGTCCGGAATTCCGAATGCTTATTTTGCCAGCCTCGCACTCGGAGCAGATCTAGGTAGGGAGTCTGCAGTTGTTGAATCGCCCAAGAACATCAACTGCCCGGATTGTAATCTCAGCATTTACTCCCCCTCCGAAGTGAAGCATCCGCTGTACCTCTCGATCTACAGTTGTCGTAAGTTCATTTTTTTCAAATACTACAAATACGAAGGTTCTCAGTACTTCAGGCGAATGGGCAACTTAGCCCGACTTACCCTCAACAATATCGACAACTCGCGGGATATTCGATTAAAAGCCGGACCACACAAGAAAATAAAACCCCGTGCCAAAGCGTGGCTGGATATGGAATTTCCGGCTCAATAAAGATTCGAAGCAGGCAATTCCAGTTTGCCTCGCTGAGCCATGAGCGGTAAAATACTCAACGGGTCATTGAGCTCAATGCAGCACTTCCAATTTCACTGAAATGAGCTCACCGTGCCCACTCAATAACATCAGATAATTGCCGGCGGGCACAGCAGTCAGATCGAGCGTTTCGGTCAGATCGTTCAATTTGCCCCCTTGCAGGCGCTTTCCCGAGATCTCGAAGAGATCGTATCGATGGAATCGCATGTGTTCCTGACTGACCACGACAAGATCGCGAACCGGATTTGGATAGAATTGAACACCGAAACGGGCTGCATCATGTATGCCCACACCGAATGTAGCTGTGAATTGACCACGAAGCGTGTCGTTTCTAAGATCCTGATCATCAGCTAATTGTGTAAAAACTATTGTCTCATAGATACCGGTTTCACGTGGGAAGAATACACTATCGAAGGTTACGATGCGGTTTTTGCCACTATCGAGTGTAATGGTACGATCGGAACGAAATACCTGATCTCCGTTTCTCCAGATCTCATAACGAAGTGGAAATTCATCCACCTGATCCGATTCACCAAGATTCGTAGCGACGCCTTTTGGAGCAATACGTTGGTTGTAGATCACTTCATCTTCATCGGTCGGGAATTCGATTCGCTCTATTCCAACATCGTCGGATTTAGCGGAATTGAACTTCATGTTTATCGTATCGTCTTCTGAGTAATTATCACCCGTGGCATCAACCCATGCCTGAACGTTGAATTCCCCGTATTCAGCGGGAACATAGATGGCCGGGAACTGCACATTCAGGAAACTATCGGCTGAAAGCGGTCGGGTTTTAACCCGGCTCCTGTATTGTTCAGTGCCCATGTACTGAATGCGCAACTCAACAGGAATGGAGTCGGTAATTGCCGAATAACCATCATTTCGGATCAACACCTCGGGAACGACTGGATCCCGATTCATTTCATAACGTTGGGCAGATGAGGGACTTAATATGGTCTGCATGGAAGCATTCAAAGCAGGAATGACCCGGAATTCAACTTCAACTGTGTCGTTTGCCCGCAATTGATCGGATGACCAGCTTGAATAAAATAGGGCAGTGTATGTACCTTTTTCGGGCGCGAGCCATGAATTTCCAAAACTGAATATTGATGAGCTGTCCGGTGCCAAATTTGTTCTGAACATCACAGAATCGCGGTATTCCAGGCTACCGGTTCTCAGGTTAAAGATGTTTACATAAACCTTGGTCGAATCCGTGAAAGAGCTTAACCCCAGATTTTGAATAGCCCCCACAGGAATCAATGGATCAGTTAAGAGGTACTTCTTCCCTTCAGCGGGCACCGATGGACCAAGCATCACAAGATCTCTTGGATGTACACCCCAGAATATGGTTTCGAGGGTGTCGTTGCTCCAATCCTGATCGCCTGATAACATGGCGATGGCCCGGAAACGGTATCGTGCCGGTGTAGCAGGTAAGGTGAAATTATTGAAAATACTTTGGGTAGTCGAGTATTTGATCAAACTGTGCAGATTCGTATCGGCATAAACGATAGAACCTTTCGCATCAAAGATCTGAGCAATGATATGGAAACTATCCTGATCGCGTGAACCGAGATTCCGGATCTCCACGAACGGCTGGAAGCGATTGCCCAACGCAAAGCGTTGTCCATTCACCGGACGGTTGACCTTCTGGATTCCGATATCGTTTGCTTTGATTGAATTCACGTAGATCCGCGCGGTGTCGTTCGTTGGAAAGGAGTCGATATGGTTCGAGACAAAGGCCAAAAAGTAAATGATACCTTCTTTAGGAAGTGTGAGCGTATCAAAATCCAGGATCAGTGACTCTTTGCCGGCGAGGCTGAAACGCTGTTCTTGCTGATGCAGAACCTGATCATTTTGAACTAATTGCAGGGTGAGCAGTACATTGCGTTGGTCGCGGATTCCATTGTTCACCAGTCGAACTATAGGCCAAATGGAATCGCTGTTCATTTCATATTCTGCCCCATTGATGGGATCGAAAAAGCGTTCCACCGCCAGATCATGGCGTATCACGACATCAAATTGACGGTACAATGTATCGTTATCCTTGATCAGGTCTCCGGACAACTTCGTGTGTACACGCAATGTGAATCGCCCCAGATTGTTTCGGGAAAATGAACTGTCGAAACGAATGCGCAATGAATCGTTGGATTTCAAGGTTACGGTTCGTACGCTCCTGTAAACTACCGAGTTGGAAGGATTGATGATCTCACAAACTACATCGAAAGGTGCTTTTTGATCGTTGAAACCGTAATTTACAATGGTCACAGCAGGGCCAATGCTGTCGAACTGGTCATATTCGATGGTATCGTTGGCCGCCGGATAATCGACACGGAGAATTCCCACATCGTGCGCAACCTGTATTCTGGGCTGAATGTTGAATTTGAAATCGTAACCGGGTGAAAAGGGTGTCCAAACGTTATTGCCCAAAGGTGCAGTGAAGTAGAAGGCATCCGGACGCACCGGAATTTCAGGCTGATAGGCAAAAGCGATGTTATTTGTATCGGTTTGGCGCAGGCCCACAAAGAAATCGCCCCGCACCTGTACACGAGGGAGAACAGGAAGGATGTAATTCCCGATAACGGATTTGAGCGTATCGGAAGAGAAAATATTCTTTCCGGGCAATCCATTGCTGTCCGTTTCCCAAATACCGATCTGGAAGGGTAGTCCTTGTAAAACACCAAATTCAACCTTAACCTGATTGATGTGACTGATACTATCGGAATGAAAGCGAGCCACAAAATCACCGGTGCTCCCCTGGAAACCAATCCCTCCGGCCATTCCGGTGAATGGGTCTGCATGCGAATAAACGTTGTAATTGACGAGTCTGTCGATGAAAGAGGTGTCGTCACCCGCAAATCCATCTTTCCCGATCACAACGGTTAGTCGTTCTCTGCCCTGGGTATCGGGTTGGTGGTTGGAGAATTTGACAATACGCGATTCGAAAGGAGGAATTTCCGACACGGTAGTAGAGTCCAGAAAATGGTTGGCTCCACGCACGTGAAGGTAGACCGGGTGATTGCGAACTGTATCCAATCCCGCATTACTGATCAGGGCCCGCACGGTATCCGGTGATCCCATGAGCGTAGGTACTCGACCAAGTGCATAGACCATTTCTGCGGATAAATTAATCCGATGTCGGAAAAAATTGATACGGATATATGGTTTGCGCAGATTGGAGTTGTTTGTTGTCGCAGCGGGTGTTCCTGTGCCAAATATGAATTTCGTTTCGTTGTTGGATACAAACTGAGGTACTGTGAGGTTGTTTTCATAAACCCAGGTTACTGGTACCGCGTGAGCCGTATCTTGAATGAATTCCACCAAGATCTCCAAATTGCGACCACGTGTGGTGTCGTAAACGTAGGGTCTGTCAAGTGTGAAGCGCTTCCAACCAGTTCCGCCTGCTGCAATAGCCGTAGGGTCGCCGTCAAAAACCTTTTGAGCTCCGGTGGCCGTTGTTCGACTCACCCAATTGAGGTTCGTACTTCCATAATCGGGTAGAATGCTGTTATTCAGGTAGATCCTGAATTGAGGATCTCCGAGAAAACCCGCGGTGCTGCTTTTGAAAAACTCCAGGCTCCGGATGGAATCGCCGTGCTGCAATACACCCAGCGTTGCTTCGGGATAGATGTATGCGTGCCGGTTATACGCACTGTTCTGTGTTGTATTCGTGGTCATAGGACCAAAGGTGTTCGAACCCCAGTATGAGTTTTGTCCGATTATCGTGTATTGGGCATAACTCCAAACCGGAAAGCACATCAATACAAAAAGTGCCGCGGTAAAAACAGTGTTATTGAATCTGAGCATTGCTCAAATCTAAAACAAAAGGTAGGCGTATAGTTTGCCCCTGACTAAATATTGACCGGAACATTATGCGAAATGTCACGATTTCTAACCCTATACCGGTTATTCTGTCTTTTCCGACCTGCACCTGCTTTCCCAATCAGCTTAGTTGGTGTCGCCCATAAATTGGTTTAAATGGAACCCAGTTTTCATTTTAACTGACTCCAACGGATTGTTTACCTTGCCTGCCCGAAACAGTAAAAGAGCGCAAAATGCCCAACCAACTCATACACGAGAGCAGTCCTTATTTGCTCCAACACGCAAACAATCCGGTAAATTGGCTTCCATGGAATGCTGAAAGTCTGAAGCTCGCTGTAGACATGGACAAACCCATATTGGTGAGCATAGGGTATTCCAGTTGTCATTGGTGCCATGTGATGGAGCACGAAAGTTTTGAAGATGAGGAAGTTGCATCCCTCATGAATGCACACTTCATATGTATCAAAGTGGATCGGGAGGAGCGGCCTGACGTAGACCACTACTACATGGAAGCACTTCAACACATGACCGGAAGAGGTGGTTGGCCTTTGAACTGTTTCGCCCTTCCAGATGGGAAAACATTTCACGGAGGGACCTATTACCGCAAAAACGATTGGATGCGATTGTTATCGAGAGTACATGAGGAATTTACCAGGAACAGAGCGAAGCTTGAGCAATTTGCGGAAGAACTGGAACAGGGAATCCGTAAAAGCACCATACTGGCAGAATATCCGGGGTCGGATGCGCGTGATACCATATTGTTCTTGAATGAAGCAGTTGACAAATGGGGCGATCAATTCGACAAGGAGTGGGGAGGTTTTGGCAATGCCCCAAAATTCCCGATGCCCAACAATTTGGAATTTCTATTGCGTTTTGCGGAATTGAGGGATCGATCGGACATTCGGACATTTATACTACATACCCTTGACCAGATGGCTTCCGGCGGGATCTACGATCAGCTTGGCGGCGGTTTTTCGCGCTACAGCGTGGATCATAAATGGCATGTTCCACATTTTGAGAAGATGCTTTACGATAATGCGCAGTTGCTCGGTATGTATGCCCAGGCCTTTCAGGTCAGTAAAAAAGAGCGTTATCGGAACATCGTAAATCAAACCGTAGATTGGCTGGAAAGGGAAATGAAAGATCCGTCCGGTATGTTCTATTCGGGATTGGACGCTGATAGTGAAGGGGAGGAGGGATTGTTCTACACCTGGACAATGTCGGAATTGAAAGAAATTTTGGGAGATGACCTTGCATTGGCCGACGACCTTTTCCAGATCTCGAAAGCGGGCTATTGGGAAAGCGATCGCTTTATTTTGCACTTCTGCCCCGATACGTCTGCGGTTCGGGCCAAATACAATCTCTCGGAAAACCAATTCCAAATTACCGAACAACAGATCCGAAAAAGATTGATGGCCGTACGTTCCCGAAGAATACGACCAGGCCTGGATGATAAATGTCTGACTTCGTGGAATTCCTTATTGGTTTGTGGACTGCTGGACGCCTACAATGCATTTGGGGAGAAAAGGTTTCTGGAGATCGCACAAGTTCTTTTCAATGAATTGCAAACAGGACTTAGAGAAGTTGAAGGAGAGAAGGAGCTTTTCCGAAACCGTCACCGCGGTCATTGGAAGATCAGTGCATTTTTAGATGATCATGCCATGTTGATGCGTGCCGCCATTCGGATGTACGAAACCACTCTCGTTGAGGATCATGCAAATTTTGCATTAGAACTCATGGACATTGTGTTGAATTCCTTTTACAGCAAAGAAACACACCTATTCCATTTTAGTCCGCTGGATAACAAGGAGTTAGGTGTAAATGCCGTAGAGTACTACGATACTGTGATGCCCTCCAGCGCCAGTGTACTTTATCGCAACCTGATCTGGATCGGCCGATTCTGGCATAGGGACGATCTGTTGGAGATCGCCTCTGATCTCACAGATCGAATTGCTCACGGCATTGGCAAATGGCCGGGAGGATTCAGCAATTGGATGCAAGGAATGATGGATCAGAATTCGCGCATGGAAATGATCATTTGTGGCGATCGTGCTTTGCAACTGCGGGATGAGCTTGCCCTGCATTATTTACCTGAGTTGCTATGGGGAGGTTCAACAACCAACTCGGAATTGCCATTACTGAGGGATAGAACGACTCCGGATCACACGTTCATCTATTTCTGCGAGCATGAGCGATGCAAATTGCCCGTAGAGGAAGTGGCCGATGCCCTTCAAATGTACCGAAGGGCGATCCAAGCCGATGCAGATGATCACGCATCTCAATAAATCAAAAGCTTCCCGATCGCTACATCTATTGATCGAATTAAAAAAAGCGACGCCATATGCTGACGTCGCTTTTCGCAATGAAATGGTCCAGAACCTATTGAATCACCAGTCGGTGTGCTCCGGATTCGCCGTTTTGCTCGAGAACAAGCATGTAGATACCTTTCGACAGACCGGGCAATTCCATATGGATCTGAGCGCCGTTCAAATCATTCTCGGTAAATACCAATGTTCCGTTCAGGTCGTAGATAGACACGCTCGCACCGGAAAAGCTGGAGTGGGTGTTTTTCAGATTGAGTGAAGTTCCGCTGCTCGGGTTCGGGTACACAGTAACACCAGTGAGTGCGTTGTACTTGCGCACACTTCCTGTTCGCGAAACGTTGATGAACGAGTTCTTATCTTCCACATCATTACCATACTCATTGGTGACTTCCAGTTTAACGGAATAGAATCCTGTCGCCTTGAATTTTACTGTGATATCCTTGCTGCTGTTCAAATCGCCACTCACCAAAGTTACATTGGAATTTGAACCGCTGAGGTCAACTACTGTCCATTTGCGTTGCGTGGCCGGTTTACCTCCGGAAATGTCGGTGATGGTGGTTTCCTCGTCGATCTGAAGGGACGTTTTTGTAGCCGAGAAATCGGCAGTAGGACTCAGGTTATCGATCGTGATCTTGCGAATAACGTTGAAGTATACGTCGGTGGCATACAGCGCATTGTTCCCGTCGAAAGCTAGACCGGCAAGGCGTCCGAAGCGGGCATTCTGACCATTTCCATCTGTATTGCCTGCAGAAGCTCCATTTCCGGCGAAAGTGCTCACCGTTTTATTCACTTCATCGATGACACGAATACAGCTCTGATCTGCTACATAGATGAGGCCGTCTACTACAACGATTCCTTTCGGGCTTACGAAACGAGCTTCAGTCAAACTGCCATCCTTGTACCAGTTCTCACCATATTTTCCGCAGATCGTAGTCGTTGCGCCCGTGGTGATATTCACTTTGCGAATGGAGGAATTCCAGTTGTCGGTTACGACAACGTGGTTTGCATCATACATGGCGATGCCGTAAGGTCCTCCAAATCGGGAAGCAGCTCCACTACTGGCATCTACACTTCCGTCGCTACCTGCCTGACCGGCAATAGTGGTCACGGCTCCATTTGAGGTTACTTTGCGAATTACAAAATTCAGATCGTCGCACACATAGAAGTTTCCTTTTCCATCAGCCACAATTCCCTTTGGACTGTCAAATCGGGCCTGAGCACCGCTTGCATCTACGTGTCCTGCAGTACCGCGACTGTCAATTCCGCCACTTGGGTTGGCTCCGGCAAACGTGCTAACAACCTGTCCGTTGCCAATATTCACAAACGCACTTAGTTTTCGAAGGGCGTGATTCTCGCAATCTACGATGAGCATATCTCCACTCGACATAGGAGCAAGCGATGTTGGTCGGAAATAGGATCCGGCTACACCGGTTCCATTCAAGTAGCCATGTGACTTGGTTCCATCGCCCAGATCACCACTTCGGTTATATACTTTTCCGCCTTGAACGATCCGAACTTTGTTGCGCTCGGTGATGTACATAACGCCATTGGCATCCCATGCGATCCCTTCGGGTTCATAAAAATATGCATCGGCCAGATCCGTGGTAACGTTGTTGAAATTCGTCCAGGGGTCGATGGTGTTCTCTTTTCCGGCAAAAGTTGTCACGGTTTGGGCTTGAAGCAGCGCCGAACCGAGAACTGTAGTAAAGGCTAAGGTGTAAAATTGTTTCAGGTTCATAGTTTCGGTGAATTCGGAAGTTTAAAATCCGCCCCGAAAATAAGGAAAGCCCCTGAATGTTAAGGTAAATATTGGTTCACAAAACTGTTCACATGTCCTTCTATCGTAGCGACTATATTGGTATAGTCCCTCTTGATAAAGGCCTCCCCGGTGATCTGCTCATATAGTTCGATGTAGCGTGCACTTACACTTTCGATGAACTCAGCCGACATATCCGGAATGAGTTGACCTTCCAGGCCCTGAAAGCCATGATCCATCAACCATTTTCGTACAAATTCCTTGGAAAGCTGCCGCTGCTGCTGGTCTTTGGCCTGAATCTCTTCGTAGGTATTTGCATAGAAGTACCTCGAACTATCCGGAGTATGGATCTCATCGATCAATCGGATCTTATCTTCGTGAGTCCCAAATTCGTACTTGGTGTCCACCAGGATCAGACCTCTGCTCTCTGCCTTTTTGGAACCAAAATCGAATAGTGCTTTCGCATAGCCTTCGATCTGATCGAGCTGTTTTTTTCGCATCAAGCGGTTCTTGATGATATCCGACATCGTGATATCCGTATCATGTCCATCCTTGCTCTTGATGGTGGGAGTGAGGATCGGTTCCGGCAGTTTATCGTTCTCCTTCAGGCCATCGGGTAATGCAACACCGCAGATCTCACGACCTCCATCGCGGTAGATCCGCCAGGCATGTCCGGCCAAATAGCCACGCACAACGATCTCGACCGGAAAAGGAGCACATAAATACCCCACTGTTACATGTGGATCGGGCTCGCTGATCTTCCAATTCGGAACAATATCGGCTGTGTCGTCCAGGAATCGTGAGGCGATCTGATTCAAGACCTGACCTTTGTAAGGAATAGGCAATGGCAATACCTGATCGAATGCCGAGATCCGATCCGTAGCCACCAATACCAGAAATTTATTGTCGAGATTGTAGGCATCACGCACCTTACCCCGCATAAAATCCACCTGCTTTCTGAAATACAGGTTCGTTGCTACCAATGAAGTTTCCATGACAGACTGCATGTTAGGTCAAAATTAATGCATTGGTTCTACGCGCATCTTTGAATACGCTCCAATAATGTGCAAAGTAATGGGAATTAGTGTGGATTAGATGTTAATTACCTGATAAAAATGCAAGTGTATCCCGGTTGTCGGCATAGGTATCAAGATGGGTTAATTGCGTAGTTCCGGGCAGTATAGCACCCGGAATCGGTGCAATGCTCACCACACATTGTATCTCGTTCACCAGGTCTCTCAGTTTATCCACAACATCCCCGATCTGTTGATAATGTGAATAAAATACACTGCTCAGCGGGGCGTGCAGACCCGGGTCCTCCTTCAAGAGCAACAACTCATTGTCCAGATGCTTTGTTCCGTTCATCAGGAATATGGCCTTGTGATAGGTGTAGTTGTTCGCGTATTTGTTGTGATGAATGAGCCTCGACCAGGGTTTCATGGCTTCGTAAAATGCCGTGAAATCGTAGTCTGCGGGCACATAGAGCTTCGAAACGTTCCGGCACCCCAATCCAAAATAGCGGAATATATCTTCTCCGAGGCCTGCGAGATCTTCGGGCGATTCGGATCCGGTGAGCACTGCAACCCCCGTCCGGTTTTTACGGATCAGGTGCGGCAAGTTGCGAAAGTAATATTCGAAATACCTCGAGGTATTGTTGCTCCCGGTTGCAATCACCATGTCAACTCCCTGAATGCGTTCAGCGGTCTCAATAAGTCCCGAGTAGGATGGGTCTATAGCTGATATTCTCTCGATCACCCATTTCATCAAAGGTTCATCATCCCTGCTCATCTTGATCAAGGCGGAATGACCAACGCTCAGAACACACAAAAGATCATGCAGACCAACGAGAGGGATATTACCGGCCATTACAATGCCTACGCGCTTGGTCTCCGAAGGTGCTACCGGATCCGGTATCCACTGGTTCACGGCCGATCCGCTTAAACTGCGCGCCCAGTTTCTCAAACAATAACGGACGTTTTCCGGGGTGAACCAGTTATTATGCAGATAGGCCTGTTCAAATAACTCCGATTCTGATTCAGCCAGCCGGGCACATTCCCGGCCCAATTCCATCAACATTTGGGCGTGATCTTCTCTCTTCAGGATTTTCATGATGTTCTGGTGTATTTCCATCTTCGGTGACTCCAAAGCCACGATTCCGGCTGTTTTTTAATGTTCTCCATCAACATGGTCGCATATCGGTCGGTGAGTTCCTGCTCGGAACAGGACTTCGGTTCCAGACAGAGCGTTCTGAAATTTGCCGTATAGTACCCCCTTCTTACCCGTAGTACTTCGAGGTAGAGCACCGGTTGATTGAACCGAATGGCCAATTTTTGGAATCCGGAGAAGAAGGCCGTTTCTCTACCCAGGAATTCAGTCCATACAGCATTCTGTCGCGGTGGATTCTGGTCGGCAATGAAACATCCGCCCAGCACTTCGTTCCGGTGTTCCAAAAGGTACCGCACTGCAGTGTGCATATCGATCACGTCGGCGCCGTATCTGGAACGGACCCCATGAACGATCGCGTCTACCCGCTTATTCGAAAGTGGGCGATAGAGCGTGTAGAACGGGAATCTGGTTTCTGCTACCACTTTTTGCAGCACCCATTCCCAGCTGTTTACATGCCCCATAACCAACATCACACTCTTTCCCTCGGCCTGAAACTCGTGAAACAATTCCACATTTTCGAGCTCAACCCTGCGTTTGTAGAACCGCTGGTCCACCGAGAGCTGTTTCCAGAATTCCACGATCAATGAACTCATGTGCCGGTAGTAGGCCCATTCGATTTTCAAGATTTGAGCGGAATTAAACTCCGGAAAGCATTGAACCAGATTTTCACGGACAACGCTCCGCCTGTAACGCACGATCCGGTACAATACCATGGCAAACACATCCCCAATTCCATGAAGTACTGCCATGGGCAAATAGCTTCCTGTTTTTACAGGAACCCAAACCAGACCGAACAGAAGTTTCTGCCACATGCAGGCGCAAAGTAACGTGCTAAAGCCCCGCAATTTTTAACAATTTGTTAAAAACCTGAGTAAGCGCTCCTTAAAAAAATAGCAGAGCTTTGGTAACATGAAGGCATGGAGAACATTGGCCGGCGAAAGACTTGAACGCCCGATCAAAGAAGAAGTTGAAGCAGCGATCATCCGCGAGAAGGGATCACATCGACTGAAGGTTTGTATTGGCACCGACTCTCAGGTCAAAGGTGAGCGAACCGAATTCGCCACGGCAATCGTGTTTCTGCGTGAAGGAAGAGGTGGTTTCCTCTTCCTCAATCGGTTTTATTCCGATCAGCCCTTCAGTATTCGCGAACGCATGATACGTGAAGTTGCAGAATCGGTGGATATTGCCTATCAGCTTTGCCCCATCTTCGATAAGCACAATGTGGAACTGGAGGTGCATGCCGACATAAATACAGACCCGCAATTCAAATCCAATATTGCTCTAAAGGAAGCCATGGGATACATACTCGGTATGGGATATACATTCCGCGCCAAGCCCGATGCGTTTGCCAGTACTTCCTGCGCAAATAAGATCATTCAGTAGGGCAAACATCTCCAGACCTCAGTAGCCATCATACGGCAGACCTAAAGCTTCAGGCCGATACCAAGCCTACCACTTACGATCTGGGGGAATAACTGAAAGTTGTATGAAGAGGTTCTTTGTTGACCTTCGGTGAATAAAGGATTTTCCACTTTGTTGACATCCAAATAGCTATCAGCCAGGCATATGGGCATATTCAGATCCAAAAACAATTTATCGGAGATGTGGTACAAGAGCCTTGGCATCAGGAAGAACATAGCCCCGGAATTGGTCTGCCTTGTGGGAAATGAATTGGAGTTCCTCGGACTGCTATCGGTGAGGCGGAAATATGGGTTGATACCAATACCGGCAGACGGGATGAGCTTTTGGGAGGTGGATCGGTTCAGATAAAAATTATACTCGTAACGTACGGAAACTTCAGCGATTCTCATATCGCTTCCCATGGGGACGGGTTCGATATGTCCGGTTGTATCATTGATCCGATCCGATTTGTTGGAGATGCCATAGAACCTCAACTGTGTAAGCTCGATCTCGTGAAATGTGTTCCTTGGCGTGTTCCATTGAAAGGCCAGGGTTGGTTGGACAAGTTGCCAATCTACACGGGTATTCTCGATCGTGAAACCGGAAGCATCTTTACTGCTCGTGGAGTTGACACTCCACGTGCTGAGATTATAGAATTTGAGTGATTTACCATCAACCGCATCTGACACTTGAGCGGAACTGATCAAAAAAGAAACTGAGAACGTGCATAAAACAAGATATTTCAACATGGAGCTTGGAATTTTAGTTCTGAACGGCCGAATGAGTTCAATATTTCATACCGGCATGGAATAATGATGTACGAGGCCGTGGTAGGGCGAGTATATCGGGCTTTTATATTTCGCTATTTTTGCGCCGCCGTATCGGCGAATCAATAAGCACTAGTAGAGTATGGCGTACGAATTGATTATGCCCAAAATGGGCGAGAGCATTGAAGAAGCAACCATCATAAGGTGGTTGAAGGAAGAAGGTGATAGTATTGCTGCCGACGAAGCCGTTCTGGAAATAGCCACGGACAAAGTCGATTCGGAGGTTCCGGCACCGGAAGCAGGCGTGCTTTTGAAGAAGTTATTTACCGATGGCGATGTGGTAAAAGTAGGAGCAGCTATTGCGCAGATCGGTGGAGGAAATGAAAGTGTTGTGAGCAGCCCTGCCACAACATCGGCTCCCGTGCAGAATGCCTCAGTTCCTGTGGCGGAAAAGGTGCTCGAAACGAAAGCAGTTTCAGCTCCCGTCCCGGTAAATGGCAACAGCGATCGTTTTTACTCACCTTTGGTAATGAACATCGCCCGCACGGAGCAGGTTTCAATGGCCGAATTGGAACAAATGGCCGGAACCGGTCAAAATGGACGGGTAACCAAACGGGACATACTCGCATACATAAGTAATCGTTCCGCCCAGCCGGTGCAAAAGCAGGTCGTGGAGTCGGTGCCCGTTCAAACCGCTGCACCTGCACTGAAATCGGAGCCCAAGGCACCAGCAGTTTCATTGAACAGCGGTGATGAGATCATAGAGATGGACCGTATGCGCAAGTTGATCGCCGATCACATGGTGATGAGCAAGCATACCTCACCGCATGTTACCTCATTTGTTGAGGCTGATGTGACCAACATTGTCAATTGGAGGAACAAGCATAAACGCACATTTGAGGAAAGAGATGGTGAAAAACTCACTTTTACGCCGATCTTCATCGAGGCAATCGTGAAAGCCATCAAGGATTTCCCTATGATCAACATCAGTGTTGATGGTGATCGTATCATTCGCCGTAAACAGATCAATATCGGCATGGCCGCGGCATTGCCAAGTGGTAACCTTATTGTCCCGGTGATCCGAAATGCAGATACGATGAATCTGGTTGGTTTGGCCCGCTCGGTGAACGATCTGGCAAACCGGGCCAGGAACAATGCGCTGAAACCGGACGAAATTCAAGGCGGTACTTATACTGTGACGAATGTGGGTACATTTGGGAACGTGATGGGAACCCCAATCATCAACCAGCCACAGGTGGCCATCATGGCTACAGGGGCTATACGCAAGAAACCTGCGGTCATTGAGACCGAATTTGGGGATATGATCGGTATCCGGCACATGATGTTCCTCTCACATTCATACGATCACCGGGTGGTAGACGGAGCCCTGGGCGGTATGTTCGTGCGAAGGGTTGCCGACTATCTCGAGAATTGGGATATGAACCGCGAGATGTAGATCACAGATCAAAAGAAATGGACTCTCTGGCAATAATTCCGGCCCGATTTGGCAGCACCCGATTTCCGGGTAAACCACTGGTTCCAATAGCCGGCAAAAGCTTGCTTCGCCGGGTATACGAGCAGGTTCAAAAGAGCAATGTGGACGATATTCTCGTTGCAACAGATGATGAACGGATCTTTGATCACGTATTGGATTTTGGCGGTAATGTGGTCATGACATCGACGGAGCTCGAAAATGGCACCGAACGATTATTGGCCGCTTTCGAGCTTGCAGTGGAGGAAGAGGATGAATACGACGTGATCATCAACGTTCAAGGCGATGAGCCAGCCATTGATCCACAGGATATCAATAAGATCCTGAATATTTTTAGAGAGGAAGAAACCGATATCGCTACGCTTGCAACCAAAATTGACAGTGCCGAAGAATTATTCAACCCCAACATCGTCAAGCTCGTTGCTTCGGACTTTGAAGAGGGAATAGCGGATGCATTGTACTTCAGCCGCCAGGCCATTCCTTTCGTTCGAGATGCACAACCGGAGGATTGGTTGAAACACGGCACATTTTACCGACATGTAGGAATCTACGGTTTTTCGGCAGAATCCTTGGAAGCCATTCGGGGTTTATCGGTAAGTCCATTGGAAAAAGCTGAAAAACTCGAACAACTGCGTTGGCTCCAGAATCACTTCGTGATAAGTGTGGCACTTACTGCCAATAAGCCACATGGTGTGGACGTTCCGGCCGATGTGGAGCTTGTGGAGAAACTCTTGAAAAGCATTGGGCTTCCCTGAGCATTTTCGCTCCGATTTGCAGTACTTTTGAATCCCGTACAATAGGGAATACTATGGCTTCGAAACGCCGTCGTAGGACCAAACGTTTGTCGTATGAATAAACCGAAATACGTTTTTGTTACGGGCGGGGTAACATCTTCCCTGGGCAAAGGCATCATCGCTGCATCACTGGCCAAACTTCTGCAGGCCAGAGGTTACAATGTGACCATTCAAAAGTTCGACCCTTATATTAACGTGGATCCGGGAACCATGAATCCCTATGAACACGGTGAATGCTATGTGACGGAAGATGGTGCTGAAACAGATCTGGATCTGGGGCATTACGAGCGCTTTTTAAATACTCCAACATCCCAGGCAAATAACGTAACCACTGGGCGGATCTATCAAACCGTTATCGACAATGAGCGCCAGGGAAAGTATCTGGGAAAAACGGTTCAGGTAATCCCGCACATCACTGACGAGATCAAGCGAAGAATGATGCTCCTCGGAGAAAGTGGCGGACATGATATTGTGATCACCGAGTTGGGAGGGACCGTCGGGGATATTGAATCACTTCCCTATGTGGAAGCTATGCGTCAGCTGCGCTGGGATCTCGGTCAGGAAAATACCGTGGTGATCCATTTAACCCTCATTCCTTATTTGCGTGCGGCGGGAGAATTGAAGACCAAGCCCACTCAGCACAGTGTTAAAACATTACAGGAATTGGGAGTTCAACCCGATGTGCTCGTTTGCAGAACGGAACATAAATTGAACGCCGACATTCGCCGTAAGGTCGCTCTATTCTGCAACGTAAATCAGAATGCGGTGATCGAGAGTATTGATGTGGACAGCATTTATGAAGTTCCTCTGGTAATGCTCCGGGAGAAGCTCGATCAGGTTGTTCTGCGCAAACTCAAATTGTCAACCAAACAAGAACCCGGACTGGAAAAGTGGAAAGATTTCCTCTTCCGCCTGGATCACCCCAAATCGGAAGTGAACATTGGTCTGGTGGGGAAATACGTGGAATTGCCCGACGCGTACAAATCGATCAATGAAGCGTTTAATCACGCCGGCGCGGTTAACGAATGCAAGGTGAATGTACATGCCATACAGAGCGAATCGCTCAATTCCAAGAACATCGAATCCCGACTGGACGGCCTGGATGGCGTATTGGTGGCCCCGGGTTTTGGCGATCGCGGAATCGAAGGGAAAATTGAAGCGATCCGCTTTTTACGCGAACGCGGTATTCCTTTCTTTGGCATTTGTTTGGGAATGCAATGTGCCGTTGTAGAATTTGCACGCAACGTAATTGGTCTGACAGGTGCGCACAGCACCGAAATGGATCCCAATACACCGGATCCGGTGATATCCATGATGGCCGAGCAAAAACAGGTCACTCAGAAAGGAGGAACCATGCGATTGGGATCCTACGATTGTCAACTGGCCAAAAAGAGTCTGTGTGCACGCATTTACGGCAAGACCACCATCAGCGAACGTCACCGGCATCGCTATGAATTTAATAATGCCTACAGAGATCAATTTGAAGAGAAGGGCATGCAATTAGTCGGGATGAATCCGGATCTGGGTTTGGTTGAAGCTATTGAAGTTTCGGGCCATCCATTTTTCGTGGCTGTTCAGTTTCACCCTGAACTCAAGAGCACCGTGGCCAATCCACATCCACTTTTCGTGCGTTTCGTGAAAGCGGCAATGGATCACCGCAATTCCTGATCCGGTAGGATCCATTGAATTTGTTGACCCACTTCCAGCCGAATACCCGTCGGCAGAACAACATTCACCCCGAAAACGGCTTCTCCATCTCCTCTGCGAACCAGAGTCTGAAGGGGTTCAACCCCTCCGGGCCGACCTGTCTGTTGATCGATCCGGGTTACATTACAGCGAAGACAGGCCTTGAGGAGGTCGCTTTCGGCATCCCCAACTCGCACAGATATCGCCTTTTGCTCCAGCCAGGCTTCTAATCCGCTCACAACAATATTAGGACGAAACCGATCCATGGGCACCGGTTCTGGCATCTCATCGTTCAGTTGAGTCAAACTGCCGGTGTTTGTTATGAGAATCGGATAACCATCAGCAAACGACGTCTTAAATTCTACATCTGACTTGTTTCGTATTCTAGGTGTGTTCTGATCATAGTGAACGAGTCGGATGGCTTTCCCGAATCGACTCCTTAACCAAATAGCTGCAGTATCTCCCAGGTCCAGTGCGGAGAATTCATCTTCCCAAACTTTGACACTAAAGGGCTCTAGATCCAGATCTTCCCGATCGATCCGGAGCGTATCGCCATCCATGGATAACTCAATGAAGTTGGGATGGGCTTGACACTCCAGACGAGCCATTTCGGGTATCTTTCGCTGACTCAGAAATACACCTTCCTCATCGGTAAGCATAAACAGACGGTCTCCTTCCAGGCCCGTAGCATGTACGGCCGATTCCCGGATCTTTTTTGCCCGACCACCCTTGATCGGATAGATGAACAAGGCCTCGATCACCGAATTGAATGTCTGCACGCAGCCAAAATACGGATTCTGTATGGAGAGCACGATATGCCGACTAATTTTGCGCACATGATTGCACTGAACGATGTATCCTTTGAATTCGCGGGAAATTACCTCTATCGCAATATCAATTGGCACATCAAACCGAAAGAGCGGATCGGTCTGGTAGGGAAGAACGGAAGTGGGAAAACGACTCTTTTGCGACTCATTACCGGAACGTATGAATTGAGGGAAGGGAATATTTCCATGGCCAAAGGCCTTAAGATGGGCTACCTGCATCAGGAAATGGCAGAAACCCATACGGATGACAGCATTGTTCAAGTGGCTATGAGAGCGTTCGAAAGCTGCATCCGCATGGAAAAGGAGATGCATGAATTGTACGAGCGACTGGAACACGACCATTCTCAGGAGGTTTTAGACAGACTCGGCCATCTGCAGAGCGAATTTGAACGGATGGGGGGGTACGAAATGCAGAGTAGAACAGAAGAGATCCTCGAGGGTCTTGGATTCAGTACGCCGGATCTTCAACGTCCATTATCCGAGTTCAGCGGTGGATGGCGGATGCGCGTCATCCTTGCCAGGATGTTGCTCGAACAGCCCGAATTATTGATCCTCGACGAACCTACGAACCACCTGGATCTACCTTCCATTGAGTGGTTGGAGCAATATCTGCAAACCTATGCCGGAACGGTGATCGTTGTTTCGCACGACCGTACTTTCCTCAACCGAATGGTAACCAAGATCGTGGAACTTGCTCACAAGAAACTGTATATTTGGGAGGGTAACTACGACTTTTATCAAAAAGCCAAACAGGAACGCGACGACCTGCAGAAGCGACAATTCGACAATCAGCAACAGTTCATCAAGGACCAGGAAAAATTCATAAACAGGTTCCGGGCAAAAGCTTCTAAGGCCACGGCAGTGCAAAGCCGCATCAAAATGCTGGAAAAACTGGACCGGGTTGAGGAGATCGAGCAAGATGGTCCCACCATGCGTTTGAACTTCACGGTTGATCATCCGTCGGGAAAGGTAGTTATGGAATTGGATGAGATCAGTAAATCATTTGGAACGAACCACATCCTCCAAAAAGCATCTGCTCACATAAGCAGGGGGGATAAGATCGCGCTGATCGGTGCCAACGGGAAAGGTAAATCGACTTTGTTACGGATCATCCACGGTTCGGAACCTGTGCTTGGAGAGCGGAAAGAAGGCCACAATGTTCAGATGGCGTTCTATGCGCAGCACCAGTTGGAGGCATTAGATCTCAATGCCACTGTTTTGGAAGAGTTGAAGCACCATGGAAGCAACTGGATGGAATCCGAATTGCGCAATTTGCTGGGTTGTTTCTTATTTGGGGGTGAAGATGTTGAGAAGAACATCCGCGTTCTGAGCGGAGGGGAGAAAAGTCGGGTTGCATTGGCCAAAACCCTGGTCGAGCGTGCGAATTTTCTTTTGTTGGACGAACCTACGAATCACCTTGATATTGGTTCCATTGAAGTGCTTATCGAGGCTTTGCAGCGGTTTCCGGCAACATTTGTGTTGGTAAGTCACGATCGCGATTTCATCGCACGAACTGCCAATAAGGTCTGGTGGATAGAAGGTCAGCAGATCAAGGAATATCCCGGCACGTACGATGAATTTGTGACCTGGCAGCAAAAAAGGGAAATGGAAACCTTGCAACGGGCAAGTGTTCAGTCCAAATTAGAAAAGGAGGAGAAAAAACAGAACCGTGCTTCACACCGCGACGATGGGGACAAACAGCTACAGGAACTGAAGAAAAAGCGCAACAAGTTGGAAAGGCGTTACAAGGAAGAGGAGGATTATGTTGCAGAATTGGAAGGTAAGCTCAAACACATCGAATCTCAACTTGCCGATCCTGAGATCTCCGGTCAGCATCAACGCATCATTGAACTCTCGAACGATCACGGTAAGATCGAAACTCAATTGATATCCGCCCGGGAAAAGATGGAAAACGCCCTCGAGGCTCTCATGGAGATCGAGGAGGAAATGGAGCAAATGCGCTGAGAGCGGATGAACGAAATCTGAGAAGTTGTTTAATTCTCCAGTTCCCGCATCAAATATTCGGTGACCTTGTGGTATAAGTGGGCCCGATCCTTACCATTCACATTATGTTCGTGATGGGGATACACGTAGTAATCGAGACCGGTAACTCCGGCTTTTATCGCCTTTTCCAGGTACAAAAGGCTGTGTTGCCAAAGTACCGTGGCATCCTGTGCTCCATGGATCATGAGTAATCTCCCTTCAAGTTTGTCCACATAATTCAAGAGATTATTCTCTTTGTATCCATCCGGATTTTCCTGAGGTGTGTCCATGTAACGCTCCGTGTACATGACTTCGTAGTAGGTCCAGTCGATAACCGGTCCACCTGCAACACCGACTTTGAAAATTCCGGGATGCCGGGTCATGAGTGAAGTGGTCATGAAACCTCCATAACTCCAGCCGTGAACACCCATTCTCCCCGTGTCGGCATATCCTTGTGCAATGAGCCAGTTGAGACCCGTGAGTTGATCTTCCATCTCCAGATAGCCCATGCGGCGGTGTACCGCACTTTCAAACTCAAATCCACGATTGGCAGAACCTCGTCCGTCTATGGTGAATACCAGATAACCCCGTTGTGCGAGATACTGATACCATAGATTTGCTCCCCCGAGCCATGTATTGCGAACAAGCTGAACATGTGGGCCATTGTAGAGGTACACAATAACAGGGTATTTTTTCGATGGATCGAAATCAGTGGGTTTGAAAAGGCGATAGTACAACCGGGTTCCATCTTTGGCTTTGATGTCTCCAATTTCCATCGCTCCGAGTTTGTAGTCCTTCAGGGGATTTTCTGCCGTGTGAATCGTTGAAACCGGTACACCATTCTTATCGATGATCCGCACCTCGGTTGGTGTCACCGTGTTCGAGAAGCGATCCAGAAAATGGACCATGTTGGGACTGGCAATAATGCTGTGCGTTCCTGGATCCCTGCTGATCTTACGAGACTTACCGTTCTTCATATTCACGCAGAACAGATCGCGGTCAAGCGGACTCTCCGTTGTAGTGATCACAAACAGATTCTCGTCCTGCTCGTCCAATCCGATCAGATCGGTAACTACCCAATTTCCTTTGGTTAGTTGCTTGAGCTGTTTACCTGATGTGTCGTACAGATAGAGGTGATTGTAGCCATCCCGTTCGCTCCACCAAAGGAATTTTGAATGATCGGACTTCAGAAATTGAGCCGGGTGCTCGGGTTCAACGTATTTCGGATTTTGTTCTTCAAACAGGGTTTTGATGAAAGCACCGCTTGATGCATCGTATTTATTGAGCCACATGTGATTTTGCTGGCGATTCACAACAGCGATATATACAAACTTACTTTCCGGATCCCAGGCTATATTGGTGAGGTATTGCTCCTCCGGCTTGCCGGTCTGCAGATAGAGTGTTCGGCCACTTTGCAGATGATGAACACCCACCGTTACGTGATGGCTTTTCCGACCCGCAGTAGGGTAGCGGGTCTCGTTAGCAGTAGCCGGAGTATCGGACAAATTATATAGCGGGTAATTGCTCACCATGCTCTCATCCATTCGATAAAAGGCCAGTGCGTCTCCTTTGTCCGACCAGAATAATCCTTCCATGATCCCGAATTCGTTTCGGTGCACAGCTTGTCCGTAAACGATCCCATTTCCACCATCGGTAGTTAATTGAACGGGATTTCCACCGTTAGTTTGAACATATAACTGCTGATCTTTTATGTACGCCTGGTTGAGCGTGCTCTCGTGCGTTTTGTATACAGTTAGGCCCTCTTTGGAGAAACTGCCTGTTTTCCTCGTTTTGCGATCGCCAATATGATAAGCCAGATAGTTCCCCTTCCAGAAGTACTGCAATTCGTCCATTCCAAGCCATTTGAACGCCGGGATCGATCGAAGTGTGTCCAGTTTCGGATCGAAATTGAGCAGACTCTCATTCAGGTCTTTCAATGCGAACGTCTTTATAGGTGCATTGCGTGTTTCTTCCAATTCATGGATGATCACCTGCTGTTCACCGTTCTCAGTTGATCGGAATGAATAGCGGTGATCCGTCATCCATTGCAGATCGCTCAAACCCTTCGGGTAAAGATGGTAACCGAGGATGGCCTCCTCCATGGTAAATGTCTTTTCCTGTGCAAATGAGGCAAATGAACCGACTAGAATGAAAAAGTATATAATGAACCGTCTCATGATGTAATAATGTGGTTGCGCAAATCTAACATCAACACCGACAATGCCCGGACATGTTCGATTCATGACCGAAAACTACCGACCGACGGATCCCCTTCATCTTCCTCCAGACAGGTTTTCCAGAATTTCGGTTGAACCATCACGGTAGCTTCGCGTTCCACTCTAACTTGTCCGGTTTCGGCACCCTTGAATTTGCGAACGAATTTGCGGCGTGTATGTATAACTGCTGCCAGTTGTTCATTTCGGGCCTTACTGTACCATGCCGCAAGGGAAGCCGCGAATTCCAATATGTGTTCGGGTACATTTTGGGCTCGGTTCAATCGGATCACTACATGTGCCCCTGAAAGTTCACGAACGTGTAACCAGATATCTTCTTTTCGGGCCTCTCGCAGAATTTGCTCGTTTTGTTTGCTGTTACCACCTACCCGGATCTCATATCCCTGATATAGGATCGTGCGGTTCGAGGAGCTACCGCTTGCACTATCCTTTTTGGAATGGGTCGCATTGCGCAGCCTACTCAGAGCCCTATAGTCCGACGCCGATTCCAGCTCTTCCATTGAGCGCTTCAATTGTTCGATCTCAGTCCTGAGATTCTCTTTGCGACTCAGTAATTCGTTGATCTCCCTATGTTCTTGTTTGGCCTTTCGGTAAAGACGAGCTGCATTCTCCTGAATGCTCAGGCTCGATTTCAGACGTATCTGTACAGTCCTGTCATGGTAAAAATCATAACATTCCAACTCGTCTGTGGTATCTGTCCTGTGCACATTGGCCATCAAGATATCCGCTTTCTGTCTGTAACTCAAAGCGCCTTCTTTTTGCCTCAGGCTTTTTTGAAGGGAATCGAATTTGGCCTGTTTGCGCTCCAATTCTTTGGAGATATTCCTCGAAAGCTCCTGTTGCAGGTCGTTAAAGCGCTGCTGTCGCAAATAGCTTCGTGCGAATTCATCCAATTCGCTCAAAATGTCCGTAGGGTCTGAAGTCCATTCGATCTGTCCACTTCCCGGTTCAGATCTGGGGTAGAGCGCCAGCTCATTTTCAACAAATTGATTCCAAACCAATTCGCGGTCCTTCGAATGGAAGAATGTGCTCAACTTCAGCTTGTTCTTCTGTGATTCATTGAGAAACTTCAGTTTTTCAGATAGATCATCGGGGGCCAGATCATTTAAGAAATGCTCCGAGATCTCAATCGGTTTGATGCTGAATTCCTGATCCGCTTCAAATCGGGTAGTTGGGAAGATGCCGGCCAGAACTTGATCTTCAGTAAAAACAACTTTGCTATTCCTGCCAAAGTGAAGAAAATGCAGTTGAAAATTATCGGTAAATACGAAGCTGTAACTGCGGTCGTATCGATGAGGTTCAACACGCATGAGAACCGCCCCGTGCACAGGGCGGAACTGTGGCACTTTATTGCCACCGGGTTGCTGAGAAGAGTCGGATAGAAGCCAGTAGGCACGACCACGATAGAAGACCAGATGCAGGACTATGGAATTGAACTCAAGCCACAGATCATTCTTGGAGCTGGAGTAGATGCGGTTCAATGTCTGACCGCTTAAACGTTCATTCAGCGCTTTTGCAAGGATCTCCAGCCTGAATGCCTGTTCAAGCATACTCAGAAATCCCCGTAAACATCCGTCAGAGCCTCAAAACCAGTCTCGGTGATCAGGATGGTGTGTTCAAACTGTGCACTCAATTTGCCATCTATGGTCCTGGCTGTCCAACCGTCCGATTGATCCACTTTAGCCCGGGCTTTTCCTTGATTGATCATTGGCTCGATCGTGAATATCATGCCCGGCCGCATGCGTTTTCCGCTATTCTTGGGTGCAATATGGGCCACCTCAGGCTCTTCATGAAACTTCAGACCAACACCATGCCCGCAAAATTCGTAAACCACACTGTAGCCCTTATTGTGAGCGAATTCGGAAATGGCATAACCTATATTCCCAAATCGGTTGCCGGGGTAACATTCTTTCATACCGATGCGAAGGCACTCCTTTGTTACATCTATCAATTCCTTTGCTTCATCGGTAACCGTGCCGATCTCGTACATTTTGCATGTATCCCCGTAATATCCATTCAATACGGTTGTTACGTCTATGTTCAGGATGTCTCCGTCTTTCAGAACATACGGACCCGGTACACCATGACAGATCACATCATTCGGAGAGGTGCATATAGCCCCCTTGAAGCCGTTGTAGCCAAGAGTAGCCGATACAGCTCCATGCTCCTTCATAAACTCAAGGGCTTTATCATTTATAAATTGGGTTGTGTTGCCCGGAACAGCAAATTGTTCCAGGTATTTCAGGCATTTACCTGCCAGTTGGGCACTTTTGCGGATCCCCTGAATTTCTTTTAGAGTCTTAATTTTTATGGCCATAGTCCAACAAGGCGGCAAAGTTATGATAAATGTAGAAGGCCAATAGCCAAAGCTTCCTAACCTTGCTCGATTCGATACCTTTCGGCATCGTTCAGGGCAGAGAGGTAATTGCGAAAAGTGTCAATTCGCTCAGCTTGAAGTACCTCCGTAAACACGATTTCCGTTGCTTTGTGAAACTGCAGTAATTCGCCATCCGGTGCAAATACGGAACTATGTCCGGAATGGACGATGCCGTTTCCATCTGCGCCTACGCGATTCACTGCGAATACAAAGGCTTGATTCTCAATTGCCCGGGCAGGTAACAGGTGGTCCCAGTGATGAATTCTGCGGTCGGGCCAGTTCGCCACGAAGATGAGCAGGTCAAAGGGCGGTTTATCGTTGGCACACCATACTGGAAATCGAAGATCGTAGCACACCATAGGTCGTATACGCCATCCCCTGAATTCGATCTCCACCCGCTCAGTTCCCGGAGTGTATACTTTGTCTTCACCCGCGAGGGAGAACAAGTGTTTCTTATCGTAGGTGAAGTAACTCGAATCGGGATTTACCCAATGGAATCGATTGAAGTAACCGCGCTCGGATCCCACAACGTAGGAACCGCAAATGGCTGCATTCCTTCTGGCGGCTTGTTCCTTCATCCATTCCAAGGTCCTGCCTTGTTGGGGTTCTGCGAGTTTTTTCGCTTCCATACTGAATCCCGAATTGAACATTTCGGGAAGTACGATCACATCTGTAGGTTCAGCTGTTTCCAGAACCTGAGCCAAGTGGCTCAGGTTGGCTTCCTTATTTTCCCAATAAATGGAGAATTGTATGCCGGTGACCCTCAGATCTTGCATAAGATCTCTGCAGCTTTAAGGAGGGTCTCATCGTCCTTGGCGAAACAGAATCGAAGAATGTGCTCATCTCTGCGACTGAGGTAGAAAACCGAAATGGGGATAGAGGCGATCTGGTATTTTACGGTTAATTCCTTCGCAAAATCAGTGTCTTTCATGTCACTGATCTTGTCGTATTTCAAAAGTTGGAAATAACTGCCCTTACAGGGAAGGACCTCGAATCGGGAGCTTTTGAGGGCATCAGCGAATAAGTCGCGCTTATGTTGATAGAAAGCTGCAAGCTCGTGGTATAGAGCTTTGTTATCAAGGATTCGGGCGTAGGCATATTGACTCGGAGTATGCGCACTAAAGGCCATGAACTGATATACTTTGCGGAATTCGCGCATCAATTTTTCCGGCCCTACCACATAGCCCAATTTCCATCCGGTCGTATGATATGTTTTGCCAAACGAGGATACGATCAAGCTCCGTTTTGCCAGCTCAGGGTATTTAGCCATGCTTTCATGAGGGAGTCCGTCGAACACGATATGTTCATAAACCTCGTCACTGAGGATGATGATGTCGTTCCCATCTACTATTCGGGCGAGTTGTTTGATGCCTTCGGCGTCCAGTAAGGTCCCGGTTGGGTTGTGCGGGCTATTGAGGATGATCATCCTTGTGCGGAAATTGATCACCTTCTTAAATTCATTCCAATCGATGCGAAAGTCTGGATAGCTCAATTCGATACGGATAGGGCGTCCGCCGTTCAATTCAATCGCAGGAACATAGCTGTCGTAAGCGGGTTCTATGATCACAACCTCATCACCTTCCCGAACTAGCGCTGTAATGGCGGCATAAATGCCCATAGTGCCTCCGGGTACCACAGTGATCTCCTTTTCAGCATCATAGGTCGCCCCGTAAAGTTCCCGTGTTTTCTCGGCGAGCTTTTCGCGTAATACCGGAACCCCGGCCATTGGTGCATATTGATTTTGACCGGCCAACATCGCTTCATGTACATATTCGATCAATTCCGGTGGACACGGAAAATTGGGGAAGCCCTGACTTAGGTTGAGCGCATTATGCTGGTTGGCCAGCGCACTCATTGTCGTAAAGATCGAGGCGCCCTGCTTAGGCAATTTGGAAGATATCTCTAATGGGAAACGCATGTGGTTGGTTCGGCAGTTCAAATAAAAAGATAGAAACGCGAAGAAAGAACTTGTTTCAGAACGTAGTTTTTTATTATTTATGCATTAATAATTTTTAAAAAATTTGTTCGTCATATGAAAAAGCTTCCAATCCTATTATTAAGTATTACCATTCTGCTGCTAGGTGCGCAATCTGCGTGCGACATGACCGAGGAGTGCTCAGGTGAGGAGTGTGCTAATGGTACCTGGAATCAGGACAATTGCGAGTGCACTTGTTCAGATGGTTGGGAGGGAACGAACTGCGATAAACGTGAACTGCCCAATGTGATCAGTTCCGAGATCGCCTACCAATCTACAAAACAATCATACTCCACCGACGATATGCATGTTCGTTTCGTACGGAATCCGGGAGGTTTGGATACAGTTATCATCGATAGTGAAGTTTCCCCGAACAATTGGCTATACGTTTTCCTCGCCGACCGCAACATCTCACGTATTGAGAACAAAACCTTTCCGGTGGTAGGTAATGTAACTGCCGGCACCGCCTGGGTACAGCATTACAACCAGTCGCAAACCGAAGATCATTTCGTTCCGGATGCTTTGCAAAGCTCAGGCGAATTGATCATTGATGCCCTTGATTTTGAGCAACAATTCATTCGCATTCGATTCAATGCGAACTTGAAAACACCTCCCGAAACCGCTGTTTGCACGAGCGGAGTCATCAACTACGTTAAGTGAGCAAATACCCTAATCCCGGTTTTGAGAGTGCGGGTATTAATTGCTTTTAAGTCTTTCGAAACTTTCCTTCACAAAAGAAGTAAGCGCTTCGCCCTCGAGTAAATTCTGACCGAGTAGGGCCAGATTCAGCGATTGTCGCAATAATCCGGCTTGCTCATCCGCATTCTCCGTTTTCAAGAATTGCTGTGCAAGTGGATGATTTGTATTTACAGTAACCTTAAATCGCTCTTTCATTTCACCGAACATGGTCATCCCACCAAAACGCTGCATCTCATGCATCCTTCGCTGCCATTCCGGACGGATCACATTTACAAATTGATCGTTGGCCGTTAAGTTGACCGCTTCGAATTCATATTGCTCTTCGTTGGGGAATACATTCAAAAAAGCCTCTTTCAATTTTCCGATCTCATCCTCTGTAAGCGCACTTTTCTCCTCAGTTCCCTTATCGATGAGCTTGTCAATTGTATCCGCGTCTACACGTTTAAATTGCACTTTGTCCAACTTGCTTTCAAGTGTTTGAATGAAATGCTGATCGATCATGTCCGGTAATACGAGCACGTCGTAGCCCTTACCCTTTGCAGAATCGATGTAACTGTGAAGTCGCTCTTTGTCGTGTGTGTACAATACGATCTTTCGGCCTTCCTTATCGGTTTGTTCCGTTTCGATGGCCTTGGTGTAATCGTCGATCAGGAAGTATTTGTCCTCGGTATTCTTCAGCAGGCAGAACTTCTCGGCGCGCTCGTAGAACTTCTCATCACTGATCATTCCGTATTTAACGAATATGCCTATGTCATTCCATTTCATTTCGAAGTCCTTTCTGTCCTTCTTGAACAGTTCTGCGAGCTTGTCGCTCACCTTCTTACTGATATGGCCTGTGATCTTCTTGACATTTGCATCGGATTGAAGTGCGCTGCGCGAAACGTTGAGCGGTATATCCGGTGAATCGATCACACCGTGCAGAAGCATGAGGTATTCCGGAACGATATCTTCTACATTGTCGGTAACGAATACCTGATTCGAATACAGTTGGATCTTGTTCCGATTTGGATCGATATCTCTTTTCAGTTTGGGGAAATACAGAATTCCAGTGAGGTTGAAAGGGTAATCCACATTGAGATGAATCCAGAACAACGGATCTTCCGCAAGCGGATAGAGTTCACGGTAAAAATCGAGGTAGTCCTCATCCTTCAGGTCAGAAGGCGCTTTTTTCCATGCAGGTTGTGTATTGTTGATCGTTTTGCCATCAAATTCGATCTCGATCGGGAGGAATTTGCAATACTTAGTGAGCAAATTACTGATCCGGTAGTTTTCAAGAAACTCTGCCGAATCTTCATTGATGTGTAGAATGATGTCCGTGCCACGACTCTTTCGTTTTCCCTTCTTGATCTTGAAATCGGTAGTACCCTGACATTCCCATATGGCCGGCTCCGTTCCTTCTGCATAGCTCCTGGTGTGGATCTCAACCTTATCGGCTACCATGAAACTGGAGTAAAAACCGAGTCCGAAATGGCCTATGATGTTCGCACTTTCCTTGTCGTCCTTGAACTTCTCCACAAACTCCTCCGCACCTGAGAACGCGATCTGATTGATGTATTTGTCGATCTCTTCGGCAGTCATCCCGATGCCCCGGTCGCTCACCGTAAGCGTTTTCTTATCCTTATCCAGTTTGATGGTGATCTTCAGATCTTTGAGATCGCCCACTTTTTCTCCCTTTGCAGCGAGCACCTTGAGTTTGTTGGTTGCATCTACAGCGTTCGAAACCAATTCCCGCAAGAAGATCTCGTGATCCGTGTACAGGAATTTCTTGATGATCGGGAAAATATTCTCCGTGTTGACTGATACTTTACCGGTTTGCATAATCTTTAAGTTTTAACGTGTAATTAGAATCCGCTCCCGATCTTCAAATAATCGACCATTCCGAAAAACACGGTATGGACTGACTATCTGTCAGCGTTTCTGACAGAACCGTTTTTCAATGGTTTGTAGGACTATATCCGAAAAAACGGGCTATCGCGATATTCCAAAAATCACGAAGCGTTCCCGAAAAGAGAGAGGGAAAACTACAACAATTCGTTGGCCAGATTGGCCAGTTCGCTTCGTTCACCTTTTTCCATGGTGATGTGACAGAACAAGGGGTGACTTTTTACCTTATCAATGATGTAGGACAACCCATTACTTTCGGCATCCAGGTAGGGCGTGTCGATCTGATTGATGTCACCTGTGAAAACGATCTTGGTGTTCTCTCCCGCCCGGGAAATGATGGTTTTCACTTCATGAGGTGTCAAATTTTGGGCTTCATCAACAATGAAAAATATGTTCGTCAGAGTTCTGCCCCGAATAAAGGCAAGTGGTGCCACGGAGATCTTATCATTGGCTACCAGATCGTCGATGCGCTGATATTCTTTATCGCCTTGACTGAACTGACTTTTTATATAGCGAAGGTTGTCCCAAATGGGCTGCATGTAGGGGTCTACCTTGTCTTTCACGTCACCCGGCAAATAGCCCAGATCCTTGTTGGATAGCGGAACTATAGGACGCGTAACAAAGATCTGATGGAACATGGATCGCTGCTCCAAAGCACATGCTATGGCCAATAGGGTTTTTCCGGACCCGGCAATACCGCGAATAGTGATCAACTTGATATCCGGATTCAAAAGTGCATCCATGGCAAAGGCCTGCTCGGAATTTCGGGGCTTGATGCGGTAGATGGCCTTCTTGTCGACCCTTTCGATCCGCTTTTCCTGATAGTTGAACTTCGCGAGAACCGATTTCTTGCCACTTTTGAGAATGAAGAATTGATTGTCGGCGTGGTTTTTCAGTTTGAGAGGGGCCGGATCCGCAAATCCATTTTCAAATAAAGCATCGATATAGGACGCATCAACATTTTCCAGGGTATCCTTACCGCTGAAAAGTTTGTCGAGATTCTTGATCTTTCCGGCCTCGTAATCTTCGGCATCTAAACCGAGCGATTTCGCTTTAACACGGAGGCAGATGTCCTTACTGACCAAAATGACCTTCTTGGTCCGGTGCTTCTTGCGCAACGAAAGCGCCGCAAGAATGATCTTATTGTCGTTTTTGCGATCGTCGAATTCCGAACGGATATTGGTGTCGAGATCGCTGTGCATGATCACCTTGAGCTTGCCTTTTCCCTTACCCAGAACCGGTGCCCAATCGCTGAGCATATGATTCCGGCTGGCCTCATTCAGCAATCTAATAAAGCTTCGCGCCTCGTAACTGATCGTTGAATTCCCTTTCTTGAATCCATCCAGTTCCTCCAGTACCTGAATGGGTATGGCCACGTCGTTGTCTTCAAAATTGTTGACCGCTTCATGTTCATGAAGGATGACTGAGGTGTCAAGAACGTATATCTTCTTCTGAGAGCTAGCTTTTGCCATGGAATGCTTACTTGATATTATTCGATATTTTGACCGGTAATGCCTTCGGTTACGGAAAGAACCAGGTCACCGATCCGCTCGATATGGGAGATCAGGTTGCTGTATACCAAGCCACTATTGGCCGGATAATCTCCTTTTTCCAAATGTTTCAGGTGTTTCTTGCGCATGCGGTCTCTCGTTTTGTCCAATCCCTGCTCTACGGCAATTGCTTCAGCTGAATTCACTTGATCGTAGGGCATTTTGAGGTTATTGAGCATAACGTTGAACGCCTGCCCAAGCAGATCGAGATAACCGTTCAGATATTCACGCTGTTTCTGACTGAACCAGACATCGTCTTCCATCTTGCGCTCAACGATCTGCATCATTTGAATGAACATGTCACCAATATGTTCCAGATCATTGGTTATACTCAATATGGCACGTAATTGGGTAGACGTGGAGGGTGTGAGATCGAAACGGTTCAGCTCCAGGAGGTATTTGCTGATCTCGCTGTAGATCCGGTCGGTGATATGCTCGTAGTGCCGAAGTTTCTCCGTTAATTCGGGATGTTTGGTGCGATCTTTCTCATTGAGTAACTCGCGGATCTTAAGGAGCATTCTCTGATCCAATTCAGCCAGCTTTACCACTTCCTTCTGAGCCTCTACTATAGATAATTCCGGAGTAGGGGACATACCGGCCGATATGTATTCCAGGCGGAATATCTCATCTTCTTCTCCTTTGGAAGGAACGGTTCGCACCGCGAGGCGGATCAGAAAAGGAACCATCCAGATCATGATCAGTACGTTCGTGAGATTGAACAGGCTATGGAATCCCGCCAAGGCTATGGCTGCCGATTCGCCGTTGTTGAACGGATCGCCCGGCACGAAATAATCCACGATCTGGAGGAAAAACGGCATCAGGAATATCATCCACGATACACCTACGATGTTGAACATGGAATGAATCCGTGCGGAGCGCTTTGCATGAACGTTTCCAACGAGCGAAGCCAACTCAGCCGTTATCGTCGTCCCGATATTCTCACCAAGGATCATTGCTGCACCAACCTCAAAGGGTACGATCCCTTTAACAACCAACGCGAGTGTGAGAGCCATGGCAGCACTCGATGATTGGATGATGATCGTGACCAGTGCACCAAGACCAACGAACAATACACGTCCCAGAAATGGTATATCTGAATACTTTGCAAAAAACTGAATGATCGGAGAATCCTCATCCAGATCCGGCACAGAATCCTTGAGGAACCCTAATCCCATGAAAAGTAGTGCAAACCCGATTATGGCACTTCCCCAGCTCTTCGAATTCCCTTTCTGTATGAATAGGAAAGGGGCACCTATGGCCAGAATAAATAATGAATAAGCCGATATACTCACTTTAAACCCGAATACCGAGATCAGCCATCCGGTAATCGTTGTTCCAATATTGGCCCCCATCATGATCCCGGCCGACTCCGTCAGGGTCAACAATCCCGCATTCACAAAACTTACAGTCATAACCGTAGTTGCCGAGCTGGATTGTACAAGGGCTGTTATTAAGAAGCCACTCAGTACGCCCACATACCTGTTCGAGGTCATGGTTCCTAAGATCTGTCGCAATCGGCCACCGGCACTTTGTTGCAGTCCTTCCGACATGACCTTCATGCCGTAAATGAACATGCCCAGCGCACCGATCAGGACTATGAATCTGTAAAGACCCCAGGGTCTGTTTGTTGTATTCTTCTGAACGGGCGACCAGGTGAACAACTCTTCAGATCCCGGGATCTTCACCTCGCCATTTTGCTTCGTATAACCGATCTGCCAGTCGTATTTCGTGTCTCCGGCCAATCCGTCTAACTTGTATTCTGTAAGGTCGCTTCTCAATAACTCACTGTACACCCATTCATTACCGCTCCCTAAATGCTTTTTGTAACGGACAGCTACGTACGATACATTTCCACTGAAGTCGCAATCGATGGACCAATAAATATGTAGCGAACCTTCACCTTCCTTAGCATAGATATTCCTGAAACCGAGATCCTTTTCGGAAGCAGCTGAACCGGAAGCAAAAAGAGACGGAACCAGACTGGTAAGAAATGTGATAAGTATCCAGTAACGGTTAATTTGAGTTAGCCTGATCTTTAGTTTCATTTGATCCTACGAACCGGCAAAAGTAGCTTGCAAAGCTCCCATGCCACCGAACGCAATGTTAAGGATTTGTTAAGGATAGAAATGAACAAATTGGCCACATTTGGTCATCATTACTCCGTTTTTAGTATGATTGTGATGGGCTAAAAACCGATATTTTGAGAAATATTCTGAGAGATCCTGAATTTTGGGCTATTCTGGCCTTCAATGTCCTGCTTCTTATAGCATTCATTGAGGATCTGACGGGCTTTGATACAATCGTAGTTCTGTTCTTTCTTCAAAATTTATTCATTGGCTTACAATACTTTGTGCGGCTGATTTTTAACGGTTTCCGCACATTTCCGGGAAAAATAACACAAGCCTTGAGTCTTGCCCTGTTCTTTGGTTTTGGCTACGGATTATTTCACTTCGTCTATTCGATCTTCCTGATCAGTATAGTCACGAAGATCCCAGGTCCATTGAACGGGCAGATCATTCGGATCTCTGCCCTGTTGATGTTGGGAAATATGCTTTTTTCCCTGATATCCGACTTGAAGAAAGATGCGGAATCGGGAAGCATCGGAGGACTGTTGTTCTTTTTTCCGTTTATCCGGGTTTTGCCAATGCACATCTTCATAATCCTGGCATTTAACTCGACAACACGTGGGAATGCGGATAGTATGTTCCGAGCTTTATTACTGTTCATGGCCTTGAAGACCGCGGCAGATCTGCTGATGCATATTATTCTCAACCAAACCTGGTTGGAACGCCGCCCACCGGTCATTGCCGGGAAGGTTTAACTGGAAGAGATCTCGCTGAGGTCCACCGTTCTCAGAAAATCACTACAAGCCCGGATCTGTTCAGACCAGATCATATCGCCCCGATGATGGGGGATCGCACTGCGAAATAAGCTATAGAATCGCTCCAAGACGCCCGAGCTTCGTTTAGGTCTGCGCATTTCCAACGCCCTGCCGGCCATCAGTAACTCAATGGCCAGGATCGAGTAGCAATTGTCAACTATTCGCAGGGTTTTGGTTGCACTGTTGGCTCCCATGCTCACATGATCCTCCTGGCCGTTACTGCTCAATTGGGAATCGGTACTGCAGGGTACGCTCAGTTGCTTATTCTGACTGGCTATCGATGCTGCTGTGTATTGGAGTATCATCATCCCTGATTCCAATCCCGCATTTTCTGCGAGAAATGCCGGAAGTCCCCGGGTACCACTGAGAAGCTGATAACCACGGCGCTCAGATATGCTGCCAAGTTCAGCCAGTGCCATACCCAGGAAGTCCAGGTGCAGGGCCAACGGCTGACCATGGAAATTTCCCGCGCTCAGGATCATGTCCTCCTCGGGGAAAACATTGGGGTTGTCCGTCACTGCATTCAATTCCCGTTCGAAAACAGTTCCACAATGCATGATCACGTCGTGTGATGCACCATGTACCTGTGGCATACAGCGGAAACTATACGGATCCTGAACTTTTTTATCCGGAAGATCCTGCAGCTCAGAACCTTTCAGGTAGTCCAAAATACGCGCTGCGCTGTTTATTTGTCCGGGGTGGGGCCTAATGGCATGACTTTCAGGCAGAAAAGGTTCACTCCGCCCGTTAAAGACGTCCAAAGAGAGGGCACCGATCAAATCACCCAATTCGGCTATTCGAACGGAGTCGTTCCATGTGTGCAGTGCATAAGCCAACATGAATTGAGTCCCATTTATCAACGCGAGACCTTCTTTAGGTCCGAGTTCAAGGGCATCCCCCAAAACGGAGGCATCTACGAGTTTACCCTCGATGTAAACCTGTCCTTCTCCGATCAGCGGAAGTGCAAGGTGTGCCAAAGGTGCAAGGTCGCCCGATGCTCCCAGAGACCCCTGTTGAAATACCCTGGGTAGTATCGAGTTGTTGTAGAATTCGAGCAGTCTGTTCACGACGGCTTCCTGAACTCCGGAATATCCCTTGCTCAGGGATATAACCTTCAACAGCAACATGGTTCGCACAATTTCCCCTGGAACTTCTTCACCGGTGCCGCATGCATGAGATCGCAGTAAATTCAGTTGCAGCTTAACCAGGTCGCCGGAATCTACAGAGGTATGGCATAAGGCTCCGAAGCCGGTATTAATACCATAAATTGGCTCGATGGTCTCATCGATCTTGTTCAACAGATACGCATTGCACCTGCGAACACGCTCAAGAGCACGCTCCGATAATTCGAGTGTTTGCGCAGAACTCCGAATACCCCAAAAGTCGCTCAGCTTAATATGATCGGCTATTTCCATGACTTTGATTTCCCTGCAAGTTTCCTCAATTCCCGTATAAAATCTGCTATACTGTTTTACTCTGAAGCCTTAAGCGTGTGATCACCCTTTTGGTGTTCTCCGGAAAATCGCCTTGCATCATCCAATCGTAATAGCCGGGTTCCTTTTGGAAAACCTCAATTACCGATTTGTCTTTATGCTTGCCGAATGCGAAAACTGCTTCGCCTTTTTGGTTCAGCCGTATACGACCAGCCAGATCCAACAATTCGTTCTGACCACTGTATTTATGCAGGAATTCAACAGTAGGAGTGAGGTCCTCATATTTTTCGAGTTGTGCTTTGATGATCTCCCAGGTGGCAAGCGTGTCGGCCTCGGCACTGTGGGCATCTTGAAGCTCCCTATCGCAGTAGAAACGGTATGCTGCTGCCAGATTCCTCGGTTCACGGATGTGATAGATCCGTTGCGCATCGATGAACTTCCGTTTTGCTACATCAAAATCCACCCCGGCGCGGTAGAATTCTTCTACCAGTAGCGGAAAATCGAATCGATTTGAATTGTATCCGCCAAAATCCGCATCGCCAATGAACCGATTCAGATCGTGCGCAATGTCTTGAAACGTAGGGCAATCGATTACGTCTTTGTCGAAAATACCATGAATGCTCGATGCCATTTCCGGTATGGGTATGCGCGGATTTAAGCGTTTATAGTAGTGTTCCTCCCTGCCATCCGGGTTGGCCTTTATCATGTATAACTCAACGATCCGGTCTTGACTCACCTGTACGCCTGTCGTCTCCAGATCGAAAATGATCAGTGGCTTATGTAGTTGCAATTTCATACTTCGACCTGCGCAAGTTAGGTGAAGTGGGTTTGTATTTTGCTTCTTTCCCGCGTGTTTTGCAATGCATATGATGAACCCGATGGAAGAACTCCGGAAATGGACACTCGTACTAGGATCTGCTTCTCCCCGCAGACAGGAATTGATCAAGGGATTGGGAATTCCGGTACGGATCAGTCCATCGGATATTGATGAGACCGTTCCGGAGCTCATACCACCCGAGCTACAACCCGAGTACCTGGCGATCAGGAAAGGAGATGCATGTACCAAACCGGTTGAATGGGAGTGTCTGATCACCTCGGATACCTCCGTACTACTCAACGGAGAGATTCTCAATAAACCTGCCGATGAAAGTGAAGCCTTGGCGATGTTGAAGAAACTATCGGGCCGGTATCACGATGTGTATACGGGAGTTTGTTTGCGAACGTCAACAGAACAAAGGGTATTCACTGAGGTGAGTCGCGTTCATTTCAAAGAAATGAGCGATGCGGAGTACCGCTATTATGTGTCGAAGTACAATCCCTACGATAAAGCCGGCTCCTACGGAATACAGGAATGGATCGGATATGTGGCTGTAGATCGCATTGAAGGTTGTTTTTTCAATGTGATGGGATTACCCCTTTCCAAATTGTATTCGGAATTGAAGATCCTGCTACTAAACTAGCTAAAGGAGCATGCCCGATTCAGCTGAATGTTCTCATTTTGAGATTTCCTAAAACCTGAATCTCTTATTTTTGGTTCCAACAAACTTGGTGCGCAAAGAATTATGGGGGATCATTCTGTTTCCAGAATTTCCGGATCTGAGGAGAAAAGGAATTACACCCGGTTTTTACTGGGAGATATAATAGCGTTAGAATACATGTTGGAGAACAACATGTTCGAAACGGGTATTCAACGACTCGGTGCAGAGCAGGAGTTGGTATTGCTCGATGAGAATTGGCGTCCGGCTACCAACAACCTTGAATTGCTGAAGGAAATCCGGGACCCGCACTATACAACGGAGATTGCCCGCTTCAATTTGGAGATCAATCTGGATCCCATCGAATTCAAAGGGAATTGTTTCAGTAAACTGGATACTGATCTCCGAAAATTGCTTGCCAAAGGGGAGAAGGTGGCCCGCAAATACAAGAGCAAGATCCTCCTAACAGGTATACTGCCCACTCTCACCAAGGATTATCTTCATTTTGAATATATGACCCCCAATCCCCGGTACGAGGCGCTGAATGAAGTGATGAGATTGCAGCGGGACGGGGATTTTGAACTGAATATCGTGGGCATTGATGAATTGCTCACCAAGCATCCCAATATCCTCTTTGAAGCTTGCAATACCAGTTTTCAGATCCACCTTCAGTTGGAACCTGATGAGTTTGTCTCGCAATACAACTGGGCTCAGCTCATTGCGGGGCCGGTTCTCAGTGTAGCTTGCAATTCTCCCTTGCTGATGGGCAAAAGGCTGTGGGCCGAAACACGGATCGCCTTGTTCCAGCAGAGTGTGGATACACGCAGTAATCGCCTGCTTCAGCGTTCAAAAGAGCCTAGGGTCACTTTCGGTAAAGACTGGCTACACGGTACAGTAGCCGACCTCTTCAAGGACAATGTTTCGCGCTACAATTTTCTGTTCTCAGCCGACAATTTTGAAGACAGCATGGATATCCTTCGGTCCGGAGGAGTGCCCAAACTGGGAGCGTTGAATTTGCACAACGGAACCGTATACAAGTGGAATCGCCCTTGTTACGGGGTTTCGGGCGGAAAGCCGCATCTGAGGATCGAGAACAGATATATTCCGAGCGGACCAACTGTCGATGACGAAATCGCCAATTCCGCCTTCTGGTTGGGTTTAATGCGTGCAATGCCTGAAAAATACAAGGACATTCAGCATTTAATGCGTTTTGAGGATGTTCGGTTCAACTTCTATAATGCGGCCAGACGAGGATTGGAATGTCAATTGAATTGGTTCGGCAAGGCAATGCCGGCTGCAAGGCTCCTCGAAAGGGAATTGATCCCACTTGCCTTTGAAGGATTGGACAAGGCCGGGGTTTCAGATCAGGATACGCAGAAGTATATGGACATCATTCAGTCCAGGATCAGGAAATCACAAAATGGCAGTACCTGGCTCATGCGCAACTTCTCCGAACTTTTGAAGGGGAGTACACCGGCCGAAGCCAGTTTGAACATCACCAAGAAGATGTATCAGAACCAGGAGGACGGGAATCCGGTTCATACCTGGAAAAATGTGCATCCCGATCAGGTCAATGCACACAAAGAATTCCGAACAGTGAATGAGATCATGGAAACAGATCTGTTCACCGTGAATGAAGATGATCTGCTGGATCTGGTGGTACATGTGATGGATTGGCAGCAGATCAGGCATGTACCGGTTGAAAATGCCCAACATGAGCTGGTCGGATTGATAAACAGTAAGTGCATCATCCGATACCTCTCCCGAAAGGATCGGGATGGTAATATCATGGCGAAGGATATCATGCTGCGGGATTTCCCCACCATTTTCCCAACGGCAGGTACTCACGAAGCGATTAGGGTGATGGCCGAGAAAAGGGTTGATGCCCTGCCAGTGGTAAATGAACAGAATACGCTTTTGGGCATACTGACCGAAAGTGACATCGTACAAGTGGCCTTCATGACCGGAAGATTCAATTCAAAGACCTGAGTAAAATCAGGTTCTACAGGCATTTATAGAATCGTTATCTTGGGACTATAATTCTAAAGGCTGATAACTATGTATGCGCATGGCACGAATTCCGATGTAATCGAGATCTATCACAATCCGGGTTGTTCCAAAACCAAATCGGCGGTAGCCTACGCCCGCTCCATGGTCAACAATGTGATGGAGTACGAATATGCCAAACACCAGACCACAGCCACTCAATGGCGAGATCTTCTGTCAAAACTGGGCAAATCCCCAAGGGAACTCATCGATGAGGATTCCGAATACTACAGGGACCATTTGGAAGGAAAGGACTTCGATGATTCAGGTTGGATAATGGTATTGATCAAAGATCCTCAGGTGATCAGAGGTCCAATAGCCGTACGTGGAGATCGGGCCGTTTTTTTAGAGAGCGCAGCTGATATTAGGCAGCTCTGATCTTTGTCGCACATATTTTCACGTTATGCCGGGCTCGGGCATGTAAATTTGCGCCTGTATGCTCAGCATTTCCCGATCGGTCGAAATTCAATTCAATGATTCACGCGTTCGCGTCGAGCGCATAATGGCCGACATCCGCTCGGAGGAGGATGGGAATACAGTTCTTCTGATCGGTGGCGTGCACGGAAATGAACCTCTGGGAGTACTCGCTATGGACAAGGTTCTGGCCGATTTAGAAAATTCCGGGAACAAGATCAACGGGAGGCTTTGTGCCGTAGTTGGTAATATGGAGGCAACGCGCATTATCAAACGATACCTCTATAAGGACCTGAATCGCCTTTGGACAAGGGAGAATATCGACAGCCTGCATTACAATCAATTGGATCTGCGCCATACCGAGTATCGCGAATTGAAGGAATTGTACGACAAACTCCAGGAGTTGATCGGCGATCTCAGAGGAGAACTGTTCGTGGTCGATCTGCACACTACTTCGGGACCAACTATTCCCTTCATGGTTACTAATAAAATGGAAAAATGCCGCAATTACACATCGAAGTTCCCAATTCCATCTGTGAGCGGATTAACCGGGTTTCTGGACGGAACGCTGCTGTCCTATGTGAACGACCTGGGTTATGTTGGTCTGGCCTATGAGGCCGGGCAGCACAAAAGTGAGCAGTCCCTGACCCGATTCGAGAGTTTCATATGGCTTTCACTCCATCATGCCGGCATTCTAACAGGGTTAACATCGGAATTTGTGGCATTTCACGAGGCCGCCTTAACCGAGCCCCAAGCAAGTTCCGGGCGCTCTTTCCGAATAATAAGCCGATACAGGATACAAGAAGGGGAAGATTTCCGAATGCAGGAGGGTTTTGCCAATTTTCAATCCATCAAACAAGGTCAGGTGCTTGCTCAGAATCAAAATGGTCCGATTTACTCGCCTTACGATGGATACATTTTCATGCCTCTTTATCAAAAAATGGGAGAGGATGGATTCTTTATCATTCGGGAAGACGATTAAGCCGAGTTTTTATCGGCTAATTCCTGATTGTTCTCGAAGCGGCCTACGAGGTTGATCACCGAACGGAAATTATTCCGGATCACGGGCCATTTATCGGGATACTTCTTCATCAATTCCAAAACCCGCTCGGCATGTTTGTTCAGAGAATCTGTGATAGCTGCATTGGATATCGGGGGATCACAATACTTGCCCAGTGTTCGACCAATGATGTTCTCCCCATTGCGCTGAACCTGAAGAGCGGCATCTTCGTATTTGTCCAATAACTGATGTGTTTTTGATAACCGACCCACAACAGGGGTCTGTTCCGCTGTAGATTCACGTACTTCAAGAACTTCGCCTCTGAGGAGGAAAAGATCGCTTTCATCGAGTATCAATTCATTTGATCTGCTCAAACTCGAATTAACTGCAATAGATACACTCTGGGCAAGACTGCGCTCGAGCTCCGCAAACTTCCCATCAAATGATCCGATCTTGTCGTATGCGCGTCGGGTGAGTTTTAGTTCTACCCGAAATTCCTCACCGAGTTTGTGTAACAGATGATCGGCAAATTCCACCAATCCCTTTGCCAAATTGCGGTCCTTACGCTCCAATTCCTTTTGAAGCACCTGCATTTCTGTTTGAAGATGATTCTTCATCCGGGTCAACGGGAAGAACAATTCGCGATCGCGCTCCTGCTGATCAATGGTGCTCTCACAAAATTGCAGGATCAGTGAACCGATGATCGTCCGATCTTCCGGTTTTAGTTTGCGATTTTGTCGCGTTATTCCAAACTGACTGATGTTCGGGTCAACCTGAATTAGGAGCAAGCCTTTTCCAAACGATCGTCCCAGGGACAGGTTGATGGTTAAAAAAGTACGTTCAAGTTCCCGGGTGATGTCGAGTTGAACTACTGCGCTTTGTGCATGCCTGAATGGGTGCTCCTCCTCTGTGATCCAATCCATTTTGCGTTTACTGTCTGCAATGGGAGCTAGTAACTTTCGACTGCCTTCACTGAGGAGTTCGCGACTGTATTTTCCCGAATTGTAGTGAATGGCCTCAGCGCTCCCCGATGGGGGAATGCGTATTCCGGTGAAGATCTGGCATTGTTTGAAAAACACCGGAAGCCTTTCGCAAAGCAATTCAAGTGGTTCGTGCAGAAAGCTTAAACGGTGCATTTAAGCAAAATTAAGTCAAATTAAGTAATATAAAGTTGCTTAATCTGAAATAAAGAACTTGATCAAGCAGCTTGAATTAAGCCAAATAATTACATAAATGCTTGAAATAAAGTATATTAAACATCATCGTTGGAGTTATTTGTAGGTGAAAAAATCAACTGATCATGCAAACAATCAATGGCACAATTAAGACCAACATTCACCCTTTACTACTTGATTCCAAATACAAATTGCTTGAATTCATGGATGAAATTGAGGCGTTTCTCTCTTTTCAATTCGGGAAACTCAAGGAGAAAATCAGCTTAATAGGCAATGGAAGCCATGAAATTGGAGATCGGATTTTGTTGCTCTTATTCGGCACTAAATTGCTTCTGGAATTCGAGGACGTGGATTTGGAAAGACATCCCGATATAGACGAAACAGATGCTTCCTTAAAAAGTGAGTCCACACCGATCGCTCCCGTACTGTTGTTTCAGGTTTCTACTCGTTCAGGACAAGCACCCGTTTCGGATAATACCGTCAGAACCCCCGGATCAAGTTCGGCTGCTAGCACGACTAGAATCAACGGCAGGTCAGTTAAGTCCTACCGAGTAGGTACATTATTGAAGCGCTTTTTACGCTTCCTTTTCCTGAAACATCTTGAGCGCTGGGAGGAATTATCGAATCAAACGGAAATTTCTCGTTCTTCACACACAACAAATTCCGGAGAGAACCGTTTCAAAACCTGATGATCACTATTTCTCTGATAATTCTACTCAGTAGGGCCTTGCGCAAGCGAGGTATAATCTGATTTCTTCCTTTGTTGATTCAATGGGGCAGATCGCGGTCACAGAATATCCGTGTACCTTGATCTCTTAGTGACCTCGCCAGGATTGCTCCGCGATCCACATATCGTTCCGAATTCCGAGATCAAAGTGCGGCTTCGCCTACTTTTTTATCCGCGTCCCTCCACCGAACAAGTTCGGGTCGGTCCGCAAATAAAAAAGTCGCGCCCTTCGGGCACGACTTTGATCTCTTAGTGACCTCGCCAGGATTGCTCCGCGATCCACATATCGTTCCGAATTCCGAGATCAAAGTGCGGCTTCGCCTACTTTTTCATCCGCGTCCCTCCACCGAACAAGTTCGGGTCGGTCCGCAAATAAAAAAGTCGCGCCCTTTGGGCACGACTTTGATCTCTTAGTGACCTCGCCAGGATTCAAACCTGGAACCTTCTGATCCGTAGTCAGATGCTCTATTCAATTGAGCTACGAGGCCAAAGCGGCCGCAAATATAATTGGATACTTTTGGAATTGCAGCCAAATCGTATTCTAAATTTTATCGTGGATCTGACACTATTAACAGTTAGTTGATCAAAAAGAAGTTGGTCAACAATTACTTTTGTTCGCTGTGATGCGATTCAAGGATCTGAGGATCATTCCAATACTACTATTCATGTTATTGCCTGTTATCACAGTGCATGCACAGTATTACAATAGTTTGAGCGGATTTGTGCGAAGCCGGGATAATTCTCAGCCACTTTCCGGTGCCACAATACGGGTGGATCAACTGAAAATTGAGGCCCTGACCAATCAACATGGTTTTTACCATTTGAGTGCACCGTCAGGTAGATATCTCGTACAGATCAATTACCCGGGATTTGTGGGATTTCGGGATAGTATACTTATCGACAGCATACAGCAGATGAATTTCAGACTCGAAAAAGATCTGCTGTTGGATGGCCTTGAGTCCAATCACTCCCTGCACAGTGAGGATGTGCTTACCGACGTGATCAGTAACAAGATCGACGTACCGATAGATTTATTGGAGGATATACCCAACGTGCTTTCCGTGCAGGATGCCTTAAAGGGACTTCAACTGCTTCCGGGAGTGGATTTCAGTTCCGACGGAGGTAATGATCTGTTCGTGCGGGGGAGTGAGGCAGGACAAAACCTCCTCCGGCTCGACGGGGCTCCGGTATACAGTATGGGACACGCCTACGGTTATTTCTCCAATTTCGATCCTATGGCCCTGCGCAGTATCCAATTGTACAAAGGTGTTGCGCCCGCAAGGTTTGGAGGTAGGGTAGGTGGCATACTGGATATGACATCCCGCCTGGGAAACCCGGATGAGGTTTATGCGCATCTTGGTATTAATCCAATGATGTTCAACCTGAACGCGCAAATGCCAATTTCCGAATCAGGTGCTACCATGGCCGTGAATGTTCGGAGAACGTATATCGACATTTTGTTGGCTCCATTCCTCGTTGGAGATCAACTTGCCCTGGGAGATATCCAAATGGGGCTGAAATTCCCACTTAAGAACCAAAGCGAATTACACCTCAACTACTACTACGGATCGGATAAGTACAAGTTGAACCTGGATGGAGATAGTGGTACGTCGGTGGAATACACGTTCGGAGATAAACTGCAAAATCATACAGCAAGCCTGAGGCTGAATAAGGTCGTGAACAACAAGATCTTTGTTTCATCTCAGGTTTATTTCTCGGGCTTTAATCAGGAGAGCTTTTTTGAAGAGCTCAATTTGGCTCCCGGAAACGGAGAGCCCAGAAGAGTTTACAATCTGTTGGAATTCTTCGCCGGTGAAACGGGGTTTAATTTCGATGTAGAGTACTATAAGAACAATACCCACACCTATCGGATGGGGTGGCAAAACGGTCTGCGCTTGCTCAATACCGGCCGTCTCACCGAAGAGCGGTACAGTATGACCAACAGTTTAATGAGTTCGGAATTCATTGGATCCGAGAAAATGAAATTACCTCTGGAGTCTTCATTTTATTTTGAAGACGATTGGGTGATCAATAAGGATCTTAGAGTAAATCTCGGTGGTAGATTGCCCATATACATTCACAATGGTGCGTTTCGGGCAATTCCCGAGCCACGCCTATCCCTCAGGAAGAAGATAGATCCAAAAACCGCTATAAAAACCTCGTATGGATGGACCAACCAGTTTGTACACTTGTACAATAATGGAACATCTACGCTTGCCTCGATCATTTGGGTACCTGTCGACAAAGATGTTAAACCCGTTTCAACCCACCAGATCACAGCAAGTTTGGTTCGCAACCTCGGCGAGGACTTTCAATGGCAGAATGATCTGTACTACAAGAGCATTCAAAATCTGCCATTGTACATCATAGGCGATCCAAACAACTACTTCGAATACAAGGACAACCTGCACACCGGAAAAGGAAATGCCTACGGCTTCGAAAGTTTGATCAAAAAACATCACGGCTATTTCACAGGTTGGATGGGCTATGCACTCAGCTGGTCGAACCGGGATTTTGAGGATATCAATGCTGGAGAATCGTTTCCCGCAGCAACGGATCGACGGCATCAGTTCAAGATGAGTTGGATGCTCACCGTTCCACAACTTACACTTTCAGGCAATTTGGTAATGTCTACGGGTAGTCCGTTCAGTTTACCCGTTTCTGTTTATCGCGATATCGAAGGAAGGGAGGTTTTGAATTACGATCAGATCAATAACTACAGAGGGGTGACCTATCAACGATTCGATGTCAGACTGCTCTACAGCTGGGGATTGGATGATTTTGATATGAACCACAGTCTGGAATTCACGATCTATAACCTTACCAACCGGGAGAATCCCTATGCGATCGAGGCGAGCTTTAATGGAGATCAAGGGTCTTACGAAGCGTTTAATTTGTCCTCATTCAAATTACTGCCCAGTTTAGCCTACCGATTAACACTATGAGAAAAGTAGCCCGGATATCGATCCTGAACGGAATAATTCTGATGGCCTTGTTCTTTCAGGCATGTGAATACAGGACGCAAATCCCTCTTGATGAATTGCCTGAATTCAGGGATCAGATCGTCATCAATTCAAGTTTGGATAACCGAAATCGCATTTCGGTAGAGATCACGAATACGGCCTGGGCCTATGGATCCGGCTCACCGAGCCTTTTGGAGGATGTGAACGTTGAAATGCGGAGAGAAGGCGATCAGATCCCATTGGTGTTCAATGCATCAAGCGGGAAATTTGAGAGCAACATCATTCCCGGATCCGGAGAGCATTTTAGCATCACCGCCTTTTTAGACGGCTATCTGACCGTAGCTTCGGCGCAAGTTATTCCGGAACCCATTCCAAATAAGCAATCCGGTTACATTGAGGGAGGGGGAATCGATCTTTCCGGCCGCACGGGCGATGTATTGTACATAGATTTCGACGATCCCGGAGGAGAGGATTTCTATGAACTTCATTTCCTGTATTACAGTGAATTGGCACAGGTGTTCATCCCTTTTGATTTCGAGCTTACCGATCCCACCTTGCTCAGTCCAAACACGCTTAAGTTGAATTCGGGAGGCTATCTGTTCAGCGATGAAAAGTTCAACGGAAAGCGCAAGTCTTTCAAAGCAGTCGCTACATCGAGCCTGGTAGCGGGAAACAGCGATATAAAATACCTGATCCAACTTCGCAGAGTGAGCAAGGATTATTGGAAGTACTGGAGAACCTTGCAGCAGTTCCGCGACGAGCAGGATCAACTGGCTTCAGGTCCTTTCGGAAGTGCCGTGATCATTCACAGCAACATTACAGGTGGAACCGGTATTTTCATGAGTTCCTATCTGGAGAGCGACACCCTACGTTAGGTTAGGGCTTGCTGAATGCAGGGTTGCTGAGGATACGGTCATCCTCCAGACTCAAGATAAAAGCCTTCAGATCTTCCTTGTCCTGAGCTGTCCATTTCCTCGGTACCGGTTTGCGATTGGCATCCATGTGTTTCACGAGATTCGGGTCCAATGTTGAGCTGTAGTGAAATCCAGTATCGTAAAAGGCAAGAACTTCGTCTAAGGAGCTGAATCGGCCGTCGTGCATGAAAGGGGCCGTATATTTAAGATTCAGTAGCGAGGGTACCTTGAATTTTCCGAGATCATTGGGGTCTCCCGTTTGGCCGTATAAACCGGGGTCAGCGGTGGGATCTGGATTTAAACCATTATTTATGAACTCAAAATTCGTATTGAAGGCATTCACTACATGGCAATGGAAGCAATCGCCCTTCGTTTCGTCAAGAAATACCCGATAACCCCTTTCTTCCTGAGGAGAACGACTCTGAATACCCACGGATCCGGGTGCAAGTTTGAGTGATGTGGCCAGAATTGTTCGCAGGAATTGGGCCATGGCCTGAGCCATGCGTTCCACATTCACCGTACTGTCGCAAAAAGCACGGTAAAAAAGTCCGGGATATTCCGGATGCTCCTGCAATTCCCGAACTGCCCTGAAGAGGTTCTCGTGCATTTCAAATTCAGCTTCAATGGGGATCAGTGCAAGCTCTTCGAGGCTTCTTGCATTTCCATCCCAAAAATACTTCTCGGCCCAGGCCAGGTTGTAGAGTGGCATACTGTTCCGAAATCCGGGTAATCCGTCAATGCCAATGCTGAGTCTCTTATTCCCATCTACGAACGAGGCATTCTGCTGATGGCAACTTGCACAGGACTGCGTATTGTCTCCGCTGAGCAGAGGTTCATAAAACAACCGTCTTCCGAGTTCAATACCCTCAACAGTGAGCGGATTACCGGGTGTAGGGGGGAGGGGTGGAAAAAAATCGGGAAGCTGCAGGGTATAAGGCGTGGCGCAAGCGGGCAGATCCACATCTCGCTCCCTGATAACGGGATCTTGTTGACATGCACTCACAAATAGGACAAGAGCCAGAAATCCCGTCCGTTGAATTTTCCTTAAACAGGGCATACCATTCCTGAATTGATTGTTGATCATCTCGAGGTAAAACAAGTTATTGAACTCCTAAGTAACAACTTAATGCACCAAAATGCTGTAACATTGCACACTTTTGAACGGATGCCGAGTAAATTTTACCTGTTTTTCATTCTGATCGCACTATTCACCTGCCCGAGAGCGCGGGCACAAGTTGGTGAGATCCGGGGATTTGTGTACGACAAGCAGAGTGGCGAGCCAATTTCCTGGTCAACCATCGTGATCCGGGAAAATCGAAGAGGAACGCTGAGCGATGATAACGGCTTCTTTACTTTTCCAAATGTTTCTCCCGGTTCGTATACCCTCGAATGCACCATGGTGGGTTTCGATACGGTCGCCGTATCGGTTACCATGAAGTCTCAGGGTTTGGTCAATCAGAATTTCTACCTTTCAACAACCAGCGCTTTGCTTGATCAGGCTGTTGTTACAGCGGCCCGACAAAAGCGACAGACCGAAACCACAGTTGGAGAGATCAATATCACGGCCCGTGAGATCAAGCAGATCCCTACGGTTGGAGGGGCTCCCGACCTGGTTCAGTATCTCCAGATCCTTCCGGGAGTTGTTTTCAGTGGCGACCAGGGAGGTCAGTTATATATCCGTGGCGGATCACCCGTCATGAACAAAGTATTGCTCGATGGGATGACCATCTACAATCCATTTCATTCCATAGGACTATTCAGTGTTTTCGACACTGATATCATCAAAACCGTAGATGTGCATTCCGCAGGATTCTCGGCAGAATACGGTGGAAGGATCAGCGCCATTGTGGATGTGCGTACACGCGACGGGAATCGAACACACTTGAGCGGAAGAGCGAACATCAATCCATTCAGTTCCAAAGTGATGCTGGAGGGTCCCCTGAAGAAGTACAAACCAAAATCGGGCAGCAGCAGCTTTATCCTGAGCTATAAGAATTCTTATCTCGATAAAAGCAGTGCCGTGTTCTATCCATACATCGGATCTGAAAAATTGCCCTATTCCTTTGGCGATCTGTACGGCAAACTGTCTTTCAACTCATCTTCGGGCAGTTACTTCAAACTGTTCGGATTCAATTTTACCGACAATGTGAATTTTGAAGAAGCCCGATACGCCTGGACTTCAAATGGTATTGGTAGTAAATTTCTTCTCGTTCCCGGCGGATCGAAAACACTCATCGACGGTTTCTTCGCATTCTCTGACTACGCCATAGAACAAGACGAACAGAATCAGGAACCGAGATCCTCATCGATCAATGGTTTCAACATCGGACTGAATTTCAGCTATTTCAAGAAAACAGATGAATTCAAGTACGGTATGGAATTAAATGGTTTCACTACCGATTTCCGGATCGTGAATGCCAATAACAGGAAAATATCGCAACTGGAGAATACCACAGAGCTCACCGGTTACCTGAATTACAGCAAGATCATCAATGAAAAACTCATCCTCGAACCGGGCTTCCGGATCCAATACTATTCTTCATTGGCCAATACTAGTTACGAGCCTCGATTCCGGGCAAAGTATCTGATAAGCAACAGGTTAAGGGCTAAGGTGGCCGGTGGGTATTATTCTCAGAACCTCCTCAGCGCTGTATCCGACAGGGATGTGGTGAATTTATTCTATGGATTCCTGAGCGGGCCGGATGATCTGCCCGAATATCTCGGTGATCAGCGTGTTACACACCGAATGCAGACGGCGCGACATGCCGTCGGTGGATTGGAGTTCGACCTGAATCGACATTCCGAGATCAATTCGGAAGTGTATATCAAGGACTTCACTCAGGTAAGCAATATCAATCGCGATAAGATATTTGACGACAATACGGAGAACAGCAGCAAACCGGAATATTTACGCAAGGACTTCATCGTGGAAGAAGGACAGGCTTATGGTTTCGATGTGAACTACAAATACCAGAACAAGGTTTTTTATTGCTGGCTTGTCTACTCCTACAATGTGGTCAATCGATTCGATGGTATCCGCAAATACCAGCCGCATTTCGATCGGCGCCACAATTTCAATGTGGTGAGCACCTATCAGTTTGGCAAAGAGAAACAATGGGAATTCAACGGACGCTGGAATTTCGGCAGTGGCTTTCCTTTTACACTCACTCAGGGCTTTTACGAAAACGTCGATTTCAATCAGGGTGCTTCAACGGATTATCTCTCGGCAAATGGTGATTTCTCCATCATGTTTGCCGATCTAAATACCGGTCGCTTACCTTCGTACCACCGTTTGGATCTGAGTTTGAAGCGTACCTACATTCTAAAAATGGAAGGAAGTGAACCCAGGGAATTTGTCGAGATCGTAGCGAGTTGTACGAATGTTTACAATCGCGACAACATCTTCTATTTCGACCGGGTTTCGTACCAACGTGTGAACCAATTGCCCGTAATGCCTGCACTTTCAGTGAGTTACGCATTCTAATCCGGGTTTTTACGGCGTAAAAACCGAGAAAATGATCAGAAAGTACTTCACAATATTTCTTTTTTTCTTTTGGGGAACTGCATCATTTGCCGAGGCAGATAGCGTCCAAAGTTCACCGTTTACGGTGATCTACAATCACCTCTATTTTCTTCAAACGGATAGCTATGAGCAGGAAAAAGCCGCCCGTTCATTTCAACTGGATCTGAACGATGGGAAAAGAGCGGCTGTGCGGTTGAAGCAGATACTTGACGGACAGGGGATCTTCATTGATCTCAATGAATTACCTCAGGAAAGTGCTTTTGTTGACTCGATCAGCGGAAGAGCGATTTACCGGCTCTCCCCAAAGTTTCCGGAGATCTATGTCGAAAAAACTGCCGACGGCTGGTACTATTCCAAGGAAACAGTTAAGGCCATCCCCGCATTACACAACCGTACTTTCCCTTTCGGCGCCCAATGGAATACCTATTTCCATGCCCCCTTTTGGCACATCAAATATCTGGGACTGAAATTACTTCAGTGGTGCGAATTGGTCGTGCTTGTTGTGGTCTGCCTGCTCTTTTTCTGGTTATTCAACCGTTTGGTCAGGTACGTGCTCCCTAAGTTCGTCCATCGGAGGTCGATGTCGGGCGGAGAATTACCTATTCGAAGGCTTTCCAGGGTTACAGCGCTTTTTGTTGCATTCAAGTTATTCAAATGGTTGCTCCCGGTGATCATGCTCCCCCCGAGGTTGAATAGTTTGAGCCTTACGGGGCTGGATATCATTGCGCTCTTCTTCAGTATTTTGATCGCTCTGCAGATCCTGGAGGTTGTGTATTCTTTCCTAAGAAAGAAAGCTGAAGCCACGGAATCCAAAATGGACGATCAACTGATCCCGGTTCTGAGAAGAGTGAGCCAGATCATCGTATGGACTGTTGGTGGAATATTCATTTTGAGGAGTCTGGATATCAATGTAACTGCACTTCTGGCCGGAATATCCATTGGTGGTTTGGCGATTGCACTGGCTGCCCAGGATACTGTTAAGAATTTCTTTGGATCCATCCTGATCTTCATAGACAAACCCTTCCAGATCGGTGATTGGATTCGATTTCAGGAAGTTGACGGTATGGTGGAGGAGGTTGGACTTCGCGCCACACGGATAAGGACATTCGCCAACTCCATAACCTATGTTCCAAACGGTCTGCTGGCCAACCAGGTGGTAGACAACATGGGACTGCGGAAATTCCGCAGATTCAGCACAGAACTCACGATAACCTACGACACCAGTCCGGATATGATCCAGTTATTTGTCGAAGGGGTTCGGGAGATCATTCGGAACCATCCTACAACCCGAAAAGACGTATTTGAGGTGCACCTCAATAGTTTTGGCTCTAGTTCGCTCAATGTGTTGCTATACATGTTCTTCGAGGTTCCGACCTGGTCGGATGAGTTAAAGGGAAGACACGAAATAATGACGGCAATTTTAATGCTGGCCAGAGATCTCGGGATTCGATTCGCCTTTCCCACTCAAACGCTCCACATTGAGGAATTTCCGGGAACCATGGCAACAACACCAACCAGTTTGAAACCCGAAACTGCGCGAATTCAACTCCAGAATTCGCTCGCACAGATCCGGTCGAAATGGCAGATCTCCGATCAGGAGGTGGAGTCAGGAAATTGATAATCCGATGAATGTCACCTCCCTGAGGTGATTGCGCTCATTTTTTTTACAGCTGAATGGCTATAGTATGCACGAAAAAAAAGGAACCGTGCAGCACAAGACCATCATTGAACCGTTTAAGATAAAATCTGTGGAACCGATACGTCTCAGCACCGAATCGGAACGCACTGTATTACTTGAAGAGGCATATTACAATCCGTTTTTACTCCACTCCGACGATGTGATCATCGATCTGCTGACCGACAGTGGAACCTCGGCGATGAGTGCCGAGCAATGGGCCGGGATCCTCCGTGGCGATGAAGCGTATGCCGGCAGTAAATCCTGGTATCGAATGCGCGATGCCATTTGCGATCTCACAGGGTTTGAGCATGTTCTGCCTACCCATCAAGGTCGTGCCGCCGAGCGGATCATTTACGGTATGATCGGTGGAGAAGGCAAGGTATTCATTAGCAATACGCACTTCGACACTACCCGGGCCAATATCGAATATTCCGGTGCCGAGGCTATTGACCTTCCGGTAGCAATAGGTAGGGACACGGCAGCCATACATCCGTTCAAGGGAAATATCGATACGGAAGCATTGCAGGAAGTTATCAGCGAAAGGGGGGCAAACAATATTGCTGCGGTAATATTAACAGTAACCAACAACAGTGGTGGCGGGCAACCGGTGAGCATGGCCAATGCCCGGGAAACGAGCCGGATCTGCAGTGAAAATGGAATTCTCTTTTTACTCGATTGTTGTCGCATAGCCGAAAATTCCTGGTTTGTCAGAAACCGGGAAGCAGGCTTCGAGAATAAAAGCTTTAGAGCCATTGCCCGTGAAATGTTCGCCCTGGCTGATGGTGCTGTAATGAGTGCTAAAAAAGACGCACTGGTGAATATGGGTGGATTCCTCGCTTTGAAGGATAAACAATTGGCTCAGGAATGTCAGAACATGCTGATCATTACGGAGGGATTCACTACATACGGAGGACTTTCCGGCCGGGATATGGAGGCAATTGCGATCGGATTAGACGAAGTTTTCGATCCGGATTATCTGGAATACCGAATTCGAAGCACTGCTTACCTCGGAGAGAATTTGCACAAACTTGGCGTTCCCCTCATGTTGCCAATCGGGGGGCATGCCGTATACATCGATGCGCGTAAGCTCTATCCACACATCCCACCGAAGGAATATCCCGGACAATCTCTGGTTTGTCAGTTGTATCTCAAAGGCGGAATCCGTGCCGTAGAGATCGGTTCGGTGATGTTCGGCAAGTATGCGGCAAATGGTGAACTGATACCCGCCTCAATGGAATTGGTGCGACTTGCCATTCCCCGCCGGGTATATACTCAAAGCCATATGGAATATGTGATCGAAACCTTCGAACAGATCTTGAAGGAACGCAACGCGGCGAGCGGTTTTGAGATAATTGAAGAACCGAGATTTCTAAGGCATTTCACAGCTAAATTCAGTCCAGTACTGAATGGTGTGGTTCATTCCGAACGAGTGATCTATTGACATGCTCAATCAGGAACTTCTCAATCCGCGCAGTATTGCCGTAGTCGGGGGATCAAATGATGTGCGCAAACCGGGAGGCAAGGTACTTTCAAACCTTGTTTCTCAAGGCTATGCAGGAGAAATATTCGTGGTTAATGCACGCGACCACTTTGTTCAGGGCATTACCTGCCATCGCTCGGTATTTGATCTGCCCAATACCGATCTGGCAATCATAGCCATACCGGCGGAATCTTGTCCGGAAGTAGTGCGGGAATTAGCTTCCAATCACTCAACCAGGGCCTTTATTGTTCTTTCGGCCGGTTTTGGCGAGGCGGGAGAAAGAGGACGAAGGCTCGAAAATGAATTGGTTGAGATCGTCAATGAATTCGATGCCTGTTTAATTGGTCCCAATTGCATCGGTGTGCTCAATGCGAATTACAAAGGTGTTTTCACTACCCCGGTTCCCAAACTGGAACCTGGAGCATGCGATCTTATATCAGGTTCAGGTGCTACCGCTGTCTTCCTGATGGAGGCAGGCAAAATATTGGGACTGCGTTTTTCAAACGTTTATTCTGTCGGAAATTCCGCTCAGACCGGTGTGGAAGATATTCTCGAGTACATGGATCTCAATTACGATCCGGCATATTCCGCCCCAATAAAACTGCTTTATATTGAAACACTGAAGGATCCCAGGCGATTCCTCAGGCATGCATCGTCCTTGGTTCGTAAAGGAGCCCGGATCGCAGCAATTAAAGCAGGTTTATCCAGAGAGGGTAGCCGGGCCGCTTCATCCCATACGGGGGCGATCGCCAGCTCGGGAATGGCGATCCGCGCTTTGTTCCGGAAGGCAGGGATCGTTTTCTGCTCAAGTCGGGAGGAATTGCTCAGTGTAGCTTCAATTTTCAGATACAAGAAACCGGAAGGAAAGCGCATTGCCATCATCACACATGCGGGTGGTTCTGCAGTCATGCTTGCCGATGTGCTTTCAGAAGGCGGATTGGAAATTCCGGATCTCACGGGTCCTGAATCCCTCAAGTTGGCGAGTTTCCTACATCCGGGTTCGTCCGTAACAAACCCGATCGACTTTCTTGCTACCGGAAATGCCGATCAACTCGGAATAATCATCGATTTCTGCGAGCACAAATTTCAGGAGATTGATGCCATGGTTGTGGTTTTTGGAAGTGCCGGACTTTTCGATGTTGAGAATGTATACAACGTGCTCAGCGTAAAACTGGAGGTATGTAAAAAGCCGATCTATCCGGTGCTTCCCTCTGTTGTGAATGCAGAACGGGAGATCCAGAGCTTTCTCGAAAAAGGTCATGTGAATTTTCCGGATGAAGTGGTTCTGGGAAGAGCCCTTTGCGCCGTATTGAAAACACCAGAACCTGCAGCCTATGAGAGTAGCGAGACGTCCATAAACGGGGAATCTATCCGCGAAGTGATCCGCAGGAGTGAAAATGGATACCTGAGCCCTGCCGAAGCAGGAACATTACTGGATGCAGTGGGTGTACCCCGGGCTGCCGAATTGCTCTGCAGCTCAGAATCTCAACTGCGGTCCGAGCTTACAGAGATTGCCTTCCCTCTTGTTCTTAAAGTGGTCGGGCCCGTGCATAAAACGGAAGTTGACGGTGTGATCCTGAATATTTCAAATTCCGATGAGCTGATCTCGGGCTTCAACAAACTGATGATGATCGATGGAGCCGAAGCCGTTCTCCTGCAACCCATGTATAGCGGCTATGAACTTTATGTAGGAGCCGTAAGTGAATCGGGATTCGGACATATAATCGTGGCCGGCTTCGGTGGTGTGTACATGGAAGTGTGGCGAGATGTTCGTGCAGCTCTGGCTCCAATTTCAGAGAATGAGGCAAAATGGATGATCAGCAGCTTAAATGGTGCCGAGGTATTACGCGGTTATAGAGGGAAGAAGGGAGTGAATATTGCGGAATTTGAGCGCATCATCCGGAAAATTTCCGAGCTGTGCTTGTGTGCACCGGAAATAGCCGAGCTCGATATCAATCCCATTATTGCCACTGATTCCAGTTTGATCGCGGTGGATTCCAGAATTCGAATTGACAAAAACTCCATATGAAACAAACACTAAAACCAAAGTCTTGGGCCGAACCATACAAGATCAAAATGGTAGAACCGGTCTTCATGACCACTAAAGCCGATCGGCAGAGATACATTGCCGAAGCAGGTTACAATACTTTCCTGTTGCGCTCCCGCGATGTCTACATAGACCTGTTGACGGATAGTGGCACCTCAGCGATGAGCGATCGGCAATGGGCCGCTTTGATGTTGGGAGACGAGGCGTATGCCGGAAGTGAAAACTTTTATCACTTGGAAGATGCTGTCAGACGATACTATGGATACAAGTACATAGTCCCAACACACCAGGGCCGGGGCGCTGAGAATATACTTTCGCAGATACTGATAAGTCCGGGACAGTACATTCCGGGTAATATGTATTTCACTACCACACGCTTGCATCAGGAGCTTGCAGGTGGTCAATTCGTGGACATCATTGTTGATGAAGCACATGATCCCGATAATTTGTTCCCATTTAAAGGCAATTGCGACCTGGAAAAACTGCAAACCTTGATCGCCAAAGTAGGGGCAGAGAACATTCCATACGTGAGTATTGCAACAACGGTGAATATGGCGGGCGGACAGCCCATTTCACTCGAGAACTTGCGGGCTGTGCGTGAATTGACGAATAAGCATGGTATTAAGATCGTACACGATATGACCCGTGTGGCCGAAAATGCCTTTATGATCCAGCAACTTGAAGAGGGGCAGGGGACAAAAAGCGTTGCCCGCATCGTACGCGAGATCTGCGACCTCACCGATGCCGCAACCATGAGTTCGAAGAAGGATGCGCTCGTGAATATCGGTGGTTTCATGGCCATGAACGATGAACAAGTTTACGATCAGGCCAGAAATCTGGTTGTTGTGTATGAGGGTTTGCATACTTATGGCGGAATGGCAGGCCGCGATATGGAGGCTCTTTCAGTAGGAATTGCAGAGTCCGTTGAAGATACTCACATACGGGCTCGGGTGGGGCAGGTTCATTATCTGGGCAATAAACTGCTGGAAGCCGGAATTCCTTTGATCCGACCTTTGGGTACGCACGGCATCTTTTTAAATGCGACTAAATTTCTACCGCATTTATCTCAGGATGAGTTCCCGGCACAAACGCTTGCCGCTGAGCTTTATATAGATTCCGGTGTCCGTGCCATGGAACGTGGTATCGTATCGGCCGGACGGGACAAGAAAACCGGCAAGAGGAATTATCCAAAACTCGAAAGTGTACGACTGACCTTGCCAAGACGCGTCTACACCCAGGCCCACATGGATATTGTAGCGGAATCTGTGATCAATGTTTATGAAAGAAGAGCCGGAATCAAAGGGTTGGAAATGATCTATGAACCGGAGTTCCTTCCATTTTTTCAGGCTCGTTTTGCGCCAAGAGCATAAGCGGGTCACTCTTCTTCTTCGGAATTCTCGCCGGAATTTCTGTATCTGAGCCTCAGCTCTTTCTGCAGGGCGATCTCTGCATGTCCCTTATCCTGGGCGACCAGGTTGTTCAGGGTACGAAGCGTGCGAACAGCCGTTTCTCTACCGTGTAATTCCGTGGAGTTTCTGAAATTGGACGTGGTGATCACATTACCATCCTGATCCACCATGATGAAATACTCATTGAAATTCCAATGGATATGATAAATGGGGTCCGATTTTTTGAATATTGGCAAATCCGGATACTTGAAGTGTAAAGTTAGGGAATTACTTTCTGACCTGACCCTCAGATTTTCCTTCAATTCAAAACAAATTGTGTTTGCAGCGATATGGAATCCAATTATTTTTGCAGCCGTTAACGCAATCCGATCACACGGTAGTTACAGAACACCAGGAGAGGTGGCAGAGTGGTCGAATGCGGCGGTCTTGAAAACCGTTGAGGGTTAAACCTCCGGGGGTTCGAATCCCTCCCTCTCCGCCAAATGGAGAAGCCAGCGCCACGCGCCGGCTTTTTTGTTTCAATGTGGAGTCTGAGTCAAAGGCTCAAGCGAAGCAGAAAAATAAAAACGCCGTAACCTCAATGTGGTGGGCTTTTCATTCTGAAGTCACCCATATCAAAATCACGTCGTAATCCCTTCCTCTCCGCTCTCATACTCTGAAGCTTTAGGGAAGCAGGTTCTTTTTCCAAACGCTGAGGCGAAAAACCCACCTACGACTCATGATGTAATTACAAAGAATCCGTATCGGCAATCGATAAGGCTTTTTCCTACCCGACTAGATCATCCAAAAAAGCGTATTGAAAAGTCCGAATTACACAATACCTGCTCAAATTTTCCTTCTCCACGGAGATGGCGATCAAACGGGAAGCTATTTTCTACTCAATTCAATATCCGGCAGGGAGCCAATAGGATAGAACAAACTTTGTGTGACCAGTCCGTTTACGCCGTTAAAGATGTCAAATGCCGGGCAATTCGGCTGATTCCGGGCTCTGACCGTCTGCAAGATCTATACTCGAATTCAATTCAAACCCGATCAGAAGTACCAGTGAATTGAAGTAGATCATCATCATTAATACGAGTATGGTTCCAATGGAACCGTAGATCTTGTTGTAGGAATTGAAGTTGTTCACGTAAAAGGTAAATGCTATGGTCGCGATCACAGATAAACAAGTGGCCAACGTGGCGCCCGGACTAAAAAAACTCCATTTTGCGATGCGTGAACTACCAAAATAATAAAGACTGGCAAACAGAAAATAGACCAATACAAAAAGAAGGATATATTGAGCAATGTTCAAGCTCACTTCAATTAGGCGTTTATTGATAACTACTTCGTCGGCAAGCCATGCAAGGGTGATCTGCACGTAAATGATCAAAACTACAGTTGTAATAAGGCCGAGTGTAACGAGGAAAGTGAGTGCAATACTCCGCAGGCGATCAACATACCAGGGTCGTTTTTGGCGCTCCGGTACATATTTGTTGAAAGCACTCATCATACTGCTGAAGGCATTACTGCTGAAATACAGTGCAAACACAAATCCAAATGAGAGCAAACTCAGGTTTTGATTCTGAATGATGTCTTCAATGGTAACGATTAGGAAGTCGTACGCATTTTGGGGCAACAGCAGTACGATCTGCCGGAGCAATTCATCCTGAAAATTTTCGATCGGGATATAGGCGATCAGTGTGAAGAAGAAAATGATCGCCGGAAACAAGGCCAGGAAAAATGAAAAGGCGAGGGAAGAGGTACGTAAGAGCAGATCCTCATCATACATGGATTTTATAAAAAACCTGCCCACTTCGTAAAGACTGCGACCTTGAAATCCGGGTATGGTCACTCTTTCCGCCCAGGAGATCAGAACTTTAAGAATTGGTAATTCTCTCAGTCGTTGCCAGCTCCACCATTTTTGCTTTTCCAATGCGGGATTTGAGCTGCAAATATAGGCGCTGAAAAGCACTGTGATTTAACATGCATTTCTATGGAAAGCCATGGGCTATGAATACTTTTGCAGCAAAATTGAATCATGTCTAAAATTCACAATTTTTCAGCCGGACCGGCAGTATTGCCGAAAGAAGCCATTGAAGAGTCGATAGATGCCTTGCGAAATTTTGCCGGAACAGGCTTGTCCCTGCTTGAGGTTTCACACAGGGGGAAGGAGTTTGTCGAAGTTATGGATCAGGCTTGCGCATCGGTACGAGAGCTGATGGGCCTGACCGATGAATATGCCGTTGTCTATCTTCAGGGAGGTGCCAGCACACAGTTTCTCATGGTAGCGATGAATTGTCTGCAGAATAAGGCCGGATATTTGGATACCGGAACCTGGGCATCCAATGCCATTAAAGAAGCAAAACTATTCGGTGAGGTATCGGTGTTGGGTAGCAGCAAAGAGACGGGCTACGATCACATACCGAAAGGTTATACCATTCCTGCCGACCTCGATTACTTCCACTGTACGAGTAACAATACCATATTCGGCACTCAAATGCAGGAATTTCCGGATAGTCCGGTACCGATGATCTGCGACATGAGTTCGGACATTTTCTCCAGACAACTCGATTTCAGCAAATTCGACCTGATCTACGCCGGGGCCCAAAAGAATATTGGTCCTGCCGGGGTCACATTGGTCGTGATAAAAAAAGAACTGCTAGGGAAAGTAAATCGGGTGATCCCTACCATGTTGGACTATCGCACCCACATTTCAAAGGAATCGATGTTCAACACCCCGCCGGTTTTTCCGGTTTTTGTGGTTTGGCGAACACTGGAATGGGTAAAAAAGCATGGATTGGCCGAGATCGAGGCCATCAACAATTCCAAGGCTGATCTGTTGTATTCCGAAATAGACCGCAACGGATTATTCCGGGGTGTTGCACAAGTGGAAGATCGATCCCGAATGAATGTGACCTTTGATCTGGTAGATCAGCAGCTGAGTCCTGCATTCCTGGAATGCTGTAAAGAAGCCGGTATCAGTGGTGTGAAAGGGCATCGTTCGGTTGGCGGATTCAGGGCTTCCATATACAATGCGCTTGGTTTGGAAAGCGTTGAAGCTCTGGTAGATGTTATGCGAAACTTCAAGGCTTGATCGAGCTGGTTAAAAGAAATTAAAGAGCAGAAAGAATGAATTGGATCATACGAGCAAACGACGGGATCGACGAGTCCGGAAAAGAGATCTTGGAGAAAGCGGGGTGCACGGTTTATACCGACCACCTCGACGCAAATGCACTTTTGGAAGCAGCGGATTCCTATCACGCGCTTCTGGTACGGAGTGCCACCAAAGTGCGACAAGATCTTATCGATGCATCTGTCAATCTCATTGTGATCGGACGGGGAGGGGTTGGACTGGATAATATTGATGTGCATTATGCCTCAGAAAAAGGAGTGCCGGTGGTGAATACTCCTGCAGCATCTTCCGCCTCGGTGGCTGAATTGGTTTTCGGCCATCTTTTCACCATGGTAAGAGGCTTGCAGATCACCAATCGAATCATGCCGGACCAGGGAGATTCGAGATTTAAAGAACTCAAGAATCTGTGCAGTGACGGAATTGAATTGAACGGTAAGACCTTGGGAATTATCGGCGCTGGTCGTATTGGTCGCGAAACGGCACGCATTGCGATCGGCTGCGGGATGCATGTCCTTTTTCATGATCCATTTCTCGATGAGGTTACTGTTCCCGTTCATTTCCACCGCGCTCTCGGCATTCAGGATCTGGAGCTCAGGCTTCCTACTTTGTCGAAAGAAGATGTTCTCCGTCAGTCGGATTTCATTACTCTGCATGTACCTGGCGGGGGCGATGCCGTGATCGGTGAGGTAGAGTTTCAATTGATGAAGGACGGTTCAGGTATCGTGAACTGTGCACGTGGTGGTGTGGTAGACGAAAAAGCTTTGAACCGGGCAATTGAGAGCGGCAAGATCGCATATGCCGGAATTGATGTTTTCGAGAAAGAGCCGCCGGTTTATCTGGACATTCTCAAACACGATCAGGTTTCACTTAGTCCGCACATCGGTGCGGCCACCCGGGAAGCACAGGAACGGGTAGGTGTTGAATTGGCCGAAAAGGTGCTGGCCGAATTGCGAAAAGCTCAAGTTTCCTAACGTGTTGAATTTCATACCCTTCAGGGCGCTGAGACCTCGCCCGCAACATGCCGCTGAAATTACGGGGATGAGCGCCGAATTCACCGACGACGAGTCCCTCATCGAATTTCTTCGCCGGAATCCGGATAATGCCATGTTGCTCACGAAAATGCATCTGCTCGATGCGTCGCTTTCTCAGAACTCTGAGCCATATTATTCGGCCATAGAGCAATTCGCCGCTGATCTTCGCATTAATCCGAAAGTTATTCGGGATGAAAAACCCGCCTTTTACATATACAGGCAGCGTATTGACGGTGTACCCCATACAGGAATTGTTGGTCTGGTCGATGTAGAGAATTTTCTGAACGGTGAAATTAAACGCCATGAAAATACACGGGTGGAACGCGAAAAATTCATCGGTCAGCTTTTTGAGCGAACGGGAATCATCACCCAACCTGTTCTCATGGGGCATCAACACCATGCCGATCTGGAAGAATTTGCACTCCGCTTTGCAGAGTCCAACCCACCTATCCTCGAATTGGAAACAGCTACCGGATCAAATCAGATCTGGATGGTGCACCAAGACAACCAGATCGCCGAGATCAGATCCTTTCTGGAACAATTGGAGTCGTTGTATATCATGGACGGACATCATCGCATCGCTACGGTGGCACGTCTCTACAATGAGCATAAAGATGAGGCACACAGATATCTTCCCGCTTTCTTGCTCGACGAACACCAATTGCAGATCGATCCTTTTCATAGGATTGTACAAATCCAGGAACCTGCATTGGACGACCTGCTCGAAATGTTGGCTTTGGATTTTGAAGTAACGGCACTCCGTGACATACAACTCCATGCAGGGAAGCATGGCCGATTCATACTAATAAGCAATGGCCGGGTTTTCCAATTGGACTATACCGGTTCGGATCGATTCGAACTCGATGTGCTCCTTTTTGAAGAGATCATCCTCAAGAAACACTTCAAGATCATGGATTCGCGCCACGACAACCGCCTGTCGTTCGCCAAAGGACATGAAGCAACAAGAAGTGCCTTGAGGTCATCACAAGCCACAGATACACATCTATTCATACTGAATCCCTGTACTTTCGATGAGATCCGACAGGTTTCAGAAAGAGGGGAGGTGATGCCTCCAAAGAGTACCTCGATCGAACCTAAGAGCCGTACCGGTATTCTGATGTGCGAATACGGAAGGCAAAAGCCTCTTTTTATCCGATAGTCTGTCGCCTTAGGCTCAAAGATCTGCTGAACACTGCGTACAGGCCAAAGGCAATAAAGCTGAACAGCAACGTTGACATCACGCTGTTGAGGAAGAAACTTCCGAAGAACTCATTCTTGTAGAAGGCTAATCCCGCCAAGTAACAGGCCGCCAGCCCTGTAAGATCTGTGGAATAGAGCGTGCCACTCGCCCAGGTCCCAAAATTGGTGACCAGGAAGAACAGGACTGAGGAAAGCAGGGCCCCCCGAAAAATGCGCAAAGCGCTGCGTTCAGAACCGATCAGATTTCGTCCGATCAGAACAACAGCCAGAAAACTTCCATATACCCATAAAAATTCACCGCGAAGCAAATAGTCGAGATAAGCTTGACTCCACGCGGCCAGAATAAGATCACCAGCCAAAAGAGCCAAGAGGGGGATCATAAATGACAATCGCCTGGAGGCGATCACAGATCCACCAAATAAGGCCATTGCGCCAATAGGCTCAAAATTAGGAATACTCATAAAGAGTCGGAGTGTAGCCAATCCTGCGATCAGAAGCACCACATCCACATTTTTCTTGAATTTCTCCATTACGCGGCAAATATAGAACATGCATGATTTACAAGCGACAAGCCCCCAAAAAGGATGTTAACATTCGTAAAAAGAAAATAGGTAAAGATTTGATAATGAGCGACTAATATTGAATGACTCGTGTGTTTTCTAGCCTCAGGCTAGGTAAGGACTGCTGACGCGATTTACATTTGTTAAATAGGTGGTTTTAACAAATGTTAAATCGATTTTACATTTGTAAATTGCGTTATGAATGAGCGTGTAATCCAGTTGATTGCCCTTTTGGGTGAGAGCAAGAGTTCATTTGCTGCGCGAATTGGTGTTTCAGCTGCAGTGATCAGCCATATATCTAATGGGCGCAACAAAGTGGGGGCTGAGGTGGTAGAGAAAATTGCGCAAAATTTCCCACAGGTATCCCTTTCCTGGCTTTTTACGGGTGAGGGAAGTCCATTTGTAAAAATGGCCGGACCCGACATTCCAGCATTACTAGCTGAAACAGAGGCTCTTATAGGTCAAATGCGCGAAATTGAGGGCGTTCTGAAGGTTATGCAGCGCAGAGTGACCGTTATCCGCTCCCTGCTCAAGAATGAGTCGATGGATCTATGAGGCTTTGACGCGCATGTTGATCAGGTAGATTCCGGTAAGTATCAGTAGCAGCCCGATCAATTGTACAACACCTACCTGTTCTCCGTCGATCCAACCAATAAATAGTGCAACTACAGGAATGAGGTAGGTTACAGATGAAGAGAATACAGCCCCGGTGAGCTGAATGAGCCGATTGAAAAGCACAAGGCCGACTGAGGTCCCCAGAATTGCGAGAACAACGATAGCGAGCGCTGATCGGGTAGCTTGTGCATCACCCGAAAACACTACATCCGGGCCTCCGCTGAGTATGAATAGAGCAACGCAAATCACTGAAACGGAGAATAAGGGAACGGATGCAATGACAAGCGGTCGGTAGCTGCTCAATTTATTCTTGATGAGGTTGATATTCCCGCCATAACACAAGGTGGCCAGTACGATCAGAAAGCCAAAAGCAAAATCACCCTGCATTGTACCATCTGATTTTAGAAGAATGAGGATGAGTGCACCGGCCAATCCCGTGAGAACTCCTAGAATTTTTGTCAGACCAAGTACATATTTCGTGAAAAAAAACGCGATCAGCAAGGTGAACAAAGGGGTGAGGGCATTTAAAGCACCTGCCATGGAGCTGCTTACCCGCGTTTGCGCAATGGCGAAGAGGAATGCCGGTATCCCATTTCCCATGAAACCGGCTAAAACGGCCCATTTCAGGTCTTCCTGTTTAATGGATTTGATGTGTTTAAACGCTATTGGCCAAAATACAGCTCCGGAAATGCTTATACGGAATGCTGCCATCTGTACCGGATTGAGTGCTTTCAAACCTTCTTTCATCAATATGAATGAAGAGCCCCAGATCAGCGCCAATACGGTGAGAAGCAAGTAAGGTAAGAAGCGCATGCTCGAAAAGTGGCGGGAAATTAAGTTGTGAACCGCTAATTCTATTCACCTATCGATAATTTTGCCACCCATCATGCTGAACGTCTTAATACTTGGCTCAGGAGGCCGCGAACATGCATTTGCATGGAAACTGAAGTCTTCATCGCTGCTCGGGAATCTATTCGTGGCTCCCGGAAATGGGGGAACCGGTCAAATAGCCCGAAATGTTGATCTCAAAACCACAGATTTCGAAAGCATTGCTTCGTTTTGCCTGGATGAGAACATACATATTGTTATCCCGGGTAATGAAGACCCCCTGGTAGCAGGAATTGCTAATTATTTCAATGAGCGTTCCGACCTCGGACATATTTACATATTTGGCCCATCCCAAGAGGCTGCCCGACTCGAAGGAAGTAAGGCTTATGCCAAGGCATTTATGCACTCCTGTTCCATACCCACCGCAGCCTATGGAGAGTTTACCGGCGAAGAACTGGAAGAAGCCCGCAACTACCTCTCGGAAATGTCAGCTCCCTACGTTATCAAAGCAGATGGCCTGGCTGCAGGAAAAGGCGTATTGATCTGTGAGACCCTTACTGAGGCGGAAGCAGCTTTAAACGACATATTGGTCGATTCGATATTTGGATCTGCAGGTTCCAAAGTGGTGATCGAGGAATTCCTCACGGGTATTGAATTTTCAGTTTTCGCAATGAGCGACGGCGAGAACTTTGTGATCTTGCCGGAAGCAAAGGATTATAAACGGATCGGAGAAGGGGATATGGGGCTCAACACCGGTGGAATGGGAGCAGTTAGTCCGGTTCCATTTGTGGATTCCGATTTATGGAGAAAAGTGGTTGACCGGATCATTACCCCAACTTTTGATGGACTTGCCAGTCAGGGAATGCCCTTTACCGGTTTCCTATTCTTTGGTCTGATCAACGTGGCCGGGGATCCTTTTGTGATTGAATACAACGTGCGCATGGGTGATCCGGAGACCGAGGTTGTACTCCCGAGACTTCAGAATGATCTCCTGGACCTTGTTGTCGCATGTAGAGATAAACGTTTAAAAGACTGTGAAGCGGTTGTTGACCAACGCTTTTGCACAACGGTTTTCACGGTGAGCGAAGGGTATCCCGGAGCTTACCCGAAAGGAATGGCCATAGGTATTGAACCAAATGGATCTTCCATATGTTTTCATGCCGGTACAACGATGGATCCCCAATCAATCCTCCGAACCAATGGTGGTCGGGTAATTGCCGTTTCGGCATTGTCTGAAACTCTCAAAGGCGCGCTTGAGCGATCTTATGAAGGCGTTGAAAAGGTTAATTTCGACGGTAAATATTTTCGACGGGATATAGGTCAGGATCTGCTCGATAAGAATTAAGGTTACAATGGCAATTTGGAAGAAAATATGGAGTTATCTCCGTTTGAAGAAGGATACGGAGAACGCCGGGAATGCGAACATCCGATTGATGCACGGGATCAACAAGATATCTATTTTCCTGTTCCTCATCGGATTGATCGTTCTTGTGACAAAATGTGTGTCCTGAAGAATTGGTATATCCTTTGAACACAAGACAACACCAAACTAAATAAGCTATGGGATACTATTATGGAGCCTACATCATCGGCGGTCTGTTCGCCGTGTTAGGTATGCTGATTTCAGCTCGGCTGAAGAGTAAGTTCAAGAAATACTCAATGGTCGGTTTGCGCAATAACATGAGCGGTAGGGAGATTGCCGAGCGCATGTTGGCCGATCATGGGATCTACGACGTTAAGGTTGTTTCCGTTAGAGGCAGGCTTACAGATCACTACAACCCGGTTGATAAAACAGTCAATTTGTCAGAGGCAGTTTACAACGAACGAAACGCTGCTGCGGCTGCCGTTGCTGCCCATGAGGTAGGGCACGCGGTACAACATGCAACAGCCTATTCATGGCTAACCATGCGAAGTAAGATGGTGCCGGTCGTACAAGGTGTTTCTTCCATTTTGCATTGGGTCCTGCTGGCCGGTGTGATGTTCATCAATACGTTCCCCAGTCTGCTGCTTATAGGGATCGTCCTGTTTGCACTGACAACCTTGTTCAGCTTTGTGACGTTGCCGGTTGAATTCGATGCCAGCCGACGTGCATTGGCCTGGATGGACAGCCGGGGAGTTGTTACAAGTCAGGAGCACAGCATGGCCAAGGATTCTCTCAAATGGGCTGCACTGACCTATGTTTCTGCTGCTCTGGGTTCGCTTGCGATCCTCCTCTACTACGTAACGGTTTACATGAGCGGAAGTCGTCGTTAATGCAGCGCTTCCTTCTCACATTATTGGTTCTATTCGAAGTTCTTCATGTGGGCGCTCAGGTGCACACATTGAAACTTACTGAACGGGTGGCGGACGACAAAATATCCAAGTCGCTCGCCATTCTTCCCGTATATAAATATACCGGCTTGTCCATTGAGCCTTATACCATGTTCGGTATTGAGGATAAACCGGAACAGGAAGACCTGATCATTTCGCGCCTGCCCGATATGAAGGCCTGTTCCGACACGGGATATACCTATGTTTTCTTTGGTGGAGCCAACAGCTCGGCAAATCAGGGCTATCTGCTCACCATGATCGGCAATTACCGGAGAAGCATGCGTACTGTTTATTTCTATGTGGATCGGAACAATAACCTCGATCTGAGCGATGACGGACCGCCGGACTCTCTTGTTTATGCCGATAGTGAGCTGTTCATTGAGCTCCGGAATTTGAACAACCCGGAGGCTACGTACAAGGTGAAACTGAGCAGGATCGAGTATGGCGAGAATATTCCCTACAAAAAGCTACTCACCGATCACTACGAGAAGCATAGTGGTCGTAAAACATTCACCAACATCAATTATTGCTATCGCGAACAACGCTTCAATACATTATCTGGCGTATTTCAGCAAAATTCAGATAGTTTCCGCATTGCAATCAAAGACATGAACAACAACGGTCTCTTCAATGAGTCCTGTGTCGATCGTTTCTATATTGGAGGTATGTCGGAGCCTGTTCAAACTGACATAATGACCTATGTTCAGCCGAAATTGGAGAAGATGTATTTCGAATGGAACAAAAAGCGATACCGGATCCGATCGATCTCACCGACCGGGGACGAGATCCGCTTTGAAGAGTTGGAGCATGCCGAGTTAAAGAAGGGACTCAAAACCGGAAAGCGAATTCCTGAATTCAGTTTTGTTAATCTCGATAACCAGCGAGAGGAGAGCCGCAGTTACCTGAAGAAACCAACTTTCCTTTATTTCTGGGATTTTGAGCATTTGACGGATGAAGATACCATCTATTTGGCCAAACTCCAGCGGGAATTCGGTGACCGCATACAGATATTGACGTTCAATCACGGAGATGAACCCAACCGTGTTCGAAAAATGCGGTACTACGATGAGATCAAATGGCCAATGGCATTCAGTTCCGTCTACCTTTCGCGCTTGTTTTTCCTCGAAACATTGCCAAGTGGTTACCTCACTTCCAGGAAGATGAAACTGAAGGTGTCGGGCATAACCCCCAGGGAAGTATACGATTTGTATAAAAAGTCGGGCGATAGCATTTGATTCTTCGGCGGGAAGCTATCCTGTTTCATTGCCTTTCCGTATTTTTACCCCTGGTCTCGAAAAAGAGGGTTTAGTTTTATGAGCGATTTTATCTGGTTTAAGAGTTATCCCGATTACGTACCACACGTGGTTGATGTGAAGCAATACAGCAGTATTGTGGATCTGTACGATCAAACCGTTGCCAAGTACAAAGCCAATCAGGCCTTTGTGAACATGGACAAGGCGCTGACCTACGGAGAACTGGACGAAATGGTAACGGCCTTTGCCTCCTACATTCAAAACCACACAAAACTGAAGAAGGGAGATCGGATCGCGATTCAAATGCCCAATCTGCTTCAGTTTCCGGTGGTTCTTTTCGGTAGCCTGAAGGCTGGTCTCACCGTAGTTACTACAAATCCGCTTTATACCAAGGAGGAGATGTTGCATCAATTCTCCGATCTGGACTGCAAGGCTATCGTGATACTGGAGAACTTCGCCAATCAATTGGAACCGATCCTTGGGAAAACCAATATTGAATATGTGTTCACCACGAAGATCGGAGACCTGCTGGGTGGGCTAAAAGGGAGCATTGTGAATTTGGTGGTGAAGCATGTGAAGAAGATGGTTCCACCATTCTCATTGCCAACGGCGATCGATCTAAAGAAGGTCCTGCAACTCGGGAAGGCGTCATCCTATCAGAAAGTTGAGGTGAACCTGGACGATATTGCTTTTCTGCAATACACCGGAGGTACCACAGGGGTTGCCAAAGGAGCGGTGCTTACTCATGGGAACATATGCGCTAATGTATGTCAAGTGTATGCATGGATCGGGAATCTGTTCGTGCCTGGGAAGGAAACGGTGATCACGGCCTTGCCGTTGTATCACATTTTTGCCCTTACGGTGAATTGTATTTTGTTCTTCAGTTGCGGTTCCAAGAATGTTCTGATCACAAATCCCAGGGACATGAAGGCCTACATGAAAGATCTTCGAAAATACCCACCTCATTATCTCACGGGTGTGAATACACTGTTCAATGGGATGATGCATCATCCGGAGTTCGACAGCGTTTCCTGGAGTCAGATGAAGATAAGCATAGGGGGAGGAATGGCCGTTCAGGATTTTGTGGCCCGTGAATGGGAGCGAAGAACCGGTAAACCACTCCTGGAAGCATACGGATTGAGCGAAACTTCTCCTGCAGCTACCGTCAATCCAATTGATGGGACGCATCGCATGGGTACGATCGGTCTGCCTATACCCAATACGGATGTGCGGATTCTCGACGACGACGGCAATGCGCTGGGAATTAATGAAATAGGTGAGATCGCCATCAAAGGACCTCAGGTGATGAAAGGTTACTATAATAAACCGGAGGAAACTGAGAAGTGTTTCGCCGGTCCGTATTTCCGTACAGGTGATATAGGATACATGGATGAGGATGGGTTCTTCCGTATTGTGGATCGCAAGAAGGAAATGATACTCGTTTCCGGTTTCAATGTTTACCCGAATGAGATCGAAAAGGTGATCGTAGAACATCCGAAGGTACTCGAAGTAGGTGTTCGGGGCGTTCCGGATGAACGCACATCGGAGGCGGTGAAAGCATTTGTGGTCGCCAAGGATCCATCACTTACTGAAGAGGAAGTTAAGGCCTATTGCCGGGAGCATCTAACCAATTATAAAATTCCCAAATATGTCGTGTTCAGAGATGAACTGCCAAAATCCAATGTAGGAAAGATTTTGAGGCGTAAGCTGCAATAAAAAGCGCGCAGCCGGCATTTTCCTGAAGTATGAATCGCAGTTTTCTGGCGCTTATTTCACTTGTATTCGTTTTTCTGACGGTTTATCTCCTATGGAAACAAAATCGCGAAAAGCCTGAAGAAGAGATCAGGGAGATCACACCGTTCAGCCAGGATGTGGTTTTGCGCACGTTCAATAATTACCATGAGGAAATAAGACCTTTGGCACTTCGCTTTGATGTACCTGAGGAGTATCTATTGGCATTGATTGCTTTGGAATCTTCCGGAAGAAAGATCGTACCGCACCGCTTTGAATCGCATATATACCATAAACTCGAACAACTCAAAGCCGGTAAGATAGCGCGGATCGAGCATGTTAAAAGTTCCGATCTGTCGAACAGTTCTGCAGAGGAACTCAAAGATCTGGCGAGCAGTTGGGGGCCATTTCAGATCATGGGGTATAAATGTTTCGAGCTGGGAATTCCGTTAGATGATCTGAAGACGAAGAAAACCATTGAAAGCAGTGTAGTTTGGGTGAAACGCAATTACGGCACTATGTTAAGCCGGAATGAGTTTCGCGATGCCTTTCACTTTCACAACACCGGCCGAAAATATCCGCGCTTCGGACCTCCACGCACCCATGATTCGGCTTATGTTCCCCGCGGTTTGAAATATATGGGAGAATTCAAACTACTCCTTGCTGAAAAGGCGAACAATCCGCGTGAAGTGGAGATAGGTGCCTGAGGTAGGGATCATTCAGGATCTGCGATTGATCTCGTCGCGGATCTGCGCTGCGCGGTCGTAATCTTCAACCTGAATGGCCTCATCGAGGAGTTCCTTTAACTCCTCCATACTGAGGTCGGAAAAATCCTGAGAGTGACTGATCCGAGCCATGATATCCTCATCTACCTGTTCCGGATTATCGGGGATTTCGTCTTCCAGCTCGATTCCAGCATTCAATAGGATATCCTTCCGTGTGAAGATCGGACATCCAAACCGTATGGCGAGAGCCACGGCATCCGATGTGCGGGCATCGATCTCAACCGTTTCACCATTCGACTGACAGACGATCCTTGAATAGAAAATACCTTCTACGAGGTCGTTGATGAGAACTTCCTTTACCTTGATCCGGAACGATTGCGCGAAGCTGGTGAACAGATCGTGTGTGAGCGGGCGTTGTGGTTTTATCTTCTCGAGATATAGTGCAATGGCCTGTGCCTCAAAAGCACCGATAACTATCGGGAGCTTGGTCTGACCATCAACCTCGCCTAAAATGAGGGTATAGGAACTCTTTTGAGAATGTCCCGATGTGAGACCAACAACTTCAAGTTCCACTTTTTCCACGACCCGGTGTTATTAAGCGTTTATTTCTTTCAACCTGTTGATCAACTTGGGAACAACATCGAAAGCATCGCCTACGATCCCATAATCAGCTGCCTTAAAGAAAGGCGCCTCGGGATCCGTATTTATCACACAAATTACCTTACTTCCGCCGACTCCTGCAAGATGTTGGATCGCACCACTGATTCCGATCGCAATGTACAGGTTCGGTTTTATAGTGATCCCCGTTTGGCCAACATGCTCGCTGTGCGGACGCCATTCCATGTCGCTCACAGGCTTGGAACAAGCTGTGGCCGCACCGAGTAACTCAGCCATTTCCTCGATCATTCCCCAATTTTCGGGCCCCTTCAAACCACGTCCTCCGCTCACCACAACCTCAGCCTCTGTGAGGGGCACTTTGCCCGCTTGCTTGTCTATTTCGAGACTCTGGGTCATACTCGAGCCGGACAGATCCGTACTGAGCTGGGTCAGAGTGGCTTCACCCGGAAATTCTTTGATCGAATAACTGTTCGGAATTATGCTCAATACTTTGTTCGGTGCATTGAGTTGAACAGTGGTGAAGGCTTTGTTGGAGTAACATGACTTTCGTACAGTGAACCCGGAACTCATGTCGGGCAATTCCACTACACCCGTTACCAAAGCTGCTTTATTGCGCGCTGCGAGTTTTGGAGCAAGGATCTTTCCCGTATAGGAACCACTGAGAACAACAACGTCACAATTTTGTGATTTAGCGATTTCGTCGAGCGCTGCAGTGTATACAGCCGGTTCAAAAACATCTGTTCCCGCACCGGTGTGCTCCACAACAGCATGAGCGCCATATCGACCCAACTGGCCCGCATTTTCAACACGGCCAATTACAGCAGCCACACATGTTGTTCCCAACGATTCTGCCAGATCACGTCCATAACTCACGGCTTCATAGGCCGACTTTTTAAAGGAGTTTCCCTCTCTTTCCGCAAAAACAAGTACCATAACTCAGTTTATCTAAATCAATTTCTTTTCTTCTCGCAAAAGATCTATGAGCTTTCCGGCCTCTGCAGCATCTATGAGCTTTACAGCGCCTTTGGCCTCCGGCAATTCAAATGAGGCGTATGCCGTACTTCCTGAACTTACAGTAGCCGGGATGACCTGAAGCGGTTTCGTCCGGGCCTGCATGATGCCTCGCATGTTGGGTATACGCGGCTCACAAAGATCCTTTTGTGCCGTTACCACGCAGGGCATGGTGCAGCTCACTTTCTCCCTGCCGCCATCAATATCCCGGGTGGCAAGGACTCGTCCGTTCTCAATATCCACTTTCGTAGCGATGTTCACCAGGGCATAGCCGAGCAGTTCCGAGAGAATAGGGCCAACCTGTCCTCCGTTGAAATCGATGGACTCCCGTCCGGCCATGATCAGATCATAGCCTTTATCACCGGCATATGCCGCAATTTCCATTGCCACTTCCATACCATCATTGGCCTGTGCGTCTACGCGAATGGCGGAAGCCGCACCGATCGCCAATGCCTTGCGCATGATCGGCTCCACCGATGCATCGCCCACAGTGATGATGTGAACCTCACCGCCTTGCTGTTCAGTAAGTTCGAGAGCACGTGTAAGCGCTAGTTCGTCATAAGGGTTGATGATGAACTGCACGCCGCTCGAGTTGAATTTTGTATTGTTTTCAGTAAAGGTGATTTTTGTGGTCGTATCAGGTACCGCACTTACACAAACGAGTATTTTCATATCCCTTTTCTTCTCGGTTAACGTGGTGCAAAAGTAGCTAAATTTCGAACGCATAAAGGCCATGAAGACCAGACTTGATCAGCTCAAGGAATTTCTCGAAAAAGAACCCGATGATCCCTTTCTGAACTATGCTCTTGCCATGGAAACAGAGTCAGCCGGGGACCGGCAAAGAGCGCTCGACATACTCCGCACACTCAGGAACACACATCCCGATTACACTGCTACCTATTACCATCTTGGCAGGCTTTTACTTGAATTTGGGAAAAGAGACGAGGCTCTGGCCATCTTTGAAGAAGGCGTGAAACGGACAAGGGCAAAAAAAGAACAACATCTGCTCGCCGAATTACAATCCGCTCTGAACAACTTACTCTACGACGAATGAACGAAGATCCTTCATACCACGTAAGCAACCCACATTTTGAAGAAGATATCCGTGAAAGACTCAAACGTCAATTTTTCATGAAACTCGTCGGGTTCGAGTTAACGGAGATCAAACCCGGAAAGGTGATCGGTGAACTGGAAATTGAGGAAAAGCATCTGCAACAGAATTACTTCGTTCATGGAGGTGTAATGGCTACGTGCGCCGATATTGTGATGGGTTTTGCGGCCTATTCCCTGCTTCCTCCGGGCTTTGGAGTCGTTACTGTAGATCTTCAGGTGAGTTACCTGCACCCCGGTGTGGGAACGCGCTTAAAAGCAGAAGGCCTGGTCACCAAAGCGGGCAGGAACATTACCTTTTGCGAAGGTTCCATTTACATGCTCCAAAAAGGAGAGTGGGTGCGCACCAACAGGACTACGGCAACGATGTACAAGGTGGATGCCCACCTGAATCTGGACAGAGCAGATAAACAAACTTCGAAATGATCTCTCGAAAGGACCTGACCCAAGGTGGAAAAAACGATTCGTGCTGAACACCACTGTTGCCTAATATCGCATTGAATGAGTGCACAGGACGAGTTGCGGCTGAAGGATCTATTTGAAGCGTATTATTCCGGTTTGTGCGATTTTGCCCTCTATTTTCTGGAGGATGCCCAGGAATCAGAGAACGTGGTACAGCAGGTTTTCGTTGATATTTGGGAGCGACGAGACGAAGTTTTCGGAGAGAAAAGCCTCAAAACCTACCTGTATACCGCTGTTCGCAACCGATGCCTGAATCAACTCAGGAAAACACAAATAAGTCATCTGGAAGATGAGCATATTGCCGAAGAAGATCCTACGGCAAGGATTGAAATGGCAGAATTGGCCCGATTCATAGAAAAATTGATCGATCAACTCCCTACAAAGTGCCGCTATATCTTTCTGCGCAGCCGTAGGGATGGAATGACGTATAAGGAAATTGCCTCGGAGCTGGATATTTCGGTCAGAACAGTTGAAAACCAGATCGCAAAGGCGCTGAAATTCTTGAGAAGTAAAATATATTGAACTCATAATCAGCCGTTTGCAAATTTTTATGGATCTGGAATAGGGGTAAAGCCTTGTTCAGATGTATTAGAACAAAGCGATACTGAAAATGAACTACGTAAGTGGAAATTTGATCTTGAGGTACTTGTCACAACAATGCTCCGATAACGAGGCTCGCGAGTTGAACAGTTGGTTGGAGGAGAGTTCTCAAAATCAGCAGACCTTCAATTACCTGAAGTTGATCTGGAGCCAGTTGAACTGAACATGTCTGAACTGAAGGACGACATACTGATTGCCCGCTATTTGGAAGGCGGTTTAAATGCTCAGGAGCATGCTGAGCTTGAAATGCGCCGGAAAGATCCGGACTTTGAGGACGTACTCAACAGATCGATCCGGATCGCCCGCATTTCCGGGGACTATCCGGTTTCCGGGAAATGGAATTCTTCCAAAGCCTGGGATACCATATCCGCACGTATCGAACGCTCCGATGCAGTATCTACACCCCGACCTATGCGTTTTCCGAAGAGATCATGGATCGGAATCGCTGCCGCTGTGCTCATTTTATCAGGTTTGTGGATTCTCCAGAAAAGTGCTGAACATTACGGCGACGGAGGAACTATTTCCGCAACTACGGAAGCGATCACTACCTCATTGCCGGATGGATCTGTTGTCACTCTCGATCGAGGGGCACGCATCGATCTGCCTTCTGAATTTGGTGTTCGATCGAGGAAAATGAAGGCCGAGGGTCGAATTCACTTTGATGTGCTGCCGGGCGAGCACGCATTTGTCGTACACTCGAAACCATTTACCATTCGGGTAGTTGGAACCGGATTCACGCTCGATACCAGGGCAGAGGGATCCGTTGATGTTGACCATGGAAAGGTAGAAGTAGGATACCGAAACCAGATCGTTCGCGTGGAACAGGGCCAACATGTTGAGCTGATCAAGGGAGCATTGCTTTCCGGAAAGCATACATCCGATCTTTGGTTTGATGCTGTATGGAATTTTGAGGAAGTCCCATTGCGTACAGTTGTGGATCAGGCTGAAAGGATCTTTGGAATAGACATCGAATTGCCAGAGACCTATTTATCCAATGCGATCACCTTGCATATGAATACGCCCGGTAAAGAAGTTGTGATCCGTACAATTTCCCGTTTAACAGGCTTGCAGTCTCGACAAGAGGGCAACCGGGTTTTGTTCAATTAAACTTAGCTTTACAGGGTGGTTTGGTGGAGAACCCTCTGTACAATAGCGACCGTAGTCACCATATGGTTCATGTCGGTTTGGCCGACCTTACTTCACGCGCAATGCCCTGATCTCGAGCGACAAGTTCATATCAAATCAGGACTACATTCGGCAAGATCCATTCTAACTCAGATCGAACGATCCTCCGAAATTAGGTTCAGTTATAATTTACAGGACCTTAAAGGCGTTAGTTTCAACATTTCCGAGACCAAGAGCACGATCAACTCCGTGCTTAATTATACCTTGGCACAAAGGGGGTTTGAATTCGAATGCATTTCTGAGAATAGCGTACTCGTTTATAAGAAGGTCCGGGATCCTGAGATCGACCTTACCGGTTTTGTTATTGACAGTGAAAATCTGGGACCTGTTGCAGATGCAGTTGTTTACAGTCGCAAGAAGGGTTGGACCATCTGTGATGCAGACGGTTTCTTCCAGATAAGGGATCTCCCGGTTCCCGATACCCTTCTGATCGTGATGCCCGGTTTTGTTACAGCTTTTTTTCCCATCTCGGGTAAAAATGAACAGGTGGAGATCCGGCTCCATTCAGATTCGGCCCTGAAAGAGGTGCTCATCTCGGGTCGTGATAGTCTGCTGTTAGGAAATTTCAAAGGTGGGTGGATGGTCAATACAGGGCGATTGAGTTCTTTCCCCACGTTCAGTGTGACACCCGGCGTATTGAACAATCTTGCACTGCTCCCGGGATTGCAAAGTGCATTTGAAGTGAATGGCGGGATCGTAGTTCGGGGTGGAGACCTCAATCAGAATCTCGTACTCATGGACGGGCTCGAGATCTATAACCCCACGCATTCATTCGGTATGTTCGGAGTGTTCTCCGGTAATTCCCTTCAATCCGTCGAATTGTACAAGGGCAATTTCCCGAGTCGTTTCAGCGGACGGGCTTCTTCCGTGATGCAAATGCGTTCCAAGCAAGGAGATCTGCGCAAGTGGAATGGAGTTGCTACGTTCAATCCGCTCTTTACATCCATCGATGTCAATGGGCCCTTGAAGAAGGAGCGTACCGGCATGAACCTGAGCATGCGACGTTCGCTTACCGATCTGTTTCCGCTGTATTTTGAGCAAATTCAGGAACAGAATGAGATAGACCGGTTTCGGTTCTATTTTTTCGATCTCAAGTTGAACGTCGATCACAAGCTGAAATCAAATGGCAAGCTTTATTTCAGCAGTTATTTGGGAGGAGATGTTGGCTATATAAACTCAAAACAGGAAGAGAATCGTTCGCTGATCGAGCGGGAGGAGAACAGGGATAACTTCAACCAGGGCAATCTGTTGCTACAGGCGGGATGGAAGAGGTGGTGGAAATGGCACATAGCCTCTAACATCTCTGCCGGCGTGACACAATATCGCTTCGATCTTCGCAATCGATACGATCTCAGTTTCAAATCGGATACCCTCGATTATACACGCGCCACACAATTCAAGTACCGGACTCAGATCCGCGACTACCAGATACGGGCCGATCTGAGCAGAAAAGACCGCTTCAATGGTATCTGGAATGCCGGATCGCAGTTCATTTTACACGATTTCATCCCGAACCGGTCTTTCTATTCCGTAACCGAAAATGGGCGGATCGCGCAGGAAGCGGAGCGAAATAATGGGCAGGGGAATGCACAGGAGTTGAGGAATTACATCGAGTACAACGGGAAATGGCGCAACCTCGAGGCAAACATGGGTGTCACGGGATCCTATTTCAAGAACGACAGAGCCTACCGATTGCTGCAACCACGTGTGAATGCCACTTATTCGATCAAGCCTGCCTTGAGCATTCATGCAGGTTACGGGAAAACATCCCAATTCCTGCACGCAATTCCGAATAATAACACAGGCCTTCCATTTAACGTTTGGGTCCCTGCAGACTCTGAAATACCTCCCGTGACAACCGAACAATTTGAAACCGGACTGCGATGGGATATTTCGGAGAAGTATGCTTTAAGCGTAGATGCTTACACACGGAGCATGAATAATGTACTGGCTTATCGGTTCAATATCCTCGACCTGATCTCTGCATGGCACGAAACCGTGATCAGTGGATCGGGAAGATCGAAGGGACTTGAGTTTCTGGCCTTGAAGTCACAGGGGAACCTAACCGGATGGATCAAATACTCCCTTTCGCGCACCGACCGTTCATTTGCCGAATTCAACGATGGGAATTGGTTCCCTTTTCAATTTGATCGCAGACACGATCTGGCCGTTGTGGCACGACAGCGGATCAGCCGCAATTGGCAACTCGGACTGAGCACAGTATATACGAGCGGTCATTACATCACAATACCCGAAACGCAGTACCTGATCTATCTTGAAGGTGAACCGAGGCTGATCTCACAATTTGGTAGAATGAACAATCTGCAGGTTCCGGACTATTTCAGGATGGATGCCGGAATCACGTATAGTCGTAATTCAGGGAAATTCCGACACGTATTCAGCATGAACGTCTACAACCTTACAAACCGGATCAATGTATACTACGTTACCGCAACCATTCAGGATGATGGTGTGACCCGTATCGAACCGGTATCCTTATTGCCTATTCTTCCATCGTTAAGCTATGCCCTACATTTTTGATCGAATCCTGGTTTGTATGGCATGCCTGATCCTGTTGGGCTGTCGGGATGAATTCATCTTTGAATCGGGTGATCCGGAACCTGTCTTGGTGGTTGAGGGGCATTTTGTGAGTGGGAGCGAAGTGGCATTCCGATTAAGAGAGAGTGCCCCAGCCTTTTCGGGTGCTCGTCTGGATCAAAAGATCAATGGGGCCGTGGCTCGCTTGTACATCAATGATGTCCTTTTTGGAAGTGTTCCCCAGAACAGCGATGGTTATTATGTACAGAAAGTCCCGTTGAAATCGGGAGATAAAGTGGAACTGGTGATCCGAAAGGACGAATACCCGCTCGTAACTTGCAGGGATCAGATGCCAACCGAAATTGACGTCCTTTCGGTGGACTCTACACGCACCATAGGCCAGACACTGGGAATGCGCATGCGCTTCCGAGACCCGGTTGGAATGAATTTTTACGAGCTACATGTGAATGTATTGATTCATGAATACACCGATTTTGATGGTGAACAGCCGACGGATTCCGTTCTGGTCTCCATTCCGGCCCGATTCAGTTCGGCCAATAAGATCTTCTTCTCAGAGAATAATCTACTGCGGACCATACCCGGATTCCACTTTTTCAGCGATCAGTTCATCGATGATGAGATCTATGATCTCGATATTGGGGTTAACCTGGATATGAGTGATTCCGAAAAGATACTCAGCAAGCCAAGGGCAGTTGTTCTCAACTTCAGAAATGTGACTGAAAGCCATTTCACTACCCTGAGTGGGCTATTGCTCAATAACGGTGTCTATGGCGGCCCCTTTTCTCATGCGAGCAATGTTGAGGATAACGTAGCAGGTGGACTGGGGTTCATGCAATATTACTGGGATCAAACGGACACGCTGTTGTTGATCCCCTGATCAATTGTCTATTCGAAGCGTTTCTACGAAATGAATACCGAGTTCTTTAAGTTGATCGAGCAGTGGTTCATAGATCTCGGGGTAAACAGGGCGGATGCAACCGCGTCGGGTAATGCTCCCTTCCAACAACAATTTTGAGCCGAGTGCAAGGGGCAAGCCAACTGTTTTGGACATGGCCGTACGCTGTCGGTCTTCGCCCGTAACCACTAATGAAGCGTTTAGTTCACGCATTACACCCGGGCTGTCCTTGAAGAGTAGCTTGTGCCACATCACGATCATATCCCGATCCTTAACAGAAAGTGCCCATTTCTTTTCGAGTATATGTTGCAGAACACGGGCGGGCGATCCGCTTTTTAATCCGATCGGTGTCTGCTCGAAAATTCCGAGATAAACGAGTCGATCCCAGAGTTCCACATCGTCCTGATCGATCTTCAAATACTGACGTAATTTGAGTTCAACAGAATCGGTTGGATTATAGGCCAGGAAAGTATTTATAAAATCGCGGTGGGTCATTTCCTCGAGTCCCGGTAATTCATAACTATCGTCGGTGGCACCCAACTGCACAAAACAATCCCAGGCTTTGCAGAACCCGGGCCTCCTCAAGGTTCCACGATACATTGTACGTACATCATCCAAACCGTACGTGCTTCGGTATTTGAGTGAATCCCGGTTCGCATAGCCCTCAAACTTGCCGTAACCCTCAATTTCAATGATCTCCGTTCTTCGGAACAACCTGTGATAGGGGATGAACTTGTACTGGCCCTCCTGAATGAATTTAACCGCACCGCCTTGCCCCGAGATTACAACGTTCCTGGGATTCCAGGTGAATTTATAGCCCCAGGGATTATCATCGCATTCAGGTGCGACCAAACCACCCGTGAAACTTTCAAAATGCGTGATAAGTCCACCTTCTCTGCGCACACGATCGATCATGTGCATGGCGGAAAGATGATCGAGACCCGGATCGAGTCCAAGTTCATTCAAAATGGTTACCCCGGCCTGCCTCGCCCGCTCGTCAAATGCCAGGATCTGATCGGTCAGATAACTTGCCGTTGCTACATGGATGCCCAGTTCAACACAACGCTCGATCACCAGGAGGTGAAGATCAGCCGGTAACATGGAGATCACGAGCTTATTTCCCGGTAGGATCCTAGCCAATTCATCGTAATTCTGAACATCCAGAGCGATAGCATTAACGCCAGGGGCAAATACCATGGACTCAGCAAGAGACAGATCTCTGTCCGCAATCGTAATTGCCCATTCGCTGGAGAGATGCTTTGCCAGATATTCATGTAAATGAAGTGTTGATCGCCCGGCACCAATGACCAGTATTTTCCCTCTTAGCATTAGTATGATCGAATGAGTTTTCGGTGTGCAAGTTAGTTTTTAACAGCCTTTTACTAATTTGGCGAATGGAAATTCGCAAAAACAGCATTATTCGCTATGTGGAATACGGTTCTCCAACCGATATTCCTGAAATATTGAGCCTCTCCCAAATGTCGAGGGAAAAGGCATATGCACCCTATTCACGCTTTAAGGTTGGCGCTGCGGTGAAACTGGACAACGGGGTGTCACTCCCCGGCAACAATCAGGAAAATGCCGCTTATCCGAGTGGATTGTGTGCGGAACGTGTTGCCTTGTTTCATGCAGGGGCAGTATATCCTGATGCGCATGTCCTGGAATTGGCTATTTCCATTCAGGCAAATGGAGAACTGAGGAATCTGGACGATCTCGTGTCGCCGTGTGGAGCTTGTCTGCAGGTTATTGCGGAAACAGAAAGAAGACAAAATCGTGCGATCCGGATTTTGATCGGGGGAGAGAAAGGGTATTACATCGCAGAAGGTGTGGAGCAATTCCTTCCTTTCCGCTTCAATGCCAGAATCTGAGTTACATCCGCTCCGGAACGGAAATACCCAACAAGTTGAGGTTTTTCCGTACCAATTCACTAACGATATGGGTAAGGTTCAATCGCAATGCCCGCTTGGCCGGATCTTCCTCCCGTAAAATATGGAGTTGATTGTAAAAGGCATTGTAGAGCTTGGCCAGTTCGTACGTGTAGTTGCACAAGACCGATGGGTTCAAGCTTTCAGCGGCTTCCATAACCTTATGTGGGAAAGCGTATATGTGCAAGATCAGTGCATTTTCCAGCGGATCCGGATCTGTTGATCCGATCTCTGATCGTACGAATTCGACCGATCGGAGGATCGATCGGCAACGCGCGTAAGTGTATTGGATAAATGTAGCTGTATTGCCTTGAAGATCAATGGATTCCTCCGGATTGAAGAGCATTCGCTTGCCTGCATCAACCCGGAGTAGGAAATATTTGAGTGCACCCAGTCCGATCGTTTCGTACAACTGATCGAGTTCCTGTTCGGAAAGCCCTTCTGTTTTTCCTTGTTCCTCCGTGCGTGCACGTGCCGTGGCGTGCATCTCATTCATCAGGTCGTCCGCATCAACTACCGTACCTTCCCGACTCTTCATCTTTCCATGTGGGAGATCCACCATACCGTAACTCAAGTGGTAGATACCTCCGGCATAGGGTTTTTCAAGTTTCTCCAATAATAACTGAAGGACCTTGAAATGATAATCCTGCTCATTACCGACCACGTATACCGATCGATCCATCCCGTAATCGTCGTACTTCAGTTGCGCAGTGCCGAGATCTTGAGTGATATAAACTGACGTGCCGTCCGATCGCAGAAGGAGCTTTTCATCCAGACCGAATTCCGTGAGATCAGCCCAAACACTTCCATCGTCTTTCCTAAAGAAAACACCTTTTTCCAGGCCCTCCATCACCAGGTCCCTGCCCAGCAAGTAGGTGTCCGATTCGTAATAGAAACGGTCAAAATCAACACCCAAACGCCTGTACGTACTATCGAATCCCGCATAAACCCAATCGTTCATTTGTTTCCATAGCGCCCTTACCGCCGCGTCATTGGCCTCCCATTTTCGCAGGAGTTCCCGGGCCCCTTCCATCCATTCCGAGTGGGCCTCGGCCTCCTTCTCATCCATCCCGTTTTCCTTCAAACGATTCAGTTCGGCCCGATATTCCTTATCGAAGAGGACGTAATAATGCCCAACGAAATGATCCCCTTTCATTCCTTCAGAGGTGGGGGTGGAACCATTGCCAAGACGCATCCAGGCCAACATGGACTTACAGATATGTATTCCCCGGTCGTTGACAAGGTTTGTACGTACAACCTCATGACCTGTGAAACGCAGTATGTTGCTCACTGCAAAGCCGAGTAAATTGTTGCGGATATGTCCCAGGTGCAGGGGTTTATTCGTGTTGGGCGATGAATATTCAACCATGACCTTCTCACCATTTTGGGATCTTTTGCCAAAGGCATCCAGATTCATACCCGTTTGGTTGAGAAATTCTATCCACAAGCGAGTATCAACCTCCAGGTTCAGAAATCCCTTGACAACGTTGTAGGTTCGAATGGCACCCGCTTCAACGAGGAATCTGCCAAGATCTCCGGCTGTTTCCTCCGGTTTTTTTTTACTCGTTCGCAGGAATGGAAAGACCACAAAGGTGAAATCGCCCGGATATTCCTTACGCGTTCGTTCAAGTTTCAGCGTATCGGCTGCAATTTCTGTATCGTACAGATCGAGAAAGGCTTTCGAAAGTGTCTGTTGAATTTGTTCTACAATATCCTGCATCAGTCTGCCTCGAACTAGGGTCTCAACTTAGGCTCATTGCCGGGTTTCCACTTGATCGTACATCCAACTGCCTGAACTTCAGGGAAATCCACCTCTAGCCCATCAAGTGCAGCTTCAATTGCATCCTCCAGATAAACCCGGGTTACCATGTGTTCGTTGTCCCATGAATCATCGATCGCCCCACGGTATACAAGCTCTCTCCTGGAATTGAACAGAAATGCTTCGGGAGTGCGTGTTGCGCCCAGTTCCTTGGCAAGGGATTGATCCGCATCGTGCAGATAGACGAAGGTGTTTCCCAAACTTTCTGCCAGTTTCACCATGTTATCATAGGAATCTTCCGGATACTGATTGGCATCATTTGGATTCACCGTCAGTACCCCCAAATTATCTTCCTCGTAACGTGCATACAATTTCTGTATGCGATTCCAATAAGAACGTGAGTAGGGACAGTGGTTGCAGGTAACAATGATCAGCAAAGCGTATCGGTCGGCGTAAGTGTACTTGTTGTAGTACTGACCGTCGGTTCCTAGCAGGTTAAAATTGGGGAGTTTATCGCCTATTTCCATATCAGATGCATTCGCGGTGCAAATATCCGATGTTTTTCTCAGCAAAGAGTCAAAACAAATGGGTAGAAAGGCCGTTTGTCGAGCCCATTTAGTGCATCGAACGAATTCGAGCGTATTTGAACCAGGGTATATTCAGTGCATTTTGAGGAAGCCCGCTGATCCTGCGACTATTCAGACGCATACTTTGATCATAGTAAAGCACGATCACCGGACTTTGCTGCATCAACAAGGAGTCCATTTCCCGGTAAAGACCTATGCGGTCCGATTCGTTTTCTGTGCGGAGCGATTCTTCGTAGAGTTCATCAAAATCTTCAGAATTGTAATGCGTATAATTTGGACCATTGGGTGCAAAATTGGCACTGTAGAAACAACTCAGATAGTTCTCTGCATCGGGATAATCGGCTATCCAACTCGCTCTGAAAAAGCTCAGTTTGTTGTGTAGCTTGGCTTCCTTCAATGCGGCGGATGGAAGTACATCAATTTCACAATCAACACCGATCCGATCGAATTCCTGCTGAATGAATACGGAAAGATCGAGATAATCTTTCGTGGTGGATAGCACGATACGGGCATTTTGAATTCCACTTGAATCCAGGTACCTCCGTGCCAGATCGATATCGTAGACTCCCGCGAGTGGGAGATGACCCGGTAAACTGATCGGGATGAACCCCCCTTCAGCCGCGGTTCCCACATTGTTTCTCAAATAGCGGATCATTTTCTCCCGGTTGATCGCATGATTCAATGCCTTCCTGAAATAGGGGTTCCCCAAAGGTTGATCCGCACTGGATGTCGCCAGGGATATGGCAAGATATTCTGTATTGAGTACGGGCACCTTACTCAATTCGATGTGCTCCTTGAACGCGTCTTTCAATTGCCCGTCACGCGTCAAAAGGGCGTCCTTTATACTGCTGTGTATCCCATTGTAAAAATCGAGATGCCCTTTCAGGAAACTCAGCAAGGCCATCTGATTGTTCGAGATAAAGGATATGGATAAGCCCGGATTGAAGGGGAGTCGTTCATTATTGATGCGCTCGAAGTAATTCTCGTTGCGGTTCAGAATGAGTTTGACATCCTCCTCCCAATGAACGAACCGATAAGGACCCGTGCCTACTGGGTGTCGCGCAAATTCCTTCCCATATTGGTCGATCGCCTCCTTTGGTACCACATGGCAATAGGGCATTGTGAGCAGACTTATAAAGGGGGCAAATGGTCTGATCAGCAGGATCTCCAAGGTGTCGGTGCCCAAGGCCCGGATACCGTTCGGGGCAATTTTATCGTTGAAGATCCACGCACCTGGCGATGCCGTTTTTGAATCGGTGAGCCTATTGAAGGAATAAACGAAATCGTCGGCCACAACACGTCGTGTTTCCGTTGAAAAACAAGGGTCACTGTGGAAATAAACGTCTTTTCGGAGTATGAAGGTGAAACGTGTTCCACTGTCCGATACCGACCAGGACGAAGCTATACAGGGAACGGGATTCAGGGCTGTGTCTAACTGAACCAAACCATTAAAGATCTGTGTGACTGCCCAGATATTGTCCTGATTCGAAGCAAAAGCAGGATCAAGGGAGGTAATGTTGTTCGAGGCGTTGAAACGTATATGATCGAGGGTCCGATCATCCGATCGGCTACAGGATATCAACAGTAACGCGATGTGAATAAGTACGAGCAGCCTGTTCATTAATCGGTTCTGTATCCAAGTCCTTTTCACTTAGTTTTGAAGGCTAAGGAAGGGTTAAGTCGATGGCAAAAGTATGGTATTTGGGGCATTCGTGTTTTAGTCTCGAAGTGGCTGGAATGACGATCGTTACGGATCCGTTCATTCGTCCTAATCCCAAAGCACAACACATCGATTTCTCTTCTCTGAAGGCGGATGTGATCCTCGTATCTCATGGACACCAGGATCATATTGCAGATCTCACCGATCTGGCCCGGCAAACCGGAGCTTTGGTGATCGCCTGTTACGAAATAGGCACCTGGCTCCAAAAGCAGGGCTATGAAAATGTATTGGGTATGAACATCGGAGGAACGGCACAGATCGATGGGGTTCACTTTAAAATGGTAAAAGCCGATCATTCCAGCTCTTTTGCAGATGGTAGTTATGCAGGGGTTGCAGCCGGCTTCGTTATACATGGCGCCGGCGACACGATCTATTTCGCCGGTGATACGGGTTTAACGCGTGACATGGAATTGATCGCCGATGAATACGTACTTGATATGGCGCTCCTGCCTCTGGGAGATACCTTCACCATGGGGTATGCCGATGCCGCCAAAGCAGCACAACTGATCTCATGTTCTGCAGTTGTAGGAATGCATTTCGATACGTTCGAACCGATCCGGATCGACCATAAGGCCGCAAAAGATCATTTCCGGCAATTGGGTATTGATCTCACCCTTCCGAGCGTTGGAGACATAATTGAGTTATAACCCCTTTCAGATTCCCATATAGTTCCCCAAACCATAGAAATGAGCAAAGTAATTAGTATAGCAAATCAAAAAGGTGGAGTCGGTAAAACAACCACTGCCATTAACCTGTCGTACAGCCTGGCTGTTCTGGAGTACAAGGTTCTGCTGATCGACGCCGATCCACAGGCCAATTCAACTTCGGGCTTCGGAATCGACCCGAAAAACGTGAGGATGGGGTTGTATGAATGTCTCGTTAAAGACGAAAATCCGGAAGATTGTATCCTTCAGACCCTGAGTTCCTACCTCGACGTGTTTCCTTCCAACATAGATCTGGTCGGAGCGGAGATCGAAATGATCGATCTGCCGAACAGGGAAAAGCTCATGAGTCGGGTTATCCGAAAAGTACAGGACAAGTACGACTTTGTGATAATCGATTGTTCGCCTTCTCTCGGACTTATCACCACGAATGCCCTCGCGGCGTCGGATTCTGTTGTGATTCCCGTGCAATGCGAATATTTCGCTCTAGAAGGTCTTGGAAAACTGCTGAATACGATCAAGATCATTCAAAAGAGCATCAACCCGTCACTTGCCATTGAAGGTCTGCTTCTAACGATGTATGATAGCCGCTTAAGGCTCTCCAATCAGGTTGTTGACGAGGTGAAACTGCATTTTCAGGATCTGGTTTTTGATACCATCATTCAGAGAAATACGCGTCTCAGCGAAGCTCCTTCTTTTGGTTTGCCCGTGCTGGAGCACGATGCAACTGCCAAAGGGAGTGTTAATTACCTAAATCTGGCCCGGGAGATCCTGCAGAAGAACGGAATGACCAAAATGGCCAATCAAGAACGTATCCTGGGCTGATCGTTTGAAAAAGGCTTATTTTGAAAGTTGGAGAGGAGATACCGAAGGAGATGGCTAAAAGAAATGCTTTAGGCAAGGGCTTAGGGGCCCTGCTGGATAATGTAGATACGGATATTACGAGCGGGTCGGTACACCGATCGCCCAATACGGTTGCGATGATACCGATAAGCGCCATAGTGGCCAATCCGTTTCAACCCAGAACGGAATTTGAACAGGTCGCACTGGAGGAACTCAGCGAGTCCATCCGGGTGCACGGCATCATACAGCCCGTAACTGTTCGCAAGATCGGGGTAGATCAATTTGAACTCATCAGTGGGGAGCGCCGAACCCGAGCCGCAATTATGGCCGGGCTCACTGAATTGCCCGCTTATATACGTTTAGCCAACGACCAGGAGATGTTGGAGATGGCCCTTATTGAGAACATTCAAAGGGAAGATCTCAATGCCATCGAAGTGAGTTTGAGTTATCGCCGGCTCCTCGAAGAATGCGGTTTGAAACAGGAAGAACTCGGGCAACGCGTTGGTAAGAAAAGGTCTACGGTGAACAACTATCTCCGTCTTTTGAAATTGCCCGATGAGATCCAGCTTGCTATTCAGGAAGGGACGATCGCTATGGGACACGCCAGAGCGCTGATAAATATCGAAGACCCAACCGCTCAATTGCGCATATTCAATGCGGCCGTTGAGAACGGTTTGTCCGTTCGTCAGGTTGAAGAAATGGTTCGGAATGCCTATAAACGACCAGCCGATCCTGAAAAGCCGGAGCGAAAAGAACCCGTAGTGCCCGATACACGAACGCTGGATACATTTGATGAGCGCATTGAGGGTTTGATCGACCAATTCGGTTCCAAGATCGAATTCCGTAAAAAGAAGGATCAGACAGGCAGTATCGTGATCCATTTTAAATCAAAGAACGAACTTGAGGCCATTCTGGAAAAACTGGAGAATTCCTGATCAATTGCTGAAGGCCTTTCCACCGGCCTTGCCGATCTGTTTGATCGCGGTACTCATTGTTGTGAGCAGTCAGGCGATCGGACAGGTACATCCATTTTCCACGAACACGATAACGGATGGCCCAATGTTGAAAGATAGTGTGCACAGCCCTGCCAAAGCCACGATCTATTCAGCAATTTTCCCTGGACTTGGGCAGATATACAACCAGAAATATTGGAAAGTCGGCGTTTTATACGCAGGAGGACTGGCAATGGGGTATTTCTTCAAAGTGAATACCGACTCGCTGCGAGCTTACCAAAGGGCTGTAGATGTGCGCTTCGATACTTCATCTACCACCATAGATCTCCGATACAGCTGGATGAGTGATTCCAAGGTGCTGCAGGAACGCAACTACTACCGGCGAAACAGGGATATGTTCATACTCGGGTTCATAGGGGTTTATGCCTTGCAGATAATTGACGCAAATGTGGATGCCCATTTGCGCGAATTCGAGATCAATAAGGACCTTGCTCTCAAGGTGGATCCGGATATTCAATTTCTTCCGGCGAGCGGAACCTGGTCGGTCGGATTAGGAGCTTCTCTGCGATTTCGTTGATCCTTTTTCCGATCAAAACGTACTTTTGCGGCCAAATCGAATTAGTATGCAACGAATAGGAGTGATCGGATCCGGAACCATGGGCAATGGAATAGCGCATGTTTTCGCCCAAAATGGTTTTGATGTACAACTCATCGATATTAAGCAGGATGCCCTGGATAAGGCTTTATCTGTGATCGCCAGGAATCTGGATCGTCAAATAGCAAAAGGGCTATTGGATGAATCCGGCAAAAACGCGACATTAGGTCGGATCACCACATTCACGAACATACCGGAAGGTGTTGCAAATTGCGATCTCGTAGTAGAAGCTGCCACAGAAAATAAAGATCTGAAAATGAAGATCTTTCAGGAAATGGATCAAAGCACGCCGGATCACTGTATTCTGGCAACAAACACTTCCAGTATCTCGATCACCGAATTGGCGGCAGTCACTCGTCGTCCATCCATGGTAATCGGAATGCATTTCATGAATCCGGTTCCCGTAATGAAATTGGTGGAGGTGATAAACGGGTATGCCACTTCATCAGAGGTGACAGAGACGATCCTTGATCTTTCGCGTAAGATCGGCAAAACACCCGCCATGGCAAACGATTATCCCGGATTTATTGCCAATAGGATCCTGATGCCAATGATCAATGAGGCAATTTGGACACTGCATGAAGGAGTGGGTGGAGTTGAAGAGATCGATACGGTTATGAAACTGGGAATGGCTCACCCCATGGGGCCGCTTCAATTGGCCGATTTTATTGGTTTGGACGTTTGCCTGGCCATTTTGAATGTGCTTTATACTGGTTTCGGAAATCCGAAATATGCCCCTTGTCCCTTGCTGGTCAATATGGTCAATAGCGGAAATATCGGCGTGAAAGGGGGGAATGGGTTCTACGATTGGTCACACGGTGGCAAGGAACTCATCGTTAGCGGACACTTCAGCTAAGTTCTGAACAAGTTTCCAAAATCATTCGGTAGAGAGGACTCCAACCTTTCCATCGGCCGGATTCACTGAGCGATTCATTGTGCCAAAGGGTGCAGTATAAACCACCAACCCGGTGCACCATCTCAATTTGTCGTTTAACTTCATCCATTGAATTCTGCAAATTCAGTCCCATATAGTGCATGGGGGTGATGTCCATCAAACAAAATGGCACCAGTCTCAAGGGGGTAACAGTATTTGTCTTTAGGTTGAAAAAACGACAAGGTGCCGCAAGTCCCATACGGAAGCCCATATGTGTGGAATAGCCCATGGTGTAATCCGTTTCGATCCCAATATCGATCAGATGTTCGTAGGTCCAGGGCATACGATGCATCAGATAGTGTTGTCTTGAGCTTTTTACGCGTTTTCCAGTGATCCGCTCGAGTATCTGTTTTTCATCATCCAAAAGATCGGTTTGTTTGTTGCTGCGGTAGGAGGGATGCAAGCCAATTTTCGCGCGTTCTTCGATGGAACGGATCAAGGCCTGGAATTCGGTGTTCTGTGCACTCTGATTCTTATCGTAAGGTCCTCTCTTACCAACTTGCAGAAAGTAATGCGCATCTGTCCCATATTCAGCGTGCCATCGGAACTGCGTGTCGAAATTGTCATATGGATCAGGTCCTCCCCGCAAGGTTTTGATGCGCTCTTGAAGTTCCTCTGTGTTTCCGTTGATCAGATCCCGGAACAGCCCTCCAACCGTTAATTTCAACCCTTTATTCCTGTATTTCCAAGCCTGGTCTATGTCTATAGTACTGAGGTATTCGAACTTGCGTGGATTACTTTGTAAAGCCGGGAACATCTCCTTAAGTGCTTCGAGCAGTTCGAGCGCCCAGATATTTACGAGCGGTTTACTCAGGTGATCCGATTCGATGAGAATGCTGTGTTCGGCAGGAAAACGGTTGTGCAGATCCGGTTCAAAAGGTAAGTATTCCTCATACCTTGAAACCAAATAGAACGATGCGGCCAAAGGGTCGAATCGTTTTTCCCGCTGAAACAATAATTCCGGTCCGGTCTCCGAGTTTTCCCAGCGAGGTTCCTGATCGGAGATACGATTCTCGAACAATAGGCCACTTGGGTGGATCTTCAGCCCGCGCAATGCAGCATTCGTCGAGTAATTCAGGCCAGGTTCCTCAGATTGTTGGTAGAGATCAGCATCCGTAGTGATCCGCGTTTTAATTCCAAGTAACTCTCTGAAGATGAGTTCCGCGATAAATTCCAGACGGGGTGAGAAAAGCGCTGAGTAAATGATCATCAGTCCAACTTCACAAAGCGTCTGACCTCAGTATAACCATCCGTTTCAGCGTGCAGGAAATAGGCGCCCTTGGCATAATCGGTATGCAGGAGCAAGATCTTGTTCAGGAACCCTTCATAGGATTCGTGGATTTGTCCTAATTCGTTGAATATCAACACCTTCTTAATCCCGGAACCCGGTATGAGAACCTCCATATTACCCAATCCCTGAGCAAATTTTAAAGAATTGAACATTACAATATTCGCCTCATCTGTTTTGGGAGGTTCCGGATTTGGAGGGGCGAGTATGCCATTAACCGAAAAACACTGTTTGATCTGATTCACGTGCTTTCCGCCGTACAATAAGGTATCCAGAGCCAGAATCTCCATGGCCATTTGGGGAAACAAGGTATTGGACGATTGTAAAAGCAGGTGGGACATGACCAATTTATCCGCAGGTGTTTTCCCAATAGCCTCCTTCATGCACAACAGCGGACTTGACCACAGGGCCCGGTCATTCCTGGTGTTATTCGTGATGTGAATTGGATAGATCAACTTGACATCGGTTTTAACACCTTCCCAAAATTCATTGTGTCCATCCCAACTGAAAACTTTACTTGTATTCAAATCCCCAGTCTCAAATTCCCGGCTATAGGATTTGCACCAATAGTCGGCATTGCCTTCTTCCATGGCTTTGCGGTCGATGCCGTTGATCGTGTTTGGAGCAGAGGCAACCGAGATGGCATGACCGAATTCGTGCACAACCACCTCACCATCCTCGGCGTCATCCACTCCGCCGGTACCAAATTCCAACCTGTGTGGCCGCATGTTATAGGTGAAAGCCGAACGGTCATCCCCATTAAATGCGTGTGCATCAATTTCCAGAGAATCCGGTAACTGAGCACCGAATCCCAGCGAATCGAGATAAGCGCTGAAGGCATTGATATGATACCAGGCGTTCACATCTTCAAACCAATCCTGAGAGCGGGTAAAATCGAACGTATCACTGATCCCCTTGATTATTGCCGTTACAGGAGGGGATAGCTCCGCCATGATATATCTTTTCGTTCTGAAGTAAAATGTGTCCTTGGAATAATAAGCGGGCATTGTGCCCCATTTCAATTCAGCGTCCAATACCGGGTGGTCAGCATCATTGTTATCAGCATACGGGGCACCATAGCTCACATTGGCTGAATTAAGCGGGTTGGCAAGGAATATACGTCCATGAACTGTAGTATCAGGACCCTGGAAGTACAATTTGCCCGGATTGGAGAGCAGTTCCACGCCATTGTACCTGTAGGAATAATCGTGATCGCCATCGGTTTCTATAAATCGCTCAGTGAGGTATAAACCTCCATTGAAAGCGATCCATCTCCATTCTGCCGATTCCGACGTGGCCATACTTCGACCTATTAATGGCAATTCCGGACACAGTGTGCTTTGAACAAGATAGACCCGTGAATCCGGCAGAAGGTGAACCCGGATCATGCTACCCTCAATGATCTTGCCCTCGAGCAATTGGACAAATGAATAGTGTGTACCCAGCGCACTCCGCAAGGTGTGCTGCAATTGTAGCTCGGAATATGGTTCCGTTGAAAACCGATCCTTCACCCAATTCTCGACATGCTCAAGATCAGTTAAGTACAAGTTGGCCGGCTTTTGGAATTGACATGTCCAGTGTTCCGAATCCAATACGCGTGTCTCACCCTTTTGAGCGTAGGAGAAAGTGCTTAGAATGAGGAGTTGAAGAATTATCAGGTAAGGTCTCAAAATCATAGAATTAGAACAAATTTAGGGGCTTCGCCACTCAAAACTCTGCAATTCGGATATCAAATTTTGAACCAATGTCCATTCCGACAGATCGATCGTGATCTCAAATTCGTTGGAACGGTCGGCAATCGGACTAATTTGCTTCCATTTCATTCGGGAAGCCAGTTGATAGGCCTTGTAGCCTTGATCCTTAGGAGTGACTAGGATGAACTTGAATTTCTCACTTTCTTCAATGATGCAAGCTTCGTCGAGACAGGATGCGGCAGCCAGTCCATAGTGTTCGATCAAACCCGGAACGCCAAGTTTCTTTCCTCCGAAATAGCGCACCACAACCACCAAAACATTTACCAGGTTTGCTGCCAGGAGCTGTCTGTAAATAGGTAAACCTGCAGAATTGGCAGGTTCACCTGCGTCGCTGTATCCATATTGCGATCCATCGGAACCCAGTCGATAGGCGTAGCAGACATGCGAGGCATCCGCAAAGCGGATCCGGAAATCGTGTAATAATTCTTGAACCGATTCCGAGTTTTCAACGGGAAGTCCGAAACTCAGGAACTTGCTGCCCCTTTCCTTGTGCAGGTATTCGGTGGCTCGGGATAGAGTTCTGTAAGTTGACAATGCTCCTGCGGCTGAAAATTGAATTATGATATACCGATCAAACCGATGGCCAGAATGGCCAAGGCAATTCCTGCAGCCAGTCTTTTGGTCAAGAGCTCTCTGAACACAACAACCGATACAAGCACCGAAAGCAGAACTATGCCAATATTGTTCAAAGGCAGAACGTAAACCGTACTAAAGCCTTCCTGATGAAGCGCCTTCATGAGAAAGTAAATGCTGAAGTAATTGGGGACCCCCAAAACAACACCGGCTATAAGGTTCTTGGCGCTGAATAAGCTTCGGTTCCTGTACATCCTTCTCGAGAATTCGATCATCCCTGCCAAAAAGGCTCCCAGGAAAATACTGGTAACTACAAAATGAGGATCTACGGTCTCAAAATGGGTGTTCTCTAGGATCTTGAGATTCGTGTCGATTATTCCGGAACCCACGAAAACCAATAAAGGAAGCAGTGAATGCCTGCTCACTTCACTCAGCTTACCCTTTCGGATCTTGACAATGGTTGCTATGCTGAGTAAACTACAGAGTATACCTGTGGCAAGGAATAGATTCATCTGTTCTTTCAGGAATAGCCATCCAAAGAGCACCGGGAATAATACCCCCATTTTTGCCGCAACCGTACTGATGCTTATGCTTAAAACCTGGGCACAACGAGCCATGGCAACGAATACGATTATAAAGAGGATCCCCAGCAGCAAACTGTGGGTCAGCCAGTTTGCCGTGCCTTCGCGTATATGGGCAAAGTAGTTGGATTCTGCCAGGGAATTACCTACCAGGACACAAACGAGGTAGTTCATGGTGATGGCTATCTGATTGTCCACACCCAGTTTTCCAAAAAACCGGAATATGACCTGGATCAGAGTCGAAAATAGAATGCTTAAGAGCAAGAAGATCATTCCGCGAAAACAGGTTTTTCGAAGTATTTCAAGTGGTCATTTCCTAATTGAAAGAAGTCTTTGTGTAAGTTGATCGGGTAGGGGGCTTCTATTCCGCGCTCCCAGAAGAGGTTGGGATTTCGCAGCACCCAGGCTTCATCCATTCGACCACATTCCTGCAATTTTTGTAGGGTCAGCCTACCACCTTCCACCAATACAAAGGCAATATCTCTTTTCAGCAAATGTTGATCGATCTGTTCGTAATAGTCTTCCGATCTGCGCAAGATGATCTGTTCAACATGATCGGGAAAGTCCGGATCGGGTTCCGTTCGGAATAGGATCATCGGCACCTTATCATTGAACATTCGGATTTCGGAGGGACAGAGATTGTCGCTATCCAAAATGATCCTTTTCGGACTTTTACCGGGCCATTTCCGATTCGTGAGCATAGGGTCGTCAGCTAAAGCCGTGCCCGCCCCGATAAGTATGGCGTCCACTTCGGATCGGAGCCGATGAACCCACAAACTCGAAAGTGATCCGCTTATCTGTTTCGGTCCCTCATCGTCAATCGCCCTACCCATGAAACCGTCTGCGGTTACAGCCCATTTTGCCAGATAGTGTGGTCGTCGGTGAAGGATATTTGTACAAAATACGCGGTTCAAAGCCCTTGCTTCTTCGTTGAGCATACCCACATGAACCCTGATCCCGGCCTTTTTCATTCGATCAATTCCCGAACCTGCGACCAACGGATTCGGATCTTCCATGGCTATGAAAACCTCTGGTATACCCATTTCAATGATCAGGTCGGCACAAGGTGGGGTTTTGCCGTGATGGCTGCACGGTTCCAGATTGACGAACAAGGAACTTTGCTTCAATAAGTTCTTGTCTGCCACTTTTTGAATGGCATGTACTTCGGCATGCGGACCGCCGAATTGGGAGTGGTAGCCCTCGCCAAGAATGCGGTTGCGGTGGACGATGACTGCTCCAACTTTGGGGTTTGGGGAAACATTTCCGGTACCACGCCGGGCAAGATCCAACGCCCTTTGCATCCAAAGTTCAAGCCCGTCAGCTGCTTCCATTTAGCTACTTTTGAGCCACAAATGTATCGGAATTTAAAGAGCCTGCGCGCTTTCTTCAGACAGCAACTGGAGTCCTATTATTCTGAAAGGGAGGCCGAGAACATTCTATACGTGATTCTTGAGGATATTTTCGGTATCAGCCGACACGATCTTCTCATGGCTCCGGATGCCATCAGGATTCCGGAAATTTCTGAATTCGATGCCATACTCCAAAGGCTGATACAACACGAACCAATTCAATACATCACAGGTATTGCACCATTTAGGAACTACAAATTCCGGGTAGATCCGTCCGTTCTGATACCTCGACCTGAAACCGAAGAACTGGTTCAATGGATACTTGAGATGGAGAATTTCAAGGAACTGAATATTATGGACATTGGTACGGGAAGTGGCTGTATTGCATGGTCGCTTTATTTTGAATCGGAAGATTGGAGAATTCTGGGAACCGACATTTCGGAAGCGGCTATTGAACTGGCCCGAAAAAATGGACCATCCACCGAACATGCCGATACCCGTATCAAATTTCAGGTACACGATATTTTAACCGGAGAATCACACCTGCCGCCATATCCGTACGATGTGATAGTGAGTAATCCACCATACATTCCCAAAAGCGAAGAAAGCACCATGGAACTGCGGGTGACCCTAAAAGAACCGCATTCGGCGCTTTTCACGCCCGATGATGATGCCTTACTTTTTTACCGGCACATAGCAAGTTTGGGTTCCTCGATCCTCAGACCCGGAGGCAGATTGTATTTTGAGATCCATGAATCCAGAGGCCCCGAAATTCAATTCCTGCTCGAATCATTGGGGTATCATGAAGTGGAGATCAGGAGAGACCTTCAGGGGAAGGATCGGATGATCCGGGCTGTTAATTCCTGAGTCCGGGCATCAACCCAGCCTTTCTGAGAGATCCAGACCGTGTTTTCTGGCTGTTTCACCGGCGATGTCGTAACCTGCATCCGCGTGCCTGAGAACGCCCATTGCCGGATCATTGTGCAATACGCGTCTTAACCGCGCTTCTGCTTCTTCTGTTCCGTCTGCAACGATCACCATCCCGGCATGAAGCGAATATCCCATACCAACACCTCCGCCGTGATGGAACGAAACCCAACTGGCCCCCCCTGCGGTATTGATCAATGCATTGAGGATGGGCCAATCTGCCACAGCATCACTTCCATCCTTCATAGCTTCTGTTTCTCGGTTTGGTGAGGCAACGGACCCCGTATCCAAATGATCTCTTCCGATCACGATCGGTGCACTCAATTCTCCGTTGCGGACCATTTCATTGAAAGCCAGTGCTGCACGCTCCCTTTCACCCATTTTCAGCCAACAGATCCTTGCAGGAAGCCCCTGAAAGGCTATGCGCTCCTTGGCCATGTCCAGCCAACGGATCAAACCTTCATTCTGCGGGAATAGCTCCTTCAACTTTTGATCACAGGCAAAAATGTCCGACTCGTTTCCACTGAGGGCGACGAAACGGAATGGACCACTGCCTTCACAGAACAAGGGTCGTATGTAGGCAGGAACGAAGCCCGGAAAATCGAATGCATTCACCACACCGGCTGCAAGTGCCTGTCCCCGCAGATTATTGCCATAATCGAACGTGATGGCACCTCGTTGTTGTAATTCAAGCATTCTACGCACATGTACGCACATGGTTTCAACCGATCGGTGCTTGTACGTGACCGGATCTGCTTCCCGGAGCACATTGGCTTCTTCTACGCTCATACCCATCGGGAAATAGCCGACAAGTTCGTCATGAGCCGAGGTTTGGTCGGTAAGTGTATCCGGAGTGATGTTGCGCTCGAGCATGCGCCCCAGAAGATCGACCGCGTTGCACACCACTCCAATGCTTATGGCTTCATTGTTCTTCGCAGCCTCAATTGCCCAATCGATTCCTTCATCAATATCGGTCGTCATCTTGTCGAGGTAACGTGTGTCTAAACGTTTCTTTACACGCCATTCCTCCATTTCGGCCGCCAGGCAAACACCTTCATTCATGGTAATTGCCAATGGCTGTGCTCCACCCATTCCACCTAAACCAGCGGTTACATTGAGTGTTCCCCTTAGTGTCCCGTTGAAATGCTTCCTCGCGAGCGACAGATAAGTTTCGTAAGTACCCTGTACGATACCCTGAGAACCGATGTAGATCCAGGAACCGGCTGTCATTTGCCCATACATCATGAGGCCCTTTTGCTCCAATTCATCAAAAACCTCCCAGTTGGCCCATTTACCTACAAGATTGCTGTTGGCGATCAGAACCCTTGGAGCATCCTTATGCGAACGGAGGATACCTACCGGTTTTCCCGATTGGACCATCAAGGTCTCATCATTGTTGAGATCTCTCAGTGCTGCGAGAATGCGGTCAAACGACTCCCAGTTTCTAGCTGCTTTTCCACGACCGCCATACACGATCAGGTCATCCGGTCGTTCCGCAACTTCCGGATCCAGATTGTTCTGAATCATTCGGTACGCCGCCTCCTGTATCCAACCTTTGCAATGTATTTCACTCCCCCTGGGCGATCTGATGATCCTTTTAGTTTCCGTCTGCTCCATGATGCCGCAAAATTAAGTCGGAGCGAAACGGATATCCAGTACAATCTCATTTAGTACTTGAGGTTTCATGGTATATTGCATGTCCTATGACCGCAATTCCCGACTGGAAGAATTTTGCTCTTAGCCGGCTCTTGAAGATCGATTATCCCGTTATCATGGCACCTATGTTCCTGGTGTCAAATGCCAACATGGTCATTGCAGCTTGTGATGCAGGCATTACCGGAGCGATTCCGGCCTTGAACTACCGCACCGATACCGATCTGAGAGAGGCACTCCAATTACTCAAGGCAAAATGTAAAGGCCCCGTTGGTATAAACCTGATCGTGAACCGATCCAATTTCAGATTTAAGGAGCAATTGCGCACCTGTTGCGAATTCAAGGTGGATTATTTCATCACCTCGCTTGGGAATCCTGCTGAAACCATCCGACAAGCGCACATGAACGGGATCAAGGTTTTTTGTGATGTTACCAATCTGGAATATGCGCTGAAGGTGGAAGGTCTTGGGGCTGATGCGGTGATCGCCGTGAATAACCAGGCCGGTGGACATGCCGGAACCATTCCACCCGAAATTTTGATACCCGAGCTGAAAGAGCATTTGAAGATCCCGGTAATAAGCGCAGGCGGTGTAGGCGATTTTAGTTCGCTCAAAAATATTTTGGACCTTGGGGCGGATGGCGTTTCGGTGGGTACCATATTCATCGCAACCGATGAATCACCGGTCAGTACAGAATACAAACAGGCAATTGTCGATTATGGCGAGGAGGATATCGTAATGACCACAAAATTGAGTGGAACCCCCTGCACGGTGATCAATACGCCCTATGTTCAGGAGATCGGCACGAAACAAACGACACTTGAATCGATACTGAATAAGAACCGACGACTTAAAAAATGGGCAAAGGCGCTCACATTTATCCGGGGAATGAAGCAATTGGAGAAGGCCGCATTCAGTGCAACATATCGAACTGTATGGTGTGCCGGACCTACGGTTAAATATGTACATGCCACGAAACCAGTTCGTGCAGTGATCGAATCCTTACTCAGTCCTAGTTCCCATGATGCTTAAAGAGACCTTGCAAGTCTGGATGCTGGGCTTCACCAGGATCCCGATGATCTTCTTCTGCAGACCAAGAGTCTTGGAACTGAGCTCCAAAACCTGCGCACTGTCCATTGCCCTTCGAAGGCGAACTAAAAACCATCTGGGAAGTCTATACATTGCAGCTTTCACTATTGGGGCCGATCTGTGTTCCGGTTTGCTGGCCTTTCACGTCAGTCGTCAAAATAAACTGGATACTTCCATTTCATTCAAATCCTTTTCATCACAATATCTGAAGAGAGCGATGTCGGATGTGACGTTCAAATGCGATCAGGGATCGGAAATAGAAAGGGTTATCCTGGAATCTGCATCCGATGGAATGCGCAGAAACCAAATGATCCGGGTAGATGCTTACTGCAAGGACGAATTGGTGGCCCAAATGGAGATCGAGCTCTCGGTAAAGGTTCGATCAACCCGGTAGCTGATCGTCCGGTATAGGTGTCCCGTTCAGATCGTGTGTGAGTATATCTGTCATGTAGTCGAACAATGGCAGCATTGCGCGAAAGGTGCTTAAGGCCAGATCGGGGAATTCCTTACTCTTGGCCTGTGCATCTGAAAATTTCTGACTTACCAGAAATTGCTTATAACGCAGCAGATCGATCGAAGGGTCGTCTTTATCGAAACCTTTGGGTGCAGATTTTACCTGTTCACCCTGTAATTCGCCAAAATGATTTCTGAAGGATGAGGAGGAGAGAATTCTCCGCAAAGGGGAGGTGTCGGCCTGTATCTGTTTTCGGATATGGAGCAGATCGGACGAACTGGGTTCCCAAAACCCACCACCAATGAAACAATTCCCGGGCTGAATATGGAAATAATAACCGCCGCGCCTGTGTTTGCCGGCACGCTGAAAGCTGCCACCCCAGTATGGTTTGTAAGGGCTCTTATCCTTGGAGAAGCGAACATCCCGGTAAATGCGCATCAAACTCTTTTTTCCACTTGGTGTAGCTATAACATCGAATTCCTTCATGCCGTCGTGTAACAATTGCGCGAAATCCTGCATGTTCTTCAGGGCATCTTCATAACTGCTGCGATTTGCATCGAACCAGTTCTTATCGTTGTTCGACGCGAGATCCTTCATAAAGGTGAATGTTGACGGCTTGATCATGAGTCAAAAATAAATTACTAACCCGGCTACACAAACCCGAGCTGTTTTATTTGCGTACTTCGCCGCGTGAATTATCTATCGGTCGAGAGTCTCAGCCTGAGTTACGGCGAGCGAATTATTTTTCAGGACCTCACTTTTGGATTGAACAAGGGGGAGAAAATTGCGTTGATCGCGAGCAATGGAAGCGGAAAATCGTCCATTCTCAAAATTATAAGTGGCAAAATGGAAGCCGACCGCGGGATCGTTAGTTGGCGAAGTGCTATCCGCGTGGGATATTTGGGACAGGAACCGGATCTCGACGACACACTCAGCATCCGGCAACAAATACGGTCGTCGAATACGGAGGTTAGTCAGGCCATTCAACAATACGAAATGGCCCTCTCGCTCCAATCCGATCACACCAAAGGGGATGGATTCAATGACCTCAACAAGGCCACAAACCGCATGGACGAGCTCAATGCCTGGGATTACGAGCGGCGATTGACCGAACTGCTCAGCCGATTTCGGATCGTTGACCTGGATCGGAATATTGGACTGTTGAGCGGGGGAGAGAAAAAACGATTGGCACTGGCCATCACCTTGCTGGAGGATCCCGAATTCCTCCTTCTCGATGAGCCTACCAACCACTTGGATGTGGATATGATCGAGTGGCTTGAGGAATACCTGGATAAATCCGGGAAAACAATTCTGATGGTAACACACGACCGCTATTTTCTGGATGAAGTGTGCAATGGCATTTTGGAACTGTATGAAGGCAAATTCTATAAACATCCGGGCGATTATGGCCGTTTCCTGCAGAACAAAGCAGAGCGCCTGGAAAACCTGAATATTGAATATCAAAAGGACGTCAAACATCTGCGTTCCGAATTGGAATGGGTTAAACGAAGTCCAAAGGCCCGGACCGGTAAAAGAAAGTCACGGATCAATGCCTACAACGAGTTGAGTGACAAACTGCAGGGACATAAGCGAGCCATCGACTTCGACTTTAAAGTAAAAGGAGATCGGGTAGGGGGTAAGGTGCTGGAAATAAAGAGGTTGTATAAGGGGTTTGGGGAAAATGAACTCATACGCGATTTCACATATACCTTTAAAAGAGGTGATCGGATCGGCATAGCCGGTCCGAATGGAACGGGAAAGTCTACGTTGCTCAAATTGATCATGGGTGAACTGGTACCCGATTCCGGAAAGCTGGTACGTGGCGAGACCATTAAATTTGGTTTTTATCGGCAGGAAACAGGCCATATGGATCCGGGGAAACGAGTGATCGACCTGGTTAGGGAAGTGGCTGATGTAATTGAATTGGCAGATGGATCGAGCCTTAGCTCATCGCTATTCCTTCAGAAATTCGATTTCGACCCGCAAAAGCAATTCACACTCGTGGGAAATCTGAGTGGTGGAGAGCGGCGTCGCCTCCACCTGATCATGGTCTTGATCCAAAACCCCAATTTTCTGATCCTCGATGAACCAACCAACGATCTCGATCTGCTTACACTAAATAAACTGGAGAGCTTTCTATTATCCTATCCCGGCTGCCTGCTACTTGTATCTCACGACCGTTATTTCATGGATCGAGTGGTCGATCACCTGTTCATTTTTGACGGAGAGGGAACGATTCGAGATTACAACGGTTCATACACGGAATTCCGACTCGAGATGCTTCCCAAAACGAAAGAAGAACCCTCTGAATCGGAACGGACAACGAATACCCGTGTTGTATTGCGTGAGCGAAAACTGAGTTTTAAAGAGAAAATGGAGCTTGAAACCCTCGACAAGGAGATTCTTGCTCTTGAAAATGAGATCAAACAACTTGAGAACGCTATAAATGCCGGAAATTCAGATTTCAAGCTGCTACAGGAACAAAGTGAATTACTACTGGTCCGAATGCGGGAATTAGACGAAAAGGAAATGCGTTGGCTTGAACTTAGTGAGATCGACGGAGGTAATTCCTGATCATTCCGCAGTTGAATTGGATAAACCATGTTCCGATAAAACCTTGCGTGCAGCCTGATACCCCTCCTCTACGATCTGATCAAAGGCTTTCCAGGCCAGGAACCCTCTGCGGATCCTGGGATTGATGTAAATATCAGACGCGGCACGATAAACCTGCTGTTGTTGCACGCTGCTCAATGTGAGCGATTTCATGACCACATTCATGAGACGGGGATATTTGATCTTGGCCGCGAATGGATTGAGTTTGTTCACGAGGATCTGAAAGGGGCCGGGGACCTCCGTTTCAAGGACGTCAAACTTCTTCACAAAGCTCAGATCTACTGTGATGATACGTCCATTAAAAACTTCCCGCAGACTTAAAACCGGGACGTTCTCCAAGACTCCACCGTCAAGCAGATATTTCTGATCGACGATCTTGGGTGGAAGTATACCGGGTATGGATATGCTTGCAGCAATGTTCTTGTACAAGGGCCCGGTATCTAGTTTTTCTACCTGGGCCGTTTGATAATTCGAAGCAAGACATAAATAATTGATCCAGGTGTCTTGAGTATTCCTGTTAAAATGACGTTTCAACCGCGCTTCCATGCGGAATCCTTTTAGAATGGAGGTAAAAGGAAAGGGAATCGAATAATCGTTGAGTGGGTTATTCATACTGATATCCTGGCGAACCTTTGCCAGGATGTCCTCCAGCGACCAATCCATGGCAATCCCTGCCGCCATAATGGCACCAACACTCGACCCGCAAACAAAATCGATGGGGATATTACATTCCTTCAATGCCTTGAGCACGCCTAAATGGGCAAATCCATGCGCACCTCCTCCGCTGAGAGCCAGTCCGGTTCCTTCACCGGTCAATAGTCTTGAAATACGTTGCAGATCGGGTAAATTATCTTTGCGCACCTTAAAGATCCTGCCCGGGGCAAACAGTTTCAACCATTTCGGAGCGACAACCGGAATTGCGCTTGGTTCATAGCTCAACACGAGATAAAGGTCTATGGTATTGCGCTGTGAATCGGATATTAAAGCGGTTGAGAGATATTGGCTCACTTCCTCGACCTGATCTTCGGTTGCAAACACAACCAGCGTATCGGATGCCCCGCAAATTTGGGCTGCCATTTCGTTTGATTGGGCTGTTGAGAAAATGCAATGCCTGAAATTCCGTTCATTTTGAACGATGGATTCACGCAGTTTGCCGGGGTCATCGGGACTTGAAAGTGTACAGACGTGTTTTCGTTCCAGAAGCATCTGTAGTACCGTATCGTGTGTTGAACGATTCAGTGTTCCCTGCATCGGGGAAAAGGTCATTACACTCCTTTGGTCTGAACGCCGGATAAAATCGATCGTATTAGCCCTTCGAAGTCGTTTGATCAGGAAAGTATTCAACACGTTGTTGATCTCGGGTTTCCTGGCGCAGATGTCCCGGAACACCTCCGAGGACATACCGGCAACAATGGAGCGTCGCAATGCCACAACGGAAGCGCTGCGTTTGTCGCCGGAGAGAAAACCCATTTCGCCAACGCTTTCCCCGTAGTGTATTTCACCCAGTTTACGTGTAAGGTGCGTAGAGTCGGTGTCGTAGGCTCTCATCTTGCCGAGGATGAGGAAGTACAATTCATCCGATGGATCACCCTTTCGGAACAGTACGTCGCCACAATTCAACTCGGAAATATGAAGTCGGTCTATGAGCGATTCCAGGAAGTCGACATCCGAGATACCCAGGAAATTTTCAAGTTGGAGATTGAGGAATCGTCGGAGGGTGGACTCGATCATGGAAAAAAGAGGCGAAGCTGTTCAAATATAGTGAAGCCGGAGCCTATACCTGCTTGAGCTTCCATCTGCCACGGCGGAAAACGGCCACCGCAGCCAAAGCAAGCAAACCTTCGCTGATGAGCACAGCGATGTAAACACCCTTGGGTCCGGCTTGCAATTGAATCGAAAACAGATAGGCCAACGGGATCTGCAGCATCCAAAAAGCGATCAGGTTGAGTATGGTGGGTGTTCGAGTGTCGCCGGCACCATTGAAAGCCTGCATCACGACCATGCCAAAAGCAAAGAACACATAACCGAGACTTAGAAAGCGCAAACATTCCACGCCATGCTCAAGTATTGCCGGTTCATCGGTAAATATCCCGATTATATTGGGTGTGAGAAAGAAATACAGCACCGACACAACTCCAAGGAAGAGTACGTTGTAAAGAGCGGTGAGCAGAACAGCATGTTGAGCGCGCTCCGGTTTGCCGGCACCCAGATTCTGGCCAACCAGCGTTGACGCCGCATTTGCCATACCCCAGGCAGGCAGGATCGTGAAGATCAGCACCCTGATGCCGATTGTGTAACCCGCAATGGCTGCATCCCCGAATCGGGCCACAATGCGCATCAAAAAAATCCAGGATGCTGAGGATATAATGAACTGACCGGCTCCACCGGAAGAGATGTTGAGAATTTTGCCAAGCAAAGCTGTCCTGGGTCGGAAGTCGCTCAAATGCAATCGAATGATACCCGTTCCGTTGAAAAGGCAATAGAGTTGGTACGCAACACCCATGCCCCGACCAATATTGGTGGCGTAGGCCGCACCATCTAAGCCATAAGCGGGAATCGGACCCCAGCCCATGATAAGAACAGGGTCGAGCACAATGTTCAAACCATTCGAAATCCACAGAGCACGCATGGCGATCGATGCATTTCCGGCACCTCTGAAAACCCCGTTGAGCAGGAAAAGCAAGAGGATCACGAAGTTGCCGCCGATCATCCAACGCGTAAAATTGGTGCCATGACGTACGATCTCGGTACTGGCACCCATCAGTGTGAGAATGCGATCGCCAAAGAAAATGCCGGTCAGGGAGATCGGAAGGGAGAGGAGCAATCCAAATACAAGTGCCTGTCCTGCGACCCGGGATGCTGCGTTGGGGTTCTTTTCGCCAATTCGTCGTGCAACAAGAGCAGTGGCCGCCATACTCACACCAAAACCGAGAGAATACACAACAGTTAATACAGATTCGGTGAGACCAACCGTTGCCACTGCTTCACGGCCTAGTTTGGCCACGAAGAACACATCGACCACGGCAAAGAGCGATTCCATGAACATCTCGATAACCATGGGAATGGCCAACAGTAAAATGGCCCTTTTCATGGGAAGTTTGGTGAAATCTTCCTCTTTACCCCGAAGGGCATCTACAATGATGCGATATGCCGACTTCTCGTTTTTCAAAGCGGCAAAGAGAAGCAATTTGGATAAATATTGAGAATGCACCGGAAAGAAACCGGTGCTTTTTCATGAATTAATAACCTCGAATTATCCGGTCACGGCCGTGTTCTACAACCGCCGTTCCTTCATCGTCCCGCTCATCGAGAAAATTGATGTGCAGCCACTTGCCCAACTCAAGATCCGTAGTGATGAACTCCGAGACCCCGACGAAATCTAGCGTTTTGAATCGAGTTATGGAATTCACTTTTTTATCCGTTACGTTCTCAGCCAACTCAATTTTTTGATGAATGGCCAGCATTTCCTGAACTGCTCTTTCATCACATTTTTGATTGCCAAAACTGTCGCGAAGAGAAACCGCCTCAATTATGAAGGATTCGATACATTTAGCGGAAAGATCCCGGTACAAACCGGAATTGTTGTACAACTCGATGCCGAATACTCTTCCATTGATCGCATAGGCAAGACCTTGATATTCAGTATTCCCAATAAGTTTTTCAAAAGAAGCTGCATAGATCTTCCGGAGCGAATCCAGTGCTTTGTTTTCCAGAGTCAGCTGCAAACTACTGGATGATATATTTCCATTCACCACGATGGAAGTGTCGAAATAGTCGGAAACATTATAGGTGAGTTTCTCTTGATTCTTTGCGACACTGCGCCAAACCTTGCCCTGATCCCCCTCTTTCTTGGCATAAAGTTTCATGCTCTTACTGCTCAAACCCTTCTCGCTGATGGAGAAAGCTGCCGGAGATTCATCTTCCCGTCCACTCCAGCGACCAGCCTCTACGCAAAAACTGGCAATGGGGATGTCCTTTTCCAAAGGAGGCACGATCACGTCGAATTGCATGGTCCTGTCTTGCCGTCCGCCTTTCACAATATCTCCGCTCTGTATGAAGATATAATGCTTGCTCAGATTGTCGAGCTGTAATTCACTTACATTCCCGGTCTCACGCAGAACAACCCATTCCTTTTCCAGCGCATCGGCCAGCGTCACGTATTCCCTGTTGTCCAACTGTGCCTGCAGACTGATCGGGAAGATCTGTAAATTATGGTAGGTAACCGGAGGGTGAATAAGGAGTTCAGAGTTGCTCAATGAGTCATCCCCAATAGAAGAGCGATAGCTTACAGTTAAAGCGGTTTCAGATTTTTCAGGTAGTTCAGGTTGAGAAGATGTTGTCCAATAAGCCCAAATAACACCAAGACTCAAAACGAACAGTACGGCGATGGCAAGGATTTTTCGATTCATAGGAGGTGGAAGTTTAAACCTAAACTATACCACCGGTGGGCAAATTGTAAATGAACGGTGAAAATTGACCACTGGTGCGATCCACCCGATGAACGGATCACTCTTCAAAGAATTCGAGTAGATCGCGAATCAGTATGTTCTCCCATCCATGATGAAATTCCTCAAAGACCTCGTCGGGAATATTGGTTTGCCGAACTTCCAGGGAAGTACCCTTTTTATCTGAATGAAATCGGTAAGTTACTATGCTCGGTGGATCCTGATCTTCAAAATACCACTCCTGAACGATCTCTTCGTTGGTGCGAAAGGATAGGTTGCGGCCAACGATATTGCCATCGTATAGATTGAATTCACTACCTGGAACCTCACTCATCTGGGGTTCGCACCCGGTCCATAACTGAATGCTAACCGGTATCGTGAGAGCACGGTACACTTCTTCAGGTGTGGCAGGAATTTTAACGTAGAATTTGAGATCTTTCATCCTAAGCGAATTTGAACCCCGAAAGTAGGTCTTGGGGCGCAGATCTCACTTAAAAAGATCGCTCAGGATTTTTGCAGAACAGAGCGAGCTTCTTTAAAATATCGGAGAGGAACCCAAAGCATTCCGAAGCATTCACCATCTTCCTTGTGCAAATGTTTATGGTGCACCTTATGGGCTTTTCGCAAGGCTCTGAAATAAGCGGAATTTGTATTTCTAAGGAACGGCAGGCGACGATGAATGAAGACCTCGTGAACGAGGAAATAGGTTAAACCATAGAGTGTGATGCCCAGGCCAACCGGGAAAAAAGCACTGAAGTTGCCGTTGATGCCCAACATGAGGAAGGAAGCGCCCGGCACGGCGAATATCATGAAGAACCAATCATTCTTTTGAAGGATCTTAGTATGGTCGACCTGATGATGATCCCGATGCAATACCCATAACAAGCCATGCATAATGTACTTGTGAGTGAACCAGGCTACGCCTTCCATGAACAGGAATGTGGCTAAGGTGATAAGGATATGTTGATAGACAGGCAGCACGATGCTATTTTCAGTATCTCAAATTTCAGTTTTGAAATGCACTTTCGGGAACAAGTTTGTAGGAAGTGAGCAAATAACGGATCATCTTTCGCAATTCAGGATCGGCTACACCGGAATAGGCTGAAACTAAAAATTTCTTATCCGATTCAATATTATCGGAATATTCGAGTATTTCCGGAACATTGAGCTGTGTACTAATGCGGAGGAGCCGCAATTCGGGGTTCTTTGGGTCTTTTTGGATGGCTTCTTCCAGGATAGACCTTCCTGCCTTGAAATGATTCCATTTGGTATATGGATTAAAGGCAAATTTGGCCAGCAACATTCTGCTAACCCCTTTGTAGCCCTGTAAGGTGGGGGAGAGGTCCTTCCGCGATTCCAGACTTTCATACAGAGCTTCTGCTTTTGCCTTATTCTCAATAGCTTTCTCATATTGATGCCTTACCTGAGAGAGTTCAGGATTATTGGCAAACACTTGGATGAGAAAAAAAGCAGCAAACGGCATCATAATGCATTCAGTTGATGGCGAACCAGCGATTTGAGCATGAGAACCATTTTATGGCTGTTCGGGATGCGTATGCGCTCCTCGAGGACGCGATTCGCCGGAACACTCTTGATCTTATTGAACAAACGCAGGTAATAGTAGTAGGCCAGATAAACACCCCTTCTGGAAGCTGCAGGCAATTTTCGAATTCCCTCCAAGGCAAAGCTGAAATCTGCTTCTATTTCTTCTTCAATGCGGGTCTTATCCGAATAATCGAATTTTTCGGGATCAACGGACGGGAAATAGGTTCGACCAAGTTGTTTAAAGTCTGCATTCAGATCTCGGAGAAAATTGACCTTTTGAAAAGCAGCTCCTAAGCGCATGGCGGCTGGTTTTAAACTCTGATACAATTCGTCGTCCCCTTCGGCAAATACACGCAGGCACATCAATCCCACAACCTCTGCGGAGCCTAAAATGTACTGCTCGTAGTTCAGGCGGTCGTAGCTGTCTTTATCCAGGTCCATTTCCATACTTCGCAAGAAAGTATCGATCAGCTCCCATTCGATCCCGTATTCCCGAACAACCTTTTGAAAGCTGTTGAGGATGGGATTCAGACTGATGCCATATTCAATGGCATGAACGGTATCCTCCCTGAATCGGGCGAGTAGACTTTCCTTGTCAAAATCGTGGAAAGAATCGACGATCTCATCGGCAAAGCGCACGAACCCGTAGATGTTGTAAATGGGTGTCCTGAACTTGTTGTCGAGGAAGAGGATCCCAAGAGAAAAACTCGTACTGTAGCTACGTGTGGTTAGCTTGCTACATGATTCGGAAACCTGATCGAATAAGGCTTTCATGAAGTTTTGAGTTGTTTGTGAAGTTGTTCTGCTGCTACTTGTCCTGAAATAATAGATGGCGGAACCCCAGGTCCGGGCACAGTTAACTGGCCGGCATAATAGAGATTCCTGATCTTTTTATTTCTCAAACTCGGTTTGAGATTGGCAGTCTGACGCAGGGTGTTGGCCAACCCATACGCATTGCCTTTATATGCATTGTAATCGTGCACGAAATCTTCGACACAATAACTTTTCTTGTATTCGATATGTTTGCGGATCGGCATGCCGGTGAATGCCTCCAAACGATCCATGATCAGTTGAAAGTATTTCTCACGCAACGAACCGTGATCGGTGAGGCCCGGGGCGATCGGCATGAGTAGAAATAGGTTCTCCTTGCCTTCGGGTGCTACCTCGGGGTCGGTTTTGGAAGGAGCACATACGTAGAACAAGGGTTTTTCGGGCCATTTTGGATTCTTGTAGATCTCCAGGGCATGTGCATCCAGATCTTCATCAAAAAAGAGATTGTGATGCTCGAGCTTATCGATCTTCCTGTCAATTCCAAGGTAGAAAAGCAGGCAACTCGGCGCAAATACACGTTTATCCCAATAGGATTCCGAATAGTTTCGGAATCTGCTCTGAATCAGTTTGTTCTCGATATGATTATAATCGGCTGCTCCGATCACGCCATCAATTTCCATGGAATGTCCGTTTGCGCTTAGATAAGTAGCACGATTATTCCGGACCTCAATTCCCTGAACCGGCTCGTTCGTGTAAATATGCGCACCTTGATCCACTGCGATCGATCTGAATGCGTCTACAACCTTGCCGAAACCGCCCATGGGGTAGAATGTACCTTGTTTCATGCCTGCATAATTCATGAGGCTGTACAGGGCCGGTGTGTCGGAAGGCATAGCTCCGAGGAATAGAACCGGGAATTCCATCAAAGCGCGCAAACGCGGATTGTTGAAATAACCGTGAACATGTTTTCGGAAGGATGAGAACACCTGCAACTTGAAAACCCCGCTGATCAGGCGGGTATCCATCAACTCGAGAATCGACAGTCCCGGTTTATACACGAGATCGTTTATGCCTACTTCATATTTATAGGCTGCTTCGTCCATAAATCGACGGAGTTTTGCAGCACTGCCCGGTTCTTCAGACTCAAAGAGCGCCTGAAGTTCTTCCCAGGATGCCGGAATTTTAATAGCGTCTTCGCGGCCGTAGATGACCTGGAATCCGGGGTCAAGTTTTTTAAGCTCGTAGAAATCGGATGTGGTGCGGCCAAAGAGGTTGTAGAATTTTTCAAATACATCGGGCATCCAGTACCAACTTGGACCCATGTCGAATAAAAAACCTTGTTCGGAGAACTGTCGGGCGCGGCCGCCAACTTGCTCATTTTTCTCAAAAACGTGCACGTCGTACCCGTGCTGAGCAAGAATTGCAGCTGAAGACAGTCCGGCGAATCCCGATCCGATAACGGCAAGTTTGTTTTTGTTTAGCATTACAGTTCGGAAGTTAAACAAGATTACTCAGTTATTGTTTGATTTGTTCTCGTTGAAAGGTCGATTTATTTTTTGAGAATTCCGAGATCACTGAAGAGCATTGTTTATGGCAAACTGATACCACGAAAGCCGCAAACTCATTTGTTACATAATTAATATTATGTTAACTAAAGCAAATATTGAAAAGGGCACTTGACGTGCCCTTCTCTTGTATCAGTTGATCGCAAGATCATTCTCCGAGATCTGCTTTGATCTCGTTGTATTTCTTTCGGTATCCCTCATTGTTCTGCATCAATCGCGCGTAGATACGTTTCAATGTGCCTTTTAATTCAGTTTCAGCGGCAGCTTCATAATTTCCGTAATCCAGAGCAAGTTCAAACTGATCGGCAGCTTTCTTGTATAATTCATCGATCTGATTTTCCAGGGCCAATAATTTCTTATCGTCGTATGTTTTATCGATCTCATCTGCAATTGGCTTGCATCGGTTCACATAAATTACACCTAAGTTATAATATGCATCGGCATATGCTTCATCGATCTCAATGGCTGATTTATAATCTTTCTCAGCCTTGTCTGTTTCACCGAGTTTCTCGTAGCTAATTGCCCTTGCGAAGTAATAAACTTTATTATCGGGGTTTGCTTCGATGGCCTCAGTGAGTTTTTTCGTGAGTTCTGCCGATTTACCCTGCTTCAAATAAATATCCAGTTCGGTATTCATCAGATCCACATTATCCGGGGCTATTTCCTTGCCCTTGGCGATGTATTTCAAGGCATTCGCCGTATCCTTTTCAGAGAGCAAAATACTCGCCATATCGATGTAGATGCGCGGATCGGAGAAATTCTGATCCATCAATTGCTGTATGTACTTTTTGGCGGTGGCGTTATCTTCATTCGCTCGCGCGGCGTAGTAACTGTATTGATAGATCGTTTCCTGAGAGATATTTCTTCGCTTCAATTCACCATCCTTATCGAGCGGAATGATCTTCAGTACACTCGCATAGCTCTCCAGTGCTTTCTTGTATTCCTTTTGGTTGTAATAGTTAACCCCCATATTGAAATGCCCGATCGCACAGTCAAGCAATTGAGCCTGCGCCTTCTCCGTGTATTTGTTTTTCTCGTCGAGTTCAATACACTTGAATAAAGCATTGCTGGCTTTCGAAAGTGCGTCCGGATATTTGGCCTTCTGTTCTTCACTTCCTTCGCGGTATACCGACAGATAGGTCAAGCCATAATAGTAATACATCTTCGGATCGGATGCCGTTTTTGGATGTTGCGATGCCAATTCAATATCATCTACACATTCACCGAGCATCGTGAACCAATCCGGGCTCATTCGATCTATCGGATCCATGAGTTTCATGGCAACCGATTCAACTTTGAATCCCTGAGCATGGGCAACGGCTGAAGCCAACAGCACCACCCCGGTAAAAAAAGCGTTTTTAAGCGTTCTTTTGATCATTATAATTATTCGTTGTTGTCTGTTTCAACTGACGAATCGTCGGCAGTATTGCCCGGCTCCTCTCCTTCTATCGGCTCCAGACCGATTTCCTCCTCCTCATCTTTCTCCACTTTGGCTACCGATGCGATCTCATCGTTATCGCGCAATTTAATGAGGCGAACACCTTGAGTAGCCCGACCCATCACACGAACTTCCGACAAAGGTAATCGAATCGCTATTCCCGATTTGTTAATGATCATAAGATCGTCTTCATCTGAAACAGCTTTGATGGCGACCAATTGTCCTGTTTTCTCGGTAACCTGCAGTGTTTTAACACCTTTACCACCTCTGGTCGTAACCCTGTAATCCTCAAGCGAAGTGCGCTTACCGTAACCTTTTTCACTTACGACCATGATCGTTTCGTCACTATCCGGTGAAACACAAACCATGCCAATAACTTCATCTTTGGCATTTTCGAGCTTAACTCCGCGCACACCTGCTGCGGTTCTGCCCATGGCTCGTACATTCTTTTCATTGAAACGGATGCACTTGCCGGACTTCTTGGCCATGAGTATCTCCATATCCCCACTGGTCAGGCGAGCTTCCAGTAATTCATCGCCGTCGCGAACAGTGATGGCGTTGATCCCATTGGATCTTGGTCGGGAATAGGCTCGTAAGGTGGTTTTCTTAACAATGCCATTCTTGGTGCACATGAAAATGAAATTCTCATCAAGGTAGGCATCATCATCCAGATTGTCTACAGTAATGTACGCTCTGACCTTGTCTTCCTTCGGAATATTGATCAGGTTCTGTATCGCCCGGCCTTTTGATGCTTTTGAACCTTCCGGTATCTCCCACACCTTCATCCAAAAACACCTGCCGTGATCTGTGAAGAACAACATATAATTATGTGTCGAACCTGTGAGTAGATGTTCGACAAAATCTTCGTCGCGGTGTGTCACGCCGCGGTTTCCTATACCTCCCCTGCCCTGGGTTCGATATTCGGTGAGCACGGTGCGCTTGATGTAGCCCATGTGCGAGATCGTGATCACAACGTTCTCATTTGGAATCAGATCCTCAATATTGAGATCTCCGCTGTCGTGCTCGATCTGTGTACGCCGCTCATCACCATATTTTTCACGAACCTCGGCAAGCTCCGTTTTGATGATCTCCATGCGTCGGTCTTCGTTGGCAAGTATTTCCTTAAGTTCGGCGATCAATTGCATGAGTTGAGCATGTTCATCACGGATCTTGTCGCGTTCTAATCCGGTCAGCTTCTGCAGCCTCATGTCCAGGATCGCCTTCGCCTGGATCTCGCTTAAGCTGAAGCGCTCCATCAGACCGTTACGGGCATCATCAACGGTCTTGCTGCTGCGGATCAATGCGATGACTTCGTCGAGATTGTCGAGCGCGATCAACAAACCTTCGAGAATATGAGCCCTTTTCTCAGCTTCTTCCAGCTCGAATTCCGTACGGCGTATAACCACCTCATGCCGGTGTTCGACGTAGTAGCGCAGCATGTCCTTCAGGTTGAGAACCTTCGGCCGACCTGCCACCAGTGCGATGTTGTTTACGGAGAAGGAGGTCTGAAGTGCGGTATATTTATAGAGCTTGTTGAGAATGATGTTAGGTATGGCATCCCGTTTCAAGTCGAAAACAATGCGCAATCCTTTCCGGTCGCTTTCATCCCTGATCTCGGAAATTCCCTCGATCACTTTCTCATTCACCAGATCCACTGCTTTTACTATGATCTGCGATGGACTTACCTGATAGGGCACTTCCGTGATAATGATCTGCTCTCTTCCTGAATTGGTCGTGTCAAACTCCGCCTTACCACGCACAACCACCCTACCCTTTCCGGTTTCGAAGGCATTTTTAACCCCTTCATAGCCGTAAATGGTACCCCCGGTCGGAAAATCAGGAGCTTTGATGTATTGCATCAATTCAGGTATGCTGATGTCTCTGTTATCGATGTACGCGATCAGCCCATCCACAACTTCTGTGAGATTGTGTGGTGCCATATTGGTCGCCATTCCAACCGCAATTCCGGCTGCTCCGTTGACTAGGAGGTTCGGGATCTTGCTTGGAAGTACCGTAGGTTCTTTAAGCGAGTCGTCGAAGTTCGGTTGAAAATTGACGGTATTCTTGTCAATATCAGCCAACATTTCCTCGGCGATCTTGCGCATCCGGGCCTCTGTGTAACGCATAGCGGCCGGTGGATCACCATCAATAGACCCAAAGTTACCCTGACCATCCACCATCGGATAGCGAAGGCTCCAGTCCTGTGCCATACGCACCATGGTATCGTAAACGGAACTGTCGCCGTGCGGGTGATACTTACCCAGAACCTCCCCTACAATACGTGCCGATTTTTTATAGGGTCTGTTACTATTCAAACCCAACTCGGTCATACCGTACAGAACCCTGCGATGCACCGGTTTCAAACCGTCCCTCACATCCGGCAGAGCCCTTGAAACAATTACCGACATCGAATAATCGATGTATGCGGTCTTCATTTCATCTTCAATGTTTATTGGAATGATCTTTTCGTTCGGATTGTCCATGAACTACGCGATTATTAAGCGTGTAAAACTACTTTGAACCCTCGTTTTTACCCATTTTTCAGGGGGTAAGATACCAACAAATTGTTGATAAATGAGGCCGTTTTCAAGCAATGTAACGTACGAATTGAGTATCGGGAGACTCAGATCTCCACAGATTCATTTTTCTGCGGTATATGCACATCTAAATCGCCTTCAGAAATGAATAATTCGAAATTCTGCAGGCTTTCCGGGTCGCCATGTGTCAGGAATACCTTCTTCAAACGGCTCTTGGCATTCACTTTCTTCAGGTAGGTTTTGAGCTCATTTCTGTCGGGGTGGGCACTGTACACGTCGGTATATGCGATTCGCGCAAAAACGGGATACTCCCTGCCCTTTATTCGAACGGAGGATCGCCGTTCGAGTAATTCGTGCCCCAAAGTGCCCGGAGTGCAATATCCTGCGATCAGGATCGTAGCATCGGGATTTTGTATGTTATTGGCAATATGTCGCTGTATTCTACCTCCATCCATCATTCCTGCCGAAGAAATGAGCACGCCGGGCGCGTTGTGGGAATTCATCGTTTCCTCGTCTTCTTTATCTTCCACGAGAAACAGTTGACGGAAGGCAAATAAGTTTCCGTGCTCTTCGGCGTAGCGTCGGGCTTGTTTGTTCAGCCAGTTATTGTATTTCTGATGGATCTCACCGCTGTTCTGACCGAGTGGGCTGTCGGCAAAAACCCGAACGGCAGGCAGTCTGCCCTCCCTGTACAATTTGTGCAATGTGAATAATATGGACTGGGTTCTACCCACACTGAAAGCAGGTATCACCAGTCGGGAATGTGGTGAATCTTTCATATCCTCCAGAAAATCCATGAGCACATCACCCGCATCTCGTTGTTCCGTGTGATCGCGACTGCCATAGGTTCCCTCCATGACGAGGTAATCCAGATCCTCGGGGATATGGGGAGCACCAACGATCTCATTGTTCTCCCTGCCGAGATCACCGGTGAAGGCGATCCGTTGGGTTGTATCTTCATTGTTCCAGGAGATCACCACAGAAGCTGCACCTAGTATATGACCTGCCGAGATGAATTCGAATTCCAGGCCTTCTCTCAGTTTGAAGGGTTTATTGAACGGAAGCGTGATCATACTGTCGATGGCTTCCTTAACATGCTTGAATCCGAAAAGGGCTTTTTCGTGTTGAACCTGTTTCCGACGATTCTTTCTGGAACGATTCAATTTCTTTCCTAGTTGTATTCGGGCTGAATCCTGTAGCAAGATCTCTGCAAGCGCAAGGGTTGGTTCGGTACAGAATACATGGCCATTGAATCCGGCTGCGAACAATGTTGGAAGATTGCCGCAATGGTCTATGTGCGCATGGGTAAGTACGACCGCATCCACTAGTCTTGGGGCGAACCGGAAATCGGCATTTTTCTCGAATTTGGTGTTTCGTTCATAATCGAGCCCGCAGTCTACCAGGATCTGGTAACCATCTTCGAACTGAAGATGATACATACTTCCGGTTACTTGCCTGGCCGCTCCACAAAAGGTTATTTTCATGTGTTCTGTTCCTGTATTCCTTTGGTCAGAATTCGATGTTCGCTCAATTCCCGATCACATGAAATCTTCCAAGCCGTGTTTCATTTCCGTCGTTCAGCCATAACCAATACCAACCCGGGGTGAGGTGCGATACTGTCAGGGACCGGCCATTTCTGATCACGGGTTGTTCTATACCCACTGAATTGAAAATAGAGATCTTTTGATCCCCGAGTCTGATCATACCATTCTCCACCGCATAGTAATGCACATTACTTGAATGCTCAAATCTGTTCGAAAGCACACCCGGTACACCCGCGAAATGCATCATGGCGGCCAGACATCCCTTGAGCGCTTCATTCAGATAGCCCGAATCAAGATAGGTCAGGCTGTCGCGAATACTGTGTGTGTATGGATTATCGGTACTTTCATAAAGCCCCGTGATCGCAAATCCGGCTGCTTCAAAGGGTATATAATCGCTCGAATAGGCCCTGGAACGCACCGGTGTTAAGGTGGTGTACAATTCGAACATTCGCGCCAGGGTATCCGTGATCCTTGCCGACTTTTGATCATTCAAGGGCGTAGTGTTTCCCTCATCGCGTTCGCAAAAGATCTTATCTGAGTCTGCAGCGCCCTTGAATCCACCGATCTGGTCTAAGTTGAACATGAACTTCAGCCTGGATGCATCGGCCGCCGTGATCGATTCGACCACATGTTTACTACCCCAGAATCCATCCTCTTCAGCGCTGAAGCACATGAATCTTATGCTGCTTGAAGGTGAGAGTGTACGCATGATCCTTGCTATCTCCAGCAGAACCGAAATCCCGCTGCCATTATCGTCGACCCCGGGACCGTTTCGAGTATCGTAATGAGCGCCTAAAACAATGAGGTCGGACCCGGATCCCGGAATTTCAGCAATGATATTTCTGTGCCATTTACCACTCGGGTGCAGGAAACTATCATATACTGTGCGTATACCATAGGATTCGAGTTCAGAAAATAGCCAATTTCCGGTATGCTCCAGTGCCTGAGAACCATTTTCCTTGATCCCCAATTCCTGAAATTTTTCAAGATGGGGTATTAGGCTGCGGGTTTTGGATAGTTCACTGATTATGCGCTGGTTCAACCATTGCGCATGTGCGAGGGCAGAAATTAAAATGAGCGCTATACTCCCTAAAACACGAATCATCCCTGTGCAAAGATACGTCGGGATCCGTCCCCCATTTGTTCGAGCCTCACCATTACGTGTGGGTATGACCTGAAAATGTCCTGTCCGAGTTCCGGCCATTCCAAAAAACAAAATGCACCTGAATCCAGATATTCGTCGATCCCCAGGTCAAGCATCTCTTCCACATCGCGGATTCGGTACAGATCGAAATGATAGAGCTCCCCTGCTTTGGAACGGTAGGCGTTCACCAGTCCAAAAGTAGGACTGCTCATTTCGTGCTCAACACCCAATTCCCGGCCTATGGCCTTGATGAGGGTGGTTTTACCTGATCCGAGGTCTCCTTTGAATAGGAAAATCCTGCATTTTGGGAAATCCCCGATCAATCGACTTGCAACATGCTGCACTTCCGATTCAACAAATTGCAGAGTGAATTCCAATTTGACGTTATTTTATTTAGAGCTCAGGGCGATCAGAGGTACCATCATTTCTTCCATACTGATGCCACCGTGCTGGAATGTATCGCGATAATATTTTGCGTAATGGTTCAAATTATTGGGATACACAAAGAAGTCGTTGTTCCGGCAAAAGACGAAACTTGAGCTGAGGTGCTGTGTTGGGAGTCCTGCTTCTTCCGGTTTTTTAAGTTCGAAGACCTCTTTGGGGTTGTAGCTGAGGTTTCGGCCGGTTTTGTATCGGAGATTGGTCGTGGTGTTCTTGTCGCCTATGATCTTCACGGCTTCGGAGACCCTTACGGAACCGTGATCGGTTGTAATGATCACGCGTGCGTCCCTTTCGGATATCCGTTTCAGTGCATCGAGCAATGGGCTGTGCTCAAACCAGGAAAGGGTGAGCGATCGGTATGCGGCCTCATCTTCAGCAAGTTCCCGCATAACTTTCAGATCGGTGCGTGCGTGAGACAGGGTGTCTACAAAGTTGTATACGATCACATTGAGATCGTTGTTGAGGAGGTTTGGTATCCGTTCCACCAATTCCTTGCCATGGGCAAGGTTCAGGATCTTGTGGTAGCTGAAGCGAATGTCCTTTCTCAATCTCTGAAGCAGATCGGACAGAAATGCCTCCTCGCTTTTGTTCTTGCCCCCCTCATCCTCGTCGTCGAGCCACAGATTCGGGAATCGCTTCTTGATATCGACCGGCATCAAACCGGCGAATATTGAGTTCCGGCAATACTGTGTTGCTGTGGGAAGGATGCTCATGTACATATCCTCCTTTTCCACCCTAAAATAGCGTTCAATGGCAGGTTGCAGGAATTTCCACTGATCGAAACGAAGGTTGTCTACGAGGACGAAGAACAAGGGGCGTCCGTCTTGAAGATTCGGTAGAACAGCTCTTCGCATCAAAGAATGGGACATAATTGGTGCATCGCTGTTATTGTAATCGATGAAATCGAGGTAATTGCGCTGAATGAAGCGGGAGAACTCTTTGTTCATCTCCACTTTCTGGGTTTGCAGCACTTCCTCCATTCCTGTTTCATTGCTGCTTTGGATCTCCAATTCATGAAACACCAATTTCTTATAGATCTCCTTCCATCGACCAAAATCGGGGGATTCCATAAGTGCCATCATAATATTCCGGAACTCTTGCTGGTAATTGGATGTGACCTTTTCCGTTACCAACCTCTTCTCGTCGATTATACGCTTAATGGTAAGTAACATTTGCTTCGGGTGTACCGGTTTAATGAGGTAATCGGTGATCTTGGAACCGATGGCATCCTCCATAATGCTTTCTTCCTCGTTTTTCGTGATCATGACCACGGGTAGGTTGGGCTGCATTTCCTTGAGTTCCTTCAATGCATCCAAACCGCTGATACCCGGCATATTCTCATCGAGAAAGACCAGATCGAAATGCTCTGTACGCACCCGATCGATGGCATCGATTCCGCTATTAACCGTGTCAACCTTGTACCCTTTGGATTCGAGGAAGATTATATGTGGCTTTAGGAGCTCGATCTCGTCGTCGGCCCACAGAATGTTGATCGTATTCATAATTTGTCGCAAAGGTCGTTATACACGCTGATTGAGGAACGCTCATTTGGCGAAAATATTGACCGATCCGGCGGAGTTTTGGGTTATCAGTCTATTCTATACCTCAACCCAACATAGATATTCCTGCCAAAAACGGGTCCCCATACCATGGAAGCATCGAAATACTCTCCAAACGGAGTATCTGCCGAAATGATCACTTGCTCCTGTCGGTAATCCAGCAGGTTTTCGAAGCCGACATAAGATTCCAATCTCTTCTTCCAGGTTTTGGTGATCTGCCCATTCCATGTGAAATAGGCCGGAGATGATGCGGGCATACGGTATTCCATGGGGTTTCCGGATGTTTCGGGTAGACGTTGACCGTCAAACCAGTTCACGGTTGCATCGAATTTCCATTTTTTTCGTGTTTCATGCGCCAGGTTCAGGAATGCCCGATTTCGGGACATGTACGGCGCACTTCGCAAACCGGAGATCTGCCGCGTGCGGACATCGTACCATCTGTATGCCAGCCGGAGATCGAAGCGCTTCAACACCTCATAATCCACTTGTGCCTGAAAGCTGGTTGAGTATGACTTTCCATTCAGGGCGTAGATATGCACTTCACCGGGGTTCTCATCGAAATCGATCACGATCTGATCGGTGAAATCCGTTCGGTACAAATCGAAAGAGATCAGTCCTTCGCGATAGTCCAATGTGAACTCTCCGGTGAGGCTCAAGCCATAATTCCAGGCCACTTCGGGTTCCAGTCCATAAGGTTTGCCGTTATCGGTTGAATGGATCCTGAACTGTCGGTTGCTTGCCCATATCCGTGGATTGTCTGAGAAGATCAGCGGCGTTCGCTGGCCGCGTCCACCGGAAAAGCGCAAGACCAGCTCTTCTTTCAATGCATAACGGAGATGAAGTCTGGGGGTTGCAAACCAGTTGTAATAATTACTGTGATCGATCCGAAGGCCGATTACAGAACTGAACCGTGTACCGATCTTGGTAGTGAGTTCTCCGAATGCTCCCGGAACGATCTCTGTTCGGCTATAGGAGGTGTCGTTGAATTTTTCTGTCATATCATCCAACTGCACCGACATGCCGGTCCGAAAGCTATTGAATCTATCCAGTCGGTTATTCTGGTGAATGAGATTGGCATATGTGGTCTTTCCTATGGGATGATAGTTCTTCAAACCGAAGACGGAGCGCTGATCGATCCAATCTGCTTTTACCTGGATGGCCGTTGAGCGATTTGAGTTTTTCCGATCTACGATCCCCATTTTCCCGAGGAAGCTCAATTGGCGGAAATCCTCCTGCAATCCCCATAAACCCTGGGTGTGTTGGTTGGCAAAAGCAGGGACCCCTATTTGGCCGGCGGTTGTTTCGATCCAGGAACCATATACCATCATCTGCCAGCGCACATAGTCTGAAAAGTATTTCCAGCGATGCATACCGATCAGGTGTCGGGACATAGGCATATCCAGGAAACCGTCGTTGTTCCGATCGTTCTCCATTTGGTTGTATTTAGCATGCAAGAGCAAGCCGGTAGAGAGTTTTTCGTTCAGACTCTTCCGAAGGTGTATATTCGTTTCCAGACGCCCTCCTTGATTCGCAAACAAATTGAGATAGAGTTTATCCGATTTATCCGGTTTTCGCAACTCCAGATTGATCTGACCCGTGGCACTTTCGTATCCGTTTGCTACCGATCCGGTTCCCTTGTTGAGTTGCATACTCTCGATCCAGGTTCCGGGTATGTACTCCAATCCTTTTACAGCTGCCAAACCCCTCAATCCGGGCATGTTCTCAATGGTGATCTGATTATAAATACCGCTCAAGCCGAGCATACGGATCTGCCGCGTACCTGTTAGGGCATCGGTGATCGCCACATCAACACCGGGTTGTGTTTCGAAACTCTCGGCTAAATTACAGCAGGCGGCTTTCTGCAGCTCCGCTTCACCGATCTTCTCAATTTTTATGGACTCAAGGAAGCTGATCTCCGTGGAACGGACTCTTTTGGAGACAACGACCTCATTCAGCGTGTTATCAGGCATCAGTGTGAGTTCGAATTGTCCGAGATCGCTGATATCCAGTGTATCGGATCGAAATCCCACGTAGGCTATAATGAGTGTTACGGATGATTTAGAACGCAGCATCCTGAATACCCCGAATTCGTTGGTTTGTGTTCCACCGGAACCATCTGCCCAATATACATCGGCCTGAGAGGCGACACTGGCCTTGCCATTGGGATTGTACAGCAGAACCTTACCGGTAATTTCCGACACCTGAGAGCGTGCCCAGAAAGCTCCCGTGAGGAGCAGTAGTACTGAAATACAAAATCGCATGATCAGTGAATTTCGAGTTCCCTGTATCGGCAGCATCCCGGAAGTTTGTCGTAGGCATCCTGTGAAGCCTTCAGATCTCCGGCATCATGTCCGGCTTCAACAAGTGCCTTTTGGATAGCGTCTACACTGATCTTTTTCGAGCTGAAGACAACCGTCAATGTCTGTTTTTCGATGTCCCATTCGGCTTGTTTGACACCTTTCAGGAACATGACCGTTTCTTCAATGCGCTCTTCGCACATGCCGCATACGCCACGAACCGTAAAAGTTTCAACTGAAATTTTCTTCGTATAGGATTCATCGGATCCGTCTACGGTCACGAACGCAGTTGTAAGCGTAAAAATACCTACGATCAAAGCGTAGAGTGAAATATTCAAAATTTTCATCTTATCTGAAATTAAAAATTAAATGGAATGGAGTTCGGAAAAACCCGAAAGCCTGAAAGAAGATCAGATAGAGATGTCGACCTTGAAATTACAAAATGCGATGTACGGAGGAGGATATGATGGGTACGAGAAGGGTTCGTCTATGATGCTCTTCTGAACGCTCTCTCGTTGTATATTCTGAATCGCAATCAATCTTCCGAAAATAGCCGGGAACAATGGAATATGCTTGGCCTGAGTTGGAAGAAAGCTGGCATCTTTAGCATAATAGTCAATGGATGTATCGGCACAACAGGAATTTGTATCGTGTTGATCTTCTGCATCATCCGAACAACAATCGTGTGATTCGCTTGATTGTTCGTGACAATTATCCTCACTCAAACACATATGCCACTCGGCGTGCACTCCAATTGTAAAGAGTGCGAAGAGCAAAGTGATCAGATATGTGGCGATCCTCTTCATTACTACAAAGTACTGCTAAATGACTAACGCAAACAAATATGCTTTAGTTCATTCCACCGGGTGCAGCTCCAGAGCGACCAATTTCACGCTTAAATATTCATCCATGCCATACCTGGAACCTTCTCTTCCTTGTCCGCTATTCTTAATGCCTCCGAACGGAGCTGTTGCGTCCGAGATCACAGCAGTATTCACCCCTACCATACCAAATTCCAATCCCTCCGAAATGCGGTGTACTCTTTCGATCGAGCGGGTGTAGAAATAGGCGGCAAGACCATAATCTGTTGAATTGGCCAGATTCAGTGCTTCTTCATCGGAATTGAAAGGATAAGTCACGGCGATCGGGCCGAAGATCTCATCGGTGAAACATTTCATAGATCTGTTTCCTCCACTCAACAGCGTTGGTTCATAGAAAAGACCTTTTTTCAACTGTCCCCCTTGTTCAATGGTTGCACCTTTTTCCAGGGCATCCTTTTGAATTTCGCTGATCTTTCCCAAAGCTTTGATGTTAATAAGTGGTCCCAGATCAACCCCGCGTTCGAGTCCTGAGCCCACAGTGAGTTCGGTCATTTTCCGTTTCAGTTTATGGATGAATTCCCGCTCGACCAAGGAATGGACGAGGATGCGGTTTGTGCAGATACAGGTTTGTCCATTGTTTCGGAATTTGCTGCTGATCACACCATGAACGGCGCGATCCAGATCGGCATCTTCAAAGATGATAAATGGGGCGTTCCCTCCCAGCTCGAGCGAGATCTTCTTGAGATTGGCCGATGCCCTTTCTGCCAGCCATTTACCTACAACCGTGCTGCCGGTGAACGATAGCTTCCGGATAAGTGGATGGGTGGTGAACACCTCCCCTACTTTCCATGGTTCAATATTGAAAATAACGTTTAAAACACCATTAGGGATTCCAGCTTGTTGAGCAAGGTACGCGAGGGCGAGTGCGCTGAATGGCGTTTCTTCACTTGGTTTGATGACAACGGAACAACCGGCGGCCAGGGCAGGCGCAATTTTTCGGGTGATCATGGCATTCGGGAAATTCCAGGGAGTGATAGCGGCCACAGTCCCGATCGGTTGTTTGATAACATGCATGCGGTTGTTTTCCCTTGTTGGCATCAGTACATCTCCATAATTGCGGACCGCCTCGGATGCAAACCAATCGATGAATGACGCACCGTACCGGATCTCTCCAAGTGCTTCCCGAAAAGGTTTCCCTTGTTCGATTGTTAAGATCCGAGCCAGGTCCTTTTCGTGTTCAATTACGAGATCGTGCCACTTACTCAGTATCTTTTTGCGTTCCATTCCGGATCTCGTTGCCCAATTTTCCCCGGCCATATGGGCAGATCGAATGGCACTTTCGATCTGCTGCAAGGATGCATTGGGGATCTCTCCGATCACTTGCTGGTCTGCGGGATTGTATACCGGGAACCTATCGTTACCGGCGATCCATTCGCCATTGATGAAGAGCTCGTTACGGAGTAACTGGGGAAAATTCAATTCAAAATTCATGCTTCAAAGTTCCCGATTCTGTTTAGAAGCATAAAGTTGGAATTGAAAATATCGATGGCAATTGCCGGACGATGTATAATTGTGGGCTCAGTGGGAAAGCAGAAGATCATAAACGATCCGATCTACGGATTTATATCCATCTCGAATCCGCTTGTGTTTCAAGTGATCGAACATCCCTATTTCCAACGATTAAGGAGGATCAAACAGCTCGGAATGAACGACCTCGTTTATCCGGGTGCAGTGCACAGTCGGTTCCATCATGCACTAGGCGCTATGCATCTGATGACCAAGGCATTACGCGTGCTGATCTCCAAAGGTGTCGAAATATCGGAAGAAGAACAGGAAGCTGTATTACTTGCAATTTTATTACACGATATCGGTCATGGACCCTTTTCACATGCCCTTGAGCGCGTGATACTGCCTGTGTCTCATGAGGAGATCTCCCTGTTGCTGATGCAGAAGCTCGATTCGGAATTCAGCGGTAGGCTGAGTTTGGCGATCGAAATATTCAGGAACACCTATCCAAAGCGTTTCCTGCATCAGTTGGTAAGCAGTCAGTTGGATATGGATCGACTCGATTATCTGACGCGCGACAGTTTTTACACGGGTGTTTCGGAGGGTATCGTAGGTCTGGAACGTATCATTCAGATGCTTCACGTAACGGATGATGTACTGGTCGTGGAGGAAAAGGGGATCTATTCGATTGAAAAATTCATTGTTGCCCGGCGTTTGATGTACTGGCAGGTATATCTTCATAAGACCACACTGGCTGCAGATGCCATGCTTCTGAACTTGCTTCGGAGAGCCAAGATGCTTGCTTCAATCGAGAAGCTGAGCTATTTGGGAAGCGACGCGTTCGGGCATTTCCTGAGCTCAAAGGACAGGGCATTCAATTTGGATGAATTGGCACACTTCATTCAGCTTGACGACCACGACGTAATGATGGCCATCAAGCAGTGGGTTCAGGAAGATGATGCGATCTTACGGTATCTAAGTTCCGGTTTGTTGAACAGGCGCCTATTCAAAACGACCCTCTTCAGGGATCAACCAACTCCTGAGGTTTATCGCGATTGCATTACCCGGATCCGATCCAATTTCTCATTTGTCTCCGACGAGGAGTCGGCCTCCTATATGATGCATTCAGGAACAGTTCACAACGAGGCGTATGCCGATCATGGAACCGGAATCCATATTCGGATGAAGGATGGTTCTTTGCCGGATATAGCCGAGGCAAGCGATAACTACAACATAGCAGCCCTGAAGGCGGGGGTTGAGAAGTTCTACTTTACTGCAGCCAAATAGTGCTTACATTTGCCTCGAACCGATGAAAACACTGCAAGTCAGGGAGATCGCAGATCTTGTCAAGGGTCAGATAATTGGGGATGCCGGGGCTGAATTCACCGGGGTTTCCAAAATTGATCATTCCATTCCGGGATCGCTCACATTCCTTTCGAATCCCAAATACGAATCCTACCTGGAAACAACTCGGGCTAAGGTCATACTGCTGGCTCCGGACCGATTGCCTGATGATACTAAGGATCATATTTTCATAACTGTTGAGGATCCCTATCTGGCATTTTGTAAGGTTTTGAATGTGCATTTCAGTCCGTCGTCGAACTTGAACGGCATACACCAGGCCGCGGTTATTGCTCCGGGAGCTACGATCGGGAATGATGTCTATATCGGAGCCAATTCGGTGATCGAATCGGGTGCGGTTATCGCAGATGGGGTAAAGATCTATCCGAACTGCTTTATCGGGCCAAATTGTACGATCGGAGCAGGCAGTATTCTCTATTCGAACGTATCGGTTTACTACGATACTCAAATTGGGGCTGAAGTGATCATTCACAGCGGTACGGTGATCGGAAGTGACGGTTTCGGTCATGCTCCTCAAAAAGACGGAACCTATGTGAAGATCCCACAATTGGGTAATGTGATCATAGAAGACCGTGTTGAAATAGGTGCCAACTGCGCAATTGACCGGGCCACATTAGGCTCCACGATCATCCGCGAGGGATCGAAACTCGATAATCTCATACAAATAGCGCATAATGTAGAGATCGGTGCGCATACTGTTATCGCCGGCCAGACCGGTATCTCGGGGAGTACCTCGCTAGGGGCTCATTGCGTGATCGCCGGACAGGTGGGATTTGCAGGCCACCTGAAGATCGCTGATGGAACGAAAGTAGGGGCTCAGAGTGGTTTGAATAAATCCATTGACGAACCCAACCAGCGCTTGTTCGGATCGCCGGCGGTACCGCTGAATGAGGCCTTGCGTACTCATGTGATTATCCGAACTTTGCCCGAAATGAATAAACGCATCGACGATCTTGAAAAACGTTTGAATGCGATGACGGATGAATAATCCATATGGAGAAACTACAAACAACTCTGAAGCAATCGTTTAGTATATCCGGTGTTGGATTACATACGGGTATACCGGTCACTATGACCTTCCTCCCTGCCCCGGAAGATCATGGTTACAAATTTCAACGGATCGACCTTGAGGGCCAACCGATCATTGAAGCAGATGCCGATCTTGTTACAGATGTGAGCAGGGGGACCACACTCGAAAAGGACGGTGCCAAGGTGAGCACGGTAGAACACGTACTGGCCGCACTTGTCGGGTTGGAGATAGACAATGTGCTCATGCAGCTCGACGCCGTTGAAACGCCGATCATGGATGGCAGTTCTATGCCCTACGTTGAACGATTGCGTGCGGCGGGGATCGTGGAGCAGAAAAAACCCAGGATCTATTTTGAAGTTCCCTCGAACATTGCGTACGCTGAACCGGAACGCGGTGTGGAGATGATAGCCATGCCGCTAGATGATTACCGCTTAACGGTGATGATTGATTATAATTCCCCTGTTTTGGGGAGTCAACACGCTTCGATCAGTGAACTGAGTGAATTTGCAGATGAAATAGCCAGCTGTAGGACCTTCTGCTTTTTACACGAGCTGGAGATGTTATTGGAACACGACCTTATCAAGGGTGGCGATCTCAACAATGCCATTGTGGTCGTTGATCGGGTTGTGGAGGAGAAGGAACTTGAGCATCTGGCAGGTTTGTTCAACAAACCGAAAGTTGAAGTGAAGCAAGAGGGGATTCTGAACAATGTAGATCTTCGTTTTCAGAATGAGCCTGCCCGACATAAATTACTCGATCTCATTGGTGATCTGGCATTGGTGGGTCGTCCAATAAAAGCTCAGATCATGGCAGCCCGACCGGGGCATGCTGCAAACGTGGCCTTTGCCCGTAAAATCAAGCGTATGATCGAACATGAAGCTCAGTTGGCGAAGAAAAAAGAAGGCATTCCCGAATACGATCCCAATGCACCGGCAGTATATACTTACCAGGAGATCGAGCGGATCTTACCCCATAAGTTCCCATTTCTGCTGGTTGACAAGATCGTGAGTTTGGATTCCAGCAAAGTAATTGCGATCAAGAATATTACCGGTGACCAATATTTCTTCCAGGGGCATTTCCCCGGGGAGCCCCTGATGCCGGGCGTTCTGCAGCTTGAGGCTATGGCACAGGCAGGCGGTGTTCTTGTGTTGCATGATAAGGAGAATCCGGACAAGTGGAGCACTTACTTCGTAAAGATCGAAAATGCAAAATTCAAAGGGAAGGTCATCCCCGGAGACACCTTGATCATAAAGATGGAACTGATGCGTCCGATTCGCAGAGGTTTGTGTTTGATGCACGGAGAGGCCTTTGTTGGCGACAGAATGGTGTGTGAAGCTGATATGATGGCACAAATAGTTGAAAATAAATAATAACTGATGATTCAACCCCTGGCTTACGTACATCCGGAAGCGAAAATTGCGAAAACCGCTGTTATAGAACCATTTGTAACGGTTCACAAGAATGTAGTGATCGGGGAAGGTACCTGGATCGGCTCGAATGTTACCATAATGGAGGGTGCCCGGATCGGAAAGAATTGCCGCATCTTTCCGGGTGCTGTGATAGCTGCTATTCCTCAGGATCTCAAGTTTGAGGACGAAGATTCAGTGGCGATCATTGGCGATAACGTAACCATACGCGAATGTGTAACGGTTAACCGGGGAACGAGTGCAACAGGCAAAACCATGGTTGGCGATAATTGTCTGCTCATGGCCTATTCGCACGTTGCGCACGACTGTATCATCGGCAATAATGTGATACTCGCCAATAGCGTGCAGTTGGCCGGGCATGTTGAAGTGAACGACTGGGCAATTCTGGGTGGGATGTGCGCCGTGCACCAATTTGCCAAGATCGGTCAGCATGTTATCGTCTCCGGAGGATCTCTGGTGCGGAAAGATGTGCCACCCTTTACGAAAGCGGCTCGTGAGCCCCTCTCCTATGCCGGTGTTAATTCCATTGGTCTTCGCCGGCGTGGTTTCAGCAGTGAGAAGATCAATGAAATTCAAGAGATCTACAGACTGATCTATTTACGGGGAATGAATAATAATCAGGCTTTGGCGCATGTTGAAGCCGAAATGCCGGCTACAAAAGAGCGCGACGATATTCTGAGCTTCATTCGAGCCTCGGACAGAGGCATCATGAAGGGGTTCCTAAACCGCTAGGATGGATTTTGAAGGAATCCGGACGGAAGATCTTGGGAAGCGGTTTTCCCGTGAATGGATCCTGAGAGCTATCCGATCGGAGTTCCGTAGTGGTGAGAAATGGGCCGTACTCGGCCCCAACGGTACCGGTAAATCCACCTTCCTGAAGTTGCTGAGTGGATATGTTGCGCCAACACAGGGCGAGATCATATGGACCTTTGATGGTAGGCATATCCCCCTCGAGAAGCGATATAGCTACTTGAGCTATTCGGCACCTTATCTGGAGCTTCCCGAGGAATATAGCCTAGATGAGATCCTGAAATTCCATTTTCGGTTGAAGCAGGTTCGGTCGGAAGCGGCACTGCAGGAGGCGATCGTGGAATCGGGACTTGATAGGCATCGCCATAAGTTGATCCGCGATTTTTCAAGTGGCATGAAGCAACGGGTCAAACTGATCCTCTGCTTACTCTCTGATGTGAAGGTCTATTTGCTCGATGAACCTTGTACCAATTTGGATGAGCACGGAGTTTCATTCTACGATTCCCTTCTTTCCGGGTTGAGTGCTGAAAGTCTCTGTTTGATCGCGAGCAACGATCCGAGGGAATTTCGCCAGGCCTCAAAACACATTTTACTGAACCGGCCTGAATAAATGATAAATTTGCGGCTTCATCATGAAAAACAGAAACATCATCTTAGTTGCAATGGCCTTTTCGGCCCTGGCATTCATTAATAGTTCTTGTTCTAAGAAGACTGAAGAAGTCGCCGAATTCGGAGTCTTTGGGGATACGACCGTAACTGCTGAGAACGCAGTTGACGTGAGTACACTACCTCAGTTACTTGCCGGTTCCGACAGTATCTATTGCAAGCTTAAAGGGGAGATCTCGGCTGTTTGCCAGCAAAAAGGTTGTTGGATGTCAATGGCTATAAGTGAAGATGAGAAGGTTCACATCAAATTCAAGGATTATGGTTTCTTCGTTCCAATGAATGCGGGAGGGCATCAGGCCATCATCGACGGCGTAGCATATGTAGATACAGTGAGTGTGGCACAATTGAAGCACAGAGCACAGGATGCGGGCAAAACGGAAGAAGAGATATCCGCCATAGACCATCCACAGGTTGAATACTCCTTTGTGGCAAACGGGGTAATTATTGAATAGATGAAGGCACACTTCGTTTTCACCTTTCTCTTATTTTCGATCGTACTACTATCCTGTAAAAAGGAGGGATCAGGCGGGTCCGGCAAAGCCGATCTTTATGAAGCCTCTGAGCTAGCCCTCTTGATGCGCAGTATGGCAGCCGAACAAGACAGTTTCAAGTCGAATCTATTGCGCGGTGCCGACAGTCTGGTTTTCCCTTCTTCTTATATTGATCTGCTTGAGGCAAAAGCTTCAGAGGGCATGCATATTGGGGAGGAGTACAAGGCTTTTGCGAACAATTTCATCGCACAAATGGACAGTTTGAAGTTGAGCGAATCTTCAGATCTTGTTTCAAACCACAACCTGGTGGTTTCGAATTGTGTGGCGTGTCATGAAATGCATTGCGGTGGTCCGATAGATCGGATCGAAAAGCTTTACATCCGGAACTGAGTTTCAAAACAACGACTTACTCCCTGCTTTTCCTGAGTTGGGTTCAAGTTGTAAACGACGATCTTACTTGAGCAGAAAATCGAAGTTGAGGAAAGCCTCCCAATATTTCTCGCGCGTCATACTATCCCAGTGTATGACCATATATCGGTACTGATAGGTCTGAAACTGGCAAAAGAGCACAAGCAGTACGATCAAAGTTCTGGAGATCGGGAACCACGGACCGGATGCTGTTCTTTCCAATCCAAAACAAAGGGGTAATAGGAAGATGATATAGTATTCGATGTATGCGCGCGAGGAGAAACTGCCACCATAATACCAATTCCACCACGAGGAAAGCAAATAAGTTATAAAGAGGAAGAAAAGGCCAAGGTATACAGCTTTGAATGGGACTTTACGATACATGGGCAAAATTCCAAGCAAGGCCAGAAGCAAGACCGGCGTGTACAGAAAGAGCCCTTTTTTATAGCTGAAAAGAATATCCAACATATGTGGATCTCGGAAATTAAATCCTTCCTCCTCATAACTGTAAATCAGGAATTGGCCTGTTTGTACCTTGTAAATAAGCAGTTGTAAACCTACGATGAACACCGCGGCAATTGCCGCCATCCAGATTCCCGGATCGGTAAAAATTTTTTTCAATGCCCTGAAAAAATGAAGAAGATCGGGAAAGGCGAATGGGATCAGTAGGGCACTTACGGCATTCAGTGGGCGGATCCAGGTTATTAATCCAAGAATTGGAAGCAGGAGGATCATCCACTTTACCCGGCCTGTTTCAGCCCATTTAAGGGCAAACCAGAATTGAGCGGTTATCAGGAAAATGGAATAAACGTGCGACATAGCCGGCTCGGCCAGAACATAATAGAACCAATTCGTGCCGAAATAGATCACTGGTAACGCGAAAGCGATTATAGAGTCCCGGATTCCGAATTTCCGCAATATGAGGACCATTAGAAACAATGTCCCGATGGCGAAGGCTATTGCCGACCAGGAAACAGATCGTTGGTACCAGGCTGAATACCCATCGGCTGAACCATTTGTAATTATGGTGATCGTGTGGGCGATCAGGAATCCGGGCAGCATACAAAATGCCGTACCTGCGAAGTATTTGTTATAGACCTTTCCGTTACTGAACTTGCGGTAATCGTAAAACAAGTGTTCATTTCCATAGCGATCTTCGATCTCATCGAAAAAACCAAAATTGAGATCGTGATAAATGAATAAAGCGGGTAGGTGCGCATAGTATCCCTTCCCATCGGCTTTGATGATGGTGCCTGCGTGCGAGCCCCACATGATGTTGGAGGCCGACCATACTGTTATTATTAAAATAAAAAGGATGGAGATCCGAACCCAGTTGGCAGCGTGAATGCGAAACCGGGATCTGATCATTTGGTGCTCCAGATATTGTATTTGAGGATGCAGAACAGGGCCCTCACGCCATCCTTCCATCCGATCTTCTTACCATCCTCATAGGTACGACCGTAATAGGAAATACCGATCTCATAGATCCGTATGCGCGGGATCCGACTGATCTTCGCTGTTACTTCCGGTTCAAAACCGAAGCGTTTTTCACGGAGATTCAATGATTGTATGATCTCCCGTCGGAACACCTTATAGCAGGTTTCCATATCGGTTAGATTCAGATTTGTAAAAACGTTGCTGAGAAAAGTGAGGAATTTATTGCCTATTGTGTGCCAGAAAAACAGGATGCGGTGGGGGTTTCCTCCCATAAAGCGCGATCCATACACCACATCGGCAAAACCGGTGAGCAATGGTTTCAGAAGATCGGCGTATTCGTTGGGGTCGTATTCTAGATCGGCATCCTGAATGAGCACAAAATCTCCTGTAGCATGTTTGATCCCTGTGTGCAGCGCGGCACCTTTACCCTGATTGACTTCATGACTAATCAGTAGAATTCCGGCTTCCGGATGCTCCTTTCTGTATTTTTCAATGGCCTCCACCGTATTGTCCGACGAACAATCGTTGACAATTATGATCTCACGAGTCATATTTTCCGGAAGCTGAGCCTCCCCTATTTTATCGAGGATGAGGTGAATGGTTTTTCCCTCATTGTAGGCCGGTATGATTATGGAAAGTTTCAAAATATCTGCGTTCTGCGCTGCAAAGAAAACATTTAATGAGATTCGAGTGGGATATTTGAATGATGATGGAGCCAAAGACCTTCTTAAACAGGGAGTTGATCGAAACGGAGGATGGCAGTTCTAGTTTATACATCCCGGCTTTGGACGAAACCTATCACAATCGCAAAGGCGCCATAATTGAAGCCGAATTCATCTTTATTGAAAAGGGTTTGAACAGTTTCGGTGACCGATCGGAATTGACAATTCTCGAAGTAGGTTTCGGTACGGGTTTGAACACTCTTCTGACCCTACTGCATAAACCGGTTGGCCAAAAGTTGAATTATATTGCTTTGGAGCCCTATCCGCTTAACCATGCGGAATGGAGCAGTTTGAATTACCCTCAATTGCTTGGATTGGAACCGCGGGTTTTCAGTCACATTCATACTGCCATATGGGGGGATTATGTGGCGATCGAGACAGGTTTCGTACTGAAGAAAATTGATGAAAGACTCGAGAATTGGGAGCCGGGTTCAGCGCAAGTGGATCTGGTATATTTCGACGCCTTTGCTCCAAACAAACAGGCTGATGTCTGGAGTTTGGCAAATCTGGAAAAGATCTACCGTATCTTGAAAAGCGGAGGTTTACTGGTGACTTATTCTGCCCAGGGAGCATTTAAGCGGAGTTTAAGGCAATGCGGTTTCGAGTGTTCCCATCCTCCGGGGCCTATGGGAAAGAAAGAGATGAGCATTGCGCGCAAGGCATAAAAAAACCCGGCCATTTGGGCCGGGTTCTCCAATTTTATCGCATTCAGGTTTATTGAACAACAACCTTGTTGCTGCTGCTGTAATCACCTGCGTTCAATTCGTAGATGTAAACACCTTCGCTCAGGTCGCTGATGTCGATCTTGATCTTGTGCTCACCTGCACCAAAGTATGCCGGCTCAACGGAACGAACCACGCGTCCTGACAGATCTGTGATCTGGACAGAAACCTGCTCTCCTTTACCCAATGCAAAAGGAACGAACAGATTTGAACCTTGTGCCGGATTTGGATATGCTTGTCCCAGACCGTATCCGTTGGCATTCATATTTTTCAGGCCAACATTCGAGGCTGTAACATGATAGAAGGCGTTCAAGTGTGATTCCGGTTGGGATGGTGGATTAAGTGGATACCAAAAGCTCTGGTTAGTAGCGCCGTAGATCCCCCATGTGTAGAGCATGAGTCCGTGGTTGTAAGAGGCATCTGCAGAGGAGGCTGCTCCATCACCTCGAACGGTGTAGGGACTGAAAATGCTCATTTGATTCCCATCCATTCGCGTGGAATCGAAGCGGTTCATGGTATCATTCAGGCTGTAATTCGGGTTGCCCGGCTCAAATTTGATCGTGAAGGCGAACAAGTTCTCCGGATCGCTGAAGTTACCGGTAGGCTCAACTGTAATGCCAACCGGAACCTGAATTGCACCACTGAAAGTACGGCTTTCATTCAAGAAGAAAAGAGGTGTGTTGTTGGATGAATCCAGAGCGAGCGCGATCTCTTCAACCGCATCACGTCCTTTGAGGGTAGTTCGGTTGAAAGAAACCGAGCGGGTTTGTCCGCCTGCATTCCAGGTAAGAACAATGATGCCGTTCGGGTCATAGAACTGAATACGAAGTGAATCCGTGTAATCGCCAAAGTTGTGGTATTTGTAGAAGAATGCTATTGAATCCACAGTATAGCTCACGAAACGTGAATCAAATTGCTCAGGATCTACGTAATAGAAACTGTTTGGATCGAATACGGAGCCAACGCTGTGAGCAAATACGTTATTCGGGTCGATTCCGCTTCCTGCAGGGTAAGGGATCAGAGGAAGACTGTCAGGCCACAGAATGATGTCGCTCAGATACACAAAGGTTTCGCCATTTTGACGCAAATTGTTCACATAATTGTACCAGCCGCTCACCTCGCGCTTATTCAGCTGTTTAGTGTTCTTGGTTGGCATGAATGAGGCATCTTTCTCCTCAAAAACTCGAACGTCTTCATTCACCACTTGAGCGAAAGCTGTGGATCCTAAAAACATCAGAGCAGCAACTAAAAAGTTCTTGTTTTTCATACTCGATTTTATACAGGACTGCAAAAATATTATTAATTCAAAATTAAGCACCAACCGCGATACAATTTGTCATGACCTAGTAATCAACAAACCTGTTAAATATCACCTTCCTGGGGTCTGATCACGATCTCCTCCACTACCGACCGCGGTCGGATCGTCACGCACTGCCATACGACTTCGGCTATATGCGCCGGGTCGATGAAACGGCTATCAGGGAGATCGGTACCGTCCCATGATTCTGTACGCGTAGCACCCGGTAGAATTGCTGTTACGCCAATACCGTGTGGTTTAAGTTCCTCCCGCAGGTTCTTGGTAAGGCCGTACTGGGCAAATTTGGTTATCCCATATGAACCTCCGTTTGCGTAGGCTTGAGTTCCTGCGATCGAACAAATATTGATGATGTGGCCATCGGCTCGTTGCAGCATGGCCGGGATGATGGATCTGGACATATAATATGTACTCAACACGTTCACACCCCATAAAGTTGGCAGCACACTGTCGGGTTCGGAATGGATCTGCCCCGGAATGAAGGTCCCGGCATTGTTCACCAATACATTCGGGTAATCCCATCTGGCGAGGATCGAGGATGCAAAGCGTTCTACTTCCGGCTTCTGTGAAACATCACATGTTTCCCCTATGTGCTGTGCTTCTCCGTTATCGTCCAACTCGCTCAACAGCCTTTCCACATGTTCCGCGGATCGGCTGCAATAGGCAATATCCCAGTTGTTACGAGCAAAGAGCAACGCGATCTCGCGCCCTATACCCCGCGTTGCACCTGTAATGATGATCTTCTTTCTTCTCATCTTCTATATGTACTGAATATTCGGGCAAAGTTGATAAAAGATCGGTCAATCTGCCTTACCCTCCGCGGATTTAGGGATATATTTACCGCCTCAAATCCATTCCACCGGACTATTATGTCGATCTTTTATCACCTCGGAAGATATTTATTGTTTCTGCGGCAGATGTTCTCCAGACCGGAGCGCTTTCGGGTTTATTGGGATCGCACGATACTCGAGATGAAGAACATTGGGATCGGCTCTTTACCCATTGTAGCGATAATTGCCGTATTTCAAGGTGCGGTTACTACGCTGCAGATTGCCTATCAGCTCATCAGTCCATTGGTTGCCAATCCGGTGATCGGTTCAATTGTGAGCGATTCGTCCATGCTGGAACTGGCTCCAACAATAACTTGTTTGGTTCTTGCGGGAAATGTTGGTTCGCACATCGCTTCGGAGATCGGCACCATGCGGGTTTATGAGCAGATCGATGCGCTGGAGATCATGGGAATAAATTCCGCCGGGTTCATTGCACTGCCAAAGATCGTTGCGGGAATCATGGTGATCCCATTGTTGATCGTTCTTTCGATCTTCCTAAGCAACGTTGGCGGTATTGTTGCCGGAAATGCCAGCGGTATCCTTACTCCGGATGAGTATATACAGGGAGCACGTGAATCCTTTTTGCCCTTCAACCTGGCATTTTCGCTGATCAAGGCATTTACTTATGCCTTCATCATCACTTCGGTGTCCTGTTATCAGGGATATTACACGCACGGAGGAGCCCTGGAAGTAGGCAGCAGTTCAACGAAGGCCGTGGTGGCAAGTGCTGTGATCATTCTTTTCTCCGACTATCTGCTCACGCAATTATTACTCTGATCTGCTATGGTTGAAGTTAACGACGTACATAAGTCCTTTGCCGACAAGCACATTCTAAAAGGGATCACAGCCACGTTCCAGCCGGGTGAGATCAACCTTGTTATTGGAGCCAGCGGCAGCGGTAAAAGTGTGCTCATGAAGTGCATGGTGGGTTTGATCATGCCCGATGAGGGACATATCGTTTACGATAACCGCGATTTCACTTCGCTGGACTATAAGGCCATGCGCGAAGTGCGGAGGGAGATCGGTATGTTGTTTCAGGGGGGCGCCCTGTTTGATTCCTCCACCGTTCAGGAAAATGTGGAGTTCCCGTTAAAAATGTTCACAAAAATGACTCCTGAAGAACGCATGGAACGGGTGAATTTTTGTTTGAAATGCGTTCAGCTCGAAGGTGTCAATAAGAAATACCCTGCAGAGATCAGTGGTGGGATGAAAAAGCGCGTGGGTATTGCACGGGCTATTGCTCTCGACATCAAGTACCTGTTTTGTGACGAGCCAAATTCCGGTTTGGATCCCGTGACGTCGCGTGTGATCGATGGACTGATCCGGGACATCACCAAGGAATTCGGGATAACCACGGTGATCAACACACACGATATGAAAACCGTATTCGATATAGGTGATAGTATCTTGTTCATTCACAATGGTCATAATTGGTGGAATGGCAAAAAAGAAGATGTTAAACGATCGGAAAATGCTGAGTTGATCGAATTCATCAACGCATCGCATTTTGGTTAGGGAAGATCTAAAGCTATTGATTATGAAAAACTTGCGTATTGTTTCCGTTCTAGCTGTAACGGTGCTGACCTTTCTATTAAGTTCACATACACACCGCAATGCGGAAGAAGGTATGTACCCCCTTTCGCAACTCGGTTCAGTGAATTTAAAAGAGGCCGGGTTGAAAATTCCCGTGAGTGAGATCTACGATCCCGGCGGGGTGAGCATGACGAATGCCCTGGTACGCCTGGGAGGATGCACCGGTTCATTCATTTCCTCAAACGGGCTCATAATCACCAATCATCACTGTGTGTTCTCGGCGGTTGCCGGTCACAGTACCCCTGAGAATAACCATCTGGACAACGGTTTTTATGCAGCGGATCAAGATGCCGAGCTCAAAACCGATATCCCATGCCGGATCACACAAAGTTTTGAAGATGTATCGGCTGCCGTATTGGATGGAATCAAGCCGGACATGAAGGCTGCTGATAAAAAGGCACTCATCAGCAAGAACATAGAAACCTTGCAGAGTGCAGAAAGAAAGAAGTATCCTGAACTGGAGATCGATATCAGCGAGATGCATGTCGGGAAGTACTATACCCTGTTTCGCTACAAGTTGCTGAAAGACGTGCGACTGGTTTATGTACCACCACAGGCCATCGGGAAATTCGGAGGAGAGAGCGATAACTGGGTATGGCCCAGGCACAATGGGGATTTCAGTATTGTGCGCGTTTACGAAGATGGCAAGCCCTATAAGCCCGAGCGCTTCATTCCGGTGAATCCGAAGGGAACCTCGGAGGGTGATTTTGTCTTCATCATGGGTTATCCGGGTACCACCTATCGCCATGCTCCGGCAGAGTATCTCACCTATCAGAATGACTATGTACTTCCGCTCATTGCTGAATGGTACGATGCCCAGATCGAAATACTCGAGAAAGATGCCGGAGCTAACAAGGAATTGCAATTGCGCTATGCCGGGCGACTGGCATCACTTTCAAATGTTACCAAGAATTTCAAAGGAAAAATGCAGGGTTTCAGGCGCACCAATATCCTGGAAGAACGCCTGGCAGAGCAGGATGTGCTCCGGTCCGTTGCACCTGCATCAAAGCGTTACATTTTCGATGATCTCAAACGCTTTCACAAGGAGAAGTTTGCTTTGGCAACCGATGTCCTCATGGGCAACCAAATGGCCAGAGCTTCGGGTTTGTTCTATGCCGCATCATTCACCGACCGCTATCGGAACAAACTCAAAAGCATGTCCGGGAGCGAAGGAAAAAAATGGGTGTCGGATAACGCTGAAAAACTTATTAAAGAATTTAAGTCGGGATATCGACAGGTGAATGCAGAAGTCGATCTAAAGAATATGAGCTATTGTGCTTTCATGCTCATCGAGCGCAAGACCGAGCTCGGATTGGCTCTGCAAGAGTACCTGAAACCGGTTCGTGTTTCTCCCGGCTCACTCGAAGCTTCACTTCGGAAAATGTGGCTGAAGTCGAAGTATAGCAAGGTTCAGGAAACGCTCGACCGCGCTGAAAGCGACATGTACAAATTCATTCTAAAGAAAGATGTACTATCGAATTTGGCTGCCTTGGTGAACGGGATAATGGATCCGAAAAACACGAGATGGAACGAATTGAATACCGAGATCGATGCCTTATTACCCGAACTCGCCACGATCAAGGAAAGCAATTCGAACCGGAGTTATATCCCCGATGCCAATGCGACGTTACGTTTAACCTATGGCTATATTAAGGGATTTGAGCCTGAGGATGGCGTTTACAATGCGCCATTCACAACAATTAAAGGCATACTGGAAAAAGCCGAGCCCGAAGGAGATTACTACATGCCTTCCTATTTGCTGGAGAAGTACAGAACTGTAGAGGCCGCAGACGTTCTAAAACACCCCAAAGTACAGGAAGTTGTGGTAGGTATGCTGTACAACATGGATACAACGGGAGGTAATAGTGGCAGTCCTATCCTCGACGCGTATGGGAATCTGGTAGGAGTTAATTTCGACCGTGCATATACTGCCACGATCAACGATTTTGCATGGAATGAATCCTATAGCCGATCGATCGGTGTAGATATACGCTATGTGATCTACGTGATGAAATACATGCATGCGGCAGATGGTCTGCTCAAGGAAATGGGTGTTACCGGGATCTAGTATCTTCTGCGATTCGCCTATCTCACACTAAAAGTGTGGTGTTCAAGGGGCACTAAGGGCGAATTTTCCACGAGGTTGTTTATAACTCAGTCCGGATCCTGGAAGCGGTATGCCTTCTGCTTGCTTAATTTCGATGGTTAAAATTTAACGTTTATAACCGTGGCAGAGCAGGTGAGATATGATGAGGACAGTATACGTTCTCTGGACTGGAGGGAACATATTCGCCTCCGTCCGGGTATGTACATCGGCAAGCTGGGGAATGGCTCCTCGCACGATGATGGTATCTACGTACTTTTAAAAGAGGTAGTAGATAACTCCATCGATGAATACGTGATGGGACATGGCAAGAAGATCGAGATCGACGTAGAGGAGCGCTTGGTTCGGATCAGGGATTTTGGTCGCGGCATCCCACTTGGAAAAGTCATCGATTGCGTGTCGAAGATCAATACCGGCGGCAAGTACGATTCAAAGGCATTTCAGAAATCCGTTGGACTGAACGGCGTTGGAACTAAGGCCGTAAACGCCCTGTCGAGCCATTTCGTTGTTCAAAGTTTTCGCGACGGACAAAGCAAGAAGGCCATTTTTGAACGCGGTGAGCTGAAGGAAGAATACGATCTGAGTACAAGCGAGGAAAATGGTACGCTTGTAGAGTTTCTTGCCGATGACGGTATCTTCAAGAACTTCAAATTCATACACGATTACATTGAGGAGCAGATATGGAATTACGTTTACCTCAATGCCGGTTTGGCGATCTATTTCAACGGTCGAAAATTCATATCAAAGAACGGGTTGCTCGATCTGCTCGAACGCAAAACGGAAGATGGACAATTGCGCTATCCGATCATCCACCTGAAAGGCGATGATATCGAAGTGGCTTTGAGTCATGATAACCATTACGGAGAGGATTATTACAGCTTCGTCAATGGTCAGCATACCACACAGGGCGGTACGCACCTGGCTGCTTTCAAAGAATCACTTGTCAAAACCCTGCGGGACTTCTACAACAAGCAATTTGAACCCAGTGATATACGAGCCTCTGTGGTGGCGGCGATCAGTGTACGCGTTCAGGAGCCGGTATTTGAGTCCCAGACCAAAACAAAACTCGGCAGTACAGATGTTGGTCCGGATGGTCCGAGTATTAAAACGTTTGTGAATGACTTTGTCAAAACAAGTCTGGATAACTACCTGCACAAACATCCCGAAACTGCCGATGCTCTGTTAAAGCGCATCATGCAAAGTGAGCGGGAGCGCAAGGATATGGCCGGGGTCCGTAAATTGGCGAAGGAGCGGGCGAAGAAGGCGAGTTTACACAACAAGAAATTGCGGGATTGCCGGATCCATTTTACCGATGAAAAACGTGAAGAGCGTTTGGATACCACTCTGTTCATCACGGAAGGTGATTCGGCAAGTGGATCGATCACAAAATCGCGGAATGTAGAAACACAGGCAGTGTTCAGTTTGCGCGGGAAGCCTTTAAATTGTTTCGGACTCACGAAGAAGGTTGTGTACGAGAATGAAGAGTTCAATTTGCTTCAGCATGCTCTGGATATTGAAGACGGTATTGAGAATCTGCGCTACAACAACATTGTGATCGCGACGGATGCCGATGTGGATGGGATGCACATCCGGCTTCTGATGCTCACTTTCTTTCTTCAGTTCTTCCCCGATCTGGTTCGAGCCGGGCATGTTTATATCCTGGAAACACCCTTGTTCAGGGTACGCAACAAGCAAGAGACCCGATATTGTTACTCTGAAGAAGAGAAACAGACCGCGATCAACGCGCTTAAGGGCAAGATCGAGATCACCCGGTTCAAAGGATTGGGTGAGATCTCACCGGACGAATTCGCAGGATTCATAGGGGAAGATATTCGCTTGCGGCCGGTCTTATTACATGAAGATGTCTCGATCGGGCAGCTCCTCTCCTATTACATGGGCAAGAATACGCCGGAACGTCAACAGTTCATTATTGACAATCTCAAATTGGAAGTAGACCGAAACGAAATGTCAGAGCCGGACAACGAGCCTGAGACCGGTGCAGAAGATGACAATGAAAAAGAGGCGGCCTAGCCTTAGCTATTGATGGAGGAGACACACGAATTATCGGAAAATCAGGGTTGGACACCGAGTAACGACGAACATGAGCGTCCGTTACGCGGAATGTATAAGGAATGGTTCCTGGATTACGCGTCGTACGTGATCCTGGAGCGGGCTGTTCCCACCATAGAAGATGGACTTAAACCGGTTCAGCGGCGTATACTGCACAGTATGAAGGAAATGGACGATGGTCGCTACAATAAAGTGGCGAACATCATTGGCCATACCATGAAGTACCATCCACACGGCGATGCAGCAATTGGCGATGCGATGGTGAATTTGGGTCAGAAGGAGTTGCTGATCGACACACAGGGCAACTGGGGAGATCCCAGAACCGGCGACCCCGCAGCTGCTCCCCGCTATATAGAGGCCCGATTAACCAAATTTGCCCTTGATGTAGCCTTCAATAAGCAGACTACTCTATGGCAAAAGAGTTACGATGGGCGCAATAATGAACCGATCAATTTGCCGATCAAATTCCCCCTGCTGCTGGCACAGGGTGTAGAAGGGATCGCTGTTGGCTTGAGCACACGAATTCTTCCGCACAATTTCATCGAACTCATCAAGGGAAGTATTGATGTGCTGAAAGGCAAGAGTACGGACCTCAAACCGGATTTCCCTTTCGGAGGATTGGCCGACTTCTCGGATTACAGCGGTGGAGCGCGTGGTGGAAAAGTAAAAGTGAGGGCCCGGATCGAGACTCGGGATAAACGTACCCTGATCATCAAGGAGATTCCCTACGGCACTACTACTGCGAGCGTTATCGATTCCATCATCAAAGCGAATGATAAGGGAACCATCAAGATCAAGAAGGTGATCGACAATACGGCGAAAGATCTTGAAATTGAAGTTCAGGTTGCGCCGGGAGTTTCGGTCGATAAAACCATTGATGCTCTTTTCGCCTTCACGCAGTGCGAGGTTTCCATCAGTCCGAATGCGTGTATCATCATCGATGGCAAACCGCATTTTCTCGACGTTAACGAGATCCTGAGGCTCAGTACGCACAATACCGTTGACCTGTTGCGTCAGGAGCTTGAGATCCGCAAAGGCGAATTGGAAGAGAAATGGCATTTCAGCTCTTTGGAGAAGATCTTCATAGAGGAGCGCATTTATCGCGATATCGAAGAATGTGAGACCTGGGAGGCCATCATTGAAACGATCGACAAGGGTTTAGATCCATACAAGAAACTATTGCGCAGGGAGGTTACAACGGATGATATCACGCGCTTAACCGAAATACGCATCAAGCGGATCTCGCGCTTTGATAGTTTCAAAGCGGATGAACTGATCAAGGGCATTGAAGATGAATTGGCTCAGGTGGAGCACCATCTGGCCAATTTGACCGAATATGCGATCGACTATTTCAAGGAACTGCTCAAGAAATACGGAAAAGGCAAGGAACGTCGTACCGAGGAAAGACCATTCGGTAAGGTAGAGGCCAGTGTGGTGGCAGTTGCAAACCAAAAGCTCTATGCAAATTTTGAGGAGGGCTTCGTAGGTACTTCGTTGCGAAAGGACGAATTCATTTGTGACTGTTCCGATCTGGACGATGTGATCGTGATCCGTCGCGACGGGAAATACCAGGTGAGTAAAGTGAGCCAAAAGGCGTTTTTCGGTAAGGATATCGTACATGTAGACGTTTGGAGAAAAGGTGATGACCGCAAAGTATACAACGTGGTCTATTTGGATGGGAAGAGTGGTAAGGCTATGGTTAAACGTTTCAGTGTCACTTCGATAACACGAGACAAGGAATATGACCTCACCGCGGGCACACCGGGATCGAAGATCCTCTATTTCAGCGCCAATCCAAACGGCGAGGCGGAGATCATAACGGTTAACCTCCATGGTTTGGCTCGTGCCCGTGTTAAGATCTTTGATTACAATTTTGCAGAACTGGCCATCAAAGGAAGGAGCAGCAAGGGGAATACACTCACGAAATACAGGATCCGCAAGATCGATCTCAAGGAAAAGGGACGATCAACAATAGGTGGAAGGGATATTTATTACGAACCGGCGATCGGACGATTGAACATCGAGGAACGGGGCGAATTACTTGGCAACTTTCAAACGGATGATCTGTTACTGATCATCTATAAAAATGGAATGTACGAGTTGTGTGATCACGAACTCACCAGGCATTTTGAACCATCTGATGTGGCTTTGATCACTAAATTCAATCCTAAAAGGCCAATTACCTGCATTCATTATGATCACAAACACGGCGATCATTTTGTGAAGCGCTTCCTGATCGAAACGAGTACGCTGGATAAGAAGTTTCAGTTCATAGGTGAAGGCAGGAAAGACCAGATGGTGTTGGCTACCCTGCAAAAGGAACCCATTATCCGACTCACTACGAAAAACAAAAAGAATGAGGTTAAGGTTGAGGAATTGAACCTGGCCGAGTTTATCGATGTGAAGGGTTGGAAGGCAATCGGGAACAAGCTTACCTACGACGAATTTGTGAAGTTTCAGCTCATCAGTGAAGAAACAGATCTCGAGGATGAGGAGGATGACATGGAAGATGAGGAACTGGAGGGTGAGGATGACAATGGCGATGATGCTCAAGGCGACCTTGAAGATCATGGGATCGAAAATGATGAAGGAACGGATGATGATGAAACCGATACAACGGTGGAACTCAAGCCTAAAAATGCTCCTCCAATTGATCCCAAGCAACTGAATTTACTCTAGGCAAGTATGCTCCCATACCTCTGTATACTCCTCGTACCGACCCTGGGTTTCTACAGCTTGGTTTCTACCGGATGGGAGTCCTACAGTTTATTGCTCTTTGCGTTTGGTGTCGTAACTTTTCTTGATCTGATAGTTGGAAGGCGCCTACAACATCGAACTGCTGCAGAGATTCAAAAACTGAGTGCACAATATTCCTTCGCGCTTTTGACGTATCTGATGTTGCCTTTGCAATATTTGGCCCTGTGGTTCTTTCTGAGGGACATAGGCGCGGTTGATCCAGGAACTCAGATCGGGCGTATTTTGAGTATGGGTGTTTTGTGTGGGGTTCTGGGCATTAACGTGGCACATGAATTAGGACATAAACCGGGAAAATGGGATCAGCGCATCGCCCAGCTTCTGCTGCTCAGCAGCCTATATATGCATTTCTTCATTGAACACAATCGCGGCCATCACAAGGATGTCGGAAAACCCGGAGAACCGGGAACAGCCCGGAAAAATGAAGGACTTTACCGATTCTACTTTCGGGCTATTCCCCACGTTTTTTTGAATGCATGGAATCTTGAAAAGTCGAGATTGCGCCGAGCGAACGAATCTCCCTGGACTCTGAAGAACCAATTTCTGCGCTTTCAGGTCATACAGATCGTCTTCTGCCTGCTTATTCTCTTCAATTTTGGGTTGTCTGCTTTTCTCAGCTTTCTGGCTGCCGCATTCATTGGAATTCTGCTTCTTGAGGCGATCAATTACATTGAGCATTACGGATTGGTAAGACAAAAAATGCCAAATGGGATCTACGAGAATGTTAAAGCAGAGCATTCATGGAATTCAGATCATTGGTTCAGTCGGATGGTCTTGTTGGAATTACCATTACATCCCGATCATCATTTAAATGGTTCCAGGCCCTATCAAGCGCTGAAAAGTCAGGAACAGGCACCGCAGATGCCGTTCGGCTACTCCCTGATGATATTGACGGCTTTGATCCCCCCTCTCTGGAGGTCTGTGGTCAATGAACGGCTTGATGCTCGTTGAGTTACGACCAGTTGTGAATCGGCTATCTCCCAAAAGCCTGAAAAATCCCGCTCTCCCGCATCAATTTGTCCCGTTCGGATTCAATCCGGGAAAATTCTTCTTCATAATTCATTTCGAAAAACTCGCGAATGGATGGGACCCCTAATTTGTCCAGTGCGTACAAGTAATATGCGAGCATATTCCGGTCATCGTAATCTTCTTTCTGAAAGTGACTTAATATGATCCAATAAAGTTGAGCAGCGAAGCTATATGCCTGCAGATCGAGGGCGATGTCGGCATATTTGACAAAGTCCTTTCTGTAACCATCAGGATCGGCGAAAAGATGCTGAATGCTTTGACGACGCATCATCAAATAGGCTTCTCTCCCATTTCGGGCTCGTATGTCCATGGGATAGAGCGGATCACAAGCGTAGATCGCTTTTCGGGATGCGTACCACAGAGAATCGGATGTTTCCGGTTCTAAGGTTGCAGCCGCCGTAAAGTACTTCTCGTACTTCAGCCAGGCTGAATTAGGGAACATTTCCGATATGAGCAGCGAACTATAGATGCTATCCGCTATAGCATAGGCTCCTTCATCGTGAAATTGAAGGCCTCTTTCAATGCGTGCATTGAGGTCTGTATTCAACGAGGTAACCCTCGGTTGGATTTGATCCATCAGTATGGACGGAAGGGTGTTATCATTAGAGAACATTCCGATAAGGAAATTTAGTCGTTCGGCACGGTCGAATTCATTGCGCAACAGGTGCATGCACATGGCAGAGAAGAGTATCAATTGATTCCCTGCCTCCATTTCCATCATGGAACGCCAAAATTCCGGCTTGTTGTAAAGTATAGAATCGAGACCCGCGGTTACATAAGCGCTGTCGGACATAAAGCGACTCATCCACCGCACACCAAGGAATTGCTCATCTACAGTGGCTGTGTAGTGTATGAGCAGTGGCATTACCTCATCGGCAATGTAAAGCGTCAATAGTTTTCTCTTGGTGAGCAGGTCCTGCTTTTCGAAAGTTTCAAGTTCTACTTCGAATGGATAAACAAGTGGAGGTTCAAATTTTGTTTCTTTCGGCAAACCATCATTCACCCTGGCTATAATCACAAAATCAAAATTTGAAAATCTGGTATTGGGGGCCCCTTTATAATCTAATAGTCCGTGTATGTTTTTAAGTTGTTCCTTGCTAAGTGCAGGTCGGGAGTGAATGCTTACGGTTGGAATTCCTTTTGGCTTTATTGAATACAGCACCTGTATGTCGGCATTGCCATCGATGTCGGAAGCTATTTTCTGAAGTGCCGCAGACTGAGACTTCATCCAGTCGAGGAATGGCTTATCGGTATCCAGGATCACAGAACTAACGAGATCCGGAGTCAGCAATTGGATGGTTGTTTGCACGGAGGATTGTCCAAAAGCCCTGGCATGACCAATGGTTATGAGCCAAAGAAGTATGAATTTCCTATTCAAACCGAGTAATGGGATTCGATGATTATGCAAGGGCATTTTGTTTTGGGTTCAGTGCGATTTTGTTGATCGGGGACGATCATTGATACCGCCTTACCTCACATAGTAAATCTTCTCGACATGTTCGATCGTGTCGGATCGGAAATTCAAAAGGTAAATGCCACTCGCTTGGTCCTCCAACGGTATGCGATAGGCCTTGTTGGCGCGTATCTTACCCTTCCACAGTATCCTTCCGGCCATATCGTACAGATCGACATTTCCTACCTCGCCCTCTTTACCTGTGAATTGAATGTTCAATTCACTGTTGTAAACGGGATTGGGAAAGATCATCAATCCTTTCAAAGTGTCGGGTAAAACCACCACTGTGGTATCATTTTTCGTGGTATCTTTCTCACGGAACTCAACTATAGTGGATGTTCTGGAATGCAACTCCGGAAGTGCTGTGGCCTTGGCGGTAGCTCTATTCTCCAGACTCAAATAGTTCTCCCAGAGTTTGAAATCATCGAGATACCAACCCGTAGCGCCTTGTAAACCATCGCTCACAAAGCGGAATCGGAGTTTGTGCACTGCACCTTTGAACATGCCGAGGTCGATAACTGTATTTATGAAGCCTTGACTGTTTCCTGAAAATGCATCTCTATCGCTGATAGCGGATGCAGGATTGTTCTGGATCCGATTGTTATATCCATTTTCGATCATGAAACCTCCCAGATCGGTCCAGGAATTTCCATCGCCAATTTCCACTACTGCACCATCCCATCCATCTTCAGTCTCAAAATCGTGTTGAAAAGAGAAGTATGGATTCTCCATATTGGTTAGGTCCAACTCTGTGATCAAGGAACGATCGCTTGCCGAACCCGGATTATTGATGAACCACGAATACTGTCCGCTTCGGGGTTTCAAACCGAGTCGTATCCAATTTCCACCACCATTGTCCACCATCTTCTCAAAATTGCCCTCGCCATTTTCCACATCATCGGTCCACAGTATTTCACCTCCTATTCCCCTTTCGATCCGCGCGATGTAGCGGCAGGTAATGCTGTCACCAACGGGTACGGAGCCCGGGCGGAATATGAGTGTAGTTCCCTTTTGTTCAACCGGGCATACTCCGTCGTCCGACACGAAAGCCATATTCGATGGCAATGTGTCTTTTATTTCCAAATTAGTGAGTGCTTCTTCACCCAGATTTTTAATGAAGAGGGTAAACGGAATGGTATCGCCTGCGGTAGCCTGTTCTACGCCGGATTTCACAAAGTCAAAGCCAAGTAGTGCCGGGGGTAGGTCGAAGGCCTCCACACCGTCTGTCTTCGATGCGGAAGAACCCTGTGAGGCGCTGTAACCAAGACCTCGTGCTGCAAACACCTCCCAAATAATGCGTTGATTAGCACCTCCGTACCTTAATCTGTCGGCTGCAAGGATGGCATCACGACCATCTACAAAACCGGGATTACACCCCTGCAGTTTCAAACCATCCATTACCAGGAGCATTACCATATTGTTCCCGCCCTTGCCTTTGTAGAGATCTGCATCGTACCCGTACCGATCGATAAATGCCCAGTACAGATCCCAGAGCATACTGCACCAAACGCTTCCTACACCATGGGGGATCGTGAACTGAGGTTGTTTGATGTAATCGTAGGTAACAGGGTTAATTGACCGTGAAGTACTGTACGGATAGGGGCGAATGCCACCACCTGTTGTGGGTTCGTTGGTCACATAAGTGCCAATTCCCCGACGATCCTCACCTTTTGCACCGGGCGCATGAGTCATTACAAGAGCGAGAAAGTCGCTCCAGCCCTCTCCCATTTGTTCGTTTCCGGTGAGGCAGTTTTGACTAGGACCACCCGTCAATCGGATTGAGATCCCATGAGTATACTCATGTGCGATCACCCCGTTGTCGAAATCGCTGTCGAGGATGGTAACACCGTTACCTGTGCTATCGTACAAGCTCACATTGATGGTTTGTCCCTGTACAATATTCTTGAGGGTCTGGCCATCATTCATCGTTATCATCACTGCGGGAATGTTGATCCCTGCACTGGATCCACCCATGGGAATGGGCGAACCTGCCACGTTGTTCACCATTACTACTGCCCTGGCACCTGCGGCTTGAGCGTAGGATATCTTTTGAACGAACTGGCAATCGCCGCGGTCGATGAGTGCAATATTTCCGTTTACCTCAGATGCATTTTGAAGCGGCTGACAAGCTTCTGTGGGATTGCTGCTTCCATCATCAACAAGCACTAGTTTCCCGGTAACGGGCACACGATTCAGCCTTGGACCGAACGCGCTCTGAACACTGAGATACTTCCCGGCAATGCCCGAAGGACTATTTACCTGAAAATAATCACCATTACCCGAGCTGGCCTGCCAGAGGAACATCTGCATTCGAGGGTTTTGCCCATCGGGTGGTGTGGCGAAATTTGCGTTGTTGCTGCCACTACCATCCTGAGCGTCGGCATTCACATAGTCGGATCCAACTCCGCCTCTGCCATAGTTGTTCTCCTGAAAATTCCCTGCTGCCTCATCAAAACCATAATGGTACCATACATCGTGCATGATGTTGTTCCAATAAAAGAGGTTGATAATTGCTGCCTCCAGATAGAGGTTGGCAGGTTGATCTTTGTCGAAAGGAGCCGAAAATTCCAAATCGGTCCCTCCATCGACTTCTAAACCTCCGGTGTTGTTATTGTCCCGATCATCACGTGCGCGAACATTATTACCTCTCGTTGTGGTGAACTCCGCCCCTTCTGTTCCATCGATGTCGTGCCAACCATAGGGAGAAGCATCTGCATCAGCAGGATCAACAACCACAACACGTATTCCATGATTTGGACTTTCAACAGGTACGGGAAATACTTCGTAGGAGTTGATCGCGTGCACCGAATGTGCTTCCTGCACGGACGGTGCCGATGTTGTGCGCATTCCGTGGACGTGCTCTACTGCGCAATCGAATGAACATTCCATGACCCAATCGAACGTTTCAAGGATCTCGCCTGTCTCTGCACTCACATAAGCATCGTACCAATGAGACCTGTTCACAAGGTACCAGTTCAGGTGCCATATGAGTTCAAGCTTCTTGTTTCTATAGAGATAACTGAGTTGAAAACGAATTGGTTCTTCGGAAAGCGATGCATCGTTCAATTCAAATTTTTCAGCAGCGCTGATCTGCGGTTCCACATTGAGTTCGACCCCGGCGTATTCTGCCAGACTCCTTAAAGCGCTTACCGGTGCGATCGAAGCATCTTCAACAACCGGGATCTCGTTGATGTCTTTGATCAAAGCCGGTTTGGCATACAACACGGTTAGACCATCCATCACGATCACTGCATGAGTGTTCACCACAGGTCGTCCGTTCACTTGTTGGCGTAGATAAACATAATCCCAATCGGCATTGTGGGATCTGTAATCATCCGTGATCTGTAGATCCGAAAGGTCATCTGCACGAAGCCCAAAACCATGCTTCGGGTTGGTGAGATGATCCCTTATTGCTGATTCCCTGGAAATGAACTGTTGACTGAATGAAGGTGTAAGTCCGAAAGAGGCGAAAAATGAGAGGGTGAGTAGAAATCTGCGCATAAAACGAATTGATGAGCAAGGTTACGGAATTGTTGCAGAGTCGCCAAACATAGGGAGCTCAGAGTGTTCAACAATTACTTTCTCATGAAAGATTCTGATGTTCAGTAAAGAACAGTCATTGAGCGATATTCGCTGAATACTGTTATGGATTCGCGAATTGCCTGTTTCAAACAATTTTGTGCATTATGTGCAATTTCATTGCTATGCCTTGTTTTCACTTTGTCGGTATCTGCGGGCCCGGTGATCCGCGGCGGCAAGGTCTATGTTCTTGCAGTTGGGATCAACCAATATAACTACCTGAATAAACCCGGTTTGGAATTGGACAATTGTGAATCCGATGCAAAGCGCTTCGTGCAATACGCCAGGGACAATACGCCAAACGGAAATGTGAAAGCTTACACGCTTTTGGGTAGCCGGGCAAGTCGGGATAATATTCGATCCGTTTTGCGTCAAATGGCCGACAGTGCATCGGCCACAGATCGTTTCCTGTTCTATTTCGGTGGATTTTCCTTTGAGGACGATCGGGGTGAGACCTATTTGTTCACCCATTTGGAGTCAGGATCAGACTTTCCCGACATTTTCAAATACCGGGCCGAGATACGGAGTATCAAAGGACTGGTAAATTTAGCCGAATTATCGGCTTGGCTGGAACCCCTTCAATGTGGTGTTCAATTGTTTGTGAGCGAAGCAGGTTCGGGTTCAAACTTTGCTCAAAATCTGCTTTATAACCTATTCGAGCAAAATCCTCTCATTGCCTATGCAGGACAAAGGGAACGGATAATACTCACTACTACAGGTTATGGACGGGATAACGTAAACTGCAATTCCATTAAGCAAAATATGGGGCCTTTGATGTACGCCTTAACCAAACACAACAATTTGAAGGCGATAATGGACAATCCACAATCTGCCTATTGCGAACTTAGTCAAACCCTTGCCCCATGTGATGAATCCCTGGGCGATTACATCTCCATTTTCAATGAGAACAATTACAGGCAAATGCTGAACGCTCTGTACAGACGAAGTGCAATGCGGGGAGGTAAGAGTGTGCGAACGGATCTGTCCCGATCCGATTCCGTTACAGCGCCTGGAACTTATGCGTTGCTCATCGGTACAAACGATTATGAAAGCCGCTCGGAATGGGCCCCGCTGAAGAATGCAATTCGCGACGCACGTGCGGTTCGGGATGTACTCGAACGCAAATTCAACGTAAAATGTACTTTGCTCGAAAATGTGGGCAAGGACAGTATTCTATTGACCTTGCTGACTCTGAAGAGTATGCTTCAGCCTGAGGATCAATTCTTGTTCTTCATAGCCGGTCACGGTTACTATAATCCGGACTTTAGCGATGGCTATCTCGTCTTCACGGACAGTAAACGCACGGATGCCGAGATCGGTTTGGGCAGTTATCTGCAAATGGCAACGTTGCACCGGATTTTGGATAATATGCCCGGAAAGCAGGTTTTTGCAATTTTCGACGTCTGTTTCGGGGGCACTTTTGATCAGTTGTCAAGCGACATTGAATTGAATACATATACTGCGGCAGCAGATCTGAATTCGGAGGAGTTAAAGGAGCGAAAATCGCAATACATATCACGTATTTTTCTTGCATCCGGTATGCGCGAAGTGCCTGATTTCTGGTTCTCCGGTGCAGGCCATTCCCCCTTTGCTGATAAGATCCTCGAATCGCTGGAGCAAACGGCAGATTTCAGCTCACCCGGGCGATTATTCCGAGATCTGGAGACGAATGCTACAGAACCGGTGCTGCGAAAGTTTGGGAAGCATGAGGAGCGGGGTGATTTTATAATGAGGGTTGGGTTTTAGGTGGATAGGAAGATGGGTAGTTGGGTAGATGGGTAGTTGGGTAGTTGGGTAGTTGGGTAGTTGGGAGGATAGATATTTAGGTAGATAGGAAAATGGGAAGATAGGTTTTTGGTTTTTGGGGGAGTTGGAATTGGGATTGCTTTATTGGGAATGGGTATGAGTACATAGTTAAAATCATTCCTGTTGTGCCGAGTGAGGGTGTTATACTTGCGGAAGATTTTAAAACACAGCGAATCGCTTAGAACTAGAGATATGTCAGAACACGTTGAATGTCTTATCATAGGCTCCGGACCTGCGGGTTATACGGCTGCTATTTATGCTGCCAGAGCTGATATGAAACCGGTATTGTATGAAGGTTTGCAGCCCGGTGGGCAGCTTACGATCACTACTGATGTTGAGAATTATCCGGGTTTTCCGGATGGGATCATGGGGCCGGAGATGATGGACAATTTTAAGAAGCAAGCCTCAAGATTGGGAACGGATATCCGTTTTGGGATGGTTACAAGTGTGGAGTTCGACCGGAATGGAGGTACGCACAAGGCAATTGTAGATGGAACTAAAGAGATCCTTGCAGAAACTGTGATCATCGCTACCGGTGCGAGTGCAAAATGGCTCAATTTGCCGAGCGAGCAAAGGCTCAATGGCAGCGGTGTTTCAGCTTGTGCGGTTTGCGACGGATTCTTTTACCGGGGATCGGATGTTGCCATTGTAGGTGGTGGTGATACGGCTGCTGAAGAGGCTTCATACCTGAGCAAAATATGCAGCAAGGTTTATATGATCGTTCGCAAAGATCACATGCGCGCTTCCAAGGCCATGCAGCACAGGGTGGAGAATACACCGAACATTGAGATACTCTGGAATACGGAAACGGAAGAAGTGCTTGGTGAGCATGCAGTGGAAGCTGTGCGGGTTGTGAACACCCAAAGCGGCGAAAAGCGTGAGATCCCGATCAAAGGGTTTTTTGTTGCCATTGGACACAAACCGAACACAGATATCTTCAGGGACTATTTGGCCATGGACGAACAAGGGTATCTGATCACTAAACCGGATTCCACACGAACTGACATTCCGGGAGTTTTCGTTTGTGGCGATGCGCAGGACAAGGTGTACCGACAAGCCGTAACTGCTGCCGGTACCGGATGCATGGCCGCTCTCGACGCGGAGCGTTATCTCTCCGCAAAGGCCGTAGGTATGTAAGACCTACATTGGATCTACATCTATTACGAAGCGAACTTTAGCATATTCCTTTGATTTGCGCACGACCTGAACTTTGTCGGCTAGAATCGCCTTCATGGACTTTCGATCTTTGACAGTTTCCATTTTGAGCAGGAACTGGCGCTGGTACAGACCTCTGATTCTCGTAATGAAAGGTTCTTCCGGACCCAGTAACTGATCTCCAAAAGAGGGTCGCAGAAGGAAATTGAGATAATCGGCAGCTCTTTCGGTGATCTGGTGATCTTTGTGCTTCACAGTGATCCGAACCAATCGCGTGTATGGCGGATAGTGAAACTTTCTCCTTTCTTCAAGTTCGGATTGGACCATCGCATCATAATCGTAATCCACCACATTCGAGATCACTTTATGTTTGGGATGGTTGGTTTGAATGTAGACCATACCTTGCCGGTCGCGTCGTCCTGCTCGACCACCAACCTGGACCATGAGCTGAAAACTGCGTTCGTATGCCCTGAAATCGGGAAAGTTCAATGCATGATCGGCATCGAGAATGCCAACCAACAGTACATTTCGGAAGTCGAGTCCTTTCGTAAGCATCTGGGTGCCGATGAGCACATCGGTTTTACCGGCCTCGAAATCGCCTATGATGTTCTCGTAGGCTCTTCGCGTTCGTGCCGTTACCTGATCGAAGCGCTGTATGCGAAGTTCCGGTAGGATGTTTTGCAATTCCGTTTCTATGCGCTCCGTTCCATAGCCCGACATGCGGAGATCCTTGCCACCACAGGAAGGGCAAGACGGGTAGGGATCGGTTTGATAACCGCAAAAGTGGCAACGCAAACAATTATCCCTCCGATAATAGGTGAGGCTGATATCGCAACGTATGCATTTTGGTGTCCAACTGCACTCCGCACATTCCGTAGTAGGTACATAACCTTTGCGATTCAGGAATAGGATACTTTGCTGGCCCCCATCACGGGTTTCAATCAACGCATCAATAAGTTGCTTGGAGAATATTCCGCGGTTGGTTCCGAGCCTCCGCTCTTCCCGCATGTCAACAACGTGATATACAGGGGGCATTACACCGGAAAAGCGATTGTCGAGTCGCGAGTATCCAAATTTTCCCGAGTTGGCGTTCTGGTAGGTTTCCAATGACGGTGTGGCACTACCAAGCAGTACCCTGGCCTTGTACATACCTGCCAATACGATGGCAGCATCCCGTGCATGATAACGCGGATTGGGTTCATGCTGCTTAAAACTCACTTCATGTTCTTCATCAATTATTATAAGTCCCAAGTTGCTGAACGGCATGAAAATTCCCGATCTGGGCGCAAGAAGTATGTCGCATTCGCGATCGAGGATCTTGTACCAGACCTCAGCGCGTTCGTTGGGATTGAATCGCGAATGGGTAACCTGGATGCGATTCCCAAAATATGCCTGAAGGCGCTGAATGAGTTGTGTTGTGAGACTGATCTCCGGAAGTAGATAGAGTACCTGCTCCCCTCTTGCCAGAGTTTCCTCAATTAGACGGATGTAGATGTGCGTTTTTCCTGAAGCTGTTACGCCTTGTAAGAGTGCAATACTCTTCTCTTCGAAGGAAGCTTTCAGCGCATTCAGGACATGCAGTTGTTCGGAAGTGAGATTATTTTCCAAAAGATCACTTTCATCCACAGCTGCAATGCGATCTACATCCCGGGAGAATTCGAGGAGAATACCTTTCTCGACCAATGCCTTGACTGCCCCGGGACCCAAATTGTTCGTACTGAGGAAGTTTGCGCGGTCTACACCCTGAAAAAGAGGGTCCAACTCCAGAAGTAGTCTGGCAACAGTTAATTGCACTACGGCCCGGTTCCCGATCAGCTGATATAATTGATCGGGATCTGCGTGATCCCTATGGTCAGGATGGATCACAATACAGGTTTTGGATTTGGGCGTGTACCCACCCTGCAATTCTTCGTTGATCCAAATTAGTCCCCGTGCATAGAGGGATTGAATGATCTTGTAAGTGCTCTTCTTCCCGGACAACTTATCGGCCTGATCGATCGTGAGTTCACCCACCCGTTCAAGCTGCATGAGAATGGATTTTTCTGCCTGATCCAATACAAGATCTTCATAATGCGCATTCCTCAAAACCAGTTTGCTTTGGGATTCCATCTTAAAAGCGGAAGGCAGAGCCGCGCTCATTACTTCACCGATGGTGCACAGGTAATAAGTACTCATCCATTCCCAGAAGCGCAACTGCTGAGCGGGAACCAAAGGAGTATCATCCAAAACTGCAAGGATGTATTTGGCCTGATAGTCCTTCGGCGGTTGTTCGTGAATGGACTGTATCAATCCGGAATACACTTTTTTTCTTCCGAACTGAACCATGACGCGCTTCCCGGCCAATACTTCGTCATTGAGTTCAAGGGGGACCCTATACGTGAAAGTACCCTGAACCGATAAGGGGAGCAGGACCTCAGCATAAAGAGTTACATCGTTGAACAAACCGGACATTACATCTCAATATTAGGTGTTTGTAAATTACAAAACCGTGAGTATCAAGCAGGAATTGCGAATGTATCTTTGCAAATAATGAATCGGGGCGGTATTCTTCTTTTTTGTTCCAACTTACTGTTCATCAGTTTGCTTTTGGGAGGATGCAAAGAAGAGGTTGTTGTGGTGCAAGAGCACTTCGACACGGCGCACGATCAAACCTTCGCGGAAGCTTCCTACTTTTCCACATTCGACCTCGTTGGGGATCTTATAATCAGTCAGGGCTATATTCCCGGTAACACTTCGGCCATGTTGCCTTCCGATGTGAAGCTCACTGTTACCGATAGTATCTTAACAGATGGCAATGGATGGGAGTTCTCGGTAAAATTTGGCTCATTGGGCAAAGATATTCCGCATGGGAAGTTATGTCCCGATGGACTATACCGTTCCGGTCGATTAAAGATCCGCGTTCAGGATCCAACGAATCCGATCGGGAATGTGATCAATGTGCATTGCAATCCGCAAGATTCCTTTTTTACCGGGAACGGTACGGTCATGGGGCATTTGGCCGGGAATATTGCGATCACTCGCTTGGATACCAACCTGTATGAAGTTGTTGTACACGATGCTATCGTAACCACAAAGGGCAAGGAGATGCTTTGGTCTTGTGAGCGCACGCTGGAAATAGTGGAACAGAACGGCAATGGGATGATCGGAGCTACTTACAGCGTAACCGGAAGTTCACATGGCATGAACCGTTCAAACGAACATTTTATCTCCAACATTGAAGAACCTTTGGTCAAGACCTTACAACTTGGCTGCTCGCAATATTTCCGTTCCGGAGTTTTCACAATTGAGGAAAGTTCGAATGAGCGCTTCCTCCGAATTGATTACGATCCATTTGAGAATGCGGCTTGCGATGATTATGTCCTGATCCATTCCAATGGCAAGCGAAACATCTTAAGGTTGCGTTAAGCTCCTATCCGCTCAAGATCTGTTCTTGGGAAAATCCAGCTCCACTAGGCTACCCGACTTTGGTCTCAGATCTTTCCAGGATGCCACATCGAAGCGAATCTCAGCCCATCCTCCTGTGGGCAGGTTGTCGAGCCTGGCTTTTGAAAGGTAGTTTATAAGATCCGTCATGGTTGGATTATGGCCAATCAACATCACCTCTGAATAACGATCATCCAGATGATCGATGAAATGCATGAATTCACCAATTCCCGCTCCATAGAATTCGGATACGGACTGCACGGGAATATTTCTCCAATTACAGTGGTGCAGCAGCCCCTGGCATGTAAGTGTAGTGCGCACGGCGGCACTATGGAAAATGGCCTGGGGATCGGCTCCGGCGTGTTTTAGTTTTTCTGCCATGACCGGAATATCTGAACGTCCCCTATCGTTCAGTTTTCGTTCGAAATCACTGGACCAGTCGCCCGACCAGTCCGATTTAAAGTGGCGAATGAGATGTAAAGTTTTCATGAGCGACGCATCAAAAACCATGCAAGTAAACCCCAAGACACGATCCATAACACACCGCCTAAAGGTGTGATGGCACCGAGCATATCCCAGTTAGCCCCATTTGCACGGGCAATTACCAAACCTATAAGGCTACCGCTGAAGAGGAAGATGCCCAAAGCGATCATTCTCCAGATCCGAACGATCAGCGTGGGATTGAAGGATCCCTGGATCAAAGGCAGAAAGACAAGTGCCAAACCATGCAGTTGTGCATAGTGCACTGCCGTTTTGTAGGTTTCCATGGTCGAGCTATCGATCAGATCGCGCAGAGCATGTGCCCCAAGTGCCCCCAAAGCAACGCTGAGGGCCAAAACAATTGAACCGATCGCAGATAGCCTGTTATTATGAATTACGGTCATTTTGTCGATTTATCTATCACCAATAAAGAAGGGCCACTACGTAAATAATTGCACCCAGCACCATGAATAACAGGGAATAAGGTAGAATATGCTTGGCCTTGAGGCCGGTTATCCCCAGCAGTGGTAATGCCCAGAATGGTTGCAACATATTGGTTATCTGATCGCCATAGGCCAAGGCCATAACCGTTTTGGACAGCGGGTAGTGCAACTCTTGAGCCGCCTGGACCAGAATAGGTCCCTGCACCTGCCACTGACCGCCACCACTGGGCACCAGAATGTTCACAAGACCACTGCTGATGAAAGCAAATACGGGGAAACTCTGTGGATCGGACAATGTGATGAAATAATTGGCGAAAACATCGAGCAATCCGCTATGCGTCATCATGCCCATTATTCCCGCATAAAGTGGAAACTGTATGAGTATACCCGTGGCATCGCGCATGGCATCCTCTACGGAACGGATGAAGCGTGCAACGGAACCATGAAGGGCAAGGGCTAGTCCAAAAAGGATGAGGTTAACCATATCGAGATTCAGAATAGTATATTTTGCATCGAGGCTGCGGTAGCGTAAAACGGTCACGAAAAGAATGAGCAGACCAAAAAACCGACCAAACCATTCCCATCTGTCGAGTCGTTCGGCACCTAGCACTTCTGCATGATGCTCCTTTCGTTTCTTTTTGGATCTCAAAGTGATCATTTCAAATTCGGAATTTCGGGCAAGTAGGTAAGCACAACCGACCAGGGCGATAAGAACGCAAAAGAAAACCCGAATATTCATGGAAGAGAACAAGGTTTCGTTGATCGGAATAACGCCCGTTTGAGCCACGAGACTGTGTCCGTCTTTGGCCACCGTTAATGGTGCCGAACCACTTAAACCGCCATGCCACACCATTAATGCCGTATAGGCGCAGGCGCCCATGAGTGCGTAGTTCAGGCGTATTCCCTGCTCTTGAGCATATTCCCCCACCTTCCTGCAAAGGATGGCGCCAAAGATCAGACCCAGCCCCCAATTGAAATATCCGGTGAGCACGGAAAAGGTAGTGATCATCACCGCTGCGCGTACATTGTTCGTAGCGAAGGCTGTGAGCATTCGTATCAACCGCTGCACAGGTTTACTCAATGCCAGGCTATGTCCCAGTACCAACATCAACATCATTTGCATGGTAAAGCTGAGGAGATCCCAAACCCCGCTTTCCCAGTTGTGAAACAACTGCACAATATGAGGTTCTGATCCCAAAGGTTCCGTGAGCAACAAGGCCAGAACAGAAGTGAGAAATGTAAGAAGGATGGCGATCACGAAAGGAGAAGGCAATACCGCCTGCACCAAACGCATATATGTTCGCGTCCAACTCATGGCTTGAGAAATCGCGCTATTTGCTCCAGGTATTGGGCATCTGTGTGATCAAAATTGTCAAATTCAGTGCTGTCGATATCAAAAACACCCCAAATTGAGCCATCATCACGTTTCAGTGGAACCACTATTTCGGAATTTGAAAGCGAGCTGCAAGCTATATGTCCTTCAAATTCATGCACATTGGGAACTATGATGGTCTTTTCTTCTTTCCAGGCTGATCCGCAGACGCCCTTGCCGTAGGCGATTCGCGTACAAGCCGGTGGCCCTTGAAAAGTGCCAAGTACCAACTCCTCACCCTGAACACGGTAAATGCCTGTCCAATGGTGTTCGAAACTGAAATGTATGAGACTACAGGCATTGGACTGGTTGGCAAGTGTGTCGTCTTCCGCGCTGAGTAGAGCTTCCAGCTGTTTGAGTAAGGAACGGTAGCGATCCTCCTTGTTTTCGTATGTCTGAATTTCGATCATGAGAAACGAGGCACAATTTCGGTAATCGATCGCAAATTCCGATTGATCCCTCGTGGCCCGCTCAAGGCCGGATGTTCCTTCCAGATGAAACGGTACGGCAACAGGGCATCTTCTTGGGCATAGTCCACCCCGATGCGGGGCGTGGCTGCTATTTGGTCGGCAGATAGTTCCATGCCCTGCGCCAGTCTCAACGCTCCGTCTGTTAGCGAGGTAGCGTCAAAAGCGGCGTTTATTCCGAGGTAACGCGCAAGTTTTCCCGGGCCAGAGGCCGGATGAAATTTCGGTTCATCGTCCGGGGTTGACAGAGCTCTGATGAGAACTGCCTTGGGATCATCTTCAACTGAGGTAACCACATTAAATAAATGATGGACACCATAGCACAGATACACGTAGGCGTGCCCGCCTTTCAGATACATCGTTTCCGTTCGGCGTGTACGACGACCCTTGTAAGCGTGACTTGCCTTATCTCCTACCCCATTGTATGCTTCGGTTTCAACGATAAGGCATTTCTTAGCTTGTCCATCGGTATTCAGAACCAGGTATTTTCCGATCAATTCTGCCGCAATTTGCAGAACATCTGTACGCTGATAAAACTCCGGGGTCAGAAAGATCATTCTTCAGATATCGAGTTGCAGACCGTCATGAGCCAGATGCACCGATCCCGGCAGTTCCTTTTCTACCGCTTCGTGTAATCCTAGTTGATGGCTAATATGTGTAAAGTAAGTCGACTTCACGTTAGCCCGTGAGGCCACGTCGATGGCCTGTTGAAGTGTGAAGTGAGAAATATGTTCCTCCCGTCGAAGGGCATTGAGCACGAAAACGTCGGAACCACTTATTTTCTGAAATTCTTCATCGGGAATGTAGTTGGCATCGGTAATGTACGTGAATCCACCGATGCGGAAACCGAATACAGGTAGCTTGTAATGATAGACCAGGATCGGAATGATCAGCTCTCCATTTATTTCAAAGGGCTCATTGCCAATTCGGTGCACATTGGCCCTCGGGACTCCGGGATACTTCATATCCGTGAACACATAATCGAAATCTTTGTGCAAAATGAGGTCTACGCGTTCGTCGCAATAAACTTCCATATCCCGCTTCTGGATGAAATTATAGGCCCTTATATCGTCGAACCCGGCTGTGTGATCCTTGTGGCCATGCGTGAACAGAACAGCATCCAGCTCACGAACACCGGCACGAAGCATTTGATACCGGAAATCCGGACCGGTATCAATTACCAAACTGATCTTATCTGTTTGCACATGAACTGAGGAACGCAATCGGTTGTCTCTTGGATCGGCCGACTGGCACACCCCGCACATGCATCCGATGAGCGGGACGCCCTGCGAAGTTCCGGTTCCTAAAAATGTGATGCGCATTGAGCCCTGGTCTGCAAAATGTCGAAATGCTCTGTTATTAACAAGTGATGGACGTTAGCTCTGCAAGCTTACTGCCCGGAAATATTTCGAAGTTGTGGTCTTATCTGTCGTTCGATGCTTTTTCGGGCAGCGGGACTCAAGTACCAACCAAGTGGAATATTTTCCTGATCGCTTCGCTTCAATTTGATCTCCACCAACTCATCGTTGTATTCGTGAACAAGTTTACGTCCTTTCCGGATCACTTCGACCCCATTATGCGCCCAGATATTTGAAAAGGTTACGAAAGGTGGAAGTACTTCCGACATTCCCCGAACCGGAGTAAAGTCGTAATCCACCTTGGTATTGCGTATCACGATCAAGCGAAATCTGGGATCTATACCGATCTCTAGGCAATAATTTCTGAGTTCGGAATAGACATCCATAAGCGTATTGGCGCCAATATTCTCGTAATATCCCCCATCAACCAAATGTCCCCATGTTTCATCATTTTTCAAGGCAACCCTTGCAGGCGGGGTTAAGAGCGGGAAACGGGCACTAAGTCCAACGGCTGTGCTTATCGGGATATCAGTACCCTGTATCTCAAAGAAATCCAACATGTTCATGGGGGCAAAAGCCTTCAGATCAACATTGCTCACTACGGTACGGTATCCGCTCTCAACATGTGTAGAGTTCATAAGCAATACCCTACCCTCCGGATCGCCGAATTGCTTGATGAAACCGGCTGACCAATCGATCGATTCCGGGGATGGGACATTTTTGCGCCATGCCTTCTCCCATGAATTTTCCAAAACTCTTGCCCTGTCGAAGAAATCGATCGGAAACGGTATGAACTTCTGAAGAATGTCGGGAAAGATGAGTCCGGCAGTTACCGGAGCCAGAAAATCGGAACGGAGGATCTGCCGGGCACTCTTCCCGGGATCCGGTTCATCGCTGCGGCGAAGGGTCTCGTAGATCATGGCTCCCAGAGATCCCCCGCTAACGCTGCTTATCGCATACACATTGTCGTGAAAATCGGGATATACCGTATGTAATTCAGATAAAATACCGGAGGTCCAATAGGCAGAGCGGATACCGCCTCCCTCGGCGGCAACCAGATAGATGTTCTGCGGTTCGTTCTGATGTTTCTTCAACCAATTCTCGAAATGCCCTGATAGCGTAGGGCGTTCCGCCGAAGTACCTGTGGTTCGTATGGTGTGATTGTTATTGAAGAAACTGAAAACAACCACTGCGATAAAAATGGAGAATGAAACCGGGAAATGGATATGTCGCTCAAGCATGCTCATCAATGCAGCGAGAATGAGCCAGGAGCCGAAACCGAATAACACAACCGCACTTGAACCGATGTACTGTGCCGTTTCTACAGGTCGGAATATGAATACCAAGAAGAAGAAAAGAAGTACGGCTATCCGAAAAATGATCCATTTCCACTGCTTTGCCCAAATGAATCGCGATGGATAAACCCCATTCTTGATCGGGACATAGTCTGGAATGAAGCCGTGAAGCCGCATGTTCAGGGACCTGATATATACGATCAAACGCCTTCTGAAATGGTAGAAAACAAATAACCAAACGGCAGATGATACCAGGAGAATGGCGAATGTAGACCACTCCTCTTGTGCATTCACAACGCCTCTTGCTAAGATCAGGAACGGGATCACTCCCAACAACCTTGGAATGAGCACTTGGGCCCGAAGTGCGTACATTGGTTGATAAGCCCAGAAGTTAAAATAGGAAAAGTGCAGGATCATTCTGGAAGATCTCCAGGATTGCCAGCTCCACCAACTTACGCCTAACCATGCAAAAAATGCCTGTCGAATTACCCGTGGTTCTGCATTGAAACTCAGTTCGCGCAAAACATCCAACCCTTGGTCGAAAACCAGCAGAGCGAAATATCCGATCACCTGAAAAAGCACAACTGCCCAGCACGTTTTGAGCACGAGGTAGTAGTTGAACAGGAGTCGAACCGTTTTCTTCAATGTCTACAATTTACTAAATATCAGGCATATCCGGGTTGATCGCGGTGTCAGAAATTCCTAATAATAACTTTTCATTTTACCAATGAACGAATCCAGGTCCCTTTTCTTCTTGCCTAATAACGTTGTGTTGAGCGTCAGGCGGATCTGATCGATCAGCAAGAGGTCGCCAGCGGGTGATGGATCGTCGCGCAGATAACCGATCCCGATCAGGAATCGATTCACTCTTCCAAAAAGCGAAATATCAATCCGCTTCAACTCTTCAGATATTTCATACTGGGCCGATAGTGACCAATCCCCTTTTGTAATACCCAGGCCACTGGCCAACCATGTTTGATCGCCAACCTGCGCATATATCAGGTTGGGGAATAAACGTAATTCCGGTCCCAGCTCAATAAATCCGGCAAGTTGCGCATTGATCTCAACCGGTATAGTTACCGAAGAACTGTCCTCATACAGATCCAGGACCATCCCTCCAATATGTTTGGCATTCACTCCCAAAATCAGATTCTTGTAAACGGCCGCCAAACCGGCCCCCAGATCGAACACTTCAGATCGCACGCGAATGGCGCTGGTTCGGCTATCGTAGAACCAATTGTTGCCATTGAAATCTGAAAATGTAAAACTTGAATCCGCCTCATTCCGAAAGAAAGTACGAACTTGATAATCCAAACTGGCAGCATACTTCAGCACAAATCGCTCCTTGATCTCCTTTTCCCTGGCATAGCTGAACTGGAAGCTTTGTCTTTTGAGATGTTCGATCTCGTCCATCTCGAAATTGGCACCGAAGTAATTCGGTGTTTTGAAAAATTTAGATTCTATACCAGCTCTTAGCTGATCGCTTCGACCGGTTAAAAGACGGAATTCTTCCAAAAAACCCGTGAAAGCAGGATTGAGTTTGGACATATCGTCGAATTCCTTCCCGCTGAACAGATCCAGGTTCTGAGCTTCGGCCAGGCCGGAAACAAATAATGAAATTGCCAAAAGTAGTTTTCGAATATGCATGTGCGATCCGTACAATGTGTCACAAAAGAAAATCAATCTAAATCAAGTAGTGAAGTTGCTTCGTGGAAGTTATACACGAAAAAAACGTGGAAAGTAATCAACTAAGTCTCCGGGAAGCATACAGAATGCAGTTCGCTCAGCTGCACATTCCTGTGCAGAGTGTGCCTGGAGTCCCACTGCAAGACAAATGGAATCCCGTATGTTGTATCCTTGGGCAAGGAAGGCATTGAGTATTCCCATCAATACATCTCCGGAACCACCCTTGGCCAATCCGTCGTTCGGAAAAGGGAAACTATGAAGCTCTCCATCCGGTCCGGATGTCCAGGAATTTGCTCCTTTCAGCAGAATATGTATCCGCAATTCACGGCATAGTTCACCTAAATGCCCGATACGTTCGGTATGATCCGAATGTTGGCCAAACAATCGATCAAATTCACGTGGATGCGGTGTAAGAACTACGGGTTTTCCTGCAAGTTTCTGCAGAAGTTCGGGAGCATCAGCGATTATGTTCAAAGCATCTGCGTCCAGAACCAAAGGTTGATCACCTTGGTAGGTATCGTTGATGAACCGCCTGAGTGCCAAGCGTACCTCCGGTTCTATTCCAATGCCACAGCCAACTCCGATCGCCGAATATCGCTGTATATCGCTAAAATGAAGGTCAATGCCATCCGATATCAAGGACGGACGACAGATCGCTTCCGGAGACGAAATTTGAAGAATTGCGCTTTGTGTTTGCGGGCTGTGCACTGTCACCAAACCTACACCACAGCGCAGGCAGGAACGAGTTGCCAATACGGCAGCACCCATCATACCTGTCTTTCCAACTGCCAGTAGAGCATGCCCTGTCCTCCCCTTGTGAAGGTACGCTCGTCGGGGTACTATTAGGTTCCTGCAATCTTCAATTGTTCGGTAATACTCTGAGACTTCAATCGTCTTTTTAAACGTTTGATCCAGCCCAATGTCAAGAACTCTTACTTTACCATACGAATCGGAGAGATCATCGACCAACAGCGAGAATTTGTAGGAATCGAAAGTATAGGTATATCGGGCATGAACGGTTTTCAATTCGGTTATTAGAGGTAACAGCTCCCGGATATTTGCCGGAAGTCCGGAAGGAAGATCAATGCTGACAATCTGCTCCTGAAGATTGATCGCATCGATCATTGCCGTGGCCTCCCCCGATATGGGGCGATTCAGACCCGAACCAAACAAACAATCAACATGAACAACCTCGGGTGCCGATGTCTTTGGCCGCTCAAGGCATGGAGAAATAGGGATACCGTATGATTCCAACCTGTCAAAGTTGACTTTGAAATCAGCACTTGCCCGGTTTACGTCTCCACAGATCAAAATGTGCACCGATCCTCCGATTCCATGCAAGAGCCGCGCTATGGCCAAACCATCTCCCCCATTGTTTCCTGTACCGCACCAAATAACCCAGGAATGGCAATTGGGAAAATCGAAAAGTAATTGATCCACGCATGCCTGTGCAGCACGTTCCATAAGATCTATGGACGATATTGGTTCGTTTTGAATGGTAAACGCATCCAATTCCCTGATCTGACCGGCATTCAAGATCTGTCTCATCCCATTCAAAAGTACAATTGTATAGGCATAGCTGTAAGCTTTCGGTGCTAGATATTGAGCCATACTCCGGGTATAATCCTACCTTTGCGCCCACATGAAAACAGCCCTTGGGCATGAGATATTCCAATTGGTACGGGAAATTTCCCGCACCATGGATATGAAAGTTTACGTTGTGGGTGGTTATGTGCGCGATCACCTTCTGGATCGGCCCTGTACGGACGTGGACTTTGTATGTATAGGTGATGCTTCGGTCTTGGCAGAAAAGATCTCAGAACGGCTGCCGGGAAAACCCAAGGTATCGATATTCAAGAATTTTGGCACAGCTCATATCCACAGCAGCGATTGGGATTTTGAATTTGTGGGTGCCCGAAAGGAATCCTATCGAAGTGACAGTCGTAAACCCGACGTAGAGCCCGGTAGCCTGGAAGACGATCAACTACGCAGGGATTTCACGATCAATGCCCTGGCGATCAGTTTAAATGATAACGATTACGGTGTTTTGATCGATCCGTTCGGTGGGGTCAAGGATCTTGAAAACGGGATGATCCGGACGCCAACAGATCCGGATATCACGTTCTCTGACGATCCGTTGCGGATGATGCGCGCGATCCGTTTTGCCTGTCAATTGGGATTCCATATCGATGAGAACACCTATGCAGGTATACGTCGGCAAGCTGAACGCATCGAGATCGTCTCAACGGAGCGGATCAAGGATGAGCTGAACAAGATCGTTGCGGCTCCCAAGCCAAGCATTGGATTCAAACTGCTCTTCAATACACATCTTTTGGATCATTTTTTTCCGGAAATGGTTGAATTACAGGGGGTTGAGGAGCGAAATGGCATCGGCCATAAGGATAACTTCTACCATACCCTTCAGGTACTGGATAATGTTGCAGAGCTGAGCGACAATCTTTGGTTGCGATGGAGCGCCATCATGCACGATATCGCAAAACCACGCACTAAGGATTTCAACGATAAGGATGGCTGGACCTTTCATGGGCATGAATTCGTTGGTTCGAAAATGGTCAAGCGTATTTTCCGTCGTTTGAAACTACCCTTGAATGAACACATGAAATATGTGGAGAAAATGGTGCTCCTTCATTTGAGACCCATCGCCCTCACCAAGGAAGTAGTAACCGACAGTGCCGTTCGACGCCTGTTATTCGATGCGGGTGATGATATAGACGATCTTCTCCTACTCTCGCGCTGCGATATAACATCCAAGAACGAGCGAAAGGTCAAGTATTATCTGCAGAACCTGGATAAGGTGCAGCAAAAGATCATCGATGTTGAAGAGCGCGACAGAGTGCGCAATTTTCAACCTCCGGTGACCGGCGACGAGATCATGGAGCTCTTTGGGTTGAAACCCTCCCGGGAGATCGGGATCATCAAAAATTCATTGAAGGATGCCATTTTGGAAGGTATAATACCGAATAATCGCGAAGAGGCACTTAAGTTTGCAATCGAAAGAGGTCGGGAATTAGGCCTCAAAGTCGTTAATTATTCATGATAGTATTCAGGTTCGTAGTCACGTTTGACGACGTGGATGATGTAGAGCGGATAATCGATGTGCATGCGTCGAATACCTTGAAGGATTTCAGTGATGTGATCCTATCCTCAGTCGGGTTCAGCCCCGATACTGAGGCCAGTTTCTATCTGGCAACGGATAACTGGCGCAAGGGCAAACGATTTGCGAATCATATTGAAGAAGAGGGTCATATTGAAATGATGACCACACGCAGGTTGAATGAAGTGGTGAATAATCCGCATCAAAGGTTCCTGTACTTCACCGACGATGACATGGCCTGGGAATTACATGTGGAACTATTGCGCATCTACAAAAGCAATGAGACGGACGACCTGCCTAAGCTTGTAAAGGCCAGCGGACCCAATCCGAAGCAGTTCACAACTGCTGTAATAGGTGCTCCTACCAATGAATTTGAACGTTTGGTGGAAGAGTTGGTACAGGAAGAAGATGCCCACGAAATGTCGGATGACGACGAAGATCTCGTTGGCGGAGTAGGCGATGAAGATATCGAGGATGTGGAGGATAGTGATGATGAAGGCGATGAGGAGGACGAATTCGATATGGACGAAGACGAGGACGATGAAGGCGGAGACGACATGGATGACGACGACCTATGAGTCGTCCGCTGCTGATCTGCATTTGCGGTCCAACAGCCAGCGGTAAAACCATTACGGCCATTGAGGTGGCTGAAGCACTGCACACGGAGATCATTTCAGCAGATTCCCGGCAACTCTATACGGAACTCCGAATTGGAACGGCGGTTCCATCTTCAGAAGAGCTGGCCCGGGTAAGTCACCATTTCATTCAGGACAGATCTATACATGCTTCTTTCACAGCCGGAGCATTTGAACGGGAGACACTGCAATTACTTGAATCACTCTTCAAAACACATGATGCGGTCGTTCTGTGTGGGGGGACCGGTTTATTCCTCAAAGCCCTGATCACAGGTTTGGATGCACCACCGCTATCAAATGAACATTTGCGCAAGGAGTTGCAGGAAACTTATGACCGAGAAGGTATAGAGGCCCTACAAGCCCGATTTGATTTGTTGGGTCCGGAATCAGTCAACGTAGATCGGAACAATCCCAGAAGACTCATGCGAGCCATAGAGATCCGAGAAGCATTGAAAAGCGCTCCTGTCACTCAGCCCAAAGTGGATCGATTCTTCGATGTGCGCGGTTTTGTCTTGAATTGGCCCCGCGAGGTACTCTATGGCCGCATCAATCAAAGGGTAGATCAGATGGTGCTGGACGGACTCGAACAAGAAGCTCGTGAAGTTTATCCTTTCAGAGAATTGAATGCTTTACAAACCGTGGGTTATCGCGAGTGGTTTGAACATTTTAATGGAAAGCTGGATCGCGAGGAAGCCATTGAAAAGATCAAGCTGAATACGCGCAGATATGCCAAAAGACAGCTCACCTGGTTTCGCAATCAAACTGATTTTGAATGGATCGAAGCCCCACATGCCGAACGTATCATCAACTTATTACGTTCCTAGGAGCTCCGAGATCCTCCGGGTATTATTTCTTTTCGTATTTTTTATTTTCCTTGGGTTTACGCAGGAAAGTGAGATTGAAACCGGTGCGTACATTCCAGTTTCTGACTGCATCCGGTGTGGCCACCTGAAAGATGTTGTCGGACAGGATATAAAACTGGAAGGGCCCGGCATTGGTTGCCAAACCCAATCCCAGATTGTTGAAGGAATTGTCGATAATGGAATAAGAAATCGACAAACTGAGAGACCGCGCAATTTGGGAATACCAGGTAACGGAAAAGCCGGGATGCAGCCTTTTCTGATACCAATCGCCATAGAACAACGCACCAAGGCGGTGATTTTTCGTAAATGAAAAAGTGCCCCCCAAATAAAATTCCGGAAACAAACCCGTAGAGTATCGCTCGCTGCTACTATCTAACCCAAATCGATCGGCCAATGTATCCATCAGATTGTTGAATAAATATTCACCATCCTCCAAACTATCCAGGTTATTGAACTCCATTCCCTTGAAAACGTAGGTATCTCCAGGATTGCGCGAAGTGTAATTCCGCACGCCATTATTCCAGTAAATGCGACCCAGGTTGATGATGGAACCGCTCAATTCGATCTTTTTCGTTAGATCGTATGTTGCACCAACATCCAGACCCCAACCGTTGTTGTTTCGGCCGAATACGTCGGAGAACTGTGAAAGTTTGAACATATCTGCGACCGGAAGATCCGAAACGTCTTTCACTTCTTCGGTGAAACCCTCCATGTCCGCCGTGTAGTTCAATCGGATATCGGAGGACGCGATCAGCTCAAAACTATTTGGATCTGTCCTGAATTGTATATCGGAACGTTCCGTATTCAGGTTCAAAATGCCTCGCAGGTATTTCACGCGGAATCCGATGGCAAGTCGGTCATTTTTCAAGCGTCTGGAATAGCCCAAACCTAATTCTGCATATTGAAGCAGGTCCACACGTGAGCCCAGATCGAATGGATATGCGAGATTTTTACCGCCATTCCCTTCAAAGAGCAGTTTGGGCAGATCTCTGTTGAAACTCACTTTTCCCGATGTGTGCAAACTGGCATTGACTGAAAAGAAATTATTATCGCCCAATTCAAATCCTGCGTGCAGAAGGTCTAACGAAACCTCTGTGCTGATGCTGTTGCGCTCTCTGAACATGTTGGGGATCTTGTTCAGATTGATCACGACCGAGTCGTCCGATTTGCGGTCCAAAACCTCAGATATCTTATTCAGTTGCAGGCTCGAATTACTGAAGTCGATAAAAATGGAAGAGAGTGCGGGAATTCCCACGAAGAATCGCGAATCACAGCGAAGTGCGGGATTCACATAGGTGCGCTGAGGCAGGGATTTCATTCCGTATGCCGTTATGTTCTGTTGTGCAAAAGTTGGAGTTCCGGCCATCAGGGTATAAATGGTCAACACACAGAAAAAGCGGGTTAAGTGGATCCGTTTCATATTATTGTCCTATGGCGCGAATTGCGGCTGCTACACCAAGTTTCAGGTTCAATCGGTAGTCGGAATAGAATGCAACCACGGGCTGATTCGAACCCGATCGAGTGGTATTGAATCCGGCAACGATCTTCATTTCCTTTGATCTTTTGAGGTGCTCTATCCGATCGCTGGAGTAACGTATGTCGCGAAAGCTTTTCGTACTTCCCTGTGATCTACCTGCTGCATCTACAGGCGGACTTGCCAGTAAAAGCTCGCGGGTGGAGAACAGTGAATCGAGTGTCACTCCGTTCTCATCCAGGAAATACAATTGTAGATCCAGATCAAGGGGGAATTCATTTTCCATGGCAAGTCGCAGCACCACTTCATCCAACTCAGTTCCTTCACCCGGATCAAAACTGAAGGAACTTGTTTGTTCCAAACCATAATTGTCTGCGGTGCCTTTAAGTGGAAAATCCAGATCGAGTCGGAAGGCCAGCTTTGAATTCCGGAGCGCAAAATTGCGTCGGATCTTTCCCTGAGGGTTACTGGACGAAGCAAACTGAAAAACGATCTTCTCCGGTTTGGAATTGATGATATCGGCGATGTTGCTCGTGTTCTTGTTGAGGATTATTGAGTCTGAATATTCGCTGCCTACCTCGTCGATACCGGGTGCCTCCACCAACAATTTTGACGGGAATCCGGTGATGTTCTGGAAACCCGAATTTGTGGAATAAGAACGCAGTTGAACAATATCAGTTTCAGCCGGTATTCCGTAGGAATTTGTAACGTATAATTTAATCCTCGGATCATCCACCGTAAACGATCCTCGGGACGATCTGTCGAAAATATTCAATACCAATGTGTCGGCTTCGTCATTGATCAGTTCATCGGTGCCGGTGTAACCATAAAGCAGGTCGTAATCGTGATTTTTCAGCATCTGTTTCACCGCGATCTCTGAGTTCCCATCCAGCACTGAGCTACCCGTGCGTTTCACCTTGAGGGAAAGCTCGACGGGAACTTGATTCACACTGAAATTTCCTGTGCTCATATCCATGCTGGAATTGAACAGATCGAGTCGATTTTGAGCACTGGTAGAACCTTGGATCAAAGGAACCCGGAATTGAAGGGGAAGTTTTTGTTTGAGCACGGTAGGAAAGCGGAATTGCACCTGAACTTCATGATCAAAGTTCTTGGAAATTTCCTGTTCGATCAGGACATATCGGAGGAACACGGAATCTATTTCCCCGAATTCAACGTCGTAATCTAGCCAGATCGTGCGGTTGAGGATCACTGAATCTGCAAGGTTGAATTGGGTCAATTCCGATTGATTGAAAATGATCGGATTATCAAAGGATTGATCCTCAATGTGCAGCACCTGATTTGCCTCGATGCTGATGAGATCACCGCGATAAATGATGTGAATCAATTTATCGCCATCTACCTCGATCAATTCGGAATTGGTCTGTTCGATCAGATCGGAAAGTCCGAGGGATGCGTTGATCAAAGGAGCCGCGAATTCAGGGGACCACTCCACCCCTTTCACATCTTCCAGATCACGGATCAGATCGGCATTCTTCCTGCAGGATGTCGAGGCAAGGGCTAAGAAAATAACTACTATGCGCAACGAATTACGGCTCATCTTACTGTTTGTATAAATACGCAAGTTACGGCATCATTGGTACACCAAGGGGAAAATTGCATTGAACTTGACAAAAGACAGTTCCGCCCATGGAACGAACCAGTAGCATACAAAAGCTAACTTTGCGCCATGCTCGGTTTGAAACTTGCCACCGATCCGCGGTGGGTGAATATCGCTGAAAAAAGCATCGAGGAGATCCTCACAGATCATGCATTTTGTGAACAGAAGGCTGCGACGAGCGGGATCTCGCTGATCGTTCGATTTTCAGATCTGCCGGAATTGGTCGAACAGGTAACTCCATTGGTTGCGGAAGAATGGGGACATTTCCGCAAAGTGCTGAAGGAATTGGATAAGCGGGGATTTCAATTGGGCAAACAACGGAAAGATGAATATGTGATCAAGCTTCAGGCTTTTCAGCGGCGCGGTGGTACGCGAACAGAGCAATTGATCGAGGCTTTATTGACCTGCGCCCTGATCGAGGCTCGAAGTTGTGAGCGTTTTCGTTTGTTAAGTCTTCATATTTCCGATCCGCAACTCCGTTCGTTTTACCATGAGTTTATGGTATCAGAGGCGGGGCACTACCGAATGTTCATTGACCTGGCGAGGGCTTACATGGACCGAGATTTGGTGGATGCCCGATGGCAGGAATACCTGGAATTTGAAGCGGACATGTTGAAGACGCTGGAATGGCGTTCGGATCGGGTGCATTGAGCATGAGTTGGCAGACAGCCGTAAAACTAATTTGGATAAATCTGATAAATGAAAAAGGTCAACCAGAGGTTGACCTTTTCCAATTATCTGAGAGTTAAGGTGTTTGCCTTAATTTGATCAATTTGGTTGTCTCAGGTTCCAGGGACCGGCTTGACTTTTACATCCCTCGGAATCTGTGACTTCGAGGAAATAACTACCTGCCTTCAATCCTGTTCCTGAAGTACCTGTGATGGTGGAAGGACCTGTCCAGTTGTAGCTATAAGGAGGAATTCCGGCACCCTGTACCAACACCATGATGGAACCATTGGTACCACCATTTGGAGTCACATTGAACTGGCCATAACGAGATGGACGAAAGTAGGCTCTTATCGGGTATGTGAGATTACAGGCACATTCGCCACCTTCAGTTGTTTCGTATGGAACCACTTTGGCATCAGCGACAGAAAGATCCTTGATGTCCTGATGAACATCTGTTCCCCACCAGTTACAGGTAGCGTTGATGATCTGTCCGTCTGTTCGGCCGCTTGCAATTTGGAAATCTACGCCAACCGTTCCTTCAAAGTTTGTGAAGCTATTTCCGGTGATGACCACATCGTCTAAATCAGTTGACGGATCGAATTGTTGGCTCGAAGCCCTAATACTGCTGTAATATGTTGCATTAAAAATGTTATCCTTCACATCAATACTTCCATCGACATTACCATAAAGAATAATACCATAACCTAATCCATCGAAGGTATTATTTGTGATATCCAAATCAAAAAGAGCACCGGCTAATAGGAAACCTTGTTGATATAAAAACCAATCACCTACTATAGAGCGAGTTTCCTTGATTACGTTGTTCGTTATAACACCTGTGCAATTGTTGATGTTCATGGCTGTGTAAGGTGTGTTTTCCCATACATTATCCCTCACGTCAATCGCACTAGGTCCTGTTCCCCAAATAGCAATTCCATTAGAGTAATAAGTATTCGTACTTTCCGTATTTCGGAAATAATTGTCCCACAGATTAAAAGTTAAGTTGGCGTTTCCTGACAAATACCATGTGCCATTCACAACATAGGCTTGGTTTTGAAAAATATTGTGCTCAAATGTCCATGAAGTTCCAGACTTTGATGTTTGAGTAACGAATCGTTTACTATAATACGTGTCATACCTAGAATCTTCCAAATCAATTGTAAAACCGGAAAAGACAACAGTGATTGAAGCTGCAGTGCCGGTTATTGCATCCGGAGCACCACTACCTCCAGTAGGCTTTAAGATGGCCTCTGTGCTGCGGCTTCCACCGTTTGGAGTTTCTGTCGCATTCGGACCAAGAATGGTCAACGACTTACCAATGCTCAATCCTTCCGGATAAGTACCGGCACGAACAATGATGCGATCGCCTGAAGTGGCTTTATTGATCGCTGTTTGAATTCGAAGGGCGTCACTGGTCACATACCAGTATCCTGTGCTGATCTCTTCTACTACAGAAGTAAAATTCCCTCCGTTCGCGGCGTTCAATGCAGTGGCTAAAGTCCCGGCAGCAGTTTCGTCTTCGCAATAAAATGTAAATTCTGAGCCGTCCGCTCGGTGTCCATCGTTGAATACTCGGAAATCCCAACCTGTTACAGAGACGTTTGTATTATATAGAGGTGTCGAAAAAGTCGGATCGTCCTGAGCATATACTATTCCGTCGATGCTTAAGCTAGAGCCAACAATGACAACATTATTGGAACCTCGACCTGCAGCAGGTACGTAACGAGATGCATAAACCGCTATCGAACCCCAAGCGTTGCCGGTTCCGGTAAATCCATTGACGTAAACATCTGTACATCCGGTAATATTAATACCATTACCGCGCGTTGTACCTGAGGCGCTGAGGTTCAAAAGATCAACCCCGTCGACACCATGAATGTCGAATGGCGTTCTCTCGGCGGTTCCATCTATACTAATATTGTGCAGTATCAGATTATTGTTGATGGTCGGAACTGAATTACTCCCTGCTTTGATCGTATATCCCATATTGTTACTTGCAGCTGGATTCGGATCTGTAATTGGCTTTATAGTCATGTTCCGAAGCGTCACGTTGTCCGCATCTGTTTCGATCACTCGGAGTGTGATCGGAGTCATGCCGGAAGCATCGAGGATCACTCCTGCCTGCGACTCACCATGGATCACCACACCTTTGTTCACATCCAGGGTGGTGGAAATGGTATAGGTGCCGTTGGATACAAAAATGCTATCACCATTACTCGCCGCATTGATGGCAGCTTGAATCGTGAGCTTTGGACTCCCCGGACTGGTACCGGAATTGCCGTCGTTACCCGAAGTCGATACGTAGTAGGTCGTTGATGCAGCGAATACCGCCGTGACCGAAATGCTCAAAGCGACAAGGGCTAAGCAATGTGTAAGAATTCTTTTCATAAGCTGAATTTTTGGGACAAGTATTAACTAGTCAGTTAACGAAAATACATAATCAGTCTAAATTGACAATGCAAAATCACTGAAAATATTTAATAAATGTACAGAATCGCTGTAAACGACATACTATCAAGCTGTTCTTTCTCAAACTAGTAAAAACGATTGAAAATTCGGACTAAGAACCGGGTAAATTGAGTATGAATCGTGGACTTAGAATCAACTAAATTCATGTTTTGTGCGTGAACCGCACCACTTCACTTGTTTAAATCAATTTATAAAATTTCAGGTCGTTTTCTGACAAATAGGGTCAATGGCGAAATACGTAATAACCTCCTCCGGAAAATTCGAGGGTGAGCCCGTTCAATTCGTCAAGTTCTTTGCGCTTCCTGGTCTGACAAACAAATAGAACCGGTCTGTCGACTGAATCGCTCAACAAATAGTTGAATTCCAATGCACTGAGTTCCTTCCTTTCCGCATCTCCCAATTCGATTGGGCCACGCACTCCACGTTCTTTATAGTACCCCTGTCTGATGCGGTACAGTCCATCCTTTTCGTCCATAGGCCGCATGTCGGTATAGAAATAATGTGCGTAGGTTTTAAAGCGATAGGTATGTACATATACATCCTTCCCTTTGATCTGATCATAGAATCGGATGATACTGCCCTGCGTATGCGCTTCAACCGCCGGAACCACCGCAATACTGAACAATGCGATGAACAATGCATTCAGTCCCAGTCCGGATAGCACGATCGAACTATTACCAGTTCGTAAACCCAGGATAATGCACACCAAACCAATCAGAAACAGGATCGAAACCATCCATTCGTAACCTGTCCAGATCGAAGGCGCCAGTAAATTCTCCATGGCAAAGGGGTCGTGGATCTTATTGCCATAACGTTGCACAATTCTTGGAGCATTAGCCCCTATTACCGGTAAAACTATGAACACAAGGTTTAAAACCGTCCCGATCAATGCGAGTAGTAGGGTTATAAGTCCGGAGAATCGCACCTTTCTTTCAAACAGGAGTTGAATGCGCTCTGCCGCCAGGAAAGTGAGCGGTAGATAACACATGGAACTGTAATGAACGATCTTGGTCGTGACTGCAGAAAACAAGAGCAGCACGGTCCAGAACAGTACCTGCATCCATTTCCTGAATTCGGTTTCGGAACCGCTCCCCGAGCCTATAAATGCCAGGATGGATGCGGGAAAGCATAAAAACAGCAAAACAATGAAATGATAATAGAACGGTTGCCCATGAGAGGCTACCGGATTCAATAACAGATCGAGCTGATAGTTCATGAAGGAGGTGATGAACCCAAATCCATGATTATAGAGCAATGGGCCTAACCACATACCAATAATCATCAATGTACAAAACATACCGGTCAGAACATCCTTCCAATTGAACAAGATCTGCCTTTTTATAAGGAGGAGAACCAGGGCGCTTAAACAGACGATCAGGATGGCAACCGGACCTTTTGTGAGTACCGCAAGTCCTAGGAACACCCCGGCTATTGCCGATTGACGAACAGATCCATGACCTTTGTGGAGCAGATATACGCGGTAATAAGCCAGAAAAATGAACAGATTGAACCAGGGATCGATGATGCCGCTCCGGAAGTAGAAATGGGGGGCGATGCATCCCAGGTAAAGTGCAATCCACCACACACCGGTTCGCCGCATTCCCTCCCTGGCGCTGATCCACCAGATCGCGTTCAGAGTTGCCAAACCGGCCAGGGCATTGGGCAAACGCGCAGCGAACTCCCCCACCCCGAACAGTTTCATACAGAGGGCCTGCAGCCAAATGAACAGAGGCGGTTTTTCCCAAAACGACTCAAAATTGATGGTCACATTCCACCAAGAACCTGTTAAGAGCATCTCCCGTGCTGATTCGGCAAAATTGATCTCATCCCAATCGAATAAATGCACTGCACCCAGTCCCGGTACAAACCACAGAAGAGCCAGAGCCGAAATTATGAAGTGCTCATGAGACCTTTTCATTTCGCTTGAGCACCATTCGGTTCAATCTGGAGTCAGCAGCGATCATGCGGTTCATAACCACATAGATGGCACTTACCAGGACAACACCCAATATACTGCCGGCAACTGTATCCATCACAAAATGCTGCATGAGGTATACACGAGAAAAAGCCACCCCCACCGCCAAAACAAGAGAAACGGCTTGCAGATCGAACCGACGTGTTGATAATGCAGATGAAAAGAAAAATGTGAATGCTGCCGCTGTGTGGCCGGATGGGAAACTGTGTTTTCGATTCAAATGGTAATCCGGCCTGAAATCACTTAAAATACCCAATCGTTCAAAGAACACGATCGGCCGTTCAGCATCCTGAAAGATCTTGAACTTAAATATATATATGAGCCCGACCATGATCAATGTGGCACTGATCAAAGTGAGTAAGTGCCTCCAATTGCCAATCAGGATGATCATAACAGCTGAAAGCAGAAATCCCTGATACTCGCCCAATCTGGTGATGACGAGGAATAATTCATCGAGCCAATCGATGCGCATATAGTGCAGAGCGAGCACGAGATCCCCTTTGGAATTGAATAATTGAAGGACAAGGGCAGTTAACAAAGCAACGAGCCAGGCAAGGTATAACTTGCGGTGTGATTGAAATACAGTGCTTTCAGCCAACATTGATGCGGTAAAAATAATGGGCTTTACACTTTTTATTTTCTCAAATTGTCTTTAATTTGAAGTTCTGAAGAATATATGTCGCAACGGGAAAAATTAGTGATGGAGTTTTTAGTGAGTTCTTCACCTAATATTCTCTTCAATTATATCTCAACTCCTTCCGGTTTACTCGAGTGGTTCGCCGATAATGTGAATGTGAAGGGCAAGATCTACAAATTCATTTGGGAAGGTGAGGAAACTCCGGCCGAATTGATCCGCAAAGTTCAAGGGAAATCAGTCCGCTTTCATTTCCTGGATTCCGCCGATGAGGAGTACCTGGAAATGGAGATCAGTAAAGATGAACTAACCGGTGATATCGCATTGGTGGTAACGGATTGGTGCGACGATGATGAGATCGAGGAAACTCAACTTCTCTGGGAAAGTCAGGTTCAGAATCTCAGAACAGTCCTCGGTGTGTAACGCGAAATAAACGTCAATACCGCTCGTCCACCGTCTTTTTCTCCGATTTCAGATCATCCCAAACACCACCTGCTTTGCGGAACATCATATCGAATACCCCGCCAATGTTTCGCATGAACGAATTGTTGTAGGTGTACAAACTCAATTCAAATTCTTTCAGTTTTCCGGTGTTTTGAGTTGTGATCAAACAAGCTTCGATTTCCTTCCTCCTGGCATTTAGGCTCCTATGCAAGGCATACGCGCCCTTGATCCGATCGTTCTCCATTTCCTGCATTTCCCCGGCACTAAATCGGCCTCGGAGGTCTTCAGCAATAATTTGCACAATGCAATCGCAGCTATACGGGTCATTTTCGTTCGTACAATAGATCTTTTCAAGCTCCTTCAGTGAAAAATAATTTCGCTCGAAAGGTCCAATGCCTTTTTGGTAAGCAAACAGTACCAAGGCCATCCCGATCAGAAGTATTCCGAGAATTTTGGCTAATAACCTTACGGCAAATCGAAGGAGTAGAAAACCGAGCAAACTGAACAGCAGAATCTTCAGCATTCCAGATCTTAATCCCGGATGAGTGTTATGGTATTTGTGTAGAAGAGCTCCTCTCCGGTACTTTTATTCGTAATGAAGTAACGGGCGAAGTATGTTCCTGATGGGTAATTCTTGTGGTTGAATTCGGAAGTTCCCCTCCAGCAATCGTAGGAATCCGCACTTTGAAACACCTTCTCCCCCCATCGGTTATAGATCTCCATCTTCACCGAGTAACAATCGCGGTCGATCCCCCCCAGTTCAAAACAATCATTTATACCGTCACGGCCGGGTGTAAAAACGTTCGGAATGATCAAACCGCTGAGGTCGCTTCGGTCCAATTCGGCGGTTAGTACATAGGTAACCGGACAAATCGATGCAGAATCTGCCGTTAAGGCAATTTGAATGCGCTGAGGACTGTCAAAATTCCAGCTTGGTTCTTTTACGTGCGACCGAACATTTGTACCGATCTCCCAGGTGTAATCGGAAGCATTTGTACTGTAGTTGTGCAATTGCATATCCCCGGTGCATGGATTGTAATCATAATCGAAATAGACTCCAGGCCTTGTTTTAGTGCGAATGGTATAAAAGGCCGAATCGATCAGGTTGCAGGAGAGGCTATCCCGAATGATGTGTTTCAACACGAAGGTGCCGCTTGAATCATATCGGTAACTCTTTATGATCGTATCACTGAAGCGATTGCCATCCCCAAAATCCCAATCGTGCCTGTCGTATTTGGTGCGTTGATAGGATAGGAACACATCGAGTGGCAAACAACCGCTCAGTGGTTTGATATTCAGTTTGGCATCCAGGGTCGGGATGATCACGATCGGGATGAATTTATCGATGGAGTCGACACAATTCGGGGAGCGCGCAATTAAGCGTATGCGGTAATTCCCGTCTTTGGCGAATTCCAGCGTGGGATTGGCGTCGTAGGATGTGTCCGGAGGCGTGGCGAATACTTTCCAATGGTATGTATTCGAATTGGTACTGCGGTTCTCGAATTCAACCAACCCGTCGCATAGTGTTTCGCCCTTGACGAAATCGGCATCGGGCTGTGGAAACACATGGATCACCTGCTCCGCCGCATCATTGATATTGCATTTAGAAGAGTCGGTAATGGTCAGTTTCAGTCTGTAAACCCCGGGATTGGTGTAGATATGCGCACCGGGATCGCTATTCACCAATTGCGGCGAACCGTCGCCAAACTCCCAAACCCAGTATGGTGTTGGATCGCTCGTATTTTGAATGTTCACACGGATCGGTCCGCAGGCGGAATCCGGATCGGCACTGATGCGGGCATGAATGGAATCGGCCAAGATCACATGGACGTAGTTATAGAATGAATCTTTGCAGCTACCGTTGCTCACTACAAGTTGTACTTTGTAAGTGCCGCTCTGCTGGTAATACCAACTCGGTTGCATTTTATTGGAAGTGTCCCAATCGACACCATCTAAACCAAAATCCCAATGATAGCTGAGCGCACTCTTGCTGAGGTCCTTGAACCGTGCACTGTCGTTACAAACCCGTTGAGGAGCTAAAAAATTGGCCTGAGTGGCAAGATTGCAATCGAATACGTTGAACTGATAATCGCGAAGAACTTCTCCGATCAGAACACCATTGCGGTATTCCTGCACGCGGATCCCCACCACAAACTGTCCGGTTTTGTCGGGCGTTACGCGCAGTTCTCCGGTTTTAGGATCGATCTGGATCTGCACGGTTCCTCCCATCAAATTCTTTATGGTGTATGGATTGGCCAAAACGCAGGTCTGGTATGGAGGTGCTTGTGGAGTCGAAGGTCGTGGACTGGTTCGGCTTGCGCCATGATAGGGTACTACCAGCGAGTAAACCAGTGAGTCGCCATCCGTATCGGTTGCGCTGTGGTCAAATACAAGCGGTGCGTCGTTACACAGGAAATTCGGAGGGAGTTTTCGGTAGATCGGGGAACTATTTACCGAAATGTCTGTAGTAGCGGGGATGGTAGTCGTGTATGTCGCACCAAGCGCTTCTGGGTTGAGGAGGTTGTTGATCGTTCCGTTTCGGCAGCAGCGCTGGAATGTGAGAATAATGCCGTGGTCGGACGGGTTCAGGTCCTTTTCGAATTGATAGGTGTACTCATCGACACAGGCACTGGGTTGATTGGTAACACAACTATAGTTTGTTTCACGCACCCGGTTTGGCCCGGTACGGGTGATCTCGTCAACCCCAATAAGTTGATTGGTGAGGGCATTGTAATAGGCTATGAATGCCGTGCGATCGGTATTAATAGCGCTTTGCTCCCCATTCTCGCAATCGATGTAGAGCTTCATCGTGATGCGATACCTGTTTCTGGCAATGTACTCGTAATAGATCTCCCCTCCTGCAATGTGTGTGGCCCAAATGGGAAAACTGCCGAGCAGGCTCAAAAGGAAAAGTGCAATACGCAGCGTTGCCGATCTCATTGATGAGGTAAAATTACCTCAAATCAATACACGGACAGAACGCGGAGCAGGAATATTACCGAAAAGAAATAAACCGGATGTTCATATTTTCAGCCACTTCACGGCATGCATTTCCCTTCCGGATGGGTCGTAGAAATACAACAGATAATAGCCGGTTGCAAGATCCTGCACCGGCAACCGGATCGTTCGCTCTGCTCCCGCTTTCAGATCGATCTGCTTCTCCCAGAAGACCTTGCCGTTCAGGTCGGTTATCTTCAAAGTCAATTGCACATCGACCGGACTCACAATTCGAAGCTGCGCCAGCTCTGTAACCGGGTTGGGATAGAATGTGTAAGTTATATCCACAACCTCCGAAGCAGATTGAAGAGAATCGGGTTGCTCGAATCCCTGGGTGAGTGCAAAAGCGCCGGAAATCATGGTTTCCACAACCGTCTCCCCTGTTTGAAAGTTCAGAAGTACGGCACTATCGGACCGGTAATGTGTTCCCCCTCCCGAGCCGATCACTTGTCTCTCCAACGATTGGGCGGACAAAGAGCTGAGCGTGAGCGTTAACAAGAACATGCCACTCAGCATGATACGGACGCACCTTAAGTACAATTGAAATCTGGTTCTGTTTATCATCTCAATTCCAATTCAGCGACCCGGGCTTCAAGTTTTTCAATAATGGCCTGTTGTTCCTGTATGGCCTTGGTGAGAACCGGTATGAGTTTGACGTAATCCACACCGTAAAGATCCTTATTGACATTTTCAGGTTCAGAAACAGCCTCTGGAACGATCTGAATGAGCTCTTGGGCTATGAATCCGATTGTCTTCTCACCCGATTCTGCCAGGTACGCCTTTCCACTCAGAGTATCCAGGGGCAATCCATCGACGTATTCGCTATTGTGTTGAAAATAGGAATGCGGCTTCAGTTGCATCACTGTGGATAACCCGTAGTGCATTTCGTCGATCTCGGATTTCAGTCGGCCATCCGAATACACTACCCACGATTCGGCTCTGGCCCTACCGATACTCATTGTGGATGAGTTTGGCAATTCGAGCATAAAAGCCGGTGCCGTCACTGAGTTGAGACCGATCTGACCACCCCGTTCCATAGTGAGCATAGGTGTTGAAGTACGGGTTCCGTTTGAACGTTCGAAGAAGGACAGGTTATTATCGCCCCCGTCATAGAATATCTCCACGCCGTAATCGAACTCATCGTCTTCTGCCAAAGCGATCATGGCATCTTCCCCATTGACTGTGGTTTGCGGAGCCACGATCAATGAACCCACCGACGAATTGCTCACAATATGCAGATTTGCTTCGGGGCTATTGGTTCCCAGGCCGGTATTCCCATTCTGCAAAACTACCATGGCATTGGAACGGCTCGTTGTGCTCGTGCCATTTCCAATGGTGAAGAGGCGGGAACCTCCGTTGTATGTGGCGGTGAGGGTAGTTGTGGTGTCGTTGAAAGTTCCCACCACCGTTTCGCCATAATGACGGGTAATGTTCCCATAACCCAAAACGAAAGAGATGGCAGCTCTTGAAGTATTCTGGCGTCCCAATAAATAGGATGAGCTTCCGATCACTTTATTGAAATAGCCAATTCCCATGGAATAATTTCGGGATACGGTATTGCTCACCCCCAATGCACCACTGTACGAGTCGTTAACAAGGTTAAATGAGCCAAGGGCAACTGCATGAGTCGCGGTTACGGCATTATACCAACCCATGGTTGCACCTCGCGTTACGGCCACCGTATTATCGGAACCGATCGCCGTACTGTATGAACCGCTCAAAATGTTGTTGTAACCTGTCACCAAACTATTGCTACCGGAGATCTGATTGGAGCTACCGGCAACAAATTGGTTTTGACCGTCGATCGTGTTCGAGAATCCAAACCCGGCATTGTAACTACCGGAAACTTCCTGTAACCTGCCTGCAATCAGACTGTAGGTTGCGCTCACGGTGTTGCGATATCCAAAGGCTGCACTGTTTCGACCACTTACCTCCATGCGTTCACCGGAACTGAAGGCATAAGGACCTTCAACATGCACATATCTTCCGAAGGAAACTGAGAGGGAGTCTCCGGCCATTCCATTCAAACCGTGCACGAAGGATCCAACTCCGCTGGCGGTATCTATGTAGCCTGTTGAACGGCTGTAAATGCCGGTAGCCCGATTCAAATAACCAAATGCTTCGGAATAATGACCCGATGCAAGTGTTTGGTAACCCGAAGAAGCAGACATATAGCCGCTGCTCTTCGATTCGAAGCCCATTGCTATTGCGTAATCGGCCAAAGCAGTATCACCCTGACCTATAGCTCGGGAATAGGCAGATCCCGCGTAACAACGGAAGCCTTCCGTATAGCTGCGCAAACCATGTGATCTGTTCAAATAACCAAATGAGATCGCGGCATGCCCGGTTACCCGACTTTCCTCTCCGAAAACGAAGGCGTACTGCGTTTCGGAGTGATTGGTTCGACCGAATGCAAATGAATATTGTTCGTCGACAACCACATTGTTACCAAAGGCCAAACTGAAATATGCCACATCGCTGATCGTATCCTGATAACCGAAGGCCAAAGCCGCATAGCCCCCGTTCAGAACCTGGAACCCATGACTCATTCCAAAATCGTCAGTACTTGCCGAAAAATATCCATTGGCTACGGAATAACTGGAACTGGCCCTGGACCGGTAGCCCTCGGCCTTTGAATACAAACCCGTTGCCCGGGTCTCGTACCCCGTTGCCAAACTGTAATTACCCTGTGCAACTGCTTTATAACCAAAAGCCCGTGTGAATTGTCCGGTAGCGGAATCGCGGTCTCCTATTGCGAGTGCGTAGTTATCCGAGGCCAGATTTCCGTAACCCACGGTCATACCTCTGAATCCGGATGATGTATTTTGATAGCCCATAGAGATTGCGGCATACCCGGAAAGGTTCAGCTCTTCACCGATCCCAATGGAGTAATTATTTGTAGAACGAACCTGTCTGCCTATAGCAAGACTGTAACTACCAGATGCCAAGCTGCTTAATCCATGTGCGAAGGCGTATGCACCACTTGCTGTATCTCTTTGCCCAAATGCATACGTCCAGGAATTCGTGGCAACCGTGAGGTAGCCGATTGAAGACGCATGATCGCCTGCTGCAATAACCTGATTCCCTCGGGCATAGGAATGTCCAAACGTAGCCTTGCTGGCATTTCCGATCGCGAGACTATGCAAGGCACTTGATAGGTTCTTATATCCCATCGCATATGCATAGGTTCCCGTTGCCGAATCGAGCTGCCCGATACTCTGTGCATAGGGTTGTGATGCAAAGCAATTGAGACCGAACGTGTATGTGTTTGTGTTTGTGGATTTATTTCCCCATCCAAAAGCCAGTGCATAGCTTCCGGAAGCAATAGAATTCTGTCCGATAGCCATGGCGTAGGAAGCTGAGGAAGTATTTTGATTACCTATTCCAATACCATAGGACGACTGAACAATGTTTCGATTCCCCAAAGCAACACCCGCATGACCAGCTACCAGATTATCGAAACCACTGGCCAGTCCATAATTACCTATTACGGTATCGTAGAGCCCCAACGCCTTGGAGTTATATCCTTCTGCTGATGCCCAACGCCCCCAGGCCAATGAGTAATCTCCCTGAGCCGTTACCGCATCGCCAAGTGCTATGGACGCATTGCCGTTGGATCTGGCAAACCAACCAAAGGCCAGGGATGTTTGCCCAATGGCTTTAGATTGATTCCCGGCAGCGAATGAAAAATTGTAGAAAGCCTTGGTTCCATAGCCAAGAGCCACAGTACCCAGCCCGATGGCCGAATCCCGATATCCGATGGCAACTGAGTGATCTCCACTTGCACGGCTTTCATAACCCATCGCCACAGCATCCAAACCTTTAGCCTCCGTAGCAAGTCCGAGGGCTACAGATCCACTTTTCGATGCAATGGTATTTTTCCCCATAGCAACGCTGTATACACCATTATTTGCCTCTGACCAATGATCTCCGTCCACATCACCTGCCCTCAGCATAGCCTTGCGTGGTTGCCAAATGAATCGGGTACCATCCCCCTGTGTGCGCAAAGTATCGCCTGCTCCGAATGATCCAAGAGCTATGATACCGCCATCTCTTTGGCCACCTACAGTGTCAATCGTCAATCCAAGTTCGGGTTGTATGGTTCCAATACCAATCCGATCATTGAAATCTCCGTTCACCATATTCCCGGTACCCAATCCCAACCAATCTGAATCCACCGTGTCACTCAATACTACGTAACCTCCGCGTTCGAGGAAAATAGTGTCATTGCTTCGGCTGAGTTGCTGACTATCGGTGTCGTCGAGATATGGACTTAGATCGATCGTGGAAGCACTGCCGTTGCGGGTTATATTCAAGTTATGTCCGGTCAATTGAAGATCCTGAATTTCATTGGTGGAATCGGCATCTTCATCTTCAACGAGGTCTGCAGGTAGCTTAACGTAGCCTCCTCCACGGCTCAGGAATATGGTATCGGAGTTGAGTGACAGCTCCTGAATTTCATTGGTTCTATCGGCATCTTCATCCTCAACCAGATCTGTGGGAAGTTTGACGAAACCTCCACGTTGCAGGAATATGGTATCACCCACGAGCGATAATTGCTGTGAGTCGGTATCGTCGAGATAAATACTCAGATCGATCGTGGTTGCGGAACTGTTTCGAGTAATTGTAAGATCGTTGCCCGACAGCTGAAGATCCTGTATCTCATTCGTGGAATCCGCATCTTCATCCTCCACCGCATCTGCCGGTAATCTAACAAAACCACCTCCTTTACTCAAGAATAGCGTGTCGGTGCTGAGCGACAGTTCCTGGATCTCATTGGCCGGATCAGCATCCTCGTCCACAACCTCATCATTCGGAAGTTTCACGAAACCTCCCCGTTCAAGGAAGATCGTATCGTTTCTCAACATCAATTGCTGCGTATCTGAGTTGTCGAGATAGCCTCCCAGGTAAACGGAATTACCTTCAGAAATATGCAGTGTATCTCCACTGAGTTGCAAGATCTGGTCGTCGGTATCAACAGTTCCGGAGGGCAATTTGATATATCCACCTCCCCTGCTCAGGAAGATCGTATCGGAATGCATACTGATCTGCTGGATCTCGTTCGAGGGGTCGGCATCGCTGTCGTTCACCTGATCGGCCGGTAGTTTCACGAAGCCTCCGCGCTCCAGATAAAGCGTATCACCAGATATACTCAATTGTTGCGTATCAGTGTCGGTATCCGTATCATCGAGGTATTTGCTCAGGTCAATACTTGTCGCTGAACCGTTTTTAGTAATGGCGAGGATATTTCCGCTCAAACTCAGATCCTGGATCTCGTTGGTCGGATCCGCATCGCTGTCGTTCACCTGATCGGCAGGTAGTTTCACGAAGCCTCCGCGCTCCAGATAAAGCGTATCACCGGATATACTCAATTGTTGCGTATCAGTGTCGGTATCCGTATCGTCGAGGTATTTACTCAGGTCAATACTTGTCGCTGAACCGTTTTTAGTAATGGTGAGTATATTCCCACTCAAACTCAGGTCCTGGATCTCATTCATCGGATCCGCATCGCTGTCGTTCACCTGATCGGCAGGTAGTTTCACGAAGCCTCCGCGCTCCAGATAAAGTGTATCACCGGATATACTCAATTGTTGCGTATCAGTGTCGGTATCCGTATCGTCGAGGTATTTGCTCAAGTCAATACTTGTTGCTGAACCGTTTTTGGTGATCGTGAGGATGTTGCCGCTCAAACTCAGATCCTGGATCTCGTTGGTCGGATCCGCATCGCTATCGTTCACCTGATCGGCAGGTAGTTTCACGAAGCCTCCGCGCTCCAGATAAAGTGTATCACCGGATATACTCAATTGTTGCGTATCAGTGTCGGTATCCGTATCGTCGAGGTATTTACTCAAGTCAATACTTGTCGCTGAACCGTTTTTAGTAATGGTGAGTATATTCCCACTCAGATCCTGGATCTCATTCGTCGGATCCGCATCGCTATCGTTCACCTGATCGGCAGGTAGTTTCACGAAGCCTCCGCGCTCCAGATAAAGTGTATCACCGGATATACTCAATTGTTGCGTATCAGTGTCGGTATCCGTATCGTCGAGGTATTTGCTCAGGTCAATACTTGTCGCTGAACCGTTTTTGGTGATGGTGAGGATGTTGCCGTTCAAACTCAGATCCTGGATCTCATTCGTCGGATCCGCATCGCTATCGTTCACCTGATCGGCAGGTAGTTTCACGAAGCCTCCACGCTCCAGATAAAGCGTATCACCGGATATACTCAATTGTTGCGTATCAGTGTCGGTATCCGTATCGTCAAGGTATTTGCTCAAGTCAATACTTGTCGCTGAACCGTTTTTGGTGATCGTGAGGATGTTGCCGCTCAAACTCAGATCCTGGATCTCGTTGGTGGGATCCGCATCGCTGTCGTTCACCTGATCGGCAGGTAGTTTCACGAAACCTCCGCGCTCCAGATAAAGCGTATCACCGCTGATGCTCAGTTGCTGGGTATCGGTATCCGTATCGTCGAGGTATTTGCTCAGGTCAATACTTGTCGCTGAACCGTTTTTAGTAATGGTGAGGATATTTCCGCTCAAACTCAGGTCCTGGATCTCGTTGGTGGGATCCGCATCGCTATCGTTTACCTGATCGGCAGGTAGTTTCACGAAGCCTCCACGCTCCAGATAAAGCGTATCACCGGATATACTCAATTGTTGCGTATCAGTGTCGGTATCCGTATCGTCGAGGTATTTGCTCAAGTCAATACTTGTCGCTGAACCGTTTTTGGTGATCGTGAGGATATTTCCGCTCAAACTCAGGTCCTGGATCTCGTTGGTGGGATCCGCATCGCTGTCGTTCACCTGATCGGCAGGTAGTTTCACGAAGCCTCCACGCTCCAGATAAAGCGTATCACCGGATATACTCAATTGTTGCGTATCAGTGTCGGTATCCGTATCGTCAAGGTATTTGCTCAGGTCAATACTTGTCGCTGAACCGTTTTTAGTAATGGTGAGTATATTCCCACTCAAACTCAGGTCCTGGATCTCGTTGGTGGGGTCGGCGTCGCTGTCGTTCACCTGATCCATTGGCAAGACCACAAAACCCGATCTGCTCAGATACAAGGTATCGTTACTCAACTGGAGTGTCTGAATTTCATTTGTAGAGTCGTCGTCGTTCAATTGCACCGAACTACCTGTTATGGTAAGCGAGAGTATGTTACCGTTCTTCTGAATGAATTGGAGTTCATTTTCAGCAGTGCTGTCGAAAGCACTGATCTGTCCGTTCGAGAACATGATCCCTCCACCCGGCGTGTAAACCGGAATACTGTCTCTTGGAATGATAACATAGGAAGAACTGTTGCTGATCCGCAACGTATCACCCTGTAAACTCAGAAATTGGATCTCGTTGGAAGGATCGCTGTCCTGATCGTTTGCAGCAATAGTGTCGCCGGACAAACGGATCCCGGGACCTGCAACGAATCGGCGAATACTATCATTGGCATTGACCCAAGCCGATCCGTTGTATTTGAGTATTTGTCCACTCTGTAACTGTTGAAGATCGAGATCGAATCCATTCAATCTGGCCGACTCAAAACTGTGCAGGGCATAGGGCACCGAGCGGAATCCTACCGTACCCATCGGTTGAAATCCGGATCCCCAGTCCACACTGATCTCAAGATCGACCGGAGAAGCCGACCAATTGATCTGTCCGAATGCCTGTGGATCAACCGACCCGATCTCAAGTGAGAACAGACCGAATTTATTGGTCGTAGCCGCCTGATTCTCGAGATAAACCTCAATTCCGCTCTGCAACAGGCGAAACTGCACGGAGATGGTCCTTCCCGCCAGAATTTGTCCCGATGAATCGCGGGCCACTGCCTGGTACTGAATCGTACTGTGAACTTGTGCACTTGATGTGCAAATCACCATAGATAATAAGATCAAAATCAATATCCGTTTCATAATGCCAAATGAATTCAGCACGAAAAATAGTCCACGGAAATCTCGTTTAGAATCTTTTCAGAGAAAATTAGGGGTTTACCCCTAAAGAATAAGCCTGGTGATCTGCATTCAGAGATCTGTTTCGGGGAAGGAATAAAAAAGGCTGCCGAAGCAGCCTTGAGAAAAAAAGTGTCGGTGATCCGGCTGGGATTCGAACCCAGGACCCCCTCCTTAAAAGGGAGATGCTCTACCGGCTGAGCTACCGAATCATCTCGTTAAACGAGGGTGCAAAATTAGCCCTTATTCCAATTTGTGCAACCCTGCTTGAACTTTTTTTGAAAGGGTGATATGTCGCCTGTCCGGATGGGCCCCGAGTTTCTCCAGGAACGCCATCATCCGTGGATTGAACCCTCCTACCCATGCCAATTCGGTGCATTCAAGTCCGGGGGTCGATTCGATCAATTTACAGATCTCCATGATCATTCCAGCCGATACGCCTTGATTCTGATAGGCCGGAATCACTCCAAAGACCAGCCCGCGCAGTTTTCGGACCGGCTCCGTTCTCATGCGTATCCAAAGCCGGATCTTGTTGAGTACGTTCAATTTCCCATCGATCGACCTCAAGTATTGGTTTAGCTCAATAATCGAGAGATAGAACGCGATGGGTTTCCCCTTCGGATCGTATGTGAACCATAGGAGGTTATTCCTGAAGATCGGTTTCATGCGTCGCAGCAATTCTGCAATTTCTGTCTTGTTCAAGGGTTTGAAATGCTCAAATTCCCTCCATGCCTCGTTGTAGATATGGAGGAAATCGTCGATGAAATCATCGCGCCTCGCCGGATCGTAGTGCTTCCAGGTAAAACCGGCGGCCTCCAATTGTCGGGCTTTTCGATCGAGGAGTTCCCGTTTGAATGTTGCGGGAGTTATTTCCCAGGTAACCTGTTCAAATTCCTGCTTGTAGCCATTAGCCTCAAACAATTCGCGGTAATAGGGCGGATTGTAATTCTCCTGGTAGGAAGGCGATCTGAAACCACGCACCATGAGTCCCCAGAATTTATCGCGCTCACCGAAGTTTACAGGAGCTTGTACCACCTCACACCCCGCATTCTTAAGGAAATGTTCGGCAGCCTGAAAAAGCTCCATTGAAACATCGGGATCTTCAATGCATTCGAAAAAACCGATTCCCCCTACCCGATTCCCCGGATAAAAAAAGGCTGCGACCCTACCCACAAATTCACCGCGATCGTATGCCAACAACAAAAGCAGATTATCCCCCTGATAAGCCGCATTGTCCTTACCAAGGATCTGATACAGATCTGCCTCCAAAGGAGGGATATAATTGGGGTCATTGGCATAGATCCTTTTGGGAATATCCAGAAAGGCACGGAATTGTTCGGGGGTTTCAACCGCAATCACCTTCATAGGTTCTCCGAAATTTCCAATGCTTTCAGGATCATCGATTCTATAGTTCTTTCAGGATCGGAAGAAAATGAACCTGTTCTGCGGTTTGCGAGTGCTGCGTTCAGGGATAGCACCCGATGTCCCAACAAACGGCCCAAACCATACATTCCTGCAGTTTCCATCTCAATATTCGAAATTTTTCTGCCCCCTACACCGATCCCTGAAAGTCTGTCCAGAAAATCCGTTTCATGTCCCTGTATGCGCAAGGTTCTTCCCTGGGGATGATAAAATCCGGAGGAGGTATAGGTCACAACAGGGCTGAAAACCGTTGAGAATTGCTCGATCAGATCCCCGTTCACGCCAAAGCAACCCGGATTTGCCAATTCAGGGAATCGGGATGCTATCGATTCGATCCATTTCCGCTCAGCAACCGAATAGGTATGCGGATACCACGGTGCCAGTCCGCTTCCGTCTATGGCGAACTCGCTCACCAACAAAGTGTCGATCGCATCTTCTTCCTGAATGAGTCCCGTTGTGCCAAGCCGAATTATACATAGCGAGCTCAGCTGATCTTTCTCGATCCTCGTTTCAAAATCAACATTTACCAGTGCATCCAATTCATGAAAGACAATGTCAATATTGTCCGTCCCCATACCCGTGCTGAGCACGGTAACGGGCTTAGTCCCAATACGTCCTCCATGTGTCAAAAACTCGCGTTTGGATCGAACCATATTCAGTTCATCGAAATATCTGCTTACTTTGGGCACCCGCTCAGGGTCACCCACCGTGAAAATGAGATTTGAGATCTCCTCCGGTTTAAGACCGAGATGATAGATACTTCCATCTTCATGAAGAATTAATTCGGATTCTAAAAATCTTTTCAAGCGGGATGTGATAATTTTGCGGCCAAAATAAAGGAATAACCATGACGACAGAAAACACCCCGAAAGTGAACAACACCATTCTGGTACCCCTCGATTTCAGTACTGCGGCTAACAATGCGTTAGAGCATGCGGTCAATATCGCCAATCTATTCGGGAATGACATTGCCCTGCTTTATGTTGTACAGGAAAGTTGGTACAAAAGTGTTTTTGGGAGTAACGTGGAACGCAACCTGTTGATGGAACAGGTGGCCCGACAGCTTGAAGAGCGCAGACAGGCTATATTGGATAAGAATCCGAAACTGACTGTTAGCGTAATTGTGAATGAGGGACATATTCACAAACAGATCATCGAGGTTGCCAAGGAATTGAACTGTGACAGCATCGTTATGGGCTATCACGGGGAGTCTGCACTGGACCAGGTGATAGGAAGTACAACAATGCGGATCCTCAACGCAAGTCCGGTTCCTGTTGTTGTTGTAAAGGAAGTTCCCAGTTCACTGGATTATAAGAAGATCGTTCTTCCGATCGACCTTACGCGCGAATCGCGACAGAAAGTATCCTGGGGTATTCACCTTGCCAAGAAATACGACTCTGAAGTTCATGTGATCATGGAAGTTGAGGACGATGAGTTCCTCATGCATAAGGTGAATAACAATCTGGCCCAGGTGGAGCGGCTGCTTGCAGCTGAGAACGTGCGTTTTGTTTCCAAAATTCTGAGCGACCAGGAATATCCGGAGGAATTTGGAAAAGACATCGTTCAATACGCCGACGAGATCAAGGCAGATCTGATCATGATCATGACCCAGAAGGAAGGTGGTATCATGGATCTGTTCGTAGGCTCTTTTGCCCGCCAGATCATACAGGGAAGCCATGTACCTGTGATGGCGATCAACCCGAAGGAACTGGGTGTGCATTTGGTTCCGGGTTATTAATAGACAATTCTTCTCCGTTGGTCGAAGCACGGAGACTAAATTCGATAATTCATCTTCCCTGGCGGAGATTTGAAATCTATGAAGCGAGTTCTCAAGATCTTTTTGCTTGTTCTGTTTATTGTGGGGTTGGTATTCACCCTCTTCTATCTCTTCAATAAATCGAAAACAAAACCTGTTGTTTACGGGACTGAGAAGGCATTCTACACCACGATCATACAGAAAACAGTGGCAACGGGATCGGTTGTACCCAGAAATGAGATCGAGATCAAACCTCAATTAAGTGGGATCATTGATGAATTATACGTTGAACCCGGACAACTTGTAAAAAAAGGGGATCTGATCGCCCGTATCAAGGTGATACCGAACATGGGTGCACTGCAAAGTGCTGAAAGCAGAGTTCAAAGGGCGGAGATCGCGCTCAATAATGCAAAACAGGATTACGACCGCAACGTGCCCCTTGCCAACGACGGGGTCATCTCAGCGCAGGAGTTCCAGCAATTCAGATTTGCCAAAGAAACAGCTCAGGAAGAACTGAACAGCGCAAAGGAGAATTTGCGCATCGTTCGCGATGGGGTGAGTTCGCAGAAGAGCGGTTCCAATACCCTTGTGCGTTCCACGATATCCGGAATGGTTCTCGATGTTCCTGTTGAGGAAGGATTTTCGGTAATTGAGGCGAATACATTCAATGCCGGCACAACTATAGCATTTGTAGCCGATATGAACGAGATGGTCTTCGAGGGCAATGTCGACGAATCGGAGGTTGGTAAACTCAAGATCGGAATGGAATTGATACTAACCCTTGGCGCTGTTGACAATAAATCGATCACTGCCAAACTGGAACATATTGCGCCTAAGGGCAAAGAAGATCAGGGAGCAATTCAATTTGAGATCCGGGCAGCGATCGAGAACCCCGATAACATTTTTATCCGTGCCGGATACAGCGCCAACGCCGATATTGTGCTCGAGCGTCGCGACAGTGTGTTGTCGGTACCTGAATCTTTGGTATCCTACGATCAGGGTAAGGCCTACGTGGAGGTTGAAAAAAGCCCGCAAGTTTTTGAAAAACAGTTCGTTGAACTGGGCTTGAGTGACGGTATAAATGTGGAAATACTCAAGGGTGTTGATACAACTTTAGCGCTCAAGGGAAAAGAGTTAAGAGACGAAGCACCTAAAGCCAAACAAGGCGGCCGTTGGGCGAGCTGATGTAAGCTGTGAATTTCAATGCAAAAAAAAACGGACCCTCAATGAGTCCGCTTTTTTTGGTGCCCAGAACAGGACTTGAACCTGCACGGCCTAACGGCCACTACCCCCTCAAAGTAGCGTGTCTACCAATTCCACCACCTGGGCATGTCAGAACTCCAAAGAGTTCCTTTTTATGAGGTGTGCAAAATTAACATTCTGTTTTGATATTAACAATTGAACCAGGCAGTCCCTGCTATTCCTTGGTACTGGTTCCAAAGTGCATGAGATAGGCTTTGAAGAACTCGTCTAATTCCCCGTCCAGAACAGCATGCACATTGCTTGTCTCGTAGTTCGTACGAAGGTCTTTGGCGAGCTTATAGGGTTGCAATACATAATTGCGGATCTGGGATCCCCATTCGATCTTCATTTTACCCGCCTCGATCTCTGCACGTGCCTCATTTCGTTTGCGCAATTCAATTTCGTACAATTGCGATTTGAGCATGCGGAGCGCTTGTTCCTTATTGGCCAGCTGTGAACGTTCTTTTTGGCATTCGATGATCAAACCAGAAGGCGCATGCCGGAGTCGGACTGCAGTTTCTACTTTATTCACGTTCTGTCCACCTTTACCACTGCTTCGATAAGTTTCCCAACTTATATCCGCATCATTGATCTCCACCTGTATGGAATCGTCAACTACGGGATAACAATAAACACTGGCAAAAGACGTGTGCCGGCGGGCGTTGCTATCGAATGGTGAAATGCGCACCAGGCGGTGTACTCCATTCTCCCCCTTGAGGTATCCATATGCAAATGGGCCACTGATCTCGAGACTTACGGATTTAATGCCGGCAACATCACCCTCGACTTCATCGAGTAAGCTTACCTTGAAACCGTTCTTCTCTGCCCACATGAGATACATGCGCATAAGCATACCTGCCCAATCGTTGCTTTCTGTACCTCCGGCACCGGCATTAATTTGAATGATGGCATCGAGTTGATCTTCCTCGTTGCTCATCATATTCTTGAATTCCAGCTCTTCCAATGCGGCCAGAGCAACATTGTACTGTTCATCCAACTCTTCGTTGCTTATCTCTCCGGCTTGCCGGAATTCGAGCAATACGTCCAGTTCGTCCACCAATTCCACAATGCGATCATAGGAATCGGTCCATATCTTCTTCTTTTTGATCCCCTTCAGATGTGCCTCAGCGGCTGTGGGGTTATTCCAGAAATCGGGGTCTTGCGTCTGTTCTTCCTCGTGCGCTATGAGCGCTTTTTTACGATCGACGTCAAAGATACCTCCTCAGGGCCTCAACGCGGTCCCTTAAATCGTCCAACTGTTCAGTGGTCATTTTTTTTAGTTAATGATGGGAATTAATACAGTTCAGCCCAAAGCAGATCGCGGATCTCGCGGATCTCCTTTCGGTTGGCCTCGCGATCGGAATGGAGCAATAGTTCAAGCAGATATTCTATATCCGTCATGTCCTCTATCCCCTCTTCTTCCATGTATCCGATGTCGAAGTCCTCGTTGTTCTCAATGTATTCATAACAGAGGCGCAGAATCTTCACAATTGCAGGATCTTCCTCTTTCTTCGCGATCTCGCGCAATTCTTTCAGTTTTTCAACCAGTTCGTCGAGGTCATGATCTTCGTCTCTGACGAATTCCAGCAACTCGTTGATCATCTTATTCGCTTTCTCCGTTTTCATACGATTGGAATGCTTTCTGTTCAGGCCGCAAAATTAGCTTTTTATCCGAAGGATTCCCGTGAAAACTAAAATAGGCACAAGCACTGTTCAAATGAACTGAAGACCTTAATATTGAACAGTATACATCAAAACGAACTCGGGCTATGCGCACGGATATAATCACCATAGGCGATGAAATTCTTATCGGACAGATCGTAGACACCAATTCTGCCTGGATGAGCAGTAAGGTGGTTGAGAACGGCGGACAAATACAGCGCATCGTTACTGTCCCCGATCGTATTCCTTCCATCATGGAGGCGATCAGGGAGGCCGAATCGCGCAGTGAACTCATATTGATAACCGGTGGTCTTGGTCCAACCCGCGACGATCTGACCAAGGAAGCACTTTGCACCTATTTTAACTGCGAACTCGAATTCCGACCGGACGTTCTCGAGCATCTTGAGAAATTGTATGCGTCCAGAAACCGACCACTCAATGCGGGAAACAGGTCGCAGGCATATTTACCTGCACTCAGTGAAACCCTCCCAAACGAATTGGGTACTGCTCCCGGAATGCGATTCAGAATGAATGGAAAGATCTATGTTTCGATGCCCGGTGTACCCTATGAAATGAAAGATCTGATGAAGCGCTTCGTTCTACCCGAATTGCGCAACAGAGCGAGTTCGGAATTGCTTAGACACTGCACAACCGTGATCGCCAATATCCCGGAGTCCACCCTATCCGAACGCCTGGCAGATTTTGAGTCAGCGCTTCCCGATCACGTAAAATTGGCATATCTGCCTCACATGAACCTGGTACGGCTTCGACTCACTGCCAAAGGAGCAGATGAACAGAAACTGGAAGAAATTCTCCGCCATTACCAGGATGTATTGTGTACTATTTTGGGGGGTGCGGCAATTGCGCGTGCAGACATGAATATGGGGCAGATCCTGGGCGAAGCCCTTACCACACGGAATGAAACAATGGGAATAGCTGAAAGTTGTACGGGAGGTTACGCATCCCATCTCATCACCCAAAATCCCGGAAGTTCGCGCTATTTCCCGGGCTCTATGGTTACCTATTCGTATGATGTGAAGACCTCACAGCTCGGCGTGAATTCAGATACGCTTTGGACTGTTGGAGCTGTGTCTGAAGAAGTGGTTCGAACCATGGCTGAAAACGTGATGCACCGATTGGGTACGGATTACGGATTGGCTATATCGGGGATAGCCGGACCCGATGGCGCTACCAAAGATAAACCGGTTGGCACTGTTTGGATGGCAGTTGCAAACCGCAGTTCGACCTTCGCAAAATGTTATCATTTAAAGGGGAATCGATTGCAGAACATTGAACGTTCATCCCTATTGGGATTGGAATTCCTGCGAAAACTGATCTGCAACGAGCTATCCGCCACCGCAGATCAATAAGCACCCGGGTCATTCCACTTCTTCGACGCGGTACACGAAGTACTTGGTATCGCCCAAAAAGAAAATACGCACGTATTTTTCTTTGTAGAACAGCTTTACGCGTTTTCCATGGTCGATGGCCCGTTCCAATTCATCCATCACTTCCGTATTGCCCGGTTTAATTGAAAAATGCCAGATGCTCGATGTGATATCTCCACCAGCCTCGCTGAATCCCCCTGTGTTCAGTTGTCCTTCGTGCGTTTTGAACAAAACCCCTTTCCGGCTTTTTTTGATCACGATCCCCGCACGTACACCTTCACTGTAATTGGCATAAACCACGAACAAACTTGTTCCAACGGCAAGGAGGAAGATAATGATCAACGCACGGGTGAAGAACTTCTTCAAGGTATCCATAGCACTAAATTCAAGTTGGTAGTTGCCAATTGGCTATCTTTGAAACGACAAGCAAGTAAGAATGAAAAGACTTCAAAACAACCTCTATATTCTATTTCTCGTTGCATTCGCTGTTTTGGCATTTGAAGCATGCAAAGATGACACGAAACAAGGAAAAGACTGCAAGAAGGAATGTTGTCCGCAAAATCATGACTGCGATGAACCATGCACCGATGAATGTGACGGGCACAACTCAGGATGCAAGGAAAAATGTGGATCGGAAGCGAATTGCGAGCACGGTTCGAAACACCACAAAAAATGTTGTGATGATGCGGAATGTGCAGATAGCACAGATAATAGCTCATCCAACGAATCCTCCGATGCTGATGCTGAAAACGAGGACCGATCGCACAACTCCGAGTAAAAAAAGCCCAAGGTCCTGAGCAACTCCGCTCCAACAATCGGCATGCTAAATGGCCAAATCCGCTCAAGGAATTTCAGCAGTGCTCATAACCTTCAACGAAGCACGAAAACTTCGTGCGACCTTACGAGCACTCGAGAATGTTGCCGATGAGATCGTCGTAATGGACTCTTTCAGCACCGATGAAACGGTTCAGATCGCTGAAGAATTTGGAGCAACGGTTTACCGTGTGGAGTGGCAGGGCTATGCCAAAACCAAAAATCTCGGGAATTCGAAGGCATCCTGCTCGCATATACTCTCGGTTGATGCCGATGAAGTGCTCGATGAAGAGTTGATTCATTCCATTCAAGAACTGAAAAGAAGTGGTTTGATCGGTGCATACCTGTTGAACCGGAAAAATTTTCTCGAGGGGAAATGGGTAAAGCACTCCGGATGGTACCCCGATCGCAAGTTGAGGCTTTTCCCAGCTGGTAAGGCTATATGGGAAGGAGATTATGTGCACGAGAATTTGCATTTGCTGGAGGAAATGATGGTTTCCGATCTCCCCGGTCATTTACTCCACCACACCGCAACGGATGCGGAGGAACATTTGCGAACGATCCGCAAATACAATGAACTTCAGGCGCGAAGAATGATCGATGAAGGGCGTACGTACAACTTTCTAAAGAGTATTGGACAGGCCATTTCAACGTTTGTTCGTTGCCTGTTGATCCGAAGGGGATACCTTGATGGAATGCTTGGATGGAAGATAGCCGTTCGCTCTGCACGCGGCAGGATCTGGCGATTCAGATCCTATCAAAAACTAATTCGGGAAGCCTGACTGGTTAAGCGATATTTGCAGCAATGAGCAATGGCACTTCTCTGCGCGAACTGAACAGCTTCGGAATTGACGCATCCTGCGCAAAACTCATAGAAATACATACCGTCGAAGATATCCGGAATTATTTCAATGCTCCGGATGCGCAGTTTCGCATTCTCGGGGGAGGCAGTAATGTACTATTCACGCAGAATTTTGACGGAACGATCCTCCTTAATTGTCTTCAAGGTATTCAGGTGCTTCAAAAAGAAGCCGGTAGCGTGTACGTACGGGTAGCTTCCGGAGAGAATTGGCACAGCTTTGTGCAATGGGCGGTTGATTCGGGCTATGGTGGAATTGAAAATCTGGCTTTGATACCCGGAACCACCGGTGCAGCACCCATTCAGAATATCGGAGCTTATGGCGTGGAGATCAAGGATGTATTGGTGGAGGTGTCGTTCATCGACCTGCGAAAATTGGAGCAATGCGTGCTATCTGCTGAACAATGCGCCTTTGGATACCGCGACTCTGTGTTTAAGAATCAGCTGAAGGGAAGTGTTTTCATTACATCCATCACACTCAAACTCGATTCCGACCGGGCGCCCCAAACAAGTTATGATGCTTTATCGGGATATCTTCAGGAACAGGGCATCGACAACCCTGGCATAAGGGACGTATTTGATGCGGTGGTGGCGGTACGCAGGAGCAAATTGCCCGATCCCGCGGTGCTTGGAAACGCCGGGAGTTTTTTCAAGAACCCGGTGATCGATGGAGCAAAACTGGAACAATTGGTCCGTATGTACCCGGAGCTCAAATTTTACCCATTCGGCGAGAACCAATATAAGTTGGCGGCAGGGTGGTTGATCGAGCAGAGTGGATTGAAGGGTGTCCGTCATGGACAGGTTGGAACACACCAGAAACAAGCTTTGGTAATCGTGAACTACGGCGGTGCCACGGGTTCAGAAATTTTGACTTTTGCCGAGTTCGTAATGAAGAGTGTCCAGAAAAAATTTGACGTCCAACTGGAACCGGAAGTAAACATACTATAAACATTAATGACCGGGTAAAACCCGGTGCGTACCCCATGCGAAAAGACACAATTGACCGAAATCGGATCCTCTTTGAGGACAACCACCTCATAGCCGTGAACAAAGAAGCCGGTGAGCTGGTTCAGGGTGATCATACCGGTGATGTACCCTTGATCGATAAGGTCAAGGAATACATCCGGCGCACTTATGACAAACCGGGAGAGGCTTATCTCGGAATGATCCATCGTCTGGATCGTCCGGTGAGCGGCATTGTGCTCTTCGCAAAAAGCAGTAAGGCCCTTTCGCGCATGAATGAACTATTTCGGATCGACGAAGTAGAGAAGACCTATTGGGCCCTGGTTGAGCGCAAACCTAAGGAGCTCTCTGCGGAATTGACCAATTGGTTGAGCAAAGACAATGAGAAGAACAGAGTAAAAGCCTACGATAAAGAGAGTAAGGGAAGCAAAAAGGCTGTTTTGAGTTATGCATACCTCGGAACAGCAAATCACAAATTTCTGTTGGAGGTGAAACCGAAAACAGGACGTCCGCATCAGATACGGGTGCAGTTGGCCAAGATCGGGTTGCCGATCAGCGGTGATCTCAAATATGGGTCAGAGCGCGGACGTGGCCATATGATCTATCTGCATGCCAAAGAGTTGAGCTTCGTGCATCCTGTTCGCAAAGAAAGGATAACTTTGCGCTGCCCTTTGCCGGATGAGACAAACTGGCGTTTTTTCAGGGAATTTGATGCAAGCGAATCCAAATAATTCATTCTAATAACCATTGATCATGAACGGAATATTCAGAGTACCCATTCCTAAAAATGAACCCGTAAAAAGTTATGCTCCGGGCAGTCCTGAGCGCTTGGCACTTCAAAACAAACTTAGCGAACTGCGTTCCATAGAGAAGGATATCCCGATGTATATCGGTTCGGAGGAAGTTCGAACCGGGAATACCATCGAAATTCGACCACCCCACGACAGAGCTCACAAGCTCGGCGTTTTTCATAAAGGAGGTGCGGAGCATGTAGAAGCAGCGATCAAAGCTGCGCTTCAAGCACGAACAAAATGGGCCGATATGCCCTGGGAAGAACGTGCTGCTATTTTTCTGCGCGCTGCGGAATTATTGGCCGGCCCCTTCCGGGCAGAGATCAATGCCGCCACCATGCTCGCTCAGAGTAAAAACCCATTCCAGGCTGAAATAGATGCAGCATGTGAACTGATCGATTTTTTTCGGTTCAATGTGCAATACATGACTGAGATCTACAGCGAACAACCCCCGGAAAACAGTCCGGCCACCTGGAATCGTTTGGAGTATCGTCCTCTGGAAGGATTCGTATTTGCGATAACACCTTTCAACTTCACTTCCATTGCAGGTAACCTCCCCGGCGCTCCGGCTCTAATGGGGAACACGGTGGTGTGGAAAGCTGCTGAAACTCAGATCTATTCAGCTGATGTGATCATGCGTGTATTCAAGGCCGCCGGTTTGCCGGATGGTGTGATCAATCTGGTTTTTGTCAGTGGTCCTGTGGCAGGTGATGTGGTATTCAAACATCCCGATTTTGCAGGAATACATTTCACCGGTTCAACGGGTGTTTTCCAGAGTTTATGGAAAGAGATCGGGACGAACATAGCCCGCTACAAGAGTTATCCGCGGATAGTTGGAGAAACCGGTGGAAAGGATTTCGTAATGGTGCACAACAGTGCGGATGTTCGCGAGGTTTCCACAGCTTTGGCCCGAGGTGCATTCGAATTTCAAGGACAAAAATGTTCCGCGGCTTCCCGGGCATACATTCCGGAAAGTATGTGGCCTCAGGTCCGTGAAACGCTCAAATCCATGCTCAACGAGATGAAGATGGGACCGGTTGAGGATTTCACGAACTTCATTAATGCCGTTATCGACGAAAAGGCCTTTGATAAGATCAGCAGTTACATCGTAAATGCCAAGGCTGCAGGACAGGAGATCGTGTCGGGAGGGAATTTCAGCAAGGAAAAAGGGTTTTTCATCGAACCTACCGTTATCAGAGCATCAAGTCCGGATTACATCACTATGTGCGAAGAGATCTTTGGTCCGGTTTTAACGATCTACGTTTACCCCGACCAAAACTTTGAAGAAACACTCCAACTCGTCGATAGAACAGGTATCTATGCCTTAACGGGAAGCATCTTCGGTTACGACCGTTATGCCGTGAAAACGGCCTGTGATGCGCTTCGCAATGCCGCAGGGAACTTTTACATCAACGATAAACCTACGGGAGCAGTGGTTGGTCAACAACCTTTCGGAGGAGCCCGTGGATCCGGTACCAACGACAAGGCAGGTGCGAAATCGAATCTGCTGCGCTGGGTTTCCATGCGAACCATGAAGGAAAATTTCCTGCCTCCAGCCGACTATCGCTACCCATTTCACGCTGAGTCCTGAGCATCCGATCACTTCCCACTTTGGGAAATTTGATCCGATTTGACACAACGAGCACGTATCACCCTACTTTATCCACAACGGTAGATAAATTGCCGGTATGTGGGCAGGCCTAATTTGACCACTGAATTACCCGAGATCCGGAGGTAGGCATTTAAGCATGCACAAAAGGACCTGGGCATTGGAATATGTTTTGACATTTTCGGGATAAATTGAGGACTCATATCAGAAGGGACGCATGGCGATAGAGCGGAAGTTTAGTTTAATGAACTTCTTTTACGGTTTGGGGGCTGCAGTGATTCTCATAGCTGCACTCTTCAAATTCGTGGGCTGGAAGCATGCCGATGTGCTCTTCATGGTAGGGTTGATCGGTGAAGCCATTATTTTCCTGGTGGCTGGACTCCAGCCTGTTCCCCGTTATGTTGATCGTCCGGGCGCTGACCCTGCAGCTGAACAGTTTCAACTAACTCGGGAATCAGTTGATGCGTTAAGAGGGAAAAAAATAAACAGTACCCCGGAATCCGCGAACGCGCTCCGTGAACTGAATCTGATGCTGAATACGCTCAACGAAGCAAGCCGAAAGCTGGATGAACTCACGGAGCGGTATGAAACTCAAAATAAAGAAATGGAGTTGCAGAGAGCCGAATATAGAAAGCAGATCGAAAGCGTGAGAACACATATTGAAGCTACTCGAAAACGTCTCAACGAATTGGAACGGTCTACCGGTTAACAAGCTTTCAGGACCGCATGGAACTTCGTCAAAAATCCATAAATCTGATCTATCTGATCCTGCTGGCCATGTTGTTCAATTATGTGCCTGCCGACTATCTGGATGGTATTGCCGAGAGTGAATCCGGGATAAACCTGTTGAAGACCGATCTGGAGCGCCTGGGATTCGAGAACCGGTCCATGATCCTCGAGGAATTAAGGGGTAAACAACCGATCGTATTCGAGGAGACCATGACAACCCTGGCTGAGATCGATAAAAGTACCAGATTGATGCAACAATCGATACAGGATATCAAGATCACGTTGCTGCACAGATCCGGCACGGATATGAGTACCAACGAACGCCTTTTGGCTTCTTCAGCCATAACAAATGAAGTGATGATGGAAATGGGGCAAGCGGAACGCTTGCTGGACGAGCTTCGCGCGCACAAGGAACGGGTAAAAGCTTTGATCCGTGCGGAGTATGTCGACGACGTGGACAGCATCCTCCCTACTCCCCGAACGATCGGGCGAATGAATGGTGGCTTTATTCGTTTCGAATCGCACTACTTTGAAAGTAAACCGTTCTCGGTTGCCTTGCTCAATATCGCCCTGCTCTCTGCCCGGGTAGAACGACTGCGATCGTTTGCAGGAGATGCGGTCCTCGGAGCGTTTGGTGGAACTCAGGTTTCATCCCAAGTGACCGGCATCGATCTAAGAACAACAGACAGCCCGGACAACCCGCTCGCGTTGGACCCGGGATCTCAGTCGTCGGACAGGATCATGGAACTGAATGATTTTTTAAAACTACGAAGACTTGAAACGATCATTCCCGATCAGAAGATCGACAACTTCAAGGTATCTGTTCACTATGTGGGTGGATTGGCAACCAGGCGCCCATTCACAAATCAGGGGGCTGAATTTTCGGACGAATTAATCGAACTCCTGTTCAAAACGGGCAAGCGCGATGTGGTCGAATTCAGCGAAATAAAAATCATCGATTCGCAAGGGCTTCACGAAAACGCAGGAAAATTAAGGATCAGGATCAAATAGAGATCGGGCTCATGCTAATTTTTCCCGATGGCAAAGGGTCCTTTGGGATCCTGAAGTTTGGTCAGATTTTCGGCAAGCTCGGCGATGATCTTTGCCGTGCCGGCTTCATCATCCGGAAACTGATACGCATCGAGAAGTTGATTTCTCCCATCGTCGACGATCTGGTGCATACGTTCGCAGGCTTTAACTACAGGTCCCAGCGCAGTTTCTCCTTTTCGGGCAGCCAATCTGGTTTGCAACTCCTCAATGGATAACCGGGTATCGCCATATGTGCGCAAAAGGCTCATCCCCTTCTCCTTATTCTCCTCCGAAGTGAATCCACCAACCTGTTTCCCCTTTTTTGAATTGAGTTGTGTCAAAAGTTCGTGGGTTGATTTGGTGATCTCAACAGATTGATGCAGGACCTCCTGGTAGGACTTCAGTATAGCGGGATCTATTTTATCAGATTGGGCCTTCAGTATGACAGCACTCATCAGCAAGGCAAACATGGAAACTGTGATCCGGATCGATTTGGTAGACATAGTGCAAATTTAAGGTCTGAACGATGAGTTCAGCGATTCTTGTTGATAACGTTCAAAACACGCAGAAGATATTGCGCACTGAACATTTTGTTGGACTATCGACCGGGAACTGTGAATCACGCAAGAAAAATCTTGAACAAGGGCTTTCAGAAAATGAGATTTTAGCTATTTTTGCAGCCCTAAAAGACAGATCATGGATCTCATTAAGAAAGTAGAAGCGGCATTTTTGGTGGACAACACGCCTGATTTCAATGCCGGCGACAATGTTACCGTGTATTACAAGATCAAGGAGGGTAACAAGGAGCGTATACAGCCATTTCAAGGAACTGTTATTCAGCGCAGGAATTCAGGAGTAGGTGAAACTTTCACGGTTCGCAAGATGTCCGGAGGAATTGGAGTGGAGCGGATATTCCCGTTAAACAGTCCGTTAATCGACCACATTACGGTCAATCGTCGGGGTAAAGTGCGTCGTGCACGTATATTCTACCTGCGGGAGCTGACCGGAAAGAAAGCGCGTATCAAAGAAAAACGCGTATAAAAAACCGAGCATTTTTGAAGAAGCCTTCCGCCACAGCAGGAAGGCTTTTTTATTTTTGACCAATCAGAGATCAACTATGCAACTGGCCTCCAAATACGACCCATCTGAAATTGAACAAAGCTGCTACGATGCGTGGGAGCGAAATGGACTTTTTCGTTCCGTTCCGGACGAACGACCGGCATACACCATTGTTATTCCTCCACCGAATGTGACCGGTATGCTCCATATGGGGCATATGTTGAACAATACCATACAAGATGTGCTCATTCGCAGGGCTCGAATGCAGGGATTCAACGCTTGTTGGGTTCCGGGAACCGATCATGCCTCCATCGCAACGGAAGCAAAGGTGGTTGCGATGTTGAAAGAACGCGGGATCGATAAAAGCACCTTGAGCCGCGAGGAATTCCTGCAGCATGCATTGGAATGGAAGGAAAAGTATGGGGGAATCATTCTCAAGCAGCTTCGTCGTTTGGGTTGTAGTTGCGACTGGGATCGCACGAAATTCACGATGGATCCGGATCTCTATGCATCCGTGATACGCGTATTTGTGGACATGCATGAAAAGGGGCTGATCTATCGGGGTAACCGCATGGTGAATTGGGACCCGGTAGGAAAAACGGCTTTGAGTGATGAAGAAGTTATTTACACGGAGGAAGATTCGCAACTCTACTATCTCCGCTACAAGATCGTTGGGGGCGACGGGCATATCCTGGTGGCCACTACCCGACCTGAAACGATCCTGGGCGATACAGCAGTTTGCGTACATCCCGATGATGCGCGATTTGCAAAATTGAAAGGGGCTCGGGTGATCGTTCCTCTTGTGAACCGTGAAGTTCCTGTGATCTTTGACGACTATGTGGATCCGGAGTTTGGAACAGGAGCATTGAAGGTAACACCTGCTCACGACATCAACGACTACGAGTTGGGCAAAAGGCACAACCTCGAGGTGATCGACATATTCAATGACGATGCCAGCATCGCCGGGAGCGTGGGAATGTATTCCGGGATAAATCGTTTTGAATTGAGAAAGCAGATCGCCCGGGATCTTCAGGAGGCCGAACTTATCGAGAAGATCGAGTCGCACAAGAACAAGGTAGGAAGATCCGAAAGAACACGAGCCATCATAGAGCCCCGACTCTCCAGACAATGGTTTGTCGACATGCAGGCTTTCATGAAGCGCAATCCGGAGGTGTTGGATCATGTAATGAACGACACCATAACCATGCACCCGTCCAAATTCAAGAATACGTATCGGCATTGGATCGAAGGAATAAAGGATTGGTGCATCTCCCGGCAGTTATGGTGGGGCCACCAGATTCCGGCGTACTATCTCCCGGACGGAAGCTATGTGGTTGCGGAAAGCAGGCAATCGGCATTGGAAAAGGCCCGAACGCAGGATCCGCAGATCAGGGATGAAGATCTGACTCAGGACGATGACGTTATGGATACCTGGTTTTCAGCCTGGTTGTGGCCGATCAGTGTTTTCAATGGGATCCTTGAACCACAGAACGATGAGATCCGGTATTACTATCCGACATCAACCCTGGTTACTGCACCAGACATCATTTTCTTCTGGGTGGCCCGAATGATCATGAGTGGATATGAATACAGGAAGGAACTGCCATTTAAAGACGTTTATTTCACAGGCATCGTGCGTGACAAGCAGCGTCGGAAAATGTCGAAACAACTCGGCAATTCACCCGATCCGATCGGTTTAATGGACCAATTCGGAACGGACGGTGTGCGTTTGGGATTACTGCTGAGTGCACCTGCAGGCAACGATCTGCTCTTCGATGAAGCACTTTGTGAGCAGGGGCGCAATTTCTGCAACAAGCTTTGGAATGCCTTCCGCTTGATCTCGGGATGGGAAACCAATGGCACGGTAGATCCATGGTATGATGCGCATGGGAGCTTTGCCAATTCCTGGATGCGCGAGCGCATCGATACCGTATTGGAGCAAGTGGAAGAGCACTTTGAGCAATTCCGGATATCGGATGCGCTGATGGCCATGTATAAACTGATCTGGGATGATTTCTGTTCTTCCTACCTGGAGATGATCAAACCCACATATGGTACATGCATCTCTGATGATCAATTGGAGCAAGTGAAAAGTTTCTTCGATGAGATCTTGCGTTTGCTGCACCCGATCACACCATTCATTACGGAACACATCTGGCAAACACTACATGGCGATCCGAATCGTTTCATCAATCAGAGCAGGTACCCCGTTTCAAGAGGAAACAGAGGTTACTCAGAGGAAATGGATTTTGCCTTGAACATCATCAGCACTGCACGCTCGCTCCGAAGTCAACACGGACTTTCGCCTAAGGTTCCGGCTACCCTGCGCTCGTGTGGCAATGCGCGAATAGCCCTTGACCGAACTCAAGGGATCATTTCACGACTCGCAAACATCGTCGAATTTGAAACGGACTCCGGATCCGGCATCACACAACTTGTTGGGGCAAGCGAATTCATTTTTGATTTTGAGGGCTTTGAGGGTGAAACTGTGGATGTGGCTAAATTGCAAGATGAACTGGATCGGTTGCGCGGTTTCCTGATCGGTATAGAAAAGAAACTGGGCAATGAGAAATTCATTGCCAATGCGAACCCCGAGGTAGTGGCCAGGGAGCAACAAAAGATGTCGGACACCCTGAGTAAGATCGCCAGTATTGAGCGGGAATTGAGTCAGGCCGGAAAATAATGACAAGCTTCCTCAGGCCGGTTTTGAAGAAATAGAACTATTGAAACGCGTAAACTGGCTCCTGGTAAAATCGTACGTAGGTCCCTTCATCGGAACCTTCGTTGTGAGCATATTCCTAATGCTCATGGAGTTCCTCTGGCGCTATATCGGCGATCTTGTGGGAAAAGGTCTGGAATGGTATACCATTTTCGAATTTATATTCTACAGTATCCCCTATCTGATCCCCAATGCATTACCGCTTGCGGTACTGCTCTCTACGATCATGACATTCGGGAACCTGGGCGAGCGCTTCGAACTGGTGGCATTGAAAAGTTCCGGTGCCAGTCTGCTCCGCATCATGCGACCTCTTTTGGGGGTCATGGTGATCATAGCCGGGCTGGCCTTCTACGCTTCCAATATTCTTATTCCCCGAGCTAACTTGAGTTGGGGTGCACTCTTTTATGATGTGACCCACAAGAAACCCGCCATGAACATTCAGGACGGGATCTTTTACAACGAATTGGATGGGTTTTCGATCCGGGTTGGAAAGAAGGGAGATGACAATAAAAGCATCTACGACGTACTGATCTATACATCTGCTCCAAGTGGCGGGATCGACGTGATCATGGCAGAAAGCGGAACGATGGAGTTCACGCCGGATGAACGATTTCTGGTCATGACCCTAAAAAATGGGAAACGCTACCAGGAAATGGTCGATAACCCCTCCTATCAGCGCACCTTTCCCCATAATACTATGGGTTTTGAGAGCTACTCCATGAGCATGGATCTGGGAGAACTGCAATTGCAGCGGAGTGACCCTGAATTGTTCAAGGACAATTACAACATGCTCAATCTAAAGGAGTTGGTTGTCCGAATTGACAGTATGGGTGGACTCATTGCCGACAAACAGATGTTCCTTCGAAACTATCTAAGTGCCTACTATCACATCCCCGATTCTTCGGCCCGAGACACATTCCATTACAGTGCCGAGCAGCTGAAGGAACCATTTGCCGATCAGCTCGGTCGTTTCATACATCTGAACGACAGTCAGGATAATAAAGGGGATTCACTCCAAGCCTCTGAACTGCTACATGGAGCGGGGTCGATCTTACGCGACGGGATGATCCGAATGAATAACCTGCCGGTTGGGACTCAGGCAAACACGCCTTATACCCGAACTGAATTGGTCGAAGATGCCAAACAAACCGTTCGCAACCTCACCCGTATCGTGAATAGTACTGCCGACGATATGCGCAAGCTCAAACAGAGACAGGTCCGTTACACCATAGAATGGCACAAGAAATTCTCCCTGGCATTGAGTTGTATACTCCTATTTTTCATAGGAGCACCATTGGGAGCAATTATAAAGAAAGGAGGATTTGGGACTCCCATGGTGGTCGCTCTGCTTCTATTCATCGGATATTTCATTCTCCAAACGGTAGGAGAAAAATTGGCACGGGAGATGGTGATCGAGGTTTGGAATGGTGTATGGTTGAGCACCATTGTCTTGATCCCTATGGCCGTTTTCCTAACCTATAAAGCCAATCGGGATTCCAAATTGTTCGACAGCGATTACTACAAAGGGTTGATTCGGTGGTTTGGTGCTATCTTTCCGGGCAGGAAATCCAAAACGGCACCGTGAAGATCCTTCAGATATCGCATCGTGTACCTTATCCCTTGAACGAAGGGGGTACGATCGGTATATACAATTACACCAGAGGCTTTTCGGAAGCGGGTTGCACCGTGACACTTTTTGCCCTTTCGGCCAGGAAGCATGCTATGCCCGAACACGAGATAAGGGCGGCACTGGAACCTTACTGTGAACTGCACCTATTCCCTATCAATACCGATATAAAACCTATAGCCGCTCTGAGGAGTCTGCTGAAGGGATCATCCTACAACGTGGATCGATTCGTTCATGGCGAATTCATGGCCGCTTTGGAGAAGGAATTAACGAGCACGAAATACGACCTGATTCAGATCGAGGGAACCTATGCTGCTCCCTACGGTGAATTGGCTCTGAAATTGGGGGACTGTCCGGTTGTACTGCGCCAGCATAATGTGGAGTTTCAGATCTGGGAGCGAATAGCTTCCAATACCCGAAATCCTCTGAAACGTTGGTACGTAAATGTACTGGCCGAACGACTCCGCGAATTTGAATCCCGGCATCTCAACCAGTACGACGCCATTGTACCGGTTACGGAGAACGATGCCGTACTATTCGAAGAATTGGGTTGTACCGTACCGATCTTTCCAAGCCCTGCCGGTATCGACACAACATACTGGAGTCCAAACCCGGATTCGGAAAGTTCAAACAAACTCTATCATCTCGGATCCCTCGAATGGACACCAAATGTCGACGCCGTGAATTGGTTTCTTCAAAAAGTCTGGCCGAAAATTCGCACCCAAAATCCCGAGCTCAGCTTTCACATTGCGGGTAAAGGGATGGATGCCTCGTGGAAGAGCCGCGAAGTACCCGGCGTTATCATGGAAGGAGAAGTTGAAGATGCTGCTGAATTTGTGAAGGATAAAGCCTGTTGTATTGTGCCTCTTCGCTCGGGAAGCGGGATCCGGTTGAAAATACTGGAGGCCATGTGTGCCGGAAAGGCAGTAGTGAGTACTTCCATCGGTGCTCAAGGAATTCATTTCATCGATGGTGAACACCTCTGTGTTGCCGATACTCCGGAACAAATGGTTGCCGTTGTATCTGACCTTTTCAGAAACAGAGAGAAACTCATCCGAATGCAGAAAGCAGCACATAATCTCATTCGGGAAGTGTACGGAAACGCGGAGGTAATAGACCGGCTCCTGAAATTCTATCAGGAATTGATCCGCAGCCGATACCTGAAGATGGAACTTACTGAACGGTAGACCTGCAAGGGATCATCCGGTGAAAAACGGAACACGCAGCATGAAAACACGGTAGGCAACGGAATAGTTATTAAGCAAGTTTGGCGTAATTTCGCTCCCCCAACTTAAAATATAAAGCTTGTCAGCATGAAGTTTATTGTTAATACATCCACATTGCTCGAGAAATTGCAGATGGTAATGGGTACGATCACATCGAAGCCCCTCCTGCCTATTCTCGACCATTTTCTGTTTGATATTCAGAACGGACAGCTTATGATCAGCTCTACAGACCTGGAAACGTCCATGTCCACCGGTTTGTCCGTTGAGGCCGACGGCAATTTGAAGATCGCGGTTCCGAGCCGACTCACCATGGATACCCTCAAATCGCTGCCCGCTCAACCCGTCACCTTTAACATTGACACAAAGACAAATGGTATCGAGATCCGGTCGGAATTCGGTCGTTATAAACTTGCCGGGCAGCCCGGATCCGATTTTCCCAAATTGCCGGAACTTGATGCGGAACAATCCATCACTATGTCGCAAGGCGTGTTGCTGGGCAGTATATCCAAGACAATATTTGCCACAGGAAACGACGATCTCCGCTTAAGCCTTACCGGTGTTTATGTGCAGTTAACAGAAGATGATGCCACTTTCGTTGCCACAGATGCGAACCGATTGGTTCGATGCATTCGCAAGGACATCAAACCGGGAATCGAGCAGAACTTCATCCTACCGAAAAAAGCACTCAATCTTTTGAAATCCTCACTGAAGGATACAGATGACGTTGTTCGTCTCGATTTCAATTCATCGAATGCATTTTTCAGCTATGGAGACATTCAACTCATCTGTCGATTCATTGACGAGCGATATCCCGATTACAATGCAGTGATCCCGGAAGATAATCCGAACAAGCTGGTCATTAGTCGTGAAGAGTTTCTTCAGTCCGTTCGAAGGATCAATATCTTCTCCAATAAGTCCACGCATCAAATACGATTGAAGATATCCGGCAGTGAAATGTCGATCTCTGCAGAAGATTACGACATGTCTAATGAGGCAACCGAGCGTTTGAGCTGTGAATACACAGGAGAGGATATCGAAATAGGATTCAATGCCCGATTGCTCATTGAAATGCTTTCCGGGATGTATTCCGATCAGGTTCAATTTGAACTCTCCACACCAAACCGCGCAGGCATCATGGTTCCAACCGAAAATGAGGAAAATGAGGATCTGTTGATGCTCATCATGCCCATGATGCTGAATGCCAATTAGTCTTTCGGGGTATACGTATCACATTCGTGTCAGGAAGGGTGTCGTGAAACCAACCTAACCGTTTAATGAACTTGTTGTGACACACGATACTATAATTTAAAGCGTACTTCGAAGAAGACTTACGAGAAAAGTCTGAAAGCCAACAGCACAACCCCGGTACCAGGTACTGGGGTTTTTGCTTTTACAGGCACTGCTCCTCTTAACGCACTATGTGCTTTTTCACTAAATTGCCGCGATGATCAGGAGATTTCTTTTCATACTCGTATTCATATTGGCTACAGCGCATTCCGTGTGCGCTCAAGTGGTGATCAGGGGAGTTATTACAGACGGCAAGACCTCCGATCCTCTGGCAGGAGCAGCGGTTTATACTTTAGATAGATCCGCAGGAAGCATAACAGATGAAAGAGGGCGATTTGAAATGACGGTTCCCAAGCTTCCGGTTGATCTTCTGATCAATTACATAGGTTACACTGAAAAAAGGATCAGCGTTCGCACAACGGATCTTCAGAAGATCAGTTTGAACGAGGACAGTGAGGCCCTGGAAGAAGTTGTGGTGAAACAGATTCGGGTAACCGAAAAACAGCAGGAATCGCCCCTAACTATGGAATCTATTGGGGTGAAGGCCATTCAGGAAGCACCGGCGGCTACGTTTTACGAAAGTCTCGGCAATCTGAAAGGTGTGGACATTACGTCGGCCAGTCTCGGTTTTCGGGTTGTCAACACCAGGGGATTCAATAGCACCAGTCCGGTGCGCAGTCTGCAATTGATCGATGGAGTGGATAATCAAAGTCCGGGACTCAATTTCTCCCTGGGAAATTTCCTGGGCGCCTCCGACCTGGATGTTAAAAAGGTAGACATTGTGGCCGGGGCGAGTTCTGCTTTTTACGGCCCCAATGCCTTTAATGGCGTGATCATCATGGAAACGAAGGATCCCTTTAAATACAAGGGATTGAGCGCACAGGCAAAGATGGGGGAACGCGCATTGGGCGAACTCTCTTTTCGCTTTGCAGATGTGCTCAAGAACAAGGAAGGTGCGGATAAATTTGCTTACAAGATCAACGCATTCGTTTTAAAAGCGAACGACTGGGAAGCGACCAACTACGATCCTACCTCGAATTCCTCACAGGGTATAGACAATCCGGGCAGATACGATGCGATCAATATATACGGGGATGAGGTTACCACTGCAAACAACAATACCGATAATGCATTTGGCAAGTACAATAACCCGGGGTTGGGGGAGTTCTATCGCAGCGGTTACCGGGAGATCGATCTGACCAATTATAAAACGGAGAATTTCAAGATCAATACCTCCTTACACTTTAAACCGGGTAAAAGATCTGAACTGATCTACGCTTTCAATATGGGCGGTGGAAACACAGTATATCAGGGCGACAACCGCTATGCCTTGAGAGATATTCGATTTTGGCAGAACCGGCTCGAATTCCGTGAGGAGGGAAAGTTCTTCTTCCGCATTTACAGCACGCAGGAAAATGCGGGCAATTCCTACGATATTGTAAGTACGGCCATTGCTCTGAACGACAGTACGTTCAGCAATGTAAGCTGGAACGATTCCTATAAGGGCGTTTGGAATCTATTTTATAAGAGTACCATTGAATCCTGGGAGGGTTATCCCACCTACCGCTTCGATAAGTCCATTGAAGACTGGGAGCGGGAAGATTACGATCCATTCATGAATCAACCCATCTGGCAGGATAGTCTGAGAAAGATCCATGCGCAGTTGCTACAGATCATTAACGAAAGTGAAGGTGGTGGAAAAGCAGCAGCCTTTGAAGTCGGAACTCAGCGATTCGATTCGATGGTGAAGGTGATCACCTCTCAGCGATTCAACCAGGGAGGAACGCTCTTCTACGATAAAAGTGCGCTGTACCATGCGCACGGTGAATACATCTTTGAACCTGAGTCCTTTGTTAAAAAGGATCTGCGCATCGTTACCGGAGCCAATGGACGTTTGTATCGGCCAAATTCCGGAGGAACGATTTTCAAAGACACTGGCGATGTGGTGATCACCAACTACGAATTTGGGCTCTATGCGGGAATTGAGAAGTACTATCAAAACCGACGCTTGAAATTGAATTTGACATCCAGAATGGATAAGAATCAGAATTTCAATTTTCTCTTCTCCCCTGCCCTGAGTGCCGTTTACAAATACAGCCGGGAGCACATTTTCCGCTTGTCATTCTCCTCGGCCATTCGAAATCCGACACTGTCGGATCAATATCTGTACTATAATGTTGGGCGGGCCCTGCTCATCGGAAATCTGGACGGCTACGACAGTTTGATCACCCTGGACAATTTCTCGGAGTACCGGAATACGCTCAACCGCGACACGTTGGAATACTTCAATGTGGCTCCCATTCGACCGGAACAGGTAAAGACCATAGAGATCGGTTACAAAGGTTTTCTATTGGATAACAGCATGTTTGTAGATGCAGGTTATTACTTCAGCCTTTACGATCACTTTATCGGTTACAATTTAGGATTGGATGTACAATTCCAACCGGGTATTGGCATTCCCTCGAGTATCGCCGCCTATCGTCTGGCAGCAAATGCCCGAAACCGCGTTACAACCCAGGGCTTCAGTGCCGCGATCAGTTATTTCAAAAAGAAAATGGCCTATACGGCGAATTATTCGTGGAACGTACTGAATAAGAAAGGCACGGATGATCCGATCATTCCGGCTTTTAACACGCCTGCGCATAAATTCAACATCGGGCTGAACGGCCGGGAGCTTACCGTACCTTTCACCGATTGGCACAATCTCGGCTTCGGTGTGAACTACAAATGGATACAGGGCTTCACGTTCGAAGGTTCACCGCAATTCACCGGTTTTGTGCCCAGCTACGATATGGTAGATGCACAATTGAACTACCATCTCGAAAAATGGAACAGTGTGATCAAGATCGGTGTTTCCAATCTCTTCGGCATTTACCCGCTATTCAACAGCGATGTGCCGGGTGATCAGAAATGGAATCGGATGTGGGATAACCGCAACTTTCAGGTATACGGTGGACCCTATGTTGGTCGTCTCGCATACATGAGTTGGACATTTGATGTGGAGCAATTAAAAAAGAAAGTAAATCAGTAATTTTAACGCCTGTATAACACTCACATAACAAATTATATGAAAAATAGACTTCTACTCATTCTGGCTTTGATTTCTGCGAGTCTGATCACTCAGGCTCAGAACTTCCGCTACGTAAAGGACATGTTCGCCGATGGCGATATCATCGTGGAGAGCGATCTGGTTTATGGCACCAATATCGACTTCCTTACCTCTAAATTGACCAATCCAACGAATATTGGACGTGACATCACTGAGATCAAAACGGCAATGGCCACCTCTCAGCCAATTCCGGCCAAGTTCTACAATCCATCGGATGCCAGCACGGATCTGAAGGTAACCGACATCAAGTACGACATTTACTATCCGGATCCGGCCAAGGATGGGGAGACGAGCCGCCCGGTTGTGGTGTACCTGCACACAGGTAACTTTCTGCCTCCATGTATCAACGGCTCGCCGCTTGGTTTGAAAACGGACGAGATCGGCAAAGCGTTCTGTATGGCCATGGCACGGAAAGGTTACGTAGCCGTATCGGCCGATTACCGACTTGGATGGAATCCGATCTCCGATCTGGAACCTGTTCGAAAAGGAACATTGTTAAATGCAGTTTACCGCGCCTATCAGGATGCTCAAATGTGTATCCGTGTGCTGAAGAAAGAAGCAGCGGGCGACAACAAATACGGAATAGATCCGGACAAAGTGATCCTGGTTGGAGAGGGAACAGGTGCCTATGTGGCTGCCACAGTCAACACGCTTGACAAGCACTCTGAGATCACTTATCCACGCTTCCTCAACCCGATCGATCAAAAGCCCTATGTGGACACCTTGAATGTAGGTAACTTGCAGGGATTCGGCGGCACCTTGAATCTGTATGCACCAAACGGATTTGATGCGGATATTTCTGCTTGTATTACTTTGGGAGGTGCCCTTCCGGATTCCGGTTGGTTGGAAGCAGGCGATGCGCCTATGATGGCCTTCCAATGTGTTCGTGACCCCTTTGCACCATTCCACACCGGTATCGTTATCGTACCTACCACTGGTGAATCTGTTGTTGAAGTTCATGGATCGAACGTTTTCATCAAAAAAGCCAATGAATTGGGTCTGAATGATGCACTGATGTCCTCGAGCATCGATGACGATGTGAGTCGGGCTGCCCGTTCGCGTTACGGTAAAACATACGACTACATCTATCCGGCTCCACGCAATAAGATCACAGTCACACCGAATAACGAGAACCAGTTCCCTGTTGTGCTTCCTTTGGGTGCCTCTATTTTTCAGAACACAGCACAACCTTGGCAGTTCTGGGATACTGCTTCGCCACTCTCCAAATGCATCGTTGCAGCACCAAACATTACTTCGGATCAGGCTTCCCGTCAGAGCAATCCGAACGCCAGTCCTGAAAATGGCGCACTTTGGGTCGACACAATTACAAGTTATATCTGCCCACGTTTGGCTAATTTGTATGGTTTTGTTGGGCAACGTGAATTGAATCTGGATCAAATGGCAATCATTTATCCAAACCCTGCACGAAATATCCTCACAGTGGAAATGCCTGAACAACACATACAGCATGTGCGCATTTCAGACCTGAACGGACGTGTAGTGTACGACGAAAAAGTAAACGACCTTCAGCGTAAAGATCTCAATATCAGCTCACTGAATAATGGCCTGTATTTACTGGAAATACATACTCCATCCGGTTCACTGGTTCGAAAGATCAGCGTTGAATAACAGGAAATCTGAAAATCTATGGAGCCCTTCAGTTCGTTCTGAAGGGCTTTTTTTATGCATTGCGCGGTTCTCAAGATTTCGCAAAATCCTTCACATTGAAAAGTTACTTTTGCAGCCGCAAAAAACACCCCCTTTATGGAGATTCGCAACATTGCCATTATTGCCCACGTAGACCACGGAAAAACAACGCTGGTTGACCGCATTCTGCACCAGGTTAAGTTGTTTCGGGAAAATGAGGAGGTCGCGGATCTTATCCTCGACTCAAACGATCTCGAAAGAGAGCGAGGCATCACAATCCTCGCCAAAAACGTTTCCGTTCGCTATAAAGGTACCAAGATCAACATCATCGACACACCGGGTCACTCCGATTTTGGAGGTGAGGTGGAACGGGTACTGAACATGGCCGATGGGGTATTATTGGTTGTGGATGCATTCGAAGGCCCGATGCCACAGACGCGTTTTGTACTTCAAAAGGCCATCGAGATGGGACTACGACCCATTGTAGTTGTGAACAAGGTGGATAAGCCCAATTGCGATCCGGAAGAAACCAACGAAAAGGTATTTGAGTTGATGTTCAGTTTGGATGCAACCGACGAACAACTGGATTACCCGGTGGTATATGGATCCTCCAAACATGGATGGATGGGGCCGGACTGGAATACGCCGACTGAAGATGTTACCTATTTGCTCGACACCATTCTTGAAACATTTGAGCCTGCTAAACCGAATCCGGGGTCTTTGCAGATTCAGATCAGTTCGCTCGATTATTCATCATACACCGGACGCATTGCTGTGGGCCGTGTTCTGCGCGGATCGATCAAGATGGGCGATCGAATTACCGTGATGCAGCGCGACGGTGCTATGCATAAATCAAGCGTGAAGGAGCTTTATGTGTTCGAAGGTCTGGGTAAGGAGAAAACCAAGGAAACCATAGAAGCCGGTGAGATCGTAGCTATTCTTGGACTTGAGAATTTTGACATCGGCGACACCATTGCCGATTTTGAGAATCCGGAGGCACTCCCTCCGATCGCGGTGGATGAGCCGAGCATGAGTATGCTCTTCACAATCAATAATTCCCCATTCTTTGGAAAAGAAGGTAAGTTCGTTACCTCTCGACACATACGCGATCGGCTGTTGAAAGAGACCGAGAAGAACCTTGCCCTTCGTGTCGAGGATACGGAATCTCCGGAGCGATTCATCGTTTATGGACGAGGTATCCTGCATTTGTCGATCCTTGCTGAGACTATGCGTCGGGAAGGCTTTGAATTGCAATTGGGGCAGCCTCAAGTGGTCACAAAGATCATTGATGGCCATAAACACGAACCTGTTGAGATTCTCTATGTAAGTGTTCCCGATGAATTGAGTGGTAAGGTGATCGAGATCGTTACTCGTCGAAAAGGCGATATCCTGAATATTGAGACCAAAGGTGATCGTGCCAATCTCGAGTTCAAAATTCCGGCACGGGGCTTGATCGGACTTACAAATCCCATTCTCACTGCAACACAGGGCGAGGCCGTAGTTTCGCACCGCTTAAAAGGATACGAGCCCTGGAAGGGTGAGATCAGCGAGAAACGCAATGGGGCCTTGATCGCTATGGAAACCGGAACGGCAATAGCTTATTCGATCGATAAACTGCAGGATCGCGGTAAATTCTTCGTTGAGCCCAATGACCCGGTTTACATGGGGCAGGTAATCGGTGAGCATATCCGTCAGAACGATCTCGTTGTGAACGTTACAAAAACCAAGAAACTCTCCAATGTGCGTTCCTCCGGTGCAGACGACAAGGCGAACATTGCCCCTGCGATCAAATTCTCGCTGGAAGAGGCCATGGAATACGTGGGTAACGATGAATATGTAGAGGTAACTCCGCAATCGATCCGATTGCGAAAGATACTCCTGAATGAGCACGAGCGTAAGCGTTTGGAGAAAGCCGGGGCTTGATCCACAATTCGTTTCAGGGTACGGGACGCATACTATTCGGGTTTGATCGGATCCTTCCCGAACATCCAAAACGGCGTATTCTCCATAATTTTTTTCGATTCTTCTTCCATAAATCCCGGAACGATCTCGGGAACAGTTCTGAAGAATGGAGGAAATTTCTCGAGACCTTGATCCTGCAGGATCTTCCATTTTGTATATCCACCCATGAAAGGTGAATGCAAGGCAAAAACTACTCTGCCGATCTTATATTCCCGTATCATGAAGGAACACATTGGGCAAGGTTCGCAGCTGGTATACAACGTACAATCACTCAGATCCGAGCGTCCAAGGCTTTGATGTGCGGCATTCAGCGCGATTATTTCCGCATGTTCGGAAACGCGTCTCACCGAATCGTTGATGCCTTCCGCGATCAATTCGTCGCCCCGTGCCACTAAACTACCGAATGGGGCATCGCCCTTTTCAAGACTTTGTTGAGCCAGCTCTATGCATCGCTGCATAAAGTGCGTATCCGTTTCAGTTCGACTCATGCCACAATGTTAATCGATTCATTTGATACACAAAGTGCGCGCAACACAGGCCCATCGAAAAGAAACACTCAGAGGTATCAGGCTTTACGGACGAATTCCGATTTCAATGCCATGGAACCGAATCCATCGATCTTGCATTCAATATTGTGATCACCTTCAACCAGCTTGATGGATTTCACCTTCGTTCCCGCTTTGATCGGCTTGGCGGCACCTTTAACCGGTAGATTCTTGAGCACAATAACGCTGTCTCCATTTTGCAGAATCGTTCCATTGGCATCCAACACCTGAATATCCGTGGATCCAACTTCTGCTGCATTTGGATCCCATTCGTACCCGCAATCGGGACAAACCATGAACAAATCCTGGGGGTAAGTGTATTCGGAAGCGCATTTGGGACAAGAGGGAAACGCATTCATATGACTCGAATTGATCGGGCAATGTAATCCATTGACCTGCACAAACCTAAAGGCATTCGTGCGCAAAGGTCTTTTTGGACTAATTCTAAATCCCTACAAGGGTCAGCGCAACAGCAATATCTCTCCGGAATAATGAAATGCCCGGAACGAAGGGTCTCGAAAGGTAAGGGTATACAGGTAGGAGCCCTGCTGAACATCAGTTCCTCGATAGGTCCCATCCCATCGAATATTGAAATCGTTGCTCTCGAAGATCTTCTCTCCCCACCTCGAGAATATCTCCAATTTGTATTCACCTACCTCAACCGGTGTGTTCAATCCAAAAGTGCCGTTCAGATCATCCCTTCTGTCTGGCGTGAATGCCGTTGGGATCCAAAACATCGGAACACCATTGATCTGTATGGATCTCAAGGTTGTATCCGGACAATCGAATTGGTTATTGGCGATCAAGGTTACAGGGTAGCTACCAGCCAGTAAGTACCTGTGGGTAGGGCTCTGAAAGGTGGAGACATCCCCGTCGCCAAAGGACCAGAACCAGTTCGTTGCATTATTGCTGAGATCGGCAAATTGTATATTCTCTCTCAAGGTAGGGAATGAGGGAGTGAAGGAAAAATCGGCAAATGCCCTGGGATTGACAAGCGCCATTCGATTCATAGTATCCGTACAGCCTGCTGTATTCTCTACCACGAGTTGAACAGGGAATGATCCAGAAGCTGGAAAGAGTATGGATACATCTGCAGAGGTTCTTGGTCCGGAGACCCCGAAATCCCATTCGTACCGGTCGATCAGTCCCGATCCCGCCGTAGAACTGTTCCGGAATATTGAACTGTCGCCTTCACATGCATCGTCAACTGTGAATGCGGCTGTTGGCGGTTCCAGTATTTGAATTTGTCTATCTATTGAATCGACGCAGCCCTCTGTATTCGTTACGCTCAGAAGGACGGTCTGCAGACCCGGTGTACCGAATGATTTAGATGTTGTACTCGAAGTACTACCCGTTCCGTCCGGGAATTCCCAATAATGATCAACTACGGAGCTACCCGGAGCAGATCCTGTGAAAACAAAAGTTGTGCTGTTGTTGGCACAAGTATCTGTGTACGAAAAATCGGCTATAGGTGCGGGATCAATAGGTGTTGGAATGACGATACTGTCCAAACAGCCGCTCGACCCTTCGACGATCAATTTAACGTCGAAATTCCCGGATGTCGTGAAACGGGTAAGTTCTACGCTATCTGAGCCGGGAACTCCATTATCAAAATCCCAACTTCGATTGCGGATCCCGCCTTTTGCGATCGTGCTGCCATCTACGAAACGTATTTCGGCATCCACACAATTTCCAAAGCTGCTGAACAATGCCTCCGGGCATGGGGTGGTATCGCTTAATGTCCAGATTCCATTAAAATCGCGCCCATTACTCAATAATACATATTCAGATGCAGGTACAGAACTGCCCTTCACCGGATACTGCCAGCCGGAAATGCCTCCATCCCACCTCAATGCACCAAGATCACTGAGGAAGATCGAATTCTGTCCGGCATTATCGCCATCGTACTTGAAATACACGTCCAGATCCGGATCTGTGCTGTAACCACCACTGCTAAGGATCCAGAAACGATCGGTCATTGCCAGACTGTTTTCCACACCGTATTCATTATTGGTATGCGTTACACCGGATGGGAAGGGTCTGTTATTGGGATCCAGAGTGTTATTGGTTGGATAGGTCGCGACACGCACAAAACCACTGTCGGCATTTTGTGTTCCTGCGTTGTTCACATCGAATCGGAAGTACAGATTGCCACCAAGTGGAATGGTGTACGACGCCGGACTGGCAGCATCCCTCACATTCCACTGAACCTCCCCATAGCCCGGTACGAAGGCTGTCTCGCCAAGTATGTATCCTCTTCCGGCAAATAGCGGTATCGCAGTTGGTGATGGATTATTGATGATCAGGCGATTCGAATTGAGTTCGAGCACATTCGCATTACTGAGTATCAATTGCCCGTTGCCTCTACCGAAAGCTCCCCCTACCAGCGCATCTACATCCAGGATCTTTATGCCCGATCCTCCGGTTTCCAGAGTAGGAAAACCGGTTAGTGCAGACCCCTGAATGCGCTGATTGCCTCCGTTCAGCAGGACAGTCCCCAAATTGTTCCGGAACAGAACTCCCGATGAATTATTGACCCAGTTTCCCTGAACCTGTATTTGAGCTCCGGCGGTCATACCAACAGATGCATCGCCCTTGGCGGTAAAATGACCGTTACTACCCTCCACCACGATATAACCACCTTCATTTTGAAGGTAGGCTCCCTCCTGAATCCAGCCCTGAGATCGAACTTCTGTGCTGTGCAGAAGGATCAAGAGCAGACTGAGGACTTTTACGTTGATGTACCGCTTCACGGGCTGCGGAGGCTTCATTGGTTCAGCAAAATTAAGGTTAAACGAGCGATACCCCTGTTCGAACGAAGAAATGATACTGAAAGGAATTCCCTGAAACGAACACTGTAAATTTGGAACATATCATTCGAATAAAAGCTCAAATCGAATAATAACTAAAAGTCCTATGCGCTTAGCTTCAATCTTGATACTGATCATCATTTGCACCTCCGCTCAAAACGGATTCGCCCAGAAAAGATCAACAGAAAAACCGGATTCGGTGAAGAATATATCACTGAGCGGATTGAAATTCAGGGGTATCGGTCCGGCCATTACGGGAGGACGGATCGTGGATATAGCTGTAGATCCTCAAAATCCATACACCTATTTTGTCGCTTCCGGGCATGGCTCCCTCTGGAAAACTGAAAACAGTGGCACAACCTTCTTTCCGGCTTTTGACGGGCAGAGCGCTTTTGCCATAGGGGCTGTTGAGATCGATCCCCAAAATCCGAAGATCGTTTGGGTTGGCACGGGCGAGCACAATAATCAGAGCAATGTGATCTATGGCGATGGTGTTTATCGCAGTGAGGACGGCGGTAAATCATGGAAGAATATGGGGTTGAAGCATTCGGAGCATATAGGTGGAATTGCCATACATCCCAAAAACTCCAACATTGTTTACGTAGCGGCATATGGATCCACGCGCATTCCGAATGCCGACCGCGGTGTGTACAAAACACAAGATGGTGGCACTACCTGGGAAAAAGTGTTGTTTGTGAGTGAACATACCGGATGTTTTGAGATACACATGGATCCTGAGGATCCCGAAATACTCTATGCCTCGATGCATCAGCGGATGCGTAAGGACTATACCGTATTGCGAGGGGGCCCCGAAACGGCCATTTACCGCACCTTGAATGGAGGCCGATCCTGGGAGAAGATCATGAAAGGTATTTCAGCTGCGAACAAAGGGCGCATTGGTATGTGTATCTCTCCTGCAGATCCCTTTGTGCTCTATGCCTGCGTAGAATCGAACGAAGGCGGGGGTGTTTTCCGAAGCGATGATCGGGGCGCCAGTTGGAGCAAACAAAGTTCCTATACAACCTCCTATCCTTTCTACATGCAGAAACTGGTAGCACATCCTACGGATGTTCATACGATCTACGCTATGGACGTACGGACACAAGTGAGCACGGATGGAGGTGTTACATTCAAGGATCTGGGTGAAAAACTGAAACATGTTGATAATCATGCACTTTGGATCGATCCTGCAGATCCCCGTCATATGATCTCCGGTTGCGACGGAGGCGTGTACGAAACATGGGATGAAGCGAAGAACTGGCAATTCAAGGCCAATTTGCCCATAACTGAGATCTACAAGATCAGTACGGATAATGCCGAACCGTTTTACAATGTGTACATCGGAACACAGGATAACCTGAGTCTTGTTGGCCCATCCGGAACGATTAACAGTTCGGGAATAACCAATTCTGATTGGACGTTCACCAAACCGGGAGATGGTTTTGAATCCCAGGCTGATTGGTCGGATCACCATATCGTTTATGCTCAATCGCAATTCGGCCACTTGGTTCGTTACGATAAACGCAGCGGCGAGCGCCTTGTGATACAACCGGAGCACGAGGAGGATAGTGCCTATCGCTTCGATTGGGATGCCCCGCTCCTTCTGAGTAAGCACGATCCGAAGAGACTGTACTTCGCAGCCCAGGTACTTTTCAAAACAGAAGACAGAGGCAATTCGTGGAAGGTCATCAGCCCGGACCTTTCACGCGGTGTGCCTCAGAAAATGCACCGTGTCGCCGGAAAGAGCTGGTCGATCGACGATATGATCAGTAAAGGTAGTCAGGCGAATATCAGTTCGATCGCTGAATCGCCCCTCAACGAAAGGGTCCTCTACGTAGGTACTGCTGATGGATTAATTCACTATACGAATGATGGCGGTAAAACCTGGCAACGATCGAAGCAGCCTGAAGGAGTGACCGAAGGAACCCGTGTGCATCATATCATTGCATCAAGCCATAACGAGAAAGTAGCCTACGCGACATGCCAGGCCTTGAATTCCGGTAATTACGCTCCGATGGTATATAAATCGGAAGATGGCGGTAAAACATGGCGTTCCATCGTTGGCAACCTACCGGTTCGAGGATCGACCTATTGTATTGCCGAAGATCCGGTTAAAGCAGATCTGCTGTTCGTGGGTACTCAGTTTGGGCTCTATATGACGATCAACGGTGGAGCGGAATGGATCCGATTCATGAATGGTCTGCCAACTACAACAGTGATGGACATGGAGATCCAAAAGAGAGAGAACGACCTGGTAGTTTCCACATTTGGCCGTGGGGTATACATACTGGATGATTACTCGCCATTGCGCTCCATTACCGAACAGAGCATTCAGGATTCATTCCGATTATTCCCTCTTGCCGATGCACACATGTTTGTTCAGGCCCATCCATTTGGGTATCCGGGAACAGGATTTCAAGGAGCTGCCTATTATTCCGCCCCAAATCCGGAATCGGGTGCGGTGATCACGTACTACGTTAAATGCGGACACAAAAGTTTGAAGGATCTGCGCAAGGAGCGGGAGAAGGAGATCCTCGACAAAAACGGCGACCTGGATTATCCCGCTTATGGTATTCTCAAGGCTGAATCGGAGGAACAGCCCCCATACCTGCTATTCACCATTTCGGATGAAGAAGGAAACATTGTTCGCAAGATCAAACGCGATATCAATAAAGGTGTACAGCGCTTCACATGGGACCTTCGATACGATGCCTTCGGACCATTTGTTTCGAAAAACGACGACGATCACAAAGGACAGGGATATATGGTCGTTCCCGGAACCTATACAGTACGGGTCCTCAAAATTCATGGTAACCGGGTAATCCAAATGCCTGGTGAGCAAAAAGTAAGGTGTTTGCCTTTGAATAATTCAACTCTACCCCGTCCATCGTCGGATTCTTTGACCATCTTCAATAAAAAGATCGCGGAATTACTTCGGGTGATCCAGGGTACAGAAGCGTACCGAAAGCATCTCGAGGACGATCTGGCCTTTATCGAGAAAGCTGTGCTTTTCACAAATACTGTCCCTATGGAAACCGGTGCGGAGGTTGAAGATCTGAAACGAAGACTCAAGGATCTGAACCAGCGATTGAACGGAGATCCGCTTCGTTCGCGCTATGAAGGAGCACAGGCGCCTACGATCCGCGGTCGAGTGGAAGATGTCACTTACAGTTTGTGGTCGACCACCGCTGCCCCCACGGCATCGCATAAAAAAGCCTATGCGATCGTCAGAGCTCAGATCGAGGATCTGCTCCAAGATCTCCAAAAAATAGATTCTGAGTTGAACAAGCTGAACGGGAAACTCGATACTTACCAAACGCCTTATACACCGGGTCGGGTTCCGGTGTTCAGGGAGAAATAAAGGTTGCAATTGGTGCTCAGGGTTTACCCAGATCCAGTGGCCCGCCACTCCCTTTGCAGCCGTTGGCATCCGTGATCTCCACCAGAAAAGGTCCGCCAGAGACTTTGCTAAGATTGGGTTTTGAAGAAGTAAAACCGTTAGGACCTGTCCACTGGTATGTGAAAGGTTTGGTCCCGCCATGCACTAATAGCTCAGCTGCATTCACAGCACCATCGGGCTCATCAGCGTATAAACGAAAAAAGACCTGTATTGGCTCTGATTCGGCTATGACTACCGTGCATGTCCCCTCATTCTCGCCTTGACTTACCGCAATGGTATAAGTACCTTTACCTAATTTGGACAATTCGTTCTCCACACCCGCTTCTTGAGTTTCGCCTTTCCACGTATACAAATAGGCTGCTTCAGATTCTCCACCGATTACTGTGATCAATGCCTTTCCATTCGATTCGCCAGGGCACGCGAGTCGGGTTTGCCTAACGCTGCATTTGATCGGATCTGTTGAAGATGAGGCAAGAACGAAAACGGAATTGAAATAGAACAGACCGGTCAAGATCGCGGATAAGGTCGTAGATTTCAGCTTCATAAGTTTCGAAATTAGGTCATTCACCTGCACAATACCTCACTTAGGAAATGCTAATTTTTTCCATAGGCTCAACCGGATCCAAAGTCAAAGTTATTTCAACGCTCGCCGACGCGTATCACTTTTTTACTCTCCTTTCCCTTCACAAATTGCGAATCTTCAGCCCACCAAACAATGGAACCGGTTGGGCAACGGTCGATAGCTTCCGGTTTTTGTGGCCCTTTGCCATATTCTATAACCGGCAGATTATTCTTCATCTCAATGAGCTGGGGCGCATCCATTGCGCACTTACCACAAGCGGTACATCCCACTTCACATTCTTCCAGAACAGCTTCACCCTTCTCCAAATTCTTACAAGCAACCCATAATCGATTACTCAAGGGTTGAAGGGAGAAGAGATCCTTGGGGCAAACATCGACGCAATCGCCACAGGCCGTGCATTTCGAAGCGTCTACCAAGGGAATCCCGAAACGGTCCATGGATATGGCATCGAAGTCGCAGACCCTCTCACAATCCCCGAAACCTAAACAACCCCAAAAACAACTTTTACCTCCACCCGAAACCAGAGCAGCAGCCTGACAAGTTTCAAGGCCCCAATAATTTGCTTTTTTGGTTGCCACATTCTTACCACCTGCACACGCCAGTCGAGCCACTTTTTTTTCCTCATTGCCCAGTCCTACTCCAAGATATTGAGCTATCGACATTCTTCCCTCCTCGCTGCTCACGGTACATTTTCCCGGAAGCACTTCGCCTCCAACCAGCGCTTCGGCAAAGGGCCTGCATCCCGGATACCCGCAAGCTCCGCAATTGGCCTGCGGCAATAGTTCATTTACCTTATCTATCCTCGGATCTTCGTAAACATAGAGAAATCTGTTGGCTATAAAGATCAGGAATGCCAGCAATAAGGTCAATCCCCCAAGGAAGGAAAGTGCAATGAGAATATTCATTTAGTACACAACCTCAGCCCATTTATTACCCGCGATCAATTCCGCTTTCCGGGATTCCCATTTTTCCTCAGAGCCCAGGATCTTGCTAAAAGCTTTGTTGAGTTGCAATTTTATTGGTGCGTATCCGGCCACGTATACATAGGTTGCCGAACTTCGGAGCATATCGCGGATCTCTTCAGTTTGCTCTTCAAGTTTTGCATCCAGGGAAATCGGATCAGCCCAATGGGGTCTGGGACTCAGTGCACTGAATGCCTCGAAGGTTCCCCGATCGTAATACTGGGTGAGATCCCCATCTTTATCATTCAGATAAAGTGTCTCGAGTCCGTTTTTGGCACCGTGGAACAAGCGGATCTTGCCCCTCCAATTTGAGGTTTGGGCATAGATATGCTTGATAAGTGCCCTGAATGGGGCTATTCCCGTGCCCATACTTATCATCAAAAGATTGGCTTCAGGATCCTCCGGAATCCTGAAAGGGATCGAATGTGGTCCTGTGATCGTGATGGAGTCGCCCTTGGCTCGATCGCAAAGGTAATTTGAAGCAATTCCGGGATGCTTCTCCCCGGAGAATTCGTCTACCTCGAAGCACCGTTTCACGAGCATTTTCAAAACAGTTCGAGCTCCTTTTTCGAGGGGTATATCGGCAACACTGTAGAGCCTGTGGTGGTAGAGATTACCAAACTCATCTTTATGTTCAACCAGAACTCCAAAACTCTGATTCACAGAACATTTAAAACCAGGATCTGCCACTTCCAGCGAGATCTCCCTTATCTCATCCTGATCTTCAGGCGTGAATCGCTTCGTTTCCAGGATCTTCGCTTCAAAACGGGGGTTGATCTTGTATTCACTTATACTGGTCATAATACCAAAATTTAATTTTAAACATCTTTCAAATGCACTTCACATTTGCCGGTGCAATTTCCACATCCCGAGCAATCACCGCGCTCGGACAGGGCATCTTCACTCCTCTTTATATCGGAAAATGCCTGTATCCAAAGCCTCTGTATGAGCAACCATATGGAACTCATCAAGGTGATCGAAACAAACGCTATTACCAAATTCCTGATCATTGCCGTTTCATTGATTTCCCAACCCCGAGAATCCCATAAATGCCAGTGACAGTATACCTGCAACGAGCAATACCAATGCAGTACCCTTTATCAGCTTTGGAACATCTGCCAGATCGAGCTGTTCCCGCAAACCGGCCATCAATACCAGGGCTAAAGTGAAACCCGTACCGGCTCCCAGGGCATAGATCACGCTTTGGATCATATCGTAATCTTTACTGGTTTGGAATAAGGCCAGACCAAGTATCGCACAGTTGGTGGTGATCAGGGGTAGAAAGATCCCAAGTGCCCTGAATAATGCAGGACTCATTTTTTTAATGAACATTTCTACCAATTGTACCGTGGAAGCTATCACGACTATATAGCTGATCAATTGCAGATAGGGTGCATTGATCCGCAAGAGGAGATAATGTATAGTATACGCACAGATGGAGCTGATAAGCATCACGAACGTAACGGCAGCGCCCATTTTAGAAGCAGTTCCGATCTTTCCCGACACCCCAAGAAATGGGCAGATCCCCAGAAAATACGCCAACACGAAATTGTTGATCAAACTCGCACTGATAAATATGTAGCCAAGTGAATCTGTATTCATGACAATTTCCGCTCTTTAGTATAATTGATCAGGATCAACCAGCCTGCCAGGGTGAAAAAGCCGCCTGCCGGAAGGATCATCACGATCCATTCCTGAAAACCCGATGGGAACAATTGCAACGAGAAAAGTGTTCCGCTGCCCAGTATCTCGCGTACGGCACCCAAACACAACAAGCCGAGCAAAAAACCTCCACCCATGCCCAATGCATCTAAAGCCGAATATTTCACCGTGTTCTTTGAAGCAAAAGCCTCTGCCCTGCTCAGTATGAGGCAATTCACTACGATCAGTGAAATAAAGGCTCCCAAACTCTTGTGCAATTCGACACTTACCGATTGGATCAGATAATCCACAATAGTTACAAAGGAGGCTATGATGAGGATATAGGAAGCGATACGGACTTGTTTGGGAATAAAATTCCGTAATAAGGAAACGAGCACATTCGACATGAGCAATACAAACGTGGTGGCCAATCCCATGGCCAATGCGTTTTCAGCGGTATTGGTCACAGCCAGCACCGGGCACATCCCCAATACCTGAACAAAAACGGGGTTATCCTTCCAAATTCCTTTCAGGAACTCATTGGTCGACGGACTGCTTTTCAATTCCTCCCAAAAGCCAAGTCTTTCTTTATCGCTCATACTGCTCATTCCTCTTGGTTCAAGTGCCCTACTTTACTGATGTTCATCCGGATCACCGGCAACACGGACTCTGAGCTGGTGCCGAGTATGTCGCCCACTGCTCTTGAAGAGATCGTTGCTCCGGTTATCCCCTCGATTTGCCAATCCTCCGTTTTCTTGCCGTTCTTCACGGTTTCGATCGGATGCAGTGCCTTGGAGTTTGCTGAATCCACGGCTACATCCAGTGCTCTGAAATTTTCAAGGAATGCAGGATCTTTCTCAATACGATCGCCTAAGCCGGGGGTTTCCTTAGTTTCCAATACCTGAATTCCAATGATTTTCTGGGAGCGGTGATCGTAACCATAAATGAGCCTGATGATATCTGCGTAGCCTTGACCGGAAGCTTCAATGGCAAAGCCCATCAGATCTCCACGATCATCGTAACCCGCGTGTACACGCACTCCGTCCGGCGCATCCGTTGCAGGTCGGATCTGTCCATCAGCTATCACGAAAGATATTGTCCGCTTTATTCCGGGCAAAACCCTGAATATGGCCTTCTTCAGCGCTTCCTCCTGCTTTCGCTCAATGACCGGGCGTGTCTGTTCATAGGTTAGAACGATGAGGAAGGCACATATCAAACCGATAGCGACCATCACAAACAACATGCGCACATTCCCTTTCGAGCCGGGTTCTGGTACGCTCCTGATGTTCTGTTCATCATGTGCCATATACCCTGGGTTTAATAAGTCGGTCGATCTGGGGCGAAACGGCATTCCCCAATAAAATTGCATACATCACACCTTCCGGTTGCCCTCCCCAAACACGTATAACCACAACAAGAGTTCCGATCAGGATCCCATACACCCACACCCCGATCGGGGTCATGGGTGAAGCAACCATGTCCGATGCCATGAAAACCGCGCCTAACATCAATCCACCTGAAAAGAGCATGAAAGCCGGATCCGGAAAATCTTCCCCACCAAATAACCGAAGTAACCAACTCAACAGGAACACGGAAAGCAAAATGGAAATTGGAATGCGCCAGTTCATCATTTTCCGCACGGCGAGATAGATCCCGCAAACTGCGATTAGCAGCGAACACGTCTCACCCGCTGATCCACTCACCAGACCCAGAGCCAGTTCCTGTGCATCCGTTGATACACCGTCGAACTTGAACGCCGCGAGTGGGGTTGCCCCGGTAAAACCCGAAACCTCGGGTGTCATAAAGGGAAAAGTGAATACCGGAGCACTCACTGCAGAGAATCTATCAGGCCGAAAAGCTGCCGTCCAGGTTGTAACCGCTACAGGGAATGCGGCCTGAAGTACTACGCGTCCCACCAATGCCGGGTTGAACACATTATAACCCAATCCGCCAAAAGCAAACTTCCCGAGTGCGATCGCTACTACCCCCCCAATAAAGGCCATCCAAATCGGAAAAAGCGGAGGCAGTGTTAATCCGAGCAACATGCCGGTGATCACAGCCGACCAATCCCCGATCGTGGTTTGTTTACGGGCACTCAGACACAAGATATGCTCCGTGATCACACATGAAATTGTAGTTGTCGTGATCACAATAAAGGCATCCAGGCCAAATGCATATACTGCAAATGCCACCACCGGAAGCAGAGCCCAAACCACATTTCGCATGATATCCGGCGTGGATATACCTCGACGTATATGTGGTGATGTACTGATATTGAGCAACTTACTACGCATTTCCGGTCACTTTTGCCTTGCTCTTTCGCACGGCCTTTTTGGCGATGCGGAAGTACTGTACCAACGGAATATTCGACGGACAAACGAATGAACATGAACCACACTCGAAACAATCCATGAGATTGTATGAGTTGGCCATCAGTTCGTATTGCTCATTTCTTGCCAGTTTGCCCAATTTGGATGGATTCAGGAAAATTGGGCATGCATCTACACACCAGCTGCATTTGATGCATGGAAATTCCCGGTCAACTCCCGGCTCCGAATTGGTATCAACCAATATTCCCGACGTTCCCTTCACGATCGATATATTTGGATCGGACACAGCCACACCCATCATGGGCCCGCCCATGTACACCTGACCGATTTTATCCGGTTCACCCAGTTCCTGCAGCACAAACTCCAGGGGAGTGCCAATTGGGATCAGGTAATTGCCCTTCTTCCGGATGCCCGGTCCGGTGATGGTAACCACGCGCTCCTGTATTCCGCGTCCGAATGGTAATAAGCGCCCTATCTCAGCAGTGGTCGCTACATTCACAACCACAACACCCACATCAATCGGTAAACCACCTGAAGGAACTTCTACTCCCAACAAAGAAGTAATGAGCATCTTTTCGGAACCCTGCGGGTACTTTACGGGAACAACCTGAATCCGAACAGGTAGATCGCCGGGTATACTTCGCTTCAGATGTTCCGCTGCATCCAATTTATTGCCCTCAATGCCGATAACGACGTCTAGGGCGCCAGTTGCTTTGATGAGGTAACGGATACCACGGTAAATGTCCGAAGCCTGTTCAAGCATTACCCGATGGTCGGTAGTGAGATAGGGCTCACACTCGATCCCGTTGATGATCAATGTGCGGCATTGTTTGGCATCCGGAATCTTCAGCTTGGCATGCGTTGGGAATGCAGCTCCGCCCAAACCCACGATGCCGGCATTTTGAATGGCGGCGAGAATCTCCTCCGCAGTTGATTTTTCAGGATCCACAGGAATTCCTTCCGCAATTTCCTGTGCACTGGAATGGGACGTTTCCAAATAAATACCGTCAACCATATTCCCAGAAATGGAGGGAACCCGACCAATTCTTCGGATCTTTCCGGATGCCGGGGCATGTACGGGAACGGAAAGATAGCCATCAGCCTCGGCAAGCAACTCCCCTCGCTCAACCTCCTGCCCTTCATGGACAACAGGCTTCGATGGGTTCCCAATATGTTGAACGAGTGGGATGATCAAGAGCGGAGCAAAGGGGAACTGCCGAATTGGTATTCCATTCGTTTCCGATTTATTCTCGGCCGGATGGATTCCATGCCTGTATGTATTGCTTCCCCCTCTCCTCATGATCGGATCAGTTATATTTCTCAGCTCGCTTCATCCACTTCTCGACATCTTTTTCGCCGGAGCGGGCAGGCGACCCGGGATGTATCACACCGGCCGTGCATTTTTCGGCGGCCAGTACCAGATCCTTAAAAGGTCCTGCCAAGGGATCTTTGATCACGGCTTTCTTATCGTTGTTATAGCTGAAGATCTTTGAATTGATCTTGATGCATTCATCACAGGATGTACAGGATTCGGTTTCGAGCCAGGGCGCACTGTAGTCCGATGGTGCAGCATCGGTCTCCTGTTCATGTTTGTGCCCATTATTTCCTCCAACCATTTGCAGGATCGGGGCCACGACCTCCCCATCGTCTCCGAGCAGTTTCATGAATCCCTGAGTGATCTTTCCAATGAATTCCGCTTTGAGTTCGTGCTCCATCTCCTCACGGTTCGGTTTTTCCGGATCGTATCCGGAGAGAGATCTCAATAACACCCAAAAATCCCTTCGCTCTTCGCAGGATTCCACGATCTCTTTGGAAACCATGACCCTGTTCAATTTTTGATTGCGATCAACAGCCCAAATGAACGGAAAGAGCCCTTCTCGTTCACCGGACTCAAGCTGCAGGAATTCACTCAAAACGATCATGGATTCATTCCATGCATCCCTTGGCGCCCTACGGAAATGTTTCCTGAAACGGGCCTCAGTGAGGGCAAAATCCGCGAAAGTCATCGCCACTTCCATGCTTTGCTCCTGTCCGTTCTCGAGATATTTGAGTTCATAACTCGGCCAGGTCTTCTCAAAATCGGGATTACCACTTAGGTCGAGTGCTTCCGAGACCTGAACGCCCTTGTCGGGATTATATCTGAACAGCGGATACGCCCTCGACTCAACTGCGAGTTTGGCCTGGTGCACACCCATATCATCGCCTACACCGTGTTCCGGCTGACAAGTCGTATACAAATTGAACAATGCCGGTCTGCGAGTCATCAAACCATCAATGAAGCCCTCGATCATGTGGTTGGTATTGCTCAGGGTGCTTTGCATTACATAGGTATTTCTATGTGCAATGGCGATCAAACCGATCTCTTTGCGCGGTTCCGATTTTCCGTGGATCGCTTTCCCATATTGCGCCATGTCGGATACCTGGCCTATGAAACCGGATGTACAGGCCTGACCTCCGGTGTTGGAATATACCTGCGTATCCACGACCAACACTTTCACAGGCTTACCACTTGCCATGAGTCGGGATAGATTCTGAAAACCTATATCGTACATGGCTCCGTCTCCTCCCAACGCAACAACCGGCGGACAAAGTCCCCACTCATCATCGCTGAACTGATGCCAGTTGAAATACGTGAAATAGTCTTCCTGTTCCTTACCCGGTCTTTTTCCGGCCAATTCCAGCTCCGCTCTTCGGATCGCTTTGAAACCATCGGCCATTTTCGACATATGTCCTTCAAAGATCCCCATGGCCATGGATGTACTATCCTGGAACAAATGGTTCGTCCATGGGAAAGGATAGGGGTTATAAGGGTAAGTGCTGCCCCAAACGGAGGTACATCCGGTGGAATTACACAATCCCATATTCGATCTGCCTGAACCGGTTGTACCCGTGGTGTACTTCCATTTCAGCCTGTTAATATCGGCCAGGATCCCTGTAACATACTTAAGCCATCCCTGATCGATCGGATCGGCCCCCTGTTCTTGCTCCAGCTTGTTCGCAAGTGAGGAAATGGTCAGATCATCGTTACCCGAACCGGCAAGGATTCGGGAAATCGATTCCGCATTTGAAACGTTCAATGAACCCAGAATGCGCAACTGTATGTGTTGTTCCAGGCGTTTGGCGAGATCCCCGAGGTAAGCTATGTGTTTCTCTACCCGCGGCTGCATCAGCGCCTCAACTGTGGAAACAAAGAGATGAACAACCGATTTCTCGGAGCAGCCCAAACAGGCCCCGTCGCCGCTCGCGAAGGACAAGTAGGAATTCTTATTGAGTAACAGGGTTTGCAGTGGACCGATTTTCTCCTCCAAACTATCGATGCGATCGTATTTGGCAGGTGTGTTTGGAAGATCCAGCCACAGATCCCATTCCTTATGCAGTTGCTCGATGGTATCTTCAGTTTGAGTGATAACCCGGAGTGCATTGTCGTTGCATACGGCCACACATTCCATACAGCCTTTGCAGGTCATGGGGTTTATGGTGATACTGAAAAGTCCTCCACTCCCCTTTTGCTTTTTCTCATGCAGATCGTAGTACGGTCTGGTAAGTGCGAATTTGAATTCACCCAATTCCTCCTGGAACCATGCCAATTCTCTTTTCAGGGTCTCATTGTCGGTTTGCTCTTTAGCTTCCTCAATTGCCGACTGAATATGTTGATTCACAGTGCTTTCCCGCGACGATGCATCGAATCTTTCCCGAATGCTCTTTTCCATTCGTTTCATCGCTTTCGGCAGGTCTTCGAGGTCACCATGCCTCGACCTTACACGGCCGATCACCGCATCGACCACATCGGACAATTCGCTCACTAATCCTGGGATCGCAGTATCCGGACAAACTGTGTAGCAATCGCCACAGGCCGTGCAATTCTCAGGAACCCATTCGGGATGATGAAAGCGTATACCGGTCATGTCCCTGTACAAAGTGGTCGAGGCCGGCATCACACTCAATCCTATGAAAGGATCCGTGATCACATCGTTGCCCATGCCTTTTTGGTAGAAACTTCCTGTTTGGTCCCAAAACCGATGTATATCACTGAGGTTTGATTCACTCCTCGGAATGTTCTTGACCATACTTGGGATCGATTCCACCTTTCGCTGCTGCTGTTTGAGCTGTATTTGATCGGTGGGTATCTTTTCCAGGATCTCCTGTACTTCATCAAATCCCCTGCGGATCACACGCATATTGTCATCAACGATACGCTGGCCTTTGGAGCCGAATTTGTGCTCAATTTGGTCGTGAATGGCCTTTAGAAGGGTCTCCTCGGTGAGTTTGGCCTGCTCCATGAGTGGAGACACCGCGAAGAAAGCCCCTTGGAAAGCAATACCCTGCATGCGCAGTTGCAATTCCGGATCGGTCGCTTCTTCACGTGCGATCTTGAACCCATCGATGTAAAACACCCGTATGTTGTTATTCGCGATCACCTTTTGGTAGGGCAAGGGAATATCGGCCCACACGTCAGCCGCATCCTGCCTTTCACTCTGAATGATGAATACCCCGCCATTCTTCAGCCCTGCCAGTGCATTGGTGTGTTTGAACACATTCGGATCGGGCGAGAGGACTACATCTACAAAATAGTATTCGCAGTTGATACGTATCGGTTCCGGTGAAGCTGCCAGATAATAAGTAGTTGGTTGACCTTTTTTCTCCGATCCATATTTGGGATTTGATTTGATGTGATACCCCAACAGATCGTAAAGGGTCATGGACAGATTCTTACCCGTAGTGATAGCTCCCCACCCGCCGATGCTGTGAAATCGCACAGTGATCGCACCTTTGGGCATGAGATTCGGATTCTCAGAGCCTTTCACGGAAAGATCTTGAATATTGGGATACAGATCGAGAATATTCTCCTGATGTATACGCTGCTTCGGTGAGATCGGATTGTCGCGGACAAAGTCGATCGACAGATAAAACTGCTTCTTGTGCTTACCTTCAGGGAGCATATTCTCTATAGCACCTATGAGACCTTCGGGCTGCAGGTCGCGGCTCCCCAAGCCAAAGGAACCGGAATAGATCTTAGGTAGATCGCCGGTTTTGTAGACGGGAAGTTCCGGATACGGCAGATCGCTACCCGCCATTCCATTTTCCATGCATTTCGAGATCGAGGCCCTAATTTCACGAGTAAGCGGTTGATCAACCGCCATAGGCTGGTCCAATCGCTCCAGGATGGTCACGGCTTTTTTGCCTTTCAGTATCTTTCCGATCAGATCGGCAGGGAATGGTCTGAACATCACCAGGTTTACTACACCAGCCTTAATTCCCCGCGTTTCACGCAAGTAATCCACCACGGCTTCCGCGCTCGAAACAACACTACCCTGACCTATGATCAGGTAGTCTGCATCATCCACCTTGTAGGTCATTACGCGACTATAGTTCCGTCCGGTCAAGGCGTAATATTCTTCAAAAGCCAACTCGGCCAGGGAACGCACGTGATCAAAGAAAAACGGCCGTTGTGCGGCCACACTTTGCATGTAGGAATCCTGATTCTGGACTATCCCCGTCATGAACGGATCGTCCACATTCCAAACTTCAGGTATCCGGCGCCTGGTTTCCCCGTAAATGAGTTTCTGAGCCGGAGTTGGACATGTAATAATGTCGTCCGGACGCCCAAGGTATTCCCGGATCAACTCTCGTTCCGGAACCAACAGTGTTTCGATCAGGTGCGTCGTGAGGAAACCATCCTGTGCAAGTGCTCCGGGAGTGAGTGCCAGTTCCGAAATGCGGTGCGCTATTACGTTGAGGTCGGCCACGTGCTGCGCATTCTTGGCGAATAATTGGAAGAAACCGGTATCGTCTATGGCATGATAATCATCGTGCCCGGCATGTACGTTCAGGGTCGACTTCGTCATGGCCCTGGCACCGATGTTAAGCACATAGGTAAGTCGTTTACCCACCGCCGCGTAGAGCGACTCATGCATATAGGCAATACCCTGACCGGATGAGAAATTGGTTGCGCGCAAACCGGTCATCGATAAACCGGCGGTAACGGCAGCCGCAGCATGCTCTCCTTCCGGTTCAATGAAGATCAAAGGCCTGTCTGAAATGTTGATATGGCCCTTAGCAGCCTCTTCCGCCCAGTATTCCCCCATTTGTGTGGATGGGGTTATCGGATAGGCACCGGCTGCATCCGACGATTCCCGTTCGCACATGATCGCGGCAGTGTTGCCATCAAGTGCCATTGGAATGCCGGGATACTTGAATTCTTCCCTATTCTTCATAGGATCCTAAAATTAAAAGGTATGTAATTCCATGTCGGAACACGGATCAATTGGATGCTTCGTTTTGGATCTCCCGAGCCACCAGATCTCTGGTTGCAGTTGACAGATCCATGTATTTGTGCATCGTAACGTCGTCGGCAAATAGAACCTCTTCGTGGTGGGCATTCCCGTAAAAGAGTAGGTCGAGGTCCAATTCGTTGAAAGCGGGGTTGAGATCTTGACAAGACTTCAATAAAAACTGAAGCGTCATCTCGTCCTTCACCATGAGTCCACGATGAAACATGTAAGCTGCCAGATAATTCCCCACAGATTTGTAGGCGCTTCTACATACCATGTAAGGGACGAGATCTTCCTCCGGCTTGCAGTATTGTTCATACGCTGTATCGTAGTAATCGTGAGCAAGCTTGATCGTGTACAGATAATTATTCTTGGTTTCCATATCAGGGGTTGTTTGCATAAGGACAATGCTAGGTCCTGAAATGGACAGGCCACATGACAAATGCCATTGTGGGAAATGATATGTGTTAATCCGGAGCCTCTTCCAGTATTCCTGCACCTACCTGTGTTCCGAACAGAGGATGAACATGATCAGGAGCCAAACCTGTGTATACGGGATGGTTCAAATTGTCTGTACAATATGGATCGAGGTTTGACTGCTACCATTATCAATGTCACCGGATTATTTCATGATTGAACACAGGAGATGATCCCTAAAAAATATTTTTTTCATTCAGCTAATTGATCGATCTCTAAGCACAACCTAAGATGAAAAAGCCTTGCTCCACTTCGTCGAAACCATCTATTTCGCGCTCTGGTATGAGATAAAATTATATATAATATATTTATTGGTCCGGTAAAACCTGATCGAATGAAAACAATACTGTCCAAATCGCTTTTTTTTAGCGTTCTATTAAATTTTATCTTATCACCGGCTACATGGCCTTTGGCCAGAGTCAAAGACCAGCCAACTATCCTGCAAACGGAACCTGGCCTATCACGATAAAATTTCAAAAGACCGATCATGTCAATGGATCGTGTTCATCGGAGATCATTGAGCATGAATTCTCCAGCAGCGCGCAGTACTCGATACAGTACACGCAACCTCTGTATTGGCGTCTGCACAAACGACTAGCCGATGGCTCTTCGATCACGGTTACCTTCTATAACAGGAATAATCAGTTTCTTGTCCGTCGAAACAGGATTGATGTTGCCATAAGTGCTGCCCCAAATGCTTCGTGTCCCACGAGAACGAACTCGGGGACTGAACACTACAATTCAGTCAACAATCCCGATTTCCCGCGAAGTAATACGCCCAGCGTGTTCGATTTAACGACCATGAGTTTAAGCCGAGCATTCAGTGGTATTTCTTGCAGTTGTTTTCCCTCCACTTTGTCTGTTGCTACGCCGCCTTTGTCGTGTACGGCAACCAGTGAAAAACCTCAGTGCGGTGAAAAATATTCGGGAGTCGTTGAGGTAAAAGTACAGGGTGGGAATAAAAGCTTGCCATATAATTACTCTTGGAATAGTGGCGGTGCAAGTGGAGGAACGGCCCAATCAATAACCGGATAGTCCGCCGGTAACTACGCGGTGAGCGTGTCTCAAGGGACTAATTCGGCACAATGTTCGGTCGAGGTATCAAAAGTTGATAAACCCAAGATTTTCTTTCCCGGAGATAGTGAACTGAAAAGCAACGGTACAACGGTGTATATACCTCGTAAAGGGGGACGTATCTTCTGTTTAGTCGAAGATCCTGCCACTAAGAAATTCGTAACTCTTCCTGAAGAATCAGAATTAGTTTGGCTGGTGCTTGGGTCTTACGCAATCAAAATTACTAATTATAATCAGTGGGTCGAAGGGTCAGTTTTGCTTGACGGTATGCATTCCGAGGGCAATCTCAATGCTGAAACTCCATACTATTTGTCGCAAGATCCAAAAACTCAGAGTTCTCTGAACAATTTTTTATCTTATAGCGCCAAAGGAACCTTATACTTAGAAGGCTGTGAGTTCGAGTATGGTCCATATTTCAAGTGGTGATTGAGTTTGTAGAAATACAAACCTAACCTCCTGTGTTTAATACCTACGCGTCTACCGATCCCGATCCCGATCCCGACTTGAAGTCGGGATCGGGATCGGGACCACCACAAAACCGCCGTTTGAGATTCCGGATCATCCCATCCTTGTTGCGCAATTGCTCAATGTACTTCCGGCTTTTCATTCGCTTGATGTAGTACTCAATTGCTCTAGGTTCATGGAGGGAAAGATCATCAATAGACAGGAACAACTTCCAATCGGACGCTCGTTTTGTATAACTGCGGATAAAATGATGGGTGTTATGTTGCTCTAATCGTTCATTGAGATCAAAACAGCTACCGATATAGTATCTGTCAACCGATTCGGAATAGAGGATGTACACATGGGCCATGGTATCAGACTTTAATTCAAAAATCCAGACATTTTCCTTTAGAGAAATAATCAACAAAAAGAGTTTGACGCTTTCGCGAGCATGTTTTCTCCTAGTGTACAACGGACAAAAAAAAAGGACCCTCCTCGAGGATCCTTCGTATGTACCCAGGGCCGGGGTCGAACCGGCACGATATTGCTATCATTGGTGTTTGAGACCAACGCGTCTACCAATTCCGCCACCTGGGCAGGTGTCTTACCCTTTTTGCGTCTACCATCCCGACTATAAGTCGGGACCGCCACCTAGGCAGGTGTCTTACCCTTTTTGCGTATACCATCCCGACTATAAGTCGGGACCGCCACCTGGGCAGGTGTCTTACCCTTTTTGCGTATACCATCCCGATCCCGACTATAAGTCGGGATCGGGATCGGGACCGCCACCTAGGCAATTTTGGTGTGAGAGTGGAGTGTGAGTGAACAACTCTCAGTGGGGTGCAAATTTATTTAATGCCTCTCGAATACGCAATAGATACTTTGTCTTTAAGTAGAGTTCGCGAACTGCATTTATTTTCTCAGGTGTAGGGTCGGAATCCCATGCAGAACAGGCCGCGGTAAGTTCTGCATCCAGATCCTTCTCCAACTTCTCAAATTCGGATCTGAGAGTACTTATCACCATCTCTTCCCCGTCTATGCCGGCATCCATGATGCGCTCATTCCACTCCATCATCTCCATCAGGAAATCCGATGGCAGCTTGTCATTTCCCGAATCCCCCGTACTTTCCAACTGCAACAGATAAGAAATCCGAGCATCCCGGTCCTTGAGCGTTTCGTAAGCTTTATTATTCTGCGATGTGATCTCCAAAGCTTCAGAATGCCTCTGCAGATCGTGCATGAAAAAATCAGGATGATTTTCCCTTGATCTGGTCAGATACGCCTTTCGCAGCAGGGATCCGTCAAGCTGGAACTGCCTTTTCAACCCAAAGAATTCGAAGTGATCCATCCCTAATCCCAAAACTCCCGGATTACTTACTGATGATCCTCCAGATATCGTTTCCGATAGTGAGTACCATCAACGTGAGCAGCAGGATCATGCCGATATATTGAGCTATGATCAGTACCCGATCACTAGGCGGACGGCCGGTAACCATTTCGATCACCAAAAACATCATATGGCCACCATCCAGAGCCGGAATAGGCAAAGCGTTCATGAACGCAAGCACCAGGGAGATCATAGCTGTCAAACGCCAGAATCGTCCCCAATCCCAAATTCCTCCGTACAAGGTGGCTATACCAACTATGCTCTGTACACTTTCCTGTGCCTTGATCTCTCCGCTGAATATCTTGCCAAATCCGACGACATTATAATAGAGCACGTCCCAGGAATCCTTAAATGCATAATGCAAAGCCTGCCCAAGACTGTATACCGTTTCTTTACCCTCGTACCTCCGAACATCCGCCTCAAACCCCAAACGACCCAGACTGTCTACCTGACTTTTCAGAATAAGCTCCTCACCCCCGCGTTCAACTGTCAGAGCCACTTCCCCACCGCGGTGTTTCCAGAGTAATTCCTGCAAATGACCGAATGCGACAACAGATGTATCATTCAAACACACGATACGATCCCCGCTCTTCATGCCGGCTTCGGCAGCATAAGGCACCAGGTCGCTGATAGCATTGACGTATACGGAACTGTAGGGCTCAATGAAGGCCGATTTGTTTCGCTTGAGCACCTTGAAAAAATCACCGGGCACTTCAATGGTCTGCTCTTGTCCATCGCGCTGAACCACCAACTCCCCTCCGAAAAATGCCTCCAATGAAGCGAAATCCTGAAAGCGATCATATGAATTTCCGTTCAGCGATATGAGCTTATCGCCGTTCTGCAACCCGATCTCACGGGCAATAGAACCGGCATAGATACCATCTGAATTGATTACTTCCCGTGAGATGTAGCTTTTCTCAAATTTCAATAAATAACCTGCGAAGATCACGTAGCCCAGTATGAGGTTGACCACAATTCCACCGATCATCACAATAAAGCGCTGCCAAGCGGGTTTGCTACGAAACTCCCAGGACTCCGGGGCTGTTTTCAATTGCTCTTTATCGAGCGATTCATCGATCATTCCCGATATCTTCACGTAACCTCCAAGGGGCAACCAGCCAATTCCGTACTCCGTATCACCCTTCTTGAAGGAAATGATTTTCTTGCCCCAGGCATCAAAGAACAAGAAGAACTTCTCCACCCGTATGCCAAAGGCACGTGCTGCTAAAAAGTGTCCGAGTTCGTGAAATGTAACGAGGATGGCCAGTGACAGGATCAGCTGGGCGGCCATTATCAATCCCTCCATAGTGTGTTTTTAGTGTTTTTGTTAAAGAACCCGCGAAATTACAATTATTTGGCCCCTGGAAGACCCATTCCGACCGAGTCCCTTTTTTTTCTGTCAAGCGTCGAAACCGTCAAGTTCTGTTCTAAACCACCGCGTCGAACTTCAAAATTTGCCGGAAGAGTTTCTTCACAAATTATTTAGGTTAATTTTGCAACCTCGAAATGGTCGGGTGGCCGAGTGGCTAGGCAGAGGTCTGCAAAACCTTGTACGGCGGTTCGAATCCGCTCTGACCTCAAAAAACCGCTTAGGCGGTTTTTTTTGTGCCTGTTTTTCCATCCGGCAAACTCAATTCAACGGAAAATCGAATTCGATGTTCTCACTCCGCACCGTTGGGCGCTTGTTTCCCATTGGTTTGCTCATATACCTCCCGGATCACATAATCCCGCAACTCCGAAACCAATATACTGCCATCCCTGTTGCGATCTGCACCATTGTTCCGCAAACCCTTCAACAGGGCGTAAGTGAATACACCATTCTGCCAGGCATCACTTTCCAGGGCGTATGAATCCCCGGAAGCAGCAGATATCACCTGTATTCCACTTGCATACCCAACATCTGCAAACAGCTCGCGCATGAGGTTGAAGCTGTTCTGCAATCCGATAGCATTCCCGGTTTTGCGTGTTTTACCCCCTCTTGTTTGATAACCGCTCACAATGGACGAAGGCGTTTCAAGATCTTCAACCATTTCAGCGTCGTCCTCATCCTGATCATCGCCGGAAGAGAGTATACGTCAGATCCAGCTCGCCGGAATGACAGGCATCCATTAACAATAAGCGCTGTCTGGCAGGGCAGATTCAATAGTGCTTCTATTTCAGGATAACTGATACCTTTCCCGGCAGGATCGGAAGTCCAGGTCGCTGGAAGCGAAATAAAACTGGTAATGATCATCCAATACGCCATGCCCCGAGATGAATAAAACGGCCCGATCCTGAACTCCGCAACCCGAAAAGAACTCCTGCAACTGTTCCAAATTTTTTCGGGTAGCCTCCTCGTCGAATAGCGTTTTCACAAAGATCCTGCCGTAGGCAGATGTGTCTATCTTCAGTTGTCTTATAAGATCCCCGGCATCCTTCACCGGATATTTCAGGTCATAACCATCATCCTGATAATCTGATACCGCCATTGCACCAATATAAAGATCGGGGCGGGGAGTTTCGAGCGTTACATTGATCTCCAGCGATTCACGTAAACTTCGCAGTCCGGAGCTGTTTGAACACCATGCCTTGATCTGGTTGGCGCCATATCCCAATTCAAGACTGATCCTTTCCCTGGAGAAGTGCTTACAGGCTATCCGCTTTCCATTCGACCCTAAAACCGGTACACCGTTGATGTTCACATGAACTCTCGATAAGGAGTCCACATAATCCGAGCATTCCACTTCAAGCTCAAGCTTGCGCATTTTGGTCAAAGTTGGAATCGTATTTCGATTTGCGATAAGGGTGTTGGGAAGTGCGAATGTTATTGGATCCATCCGCACACCTTCGCGCTCCAATCGGCGTGTAACAGCTTGCTCAAGTGCCTTCAGATAGATGGGATCGGCACAGGGCGAATTACTTAAGACCTTGTCGGGACGGTTGTACAGTACATCGAACTGTTCAACCGGATAAATACTCGTCCGCACCTTGTAGGCCAGTCCGTTCAACGAACGTTTATCGGCCCAATACGATCCTTCATCATCCATCAGGATCAGGTCTCCGTCTTGCTGCGGAAATATCTGAAACACCCTGCTGCCGGCCAGATAATCGAATACGCTCAGCCGCATATCTTCACAACTCACTGCCAAAAGCGGATATTTCGGATTAAAGGCCAGATTGGAGATGAAATACCCAAAATCAGTCCGCTCCCAAACTGTTTTGCCCTCTATTACATTTACTACTTCAACCCTGTAGGTGTAACTGGCCAATGCTACATAAGACAGATCACTCGAAACAGCGACTGAGGTATATACTTCCTCATCGGGATCAGTTACATGTTTCCATTTCCATTTGCCTGAAATTCGGTTCCATAACCCGACAAAACGGTTGGCATGTAAGAGGAGAATTTCCGGATCAGCGGTCCGAAGGACACCTATGACCTCCAATCTGCCCTTCTTACCCAAGGTTATGGAATCAACTTTCCCGCTTTTTAGATCGATACGGATCAGAGAATGGCTGTTGCAGGCTGCGTAAACAATATCTTCCTCCGGGATCAAAGTAAAATTATAGATCGTTCTCAGATTTGTGGAATTCGGTAGTGGAATGTGCTTCAAGGTTTTCCCAGAAACCGTCTCAACAACGCGAAAACTGCCGTCACTCAGCAGACGCATGCAAACCTTGCTCATATCCGGGTAGAATTCGTAATAGTCCACATCGTCCAAACCGGTTGCGGTCACTTGATCCGTGCGATCTTTAAAATTTCTCACATGAAGTTTCCTGTCTGTGTCGAAATAGCGAATGGAATTATCCCCATCATGAACAAACTTCTGCTGATCCCCGATCAACAAACTGCGCTGCAGCAACCTTCTTTCCCCGTTCACCAGATCAAGATCCGTTAGGGTGAATTTACGGGCACTTATCAAGGCGAGAAGATGTGTTCCGCTCGTGTCGAACCGGACCTGAATGGCCGGTGCCGCAGGTGGTCTGTTCGTTACTATTCGCAGGGTCCCTGTTTCCCGGAAGTGATAATTACTCAGATCATAAGTTTTCACAACAAGGTCGTGTCCGCTACTTATTAAGGCGCTTCCTCCCGGATGGAAACAGAGTGTACTGATCTGATCTTCATGGGGATTGTTAAAATTGTGCGTGGTTAGATCGGCTAAGCGCAGGAAGCTGATATAGCTTCGCTCTCCTTCATACATATACACCGCGTATCTATTATCCGGACTGAAACAGGGTTTGGCAAAAAAGACCGATGTTCCCATGCGCTTGAAAGTTGTTGTGCTCACGCCTAATCGGGAGGCATCATAAAAGTCCCAGAAGCTGATACTGGAATCTTTACGCACGAGCATGAAAGTTCTGCCATCCGGACTCAGGGCAATGTGATAGATCTGACTTCCGTCCCGATACCAGCCGCGTTCACTAAAATCCGGAAGATTCCAGGTATAGACCATGGAATCCCGCCCGGCACTCATCAGAATATCGTTCTCCGGGTGAAAACGCACACTGGTAACATTACCCTTATGGCGTTTCAGCTTTTGAATCAAATTTCGTTCTTTTACCGAGAGGACATATACAAATTCATCCCCGCCACACAACGCGATCAGCGTACCGTCGGAATTGATATCTGCTTCACCGATAAATTCAGTTTTATGTCTATACGTCCAGATCTCTTCAAGGGTATATGCATTAAGTAGCTTGCAATATCCCATATCATCAACACTTACGAGGTATCTGCCATCCCGGCTCACACTCAAACTGTTGATCATCAGCTCATGGGCATTTACTTCTTTCACGATCATACCACTGCGGTAATCCCACATTTTGATGAATCCATCCCAACCTCCCGTGTAGTAATACTGACCATCCGGGTGAAAGACGAGCTCGAAGGGCATGGTATGGCCACTCTGGACGATTACTTCAGCTTTGTTCCCCTCCCTCAGATCGGCGATGAAGGATCTTGCCGTTTGAAGACCCTGAATGTCACCCGAACGATCGTATAGTAGGACTGCCTCTTCTGCCAGTTTCAAACTGCGCTGATCCTGATTGAACTCCAAATAGATCCTGGCCTGTAACAAGAGTATTTCTGCTTTTCGCAGATCATCCAGGGTAAGGGTGGCAACATCCAGGCATAATTCCGTCAGGGAGAGCGCCAGTGGCAGCTGCCGGTCGATCAGAGCTTCCGAAGCATCCTCGATCCATTCCGCTAGCAATTGCTTATTTTGAATTTGTTTGATGTAGCCTTCTACAACCTGGAACCGGCTGCTGTCCGAGAAACTGAGGAAATAATCCCGGTATTGTTCATCCGACATGGGTGCATTTTGTATGATCCAGGTCGCATAAGCCTCCGAGAATTTGTAGTTTGTTCCCATATAGGACCCCAAGTGTTCATTTGCATAGCGCAGAAACTGCCTCTCTTCACGCTTCGAGCTCCTACCCAAGGCCTGCATTCCTGTAATTCCCGTGAAAAGACCTTCCCGCATCACCTCCTGAAGTACGGGTATGGAATCGTCCCTGTACAAAGCATAGATCTCAGCGATCTGCTCGTGAAACAGATCCTCCAGATAAGGGCGGTACACCGGATAGTCGGTGCTCAAAAGGAGCTCGATACTCAGTGGGTCAGTCTTGTAATTATCCCGAAAACGAACCTGGTTCAGGTAGGCGTTTGCAAGTATATCTCCTTCAAAATCAGGACCTTTGTACTCTACTACCAACAGATCACCTGGTTTGACTTTCCAATCTGAAATGTCATCCCCAACCCGAAGTTTGTAGAAGGTGCTCGAGTCGGTGCTTCCGGCAAGATCGCCTACTGCGATCCTTGCCAATTCGCGTTCATCTTCACCTACCCCTAGGGCTCCGTAAATCGTTACGACCTCATCCCTCAAATCCAGAGAAGCAGGTGCATCAATATGTACGAGATATTCGATCCCCCGACGTCCCAACTTCTTCGATCCTGGTCACTTTGAAATAATAATTCTTCCAGGAATAGGGTTCAGGATCGAAGCGAATCGTACAGCGCACTATCAGTTTGTGCAATGCGTGTATATAATACCGAAATTTCGGTCAGAAACGTCAACAGATACTTCTGCGTTTCTGAATCTGCTACAGACCCAAATGCTTTCAGATAATGCTGTCGCGCACGTCGTCTGAGATCACCGCGCCGCGAAGCTCTTGGGCCAGTTCGATGAACATTTCACACTCCTTCACTTTCAATGTATCAGAATTCAACACGTAATTTTAGGCGCCTGAACCGGCACTGAGTGCGTTGATGCTGTAAGATGAAACATAGGTGTCCCTCAATTGCCGTAATGTGGATGGAAACAAGGAACAATAATGTCAAAAAGTACCTGCCGCGTGGGAAGTTCTCATATGGCGTAACTCTATTCCTTATATTCGTTCAGTTGCACCAATGTAAACACGAATGAATAAAACTAATGGTTTCAGCGTAAAATCCTTCAAGTTTTCATCCTGACATTTTCATCAGTCTGGTCGGACTCCCTGCTCAGGCGCAGTACAGTTCTCCGGGTCTTACCACTGAACGACGATCTGGGCACCCTCGATTTTGGAATGGAGGGTTCACTCGGTAAAAAGCCGGTGGGGTATACAAGGCCTGCAGCGGCGACACACTCGATTATGCGCGCTATAAAGCCAGCAGTCTGGTTGCTATCAATGCCCTGAACGGATTCCTTTTGGGTCAATACTACGAGGCTCCGGATACCGTGACCATATCCGGATTTGATTTCTACGCCTGGCAAACGATGCGTAGCTCGGCTAAAGTCACTATTTACTGTCACCTCTTCGAAGCCGGCAAGGACTCCCTGCCATCTGGAAGTCCGATACGATCCGACACGATCGTGGTCGACTCTACCTTCGGTAGCGGTCAACTCACTACGATCCGCAAAAGGGCGCTTTTCAAGCCCTATAAAACCAATAAACCATACATTCTTGTTATTGAAAACCGCGATAGCGTGCGCGTTGGGATCGTGAGCAACAGCTATACTGCCCGCGATGGCGATCAGGAGTATCTGGGGTGCGGAACGGTTGGATTCCGATGGTATAACTTCAGAAATCTCAACATTGGCGGCACACCGCTCGATTGCGATATGGCATTGGAACCACATGTGACCTATTCATTTTACAACGATTTCGATTTCAAGGATTGCTACGATTACCGCGATACGATGAAATTCAAGAATACCTCGAGCGGTTTTGTGAAATCCAAGATGTACAACCGCTATGCAATTTTCAACATAGAACGCTTCTGCCATTATTGGGACTTCGGCGACGGTTTCCGGAATTACATGGTTGAAGGTGAGCGCAAGTATAATTCCGCCCGAAATGCTGAAGTTCGATTATATACTTCACACTACGCCCTTCGGGGAAATCAGGTTTGCAGAGATACCACCGTGAAACAGCTTTATTTCCAACCCACTGAGATCAGTTTCAGCGGAAATGCAAACCTATGCTCCGGCGAGTCTGCTGTGATCACGGCCAATACGAATGGAGAAGTAAAATGGTTTAACAACTATGCTGATACCACATCGATCGCAGAGGGTCCACTGTATGGAAAGGCTGATATGCAGCAGAACGATACCATCCATGCTCAGTCCTATAATGGAGAATGTAAAACGAATCGTAGATCCTATCTGATCCGGGTGACCAAAACCCCTCAGTTGCCAACTGTCTCGAACGATTCGGTTTGCACCGGAGCCAAAGCCAACTTATCGGCAAGCAGCGACCTGGGAACAATTTACTGGTTTACCGATTCCATGGCAAGCAATACGGTCTTTCAAGGTGACGTTCTGGAGATCGGCCCGCTTAAGAACGACACCTTCTTCTTCGTGCGCGCTTTTAACGGGAAATGTGTGCTTCCCGGTAGTGTAAAGGTAGGCGCATCAGTTGGCGCCGACTTTGCCCCGCTTGCCCCGCAGGTAATCACCGACACGTCCATCTGTTTATTGGATGGCCCGATCACTTTACATGCGACTGCAGCGAATTCGATCCGATGGTTCAGTGTTCCCGGTGGTGGAAACCCCATTCAGAACGGCTCAAACCTCAGCTTCACCCCTACCGGCAGAGGCGTGTTTTACCGATATGTGGACGCATTTGATGGAAGATGTCCGAGCAGCCGAGTTCCGGTTCGAATTGAGGTCGGACATTTCGGACAATTCAAATCCGTTCCACTCGATTCGGTATGTCAGGGCGACAGCTTCACCATCCGGATCAGCGATCTGACGGGCAATACCTATTGGTACGATGATATTTCGAGTAATACGCCAATACATACCGGATCCTCATTATTTCTGAATCAGGTGGTCGACCCCCTCACCTATTATCTGCAGCCATTCGACGGTATATGTCTGGATACTATGAAGCACGCCGTATCCCTGGATGTGATCCCGATCGGTGAGGTGCTGAGGTCGGATATTGACAAGGAGGTCTGCAGCGGAACAGAACCACAGGTGAATCTGGAAGTAAGTGCGGGAGTGGTGAAGTGGTTTGATGCGGGCGCTCCAAATCCGAGACAGATCGGGTCCCGGCTCCGTTTGGGCAAAATTGAGACCTCCTATTCCGGTAATTATGTGATCGATAATATGGGATGCCTCAGTGAACCCACCCTTTTCGATATTGGCGTTTTGCCCACACCGGATGCCGTTTACGATTATCAGGTGAACAGTTGGCGTTTGGTGGAATTTGCGGCACGCTATAGCGGGAAAGGCACTTACGCCTGGGATTTCGACGAAAATGGCATCACCGCAAACGGGAAGGAAGCAAGTCATCGTTTCGCATCCGATGGCACATTCAATGTGCAATTGATCATAGAGAACGACCTGGGTTGCTCCGACACATCCATTAAATCAATTGTTATAAATACGGTGGGTATTGAAGAATTGACCGGTCAATTCTCGCTATATCCTAATCCCGCCAAAGGCGAAGTTCAAATAAAGAGCACACGGCAAGCTTTTGTGGGCATAAGCCTGTTGAACACGAATGGACAGCAAGTACTCGGGCATTCGTTTGATCCGGTAAGGGAATTTCGCGTTGAGTTACCGAAATTTCTGACCGGATTATACGTTCTCGAATCGAATTGGAGGACGGTACCTATACCCAGCAACTTCTGGCCATACATTGATGCGCATCTAAGTTTCCACACTGAACTGATTTAACAAACGCACTCCTTAATATTGCGTTCCATGGGAGAAGCGTATGTACTGGTCCGAATTCCATGTTTGGACGAACACAAGGAAATGCTCCAGGCCGAATTGGAATGGCTTGGGAGCGACGGCATTTGGGATAAAGGTTCCGAACTGGAAGTGTATTTTGCTGAAGCGGTTTACAATGTGGAAGCACTGTACAACATGCTCTCGAAGTATGGAATGGAGAATGCCTTCCACAGTGAGAAATTGGCCGACCAGAACTGGAACGCAACCTGGGAGGCCAGCTATGAACCTGTGACCATAGACGATTTTGTTTCAATCCGGGCAACTTTCCACGAACCCCTTACCGATTTCCGGCATCAGATAATCATCGATCCACAGATGTCTTTTGGAACCGGACATCACGCCACAACCCGGTTGGTGATCCAAATGATGCGCACGCTGCCTTTCGAGGGGAAAACCGTGCTCGACATGGGTTCCGGAACGGGAATCCTTTCTTTCCTGGCCGCTTCCATGGGCGCCACGGAAGTACTTGGTATCGACATTGATCCGAGATCGGTGGAAAACGCCGAGGACAATAAAAAATATAACCTCTCCGATAACGTTAGCTTCATCGAAGGCACCCATGCGAACATACCTTCCAGGAAATTCGATATCATATTATCCAATATCACCAGAAACATCAATCGGGACCTCCTGCCCTATCTGGTCACACATTTGGAGAAAGAGGGATACATGATCCTGGCAGGTTTTTTGAACTTTGATCTCGAAGATATGGTGAACCGATGCCGGGAACTCGGCATGAAACTCGTACGCAACGCACACGAACAGGAATGGGAAGTAATTATAGTCCAAAAAGAAAATTGATCGCATCGGTGATACGGAGCATTCAGCTGCTCATAATTCTGACCATTCTTGTATCCAATTCCGGAATTGCACTCGGGCAAACCAAGGGATTCAGTAGAGATCCCGCCGTTTTCATAGTTGAATACGGCGAATTACTGGCTACCGCCGGCGACAAGAACGTGAGTTCCATGTTCGATACGCTCCGACAATACTGGACCGAAAACACATTCAGTGAAGAACAGCAGGACATGGTCATCCGCATGGCCACGCAGATGCAACTGGGCAAATCCAAAGTGAAGCCCGATTTCGCGATCCTAACGGCTACGCTCATTGCGGGAAAGGACAGCTCCGTGAATCCCGAAAAGTTCGACAATTGGCTGCAGGAATCCTATAAACTCCTCAAGATCGACAAGCCCCGTTTTCTGGATCTGCTGAACACAAGCAACCGGATCTTTAGGGATCAAACCCTGTACAGCGATGCTTCAAAACGCTGGATATTCACCGGTTCAGACTACAGCTTCGTGTTCGACAAGAACGACGTGTACGTCGACATAGCCTCCTGCGACCTCGTGAGTAAGGCCCCCGACGATCAGATGGCCATTCGATCTACCTCGGGTCGCTATAATGTGCACACTAGATCGTTTCGGGGTACAAAGGGTACTATCAATTGGGAGCGGGTTGGAATTCCGGCCAGCGATTGTTACGCTGAGTTCGGTACTTACCAGATCGACCTCAGCAAAGGTGAATTTGAAAAAGACAGTGTTTTATTCACATACACAGGTGTTCTCAGCGAAAAAGTACTCGGGAAGTTGAAGGACAAGAACTCCAGTGGCCGACTCTCCGATCAGCGTACCGATTTTTCAGATGCCCCCTATCCCGAGTTCACATCTTACAACAACGATCTCAAGATATCGGCATTTGGAGATAAACAAGTCCGGTTCAGAGGTGGGTTTAAACTGGAAGGCAAAGAGATAAAAGGTGTTGGATCGGGCAAAAGGCCCGCCATTTTCGAATTCTACTACAACGATATCTTAACTGTAAAGGTGGTATCAAGCCATTTCTCCATTACCGACGAAAAAATAACTGCACTCGAAACGGAAGCAACCGTTTATACGGATAGCGGGGAAATATTCCATCCCATGGTCAAGTTCTCTTTCCTTCGTGAAAAGAAAAAAATAACGCTAACCAGGGGGACCAAGGGGATCGAACAAGCTCCATTCTACGATACCGATCACAACCTGGAAATTTGGGTGGATCAGATCATTTGGGAAATGACCCAACCGAGAATCGAATTTGATATGATCCTCGAAGAAGCCAAGGCACGCTTTGAGTCCAAGAACTTTTACCGGGAATTCAACTACGAACGCCTCCGTCTCGGAATGCTGAGTTACCACCCGATCACCAAGATCTACAAACATTGCATAACCATCCGGTCCGACTCGTTCCAATTGGGCGATTATGCCCTGGCCATAGGTAGTAAAAAGGAAAATCTACTGCCTCAGATCTTCATGTTGGCGGACGAAGGATTCATCTACTACAATTACAAAACCGAACAAGTCAAGGTAAAGGAGAAACTCTTCAATTATTACAAGAACCACTTCAAACTTGCCGATTATGACGTGATACGCTTCGTATCGGTGATCGGTAAAAAACCCAATGCAGTTCTCAATCTGGTCAATTACGACCTGGAACTGGAAGGTGTGCGCCTTTTCCATTTCAGCGATTCGCAGAACGTGGTGGTGATGCCCCGAGAGCAAAAGGTAACTGTTAAGAACAACCGTCGTCTGAAATTCGCAGGACGGGTAACCGCCGGGCGATTCGATTTCTATGGGTCGAACTTTGACTTCAGCTATGAGAACTTCACGATCGAGGGATATCAGATCGATTCCATGAAACTTTTTTACCCCGACACACTCGGTGGGAACTATTTGATACCGGTCAAATCCGTTCTGCGCGATCTGAACGGCACGCTGTACATCGACAAATCCAACAACAAATCCGGAATTACGGATTACCCGGAATATCCCCGGTTTGTGAGCCGGAGTCCGTCAGTTATTTCCTACGATAAGAAAGGGATTCACAACGGAGCCTATAAGAAGGACATTTTTCGTTTCGAGGTGGATCCATTCACCATCGATAGTATGGACAATTTCACCATCACCGGATTGCGGTTTCCGGGAACTTTTGTTTCGGCCGGGATCGTTCCCGACTTCAAGTACGAAGCGTACATCATGAAGGATTACAGCCTCGGCTTTGAACGGGCCAATCCACCCGGTGGATACCCCATGTATGGCGGTAAGGGTCGGGGGAACATCGACATCAGTATGAGTGAAGAAGGATTCAGGGCGAGAGGTGAGATCGATTACGAAGGTGCAAAACTCAAATCGCGCGACATCATCATGATGCCCGACTCGCTCAATGCGCAGGTCGAAGAATACAGCATAGCCAAATCTTCCAAGTATCCACGGCTGATGGCCCGGGATGTTTTCAGCCACTGGAAACCGAAAGGCGACTCCATGTACATCAATACCAAGGGACACGAAGTGGACATTTTCAGTGCAGGACAGGTATTTACCGGAAACCTGGTTCAGACCCCAAATCAACTGGCGGGTGGTGGGTTATTGGCCTGGGACAATGCCAAACTGCGATCCGAGGCTATTGTATTCGGACCCGAGAAAGCCGATGCAGCCGTTTCAAGCATTCAAATTGGAGATATCGACGCAGGCATGATATCCTTTGCATCGAATAACGTGAAAAGCCATATCGATTTTGAGAAGCGAACAGGCGATTTCAGGGCTAATGAACTTGGACAATTCGCTGAATTTGCATTCAATCAGTATGCTACCACCATGGATGACTTCAAGTGGGACATGAACCGAAAGACCATCCTCGTTACCTCGAGTGGCCGCATGAGTCCCGAAAAGAGCATCTTCCTGTCACGCAAGCACGAACAAAGTGGTTTGAGCTTCCAATCGACAAAGGCTCTGTTCGATATGAATACCGGCATCATTTACGCGGAAGAGATCCCGCACATAGATATTGCCGACTCTCGTGCCTTCCCGTTTGAGGGAAAAGCGGTGATCGAGAAAGACGCCTTTATGCGCCCGCTTGAACAATCTAAACTGCTTGCAAGTCGCGAGAACAAGTATCATGAATTGTTCAACTGTACTTTGCGAATACAAGGTAAATATGCACTTGGCGGTGAGGGTTCGTACTACTTCAAGGATAAGCACGATACCAAACAGGTGATTTTCTTTGATAAGATGAAGGTTACCCGCGACACCACTGTAAACGCTGGCGGCTATATTTCCGATTCAATGGCCTTCAGCATCTCACCAAAGATCGGATATAAGGGAGCAGTGGACCTTTTCAGCGATCAGGAATATCTGCGCTTTAATGGATATGCCAAGCCTCTACACACCTTTGCCGATTTCAACACACAATGGTTCCGCTACAGCAATCAACCCGATCCATCAAACGTGATCGTGAATGCCTCGGATCCCAAAAGTGAGATACGGAAGTCCCTCTCCGTTTCCATGAATATCGCACCGGTTGATTCAGTGAACGTTTATGCGAGCTTCTTTGATTACAAAAGATCATATGGTGACCTGGAGCTTACAACCGATACAGGCATTCTTTATTACGATGAGTCGGAACAGACCTTCTTCGTGGGTGATAGCAATCGCCTGCTGAACAATGCCGCATCCGGCAGTTACCTCAGCTTCAATGAATCGACCCGGATGATCGAATCGCGTGGGGAGATCAACTTGGGTCTGGAACTGCAGGATAAATATTTCATTCGTCCCGCGGGACGGATCTTCAAGCATGAAAGCGATACAGTGTTCAATATTGAGGCACTTTGGGCCATGCGCATGCTACTGCCCGACGAATGTTATGTGCGCATGCAGGAAGTGATCGCCAAGAATGGTGCAGAAGCTCCTAAAGTGAATGTTAAGCGCGAGGATGTGCGCAGCCGTGTTGCAGAACTTCTTGAACCGAAGAAATTTGAGCGGGTTTGGAAGTCAGTACAGGAAAGTGGCAACCTCGATATAAATGGCGAGCTGGGTACCGACTTCATCTTCAGCAGCACCAATTTGGCCTATAACAAACGATTGGGTGCTTTTGCCGGATACGACCCAATCGAAATTGCCAGCATTAAAGACAAATCGATCAACCAGGCCTTCGATTCCCGAATACTCATTGAACAGAAGCGAAGCGGAACACTCATCATACTTTACATTCAGGTTTCCAAATACGATTGGTTCTATTTTGAATACCAGCGAGGCAACCTATTTATTGGTTCAACCGACAAAGAATTCAACGAAGCACTTCGCGACAAAGCAGGTAAGATCAATAAACAGGGGTATATCCTGAGGCCTGCCTCTCCCACCAAAGTGGATCGACAAATTGAAAAAATGGATACCCTCCGCTAAGCGTAAATGGAAACTCAAGTAATTATAATCGGGATCGCGGCTTATGTATTGGGATCATTACCTATAGCTGTATTGGTAAGTCGGGGTTTTCACGGAAAGGACATACGCGAACACGGAAGCGGCAATGCCGGAGCGACCAATGTATTTAGAGTTCTAGGGAAAAAAACCGGTACCGCCGTGTTGCTTCTCGATATACTCAAAGGTTTTACAGCCTGTAATCTCGTTTACCTCTCCACTTCACCTATCATTTTCGAGAATCTCATTCCGGCCAAGATCGTTCTAGGTCTTTGGGCTGTGATCGGACATTTGTACCCGGTTTTTGCCGGTTTTAAAGGTGGAAAAGGTATCGCTACACTACTTGGAATGGTGTTCGCCTTGCATTATTTGCTCGCATTGGCCTGCATCGGGGTTTTTCTTGTTGTTTTGCTCAGCACTCAAATGGTGAGTCTCGCCTCTATAACGGCTGCACTTTCCTTTAGTTTTTTCGTATTTCTGATCTTCGGGTTCGAGGAAGTCAAATTGCTGGAATTTGGTTTTGTAGCAGCTGCATTGGTATTATTCACACACCGAAGCAACTTGAAACGAATCTGGAATGGAACCGAGAACAAGGTGAATATTTAATTTTTCATGAACACGACTTAAATTTGTTTGTTGTGTTCTTACACAGCCTTGTCTTTTAAGGGATGAACAGAAGCAATTTTCACAATTCAGGGTGGAAGTATCAGGAAGAAGACGAAATACTTCTTGATGTTTTAGGTGGTTACGCCATCATTCTTTACAACGATGATGTCAACACTTTTGACCATGTGATCGATTGTTTGGTCAAATATTGTGAACACGATCCCCTTCAAGCCGAACAATGCTCACTCATCGTGCATTACAAAGGAAAGTGTGCCGTTATGCACGGGGGCAACCGTGAATTGGTTCCGGTATGTGAGGCACTGTGCGGTCAAGGACTAAGTGCTGTGATCGAAGAAGCCTGAACCCAAACCCAGACCAGACCTAAAAAGTCACCTCTCCGATCTCTCTTGTTTATTTCATGAATTAATCAGAATTTTGCGGCCCTCCGGAATGGAGACCCGGAGATTAAAAATAGATAAATGGCAGTAAAATTAAGATTAGCTAGAAATGGTCGCAAGAAGCGTCCATTCTACCAAATTGTGGTGGCGGATGAGCGTGCTCCGAGGGATGGTAGATTCATCGCAAAACTGGGAACTTACAATCCGGTAACCAATCCGGCTACCATCAGCATTGATGTTGATGGCGCAGTTTCCTGGTTGCAGAAAGGTGCAATCCCGACAGACACAGTTCGCGCAATTTTGAGTTACAAGGGTGTATTGTACAAGAATCACCTTGTTAACGGTGTGAAAAAAGGAGCTTTCCCGGAAGAGGAGATCGAGTCGAGATTCTCAGCTTGGTTGGAGCAAAAGGAAAATCAGATCCAGGGCAAACGCGATCGATTGTCCGATGCTAAAAATCAACAGGCTCAGGAAGCTCTGGAACGTGAAAGTAAGAGACGTCAGGCTAAGGCTGCGGCTATCCTCAGCAAAACCTCCGAGCTTGCCGGAGAAGTAGCCTCTGAAGAGACCGCCACTGAAGAAGAAGCAACGGCAGCTGAAGTTGAAGCTACAACTGAAGGAAACGTTTCTACGGAAGAAACTCCCGTAGCGGAAGAAACTCCGGCTGCAGAAGAATCCACTGAGGAAGCACCTGCGGAATAATCCGTATGATCTTCAACGCAGGTCGCCTGCAGCCCCTCGGCTTCGTAAGAAAGCTGCACGGATTTAACGGCGGTCTGAAAGCCGTTGCTCAAAGCAACGCGCTTCTAAATATAAAGGAACCCGTATTCTTTCTATTCGATGGAAAACCGGTTCCTTTTTTTATTTCAGCTCTCGAAGGGAATGAAGATGAACCGATCTTGTTTCTCGAAGAGATCAATTCGGAGGAAAAAGCGAAGATCTTCCTGGGAAAAGAATATTTTCAGCAGGGAGATCCTGAGCAACAATTCAGCACCGACCAATTGATCGGCTGGTCCATACTCGACAAAGGCCATGCGGTTGGGAAAGTGCTCGGCATCATACCACGTCCACATCAGCTATTGCTGGAAGTGAGTCGAAATGAGGGGACGGTTCTGATCCCATTGGCCGAAGAATGGATCGTCGAAATAGATGAAGAAAACGCTACATTGAACCTTGATCTCCCCGAAGGGATACTCGAGATCAATGAATAGCCTCGATCAGGTAATCGATCTCATTAAAATGCACAACATCATCAGCTTTGTGTCCCATAAATGCCTGAGCAAGAGGCGTTAGACCGGACATGCACATGATGGGCTCGTGATTCACCATTACCTTGCCCACGCTCACGCTAATATAAAAGAATCCATGGTCGGTGCGCACCAGGGAACCCGTTTCAACTACGTGGTGCGCATCCTTCGGATCGATCTTCACCAGAAGTTGCTTCATGTGCATCAAATTCGTCATGTGCTTATTGGCCTTTTCAACTTCCCACTGCATTTGAGCCTTGGCAACTTCATGCTTGTCGCCTGCAGTATTTTTATCCTCCGAATTAGCGGCCTCCTGTAAATTATCAATGACCTCTTTCTGATCCCGGATGCGCTCTTCGATCAGGGAGGATACGGCTTCATGAACTTGTTTTTTTGTGATCGTGGCTAACATGGATCGAACTTCTGCATGTCCAAATTTACACAAACAGAATTCTAAAAACTTGAAACCCATTATCCTTCAGGTAACTATCTTGCGAGTTGTGAATAAAAACTCTCCCGGCGGGAAGCTCTTTTTCCTTCTTTTAGGTGCACTCGTGCTGATGGGAGCTGCCTTTTACAATGGCTTCCCCCTGGTGTTTTCTGATACCGGTATGTACATTAAGTCGGGTATGGAGGGTTTTGTGCCTGTGGACCGCCCGATCCTTTACGGGCTGCTCATTCGGGGATTCGCTTTCGTTGATCTTTGGGGACTCATATTTTTTCAATCTTTCACCCTCTCCTATTTGCTCTGGTCGTCCCTACCAAAGCCGAATATGAAGGGGATAGTATTTCTGATCCTCCTTGTCTTGCTTTCATTCTTTTCATCCGTATCATGGTATTGTGGTCAACTGATGCCCGACATTTGGATCGCAATTGCATGTCTGGCTTTTTTCGTGTTGTACGCCATGAAGGAACCACCGGTGCTCCGGCAACTAACAGTTGCACTGATACTATGCATCAGTTTGATGGTCCATTTCTCGCACCTGGCGATATTTCTGGTTGTGTTGGTGGTAACGGGACTTTATGATCTGCGAAGCCGAAAATTCCGTGAACGGTTGCGGGTTTATCTGTTTTTTTTGGCAGTTCTGATCGCCTCCATCCTGGGAACGGCTGGATTGAATGCACAATATGAAAAAGGTTTCCAATTTGCGACCGGATCGAATACTTTTTATATGGGATGGCTTCTAGATGCCGGCATTTTGGATCGCTACCTGAGTGAAACGACACAAGATCCGGGTTCCATTTGGGCTGTGGATCCCTCCGATCTGCCTCCAACAAGCAGGGAATTGCTCTGGTCTCCTGAGAGCATTGTACAGCAGGCCGGTGGATGGGAAGTCGCTGCGGAGGAGAACGGCCGGATCATTCGCGATATTTTGGGAAACCCGAAATACTGGCCTCAGCTCATCCGTCATATTTTCATATCCACAGCAGGTCAGGTCCTTCAGAACGATGTGGGCTCCGGTCTGCCATCCACCTGGTATCGCAGGGAGGGAAGCCCTCCCTTCGATCAGATCGCGATCCATTTTCCGGGATCCCTGCGACCTTATCTCAATTCCAGACAAAATGGGAATCTTTGGGAACAGGAACTCAATTTCAACACCATAAATGCATACAATCGCCTATTGATCTTCCTCTCTGCTTTGCTGATCCTCGGAAGCTACACCTCCAGAATTCAGGATATCATTTCTGAAGGACTAAAAAAGTTGCGCAACGTCGCATTGCTGTTTATTGTTTCCAATGCAGTCGTATGCGCGGGTCTGGCCAATGTTTACGATCGTCTGCAAAGCCGGATATCCTGGCTATTGATCCTGGTTGGGATATTGATCATCATGGAACTCTTCGCACATTTCGTCTTGACACGCTTGCATCAACGCGATTGGATGCAGAGCCCTTAATTTTGTGGCATGCGCATCGACATTATCACAGTACTTCCGCCACTACTCAAAGGCCCTTTGGACGAAAGCATTCTCAAACGTGGGATGCAAAAAGGAATACTGGATATTCGTGTCCATGACCTAAGGCCATATGGCCTGGGTAAACACTTACAGGTCGACGACGAACCTTACGGAGGCCATGCAGGAATGGTGATGATGGTCGAGCCGATCGCAAATTGCATCCGTGAACTTCAGAAAAATTGCACATACGATGAGATCATTTATATGACCCCGGATGGCAAGAGGTTCGATCAGCGGATGGCAAATTCTCTTTCGCTAAAGAAAAACTTACTGATACTTTGCGGGCACTACAAAGGGATCGACGAGCGGATCAGGGAATTGTTCATCACGATGGAAATTTCCATTGGCGACTATGTGCTCACTGGGGGGGAACTTGCTGCAGCGGTGGTTACTGATGCCATCTGCCGTTTGGTTCCCGGGGTGTTGAATGATGAATCCTCCGCATTGAGTGATAGTTTTCAGGATAATTTACTTGCTCCACCGGTATATACGCGACCGGCTGAATATGAAGGCCTGCACGTTCCGGAAATACTCCGATCAGGCAATTTTGGTGCGATCGAAAAATGGGAACACGAAGAGGCATTGAGAAGAACCCTAGAACGGCGGCCGGATCTGTTGGAAGATGTCTGATCCGGGTTAAGCAAGCTTATTTTCGCATGTATGTCCAGATCACCGAAAACACGAATGAGTTATTTCACCATTGCAGGATCAATGATATTGCTGGTTACATTGGGTGCTTGCGGATCAGGCTCCTCCGGTTCCGGATCTTCAGGCATCAAGGAGATCGCCGTCGACCCTATGAAAAACCGGGGCATCGGTCCGGTGGACAGTATTACATTGGGCACTTTCAGTCCGGAAATGGCGGAAGCGGGTAAGGCCATTTACGAAGAAAAATGCACGGCATGCCACAAGCCTACTGAGAATTATCTGGGACCTGCGCCAAAAGGTATTCTTGAGCGGCGCACACCGGAATGGGTCATGAATATGATCCTTAATCCCACTGAAATGATCAAAAACGATCCTATAGCTAAAGCACTTTTAGCAGAATTCAATAATTACCCAATGACGAATCAGAATCTCACCGAGGAGGAGGCGAGAATGGTTCTGGAATATTTCCGATCGCTTTGAAGCTCCTCAGAATAGAAGCACACTTGCGATTCCCGTTGCCATCAATATCTTGAGCCAGTATGACTGCTTGTGATAGTGTTCCCGATCGCCGCTCAACGAGGAAAGATAAATCAGGTATTGCCAAGGAGCCAAAACGCAGGTAAGTTGGTACACATAATAAACATACAACATGCTTCCCGAGAACATATGTCGGATATATTGATATTGGATCAGGACATAGAAAACGAGTGTGAACAAAAGAATTCCACGTAGAAAACGGGAAGCACCTGAATTCCCCACCAAAACAGGATATGTCCTGTACCCTGCAAGCTGATCGCCATATACATCTTCCATATCCTTAGCCAATTCGCGGGCAAGCGTGAGTAAAAATGCCATTAGTGTGAAAAAGACGATGAGCGCAAAATGCTGTGTATTAAAGACGAGATACACCTCCCATATCGCAAAAGATGTACATGCTGCTACAACCAGGTTGCCGACTATCGGCCACTTTTGAAGCAACACAGAGTACAAGCAGAGAAGAATCGCGATCACCAAAAGGCACAATGCCGCCACGAACGATACATGCCACGTGAGCCAGATCCCAAAAGCATTTAAAGCTAAATAAACAGTTAAATAGACGCTTTGAGGCCATAGGCCAACGTGATTCGTCCCCGGTCGGTTGGCTTCGTCGACTGCTCTATCGCAATAATCATTTATAGCATAGCCTGCCGCGGTAATGCACAGTATGCCGCTTAGCATGAGATAAAAGCGCGCATCGAGCAGATCGGAAAATTCGGCATCAAAATTCAGATAATAATAGATCGCCCATTGAAAGCAGGCGATCATAAGCAGGTTGAGCGGACGAAAAACGTTCAGGGCGCGGCCGATATACCTCATCAGGACTTTGGGAAGCGCATCCGGTAATCAACTTTCACCTTACCCTTGGAAATATCATTGAGTTTCCCCTTCAATAGTCGTCGCTTCAGAGGGCTGAGATGATCGATGAAGAGTATTCCTTCAATGTGGTCGTATTCATGTTGGATGACACGTGCCGTCATTTCATCAAATACTTCCTCGTGCCACTTAAAGTCCTCATCCTGGTATTTAAGGCGAATATGGCCATTTCGACTCACGTCTTCCCGAATGTGGGGAATACTCAAACACCCCTCTTCATAAGGCCATTCTTTCTCAAATTCCTCGACCATTTGAGCATTTAGGAATGCTTTTCGAATTCCTTTGGAGGGGTCGTCGTACATCGCCTGGCTGTCAATCACGAAAATGCGCACATCCAAACCAATCTGAGGGGCGGCCAAACCAACGCCATTCGAAGCATCCATGGTTTCGAACATGTTGGCTATGAGCTGATCAAGGTCCGGATATCCGGAATCAATCACCTTGCACTTTTTACGTAAAACGGCATCGCCGTAAGCCCTGATAGGTAAGATCATCGTCGCTCCTCCATAAAGTCCTGCAAAATTAGGGTGGCAGCCGTGGAATCCAATATCCCCTTTTGCCGGCGTTTGTTCTTGGGCACCCCGCTACTTATCAAACTCTCCATGGCCCGTTTAGAACTGAATTGCTCGTCCTGTCGGTAAATGGGTAACTCCGGAAAGGATGCCTTGAATTTTTCAATGAAGTCTATAATTTCACTTTCTATATCAGAAACCTCACCCGACCCTCTGAAGGGTTGACCTACGATGAGCGCTTCAACAGGTTCACGGGAAATAAACGTTTTCAGAAATTCAATGAGCTCAGCAGTTTGCACTGTTTGCAGAGCGGTTGCGATGATCTGAAGGGGATCGGTTACTGCAATACCGGTGCGCCTTGCGCCGTAATCAATGGCGATCAGACGGGCCATGGGATCAGGCAAGCTTGAATTGGAGGGGCAGACGATATCTCATGCGAACGGTCTTCCCCCGCTGAGTTGCCGGGCTCCAATCGGGTAATTCGCGTACAACCCGTTCCGCTGCTTCCTGCATTTCGGCACATGACGGGCTGCAGTCTTTGTATTGTTCATCACCCTTCGATCGCTTCTTTTTACCAACTTTTACAGTCTCATTCTCGCAAGTACAAGTATTGCGAACCGTTTTCACATTGGAGACGCTTCCGTCCCTTTCGATGATGAATTCAACCAAAATACTACCCTGACAATCGCATTCTATACACAAAATGGGATATTCCAATTTCTCTGAAATATAGCGGAGCAGCACCTCTTCCCCACCCGGAAATTCCGCTTTCTTCTCAACCTCGATCATTTCATAGGGATCCGTCCGCTCGGCACCAATCTGGGCATACACTGGAACTATGACCTGTAAAATGAATAACAGAGTGATCAATAACTTGAGACTGCTTTTCTTCATGGCCTCAAAGATAATCCGAATAACCCGGAATAGCCCTTGGCAGAACTTAGTGCCAATTCATCGAAAAATTCGAAGCATTCTAAATTCTCAATGCAAATTGCGGCATTGTTCGAAGTCTGTGTGCTTTTCATGGCACACAGTTATCTTCGCCCGAATTTTAGATCACATTCAAAGCAACGAATTCAAATGAAATTAAAATCTTTACTTATTGCGGCACTTCTTGGAGTTGGTTTGTTCTCCGGCCCGGTGCGTGCCGACGAGGGCATGTGGTTACCTCATCTGCTCAAGAGTCAGAATTACGAAGAAATGAAGCGACTCGGACTCAAATTGAGTCCGGAAGAGATCTACAGCGTAAACAACAGCTCTCTCAAGGACGCCATCGTTCGTTTAGGAAGAGGTTTCTGCACAGGTGAGATGATCTCCGCAGAGGGATTGATGCTCACCAATCACCACTGTGGTTTTGGTGCCATCCAATCGCAAAGTTCACCCGAACACGACTACCTGAAAGATGGATTCTGGGCCATGAAGCGGTCAGATGAATTGAAAGCAGGTTTCGGCGTTTCCTTCCTCCAGCGCATCGAAGATGTAACGGAGCGTGTTACGAAAGATCTTACAGAGGAAATGACCGCCCGTGAGCGCATGATGGCCATCAACAAAATTTATGGCGAAATCGCAAAGGAAGTTGAGGACACCGCAAAACACATCAGCGGAGATGTAAAGAGCATGTTCGATGGTAATAAATATTACCTCCTTGTTTACCAAACTTATCCGGACGTGCGTCTGGTTGGTGCACCTCCATCATCCATAGGTAAATATGGGGGCGACACGGATAACTGGATGTGGCCACGCCACACCGGTGACTTCTCTATGTTCCGGGTTTATGCCAATTCAAACAACGAACCGGCAGAATACAGTCCGAATAACGTCCCGTATAAACCTAAGCACCACTTGCCCGTGAACATCAAAGGTGTAAAGGAAAACGATTATGTGATGATCTTTGGTTATCCGGGCAGCACTGATCGCTACCTTACCAGTCAGGGTGTGAAATGGGCCACCGATCACGATCAACCGGCACGTGTGAACATCCGTCGGCAAAAACTCGACATCTACGAAGCTTACATGGCTCAGTCTTCGGCTGTTAATATCCAATATGCATCGAAGCGTGCACAAGTTTCCAATTACTGGAAATATTTCATCGGACAAACTAAGGGCCTGAAGCGATTGAATGTTTACGACAAGAAGAAGCAACAGGAAGATGCGTTCATGGCCTGGGCCAATGCCAATCCGGACAGAAAAGCTCAGTATGGTGAGGTTGTTAACCTCTTCGACAGGGCTTATGCTCAGCAGAACAGATTCGAACTTGCCAGAACATACCTCAATGAAGCGATCTTCGGTATTGAATCAGTCTCACAGGCCTATGGATTCATGGCTCTGAAAGGTATGCTCGATTCCAAGGAAACTTCAGCGGAGAGTATTCAATCCTATGCACAAGGTTTGCGCAGTAGATCGGAAGGTTTCTTCAAAGATTATTACCTGCCGATCGACCGGGAAGTTTGCGCGGCGATGTTGAAGGTGTATTACGAGAACATCCCCTCCGAACAACAACCTGAATACCTGAAAACACTTGTTAAAAAATTCAAGGGCGATTTCACCAAAATGTCGGAGTGGATCTACAAAAAGTCATTCCTTGTAGATCAGGCAAAGATGAATGCGTTCCTCGACAAACCGAACGGTAAAAAACTTGGGAAAGATCCGGTTTATAAATTGGTTGACGCCTTCATCACCCATTACCGCAATGAGTTGCAGCCGGAACTCAGTGCAGCCGGTGAGTACTTGACCAAAGCACAGCGCCTCTACGCCAAAGGGCTCATGGAAATGAATCCGAACACCAAGTTCTATCCAAATGCAAACAGCACCATGCGGGTTACCTACGGTCAGGTTTTGGATTACTTCCCTGCCGATGCCGTTTACTACAACTATTTCACAACGGCAAAGGGTATCATGGAGAAATATGTTCCCGGCGACGAGGAGTTTGATCTTCCGCAGCGATTCATTGATCTCTATAAAGAGAAAAATTTCGGACGTTACGGCAAGGATGGTGATCTGCGGATCTGCTTTATCTCAAACAACGATATCACAGGCGGAAACTCGGGAAGTCCGGTTATCAATGCTGAAGGCCATCTCGTTGGTACCGCATTCGACGGCAACTGGGAGGCCATGAGCGGCGACATCGCTTTTGAACCGGAGTTGCAGCGCACCATCAGCGTCGACATTCGATACACCCTTTGGGTGATCGACGTATTCGCCGGTGCAGGTCATTTGGTGAAGGAAATGACAGTGATCGAATAAGTCAACGAGAATCATGGAAAAAGGTCATCTTCACGATGACCTTTTTCTATTTAGACCAACATGAAATACCGAAGGATACAGCGCATATTACCTGCACGACGAGTAAGCATGGACGGGATCGAATTGGATCAACCATTGCCAGGATCGGGATTGGATCAGATCGACCCATTTCTTTTGATACATCATTGGGAAAAGGATATACCCGGGGGTATACATCCTCGCGACGGAGGTGTTGGACCTCATCCGCACAGGGGTTTTTCACCGGTGACATTCGTATTCTCCGGGGAAGTACACCACCGGGATTCCCGAGGCAACGATTCCATTGTTGGTCCGGGAGGTGTTCAATGGATGAATGCCGGAATGGGCATAGTACACAGTGAACGCCAATCAGCTCCCTTTGCTGCAAAAGGAGGTAAATTCGAGATCGTACAACTTTGGATCAACACACCTTCCAAACACAAACTCGATCAACCCGAGTATTTCGCACTGCAAGCCGATCAAATGCCGCAGGTGGAGTTAAAAGGCGGGAAACTAAAGGTTGTGGCCGGAAAATTTGAAGCATTGGAAGGCCCCATCAAGCCAAAATCGGGAATGCTTATCCTGATAGCCGAACTAAAGGAGGGTGACCATGCCGAAATACCTGTTCCGACCGACTTTGAATGCATCGTTTACCAACTTAATGGCCGCATCAACCTTTGCGGGGAAGAGACTACTTATTCTAAGAACATGACCTGGTTCCATAAGGATGGTTATGGTATCACCCTGGACTGTATGGCGGATGGAATAGCGTTGATCCTATGCGGAAAAGCTTTGGGTGAAGAGGTTGCTAAGTACGGTCCGTTTGTAATGAACAACCAAACGGAGATCATGGAAGCCATGCGCGATTTCCGGATGGGCCGTATGGGAATTCTCATTGAAGAATTCTAATTTTAATGTCATTGATTTACGAAAGGGAAAAAATATTTGATTTGCGGAACAATAAACCTTTCTGAACGGTGTTGGCTATTCATACGTTAACAACCAATTAGAATTACTGTGAGTATAAATTTACCCTTATGTTTCAGTCGGCTCTTCACAAGGAGATAATCAGTCAAAGTCTGTTGCGCTTTCATGAGAACCATTTAAGAGTTGACCGATGTGTAGAGTACCTGACTGACGACGAGATCTGGGACCGCGAAAACGAATTCAGTAACTCCGTCGGCAATCTGATCATACATTTGATCGGCAATTTCAAGCAGTATATTATGTCCGGACTGCGTAACGAAGACGACAGTCGGAACCGGATTTCGGAATTCATTCCCCTGCAAGGCATTGAGCGCCCGGGCAGAGATGTTCTGATGGATGAATTCCATGAGACCTGCGAACGGGTCAAGGAGATCATGCGAACGGTGACCCTGGATAATCTCATCGAATACCATTCCGTTCAAGGATTCAAACTGAGTGGTTTCGGAATTATCCTGAATGTTGTGGAGCACTTCAGTTACCACACCGGACAGATCGCATCGAAAACGAAAGCCCTTCGCAATCAGGATCTCGGATTTTATGCGGGATTTGACTTGAACGTCCGGAATATCCGGAACTGATCCGGTTACTTGTGTAACAGATCCTCTTTCAAATCGGCCTCGGCCCTCGCCTTCCGCTCCAGCTCGGCGAGGTAATCCTCCCTACGCACCTCTGCCAGGGCGCTGGATACCAGTCCGGTAGGGATGGCAACTATGGCCAGGCCAAGTAGCAGAATGAAATAAGTGAATATTTTACCGCCTGTGGTTACCGGATAAATATCACCATAACCTACTGTAGTGAGCGTTGATACGGCCCACCACAAACTTTCAAAAACCGAGCGGAATTGTTCAGGCTGGGCATGGCTTTCCAGATAGTAGATGCCGATCGCACTGAAATAGATGAGTATAACGGTAATGAAAAAGAAGAGGAGAAATTCCTCCTTTATCAAACGCATAGCGCGGATGAGCCGATGCATTGCCCGATTGTAACGCGATAATTTGAAGAGTTGGACGATTCGCAAAAAGCGAAATGAGCGAAGCGAACGGAGATCCAGACCGGTGGTGAGATAGAAAGGCAAAATAGCAAGCAGGTCGAAAATTCCGAATAAACTGAAAATGAATCGGAACGGCCTGTCGGCAACAACGATCCTCAATATGTATTCGACCGTGAACACGATCACGCAGAATATCTCGATCACCCGCAGGCGATGGACCCATACCTCAGGAAGATCCGGCATGGTCTCAAACGTGAAGGAAACGAGTGAGATGAGGATCAAAGCCTGTATGAAAAGATCCAATACCTTACCACCTTTGGTATCGTTCCGTTCAATGATCTGTTTTAGTGTTGCCATTTATCCAAACTTAATGCACCGATATTTGTCTATCGGCGTTAATTGTCAATATTTGCCCTTATTGCTGAAAACTTTAATTATGGATACCAAGCTAAAGCTATACTTCAAAGGTGGGACATTCGTGAACAATCCAAAGATACATTTATGGTTGAATGGTCGGGAAATTGATGCTGACCTTCGGGCTAAGGGCTTTGAGATCGAGGAAAGCATTCAGGACGACGGCCCGTTGAGGATACGTTTGAAATTTGGATTGCGCGATCAGGAATTTGTGCTGGAACGGGATTCCGGGGAATCGTTGGATCTGGAGCTGAAATACAGCCGGCTGTGGGGTAATTTCAAACTAAAGCCGCGTGTCTGATCGCAGTGCAATACCTGAGAATTACCTGAATGTCAATCTGCATTTTTGGGATGCACGTTTGAATACGCATTTGAACAGTCCCTTTTACGATGTGGAAGGGTTTATTAACGGGAATGAAGTACTGAGAGAACCGGAACTCGAGATGCTGGGTTCGGTCGGAGATCTCGAGATCCTGCATTTGCAATGTCATTTCGGAATGGACTCATTGGCGCTAGCACGCCTTGGTGCGAAGGTAACTGCCGTCGATTTTTCGGTTGCGGCCATCTCCAAAGCAGAATCAACTTGCGCAACGCACAGGGGCTGGATGCAAAATTCATTTGTTCCGACATCTACCAACTACCTGGATCACTGAAGCATCAATTCGACGTCGTTTTCGCAACGTACGGTACCATCGGTTGGTTGCCGGACCTCCGGAAATGGGCAGATATCGTGTCACTTACCTGAAACCCAGGAGGTCGGTTGATCATGGTTGAATTTCATCCCGCACTATGGATGCTGGACGACACCTTCGAACAGGCCATCTACCCATATGCATCGCCGATACCCATTCAGGGCATCGAAAGCGGATCCTATGCCGATCCCCGATTCAAATGTTCAAAACCGAATATGTTTTTGGAACCACGGCCTGTCAAGTGTTATTCAGAACCTGATCGATAAAGGCCTGCGATTGACGAAATTCAATGAATACGATGCGGCTCCGGCGAATATCTTCCCAAAAAGCACGGAGTTGCACTCCGGATGGTATGCGCCTCAGAAATATGCCGGTATTTTTCCTGTGCTCTATGCCCTGGAAGCGCAAAAACCGGTCTTTTAATGAGGATGGCAGATCACAATAGAATTCCAAAGGTCTTACCCTCCCTTATATTGGTGATTTTGTTGTTAACTCGCCTATCTGGGCTGGCAAGATCTACCGGATCTTCGGGCTGAGGAACCCTGCAGAGCAGTAATTTCCATGGAAATGGCCCGGAAGTGGTGATCTGCTCACTCCCACCCTACAAAACGAACCCTACTACAACAAACCACCGCTGTTCAACTGGGTACAGGCCTTCTTCATCAGGCTATTTCAATCGGAATCCGAAAGAGTTCTTCGTTTTCCATCGATGCTTTTCTTCTTGACCGGATTTCTGGTATACCGAAAGACGCTTAAGGCATCCAACAGGGATCAAGCCCTGGCAGCTGCTCTCCTATTGCTGGTCTCGGCCGATATCCTGTTTTACGGGAGTATCAATTCCGGAGAGATCGATTTGTTTTATTCCTTCCTGGTTTTGGCACAATGGTTCTCCTTTCACACCTATTGGCAGAGCGGTTCGCATTGGAAAATGTTCCTCTGGAGTTCGCTCTTCTGTGCCTTGGGTTTCCTTACAAAAGGACCGCCGTCTGTGGTTTTCCAAGTGCTTACGGTAGGTTTTTGGCTCTGGCGAAAAAAGCAGTGGAAATTGATCTTCAGTGTGCAACACTTCGTGGGTATTTTGCTATTCCTTAGCATTGTTGTGGCCTATTTCAGGGCATACGACTGGAAGAATGGCCATGCCGATGGCTACATACTCAATTTGTTCCTGGAATCCGGGCAAAAGGCCGGAACCGATCGCAGTATCTGGACCCGCATGGAGGGTATGCTCACTTATTTACCAAATTTACTCCTCATCGCTTTGCCCGGTAGCGCGCTGATCCTTCTTCCTGCGACCCGCAGATTTCGAAAACGACTTCCACCCTTAGACCCCTTCACAGAATTCTGTTTGTTCACACTGCTGATCAACATTCCGGTGTATATGCTCAGTGGCCGTTTCGTTGCCAGGTACAATTACATGTTCCTCCCCCTCATCGCCATCCTTGCAGCCTGGATCTATCAACATAGTATCCACATTAAAGGTGAACAACACAATTCAACTTTAGGCAAGCTGATAATGGCTATAGGGTCAATTTTACTGGGGCTTTTAACCATACTCACTTTGACCGGATCAATCCAAGTTGAACCCTTGTGGATAGGTGTTGGCACTTTATTCACATTTGCAGTCAGTCTATGGCAACGCCGTCGTCACCTGAGCCCAATTGTGAACATTACCATTTTACTGTTCACGGTCCGAATTGTTTATAACCTGAGTATACTGCCTACAATTGCTGAGCGAACAGATTACCCCGGATTATGTCGGAGCTGGGTGGCTCAAGCGAACGGGGCAAGCATTTATCTTACGGGTTCAGGGGAATCGCAGGTGTTGCGTTTAAGCAATTCCTTCATCGATACGCTGCATATCCCACCCCGGATCCCCTATCAGATCCCATATTATCTGATGCGATTGCAGAATATTGCGATGGAATATCACGACTATCCCAAGTCCGGTGAAGTATACTTGAGCCCTGAATTGCCGGAACATAACTTCGAATTGCTGAACACCTATTACGACCACTGGCAACAACGAAACCTGTATTTATTCAGAAAAGGTTAAGGAGCAGAATGGGATCGACACATCAACACGGCGAAAAAAGAAATGGCAACCGCATAGCTGTTGCATTCCTCCTGAATACAGCTTTCACTATACTGGAGAT
>JACJZU010000004.1 GCA_020635435.1 Flavobacteriales bacterium
GCCAGCGGCGTGTACCTGATCCAGGTACGCAACGGCAACTACGCCTCCGTAAACCGCATCACCATCAAATAAGAACCTATACCAATATACTGCAAAGGGGGCCAATTGGCCCCCTTTTTTTTTGAGGCGGGCCATGGCCCGCCTCTCTACTCGCACCTCAACCACCCCCCCCCCGCACAGGCGGGCCATTGCCCGCCTCCAATCATCAATCAACCCCATAGCAACTTCGTCGTATTTCCGCCAATCCGCTGTAATTCCAAATATCCCATACCTCCGAATCCACGAAAAATTCACTATTCCGCCATTTGAAAAACAACAACAAAAGTCACAAATAAGTCATGTAAAATACTAAAGTCAGAAAAATGACAGAATGCAGAATAAAGTAATTGAATAGTCACTATGGACTAAGTTTGTTGAATGGATGACTGCAACATATTAGTTTGCCCATCTGAAGTCGTGTTATGTCATGAAAATGCACGATTTGATGACAAGTAGGTAATTTATAACTCAAAAATTTATGGTAAAACTTTACAAGAAAAATTGGCTTTCTTTCACTAAAGCTGGTGTTGCTCTTGTTGCACTTCTGGTTTCACAATCGGGATTCGCAGCTCTCAGTGGCAGCAGCTACGTAATTGATGCTAAAGGTACAGCCTCTAGCACAGTTTACACCTCCTTTACTGCATTTGTCGAAGATTTGTCGACAGGGAAAAGATCTGATGGAGGAACTGCAAATGGGCCGGGTGTTAGCGGCGCAGTGACGGTAACTGTCAAATCTGGGTCAGGACCGTACACCGAACAGATCCGTATTCCGGCAATTTCGGGTTCATCTGCAACTAACACTATTACAATTGACGGAAATGGAGAGACCATTCAGTTCAATTCTACCTCTTCGACCAATTCACATACGATTCGATTCGATGGAGCGGATTATTTCATCGTAAAGGATTTGACAGTTGTAGCGCTGGGTAGTTCTTATGGACGTTGTGTGCATCTGAGAAATGCTTCGGACAACAACATCTTCGACAACCTGGATCTCCGAATGCCCAATATGTCGAGTACGAGTAACTATAACGGGTATTTCTTAATTGCGAACGGAAATACGTCGCCAACGGGTTCATTGGGGAATGGAGGGCAAAACAATACCATCCGGAATTGTAAAACAAGTGCATCCAGAGGTCGTGGGCCATATAGCGGATTCGGCCAATTCAACCCTTCCAGTGGTTCCACTAAGTATATCAACTATTGGTTGAATAATGAAATCAAGGATTTCTACTACTACGGGTTCTATATGTATTACACCTTGAACCCACAGATAATCGGTAATGAGATTCACAACACAAACAATCCGCGATCCGGATATCGCTATGGAATGTATTTGTACAATAGCCGGCAAGGTCATGGTTGTGTAATCGACAGTAACTGGATTCACGATCTGCATGGGGGAAGCAATTATACAAGTTATCAATACGGTATTTACTCATACGGATATTATGGCACAGGTAGTGATGATGTCGTCATCACGAACAATAAGTTAGATATCGATTGCTATTACTATGCCTATGGCATTTACAACTATGGTTATTATTCCGCATTTACCGGATCTTATAAGATCAACAACAATGAGGTGAACATGACTTATACCGGTACATCAACCTACTACCAATACGCCATCTATAATTATTGTTATTACAACCGTTCTGCAAAGAGCATGGACGTAATTGCTAATAAGGTTAACATGGTTGGTAATGGAGGCGGATACGCAATGTATAATTACGTGTATTATTGGGGTGGAAGTAATGATTGTAACATCAGCAACAACCAGATTAATCTTTCCAAGACGTATTACGTATATGGTATATATACTTATGGTTATTATGCTACAAACAATTGGAATATCGTATACAATACGATCAATTTAACGCAACCATCAGGTTCGACACCCAATGGATATGGCTATATGTTAATGCCTTATTATGTCGCGGGTCCTTGTAAGAATAACATTGTTACCTCAGATTGGTCCGCAGGACAAATTTATGCTGTGAATACATACGACAATGGAACACCTCCTGATCTAGATTACAACTGCTTCTATTTTGAAAATGCGACAGGAACAGTGTCGTGGTTCAAAAACGGAACACAATATTCTGATTTTGATTCCTGGTTGAAGAATGGTGGAGGTAAGAATTCTTTCTACACAAACCCAAGTTTCAAAGATCCGGCTAACAATGATCTCACCCCCGCATCATTTACTATGGTAAACCGGGGAACACCCATCAAAGGTATCACCCATGATTTATTCGGAAATACACGAAATAAGTCAAATCCCGATGTTGGTGCCATTGAGTTTTATGTTGATGTGGATTTTGTCGGTAACAAAATGGTCGGTAACAATGAATGTGGCGGCTATCAAGAGGCGGTTGTGGTTTCCTTGAAGAATACGACAATTGACACCCTGACCAACATACCAGTTGCATACGATGTCAATGGCTTTAACAAGGTTTCGGAAGTTGTTACGGATCAAATTCCTCCTGGTGCTACCATCGATTACACTTTCAAGAGAGTTCCGGAATTCAATGGAACGGCTTCACATACGGTAAATGTGTATCTGGACGCCAGTGATGACAATACCAGTAACAACGATACAAAACACAGCCTATCAACAATTGAAAGTCCGTTTGGTGCTGCATTGATCGAAAAAGGAACTTATGCAGGCTACTTTGCTTTGGGTGGAAATGGTGGAACCTTTGGAAAACCTGACGTAACAGTTCCAGGAGTTCAAGTTGAGTACGAAATTCAGAATCCTACCCGTCACAGCGGTTCCACGTATGGAACATCAACCGGCTGGGATCTCACTCCGGTCTACGAAACCTCCGGCGGCGTTTCAGTTACCACGGGTATCAGCTTTACCGCGCCCGGTGCCACGTCCAATGGTTCTGTAAAATTCAATCCTGATAAGTCATTAATGGATTCCATGGTTTTCTTGGGTTACAGAGCAATGGATAAAACTACAGGATGCGACTCTCTCTTCGGCCGTTGGATCTATGTTCCTCATATTCCTGAGGTAGATTATGATGTGACCGACGTCTGTGATGGAGAAGTTTTGAGCTTTACAAACAAATCAGTTTTGGCAAAAGGACTGATGGTGTACGATTGGCAGTTCAATGACCCGAACAATACCGAAGACTTCAGCGAAATCTCCGATCCGGTTTACCGCTACTCTACTTACGGCAAGTATACCGTTGACCTCACGATCCGACTGTTCGATTATCCAAAATTCGAATTTAAAAAGAGTCAAGAGGTAACTGTGTTCCCTGTTCCTACTGTGGACTTTAAAGTATTGAATGCATGCGAAGGTGAGTTTGTTGAATTCAAAAACTCCACAACATCCCCAATCGGAGGTAAGATCGATTACAGCTGGAATTTTGGAGATAACCAAACAAGTACTTTGGAAAACCCGAACCACAAGTACTTGAAGCCGGGTGGATATCCTGTACGTCTGACTGCTTCTTTGAACGGTTGCGCATCTTCTATTGTGAAAAATGCGAACCAATTCGCTCGCCCGGTTGCCTCATTTAGTGTAAACGGTAACTGTAATTTGGAAGAAGTACAATTCACGAACGAATCAACCATCGAAATAGGCCGTACCGGATACCGCTGGGATTTCGGTGATGGCGAACTTGCACGAGTGGCCAATCCAACACACGCATTTGCCAATGCTGGTAGTCATACGGTGAAAATGATTGCAGTAAGTGAATTCGGTTGTGAGGATTCTACAACACGTACTTTCAACCTTAATGAGTCACCCAAAGCCGATTTCACCTTCAGCGATCCATGTAACTTGAAGGAGATTGAATTCACACGTTCAGGAACACTTCCTGCCGGTAATTCGATCTTTGAATGGGACTTCAACGGACAGGGTAGCAGCACGCAAGAGAATCCTAAATTCAACTTCCCACGTGTAGGTGTTAAGCACGTAAGCCTCAAAGTTTCTTCAGAGAACGGATGTGTGGATATGATCACGAAGGAATTTGTGGTCAAGCTTCAAGCAAAAGCTGATTTCGTGGCTACAGATGTTTGCGAGGGTGAAAATGTGATCTTCACCAACAAGAGTGAGGTTGCAGCCGGGAACCTGGATTACTTGTGGCGCTTCGGCGATGGAACAACGAGCAACCTGACCTCCCCAACACACGGATTCGACCTGAGTGTTGGCGGACAAACCGAATCGTTCAACGTTACATTGGTAGCGATCGTACCGGGCGGATGTTCAGACTCTATCGCGAAAGTGGTAACCGTAAACGCAGCGAGCGATGCGGGCTTCGATGCCGTAGCTCGTGGACGAGAGCTGGTGATCAGCAATCAGAAAACGACCAACAGTGAATTCATCTACAACTGGCGCTTTGGCGACGGAGGTCGCAGCAGTTCCGTAACGCCAAGCTACTGGTATACGAACGTAGATCAGGATGAGTTTGAAGTATGTTTGAGCATCATCAACAGTTCAAACTGTTTGAGCGAGAACTGCGAAATGGTAACGGTAGACCTGTTGGGTGTATCGGATCTGGATCTTCGCAGCGATATGGTACGCGTGTATCCAAACCCGAACAACGGCTTGTTCACGGTTCAGGTGAAAGATGCACAGAACGATCTGGAGATCGGCGTGATGAACGTACAAGGTGAATTGATCCGCAGCGTGCGTCCGAACGACGTAAGTGGCACCTACGATATGGACCTGAGCGATGTGTCAAGCGGCGTGTACCTGATCCAGGTACGCAACGGCAACTACGCCTCCGTAAACCGCATCACCATCAAATAAGAACCTACAACACTATATTGCAAAGGGGGCCAATTGGCCCCCTTTTTTTATTGAGGCAGGCCATGGCCCACCTCCCTGCCCGCACCTCCGCACAGGCGGGCCATTGCCCGCCTCTAATCCATCGCCTTGATAATGCACTTCGCCCCCCCTCCGCACAGGCGGGCCATTGCCCGCCTCGGATCCATCGATCCAAATTGATTCAACTAAATCAACCCGACAACAATCACCCCAAAACCACCGCTTTTTACGTTGAAATGTCACTTAAATGTCCAAAATAACTATATCGTGTCACGGTAAAGTCACCTGAATGAATTGTGTGAAAAATATGTCTTAGACCGGATTTAGCTTGCATTTGAAAATCACTCGCTGCCCTTGTAGCGAATGATAGACTCCAAAAAGTAGGTAATATTTAATCCAGCATTTATGACAAAACTCTACAAATTAATCAGGCTTTCTCTTTCTCAGCTAGCCTTCTTCATTCTCGGATTGTTCTTCTCTCATGCAACTTTTGCGCAACTCAGTGGGGGGAACTATGAAATTGATCGGGGAGGTACAGCTTCATCTACCGTTTACAAGTCCTTTAGTGATTTTGTAAGCGACCTTTCAACCGGTAAGCGATCCGATGGAGGAACTGCAAATGGACCAGGTATAGACGGCCCGGTAACGGTAACCGTTAAAAAAGGATCAGGTCCTTACACGGAACAAATGGTTATTCCGTCTATTAATGGAGCTTCTGCAACGAATCGAATCACAATCGATGGTAACGGTGAAACGATTCAATTCAATACAACCTCCAGTTCGAACTCTCATGTAATTCAACTGAACGGGGCTGATTACTTCACTATAAAAAAGCTCGTTGTATCGGCAAATGGCAGCAGCTTTGGAAGATGTGTTCATCTCAGGAATGAGGCTGACTATAATATTTTAGATAGCCTGCATCTGCAAATGCCCAATATGTCAAGTACAAGTACCAACAATGCCTATGTGATGATTGCAAACAGCACGTCTTCTCCGACTTCAGGTTTAGGTGACGGAGGGGAATATAATTACATTCAGAATTGCGTTACGAGCGCGAGCAGTGGCAGGGGACCAAATACGGGCATGGCTCAGTACAATCCGAACTCCGGTATGTATGTCAATTATTGGATCAACAATGAAGTTAAGGATTTCCGGACATCCGGATTTTATCTATACCATACACGGGCCCAAGAGCTTCGCGGAAACAACATCCACAACACAAATAACTTCATCAGTGGAACAAAGTATGGGATTCATACATATAATTATAACGGAAACGGTCATGGTCAAACTATTGTAGGGAATAAAATTCATAACCTCCTGGCTTCGACGCGCAATACAAGCACTGTTTACGGTATTTATATCAATGCTTATTATGGCGGTGGTAGCGAAGATCTGGTTATCACAGACAACGATATTGAGATCATCAACGATGGTACTACGTATGGCATTTATAACTATGCTTTCCGTACTTCCATGGACGGTGTATGTAATATTTCAAGAAATAAGATAACGATAGAATACGCAAGCACTTCAAACCGTGTGCTATATGCTATCAATAACTACATCTACTACGCCCAGAATCTCGATTACTGGAAGATCGACTACAACGACATCTACATTAAATCGCATCGCTATGGGTACGGAATTTACAATTACCCATTGTATACAACCGGAACAACTCAGGTTTCAACGATAGCTAATAACAAGATAAATCTTGAAACAGGGTTTATCACATATGGTATACTGAACTATCCTTTCTCCAATAGCAATGGTTCGAATGATGTTTTCAATACCATCCGCCATACTCAACCTGCAGGTATTACACCATCAAGTTTCTCCTATTTGCTGTATGAGTACTACAATGTGGGCGACATTAAGAACAATATAATTTCAACCGATTGGTCTGCCGGAACTGTTCGAATGGGTTTCTACTTCTATTCAGGAACTCCTTCCGACTGGGATAACAACCTTTGGGATTTTGAACGTGCCAATGCCACAATAGAATGGTATGACGCAGGTGTGTATAGGAGGGATTTCAGCGACTGGATTGCTGGTTCCGGAGGCTCAAACTCTTTCATCGAAAATCCACGTTTCAAGGATCCTGCAAATCGTGATCTCACCCCTTCATCATTCCAGTTGGTGAACAGAGGTACACCTATTCCGGGAATTACTCGCGATGTTTACGGTAACACCAGAAATTCGTCAAATCCCGATATAGGAGCTGTAGAGTTTTATGTGGATGTGGATTTCGCAGGCACGAAAATGGTTGGAAATAATGAGTGCGGTGGCTATCAGGAAGAGGTCACAGTTAGTATACGGAATACAACTACCGATACGTTGAGCGGCATACCAGTTGCGTATGATGTGAATGGTATTGGCAAAGTATCCGAAGTTGTAACTGCGCGGATAGCTCCCGGTGTTACCTACGATTATACGTTCTCAAGAATCGCCGAATTTAACGGAACCGCTTCGCACACCGTTAATGCTTACCTGGATGCCAGCGACGACAACACTTCCAACAATATCGCAACCCATAGCCTCACAACCATAGAAAGCCCGTTCGGAGCTGCCCTTGTTGAAAAAGGTACTTTCGCCGGCTATTTTGCATTGGGTGGTAACGGTGGAACTATGAGCAAACCCGATGTGACCGTACCGGGCTATGAAGTGGAATATGAGATCCAAAACCCAACCCGTCACGGCGGTTCCACCTACGGAACATCAACGGGCTGGGATCTTACTCCGATCTATGAAACTTCCGGCGGAGTTTCAGTTACCTCAGGCATCAGCTTTACCGCTCCGGGTGCCACCTCAAATGGCTCAGTTAAATTCAACCCTGATAAGTCATTAATGGATTCCATGGTTTTCATCGGATACCGAGCCACGGACAAAACTACGGGGTGCGATTCCCTTTTTGGCCGATGGATCTTCGTTCCGCACATCCCTGAAGTGGATTATGAGGTGACCGATGTGTGTGATGGGGAGGTGTTGAGCTTCACGAACAAATCAATGCTTGCCAAAGGCCTGATGGTTTACGACTGGCAATTTAACGATCCGAATAACGTTGAGGATTTCAGCGAGATCTCCGATCCGGTTTATCGCTATTCAACATTTGGAAAGTACACCGTTGACCTCACAATTCGATTGTTTGATTATCCAAAATTTGAATTCAAGAAAAGTAAAGAGGTGACAGTGTTCCCTGTTCCAGCTGTTGATTTTAAAGTGATCAATGCCTGTGAAGGTGAATTTGTCGAGTTCAAGAATTCAACGACATCTCCAATTGGTGGAAGTATCGATTACAGTTGGAATTTTGGCGACAACCAAACCAGTACAATGGAGAATCCAACGCACAAATACCTGAAACCGGGAGGTTATCAGGTGCGATTAACAGCATCCTTGAATGGCTGTGCCTCTTCCATTGTGAAAAATGCGAATCAATTCGCTCGCCCTGTTGCATCATTTAACGTAAACGGCAACTGTAATTTGGAAGAAGTACAATTCACAAACGAATCGAGGATTGAAATCGGTCGTACTGGTTATAGATGGGATTTTGGCGACGGTGAACTCGCACGCGTTGCCAATCCAACTCATGCATTCACTACTCCCGGTAGTCACACCGTTAAGATGGTAGCTGTAAGTGAATTTGGATGTGAGGATTCTACAACTCGTACTTTCAATCTGAATGAGTCACCCAAAGCCGATTTCACCTTCAGCGATCCATGTAATCTTTCCGATATTGAATTTACACGCACCGGAACCCTTCCTGCCGGTAATTCGATCTTCGAATGGGACTTCAACGGACAGGGTAGCAGCACGCAAGAGAATCCTAAATTCAATTTCTCACGCGTTGGTGTTAAGCATGTGAGTTTAAAAGTGAGTTCAGAGAATGGCTGTGTAGATATGATCACGAAAGAATTCGTGGTTAAACTGCAAGCCCAAGCTGAATTCGTTGCATCCGATGTTTGTGAAGGTGAGAATGTAGTGTTCACCAACAAAAGCTCGGTTGCAGCCGGCAACCTGGATTATCTGTGGCGCTTCGGCGATGGAACAACAAGCAACCTGACTTCTCCAACTCACGGATTCGACCTGAGTACCTCGGGTGAGACCGAATCATTCAATGTTACATTGGTAGCGATCGTACCGGGCGGATGTTCAGACTCTATCGCGAAAGTGGTAACCGTAAACGCAGCGAGCGATGCGGGCTTCGATGCCGTAGCTCGTGGACGAGAGCTGGTGATCAGCAATCAGAAAACGACCAACAGTGAATTCATCTACAACTGGCGCTTTGGCGACGGAGGTCGCAGCAGTTCAGTAACACCAAGCTACTGGTATACGAACGTAGATCAGGATGAATTCGAAGTATGTTTGAGCATCATCAACAGTTCAAACTGTTTGAGCGAGAACTGCGAAATGGTAACGGTAGACCTGTTGGGTGTATCGGATCTGGATCTTCTCAGCGATATGGTTCGTGTGTATCCAAACCCGAACAACGGCTTATTCACGGTTCAGGTGAAAGATGCACAGAACGATCTGGAGATCGGCGTGATGAACGTACAAGGTGAATTGATCCGCAGCGTGCGTCCGAACGACGTAAGTGGCACGTATGAGATGGATCTGAGCGATGTGTCAAGCGGCGTGTACCTGATCCAGGTACGCAACGGCAACTACGCCTCCGTAAACCGTATCACCATCAAATAAGAACCTACACCAATATATTGCAAAGGGGGCCAATTGGCCCCCTTTTTTTGTTGAGGCGGACCATGTCCCGCCCCTGACCTATCGCGACAATACCGTACCTCGAATACCGCTCTGCTCAGGCGGGCAATTGCCCGCCTCTAACCTATCGCGACAATACCGTACCTCGAATACCGCTCTGCTCAGGCGGGCAATTGCCCGCCTCTGATCCAAACGTTTCTCATCCCTCTAATTCATGGTATTTTTGATGCGATGAATGAAAAAACAGTCCTCTACAGTTTTTCGGACCGTGTGGCACGCATTACACTGAACCGACCGGATAAACGGAATGCGCTCAATGGGGAGACAGTTGTTGCACTCGAAAACGCATTGGATCGAGCCACTGAAGACTGCGCAAAAGTTACCATCCTTACCGGAGCAGGTTCGGCTTTCTGTGCAGGTGCTGACCTCGCCTATCTCCAACAATTGCAGGTTAATACCTATTCTGAAAATCTCGAGGACAGCCACCGTCTTGCAAGGGTTTTCCAAAAAATATCTTCCCACAGTTCCGTGATAATTGGCCGGATCGATGGTCCGGCGATCGCCGGTGGCTGTGGATTGGCAACCGTTTGTGATTTTAGCATCGCTTCCGAAGGAAGTATGTTCGGTTACACAGAAGTCCGTATAGGATTCATCCCTGCAATTGTAATGGTCTATCTAAACAATAAGATAGGATCAGGGAGAGCCCGTGATCTTTTGCTCAGCGGACGTCTGGTGAACGCATCCGAAGCTGTTGAACTCGGACTGATCAATCGGGTTGTTCCTTCCGATGAGCTTGATTCAGCGGTCAATGAACTTGCCGAAACTATTGTTCTTCAGAATTCGGCACAGAGCATGGCTTTGGTCAAGGAAATGTTTATTGGAATTCAGGGCAAAACACAGGAAGAAGCGGTTGACTATGCAGCACAGATGAATGCTAAAGCTCGTGAAACCGACGATTGTCGAAAAGGCATCAGTGCGTTTTTAAATAAGGAGAAGATCACATGGCAGTAGGTTGGACGGATACTCACGCACATCTATACGCCGATGAATTCAAAGAAGATCTCGAACTCGTCGTCAATCGCGCCTTAAAGGCCAATGTTGATCGCATCTTTCTACCCAACATCGATGTCAGTTCCATTTCGGGTCTGAAAGAGTTGACTGCAAATTATCCTGACCTCTTTTTTGGAATGATGGGCCTGCATCCGTGTAGTGTCGACGAAAATTATAAGGATCAACTCAAAATTCTCAAGGAAGAGATCACCAAAGGTGGTTATAAGGCCATAGGAGAGATCGGAATGGATCTATACTGGGACCAAAGTACCAGATTGTGGCAGGAAGAGGCCTTTTGCATCCAATGCGAGTGGGCTTCTGAACTCAATTTACCCATAGCAATTCATTCAAGAGATGCGACTACACCTTTGATCGAGTTATTGGAAGGCCATAGGGAATGGGCTATTTCCGGAGTTTTTCATTGCTTTGGTGGTTCCCTCGTGGAAGCTGAACGCATCATTGAATTAGGATTTTATCTGGGAATCGGTGGTGTAGCAACCTTTAAAAATACTGACCTGCGAGAGATAATCCGTCAAATTCCCATGGATCGGATCCTGCTGGAAACAGATGCACCTTACCTGGCGCCAGTACCATTCAGAGGGAAGCGAAATGAAAGCAGTTATATCCCCATAATAGGACAGACCATTGCCGACGTGTATCACTCTACAATTGATGAAATCCGACGTATCACCACTCAAAATGCGAGCCGATTGTTTTCAGTTTAATTTATACCTTTGCCGTCCTTTCTGGAGAGGTGCCGGAGTGGTCGATCGGGCTACCCTGGAAAGGTAGTGTACTCGCAAGGGTACCGAGGGTTCGAATCCCTCCCTCTCCGCCAAATAGAAAAGCCAGCGCCATGCGCCGGCTTTTTTGTTTTACTGGGAAGTCTGAGCCGAAGGCTCAAGCGAAACAGGAAAAGGAAAATGCCGTAACCACGAATTGGTGGGCTTTTCATTCTGAAGCCTTTCCCTAAGGGGGGGGCACAATTCTTCCTTAAGAAGTTAAAAAACATGAATCTGACTCCAATAAAGATGTGCTTCTAAGGTTGCGTTTGAAAAAAATTGACGTAGCAACCCGCCATTCCACAGCTATCCCGTTGCATTCCGTTTCTCTCACAAATACACACAACCAACTGAACACTGCACTCCGCCTACAATGAGTGCATTGTCAAAGGTTATTTGCCGTTCTTCTTACTATCTCACACAATCAGTAAAATCGGCCGCCGATCAGCTTGTACTTTTTTACTGCCAAAAAAACCGCTGAATCCAAAAGTAAAAGACAATCGTCTCTATGATTTGCTGTTGATCCAAAACTTCTGCAAGTTTGTCCCATATAGTTTCACGAATTCCTGATGGAATATAATTGATATGCAGCGCAATAGAAACCGGGTTCAAAACAATTGTCCTCGCCGTAATATGCATTGTAGGCGGATCGGAAGCCACGGATAATGAGGGTTCCAATAAGGAATACCAATATGAAATTGAGTTTCAAAACGGATCGAATTTCCCCAAGTATATTATTCACGGCAAGCATCCTGCTTCTCAATTTTATAGCCCTTTTTCTAAACAATAGCACATTTGATAGTGGAGATAGTATCCTGCATTTCATCTATGCGAAGCAGTCCTGGACATACTCAAAGTATTTTCTGCATCATTGGGCAAAACCATTTTTTGTACTATTGGCATCACCATTCGCGCAACTCGGTTTTCCGGGCATGAAACTATTCAATGGGTTATGCGTGTCTATGGCACTTGTGATGCTCGGATCCCTGTATAGAAAGTCATTCTTTGCCAGTGTACCTTTCTCACTTCTTCTCGGACTGAGCATGCCCGATCTGTTCAGATCTCAGAGCAGCGGGCTTACAGAGCCTCTTTTTGCACTCATTCTTGTGTCCGGCATGTATTTGTATTTTAGGGACTTTAGATCGTGGGGAGTCTTCCTTTGGTCATTCCTGCCTTTTGTCCGAAGCGAAGGATGGTTCGTTATTCCGGTGCTGGCAGTTCTCTTGATCGCAGATCGAAATTGGAAACTTCTTCCATTATTCTCAGTGGCAACAGTGATCTACTCACTTCTGGGTTGGCCATACTACAACGATATTCTTTGGGTTTTTCACGAGAATCCGTATCAGGGTGTAGAGGTGAAGTATGGCCATGGTGATTGGATACATTACGGCGTGCAACTCGTTTATGGCATGGGCTTACCTCTGTTCAGCACCCTCGTGCTCGGAACACTTCTAATAGTGCACCGTACGTTCAGAAATCGGGAATTTACTGGAATTGAAATTTGGGCAGTTGTGCTCTTCTGGTCTTTTTTCTGCGCCCATTCAATTTTTTGGGCCATGGGTTGGTTTCACAGCCTTGGTTTGAGAAGAGTATTCATAGCAGTACTCCCACTAACAGTCATTCCCATAATGGTTATCCTAAAGCCACTGGTTACCAACAGTAAAAGGTCCTTCAGATTGGCGGCAAGACTTAGTGTCATCATCGTTGTGCTCTTTCCGTTTTTAGCATCAAAAATGGGCTATAAATTGCCCGGAGCCTTTTCGAAAGACGCGCACCAGTTGGCTGCAGATCGTGCGTCCGCTTGGTTTGCCTCATCAGATCTCGCTAATTCCAGGGTATCGTACTCCTATCACTACCTCACACTTTCCCTGAATAGAGATATGGACGATCCCTCTCAAGTACGGTTGCTCAACCACAACAGTTTATCCAGACTGCCCGATAGCACAGTCATTCTCTGGGATGATTATTTTGCAGTTTCTGATGCAGGTATTACCGAAGACTATTTCAGGGAATCTGATGACTACGTCTGGGTACGTTCCTTCAAAGGAGAGGTCGGTAAGAAAAGAGCTCGTATCGAGGTCTTTTACAAAGTCCCGTGAAAGTATAGATCCCATTAAATGGATGTGAAAGAATTAAAGGGAAGAATACGGTTTAGCTCTCTTTCGTAAGCTAGACAGGTTTTTACTAAAAAAGGCTTCCACCATGATTTTCTGAGATGAAACTCGCGTTGGTGTTTATCCAAAAATGATATTCGTCTTTATCGGGCGTTTCCGAAGTTAGAGACTATGACAATGGTCATATCTCAACCTCTTAAGTGATGTTCATCACACAGTTCGCATCACCAACAGTCGAAATTCGGTGTAAATTAATGTGATTATGAAAGCGAAATATCAAATTCTCGTAGTTGGTGGCGGAAACGCTGGTATCTCAGTGAGTGCCAAAATACTGATCAAGAAACCCGATGCGGAAATCGCAATCATCGATCCATCCGAATTTCATTACTACCAACCGGCATGGACTCTGGTAGGTGCCGGAACTTTCGATATGAAGAAAACCATCCGCAGAGAATCAGAGGTCATACCCAAAGGTGTTACCTGGATCAAAGAGCGTGTCGATCGTTTTGAACCGGAAGAAAACCGGGTTATCACAGCGGAAGGGAATACCTATTCTTACGAACAGCTGATCGTTTGCCCCGGAATTCAGTTGGATTGGGATAAAGTGCAGGGTTTACGTGAGTCTCTGGGTACCAATGGCGTAACATCAAACTACCACCCGGATTATGCAGAGTACACCTGGAAATGTCTGAAAGAGGTTCCCGCCAATGGAACAGCTCTGTTTACAAATCCGAATACACCAATTAAATGTGGAGGCGCACCCCAGAAGATCATGTATTTGGCCGGAGATTATTTCCGAAAAAAAGGTTGGACAGGGAAAACGGAGATCGGTTTTTACTCCGGTGGTAAAGTCATTTTTGGAATCAAGAAGTATGCAGACTCTCTGCTCAAGATGGTCAAGAAGTACGGGATCAAATTAAATTTCCAATACAATCTGGTAGCTATCGATGGTCCTAAGCGCATTGCAACTTTTGAGCATGTGCAGGAAGACGGATCGGTAACTCTAATTGAAAAGAAATTCGATATGATCCACGTTACTCCACCCCAAAGCGCACCGGATTTCGTCAAAAGAAGCCCATTGGCCAATGAACAAGGTTGGGTAGATGTCGATAAACACTCACTCCGTCATAACAAATACCCGAATGTGTGGGCACTTGGAGATGCCGGCAGTACTCCTAATGCCAAAACAGGGGCAGCGATCCGAAAGCAATCTCCTGTCTTAGCAGAGAACATTACGAAAGTTTTAAATAATCAGGCCATATCTGCTCAATACAATGGCTATGGCAGTTGCCCGTTGGTTGTGGGCTATGGCAAGCTCATTCTGGCTGAATTCGATTACGATAACGTACCAACCGAAACTTTTCCGTTCGATCAGTCAAAACCACGCTGGAGTATGTGGATGCTTAAAAAATTCGTTCTGCCCTGGATGTATTGGAATAAGATTCTCAAAGGCACAGCTTGATCAAACACGAAATATTTGTGCGTATAGTGGGCTGAACATTCCCGCCGCCTGCTTCGTTAGTATCTTTGCACATGCCAAAGCGGGAAATGCTCAGTGAAATTTTAAAGGATCGCATTTTGATCCTCGACGGTGCCATGGGTACCATGATTCAAACCTATAAGCTGAGTGAAGCAGATTACAGGGGAGAGGCTTTCAAGGAACATCCACATCCTTTACAAGGGAACAACGATCTCCTCTGCATCACCCAACCCGGCATAATCCGCGGTATACACAATAGCTTCCTTGAGGCAGGTGCCGATATTATCGAAACAAATACCTTCAATGCCAACCGTATTTCCATGGAAGACTATCACATGGAAGATCAGGTCACGGCGATTAATGAAGCAGCCGTTCGTATTGCCCGTGATGCTGCTGATGCTTGGACCTTAAAGAATCCCGGTAAGCCACGCTTCGTTGCAGGATCTATCGGTCCCACGAATAAAACAGCCTCCATTTCCCCGGATGTGAACAATCCCGGCTTCAGAGGAGTGACGTTCAAGGAACTTGTAGTTGCCTACAAAGAACAAGCGGAAGCCCTTGTGAATGCCGGAGCAGATATTTTACTCGTCGAGACAGTTTTTGACACATTGAATTGCAAAGCTGCATTATTCGCAATAATGGAACTTTTCGATGAAACCGGTACAGAATTACCCGTTATGGTAAGTGGAACCATCACAGATGCCAGTGGTAGGACCCTTTCAGGACAAACCGTTGAGGCTTTCTGGAATTCGATCCGACATGCCAATCTCTTGAGTATTGGACTGAACTGTGCCCTTGGTGCCGTTCAGATGGAACCTTATGTAGAAGAGTTGGCACATCTCAGCGACTGTTTTGTTAGTGCTCATCCCAATGCGGGCTTGCCAAATGAAATGGGTGCGTATGATGAGAGTCCGGAGTATATGGCAGATATCATTGAAGGATTTGCTAAGCGAGGAATGCTAAATATAGTTGGAGGTTGTTGTGGAACAACACCGGAACATATTAAGGCCATCGCCAATGCGGTGTCAAAGTATGAACCAAGAAAAGTAGGCGTAGCGGTAAATTGAAATGAAAATAGGAATAGTTTGTTATCCAACGTACGGAGGAAGTGGAGTGATCGCAACAGAACTCGGCCACTACCTTGCCAAACAGGGCCATGCCGTTCATTTCCTGTCCTACGAGCAACCCGCTCGTCTCGATTATTTCAATGAAAATATCTTCTATCACGAAGTGAACGTGAGCCAATACCCGCTGTTCAGATATCCTCCTTACGAGTTGGCGCTCACTTCCAAGATTGTCGATCTTGTTCAGAGCACCGGCCTGGATGTCATTCACGTACATTATGCAATTCCTCATGCCGCTGCCGCTGTAATGGCCAAGTATATACTTAAAACCAAAGGAATTGATCTTCCCGTGATTACTACTCTCCACGGCACAGATATAACTCTGGTGGGTAAGGATGCTACTTATCGCCCGGTGGTCACCTATGCCCTCAATGAAAGCGATGGTATCACGGCAGTTTCGAACAGCTTGAGAAGTGACACTTTCGAACAATTTGAGGTTACCCGCGAAATTGAAGTGATCCCCAACTTCGTAGATTTTCATCGCTTTTCAAAAAAGCCTCGAGAGCATTTCAAAAAGGCCATTGCCCCCAATGGTGAGCGGATCGTAGTACACGTGTCCAATTTTCGCAAGGTTAAACGGGTTGAAGATGTGATACAGGTGTTCTCGCGCATACGTCAGCGTGTTCCATCTAGATTATTGCTTATTGGAGATGGCCCTGAGCGGATGAATATGGAAAGAGTATGCAGAGATCTAGGTATCTGCGATTGGGTCACTTTCCTCGGGAAACAAGAAGCCGTTGAAGAGATCCTCTCAGTAAGTGACCTGTTCCTGATGCCCTCACAAACGGAGAGCTTCGGCCTCGCCGCTCTGGAGGCAATGGCTTGCGAGGTGCCGGTCGTAGCTTCCAATACCGGAGGAATTCCTGAAGTTGTTATCGATGGTCGAGTGGGTTATATCTGTCCGGTGGGCGATATTGAAGCAATGGCAGAAAAGGGAACCTATATTCTCTCCGACCCCGATCGTCTTTCAAATTTTAAAGCCGCTGCTTACCAACATGCCCTATCTTACGATATTCTTCAAGTTGGACCGAGGTATGAAGCCTATTATCAAGAGGTGATTCACAAGCATCTCATTTCTTGAACTTCGGTTGATTTTACTCTCCGTACGCAAACCGGGTCATGACTCAATAAGTATCTTTGAAAGATGAGTTCTAAAAGCTGCATTGTATTTGGCCTATCTCTTTGTCTGTCGCTTATGGCAATGGCCCAGCGTTCGGATACGCTGATCATGATGCAGTACAATCTCCTGAACTACAGAAATACCACAGATCAGTGTAATGGTCAGAATAACGACCCCGATGTGAAGGATGCTGCCCTTAAGACCATAATAGCATACGCGAAACCCGATATCCTCGCAGTAAATGAGATGGGAGCGAATTGGTTGAATCCAAGCAAGCTGCTAAATAATGCCTTAAATAAAGCTGGGGTTGCAACTTATGATCAGGCCGAATACTCCAACAACGGTTTTTCAGAGATCACGAATATGCTATTCTTCAATAGCGAAAAACTCGCATACCACAGTCAGACTACAGTGTCAAAGGCCCTCGACGGTCAATCTCTGGTGCGTGTTATCGACATTTATAAAATCTATTTGAAGGATAAAAGCGCACTTGATAAAGGAGATACGGTTTTCTTCAATATCGCTGTGGTGCACCTCAAGGCCGGTTCTTCCACCTCGGATAAAAATGAGCGGGAGCAAATGGCTGAAGCCTTGATGGATCAGCTGTCTTCAAAACAGGGTACAGACAACTATTTCCTTTGCGGCGACTTCAACATCCAATCAAGTTCCGAAGCATGCTATCAAACCTTCACCCAGGAGAAATCGGAATCAATCAGGTTTTACGATCCCGCCGACGCCCCGGGAACCTGGAGTGGAAAAAGTATATACTCGAATCTGCATACACAGTCCACACGTTCAACGAATACCTCGGGAGGTTGTTTCTCAGGTGGTGGACTTGACGATCGTTTCGATTTCATCCTGATAGGAAAGGAGATTCGCGATTATTCAAATCGGGTGGGCTATATCGATGGAACCTATCGGGTTCTTGGTCAGGATAGCCGACGTTTTAACGGCAACATCATCAACCCGGTAAATAATGATGTCCCTGCGAATGTAGCGCAGGCCTTATACGATGCATCGGATCACCTCCCGGTCCTACTCGACTTAAAAGTAGGACCCGTGTACGCAAATATTCCCGATCCAACGCTTCCTCAACAAACTGTACGTCATCATTTTGAATCGGGTGAACTTCGGATTTGGGATATCCGGAACTTGGAGTTTGATCTAGATGTGTACGACGTAAGAGGCAAATTGCTCTTTAGTGAAAGCGGCCGTACGCGGTATTCTTTTGTTGGTAGCGGGATTGCCCCCGGTGTATATATCGTGCAAACTCGGGCCGCTAACGGAACATCCATTTTTCGCATGGCCATACCATAAAAGGGCTCATGGCCGGATTGTATTTTCATATTCCCTTTTGTCGAAAAGCTTGCACTTATTGCGATTTCCATTTCAGTACGAGTACCAGTAAGAAGTCTGAAATAGTTGCAGCATTGGCGGATGAATTGTCGATGCGCTCCGGTACCTGGGAATCAAGGACCTTGAGAACTATTTATTTCGGAGGAGGAACGCCAAGTTTACTGGAAGATGGAGAACTCGCACATCTGTTGGATGCCGCTGCAAAGAATTTTGACCTGTCTCAAGTTGTCGAGATCACCCTTGAAGCAAATCCGGATGATATAAGTGCAGATAAAATAAGATCCTGGAAAAAGCTCGGCATTAACCGACTGAGCATAGGGATACAGTCATTCGATACATCCGTTCTAAAATGGATGAATCGCATACATACCCCCGAGCAAGCACAAAAGAGCATTGATCTTGCCCTGGATGCAGGTTTTACAAGTAGTTCGATCGATCTGATCTATGGATTTCCTGCCCTCAAAGATGCAGATTGGAGGAATGAGTTAAATCGGGTTCTTAGTTCGGGAATCCGACATATTTCGGCCTACAATCTCACAGTTGAAGAGAAAACACTTCTGCACAACCGGATCCAGAAGGGAATAGACCCGCCTTTGTGCGACGACGATGGCACACGCCAATTGAACATCCTGCAGGAAGCACTGGGTATTGCAGGTTGGGAACACTACGAAATCAGCAATGCATGTGTTCCCGGGTTCAGATCAAAGCACAATAGCAGTTATTGGTCCAGAGAACCGTATTTGGGCATCGGACCTTCAGCTCACAGTTTCAACGGTGTTTCCAGAAGATGGAACGTTGCCAATAATCATCTATATCTGGATGCTTTGAAGAATGGAGCATGTTTTTGGGAAGAGGAGGAACTCAACAGAAATGATCGGATCAATGAAATGATTATGCTGGGGCTTCGCACGTCTGATGGAATTCGCATGGACACACTCCTCGAAACGGAGCGTTGCGATCTTTTGGAGCTTAGTGCCCCCGAAATAGATCAAATGCAAAAAAGAGGATGGATCGTTCTTCTCGATGGTACGCTGAAAATAACGGGAAAGGGCATGGCATTTGCCGATCATATAGCATCGAGTTTGTTCATTCCAAATTAACGTTGGTGGAAAAAGTAGCACACTTGGTCTGCTGGCCAAAACAAGCCCTGATTTACTTCGTTAAAGTTGCGGGAATAAACTTTGCTGAGCCCAATCAGCGAATGATTAATTTCGAGGTACAAACACAATGAAGATTAGAAGAGCATTATTTTTTCTGTTACCGATCAGTATTCTCAGTTTTGGCTTCTATCTGAAGAACCAGGATGAGGGAGAACAAGTTCTGGTAAAGGCCATTTTAGAGAACCTGGCCCGCCATCACTTCAATCCTTTGAAGATCGACGATAGTTTTTCTGAAAAGGCATTTGACCACTACATCAAGTCACTGGATCCCAATCGACGATTCCTTATGCAGGAAGACATGGATCAACTATCGATGTACCGCCATGCAATAGATGATCAAAGTTTGAACGGTTCCTATGAGTTTTTTGAATTGGCGCTCAATCGCTTCAATGCCCGAGTTGATCAAACGGAGAAGTACTACAAGGAAATCCTCGCAGAACCTTTTGATTTTACCGTCGATGAAACGGCTGATTTCAGTGAAGACATTCCCTATGCACTTTCAGAACCTGAACTCAGGGAAAGATGGCGTAAGTATTTGAAATACAATGTGATGACACGTCTATCTGCGAAATTGGACGTACAAGAGAAAGCTTTGGAGAAAGGAGATACTGCAGTGAAGATCCACCCAATGGACAGCCTCGAACTATTTGCGCGCAAGGATATTTTAAAAAATCACGACGACTGGTTCGTTCGTATGAGGAAGCTCGATCGAAAGGAGCGCCTGTCACAATACGTGAACGCCATCACCAGTCTATTTGATCCGCACACAAACTATTTCCCTCCGGTTGATAAGGAGAATTTCGATATCCGGATGAGTGGAAGATTGGAAGGGATCGGAGCACAGCTTCAGGAAAAAGACGGATACATCAAAGTTGTCAACGTGATCCCCGGATCCCCATGTGCACTTCAAGGCGAATTAGCTGTAAATGATCTGATCCTTAAAGTTGCTCAAGGGAAAGAAGAGCCGGTCGATATCGTAAATGCAAATATCAACGACGCTGTCCAATTGATTCGCGGAAAAAAGGGTACGGAGGTACGCCTCACTGTACAAAAACCCGATGGTTCGATTTCGGTGATCCCAATCATTCGTGATGTGGTTATTCTCGAGGAAACGTTCGCAAAATCACTGATCGTCTCAGATGAAGATCAGCGAAAAATCGGATATCTGAACTTGCCGAGCTTCTATACAGATTTCACCGGTAACAAAGGGAGAACCTGCTGGAAGGATGTTGAAGCCGAACTGGAAAAACTCAAGAATGATGGGGCTGAGGCCTTGGTATTCGACCTAAGAAACAATGGAGGTGGATCATTGAGCGACGTTGTTCATATGGCCGGATTGTTCATCGAGAAGGGGCCCATCGTTCAGATCAAGGCCAATAACAGTAGTCCGGAAGTGCTTAAAGACTACGACCCCAAAGTACAGTGGGACAAACCTGTCGTGATAATGGTCAATGAGTTCAGCGCCTCAGCCTCCGAGATCCTTGCCGCGGCCCTTCAGGATTACCAGCGAGCCGTTATTCTCGGATCACATACAACGCATGGTAAAGGTACCGTCCAGCGATTTATCCCCCTCAATGAAACGCTTCGCGATAAAAGTGTGCCTGATCTGGGTTCCTTGAAACTCACAACTCAGAAATTTTACAGGATCAACGGTGGGGCTACACAGCTCAAAGGAGTCACTCCTCATATTATCCTCCCTGATAATTACATGTACATTGAAACGGGAGAGATGGAGCAGGATTTCGCCTTGGAATGGGATCAGATCAAAGAGGTGGAATACAACACAGCCGATCCAAAGTGGTTAAGGAATCTGGATAAATTGAAAAAAGAGAGTAATAAGCGGATCACTTCTCAACCCCTCTACACTCGAATTGAAGAAAATGCTAAACGTTGGAAATCGGAGAGAGATCAGGAGGTGTTCACTCTCAATTTGAAGACATACCGTGCCGAAGAGGCTGAACAAAAAGCGTACAACGCATCCTATGATTCGCTCTTCAAACCATACGAGCAATTGAAGTTCGAGAGATTAAGTCTGGATCGACCTGTTATTGAAGCAGATTCAGGTAAAGTCAACCGATGGAACGATTGGGAGAAACGTTTGAAGAAAGATCCTTACCTTCTTGAGGCCGTTCAGGTTTCAGAAGATATGATCCGTTATACACGATGATCTGCCTTGAGAGGTAAGCTCTTGCTGATATCGAATTTTCTCGGGTTCAGGGAGAAAGATCTGATTCCGAAAATACATCTCGAGCAGATCTACAAACTCAGTGAATTCATAGTTGAGTCTGAGAAATCAGGCCGGGCGTACTTAAAACATATTCAACACCCGATCGATCAGGACGCTTTCCGTTTTCACTTAATGGATAAACGTATGCGCGCGGATGATTTGGCCGGGTTTTTTCAAAACTGTCTGAACGGGGCCGACATTGGTCTGCTTTCCGATGCAGGTACGCCCTGTTTAGCCGATCCCGGTTGCGTTTGTGTGGATTTCGCACACAATAACAATATCCAGGTCAGGCCCTTGGATGGATTGAATTCCCTGCTCCTGGCTTTGATGGCTTCCGGGTTCAACGGACAACAATTCCGTTTCCATGGTTATCTACCTTTCGACAAGCACGAGCGAGGCAATGTATTTCAGATCATGCGCGAGGGTATATCACGGAATGAGAGTCAGATTTTCATTGAAACACCATACCGCAATACGAGACTCCTGGAGGAGTTAGTAACCAAATTCCCTGCGCACCAGTATCTGCTTGTTGCCAGTAATATCACATTTCCCGATGAACGATTTGATCGGAGGACAATCCATGATTGGAAACGCGAGACAAACTATCTCCACAAAATTCCCGCCGTATTCGTATTGGGAACACCTTGTGCCTTCAAGACCGGACGTTGAGTTTTTCGACTCCCAACAAGATAGAAATCAACACTCGAACTGAACAACATCGTTTACCTTTGCGAAACAGTTTGTCGTGGATATATCGCAATTAATTGAGGAAATAGCTCGAAAACGCAGTTTTCTATGCGTAGGCTTGGACACGGATATCCAAAAACTCCCCGCCCACATGAAAAAACGACCTGAGAGTATAGTCACTTTCAACAGGTCCATAATCGAGGCAACATCCGATCTGGCAGTAGCTTACAAGATCAATACAGCTTTTTATGAGCAGTACGGCGGCTTTGGTTGGGATATTATGGATGAAACGCTCCGACATATTCCGTCTAACTGCTACACAATAGCCGACGCAAAGCGTGGAGATATTGGAAACACCTCAGCTATGTACGCTAGGGCATTTTTTGAAAATCTCAAGTTCGACAGCATCACTGTAAACCCTTATATGGGCGAAGATTCCGTTCGTCCTTTTCTGGATTATGGCAAGGGGGTGATCGTATTGGCGCTCACTTCGAATGATGGAAGCAAGGATTTTCAATATTTCGAACAGTCAGGTAGACCGCTGTATATCGAAGTGCTCCAAAAAGTGAGTACCTGGGCTGGTTCCGATCAATTGATGTTTGTTGTGGGTGCTACCCGATCCGACAGACTTCGTGAAATCAGAACTGTTGTCCCCGATCATTTCCTGCTCGTTCCAGGTGTAGGTGCACAGGGAGGTAGTCTCAAAGATGTATCACTCAATGGTCTCAATAAGTTGGGCGGACTTCTTGTAAATGCATCTCGGTCCATCATCTATGCTACGGATGGAGAAGATTTCGCTACGGCGGCAAGGAATGAAGCCTTGAAACTCCAAAACGAAATGTCTGGCTATCTACCTTAGTAAGGTAGTGCAACATCTTCAGGAAGATTTTCTTCATTTTATCTGGCAAGCCCGATACTTCGATCACGCTGCTCTCCAAACGGCAGCAGGAGATCACATGCATATTGTCAATACAGGCTACAGTAATTCAAATTCCGGCCCGGACTTCCTTGAGGCGATCATACGAATAAATGGTGTTGATTGGAGCGGTCATGTAGAGATCCATAAGAAATCCTCCGATTGGTATGTTCACAAGCACGATCGGGATCCTTCGTATGATGCAGTGGTCCTGCATGTGGTCTATAAAGCGGATAGGATGATCTTCCGAACAGATGGGACCCCGATCCCCCAATTGGAACTATCCCGGAGAATTCCACGATCCGCAAAAGAAGCATACGCCTCGCTGTGCAACACGACCGATCGGATTCCTTGCCGGAAATTGGTGAATCGTTTAGATCCTTTCGACATCGCACTAGCGCAGGAACGAATGTTTGTAGAACGAATGTTAGAACGGTCGGCAGAGGTTATCGCCGATGTGCATTCGAATGGCGGCGATTGGAACCTCACCTTCTGGAAGTTGCTTTGTTCCGGGTTCGGCTTGAAGGTTAATAAAGAAGGATTCAAACAACTCTCAACCAGATTCCCTCTGTCTATCCTGCGTCGAAATAGTGATAATCTGATGAGGATAGAGGCGTTGCTTTTCGGTTGTGCCGGTATGTTATATCGAAAACCGACGGATGACTACACCGAACAGTTGATCAAGGAGTTTGATTTCTTGAAACATAAATATAACCTCCATACAATGATCCCCGTTGTGTGGAGGTTTCATCGAATGAGGCCGCACAATTTTCCAACAATCCGAATTGCACAACTCGCCATGCTCATCTACACGGTAGGAATTGAGTCTAATAGCAGAGTGTACAAAAATCCGCCTGAACTTCTCATCAAAAAACTACAGGCCGGAACAAGCCCTTATTGGGAGACGCATTACCGTTTCGGACAGGAAAGCCGGGCATCGATCAAGAAACCAGGTAAACAATTCATTGAATCCCTTTGGGCAAATGCGATCGCACCATTTCAATATTCGATACTCTATGAACGTGGCGACTGGGAAGCACAAACAGAGGTTTTGGATATGCTCACCCGTATAGATGGCGAACACAATAGGGTTACAAGAGAATTCATACCACTGGGTTTCGCAACGCGAAGCATGGCAGATACACAATCCCTTTTGCAATTATTCAATAATTACTGTACTTTGAAACGTTGTGTTAATTGTACTATCGGAAAGCATATTCTAAGTCATGAAAAAAAGAGTTCTTAATTCCTGGAAGTATCTGATCGAGAAGCGTTTCTTCGGTGTATGTGCATATGTCGGCGAAAAATTTGGTTTGAGCGATTCAAGGATCAGACTGTCTTTCATCTACGCCAGTTTCCTCACTTTGGGTTCACCCATCCTTATTTACTTGGCTATTGCCTTTTGGATGGACGTTCGGAATCAACTTTCAAGACCTGGAAAAAGAGTTTGGGATCTTTAAATACAAGTTCTTCTTTCTAAGTGTTCGTTATTTAGGACGCTGTTTGTAAAGGAATTATTAAGTCCCTCATTTTAAGGGGATTTTTGCTTTGAATAAACGTTTTAACGATGCAGCAAGAATTCTCTTTTTACCGAACTACCAAAGCCTACAAGAACAATCACAAGACCACTGAGTTGATCTGTGAGAATTGTGCGGCTCCTTTTCTGGCGAACCGAAAAAATGCCCGTTTCTGCAGCTCGAGCTGCCGATCGCAGTTTTGGTTGCAGAAGAACAGCAAACGAGTGATCACTCTAGCTATTCCAGCTGATATTCCGGACAGCTATATCGAGGAAATTAAAAATATGCTGGAAAATTACCGGGGACCGAAAGAACGAACTCCGGAAAAAGCAGTACGTACCGTGGAAACGCGCGTTTTTGACAACAGCAAGAGTCTTGAGGTATACTTGAAAATGGCCGGTTTCCATGAATTCAAGGTGCCGATCATGGATCACGGGATCTTTTACGACGATGGTCTTACCATCAAGAAAACAGAAGAAGGTTGGGAAACCAACATTGTTCTGAAAGGCGGATAGCCCTATTCGTAAACCAGATCCACATCATCCGTTAATGGATGGGATTGGCAGGTAAGGACATATCCTTCCTCAATTTCTGCATCGCTAAGTCCTTCTCGCTCGTCCATGTGTACTCTACCGCTGCGTAATCGCGCACGGCAAGTGGTACATACGCCTACAGTGCAGGAATATGGAGGATCCATTCCAGCATCTTGCGCTGCTTCAAGCACACTTTGATCCGGTTCAACTGTAATCTGTTTCTTTTGGCCAAATACTTCAACCTGTATGGTGCGAGTTACTAATTCTCCGTCCTCTATGGATTCGTTGTCCGCTTGATCTGTCTTTTCAACCGCTGTGAAGTACTCTAGGTGAATATGTTGTCTTCCTACACCAGCATACTCAAGGGTGGTCTCGATCATCTTCATCATCGGTGCCGGACCACATATATAATGCTCACAGATCGAGGCCGGAGCCGGAAGTTTCTTCAGAAAATCACTGATGAGGTCCGGGTTCAACATACCACTATATCCCGACCAGTTCGCTGGTGGATTATCCAAAGCGTAAACGATCTTCAAACGATCCGGATACCTGGATGCATATTCCTCAAGCTCGGAATGGAAAATGATACTGCTTTCATTTCGATTTGCGTACAACAGGGTGACTCCGGACTGTTTTTCAAATTCCAATACGGTCTTCAATATGGATTTTAGCGGTGTTATCCCGCTTCCTCCTCCATAGAGTACAACATGTCGCTTTTCCTTGGTTTGTGGTTCCAATGTGAAATTGCCCATAGGAGCCATTGCCTCAATAAGGTCACCTTCTTTCAATTGTCGATTCAGATAGGTACTCATCTTGCCACCCTCAACCTCTTTCACAGCCACAGAGGGCATAGGGTCGATCAATGGGCTTTCACATACACTGTATGAACGACGGACATCCTCGCCGTTTATTTCCATGCGAAGCGTTAAGTATTGCCCGGCCTTATAGGTGAAGACGGATTTAAGTGGAGGTGGTACCAGAAAGCGAATGCTTACTGCATCCGGCGTTTCCCGAATGATCCGATCAACTTTTAATCTGTAAAATCCTGCTGCCATGAGCCTGTTTTTTGGGGCTGCAAAGTTGCCCATTTCCAATGAATAAACCGATAGAATCAGGATTTGGTTTACATGATATTTGACCTGCCAGGTCTTTGTTACACGGTGATCATCCCTTCCCTGAAGAGGTACTCGGCTATCTGCACTGCGTTGGTAGCTGCTCCTTTGCGAAGGTTGTCCGCAACGATCCAAAGATTCAGAGTGTTAGCCTGACTTTCATCGATTCGTATCCTCCCCACAAAGACCTCATTGTGCCCTTTTGCCATTAACGGCATTGGATAGGTGTTGGATGAAGGGTCGTCCTGAACAACAACTCCGGGAGTTGTTCGAAGTAATTGCCTGATTTCTTCAATTGTAAAGGACGATTCGAACTCCGCATTCACGCTTTCCGAATGACCCCCATCAACAGGCACGCGAACAGCTGTCGCCGTAATTCCAATACCCGGTGCGTTCAGGATTTTCCTGGTTTCGTGAACCAGTTTCATCTCCTCTTTGGTATAACCGTTATCTTGAAATACATCGCAATGAGGAAGACAGTTTCGGTAGATCTGAAATGGATATGCAGGATCAGACACCTGTATTCCCTGCGATTCTTCGAACATTTGTTGAACCGCTTTTTGACCTGTACCTGATACACTTTGATAGGTGGAGATCACCAATCTGCGCAGTCCAAATTTTCTGTGCAATGGATTCAAAACCATCACCATTTGAATAGTAGAACAGTTTGGATTGGCAATGATCCTATGAGAGCTGTTGAGGACAGAGGCATTAATCTCAGGTACGATCAACGGAACATCGGTTTCCATACGCCACGCTGAGGAGTTGTCGATAACTGTTGTACCCATGGCAGCAAATTGAGGTGCCCATTCTTTACTTATCGTTCCACCTGCGGAGAATAGAGCGATGGCGCAACCTGACTTAGAAGCTGTTTCCAGATCGGTAACACTGTATTCCATTCCCCTGCATACCACTGTTTTACCTATACTGCGGGAACTTCCAACAGCCACAATTTCCTCAATTGGAAGTATACTATCCTCAAGTACTTTGAGCATTTCCGTACCTACCATGCCGGTTGCTCCAACTACCGCTACTTTCATATGTTTAGTTATTTAGATCATTTCTTGACCAACAGCACTCAGTCTTCTAGTTTGATAGACGAAAAACGATGCTGTTGCCATGCAGCCGAAAATGACCGGCTCATCAGGCATCGATCATCTCAAGAGTCTTGCTTTTGAAGCGCTTACCGGTTACGGTACTTAGAACGGCCAATTCTTTCATCAATTTCCGGAATTGATCCAAAGAGAGGGATTGAGGACCATCCGAAAGTGCACTGTCCGGATCGTTGTGAACTTCGATCATCAGCCCATCAGCCCCTACAGCCACTGCTGCCTTCGACATGGCTCCCACTACACTTCTCTTTCCTGTGCCTTGACTGGGATCCACCACTATGGGAAGATGACTAAGCTCCTTCACAAGGGCCACAGAACCAAGATCAAGCGTGTTCCGAAGGGATTGATCAAATGTGCGGATACCTCGCTCACACAGAATAACCTGATCATTGCCCCCCAACAGAATGTATTCTGCCGCCAGCAACCATTCATCCACCGTCGCATCCATTCCCCTTTTCAACAGAATTGGTTTATCCGTTTTACCCAATTCCTTGAGAAAATGGTAATTCTTCATATTTCGGGATCCAACTTGGATAATATCCGTGTAAGGATAAACGAGATCCAATAAACTGAAGTCCATCACTTCCGTAATGATCCCAAGTCCGTATGTATCGCTGGCCTGTTTGAGTAAACGCAGACCTTCTTTCTCCAATCCTTGAAAATTATAAGGAGATGTACGCGGTTTAAAGGCCCCTCCACGCAAGAATGGCACTCCGGCAGCATGAACTGCACCGGCGATTTCGAATAACTGTCGTTCAGATTCTACGGCACAGGGCCCTGCGATCATGAACAATTCATTACCTCCAATGGTAGAGTTCCTGACTGTTACAACTGTTTGCTGTTTATCAGGTGTTTTGGAAGCTAATCTGTATGGTGTGTTCAACTCCGCCATTATTACTGCAAATAAAACACAGATGCATAATTATAGTTTTATGTAGGTGACTTTAAGTTCAATCCCACCTCGCATTCCCAATTCGCCGTTTTCGAGGACCACTCTACTGGCGGTTACAGGCCGGTCTGAAGGAATGATCAAGTAAAATCCCCTATTGTTAACAGTGCCCTGCGCGAGAAAATCATCCAGTAATTTTTGAAGATGTCTGTTGATCCGGAATGTATAGGTGCTCGTTTTACTGTCATAACTACCCCCATAGTTTGTGTTTCCGATCCAAAGAGGGTTGATCGGAGCTATTTCATCGATCAGGTCCAGTATGAAGGTATTGGAACTGTCTTCTGAACCGGGCTGAAGTAAAAGAAGTCGGTCAGGTGCTGGATAGTCCTCAGTAAGTGTACTTTTCTTCACTCGAATGGTCAGCTTGGCTTCATTAATGAAAACCGGATTCCCATCAGCCACCAGATCATAAAGGCCCTTGATCTCTATTTTGGTCTTCAAGCCTCCCAGAGACTGAATATAAGTTTCTGGGTAGTGGGTTCCACCTTGATCGAACTGACTACTGATGTTAGCCGGATAATCACTCTCATACGAACCGATTCTCGCACATGTTGAATTGATCAGAAACTCCTTACTCAAAGTGTCGTTGTAGTAAATGAGCATTTTGGAGTTGGCGTTCAAAAGGTCAATTGCCGCTATTCCCCCTTCACCGGGACTAAGATGATCAGTTTTTGGAAGCAAGGCCAGCCCTTTGAAAAAGTTCCTGAACGACTCATTACTGGAGTAGTTCCCCCTGTTTGAAGGACTCGTAAGCTCTGTTCCGAACTCCTTGGATAGTTTGATCCTCAAAGCTCCAACTGCAGATTTTTTAACACCGTTCTCCAACCACGTTACTGTATCGCTAAAGTTGAAGTGAGTCTCAACATCGGCCAGCAGTGCCCCGGTATTCGGTATGTAAGTACTGTAATATTGATCAGAACCGTAAATACGTTCCTCCATGCGGCGAACCTCAAAACGCTGTAAGGTCTGAAATTCACCATAATGCTCGGAGTTCTTATCGAACAATAAAGTGAGCACTACCGAGTCAGGCTCCGGGGTGCTTCCAAAATCTATATTGATCTCAGGCAAGGCAAAATCGAGACATATCCCTGCTTTACGTAATCCTGTCAGAGGGTCGTTAATTGCCCCAAGTACGTTTAAACTTAATGAATCAGTACGCAAAGAATCCTCCCGGATCGTACGAGTAATTATGTCGAACGAATCTAAGATCAGTGCGTCAATATTCCCCCCGTCGGCACGTAAATTCAAGCCGAGTGAGCGATCTTCATCCTTGCAACCCTGGGAAAACACCAGAGTAAGGATCACGCATAACGGAACAATACTTCGCTGAAGAAAAAGGCTAGTTATTCGCCAGGAGATTTTCATAGAAAGAGGAATACTCTTCGGCCAGATTTTCCCCTTTGTGCACCATGATGATCTTATCAGAGGCTTGTTCAAGGTGTTTGGCAACATTTGGATCCAACTCATCTGAGCATTGTACTACAGCATCGGCATGGGTGATAGCCCCAATGTACATACTGCTGCAATCCGCATTCTGAAAAGGCTCCATAGCCTCGTCCGTAATGTGATTCAAACTGGCTTTGCGACTGAAATCCTTACCCAGAGAATCCCCAAATTGGTTCGAAAACACAGAGTAAACAACTTTTGCGTTTTGGAAAACCGGTTCGTCCTTGTAGATCGTTTGAAGGTACAAGGGGATCAAACTCGTCATCCAACCCTGACAATGAATAATGTCCGGATACCAGCCCAACTTCTTAACTGTTTCCAATGCCCCTTTGCAGAAGAAGATCGTCCGCTCATCGTTGTCGTCGAAGAATTTATCGTTCTCGTCGTTGTATACGAATTTGCGGTGGAAGTAATCTTCATTGTCCAGAAAATATACCTGCATCTTGGTGTTAGGAATAGAAGCTACCTTGATGGTCAGCGGATTGTCGTTATCATCAATTGTGATGTTCATCCCAGAAAGACGAACAACCTCATGCAGGCGATTGCGCCGTTCATTGATAACACCAAAACGAGGAACTAAAATTCGAACTTCATTGTCTTGTTCCTGAATGGCCTGCGGTAAAACGCGGGCAATTTCACCCATGGTGGAATTTTCAAGGAACGGACTCATTTCAGATGAGATAAACAGTACCTTTTTTCTGGTATTTTCCATAAATATTACGATTATTTGCCGTTTGAGAAGTGCAAAGGTACCGCGTAAATTCAGCAATTTTGGCCACTTTGCTACTTGTATATTAAGTATTTTTTGAGTAAATGTTGTCTGTCCACAAGCCCGAAATCCTGGCCGAGATTCTGCAAAATGCCATCGGGCAAGGCAAATCCATCGGATTTGTACCTACTATGGGGGCAATTCATCGCGGTCATGTGTCTCTGGTAGAACGCGCTCGCAGTGAAAATGACTTTACAGTGTGCAGCATTTTTGTCAACCCGAGGCAATTTAACGAGCAAAAGGACCTGGACCTTTACCCAAGACCCATAGAAAGCGATATGGCCCTACTTTTGGATGCCGGAGTAGACGTACTTTTCCTTCCCGATTCGGAGGAGATGTACCCTCCAGATTATTCGGCGCCCTATATTGAACTAGGCCAATTGGAACTATTGCTCGAAGGTGCAATGCGTCCCGGACATTTTAGAGGTGTTGCTCAGGTAGTCGATCGTTTGTTCAGCATCGTTCAGCCGTCCCGGGCTTATTTCGGACAGAAGGATTTTCAGCAAACAGTTGTTATTCAGAAACTCATCGATCAAAGGTATCCCAATATCCGAATGGTCGTTTGTCCCATTGTCAGAGAAGCCAATGGCCTTGCCTTCAGCTCAAGAAATGAAAGACTTACCGTTGGTGAAAGAGAGCAAGCTTCATTTATCTACGAAGCTCTGAAAACGTTGAAAGAAGCCTGCGCAACCGAACCCCTGGAGACCGCCATCAACAAGGCCCGGTTCATGCTCGAACTGGTTGAGGATGCCACAGTTGAATATTTAGAGGCGGTGAACGCACATGATATGTCCCCTGTCGATGATCTGAACGCTGCAAGTACCATTGTGGCCGTAACGGTGGTTCGCTATGGCGGAGTGCGGCTCCTGGACAATATCATTCTCAAGCAGAGCTGATTTTTATTTCTACCCGGCGAGCAAAGTTTACTGGCTGAATCCATTAATTTGCGACATGTGAAACCAACCCGGCAAGGGTAATTTATTCATGAGAAAGCTATTTTTAACCGGTTTAACGGTATTCATCGCATTTTTAGGAGTTCAGGCACAAGGTGTTCTTTCCGGTAATTTTCAAAGTAATTTTTCGGTTTTCGATCTCGATAGTGCCATTGGTGCCTATGAATCCCCTCAATACACGGCCGAGATGTCTTCAGCGGAAGCATGGCTCTTCCTCAATTATCAACTCAAGGGCTTCGATCTGTCAGCGCGTTACGACCTGTTCAATAACAGCAACCTCCTTATTCCTACAGGTAGCTATTCCGGTCATGGTCTCGGCTTCTGGCAGATTCGGAAACGGATATCCGATCTTACATTAACAGCAGGTTCGTTCTACGATCAGTTTGGTTCCGGCCTGGTCTTTCGGGCTTACGAGAATCGCCCTTTAGGTCTGGATTACGCAATCCAAGGAGTTCATGCGAGGTACGACATCAGCCCCACCTGGATGATCAAGGGCTTTACGGGCAATCAAAAGGGTTCGATTGAAGATAGGTTCAGTGCCTCACCACAGATAGTCAAAGGGATAAATACTGAAAAGGATTTTATTCTCGGGAAAAAGGAGATCAGGCTCAGTGTAGGTGCATCTGCCGTGAACCGAACACTCGCCCGGGAGGATATGAACCTGATCTCAGCAGAGATCAATGGCTATTCCAGAGAGCTCAGGTTCGATCCCAAATACAATACATATGCCTATAACGGCTATTTCAATGTCGGACTGGGAGATTTTGCCCTGTTTGGAGAATACGTTGGCAAAACCCAAGAGGCAATACGGGATATTGATGGATTGCTCAAGCTGTCTGATGGAAAGATCTATCTCGTGGGAGGGTCATTCGCCAAGAACAAGCTCGGCAAGTCCAAAAAAGGTGGATTGGGAATGAATGTGCAATACCGCGTCATTGATCACTTTCAGTTTCGAAATACACCCAATGCTGAATTGTTGAACGGTTTCCTCACATATCAACCTTCATTGACGAGACAAGCGAGCTACCGGCTGCTTGCGCGCTATATCGCTCAAGCTCTCGATCTCGGTGAAAAAGGTATACAGGCCGATCTGTTCTATACCATAAATCGGGGAAAAACGCTGACTTTGAATTACAGCGATATTCACAGTTTGGAAGGAGAGCACCTTTACCAGGAGTATTATGCCGACTATGAACATAAGTTCAACAAGAGCTGGAAAGCCAAAATAGGTTTACAGAAGGTATTCTATAATCAGAGAGTGTACCAAGGAAAAGATTCAAGCTACAAGAATGTAGAGACAATAACACCATTCGGTGAGGTCACTTACAAGATCGATAAGCGAAACTCTTTGAGAATGGAATGCCAGTATCTCATGACGCAACAAGACCTTGGGAGTTTTGTGAACGCTATTCTAGAGTTGAACATGTCGCCGCATTGGTCGTTCTCCGTTTCCGATATGGTCAATGTGGATCCGGTAAGGCATGAGGAGTCGGTTGTACTTTCCGACGATATCGTTCATTACTATTCCGTTTTTGCCAAGTATAATATTGATGTGACCAGTTTCACATTAGCGTACATCAAGCAGGTTGAAGGCGTGAACTGCACAGGTGGTATTTGTCGGATCGAGCCTGCATTCAGTGGGATCCGATTTACCCTGCAGACGAACTTCTGATCATTCAGTTAGTCGCTATGAGCTACGATGTAGGAATTGTGGGAGGAGGGATCGTGGGACTGGCTACAGCTCATGCCCTGTTGGAAAGTGATCCGGAACTCAAGATCGCTGTGCTTGAAAAAGAGAATGGCCCTGGCAAACATCAAACTGGACATAATAGTGGTGTGATCCATTCAGGGATATACTACAAGCCCGGCTCTCTCAAAGCTCAAAATTGCCTCAACGGCTATCGTCTGCTTCTGGAATTTGCCGATAGATACGCCATTCCCTACGAATTATGTGGCAAGATCATCGTTGCTTCCAATGAGTCTGAACTGACCCAGCTGGACATGATTCATCAAAGAGGTATTGAAAACGGATTAACGAACTTGCGCCTTTTAAATGGAGAGGAGATCAGTGAATTTGAACCACATTGTGCAGGTGTTCGTGCTCTGGCCGTTCCTCAGACTGGAATTATCGATTATGGACAGGTTTGCAATAAACTCGTGGATCTGATCACCGAAAAGGGTTCCGAATTCGTTTCAAATTTTAAGGTCATTTCGACAAACCGATCAAAGGAAGGTTGGTTGATCAAAGCCCAATCGAGGGCTGAAGTGCGCTGTGCACAGCTGGTTAACTGCGCAGGCCTCTATTCGGATAAAGTGGCCTCCTTGTCACATCCCGATTTGGATACGCGGATCATTCCCTTTCGCGGAGAATATTTCATGCTGAAACCACAGGCCAAGCACTTGGTCAAGAATCTGATCTATCCCGTCCCGGACCCTAATTTCCCCTTCCTCGGAGTGCACTTTACACGAATGATCAATGGGAATATTGAAGCCGGACCAAATGCCGTTCTGGCATTTCGCCGCGAGGGTTATCAGAAGCTCGATATTCACCCTGTGGAACTTTGGGAATCACTCTCATGGCCGGGATTTCGGAAAGTAGCTGCCAGGTATTGGAAAACGGGGTTAGGTGAAATGTATCGCTCCTTTTCCAAAAAAGCCTTCACAAAGGCATTACAAAAATTGATTCCCGAAATTGAGATTCACCATCTTGAAACAGCTGAGTCGGGTGTGAGGGCCCAGGCTTGCGATCGAACCGGTGGATTACTCGATGATTTTAAGATCGTGGAAGAGAATAAGGCAATTCACATATTGAATGCCCCCTCACCCGCCGCAACATCTTCACTGTCAATCGGTCGTTCTGTTTCCGAATTGGTATTGAAACAACTTAATAATTCTCACGCGTGAAGGACTTTCCGTAAATACCTAACCCACATTTCTCGATTCTAAAGCATGCACAGCACTTCAATCTCCGGTCAAAGGTTCTGATGGTTTTTAGAGGATCATGCTCCATGATTCATTTTGGAACATACTACATTCGCTAGTTCATAGCAAATGCGGAACATGGGCAACATATTCACCGGATCGGGGCTGACCTGGATTATTCTGTTTGCCTTGTTGCTCACGGGTTATTCCTCGTTCAGTCAGAATTACAGATATCATCTCGGTGCCAGTGCACTGCCCGGTTTTCTGATTGCACATACTCCCGATTCGAAAAATCTGGAGGCCCACACATTTGGTGTTGAAATGCAATGGACCCGACGGGCGATCACAGAGCGACCCTGGGCCAGAGAATATAAAGATCCCAGAATCGGGCTGAATCTGCTCTACATGGATCTGGGAAATCCGGATCTCACAGGACGAGTTTTTTGTATTGGGCCCAATTTTGAGTCAGCAATCATTAAAACGGATCGAGATCAGCTTCGTTTCCGTGCGGGAAGTGGATTCGGCTATATCACCAGAAAGTTCGATCCGTTCGAAAATCGAAGGAATCAGGCGATTGGATCGAACCTGAATGCCTTGATCCAATTCCGTCTGTCCTGGACCCATCGTTTCGCTCAAACACCCTGGGAAAGTATCTTCGGTATCGGTGGCACGCACTTCAGCAATGGAAGTTTTCGAGTGCCAAATCTGGGAGTGAATATGCCGGGCCTTTTTATCGGGTTGAATTATCAATTCGATCAGAGTGAGGAAGCATATGATGCGCAAGACACAATTCGAATTCCCGAATGGACGGTTTATGCATCCTACGCATTTAAGGAGCGAAGTTTGGCCAAACAACAGCCTTTCCACGTATTCAGTATCGGACTCGAGCGCATTAAAAGAAGAAGCCTCACAAGGCAATGGCGCTATGGTGGCGAACTTTTTTTCGATAAAACCCACCAATTCGGCAAGAATCCAGATGGTTCCCTGAAGAACTTAAGTCCGGACCAGTTCACCGAGGTGGCCATTTTTGGTGGCCATCAGTGGCTTATCTACAAAGTTCATCTCATCGTGGATCTCGGTGCATACCTCTACAAACCGAGCACGGATAAATTCCTGATCTACGAGCGGGTCGGGTTCAAATACCAAGTGAGCGATAAATTATATCTCAGAACGACCTTGAAGGCGCACATTGCAGTTGCAGACTTTATCGACTGGGGGATAGGGTACAAATTATGATAAGCCTTACGAGACATATCCTATTCCTGGGTTGCCTGATTTTGCTTTGGGGTTGTAAAAAGGAGCAATTGGACGATTGCTTCACTTCTACAGGTCCTGAATCCTCTGAGGTACGCGAACTGCCACAATTCAATAAGCTCAAACTATATGATAAGTATGAAGTGGTCCTGAGACAGGATACCCAAAGTTCCCCAAGTGTTCGCATTTCTGGAGGTAAGCATTTACTCCCCGGGATAATTCCTGTAGTCGAGAATGGGATCCTGGAATTCAAAAATGAGAACACGTGCAATTTTGTACGATCATTTAAAAATCGGATCAAACTCGAGATCACCCTGCAGAATCTCGATGAATTGATCCTCAGTGCCGCCCCTCTAGTAAGTAACCTCGACACCCTTCGACTGCAAAAACTGGATATTTGGCATTCAGCATTAAGTGATATTGAGTTGAATCTGATCGTTGAGGAACGTGTTTTTGTACAAGCGATCAACTCTTCCCGAACCGTACTTCATGGTATGGCCGGAAAATTGGAAGGTTCTATTGAGGAAGTGGCGGATCTGGATGCTCGAGACCTTATGTGCAAAGAGGTTTTGATGGATAGTCATACTCCGTTGGATTGTTACATTAATGCATCTGAGATAATTTTTGTTAAGATCTACAATCGTGGCAATATTTTTTACAAGGGCGGGGAACCCATCAAACAAAAGGAATTGAACGTACAGAAAGGAAGCGGACAGCTTCTTCCATTGGATCCCTAGAAAACTGCTTTATTCCGGAGGAGAAACCAGATCAGGCCGGGTACCAGGTAAATCAGATCTCCAATCAGACGATAGAGCTCGTTCTGTTGAAATACCTCTTTTCGCAATACAAGGACTACCAAGGTGTTCAACATGAGCAGGAAAGCCATAACCACGGGAAGTTTACCGGCAGTATTCACCGAAAAAGCCCACAAACCGATCAAAACGAATGTCCCTGCAAGTACATAGTTGATCTGATTTTCCAGACGTACTTTTCCATCGAGAGACGAGTTCATGATGAAACCATCTTTCAGATCCGATTCATAGTCGAAGTAGGAGAAGATCATAAGGTTACACATATTCAGAGCTATGAACGCCAAATGGAGATACACATTCGAAGGGCTAATGGCAAGAGAGGCCGGAAAACCCGGTAATACCAACATACCCATCCAAACGCCTATGGAAATACAAAGTTCCTTTAGCCTGTTTGATCTCAAAGGGAAGGCTTTGTGGATCAACAGAAAGTAAAACGACACGAAAAGTGTCAGCAACAATCCGAATCCCAAGATCGGCCATGGCAAGAAAAATATGGCCAGTAGGGCATTCAGGAATCCGAGGATGAACAACAGGAATTGGAGCTCTTTGCGGTATTGATAGTGTATTTGGTGCCTCAGTGAACTTGCTCGCGAGCCAAGTTTTAGTCCATCCATCAAATGATCTAAGGTATAAATGAACCAAACGGTACTCGGAAGTAACCAGAACACAACCGGGTGAATATCAGATCTGAAAAACCTGCTGAAGAAAAATGAGGTGGCCAGTGATCCTCCAACTACCGGTACACTGAAGCTGTTCAGGAATTCAATTACCCCCAGATCAGAAATACGTTTTGGAGCTTCGGTGCCCAAGTTTAATCTACTGCAACTACCTCCCCAACTTCCGGTAACAACCGTCGAATGCTCTCCTCAATACCTGCCTTCATGGTCATGTGACTTATCTCACAGCTTCGACACGCACCGAGTAATTTTAAACGCACCTTCAAGTTGGAATCGATGTCGATCAATTGCACATCACCACCATCTGCCTGCAAAAACGGTCTTATACCGTCCAGTGCTTCCTGTACTTTAGATCGGAGTTCTTCGCTGTTGTAATTCATTCGGTGCTCGAAGGTACGTTATTTGGAGATTTCCGCTTCATGTTCACAATAGCTATATGCCGTGCAAGTTCACCGGCTACAGCTCGGTAAATAGCAGCGATTTCCACTTCAGGAGATTCCATAGTTCCACTATCCGTGTTGCGCATCACCGTTTCCGAAATAGGTATCATTCCAAGTAATGGTACACCGTATTCCGAGGCGAGTACCATTCCCCCGCCCTGCCCGAACAGATAATATTTCTTGTCAGGCAATTCCGGAGGACTGAAATAAGACATGTTCTCCAATACACCCAACACCGGTATGTTGATGTGTTGATTGCTGAACATACCCATTGCCTTTCGACAATCTGCAAGTGCTACATTTTGCGGAGTAGTTACCATCACCGCTCCTGTCAAAGGTATGCTCTGAGTGATGGTCAGATGAATATCGCCGGTTCCGGGTGGCAGATCGATCAACAAATAATCCAATTCTCCCCAAGCCACATCTGAAACCATCTGTCGAATGGCAGATGAAGCCATCGGCCCTCTCCAAACAATGGCCTGCTTCTCATCAACGAGAAAGCCGATAGAAAGCACTTTGATCCCTTTGCGCTCAAGGGGCAGGATCTTGTTATCTTTCATCTCGGGATGAGATCCCTTCAATCCAAACATTGTAGGGATCGATGGACCGTATATATCTGCATCCAAAACACCCACACGCGCTCCGGTTTGTGCCAGCGCCAGGGCAAGGTTGACGGTCACAGTTGATTTGCCAACTCCTCCTTTCCCGCTTGCTACAGCCACAATATTCTTGACGCCCGGTAGCATAGATTCCGTGTCCCTTGTGGTCGTCACACGACTAGTCATGTTTGGGTCTACCTCAAGGTCTTTAGATACAAAATGATGGACTGCGTTAACGCAAGCGTTGCGGATCATGTCCTTCATCGGGCAGGCCGGAGTGGTCAATTCAACATCAAACTTTACCAAATTGCCCTCGATCACTATGTTTCGGATCATGTTCAATGTGACCAGGTCTTTGTGAAGATCGGGGTCGTCGACATGACTCAATGCGTTTAAAATTTGCTCTGATGTTACCTTCATTTACGCAGAAATAATTTTATCAGTCGTCCGTTCATCTTGCCAAGCATCCACCAAAAAAACCGGAACTGACCCAAGAGAGTGCCCCATGTGATCAATAGGAATTGATACAATGGATAGATGATCAAAATATAAATAACCACACGCAAGGGACGAGATTCAATGGAGTCGTAGCCCACCAAATCAAACACAGGTTCTTTGATGAAAAGGATCGAAAAACCTGTTACTGCAAACACGAGCATAACCCAAATGCCATGCAGATCACTCTTCAGGTTCCACTTGAGTTTCAATTTTTCCCAATACCTTTTCATTGACAAGATAGAATCGCAAAAGTAGGCATGTCTGTTATAGCTGCGATAGAACAACAAGACAACAAGCCGGAGTCAGATGAGTTTGCTCATTTGATCAAAAACTCCGGATATCTCAACAAAACCACCAACTATCTTTGTTAGATGCGCAGAAAATGGATAAAACGGATCATCTTCTTATTGATCCTTGGTGTAATACTCTGGTTGATCGCTTATCTTCTTCCAGACAAACGGATCAACGGACTTTATCTGATTCCTTCTGATGCCATCTATATCCTGGAGAGTAATGATCCTTTGAAGGCATGGAACGCCATGAGCAGTAGCCAAGTTTGGAAATCAGTCAAAGACCATCCTTTGTTCGCCGACATAACAGACGATGCCGATTACCTGGATAATTTGATCGCAGAGAATCCGATCCTCACCAAATTATTCGGGAAAAGACAACTTTACCTAAGCGCTCACCCCACGAGCCGCCGCAATTACGATTTCCTTTTTCTCGTCGATGTTAAAAGGTCTGCACAGCCCGCTATCCTCTATACAGCACTTGAGAAAGTACTGAGAAATGATGGTTTCAAGGTGACCAGAAGAGCATTTGAAAACCACGAAATTCTGGAAGTGGAAGATCGGGCAAGGGACAAATTAAGTGTAGTCAAAGTCGATAATTTCCTACTTTGTTCATACACCCCACAGATCGTTGAAAACGCAATACGCCAGAAAGCGAATCCCTTCTTCGGTATCGATTACGACTTTGATGAAGTATATAAACAAGTTGCTGGTCGCGGAATGAACAAGCTATATGTGCAATGGCAGTACCTCGACGAATACCTGTCTTGCTATTTTTTAAACGGGAAATCATTTGCGGCAGGATTAGACGAAGCTATGCTTTTCAGTGCGTTGGAGTTAGAGATGGAGCCTGGTAGCTGGCAACTGAAAGGGGTCACAAGTCTAAATCCCGACCGCCAGTCCTATTTGAAGGCTCTTTTGAATTCTGGTAGCAGTGAGTTGCGGCTTCCCAGCATTCTTCCAAACAGAACCGCTTGGTACGTCTCATTCAATTTCAATTCCATGTCGAGGTTCTACGAGGAGTTATTGGCCAATCTGGAACTTTTTCCGGCCAAGAATAAGGAATTCACCGAAACCAGAGATCGCATTGAGAAACTGCTCGACATTTCTATTGAAAGGAATCTCATCGAATGGATCGGTGAGGAAGTTGGAATTGCTCAGATCCAACCCGCTAACCTCGGCAAGTCCGAAGAAGATCTTGTGATATTTCTTCGAACCAAAGATCTTGACCTGGCCAGAAAACGCTTGAATGAGATCACACAACAGGTTAAGAAACGCACGCCTGCAAAGTTTAAAAGTCTCGCTTACAAGAACTACCAGATCGAGTATCTCGCAATTAAAGGGGTGTTCAAAATTCTGTTCGGTAACCTGTTCGATAAGATCGAAAAACCGTATTTCACTATTTTGGGTGATTACGTATTGTTCAGTAACAGTCCTTTGACCATTATTGGTTGTATTGAAGATTTTGAGAACAACCGCATACTGGCCAATAGTCCGACATATCAGGATGCGGCTCAGAACATTGAGCGCAGCAGTTTTCACGCATTCATTGCCCCTTCCAGAACTCGAAATCTCCTGTCAAAGCATTTGGATCAGGAGAGTCGAAATGGTTTGAATCGAAGTGCGAAATACATTGATGCCTTCAGTTCATTTGTCCTGGATCTGCGGGCAGATGGCGATGTTCTTGGCACACGTCTCCGGCTCGTCCAATCATCTGAGCGCGATTCTGCTCAGGTGCAGTTAGCGGAGATAAAAGGTCTGTTCGAAACGTTCATGGTCGACGTCTCAGCAGGTAACATTCAGGATAGCAGTCTATTCCGTGTGCAGTACATCGAAGACAACATGTTCAAGAAATTCTATCCTGCAAGCGAACAGCTTGAAATTGAGGCCGAGATGAAAGACGGTAAAAAGAATGGAACATATACCGAATACTATCCAAATGGGACGTTGAGGGTTTCCGGGAAATACCGCAGAGACCAAAAAACAGGTTTATGGAAGTATTACGATGAATCTGGGGAACTCTCCAAACGGAAAAGGTATTAACGAAAAAGACCCGTCAAATGCGGGTCTTTTTCATAGGAATCGTGTTGGTTTATCACTCCAGGATAATTCGTTCCAAACTCTTAACGAGTTCAGTTTGAACTTCAATTAAATACACACCTTGAGAAAGTTCACCAAGGTTAATTGATGCACTCCTGTCAAGACCGGAATAATCCTTGGTCAACACTAACGCCCCTTGAATATTCAGAACATTCACCTTGATGATTCCGGCATTAGTTGATATATGTAATTTACCATTTGTTGGATTCGGGAATAAGTGCAAGTTGAAAGAAGGTACACTAACTGAAACCGGCTCCATCCATTGCTCAACGTCCGAAGCATATCGTGGGAAGAGCTGATATCCTTCATCATAGGGAGAAGAAGCATCAAACTGATTTCCTAAACCTGTAATATTCATTGTGTCAAAGGTAGGTGTCGGTTGCCCTGCCAACTCCAGTACTTCACGATCAATGCGAATGGTGAATGTGTCAGAGCCGTTGGTAACCTCAATGTTTCCATTGTTAGGCCAGGTTGTGACTGTGTTGTCCACAAACCACACCCGCTCAAGCTTAACCAATTCCGATTCAGTTTCTTCGTTCAACTCCGTTACTACCACCGGATTTATGAGGGTTTTCTGATCATTATTGAAAATGATCGTATCGAGATTCTGGATCTGTGTGAGCCCGTTATAAAAACCAACCACACCTTGAAGTATTACTTCATCTGATTCGTTCACGGTATAACCGAAGTCCTTACTGAATTCGATCATTCCAACGCCACCGGTATTGTCGATTACAGTGAACTGAAGACCAGGTGACCTCAAATTTCCTCCGTATACAACACCTTTGATCTTAACTTTTTCATTCAACATAACAGGAACGCCGGTTGCATCATTCTTGGTAACTTCAGAAATGTCGGTGAAAGGAAGATCGTCGTTTTCAATTGTCAGGAGGAAAATGGAATCTCCGTAAACAGCATCATTCGTCGGATTCTGAAACTTGAATTCAACATCTCGATCCGCATCAACATCTGAATTATTCAGAATTGTGATAATAATATTTTGTGTTTGATTCGAGTTGGCAGGAAATGTCACCAAATGAGGGGAGGAGAAATTATAATGAGTACCATTTTGGCCACTTCCCCCTGACACATACACTTCAACAGTGGTAGGGTTACTATTTGGATTTTGAAGAGAAACCTGAAGGTTGTATGTGCCGGCGTTCTCCGAAACAGTTCCTCTCGCGCCCGCGAAGGATACAGTAGGGCTTGGAAGTCCTGTCGTTCGCTCGATATCTCCTCGCATACGCGGAAGGATCTGATAGCCACTTGTGTAGGGTGACGAATTGTCGAACTGAGTGCCGATCCCGGTAAAATTCAACTGACCGCTCGGGATACTTTCACCATCGATATCAGTATCACGATCAATTCTGAGGGTTACCGTGTCGGTTCCGTTCGTTATGTTGTAATTTTTATTGCTACCCCAGGTTGCATCTGCACTTAGCAAAGTCCAACCGTTCAATTTGATCAACTCACCTTCAGTCTCCTCGCCAAGTGCACCTACATTAGTAGGCATCGGAGTGCTTCCATTTGCGATCTTGTAAACGGTGTCAATTGAAGATATCTGAGACAGACCATTGAATTGACCTACCGTACCTGATAACCAAATACTATCACCAATATTTACGGAGTAACCCCAATTTCTTGAGGACTCGAACAATCCGATTCCGCCGGTTCCGTCGTTAACAAAGAACTCCAAACCGGAACTGCGGAAATTTGTGCTGATAACAATTCCACTCACAGACACCTTGCTGCCATTGGATGTATTCACGCCATCAACATTTTCAGATCTGATCTCCGAAATGGCAACATGTGTAACCGGTAACCAACCCGGCGTACAGTAAGCCGTTGTATTTCCCGGCATCGGATAGGATTTTGAGTAATCGGCATACCAATTTCGGGCGAAGTCGTTGCTATCGCTTGAAATCCTGTGAGATTTGAGTTGAAGCGAGGGTCCGGAACCGTCACATGCGGTCTCCCAACCATTACCATCGTCGTAGACGACCTCATCAATAATGTCGCCCATACTGTTTACCAGGTCTACGGGTTCACCGCTGTTGTTCAGACCTTGGTTGGTGTTCCAGCTACCCAATGCATCGGCACCAAATGCCACCTTCACCGAGTCAACATTCTTGGCGATTACCACTACATCACCAGCTTTCATAGTATGTTGCGGGAAGGTGTAAGTTGCACCTCTCGCCATTTTCAGTCCACCCAATTCAATATCGCTATTACCTTGATTGTAAAGTTCAACAAACTCATAGGCATCAGGTCCGGTTGGGTCATTGTACATGATTTCCGTGAACACCAATCCGTTACCGCTATACGTGTTGTAAACCAGATCCATGGCCGTGTAAGTGCTCATGGTACCACCTCCATTGTCTTTGACATTACTAACAGTGAGTTCATAATAAATGCCACTTGACAGAGATGTAACGAGTGTGGCAATTTGAGAACTCGCATCGTAGTTTACGGATGTAATACTTGCAGATGGCGAGAATGTGTAGTTAGCAGCATCACCAGCCGTAGCTGAAGTAGGATTGCCGGAAAATTGAACATTCACAGTGTCGAGATTAACCAAAGCAACCGATGAAATTGCTGGTTGAGCGGACACATTTTGGCTGATTGTTCCTAAACAGAAAGCCGATAAAAGTAGGGTAAGGAGTTTTTTCATGAAGAGATTTTTATTTCCAATGCCGCAAAAGTACAAATCTCATTGCGCCATTATGTAACGCAATAGTTAATTGAGAAATAGGCCTCAGTGGTCACGGCAATTCCACAGAAGCACTCAAAAATAGGTTTTTCAGTGATTATTTGATGAATGTATGATTCCAGCGCCGATTTTGTCTGAATGGGTCGTGATCAAAGCATATGAAATCAACCGTCCGAATCAATTCAGGCAATAAAAAAAGCCCTCACACTTGTGAAGGCTTCCGATTTTTTTTTGGAGTGGGCGATACTGGGTTCGAACCAGTGACCCCCTGCTTGTAAGGCAGGTGCTCTGAACCAGCTGAGCTAATCGCCCCTACATCACCAGGACTCATCTCTGAGCCCTAAGGGGCTGCAAATATACATTTCACATTTTTTTTTACAAGTCAAAAAAATATCGTGGCGTAAATTTTCAGTTGTTGGACATAACACATCTCGCTGTGTATTCGTTTCAGCGTTGGATCGGCAATAGTTCAGATCTTTGTGCGTCCTTCGAGGCCTGAAACATCAAGTGAAAAAAAAATCCGTCAATACACTCCTTTGGATCCTGGGATATTTAATTCCGGTGTTCTTGAGTGTTGGATTGTATCTGAGTGGACAATTGAAGAAAGAACTCATAAAATACCTGGACGAGTCTCTTTTAGTCCAAATGAGAGTCGAGGAGATACGTTTTACAGGGCTGGAAAGTTTCCCCAATGTCGGTGTGGCATTGTACAATGTGCGTATCGATGAGTCTTTTCCCGCATATAAAAGTAATCTCGTCTCCGCCGGATCGATCGAAATTCGTGTGAATCCATTTGCACTACTCCGAAATGAGATCAGGGTGCGGAAGCTCCAAGTTAACCAGGCCACATTCAGGATTTATAACGGAGTTCAGGGGAATACTAATTTCGCGATATTCAAAAGCACAGACAATGACTCCTCGCGTTTGAATATAGAATTCGACAATTTACTGTTCAAGAATTGCCGATTGGTCTATTTGGATGAGAAAGACCTCGTTAGTTGCAATGCCTTGTTCTACAAATTCAAAGCGAAAGGGAGCATTGGGGAAGAGAATCTCGACCTCGATCTGTCATTCCATGGCCTGTTTGATCACATTCGACTCGGCGAGGAGAAGTATCTCGTTGGGAAACATACCAATTGGTCCTCCGAGTTACACGTTAATAAGAAGTTGAATGCGTGCAATATCGCCTCTGCTGTCTTTGGCATGGAAGATTTGCAGCTAAACGTCTTTGGGGATATTTTAATGGTGAAAGGCAAGCCGGATCTCGACTTGAAGTTTGCCACTGACAAATTGCAAATCCAAGGGATTTTCTCTCTGTTGCCAAACCACTTCTCTTCACAAGTGGGTGAATGGAGCACAGAAGGAGATTTCAGTCTGTCTGGCACTATCAAGGGCTTGATGGATAAGGATGCTCTTCCCAAGCTCGATGCCGCATTGAAAGTGAAGAATGGTAAAATAACCGGAGAACCGGGAACTTTTAGAAATGTTAATCTAGATGCCAGTCTTAACAACGGAAATGGAACCTCAGCTCTGGCCTTAACAGCGGATCTGCAGTCACTGGAATTCAATGATACTGACTTGAAACTGAAGGTTCAAACGGACGATATTTCACGAAATCTCAATATTCAAAGCTCTTCATTACAAATCGACCTAAACGATCTTTGTGTGCTTTTCCCTGCAGTCTGTCCTTATCGAATCAAGGGTGTTCTGGGGCTGGAAGTGCTTGGAGAGCTCAACTATGAATCCGACTTTCTACCGAATTTGTCGGGAATGGTCAATTTGTCAAAAGCTTCAATCGGTTGGCCGCGAAGTGAACAACCTTTGATTTTTGACTGCAAAGGAAAGTTAATGGGAGAGGATGTCATTGATATCAGTGCGAATATTGGCTTTCTTTCCGAGCAGATACTCTTGGAGGGTGACTTGAAGAAATATACTGGATTTTGGTTGGATGATAGACCTCAATGGATCGGAGATATCACTGCTCAAGAAATCAATTTTTCAGAATGGCTGAACAGTGATTCGGCAGAAGAAAGCGGATCCACAAATGGTACAGCCGACCTGGATATCGGCCTTGATGTCCAAGGTAATTTTAATTTGGGGAGATTGTTATACGATGGGTTATCCCTCAACGACTTATCAGGTAGGCTTGAGTTAGGCCGGGATCGGATGGAAATTGGCAATGTCGAGTTCGGGGCATGGAAGGGAACGCATAAATTGTCCATGCTTTTCCTTGAAGAAGGTGAATACTATAAGATGTTCGCCAAAGGCCGGTCGAAGGGTGCGGATCTAAAGGAGTTGTTTCGAGAGTTTGAAGATTTTGAGCAAAGTGAGATCACACATGAAAATTTGAGTGGATTGGTCACGACGGCTTATGATCTGTCCGCAACATTTGATACGTATTTCAATCTAGTCGAGCGGGAGCTATTCTGTTCGGCGGATGTTCTTATCGAAGATGGCCGTTTAATGGGCTACAAACCTCTTGAAGAATTGAGTTTGTTTCTCGAATTGGATGATCTGAGAGATATTTCATTCAAGGATCTGGAAAACCGTGTCGAGATTCGGAATGGGATAATTTTCTTACCGGAGACGGAACTAAACAACTCAGCTTTGAATCTCTCAGTCAGTGGTTCACACACCCTTGAGAATTATCTCGATTATCATCTTAAGGTGAAAGTAACCGACGTATTGGCAAAACGTTCTAAATGGGTAGAAAAGAAAAACGCCAAACGATTGGAGGAGGGTAGAGATGGTGGATTAACAGCCTATGTGAAGATGACAGGTACACCAGACGATCTCAAGATCACCTACGATTCAAAAACAGCTGGACGAGAATTTCGAAGCAAGTTCAAAGAGGAAAGAAAATCATTCTTCAAGGAAGTTGGTCGGGAAATAAGGGGTGAGAGGGCGGAACAAGTCGACCAAAAAACAGTAAAGTGGATTGAATGATCCACTCTATTTAACAAAGGCTACCGGGTTCGCAAGACCCTTGTATTCGGTCAGATCGATCTTCAATGAGCCAACCCAAATATCCGTCTGAACACGGATCGGTACGTGATTAGCATCATCACTTACCCAAACCGTCATGTCGTCCTCGTCTTTAAATACTCGGTCAACCACAAGTTGAGGTCTCAGTTTAATGCAACGCACTTTGCCGATATCAGTTTTTAGTGTCTCGGTACCCAGATACTTGAACTTCAAATTGTAAATCTCCTGATCCATATAAATGTCGAGAGGGAAGGTCTTTCCCACATAGGCATCCTTAAAATTCAAGGTGCGGGCATAGAACATTCCACTCACCAGATCCTGCACATATCTCGGCATGTCCATCTCTTTCTTGTGACCTTTCAGTTTCTGGTTCCCATGGTCGTAATAAACGAGATCGTTGTCTTTGTAATCATTCTCACGTACAGATTTGAAGTACTTAAGAGGTGCCATACTTTGGCTGTCCATAAAAGTTTCAAAATGGTCTCTAACACTATACATCCAATCGAAGGATCGATTGGTCTTACCAATTGCAGTAATATGATATGTGTTGCGATCACCAATGACGACAGGAGTGTCATCCACTTTAATATCGATCGTTGCGGCATTGATCCATCCAAAGTGAACGCGGTATTTAAGCCGTTCCCCATAAGTGAATGCCTTGTTCGGAATCACTCTATAGCGGAAGGTTCCATCATTTACCTCTGTTCTGGTCGAAAAGCTTAGCAAGGTTACTAGTGCCAACGGTGCAAAGAAGAACTTGAGACGTCTCATAGTTTGGATGTTTCACAAAGTTGAGGCAAAATTTATTCCAAAGCCGCAGATTCTTTGGAGCTTGAGAAAAAAGTCGCGACCACTATGCCATTATATTTGCAGACAGCAGAGCTCAAATTGAAAAGGATAGCGCTCGTTCCATTTTTCGTCTTGTATTCGTTGTGTTCCAACGGGCAATTGGATAATTCCTTTTTCAGTTGGCGGCACAAAAACGACGACATCGGAACAATGTCGCTTCGGATTGAGAATTTGAACTATTTTCGGAATGTTGAGTATCGCTCACCCATAGACGAAGGCCGAACACTTTTTGGGCTTCAGTTCTCACCGGAAGTATCTTATCAGATCGATGACGCATGGAAAGTTTCTTCCGGATTGTTTCTCAAGCGTGACTTTGGATCGGATGAATTTGATCAAAACTTCCCAACCTTTCAGCTTAAGTACGCACATGAAAACCTGTCTTTCATCTTCGGACGTCTTGAAGGGAATATGGATCACGGACTGATAGAGCCACTGTTAGATCCGGAAAGAACAATCACAGATCGCGTTGAGAATGGTTTTCAATTCCTTATGAGTCGAGATCGATTTGACCTCGACATTTGGTTGGACTGGAGGAAAGCGATCTATCCGTTAAGCGCATTCCGTGAAGAATTCGATGCAGGAGTCACCGGGCAATACAATATTGTAAGAAGTGACTCATTCATCTTGAGTATCCCGGTAGACATTTTAGCTCATCATAAAGGAGGAGAGATCGACACCTCAGGGTTACCTTCGGTTTCTCAGTTTACGTTTAGTTACGGGAGCTCATTTTCTTGGCAACTATCAGGTAATGGAGTTCGAAGAATTCGAGGTGGAGTATACTTCAATAATTATGAGGATGTAAGTACGAGGGCAACAACCTTTATCGATGGACTGGGTCAATATGCGTTCCTATCTGCAGACTGGCGAGAATTCGGCCTGATGATAACTTATTGGGACAGCCATCAGTTTCAGTCTTCCAATGGGGATGTGTACTACCAATCGGTATCTCGGAAGGATCCGGCGCAATATCTATTGGATTACAGAAAGGTCTGGATGTTTCGGGCTTTCTTCGAGAGAGATTTCGGGAATGATCTGGCTTTATTAGCTCGTGTAAATTATATCTACGACGTGAATGAAAGGCAAAATGATCTGATCACAGAATTTTACCTTAGATGGAATGGGGTATTTAACCTACACAAGTTCAAGAAATGAAGCCTGATTTCGTCAAAAATATTGAGCCCTATTTGCTCAATGAGAAAGTTTTGATGCTTGTGTCGGAGCAGCTGCGGAAGGATTTGTACCCATATATTGATGTGTCCGATCAAATGTTCACAGATGGTGAATATAGGAGCATTGTCAGTAGTCTTGCGAAGTCTCTTCAGAAACTTGACGACAGCAGTCATGGAGACCTCCTTTCCATGCTGTATAGAATTGATGTTCCGCAGAAGTTTTACATTCAGGTCATGGAATCCGGACGAGATTATGCTCAACTTGCCGGTAAGATTTTGGATCGCGAACTTCAGAAAGTATTATTTCGACTACATTTTGACCAACAGTCGAAGTGAACTGAGCAGGCTATTACTAAATTTGACTTTATGACAAAGGGAATATTTCAAAAAATTTTGATCCTGAGTGCAGCGATTTTTTTTCTTGGTGCTGGTGGATGTAAAGACGATGAAGAGCCGGATTGTGAATGCACTCCGGAATCGAAAAGTCGACATCAAATGCTCATTGAGGGAAGATGGCAATTGCAGCAAGGTTTGATCAAACCTCCTGTGGAAGTTGAGATATTTGGCACAAAGATCACAATTTCAAATTATTGGGAGCTCACCGCTGCTCTGAGTGGAGGGGTAGTTCCGGATTGCCAGAAAGATAATCTCATGTTCTTTCAGTCTGACAGCACCGTATTGCTAGACGAGGGCTTACAGAAGTGTGATCCCGCCGATCCGCAAACACAAGGAGGAGGTGATTGGCTGTTAATTCAAAGTGACACAAAATTGAAATTTACGAGTTTCCCTTTTGACCCTCTTCAACAGGAACGCATCCTCAACATTGATACTATTGCGTCTTCCATGCTGAATTTGAGTATGGATTACAGATTTGGATCGCCAACTGGCGATAGTACGGATCACAAGATTTACCTGGAATTCTTAAACAAGTGATCAGTTAGGAATGAAAAAGGTTGTCATCTGGCATAATCCTCGATGTTCCAAAAGTCGGGAGACACTCAAGTTATTGCAGCAGAAGGGTGTGGATTTTGAAATTTTCGAGTATCTCAAGGAACCCGTCTCTGAATCAGATATTGAGCAATTATTACAAAAGCTTGAACTTACTCCGATCCAGTTGATCCGGACTAAAGAGGATTTATTTCAATCTCAGTACGCCAAAATGGAACTGACAGATCTACAACTCATCAAGCTGATGTCTGATAACACCAAATTAATAGAACGCCCTATTGTTTTGGCCAAAGAAAAGGCGGCTATTGGCCGCCCTCCTGAAAATGTTCTTAAACTCCTTGATTTATAGAATATCAGCGAGTATGCTCGATGTGATCAATTTAGCCCAAATAGGATTTTAAGATCTTACTCTTTGATGATTTTCGCAATCGGCGCAAGGCTTTTTCTTTGATTTGACGTACGCGTTCTCTAGTGAGACCAACCTTCTCACTAATATCTTCCAGTGTATGAGCAGGGCCTCCATCGAGACCATAGTAATATTTCAGCACATCACGTTCTTTTTCTGACAGCGTTGAGATGACGCGATTAATCTCCTTCTGCAAGGATTCATTCATTAAGGGATTGTCAGGGTCTGGTTCGTCATTGTTATCCAAAACACCCAGTAAGGTATTATCCTCCCCTTCTGTGAGAGGTGCATCAATAGACAAATGTCTACCCGAAGTTTTCAATGCATTTTCTACTTCAGTCACCGCAATGTCCAATGCCTGAGCGATTTCTTCTGCCGTTGGCTCCCGCTCATGTTCCTGTTCTAATTTAGCTGCTGCGGCCGAAATCCGTCCGATTGATCCCACTTTGTTCAAGGGCAATCGAACAATACGGCTTTGATCTGCCAAGGCCTGTAAGATGCTTTGTCGAATCCACCAAACAGCGTAGGAAATGAATTTGAATCCGCGTGTTTCGTCGAATCGCCTGGCCGCTTTGATCAAACCGAGATTCCCTTCATTGATGAGATCTCCGAGCGTAAGACCCTGGTTTTGATATTGCTTTGAAACAGAGACCACAAATCGAAGGTTAGCATTCACTAATTTTTCCAACGCGGCCTGATCTCCTTCCCGTATGCGACGAGCAAGTTCAACTTCCTCTTGTGCATCAATCATCGGGACTTTACTGATTTCATTCAGGTATTTGTCCAGGGATTTGTTCTCCCGGTTGGTAAACTGCTTACTGATCTTAAGCTGTCTCATATATGGATGTAGAAATTAAGGCCTTTAGTTTGGACTAATTTGCAAAGATAGGGAAATGTGAATGATTTTATAGCAGTTCGGGGGGATTCGAAGAAAAATCAGTGTGGATTTCGATGGGGGTGTCATAGGACGGGTTTCTCATGCTGTTGGACCGCGATGTATATTTACCGACTTGAAAGTTAAAGCTTCATCTGCTCAAATCTCCAGGTTGTTTTCTGGAAGGCGCATCTTCATCCCGATAGTAATTGGTGTTGGGATAGCAATCTATTTCATTTGGCGAGATTTCGATTACGAGGCAATTCTATCTGTGAAATGGCGCAAAAATGCCTTGATTTGGTTGATTGGTGCGTTTCTGATGATCGTCTTGCGTGATTTTGGATACATCTTAAGACTTAGGATTCTTTCAGAAAGAAAACTCAGTTGGCGCCAATGTTTCGAAATTGCCTTGCTGTGGGAATTTGCCTCAGCAATTTCACCGGGGGCGATAGGTGGAACTGCCGTGGCGTTTCTTATAATGGCTCAGGAAAAGATGAAGGCCGGTTTAACAACGGCAATAGTCATTGTAACAGCATTCTTAGACGAGCTATTCTACATTATTATGGTTCCATTGCTTTTGATCTTAATTGGGGGGGAAAGATTGATTCCTGATATTACGGGTGCACATGTGAATTCGGTTCTATCAACAAACAATCTGTTGGGCTTGTTTTGGGTGGCTTATGGGGTTTTAGCACTTTGGACCTTGTTTTTGTTCATAGCCCTCTTTTACCGGCCGGTGATCATCAAGAGATTGATCATGTTGATTTTTAGACTACCGGTTTTGCGTAAGAAGAAGACCAGCGGGCAGAATCTTGGCAGAGATCTGGTTCTTGCTTCGAAAGAGTTTAGGGGTAAAACTAAGGTCTTTTGGGTGAATGCTTTCATGGCAACCTTTTTGTCTTGGACTGCAAGATTCATGGTTCTTAATAGTCTTTTGATGGCATTTGCAGGTTTCAATGAGCACATATTGGCATACGGCCGCCAATTGGTCATGTGGGTAATTTTACTTTTACCGGTAACACCAGGTGCAAGTGGTATTGCAGAAGGGATATTCCCAGTTTTTATCGGTGAGTTTTTGCCAGACATACACATTTCTAGAATACTCGCTTTGGTGTGGAGAATGCTGAGTTATTATCCGTACATCCTTATCGGAATTATAATTCTGCCATTATGGCTCAAGCGAGTTAAATCCAAGCCGGCGTTGTAGTCGAAATATTCATATTTGAGTCGGAATGTAAATGCGGAACTCACTGCCCTCATCAACAATTGAGTTGACTGCTATACGCCCTCCAATGGCATTGACGGCTTCCTGTACAATATATAACCCAATTCCTGATCCTGAGCTTTGAGTCGTTGCTCTAAAGAACATTTTAAACAGATCTGGGAGTTTTGAGTGTTCGATACCTATGCCATTGTCTGAAACGACTAATTCAACTTCATTGTTTATGTTTTGGCTAGAGATCTTCACTTTCTTATTCGAATTGGATTCCTTTTGATATTTGATTCCATTGGAAATAAGGTTAGACAAAATTATTTGAAGTCGAAAGGGATCTGTGACGATTGGGGTTTGATGTTTTAAATCTAATTCTATTGAAACTTTTAAAAATGCCCTGTAATTGTTTAGGGATTCGATACAGGTGGATAATAGAGCATGTAGGTCTACTTCTTCAAATTCCGATGCTTTTTCTCGATTTTGATAGTATTCGACGATGTTTCGCACAAAGTCATCTAGTTTAAGTATACTTTTTTCGATATTGGGGAGATAAAAGGCGTCGTTTTTGAAATACGGGTCTTCCTTTGCCAATTCTACCAATCCAATCACCGAAGCAAGGGGGGCCCTCATATCGTGAGAGGCGCTGTAAACGAATTTCGTGAGTTCGTTGTAGGCTTTTTTGAGATCAGAGTTGCTCTTTTTCAAGCTCTCTTTGTAATCATAGACCTCTATGGCTTTAACTATTGCGTTATCGAAATCTATTTCATTCCATGGCTTACTTATGAATCGAAAGACTTCAGCGGCATTTATTGCGTCAGTTAGGACTTCGACATCCTCGAATCCAGTTAAAATTATTCGGATTGGGTCTGGGAATTTGAATTTGACATCCTTTAAGAAGTTAACACCTGATTCATTTTCTAACTTCTGATCACAAATTATAACTTTTATCATGGAGTGTGCTTCCAGAATCAATAGTGCCTCGCCTATATTCTTGGCTAGCAGTACGTTGAATCGACGTCTGAATAGGGCTTTGAATGAGACTAGGTTAGAGGGTTCGTCGTCAATTAGGAGTATCGTGTCTAAGCTCATGGATCTAATGTTAAGTGCTGATGGGAATTCGAATTACTACGGTAGTTCCTGATCCGGGAGTACTATTTACGAGTATTTTTCCTTTATGATTTTCTATGATTCCATACGAAATGGACAAACCGAGTCCTGTGCCGTGTCCAACTTCTTTGGTAGTAAAAAAGGGCTCAAATATTTTATTTTGGACATCGACTGGAATGCCATTGCCATTGTCAGATATTTCTATAAATATATTTCCTTCTTCCTGATAGGTTTGAATGGATATTTTACCTTCGGAGTAATTCTGAAACTTGTGATGAATAGCGTCGATGGAGTTGTCCAATACGTTCATAAATACTTGATTGAGCTTGCCTGGGAAGCATATGATCTCGGGTAATTTGCCGTAATTCACAGCAAGATTGATGTTGGCAATTTGGCTTTTAAGAATTGTCAGGGTCGACTCGAGTCCTGCATTGATGTCAGCTAGACTAACTTCATCTCGATCGGCCCTGCTAAATGTTTTTAAACTATTTACGATTGTGCTTGTACGGTTTGCTCCTTCTGAGATACCTTGAATGAGTTGCTCTATTTCTTGGATGCTGTATTCGAGATTCAGGAGTTCGGCCTCTTTCTGAATTTGACTTAATTCAGGGAAGTTGTGGTTTTGGGCGAATTCGTTATACTTATAAAGAATAGTGAGGATATCTTTTATATCCTGTTTAAGGGGCTGAATATTGGAGGACACGAAGTTTATGGGGTTGTTGATTTCATGAGCTATTCCAGCGGTCAGTTGTCCGAGACTAGCCATTTTTTCGGAGTCAATTAATTGAGCTTGCGTTTCTCTAAGATTTTTTAGAGTATTATTGAGGTTTTCGTTGATAACAGCCAAAGATTGCGTTCTATCTGCGACCATTTTCTCGAGTGACATTTTCTGTGTGTTGAGAAGGTCTCGGCTTCTACGCATTTCATCATATATACGCTTCTGATTAATTTCCTTTTCTTTTTTCAGAGTATTTATTCTGTCTGCAAGGGCGAATGAAAGCAGTATAGATTCTAGCACTGATCCTAGTGGAATGGTGAATGTTGTAATTGTGTTAAATGGAAGTATTCCAATGTCTCGCAGAATGTAGATAAATAGGCCAAATAAGAATATCGTCCATGCAATTAAAAAGAACTTAGCAGGTCGGTATCCTAGTATACTTATAATAATTGCACTTATCAGGAGATATATGGAACTAAATCCGCCAAAAATAGCGCTAATTATGTGACTTATTTCTGGTTTATTGACAATCGACATCAAGATACTGGTAAGGTATCCGATATAAATAAAGTACGATAATGTATGTATTCGAGGTGTATTCTTCTGAGTTTGTATAAATTGGGTTGCGAAGAATATTCCAAAAATTCCTGATAATCCGGAGAATACATGTATGCTATATGGGGTGAAGGATTTTGGGAATACTTGGAAATATGTTTGATAAACTCCCAGTAGGGCACTTTGTGTAAATAGAAGTGAAGTGATATAGAATACATATAGCAAATAAATGTAGCTTCGAGTGCTACTAAATAAGAAAAAGTTGTATAGTATGAGTGCGATTAATGAGCCAAATAGTATCCCTAGGAAGAGTTGACGTCGATTTGTAGTTGTGTGATATGAATCAATCTTGTATATTTTTATAGGTAATTGAATTTTGCCATTGGGCGTTATTTTTATATATATAGTATATGTTTTTTGTGAATCTGATTTTATTAAATAGTTGGGATAAATTTCTGACGTATACATTGGTATTTCATAAAATGAATCGTTTTCTTGATGTAGATACAGGTTGATTTTGGCAAAATCGGGCGATTGAATGTGAATGATGTATTCGCCTATGCTTTCAATGTTTAAATTGAAAATGGCCCAATGTATATAGGAAGTGACCCCTAAATTAGGTACTTGAGATTTTGACTTGTGAAACTTGTAAATATCAAGGTCTTGGATTGAACAATTGTTAGAACTGTCTGCGAATATTAATAATTCTTTGCCAATGTATTTGTTTAGGCTAATTGAATAAGATTTTGTAGCGTATGTAAAGGCTATGTGGTAAAGAATAATAAGTCTTAGAAAATTGTTTTTTAAGAACATGAACTTGAGATGATTTGAAATCGTATTTGTTCAAAAAGAAAGAATGGTGTATTTTTTTTGATTAGTTTAGAGTAGAAATTGACTCTGCAATTGCCCTTTTTAATATCTTCATAACGTGTCCAAATGTATGAACGAAACTGTGATGTAGGGTATGGGTAACCTTCAGCTGAATTGAATTCTTGATAGCGTTTAAAGCCTAAAGCTCTGGATATATAAAAGGTGAAAGGTGAGTTGAATAAAAAAATGGCATGATTGTGGCTGGAAAAAATAGATGTTGCTGCGAGCATTGACAGAGCAATATTGATAGTTTTATTATGAATATTGGCTTCAGACCATAGTCCACATATTTCGTATATGCTGTGGGTATTATTTAACTTGCTGATGACAGTTATAATTTCGGGATATATGGAGTACATTGCCACTTCCAGTGGTAAGAAAGTAAGTGGATTCTTTTTGTGTATTCTTACACCGGCAGTCATGTTCTTTTCAGAGGCATGAGCAGAGACTATTGTAACATTATCATCTTCTAGCCATGATGAATTGGCCGAAGAAACCGTTATTTGATGTTTATTGAGTATTGCTGTGTGCCTATGATGGAATTCTAAGGAAAGCTCTCTATTTAAAATAGCCAGGTTGATGTGAAGTGCAATTTGGTGTTTGTTTCTTTTCAAAAATTATTCTTATTGGAATAAATTGGGAGTATGTTATTTGAAGAGTGTATATAAAAGTAGATAGGCGTTCCGTGAATCAATCCTGATGGTTCGCGTTGGAAATTAGTGGGTTGAATCGTCATACGGTATTTCTCTGCTAATAGCCAGATTTTTTGGAATATTAGACCTAGGTAAATATCTATTTTTCTATGATGACTTTGACATATTGGTGTTAGTACGCAGAAATATTGGGAAGCCTTAAGAGTGCGTTGAGAAATATTATTGACGGCTAGATTTTTGTTGTATTTAGGAGATTTGTTGTTTACAACCGCCGGTAGGTTTAGCTGAAATCCTGTTTTTTCTTTTGTATTAAGCTGTACGTGTTCAAAATTAAGACCGATTTTAGTTTTATCAAACAGTGAATTTGACCAGGCAATTTCATTTTGAAGGTCAAAATATCCTTGAGTGTTATTAATTCGTTGGATATCTGAATTGCTTATGGAGGAATGTATAGTAGAATGGAGTAATTGTGTACATGTGATATTCACTGAGAAGTGCTTATTGTAATGTCCGATCTGTATAAGCTCAAGGAGAAATGACTGATTTATGTGATAGGGATTTTTATTTGGTAATCGATTTGTTTGTCTTGTGTATATACTTTGGTGACAGATTTTTCGTAAAGGTGTTTTTGGAGATTTAACGCAAAGAATGCTGATTTGAAGATTGGATTTGATAATATCATTTGTTCGGAGTGTAGTATCATAACCGAGCTCCTCTGCTTTAGCAGTAAAGTTGCATATGCTGCATCCCAGGGCAATCAGACTAGCTCTTTTGTTTTTGTCTAAGTATGTGTTTGTTTTACTGGGGTCCAGAAAAAGATAAACCGCCTCAGGGCGGAATACCCAGATCCAGGGTTGAATATTGCCACCGCTTGGCGCTAAATGAGCTGCTTCCTTCAGGTCAGAAACATCGTCAATTTCAATATGGTGTTTTGAATGTTTTGGTTTGATCAAACTTATTTCGCGGTCGATTTCTTCTTTGGTTAATTGTGGCGTAGGTATTTGTTTTCTTTGCTTAATGTATGTGGAATAGCGCCCATACGGTTCTATTTTTCGAAGTGGAACTTTGCTATATGGATCCAAGTGAAATCTACCTGATCCTGTAAGTCTCCTGAGAAGAATATTTCTGACTATTTCGCCTCCAATTCCGCCTCCCATTGTAACATCGCTGGCAAGTTGGGGCCATGAGGTTAGAGTCTGTTGAATCTCGAGCATAGAAGCCTTCATCCTCACACTTAAGGTGTCTAATCCAACAATTTTAACTAAATAGGGCAATTTTTCTTCATCGGTTTTGAGCGTCTTTAAGTGCATTGGATCCAGGTCTGGGACTAAACCATGTAGTATTGGACGATCTGGTTCCTCGTCAAACCTTTCAACATCTATTAAACATCTATCACTTGCTTCCATGAATACTGGAACACCATTCTTTCTGGCATAATATCTTGACAATATTTTTATGTCCAAACCATCACATTCTTCTATGAACAAATCCAATAATCCCTCTTCTTTGAAGAAGGATTCCATGTTTTGCTCGTGGAGACCATCTGTATAGGTGATGACTTTTAAATAGGGGTCTATTTCCAGTATGTTACGAGCAGCAGCAATTGCCTTATTCAGGCCCAATTCATTGAGAGGCGCATTGATCCTGTTCAGATTGCTGAGTTCCAAAGCATCGAAATCTGCTAGTCTCAATTCACCTACACTACGTTCCATTGCAAGAGTTATAGCTATGGATCGACCAACACTCAAACCGGCTATGCCAACTTTTTTACTAGCTAATAGTTGTTGCTCCTCATCATTGATCTTGAGCTTATTGCGATTTGTCCTCAGCTCAGTGAATTCTTCTTTTCCAAGAATGTGAATCAATCTGTTGTTCCAATTGTAGTAGACCCAATTGCCAATTTGATCAGATTCATTGTATTCTGAAATGTATTCGTTGACTCTCGCATGCAGATACTCCTTGTTGGTTGAACTCGGGTGTTGGGGGTGGCGAATCTTCATCAATTCATAAACCTGACTCTCAATCAAGTCTTGAATGATGATATGAGACGTGCCCCTTAGAGCTTCCAAACGCCGTTTACCCTGTTTATTGGATGCATCAATGAACTCGGGACGGATTAGCTGTCGTGTTGGTGATGTTTTCAAGTGTGCTAGACAAATTTAAGGGTTGCCAATAAGAATAATGCGGCTAATTGGGATTTGCATGTGATTAAGCTAGTTTTTATATTCGTGACACTACTACTGAATAAATAGCACGAATACCATGTCCACCGAGAGAATCAATGTCCTGTACCTGGATGATGAGCCGTCTAATTTGGTCTCATTCATGGCTAACTTCCGCCGTGATTTTAACGTTTTCACTACAAGCAATCCCGGTGAGGCACTGAGGATGGTTGATGTTCAATCAATACACGTGGTTATTTGCGATCATAAAATGCCTCAATTGACGGGAGTACAGTTTTTTGAGAGATTGAGCGTCACTCATCCGGATATTATTCGGATTTTATTAACTGGCTATACTGATGTGCAAACGGTTATAGATGCAATAAATCAGGGACAGGTATACAGGTACTTTGCAAAACCAATGGATCCCGAAGAAATTCGGGATACAATCAAAAGTGCATATGAATTTTTTCTGGCCTCGAAGAAAGCAAGGGAGACCTACACAAGGTTGCTGAGAGAGAATGAACAGCTTGAATTCATGTTGCGTCAAAAGTTGCTGAACTAAACCAAGGACTTCCATAAACGTCCGTATCACAGGTCAAAGCCGTACTTTTGCTCCGGATTTTTTTGGTATGAGCAAGTCAATTGCAGGTTTTTCATGTGGTGATATCAACGGTGTTGGCCTGGAAGTCTTTTTGAAGGCTTTCAGCCATGAGTCCCTGTTCAGACAAGTGACCCCAGTATTGTTTGTTCACAAGGAAATATTACGGGCATATTCCGAGGAGTTGGAACTGGAGCTTCCCACTATACAAGTAATTGGAGAGGGGCAGGATCTCATTGAAGGGGTGGTCAATTTGGTCGAACCGCAAACGCAGTTGCCTGAGCTAAGATTGGGTACTCCCGACACAACTGCGGGTAAATATGCCGTAAGTTCACTTCAAAAGGCGATTGCTGCAGTTAAGAGCGGGTTACTGCCGAATATTGTAACACTTCCTTTTGATAAGAATACGGTTCAATCCAGCGAATTCCGCTATCCGGGTCACACTGAGATGCTCGCAGCTGAGTTTGAAGTGGACGATCATATGATGATTCTGGTCGGTGAAGATATGAGGGTCGGTGTGGTTACGGGTCATATTCCCCTGAAAGATGTTGCATCCATCCTGAGTGGGGACTTGATCGACAGAAAAATCTCAACGCTTCTCAATACCCTAAGACAGGATTTTGGGGTTGCCAAACCGAAAATAGCAGTATTGGGATTGAACCCGCATGCAGGAGACGATGGACTCATTGGTCTGGAGGAAATCGATCTACTGGAACCTGTGATAGACAAATACAGAAAGAAAGGTGAGGTAGTGATCGGCCCGTTTCCGGCAGATGGTTTTTTTGGAAGCAGATCGTATTTGAATTTTGATGCAGTTTTGGCCATGTACCATGATCAGGGATTGATCCCTTTCAAATACGCAAATTTCCATTCAGGAACCAACTACACAGCAGGTTTACCGATCATTCGAACTTCGCCGGATCATGGAACTGCGTTCGATATAGCCGGTAAAGGGGTCGCTGACCCGTCTTCCCTTGTTCATTCGATCTTCACCATGAACTCGATTTATCGGAAACGCCTTGAGTACTTCGAATTGAACAAGAATCCTCTTGACTTCATTCGACATAAACGGGAAAAGTTCAGTATTGGAGCTCCCAACCTTAAATAAACCACGTTCATGTAGATATTTTGCCTATTTTTGCCGACTATTTTTGGCAAGGAGTATTCATGGGTAAGGATCACATCTTGAACTTCAGAGGATTATCGATAGGGAAGCACTCTTATCGATTCCCTTTGGATGATGATTTCTTCTTGTCCAAGGGATATGAAGGTGTTCTGGGAGGGGATGTGTCAGTTGATCTCATTCTGAACAAACAAGAGCAACTGTTGGATTTGCATTTCTCGGTATCGGGTATCCTTCGTGTCCATTGTGACGTTTGTCTGGAAGAGATGGAATACCCGATATCAGGAGAACATACACTTGTGTTGAAATTCTCGTCTAATCCCAGAGTTGACGAAGATATTATTTATCTGGGTTTTAATGAATACCAGATTGATTTGGAATCGCATCTATACGACTTCTGCATGATTCATTTACCTATGCGTAAGGTATGTGCTGATTCCAACGTTCGCTCGTCCTGTGACCGCGACACATTAAAAAAATTGGCAGAATTGCAGGGTGTTGGGGCAACCAACCACCCGATAAGTACAATAAACGACTTAATTAACGATCCACAATAATGGCACATCCCAAACGGAAAGTTTCCAAAACCAGAAGAGACAAGAGAAGGACCCACGACAAATTAGGTACCAAGCAGTTGTTCACAGATCCTAAAACAGGTGAAGTTTCGCAGTATCACCGCTTGAATCTCGAGACTGGCATGTATCGCGGAGTGAAAGTTCTCCCCGGAAAGGACGAGGCGTAATTCCGCTTCAACTTCATGAAGATCGGTATCGATTTAATGGGGGGAGATTTTGCCCCAAACGAACCGCTTTTAGGTGTTCAGTTGGCTCTTCAAGAGCCTGACCTTCTGGATACACACCTGGTTTTGCTGGGTGACGAGAGCGAAGCGAGCAATAAAGAGTTCATCAGGTCCTCTCCTTCCCGTGTCACTATTGTCCCTACTACCGAGGTTATCGGTATGTCAGAACATCCGACTCGTGCTGTCGCTCAAAAGAAATCTTCGAGTATAAGCGTGGGTCTGGCCATGTTGGCAGATGGGAGCCTGGACGCCTTCATCAGTGCAGGGAACACAGGGGCGATTATGGTGAGTTCGCTTTATACTGTCAAGGCGATTGATGGCATTATCCGACCTTCTCTATACACGTTGGTTCCAAAAGCGAATGGAGGAACCGGCCTCATGTTGGATGTTGGGGCTAATGCCGATGTGAAAGCCGATGTAATGGTTCAGTTTGCCATATTGGGATCTCAATATGCTCGTCACGTCTTAAATATTCCGAATCCGAAGATCGGATTACTGAGTATTGGACATGAAAAAGAAAAGGGCAATTTGCTAACCCAAGCGGTTTATGCCCTGCTCGCAAATGAGACTCAACTCAATTTTATTGGCAACATTGAAGGATTTGATCTGTTCGATGACCGATGTGATGTGATCGTTTGCGATGGGTTCACCGGAAATGTTATCCTAAAAACCTGCGAGGGATTTTATCGTCAATTGAAACAAAGAGGAGTTCAGGACGAATTTCTAGATCGATTTGACTTCGAGCATTACGGGGGCACGGCAATTTTAGGAGTTAACAAACCTGTAATCATAGGTCATGGTATTTCAACTGCTTCAACTTTCGTGAACATGGTTCGATTAGCCAAACGCGTGATAGAATCCGGGTACATCACGAAAATTAAATCTGCATTGATCAACTAAAACAAGCGTATTAAAAATAATATGGGGAAAATCAACGCCGCAATCACAGCAGTTAATGGTTACGTACCAGAGGATGTTATGACCAATTTTGATCTCGAGAAATTGGTAGATACAACGGACGAATGGATACGTACCAGAACGGGAATTGAAGAGCGCAGGATTTTAAGAGGGGAAGGTAAAGGCGCGTCAGCTATGGCCATTCCGGCTGTCGAGGGATTGTTGAAGAAGCGGGGAATTAAAGCGAGTGAGATCGATCTTCTCATATGTTCAACAGTAACCCCTGATTATGTCTTCCCTGCCACATCTAATATTATATGTGACAAGATCGGTGCAGTGAATGCCTGGGGCTATGATTTGGCTGCCGCATGTTCCGGATTTCTATTTGGTCTGGAGACTGGAAGACGATTCATTGAAAGCGGCGCATACAAAAAGGTAGTGATCGTAGGAGTTGATAAAATGTCAAGCATCCTGGATTACGAAGACCGAAACACCTGTATCATATTTGGGGATGGAGCGGGAGCAGTTTTGCTTGAATCAACTGAGGAAGAGGTTGGTGTAATGGATGCCATTCTCAAAGTTGATGGATCCGGCTTTGAATATTTACATCAAAAAGCAGGTGGGTCAGTACTACCGGCCTCCCATGAAACCGTAGAAAACAAACTGCACAGTGTGTATCAGGAGGGGAAGAGCGTGTTCAAATTCGCTGTTACAGGAATGGCTGATGTTAGTTATGATGTGATGACCCGTAATGGTATGACCGGTGATGATGTTCAATGGCTGGTACCACATCAGGCGAATAAGCGGATCATCGATGCAACGGCGAGTCGCATGAACCTTGCTCCGGAGCGTGTTATGATCAACATCCACAAGTACGGTAATACAACCGCGGCTACCATACCGTTGTGTTTATCAGACTACGAATCTCAGCTCAAGAAGGGAGACAATATCATTTTAGCGGCATTTGGAGGTGGTTTCACTTGGGGTGCGATCTACGTGAAATGGGCATATTGAAAGGTATGTGAATCCTTGTGACGAAATCCTTATTTTCGTCAGATTAAATTCAATTACATGGAACTGAAAGAGATACAACAACTGATAAAGTTCGTTTCGTCATCCGGAGTAGACGAGGTGGAATTGGAGCGCAAAGATTTCAAACTGCGCATTCGGAAGAATGAACATAAAACGGAGATAATCTCTGTTCCTCAGCAGGTGAGCCCGGCATCAATTCCCGTTGCACCTGCCCCTTTACCCACCCCGGTTGTAAATGCCCCGGTAGAGGCCCCAAAAACTGAGCAACCTGCCAGTAGCAACTTGATTGAGATCAAATCACCAATGATCGGGACTTTTTATCGAAGCCCATCACCAGACAAACCGGCGTTTGTCAATGTAGGAGACGAAGTGAAAATTGGTCAGGTCATTTGTATAGTAGAGGCCATGAAGTTGTTCAATGAGATTGAATCGGAAGTTAGTGGCCGTATCGTTAAGGTTGTGGCAAACGACGCATCTCCGGTTGAATATGATCAGGTTCTGTTTTTAGTAGAGCCAAGTTGATCTCTGTATCTCCAATTGATTTAAACCTCAGAGGATGTTCAAGAAGATCTTAATCGCCAACAGAGGCGAAATTGCGCTACGCGTAATAAGGACCTGCCGAGAGATGGGTATTAAAACCGTAGCGGTTTATTCTACGGCTGATAAGGATAGCTTGCATGTTAAGTACGCCGATGAGGCAGTTTGCATAGGACCGCCTTCAAGTGCACTTTCCTATTTAAATATGCCAAATCTGATGGCTGCTGCGGAAATAACGAATGCAGATGCCATTCACCCCGGTTATGGGTTTTTGTCGGAGAATGCACAATTCTCGCAACTCTGCCAGGATAGCGGTATCAAATTCATTGGCGCATCTCCGGAAATGATCAATTCCATGGGCGATAAATCGAATGCCAAGGCGACCATGAAAGCAGCCGGAGTGCCTTGTGTTCCGGGTTCTGATGGGCTACTAGGCAGTTTGGAAGAGGGTTTGCGTCTTGCGAAGGAGATTCAGTATCCGGTTATCCTAAAAGCGACTGCCGGAGGTGGTGGAAGAGGAATGCGGATCGTTTGGAATGACAAGGAGTTTGAGTCTGCCTGGGGCAGTGCAAGGCAGGAAGCCCTGGCCGCTTTTGGTAATGACGGGATGTATCTTGAAAAATTTGTTCAGGAACCGCGGCATATCGAGATTCAAATTGTCGGAGATCAATATGGTAAAGTCTGTCATTTGAGCGAGCGCGATTGTTCAATTCAACGTCGACATCAGAAGCTCATTGAAGAGGTTCCGTCACCTTTTATGACCGATGAACTTCGTGAAGCTATGGGTGATGCGGCGATCAAAGCTGCGTCGGCTATAAATTATGAAGGCGTCGGAACGATCGAATTCCTGGTTGACAAGGATAGGAATTTTTATTTCATGGAGATGAACACCCGAATTCAGGTGGAGCATCCGGTAACCGAAGAAGTGATCAATCATGACCTGATCATGGAGCAGATCAAGGTTGCAGCAGGAATTCCGATGACGGGAAAAAATTACTTCCCGAGTGGCCACAGCATGGAGTGCAGGATAAATGCTGAAGATCCTTACAATGATTTCAGGCCATCTCCTGGTACGATCACCACGCTTCATAAGCCAGGTGGGCATGGCGTTCGCGTTGATACGCATATTTATGCGGGATATACGATTCCGCCTTACTACGATTCGATGATAGCCAAGTTGATCGTGAAGGCCAATACCCGGGAAGAGGCTATCACAAAAATGGAAAGGGCTCTCAATGAATTCACAATTGAAGGAATTAAAACCACAATTCCACTTCATTTGAAGATCATGGCCGATGAGGACTTCAGAAAAGGGAACTTCACGACAAAGTTCATGGAGTCATTCAAATACTAGAATTCCAGGAGGCTCCCTGAATATACTTTTCAAACTAACCGCTTCGGGTTTATCGGGTAGATAAGCCTAGTTGCACTGTTATGAGAATTCCGGCTGAAGCGCGTTACGTATTGGTCTACAGCATAGAAGAATATGATTTGCTCGGTCATATTCTTGAGCCACATATTGTCCAGCTAACTTCAGCAGGAAATTTGTCCCTGCAGAACCAGCGGATACACATTAATAATGCAGATTTCTATGATAAGGCGCTTGATACAACGGATTATCAGGCCATTGCATTACTTAGTGAGATAACTCCGGAGGCTTTAACCAAGAAATTCAGCAAGACACCTCGAATCAGGCCGAAGGAATTCTTCGCTCAAAAATCTGCCCCTGAGTTGATCGAGAAATTCATTCGGCCATATATCGAGCAGAAAATAGCTGAAGTTCTGACTTTGATACAGGATAAACCACTGTATTTAAAAGAGGGGAAACATGTAACTGCAGTACCCATCCATTGGCCGAAAGAACCGGCAGAGATCTTATTCCATTTGCGAAGGAATGATGATGATGTTCATTACTTCCCAAGTATAAGGTATCTAGGACAGAAGATCGAGTTAAACCGGACTAACGCTATTCTATTGAGTTTGCAGCCGTGTTATCTGGTGAATTCGGATCAGCTTTATGTTTTCAATCCTGAATTGGATGGAAATAAGATAAGGCCATTCTTAACTAAACGCTTCATACGCGTTCCACGTGAGAATGAACTGAAGTTTCTCAAAACCTTTATAGCGCCACTTTTTGAAAGGCATAATCTATATGCAAAGGGCTATGAAGTTGAAACGCTCAAGGTTAATGCTATTCCTGTGGTCAAAGCTGGGAAATTGATCAATGGGGATTTTGGACTGGTACTTTACTTCAAGTACGGTAATCATACATTCCCATATCATAGCAAGAAACATGTGTCGGTAACAGTTGAAGCTCGCGGGGACACATACGCATTGCTCAGGGTAAGAAGGTCAATTGAGTGGGAAGAACAGAAAATGTCTGTTTTACTGAAATTGGGTGGAAAGCAGTTGAACGGTTCGGAGTTTTTCATTGAAGGATTGTCCGGTGAAGCGGATATGGTCAATTGGATACAATCGAATAGGGCGACTTTGGACGCTGCAAATTTTCATGTGGCACACACTTTCAATTCAAACTACAACCTGAACTCGAGTAATCTGGAATTGGAGTTCAGTCAAAACGGGGATTGGTTTGATGTTTATGGAAAGGTGAATTTGTGTGGGTTTGAAATTTCATTTCAAGAAGTGGCCAGATTCATTAAATCGGGGAAACGCGAATTTCCATTGCCTGACGGAAGTATTGCGGTTTTACCACAAACCTGGTTCGAGCGCCTGGCAGATCTAGTGGATTTCTCGAGCACTCGGAACCAGATTCGAATTAGTCGCTTACATCGTCCAATTCTCGAAAACGCGGGTTTACAAATCCCGGATTTGCAAATAGATGGCGACAGAGTGCCGGAATACCCCATCCCATCCGGTTTCAATGGAACTTTGCGAACATACCAAAAGGCAGGCTATGACTGGTTAAGGTTTCTCGACTCCAATGGACTTGGGGGTTGCTTAGCCGATGATATGGGTCTTGGGAAAACCATCCAAACCCTCGCCTTTTTGCAATGGGTAAAAGATGAGTATCAGTCCAGGTCGGTCCAAGAGGAAACTATTTTAAGGACAAGTTTACTGGTTGTGCCTACCTCTCTTGTTCACAACTGGATTTCTGAAGCCTCTCGTTTCACTCCGGGTCTGAGAATTTTGAATCATACCGGACAGGGTAGGGTGCAATCCATTCGCTATTTCGGCGGGTATGATCTTGTCGTCACTACATATGGATCCCTTCGGAACGATATTGATTGGTTGAAACAGTTCAAATTCAGGCTTATTGCGTTGGATGAAGCGCAAATGATCAAAAATCCTGAATCAAAAATTGCTTCGGTTGTGGCAGAGCTTCAAGGTGCATTGAGGATCACCTTGACAGGTACACCTGTAGAGAACAGTGTTCGCGATCTCTGGTCGCAAATGAATTTTGTTAATCGAGGATTGTTGGGAACTCAGCGATTTTTCGTGCGAAAGTTTCAACAGCCGATTGAACGTAACAAGGAGGAAGGTGCTTTGTTGACACTCCGAAAGTTGATCGCTCCATTTGTACTACGAAGAACTAAAAAACAGGTTGCAAATGATCTACCCGATAAATCGGAGCAGATCGTGTATTGTGAAATGTCGGAGGAGCAAGCTCAATTGTATGAGCAAGTCAAATCGCAGTACCGAAATCTCATTCTTGACCTCGAAGAAGGGAAGGCAACGCAACAGGTGAAATTCAGTATTCTAAGCGGACTTACCAAGCTGCGATTGATCGCCAACGCACCGGAGCTGCACGAGGAAGGCAAAGGATTAACTTCCGGTAAATTTGAATTGGTTTCTTCGAACATTGAAACAGCTGTAGAAGAGGGGCATAAACTGCTGATTTTCTCCCAGTTTGTGAAACACTTGAGTCTATACAAGGATTTTCTTGATGATAAACAGTTGAGTTATGCTTACATAGATGGTTCGACACCGCAAAAAGAGCGACAGGCTCAAGTGGACTATTTTCAAGATGACACTTCTTGTCACGTGTTACTGATCTCTTTGAAGGCTGGAGGCTACGGGTTGAATTTAACGGCCGCGGATTATGTTTTTCTATTGGATCCATGGTGGAATCCCGCCGTGGAGAATCAGGCCATAGACCGTACGCATCGCATCGGGCAATCTCAGAAAGTGTTTGGTTACCGCTTTATAAGTAGTGGCAGTATTGAAGAGAAGATACTGGCTCTTCAGGAAAAGAAGCGCTCATTGAGTGACGCGCTGGTCCAAACGGATGAATCGATCTACAAATCCTTGAGTATCGAGGATATCAAGGAACTCCTGAGTTAGGCATTTAGACGATCTTTCGCTGGGAGAAAATATTCCCACGAGACTGAGTCTTACCTCATCAAGCCCATGGTATCTCGCCTGGGCTGTACTTATTTGGCATCAAGCAAACGTAGTTGTGCTCTTCAAAACCAAATTTGGCGACTAGGGAAATATCCGTCCGCGGCGGCGTTTGAGTGGGGTTAACCCCGATTATGTCTAATCTCTAATTTTTAAAATCATGAAGAAATTCAGCTACAAAAACATTAAACAAATTTTCATATCCGTAACACTAATCTTTTTATGTGCGCAAGTAATGGCTCAACGTCCAGATGTTCTGCCACTTTTTGATCATCCTATACCCGGGAATTTACTCCTGGATCTGGCTACTAATCCGTCTAATGTCGAGAAGCACTCTATAGATTCAGGACTTCGGAGATCCACGTACGTCGATTTCATTGATGCACTCTTGCAACTCAGGAAAATGGGACCTAATGGCAGTATCATCCACCCTGATTCATTTAACCACTACTTGGGACATTATTCAACTTTGGGTTTTGTCCCACTCGCCGTTTTGGACTATCGCTATTCGAAATTGGACAGCTCAGTGTACAAGACAGGGGTACTTCAATATGATACCATTCAGGATCGACTTCAGTTTATTACGCCTCCTTCGTCTTATCTGACAACAGACACTGTAACTCTTGTTCATGTGCCGTATGAGCTGGATCAGGGGTGGAATAACTTCATCATTCCACGAGAACTATTCTTAACGAACTTGTCAGGTCAGAAAATACAAATTGATTTCCATGATGGCCTTGGTTTTCGTGGAGTTGCGTTGGATATGCCTATTCCCGTGTATTATGAGGATGAACCTGGAGATACATCCGAAAAGTACATTTTGTTCAAGTTCGAGGATCGAATCGGAATGGAAAATATTCATCCGGTAATTCATGGACCAGTTCGAAGAAGAGTGGTGCCAGGACCGGATAAGATCGTCCAAACCTATGAGTTGCCTCAAGCTTGTTTACTTGAAACTGATCCTGTCGGTGATGTCAAGGTTTATATCCGATACGGACAGGAAAACAAAAGTTCAACACTCGTTAATCCTGTTGTTTTTATTGAAGGATTTGACATTGATGCGAATCCCAAAGATGATCGTTACGGTTCAATGGGTTGGGTGAGTTTAATGACAGGTTTCGCATATGACGAAAGCGGACGTCCAACCAGAGAGAACATCAAAGATATCACTGAATTGGTGCAAAGACTCTACGAAGGAAATTACGACCTTGTCTACATCGATTTCAAGAATGGGGCCAATGATCTTTTTGCCAATGGTAATGCTGTGATGCGGGTGTTAAAGTGGGTTGAAATCAATTCAACAGGTGGTAACGGTATCTCAGTTTTAGGGGCGAGTATGGGCGGAGTTCTCGCCAGGTATGCTATTCGAAGGTTGGAATTGGAAGAGTGCATTTCGTGTGTCAAGTTGTACGGAACTTTTGATAGTCCGCATAAAGGGGCAAATATTCCACTTGCAATACAACATGCCACTAAATTTCTTAAGGACGAAAGCGGTGATGCATTGGCAGGATACAATGCTTTAATGAGCAAGGCTGCACAGCAAATGCTGATCTACCACATTGACGCGAACGCTTCTTCAAGTAGGACGGTTTGGCAGAATTGGTTAGATCAGCATGGTCATCCTCAAAGTCCCGTGAAAATTGCTTTGACCAATGGAAGCCCGGAAGGGTCAAATGCCGGATTTAATCCTACAGACCGGTTCTATTACTTTGAACACTCCTACGGGGATATTTTGATGGTTCGACTTGCATTGAACGCTTTGCCAGATTGTGAAAACTCAGGGATATGTAATACGCAGGTATTTGAAGGGATATTGCCCATAGGTTCCAAACCGCTTCAACAATTACTAAATAAAGTACTCAGGAATCGATATCGGCGGTATGTTGCCACATCCGGCTGGACCAAACCACTCGACAATGCCTCGGGCGGACAGGGAGACTGGCCGGTATATATTGATCAGGCAATCCGTACATTTCTCAGGGAAAAGCAACCCAAAGGTAATAGCTCCTTCTCGGCTAACAACAAGTCGCTGACAACATTTATACCGACATTCAGTGCCCTCGACCTGAATGAAGAAACGATGCAACCTGACCTAAAAGCGATGATTCCTGATCTTTATAATTCAGATCGGCATCCTTTTGACGCAATTTTTTATCCGCAGCTTGCGGATCCGAGCAACCAGCGGCACGTTCAATTCGATAAAAGACCAAATCAGAATATAGATTGGTTGATGTTGAATATTGAGAGGAGTAGTTCTGCCATACCCAATCGAATACCGGATCAAGGAAGGTTCATCTATAATTCTTCAGGTCGACCTTATACGAGGTACATTCAGGAAACTCTGGTGGACGAAAGCGGGATTCTACAGCTGAACGGCAATGGGCCTGAAGGTTTTCAAGAAGATGCTACCGGAACAGTTTTCCAAAATCGCAGGGCAATGTTCCAATCGCATCCATGTGGAACTCATTTGATCATAGAAGGTGGTGCAAAATTGATTCTGGGTGAAGATGATCAGGTAGTTCAAGGTGGAAAGATCGCAGAATTCTATTTGGAGAAAGGTGACTTAACTATTAATGATGGATCGTTGATCCTTTATGATAGCAGTGTGCTCCGAATCGGCAAGGATGCGCGTTTAAATCTTGGAGCAGGGCATAGCATTCAACTCAATGGAGCCAATGCAAAATTGATAATTGAAGGTAATTTAACTCTTAACCAAGGTGCTGTTTTTAGTCCCGGATGGGTCGCAGGTTCGGAACCAGGCACAATTCATTTTGTCGAACCCGGGCCTGAAAGTCTTGTGGTCAATGGCCATGGAAACTTCATTATGAGCGATACTTCCAGTGGATCGATCGATATTCAATGGTTTATAGAAGGAGGGGTTCTGAGTATTCCTGAAAATTTGGAGTTTCTTTCTTTGAAGCATACGCGCGTTACCTTGAGCGATCAGGCAACGATTCAGTTGGAGTGTGAAGCCCGTCTGCATGATCTGAGAGTCTCCGGAGACGCGAGTGCCGGTTGTGGCCTCAGGGTCTTTGAAAATTCGACATCCGTTCGGTTTGCGGAGTGTTCGTTCACCAATCTTTACACAGCTATTGATGTACATGGATCATCTGAAAAAGTACAGATCAAAAATTCCGACTTTGATTCATGTCGAACCGGGATATTGTTCGAGTTATCCGGATGGAAGGTCAGTAATTGTATGTTCAACCTGAACGATCATGGCGTGATCGGACCGTCCGGAGATCATCCCAATCTATTCATAGATAATGAGCTAAGGACCAATTCAGTTGGGCTATTGATCATCAGCGAGTCAGACCCGGGGATCACTTCCGTTATTGGTAGCCACTTTTTCGGGAATTCCAAGGGAGCGGAAGTTGATGATGGCCAAATTGCATTATTCGGTTGTTGCACCTTTGAGTCCAATACCTTCGGAGTTCAATCAAATCTGAATTCTATCATCTATCTGGATAAACGCAGTCCACTTGGCCATGAGGGCGGTAGTAATACTTTTAGGAAGAACACTTACTCGATAAGTTCGAATGGCGGACACATCTACCTCGCCGGGGGATATAACAACTTCATTGCCGACTATACGATTTCTCCCTACAATTTTATCACAGGTAGCGTCCCATATACTAGTCCTACTTTGAACACAGCATACGAGCTTGGAATAGCCGGCAATTATTGGCATCCCATTCCATCATCAGGTGCTCTGACCGGAACGAATTTATTTGTCGACCTAATGGCCGTTGGAAATGGTAATCCGGTTCGTATCAAGCCAATGGGAAGCGCCATGGGATCACCGAATACAAGTTGTGGTGAATTCGATGATGGAAATAACCAGGAACAGGGCAAGGGACTGGCTCCATTTGAGTCGGGTTTGGCACTGTATCCGAACCCCACAAATGGGGTCTTGAAATTCAGGCACTCCGATTTGGTTCAGCCAGGTAGTGCTTTCTTCGAATCGGAATTATTTATCTTTGATTTAAGCGGAAGAGAGATATGCCGACTTCCTGCATTGGTGGTTGATCAGAACACACTGACTTGGGAACTGCCTGTTCAGTTGCCCAATGGCCATTATGTCATGAGAATAGGGGCTGGTAAATCTTCTCAAACGTCAATAATCCAACTAAGAAGATAAGGTATGAATTTCAAGATCGCTCTTCTCCTTTTCTCCACAGTACCCTTTTTTTCTCAATGTTCGGATAACGATCAGAACATAGGAGGTGGCCCGAAGCACATAGATGGTCATGTGCGATGGGTTGGATCGGAGGAAGCTGTTCCGGGAGCCATGGTCGAAGCAAATACAATTCGAATGTTCAGTATGTACGACATCCACGGATCGGGTAAATCGAACGAAGATGGATATTACTCCATATCGTTTGAGGGATATGTACCTACGTTTCAGATAGACGTAGTGAACATGGACCGCAATCCCATCGTTCGAATGGAATCGGAAGGCCGGGAGGCAACGAATGTATTTGAGGACAAGGACAGCCGAATAAAGTTGGATTTTTTTCTACAGGCTTTTGGAACAGCAGAAGTGCTCCTGAATAAGACTGGCAAACACAACTATAACAAAGGCGTGCTTAAATCAAGCTATGATTCTCTTTTTATCTGGATGGCCGATACATATGATCCAATATTTCTCAAGTTGAGGGCTGAGATGGAAGATTCTGTGGAATTGCGGCTGTATTCAGGGGCGGAACTGATTATGAGAACGTCAACTAAGGTCCGGCTCAAGAACAGCGGAATTGCACAGGTCCGGTTTGATCTTTGAGAATTGGATTACGACATGAATTATTCATTACCTCGTCAGAATGTTTGGCAATCGTCGATCAATTGGCAGGTATCACGATCTCAAGTCCATCAACAATTGGAATGTATTGCTATATTCGGGCATTAATTTTTACAACATGAATAGAATCTACTCCTTACTTGCATTACTTGGATTGTTTTTCTCTGCCAGTGCTCAACGACAGGTTGATCTGGAAGTGACTGAGATGTTGAGCCCAACACAATTGAATTCTACGTCAACCGGTACAAATATTCAGGTTACCGCTGTACTCAAGAATAATGGGCCTGACGAAATTGTTGCCGGTGATTCAATCGCTTATCAGGTTGTTCTGAGAACATCTGCTGATCAATTGATCGTGGCTATTCCAAACGGATCCCTCTACACTCGGACTATGACCAAAACCTTGGCAAGCGGCGATACCCTGCATTTCAGAACCTCTTCATTCAATGTCAATTTGAAGATCAACTCATCTGCAACGATCAAACTTCAAATTCTTGCAACTGCTTTGAATAGAGGATCAAGTGGAATTGCGACTGAAACGGCGGCTCAATTGGCAAACAATCTGCTCAGCAAATCCATGGTTTGGTATAATGAGCAAGGTTGGGGCGTAGGAATAAATGATCAGGAAATGACCTCTGTAACGGAAATTCATCCAAATCCGGCAATTGGAAGAGTATCGGTGAATTGGTTGTTGTCCAGTGCATCTGATGAACCGACAGAATTGACACTAATGGATCTGACCGGAAATGAGATACTGCATAAGTACGTTCCATCGAGCACGGGTAGGTATGATCTTGATTTGGAAGGAGTGAATTCAGGCCTTTACATACTTCAGGTGCGTAATGGTGAACATGTACAATCTTCAAGATTGAGTGTAGGTATCTAAAGTTATTGATCCGAATAGGAGAGAGGCGACCTGAGAGGGTCGCCTTTTTTTTGAAAGTTTTACTTTTGCCGAAGTATCTGAAAAGCCATGGCAGGTCATAGTAAATGGGCAAATATCAAGCATCGAAAAGGTGCACAGGATGCCAAGAGGGCTAAGATATTTACCAGGATTATCAAGGAGATCACAATTGCTGCCAGGGATGCGGGAGGGATTCCCGAAAGTAACCCTGCATTGCGTTTAGCCATACAAAATGCCAAGGGTGCCAATATCCCCAAAGACACTATCGAACGTGCCATAAAGAAAGGCACGGGAGGGGAGGGCGCGAATTTAACGCCGGTTACCTATGAGGGGTATGGGCCCTATGGCGTTGCGGTTTTTATTGAAGCCACAACCGACAATTTGAACAGAACGGTTGCAAATGTAAGGGCCATATTTTCCAAACACGGAGGTAGTTTGGGCACAAATGGTTCGCTAAGCTTTATCTTTGATCAAAAGGGTGTCTTCAAGATCCAAAAAGAACATCTCAAACACAGGAATCCTGAGGAACTTGAGCTGGAATTGATCGAAGGTGGAGCTGAGGATATGGATGAAACCGATGAACATTTCGTAGTCACAACAACCTTTGAAGATTTTGGGGCTATGCGCGAAAAACTCGAGAAATTGGATCTGGAAGTAGAAAGCGCAGAGATCCAGAGAATACCTAACAATACAAAGTCACTCAGTGTGGCTGAGTCCCGAAAAATTTTAAACATGATCGACCGCTTTGAAGAGGATGATGATGTTTCGAACGTATACCATAATCTCGAGTTGACCGATGAGTTGCTCGAGGATCTGAACAAAGTCTGAATGACACAGGAGCAAGCCAAATTACCCGGAAGTAATCGGGATCGAAAGAGGGATAAACTGTTATCCAAAAGAAATGAATCCCTTTTAGGTGGGGGAGAGCGCCGTATCGAAGCCCAACATAATAAAGGCAAACTCACTGCACGAGAAAGGGTAAATTATTTGCTCGATCCGGATTCATTCGAGGAGATCGGTGCATTTGTCAAGCACAGGAGCACTGATTTTGGTTTGGATAAGCAACATTATCTTGGCGATGGCGTGGTAACAGGCTATGGCACAATTGATGGGCGTTTGGTCTATATCTTCTCACAGGATTTTACGGTATTTGGTGGTTCACTTTCTGAGACCCATGCCGAGAAGATCTGTAAGATCATGGATATGGCCATGAAGAATGGGGCACCGGTAATCGGTTTGAACGATTCTGGGGGGGCGCGGATCCAGGAAGGAGTTGTTTCACTCGGAGGCTATGCTGATATATTTTATCGCAACACCCTCGCAAGTGGAGTGATACCACAGATATCGGCAATTATGGGGCCTTGTGCGGGGGGAGCAGTGTATTCACCTGCTATCACCGATTTCATCAGTATGGTAGAGCACACTTCTTACATGTTCGTGACCGGCCCAAACGTGGTAAAAACGGTCACAAATGAGGAGGTTAGTTCAGAAGATCTGGGTGGAGCCAGCGTACACAGTGCAAAATCAGGTGTGGCTCATCTCACAGCGCCAAATGAGATCGCGTGTCTTGATCAGATAAGAGCCCTTCTTTCTTACATGCCTCAGAATTGTGAGGAGCAGGCCGCTATGATGGACTACTCGTTGGGAAATGAATACAGATACGGACTGCGAGACGTTGTTCCCGACAACCCCAATCAGCCGTATGATATTCGGGAGGTGATCAAAGATGTGATCGACGCCGGTAGTTTCTTTGAGATCCATAGAAAATTCGCCGAGAATATCGTTGTGGGTTTTGCCCGCCTGGCGGGGAGAAGCATAGGAATAGTGGCGAATCAGCCGGCATTTCTTGCCGGTGTTTTGGATGTAAAATCCAGTCAGAAGGGTGCTCGATTTGTCCGATTTTGCGACGCTTTCAATATTCCTTTGTTGGTATTTGAAGATGTACCCGGATTTCTGCCGGGCACAGATCAGGAGTGGAATGCAATAATTACAAATGGTGCCAAACTGCTCTACGCTTTCTGCGAGGCTACTGTACCTCGGATCACGGTCATTACACGTAAGGCCTATGGTGGGGCTTATGATGTGATGAATTCAAAACATATTGGAGCGGATCTGAACTTTGCCTGGCCCAGTGCTGAAATAGCGGTTATGGGTGCTAAGGGGGCGGCTGAGATCATATTTAAAAGTGAGATCAACTCGGCAAAAGATCCTGTTCAGGCATGGGCGGAAAAGGAAGCGGAATATGCCGGGATATTTGCCAATCCCTACAGGGCTGCCGAACGAGGATTTATCGACGAAGTGATCTTACCGGAAGAGACAAGGTTCAAGTTGATCAAAGGCTTTAAAATGCTTGAGAACAAGGTGGATCATCTTCCCAGGAAGAAACATGGGAATATTCCTCTTTAAGTTCTCATATGTCAAAAACTTTGGTAATTGTTGGAGGTGGAATCACGGGCATGGCTGCCGCATATCTGGCGGCAAGGAATGGTCGGAAAGTAACCATATTGGAGGGGGCTCCAAACGTAGGTGGATTGTTGAATACGTTTGAGATAGGAGGAAATCGACTTGAGTATTTCTATCACCATTTCTTTACACACGATGCCGAGATCAAGTGGTTGCTGAATGAGCTGGGTTTAGGGGAGGAGGTTCATTACAAAAAGACCACGATGGGTGTATTTCGGGATGGCAAGATCTACGATTTCAATTCACCATTGGACCTGTTCTTCTTCAAACCGATCTCCTGGTTGGGGAAATTCCGCTTCGGGTTAACCACTTTGTATTTGACCAAATTGGCCCAGTGGCAGAATTTTGAGCATGTACCGGCATACTCCTGGTTCTATAAATGGGCGGGGAAAAGTGCGACAAATGCCCTATGGGGTCCAATGCTGAAGGTGAAATTCGGGCCATATTTCGATCAGGTTCCTTTGTCGTGGATGATCGGCAGGTTGCGGCAGCGCATGAATTCCAGAAAACAAGGAGATGAACGCCTGGGATACTTGAAGGGAAGTTTACAAGTGCTTTCCGATACACTTCAAGCAAAACTTCTGGATATGGGCGTTGACATAAGGACCTCAGAGCCAGTTGTTTCCATTGAGCAAAAGGGTGAATTTGTTTCAAGTGTCAGAACAGAGAAAGCGATCTTCGAATCGGACGATTTTCTCTTTACCTTACCTACGATTCACTTGAAAAACATCGAAGGTATACATTCTGAATTGGCTGAACAGCTTGGCCGTATTTCATACTTCGGCGTGTATTGTATGGTTTTGAGCCTGAGGGAACGATTGAGTGATGTTTACTGGTTGAATGTTGCCGATCCTGGATATTCGTTTGGAGGAGTAATTGAACATACTAACCTGATCGATGCTGAGGAATATTCGGGACAACACCTGGTCTATCTTTCAAGGTATTTTGCCCAATCAGAGGAAATTGCAGTTCTCGGAGAGGATGAAGTAAAAAGGCAAATGTTGCAGGATTTAAAGCACATATATCCGGATCTGGCGGATGAGAAGATCATTGAAACGAAACTATTCCGATCAAATACAGCGGCTATGGTCAACGATCTGAACTTTTCAATGAAGGTTCCCCCCTGTCAGACCTTGGTGCCCAATGTATATTTGTGCAATATGGCACACATTTATCCGGATGAGCGCAGTGTAAATAATTCGATCCGGATCGCTGCAGAGGCTATCCGCACCATGGGTATGCATGTAGATTTCGTTCCAGCCAACTTGTCTTTGTCGGGTCAAATCGGATTTCAGCGGCCATGATATCGATCGTAATTCCAATATACAATGAAGAGGAGAATCTGCCTCAATTGCATAAAAGGCTCACTGATAGTGCGGCATCGTGGCAGGAGGACTATGAAATAGTTTTGGTTGATGATGGTTCCTTCGACCGGTCGGCGGATATTCTCAGATCTTTGACGGACAGCGACGGACATGTACATGTGGTTCGCTTCAGTCGGAATTTTGGACATCAGGCCGCCATATCTGCAGGAATCAATTACGCAAAGGGTGATGCTGTTGTGATCATGGATGGTGATTTGCAAGATCCACCTGAGGAACTACATCGGTTTTTAGATAAATGGCGTGAAGGTTACGAGGTGGTTTTCGCCGTGCGAACCAAACGTAAAGAGCATTTTTTCAAGAGGATTGCGTACAAGCTATTCTATCGGATCTTAAGTGTGATCAGCGACATCAATATACCCTTGGATAGCGGGGACTTTTGCGTAATGGATCGCAAGGTGGTGGACGTATTGAAGCATGAGATGCCTGAGAAATTCCGTTTTGTAAGGGGTTTACGGGCTTATGCAGGATTCAGGCAGATTGGAGTGAAGTATGAGCGACACTCCAGAGCAGCAGGTGAAGTGAAATACACTTTCAAGAAGTTAATGGCTTTGGCACTGGATGGTATCTTCAATTTTTCAACCTTCCCTTTGCGTTTGGCCACTTACCTGGGGTTAACATTGGCCATCCCTTCTTTTCTGGTTGGTATTTTCTTCATCATCCACCGGATCTTCGATTTTAAAGTGCTCGGTTATTCACCATCTGATACACCAGGGCTGGCTACCTTAGCTGTTGGAATGTTCTTCCTATTTGGAATTGTGCTCCTCATCCTCGGAATTATGGGTGAATATATCGGACGAATCTTCTATGAGATCAAAGGACGGCCGTTCTATGTAGTGCGCGAGGTTTGGAATCGCGATCTGCCGAAGAGCTAGGCTCGGGTTACGAAGTACATCTCGATGTTATCCTTGTTTTTGACGGCTACCTGCCCACGAGCGGAAAAATGGAATTCCGGACAATCCTCGATTCGCAGGTAAGTTGCGCTCGAAATATTGACCTTTCCGATCTCGCCGCTGCTTTCCATACGTGAAGCTGTATTGACGCTATCGCCCCAGATGTCGTACTGAAACTTCTTATCACCCACAATACCTGCAACGACAGGTCCGCTGTGGATACCAACGCGCATCTCAAAATTAGGACTGTGCCTCGATTTGCGATTCTGGATGTACTCCTGCATTTCAATACCGGCCATAACCACATTTTTGGCTGCTTCCGCGTCTCCATTTAACCCCCCGACTGCCATATATGCATCGCCGATTGTCTTGATCTTTTCAATATTGTATTTAGTAACGATGGAGTCGAATGCTTTGAAACAATCGTTCAGTTCTTCAACCAACTGTGCTGGATTGAGTTGTTCCGAAATTCTTGTGAAATCCTTGAAGTCGGTGAAAATTATGGTTGCCTCCTGAAAATGTTGCGCTTCACTTTTACCTGTCTCCTTCAACTCCTTAGCAATATCTGCAGGAAGTATATTCAGAAGCAGATCGTCAGCCTTTTTCTTTTCAAGTTCGATCTCCTCATTCTTTTGTCGGAGTGTGGCATTGAACCGGCGTGTATTGAGGAACATGTAAGTGAGTCCCAATGCAACGGCGATAATTAGTCCGAACAGCAGTATGAACGTGCGCTTTCTGCTTTTCTCGAGCAGGAGTTCGCTGTTCTTCTCCCTGAGTTTGTACTCGCTTTCTTTCAGTTGAAGACGGTTGAAATCCAGTTCCATTGAGTCCAGAAATCCGACCATATTCATTGAATCGATCAGACGATTTTTTTCCAGAAGCAGGTAGCGTTGCTTTAACTGATCCTGATTGAGATTCTGGATCATTGATTGCTGCATTTGCAATTGTCGGAGCAAGTATTCATTGTCATAGATCCTTTCACCAGGAGGACGGCGGCTACTACTTCCCGGTTCTGTGTTTTCAGGTTGTTCTGTATCTGTTCTTTTCGAGAAAATACCTGAAATGTTCTCTTTGATCGCCTCCAAACCGGATGGTTGTTGTCCCGGATTTTTCAATTCAGTTCTCCGGTTCTCAAGCTTCCTGAACAAACTGTTGTTATCCATTTGGAGTTTGTTGTAATCCGTTTTGTCGAGGATGGATTTGGCGAGCTTGAGGTCCTTTTCCGCCATATCGAGATCATCGAGAGTTGTATTCTCCCGTTCGATCAGAACGCGAGCAGCCTGATTGAGGGTAATTCCTTCATAATCATCAAGATGTTCTCTTCGCGACTCCTGATAACCAAGTTTGGCCACGTTGTATGCCCGATCATATTGTTTCTCATCGAAGTACAACCTACTCAGTTTCATACACTGTTTGGCGTAACGTTTTCCTTGCAGTCCTTCAAGAGTTTCCTCCAACTGTTGGATGCGTTCGTCGTTCGTTCCAAAAACGAGTATTGGCGCGATGATCAGACAAAAGAGAAGCAGTTTTTTCACGGGGCACCAATTTACGGTATTTCAATCATTTTGTAGAGGTCGTCGCACTTGACAATTTGCGCTGTTTTAAAATTCTTATCGATTTATTCACTACTTTTCAAATTCCAATATAATTCGATACATGGATACCAAATACGGCTTTGAGTTGAGAACCTCAGCGGAATTCTCTACCTGGATGAAGAGTAAGCAAATTTCCCGGACCGTGCGCTTTGTACAATTACATCATACCTGGATACCTTCCTATGCGCATTTCAATAGTTTGAATCATTTTGATCTGCAACGGGGCATGCAAAACACCCACCGCAATAACAACGGTTGGAGCGATATAGGCCAACATTTCACGATTTTCCCAGATGGTAAGATCTGTACAGGAAGGAGTTTAGAGCAGACACCTGCTTGCATATACATGAATAATTCGGAAGCAGTATGCATAGAGGTTTTGGGTGATTTCGACAGTGGCAGGGATCAGATGACTCAGGCTCAAAGAGAGAGTGTAATTACTTGTACTGCGGCATTATGTGAACGTTTCAATCTGCCAACGGACGACGGGCATGTCGTTTATCACCATTGGTTTTCCTTCAATGGCGACAGGAACAACGGTGCCGGGGGCAATAAGTCATGTCCGGGAACTTCATTTTTTGGAGGGAATAAGGTTTCGGATTACAATTCGAATCTCAGACCCCTGATCGATGCAGCTCTACAAACACCGGGAAATGGGAATTTGCCGTCGGCCATGCTCAAGATGGTTTATGTGATCGCAGCCGCATTAAATGTTCGGAAAGGTCCATCCACGAACTTCGATAAAGTGCGAAGAGTAGAAATAGGCAGTATTCTCAGAGTTTACGACCAACAGGGAGATTGGTATAAAATTTCAGGTGGTCAGGATGAGTGGGTGTATGGCCGATTGACTGTTGACGTAAGACTGGGAACGGTGAATACGAACGTATTGAATGTCCGATCCGGACCGGCCACCAGTTATCCCGTTGTATTTCAGCTCCAACAGGGTCAGGAGGTTGCGGTGATGGAGGAGCGAAATGGTTGGTACAGAATAGGGATGAACGACATTTGGCTCAGCTCAAGTTACGTGGATCTGATCTGATTTCAACTTGAACCGGGACATTGGTTTCGACAAAGTACATTTCAATTTCACCCTTTCCCTTAGCGTTTACCATACCCCTGAATTCGAATTGAAAATCCGAGTCATCCTTTATCTTTTGGTGGGTCACTTGCGATATATTTACCTTGCCTTCCATCCCGTTGCTTTCCATTCTTGAAGCTGTATTGACTGTATCTCCCCAAAGATCATATTGAAATTTGCGGTGCCCTACGATCCCGGCTACAACATTTCCGGTGTGAATACCACATCTCATTTCGAAGTAATGTAGATTGTCTTTTATTCTTTCTTCCCGACGTCTTTTGATCACTTCGATCATTTCGAGACCTGCCAAGACTGTTTTTCTGGAAGCTTCCGGATCGTATTGAGGCAGTCCACATGCGGCCATGTAGGAATCGCCAATGGTTTTGATCTTCTCAATACCGTATTTGTCACAGATCGTGTCGAACCGATCAAAGCAATAGTTTAACTCGCCAATGAGATCTTCGGCACGAATGTGTTCGGAGATCTGTGTAAAGTTTTTAAAGTCCGTAAAAAGAATCGCTACATCCGGGAATACCCTTGGAGTTGCCTTTCCTGTCTCTTTGAGCTCAATTGCCACCTCGGCGGGGAGGATATTTAGCAACAAGGTCTCCGATTTTTCTTGTTCAGCAGCAATTGCAAGTTGTGATCTGCGATGATGGCGCATTCTGTTCCAGAAACCAAAGGCGAGTAGCAAGGCGAAGGAACCGGAAGTGATAAGGATGTTGCGGGTGCGCGTGAATCTCAAGGTGGAGATCCTCATCTCTTCAGCACGCTCTATACTGTCCCGGTACATGCGTTTGTCGAATTCCATTTGTTGAAGGGTTCTGATGATCTCCTGATTATTCATACTGTCCTTAAGATCTCGGAACCACACGTAATATTTGAGGGCCATTTTCGGATTGCCGAGTTCCTGATGTACTTCATACAAGCACTCACAAGCCCTTTGTTCTTTGTCGATGGAACCTATGGATTGAGCAGTGCGCAGAGCTTTCTCACACCAAAACTGGGCACTGTCGAGCTTTTCAAGGTCGTAATTCAACCACCCCAGATCGGCATACGTAGTGCTCATTAGCCACTTATCCTGTATGCCCTCGCTAATGGATAGACTGCGGAGGTAGAATGATCTGGCTCGCTCATGTTGGCTATTCATAAGGGCCATTCCCCCGAGATTCTGTAATGTGCGTGCAACATCCGAGGTTTTCCCTAGTTCTCTTTTGATTTCTAGACTTTCCTCAAAAAGTTTGGAGGAGGTATTCTCATTTCCCAGGTAATAATGGGCATTCCCCATATTATTCAATACCATGGCCAATTGTTCGCGCTGCTTGAGTTCGACGTACACTTCTTTTGCCTGCTCGTAGTAACTGAGTGCTTTGGAATAATTCTTTTGGTCGAGATAGATATTGCCAACTCCGACAAGACCGTCGGCCACTCCTTTCGAATCTCCAATTTTCCTACAAATTGATGAAGATAGGAGATAATTCTCCAGAGCGGCATTTCCATTGCCTTTCAGCCGGTAGACGTTTCCTATACTGAATTTGATCCTGGCGATGCCTCGCCGGTCATGCAATTGTTCATAAATGGCAAGCGCCTTGTTATACGATCGTTCGGCGTCATCAAACCTCGATTTCAGGTAAAAGGCCGATCCCATCAACTTATATCCGTCGGCACGTTGTTTCAGACAATTTTTTATGTGGGCTTGCTCACAGATCTCTGCGGCTATGAAAAGGGTCGTGTCCGGATCGCTTTGTAAATAGTTTTGCCAAATGAATTCAATATAGGCATCGAGCCTGGCGGAATCAGGCTGTTGTTTATTCTTCCAAATGCGGAGCAGGGAATCCGAACCGCTTGCCTCGACTGTGAGTGAGAAAACTGCTAAGATCACCGTCCATAAGAATATGCTGAGCAGTTTTGAATTACCGCTCTTGATATTTCTGTAGGTTCTGTTCACGAATATCGGAAAATACGATTTTATCGATTTCAACCCGCACTACACGGTTAAACCCTGGAAATATTTGATCAAGGTTTAATCCTTCCGACGGGCCGCAACGATCAATGATCCCCGGATCCTGGATCTACCTCAATATCTGAGTGTGTCGGGTCTGGTGGATCGATAAGAGCGGTATTTCCCAATGGGGTCTGGGTGACCAAGGTCCCGCGACGTTTTGGCTTGCCATCTTTGGTGACCATAACTACCGCTTCATGCATTTTTTCGCTGTGGGCACCTTCAACAAAGAGCGGTTGGTAGATACTGTTGAGTGGTTCACAGATCTCGGCTGGACGGATCTGATGAGGCTGGAAGCCCATTGCGAGCAGACCCTCTTGTTGATTGTCGAAATAAGCGAAAAGGGTATCATATTCAATGCCCACTCCGATGCGGGCAGCCCAATAGTAAACGATCCCGGGGTCGTCGTTGAAGAAAACGACCGCCTTATCGTCCGAGGACCGTTGGGCAAGGGTTATAAATTCGCTGAGCGAATCTGTATAGATGCAATTCTCCAGTATGGCGCGCATACCATCTTCACCGAGTTTCTTCTGAATTTGATCGCAAATTTCATCCATCGGATCGGTGCCTTCACCCGGGTCGGTTGGGCTGCAATTAGGCAATAGCAAAAACGCTATCGCTGTTGAGAACAGGATTAATCGGATTCTTGACATAATGCAAATTACACATTAAATCCGGATTTCCAACATGCGAAGTCACTTGGCCCTCATGTGGCATTTCCATATGTGAACATAATTCTTTTGGTGAAAGAGAATTAGGACTGTGCTATCACGCGACAATTATCTCATTTTTGGGAATTCCCAATTCGAGCGTAGGGAAGTTCCTTGACGAATTGTAGATTGTAGTATGAATTCAATCCGCTCACACCGGCTGCAATTCCCGTAAAATCGGGTTGTCCGTCGCTCAAAGAGACATCGTCGTGGATGTGGAGGTATTTGATCTCCCCTACGAGTAGAAATGTCCCGTTCAACTCGATCTTCACAATTTCCGCCAGTTCAAGAGCCATCCGAACCTGACTTTCTTTTACGAATGGGACCTGTATTCCCGCAACATATTCCTCGCAGAATCCACAAGCCTTGAATTCCGAAATTTCGGTTGGGTATTTCGCTGAGGTTTGATGTGCGTTCTCAATATACTCGGGATGTACATGATTGATGGTGTACCAGCCACTCTGCATAATATTTTCCCAGGTGTGCCTGCGGACCTCATCCACAGGACGAAATATGAGCCCTAAAAGTGGCGGATCACTGCCAATATGTGCGATCGAGTTGAAAATGGCTAGGTTGGTTCGACCTTGGTCGTTCTTCGTGCCGATCAGAGTGGCAGGTCGTACACCGGAAATGGCATTTACCAGTTTCAAGCGTGCTATACGATCCATGGACCTGAAGTCGTCGGTATTGAAATGCCCCATTTCTCTGCTCGATTTTTTAACGTCTTTTTGAGATGGAATTGCCGCTGATATGCCTTTGTTGATCGGATTTGAACCGGGACAATACAAACCCCCTTTTGTGCAGGTGTTTCATACTCACTCCACAATTCACACGCTTGCGCGATCGTCGGTACGAACCCGGTTTCAATCGGGAACGCATCAAATGGATCACTTCAGCTTCTGTTAGCCCGAATTGGATCTCAATAGCCTCAAAGGTAGTTCTGTCCTCCCAGGCCATCTCTATAATACGGTCAAGCTGATCTTCCTTCATTATGCCAATTTTAACATCTCATTGTGGGAATGGTTCGCAGCTCAGTTCAATTCCCAATGACTCCAACATCGACAGTGGGCAGAGGTTGATCCTTAACTTTCCTATATTTACTCTGGGAAATAATACCGCGAACATGACCAAGCCGAACACCGAAACCGCATTGATCCCGGAATTGAATTTGTCTTACAACTCACTCCGGCAGACCCTTGGATATTTAGGCCTAACATTGCCTTTCCTGCTCTTGGCGGGAAATGAATTCAGGGCACAATCCTCACTCAGTCATTACTATTATACGCAAATGTCGGTTGTGTTCACAGGTGTGCTGGTTGCATTTGGAGTTTTTCTGATCACTTATCGAGGATACGAAAAGACGAAAGCGAAGGGTGAGTATTTGAGCGATAACGTGATCTGTAATATCGGAGGATTCCTCATCATCGCCACAGCATTAATACCAACTTCCTACGGGGAGGACTTTGGTATTCCACCAGCTGCGAACGGCCACAATAACGATCTGGCCGGTTGGATTCATCTCGTATGTGCTTCCGGGTTCTTTATTTGCATGGCCTGGATGAGTTATTTCAAGTTCACGCTGGGGTCGGGGGATGAATTATACAAACGCAGAAGAAAAAGGCTTTATCGCGTATGCGGATTGGGCGTGATGCTCAGCTTATTGGCAATGGGTCTTGGGGTATTCCTCGATTATGACATCACCGGAATTGACATTTATCTTGGGGAGACCCTCGCACTACTTTTTTTCGGAACCTCCTGGTTAGTGAAAGGGGAAGCCCTGAAAAACATTGGAATGTGAAAGAGGATCAGCCCGTTGAGACTAGTTTTCTCAAATTGTCGATTTTTCGATTGTAGGCGTTGAAGATCCGATTGCGTTCTTTCTCGGATGTACCGCTGATGAGGGTTGCTTTTTTGAGTAAGATGTCTACACTGCGATAGGTGTCGTCGTAAAAGCGCTTGCTTCGTGTGAAGAATGAATTGATACCATTATTGGTCAGGTAGGTTCGCTGTTCGTCACCGGATTTTATAAGCACGGTGTTATCGGTATGAACAACCTCGTTGAAATAGAGCATGTAGTTCGGGACGAAACTATTCTCCATGATCTCAACCGGTAAGTTTCCATCCCGATCGTATTTGAACTTGTATCCGTACTCCGCCATCTTTCGGATATGTGCCATGAGGTTTTTCAGGAGATCGCATAGCGTTCCCGCATCTTCCTCATTTTTGAACATACCGGCCACGAAGCAATACTCGATCTGTTTCAATGTTGCATCAATCGATTCCGAACTGTAGACCTCCGTTGAGGGTATGCGACAATAAATGTTTCGGATCTTTCTACTGATCTCATTCACGAATTCATCGGCAACACCGATCTCAAACTGAACATCGGCGAGCGAGCTGTAGTTGAGTATTGTCTTCTCCCAAAAAAATAGTTTGAATGCCGCTATTTCCGGAATGTGCATAAGATGAAACAATGGGATGTCGTTGGCGAGGTACACAACATCGGAATCCTTGTGCCGATCTACAAATTCCATGATGTCGAGCACATTCTTGAGGTAATCTCTGAAGCGAAAATTATGCTCATCGATCGGTTGATAGATGAATGGAACGATACCCGAATCCTGTCCCATGAGTGCATCGAGTGATACGTTGAAATGCACTGCTAAAAGAAATGCTTCCTGAAGAGTGAGTGGTGTGTCGCCCCGCATACGGCGGTAAGCGCTATCCGCGCTCAGGTTCAGCAGATCTGCGAGTTCGTCAACCAATGACAAATGCGCGGGGAGTCTGTCCTTGAGACTTTGAATAAAAGCTGATTGGATATCCTGCGACACTCTCATGACCAAATTTAACCAAATGTACAAACCGGACGAAATGTTGCATGGCAGAATTTGCAGAAAATCATAACAAAACGAAATAGTGGGGGATTTTATGCCAGTGAAACCTGATTCGGGTTGAAATACGTGTCGAATTATTGGAGTATGCAACTTGGAGTATTTCCCCTATTGTCGAGCCGTTTCATTCCCCGAATGTGCACAAGGAGCTTTGAACTTTCGAAAAAGGGAAATTATGAAAAAGCTTATCTGTCTGATCGCATTGCTTATGAACCTGGGAATAACAACAACGATCTTAGCCCGAATTGCCCCGGAATTTTCAAGCGAAAAATACCATTTCTTCTTACTCAGAGGGTTAACACGCGAATCCGGACACTGGGGGACAGCATTCGAGGAAAACCTGCGGAACCGCTTTTCGGGAGCAAAGATCTCCTATCTCGATCTCCCCGGATCAGGGATATATCATCAGGAGAAAGCTCCAGTTTCAGTTCAGGAAATGATGGAATTTATGCGTGAGCGGATGCCGGATGGAGATAGTGGCCGTGTATACAAAAGGGTATTGGTTGCAACTTCGCTCGGCGGAATGGTGGCAACCGAATGGGTGAAGGGTCATCCGGAGGATTTTGACATGGTCTGTTTGATTGCACCGAGTTTGCGAGGCGTATGTAGCCTGGATGAGCGTGTGAAACCCGGGATTCGCCGTGAAATGTTCAAAGTGATCTTGACCGACAATGTGGAAAGGAAGGAGTCCATCATACTTCGTATAAACAGTAACGATTCAGACCGCTTTGAGGCGAATTTGAGGGATTGGGTAAGCATACAAAAGGAGCGTCCCATGAGTACAGCAAACACTTTGAAACAAACAATTGCAGGTATGCGCTACGCTCTCAATGGCGACCTTCCGGCTGATGTTCCCTTGTTGATCCTGGCTTCTAAAGCTGACCGTCTGCTGAGTACAGAGTGCGTAGAAAAAGTGCATGATCGACTTGGGGGTGCGCTTTATTGGCACGAGAGCGCCGGCCATGGTCTGCCTATTGATGATCCGCAATGGATCTCAGATCAATTGGAGAATTGGATACGTGAACAACAGTCCCCATTAGTCGTATCACAGAAAGAGGGGTTTGTTAGTTTGGCTAAGGGCAATTAGAGTGGATCCGGGTTTTGAGTGGGACAAGGGAGAACATGGAGCGTGAAATACATAAATCGGTTATCTTCGAATTGAAATGAACATGAGAAATATACTCACATTCGTGGTTTTGTTGTCGTCTTTGTCTTCCTGTAAGGATGATGCGGCGGACAAACTCAGTACCCGAACCGAATTGCTCATCAAGGACAAGTGGATCTTGCAGGCCTCTACTATTGATCCTGCCGTTGTGCTTTTAGGGAATTCCATTACGGATGTTTATGCCCTTGTACCGGCCTGTGATCGGGACAATTTTGCCCAATACAATTCCAATAAAACGGGAGTCTACGACGAGGGGGCAACGAAGTGCGAGGCCCAGGATCCTCAGACCGTGGCATTTACCTGGTCTTTTGAATCCGATGAGACACAGCTAAGACAAGATGGAGACTTGTATCAAATACTCGAACTGTCTGAGTCGACGCTGAAGGTGCGATTTAGTGTGGACGGGGCTGAGTACGGCATGGTAGGGAAAACATTTACCCTTACGAACACCTACCGGCACTGAGATCCATCGAGTTTGGATCCTTTCAGGATCTGGATTGAGTAGCCGATTGGTCTGCATCCCGGGAGTGGCGAAAATCTGCCTGTAATGTGACCACGGTCATTGTACACGGCTTTTTGAGGGGGTAAGTTGCGGTATGTTCCGCACGATCTTTTTCTTGACAATTATTGGGCTGCTGTACTCCTGTAAGGATGATGATGTAGTCGATTCCCCAAGCTCTTTTCTCGAATTTGGCATATCCTATGATGTTGGAGGGGATGAATTGTTGGAAGATAGCATCGCCTATAAAAATCAGGCTGATATTGAATTCAGTATCAGCAGGTTGGAATATTTTCTCAGCGATGTTGCATTTCATCGCAACGGAAAGTGGGCATCTACGCAGAACTATGCTTATCTGAATCCCTTTGGAACGAGTGACAGGATCAGACTTGAGATCGAACCGGGCAATTACGATTCTGTTGGATTCCATATCGGGTTGAGTTCCTCCTGGAACAAAAGCAATGCACTCCCATCCAGGCTCAACTATATGAACATGGCCTGGCCCGATGTGATGGGAGGTGGCTATCATTTTCTGAAGTTTGAGGGTCACTATCTTGATAGTATGGGGGCCTCAAAAGGGTTTGCGCTCCACGTTGGAAAGGATGAATCGCTGCGTTGGGTTGCATTCCCCCTGGCCGGATCAGTGCATGATGGTACCAATATGCTTCATTTCCGAATGGACATTTTGGAGTGGATGGGAGCCATTCACACCATGAACTTTCATGAGCAGCCACCCTATACCATGGGCATTGATTCACTGATGTTCAAGCTGGCCGACAATGGTAGCAGGGTATTCGAAATCATTAAACAGGAATAGATGATGAAATTGCGAATTGCCACCTTTGTTCTTTTGATCGCTCTGGCGATCGGGTCCTGTAAAGACGGGGACGAACCGGTCGGGTTTCAACTTACTCCAGTCAATTTGTTGATTCCGGCACATTTTCCACTTATGGACGTACCCGAATGGAACACGCCTAGTTTGGAACGGATCGAATTGGGGAGACGTTTGTACTACGATGAGCGGCTGGCACGAGGTATGGGTCTGGAGGGAATGTCCTGTTCGGGATGCCATCAGCAGGAGACATCATTCAGCTCAGGACAACGCACCGCCGTATTGCCACACTTGAACCTGGGTTGGGCAACATTCTTCCTATGGAATGGTGCCAAAGAAGGTACACTGGAGGATGTGATGGAATTTGAACTTCGCGACTTCTTCGAAGCGGATCTGGATGTATTGAAAGGTGATCCGGGCTATGTTTCCGGATTTGCCAATGCATTTGAAGATGGAGGGGTCAATTATGGAAATGCTGCACAGGCATTGGCACAGTTTGTTCGAAGTATGATCTCCGCCAACAGCAAATTCGACAAATTCCTTCAGGGTGAATTGGAATTGAGTGCAGAGGAGCAGCGGGGTTATGAAATATTCAATTCGGAGCGCGGAGATTGTTTTCATTGTCATGCTTTGCCGCTCATGACAGACAATTCATTTCACAATATTGGCCTGGTAGATAAATTCAAAGATCACCTAGGACGGTATACGGTCACAGGAAGAACTGCCGATGTTGGAGCATTTAAAACACCCACTTTACGGAATGTGGAGGTTACTGCACCATACATGCATGATGATCGGTTCGCTACATTGGAGGAGGTGATCGAACATTACAACACAGGGGTTCTGCAATCACCCACGCTGGATCCGATCATGACCAAAGCCGGCAAAGAAACGGGACTGCACTTGAGTGAAACGGACAAAGGGGATCTGATAGCTTTTTTAAAGACGTTGACCGATACAACATTTTTGACCCGGAAGGCACTACAAAAACCGTAAGTGCGCCATCAACGTGGCGAGTTGATCTATCCGAGCAGGGACATCCTATCATTTCGACAGGATCTTCGAGTCAAGATCAGTTGGTATGCAGTCCACATTCTCTATCCGACAGAACCTTGGTTGGGTCGTAATAATTGAATTCGTTATCGAGTTTGTGTTTTTTCAGGTAAAGGTCCAGATCAGGATCGGTCCAATGGTAGAAGGGGCTCACTTTGAGCAGGCCGTTCGAGTCGGTTGAAAAAACATCGAGTGAATTTCGGAATGGCGTTTGGCCTTTCCGAAGATTGGTGAACCAGACGTCCGGGTTGTGCTCCCGCATGGCACGCCGGAAGGGTTCAAGCTTCACCTGAGCGGTGAACAGATCGTGTTCGGGCGTGTCGATTTCAGGCATACCGAGAAATACGGATCGATAAGCCTTCGTTTGTGCCGGAACGTAGAGGAAGATGTTCAGGTCAAGTTGAGCGATCAATTTTTTTGCGTGTCGGTAAGTGGCCGGCGTATTATAGCCTGTATCACACCAAATGACCGGGATATCCGGTTTAATTCGCGATACGAGATGTAGGATGGCCGATTCGTAAGGTCTGAAATTCGTAGTGATCACAGGTCGTTTTGCCTTTTTGAGTGCGAACTGTGCGATCTCTTCTGGTGTGTGGAGTTTGAAGGACTCGTTTTGCAGATTAAGTTGATTTGTACTCATGATTTTCCCCAATTGGTTAGATTCCAGATCCGTTCGTGAATTACGTACAGGATCATTTTTGTGATCAGTTCGATAGATCCGATGGTATAGGCAAGAGAGAAACTGCCGGTAATGATCCAGGATATGGTAATGGTATCCAATGTGCCCAACGCTCTCCAACTCACGGCCTTTACCACACTGCGAACAGGTTTGTCTGAAGTGCCGATGTTACCCGAGGATCTTCGTTTGACGAGTGCTGAAATGATCATAAACCATTTAACCTATCGACTTAATAGGAAATACAAATAAAAGTGAAGTTGGGTTGAGAATCAAGCGTGTGACAATTGTCATATCAGGTCTGCGACCGTATGTGTTCGGAAAACATCGAGCATACTGTCCCGTACCTTGAGCATGACCCGGTGGATAGAGCATGATTCTTCGGATCTGCAATCATCGCATGGTTCGTAATAATTCAGGCTTACACATGGAACGAGTGCAATAGGTCCTTCGAGCAACCGTATGATGTCTGTAAGAGGGATATCTTTGGGATCCTGCATAAGATAATAACCCCCTCCCTTACCTTTTTTTGCGCCCAGATATCCCGCTTTTCGCAGGTTGAGCATAATGCTTTCGAGGAATTTGACAGATATACCTTCGTCACGTGCTATTGTGCTGGATTGAAGAGGAGTCCGGCTATTCGTCCGGGCTAGTGCAGCAAGGGCTTTGAGACCGTATTTTGTTCGCTTGGAAAGCATATTCAATATTATATCAAATACTGCTTAAAGGGCAAGGTTGAACTGAACGATCCGTTATTGCTTGATAAGTCGGAAACTTTTAGCATAACCCTTTTGAACCACATTTACATAATAGGTTCCGGTTGCCAGATGGGATACGTCAAATTCGAGGGATAGATTCTCTTCTTCCATACGCGTTTTGTGCCGAAGGAGCAGTTCACCGTTGAAAGCGATGATGCTCACGGAAAGATCACCTTGAAAACCGCTCAAGCTGAGCGTAAATGAGGTTTTAACCGGATTGGGAAATAGAATAGCAGAGGCTTGATTCAAATGCACCTGACATGGACTGCTCTGTTCCGAGGCGGGAATAGGCAAGGTGTCGTGCAGTTGGTCGGAGGGTATTGCAAACCATGTGTGTTCGTTGGGTTCAGTATCCGGTGACAAGCATGCCAGGATTTCTTCGATCTCCGTGAGATGATTCTTGATTTCCCTGGGTTTTGATGCCTGCGTATCGATCTGCGGAAGTTGGATCGTTGCACCGCATATAAAGGTGCTCCTTCCATAGTCACGATTTGAAAGTTTAAACGTTTGTCCTCCCGGTGTTCTGAATTCAGGTGCGCCATAATAATTCCCGGCCATAATTAGGTTCTTCCCTCCGTTTCGAACTTTGGATATATATGCCCAGGATCTCTTATTTCGAAAATCCTGCTGAAGAATATGGAGACTGTCAGCCTCCCAAACGCTGATAAAGGTTCCTGCAACAGAATCATGAATGACCCGGGTGTCGTTTGTTGGATCAAGATTCAATGACCCCGAGAACGAGCCGGCCAAAAAAATTCTATTATTTCCCACGTTTACAAGAGATGTTCCGAAAACGGCTTGGTTATATTCCTTTTGGTTGTGATAGCGCACAAAATCCAGATCGCCATTTGGGAAGAAGGAAGCATAGACGAAACTGGATCCCGATTTCCATTCGTATCCACTTTCTTGCTTCATTCGAACACCTGAGGAGATCACACATTCCATTCTGTATTCTCCCGTAAGCCACAGTTTTCCGTCAGCATCCACTTGCAGATCTCGAATAAACTGCAGATTTCTTCCTCCAAGTGTCCTCACCCAAAGCAACTCATTCGTCGAATCGTACTTGGCAATGAATGCGTCCTGATTGTCGATCAACCGATCATTCACCAGAGAATCTTTGGGAGTCAGATCGAGCCGGCCTTCAAACAATCCATAAACGATCAGGTTATTAGCCCTGTCACTTATCATATGCGTGCTCCTTATCCGTTTATCGATATAGGTTAAGGGGAATTTTTCGCGCACATTTCCATTTTTATCCAATATGAATGTGACGAGGCGCTCCAGGGAACTGGAATTCACACCGGTCTCTTCAACTCCTGTATCTGCGAACAACTCCTTTTGAAAATGTACAGACCAATAGATATCGCCATTCGGCTTACACGCGATGCCACCGGATTGTGCCCAGGTGGATTTCCATTGTTTCACCCAAATGCGCTCTCCTTCGGTGGTATATCGGGCCAGGAATACATAGAAATTCCGATGGAATTGTTCTTTGGGTTTAGGATCACCAAGCTTGAGCGGTGCCTGGCCAGGGTCGGTTGAAGGGTATATCGAAACGTCATCACAAAAGCCTGTGATCAGCAGATCACCGTTCTCGGCAAAATGCATTTCCTCTGTACGGCCGTCGTAGCCGCTTTCGAAGGGTAAAGCCCATTGTGCCCGTCCCTCGGGGTCTAGTTTTACAATGGCTCGTGCCACATGCCTTCCAAAAGGGAGTTGAACGTTCAGCTCTGGAATACTCAATGTCGATGAGTAGTTTACTGCGACATAACTATTCCCATTTCCATCAACGAGAATGTCGGCCAGATCGGTTGTATTGTATCCGTCTAAAGTGAACAGCCATTGTGTTTCAATCGGGGAGTCCGTAAGATCTGGCTCCTGGGAATACGTAAGTGACGTACACCACAAAAGGATACAAGCAGTGAGCAGATGCATGTTTAAATTCGTTTCCAATATAGGCAATGGAGTCTACCTTTGGGGTAAGGTCGTCAAATTTCGGGATCGGAATCGAAACGACACTCCGAATTAGCCTATATTGTAGCTCCAATTAAAATTTGACCATGATCTCCCCGATTTACACAAGGCTATTCGGCCTTATTTTGATGATCTCCGCAGATGCGCTTTGGGCCAATGCTCAAACCGGAGCCGGTTATGCCCTTGATTTCGATGGGGTAAATGACTACGTGGAGATCAAAGATCACAGCAGTTTGAACCCGAGGATATCCATGACCGTTGAGGCCTGGATCTATCCCACAGCTTTCGCGACCAACGTTTGGGAGAATTCCATCTTATGTAAACACAACTGGGCTTCCGGAAACAAGGGCTATGTACTAAGGTGCGGCGATGGAGGACGAGTCTCGTTCAATATTTGTTCCCGGAGCAGTGGATCCTGGGTTGAAGCACAATCGAGTTCGTCGGTATTGGATCTGAACAAATGGTATCATGTTGCCGGTGTGTTCGATGGGGATAGTGTAAAGGTTTATGTGAATGGAATTCTGCAGGCATTCACCCTCTATACAGGACTCATAGACATCTCAACCGGGGGGAATGCGCGAATTGGGCAACTCAGCACCGGGAACGGAAGGAATTTCAACGGAATGATCGATGAGGTACGCCTATGGGACACGGCCATCGATGTTAAAACCATGCAAACCTGGATGTGTCAACGCCTGAACAGTTCACACAAGTTCGCTGCGAGACTTGTCGGACACTGGAAAATGGATGAAGGAACAGGTACCACATTGGCCGACAGTTCCGCCAATTCGAATTCCGGCAGTTTGAATGGGCCATATTGGCGTGTCTCAGGAGCAGCTATCGGCGATCGCTCCGTATTCACGTATAATGCAAAGGAACTGAACATTCAATCGAAACAGGGGGATCAACTGAAGATCAACAAGTTCTCCGGATCGCCTCGGTATGCGCATCTTTATGAGGTGCAAGGCAAGAGCATGGCCCAATTGGATCCAAACGTAGGTGGAGATCTGGATACAACCCATTATTACGGTTTATATCTTGACGAGAATACTTCGGTTACAGCAAACGCCACGCTCTATTACTCCGCTAACAAAGCCTATTCAGGCAGCAACGATTGTGGGTTGGATCTGTTTCGCAGATACCCGGGTGATTCGATGTTTTGGGAGGCTTCGGGTACCAAGGTCTACCTTTCGGGCGACAGTTTACTTACTGAAAGGCATAATGTAAGTGAATTCGCATTGGTGAATTATGCCATGGATTCCAATACGATCCTGCGCACTTCCAATGGTAAACCCTGGTATTGCAAAGGAGATAGCGTTCGGTTGATCGCAGCAGGCAATAGTAATTTCAGGTATACCTGGTTCTACAACGGAACACAGATCAAAGGCGCAACAGGCAATTCGATCTACGCATCGAAAGTTGGGAAGTATCAGGTAGAAGCGGTACGAACGGGAACGACTTGTTCGGTGAAGAGTATCGAGTATACTATTTCGGAACGAACACCGCCTAAAGTAAGTCTTGCGGCGCAAGCCCCTGTATGTGAAAGTGTTGATACGGTTGTTCTCAAAGGTGGATCACCTGCAGGAGGCAGTTATTTGGGCATCACTGTGCGGGATAGCTTGTTCTTCCCTTCGGCTGTGGGATATGGTAGATACAACATAATATACAGCTACACGGATACGGCACTCTGTACATCCCGAGACACCCAAACACTCACGGTATGGCGATTACCGGTACTGAGTATAACAGGAGGCGCATGGACCTGCGATAATGTAGATTCCTTTCCACTCAATTCAGTTTCTCCTTCGGGAGGCACCTATTTCGGTAAGGGTATCTCCTCGAATCACTTCTTCCCGGATTCCGTTAATGGAATCATCGGGATGTATGGGTATAGTTACACCTATACCGACACCAATAAATGCAGCAATACAACTTCCGATTCAATCGAGTTGCGTAAGAGTACTATCGCGATACTCAATCCGATCCCGAACAGTTGTTTAAATACAAATCCGCTCAATCTCCTCGGCTTACCGAAGGGGGGGACATTCTCCGGACCCGGGGTAAATGGTTCCAGTTTCGACCCCGATATTGCCGGGGTGGGCACACATACCATCACCTATCGCTATGTGAATGCCGTTGGTTGTCCTTCCTACAATTCCAAAACGGCCAGTGTGTTCAAAGGGAGTAATGTGTCCTGGAATTTCAGTCGTTCGGTCTGTGTGAATGGGGATAGTCTACAGCTTCCACAGGGTAATCCTTCGGGAGGCAGTTTCAGCGGGCGAGGGGTGATAAGGGATCACTTTTTCCCATCCAACGCCGGCACGGGAAAACACATCTTAAAATATACCTATACAGATAGCAACAAATGTTCGAATGAGGCATCCGGGAATATGGAAGTTTTTGACACAACAGCTTTAACAGTAACGGGTATTCCAACTGTTTGTCCCGGGGATGCTCCTGTGAAACTCGTTCTTGTTAGTCCTTCCGGCGGCACGTACACAGGTTCGGCCGTTTCCAGGGATTCATTTTTTGTAGAAAGGGCAGTTTCGGGTGCGAATCGGGTAGATTATTCTTATACGGACATGAATGGGTGTATTTCATCTATCAAGTTGGAAATCGAGAAATTGAAACCGGGTTCTGCATCGGTCACCCTTCCGGAAAGTGTCTGTGACGGGGCCGATCCGCTCAAGATCGTTGTGAATCCCACTGGAGGAACGCTGAGCGGACCTGCGATCATCGGACAGTTCTTTGTGCCGTCTTCTGCAGGAGTTGGAACACATTCGATCCTCTATGCGTATGCCGATCCAAGTGGTTGTACTGTCCGCGACACAGCTAATATCACTGTTGCAGAGGTACCAAATGTCACATTGTTGGGTCAGCCTGGTATATGTGCCAACATTGAACCCTTTGGTTTGAAAGGAGGAATGCCAGTTGGGGGAATCTATAAATTGAATGGACTAGAAAAGCAGGATTTCGAACCATCCGAATGGCAGATCGGTGAGCAGGAACTTCGATATATTTTCGAGAATGAATGGTCCTGTTCCGACTCAGCCACGATACACTTCCGAATGCATCCCTTGCCGCCAAAACCATCTGTTCTTTTACAAGATAGCGTACTGAAGAGTACTTCGGCAACAGGAAACCAATGGTACAATTCGGCTGGAGAGATCGCGGGAGCCACCGGACAATCATATCGGCCGTTGTCCAACGGTAGCTATTGGGTTGTAGTGGCGAGCGATTCAGGTTGTACCCAAGCTTCAGATACCTTCATGTACGATCTCATCGGAATAGAGTCATTGTTTGATGCCGGTATCGAATTGTTCCCGGTTCCATGCGTGTCTACCCTTTGGGTTCGTTCAGGTTTCAGGGCTACTTACCGCCTGAGCGATCTGGCTGGCAGAACTGTGGGTCAAGGGCAATTTGAAAGGGAGCTGAACGCGTTGGATGTATCGGCGTTGAAGAATGGGTGCTACTATTTGGAGTTGAATGACGGATTATTTGTGCGGTATACGCGGTTTACGATCAGCCGTTGACGCTTAACTGAACTGTGTAGATCTGTTTGATCCGAGGTGAAAAAGCGTCGACCCGGTTTACGAAGGTTCACAGGCTGATTGCAGATTTAGCAACTATTAGCGTCGAGTCTCCAAACGAAAAAAGACCCATCTTTGAGATGAGTCTTTTCATTGTTTTTTTAACTGCCCACCTTAGCCAAGGCTTTGGTGGACGCGGTAGGGGGAAGCAGACTAATATCGAACATTCTTGAACTCGGGATTTGATGCCCCAAGCAGAATATCGAACCTGTTTCAAACCACCTCAATCCCAGGCCCAGAAACGAAAAAAGACCCATCGCATTGATGAGTCTTCTCTTTGGTAGCCCCTAGGGGAATCGAACCCCTCTTCCCAGAATGAAAATCTGATGTCCTAACCGATAGACGAAGGGGCCAGATCTTCAGGATGGTATTTACTGATTCCGTTTTTCCATCCGGATTTTCACCGAAACGGAACCTCGAAAAGGGGCTTTCCGTTTTGGTGGGTGCAAAGAAATATTTTTTTGCACTAATTCTCAAAGAAAAAAATTTCAATCTTCTACCTTTGCAGCCTCAAAAGAAATTACACTCAAAATCCACACAGTATGAAAGTAGCGATCAATGGTTTTGGACGTATTGGCCGATTGGCTTTTAAATACCTCCTCGAAAAAGAAGGGATTGAAGTTGTTGCCATTAACGACCTTACCGATAACCTCACTTTGGCCCATTTGCTGAAGTACGACAGTGTTCATGGCCGATTTAACGGAACGGTAGAACACGACGATAATTTTCTAACTGTAAACGGAAAGAAGATCCACGCTCTTGCCCAGGCCGATCCCACCAAACTGCCTTGGGGTGAACTTGGAGTGGATGTAGTGTTGGAATCGACAGGTCGCTTTGTTCACAAGGACGATGCCGACAAGCATATTCAGGCCGGTGCCCGTAAAGTTGTGATCTCGGCACCTGCCAAAGGGGATCTCAAAACAATTGTCCTTGGTGTGAACGACGATCAGCTCACAGGTGATGAGACGGTTCTTTCCAATGCCAGCTGTACAACCAATTGCCTGGCACCGATGGTGAAGGTTCTGGATGATACGTTTGGTATCGAGAACGGATTCATGACCACAATACACGCCTACACATCCGATCAGCGTTTGCATGATGCGCCTCACAAGGACCTCCGCCGTGCCCGTGCTGCTGCATACAGCATTGTCCCTACATCCACCGGAGCAGCCAAGGCAGTCGGTTTGGTTTTGCCTCACCTGAGTGGAAAACTGAACGGAAACGCCATGCGCGTGCCTATTCCGGATGGTTCAGTTACGGATTTTACAGTTAACCTGAAAACAGAAACCTCTGTTGAGCAGGTGAATGCGGCCTTCAAAAAGGCAGCTTCAACGAAATTGAAGGGAATATTGGAGTATCAGGAAGACCCGATCGTGAGTATTGATATCGTTGGGAACAGACATTCCTGCATCTTCGATAGCCTGTCCACTATGGTTTACGGCAAAACCGTTAAGATCGTGGGATGGTACGATAACGAGGCGGGTTATTCTTCCCGCATCGCAGATCTGATCGAACGGATCGGATAAGTCCCCAAAACAATATCTGATCATCGCATTTTGATGTGAATCCCGCTTCGGCGGGATTTTTTTTCGCCGATTTTTTGCTAATTTCAACCGGTCGTACCAATAGACTTGTCATGAGAAATCGAACCTTTCTTCTCGTTCTGGCGTGCATTTTCCTGAGTTCACTGAGCATAGCACAGGATGCGGCCCAATTCTTCAGCAACAAAGATTACCAAAGAGCGGCACTTGCCTATGAACGGGGGGTGAAGTCGAACCCGGCCGATTACCTCAAACTGGCCAAATGCTATTTTGCCTTACAGGAATTCGACAAATCCATCGATTGTTTGAATAAGTACAAAAGCGAGTACAGCTCGGCGGACAAGACGCTGGCTGATAAGTGGCTGGCCTTGCTGCAACGTGAAGATGAGCGGGTGAAAGTGGAGAATCTCGGGTCGAATATCAATACGTCGGGTAATGAATTCCTTCCGCGGATCATGCAGGATGGTAAAACGCTGTATTTCCTTGCCGCTAACCGGGCTGGGGGAGTTGGGGGTGAGGATATCTGGTATTCCACACAGGAATCGGACGGATCCTGGTCCAAACCCGTGAATTTTACCAAATTGAATACAAGTTCGCATGAGGGTATTCTGGCCATTTCGCCGGATGAGAACGTGGCGATCGTTTTTGGCAATTACCAGGGATCCTTTGGAGGTGGAGATCTGTTCTATTCGGTTAGGAAGGATGACAACTGGACGCCTCCCTGTAATTTGGGTGGAACGATTAATACATCCAAGTGGGAGAGTCTGGCCTGTATCGGAATAGACGGGAAAACCATGATCTATTGTACGGACAAAGGCGATGGCCGGGGTAGCGACCTTTGGGTGACTTTTCTGAGTGAAGATGGCTGGAGCACACCTAAAAATCTGGGAACAACGGTAAACTCCTCGGATCAGGAGAAATTTCCATTCCTCTCTGCCGATGGTAAGACGCTATACTTCTCCTCAAACGGGCATTTTGGATTTGGGGGTTACGACGTATTCATGACACGGAGATTGGATGACAGTTGGACCAAATGGACAGAGCCGGTGAATTTGGGAAAGTTCATCAATACACTGGAGGATGATGCGGATCTCTCCATTCCTGCCAGCGGGAAAAAGGCCTACATCGTTCGGGACGGAATGGCCGATGGTTACGGGAAAGACGATATCTATGAGTTCCTGATGCCTTTTAACATGCGTCCGGAGCAGTTGTTCAAACTGTATGGTAAAGTGTATAACGAGAAGGATACCGGGGTGCAGGTGAATATCCGGTTCGTAGACATGGTCACGAAGGAGGACGTTACCAAGGTTACAAGCAGTGGGGTGGACGGGAGTTACCTTGCCGCTTTGCCGCTCAATCGCAAGTATCTTGCGGTGATCGATATGAAGGGGTATTTGTACTATTCGGAAGAGATCGATCTCACGGATCCGGCTAAATACCGAAAATCCACCAATTTCCAGGAAAAGATCAAAGAGCAGAAAACCAGCTTAAACCAGCTGAAAGCGGAACTTGATCGGTTGAACAGACAAATTGAATCACTGAATCAGTCCAGTAGTCCGGAGGTAAACAAAGTATTTGAAGATTATGAGAAAACGTTAAAGCAATACAGAAGCACGTTAGACGAGATCGATGCGCTCGTTTATCGCGCCAAGTATAATTGGATGACAGAGGAAAGCGGGGACTTGAGTTTGGAGAAGGACTTTCACATTCAGACCGCCAAGATCGGGGCCAAGTTTGAACTGAAGAACATTTTCTTCGATCTGGGTAAAGCAACGTTACGGGAAGAATCGAAGGTGGAACTCGACAAACTCTACGAGATCATGAAGAACAGTGATATCGTGATCGAGTTGGGAGGGCACACAGACAGCATTGGTTCCGACGAGGCCAATCTGAAATTGAGTCAGGATCGCGTGAATTCAGTTAAAAGCTACTTAACGGGAAAAGGAATTCCTGATAAGCGTATGAATGCAGTTGGGTACGGTGAGCGCGAACCAGTTGCTTCAAACAGCACGGAACAAGGCCGACAGCTAAATCGCCGAGTGGAGGTTAAGATCCTCCGACTGGTCGCTGATCCGGAGGGAAGCGATGTGGTCACGGAATCCGACAAGAAGAAGAAACCCCAGGAGGTTGTTGTGGTAGAGCAGGAGAAAGGCGATATGCTTCCAATCCTACAGGCAGCGGCACGCAAAGGAGGGCTCCCCTCGGGCAGCACCTGTAACAATGTTGATTTCTACAGTAAATGGAATTGGGAAACACCAATTCCTGTGGTTAAGTCGGATACCGGTGGTGGTTTGTGGAATTTTGACGATACGCCTATCGATCGGAAGAACAATGTTTTCAAGGCCTTCAATTTGAGTCTCATCAATTTCGCATATAAAGATCCGTACCTGTATATTGGAGGTTATGAGGCCAGTAATGGGGTAAGCATGACCCTTGTGGATGAAGATCTGAACGAAAGTTCATTGGAATATTTTTACTCAAATGCCGAGGGAATAGGAATGGGCTTTGGTTTCAGTCATTTGCGCATGTTCCAAACCAAGCCTTTGATCAAGTTTCCTTTGAATTATATGGCAGGAATTGAGGCCAAGGCATTCACGCTGGACAGTATGGCTCGCCGGGAAGGTCAGGAGTTGATGTGGCATGCCAATGTACCTCTGGGATTACGCTTTGTATTGCCCGTTCAGGAATCGCTGATCGTTGCGCCGGAATTCATTTGGAGTCTGGGTATTGCACGAAGCAAGGATTATTTGGAGAAAATGGGTCATATACGGCTTGGGGGTAACGTCCGTTGGAAATTTGTGCACGCCGGTCTGCATATAGTCGCAGGTAAGAATGTTGGATTCCTGGGGTACCGACTCGGTGTTTCATTTTAATTGGACCGAAGTACATACATAGCAGGATAGTTTTATTTTCGGGGTTCGAACATGTTAGAGATCCTCCGAAAGTTAGGTCCGGGCCTTTTATATGCCGGTGCGGCCATTGGTGTTTCGCATATCGTCCAATCGACGCGGGCCGGTGCTGAATATGGTTATGTTCTTATTCTGGGGATTCTGTTTGCACACCTATTCAAGTATCCTTTCTTTGAACTCGGGCCGCGCTATGCCGCATTGAAGGGTGAAAGTCTCATTCAAGCCTACCTCCGATTAGGGCGTTGGGCGGTATGGATCGTTTTGATCCTTACCGTGAGCACTATGTTCACCATACAGGCTGCAGTAACAGTCGTTACAGCCGGTATTGCTCTTAAGATCACAGGGCTTTCCTGGTCTCCCTGGGTGATGAGCACCTTTCTGCTGGTACTGTGTGCGCTCATTCTGTACATTGGCAAATTCAATGTACTCAACGAACTCATGAAGGTGATCATGATCGTTTTGGCAATTACCACAGTAGTTGCTGCTGTTACGTCTTTCTTCATTGAACGTGAGGTTCAACTCGAGGCGCAACGTTTCTTTAGTTTGCAAGATCCGCAGGATGCCTCTTTTCTGATCGCATTCCTGGGTTGGATGCCGGCGCCTTTGGATATTGCCATTTGGCATTCGCTTTGGGTCGTAGCGAACCGAAGGATCCGAAATTCGGAGATACCATTTCGACAAGAAATGACTGATTTCAGAGTAGGCTTCTATGGAACTGCATTTCTCGCCCTGTGCTTTCTTTTGCTGGGTGCCAATGTGATCTATGGCAGTGGCATTGAACTATCTGCAAACGGAGTGGTCTACGCCGGACAATTGATCGATATTTATACGACGAGCATTGGGTCCTGGAGCTATTTCGTCATAGCTATAGCCGCGTTCACGACCATGTTCAGCACCACACTTACTTGTTTAGATGGTTCGCCGAGGGTGATCACCGAGATCTTGCGGGGGCATCTATCCGAGAAAGATAACCCACAAGTCGTTCTTCAGAAGAGAAATATGCACTTCACCATCATGATCTTGCTTACGATCGGGGTGGCGGTCCTGCTCTCGGTATTTGTGTCCAGCATGAAGCAAATGGTGACGATCGCTACTTCGATTTCGTTTTTAACAGCACCGATATTGGCCTATTTATCCATCCGGGTTGCACGAACGGAATTAACCGAAAGACCCTGGTCGCGTAAGTTGGAATATCTGGCATGGCTCGGTTTGTTCTTTCTGATCGTTTTGGGTGCCTACTATCTCCGAATCCTTATTGGGTAGATCCCGTCTTTGGATAATCGGGTAGCCCAATGAACATAGCTCCGGTCGTTTTTGCCGGTTTCACGGAGGGCATATTGCTAAATATTGGTTAATTTTAACGTTTGCAAAACTGATCAGGAGTATTGAACTGCAAATGAGCAAAGGTTGTAGTTCGATTGCTCAACCGAATTTCAGACCGATATGAGTACCACACCAATACCTCCTGAAAAGGGGCGCATTTTGATCTCAGAACCATTTCTGGCAGATCCGAATTTTATGCGTTCTGTGGTTTTGCTTACAGAACATAACGAAGAGGGAACCGTGGGCTTTGTATTGAATCATGCGCTTGAACTCAGCCTGGCCGATGTAGTGGCAGATGTTACCATGCCCGACATCCCACTGATCAAAGGTGGACCGGTTGAACTGAATACAATTCATTTCATCCATGTTCTGGGTTCTGAAATTGGAGAATCGATGCCCATCAAACCGGGTTTGTGGTGGGGTGGAAATTTTGAGGATGCCATGGACCATATTCGCCGTGATCCGGACATGGTTCGCAACTTCAAATTCTTTTTGGGTTATTCCGGTTGGTCTCCGGGACAACTCGATGAGGAGTTGGAACGTGATTCCTGGATCGTGAGCAGTATTGCCCCGAGTGAGGCGCTTTCGCCGGTTCTGGAAAGTCAACAGTTGTGGAAGAAGGCCATGAGCAGACTCGGAGGGGAATTCCGCATTTTGAGCAATTCGCCCCTTGATCCACAATGGAATTAGGGCAGATAGAGGATACGCATGATCCGTTCCACAGGCCTGGAACCGGCCTCTGCAATACCCAAAACCTTTAGCCAATACATGGAAGCTTTCCCTCCAAGGTACTCAGCAGGCAAGCGGATCATAGAACCGATTTCCCTTCCGGAGTGAATGACCCTGCCGTTCAGATCGATCAGATCCCAGTTTATGTATTGAATATCAGTTAATTCCAGCAAGCAATCCGTTCCATGCAGGATGCGGGTTCGGTTCGATTCAAATTGAGCCGGAGCAGTGAATGCAGGATCCAGAAATCCGCAATCCAATAGAATGCTTGTGGGTATGTTCAAGCCCATTTGCTCGCACAGCCAGATCAGCCTTGCAGCTTGAGTTTGTGTACTTCCATTCGGGATCAAAAGAGGCAGAAAGTTCAGAAGGACGCGATCGACCGTTTCGAATCCCGATTGATGCGCATATTCCAGGAAAAATCCAGTCCAACTTTCTCGCAAACAGCGCTCGTCGCTAGTCGGGCAATATGCGAAGTGATTGCGAGCCGTATATCCCGACCAAAAAGGATTATGGGCATCCCAACTAAAGACCTTCCGGCTTGTGTTCCCATTCAGAAGATAGCTGTAACTCAGCGCAAAATAGTCGGCAATTGCCTCCTCCATGATCCTGCGTTCAGTTCCTTGATAGGAGTATGGGTTCAGTTGATGTATGAGTGCATGACAGAACTCATGGATTATCACCTGAGCATCCTCTGCATCATCCACTCCACCTACACCAAACTGTATGGAGGGCGGATCTGCAAAGGGGTCGAAGGCACTGCGATCGGCACCCGCCAATGCATGGGGGTCTATCTGAATTAGATCGATGCTGTCCTTGAACCCGATCGAACGCAAATGCTGAACAAATCTTGAGATATGATACAGTACCTGAACGCACTCAAATTCCGGTTGCGACCGATCGGCAGACAAACTATCGATCCGCAGTATATCTGTTGAATAGGCCGGTGGAGATCGGTCTTTGAACTGGAGATAATAGGGTAGCTGGTCAATCTCAATGTTTACCTCCTTCATTTCATTCTGAAGTTCCGGATACATGGCATCGTTCCGATCGGTATAAACTTCACCGTAAGATGTTCCAGAACTATGGATCGGATTCGGATTGAACACATAAGCGCGCCTGGTTAGATGGTTTTGATAGCGCAAAGAATTGGCGATGAGCACGGTCCGCCCCTGCATATCCCTGAATTCCAGATGACCTGCTCCGGTTTGGTTGTTAAAGACATAGCGCTTATCAACGAGTTCAAAGGAGTTGCTGACCTGAACGAAAAATCGATCTTCATGGATGATATCTGTTTCCACGGTTGATCCTACCTCTCTTTTGGGAAGTATGGCATCCCGGAGCAGAGTATCGTTCAGGTGATGGAATAGTATTCCGGCATTCCAGATCGGGATGTTTCTGAAGTACAATTGGTAGAAATAATGTGTTCCCGATAAAGCTGGGCTGTTCCAGATCGGATCGAGGTGCATGCCTGCGGGCAGATCCAGATTTTCGATATACTGTTTGCAAGGAAAACATCCGCCGAAATCTGTCCGACCTTTTCCAAGGCCAAATTCCGGCAAGACCAAAAAGCAAATGATCACCAATCCGTAGTGCATGGAGCGAAATTGCGCAATCAGGCGATCTCAGAAATTCGCCGGGATAAAAAACTGCGACGTTGGGGGATTTAGAGTGATCGCTGCCAATTCCAGGCACTGCGCATCATATCTTCCAGTCCTAGTTCGGCTTTCCAACCGAGGATATCTTCAGCTTTTCTGGTGTCGGCCCAGATCTGCACCACATCGCCGGCCCTTCGTTCACCAAACCGATAATTCAGTTTCAAGCCATTCACTCGTTCAAAGCACTGCACAACTTCCAGCACGCTGTTCCCGTTGCCCGTACCAAGGTTAAATACCTCAAAATCAGCCATGTCGGAATCATTGAATCGTTCTAATGCCTTCACATGCGCTTTGGCCAGATCCACCACATGTATGTAATCGCGGATGCAGGTTCCATCGGGCGTAGGGTAGTTATCGCCATAAATGGTGAGTTGCTCCCGGATACCTGCTGCAGTTTGTGTGATATAGGGAATCAGATTATTTGGAACACCCAGGGGTAATTCCCCTATGAGAGCGGACTCATGCGCGCCAACAGGATTGAAATAGCGCAGACTCACGACCCGAACGGCGCCGGTCAGAGATTCATCGCGGAGCATATCCTCACAGATAATCTTCGTATTCCCATAGGGAGAGGCTGCTCTGGCGATTGGAATGTCCTCGTGGACCGGCGAAAGATCCGTATCTCCGTATACCGTACAACTGGAGCTGAAAACGATATTCTTCACTCCGGCCTTTGCCATGCACTCAAGCAATGTGATCAGTCCGGCTACATTGTTACGGTAATACTTCAACGGTTGCTGCACCGATTCTCCTACCGCTTTAAATGCTGCGAAATGTATCACAGCGCGGATGTCGGTATGTGTTTTGAACAACGCATCAATATCAGCTGCGTTGGTTACATCGCCTTCCACAAACTCAGGTTTTTGGTTGGTAATGGAAGCGATACGATCTAGTACGGAACGGTAGGAATTATTCAAATTGTCGATGATGATCGGTTGATAACCCAGGTTTATGAGTTCAACAACTGTATGTGAACCAATATAGCCCAAACCTCCGGTTACCAATATCTTTTCTCTTCTCATGCGATTCGAACTACCCGACCATTTTTCAATTCGTAAAGCTGACCGGTTTCAAGACATCGGGCCTTTCCGGTTTCATCGAAATGCAAACGTGAACCGTATTCGCTCATCCAGCCGATCTGTCGGGCCGGGTTGCCCACAACGAGAGCGTAATCCGGCACATTGGAAGTCACTACTGCACCGGCTCCAATAAAGGCATAGGCGCCTATGTAGTTTCCGCATACGATCGTGGCGTTGGCGCCAATGGTGGCACCTTTGCCAACATGTGTTTCTACGTACGCAGTGCGTCGGTTCACCGCACTGCGCGGATTGGTCACATTCGTGAATACCATTGAAGGGCCGAGGAACACATCATCATCGCAGATCACACCGGAATAAATACTCACATTATTCTGAACCTTCACACGGTTACCGAGACGAACGTCAGATGCCACAAAAACATTCTGACCAAGGTTGCAATCGTGCCCGATCACTGCACCGGACATGATGTGGCAGAAGTGCCAAATACGGGTGTCGTGGCCTACACTGGCTCCATCATCAACATAGCTGGATTCATGGATGAATGGCTGAAACCTTTCCTCGTTCATTTCTTTTCAAACTCTCTTGGATAAGCGTATTTATAGAGATCTTCCTGTGGCAGAGATCTGAAGTATTCGTACGTGATCCTCAAACCTTCTTCCCGGCTTACTTTAGGTTCCCAGTTGAGAATTTCCCTTGCCCGGGTGATGTCGGGCTGTCGCTGCTTTGGGTCGTCTTTGGGCAGCGGTTTGTAAACGATCTTTTGATCAGTTCCCGTGAGGGCTATGATCTCCTCAGCAAAATCGCGTATGCTGATCTCGTCGGGATTTCCAATATTGACCGGGAACACATAATCGCTCATGAGCAATCGGTAGATCCCTTCGACCAGATCATCTACGTAACAGAATGAGCGGGTTTGGCTGCCATCGCCAAAAACGGTGAGATCTTCACCCCGCAATGCCTGTCCGATGAAAGCAGGCAGGGCTCTGCCATCGTTCAGCCGCATTCGGGGCCCGTATGTGTTGAAAATGCGCACGATCCGCGTTTCAAGCCCGTGATAGGTATGGTAACCCATGGTCATGGCTTCCTGAAAGCGCTTTGCTTCATCATACACACCGCGTGGCCCGATGGGGTTAACATTCCCCCAGTAATCTTCCGTTTGTGGATGCACCAGCGGATCGCCGTACACTTCCGATGTGCTTGCTACCAGAATCCGTGCTTTTTTGGCCATGGCAAGTCCCAGGCAATTATGTGTACCCAAAGACCCCACTTTGAGGGTTTGTATGGGTATCTTCAGATAATCGATCGGACTTGCCGGACTGGCAAAATGGAGTATGTAATCCAATTCGCCCGGAACGTGGATGAATTTACTCACATCGTGGTGGTAGAATTCGAATTGTTCCAGTTTGAACAGGTGCTCAATATTGCGGAGGTCGCCGGTTATGAGGTTGTCCATGGCGATCACATGAAAGCCCTCACGTATGAATCGGTCGCAGAGGTGCGAACCGAGAAAACCGGCTCCGCCTGTTATCAGTACTTTCTTTTTCAAGGTTTTACGTCTTTTCGTCCGATCGAATAATAGATGTAGCCAAGTTCTTCCATTTTGGTCAAGTCGAAAACATTTCTCCCATCGAAGATACAAACTTCACCAAGGTGCTCGCTTATCCGTTCAAAGTTCGGATTGCGGAACTCGCTCCATTCCGTGGCGATCACGAGTGCGTCGGCTCCTTCCAGGGCATCGTACATATTGTTTGTGAACTCGATCTTATCTCCGATCACTTCTCTCACGTTGCTCATGGCTTCCGGATCGAATGCTTTCACTGTAGCGCCCGCCGCCAACAGTTCATCGATCAGATAGAGGGCCGGGGCTTCACGGATGTCGTCGGTATTGGGTTTGAAGGCCAATCCCCACAGTGCGAGTTTTTTGCCTTTGAGGTTGTTGTTGAAGTGTTTTTTGATCTTGGGCATGAGGTAGATCTTCTGATCTTCATTCACTTCTTCAACGGCATTGAGGATCCGGAAATCGTAAGCTTCTTCGCGGGCACTTTTAATGAGTGCCTTCACATCCTTGGGAAAACAGCTCCCACCATATCCGATGCCGGGAAACAGGAAGCGCTTTCCGATTCGGTTATCGGCACCGATCCCTCTGCGTACCATGTCCACGTCGGCTCCGGTCAATTCACAAACGCGGGCAATCTCATTCATGAAGGAAATTTTGGTTGCCAGGAACGAATTCGCTGCGTATTTGGTAAGCTCAGCGGATCTTTCATCCATGAAAATGATCGGATTGCCCTGTCGTACATATGGGCCATACAATTCTTCCATGAGTTTTTGAGCACGTGGTGAGGATGTTCCCACCACTACCCGGTCGGGTTTCATGAAATCATCAACCGCAACACCTTCCCGTAAAAATTCCGGATTTGAAACTACATCGAATTCGCCTTTGTAATTGGCCGCGATCGCATTTTTGACTTTTTCAGCCGTTCCCACAGGTACGGTACTCTTATCTACGATCACTTTGTAATCTTTCATGATCTTACCGAGTTGATCGGCCACACCGAGTACGTAGCGCAGATCGGCACTTCCGTCTTCACCGGGAGGGGTTGGTAGGGCAAGAAAAATGATGCTCACTTCATCGATCACATCTTCGATGCGGGTAGTAAAAAACAGACGGCCTTCTTTGCGGTTACGTTGAAAGAGCACTTCAAGACCCGGTTCGTAGATCGTGATCTCTCCGTTTTGTAGTTTGGACACCTTGCGTTCGTCTATATCTACGCAGGTTACTTTGTTTCCGGTTTCCGCGAAACATGTTCCGCTCACCAAACCGACATAGCCGGTACCAATTACGGCAATCTTCATGCGAATTCGTATTTATAGTTTTGAATGGATTTACAGATAAATTGTACTTGTTCCTCATCCATTTCGGTATGGATAGGCAGTGATAGCACCGATCGGGACAGCGATTCAGCAACAGGGAAACTCCCCTCAGGGTATTTCAATTGTTTGTAGGCCATCTGCAAGTGCAGCGGAATTGGATAATAGATCATGCTCGGTATACCGAGATCGCTCAGATAAAGCCGCAGATCATCCCGATCCAAACCCTGCACACGCATTGTGTATTGGTGAAAAACGTGCGTGGAATTCTCCATGTGCACCGGGATCTCAAAACGCGGATCGTCCCGCAGGGCATCGTCGTACTGTTCTGCCACCTTATGACGAGCGGAGTTGAACCGATCAATATGCTGCAGTTTTACGTTAAGAACAGCAGCTTGAATACTGTCTAAACGGCTGTTGATCCCCACCAGATCGTGCTTGTATTTCTCGTACTGACCGTGGTTGGCAACGGCTTCCATACGCTGCGCAAGCATGTCGCTGTTGGTGATCACTGCACCGCCATCACCAAAACAACCGAGGTTCTTGGAGGGAAAGAAAGATGTAGTGCCGATATGCCCCATCGTTCCCGTTTTTCGCTCCGAACCATCGGAGAAACGATACGTTGCGCCAATGGCCTGTGCATTATCTTCAACTACATACAGATCGTTTTTTGCGGCGAAGTTCAGGATGGGTTCCATGTCTGCACTTTGGCCGAATAGATGAACGGGCACTATGGCTCGTGTCTTCTCGGTAAGTGCCTGTTCAAGATTTTCCGGGTCCAGGTTGAATGTATGTGGATCAACATCCACTAAAACCGGCGTAAGACCTAAAAGAGCGATCACTTCTGCAGTGGCCACGTAGGTGAAGCAGGGAACGATCACTTCGTCACCGGGTTTCAGTTCAAGTGCCATGAATGCGATCTGCAGCGCATCCGTTCCGTTCCCGCATCCGATCACATGTTTTGCTCCCAGATAATTGGCGAGGTTGTTATTGAAACGCTTGACCTGTGGACCTTTAATGAAATGCGACTCATTCAACACGCCTTGTATGGCTGCATCCAATTCACCTCTCAAACGGAGGTATTGGTTATGCAGATCGACCATTTGTATCGCTCGGGTCATGAAAGGCGCTGCAAACTTAATGAAATGTTTCCCTTTAGCGGCTTAATCCCTTTATTTGTGGGGAATGAAACCATCCCGAATCTTTCCATTTTTCAGCCTGATCAGCCTGTTGGTCTCTTTTGACTCAGGCTGGGCACAGAATTCCAAGGTAGGCTTTGAAGAACAAACCGGTTTTTTCCCAATGGTTCGTTACAGTTATCAGATCCCCGGAGGGGACTTGGCAGATCGTTTCGGCAACAACTCTGCCATTGGTGTGGAATTGGGATTCAAGAACGCCAAGAGTCTGATCTATGGGATCTCTTATGATTGGATGTTCGGGAATAACGTTCTGGAGCGCAGCATGTTCGATGATCTGCTGGGTCCTGAGGGACAATTGATCGACCGGGATGGTTTGTTTTCAGAGATCCGATTCAATCAACGCGGACACCTGATCCAGGTATTTGGGGGTAAGGTTTTTCCGGTAGGTGCGCTGAACCGGAATTCGGGATTGGTTCTTCAGGTAGGTGCCGGAGCCATGTACCACCGCATAGATATTCAGGCATCGACCACTAAAGTACCTCAGATAACAAACGAATACGAAAAAGGATATGACAAACTCAATGGCGGCTTGCTGCTGAGCGGATTTGCCGGCTATCAATACCTGGATCCGCGCAAGCGGGTAAATTTCAGGGTAGGGGTGAATCTCTCCCAGGCATTTACGCACAGTTTACGTTCTTACGATTTCGACCTGCGCGCATACAATGATATGAAGCGAAAGGATATGCTCACGGGGTTGAGTCTGGGCATTATAATTCCGGTTTACACCAAAGATCCGGATGAAGAGCAGTTTTTCATTGATTGATGACTTTCCTGTATTCAGCGGCTCTTGCGTTGATGCGTTTACTGTTGCCTTTGCCGGCCTTATTCATGCCGGGGGCCGCCAAATACATCCGTGTTCGCAGGAACTTCCGTGAACAGATACGGAAAGCGCGTCTCGCCTGCGGTGAATACCCGGTTCTATGGTTTCATTGCGCTTCATTGGGCGAATTCGAGATGGCCATTCCGGTTCTGGAATCCTTACGCGCCACAAAGAAATACAAGATCGTTGTTTCATTCTTTTCTCCGAGTGGCTACGAGGTGCGTTCCACACATCCGCTGATCGATGCAGCGTTCTACCTGCCTACGGATCTGCCCTGGCTGATGGGGCATACGGTATCTGTGCTGAAGCCCTCTGCAGTCTTTTTTGTGAAATACGATTTCTGGTACAACCTCATCCGCAAATTGCACGAACGGGAAATACCCGTTTACCTGCTGAACGGTCTGTTGAGACCTGGTCATTATCTGCTCAAACCATGGGCTGCCTGGTTCAGAAAACAGATCAAAAGATTTAGGCATGTCTTTGTTCAGGACGAACAAACGGCAACTTATTTTTCAGGAATTGGGGTTCACCAATGCACGCTCACCGGAGATCTGCGATTTGACCGGGTGGGAAATAAAGAAATTGAAGAGTTGGACAGGTTGGAGCGATTCAAGGGAGGGAAGTTTCTGTTATTGGCCGGAAGCAGCTGGCCTGAGGAGGAACTGCTTTTGGCTCGGTACCTGAACATGAGCACCCGCGATATTAAAATCGTGCTGGTTCCTCATGATATCTCAGCCGGACATATCGACGCCATTTGCAGTCAATTCACCCCATATGGTGTTGGAAGATGGACAGATGAAACCGATCATTCCAATAAAAGGGTATTGGTTTTGGATGTGATCGGGCTCCTGCGAAGAGCGTACAAGAGTGCAGATCTGGTATTTATAGGGGGAGGTTTCAGCGGAAATGTCCACAACGTACTCGAAGCAGCAGCAGTAGGCATGCCGATCTTATGTGGTCCGAAATCCGATAAATTTCCGGAGATACAACTCATGGAACAGGGCGGATACCTGCATCGTGTACGAGAGGCATCTGATATTCAACGCATTGTTGCAAAATATGCAGACGATCCATTGGCCCTATCGGATGCCTCTGCTAAATGCAAGGCATTTGTGCACATGCATCAGGGGGCAAGCCAAAAAGTGCTGCGGGTATTGAATTCGGAATTGGATTGAGTGGATGGTGACTTCAACGGTAGCGCTGGTATTTGGTTTCATGGACTACTCTCTTACGCTTTTCGAATCGAAGTGATTCCCGAACCTCATCGAACAGTTCTTGCATTTCCTCATCGTCGTAATACGACAAATTGCGCCTCATAACATCAGTTGTAAGCGGAATGCGTGTCGGATTTTCCGGTATCAGACCCACATAATCGATCTGCCACTCGTCGTCATTATCTTCCTCAGGATGTTTGAAAATATAAATATATCCTGCACCATTCTTCCCAATAGCCTGAATGCGTTGATACAATTCGACACTGTCGGTATGTTCCGGTTTCACGCCTTCATAGAGTAAAGCCCGGGCAATGAACTCCGGTTCGAGGAACTTCGACGGAAACAGATCCGTTCGTCCGATCTGATCCAGCTCGCGGAAAAGCGTCAGGCGTGTTTCGTCCCGTTCAGCAAAATGGTTCCAGAAGCTGTCGTTCACACTACAGCCATGTAGCAGCACGCTGCAAAGGATACTTATCTTCAAGTCATCATCCCGAACGCGCAAGCTTCGCATGAAATAATCGGCAACCGTTTTGTCCCGCACATAAGGCAATAATATCGGTACAAAAGCGCGAACAATGGCATCGTAGTTGTACGATCGGTCTTCCTCATCGAAATAATTCTCATCTTCTATCGGTGCAATGGCCATCTTCCGCTTCAGATTGTCCTTGGCCTCCCGCACTAGATCTTTCTTGTAGCGTTTATAGGTCCTTGGTTTGACCCAATTGGAATCGAGCAGGTCGGCAAGCATTTCGAGTACGGGATACTTGTACTCGGAATAGTGGGCATATTGGAGCAAGTCGGGGTAAAGCAGGCGGAAAAGCTTGAGGCTGTCGTACCAATCCCAGAACATCCATTCGATCTCGGATGGGGAGGATAGCGGGGTTTCGAGATCCAATAGTTTCCCGATCTGTTCGGTTGAACGACGGGTCTTCCGCTTCGCGAGACCTTTCAGAACTGCGATCTGTAGTTGTGCGGTATCGGCACTGCGGATGTAAACGGATTCGAGATAAGGCATAACCTGCGGATGTCTCAACTTACCCAGTTGCTCGATCAATTCCGCTCGGTGCTGGATTTTGAATTCGGGATGTTTGTAGGACTCGATCAAACGGATCAGTTCCGGAGCCTGCTCTGATGAAAATTCGACCTCATCAAGGGATTGAATGGCGTAAATGACGGCCAGACTATCCGAACCACGAAGATTCTGTAAGAGCACATCGGATTTCGACCGGTAATAAGGTAGGCCAACCGTACTGTCCTTTACTCGAAAGGAATCGAAAAATGTTCGTGCGAAAGGACTCAAACCCGATGCGGTATCGGTGGTTACCCCGAACATATACACCCGATCGCCTGCCAGGACGCATCGGGCATGAATGCAGCGGGAGGAATTCGTATCGGAGAATATGAAATCCGCGAATGACGAATCGGCGGCAAAATGAGACTCCTTGAGGAATAGGCTCTGTTGGTGGAGAAATGATCTCAGTTCGCGCCGATACATGGAATCTCTTGTGGGTGCATGGAAATAAACATCCAACTTTTGGTATCCCAGAAAGATGCGCTCGTCGGAGGGCAGTATTGAGAAATTCCGGAAACGGTTTTCCTCACCAAACCGATCTTTTGCATCTGGTTCTTTTTCGCGACGGAAAGTTCGAGCATTCCAGCCTGCGTATTTGACAGGGCTTCTGACACAATAATGAAGGTTCGTATCCACAAATTCCACGAAGGGGAATATGTAGGTGGGTTCAAAGAAATTCAGAGATCCAAAAAAGTCGGAAGGGAAGCTGGAGTCGGTATTCCGGAGCAGCAACTGGTAATAATGGGGGCCTTTGATCAAATGGTACAAGTGGATCCAATCTCCACTATCTCGACATCTTACATAACGGGCCGGGTATGCTCCACGATCATTGTGCTGCGCGTATTCCGCTTCCAGTTCAACGGATTCGAGGAACTTGTCCATCATGTAGTTAAGCTCGAAAGTGTCTTCTTCGATGTATCTGAAGTCGTGTAAACCCGCACGCCGTAGGCGGTAGAAATTTCCAGAGGCGTCCAGGCTTTGATATTCGATGTCGGAATTTCCCATGAGTACAGATGTCCTTCCGGATTCGCGTATGGGCAGGCCGGGCATGCGGATGCTGAGACCTGCGAGGGAATCGTGCCAGGTGCGAACATGATCATCTCCGCGATGAATTTGGAAGGTCCGGAATACCTCTTCGAGTTGGCCATTGTCGGGCAAATAATCGAGTGTCCCACTTACTTTAAAGATGAAATATTCAAGTTCGGTGGCCAGGATGAGATAGCGTTCGTGATTGCCTTTTCGGGTTCGGTTGAGGATGTCGAAACCCGGATAGCCATTTCTTTCAATGCGCTCCTGTTTCAGAATTTTACCGGGAATGCTCTCGTACAAAATGCTGTCGATCCGGGATAGGGCATATTCCGGACTTTCACCTCTGAGTGCACCATAGGTGCGGAAACGGGTTAGTGAATAGGTTGTACCATTATCCATCTCCGGGAAGAAATACATTTTGATCTGCTTGTTTTCCGGGATCTCGAAAAAGGGTCCCGGCAAGGCTACCTCGAACAGGGAGTCGGAGCTGAAATATGTCTTGAACTGCTGGTCGACATATGTTCTTTCCAACAGGTTGCGCTTTTCCCGGCTTTGGTCATTGATCAGCCTTTGCACGGGTCGGAGTTTATACCCCAGGTGGCGGAGCATCTCGATCATTCCGGAATCTCCTGCCAGATGTGCCGCTCCTACTCCTGCGAAAACGGACAACCCATTTTTCAGTAGGGAATCCAGTTCGGAGACCATATTCCTGTTCCGTACCCAAAGCATGTATTTCTGGTGATTTATACCCGGGTTCAGGATCTTTTGGAGGGAATCTACCATGTCCAGGTCTCCGTTCCTGTAGGCATCTTCCATCATTTCCTGTGGTTTTTTGCCTTGTCGTACCAGTTTCTGATAGGGCTTTAGCAGATCTTCTTCCTTCTCGTCCGGATTGGGCTCCATGGATCGTCGGACGAGCTGATTGGACTCCATGAAATCTTCCAGTCCGAGGATCTTCTTTCCCCACTTCTTACCTGCCTGATAGATGTACATGTCCAGGTAGGTGTCTTCCTCATAGTCGGCATTGGATCGCGAGTTGCGGTAGAGCATACCATTGACCATCCCGCTGTTGAAATTAAGTGCAGCGGCGAGTTGTTTGCGTTCAGGGGCATGTACGGCGAAGGCCTGACGGTAGAAATCCCGATAATAGCTCCCGGTTCGGTACAGAAGTCCATTTTCTTCCAGATATGCTGAGTCGAGCATGTAATTCAACCAACGTGAAGGGTCACTTTCGAGGGCAACATGGTCTACGGATCGGAGTGCCAGGAAGAAGCTGTCTCCGAGGTGAAATGCAACCTTATTGCTTACGTGCATAGTACCGTAGAGATAAGAAGGCGAACTTGTCTCATTACTCGTTATCTCCCACAACAACGAGGGATACCTGGGATTTGACTGCCCGGCACTCCCGAAGGTTGAGAGTAGAAACAGGGCACAGATGAAAGCATGAATGCTCAAGACTTCTAAATAGTTTGAAGTGCCGTATCTGAAAGGCTCGCGGAATGGATGAATATGTGGGTATTTAATGGAAGATCTCAAGAGCTACTCACGGTTTTTACTGTCGATCAAAATGGTCACGGGTCCGTCGTTGATCAGTCCGACTTGCATATCCGCTCCAAAAACACCGGTTTGGAGTGAACAACCTGAATCTATCCTGAGTTGTTCGCAAAATGACCCATATAATGGTATGGCCTGCTCCGGGCGGGCGGCTCGAATGTAAGAAGGGCGGTTTCCTTTTCGGGTGGAGGCATGTAGGGTGAATTGACTCACAACGAGCAGTTCACCGGATACCTCGGATACACTCAGATTCATGATCCCAACCCCGTCGTTGAAAAGGCGTATCTGAGCAATTTTTTTCGACAGCCAGCTTATATCTTCCGAATTGTCATCGTGTTCAATTCCCAACAGGATCAACAAGCCTTTACCGATACTGGCATATACCTTACCGGCGATCATCACTTCGGCACTTAGAACACGTTGAATTACCACTCTCATTCCTTGTTCCTCTCTCTTAAACGCTGACGGATACGCTTTCGCCTGTCTTCACTCGACATATTGAAGTGGTGGTAAACCGAGTCGATGAAGCTCAGAATGATACCTATTCCCACGATGATGTAAAAAATGGTAAAGATCTTGCCGCCATCGGTTTGAGGTGCAAAATCGCCATAACCTACTGTGGTTAGGGTCACAACGCAGAAATAGAGGCTATCGATCCAAGTCCAGCCTTCCAGATTGTGGTAACTCGCTGAACCGATGATGAGCACGACAAGCGTTGTGTAAATGAGGTCGCGGTATTCCTTATCGCGGAGAAAGCTGATGATGATCCTGAAAAAAAGCATAGGGTAGGGGTTTATTGGATCAGGACCGGACCCAGATCACCTTATCGGAGATCGGTCCTCTTTGACTTTTTGGAGAGACAGCATCTGCTTTCAATTTACCAAGATAAAAAATTCCCATACACTCCTCGTTATCGGGCAAATTGAGGATCCTGTGAAACTCCGGTGTGTAAACGAGGTTACCGGTGCTCCAATATCCGCGAATGTCGGGTGTGGCACTGATCGCCAACCAAAAATTTTGAACGGCGCATGCCACGGCATGTTGTTCTTCAAGACGGGGAATTCGGGCTTTCTCATCGTAAGCCACCGAGATGGCAATGGCATGGCTGAGTTTGGCAGCACGGTGCAGGTATTTTTCGAACTTGGCCTCGGAATAAGTCTCCGGTGCAGTTGTGCTCCGGTACAATTCGGCCATCTCTTGCATGAGTCTGTCCGTTGCCGGTCCACTGTAGATACGGAAACGCCAGGGTTCTGTATGCAAATGATTCGGCGCCCAATTGGCCAATTCGAGTAACTCTAAAATTTGGTGATCGGGAATCTTTTCCCCGCTGAATTGGGCGGGAAAAATGGAACGGCGCTTACGTATTATGTCATCGATGACCATAAAAAATTCAGATTTCAGGGAACAATTTTAGGGTTTAGTTTGTGTATTTACAGACTAACCTAACTTTGTTACGCATAAACTAATCATACAATTATGTCATTCGAACTACCAAACCTACCTTATGCGCACGATGCGCTTGAACCTTACATCGACGCTCAAACCATGCAAATTCACCATGGCAAACACCATGCGGGATATGTGAGTAAACTCAATGCAGCCATTGAGGGAACCGATATGGAGGGCAAGAGCATTGAAGAGCTCTGCCGCGATCACTCCAATAATGGCGCTGTCCGAAACAATGGCGGCGGTCACTACAATCACAGTTTGTTCTGGACCATTATGGGTCCAAACGCCGGAGGAAGCCCCTCAGGAGATCTGTTGGCGGCCATTAACAAAGATTTTGGCAGCTTTGAGGCATTTAAAACAGAATTCAACAATGCCGCTGCCACCCGTTTCGGATCCGGCTGGGCCTGGCTTTGTGTTTGTGGAGACAAACTCTGCATTTGTTCAACGGCAAACCAGGATAATCCATTAATGGGAGAAGGATGTGGCGGAACGCCAATACTCGGATTGGATGTGTGGGAGCATGCCTACTACCTGAAATACCAGAATCGTCGTCCGGATTATGTGGATGCGTTTTGGAATGTGGTGAACTGGGATGAAGTTGCGCGACGTTACGCGGCCGCGAGATAACCTGTTTTCGAGATATAGGAAAGCCCATTCGGATTGGTCCGGGTGGGCTTTTTTGATTGGGTTGAACCGGCCGGATTTATTTAAATCTCCATGTGAAGTTTCCATAAGCAGATTTTCACCGGATTTATTTGAGGGCTCCACAAAGGCCCATGAACATATCCAGATCTCGATTGGAATACATTTTACGTAGTTATCTGGTTAACTCTAGCTGAGTCACAATTCTGCAAGAAAAACTAAAAAACTAGATTGCCTTAAAATCTAGTCCTATGAAAAGATCTTCATTGCTCGCTGTTGTGTTGTATTTGAGTGTGAATTCGGTAAATTCCGAAACTTATTGGGTTTCCAATAAGATGAATTTACCGGGTCCTTCAGGTGGCTATGCCACTGTAACTTATAGCGCGATAGAGATTGGAGGTGACACAAGGCATGATCTTGTTTGTGCAGGACACGCGGAGAAAGCTTGTTTATGGCCATCTGGTTCAGGTTATTCAGGTCCGCCGCCTCTTTTCGTACCCGGCGACCAATTGTTTCACGATGTGAATGGGGATGTCTTAGCCCTGACTGGATCACAATTGAATCAATTGATTTGGGACAAGTACACTTCCGGCCAATTGAATGGTTCAATAGATGTAGGGCCTGGTTTGGCCACATTCACATTTTCTCTAAGTCAAGATTTAAGTGAAAATGTAATTTGTCAGATTTGAGTGTAAACTATAATATTCAAGATTGTCATGATCAGATTAATTAGTACGATCTTTATTACCTTCTTATGCATTAAGGGATTGTATGCAGAAAAGGTTATTACGGTAATAGTCTGCGGCAGCGGTACAGGATATTACGTGCAAGAACAACACACTTATGGAGAAGGCTCATCGATCCATACATTGTCGTGTACTGAAGGTGAGAATAATCCATGTAAGTGGGCTAATAATCCGAATGCCACTATTAATTTTCATAACCCCATACCACAAGGAATTACATTTTATGATGAAGGAGGATTCGTGGTTGAAGTTAATGTCAGTGCTTTGAATAATGCGATCAACGGTTCTTTAGATGGCGGGAATACCTCGGGGACCATATTAGTGAACAATGTTTCTATGAATTATTCAATTTCACCGGTTTCAGGACAACAGAGTTGTAACCAGATCGTTGTGCATTTATGGATCACAAATTGAGAGTCTTAGGTGCGTTACTGTTTTTTTTATTATTTCAATTTTACTTGAATTCCCCGTCGGCAAATGCTCAAATATTTGGATGTACCCGCTATCATACCGTGCAAATGGATAGCTCCTTGTTGCACCAGATAAGTTATCCCTATATACATTCGAAACGGGCATTCACCAATTCATCCGACCCTCATATTCTGTTGTATTTTCAGGGATTCTATGAATCATTGCTATATGATATAGACACCTTGAATTTCGAACTATTTAATACTGTTTCTGGTTCAAGTACAGTACTCAGGATTGCTGTTAATGAGGTTTTTACAGGTCACAAAGACAAACCGAGATATAAATTGAATGATTTTAGCTTATATGGAAGTCAACTGTTTTTGTTGGTACACAATACAGTTTATGTATTCGATATATTGGATAATAATGTGTGTGAGTTAAACGGGAAATATTCGTTTACTACGCACGGATTTCAATGGATGACTGTGATCGGTGGGGAGAAGGTTTTACTGATAGATTTGGTCAATTCTGCAGGTCGTGAGGGTGAGATCGTGATATATCATGTCAACCTGATAGATGGGAAAATTGAAATATCGAAGTCATTAAGATTGCCATTTAGCGGGAAGCCCTATCTGCAAACGGAGGCAACATATATTTCAGAGACAGCTGATAAAGTGTACATTGGGAATGCTACATCGTCCAGGGTAAATGTGTTCGACAAGAGTTTATTGGAATGGAAGGATTCACTGAATCTTGGTAATGCAGTAGGATTTAAGCAGATGGATTCGCTGAAGTTTTTGAACAAGATGCAATTTTTTGAGGCTTTGGGGTCAGACACTAATGAATATCACTACCAATCTTGTTATGCATCAGACAAATTGATTTTGCGGGCAAGGTGCAAAACGCCGGGTAAATCAGTTCATTATTTGGACATTCATCACCATAACGAACATGGTTGGGATTCGTTAACAACAATGGTTGAGGGTGTGTACAATTCGAGGCGGAAAGGTGACGAAGCGGAACTTTTCACAGCAATGCACTTTGATCCGATGTCGTCTACGAGAAGTCATATTTTGGTAGGAGATCGTTTTTACTCACCGGGCTTCAAGTATAATTTGAGAAGGTCCGAAGAATCCGATGAGTTTGTCACCTATTTCTTTTCCGTAAATGAATTGATTTCAATGAGCAAGGAGCTTTTTAAATCCAAGGATTTCAGTTTTGTTTTATATGAGTATGGGAAGTTGTAAAATGGCATTAGTGCTATTTCTTTGTACAATCTTCTATTCGGTAATATCAATCGCTTATACTGATCAAGGGATCTTTGGAATTAAGATTCAAGAGAAGAATAGTTGTAATCTATATATTTCTTCCAGGTATTGCAGGACTTGTTTAAACGATGTGGTTCATAAATTAGGGGAGTTTAGCGAAATAGATACCCTTTTCGTTGTCACAGCAGAGGATGAGTTATTTGCAGAACGTCAACATTTTTTAAATATCCTTTCGAGAGAATTGGCCGGGGTTGGAATTGCAGACACAATATTCATGACCTATGTAGGTGATGTTTTTTCAGAAAAAGCGCATACACAGTTTGAAGATTCTTGTTTGAATGCTTTGTTTTTAAGATCGACGCCATTGTTGTTCAGGCGTAATTCAAATTGTGGTTTTGAATTTTTTGGAACATAATATGTAGGTGACACGACACGTGCAGCGAAGCTTATCTTTGGAGCGTAAGTTTTCGATCTTGATCGTTTCAAGCACAAGTGAGAATTTCAAAAGTTTCATATCGCCGACAGGTCGTTTTCACTTTTGAAATCGTTGGTGTCTTGATGATTTGACTCGTGATTAGATGTATGTTGATTTTGCGGGAACATTTGCGTAATATTCCCATATGAACTTACTACAAAAGAATTCGAAAAGATTGGGCTCTGTTTTCGCTGTACTATTCGTTTTGGCGGGCTCTTTCCTATATGCCCAAAACCTAAAATGGGCCTACAGTTTTCAGAATCCGTCTAATGTAAATGAGGTGACCTTGGGCATGTCATCCAATGGGGACGACCGCATTGTGATCTCGGGACGTGGGATTTATGGACTCAATTTAGATGCCCGTGATCAGAAGAGCGGTCACGAAAGTGATCACGCATTTATAGCCTCCTATTCTACGGATGCAGAGATGATTTGGTCCATCTCCGGAGTAGATCCTTTCTCGCATAAGCAGCATGTTGTGAACGTACTCATGGATAGTGATGATAATGTTTACAGCTTCGGTATTTATTCGGGAACGTTAGACTTTGATCCAGGACCTGCAAATTCCTTCAATACGGCCTCCGATCTCGGGAGTACATTCATTCAAAAATTCAATAAGAATGGCGCATTTCAGTGGGATGTTTCACTGCCTGTACCTGCAATTCCTGCAAAAGTGGCGATCTCCCCTTCGGGCAGCATTATCATAAGTGGGAAATCGAGTGGCGACAGTTCAATTGTGACCCGAAATGGTGGAGTTGTGAAGTTCACAAACGGAATTTTCATTGTGGAGATCAGTTCAGAAGGTGAAATACTGAATGCCGGATGCGGAAGATCCGAATTCAATACCAAAGTGCTCGACATGGCGATCGACGCAGACGGCAACATAGTACTTTGCGGTTCCATTGGCGGGGTGGCCGATTTTGATCTTGGGGCTAATGAAGCACTTGATACGAGTAATCGAGCCATAGATGCCTTCGTGGCCAAATACGATAAGGATCTCAAACTGCTGTGGCAGAAGAGATGGGGTGATATAAGTGGAGCTGTTCCTTCCTGGGATTTTGCCAATGGAGCGACCATCTTGCCCAACGGGAAAGTGCTTATTGGCGGATCCTTTACGTACACAACGGATTTTGCCCCCGATGATGAACCGGGCAAATGGGTTTTTGTCGCAGAAACCCGGTCGCAGAGTCCGGATGGTTGCCTAATCTTGTACAAACAAGACGGTACCATCGAGTGGGTGAAACATCTGGGGGCCCACCCGGATCGAACCGGAATTATCGGTGATCTGGATGTTTTGCAGGTCGTACATGACGAATCCTACATCTATTGTTCCGGCCAATTGACCGGTTCCGGTGATTTTGACCCGGGAAGCAATGACGCCATACTCAATACAGGAGCGGGAAATACCGCGTTCTTTATCGGTATGTACGACCATGATGGCAACTACGAGCAGGCCTTTCTGATCGATGATACCAGTGAGGTGCGGGAGGGCCATGGGGTTGAGCGCGTCTACCACCTGATGACCTTTGACGGTTCATTGTACGCCTATGGTACCATTCAGAAAGAAGTAGATTTTGATCCGGGAGCAGATGAATATATCTTATTCACGGACCCCAGTGGTGCAAATTATTCGGGAGACAATGACCTCTTCTTCGCTCGATGGGAGATGGATTCAGTAGAGACCGGAGGTATTTACAACAAAAGAGTTGGTGCATTCACTATATACCCCAACCCCGCTGATCAATACATCCAACTTCAGGTTGCTCCCGGGAATTACGATGTGGAGATATTCGATCTGCAGGGTGTGGCCAATTTGAAACTGGATGGCATTAAAGGAACGGATCGGATAAGTACGAATGCCCTGGTGCCGGGTGTGTATATTCTCCGTATCCGACACTCCGGATCAAATGTTTGGCAGACTGGGAGGCTGTTTATAAGGGATAAGTAGATTGCTTTCCTAAAACCAGATTTTTTTCTTTTTGGTTGATTTCCCGCTTAAGATGTTTAAATATTTCTTTTTGCACAACGGGAATTCGATTGATGACGAAGAATAGCTCATTTGGCGGTTCTTATTGCGTATTATCTGCCAGATTGAGGTGAAAACGAAAGTGTTTAGTGATTTTAGTGAACGGATTTTGACATGTACTATGTATTGTTAATGTGGATGGATAATGCGTGATCCGAATGAGTCTGATTCAATGGATTTTTAAATGAGATAATATAATATCCTACTGCTTTTCTATCCTATAATACTGTCCATCCATTAAGAGAAAGTATATGCCCGAAGGAAAACTGCTTATATCAAAGTAGCTTTTATATTCGTTCAATCCACATCTTACGGAATGAACCTGTCCGATACAATCGATTAATAGTATATAATCTGCTTGCCGTGGGATGAAAACATAACCTACAGTGGGGTTGGGGTGTGGCAGGGAATTACGGGTATTGGGAATAATTTCTGTCTTAGCAGTTAATAATGAATCATATAGAAGGCCTGAATGACAAAATTTGTTGTTTTTCCAGCTTTGTTCTGTCTCAAGAACTAATGAATCTGAAATCCCAAGAGATGAATATAACAATACCTCGGCGCAAACCTGAGCTTCACCGTTTCCAACGAAATTGAGCTTTAAGTTTCGTGAGTATAGAAATGTATCTCCTACAGCTATAGTATCTGCCAGTTTTCCCCATTCAGGGAAAGTGATGATACCACCATAGAACAACCTAATCTGATATGAATCTGTAGGGTACAAACGATCGGGTCCGTTATTTATAACACCAACGCGAAATGTATATTCTTTTTGACTATAATAAACAGAGCCGGCTGGAGGAGATAGAATGATTGCTTCAGCATCCACAATGCGTTGGGCATATGAAGGGAGCTCAATTAGAATAGTTGCCAGAATGATTAAAGTTCTGAGATGTCTCATTGAATCATGATCTTGTGTCTTTCAATAACCCCTCCATATCTGATGTGCACGATTACGTATTGACCCAAACGACTAAAAACGCGTATGACTGTTTTATTTCCATCATGCGAGAATGAGAATTCAACTTTCCTGCCACTCAAGTCAAATATTTCAATGTTGTCGCGATTTAATGCGGTCTCGGAATATACCATTGAATTACTGGTTGGATTGGGGAACAACGGATTCTCACCATTATGTATAGGGTTATTGACTGACACACCTTTCCAAATGTAATTGATAGAAACACCGGGCTTATTGTCTGACCATGTTTCCGATGTTTCCTGAAACAATGGACCATAATTTGTTCCTTTTGGACCGTAGGCTATTACGGCGTTTCGAAAAGTGATTCTCAGGTTGTCAAAACTTTTTGCAGTGTCGATGTATATCATTTCCGAAATCAGAAACGAATCACCCGGTAATACTTCCCTTCCGATAGCAACTTTCTTCATAGGCTTCCTTTGAGAAAATTGCGTGTATAGATCGTACCTCAAGGTGTCGGTAGGCTTTATTATATCGGGTCCCTGGTTGTAAACAACTATTTGGATTCCGATAGAAGCTGGTGAATAAAATGTGGAATTTGCTGTCGGTTCTAGGATTTCAACCCTTAGATCGGAAAACCTGTTCGGGCCGTTTGCCGAACAAACAGAATTTGATATTAACATTATCAGGAAAGAGCATGTCGCTAGGAATTTATTCATACCGTTCAATTTTCAGGGGCGAGGTCTCTTACATCACATTCACAACACACTTCAACTGACGTCCACCAGGTCGTTGGTTCACACTCCGCAGGAGCATTTTCACAGGGTATTATTGTACCACCTAGGTTGAGGGTAAGACATCCACATGGCACAGGAAGTGGCGCGTCGTATGGTGCATGAGCATTTAAGCAAGCATCGCAAGAGCCGATTGGAATATTGAAAGTATATAAATCGCCGTATTCAACATCCACGCCCCAATCTTGAGGCCAACCGGGTGGCATCCAGCCTGGGGATTCCAACCTTGTGTTCGAAAAAATTCCACAAAACCCTTCGAGGTCATACTCAACTTCCATTATAAAATTATCAAATGTATTACATCCCGGATTTGTAATCGGGTCTCGAGAAACGGATAGAACTTCACTTGGATGCACAAAAACGATGATCAGGTCATTACTTCCTGCACTTATACTCCCTTGCTGAGCCACGTAGTAAGGTGTGATCCGATAAGTCGAACTGAGATTTAGATCAAAGGAAAATGTAAGGTCATTCCATACCAGTGGTGTTTCCTCGTTGAGAACACTCTTCAAGAAATAAAATCCTGCCAACGAAATGATCTCATCTTCGCTGAATCCAAGATTCAGGTAGTCTTGTTGGGTGAATGAAGAAAATGTTGATCCACTTTTCTTCTCAAATTCATAAAAAACAGGCCATTCCGGCTCAATAAGACCGGGCTGTATAAATTTGAAATAGGACCTACTCCCCATGTTTCTTAAGAACTTCTTGGTAGGAGTGTTATTTGGATCGGCATCATCCATTTCAACCAATTGGAAACAACTCTGCAACCATGGTCCACCCTGATTTGGCCCTTGCGCCCATATATGTGTATGAACGCAAATTGTCAATGTTGTGAAAAACAACCTAGCCCATATTCCTAACGGTTGTGTGTGTGTGGGGGGGGGGGAGGAGCAATTTCATAGCCGAAATTTATCACGAGAGAATCTAAAAATGCGCAATAGCCAGTCATTTTATAGCAATTTCAGTTAAGCAGTAAAATCGAATAGACATCAGGCATATGTCTTGTTTCCGATCTCTACACATGAAGTCGGAATCTGTTTGAGTTCCTGTTGTCAAGCAGTTTCAATTCGAATTAGAACGTAATTCTGTAAAGCATGATCGGCAACAAACCCGTTTGATAAATTTCTGAGTATTCGTTCGTACGTGGATTATAAACTGTTCGGAACAGATTCTGATGATTGGTGAGGTTTTGAATATCCACGCCCCATTCCTGGGTAACTTTCTTGCTCTGAACTTTGAAGGCGATGCGCAGATCGAACCGGTAATACGGATCTCTTGTTTTGGAGAAGATCTGCGACCAATCCAGGATCTCTTCCTGTTTTTCCCGGCTCAGTTCCTCGTTGACCGGTGTGTAGCGCCGGCCGCCGTTGAGCATGTACCGAAGGTCGGCAGTGAAACTCTTTTGTTTGGCCTTTGTGTCCTTCTTCAACCAGAATTCCTTTCCAGCTAAAAGATTCAACGCATAGCGGTTGTCGAATGCCGTTGGATGTTCGTTGCCGTTGATGTCGGTGTAGAAAGCACGGTATAAACTGAGGGTATTGAGGTAATAAAACCCTTTGTGTAGAAATCGCTCTGCGGTAAGTTCAATACCGTAGTTTCTTCCTGTTCCCGAATTCACCAGATTCTCGGTGAATTCAATGCCAAAATCAGCGCCCTGATTCAGATAGGAGTAATAGGTTTCGGAGCCGGCATCCACAGGTACATCAAACAGATGCTGATAATAAGCTTCCACTTTAACGCGACTGTGTTCCCCGGTCCGTTGGTTCACACCCAGAACGAAATGGTGACTTTTATATGGTTTCACATCTTGGTTTATCGATCGGCGGTTTCCGGCTTCATCTTCCGGTTCAAAGAAGTAAATACGGAAAGCAGGGATCTGGCTGTGCAAACCATATCCGATATTGACGGAAGTTTCTTTCATGACCTTATAGACCAATCCAAAACGGGGTTCGACGCTGAACGAGTTGTTCAATGTGAAAAGCAGTGTATTCATACCTGTGTTCATGGACAAGCGTTCTGAAAATTTATGTTGCCATTGCCCAAAAACCTGCATGGAGTAGGTGCTTCCCCTGTAGTCGGTGAGGCGCACCCAACGGTTATAACTTCCACTGAAAGCGCTATCGGTGAGGTTGAAAAAGTGCCGGTATACCCGGGTTCCGGCTTTGATGGTATTTGCAGCATTCAATTTGTTCTGATAGTTTACCACAAAGGCATTTTTCCCATCGTATGAACGGTTCCGGTAACGCGGTCCCTGATCGATGGCGATTTCCTGATCGTTCATCACGAACGTATCGACCACAGTGCGGACCTGTCCGGCATCTGTTGCGAGCATCAATTTCAGGAACGAGTTCTTACTGAGCCTTTGAAAGCGCTGTATGGCCACAAATCCTGTAGCAGTTCCATAGGTGAGATCTTCTCCCTGATCGCTATATAGGTTTTCTGAATCTCCGCTGCTCTGAATGAAGGCGATATTGCTGTTTCCTCCAATACCGAACATCGACCAGGCACCTTTTTTATCCGGGAAATTCAGGTTGAACGTAAGATCGTAATAATCGGGAACAGCTGTTCCGGTGCCGAAATCCAATCCCATGATACTAAATGCCTTGAGCGTGGAATAGCGCGCATTTACGAGATAGGAGGATTGTTTCTTCTTGTTGATAGGTCCTTCGGCCATGGCCTCGAATCCCGCAAATCCGATCTGTCCGAGGAATTCATGTGTTTCATTGTTCCCTTTTCGGAGGCCGAGGTCAAAAACGGCGGCAACTCCGTTCCCATATTCCGCAGGGAAAGCACCGCTGATGAAGTCTGAATTCTCAAGAACGTTGTTGTTCAGCATACTTACCGGACCACCGGTAGTTCCGGCCGAGGCAAAGTGGTTTGGATTCGGTATGTCCACGCCTTCCAATCGATAGAGCACCCCGGTTGGTGAATTTCCACGCACAACAATATCGTTACGGCTGTCGTCGGATCCTTGCACCCCCGCGAAGTTTTGGGCCATGCGGGCCACATCGCCTCTACTTCCGGCATATCGCTGACTCTCCTCTATGGAAAAGGTGCGGCCACTCACGGAGATCGATGAATTGATCGTGGAGGTTTTGTCCTTTCTCCCCACAACCACAGCTGTATTCATCTGAAGCACTTTCTCCTCCAGGAGTACCTGAAGGGTAAGTTCGCGGGTTGAGGTAAGTTCAAGATTAGAGAGCAATGCCTCATTGTAACCAATGAACTCAACGAGTAGGGTGTGTCGTCCAATGGGTAGCCCATCAAAGCGGAAGGAACCGTTTTCATCGGTTATCGTGCCGATCTGCGGTTCCATAGATCGGACGAGGACACTCGCGCCCATGAGCGGCATTCGCGTGTCTTTATCGATCACCGTACCACGGATCGTCTGGGTGAGATTCTGGGACCGAGAGAGCAAAGCGGTCCCGAGCATGAGGCATAACAGGACTATGATTCGATGGGGTTGTAACATGATCTGATTCCTTAGTGTGATTTCTATGAGCAACTATGATGTTGCAAAGGAAGATCGCTTTTTCTGCCCGGAACTTGATCCAGATCAACAAATCAGATTCTTTGTCTTGCCCGATCTGCTATTCTGTTTGAGTGGAAATGAAGCGTTTCAACCGGTCTGTTCAGCGGATCGGCGTTTCATTCTGCTGAAGTTCTCGGGTGTCATCCCCAGATATTCCGCCAGGAGTTTCTGCGGTATCTGCAGGAACAGTCCCGGTTGCTCCTCCATCAGTTTTTCATAACGCTCAAAGGCGGAGAGGGTGAGCAGTTCAATTTCCCGGTTTTCCTTCAGAACATAGAGTTGTTCAGCGAAAAATCGACCGATATGCTCACCATTATGCGAGATCCGGTACAATTCGTTGAGTTCGGAGTCTCTCATGCGAACAATGATAACCGGGGTTAATGCCTGAACATAGATGCGGGATGCCGTTCCTGTAACAAAGGAGGCATACGAACCCACAAATTCACCCGGGAAATGGAAGCCAAGTGTGAATTCCTTCCCGTCTTTGATAACATAGTCCCGACAAATGCCATTGAAAAGAAAACTGAGGTAATTGTCCACCTGACCTTCGCGGATGAGGTGTTCCTTTTTTTGAAAGCTCACCTCCTTTAAAAGGGATCGGAACATCAGCCATTCATCTTCTTCGAGTGGTCCTGCAGCCGCCATGGCCTCTCGAACGGCCACGAGTTCAAGATCTGAAATGGATTTGCGTTTTTGCATGCGCGATGCACCAAGATAGCTCTTTCGGTCCATTATGTGAAACTCAGCCTCTTTTTTTTACAGCTTTCTACAAATACTGTATTGCGAAAGTCGTCCGGACACAACAAATTCGCATGAGTTTGAGAGGGAAATTAAGCGTAGGTCACTATTCCCAATTAGACTGCATTTCGGGGTGTAGCGCAGCCCGGTAGCGCGCGTCGTTCGGGACGACGAGGTCGCTGGTTCGAGTCCAGTCACCCCGACCATTGTGTTTATACCGCAGTGTTAGTTGTTGGAAGCGTTCTAATCCTTCCATTATCTGGGTTGATCTGTGCGATCTGTGGTGAAATAGCGACGTAAATTCTTTGCACCACAGATTACACAGACTTGCACAGATTTTTCACAGATTACTTTATCCTTCGTGATCTTTATGTATCGGTATGATCCGTGAAGCAAGATCCGCGGTAAAATCACGGCCTCTCATCCTTCGCTTAGGGCTTGCGCAGCCCTATAACCCGCGCCTACTTTTTTGGCTCAAAAAGTAGGCAAAAGCGCTTCGGGAATTTAAAGCGCACGACCCACAACGCGCACAGCCACAAATTCCCGGGCTTAAATAAGGGTCGTTTCGTTCTCAAAGCTTCAAAAAATTCCTTCCATTATCTGTGCAAATCTGTGTTAATCTGTGGTTAAAAAAATCTGTGTGATCTATATTAAAAGATTCGTCGCTCAGTCACGGATCCTTATCCTTCGCTTAGGGCTTGCGCATCCCTATAACCCGCGCCTACTTTTTTGGCTCAAAAAGTAGGCAAAAGCGCTTCGGGAATTTAAAGCGCACGACTCACAACGCGCACAGCCACAAATTCCCGGGCGTAAATGAGGATCTTCTCTTTCTCTAAGCCTCAAAAAATCCTTCCATTATCTGTGTAAATCTGTGTTATCTGTGGTTAAAAAAAAACATCGGATACCCGCTAAGCAATTCGTCTCAAGAGATCCACGAAAAAAGATGTTAGGTAAAGTTAGGTGAAAGGAAAAAAAGTGGGGGAGAAAATGTGCCGCAGGGGGGAGTCGAACCCCCACACCCGAAGATACACGCCCCTGAAACGTGCGCGTCTACCAGTTCCGCCACTGCGGCAATTTTCGAAAGCGATGCAAATCTAATACAAAGCACTCATATGAGGCTTCAGTGGGTGAATTAATTAACTGCGATCACCCGATCAGGAAAGAGCTAGTGCCTGTCCAGTATATCCTCAATCACCCGCTCGGTGTGTTTTGGATATGCCATTGGCTCAGGAGCGGCCCGTTCCAACCATGCCCGGACCTTTGCATGATTCGAAGGATGGAGATCATAGATGATCTCAACCCCAAGATCCTCGAGCGCCTTGGCATTACATTTTTGTTCGTATTGTCCGCGCATAGGTATGGCCATAACCTTCTTGCCCAGGAAAAGAGCCTCTGCCGGTGTTTCAAATCCCGCCCCACACAAAACCCCGGAACACGACGCCATCCGCTCCACGAACAGGTCATCGGAGATCGGATGTACCTCCATATTGCCTATTTTGTAGACAGATCGGGTCTTCTTTGAAAAAACGCACCAATTCACCGAGGAGAAATTTGAGAGGAAACGGATTATTCGTTCATCGGTAAACGCCGGCAGATATACCACATAATGACCTTTATCGGACACCTTTTGATCCCTGACTTTGTCGCGAATAACCGGCGTATAGATCCCATTATCGTAGGATTTGAAATGAAATCCATACCGAAAATGGGAGGGTGCATAATGCTCCAGAACGAAACGTCCCAATAAACTACAAGTTCCCGGCTTAGGTGCTAATGGATGTAAAACCGCCGACTGATGACTCAGCGAAACGCAGGGGATCATTTTACTACGGGCAGCCCAGGCACTCACGGGTTCAAAGTCATTGATGATCAGATCGTATTTTTCAACCGGAAACTCGCGGATATCGGATAAAAGCCGGGACGAGTCCATCTTTTTGAAAGTATCGATGTAATCGATCCCTCCCGACCGGCCAAATGTAAAACTGAGTCCACGAAGGGCATAATCAATTGGAAAAGGCAGTTTCAGATCCGACTGCGTTCCGCTGATGAGCACATCAACCCGGGCCTTGCGTTTTAGCACAGGAATGATCTCGGCTGCACGGGTACTATGGCCGTTACCGGTGCCCTGGAATGCGTAAAGCACTTTCATAATGAACTTTTCAGAGGTTCTCTCTGCATTTCACTGAATTCAGCTAACAGAGCGTTGAGGAGGTCCTTATTCCGAAATTCCATCTTGGACAATTCGGGATCTGAAAGGTTTGCGCTGTCCATTTCGCGTTTTGCGATCGGGTCTTTGAAGTACTCGTATATCGACCAATTTCCATCAGCATATTCCAAAGCCGTAAGATTTTCGACCCAATCACCTGAATTGAGATAGCGCACGGAATTTCCTTCATCCCCACGAACTACGCGATCGCAGGGTTGGTGTATATGCCCGCAGATCACATAGTCGTACCTGTTCGAAAGGGCGATTGAAATAGCTGTTTCCTCAAAGTCGCTGATATGTTTGATCGCGCTTTTGACACTGTTTTTCACCCTTTTTGAAAGTGAGATCCTGCCTCGTCCCAGTTTTACGCTCACCCAATTCACGAATGTGTTGAGCAGTATCAGGGCATCGTATCCATGGCCTCCCAGTTTTGCAAGCCACTTGGAATGTTTCATGGTAACATCGAAAACATCTCCGTGGAAGATCCATGCTTTCTGACCATCGAGTTCCAGCAGGAGCTTATTGGTTATTTCCAGGGTTCCGATCCGGAAGCCTTCAAACTTGCGCAGCATTTCATCGTGATTGCCCGTTACATAGTACACCTTGGTATCCCGTGCTAACAGGGAAGTGATGTATTTGAGGATCTTCATGTGTGATCCGGGAAAGTATCGCTTGCTGAACTGCCAGATATCGATAATATCCCCATTCAGGACAAGGACTTTGGGCTCCACGGTTTTGAGGTAATTCAATAGCTCCGTAGCCCGGCATCCGTAAGTGCCCAGGTGAATGTCGGAAAGTACGAGAACGTCCAGTGGTCGTCGTTTATGAATGTGCATAGTGGATTATTATGTTTCAGATAATGTGGATAGGAATACAGGTTTGTTCCTCACGCATTTCCGCAATCGATCAATTCGGCCAGCTCTATGTCCATTCCGTGTTGAAGCCATAATATAGCGCAATTCAGAGCTCAATCCGTCGTCTGAATAAACCTGCGATTTTAGGCCACAAATACTTCAATGAAGGTTAAGAAAGGATTATCTCTACTTGAGCTATTCGTGATGAGATCCAGTTTTTCCACATACTCATTGTGGATTAGCTGAGCTGATTTGGATGTAGAATGGGGAACATCCAACGAATCCACTTGAGGGGCTGTTCGAATGCCTTATCTTTGTTCAGTGCAAAGCGCCAGTTGGATTCGGATCTTGTCGTTTGGCTTAATGCTTGCGATCGCCTGCGCGATCTTATCCGGGTATGCCTATTTGCCGGATGCGGGTATCGATTCTGAGTTGTTTGATGATCGTAGTACAGGAGACTCTGAGAAATCGGATACTGAAGCCGTTGATCTGTTTGGGACATGCTGGCACTCAGATTTGAGGACCGCTATTTCGTGTTCCTTTCGCATTCCCGGAAAATCGAATCACTGCGTTGGGATGAATTCCACGGAGGTCCAAACTCCACCTCCCGAAACCCGGTATTTGTAGGCTCGAATTTCACCATTTACCCCGACAACCTTTGGAACGGGTGATCCTCTTTTGTCGTAAAAACCAAGAACATTATCAATGAAGCAATTCTTTTCAAATATCAAATACGATCTACCTGCCGGATTAGTGGTTTTCCTGGTGGCGGTTCCGCTATGCCTTGGAATTGCATTGGCATCAGGTGCACCATTGTTCTCCGGTGTGATCGCCGGAATGGTAGGTGGAACAGTGGTCGCCCTGATCAGTGGATCTCCGTTAGGTGTGAGCGGTCCGGCAGCCGGATTGGCGGTAATAGTGCTAAGTGCCATACAGGAATTGGGCGGGTTTGACGTTTTCCTGCTCGCGGTTGTGGTTGCAGGGTTCATACAACTCATTCTCGGAATTATACAAGCCGGTGTTATCGGCTATTACTTTCCTACATCGGTTATCAAGGGGATGCTCTCGGCTATCGGAGTGATCATTGTACTGAAACAGATTCCACATGCCTTCGGTTACGACCGAGATTATGAAGGGGATATGGATTTTGTTCAACCCGATGGGCAAACTACTTTTTCGGAACTGACAAATATGCTGCAGTATCTGAATACAGGTGCCATTATTATAGCAGCCCTCTCCCTGGGGATATTGATCTTGTGGGAACAGAAATTCATAAAACGACTCGCCGTGAGCACTGTGGTACAAGGCCCACTGGTTGTGGTGGTCCTGGGGATCATTTTGAACATTGCGTTTCAGGATTCTGTTATTGCCCTGGGGCCGGGGCACTCGGTGAATATCCCTGTCGCGGGAACCATTCGGGGTTTTTTCGATCAATTCACCTTCCCCGATTTCAGTGCATGGAACAATAAGGAAGTCTATTTCATTGGGATCACTATTGCGATCGTGGCCTCGCTTGAAACATTGCTCTGTGTTGAAGCCACAGACAAACTGGATCCTCAGAAGCGCATTACACCGACCAATCGTGAATTGATCGCGCAGGGTACCGGAAATATCCTTGCTGGCCTGATCGGGGGAATACCCGTCACACAGGTGATCGTTCGGAGTAGTGCGAACATTCAATCCGGAGGCAGGACCAAAGCTGCGGCATTCATTCATGGTATTCTGATCATTCTCACGGCGATGTTCATTCCGACAGTGCTCAATTTGATACCCCTGGCAAGTCTGGCAGCCATTCTTATTGTCGTTGGCTACAAACTGGCTAATCCCGGACAGATCTCCGCGATGTACAAGAAAGGAATGAATCAGTTCTTACCTTTTGCCGTTACCCTCGTAGGGATCGTGTTTTCTGATCTTCTCATCGGGATCGCGCTTGGCATGGCCGTGGCGATCATGGGCATACTCTGGAACAACTACAAAGTACCCTATCACTTCCATGCCGATGATCACAAGACCGGCGAACCGATCCATATTCACATGTCGGAAGATGTTAGTTTTCTGAACAAGGCAGGGATCCTGCACACACTGAATGAGTTGCCGAATGGTTCGCATGTGATCATCGATGCGTCACGTACCAAAACGATTCATCCCGATGTGTTGGAACTGTTTGACGATTTCAGGTTCAACGCGCCTACCCGAAATATCCAATTTGAGTACATCCCGCCTAAACTCGAAGATCAGCCAAACCCTATGGAGAAATTTGGATCGGTTGTGTTGAATAAGAAACGTACGGATCGCTGAGGATTTACCCTATCGGAGCAAGCATCGACCACGGACCTATTTGAATTGGAAGTAGCCACAGATCAAAATACTTCGTTCAAATGTACTTAGTGTACGCGAACGGTCCGCTCGTCGTCATTGATGATCTGCCCACCTCGCACCACGTAATTTCTGCCCTGTATTTCAATGGTTTCGCCTTCATTAAGTTCAGCCAGATTCATGAGATCCTCTTCAATGGTGTGAACACTCCCACCATTCTTTCGGATCATATTCAGGTACTCCACGTTAAAACCGGAGTAGGTTCCACATAGGATAAGACGAATGGGTTTTTTCACCTTGTCAATGAATTCAAGATCACGAGGTGTAGCCCAATTATCTGCGATCATGATGATCTCTTTTACATTTGGATTTTTCGCTATGCCATACAGCACCGCCTCAATATTGTTCTCGGGACCATCTCCTCCGCCTCCCATATGTTGGGCATGTGTTAACTGCTCTTTCAATTCTGTGTAATTCGTGGTTTTGATGTAATAGGTTCCACCCACCTTGCCTGATTTCTTAAGATAGTCAGACATGTTATCACCGTCGTTGAAGAAAACGAAATCGTGGTTCTTCGACTTCGTTTTAAGGTGTAATTGGTGCCATGCCAGGAATTGACCGAGGTAGGGATACATAGATCCCGTTACGTCGGTAACGATCAGTGCATCGCGCCAATTGTTCACATTTCGATCCAACACTTTTTGGATCACAATATGATCCCCGAACATCCTTCCGCCACCCGGACTCAATGTGTCCACAAAGTAGCAGGTGACCTTTTCTGTGGTTTTGTATTCATCTTCAAATTCAGGGATCGGGCTGCCATCTTTATGGAGAGGGATACTATGGATTTGCAGTGGATCCGGGCCATCTGTCAGGTGAAACTCAAAACGCGTAAATACCTTTTTGCGTTCGTATCGACTTGAATAGAAACGAAAATGTTTGTTCAATAAGTTGAGCATTTGCAAGGAATCATTGCCGGAAACTCCCTCCACCTCGATAACCTTGTTTCGTGAATCGACAATTGCTGTAAATTGACCTGGCGTATCCATTGTTTTTCTTCTCGCCTTACGGATGAACTTTGCTTTGGACCGAGGTTGAAGATCCTTGATTACGCCATACGTGTTCTTGTGCAGTGCCACCGTAGAGAATAGGGTGTCGCATCGTTTGACGATACTGCTGGTTCCAGTTTGAGACAGGGAATCCAAATAATCGGTATCTACTTCTTTTCCAGAAGACATATCGGTGTAGAAATCCAAGAGTCTGCTTTCTCGCTCAAGTGCAATCTTCTCCGAAATGGATCGGGTGCGGATCTCAAAGCCATGAAAGAAATCGCGACAAGTACCTGGATCGGAACATCCTGTTTGGGCGATCCAATACCACCGAATATCGCGTGCGCCTTTCAGTTCGGGGTACCTCTTGAACAATTCCCGGGTACGCCGTGCATTCAATTCCAACTGATCAAATCGTTCGGATAATTTGAATTGTGTGTAAATGAGTGATACACTTACCACATCCTCCACAATGAAGCCTGATGGCATCTTATTCGATTCGGCATCGTTGAAATCCATTGGGATGTAGAAATGGTCCATTGACTCGTATTTGGGGATGAAGCGCTCTGTTTCGATGCGCTTTAAACCGTGAGCTTCTTTGGATAGAACCTGCGCATTGGCGATAAAAGGGAATCCCGGGAGTAGGATTGCCCAGGCAAGTACTGACTTCAACTTCATAACAAGAACGGCTTTGAAATTTAACCGATCTATAGCTCAACTTATTGTGGAGGTAAAAGGTCCGATCTCAAATTTTGATCTGGTGTGGGGAGGATCAAGCCTTCCGGTCATGCTTGCCTGGCAGTTTTCTATACTTGATCTGAAATTGATCTTCGTTCAGAATGCGCCACATTCATACGGGGTATAATTACGCTTTATAAGCAGTATCCCACAGTCTGTGAAGGATATCGTCTGTATTAAGGGTAGAAAGTGATCGGCCTTACAGTTGCCAGAACCACTGAACAATAGGAATTGGAACCGGGATGGCCACCCCACCTGCACTCACGCCTCCGAATCCAAATTGAAAAGCACGTTGTGGTTTGGTCTCGAATCGAAGTCCGGGCACAAAAACCGCAAAGGTTTCGTCGGTATCGTTCATGAATTGGGGGATGATGAAAGAATCAAAAACCAAACTTACCTTTTTTCCTACTTTGGTCATTCCCGCAAAGGAAAGGAGGGCACGCCCTTCGAAATCCCCATCGAACGTAATTCCGGCATAACCGTATGAAATATTGAAATTATCTCTTCGGTCGCCAAAAGTGAACACGCCATATGGCAGCACTCCGGCGAATGTTGGATTGATCCAGGAACCTGTTCCCACGAGTGAACCGAATCCCATATGAACCCTTTCGGCAAGCGGGAAGCTGTATTTGATCGAACCGATTATCGGAATTCCGATCCAACTGGTCATTACGCCAACTCCAAAATTCTCCCCGACCCCAAATTGCGCATCCGGGCCGAATATATTCCATTCAATGTAATTCTCACCTTTCTGGATCGGGAGTCCATTTGTTGTCAGAAAATAGCGGGTTGCGAAGGCTTCCTCTGGAATATAATCCCCTTTCGGGTTCAATTCACCGGATTTTACAACTTTCATTTCCTTGATCTGAAATTTGGGAATGATCAATTCACCACGATCTTCGGTGAGAATGGTAACCTCGCGTGCGTCCTGCTTCAGTATCTTTCCCATGAACTGTTGCCCATCCGAGGTTCGGATCATGTAAATGGAGGTGTCCGTTTGAGCCATTGCCCGGTTTGAACTACCCAAAGTGAAGATACAAAGGAGTAAACTAATGAATAGAGTAATGGTCAGACGTGTTTTCATGCCGCTTGCGATTTGTAGAATAGGTTGCTGAATTAACCTGTAACCAACAAAGGTAGTTCGGGCCCGCGAGTCTCATATGCATGCACTGTATGAGATTTGTCAATAGGGGTTGTTAATTGGGGACGACCTTAAGGCCGAAATAGATCGTACGGGGGAGAGCCGGTCCGTACACATAGTTGCTGTCCCGGTTCTTGCCTATGTCAAAATCGTTCTGATAGGCATTGAACAAATTCTTCAGCCCGGCGTACAACTCCAACTCGAATTTCTGTTCTTTAAGATCCGGTGCATAAACCGTTCTCAAACCCAGATCCAGGAATGCGGGGCTCTTTTTCAGTTCATTGTTGGGCTGATCCGGAGCCCCTCCAAAATGAGCAAGAAGCATGGAACCCGTATACACGCCATTCAAAGTTACAGACCATTTCCCCTCGGGCATCCAACTCAATATTCCATAGCCGTAGTTACCCGGAGTACGGAGAAAATCGCGGGTCCCTGGTAAATCGTCAAATACCTGAACGATCTCGGAGTAGTAATTGCGTTGTACCGTAAATCCTGTTTCCAGCTGCCATATCCGCCGCAGATTTGCTCTGAATTCGAAATGAAATCCATAAACCTGAGCGTTGAGCCCGTTGGTCCGTTTGAAGATGAGTCCAAATGAATCAGATCCATTTGCTTCCAGAACAAATGCACGATTGAGCCGTGTAAGGAATAGTTCAGAGCTAAAGCCATAAATGAAATTTCTTGAGGCTTTGTCGAAGCTATGCGATACTGAAATACTTCCGGAACGCTCGGGTACAAGATCCGGGTCCAGTTGAATGCGCGACACGCCTCCTCCGGCAAAGGCAATGTGCATATCGGCATCAAAAGCCTGAGGTGCTCTGAATCCGGTTCCGGCTGTAAGGCGAAATATTGAATTGGAGGAATTTTGATAGCGCGCCGAAATACGGGGACTCCAGATCGGTCTTCGGACCATGTTGTGTTGATCGGAACGCAATCCGGTCAAAAGACTGAATTGTCTGCTGATCTTCCAATTGCTCTGAATGAATGCACCCAAGTTGCTGGTTCTTTGGTCGATGCGAAATGCATAGGCTTCGATCTCGTCGAGTACATTGTCTGCCGTATACTCCAAACCACTTGTCAGCAAATTGGATCGCCCGGATCGGGTTTTGAGTTTTCGATTGTACTGAACGCCGCTTCGCATGGTGAAATTACGGGAATTGCCATAAGGCGGACGGGACTGATAACTCGCTACTTCAGTTGCCAGATCCGGCAAAATTCCCGTGAAATGGCTTCGTATTGTTTGTTGTATCCCTATGTACCCCATGATATACTGCGATCTGTTATCCCAGTAATGGGCGTAATCGAGGCTGCCTATTCCAATATGGTGTTTTCGTTCTTCAACCTGACCTCTTTGAGTTAGAGAGCGCTTGCTCATTTCACCGCCCACTCGAAATTCATTCAGCCAGATCAATGTCCAGTTCGAGCGGCGATTTGTGTCCGGACCAAAATTTCCACTCAAACCAATGGATCGGTTGAATAACTCCGGCAACTCCGAGTATTGGTCGCCATTGTGATCGTACCAGTTTCGCTTACGGATCGAGCCGAATAATCGAACGCCGCTCTTTTTACCAGGAGCGAGCAATGATGTATTCGCCATCAGAATCTGTTCATTGGCACCGTTTCCGATCCGGTTTTGGACCATGCTCAATTCAGAATGCTTGCGCGAGGGGTTCCTTGTGATCACATTCACGGTACCTCCTATGGCATTCGATCCATAGAGTGCAGAGCCTCCTCCGCGGAGAATCTCCACCCGCTCTATGAGGTTGGCAGGTATTTGTTCCAGAATGTATAATCCGGCCAGCGAGCTTATAACCGGATGACCATTTACGAGGATCTGACTGTAAGCCCCGCCCAATCCGTTCATGCGGAGCTGCGTGTAGTTACAGGTTTGACAATCCGTTTCCACCCGAAGTCCCGACTGGAAACACATACCTTCTGAGAGGTGCGTGGCTTGAATGCGTTCCAGCGTTTTTGATCTCAGAATATGCACATTTACCGTGCTCTCTGAGCGTTTTTCGAATGTGCGTGAGCCGGTGATCACTACTTGGTCCATGGTTTCATCACCCCGCAGACTGATCCGCAATTCAGGTGCCGGTTCATTCGCTTTCAAGTTCACTTCTATCTGATAAGGCTGAGTTGCCGTATGTGCAAAATGAATGACATAGCGGCCGGAGGGTAGGATGGGGAAAGAGAAACGCCCTTCGGAATTGCTGGTCGTTTGGTGTTTGATCGCGGGGATCTCGATGTAGACACCGGATAAGGGTGTTTCATCGAACAAAACAATACCCGAAAGCGAGGTGGTGTGGGTCTGACCAATCCCTGCAAGAGATAGGAGGCCAATTAAAAACGATAGGAGGAGACGCTGCAGAGCCATTGTTTTGTCTTGCAAATATATTAGTTATACTAATCTAACAAAATATGTTTGCATTCTGTGAACATTGAAAAGGGTGCGGGAATGTCTGTGAGCAGTGACATTCGTTCAAGTTCGGCGGGACCATTACTTTTGTATCCTTAGAAAACAGATCGGATGCGTAGTTTCGGTACATTTTGGGTGGGGTTGATCTTAATTTCGGGATTGGTCTCTTGTAATTCTGTATTCGAGGTCGATAATCCCGGTAAAGTGAGTCGATACCTGAAAAACGGCAGTGGGAAATGGAAGATCTACAGATGGCATCAATTTGCAACAATGAACGACTCAGGTTTGTCGGACGATCTGAGGGTATTGGCTGACTCCATGGTACAGGCGGAGATTCATTTGGTATTTACGGATGAGATACGCTTTCAATCTGAGTCTGCGAATCGGATGGCTTTGGTTCATGATGGCAATTCGGTCCCGGATACATTCGAATGGGTGGTAGAAGGCGAGGCTAAGGTTAGGCAACCTATTTTGCGTTTTTTCTTCAGGGATTCCATGAATTTCACGGGTTTAGCGGAGATCGCGGCTTCGGTGGAAACCTGGGATGAGGATGTGATCGATTTTACCTACCGAACCGGGACGATGGGCTATCAATCGGTGAACCGGATCAAGATACGCAGGGAGTTTTGATAGGAGACTCAGCATTTCATGCGAACCGATAATAAAGAACTTTATCCGAATCAACCCGTAGGTCTGGCGCTTGGGGGCGGTGCAGTTCTGGGCGCGGCACATATTGGAGTGCTGCATGCGATCGAGGAATTGCAAATTCCGGTTGGTTGGATAAGCGGAACGAGTATTGGGAGTTTGATATCTGCGCTTTTTGCATTTGGCAAAACGGCCTCTGAAATGGAGTCGATGCTCATGGATCTTTCCTGGCGCGATGTGAGTGAACTGTCTCTCTCGAAATACGGATTGCTCACAAACAGTAAGGTGAAGGGATTTCTGAAGAAGCATATTGGCAGCAAGAACTTTGAGGATGCTTTCATTCCATTGGCTGTAGTGGCAACAGACATTACCACCGGCGACCGTGTCGTGCTTCAGCAGGGGAATGTGCTCGACGCTGTTATGGCAAGCATGAGCATTCCGGGGGTCTATAAACCTGTGCGTATTGGCAACCAGATGTTGGTGGATGGTGGAGTAGTGGAGAATGTTCCGGTTGAAACGCTCAAGGAACTAGGAGCCGATTTTACGATCGGAGTTGATGTGAACACAAGGCACAAACTATCGAAGCCCGATAATATCATCCAAGTATTGGCGAATAGTTTTCATTTTCTCATTAGCAATGCCACCAAATACCAGGCAAGTCAGGCCGATCTGCTGATACAACCCGACCTTACGGCGTACAACTGGATCGATCCGAGACAGGCCAAGGGTCTCATGCGCAAGGGTTACGAGGAGGCTCGCGCAGTATTGGATGGTGTGCTTCACGCCGGTTGATGAGATTGTACGTATGATAGTCCGACCACTTGAAAAAGCAGATCTGAAGGTCGTATTGGAGATCTTTCAATTGGGGATCGAAACGGGGATAGCTACTTTCGAATTGCATGTTCCTGATCCTGAAGGTTTTGATTCCAGGTTCAACATTCCATGCAAGTTTGTATGTGAGCTAGACGGTTTGGTCCGGGGTTGGGTAGCGCTGGCACCTGTATCTTCGCGCAAGGCCTATGCAGGAGTGGCTGAATTGAGTATTTACGTTCATCCAGCCTTTCAGAGGATGGGGATTGGTAAGCTGTTGCTCATGCGATTGATCGAAGAGTCGGAATCATTTGGTTTTTGGACTCTGACCTCAACGGTATTTCCTCAAAACCAGGCAACGCTTCATTTACACTATGGATGCGGATTCAGGCTGGTGGGCAGAAGAGAGCGGATCGGTGTGCTGAACGGTATTTGGCAAGATACGTTTATCCTCGAGCGAAGAAGCGAAGTTGTGGGAATCTGATAGTTAAGCCGTATTTTTCTTCTCTTAAAGCATTATTCATGTCGGAACTAACAATTAGTTTGTTGACCCAACGCGGGCTTGAAATATTCGATCAGGCCGGCTACAAGGGTACTTATTGGCCGGTGGCAACATCGTTTTTAACACAGGAGACGCAGACTTTTTGCGGGGTGGCATCGTCGGTATGTGTGTTGAATGCCCTTCCTGTTGCGAAGCCTGTTACTCCGCCATATGCACCACATGCGTATTTTACACAGGATAATTACTTCTCCGATGCTGTCGAGCGGATCGTGCCCCGTGAACAGGTATTGCAGGAAGGTATGACACTCAGGCAGATCACGTCGGCTTTAGGGACCTGGAATGTAGCGTGTGAGTCGTATTACGCTTCAAATGAGTCTATTGAAGAGTTGCGGGAACAAGTTCAGGAGGTTTGTTCGAATTCGAAAATGGCATTGATCTTTAATTTTTATCGACCGGGTCTAGGGCAAGAGGGCGGTGGTCATTTTTCGCCGATCGGGGCGTATGATCGTATAACGGATTCTGTGTTGTTAATGGATGTGGCCCGGTACAAATACCCACCGGTTTGGGTTACTTTGGAGGTGATCTACAATGCGATGAATACTATAGATAGTAGTTCTCAATTGAGCAGGGGCTGGGTCCGCTGTTGGGTTTGAGGTGCTTTTTGATTAGGTGGGGTTGGGTTTTCATCATTGAGCGACGAATCTTGTAATACAGATTACACAGATTTTTTAACCACAGATTAACACAGATTTGCACAGATAGTGGAAGGATTTTTTTGAGGGTTAGAGAACGAGAAGATCCTAATTTAAGCCCGGGAATTTGTGGGTGTGCGCGTTGTGGGCCGTGCGCTTTAAAATTCCCGAAGCTCTTTTGCCTACTTTTTGAGCCAAAAAAGTAGGCGCGGGTTATGGGGCTGCGCAAGCCCTAAGCGAAAGATAAGCTGCCGCGACCTGGCTGCGGATCTTGCTCCACGGATCATACCGATTCATAAAGATCACGGAGGACAACGTAATCTGTGAAAAATCTGTGTAAGTCTGTGTAATCTGTGGTGCAAAGAATTTACGTCGCTATTTCACCACAGATCACACAGATCAACACAGATAATGGAAGGATTTTTTTTGAAGCTCAGAGAATGAGAAGATCCTTATTTAGGCCCGGGAATTTGTGGGTGTGCGCGTTGTGGGCCGTGCGCTTTAAAATTCCCGAAGCTCTTTTGCCTACTTTTTGAGCCAAAAAAGTAGGCGCGGGTTATAGGGCTGCGCAAGCCCTAAGCGAAGGACATACTGCCGCGACCTGGCTGCGGATCTTGCTCCACGGATCATACCGATTCATGAAGATAACGGCGGATAAACCAATCTGTGAAAAATCTGTGAAAGTCTGTGTAATCTGTGGTGCAAGGAATTTACGTCGCTATTTCACCACAGATCACACAGATTCACACAGATATTGGAGGGATTTTTTGTTAGTCGTTCTCGAAATGATAGTTGATCCGAAATACGAAATTGCGCCCTGCTTCATCGGCAAAATAGCGGAGGCGGTTGAGATAGTCACGATACGCCTTATTCAAGACATTCTCAACAGTTAAGTGCATGTCTAACCCGCCTCTTTTGAGAGATTTGTATGCACCGAGATTTAGCTCAAACAGGCCATAGGCATCCGGAGCGGGCATGAAATCCTGCCAATCTTCCAAACGGTATTGTCGTGCCACACCTTTCCAGGCAATTCCGAATGTTCTGTTGCTCAGTGACTTTCCGTCGGTTGGGGCGTACTGGACTCCAATGCGTGCATTATCGGCCGGTATGTACAACAATGGGATCTGTTCGCTAAGGTTGAAGCCACGGATCAGGGAGGCATTGAGATTGTATTTCCAATGATCGGATGGTGCGAAGCTGAGGAGGAGATCATTTCCCAGAAGGGCTGCGTGTGTCTGCTCATATCGAAAAAGCGGGAATGCACCACGGATGGTGAGGCTGTAGGTGCCGGTAGGTTCGAGATACATGAAATCCCGGATATATTGTCCGAATAAACCCCATTGCACGATCCACTTACGTTTTTCGATCCAGTCTATGGTGGCAGATAGTTTCGTTGAGCGCTCAGGTACCATTCCCGGATTGCCCTCTTCGATCCCGCTCACACCCTGGTGAAGGCCGAAGCTGTATAATTCGTTCACTTCCGGTGCGCGGAGGTGGTGGGAAGCATTAAAGAAGAGCGAAAGTGAATCATTCAGCGCGTACCGATAACCGGCACTTATTGCGTACGGGTTGAAATTGCGAACGACGTATTCGAACGATCGTGGGGGCCCCATTTCCAATTTCCAAACAGCAAGATTTCTGTGATCGAATCGCATCCCAAATTCAAGAAGGCTTTGGCTAGCCCGTCGCTGAAGCACCTGAAAGAGGCCCGGAGTGTGCTCTCTGTAGTTCGGGATCAAAGGCAGTATACCCGTACCCGGTATATTGTAGTTGTCGCGGATCTGGTATTGTAATCCTCCTTTATAAGTCCATATGTCGGCAAAGTAGTGCACATGTGAGAACTCCATGAAATGCGTATACTGTTGCAGCGAAAGAGCGGGATCTTCCGATCTGCCGGCCCGACGCACATCAAATTCCCTTCGCTGATTGAGTTGAAGTCCGTATTTCCCCCGCCAACTGGATTTTGTTTTGCGCGAGTAAACGCTTTCCCATTTCAGGAGATGGTGGTTCACTTCCTGCCGGGGTTCATTGATCGCGTACGAAAAATCGTTTGAAGTAAATAAAGGGACTTCAGCGCGCATGGCCGCTTGCAGATCGGACAAATTGCCAATATGTGAGCCACGCAGGATTCCGATCCGGGAATGTATGTAGCTGTAGTACAATTCGTGTTTCCAATGCACTCCCCATTTGGGGTCCATCAGGATTGAACCCGCCAACTCCGACCGGCCGGTGTTCGTGAGATAATAATCGGCGGCACGGTTATCTCCGGAACGTTTCATAGTGAAGGTTCCGCGCCATCCAAATCGATCTTCGCGTTTCTCGAAAGCCGTGTTCAGGGTGTGCCCCAATCCGTTACTTGCAAGTGCATAATTGACCCGGCCATGCAGATTTGGGTCCTCTTTGATCCGATTGGGTTTGATCACTACGATCCCTCCCAGTGAATTTCCGCCATATTCCAGAGCTCCGGCACCTTTAACAACTGAGATCTCACCGGCGGTGAAGGGATCGATCTCGGGGGCGTGATCATTCCCCCAAAGCTGTCCACCGTGCAGAAGGCCGTTATTCAATATAGCAATCCGATTGCCGTATAAACCCTGAATTACAGGTTTTGCGATACCTGATCCACCCTTCAAACTACTGATTCCGGGTATGGATTCGATAAGTTCCGCCAGACTTTTCTGGCTTTCGTCACCAATTCGGTGCTCGTCAAGTGTATTGCTACGGTGTACATGACCTGAGCCATGCTCGCCATGTACGATCGCCTCATTCAGAAATTCCGCATTGTGTGCCAGATAGATCGTGAGCAGCGTGTCTCTAACCAGATTCAAATAGGTGTGGACGGAATGACAACCCACGTGGGTAACCTGTAGGTGTAGCTCTCCTGCGCACAGGTTTTGAATGGAAAATGCTCCATTGGCATCACATACAACCAATTTCCCCTGATCTTCCAACAGGATCTCGGCATAGGAAAGCGGCAGGTTGGTGCTGCGGTCGATCACCTTCCCACTCAATGTGAGTCTGCAAGATTGTGCCTGAACCCTGAGGTTCGGGAGAAGTGCGACAACTAATACTGCGATTGTACTCAGCAGTAAAGCAGAAATGCCACTTCGCTGATTCCAATCCAGTCGGGTTCGTGTCATTGCACCTGCAATGGGAGTCTTACTTCAATGTCTGTTTCGCCCCCTGCATTCTGAATATTGCCCGCTTCAACTCCGGTGGCATTTTTGTCCGGTTCATGCCGAAGTGTTATCTGAAGTGATCCGGACCCGGGGCCAAACGTCTGCAGTGTGAATGCAAGTCCTATTGGCTTGCCGTTCGCATCCGAATCGGCATATGTTGAACCAAGCTCAATTCCGATCGCTTCAAAGAAGAACTGATGCGCGTCGCCTTCCGTACGAATCTCGGCAGTGATATCTTCAACCGGCGTTACGCTTTCATTCAAAAGTGTGAGCGTTCCGGAATACAGCGTACTATCCTCGAGAGTTGCACCGGTGAGTACGGGATCGTTCCCGCCTTCTCCATCAATGTCCACAAAACTCAATACAAGAGTAGTGTCCTTGCCTTCAGGTTTCAGTTCCAGACGTAGGGTAGTAATGAGTTCCTGTTCTTCCTCGGGGATCGGTTCATCATCGGGGTTGCAAGCACCCCAGGTGAACATAAAAAGAGATGAAATAACGAATAATGTGTAGTTGTTTTTCCAGGTCATATTGTAGTTTGTTAGGATTGATATTTGAACATATCGAAACTCAATTTCAGCCAACCCGTGCTGACGAGTTTATTCTGCGCTCTTTCGCGGTGTCGTTGAGAGATTCTTACTGCGTTCGATCGATTGAAGAGCGAGGTAATTGACGCCAAATCGACCAATATTATCCAATTCCTGATCGTATTGATCGAAATGCTTCTCTTCATCGGCCACCAAAGCCTCGAAGAGTTGTTTGGAGATCGCATCGTTATTTGCGGAACAGGTATTTGCCCATTCATTGTATTCACGGGCGCTGTCCATTTCCATTTGACGGGCCGTTTCAAGCATTTCCTTTACGTCCTTAACCCGTTTCACCTCATGAGCTGCATTCATGTTCACATCGCCATTCAGAAACAAAATGCGTTCAGCCAGTTTCTCGATATGTATCATTTCGTCGATGGCCGTGCGTTTGAATAAGCCGGCCAACAGATCAAAACCCTGATCGTCGCAGTGAAAGTGAAAATACATGTATTGGTGGATGGCGCTGAGTTCATCGGCTACAGCCTTGTTCAATAATTCGATACTTTTTTCGTGCATGATCATAATTGGGTTCTGTTCGGAAAGTCTTCAAAGTTACAAATTGCCGGAGGCTTCTCCGGTCAGATTTTCAGCTCTGTTCTTCAATGCTTCGTTCATTGCCTCGAAACCGGCCCGGGTATTTGCTCGAATTGAATTCCAGAGAATAGGCACGAGAATGCCGCTGAATTGCTCGCGTTGAACGAAATGGGTTTTACCCTGGGGAAGTTCCTTCAATTCGAAAATGTGCTCACCATCGAATAATCCCGGTATCAACAAATGTCCTTTCCAACGCAATTCCTGTGCAATGTTCGCTACTCTACAAACAGGTTTGAAGCGCATAGGTTTGGAATTCGGAGGATGAATTTGGACATCAATGCTCGAGCCGGGACGAAATTCTCCCTCGAGTTTCTTGATGAATGGATTCCAAAGCGGATAAGTTCCGAAATCTGTTAAAACGCTCCATACAATGCTGGGCGAGGCTGAAATGACCACCTCCGTGTGCAATTCTCTCATGGGAATTGCAAATTACAATGATCGTATTAAGTGGGAATGTCCATGATGAGGACGAGTGATTTTTCAGAAGCGCGAATGTTGATCTGTTCCGTGTGGGTGATGCCCAATCCGTCTCTTCTACCCAAAGGTCCTGATTCGGCGTCAACAGCCCCCTCGATCACGAAAACAAATATGCCGTTTCCCGGTCGTTTGATCTTGTACGTGAGTTCAACTCCCGTATCCATCTCTGCCATTGAAAACCAGGCATTCTGATTGATCCAGGTAGGCAGATCGGAGGCATTCGGACTCACAATGAGCCCCCAGTTGTTCTTGATTTTTTCCTTGTCAAGGGTCATTTGACCATAACGAGGCTCTACATTGAGTTTGGATGGTTTGATCCAGATCTGCAGAAACTTGACAGGTTTGTCCGGGTTATGGTTGTATTCACTATGTGTAATGCCTGTTCCGGCACTCATCACCTGTACATCACCTTGTTTGATAATAGCAGTGTTCCCCATGCTATCCCGGTGCTCCAGATCACCTTCCAGTGGAATGGAAATGATCTCCATATTCGAATGTGGGTGCTCGCTAAAGCCCTCACCGGCAGAAACTTCGTCGTCGTTCAACACACGCAACACGCCAAACCCCATTTTGGAAGAGTCGAAAAAATTACCAAAACTAAAGGTGTGATGCGTGTCCAACCACCCGTAGTTGGCATATCCTCGTTCATTTGCCGGAAAGTAGATCGCTTGCATGAATTTTTTAGATTCGTTCTAAACTATACAATTTTACATTTTTATTGTTCATTCTACACAATAAAATCGACTAAAGGTAAACTAAAATTCAAAAAACAACAACCGTGTTTTGATATTGTAAAAGGCGGAACCGATACAGCATGGTCATCTTTCCATCGCCGTGCCGCTGTGGCTATGGGAGGATTCTCTTCACAACTCCTTTGCTCTCAGTCCGGAGTTGCTACAGGGTTTTGGAGCTTCTACTACATTTTTTACTACAGTATCGAACATTATCCCAGTTCAGTTCCCATTTCTTGCGCCATGTGAAGGGTCTCAGACAAACAGGACAGGTCTTTTCGGGCAATCCTTTGCGTTTATCCGGTTTCAGTCTTTTCACTTTCCAAGGTAACTAGAAGATTCCGAGATCCTTGCGAACCATTTTCCAGAACTTGAAGAAGGAGGGGTAAGAGTCTCGGATCGAACTGAGCCACTCCCTCGATTCAGGAGCGCCGGGCAGATGCTTGTAAAACGGATGTTCCCTGAAACGGACTATTGAGCCTTTGTACCGGGAAACGAGGTCGTTGGCGCTTCCACAATATACCTGTAACCCGGGGATATTCTCTCCCAGGTTCAGATAGAAATCTAGGACGGTTTGAGAAACAGGATACCTGGCGAAATGTGACGGATCAAGTATCAGGACACGATTGGCTGCCTCGTTCTTCCTCCAGGTCGGATCGAGATTGTAAGGGTGATAGAGAAGCAGGGGCAGTTCATCTTTGATCAGTGGGAGCGCAGTTTCGGGTAAAATGGTGAGACCGGTGAAAGTTGTGTTTGCCATTAATTCCTGAGGTGTGCTCATCTTGCTCAATTCCTCATAACTGCGATCCAGATAAGTGTTCAATTCGGAACTGCCCGTGAATTTGTTGATGTTTCTTTGATCGGCATAGTACTGTTTGTTGCTGTTGGAGCCTGCAACCCACTGCCAGCTGAGTGTGTTACTTGCCCAATCGCCGTCCAGCAAATGGTAATACATCCAGCGTGCGGGTTCTTTCCAATGATAGTGACCTACATTGCATGTCAAGGCGGCAACGTACATGCGCATGTGATTGTGCATATATCCACTTTGGTAAAGCACATCGATGCCCTGATCTATGGTAAGGATCCCGGTGTTTGATTCAATCAGAGCCCGGGGAACACCGTTATTTTCGGTGTTGGGTTGCGCTCGTTGCAAATCCGTTTCAATGGAATCACCTTTTGCCTCCCAAACGGTTTGCCAGTAATCGCGCCATGCCAGTTCCTGGATGAACTTCTCACATTTTCCCGGGTCAAAACCTCGGTTCAGGATTGATTCTAATACTTGCCTTGTGGAGATCACACCCCGCGAAATGTATGGAGATAAGTAACTCACGGCGCCATCAGTAAAATTTCGAGTAGCACCGTACTTCAGTGGGTCGAATTGACGCAGACGTGCATCAATATCGCTGAACGCAGTTGGAAAATCGGGAGATGGAATTCGAAGCGCTTCGGATTTCATGATTCCTACAGGATCAGTCCCTGCTCTATGAGCCTTTGTTGGGTGAGTACCCCATCTTCACGAAGGGTCCGATAACCTTTTACATTGCAAAGGAAGAGGTCATGATCTCCCGAACTACCCAATACCTCATCAACCTGAACGCGAATGTAAGCGCATGAATCCATCAGAACCGGGAAGGAATTCCATGTGTCCAGTAGCTCCATCTTTCCGAGTTTCCCGATCTTATCGAGGTTCCGTCCTGATTTTCTGCCAAGAACATGTACCAAACGACAGGCATCTTCGTGCAGGATCTGCAGAACACCTTCACCATTTTCCCGAAAGTTTCGGGCGCTGAGTGTTTTTGGGTCCAGGGCGATCAGGTAGCGTTTTGGCTGCAGTGAAACCGGTGAAACGTAGCTGCAGATGTTCATGTTGAATCCGTCTGCCCCTAATGTTACCAGGCTATAAATGGTTTGGATCGTGATGTTCCAGGGCCTTCTCATTTCCAGGAACCGAACCGTTTATTGAGAGCTATTTCCCGGTAATCGAAGATCTCTTTTAATTGTCTTCCTATGAACAGACTGTTGGCGATCTTCCCCAAGAAACCCATAGGAGGTTGGTAGGTTACAATATCGCGCATGGCCACACCTCCATCAATTTCCTGGATATGATGCTGATGATGCCACAACTTGTATGGCCCCACCCGCTGTTCATCAACAAAGAACCTGCGGTCTTCCACATGTGTGATCTCGGTCATCCAGGAGACAGGTATCCCCATTAATGGCCGCAGCTTGTAGGTGATGATCATGCCCTGGTACATCTTGTCGGGTAACTCATTGCTGGTTATTCGAAAGTCCATGTACTCCGGACAGATCTCCGGTAAATTGTAGGGAGATGAAATATAATCCCAAACCTCGTCCAGGGAGGCCGGGATATTGTGGTCTTTGATCAGTTGAAAGAATGCCATTTTCAGTTCTGTTTTTGAAGTAGGTCGATCTGTTCCTGAATATGCTGAGCTTCGGCGTATTTAGCATCACCGGCCACCCGATTCACTTTTGAAAGGCGGAAGGCCTCCTCCAGGAGTTGTCGGTGCTTTTTTTCAAGCTTTTCCAATTGCGATCTTTTTTTGAATAATCCGAACATCGGTTAGAGTTTTAAGGTTGAGATTCCTCCATCGGCATGGAGTATTTGTCCGGTGATCCAGCCGGATCTTTCGGTGAGTAGAAATTCGGCTAAATGAGCCATGTCGGATGGCTGTCCTACCCGTTTCAATGGGTGTCGCTGTGCATTGGCCTCGATCTTGTCATCCGAATTGAGCAGGCGCGAGGCCAGCGGTGTATTGGTTAGTGACGGCGCGATGCAATTCACGCGTATACCCGGTGCCCATTCAGCAGCCAGCGCCCTTGTAAGTCCTTCAATAGCACCTTTGGACGCAGCAACCTGTGTGTGAAAGTTGAATCCGTTTTGAACGGCGACAGTTGAGAAGAGCACTACCGAAGCCGCGTCGGATTTCTTTAAGGCCGGGAGTGCGTATTGTAACATCTCTATGGCTCCGCTCACCTGCAAGCGAAAGTCCGATTCAAATTCCTCCGTTTTTATGCGGTGGAACGGTTTCAAGTTGATGCTGCCCGGGCAATAGACAAACCCATCCAGGCGCTCTGGAATGAACGCCGGAACTTCATGGTTGTCGAGAACGTTCCACGGGTGCCACTCGATCTCAGGACTGTTTTCGTTCGGTGGGTTCCGGTAGTATGTACCAATTACCCGATGACCTGACTCATGCAGTAATCGTGCGATCGCAAGACCAATACCCGAAGATGCTCCTGTGATAAGGAATGTTTTCATACCAAACTAACATTTGTACGCCTTATTGGTTTTGTGGATCTTTAAGAACGGATATTCCCCTTTTTCGCTGCCAGTTTTCAAAGATCCACACCACAATAAGCAACAGCAGCAGGTTGTAGATGGAGTCTTCAACCGGGATGGTGCCAATGCGAATGCCCATAAATTCATCCGGATTGTAGTTGACCACTGCAGCTTTAGTGAAATTGCCGGTCAACGCACCGTTAATGAGAAGGAATGGGAGCCAGCAAATGAAATAAGTGATATAGAATCTACCGATCCAGGGAGGTTGGAAATATGCCAAAAGGATCAGACCCAGGGACGTGAGTGAAAAAGTGAGCGAGGTATAGGCACGATCGGAATAAACGATCGAAAGCGTCAATAAAAATCCGCTCAGTAGTATGGAGAACCAGGCGGCATACTGTTTCGGTATTTCGTGGCGCAGATAGTATTTCTGCACTTCGTGAATGAATACACAGGCCAGGGGGACAACCAGGAAGAACAGCCACTCTTCAATAGGGAGTCCGGCTATCTTCAAACCGCTTATATAATCGTCATTGAACCACCAGACACCGGCCTCCGTGAAGTAAATGTCCCAGGGTATGAACAGAATGGCCATGATCCCGATACCCCGAAAAAGGCCGGGCCAGGAGCGATAATACTTCAAACGCCACTCAAAACTCTGCGCCAGGGGATAAGCCAGACTGAAGACCATGAGTGCTGCGTAGAGGTATTTACTTTCGAGGATAGCCATGGTTTAGCACACTATAGGTTTAGAAAGGAGAAGAACAGGGCCTGGACGAGAAGGACTATTCTGCCTAAAAAAGTACTATCGCGGGGTTCGATCTTGTGGAGCAGCGCCTGAATCACGAGAGCCGTTGCGAACCACATCAGGTAATTCTGAAGTGGAACCGTATTGTGCGCCCAATTCCAGAAACTAAGTTTCATAGCAACCGGTTCGATCAGAACATCGAGTGCAACCATGAGACCGGAAGCCGCTAGAATGCGCAATATGGGATGCAACCCAAAATTCGCAGTGGACCAACGTGCAGCTATAGCCAAGAGGAACCAGTTCACTCCGATCAGCAGCGGGACTTCAAGAAACGTAGGACCCAATACGGTACCATAACTATAGGAACCAAACAGAACACCGCTGTGCACACCGGCCACTTCAATCCAAAATCCGATGAAAAAGGAGGTCAGGAAGGCCTGTAGAAACCGAAGATCCGGTTTTCCCGAGCCATAGATCAAAAGTCCAAGGGTGAGCAGGAGGTTGAAAGGAGTGAGTTGTAGGAACAAATTTCGCCATTCGGCAGATGCCATTCCAAACACACCTACCAGATAGAAAATGCCGAGTAGAATTGCAGCCCAGTGATCTTTTCTCAATTTCATTTTTTGGCAGGTGGGATAAGTGAATCGGCAATGCGGGCGGATGCCAGGGCGAGGGGAATCCCACCTCCGGGATGTACACTACCTCCACAGAAATACAGACCTTTCAGGGATCGATTGAAATTCGGATGGCGGAAAAATGCGGCCATACGTTTGTTGCTTGCGGTTCCGTAAAGCGCTCCACGAAAGGAAGAAGTTCGCTGCTCAATGAGGATCGGATCCAGAATATCTTCGGTAACGATCAGGGCCTCGATGTCCTGTTTGAGCATTCGGCTCAATTTGTTCAGGATAGCCCGACGTGCAACAGGTATCAGATCTTTCCAATCCTGACCGTTATGTGCAGGTACGTTGATCATAACAAACCAATTCTCCATACCCTCCGGTGCGTCGTTCGCATTGTGTTTGGAGCTGATATTCACGTAAACGGTGGGATCGTTGAAGATCGAGGAGTCTTCGAAAATGGTTCGGAATTCCGCTTTATAGTCCGAACTGAAGAAGATATTATGCAGTAGAAGGTTTGGGAAATCAGCTTCAATTCCCCAATAAAAGATCAAAGCCGAACTGGACCGTTCCTGTTCCTTTAGCCGTTCAGGCGCTTCAAACCCCGGTAGAAGTCGTTCGTAGGCAAATGCCACGTCCATATTGCAAACAATGATATCTGCATATTGGGAATTCGCCCCGCTTCGAATCCCGCTTACGCGGTCTCCATTGCGCAAAATTTCCGTTACAGGTGTATCAAATTTGAATTGCACACCAAGCTCCCGGGCAAGTTGATAGATCGATTCGGTAATTCGGTACATACCTCCAACGGGAAAGTAGGCTCCGCGATGAAATTCGAGGTGTGGAATGATATGCAAAATGCCGGGTGCGCGGTAAGGATCCGATCCATTGTAAGTGGCATACCGATCGAACAGTTGGGTGAGGTGTTCATTATCCAGAGCTTTGGCGTTGGCCTTGTGCATACTGGTGAATATGCGCAGAAAAGGTAGGTTGAGTGCCGAAGAAAGCGTTTTAAGGTTGAAGTAGGAACTCAATCGGTGCAGGGAACGATTCAGGAACAAGTGTGCGGTCTGATCGTAGATGTACGCACTTTTCTTCAGGTGGCGGAGAACGCGATGGGTTTCCACTCCCGTTTTTTCAGCTGCCTCTCTGGCGAACAATTCCGGATCGGAATGAGCGGTCAGTTCAACCCCATCTTCATAGAAATAGCGACAGACTTCCTGTAAGCGTTCGTACTGAAAATAACCGGAAGCGTCTTTTCCTGCGAGTATGAAAAGCTCATCAACCCATTCCGGCATCGTGAAAAGAGACGGACCGGCATCAAAGCGAAAACCGGCGTGTTCGATCTGACTGAGTTTGCCACCCGGATAGGAATTTGCTTCGTACACAGTAACCTGATAGCCTTTTACGGCCAATCGAACAGCCGAGGCCAAACCGCCTATACCGGCACCAATCACGATCGCTGTTTCAGACATTATGAATTCCGGAAATTACCCCAATGCGAACATCCTATTTCCGGAATTGTTCGTTTCATGAACAGTCTTGAGGCGTGCGTTCCAGTTGCTCTACTTCAAAACCATTACTGGCGGCCAATTGAACGAGTTGCTGATAAATGACCGGATCCAATTCCTTGTCACGACACAGGATCCAAAGATACTTTCTCGAGGGGTCACCAACCAGGGCATAGCGATAATCATCATCCAATGCCATCACATAGTAATTACCCGAAAATGGCCAAAAGAAGGTCACCTTGAGCTGTCCCGGAAACTTGCTATCCGGAACCCGTGCAGAGCCATTGATGTCTTCAAATTTGCCTTTACTCGCTTTAAATCCGCGATTGGTAACGCGAATTTTACCATTATCCTTCAGGGTATAGGTAGCCGTAATGCATGTGAGACCCCGTTCGAAGCGGTTTGGTAAACGCGCGATCTCATACCAGGTTCCGGAGTAACGGGTTATATCGAGATTTTGTACCGTAGAAAGTTCCATATCACTGTTGCAGGCATTAAGGAAAATTAGAAAACCAGAGAGAATTACACACAATCTCCAGAAATTGACAGCAGAACGTTTCATCCGGACGAAGGTAGTTGCAAATGAATGACTCAGAAACACGAGGCGGAATATATGAAATTGTCCATTGGGGGCTAAGTTCGCATCATGGAATTTCTCTTCCGCCCGGTTGATAATGCCCGTCTCATACTTTTTCGCATCCTGTTCGGTTTGGTCATGTTCTTCGAAACGGCCGGGGCAGTCGTGGTGGGTTGGGTAGACGACGTCTATATCAGTCCCGAATTCACCTTTAGTTTTATTGGATTTGAATGGCTTCAACCTTTACCGGGGAAATGGATGTATGCGGTTTTCTTCTTACTGAGCATTCTTGCGCTTTGTGTAAGTTTCGGATATCGATACCGATTGAGCATTTTGTTGTTATGGGTGGGGTGGAGTTATGTGTACATCATACACAAAGCCAGCTATAACAACCACCACTACCTGATGTGGATGTTGATCGGGATCTTCAATTTTCTCCCGGCGCATTTGGATCGCTCGCTCGATGTGAGAAATGGACGTGTAAACCGTCGTAAGTGGTGCAGAAACTGGCAGATCCAGATCTTTATCGCTCTCTATCTCATTGTTTATACCTATGCCGCTATAGCTAAATTATACCCCGATTGGTATAAGGGTATACCCATGGAGATCTGGTTTGAGTATAAAACCTCCCGGGCGCTCGTGGGACCTTTCTACGCATGGAAGTATGCACCTCTCCTGTTTGCGTGGGGCGGTATTTTGTTCGATCTGTTGGTAATACCTGCTTTATTGTGGAAGCCTACTCGGGTTGCAGCCTTTGTAGTTTCTTTATTTTTTCATCTCGGCAATTCGATCACCTTCGAGATCGGAACCTTTCCATATTTAATGATCGCTTCATCGATCCTGTTCTTTCCCGACCCATACATCCGCCGAAAGTTCTTCCCGGACAAGGATCCCGAACAACTCGCTCAGATCGTTAAAGTCCCACCAAACTACAAACTACACCAAGGTATTTTGTTGCTCTTCATGATGTTCCAGGTACTCCTTCCCTTGAGGCATCATTTATTCAGAGGCAATGTGTTCTGGACGGAGGAAGGGCATCGTCTGAGTTGGCGCATGATGTTGAAATCCAAGTCGGGAACCTGTCAATTCAGGATCAAAGACACATTGGGGAATGAATGGCGACACGACCCCTCTTTGCACCTCAGTCGCGAACAATATTTCACAATGTCCACCCGACCCGATATGATCTGGCAATATTGTCAGCGATTGAAACGGATCCACGGAGATTCTATTCAGATCTATGCCGAAACCTACATACGTGTCAATCGGGGTCCATTGGCACCGATCGTTGACTCCGAAGCAGATATGGCAAGGGTCGATTGGCATCCCTTCAAACACGAGAACTGGATCACTGAATTCCCGGGTTGGTCTGAAGCGAATTGATGGTTCACTGCGTTATTATGTGATATAAATTACTTGAAAGTTGATGCGCTTACGCTAACATTGCTACTATGAAATCAGGCAAAATTTTGCTTTCCGGGTTTTTACTTACGTTGCTATTTACCGCACTATTCGGAACGCTTCATTCCTGTCGGCACGACTGGGAAGATGTGAATCCAACGATTTGGGACAATAAGGACAGTTTGAACACTCCTACTGTTTCGGATACTTGCCGTTTTGACACCATCTATTTTGTGAACGATATCCTTCCCATCTTCACAACGAATTGTGCTTCCCCGCAATGTCACAGTTCGCAGAGAGCCGAGGAAGGGATCATATTGGATAATTATGCCGACATTATGAGAACGCTTGAGATCCGACCAGGACGGCCGGATGCCGGTGACCTGATGGAGGTACTCAATGCCAAGAATTCCGAACGCCAAATGCCCCCTCCACCTGCTGAGCAGTTGCCTTTGGAGTTGCGAAACGCCATTAAGATCTGGATCGAACAGGGCGCAAAGAATAATAAGTGCCAAAATACGTGCGACACATCCGATGTGCGTTTCAGCAATGAGATCTGGCCCATTTTGTATGTAACCTGTCGTGGTTGTCATACAGGCGGTAGTCCGGGTGGTGGTGTGCGCATCAATAACTACAGTGATGTAAAGGCAATGGCAACAAGTGGTATGCTCCGCGGTGTGATCGAGCACAAACCGGGTTTCAAACCGATGCCGCCCGGCGGAAGTATGGATAGCTGTGCCATCGCTAAAGTTGACATTTGGTTGCGAAACGGTGCAAAAGATGATTGAGACCAGATTGAACATACCCAGAAGTTTCAGTCCGCGCATGTGGATTCCCTTGCTGATGTTGATATCGATCGTTTGGATGAGCGGTTGTTATTACGACATTGAACAGGATCTTTATGGAGGGGGAAGCCCGTGTAACACCACCGATGTGAATTTTTCCGGAGTGGTGAATCCGATCATCGCGAACAACTGTTTGAGTTGCCACAACGCCGGTCTGGCTAATGGCAATGTGCGACTGGATTCCTACACCGAGATCAAGAAATATGCGGATAACGGAAAGCTATTATCCTCCATAAAACGGGATGGGACAATTGCGAAAGCTATGCCACCTGATGCACCACTTGGCAACTGCCGGGTAAATCAGATAGAAGTATGGATCAATGCCGGAGCCCCAAATAATTGAACCGATGAGAAGGATCCTTTCAATTTTCCTTTTGCTGCAGAGTTTAAACTTATTCGCTCAAAACGATGCTCCCAAACCGGTTACCAATCATTTTTACAGCAGTCGTGTGGTAAACAGCCATACCACCATGAGTCCGGAAGCCAAGACCCTCGACTTTCGCATCAATCACCGTTTCGGTGAGATATCCAATGGCGCATACGAATTCTTCGGGTTGGATCAGGCCATGATGCGAATCGGATTTGATTACGGCGTTACCGATAAACTCGCCGTCGGAATAGGAAGGAGTACTTTCGAAAAAACATTTGATGGCTTTGTTAAATACCGGATCCTGCAACAAGAAGAAGGCAAGGGGAACAATCCCGTCACGCTGTCGCTTGTGAGCGGTATGTCACTCAATTCACTCAAGTGGGCCAATCCGGATCGCACCAATTTGTTCACGAGCAGGTTGAGCTACAACAATCAGATCCTGGTTTCGCGGAAATTCAATGAGAAATTCACGATTCAGCTCATGCCCACCATGATCCACCGCAACCTCATCGACAGTTTTCAGTATAAAAATGATGTTTACAGTATGGGTGTTGCATTGCGACAGAAGATCGTCCCTCAGGTTACACTGAATTTGGAGTATTTCTACGTGTTCCCCAATCAGATCAGTCCGGATTATACGCATCCATTGAGCATAGGGATCGATATCAGCACCGGTTGGCATACGTTTCAGCTGCATGTTACCAATGCAACCGGAACATTCGAGAAAGCCGTTATCACCCAAACCGCGAACCGCTGGGATAAAGGACAGCTGCACTTCGGGTTCAATATTTCGAGAGAGTTTCACCTTGGAGGTTATTGACAGGTAGGTCAAGCGTTATTGTGGGCAAATTCTCTTCGCAGCGCATATGCGCATTTCATAGATTTGAAATCGTTTAATCTCATGAGTGAAGAAGCCCGTGCGCGTATTGATGCGCTCACACTGGAACTGAAGGATCACAACTACCGCTACTACGTTCTTGCGGATCCGGTCATTTCCGATCGACAATTTGATGCACTTTTAAAGGAGTTGGAGAGCCTTGAGAGCGCTTACCCGCAATTCCGGCATTCCGACAGTCCTACACTTCGTGTGGGAGGTGCCATCACCAAGGATTTTCAAACTGTAGTACACGATGTGCCCATGCAATCCCTGGGCAATACGTATAGTCGAGAAGAATTGGAGGCTTTTGACGCCCGGATCCGCAAGGAACTGGAGCGGGATTTCGAGTACGTATGCGAGCTGAAATTCGATGGTTTTGCCATATCCCTGAAATACGAGGACGGCGCGTTGGTGAGGGCAGTTACAAGAGGTGATGGCGTGCAGGGTGATGACGTCACAGAAAACGTGCGTACGATTCGAAATATTCCGCACAAGTTGAAGGGTACATTCCCGGCGCGGTTCGAGATCCGGGGCGAGATCTTCATGCACCGCAAGGCTTTTGAAAAACTGAATGCCGACCGCATACGTCAGGGCGAGAAGCCATTTGCCAATCCGAGAAATAGTGCCGCAGGTACTATCAAAATGCAGGAGCAATCGGAAGTGGCCAAGCGTCCGCTGGATTGTTTCTTGTATTTCCTACTGGCCGACAGGAACAGTTACGAAACGCATAGTGCCGGTTTGGAAGCAGCGGCTCATTGGGGCTTGCCGGTTTCCCCACATCGGAAGATCTGCCGGAATATTGATGAAGTGTGGCAGTTCATCAGTTACTGGGATCAGCATCGTTCCAGCCTCAGTTACGACATCGATGGCGTAGTGGTCAAAGTGAACGATCTCAGCCAGCAGGAGGTTTTGGGTAGTACGGCTAAATCGCCGCGCTGGGCCATCGCCTATAAATTCGAGACGGAAACAGCGCGTACCCTGATCCATTCAGTAGATTTTCAGGTTGGTAGAACGGGTGCCGTAACTCCGGTGGCAAATCTTGAACCGGTTGAGTTGCTCGGAACAACAGTGAAACGGGCTTCACTGCACAATGCCGATATCATGGAGCAATTGGAATTGCATGCAGGCGATACGGTTCTGGTGGAAAAGGGTGGAGAGATCATCCCCAAGATCGTCGGTGTGGAACGGCATTCCGAGGCTACGGATAGCGATCGCTTCCGCTTTCCCCAGCAATGCCCGATATGCGCCAGTCCGCTCTACAGAAATGAAGGGGAGGCCGCTCACTATTGCCCAAACTCGGCACATTGTCCTCCGCAGGTAAAAGGGCGCATTGAACATTTCATAGGCAGGAAGGCACTCGATATCGACAGTTTGGGTGAGGGTAAGATCGCCATGTTGTACGATGAAGGGCTAATTCGCGATGCGGCAGATCTTTATACCTTGAGCTTTGGTCAACTGAATGGATTAACCCGGACAGTTCAAAGTGAAGAAAGTGGGGAGCCGAGAACGATAAGCTTCAGGGAGAAAACGGCTGAAAATATCCTGGCTGGAATAGCAAATAGCAGGAGCAGACCGTTTCATGCGGTACTGTTTGGACTGGGAATCCGTTACGTGGGGGAAACTGTGGCGAAAAAACTGGCCTCCCGTTTCCGAAATATCGATGAACTTATGGCTGCCGACCGAAGCGAGCTTGAATCGACTCCCGAGATCGGTTCGAAGATAGCCGAGAGCATATTGGCCTGGTTCGAATCTTCGGAGAACCGGGAATTGGTGGAACGTTTGCGAAACGCGGGGTTGCAAATGCAGGCCGAGGCCGGAACTGAGCCCAGTTCAGATGTGTTGAACGGTAAGATCATCGTAGTGAGTGGCGTGTTTTCAAGCTACGACCGCGACACCATGAAGCAACTCATTGAGCAAAACGGAGGCAAGGTTGGATCTTCAATTTCCTCCAAAACCAGTTTTGTCCTTGCGGGTGAGAATATGGGGCCTTCTAAACTCAAAAAGGCGGAAGATCTGGGAATACGTATTCTCAGTGAATCGGAATTTCTAGAAATGATCGGCAAATGAAACAGGTGATCGATCATTTTGCCGGAAAACAACTGCAGGAGTGGGCAGCGGGGAATAGCGGACGCCGAACGATGATCGCTGTAGAACAGGCTAAGAGAGCAGGGATCGTATATCCGGCACTTCAATACTCCGCAGAAGCAGCTGAACTCACAAACTGGCTGGAAAAAAGACATGTGAAAGTAGTAACGCTGGGTTATGTTCCCGAGAAGGAACTTGGCGACCAATATTCCCCCAATTACAAAAGCGATTTCTTCACAAAAAGGCATCTCGGACGTTGGAATTTGCCCCGAAAAGATGAAGTAAGCCGATTTTCACTCGAAGATTTCGATTATTTGATCAATCTTTACCGCACAGCGGAATTGCCTCTTTTAGGCGTTTCAGCACTCTCGCATGCACGATTCCGGATAGGACCCTATCTTGAAGGCTATACCTGCTGTTTTGATATGATGTTCGATACTCAAAAGGAGGGCATACGCGCATACATTGATGAAATTAAAAATTATATAGACGGTTATGGAAAACGATAGGCTCAGAGGTTTGGGGGTGGCTATGATCACACCATTTAAGGAGAATCTGGAAGTGGATTTCGATGCATTGGGGGTTATCACGGAGTATATGATCTCCAATGGGGTGAATTACCTGGTTGTAATGGGTACAACCGGCGAGAATCCTACACTATCCAACAAAGAACAGTTGAAGATCCTGGAGAAGGTTCAACTCGTGAATGAGGGCAGAGTTCCAATTGTATTCGGCATTGCCGGCAACGACACGCACGCTGTTGTAGATCGGTTGAAGGGATTTGATTACACGGGTGTGGAGGCCATCTTAAGTGCGAGTCCGTACTACAATAAACCAAATCAAACAGGCATTTTGCGGCATTATACCGAGTTAGCCGATGCGAGTTCAAAACCGATCATTCTCTATAATGTGCCGGGCAGAACCGGATCCATGATGCATTATGAGACCATACTCAAACTGGCTGAACACAAGAACATCGCGGCGGTGAAAGAAGCTTCGGGAAACATGGATCATTCCATGAGTCTGTTAAAATATCGACCTGAGGGTTTCCTGATCCTTTCGGGGGATGATGACCTTACCCTTCCCTATATCAGTTTGGGAATGGATGGAGTGATCTCGGTGCTCGGTAATGCATATCCGAAACTGTTCAGTCAGATGATCCGCTATGCTTTGGACGACAATTTTGAGAACGCCCGTTACCTCCATTACAAGCTCTTGCCTGTTATCAGGGCATTGTTTGAAGACGGCAATCCCGGGGGAGTGAAGTCGCTCATGAAACACATGGGCCTGTGTTCGGATGCCATGCGTCCGCCTTTATTCAGGGTGGCAAAATCTGTAGATGAAAAATTGGCCGGGCTGGCCAAATTAACGTGATCCGAACCTGCCGGATTACAGCGAGGTCTTTTATTCACATACTCTCCATACTCTGAATGTTGACTGAATTTCAGTTTTAAACCAAAACCCTTTTAGGTGTAATCAGCTGAAAACCAAGTGGTTAATGGCGAATCCCATTCGGGATGTGTAAGTTGTATGTGGTGCTGTCGGAGACATGGGTTTGCCATATCCTGTTCAGGTTGATAACTGCAAGTGAGATTTCCCGATCATGCTTTAGTAGATTTGAGGGTTAACCTGACCAAACAAGACTCTTGTCTACCAAAATGATGAAACACCTATCTCGATTTCGACTGCTTTCTCTGGCAGCAATGGCTTTCATGATGTTCACCTTTTCAGGAAACCTTTCTGCGGCAACCTGGTATATCGATGCCCTCAGTGGGGACGATTCCTACGATGGTACCACACCCGTATTTGTGTCCGGGAACACCGGCCCGTTCAAAAGTATCATGTTCGGCGTTTCGCAAGCCAATCCGGGAGATACCCTGCGTGTGGCGGCAGGCAGCTATTTCGAACAATTGCTGATCGATCGGGCCATTGTAATTCTGGGGAATAACGAGGGGATATGGGGAACTGGGACCCGTGCCACGGAATCTGTCATCTTTTCGCCTTCAATAGGACTTAGTCCAACACCTGCCGCGCCGAATTCAATTGTGACCATTCAGGCATCGGATGTAGTGATCCGGGGCTTTGAGCTGAATGGTGATAACACGTCGCTCATTTCCGGTTCGATCGTGAACGGAGCAGATGTGGACATGGCCACCGGTTTTTTCGTTGATGGTTCCCGCGACCGGGTCGAAATCGCAAATAACCGGATCATCAATTGCATGTTCTTTGGTATAGTCGGTCAGGCCGACGGGCTAAGTCCTGCAAGTGGTTCAATATTCAGCGGGAATTATTTGGGTAATTATGGGGCTGACTCTTATGCCATTGCCTGTCTGAACAACTTTTACGCAACCATCCAATACAATACCACACGTGTGGTTCCCTATGCTATGCTCCTGGATGTATTCAGCCAGTCCTTAGGTGATCCGTGGATGGTGGACGATAACGACTTTGAGTGTTACGGTTCAGGGGTGTTGCTCACCAATTTCAATGGAAATCCCGATAAACTTGAGATGGTCCGAAACCGAATAAGTGTGGCATCCGGACAAGCCAATGAGGGAATAGTAGCTACCGCCTGGAGTGGTGCTTCCAAGCTATACCTGGAGGATAATTTGATCAAGAATTTCCAGAAGGGTGTCGCCTTAGATGCCTCAGCACCGGATTACGTGATGATGAAAGGTGATACGATCAGGGATTGTGAATTCGGTATCTGGTGGGCGAACAGTCTTTCTACGTCAACTTTGGATACCCTTGAATTGATGGATGTTCATCTCATTCGAAACATACAGGGCGGAATAAACGCACAGTCCGTTCAAAATCCATTGACCATCGTATGCTCAGATGTGGTGATCGAAGACTCTGATCTGGGTATCGGAATGGAAGGCGATGTGCGGTTAGTGCCGGGAAATCTCGCATTTTCCAATATTTCATTCAATTATTTCGTCTTCAACCAAAGCGGCATGGGTACGGTGGGTACTCAGGATGTCGATGCGAGGAACGTCACATTTCAGGGAGTTCGAGGTGCTGTTATGACGGAAGCTCAGTGTTTTGATACAGAAGATAAAATGATCCATTATCCCGATGATCAGATCTATCCACATATAGAATTCAAACAAAATTTCATCTACGTAACCGGGGCCAATGGTAACGATAGCATACAACCTGCGCTGGACAAGATCCAGGCCAATGGGCAAGTTGTTGTAAAAGGGCTGAATACCGGGGAAGAACTCCTGGTCAATAAATCCTGCACTATAACCTCTTCAGGAATAGTAACAGTGAACAGCCTCACTATGGATGGAGGTTTCGGACAATTGAACCTGATAAACGAAATGCAGGTGCGCGACAGTCTGAACCTGCGATCCGGGCTCATCAACACCCAATCGGGTTTGCTCACTATGGGCTTGCTGAACATACAGGATCCAAAATTTGTAGCACAAGGTTCGCCAGCCAGTTATGTTACCGGTGCCATGCGTGTGGTGAACATGAGCAGTGCATCGGACACTGTTTATTTCCCAATTGGGAAGAGCGGTGATTTCCGGCCCATGCGTATGGTGATCACACACAGCAACAACGGAGAGCCCTCAGCGTATCGCGCAGAAGTGATCAATTCGCCTGTAGCAGGAAATACGATTGCTTCCACTTTATCACATATCAGTGCCAAGCGATACTGGTTGGTGCTTCAAAACGGAAACCCCAGCGTAACTAATGTGAGCTATACGCTTACATACGGTACTATTGCAATGGATGATGAGGTGGGCGATCCGGCAAACTTGCGCGTTTCACTGCTCGAGAACACGACCTGGCTCGATCTTGGAGGACTTGGCTCAGCGGCGGGAACCGGACTCATACAATCGAGCCTGCCCTACTCGAAATTTGGTCCTGTAACATTGGCAAATGCGAAGGGAGGAGCGAATGCTTTGGGTCGAAGGGGCCCTTCAGCCGAATTTACCTTCAGCGGAAGTTGTGCAGTAGACAGTTTCTCATTCACGGATGCGAGTAATTCTTCAGGGGATCCGATAGCTACCCGCCATTGGGATTTTGGAGAAACCGGCCGAACCGATGATACTTCCAATGCTCTCAATCCGAAATGGCTCTACAACAACCCAGGCACTTATTCCGTGAAGCTCGTAGTTACAACGACCACCGGGGAAAAAGATTCAGTAGAGTACAATGTAACCTCCTATGCCTCACCAAATGCAGGCTTCACAACGGATGTTCCTTGTGCACCTGAGAATATTGAATTCCGGGACACATCTGGTCTCAGCGGCGTTGCGATTGCAACTCGTCGTTGGATCCTGAACGATACCTTGATCTTCGGATCTGCAGCAACCCAATTCTATGCACCATCTACAGGTAGCCACAACATCAAACTATGGCTTGAGAATACTGCAGGATGTAGGGATTCAGTTCAACAATCCATCTATTATGGAGATAGTATTAAACTCACATTGAGTCCGGGCCGGAACATCATCAAATGTACCGGAGAATCAGTGACCTTAACTGTGAGCGGAATTGCTCAGAAGTTCCTTTGGAACACGGGAGATACCACATTGAGTATCACCGTTCAGAATCCCGGTAAGTACATAATCCAGGCCACGAACAGCAATTCATGCGAAGCCTCCGATTCGGCCACAGTCCTCGATACCCCATCGCCCGTTGCCGATGCCGGGCCCGACCTTGAGATCACCTTGGGAGAAAGTACCCCAATTGGTGGGATATCCACCTCCGGCATGAACTATCGCTGGACACCGGCAGAAGGGCTGAACGATGCCCGGGTGAGCAATCCGGTTGCCGGACCTTCGGAAACAACTACGTATGTACTTCGCGTTTTCAACGCAGTAGGATGCGACAGTTATGATTCTATGACTCTTACCGTAAATAAACCAACGGTCATGATCATCCCCAACCTCATTTCGCCAAATGGCGACGGGGCAAACGATACCTGGAATCTCATCTCCGTTCCGGGGATCGCCAATTCCAAGGTCACCATATTCAACCGATGGGGTCGGGAAGTGTACAGTTCAGACAATTACAATCACGATTGGGACGGAAGCTTTGAAGGTGAACCACTACCTGAAGGCACCTATGTCTACATCATCGAATTCGGAACGCCCGGACTCGGAACTGCAAAAGGAAATCTTCAAATTATCCGCTAACCCAATTGAGCCTTACGAACATGAAACGAATACTGAAAACAACGATAACCCTGATCGCAGTTGGTGTAAGCACCATTATCAGTGCGCAGCAAATTCCCCTCTACGGACAGTATTACTTCAACCGCTTCTTGTATAACCCGGCACTCACCGGTGAAAGTGGACGAACCGAGGCATACTTACAGGGACGCAGGCAATGGACAGCTTTGGAAGGCTATCAGACCAGGGCAATTACATTGAGTGGAACACCGAAGAGTACAAATGTTGGACTCGGATTGTACTACATCAACGATGTGAACAATCTGGCAAAATCGAATTCGGCATATGGAAACTATGCCTACAGGATCCCACTTACCGAAAAAAGCAAGCTCATGCTCGGATTCGCTCTGGGCGTTTACGATTACAGTTTCAATATGCAGAACATCGTACTGGCCGATCTGAACGACAATGCCGTGGCGCTTCTGAACAATGAATCGGGTCCGGCACTGGATGCATCGATTGGTGGGGCATACACCAACAGCGGTTTCATGATCGGTGTGGCATTCCCTCAGTTATTCAGCGGACCTGTGATCTACAAGGACAACTACATCAACAGTGTGGAACACAACCTCGAGAATCACTACACTGTAATGGCATCTTATGATATTCCCGTAGGGAAGGCCGCCAAACTTCAACCCCTTATCATGTATAAAGGAGTACGCGGAGTACCCGGACAAGTAGATGCCAATCTTGTTCTCGATTGGATGGACAAAGCCTGGCTTGGGATCGCGTACCGCGACCAATATGCTGTAACCGGGATGGCTGGTATAACCATCAGCAATTTGGTGCGATTGGGTTATTCATACGATTGGTCCATGAGCGATTACAGCACAGCATTGGGCGGGAGCCACGAACTCACATTCGGGATCGTGATGAATGCCAAAGATCAAAAACAGCAAACGGAAGAAATGCTTGCCGCACAAGCTGCCCGACAGAAAAAGCAAATGCAGGAAGTTGATAGTCTCATCGATGAACGTGATTCGCGAATTGAAAAACTGGAATGGGAAGTGAAGCGACTCGCCAATTCCCCGAACCGGGTAGATACCGTTGTTGTCGTTAAGAAGGAAGTAACCACCGTACAAGTGCCGTCGGGCAGTTCAGGTACTACGACCACCCCTCGAACTACGCCGGAAACAAAACCCAAAACAACCGGAACTTCCGGAGGTGGGAATGGTAACTTCATGGTAGTTGCAGGTTCCTTCTCACAAGAGGAAAATGCCGATAAATTCGCTGCCGAGTTGCGCGGTAAAGGCATGACCACCTATACTTATTACGATGCCAGCCGACGATTGCACTATGTACACACCGGGCGCTTTGCAGACAAAGACGAGGCCCGGGCGTTTGCCAAGGCAAATTCAATTCCGGGGCTTACCCTGTGGGTTAAAACCCTGAATTAATCGGAGCACGACATGAAGATAATCTGCGTGGGCCGCAACTTTGGCCGACATGCCTTGGAACTTGGAAATGAGATCCCCAAGGAACCTGTATTATTCATGAAGCCGGATTCGGCTTTAATGCGACCAACAGATAAATTCTACATCCCCGATTTCAGCACCAACATACACCACGAAGCTGAGATCGTGATCCGGATAGATCGAATCGGAAAACGTATTCAACGCAAATTCGCACGGAAGTATTTCTCCCAATTCAGTCTTGGCCTGGACTTTACAGCCCGCGACCTTCAGGATGAACTTAAGGCTGCCAAACTTCCATGGGAGAAAGCGAAGGCCTTTGACCAAAGTGCGTATGTGGGAACCTGGCTTCAGGTAGACGATTACGATCTCAACAACCTTAATTTCAAACTCATGCGCAACGATCAGGACGTTCAAATTGGCAATACCTCCGATATGTTGTTCAACATTGAGACCCTTGTAGAGGAAATCTCAAAATACTTCACCCTTAAGATCGGTGACCTCTTGTTCACAGGAACACCGGCAGGGGTTGGGCCGGTATCCCACGGCGACACCCTCAACGGTTTCGTTGAGGGGAAACAAGTATTCAGCGTGGATATACGCTGAGTTCATGATGCCGGCTACCAGACCAGATCGAGACGCGCAGCCTCCCACGGAATGCGCGAGAGAATAAACAAAAGAGCAGCACCGGTTGTAACCGCGATCTTCTTGAATTTCTGGCCGCTCTCCAAAGGTTTCTTTGCGATACTGTATGCGGCATGGATCAAAACGATCGCTAATAACATCGCCGCAATATGCTCAACTGCCCAAAATCGAAGGTTCGAGTCTTTCATTGCAGCCCCAAAATCATTGAAGGCAGCTTTGGTGAGCGGACTGAAAACCAAATAGAGTAAGAATCCCAAAAGCAGATTCAGATCAGCAAGGATCATCAGAAAAAGCGCTTGTTTGCGATCGCCATTCACAAAATCCCGTTTATGCATCAAACCCGTAATGGATCGGACGAACACATAGATCAGCAAACCCAGTAGTGCCCAGCGCAATATAGAATGTAAGGCAAGTATAGTTGTGTACATAGTTCAATTAGCTCCGCAAATCTAACAAGGCAAGCCGGATACAGTTCATGTCAATTTGAAAGTTCCAGCCTCAAGCCTTCCCGCGCGATCCTGAAACCGGCATCTTCAATCTGCTTAGCTGCACCAGAGTCCCACAAAACCGGATTGGTGTGGTTGAAATGGATGAAATGGATCTTTTGGCAGTGCTCCGGGCTTAGCTCCGAAAAACGCTTCATACTCTCTTCAATGAATGGATGCGGAATCTCATCCATATTTCTACCCGGAAGCTCACCCTCCCTGAAGAACGTACCATCCAGCAAGGCATAATCCACCCGTTCCAGAAACATCTCAATCGGAAGTTCCCAGCGCTCCCACTTATCAATATCCGGAATGAACAACAGCGATTTCGTTCCAGTGGTGATCATGTAACCCACTGTTTCGGAATACTCATCCCTATGAGGAACGGAAATTGGCAAAACAGAAATGTCCGGCTTCAATGCAATCTCTTCCTGATCCCGAACTTCCTGAAGGTCAATCTGTTTCATACTCACCAATTGATCCCAAGGCCCATTACTTTTCAGAAATTCTGCCATCCGCGACATCACATACACGGGAATACCCTTTGCCCCCATGCTTTCCCTCCCAAATTGCATCAATCCGCTATAGTGGCCAATATGTGCATGCGTAATAAATACACCCGAAGGTACCTTTCCGGAATTAAGCTCCGTGATCCGCGACCACTGACTTCGAATATCAGGTGTTGCCTCAAATAACCAGGCCGTCGTATCACGCTCATCTACCAGAGCCAAACTCACAACACGAGCCCCAACGCTATCTTTCAGTAGCAACGAGGAACAGCAAGTCCTCCTGCAATCGATCTGTGGATAACCTGCATCTTGCGCAATACCGAGTACCTCAACATAAACCCCTTTTGACGTCATAGAGTCCGGCTCAATCTCCTGATCAACCTGTTTAATGGGTGCCGTACACGCATACGCCAGACAAATGATCAGAAAAGAAGAAACTGCCGAAATTGGGCCCTTCATAGGTTGCGCGCTGCTCATACCAAATCCGAATTTACACCCGTCAAGGCACATTTATAATCTTCTGCATACAGTTGGAGAAAACAATGCCCCGCTGAGTACACATACACCCTCGACCATGAATGCTTTGATTTCCAAAGTCACCAAATTCGATTAAAAATAATACGCACTATGAAACAGCTACGTAACAAAGTACAATTGATCGGTCGTTTAGGACGCGATCCCGAAGTGAAAGAAATCAATGGTGGTAAAAAAATGGCAAAATGGAGCATCGCCACAGATGAAACCTACCGAAACACCGAAGGTGAGATCGTCAAAGAGACCCAATGGCACAATGTTGTTGCCTGGGGCAAATTAGCCGAGATCGCTGAAAAGTACCTCCACAAAGGTCAGGAGATCTGTGTTGAAGGCAAACTCTCCAATCGAAGCTACGAAGACAAATCCGGAGAGACGAAGTACGTTACCGAGGTAGTTGCGAGCGATGTACTTATGCTCGGCAAAAAAGCTTCCTGAAACGACCCACTTCCACTTGAGCAATTTCTGCGGGGCCTTCTGTTTCGTTACCCAAGGTTTTCCCCATCGAGACACATGTCCCCGCAGTATTCCCATCCATTCAACACAAATTCCTCTGCGCCTCCTCGAGCCCCCCATTGCGTCTCTGCGCCTCTGCGAGCCCCACGCCGCGCCTCTGCGCACTCCCCATTGCGTCTCTGCGCCTCTGCGAGCCCCACGCCGCGCCTCTGCGCACTCCCCTTTGCGTCTCTGCGTCTCTGCGAGCCCCACGCCGCGCCTCTGCGCACTCCCCTTTGCGTCTCTGCGTCTCTGCGAGCCCAGCTCTGCGTCTCTGCGCCTCTGCGCGCCCTCCTTCCGCGCCTCCGCGAGCCCCACGCCGCGCACAACAGTTCACACCACAAGGAGTCCCAACTCCCCAAAACCAAATGCAAATTTCCCTTTGAAAAAAACTGCGTGAAACCGCAGTTCGAGGGGATTAGTCAGGATAATTCGTAACTATCCCGTCCCCCCAAAGATCCTCGATCCCATAAAACTCACGCTTATCCTTCTTGAAAACGTGAACCACGACATTCACATAATCCAGAATGATCCACTCTGCGTTCCGCATCCCCTCTTTGCTGAAAGGTTTCTCCCCACATTGAATTCTCACCTGATCCACCACTGAATCTGCGATAGCCTCCACCTGCCGATCGCTATCCCCATGACAGATCACAAAGAAATCCGCAACGGAAGCTCCAAGTTCCCGTAGATCGATCTTAACAATTTCCTTTGCTTTCTTCTCCTGCATACCATGAACGGCACATTCTGCTAAAGTTTCGGCTGATACAGGGGTTTTTGGCATTGGCTTATTCCGTAATTTCGGCGCAAATAACGCGATTCTTTCCCATAAGTTCTCCTTCACACATGTCCGATCATGTTCCACGATATTTTTTGGAATCGGTAGACTCCACCAACGAGTGGGCAAAAAGAGCCATACAAAAAGGAGCATTCGAGGAGGGATGCATTTTTCAAACTGCCTTCCAGGAAGCGGGAAAAGGGCAGTTGAACCGGTCCTGGCAGAGTCGTGTCGGACAAAATGCGCTGTTCAGCATCGTACTTCAACCCGATTTCCTCCCATTGTCGCATTATGCCTACTTGAATTTTACGGTGAGTTTGGCATGCCGTGCTGTGTGTTCATCGTATGTGCCGGCCGGAGATGTGCGTTTGAAGTGGCCCAATGATATCATCATTCAAGGGAGCAAAGTAGGAGGGATCCTGATCGAGAATACCGTGATCGCAAACAGGCGGATCAGTATAGTGGGAATTGGGATCAATGTCAATCAGTCCCAATTTCCGGGGAGTTTGCCAAATGCAACCAGTTTGTACCTTCAGAGTGGAAACCGCATCGCGGTGGATGAGGTTGTATTCCGGATCCAGCGGGAATTGATGAGGGGATATGCCCTGCTTCGGGAGCGGGATAACATGCAGGTCATACAGGAGAATTACATTGCGGCCCTTCATAAACTGCACGCTGATATAAATTTTCAATACGATGGTAAATCATGCTCGGGTAAATTGGTGGGAGTTGACGAACTTGGAAGAGTGCGCATATTCGCCGGAGGGCAGACCCGGGTATTCCGACATGGTGAAATACAAGTAGAATGGATCTGATCATAGACATAGGAAACTCCCGTACCAAACTCGGGATCTTCGTGAATTCCGGAATTCAAACAGTTGAACGATACGTGAACGACGATCAGAACCTGATCGCAAAATTGAGGACTTTGGAGGCCGACCGAACAATTGTGAGCAGTGTGAGGGGCTGGTCGTCGGAATTTGCATCGGCTATCCGATCGGTAAAGCCGGTTCTTTATCTCGATCACACAACACCTATTCCTGTTCGCAACAGCTATGGCAGTCCGGACACATTGGGTAAAGACCGTTTGGCGGCCGTTGTGGGAGCGGCATTTCTTCACCCGAATGCCAACTGTTTGGCCATTGATGCAGGTACATGCATTACTTATGACCTCATCACCGCGGAATGTGAATATCTGGGGGGCAACATCAGTCCGGGACTGGAAATGCGGGCAAAGGCCATGCATGAGTTCACCGGGGCGCTTCCATTGGTGCGTGATTACGACGAGCAGGATCTGATCGGCAGAACAACACAGCAGGCGATCAGTTCAGGCATACTGAACGGCCTGATCCGTGAAGTGAACGGAACGATTGAGGCCTATCGGGAACAATATCCCGACCTTAAAGTGATACTCTGCGGCGGAGAAGCCCGTTATTTGGTCAATCAGCTCAAAGGTGAGATATTCGCGAACCGAAATTTAGTGCTGATCGGCCTACATAAAATTCTGCAACATAATGATAATTAGAAGACCGGTAATATCCCTCTTCTTGTGTTTCCTCTCCCTTACGGTCTTCGGTCAGCGCAATGCCCTATCACCTTATACCTTTTCCGGGATCGGACAATTAACGCCTCGTGTATTTGCCGAGCAGGCATTCATGGGTAACATCTCAGGGACTCTCGGTGATGAATCCAACTTCGCGTTGCTCAATCCTGCCACAACTGCACATCTGCGATATACTTCCATGATGATGGGGGTGAATTACGAACTGGTGAAGCAGGAAACGGCCACGGAATCGCAGCGATTCGACAACGGGAAGTTGAACTACTTCGCCCTGGGAATTCCATTGAGAGACAATGGGGGCCTCGGTTTCAACGTAGGGCTCACCCCACTCTCCGAAGTCGGTTATTTCCTCCAAAACCAGCAATTGGAGGACTCCGTGGATGTTTTGAACACATTTGAAGGAACCGGTGGACTCAATGCATTCAACTTTGGTTTGGGCGTACGCGTATTACCGGGACTGGCTGTTGGGGTGAATGCCGATTTCATATTCGGCAACATCGTGAACATCCGCGACAAGCAATTCATCGACAATACCAATATCTTCAATTACAGCGACCGCATCGATGCGACTTATACAGGACTCAAATGGAATCTTGGTGTTCAGTATACTAGTCAGAATAAAGGAGCGGTTCGACATCGCCTTGCCGCAACATTTTCTCCGGAAAGTGATCTGAATGCGTTGTCCGACCGTTTGGTTACCAGTTACAACAGCAAAGGGAATACGGCCTTTTTGATCGATTCGGTCTTGTATGAGCCGGAGTATGAACAAACCCTTCGATTACCGGTTGCCTTTTCATTGGGCTATGGGATCGGCAATTGGGAGAAATGGCTGGTATCGGTTGAATACAGCTCCAAAGCGTATTCAAACTTCAGGGACATACGTGGAGGCCTGAATTATCGCGATCATAAGATGATGAGTTTTGGGGGGTATTTTCAGCCGAGAACGGTCGACGAGGTGAATCGTGTGCGGAATGTGTCCGATCTATTTCAGGTGGTGCGTTGGTATGCCGGAGTGTCCTATACGAATTTGTACCTCGATCAGTTCGAAGAGCCGGTCAATGAGCTTGGCATAGGATTTGGCCTTGGATTACCGGTGATACGAAAGTACCGTACGCCCGATGGACAAAGCCTCAAGATCGTTTCCCGGGTTAACCTGGGAGTAGAATACAAGGAACGGGGCACTATATCATCGGGTATGTTGAGGGAACAATTTACCGAAATACGGGTTGGAGTATCATTCAGTGATAAGTGGTTTATAACAAGAAAGTATCAATAAAATGAAAAACGCAGATAAGAACATGAAAAGGAATCTACTCTTCGCGCTCATGCTGCTGTTTATAGGCAGTTCAAGTTTCGGACAACATCCATGTGAGAACAAGTATGGTAAGGATAGCGTAGAAACAGTTCGCAATCTTTCGCTCTTTAATCAATATTATCAGATGAAGAAATATGCGGAAGCGTATCCCTACTGGCAGTATCTTTTCGAGAATGCTCCGTGCGTCAACCAGCGCATCACTGTGAACGGATATGTGATCGTGAAGTCGAAAATGAAGGAACTTCAAAAGAGCGACAAAGAGGCATTCAATGCTCGATTGGAAGGGTTGATAGATACTGTGCTCTTAAGTCACATCAAGCGCATCTATTATTGGGGTGAAGAAGGGTATGTCCTCGGCAAATACGCCAATGATCTGTCCGACCTTCGTCCGGCCAAACGGGATTCAGCCTTGTATTTCTTCGCCAAAAGCTATGAAATGGAGGGGATGAACAGCGATGACCGGTTCCCGATGTACTACATGGAGGCTGCGGTTAAACAGGTGGAGGCCGAAAAATTAGGTCAGGACTCGTTGTATACCATCTACTTCAAAATGATGGATCTGATCGGCCATAATCTGAAGCATGCGAAAAATGAAAAAGCGACCAAGGATTGGGAACTCAGTAATGAGGTAGTGAATAAGCTGATGTCGCCTTATTTGAAAGGTGAGAAGTTGCAGGAGTACTTTCAGCCAAAGATCGAAGCGGCCCCAACCGATCTCGACTTGCTGAAAAGAGCCAGCAGCCTCATGACCCTTGCCGGTTATGAGAAGGAAGATTTCTACATCGAAGTGGCAGAGAAGATCTATGCTGTTTCGCCGAGTGGTGAGAGTGCTTTGGCAATTGCCAACTCGTACTATGCCAAAAAGAAATACGACAAGGCGATCACTTACTACGAGAAATCGGTAGGTTCCATGGCGGCCGGTGATGAGAAGGCGCAGGTTTACCTCAAAATGGCCAACATGATGTATGAGCAAGGCAAATACAGCAGTGCGAAGAACTATGCCTCACAGTCTATAGAGAACAACCCCAAGAACGGCGAAGCTTACCTGATAATAGCCCAGTACTACGCCAATAATGCCTCCAGCTGTTCACAGGATAATCTCGATGGACGCTCGGTATTTTGGGCTGCCGTTGATAAATGCGTGCAGGCAAAAAGTGCAGACCCGGGTGTTGAGGACCGTGCCAACAAATTGATCGCGGCATATGCGGCGGCGTTCCCTAAAAAGGAAGATGCGTTCTTCAAAGGATTCACTCAGGATGAGGGCTCATCGTACACAGTCCCTTGTTTGGGTGTGAGCACCACCGTACGTTATAAAAATTGATAACACGAATAGTTCAGAAACGGCCATTCCGCACGATCGTCGTATCGGGAATGGCCGTTTTGCTTTTAGCGGCCTGCTCCAGTTCTACAACCCGGCAGGATCTTGAAGATTACCATACCCAGGCCGATAGTTTGTCTGTTGAAACAGCAACTGGAGTGGTGTTGCGTTATACGGATTCGGCGCGTTTGAAGGCCCTTATCACAGCTCCACTTACGAAGAGGTATCCCCAGGCCGATGAACCGTACATTGAAATGCCGGAGGGTTTGAAGGCACGTTTCTTCGATGAGAACGGGGTGGAGAACAGTTGGCTGAGAGCTAGTTATGGGAAGAACTTTGAACAGCGCAAACTCGTAGAACTGCGCAATCAGGTACATGTGAAGAACAAGGAAGGTGAGGAGTTGGAGAGTGAGGAGCTTTTTTGGGATCAGCGGTCTAAGAAGATCTATACAGATAAGTTTGTGAAAATTACACGAAAGGATGAATTGATCTATGGAGAAGGTCTGGAGTCCAACGAGACTTTCACCCGATACCGGATCAAAAGACCAAGTGGACGAGTTAAACTCAAGGAATGATGAGACGATTTGTTGAACTTATGTGGCTGGCTTTGGCCGCAATAACAGCAGTTGAAGCATATTTTGCATATCAAGACAGCGGCTTCACACAAAGAACCTACATGATGTTGGCCGTTTTTGGACTGTCCATCTTCATGTATTATTTGCGAAAGAAGCAGAGGGTTAAGGCGCAAATAAGAGCCAGAAAGCGTTCCAGTGAGGAACTGAGATCCTAATAGAATTTAGGACAATTACATTTCTTGGACTGCTTGGCCGGTTTGTAGCGATGACTTGAACAGGACGAAAACACGAGCATCGAACTCAGCGTGAGCAGGCATATCCATCCGATCGTTTTTCGCTTCATGGTTTCAAATGTATTGGAATTATTGCAATAGCTTTGTCTGCCTAAAATCAGGTCCTAAAGCTTATGATCCAACGCGTTCTCATCTTCCTTAAAGGTCTGGCCATGGGGGCCGCCGATGTAGTACCCGGCGTTTCCGGAGGAACCATCGCCTTTATAACAGGCATTTACGACGACTTATTATCTTCCATAAATTCTGTGAACCTGGAAACCTTGCGCGTTTTGCGCAAGGAAGGCATAGCGGCTGCCTGGAAGCGAATCAATGGAGCATTCCTGTTGCCTCTCGTTGCCGGTATCATGACGAGCTTTCTCACACTGGCGGCTGTGTTCAAACAAGTACTCAAGGAGCATCCTCATTTGTTATGGGGTTTCTTTTTCGGATTGATCGTGGCCAGTATCTTCCTGGTTTGGGGTATGGTCCGGAAATGGGATATCATTGCGATCATCGGGGTGATCGTGGGAGCTGTGATAAGCTACATGCTCACAGAGATGGAACCGGGTTCGGATGTAAATGCGCTTTGGTTCGTCTTTATTTCAGGTGCAATCGCCATTTGTGCCATGATCCTTCCGGGTATCAGTGGTTCATTCATATTACTGTTACTTGGGGTTTATCCGTCTATGCTGGCAGCGGTGAGTGAGCTTGATCTTGTTTTCATTGCCGTTCTTGGTTCAGGAGCCATCGTTGGTTTGTTGAGCTTTTCACGCTTGCTTAAGTGGACGCTCGACAATTACTATGATGTAACTGTTGCCATCCTCACGGGCTTTCTCATTGGTTCACTCAACAAGATTTGGCCCTGGAAAAGGACATTGGAATATCGCCTCGATCGGCATGGCGAATCGGTTCCGTTCATACAGGAGAATATTTCCCCGCTCGAATATCCCGATCCTCAGGTTGTAATAGTGGTGGCGCTGGCCTTGCTGGGTGTGGGATTATTGTTCGCACTGAGTAAATTCAAGCCCAAAGATGCCTGATCTACTCAAAGTAGGATTATTGGGAAGCGATCTGGGACATACACAGAGTCCTGATCTGTTCCGTCAAATATTCCGGAAGGCGGGGATCAGAAACATGGACTATTTGGTATACGACATGCCCGACCTTTCCAATGTGCGCAACTTACTTTTCGATCGACAGCTTATTGGTTTCAATATTACCATTCCGTACAAGGAGACCATCATACCCTATCTGGACGGATTGGATCCGATGGCAGCTGAAATAGGAGCGGTTAATACGGCTGTAAGGAAGGGCCACAATTGGATCGGCCACAATACGGATGTTATCGGATTCCGACAGACCATGGAACTTCTGAATATCACGGATCGGAGACCTGCTGTAGTGATCGGGACAGGAGGTTCCTCCAAGGCTGTTCAATTCGTTCTGAATGAGATGGGGTTTCCGATCTTGTTGATGAGCCGATCCAAGAGGAAGGAAACCCTTTCATTCGATGAGCTATCGGAACAACGGGTCAGGGAATTCGGAATTGTGGTGAACACGACACCGTTAGGGAAATCTCCGGTTGCGCATCGCGCCCCACTTTTTCGATACGAATTCCTTAAACGCGGACAGGTTCTGATCGATCTGAATTACAATCCACCAATGAATTTGTTCCTGCAGTTGGGACTTCGCATGGGTTGCCGGGTGATAAACGGAAAGTACATGCTTCGTAAACAGGCCGAGGCCAGCTGGAAGCTCTGGAAAGAACAGATCCCCCGGAATTAGTGCGCCTCAAGCCAGTTTTTCCCCGTTCCGACTTCAACAACTACCGGTACTTTAAGGGGTAGGGCATGCTCCATGAGAGGTACTACTAATTCACGTAGACTCTCGAGTTCGTCGGTAGCTGCGTCGAATAGGAGTTCGTCATGCACTTGAAGGATCATTTTCGATCTCAATCCGGCATTTCGAATTGCCGCATCTACCTGGATCATGGCAAGTTTGATCATATCTGCGGCACTTCCCTGTATAGGTGCATTGATCGCGTTGCGCTCAGCGAATCCGACCACGGTCCGGTTCTGCGAATTGATATCTCGTATTTGTCTCCTTCGTCCGATCAAAGTTTGTACGTAGCCGTGATCGCGACAGAATTGGATGGTTTGATCCATGTAATTCTTGATCCCCGGAAATTGAGCAAAATACGAGTCGATGATCTCTTTGGCCTCGGTTCTCGAAATTCCAACGCGCTCACTCAAGCCGAAAGCTGAGATCCCATAGATGATCCCAAAATTCACAGTCTTTGCCCTGCGGCGCATTTCCTTATCCACATCCTCGAGCTTTACTCCGAACACCTTTGCAGCCGTAGCGGTGTGAATATCGATACCGGAGTTGAAGGCCTCCATCATGGCTTCGTCTCCACTTACGGACGCGATGATGCGCAGTTCGATCTGACTGTAGTCGATGGCCATTAGTGTGTGCTCTTCGTCCCTAGGTATGAAGGCTTTCCGGATCTTTCTGCCCCTTTCGGTCCGGATTGGTATGTTCTGAAGGTTTGGGTTATTGCTGCTCAACCGACCGGTGGCTGCAACGGCCTGGGCAAATGAGGTGTGGACTCTGCCTGTTCTGGGGTGGATCAGTTCGGGGATGGCATCCACATAGGTGCTCTTCAGTTTTTGGATCTGCCGGTATTCCAGTATATGAGCGGGAAGTGGATGCAGTTCCGTTAGTTTCTGAAGTGTTTCCTCATCTGTTTTGTACTGTCCGGTGCGGGTCTTTTTAGCTTTGGGGTCAAGTTTGAGGTGATCGAACAGTACTTCTCCAAGCTGTTTTGGCGAAGCGATGTTGAATTTCAACCCGGCATCTTCATAGATCTGTTTCTCCAATTCCAAACCCTCGGATTCCAGTTCTGTGCTGTATTCGGCCAGAAAATCGGCATCAACGCGAACACCTTCTCTTTCCATGCGTGCTAAAACAGGTACGAGTGGTATTTCCACCTCTTTAAGGACATCTCCAACCTCATTTTCGTCCAGCAGACCCTTCAAAACGCCTTTCAACTGAAGGGTTACATCCGCATCTTCGGCTGCGTATTCGGTGGCTTTTTCAAGCGAAACCGTATCGAAGTTCAGTTGATTCTTCCCTTTTTTACCGATCAGCTCAGTAATGGAAACCGGGCGGTAGTTCAGGTATTTCTCCGATAGATAATCCATATTGTGCCGCTGATCCGGTTCGATGAGATAGTGAGCCAACATGGTGTCGAACAGAGGACCTTTGAGCTCTATGTTGTAATTCCAGAGTACGGAAATATCGTACTTGGCATTTTGCAACACTTTTTCGATCGATTCATTTTCGAAAAATGGGCGGAAGGAATCCAGGATCGCCCGGGCTTCAGTTTGATCACCCGGCAAGGCCATATAGTAACCCTTGTGGGCCTCAAAGGAGAACGCACATCCCAGTATTTCCGCATCGAGGGTTTCGAGTGAAGTGGTTTCTGTGTCAAAGGCCACCGTTTCTTGTCTCAAAAGAAGTTCGAGTAATTCACTGCGCGCTGCTTCATCGTTCACGAGTATGTATTCGTGCTGAACACTATTGATGTCCTGTAGATCGGCTGTTTCGATCTTGACCTCCACCGCTGCACTTTCTGTGGCCTTAGCGGGAGTACTCATTGCAGGGAAAAGGGATTGTTGCCCCCCGCTTGCAATTTGCTGAGGTTCCTCGCCCAAAACCCTGCGAAAGAGTGTCCGGAATTCAAGTTCGTTGAAGATCTCGCGAATGCGGTCTTTGTCGGGTTCGTCCAGAACCAGGGAACGCACGTCAAATTCCACAGGTGCGTCGATGAGGATAGTGGCCAGTTTCTTGCTGATGAAGGCTTGTTCCTTATTCTCTTCAATACGTTCGCGCAATTTGCCCTTCAGCTCGTGGGTATGTTCGTAGATATTCTCCATGCTGCCGTATTGCTGCAGCAGCGTGGCAGCGGTTTTAGGACCAACACCGGGAACCCCCGGGATATTGTCAACCGCATCACCCATCAGACCGAGGTAGTCGATCACCTGTTTCACGTTACTCAGGCCGAACTTCTCACAAACTTCTTCCGGGCCCCAGATCTCAGCCCCATTGCCTTGACGACCCGGGCGGTACATTTTCGTTTTCTCGGTTACCAATTGGCCGAAATCTTTATCCGGGGTCATCATATAGGTTTCAAAACCCATGGCCTCCGCACGATGCGCCAGTGTACCGATCACATCATCGGCCTCATACCCTTCAGCTTCTAGGATGGGGATGTGAAATGCTTCGATGATCCTGCGAATGAACGGTTCACTTTTCTTGATGTCTTCGGGTGTTTCGTCGCGATTGGCTTTGTAGAAACTGTGCTCCTGAGCCCTGAAGGTCTCGCTTTTATGGTCGAATACGACGGCGATATGGGAGGGTTTTTGGTTTTGCAACACATCGAGTAAGGTATTTGTAAAACCGAATATCGCACTGGTGTTCAATCCATAGGATGTGATGCGCGGGGTGCGGATGAAGGCATAGTATGCACGGAAAATGAGCGCGTATGCATCCAATAGGAAAAGTTTCTTTTCAGACATAGGTCAAAATAAGGAAATCGCTTTGGGAACTTTGTTATGTGGGGAGAATTATCGACCACTCATCGGCCATTTCGCAGAAGATGGATCACGTGTCGGTCAATTGGGAAGGACAATTTCTCCGGGAGAAGATCCTCAATGGATTCCCAAAGGATTTCGTATGGCCCTTCACCGGCCTGAGGTGGACGAAACCGGGATCTACTGAGTCCTCGAACCCTGTAGTAAATGGAGATAAGCTGTTCCCGAGGATTGAAGGCACTTTGTTGAAAGAAATCGGTTGTATAGAGATGGCCGAGTATCTCGATATCCGTTCGCAATTCTTCGCGGAATTCGCGCTGAAGTGCATCGATGATCCCTTCGCCGAACTGCACGCCGCCACCGGGGAATTTGGTCATTTCCATTCCACGGAATTTTTCGCGGGTGAGTAAAACTTTCCCATCTTCGATCCAAGTTCCGTAAACCCGAACATTAAATTTGTCGATCATTGGGCAAAGCTATTCTCCCGAACATGAAGAAAAAACTAATTACCAACGCCACACTCATCAATGAAGGACGGCGTTATGAAGCAGATCTGCTCATTTCAAATGGCCGGATCGAAAAAATAGGGGGTGCTATCAGCGATTCGAACGCTGAGGTGTTTGATGCATCCGGATTGTGGTTACTGCCGGGTGTTATCGACGATCAGGTGCATTTTCGGGAACCCGGACTCACGCATAAGGCGGATATCGGGTCCGAATCAAGGGCGGCTGTTGCCGGAGGGGTAACGTCCTTCATGGAAATGCCCAATACCAAACCTCCGGCGCTTACGCAAGAACTTCTCGAAGACAAATACCGGATCGCAGCGCGAACGTCTCCGGCCAATTACAGCTTTTTCATGGGTTGTTCGAACGACAATCTCAAGGAAGTTCTCAAAACAGATCCCCGATCCGTGTGCGGGATCAAGATCTTCATGGGTTCCAGCACCGGAAATATGCTTGTAGATGATGAGCGGACACTTGAAAACGTGTTCTCCCAATGCAAAATGCTCATTGCCTTGCATTGTGAAGATGAGGGCACCATCATCCGGAATACGGAATTGGCGATCCAAAAGTATGGGGACAACATACCCATGGAACTGCATCCCGACATCAGGAGCAGGGAAGCATGTTACCTGAGTTCTTCCAAAGCTGTTGCACTGGCAAAGAAATACGGGACACGGATTCACGTCCTTCATCTCACGACAGCGGAAGAACTGGATCTGTTCCGCAACGATATTCCTCTGAGGGAAAAGCATATCACGGCAGAGGTATGTGTGCATCATCTGAGCTTCAACGCCTCGGATTATGCCGATCTGGGATCGAAGATAAAGTGCAATCCGGCCATCAAACTAGCCTCAGATCAGGAAGCACTTTGGAAAGCATTGAATGATGACCGCTTGGATGTGGTGGCTACCGACCATGCTCCTCACACCTCTTCGGAAAAGGCGGGTTCCTATCTTCAGGCTCCAAGCGGTCTTCCTCTGATCCAGCACACCCTCCAGATCATGATCGATCACGCTTTCGATGGGCGGATATCGATGGAGAAACTCGTGCATAAGATGTGTCATGCACCGGCCGAGCTCTTTCGGATACGTGAGCGCGGTTATTTGAGAGAGGGTTACTGGGCGGATCTTGTCCTGGTTGATCCCAGTCGGCCACATACCGTTCTGCCTTCAAATCTGCTCTATAAGTGTGGTTGGTCGCCTTTCGAGGGGAGAACATTCCGGTCGAGCATTGCCCAGACATTCGTTTCAGGGAATTGCGTGTTCAAGGATGGTGTGATCAAGGATGTACCGTCCGGAATGCGTTTGGAATTTGAGGTAGGAGGCCGATGAGACCGTATTCTTTTGTCCTGATCGGGATGTTCATTTCATTTCAGAGCCTTGCTCAATATAAGGGTCCTGTTCAATTGAACCGGTCCGGTGGCGATTCGTATTATCCCAACGAACCCAGCGTTTGTATCCCACGTGTACCGGGAGCCGTTCGGGTTGCAGCAGCCAATATCAATCATCATTTCTACAGTGCCGATGAAGGCGGGAACTGGGATGAACTGCGTGTAAGCAGCAGTCTGGGTGTTTGGGGTGATCCCGTGCTTCATGCCACGCCCGACGGTAAAGTATATCTGGCCCATTTATCCCATACCGATGGCAAGGCGAATCGCTACGGATTCATCGACCGTATTGTTGTACAACGCTCCGACGACACGGGCAGAACCTTTAACGACGGCGTTGGTATAGGTTTGAATGGAGAGAAAATGCAGGACAAGCCCTGGCTTTCTTCCGATGATCATTCGGAGCGTTTCAAAGGAAGTCTGTATTGTTCCTGGACGGAATTCGACAAGATCAACAGCAAGAAGAAAAAGCACCGATCCAGGATACGCTTCGCGGTGAGCCGGGATGAGGGCAATACATGGAGCGACGCGGTAACTGTTTCGGATGGTACGGGCGGGTCGCGCGATGACGACAATACACTTGAGGGAGCCACCACATGTGCAGACCGGAATGGGAATGTATATTGTGTTTGGGCCGGTCATAACAAGCTGTATTTCGATCGAAGTGTGGATGGGGGTAAAACCTGGGGAACAGATCGTGTGATAGCTGAACAACGCTCTGGTTGGGTGATGGAGATTCCCCATGTGTACCGATGTAATGGAATGCCTTTTCTCGGTGTAGATAATTCCGGAGGACGACACGATGGGCGTTTGTACGTGGTATATGGGGATACCTCGGGAACGGATGCGGATATCTTCATGATACATTCCGATGATGGGGGCGACACCTGGACCCCGCCCAGACAGATCAACGGAGACCATTTGGAGTCCCCTAAGGATCAGTATCTCCCGAACTTTTCGATCGATCAGAGAACCGGGAAGTTATATGTCGTTTTCCAGGATCGCAGGGATGATGAGTCTAATGTGTTTGCGCGTACAACGCTCGCGGTGGGCGATGCCGGTGGGGAGAGCTGGAAGGAATTCAGTTTAACCAATGTGCCAACGGCTCCGCATGGAAAGAAGACCTTTTCGGGCGACTATAACGATGTGGATGTGAATAACGGACAGATCGCTGCCGTGTGGACGGAATTTGAGAAATACAGCCGTATTTACGGTTATTTCGGTACGGAGACTGATGTGGCCATGATGGCTAACTTCAAGATTCCCTATTTCAAATATTACGTGTTCCGCACAGGGAAGAAATACCATGTCGCGGTTAGTGGAACACCGGATCACACCTTTGAAATAGAGTTCGTTGACAAGAAGATGGGCGCGATCACACATACATTGGCCTATCCCGAAAGTGCTGAGCGCTACTCGGGGCAGATAGAATTGGGCAAACTAAAAAAGTCCGGAGCTTTGCTGAAAGTTGTGAATCCGGATGGATCGAGTTCGAGTTATCGGTTGCCAAGCAGATAAATCACACACGGTTCTGCTGACGACTCTCTTCCTTGAGGGAGTGGCGAAGTTCTGTGTATTTCCGCTCCAATCGTGGGGTCTCATGGAATACTTGTCGCGTGAATCCAATTTCGCCGGATTGAATTAACGGTTTTGTCGCTGGTGCTACGACGGTCGTCTTTTGTGCCTCATTCCTATTATTCGTAATTCGCAATTCATATCTTCAACAATGGATCGTTCTAAATTCCTGAAAATCCTCGGAACCTCCGGTGGAACCTTGCTTCTGGGAAATTCTGCCTTCCCAAATGTTAAGCTCAATTATACGCTTGAGGAAATCTGTATCTACGACAACTATGTCCGTGGAATTGAATACCGAAAAAAGGATTTCCTCCATTTAAATGTTACTGCTAATGATCCCGTTCAGCTACTTCGTGAAAAGGAAAATGTTCACGATGTATTTGCCATAAAGGTCCTCATCAAGAATACTTTCATCGGCTATATCCCGGCTTTTGAAAACGTTGTTCTTGCCAATTTAATGGATAAAGGTGTCGAACTCAAAGCGCGGATCAGTGCCATAAAACCCTATTCGGGTGAGGACTATCTGTACGATCCCATTGCAATTTCCATTCACGCTGAAATGCTCGTTCCCATTTCTAAGATCAACACGGGCGACTTCACTCAAAAGCGGGCGGATGACCATGTAGATGGTTATAGAGGAGTGTGAGTGTGAGAGTGAGTGTGTGATGAACTTATGTGTATTTCCTGTTTTGGATCATTATATACTCGAGTATTTCGGGAAAGGGAACATTTTTGGAGAAGCGGATCACACCGTGCTGCATGGATCAGTGTGCACAGGGAGTCATTTCCATAAGTACTGGTTTATAGTTGATATGTATTGAACTTATAAAATAAGGACAGTACGGATTTTGGTCATTAGCAATTAGCGAATTTGGTTGTCAGAATATTTGTAGAATCTATTAGTATTGTAGCCTACTAATTGATAAACTATGGAAAAGAAATTACGATTATTTTCACTTTTGCTTTTGTTTTCAGTGTCGTTCGTGGCTTGTAAGGACGACAGTGAACCCGTTGACAATGAGCCTGTAGTAACGAACCATGCCTATATGGGCGACTGGGAAGGGACATTTACAGGTGGCGATTCCGGAACCTGGACTTGTACGATCGACAAGGACGGAAAATTGGAAGGACAAATGTTCTCCAACAATGGACAAGCTTATTATGGAGTTACCGGTTCAGTTGATGATAACGGGAAATTTGATGCCACCATAGATGTGAACGGTGTTATCATTGATTTCGATGGACAAGGGGTAGATGGTAAAACTGCCAGTGGAACCTGGAGCAATGCGCAGGTGATGATCTCCGGAACCTGGACTGGTGCGAAGAAGTAATTCATTCAATATTTAAATCAAATAAAAAAAGCCGGGATATCCCGGCTTTTTTTATTTATACGGGGATATTGTTTCAGTTTGAAGTCTGTTTCGATTTGAAAATTTCAAGGTATTCCTGAACTTCTACGAGTAATTCTTCTCCATCGCTTGCTCTTACACCGTATTCGGTTTCAGATTCGGAACGGGTTTCATGTATCACACTACCATTGTGGAAATAGTACATTTTATCTATCTGCTCCGCGGTTTTGCCCCTATCGCCGGCTCCATTATCTTCTATAACGGCCAGGATCAATTTCCCGCCATCTAAATAGAATTCTTCGGTTCTTGGGCTAATGTTCGCATAGGGATATGTTTTTATACGAGTTATCTGACCGTCGGTTGTATAAAAGTGGATCTTCTCCCATTTCTGCTTAACCTTTTCGCGCAGGTCGACGGTAGTGATCACGACAGGTTCAGCCAGGTTTGCTTCAATATATGAGCGCTTGGCATTGATCGACTTCACGAGTGAGTCGGTTTGAAATTCAGGCTCTGCATCTGAGCGGGTAGAATCCTGCTCGACAGCTGTGCCTGAATGTTCAGAGTGATCTGTTTTTGGACCACAGCTTAGGAAGCTGATGGCAAAAAGCATCAGTAAAGAGAAAATGATTTTTTTCATAAATAAAACAGTTTGTTGGTTGTAAAGTAGAATGAATAGGTGTTCTCAGAAGGCCCCAAAGTTAGTTTAGGAAATCTGTTCTAGACAGGGCTTTCCGAATTTAGTTCAAACGCGGGCATCCGAGGTTCATTTGTCATGATCCATACTGGAGCAAAGTCGTACCGCCTTAAAACGATAAGTACCTGTCTATATAAAGGCAGAAAGTCACTTTTGGCGAATGAAGACGTCCGATCAGTTCGTTTTCCGGGGAACCGGGAATCCACGATCGCGCATCAATGCTTCTATACCTGCATCTTTTCCTCTGAACAGGCGGTAAGCTTCAGCAGGATCGATCGCATTTCGCGGAGCGAACAGGTATTTCACTGCTTTCGCAGCCAGGTCTTTGTCGTAAAAACCTCCGGGTGCCTCAGCGAAAGCCTCAGCTGCGTCGGAGGTCAGAACGTCGGCCCACATATACCCATAATAGGCCGTTGCATAACCCTCTCCGGAGAAGACATGCCCGAAATGCGGCGTGCGATGCCTCATGGGCAATTCTTTGGGCATTCCCATTGCTGCAAGTGTATTGCGTTCAAATGCGTCGATATCGATATCCTCCGGGTCGGCTAAATGCAATTTCATATCCATTATAGCGGAAGCCAGATACTCGGTGGTATTGAATCCCTGATTGAATGTTGCAGCTTTTTTCACCTTGGCGACCAGATCGGGTGGCATGGGTTTTCCTGTTTTATGATGAAGCAGGAACTTTTCAATAACCCGATCGGTTGAGAGCCAGCGTTCGAGTAATTGCGACTGGAATTCCGTATAGTCCCGAACGCCACTATTCAATGTCGGATAGCGCACATTGGATGCGAAGAAGTGTAAGGCGTGACCAAATTCATGAAAGAACGTAGTGGCATCATCCCAGGAAACTAAAAGTGCCTCGCCGGGTGCGGGCTTGACAAAATTGGAGTTATTCGAGGCCAGCACATTCTGTTCTCCATCGAAGGTTGTATGACTTCTGTAGGTGGTAGCCCAGGCTCCGGAGCGTTTACCCGGACGGGCATAGGGGTCGAGATACCAGAGGCCGATGAGCTTGTCGCTCCTGGCGTCGTGTACTTCCCAGACTTTCACGTCTTCATGAAATACCGGAACGCTGCCATCCGGCACCGGACGGAAGGTGTAACCAAAGAGCTCTTCGGCCACATAATGAACCGCCTCGGTTAATTTGTCGAGTTGGAGATATTGCTTAACTTCATCCGAGTTGAGGTCGAACTTCTCTTTGCGCACTTTTTCAGCATAGTAACGGTAATCCCACGGTTCAATACTTATATTGTGGCCCAATCGATTGGCCAGTGCTTGCATATCTGCAACTTCCTCGTCTACCCGGGCAATTGCTGCCGGCCAAACGGCTTCCATGAGTGCCATGGCCTGTTCAGGGGTTTTAGCCATTCGATCCTGCAAACGCCACTCGGCATAGTTCGAATAGCCCAACAGTTGAACGCGTTCCTTTCTCAGTTTCAAGATCTCGGCGATGAGTTCATTATTGTCGTACTCGTCGCCGTTGTCACCGCGGGCGTAAAAGGTGGTCCAAACTTTTTTGCGCAGTTCGCGCTCATCGGAATAGGTCAGGAACGGATCCATGGAAGAGCGGGTATTCGTAACGGCATACAAGCCCTGTTTGCCGTTCTCACCTGCAATACGGGCAGCGGATTGAATGAAATCTTCCGGAAGTCCGCTCAATTGTTCCGCTGTAAGATAGGTGATGTAGCTCTCCTCGTCGTGTAATACGTTATTGGCAAATTTTGTGTAGAGTGAAGAAAGTTCCTTCTCGATCTCCGCATAGCGCGCCTTTTTTAAGGAATCAAGTTCTGCGCCGCTCATTTCAAATTGTTTGTAAATGAGCTCGACCACGCGTTGCTGGTCTGGCTCCAACGGATCTCGTATGGAATTCTCGTGAACTGCCTTAATGCGTTTGAACAATTTCTCATTCTGAACGATGCGCGATTCATATTCCGAGATAAGCGGTGCAAGATCCGTTTGAATTTCGCGGAATTCGGGCGTGGAGAGATTGCTGCTGAAAATGCCGTAGTATGTGAAGACCCGATCCAGTACATCGGAGGATCGTTCGAGTTCTTCGATCGTATTGGAAAAGTTGGGGGCTTCGGGGTTCGATGCAATCGCGTCAATACGTTCAAGATGTATCTCCATACCTTTCAGGACAGCTTCGCGAAGATCTGCCACGTTCATACTATCGAAAGCCGGTACGCCACCATAGGGGCCTTCCCATTCGCGAAGAAGAATATTCTCGAACTGCATTTTCTCGTTCTCTTTTGATTTTTTTTGGTCTGATCTGCATCCCATCCCTGTTGCCATTATGAACAGGACGGCAACAACAGCAAATCTCTTCGTGTCAGCTTTTTGGATCATGGGGTAAAATTACGGGCGGGAGATCGCAACACAAAGTTGATCGGACATAGACTGTTCGTATTTCGACCAGTTCCACGGAATGGAATTCCACCGTCGGGGAGCGTTCGAAAAACGGAGGCGGGTGGAGGGGTTCGTGTCTTCTTTTCGAATCCATCATCGAAGAAAGCAACCGGAATAGAGGTCGTTTCCGCATGTAAATCGAATGCTTGTCCAATCAACACAACAATCGTTGACATTTCGTGGGAAAAGACCTTATTTTGCGGACTATTTTTTAGAACGATGTCATCAAGGAACAGAAACGAAGAAACCGGGGTAATACAGAAGATACAGAAGCAAACCGGTTGTCTGCTATTGATTATTGGAGCAGCCATGCTTGCTTTCGTGTTAACGGATCTGCTCAAAACCGGTCCCGGTGGGATGGGCAATGCGCAGAATTCCATCGGTGAAATAGCCGGCGACAAGATCGATTACAACGAGTTCATGATCAAGGTGGACGAGCGTCGGGAGCTTTATGCAACCAACGATCCGACCAATGTTCCGGACGATGCGTCACTTCGTGAGGAAGCCTGGAACATACTGATCAACGAGAAGATCATCAAACGCGAGCACAAGGAGTTGGGTTTGGTAGTTAGTCCGGACGAATTCAGTGATGTAACCGTTGGTTCTTCCCCGCACCCGCGTATCATTCAGGCGTTTCAAAATCCCGATACCAAGCAATTCGACAAGAATCGCTTCATTCAATTCCTGGAGAGTGATATTCAGGACGACGAAGATCTGCGCAAACGCTGGTTGGTTTTCTTCGAGGAACCGATCAAAGAGGAGATCGTTGGTGCCAAGTACGACAAATATGTAAAGAGCGGTGTTTATACTACGAAACTGGATGCACAGGCAAGTTTGGATGAGAACAACGAAATCAGTGCTCAAGTTGTTGAGGTTCCATATGTTTCGATCTCTGATTCAACCATCAAGGTAACTGACAAAGATCTTAAACGCTACATTTCAGCGAACCCTGATAAGTTCAAGCAGGATGCATCGCGTGCGATCCAGTTTGTTGTGATCAATGTTTTCCCATCTTCCAAGGATTCTGCAACTGTGAAGAAATGGGCAGAAGACTACGTGGAGCGTTTCAAGAATGCCAAGAACGACAGTTCATTCGTTTCCATTCACCGCAGTCAGACCCCATTCAATCCGGATTACCTGGGTCGTGGTAGTTTCGAGCCAAGTATTGAGGACCAGTTGTTTGCGGCGGATAGCGGGACAGTTTTAGGACCATTTTATTTCCAGGGCTTCTATAATCTCTACAAGATAAGTGATATCGGTTCGGACAGTGTACCGAGTGTACGGGCACGTCACGTATACATTCCGATCATGGGTTCAGGTGATGCCGATACGCTGGAGGCCATGACGAAAGCGAACGACATCATGAGGAAAATCCGAAGCGGTCAATCCACATTTGAAGAGGAAGCGAAGAGCAACCTGGATGGAACCGGCACCAAAGGCGGAGATCTCGGATATGTTCGTGAGGAGGGAATGACCCGCATGGACGAAGGTTTGCGCAAGGAAATATTCAAACGTTCGAAAGGCAGCATGTTCGTTTACAAAGCTGAGGACGGGGTTCATGTTGTGGAGATCACTTCAGAGCGAACTACTAAAACGCTACAGGTTGCAATATTGAACAGAATGATCACTCCGGGCAATGAAACCGACCGTGAAGCGGAGCGTCTGGCTGCGGAGATCCAATATCAGGCCGAGCAGGGGAACAATTTTGTAGAAGCTGTGGAGTCGAAGGGATTGAGTGTACGTGAAGCGGATAAAGTTGTGGAGGGGTCTATGATCATACCCGGAATTCAATCTCCTGCGGCAGTTGTGCGCTGGTTATTCGAAGATGAAACCAAAGAAGGTACCGTAAGTGATGTGATCGATCTGGGCGACCGTTATGTTGTTGCACAATGTACACGCATACGTGAGAAAGGTGTTGCAGAGCTGGATGCTGTTCGCGAAATGGCAACGATGGAATATGTGAAAGAGCAGAAGTACAAGCAGATCTCCGAGCAGATGGAGAAGGCTCTTTCCACAGCCAAGAATCCTGAAGATCTGGCAAAAGCTTTGAATACGGTTGTTAAACCAATTCCTGCTCAAACATTCAATGCCACTGATGTGATGAGTGTAGGTGTTGAAATGGAGTTGCTCGGGGTACTTTTTGGAATGCCTGAAGGGAAGATGTCTCGTCCGGTTAAAGGGAATGTGGGCGTTTATGTTGCACAGGTGAACGGTGTGATCCCACAAAAAGTTGGGCCTGAAATTGACAGTGAGCGCATGATGATCTCGGATCAGATGAAGGGCGGTATTGACAACAAAGTACTGGATGCCTTGAAGAAGGCGGGCGAGATCAAGGACAACCGCTATAAATTCTTCTGATCACTTGGCACAATAAGGCGATACGCCTTACTTTGAATTGTGCATAAAGGTTATTGGCAACAAGGGGCAGGTGCCGATCTGGTTCTGCTCCATGGTTTCTGTGAACATGCTGTGATGTGGGCGGAAGTGCTTCCGCTTCTGGCATCGAGGTACACAGTTCATACATTCGATCTTCCCGGTTTTGGTTCAATGGCACATGAGGATGTGTTATCCATGGAGGATGCCGCAGCGTATGTACATCGCATCCTCGAACAAAATGCCGTGCGTACGTATGTGGTTGCCGGCCATTCCATGGGAGGTTATGTTGGTCTCTGTATGATGCAGATGTTCCCGGAAAGCGTTCTGGGATTGAGCCTGGTAAATTCTCATGCCGATGCCGATTCCATTGAAAAAGCTGCCAATCGGTCGAAAACCATCGAATTCCTCGGAAAGAACGGACGGGAAGAGTTTCTGGAACTGTTCGTGCGCGATCTGCTTTCTGCGGAGAATGATACTCGTGCGGACTGGATCACTGAGTTATTGGACATGGTGCGCGCAACGCCGGTAGAAAGGATCATTCAGGGGTTGGAGATGATGAGGGATCGACGTGGTTTTCTTCCTTATTTATCGACATGCGATAGGCCTGTTCAATTTCTGATAGGGAAAGCAGACAAGTTGTATAAATACCCGGAACTGTTTGTACAAGCCTCGAAATGCCGGCATGCCGATGTTCATTTGTTTGATTCCGGGCATTTGGGAGTAAAAGAAAAGCCCGAACAGTACGTCCGGGCTTTGTCCGATTTTGTGAAATACTGCTATGACTTCGAATCCGGGTCGGCTTCGCCGATTTCCGTTTCGCTCACATCATTCAATTCCTGATCGCCGGGTACTTCTGAATTCGCGGAATCAGTAGACGCTGATTCTGTTTCTGTTGTTGACTCCTCACTCCTCTTCTCCTCCTGTTCTTCCGTTGTGGGTTCATCGTCTCCATTTACAAAACTCTCGTAAGTAGTTTTGTGATCGAAAGGTCTTTTACCGATCAAGCGTTCCAGATCTGTTTGGAAGAGGATCTCTTTTTCGAGAAGCTCTTTGGCCAGGATCTCCAGCTCATCTCGTTTTTCCTCGATAAGTGCTTTGGTTCGGTCGTAAGCTCTTCCAATGAGGTGTCGTACTTCCTCATCGATCAGTTCTGCCGTTTTTTCGGAGTACGGACGGTTAAATCCGAACTCGTTCTGGGGGTCGTTGAAGGAAACATTGCCGACCCGCTCATTCATCCCGTAGAGGGTAACCATAGCGTATGCCATTTTGGTTATGCGCTCGAGGTCGTTTTGGGCACCGGTGGAGATCTTGCCGAAGAACACTTCTTCTGCAGCACGACCTCCAAGGGTCATGCACATGGCATCGATCAATTGTTCCGTTCGGTAGAGGTATTGTTCCTTGGGCAGATACTGTGCGTAACCTAATGCAGCCACACCGCGGGGTACAATGCTCACTTTAACCAAAGGGTCTGCATATTCGAGGAACCAACCGACGATGGCATGTCCGGCCTCGTGGTAAGCTACAATCTTTTTCTCCTCCGGACTGATGATCTTATTCTTCTTCTCCAATCCGCCGATCACGCGGTCGATGGCATCCTGAAAATCGGTCATTTCCACCATCTCCTTATTCTTTCGTGCTGCAATGAGGGCTGCCTCGTTGCACACATTGGCGATCTCGGCACCGGCAAAGCCCGGAGTTTGTGCCGCCAGTTTCTTGGCGTTTACTTCCGGAGATAGCTTTTTCAGGGGTTTCAGATGGACTTTGAAGATCTGTTCTCTGCCAACCAGATCCGGTTTGTCAATAGCGATCTGTCGGTCGAAACGACCCGGTCTCAAAAGAGCTGAATCAAGTATGTCAGGCCGGTTTGTCGCAGCAAGAATGATCACCCCGCTATCGGTTCCAAACCCATCCATCTCGGTGAGAAGTTGGTTGAGGGTGTTCTCACGTTCGTCGTTCGCTCCCTGCATCGCACTTCGTCCGCGGGCACGGCCAATGGCATCGATCTCGTCGATGAAAATGATACACGGCGCTTTTTCCTTGGCTTGTCGGAACAGATCCCGAACCCTGGAGGCACCAACCCCTACGAACATCTCAACGAAATCGCTACCCGACAGCGAGAAGAAGGGAACATCCGCTTCACCGGCAACGGCTTTGGCCATCAAGGTTTTTCCGGTACCCGGAGGGCCCACCAACAGCACTCCTTTGGGGATTTTACCACCCAGATCGGTATATTTCTGGGGGTTTTTGAGGAAGTCGACCACTTCCATCACCTCTACTTTGGCCTCTTCCAAACCGGCAACATCCTTGAAAGTTACATTTACCTTGGTGCCCTTCTCGAACAATTGGGCTTTGGATTTACCGATATTGAAGATCTGTCCGGCCCCACCGGAAGCTCCGCCACCCATTCTGCGCATCATCAGATACCAAAACAGGAACAAGAGCGCGAAGAATATGATCCAATTGAAGATCCCGTCATATTCTTTCTCGGTAGTTGTGTCTACCTGTATGCGTTTTTCCAGAGGCACATCCTCCTGCGCACGGTAGATCAGCTCCTCGAACTTTTGGTAGTCGCCGATATCTTTGAGGGAGTAAACGGCCCCATCCGGGTTGGAGAGAATTCCTCGCTCGTGGACCTTCTTCTTATGCGCTTCGGTGAGTTTTGCACTGTCGGTCAGATAGATGTCAGCCCTTTTGCGATTCACCACAACGATCTTGCTCACTTCACCTTTACGGATCATTTCAATGAGCTCGCTTTTCCCGAGTTCCTCGCTGCCTTCCATGGGGAAGAACATCATGGCCAGGAAGAAGGCGATCACGATCGCATATATCCAGTAAAAATTAAAGCGCGGACCTCTGCCTCTGGGATTTCCGGGATCGCCTCCCGATCTGTCCTCGTTCTCCTTTTTGATCACGATCCTGGGTTTTTGATTTTTATTGTCTGCCATTTAAATATGTTTCGAATTCTGGTACTCAAAGGAACCATGATACGAGGGGCGCAAAGGTAGTGCAAACTCGTATATGCCCTTAAACTCGTAGCACCTGTCAATAGTTTTGCCAAAGCGGCCAAAACCTGTCAATTACAGACCAACGCTAATACTTTGCGGATGAACGTTGGATCGCGACTGAATTCTGCGCCACTTTGGCACTTCAAACCATTCGAATTGACCTAATTTTGCCCAAATTCATGTTATGTACGACACGTTAAAACCTTATTTGGAAAAGGAACTCAACGAGATACGTGAAGCCGGTTTGTTCAAGGAGGAACGGATCATTGCTTCGCCCCAGGGTGCTGAGATCACGCTTGCCGATGGCAGCATAGTGCTGAATTTCTGCGCAAACAACTATTTGGGACTTTCGGCACATCCGGTTGTGTTGGAGGCCGCGAAGAAAGCCATCGATTCGCACGGTTTCGGTATGTCGTCGGTGCGATTCATTTGTGGAACCCAGGACATTCACAAGACGCTCGAACAAAAGATCTCTACTTTCCTTGGAACAGAGGATACGATATTATATGCGGCTGCCTTTGATGCCAACGGTGGGGTATTTGAACCTTTGTTTGGTCCGGAAGATGCCATAATCAGCGATGCGTTGAATCATGCCTCGATCATAGATGGTGTTCGTTTGTGCAAGGCGCGTCGATTCCGCTATGAACACAATGATATGCAAGATCTGGAGCGCTGTCTGCAGGAAAGCAGTGATGCCCCGAATCGCATCATTGTATCGGATGGTGTATTCAGTATGGATGGTACCATCGCACAGCTGGATAAGATCTGTGAACTTGCCGACAGGTACAAAGCCCTGATCATGATCGATGAGTGCCATGCAAGTGGCTTCATGGGTAAAACTGGTCGAGGTACGCATGAATATCGGAATGTAATGGGACGTATTGACATAATCACCGGAACACTTGGCAAAGCCCTTGGCGGTGCTAGCGGAGGTTTCACGAGCGGGCGAAAAGAGATCATTGATATGCTCCGCCAGCGTTCTCGTCCATATTTGTTCAGCAATACCCTTGCACCATCAATCGTTGGGGCTTCTATCGCAGTTTTCGACCTTCTGACCGAGACCACGGAATTGCGGGATCGTTTGGAGGCCAATACCACGCACTTCCGCTCGGCGATGACAGCGGCGGGATTTGATATCAAGCCGGGTGTGCACCCGATCGTGCCCATAATGTTATATGATGCGCGTTTATCTCAGGAGTTCGCTGCTCGTTTGCTCAAAGAAGGTATCTATGTGATCGGATTCTATTTCCCGGTTGTGCCGAAAGGGCAAGCGCGAATTCGTGTTCAGTTGAGCGCGGCTCATACCCGCGAACACATCGATAAGGCCATAGCTGCATTTACGCAGATCGGTCGTGAACTGGGTGTGATCAAGTAGGTCGGCATGCAAATAGATCTTAATGGTAAAAGGGCGATCGTTTGCGGCAGCACGCAGGGAATTGGCCGGGCTATCGCCGAGCAGATGGCAGACAGTGGGGCAGAGGTTATACTTCTGGCCCGAAATGAAGCCAAGTTAAAGGAAGTTTGCGCATCGCTGCAGCATCCGGAGCGACACCGCTATCAGGTCGCTGATTTTTCCGATCCATTGAATTTGAAGAAAGCGCTTCAACAGATCAATGGAGCAGTACATATCCTTGTGAACAATACCGGTGGACCGCCCGCAGGCAAAGCAATCGATGCGGATATCACACAATATGAGCAGGCCTTTCGACAGCATCTGATCTGCAATCAGATCCTGGTTCAGCATGTAGTACATGGGATGCGCGAAGAAGGGTATGGGCGCATCATCAATATCATAAGCACCTCTGTGAAGCAGCCTTTGCCCAATTTGGGTGTATCAAATACCATTCGTGGAGCGGTTGGGAATTGGTCGAAAACACTGGCAAATGAGTTAGGTCCGGATGGGATCACTGTAAATAACGTATTGCCCGGGGCAACCGAAACCGAGCGATTGGAACAGATCATTTCACGCAAGGTTCAGCAGGGCGCTGTGGAAGAGCAGGTGCGGAAAGGTATGTTAAATGCCATCCCTGCCGGCAGGTTCGCAAAGGCGGAAGAAATCGCTTATGCTGCTGTTTTCCTTGCTTCGGAGCAAGCGGCTTATATCAATGGTACGAACATCGTTGTGGACGGAGGCAGGACCGGGAATCTGTAATGAAATACTGGCTTAAAGCACTTCGTTTACGCACCCTTCCTCTTGCCATTTCGGCTATAGGATTGGGCTGCGTAGTGGCGATGGATTTTGATGTTTATGCTTTTCAGATCGGTTTGTGGGCAATGATCACGGCTGTAATGCTGCAGATCTTGTCGAATCTGGCCAATGATTATGGCGATTTTCTGAAGGGTACAGATCAAGCGGCCGGTCGGGAAGATCGGGCATTGGCCAGTGGTTCGATACCCCGTGGGCAGATGCTCATCGCTCTGGTTCTATTTGCAGTGCTCGCTCTCGGAAGTGGACTGAAATTGCTCGATTTCGCGTTCGATCGTATCGACTTGCGCTATATCGGGTTTTTGGCATTGGGATTTGTGAGCATCGCAGCAGCGATACAGTACACCGTAGGCAAACGGGCATATGGTTACCACGCGCTTGGCGACTTGGCCGTTTTGGTTTTCTTTGGTTGGATAGCCGTAAGTGGAACCTACTTACTACAGGCCCGAAGCTGGGATGGGTTTGCGCTTACCCTTTTACCCTCGACTGCATTCGGATTGCTTTCGGTAGGCGTATTGAACGTGAATAATATCCGGGATATCGACACAGATCTCGCGTCCGGAAAGCGCACTATGGCGGGGTTCTTAGGGAAAACGAATGCGGAGTCGTATCAGTTATTACTTATTCTGATCGCATTTGCAATGGCCATAGGCTATATGTGGCTTCGAACTGGGATCTCGATAACATTTGTGGCCTTACTTCCACTGTATTTGCTGCATTGGTTCATCATGTCCCGTCTCGATCAAGGAAACAGACTGGCATACAACAGAGCATTAAAAATCCTGGTTTTTATGAATATGCTCTGGGTGCTTGTTTTTAGCATACAGGTTTGGGAATGGTAGATCGCATATTCAAACGGCGCATACATTTCCGAAAAACTGCGCACACGTCGAGAAATGCATTCACTTACCGGGACATCTACATTATTGAATTTTCGGATATTGATGGGGGAATAGGCTACGGAGAATGTGCGCCTTTAACGGGTTTGAGTATTGACGATGTGGCCGACTATGAAGAGCAACTCATTCGCTTCGCTATTCAATGGAACGCAGGGCAGGATCCCGACCTGAGTGCTTTCCCATCTGTGCGTTTTGGGTTTGAAACGGCATTGCTCGATGCAGTGAATGGAGGTGAAAGGAAACTTTTCGACCAACAGTTCACTTCAGGCGTTCCGATACCCATTAATGGATTGGTTTGGATGGCCGATCGGGAAACTATGTATCGCGAGGCAGTTGAAAAGGCCGGGGCCGGTTTCCGATGTTTGAAATTCAAAGTAGGCGCACTGGATTTTGAATCCGAGATCGCTTTGTTGGAGCGAATACGCAATTTGTACAGTGCGGATCAAATTGAGCTGCGCTTGGATGCTAACGGAGCGTTTTCAGTTGAAGAGGCTTTGGACAAGTTGGAAAGGTTGGCACAATTCGACATACACAGCATTGAACAACCCATAAAGGCCGGTCAGGCCCGTGCCATGCGGCATTTGTGCGAACATTCCCCGATCCCGATCGCGTTGGACGAAGAGTTGATCGGTGTGTCGGTCTATACAGATGGTTTTGAGCTGCTGGAAATGATCAGGCCGGCATATATCATCCTAAAACCAAATTTAATTGGTGGATACAGAGTGAGTGATGCCTGGGTTGATCTTGTAGGGCAAGCCGGAATAGGTTGGTGGGCCACATCGGCCCTGGAATCCAATATAGGTCTGAATGGCATTGCTCAATGGGCAGCAACACACAAGGACTTGATGCTACAGGGTCTTGGAACCGGATCTCTATACACCGATAACCTGGAAGGGCCGTTGCAGGAAACGCCTGGTTTTCTCAATTACAGAACCGATGTGCGTTGGGCCTATGACGGCTTTTTGGAAGGAGCGGAGTTGATCGCGGATCTCAGCCAATTTTCGGTATGAGTTTAAGGTTGCGCGTGCATTTGGCCTTGTTCACCGTAGCAGTGATCTATGGGAGTACATACAGTATTGCCAAGGGATTGATGCCCGATCTGATCGGCCCCTCGGGCTTTATTCTGGCTCGGATCGGTGTAGCTGCCGTGCTTTTCCAAATTGTACAGCGATTTTATGTACGGGAGAAAGTTCGAAACCGAAAAGACCTGATGCAACTGGCAATTGCAGCATTCTTCGGTGTAGCCATGAACATGCTTTTCTTCTTCAATGGATTGTCCAGAACGAACGAATTGAATGCGAGTGTACTCATGTTGAATGCTCCGGTATTTGTTCTGATCTTTTCAGCACTGATCCTTAAAACTCGCGTGCGACCTGCACAGATCACCGGAGTAATACTGGCGGGATTGGGGGCTTTACTGCTTATTGGCGGGACCAAATTCAATTTCAGCTCCGAAACGGCACTTGGCGATCTGATGGTTGTTGTGAATGCGATCAGCTTCGCATTTTACCTGGTCTATGTAAAACGCTTGTTCAGCAAGTATTCGGTTCTTACCATTACCTCCTACATTTTCATGTTCGGTTTTCTCTTTGTGCTTCCGGTGGGTTTACCTCAATTGATTGAGGCGCGCTTCAGCGCCTTCAACCCCTGGAATTGGGCAGGTTTGGGATTCGTGTGCATCGGAACCACATTCTTTGCCTATTTCCTGAATGCATGGGCCGTTCACAAGGCAAATCCGGTACTCGTTGGCACGTATATCTACCTTCAACCATTGCTCGCCACACTCATCGCGCAATGGCTGGGCCGAGGCGTACTCTCTCCTGAAAGGGTTATCTTTGCTGCACTGATATGCCTTGGTGTGTATCTCACCGGAAAACGAACCACAACTGAATGATCCGATCCATGACAGGCTACGGCCAGGCCGAAAAAGAAGGCTCCCGATTTCACATACGTGTGGAGATCAAAAGCCTGAATGGCAAATTTCTCGATATCAGTTTTCGTATTCCGCGATCGCTGAATGACAAGGAATTGATCCTGCGGAACAGCTTTGGTAAAAAACTCATTCGGGGTTCGGTCTTGTTTCAGATCACATTGGAAAAGAAGGAGGGAAGCAACACATCATTGCAAGCCGACACGTACTTATTGAAATCCTACTACGAGCAACTTGCCGAAGTAGCGGAAGAGCTCAATGCAGACATGTCCGGCCTGTACCGCACCATACTTGGCTTTCCCGACGTAATGCGCAGTGGGGAAGAGGCCTTGAACGATAATGATTGGGCGGAAATAATGGAATGCTGCGAGATCGCTTTCCGGGAATTGGATGCTTACCGCCTCAGAGAAGGGAGCGAACTGGCTTCTGCCCTTGAAGAGCATAACCACGCAATAATGAAGGCTTTGAATGAACAGGTTGAGCAATACGATGCCGAGCGCAAAGCTTTGGCACGCGAGCGACTTCGTCAGGCTTTCAGTGAATACAATTCGGAATCGCAGGCGGATGCAAACCGATTTGAACAAGAGCTGATCTTCTATCTGGAGAAATTGGATATTACCGAGGAGAAAAAGCGTCTTCAGGCTCATTGTGAGTTGTTCAACGCCAGCTTGAATGAGCCGGAATCGGGCAAGAAACTCGGCTTTATAAGTCAGGAAATGGGCAGGGAGATCAATACCATGGGTTCTAAGGCGTATCATGCCCCCCTGCAGCAACTGATCATAGGCATGAAGGAGGATCTGGAAAAGATCAAAGAACAATCGCTGAATATTCTGTAAACTTTGAACAAAGCGGACACAGATAAAGGGAAGGTCGTTATTTTTTCAGCACCATCGGGGGCAGGGAAAACGACTGTGGTGCGACACTTACTCGATGTGATCGACGAGCTGGAATTCAGCATCAGTGCTACAACGCGCCCCATACGGGGACATGAGCAAAACGGAGTAGATTATTACTTTCTTACTGAACAAGAATTCAGGGAACGCATTGCAAACGGCGATTTCCTGGAATACGAAGAAGTGTATTCTGGTTTGTTTTACGGTACCTTGAAGTCGGAAGTGGAGCGGATCCGGAGTAATGGGAAGTCGGTGATCTTTGATGTAGACGTTAAGGGTGGTTTGAATATCAAACGCTATTTCGGAGAGGAGGCACTCGCTATTTTTTTGAAGCCACCTGACCTGGATGCATTGAGGTCCAGGTTACTGGGGAGGAAAACGGAAGGCGAGACCCAATTGCAGCAGCGACTCGAAAAAGCGGCATTTGAGATGACATTTGCACATAACTTTGATTACATTTTGATAAACAATATTTTGAATCATACTTTTACAGAGGCGGAAACCATTGTACGGAATTTCCTGAACAATTCATGAGGATAGGCTTATTTTTCGGATCATATAACCCCATACATCAGGGACATTTAATTGTTGCGCAGTTCATTTTAAACCAGACCGATCTGAGTGAGATCTGGTTTGTTGTATCTCCGCAGAATCCGTTGAAATCGGGTACGGATCTAATGGATGAAGCCGATCGCCTGGAAATGGTGAAACTGGCCATTGCCCCTCAACCACTATTTAAGGCCTGCGACATCGAATTCTCAATGCCCCGACCGTCGTATACTTACAACACCCTATTGCGACTTGGTGAATTGCATCCCAAAGATGAATTTGTGGTGATCCTCGGTTCGGATAATCTCGAGCATTTCGACAAATGGAAAGATCACGAGCGCATATTACTTGAGTACGATCTTATCGTATACAATCGCGACCAGATAACCGGTGGTGATTTTGCAAAGAATCAGAAAGTTCGATTGATGAAAGGGCCTATGCTGAACATCTCTTCCACACTTGTTCGCAGTTACCGGCGCATGGGTAAGAGTGTGAAATTTTTGGTTCCGCCGGAGGTGGAGGCCTATTTGGACCGGATGGAGGAGTAGGGTGCCAAACATTCTTACATTCAATACCAGTTCTAGATTTACCTTTAATTTTCGCTTATGTCTGAGCTTTGGGTCTCCAACGTATTCGTGCGTTTGGCGAAACTTTGGGAAATTGGACAAAACTCAAAATTGCATAATAATGACAGGTTGTTTTGCATTTTTAACTTATCACAAAGTAGCTTAGGGCTATGATTTTCTCCCCCCCCCCCCGCGGCCAAAAAGAATTTGGGCTAGGTTGTTTTTCACAACATTGACGATTTGCGTCTATTCACAAATGTGGGCGCAAGGGCCAAATCAAGGTGGGCCGTGGTTGCAGAGTTGTTTCCAATTGGTTGAAATGGACGATTCAGATCCAAATAGCACTCCGACTATAAAGTTCTTAAGAAACATGGGAAGCCGGTCCTATTTCAAATTTATGCAGCCCGGTCTTATTGAGTCGGAATGGCCTGTTTATTATGAATTTGAGAAGAAAAGTGGATCAACATTTTCTTCATTCACCCAACAAGACTACCTGAATCTTGGATTCAGCGAAGATGAGATCATTTCGTTGGCAGGATTTTATTTCTTGAAGAGTGTTCTTAACGAGGAAATACCACTTGTATGGAATGACCTTACATTTTCCATTGATCTAAATCTCAGTTCAACCTATCGAATCACGCCGTATTACGTTGCTCAGCAAGGGAGTCTAAGTGCCGGAAGTAATGACATAATCATCGATTTTGTGCATCCAAGTGAAGTTTTATCCGTTTCCCGAGACCCGGTTTCAAATCCGGGCTGTAATACATTCGATGATTTTGTCTTAAAAATGGAATCTGAATTGGAAGGGTTTTGTGGTTCGTATTCCAACCTGAAGGTTTCGTCCCCTGGAGCCTTACCACCACCCTGGCCCGCACATTGGGAGCAATCAATAGAATTCGACGTTCCAGCTGACCTGTCTGAACCATTCGGTTATTGTGAACCTTGTCTTACCGCTTCAGCTCCATGGAATTCGCCGGAACCGGAACCTTGTGGTTGTCTAATGATGAATGTGTCGGTCATGGTAGATCCTTGCCCGGATGCACCTGCCTAATGTGAAGCTACTCCATTCGCCACTTCCACCCAGATCTGCTGTGAATGTGATGTTCGTGAAAGTCCACCGGGAGGTTAATTGAAAGTATATTAATTGAAAGTATATGAAAATTCGTACAGCCATAGCCATTCTCAGTTTGACCTTGTTTATAAATCCAAGTTGTTTAAATGCTCAGTTTTTTTATCGGTTTGCCGATTTGAGGATCTATTTTTTAGTCCCAAGAAATGGAGATGTTTACAACTCACCGGCGAACATTGACGTTCAAATACAAGTAGTTAACCAGGGGCCGGATAACATTTACCCGACAGACACATTTTATTATCAAATTGCGACACAGCTTCTACCGCGTCAACCCAAAAGGAAAGTGACCTTTCCAAACGGGTTGAATGTTAATGATTCGTTCATCGTTACATTGCCCATTCGGGTCGACACAAACAGAAGTTATCCGAGAACGGGCTTTGGATTTTCCAATGCTCCAATTTGTTATGGTCCGGCCACTGAATACTACGGTCGACTTTTTCAGGAGACTAGTGAGACCTGGGGTGATAATTGGAATAACAGCGTGGTTGTATCGTACTATTGGCGAGCTGCGAATATCAACCAACTGGAAGATACAGAACCAATTCGTGCTTATCCGAATCCTTCGAGTGACCAGATCGTCCGATTGAATAAAGTGTTACAGGAAGATGCGATAGAGTGTTTCGACATCACAGGAAAGCAAATTGCGTTCAGTACAGTAGCTGTTTCAAGATCCGGGACACTTCTGAAAGTAAAAGCCTACCATGGTCAACTCGTGTTTATACGCGTGCGTAAAAATGGGTATGTTCAGACCGTTAAAGTAGTGTTCTTATGACTTTACGTTTTTTAATTATTTGTACATCATTCGTGTTAGAAGTGACGAATGCTGAAGCTCAGAGACTAGCTGAGACCGAGGCAGTACTATTAGCTCCACCCAGTGGATTCGAATTTTACAGTCCCGGAACTTACACCTTTGAAGTAGGGGTGATCAACAACGGGCCCGATATTATCCTACCTACAGATCGGTACAAAATCCGTTTGCAACTCGGAGGATGGCTGACCTTCCCGGAATGGGGACATATTTTAGATACCATTCAGGTTGGTGATACATTTTTCTACACTAAGGTTCTTGATGTCCTTCTCAATGGGACTGCAGAAGTTGATTTTTGTGCAGAAGTGCTTCTGTATACGGATATAGGATATGACACATTACATGTAGAACGAGGAGAAATGTGGAAGAATAACCGCTACTGTCTCAGAGGGTATCACTACGATAACCAGGGTACCAGTGGAATCGAGGAGCACTTCGGGCTGAATGGAAAAACCTTTTTTCCAAATCCTGTTCAATCTACTTTGAAGTTTCACAATGTTCCTCTGAGCGTTGAACTTTATACCCAGCTCGGTGAACGGGTTCACACAGAACTCATCCGAACGGTTGATGGTGCATATATAGACATCTCATCGCTCCCCTCCGGTACGTATTTTATCAAAGTTGACGGACAGGTGAGCCCTTTGATCAAAGATTGAATATCCCTACGTTATTGGTTCATCACCGAGCAAAGGCCTAGTTCCCATATCCTCGGGATCCCGACGATCTGGCTTTTTCAATTCACACGTATCTGATTCTGATTGTATCGACTGGAATTGGTTGTTCGTTTGGTGAGAAGCGTCAAATTCCCGGTGCCGCTGGGGTAGAGGCCTACCTGGATCGGATGGAGGTGTAAGCATCAGCGCACAAGTTGTGCCCGATTCATATTGATTGCCATCAAAGGTTGTTTGCTAAAATGCACAAATGACCAAACTTCTTAACTCATCCCTGCCCCAAGCTGAAATATGTAATTCTGAAGAAATCTTCTCGGGTAATTTGATATTTATCTCGTTTTGTTATTTTCGAAACCGATAAGAATAAGTGATTGATAGCTGGAAAATAAAGCCAGCTCTGTTCCGTGTTTGTGTTCTGAGCGTTTTTCTCTTAACAGGTTCTCTGTTAAAAGCTCAAGCCCCTGCAAACGACAATTGCTCCAATGCCAACCTCATTGTCCTTGGCAACAATGGGTATCAGATCGGGCTCATCCGAAGCGATACTTTTGCAATCGATAGCGCCACCGTTCAAACCGGCGAGTTCTTCCATAATTCACTGGTTACAGCCGGTAACGACAAAAAATCTGTTTGGTTCAAGTTTTATATCCCAACACGGAGGGCGATCAATATTGAACTGAAACAGGACACCAATGCAATCGGTATCAAGGATTGTGGCTTTACTACTTATCTGGCGAATGCCTGTCTGCCAACCAGTACACAGGCAACCGCTGCCAAACTCACCACGCTCAACCAATTCGGGAGTTCATTCCATCCGTGTATGGATCCGGGCTGGTATCTGGTGCAGGTAAGTGCGAAAACCCGGGCCGCAGGTAACATCTTCTTAGAAATCACAACCTCTTTTCCCTATCAGTACAGTTCCATTGTGAACGCGGAATACGACGAACCCGACAGTGCCTATGATTTCGGGAATGCTCTTGTTGGAAAAACAGGGCTTACCACAGCTTTTATCGATTTCGAATTGGGTTGTTATACGGTCGAAGATTCCACAGAACTATTCCCGGATCTGGGGAAGAATTACAGAGCATATAACCAAAGCGCCTGGTTCACATTCACGGCACAGAACGATGCCGACGATGTGGAATTTGCTCTGAAGCACGTTACGGGTTGCTCGGCATCCGATACGATGGCTTTGCGACTCTTCAAGGGAGATTGCAGAAAAACTTCTAATTTAACCTTGTTGGATTCCTCTTTTAACGATTGGAGTGCGAAATATGTCTGTTATCCATCACCCTGTTACGATTACGTGAAGCATTACCGCTGCATGTTCGACTCCGGGCAGGTGTATTCTGTTCAATTGCTTTTTCATAAGGATCTGGACAAGAATTTCAGATTTAAGATCACCGACCGTACCAGCGCATTTGCGGGTTATCCAAGACCAACTACAAGTGTTGCAAGGGATCTCGATACACTTAAGGGCCTGCTTCGAACCGACTTTGGGTTCTCCTGTAAATCCAGACTGTCCGATACCAAATGCGGAACGGCAAATCAACCCGTTACGATAAGTGGCAAGACGTACAATTTGAGTGAATGGTGGGAGTTTGACCTCGATGAATACAGCCGACTCTCCTTTTATATTCACGGAAGTGCCAACAGGAATACGCGGGAGGTTCAGAACGTGGTAGTTCGTCTCTTTAAGGATACCATAACTTCCAATTGCAGCGATGTTGATGTGAGCAATTTGATCGCAACCATGTCCGGCGCAAGCTCACGCGTAACATTGAATTGTCTGGAACCCGGGAAATATCTGCTGCAAATGCTCGGCATTGATTCCATTCGGCCCTATTGCTCGGGGAATATGCACCTCGGCACCGATCTGGGTCTGGATATTACCCAATCCAAACTTCCGGGGTTCAACCGCTTTGCGTTGAATGCACCGGGTAAGGCTGATTCGGTGTACAATCTCGATCCGCTTCCCAATTACACCTATGTGAATACCGGAACGGATACGGTGGCCTGTTTTGATGCCGTTCAACCGGAGCAGAGTTGTGATACAACCAAACTCAAGCGGATGTACAGGGTTTTCCGAATCGGTGATGTGGATGGAGATGGTATTGCAGATAGCGGTATGGTCACGTTTGAGAACCTGCATTCATCATCAGCCAGCAGTCACCGTCTGTACAAAGGGAACGCTTTACAATTGCGGGCATCACAATCGATAACCGGTTATCCCGACACCCTGAAAGGGCTCAATCCGATTACAAAGTGCTTCCCGGGCTATTACCGACATCATGTTTGTCTGGAACCCGGAGATTACACCTTGGTCTCTTCATTTGATGAGAGTATGCTCGGAGATACCGAAACGCCCCGGGTTACATTCCATAGCTCCAAACCAAAATTCGATGCGTATGCAAAGGCCGAGCTTTTCGACACCATCAGAACCTATGGTTCCATGATCGGAGCCCACGATACTTTCTCTTGTAAGCAGAATCCGGATACGATCGATGGTGTTTCCTGTGGCTATCGAAATCACTATCATGTGTTTTACCTGGATACCGTAGCGGTCACTTCGATCTACAATGGTCTTCGCTATGGAGAATACGGGAATATCACGTTGTCACTCTTCAAAGGAGATATTCGAAAGGGTAGATCCGGTTTGAAACATATCAATGAGGATCGGAACTGGCGATGTGTGACCTATGGTCAGTCCACTTCGGATTGTAAACCCTTGCAACCGGGCTGGTACACCATAGTTGTGAGCCAACATTGGAACATGGGTTATGATTCAGCAGAAATCGCCTCGACAAATCAATATTCATTTTACAGATATCCCTATCGCATTTCCATTTCAACACGCGCCCCGAATGTTACGCTGCCCAAGTACTACCGCCCCTCACTGGCAGCGTCGATTGACAGCCTGATCAACAAGAATCAACCGCTCGACTACGATACGAATTACAGTGCACAGAAGAATCTGAAACTCCATCTTAAGAAATATTCCGGCCCGCAGGAGATCCTGGAATGTGATCTGGATACACCGATCACCTATTTCCCAAGATCGCGATTGTGCGACACCACCTATACGAACATTGTTTACTACGTGTTCAGTTTGAAGAACCGATCGGGGGTACGCATTAATCCGGGATTCTCGGGGGCAAACTGGAAAGCTCAACTCTACGCGTTCGATGTCCGAAAAGACTCCGCAAAAATCGGATCGGTCGATCCGCTGCAGAACTGCAATTACAACGCTAATTATTTGGAATTCTGTGATCTGATGCCTGGCACTTATTCGCTTGTATTCATGTGTAAGCGAAGGGCCGGCGAACGATATACCGTAAATCCGACGATCTTCATCGATTCAGTAGCCACATCCCGATTCGACCATGCCCGCAATGCCTATGATTTTGGAGCTGTTCCGGGGGATGGCAAATTCCATGATGGCAGAATTGGAGAGGTTCATCCAAATGATACCACACTTCCTGCAAGCCATGATCTGATCACGTGTCGAACGGGTGCGCAGCTCAGTGATCCGACCTATTCATCTTGTTCTTACACGGAAGTCAATCCTTTTGTGTATTCCGGCGATTCGAACGTTGTCCTTTATCCATATGATTCCGCTTATCTGCATAACAACGGCACGCGGTACAATCCATGGGAACCTATAAAAAGGAATCTCTGGTATTCATTTGCGATCAACGGGTATGGCAGTGTAACCATAAAGCTCAAGGGTAATACTTCACCGCTCTTGGCAGGGTTCGATAGGTCTTTCCGCTTTTCAGTTTACGAATCGGACGAGAATGGCAGACTTACATTGGCTCAATTGCGATCACAGAATAAAATTGATTCTACGTTGGCTGATGGCTTGAAGTACATAACACGGGACTGGCAGTCGGCCGGAATTTATTATTGCAATTATGGTTCGGATCACACCGCCACTTTCACGATCGACGGTTGCGATACCGTAAAACCCCGTCGCTTCTATGTATTGGTGGATTGGATCGGAACGGCATACAGAAATTATCAGCCCCAGTTCAACGCCAATGTATGGCTTGAAGTGAAATACGACAGCATTGCGCTACCTCAAACGCGTTTCGACCATTATTCAGATGCAGGTAAGATCGATGGTTTGCGGGAAGTGAACTTGCTTCAGAACCCAAGCTTCGAGAACAGCTATACTTACTGGTCCATATCGCCTTTCTGGGGTTCCGTGCAGAGTACACCACTTACCGCAACGAACGGGAACAATTATTTCAGCGCGCATTATTTCTACACCTCCGGACTGGCTACGCTCGACCTGTTGCAAAATGTGAATGTAAGTGCCTATGCGAGATATATAAACACTTCTCAGGCCACGGCAAACTTCACAGGTGATATTCGGGCCGACAGTGTTTCTGCCACGCATTTGGATAGGGGACGTCTTTTAATTGAGTATTTAAATGTAAGCGGAACTGTTATCGGCAGAGATTCGTCGAAATGGTACGCCAATACGAAAGACTGGGTCAAGGCTTCTGTTTCGGCGACAATTCCGTCAGGTACAGTTAACTGTCGTGTTAAGGCTCAGGCTGCCAAAACGAATACAGGAGTTACAGATTGGGTCGAGGTCTATTTTGATAATTTCCGTTTTACTGTGAACATACCCAATGATTCGCTTACAACTCCGTTGCGTTCGGCAGTCACATACCGGGGCGAATCTACCTACTTCACTCAAGCCACATTGGATTCTGCCGATTTCAACCGGGATGGGAGAGGGTATTCCTGTAACGACACCTCCGTTGCCCGATCGGTCTGGTACAAATTCAAAGTGGATTCCACCGGTTATATTCAGTACAATTACATGTACCGGAACGGGGTCACCTATCAGAAATACAACATCGATTACAATTCTTCCGTACTTCAATTATATCGGGAGGTTATTAAAGGAGACTCGGTGAAGGGATTGGAAATTATCAGTCCGAGTACGGGTGGTAGCAATCCCTTCGTCACCATCTTGAGCGGTTATTATCTCAGAGCATGCATCGAGCCGGGAACCTATTACCTCCGCCTGAACAAATGTAATGTCCGGCAGTGCATTGACGAGGTAATACCACAGGTCGCTTTCGACTTCTACCCCGTTACACCAACCCCATATGACTTCTATTCAACGGCAAATGACATCAACAAGGTCGCCGGGAATGACAGTATTTTCAAATCGCAGGTATTGTACAAAGGAGCTCGGTCGTATTTCCAGGGAGCCACACTGGATTCCACAGATCACAACAGGGTTTATACCTATAGTTGCTCGGATCCGGCATATGCCAAAACGTTGTGGTACAAATTCCGGGTGGATACAGCCGGGTATCTGTTCTACAATTTCCGTGTGAATGGCACCAGTTCGGTGGTCGTTGATCCATACAGGATAAAACTCTACCGCTCCACGATCCCGGGCGACTCGATCAATGGTCTGGAATATGTTCCGCGTTATAGCTATACCAGTAAATATTCCCCTCAGTACGGCAGCCAGATGAACTACGTGTGTGTTCAAACGGGAATATACTACCTTCAAATCAACAGCTGTAATGCACATCAGTGTATTGATTTCGTTGAACCTCAACTCGTGTTCGAATTGCATCCGGGAGATCGTTGCACCAACGCGATCCCTCTGGTAATGGACACCATAGAAACGGTGTCCGATCGGCTTATCGTCAATTGCCACAGCATTGGCGATGATTTTGGGGAAGATGGCAGCAATATGGGCTGTTTGTATGGTCCACAGGGGTACAAGTCGAGCTGGTTTTTTGTAGACTATACCGACACCACCAAAGTGGATCTGGAATTCAGTCTGGCAGAGTATACCAGTGCAAAAGCCTCTGAGATCCGCTACCGAACTTATTACGGGAATTGTCAGTCACTCACACCTGCGCCCTGCAATAACAATGCATTGACCTCCTTTGTGATCGACTGTATCCGCAAGGGGACCTATTACGTGCAGGTGGTTACTCCGGATGACGCTACCGGTGAATTGGAGATGACCGTTCGGACCAAGGAGAACACCGATACTACCTGTAATCCGGTGGACATTTTCCAACCGAATGCCGCTTTCGCCTACAACACATCTTGTCCGGAGAATTTTGTTGAATTCATCAATACATCTTCAAGGGGCGATTCGATCCGGTATTTCTGGGATTTTGGGTATGCCGGACTCACGGATACCGCGCTGAACCCTGTAGTAGCCTATCCGGCGCTCCCTGTGGAGAAGAGTTATACAGTAAAGCTTATCGTTGAACACATCACCCGTGGAAGTCGCGATTCACTTGAGCTGGATGTCTCGGTACCTTATGCTCCTGAATTGAGGATCGATCAAAACGATACCATAATTTGTGCAGGAGACAGCGTACGGCTCAGTGCCCACATCTCTCACAGCTCCGGAATCTGGAATACGGGAGATTCCACAACCTCCATAACCGTTTCCAAAACGGGATGGTACTCCTACGACATGATCGATAAACCCCAATTGCTCAACAATGGCAGTTTCGAACAAAATCCACGCAATCACAGATACTGGAAACAATCGATCACTGGAGGAACATGGAACTACACCAGTTCAAGAACCTATGGCTGGAGGGATTCCACCTACGCTTTGTTCTTTAGCCACGGCTCTGCCAATACCGGTATTTACGAGATCGAACAATACGTGGATGTTAGCCACGATTCTGTAGAAATTGACTCCGGCATCGCCAAAACATCCCTCACTTTTTGGCTCAGGGGGTATCTAAATTATGAAGATGAAGGACAGGTTATCCTTGAATATCTGGATTCCGGTAATAACCTACTGGCTATTTATCGATCAGGACTTGAAAAACCGGGGAACTACTGGGAACAGTTCGTGCACTCCAGAACCACGCCGAAATCCACACGAAAGCTACGGGTTCGAATTCAAGTGAACAAGTTGAACACGTCGACCTCAACTGCGTTCGTATTCTTCGACGGATTTCTACTCAGGATGCGAAGCGCCTGCTCGTACAAAGACAGCGTATTCGTACAGGTAAATCAATTGCCACAAGTGGCGTTGCCCAACGACACCTTCTTCTGTTTGGGAGATTCATTCCTTGTACGTACTCAGAATTCGTATCACGACCCATACGTGATCCAGGACAGCATGCTCGGAAGCATCAAAGGAACGCTCCGAAATAATGCGCGCCGCGAATACAATAAGGAATATGTTACGCTCACGCTGAATAACGATAATGAAACCGGCCAGATCGAGTACGAAGACTCCAGTCTTACATTAAACGACAGTTTTACCGTAACCTTTGACTTCTGGGAATTTGGTCTCAAGTGTGGGTACACAACATATTTCTACCTATTCAATTCGGCCACTCCAACGCAGACCGGATCCCGAACAGGAGGTTTGCTTATCGATTTCAGTACGGCCTCAAATAACTGGGTTGCCATTTACTGGAACGGTTCAAGATATTATTACAGTTACACCGGTATTGATTTCGACAATGCGGAGTGGCGCACGGTACGGATAGAGTACAAGAACAAGACTATCAACGTCTATATCGGTTCCAAACTGGTAGGAGCATATACATTCACTGCATCCGTTTCACAAAGCGGGTACAAATTCGGGTTGGGTGCATGGAATTACCTGACCTGTACGAACGAACATCGGGTTCGGAATTTTACCATATCCCGCGACAATCCGAAGATGGTGTATGTACCTGATGTGGATACAACCGATTTCAAATACTCCTGGAACAATGTTGTGGGCGATTCGGTAAGATGGGTAATAGGAACCACGACCCTCAAAACGCAAATAACCGATCCGTATGGCTGTAAAAGCAATACGGATTCAATTCAGGTGCGCGCTGTAAGACAATACGACAGTTTATTTACCTCCATTGAACAGGTTTGCTCAGAATTGGATAGTTTCCGACTGACGCCTATTGATCCCAATGGATACTTCTACGGACATTCGGCCGTTGATAGCAGTGGGCTCGTTCACGTAGCGAACGCCGGATTCGGGAACAACACAATTTACTTCAGTGTTGTGGACACTTTCGGTTGTACCCTTCGGGATACCGGCTATTTCGTAGTGGATTCGGTTCCTGATATCCTGATCGACTCTGTGGGTGCAGTGTGCAAGAATGAAGACCCTTTCCGACTAATAGTGAATGATTCGAACGGGTATTTTTATGGGGGTGTTTTTGTCGATTCCATGGGGAATTTTGATCCAAGTGAAGCAGTGGTCGGGTGGAACAAGGTGTACTACAAGACATTCGGCTCCGATTGCGTTGGGTCGGACTCGCTGCTTATCCGTGTGGATTCTTTGCCGGATGCTTCGATTTCAATGACGGGGCCGTATTGTGCGAATGCCGGGGTCCAACGTTTGGTTGCGGCGATCAACGGTGGCGGAAAGTTTTCCGCCACTGCGTATGTGGACACGATGGGGTGGTTTGATCCGGCGATTGCCGGGGCCGGTGTGCACCGGGTTTTCTATACCTATGCCGATGGGAACGGGTGTTCGAATAGGGATTCTGCCATGGTTCGTGTGGATTCGATACCCGATGCGACGATCGCTGCGGCGGGGCCGTATTGTGCGAATGCCGGGGTCCAACGTTTGGTTGCGGCGATCAACGGTGGCGGAAAGTTTTACGCCACTGCGTATGTGGACACGATGGGGTGGTTCGATCCGGCGATTGCCGGGGCCGGTGTGCACCGGGTTTTCTATACCTATGCCGATGGGAATGGGTGTTCGAATAGGGATTCTGCCATGGTTCGTGTGGATTCGATACCCGATGCGACGATCGCTGCGGCGGGGCCGTATTGTGCGAATGCTGGGGTCCAACGATTGGTTGCGGCGATAAATAGCGGCGGAAAGTTTTCCGCCGCTGCGTATATCGATACGATGGGGTGGTTTGATCCGGGGATTGCCGGGGCTGGTGTGCACAGGGTCTTCTATGCCTATACGGATGGGAATGGGTGTTCGAATAGGGATTCTGCCATGGTCCGTGTGGATTCGATACCCGATGCGACGATCGCTGCGGCGGGGCCGTTTTGTGCGAATGCTGGGGTCCAACGATTGGTTGCGGCGATAAATAGCGGCGGAAAGTTTTCGGCCGCAGCGTATATCGATACGATGGGGTGGTTTGATCCGGGGATTGCCGGGGCTGGTGTGCACAGGGTCTTCTATGCCTATACGGATGGGAATGGGTGTTCGAATGTGGATTCTGCTACAATTCGTGTTGATTCGATTCCGGATGCATCGATTTCAATGGCGGGACCGTTTTGTGCGAATGCCGGAGTTCAACGTTTGGTTGCGGCTATCAACAGTGGCGGAAAGTTTTCCGGCACGACGTATGTTGATACGATGGGGTGGTTTGATCCGGCGATTGCCGGGGTTGGGGTACACCGGATCTACTATACCTATACCGACGGTAATGGTTGCTCGAACATGGATTCCACCACCATTCGCGTGGACTCCATTCCGGATGCGTCCATTGCTCCGGTAGGACCTTTCTGTCTGAATACCTCACCTGCACAGCTGAGTGCTCGTATAAACGCCGGTGGTCGATTCGTACAAACTAGTTACCTGGATACGAACGGGTGGTTCACTCCGCTACAAGCTGGAATTGGTTCGCATCGAGTATTCTATTCCTTTACCGATGGTAATCAATGTTCCAATACAGACTCACTGAACATTCAGGTTGATTCGCTGCCCGATGCATCCATCACTGCTGCAGGTCCTTTCTGTAAAAATGGTGGGCTCGAACTGCTCACGGCCCGAGTCCATTCCGGTGGGGTGTTTACCGCAACCGGTTATCTCGATACGCTGGGGAATTTTAACCCTTGGACAGCTGATACCGGATTGCACCGCGTGTATTACACCCTCGATGATGGCAACGGATGTTCGAATACCGATTCAACGACCATTCGGGTTGACTCCATACCGGATGCGTCAATTACTCCTGCCGGTCCATTCTGCGCCAATTCCAACATCCAACTTCTAACTTCCAACACCAATTCCGGAGGTCGATTTACATTAGCATCCTACATCGATACCCTCGGTAACTTCGATCCAAGCATCGCTCAAGCAGGCACACACAAGATCTTCTACTCATTCACCGATGGTAACGGATGCTCCAACACAGACTCGACCACCATTCGGGTCGACTCCATACCGGACGCATCGATCACACCGGTTGGACCATTCTGTGCCAACGCCAACACCCAGAGACTAAGACCTAACACCAATACAGGTGGTCGATTTACTGCGACCAGCTATCTCGACACTCTTGGCAACTTTGATCCTAGCATCGCTCAGGCCGGTATACATAAGATCTTCTACTCATTCACCGATAGCAACGGTTGCTCCAACACCGATTCAACCACTGTTCGTGTGGATACCATCCCGGATGCATCCATTGCTCCGGCAGGTCCGTTCTGTAAGAACGCCAACGACCAAACCCTAAGACCTAATACCAATACCGGGGGAAGATTCTCGCCCACCGCTTATTTGGATACACTCGGCAATTTCGATCCATGGACCGCTGATGTAGGATCGCATAAGATCTACTACAGTTTCACGGACGGAAACGGATGCTCCAACACCGATTCATTCGTGGTAATGGTCGACTCTATCCCCGATGCATCGATCACCCCAGCAGGGCCTTTCTGTAAGAATGGCGGCATGCAGACCCTTTCGGCAGCAGTGAACATCAGTGGTAAGTTTACTGCAAATTCCTACCTGGACACACTCGGTAATTTTGATCCATGGACCGCTGACGTAGGCTCGCATAGGATCTATTATAGCTTCACGGATGGCAACGGATGCTCCAACACCGATTCTTCCTTGGTAATGGTCGACTCCATTCCCGATGCGTCAATTACTCCCGCAGGACCTTTCTGCGCCAATTCCAACATTCAACTTCTAACATCCAAGATCAATTCAGGTGGTCGATTTACACCAACGGCATATATCGACTCTTTAGGAAATTTCAACCCGGGAGTTGCTCAAACCGGAACACACAAGGTCTTCTACTCCTTCACAGATGGGAACCAATGTTCCAATACGGACTCACTGAACATCGAGGTAGACTCAGTGCCGGATGCTTCGATCGCTCCGGCTGGACCATTCTGTAAGAATGCCAATAACCAAAGCCTAAGACCCAATACCAACACAGGTGGAAAATTCTCGCCCACCGTCTACCTGGATACACTCGGCAACTTCGATCCTTGGGTCGCAGGTGTTGGTTCACATAAGGTCTACTACACACTCGACGATGGGAACGGCTGCAAGAACACCGATTCTATAGATATACAGGTCGATTCCATTCCGGATGCGTCGATCGCAATGGCGGGGCCTATTTGTGCGAATGCGGGTGTTCAACGTTTGGTAGCTGCGATCAACGGTGGCGGAAAGTTTTTCGCCACTGCGTATGTGGATACTATGGGGTGGTTCGATCCGGCGATTGCCGGGGTGGGGGTGCACAGGGTATTCTATACCTTCACCGATGGAAACGGATGTTCCAATACGGATTCTACTGTCATTCAGGTGGATACTGTTCCGGATGCCTCTATAATCCCGGCAGGACCATTCTGTAAGAATGCCGGAGTGCAGCTTCTAAGACCACGGAGCAATTTCGGAGGCCGATTCACAGCGACGGGCTATCTCGATGTTGGAGGTAGATTCGATCCCGCCCTGGGAGGAATAGGTTCGAACCCAGTCGAGTATATTTTTACCGATGGAAATAACTGTTCCGATACCGGACGAATCAATATCACCATATGGGATATCCCGGACGCCTCGTTTGTGCCGATCGGACCTTTCTGCCAGCAGGATCAAGCCGTTCAAATTGTTTCGACCACTACAGGTGGAGTTTTCTCAGGTGGACCTTATGTTTCCACATCAGGCATGTTCAGTCCTGACCTGGCCACAATTGGATCCAATAAGGTCTATCACAACCTTAGCGATGCTAATGGATGCAGCAGCTCCGATAGTACTTTGGTCGAAGTTTATCCGATGCCGGATAACACCCTGAGTATTGATCCGGAAGAGGGATGTGAGCCACTTGAGGTTCAATTCTCCACGCAACCAGCAGATCGTATACGATGGCAGATCGGAACAGAGGTGTTTGTCGATCAAACCGATGTGAGAACTGTGCTACAAGCCGGTTCATACATATTGTCCCTCGAGGTGATCAATGCACAAGGATGTAGTATTGTTCTGGATACCCCCATTATTGTACATCCTAAACCAACTGCGCAGTTCACACATAGTCCGGAGGAAGTTTATTTGGACGATCCGACATTTTACTTTACGGACGGATCTTATTCTAACATTGTGGGATGGAATTGGTCCTTCGGAGACGGCAATTACGCTTCCGAAAAGGATCCTCAGCACCGCTACGAGACGGGAGGTGAATATTTGGTTCATCTGTATGTCGAGGATATGAATGGCTGTATGGACAGTACCGAGCTCACCGTTACCGTGCGTGATAACCTTGTGGTATTCATACCCACCGCTTTTTCACCGGGAGATCAGGATGTCCTGAATCAACAATTCCGGGTGAGTGGAGTGGGGTACTCCAAAGTTCAATGCCGTATTTTCAATCGCTGGGGGGAGAAACTCATCGATAGCGACAACTTCACAAGCTGGGACGGTACATACATGGGAACACCCGTACAATCAGGAATTTATGTGTACCAACTTACTCTAACAGATCACAGGGGTCTGCGCCATTATCGGAACGGGACGGTGCAGGTGATCCGGTAGTGGATTCACCGGGTGGAGCAGGCAAACCCGGATGACCGGATCAAGGAAAGGAGGGGATGCGATCTAAAATGTTAGACTCCTTCGAGTACCACAAATTTTGCAAGCCAACTCTGTCCGATCGGAATGAATCGCGCATGCTTCCATGTTCCCAGATCGCGAGCCGTCACATGGAGAATGGGGGTGTCAGCGTTCCATTTCCCCTCACGTATTTTGGTACGAACCTCCGACTGAGGCGTAAAATGAATCTCCCCGTCTTCATTGGACAAAACCCTTAATCGGTTGAACAGATCGAGTTGAAATGCAGCGTCGATCTCGCGGATCACTTGAACCGAGCTGTCGATACTGCATCCACTGGCTGAAGCAGCCGACTCATCCACGGCAAGAACGATCACACATTCGGCAAAGAGTTCATATCCGGAGTTCAACGATGCCCCATGAGCATTCCACTCCGCACAAAATGCAGCCAGCCGATTCGAAATGTTCGAAACTTCATCCAAATTCAAAAACCTATTGCAGGTGTAGATCCAGATCTTACTATCGGGATTGAGATCGTTCCAGTTATTCATTTCTAAAGGTCATTTGCTCGCGCCACCAATTCGGCCAGATCGAGAACTTCAACTTCGTGTTCCTTGTTGTAATGCTTAACGCCGTCCCTAAGCATGGTCATGCAAAACGGACAGTTGGCAGCAACAATGGAGGCTCCTGTCGCCAGGGCTTCCTCAGAGCGGACCACATTGATGTCTTCTGTACCCTGTTCCGCTTCTTTGAACATTTGAGCGCCACCTGCACCGCAACACAGCCCTTTGGACCGACAGCGTTTCATTTCAATAAGTTCGGCATCCAGTTTTTCCAAAACACTGCGGGGCGCCTCGTAGATGCCATTGGACCTTCCCAGATAACAGCTGTCGTGGTATGTGATTCGTTTCCCTTTGAACGATCCGCCTTCTACCTTTAGTCGGCCGGCATCGATCAGTTCCTGCAGGAATTGCGTGTGATGCACCACGTCGTAATTGCCCCCCAGAGCCGGGTATTCATTTTTAAGTGTATTGAAACAGTGTGGACAGGCCGTAACAATGCGACGAATTTCATATCCGTTCAGAACGGCTATGTTGTTCATGGCTTGCATCTGGAACAGAAACTCATTCCCCGCTCGTTTAGCCGGATCGCCTGTACAGCTTTCTTCCTGACCCAATATGGCGAAGGATATATCGCAGGCATGGAGGATCTTAACGAAGGCTTTGGTCACTTTTTGTGCGCGTTCATCAAAACTGCCTGCGCATCCCACCCAAAAAAGAACTTCGGGTGCTTGTCCGCTTGCGGCCATTTCAGCCATGGTTGGTACCTTGATGGTGGCTTCGCTCATAATTAGAATACGTTTAACTTTCTGAGAATGTTTACGATGAATAGAATTAGTCCCAACAAGCCCAGATTTTCCTGATGTCGTAAAAGTCGTTGGTGCAGCTTGTCCATATCCCAATCTACTCCCAGTGCATTTCGAACCTTCAGAAGTGTTTCCTGACCCTGGATATATCCGAGCATGATCATCAGCGATGCAGTTATAAAGCGGGTGAGGAAATGGGTGCGATCCATCAGGATATCGAACAATTCAAACGCACCGATAAAAAATATTATGGCCCCAACAAAGTTTCGAAGGGGTATGAGATGGTCGATGAATTCTCTGGTTTTCGGAAATCGGCGCAAGAGGAAGTGTTCCGCTCCAAGGACCGAGGCAATGAAAAGGGATATGTTATAGAACCAGAACAACTTGAACTCAGTCTTTGAAAACCTCTACATCCTCCTGAACCGTGATGAAATCCGTGAACTTACCTTTGAATTGCGTGGTTTTGACCACGTGGTTATCGATCCAGTGATAGTTCCCTCCACGGGGCTTGTTCATGAGGACGTGATGATATTTAAATCCGTGTTTTATCAGCCAGTTCTCAGTGATAGCCCTGAGGTCTTCGGTGCGGCTCGTGAAATAGGTGATGATATGGCCTTCGTCGTACCACTTGTTACAGGTTTCAACGGCACCCTCAAATGGTAAAACGACCTTCATTCGCTGAGGATCTTCATTTGGAACATCTTCGGTGATCGTTCCATCAATATCGATCAGGTAATTTTTCATCCCGGGCTTTAACACGGGACTTCCTTTTTTGCCGTTCTCTTCGATTTCGTCTAAAAAACTCATAGTTTCTGAAACAACTTAATTCAGGTCATTTTTCCAGTTATCCCGGTCGCTCGGTGGGAATTGCCAGGGTGCTCCGTTGTTCTCTACATTGTTGAACATCAAGTTCAGTTCATGGGGAGCTTCGCTTTTCTCCATAACGAGGTATTGCCTCATTTGAATGATGATATCCAGCGGATCGATATTCACCGGGCAAGCATCTGCACAGGCATTGCACGATGTGCAGGCCCAGAGTTCTTCAGCACTTATGTAACTGTGCAAATTGCGTTCTTCGGTTTTGGGGATCTTTTCGTCGCGTTCTTTGCCAAACTCCTCCAAACGGTCGCGTGTGTTCATTACGATCTTGCGGGGAGAAAGTTGTTTCCCTGTGAGATTGGCCGGGCAAACACTGGTACACCTTCCGCATTCGGTACAGGTGTAGGCATCCATCAAATTTTTCCAGGTAAGATCCGTCACATCTTTTGCTCCGAAACTTTCCGGTGGTGGGAGTTCACTGTTCACTGCCGGCAATCCCAGCATCATGGCTACTTCATTTTGAACACTTTCCATATTGGGCAGGGAACCCTGTGCATCCAATTTGGAGTAATAGGTGTTCGGGAATGCCATGATGATATGAAAGTGCTTGCTGTACGGGAGGTAGTTCAAAAAGACCAAAATGCCAATGATGTGGAACCACCAGGCGATGCGTTCGACCCAGACGAGGGATTCAAGGCTCATTCCGGAGAGAAGTGGAACCAGGAAACCACTGATTGGGAAATTTCCGGCCTGCTTGTAGTGTTCCGCTTGCAGGTATTGCAATTGTTGGTCTGCAGCATTCATCAAAAGCAATGCGGCCATAAGAACGATCTCGGCCAGGAGGATGAATGTGGCATCCTTCATTGGCCAACCTCTCATTTCAGGGGAATGGAACCGTGGGATGCGCACGGCAAATCGTCTGCACAGGAATACCACGCAGGCAACGAGAACCAATAAGGCCAGAACTTCGAAAAAGGCGATCGCCGCATCGTAAACCGGTCCGAGGAAACTCAGAATGCGATGTGTACCGGCCAAACCGTCGATCACAATTTCAAGAACCTCAATATTGATGAGCACGAATCCGACATACACGATAAGGTGCAGAATTCCGGCTATGGGACGGACAGTCATTTTCGATTGTCCGAACGCAACCCGCAACATGGTTCTCCATCGTTCCTTATTCCGGTCATTCCGATTCAAGGGCCGGCCCGAGTGGATATTTTTCATGATCACACCCACGTTTTTGCTGAACCTGAAGATCCCGAATCCCAAAACTGCGGCGAACAGAAGCTGTGAAAGGATTTGCATATGGCGAATATATAGAACTCCCCCCAATGCATCGAATTACCCTGAACCTTTACTGAAATTGTGGTTTGCTACGACGCGAAATTCTCTCCTAAAAATTCGCTGCGCACTATTTGTCGAAATAAAAAAACAGGTATCTTTGCAGTCCCTTTGAAAAAAGGAATGGTGCGGTAGCTCAGTTGGTAGAGCAAAGGACTGAAAATCCTTGTGTCGGCGGTTCGATTCCGCCCCACACCACGATTGGAATTGTAGAGTGGATAGTGTGAGGAGGTCTAGTTGTTCCTCTGTCTAATCAGATTCCGTTCCTTCCTCTAATTTCGTGCGTAGTGATGTAAAGGAAGTTCACCGTGAACGGTCACTTCCGTGAGTTTCGATCATACTCTAAAATCTGTCTTCTTAGTCAACCTTATTTACACCTGAGGTTGGGATTAATTTTGGGAAAACTTCCATTATATTTTAGGTTAAGACTTGAACATCATTGTTTCGAACCTACTCGACGGTTCGGGTTCGTGTTTCGCACATCACTTCGTTAGCGCTCCCACCCGGAATATGGTAGGGTTGAATTCGGGATTCCGGTACGTTCTCAGCAACTTTCTGTCCTATATACCGGCTCCATAGCGCGAAGTTGCCCAGTAGTGATGCGTTTATTCGGTTTTGATTGGCGGTCACCAGGTTTTGGTCAATACATGTCATTTTTTAAGAACACCCTCACCCTGTCCCCTTCCACTTCAATATAATACATGTACGCTTCCCTGAATAATATGCTTTTCATGGCCTTTGAGAAACAGTAAATGGTAGTAGAACACGGATGTGCTTGCGCGTTCGCCATTAACTGCCCCATTCCAGGGCTCATTTTCCCGGCCTTCGAACAGTAGTTGCCCTGTGCGGGAATACACCTTGAGATACCAGTTGTACCCATTGACAGTTGGCCGGAATACCTCGTTGAGATTATTTGCATCGGGCGTAAAGGCGTTGGGGATATAGAAAAAGCTTTCAGGTCTGAAACTTAACATGCTGTCTACCCACAGTTCGCACCCATTGGAATCCACAACGTGCAAACGCATTTTGTGTTCGCCGCTAAAGTACACTTGCAAGTTCAACGAACGCTCGACCGAAGTATCCAGCCCCTCTAAATACCAGGTTTGGTTGTGAACAGGTGTTTGGGTTTTATAGTTCAACAAATATTCTGTTGCTCCGCGTTTTTCAATGCTAAAGCCAAGAAAGGCCACATCGGGCAATGCCGTTAACATATGCTGACCAGTTTGCCCTTTGCAGCCGTTGAGCACCCAGGTCGCATGAAGCCTATATTGTCCTTCAGTCAACTCGATCTGTTGCCCGTCGCCCGTAGCTCGCAAGGTGTTATCGATATACCATGCGATCTGATCCACGTGATCCCCTTGTAGTTTCAGGTTTATAGAAAAAGGCGAACAGCCGACTGTGTCATCCAATTCGATCTGAACCGTTGGACTATTCTGAAAACGTATTTCCAATTGCGCATGCCCACTACTACAAACCTGCTGTTGCCCGTGTGAACCGGTAAATCGAATCCGCCTGCCATAATCGCTCAAATGCGGCGTGTAACGCCATTCTTCCAAACTGTCTACAAGCAATCCACTGCCATCGGTAGTCCAGCTCAGGGGAATGCCCTGCAAGCTGAAGTAAGGCAGTTTCAATCCGTATGAACCTTCGCAAAATACGCTGTCCGAAGGCAATCCCTCAACCCGGTCCGGTAGTTCTACCCTTATATAGGCCGTATCGCTGTTTCGACAACCCAATGCATCTTCCACCTCCACCCAATGGGCAAAAGGGCCGTACTGTAATTGCCCCTGCACCTTGTTAATTTCGGCAACAAAGACATGTGTGGCATTTTTCCAGCGTTCGATCTTGTAGTTTTCTTTGAGCCCGATCTGGTAAGGAAGTGCGTTTTGACAGATGAGGCTGTCATATTCAAGAGTGAGTTTTGGTTCAGGATACAAGAAAATGTCCTCTATCACTGTGTCGACACAGTTCAGCCCATTACTGCGGTAATCTATAGTGAGCCGGTATTGAAAATTACCCGGCGCTATGTAGCTCAGCGGATTGACGTTGTATGTTGCACCGGCTATCAACCAATTCACCGAAATAATCTGATCGCTGCTATCCGGCATGTAGTTTAGTGAAAGGCTGTCTCCCGGACAAAGAGACCCGCTCGCAGAGACAGTACCTTGGGGTCGGGGAGGACTGCTCAGCCTTTTATATGCTCTGGAATGGCAGCCGTTTGGACCCTGTACTTCGGCCCAAATCACCTGTGGTGCAGCATAGGTTCGGACAGTATCGGTCTGGTTTCCGTCTAGCCACCGGAAGTTTGTTGTCCCGAGCGGCTTTGAGAGGGCAATTCCGACTTGCCTTCCATGGCAGAGCAGGGTATCTGCTCCCAGGCTGAATTTAGGCGTATCCAGAGCCAGGATGCGGATCTGACCAATGATCGTGCAACCACTATCGTCCTGAGAGGTTACTTTTAGCACGCGTGATGAGTCACAAACCTCATAGGAGGGCAACTTCTTGAGCACAAATCCATCGTCCCAGATGTGTTCTACCGATCCATTGGCATACCGTACGTTGGGGCGGAGCTCCAGGCAGGTATTGCGGCAAATGGAAGTGTCCGACGGAAGGCGAACATCCAGTACCGAGCGGACTTCGATGGAACTGTCGAGTTGGAAAGACGTTTGGTAATACTGGCCCCATACTTTCAGGCTTACGGTATACCTACCTGTGACGGGGGCCAGCAAATGAGCATTCAAGCCTTTGGCTTCTGAGCGGGTATTACCAGTGGAGTCGACTAACTTCCATTCATAGTTCCAGGGTCCATGTGCCTCAACACGTGAGGTAGACAGGTATAAGTGATTACATATCTGAGTATCCAATTGAATTTGTGGTTTCGGGCGCCGACTAATGAAGAACTGTATTGTTTTGGAATTCATCTGCAAGGCCGAATTGGGCAGTTTCAATGTATCCTTGATAGAAACGGGATCAGATTGAACATATAATGTAAGCGGGTGTGGACGGCGGTGTACGTACGACGAATCGGGTATCCATTGCAGGCGGAGGGTTTTGTTCAAACTGTCCGGATCAGCGATTGTAAACGTGGAGTTGCGGAATTCGCGATTCCAAAACAATTTGTTGCTGTGCTTTCTTCCCAGGAAGTAGGATTGAGTGGTTTTGAAACTATGATCGATCGTATCTCCGGTAAAGTGGTACATTTTATCCTGCGTTGAAGTAAAACGGCTCGCTTGGTTCTGGTAGGAATAGCCAAAACTGTTTAGTTGGATTGCTGTAGAGGCATCGAACCATTTAGTCAGGTAATAGGTCCCCAGTAGTACCGGGGTTCCGGTGCTGTCCTCACGCCATTCGGTGATACGGCGGGTAACCGGAAATCGCACATACACCCCGGAAGAACTGTAAACATTATCAAAACCCATCACCAAATCCCCGTCGTCGGGATCGATACTCAAACCCAACGGGGGATAAACGTACGGATTGGAAACACACTTGCCGCCGATCTTTTTTGGGCATTGGAGGTAGAAGGGGTAGTCCATGCTGAAAGGGGAATTCCAATAACCGGGCAAATGGAGCCAAAGAAAGGTGTAAGACGGAGAATCAAGGGCACGGAATTCAATTTTCTTATATTCCCTTGAAACGGGTTCTGAGTGTTCAACATAGATACTATCTCCTTCAATATCCCAGAGCCCGGGGCTATCGTATTTCGCATCAAGAACAGCACCATAAGATATGGTATCGACAAAAGGACAATTGTTCAGTGATTTCGCTAGTTTTTTGTAATTTCCATGATGTACTTCTGCAATTGTGATTGCACGTTGGTCAGCTCCATAGGTGTGCCAATCATAAAATGTAGAACCGGATCGAACTAAAGTGCCCGAAGGTATTGTGAAATCACATATTACGTAAAAAACCTCAAGTGAATCAAACATTACACCGATATTGTCCTTTAAATCAAATATAACCTTGGCCTCAAAAGTCTTATTCCCACTAGAGTTATCACGATTAGATAATTTGGGTCTTGTGCGCATTATAAGACGTCCCTTCTTACTCAAGGGATCATAAATTAAAAAATCCACTTCAGGCAACCCGCCGCTTTTAGTAGAATCAGTAGCAATGAATGCCCGAAATTCATAACTCGACTGAGATATTCGATTAACTCCCAAATGTTGCACCAAGACCTGCGCCGCTGCCATTTGGTATAGTGCCAAAAAGGAAATACAAATACAAAACTTGCCTGTTAGACAATGTAGTTTTTTAGTCAACATGCACCCTCCTCACACCCTTTACAACTGCATCTTTATAAAAAACCAAGAAATAAATACCCGTCTCCAAGTGCATATTCTGATTGATCCGGCCTCCCAAATATTCTATTGACGTAACGTCTCCCAATAAAGCACCAGTTGTAGTATAAACCTCAATTATCAAATTGGAGTCAATTGGTTCTATATCTGGTCTCAACAACTCCAGTTCAGACAATATACTCCCTTCTCCATCTATCATTTTGTAATTCGGCATTGGATACGAACCGATGCAAGGTTCAGCACAAAAGTTCTCACCGGACTGAAAAGCAGAATTGTGGTCAGATAGTACATTCAGCAAACTGTCGTCAGATGTTTCGGTCATTTGTTGTACATCCACATCAAGAAAATCAAAGGTGTCCAATTTTGCATGATCCGTTTCCTCGAAAACGTAGCATTCCGATAGATCCAAATTGTAATATAACGAGGCACAAAATTGAGGCGATGCAGAAAATGTAAATGAACCTGAATAACAGAGGTTATTTGCGATTTGAGGTACATGGCAGATCAATCCATGATTATGAGTCATTGCCCACGAAGAGGGACAATAGATCAGCGGAGATTTATTTCGCGACGAGCGTATCGTATAGTTGGTAGTGGTGTTAGAAGAGTCGTGCACCCGAACTAAATCTTGGTAAATCGAGTTCGTATAGTGGTAATACATACCCAGGTAGCAATCCGCAAGATTCCTGTGGGTGCCCCAAAACTGATTGCTATCACGAACCACAATGGATTCACCATGATTCAAATTTCGATCCCACTTGATGACTATAGGTTCTAATTCATACATATCATTTGTGCCTATAGATCCGACTACGAAGAGATGTGCAAATCCAGTTAAATAAATGCTGTCGTCATCTAAGAAAATATTAGTGAGAAACATTTGTTCATCGTAGTAATTGCGGCCTGTTGTCGGGATGTTATAAAATGCCTTTTCAAATCCGCTTTGATCAAGCTTGAAGTAAAATCCACAATCTGCAGAATTTGAATCCTGATCGGTAATTACATTGATAATACCGTGAATATTGAAATCCTCGCCATCCTTCAGGTCACATACAAAATCTACACATGAACTATGGACCGGTTTTTGGTAACTTCCATCAGTTGTATAGCTGAACGCTTTATCCCAAATAACGGTTAAATCTCCGCCAATTTTGGCAATATAGGCATTTGAAATACCTGCCTCTCCGGCCAGATTCAATGAAGGATCGTGTGCGCCAATGTCGCCGGTAATACTGCCCGACACTAGGTATTGCTCTTCTTCACCCGGCACCTTCTTTACCTTGCACAATGCGTCAAACCTCGACTGATTTCCCAATTGCACCGATAAGGGGTTGATCGTAAAAGTTGTTTTTAAAGTCCGCGCTGCCACTTCATCCAAATTTCCGTCAATCCGTGCTATCCTACCTTTCTTTTCCGAACAGGATATACAGGCAAAATCTGCCGATTGCACACCAACCGTTATGTAATACTTTTCAGTCAACGCTTCTCCTTCCTGTTCTCCCTGGCAGATTGATAAGGGGACAAAACCCGTAGAGCCATTTCCAAGCACCCGACGAGAATAGCGAATTACATAACCATCATTATCAATTTCCAGATAAAAGGGTGATTGGATGCCTTCGTGCCGAATTCCCGTATCAGTGGCTTGCTGCCAGGCTCCCGCAATCACATAACCGGAGCTGTCAAAGTTCGGTGTTATCGCAAATGGAGCTGCGCTGATCTGTTGTTCCCCGTCGTAGAGTTTATAATCAAATGACCATCCCAAACCGGCACTTCCGGTTTCCAGTACACGCACCGCCCAATATTCGCGTTTTACCGATAGCACCGTTGTGTCCCGTAGTATGGCATGCACCCAAATCTCACCACTCCCGCCGTTCGACGGTATTACGAAATGGTTCTTCCCTAAATCAGGTGCCACTGTACTGCCAGAAACTACCTGAACTAACGTCACATTGTCGGCTTGTACGGCATTCGGAAACATGACTGATTTAATTAAACAAAACAGAAGGACTCTGAGCAGAACTAGAATGGGGGGGGCGGAACAGAACGATTTTTTTCATTAAGTAAACATAGCCCTGTTCATTTTTTAATGTGTCACGGCAATTTCCGCGAATGGTAATATTTTGTCGTGTATGGAGGAACCAAACACACTCTGATTGGGATTGGTGAGCGTTCTTGTGAAGGAGTGATGATTTGAATGGAATGGACAAATGTGTACATTTCCGTTAACAGCGTAAACACTTGGGAATTGACCCTCTTTGGTGGAAGCTGTAATTTTCACATCAAGCGGACAACGAGCGAATTTCATAACGCTATACAACTTTTGAGATATGGCTCGATTAAAAACCAATTCAGAGCACGCCCATCTGCCTCAAGACAACATGAGCACATTATCAATCCGACTAAGAGAAATCATATCCGAAAGGCAGCATTGAGTATCTTTCTCAATATTGCTGATGGGTCACGACGTCGAACTTTCATTGATGAACGCAGGTTATTTGTAAAGTTGAACGGTTCGGCATTCCAGTTCGTGGCAGCTCATATTGTGAGGCAGCGTTTGTGGGGTGCTTCAAGCGGGACTCTACTTATCTCCCGTTTTTCCAGCTGTTGTAGCAGTCGCTCAGATCCTTTGCGGCATGCTCCTGATGCACATCGGCACGTTTCATATAATCTGTGACCTTATTGAAATCCTCGACAAGAAAGGTGTTGAAATCTTTGGCGTCATACTCCCACACGTAAGGTTCGAATGAACGGAATTTATCCCTGGCCATGTCGAGGTCGAGATGCATACTGAATACTTCATTTTTCAAATCCCCGCAGAGTTCTTTCGAATAAAAGGCGAGGTAGAGTTTTTCAAGTTTGGGAACCAATTCGTTCATTTTGGCGAGGCAGGCCCGATAGTGCTTTTGTGCCGAGGCAAAGTCGGCTGAAGTGGGGCTGATCTCTCCAAACTTGTAGGCCTTTCGATGATGTTCCTTGAACTTGCCATATTCTCTTTTGATCTCAGCAAAAGTAGGATTGACCTGATCATTCCAAGTTCGGATCTGGTTTTGCCAAAACTCTGTTAACGGATCTGTGTTCGCGGGTTTGGTGGGAGCTTTAGGGGTCTCTACCACCTCGCTTTGACGTTTGCGCTCTTGTTCCGCTTTTTTACGCTCTTCTTCTTTATTCTTTTCGTCTGGTGTCAGACCAAGATCGATCTTGCGAGTTTCCCAACCGCTTCTGGTTTTCACAGTTCCCCTCCAGGCTTTTTCGTTGTAGAACAGGCCCGTAAACGAACAACCATCAGTAAGATAAAAAGTCCCCGTTCCATTTTTACAATCGCCCGAAATACAACCCACTTCTGGCACACATTCCAAAAGCTTGGGAGAACCCTCAAACTGGAAAGACTCTGAATAACCGCGCAGTATGTATGCTTCACGGTATCCGTTCCTCGGTCTTACATTGACCATTTGAAACGTCTTCTTGTCCGGCGTTACACAATGCGTAAACGTCACCGTTGAATCGAAATGTCCGCAATTGAACACTTTCGGCAGATATCGCTCGGTCAGTCTCAACTGCAATTGTCCGTAATTGTGGTTCCATTCCGGCTTATCCGGATCATAATAGTTCACTTCCGTTACCCGAAAGCCGATACAACCCATTCCGCGTTCGGGGCTCAGTTTATATCCGAATCGCTCGTCCCAGTTTTTGAAGATTCCCTCTTTCGAGTACCAACCGTAGTACTTTCTCAAGTGTCCGATCTGCTCTTCACAGAGCTTTTGGCCGAGGAGCAAGTGAAAGGTAGAGGAGTCACCCGGATCAAATCCTCTATGGGGAAACGATATTGGTGTGTGTACTGCAATTTCACCGGAGCAAGATCCCAAACCCGAATTGCCGTACCAAGCCACACTCAGGCTCTTCAACCAGTTGTTCTTTTTTTCCGTGATATCCCACCTACCATCTAAACTGCCAAACAATCCGGACTTATTGAATAAGAGTACACCTTCCGTTTTGGTTCGGGAGAAGCTATTCAGGAGCTTCTGTTTCTTGAGTTTCTTGCAGGTGGTTTTGAAATTCGATTCAATCTTCCACTCTGAATGGAGCCATGGAGCAATGTTCCTGAAGGCATCGATATGTGCGATCTTCAGTTCCATTCGGAATATTTTACGGTCTCTGACAGAAACAAACTTCATTCGGTACCCTGCCCCGTGCGAAAAGACCAATTCGTATTCCTCGAGATCGCTGTCGTAGGAATTTCTGTGGAACTTTCGGTCGATCAATTGGAATCCGTATTGCTCCATGTAGCTCACGATCGCCGGATCTGTGACATTCAGTTGCACAAGACAGGGCAAGTTTGATAAAAATGCAGATATGGATTGATCGTCTCCTGCCTCTTCCGCTTGTCCGAATGCATTGGTATACACCAGCAAACAAGTAAATACAAGGTAAAGAAATCGATCGCTTCGAATCGACCCAATGGTTTTGCGAATAGTCATGCTACGGTTTTGAGACGGTGGCTCATTTCCGAATATACACTATTAATTCGTAAGCCAGGTTGGGGCTGTGGGGATAGGCCTATCTTCTATACCGGGAAAATTGGCAGATTGATGTGGTAAGTTGACTGCGAAGCACTAATCCTCATTCAACATAAGTGGCGTTTTGCCATCGGTAATGATCACCTTGGCATTTTCTGATTCGGCCAATTTTTCAAAAGCCTGTATCATTTGATAGCGAAGTACCGCATCCGTAAGTCCGTTCGAAAGTATCTTCTGAGCATCAGCTGTTCCCTGCGCTTCGATCTTCTTTCGTTCGGCTTCCTGCTTTTCGCGGTCCAGGATGAACTGCATGCGCTGCGCATCCTGCTCTGCCGCTAGTTTGGCTTCGATCGCTGCGGTTAAAGATGCAGGAAGAACGATCCGCTTCATCAGTACGCGTTCTATGATTATTCCTTTAGGTTCCAAGGTGGTCATCATCAGATCCTGCACTGCTTTTTCAATTTTTGTTCGCTCTCCTGTATGCATGTCTTTAGCCATGAACCGCGCACTTACATCGGCCAAGGCCGAGCGAAAAACAGGAGCTATCAGATCTTCTTCATATTCCACACCTACTTCTCTGAGCAAGCGCTGTATTTGATTCGGATCGACACGGTACAAAATGGACATCTCCGATTTGATCGTTAAGCCCTCTTTGGATGGGATCTCCAGGTCGATCTTCTTGGAAACTGTTCGAACAGGTACTTTGATGTAGGTGGCAACAAAAGGGTTGTACAATCGGGTTCCTTCGCGAACGGGTTCACCGACCAATTTTCCGAACCTGCGTTTAACAGCAACCTGGTCCTGCCGAACAACTACGCAACCGGAAAAGAGCAATGCAGCTAAGAAGAAGAACAATAGTTTTTTCATAAGCACTTTACTTTTTTTAATAGACAGCGTAAATCGAAGGAAGGTTTTGAAGGAGACCCTTTTTTGACAGATGAGTTACCTCGTGAAATTCCTATTTGGATGCAGTTTAAAGATCGATCCCAATAATAAGGGGAACCGGGAATTGATCGAGCAATCACTCAAAGGATCAAGCACGTCCCGTTCTGCCGGGATGGGCATGGTTCGCTCCTAAACTTAACATCAAGGTGAAGACAGCCTCAGCCCCAAAATCTATATTTGCAGCTTCATGAAAAAGGCACTCACACTGCTCACTTTCGTTTTGGTTCTGATTGAATCGGTTGTTGGCCAATCCTTTGAAGAAAAAACCACAACCGCTTCCAACATGCGCCTCAATGTGACCAATGTGGGAACCCTTGGCAACGCATTTCGCGGATATCGCGATGGTAGTGGCAGGCAGAGCTGTGAGTACCCGGCCGGTTCCGGGGTCGAGCATCTGTTCGAAGGCGGGATCTGGATCGGAGGGCTTATTGACGGAAATACGGTGGCAGTCTCTACTTCGGCCTACGACGCTCCAAGTGGTTATTCAACCGGAAGAGGTGGTTTCGAATTTACGGCCGAACTCGGTTCCACCCTTGAAGAGCGGAGCAGCCTCTTTGATTCACCGTTTTTTACGCCAGATGCCTTGTCGCACCAGGATTATGTGAGCACTTTCAGTGATCGGAATCTGGTTGTACCGGGAACTTCTATCCCCATCAGCGGACACTTACAACCCATGAATCTGGAGGTTCGGATGGAAACCTATAATTGGAACTACGCCTTCTCGGATTTCTTCGTTATCCTGAATTTCGAGGTGACCAATAGAAGCAATGCGGTTATAGACAGCGTTTACTTTGGTCTTTGGACCAATACGGTGGTCCGGAATTTAAATGTTACACCGGCCGGATCGGGCGGAGCGGCATTTTACAACAAAGGGGGAAACGGATATCTGGATTCGCTCCAACTGGCCTATTGCTACGACCACAGTGGCGACGTTGGGTTCACAGAAAGTTATATTGGCCAGAAATTTTTAGGGGCTGAAGACAAGAATGGTTTTCAACACCCCACCATCAGGTCCGGTTTTAAAGCACATTACAACGCCTGGGAATTCAATAATACCTCCAATCCGGTTTTCTTTTTGCCCGCAACCGAACAAGCGCGATATACCAAACTCACTAAAGGCCTGAACGACGATCTATGCTGGGATAAGAATTCTACCCAAAATGCCCAATGTGGCCCGCGAAGCTATCAGGAGCAACTCAATGAGGCAGGCAACAGGTCGGATCTGGTGAGCGTTGGACCATTTCGCAGTCTGGCTCCGGGAGAGTCCTTCAAAGCCACTTATGCGCTGGTTGCCGGGAAGAAACTGGAAGATGGCAAACCCAACAGCGACAATAATTCCGTTCAGCAAACCATTTTCCGGACCAACGCGAATTGGGCCCAGGTTGCATTCAATGGAGAAGACAAGAATTTCAACGGACAACTGGACGAAGGAGAGGACATAGATGGAAACGGTTCGATCACCCGATTCATTCTTCCCGCGCCACCTGATATCCCGAAAACACGCATCGTTACCCGGGATCATGAGATCGATGTGTATTGGTCGGATAATTCGGAGCGTTCGGTGGATCCGATCACCAGGGAATTGGATTTTGAAGGTTATCGGGTGTACATGACCCAGTTGGGATTTGATGTGACCGATGTTCCGGACCTGGCCCGCGATATGAAAAGGATCGCTGAGTACGATCTGCGAGGGAATGGTCTGTTCAGCGAAACCGGCTTTGAAAGTGTGCGACTGGAACAGCCTGTTCGCTTCGAGAACGATACAACAAGCTATCGCTTCAAATACACGATACGGAACATTCAGAACGGTTGGCAATACGCCATCGCAGTGAGTGCATTTGATCGCGGTAATGAAGCGAGCAACCTCGAATCGCTCGAATCAAGTCTCCTTGCCAATAATTTCAGAGCTTTTGCCGGGAAACCTGTGAACGCCAATCTGAAAACGAATGAGCCCTTTGCCTATCCAAATCCGTATTACTACGGGGCTGCCTGGGAGGGAACCAGCAACTTTCAGGAGCAAAGCCGCAAGATCTATTTTGCCAATCTTCCCCAACATTGCAAGATCCGCATATTCACGCAAGCGGGAGACCTCATCGATGAGATCCATCACGATGCTGAATACAACGGAACCGATATCCGGTGGTATCAGACCTTTGGTTCTGAAAATCCGGAACGCAACGTTCACAGCGGCGGCGAGCACGGCTGGGATCTTTTAAGTACCAATAGCCAGATCATTGCCCGTGGATTATATATCTTCACGGTTGAAGATCTGGAAAGTGGTTCCAGATATCAAGGAAAATTTGTAATCATCAAATAATCAATCAATTATATCAAATGAAAAAAGTACTACTCTCCCTAATGTTGGCAACCTTGACTCTCGCAGGTATGGCGCAATACCAACGCGTAACGGTTCGTGACATCCAGTATGTGGATCAATCCAAACTGCAGAATTGCAGGGATACCTCTGCGTACGACGGCGACACGGTTACCATTGTATGCAAGGTGATCGCCGATGCAAACCTGATCGACGTTCCTTCAAGTAGTGTTCAGGGAGGATATCGTCCCTTTGTACACGTGGTGGATACTGCCGAGAATGGTGCAATGGGCAAATTCAGCGGTTTGCAGGTCATGGGTGTTTACACCGATTCCAAAGGGACACCGCTTCCGGTGAACGATGTATTCAATCTGTATGCGGGAATGATCGTAGAAATGACAGGTAAGGTGAATTCCTATCTGGGTGATACACAATTTGAGATATTGGACAATTCCTCCTTAACCGTTCTCGGCAACAGCTCTGCACCGGAAGCGGTAACTATTGATCTGGGTTTGTTGAACGATAATACCCGGACCAATGTCCTCACAACAGGCGAAGAGTATGAAGGCTCTTTCGTAAAACTCGAGAATTTAACAGTTACGGCTGTATACAATTTCAGCGGTAACCGGGTAAGCTTCGACCTTACCGACGACAATGGCAACGTGATCAATGTTTCCGACCGTTTCCTGGTACAGAAAACGCCTTCCTACATTACCAATCGCCCATCTGCTCCATACAAACAAGGCAAGTTCGTAGCTCCTGTTGTAGGTACACGTTTCGACCATATCATGGGTATCATTATTCACTCACAGAATGGCTGTACAGGTAGCAATGGACGTGGATTTGAGCTGAACCCCTTCGATACCTCTCATTACAAGATCGGTATCACTCCCGCAAACATCAGTAATGTAGTGCGCACACCGCTCGTACCAACCGATCAGGATGCAGTGAAGATCAGTGCCAAGATCGTTGATTTCGACGGTTCGGTAAACAAGGCAACGCTGTACTACACCTCGGAATTGTATGTCCCCATGGAGGATACATTCACGATGGTTCCGATGACCCTCAAGGCCGGAACTACGGATGAATTTGAGGCCAATATTCCGGCATTCGCCGAAGGCTCAACGATCCGATACTACATTGTTGCGGAAGACGATGATCTGCAATTGAGCTACTCCCCATACGGCGCCGCCGATCTTTCGAATCCGGATTACATGTTCTATACGGTTCGCAACAACGGACTCTCCATAGTTGATCTTCAAAAAGTGTTCAACCCGAGACGTGACGCATCCCCTTACGTTGGCCGTGAAGTTACGGTTACCGGAGTGGTTACAGCGAGCGCAAAGGCCTATGATCTGGAGGCCATCTACCTGCAGGATGAGAATATTCCTGTGTGGGGAGGGATTCAGTGTGTCGGGAATTCGGATCTCATCAAATTATTCCGCGGTCAGGTGGTTACGGTAACCGGTACAGTGAGCGAGAGTTTTGGTTTCACTGTACTGAATGTTTCAAAGGTGGTGAACACCGGCCGGGTAGCCACTATCCGACCTTTGATGGTCGATATCAACTATATCCCGGACATGCGCGAATCGGGATATTTGGAATCCCTGGAAGGTGTATTGATCGGGCTGTATAATCCCGGTTCCAAGGTATATGTGTCCAATCCACGTTTGAACAATTTCGGCGAATGGCTCGTGGCACCAGGAGCAGATTCTTCCTTCAATGCATCGATGCGGGTACAAACAGGTATTCAAAACACCAATAACCACAGTAGTTTGTGGGTTTCATTGGTAGGGGATACCATGCTGAAGGAAAATGAAGGGGTGATGAATGTAGACCCGATCGCAACTCAAAAGGGCATGAGCTTCGATACGTTGATGGGGATCAATTTTTATGGATTCAGTACCTTCAAGATCCTTCCCCGCAATAACGACGATTTCAAGGGAGCATCTGTGCAATTGCCGGCAACAGATTACCCCGAAATACCTGTTGGAATTGAAGCGATCTCTGTCGGATCGGATGATGTGCGCATTTTCCCGAACCCAACCACAGGCGATCTGAATATCCGTGCAGCGAATGGTTCTTTTACCTTCATCCCTGAAATTCTCAATGTACAGGGGCAGGTGGTCCGATCATTCGAACCGTCAATAGGTTCTGCTAAAATCGACCTCAGCGGATTGGCTCAGGGAACATACTTCCTTCGTCTCAAGAGCGATCGTTCAGTCACTACCTGGAGGATCACGAAAAATTAAGCTTGGATCAGCCGGGTAAATCAGTTATACGGAACCGTGGGGCAATGAGGACATTGCTCCTCGGTTTCATTGTTTTGGTGTGGTGGGGATGTGCCGACGATAACCCGGTTGCACCTGCAGCACCCGAAACGCACCTGTCGATTGAACGGATCGATCTCAGCGGACCAAACCGGCTGAACAGTTCGTTTCGCTTGAGTTGGTATGGAACCGATCGCGACGGCTATGTGGTGGGTTATGAATTCACTACCGATCAGGTGAACTGGTACTTTACGACCGTGCGCGATTCGGTTTTCAAATTTGAACTGGATCCGGGCAGTGATACCACGGATATCGAGTTTTACATCCGAGCCCTGGACAACGATGGCAATAAGGATGAAACACCTGCATTTCTGCGCATCCCTCTGAAGAATTCTCCTCCGGTGGCCAGTTTCGATGTCGAGAGTTTTCCGGCAGACACAACCTTCGGGGTTTGCACCTTCAGGTGGAATTACAGCGACCCGGATGGCGATGCCACTGTTACCGCAGCTTTCCTGAAGGTGAACGAAGGAGCATGGTACGAGCTGGACCGCAGTGCCCGAATGGTGAGCTTGCGCTCTGCAAACCCATCAGTTGCAGGTTCTGGGGATGCGGACGTTTTTTACAATACCTCCCTTCGCAAAGAGGCGCTTCCAATTTCCGGGTGGAATAACGGGGGCAGCAATACCTTGTATCTTAAAGTGGTAGATCTTGCCGGAAGAGAAAGTGCGATCGATACCTCGTCGGGCTTCTTCAACAAAAGACAGACCAGTGACCTATTGCTTATAAATGGTCAGCCACCTGATGTGAATGCCCGATATCGACAAACTGTCAAGGCCGTTTATCCGGCGGGGTTCGATGCAGTGGATTTCGCCCAGGGCAATGGCCGATATCAACCCATTTTCTGGGTTCCCACATTCTCGCTGATCACAGAGCTTTACGACAAATTGATCTTTAATACTGATCAGTCTTTGTTCGCAAATCCACTCACCGGGCGCTCGGCTCTTTTGCTTGAGTTTGCCGCTCCGGTAATGCAGAACTACACAGATGGGGGTGGGAAATCCATGGTAACCACCAGTTTCCCGCCGGGTTTTGATCCTGCCGAGATCCGGGGCGCCTTCCCCGTAGATAGTTTATCGCTAACCAGTGGACAAGCCGTGATCGAACCCGATTCTTTTATGTATCCGGTACAAGGTAATTACCCGAAATTGCAACCTACCACACTGCTGCTTGGGGCAGATCCATTTGTGCCATCTATAGACAGCGAACCCATTTACCGGGCTGGTCTTCGCGCATTTGGAGCCTGGAAAGGAACCGATATTGTTGGCGCCGCCCGAAAAACGGATGGCAAAACGCGTCAGGTTTTCTTTAGCGTAGAATTGTATCGATTCAACAAGGATGAATCCAAACTTCGCGAGCTCTTCGATCAAATACTCAATAAGGATTTCAATTGGTGATGCGCATCTTTCTTTTCATCCTGTTAAGCAGTATTTCGCTATTGACTCGGGCTCAACTATTTGGCACATTAAGCGGCAAAATAACGGACGCAGATAATAAAGATGCACTTTTCAGTGCAACCGTTCGAATTATCGGGACCTATTACGGAGCGGTAAGTGATGAAGACGGCAAGTTCCGCATCGAAGGCATTAAACCCGGCGATTATACCATACAGGTAAACTACGTGGGCTACGTGGAAAAGGTATTTACCGGCGTGCGGATTTCAGGTGGAAAAGAGAAAGTCCTCAATGTGGAATTATCCTCTCAGGTGAATTCCTTTGAAACGGTTACCGTAGTAGGGCAGAAGCAATTGGTGAAACTCGATGGAGGCGACTCGCGCGTAACGGTGCAGCGCAAAGAGATCGCAGACATGAACGTGCGCGATGTACAGGAAGTGGTTGCCATGCAGGCTGGTGTTAGTAAAACCACCGACGGTTTGCAAATACGCGGTGCGCGGGTGTATGAAACGCAGTATGTAGTAGATAATATCACCGCACAGGATCCCTTGGCAGGTACCGGCTTTGGAGTGAATGTGGCATCCGGATCGGTGAGCGAGATCGAATTGGTTACAGGCGGATCCGGCGCTGAGTATGGTGATGGCTCTGCCGGTGTGATCTCTACTGTGATCCGCGAGGGAAGTGAAAAGTTTGAATTCAGCCTGGATTACCAGAGCGATCACCTGGGCATATTCAAAGCACCCTGGCAGTGGAATACCGATCTGCTCGAATTCAGCCTTGCCGGTGCTGTACCTAAAACCGGGAAGAAATTGCTCTTCTTCAATAACGTAACCGCCCGCCTCAGCGATCAATATTTCGGGCCAACCGCCCGGCAACTGCATTCTTCTTTGTTCACTGGGAACGATTCACTTTGGGCACCCAGACAAGAGAACGGCTTTACGCATACATTCAAACTCAGCTATAAATGGAGGCCCGGTACCAAAATATCCATTACCAATCAGCATAGTTTGATGATCAATCAGAATACGCGTTCGTTGCAGATCGTAGGTTTTGATGCCATACTGGCCCCGGGTTTTCAGTATAACAGAAGCCTGAATCTCGATAACGCCACAACATATACTCATCAGGCAAATCTTACGGCCATTAATGTGCAGCATACACTCAATAAAAGACTTATTCTGAACGCAACCGCAGGGAGACTCTTTACCAATTTGAGGGCAGATGCCAATGGACGTCCGTTCCGAACCGAAACTGTGGAGCGGATATACGATGAAGCGTCCATCGTTACCGATCCGGTGACGGTGTTCAATCCGAATGACCCGATCCGGTATGTTCTGCCTGGACCCGGACTGGTGAATAACGGCGGTATATCAGGAACCTGGCACGATCATTATGTGTTGGAGAATACCATCAAGGCTTCCTTGAGCTATTACCCCGACGATGAAACGCATCAGTTCAAGTTCGGCTTCGAGCATAAATTCAACGATTATCAATGGGTAGATGTGAATCGCCCCTGGGTGGGAGCGCCCATTCAAATCGACGATTCTACATCCACACCATCCATCTCAATCGGTTCATCGAACGATATCTGGAGAGTGAAACCCAATAACGGTGGTCTTTTCATTACCGATAAAATTACCTACAAAGGGATCATCGCTTCCCTGGGTATGCGCTTGAATTACTGGGCCCCGGGAAAATTTGCCGATGATGCCGTGAATGATCCGGGCGCGCCGGTGATCGACCAGATCCGGGAGGATTATATGGATAATACATTCGGATTGTTCGGGCTCCGTTATAAAATGCGTTTGCTGCCCAAGATCAACGTGAGCTTCCCGGTAACAACGAACAATACGCTGTATTTCAATTACGGCCACAGCATGCGTTTGCCCCATCCCCGATTCCTCTATGCCGGTCTTGATCCGGAGTATCAGGATCGTTCATTTCTTTCGAATATTGGCAATCCCGACCTGAATCCGGAGGTGAACGTGAGCTATGAGGTAGGTTATAAATCCCAGATCAACAAGGATCTGGCCCTCACCTTCACAGGGTACAACAACAATCGTTTTGACTATATCGTATCCCGACGGGTTATTGTGAAAGACCAAACCGGGCGACCGGTGACTAAGGTTATGTACATCAACCAGGACTATGCCAAGATCCAGGGAACGGAATTGAGCATTCAGTACCGCATTGGAGCGGCTCTCAGAGCATTTTGGAACACATCCTACCAGGTGGCCCGTGGCAAATCCAACTCCGCGCGGGAATCCAGCCTGCAGATCGCCCAGAACGGCGAAGTACCGCTGAGTACCGAACAATATCTCGCCTGGGATCGCCCCTGGAATACCACGCTAGGTTTGGCATTTACATACGATACATCCGTACATTTCCTCCCAACCTGGATGAAGAATACCCAACTATTCCTATCTACCAATTACCAAAGCGGATACAGATACACACCTGAAAAACTCGAAGGATACAATTCTATTGGTCGTCCACTCTACGCACCTGAGCTCGATAAGTACCTCCTCGAAAGAGCCACGCCATGGCTCAATACCGATCTGAAGATCAACCGCACCTTCCGCTTTGGAAAAAAGAAGGAATCCGGCATAACCCTCAGCTACGAGATCCGGAACTTGTTCAACAACCAAAACGCACAAGTAATAAACCCCGTTACCGGCCGGGCATACCGCGAAGGAGATGATGTCCCAAACAGCTGGCGCGACCCCCGTTACATAGGCCCCGAAGAGTCAGGCACCCCCCCCAACGACCCCGCCCGTTACCTGGCCCCACGCCAAATGCTCTTCGGCCTCAAAATGCGCTTCTAACCCAACCCCCCAACTACCCAACTACCCAGCCACCCGGATACCCAACTACCCAGCTACCCAGCCACCCAACTACCCAGCTACCCAACTACCCAGCCACCCGGATACCCAACTTCCCAGCTACCCATCAACCCAACTACCCAACTACCCAACTACCCAACTACCCAGCCACCCAGCCACCCAACCTTCACACCTTCCCAACCTCCAAAATCATCCCCACCACCTTCTTCGATCCCGTCTCCGCCTCCGCATGGATCATAGCACCGGCCTTGAACTGCACAGCCTCGATCAGATCCGAGCCCACCGCAGCATTCACCTTTTGCAGAAAATTCCCGGATACGGCATTCAAACTCCTATTGATCGCCTGAGGATCCAGAGGTTCTTTACTCACGAGCACTAAGATGCGATCTCGATCACCTATCTCATCGGCCATGAGCGATTGTTCCCTCGGGAATAAGCGTGTACCGGTGATGCCGAAGTACGGACTGTGCTTTTCGGTATAAGGGAAAAGCACATAGGACGAACCGTCGGTCTCCTCCCCGAAAATGTAAGTGTAACACTCAATGCTATTGTTGAATTCAACCTTGAACCGGGTTCCCTTGGGTATAGCTTGTACAGTCTCAAATACGCCGTATGCCTTCGATCGGAGCGGGATCGCCTGTTTCGTTTCATTCACGATCAAACCAAGGTCCAAAGCGAATTTCTTCGGATCCTGTTTTTCGCTCTCACCCATAGGATGCAGGCCGTAGGCCTCTTTGGTGAAATGCAGAAAATCGTCGTAGCGCACCCATCCGAATCCCCGATCGCCCCATTCCGGGCCCCAGCTGTTCATGATCTCGAACGCACCTCCCTGGTAATTATCGTCGTAGCCGATCACGCACATGGCATGTCCGCCCATTCCACGCATGGCATAATCCGAACGGGCAGGTTGCCAGAGTTTCTTACCCATCATGGATTGCATGAAACTTTGCCCGACCATCATCCCGATCACAACAGGAGCTCCCTGCGCCAGATTTTCTTTGATCGCATTGAGATCGACTTTGCCGTAATTCTCTGAAAGCCGTTCGAAACCTCTGCTCCTGAAACTTGCCATTTTACCCGCCAGTTCCCGATCGGGTAGCCGATCGCAATCGTGTTCATTATAAGCAAAATCGGACCAGGGCAATACCCCACGGTTCTCCATGGTCTCCATGGCTTTGTGAATATAGGCACCCTGACAATTCGGTAATTTGATCTGATTGTACAGGGAAGAAGGGCTGAAGGCCACTATATCCGGATTCTTTCCTTTTGCCCGTGCCTCTAAAATGGTGCGCGCTGCATAACTACTCGACCACCCCACGCACGAGCCCTGCGAACCCTGATTCCGTATCCGCGGAGTGTACTGCCTTAAACTAACTTTAACGGGTAAACTGTTCTTGTAATCCGATGCAAGTGGTTCGTAGATGTTGCTCTGCTCGTATACCTCCGGGTCGGTCTGAAGTCCCATGGCCAGGGCAAGTTGCTCCTCCAGTTCGCCTGCAGGAAATAAACTTCCTCTGAATAAATAGGCCGCTCCACCCAGCAATAACAGTGGGAAGAGTAGTTTTGGCCGCTTCACAATAAATTTCAAGAGCACAGGCAATAGTGCCAATAAAGGATTCGCACCACCTTTTTTCCCTTCATTTTTACGAGGTTGTGGCTTCTCGTCGTCGACCATTCGAATAGGCATAGCTGCAGAAAATTTTAGTTGAACCGCTAAAAGGCCAAAAATAGGTTAGACCCTGAAGATTTGGTTAAAATTTAGATAGGCGCGATGTACAGACCGGAGGCGTAAATGCCCCTTAGGGTGGCCTGTCGTCGATCAATTCAATGATCCCCGTGAATTAAAAGCCTCATTAGGCGTAGGCTCCGACCCGGAGTTTCTCCTCAACGGAATTATCGTAGATCTTTCGGAATTCGTCGATCGAACCGTAATCCTCATTGTCGATGAAGATATGGTTGCCGCTAACCTTGCCCAGAACTCTGAAATGCACGTGTGCTGCCGTGATCTGTTCCTGCACCGCCTGCAGATCGGCAGGGTCGATTGAGATCACGATGCGGCTCTGTCCTTCACCGAACAAATAAGCATCAGGCCTTTCACTGCGGTTTGTTTCGATATCAAATCCCAATCCGTTGGGCAACGAACTTTCGAGCAGGTTGATGAATAAACCGCCTTCCGAAATATCATGACAGCTCTTGATCTTACCGGTCCGAATGAGTTGAGTGGTCAATTGTTGAACCGCATATTCCTCATCCAGGTGGAAGTGTGGTACCATCGAATGTTCGATACCATGGAATTTGGCTACATATTGCGAAGATCCCAGGCAAACGATCTCTTTGCCCAACATGATGATCACATCGCCGTCGTCCTTGAAATCCAGCGTGGTTATATGCTCCTGCTTCTCGATCAAACCAACCATCCCGATGGTAGGAGTAGGGTACACGGCCGTACCATCTTCCGTGTTTTGGTTGTAAAAACTCACGTTGCCACCGGTTACAGGCGTTCCCAATTTTTCACAGGCAGCTTTCATACCCAGGATGCTATTGGCAAATTGCCAGTAAACACCTTTATCATACGGGTTGCCAAAATTCAGACAATTCGTTATGGCGCTGGGTATACCACCGGAACATACAATATTTCGCGCTGCTTCTGCAACGGCAATGGCAGCTCCCGTTTCAGGATCGGCATACACATAACGCGAATTGCAGTCTACCGTTAGTGCCAACGAACGGTCGGTTCCATGTATGTGCACAATGGCCGCATCTGTATGCCTGTTGGTGCTTTGTGTAATGGTTCCCACCATGGAGTCATATTGCCTGTAAACCCATCTTTTGGAGGCGATATTGGGTAAACCAGCTATAAAACGCGCAACCTTCTGAAGATTTTGAGGCTCAGGTACATCGTTGGTCGAGAAGGAGTTCACTTTATCGACATAGGCCGGCTCACTATACTCTCGCTCGTAAACAGGTGCTCCGCCCCCGAGAACCAGGTGATCTGCCGGCAGATCGGCCGCTACTTCACCGTGTCGCAGGTAAACTACCCTGCCCGTATCTGTAACCTCTCCGATCTTGGCGTAGATGAGCTCCCATTTCTCGAGAATGGCCTCAACTTCCGCTTCCCGGCCCTTTTGAACAACTGCCAGCATACGTTCCTGTGATTCGCTGAGGAGTATCTCCCAGGCCGTCATATCCTCCTGCCGGAGGGGGACTTTATCCAGGTCGATGAGCATGCCTGTTCCGCTCTTGGCACTCATTTCCGAAGTGGAACAGGTTATACCGGCAGCACCCATGTCCTGCATGCCCACTATAGCCCCGGTGTCCCGAAGCTCCATACTTGCCTCCAGAATGAGTTTTTCCCAGAACGGATCGCCAACCTGAACAGCGGGCAGATCTTCCATGGAATCCTCCGAAATATCCTTAGAAGCGAAGGCCGCACCATGGATCCCATCCTTCCCGGTTCTGGATCCAAAGATGTACACCGGATTTCCCGGTCCATCCGCCACCGCTGATATGGTCTTTCCAACCTCTACGATCCCAACACTCATCGCGTTAACCAGAATATTAGTTTCGTAGCAATCGTCGAAATACACTTCACCTCCAACCGTCGGGATCCCAAAGGAATTACCGTAATCACCAATTCCTTTCACCACTCCCTTCACCAACCAACGCGTGCGGTCCGTGTCGATGTTTCCGAAGCGCAATGAATTCAATTGAGCGATCGGGCGGGCCCCCATCGAGAAGATGTCGCGGTTAATTCCACCAACACCTGTAGCAGCACCCTGATAAGGCTCTATGGCCGATGGGTGGTTGTGCGATTCGATCTTGAAGCAACAGGCCAGTCCACCTCCAATATCAACCAGTCCGGCATTCTCTTCCCCGGCTTTTGCCAGCATCATATCGCCCTCTTTGGGTAATTTCTTCAGCCAGAGGATCGAATTTTTATACGAACAATGCTCACTCCACATCACCGAGTAAATACTCAGTTCATTGAAATTCGGCGTTCGCCCCAATTTCTCAACAATGAGGTCGAACTCCTGGGGGAGTAGCCCTAAACTTTTCGCGGTATCAACTGTAACTTCCGACATGCTTATGGCAGGGATTTAGAATTCCCTGAGCCGGCAAATTTAAGGACTATTTCGGCCCTCAACCCCGGCCTAGGGGTCGGGTCGATAACTTTTTACATCCTCGAACCCGTTGAAACTACATTCCAAAACTTCCCATGTGGCGTTTTCAACTGAAATACCCATTTTCGAATAAAAACAGAATTATGCCCGGCTTTATCAACGACCCCAATCTGTATGTTGAAAATGGTGAAGGTTTTGCGCTTGCCGATTTCGACACCAATTACCGGGGATATCTGCGGAAAGAACAGGATGCCGTTGAAAAACTCGAGGCCGATAAGCTCAAACTCCACGATCTGCAACGCATTCTGTATGCGGTAGATAATCACAGCGTGCTACTGATCTTCCAGGCCATGGATGCCGCGGGGAAGGATAGCACCATCAGACATGTGTTCTCCGGAATGTTCCCCCAGGGCGGACAAGTATTCAGCTTCAAGGCACCATCCCGAACAGAACTCGATCACGATTACCTTTGGCGCACTTCCCTATGCCTGCCCGAACGGGGTAGGATCAGCATTTTCAACCGATCTTACTACGAAGAGGTGCTCGTTACCAGAGTGCACCCGGAATACATTCTTGGTCAGCGCATTCCAGGTATTGATCAGCTTTCGGATATTGATGAGGATTTTTGGCAAAAGCGATTCCGGGCCATTCGCGATCATGAAAGACACCTGGCGGAAAATGGGACCGTTATTCTTAAGTTCTTCCTCAATGTGAGCAAGAAAGAGCAGAAACGACGATTTCTGAGCAGGATCGATACGCCGGAGAAAAACTGGAAATTCAATTTCGACGATCTGAACGAAAGGGCGCATTGGGACGCCTATCAGCATGCATACGAACAGGCTATTCGCCATACAGCAGCCGAACATGCACCCTGGTATGTGATACCCGCCGACCGTAAATGGTTCATGCGAGCCGCCGTGTGCGACATCATTACCAGCAAACTCGAAAGTTTGGGACTCCACTATCCAACTTTGAGCGAACAGGAGCAGCAAAAGCTGGAACTTGCCCGAAAAATGCTCAAAGATGAGTTGTAAAAAAGCTTTCCCAGGCTAAAACAGAACTTGCAAAATCGGCTGAAAAGTCGTAACGTGGTTGTACTTTTTCAAGTCGTACCACTTAAAGTTCTGTCATGAAAGCGCATTTCAAACAATTCAGGGCACTTGCCTTATTCCTGATCATTGGAACCTCCGGATCGGCAACTGCACAATGCATCAGTTCGTTCCCCTATACAGAGGATTTCGAGAAATTCAGTCGTATTCAGGAGATCGAGGCCTGTAACGCAACTATACTTGGGGATACCGCCAACGGATGGCTGCAGGATCAATTGGATGGCGGCGAATGGCGTGCAGATACAGCCGGATCTCCCTCCATTGGGACTGGTCCGGGCGCTACCGATACAACGAATGGAGTAGGTGTGGGAACTGATTACAATCCGGGTAATACGGGAGGTCGCTATCTGTATACGGAGGCTAGTTCTGCCACCGGATGTGCCAACAAGGAGATCAGCCTCATAAGTCCGTGTTTCGACCTCAGCGGGACCTCCTATTACCGGATCAAATTGGCCTATCATATGCTCGGTGCCGGTATGGGCAGCCTTCACATTGATGTTTACGATTCCAATACCTGGGTGAAGGATGTATGGAAGATCTCAGGCGATCAGGGGGCCAAATGGCAAGTGGCCATTATAAGCCTTGCGAACTTCCACAGATCCGTTACCCGAATCCGCATTCGCGCCGTGATGGGTAGCAATTTTCTCAGCGATTGCGCGATCGACGATTTCAAGATCGAGGCCTTCAATCCTCCGGATGTCGATCTGATCACCCTGGAAGTGCGCAATTCCTCGGCCGGCTATCTCCAGATTCCCTTCAAACAAGCCGATAGCCTCCGCTTTTGGGGAAAAGTGAAGAATGAAGGGGTGAAAACGGCATCCAACAGCCGTTTGGTAGTTGAGCATGCATCCTGGAAGGATAGTGTTCGTTTCGGGGATCTCACTTCGTTTGAATTCGATAGCGGCTTCGTGGCCGGTAAGTTCATGCCGTACAAGGGGATGGATAATTCATTCCTTTTCCGCGTGCGAAGCAACGCAAGCGATGCCGACCCATCGAACGATACCATGCGCATGCGCACCGGTTACAACGACAGTATTTACGCCAGAGACGACGGCGCATCCACAGGTGGATTGGGCTTCAACGGAGCCACAGGTGGACAGGTCGGGCAGATGTATGAACTCCTGCGCGACGATACATTGACCAGTATTTCCTTTTACATAGCCAACCCGGTGGCGGGCGACTCGGTGAAAGTACACCTCTACGAATTTGGAACCACACCGGGTAACCGCATCGCATCTACTTCGCATGTGCGACTCGTTGCCGGAGTAAATTGGTATACCCTGCGTTTCCCCTGTGATCAGGCGTTGAAAAAAGGGAAATACTTCGCCGCCGTTCAGCAATTGAACCTGAACAACATGTCGCTCGGCTATTCCGGTAAGTACTATGTGCCCAATTCGGCGTTTTACAATGGTGGAGCAAGCTGGGTTGAATTGGGAAGTGCCAACTTCAAAGTTGTGATGATGGTGCGCTTCAACCTCGGTAAGGTCAAATACCCAAAGGTTGAGATCAATAGCCCCGACAGCAGTTGCTCAGGGCAACAACTCACCTTAAGTGCCACAGGTGCGAAATCCTATGTTTGGAGTTCAGGAGGAGTGATCCGCGATTCAACAAAGGCTACCGTGCAGATCAATCCGACCAATAGTTTTTACGTTACGCTCCGGGGAACGGATGCATGCGGACTCACCCGACAGGCATCAAAGACCATCAAGGTAAATAGAACTCCTTCCGGTAAGGTGAGCGCCGATACAACGGCATGTGTCGGCGATCGGATCACCCTTCGGGCCTCCGGTGGTTCATCCTATCAATGGGAAGGGGGCCCTTCCAACCAGAACTGGAACTATGAGGTGAAATCGAGCGCCCTAGTGGTTGTACTCATCGATTCGGTCAACGGATGCCGGCGCCGGCTTACCACCAACATTACCGCCAGCAGCGCTTCTGTACGAGCCTCAAACGATACCTCCGTTTGCGCAGGATCCCTCTATCAACTCAGCGCGCAGGGCGCGAATTCCTACCAATGGGTAAATGGACCGGCCACTGCAAAATGGAACATTCGTCCCGGATCCAATTCAACTTATGTAGTATGGGGTTTCAATCCCTTAGGATGCAAGGCCATCGATTCCGTGCGCATTCAAACCATTGCAGGTCCTTCGGTGCAAATTTCAAACGATACGGCGGTCTGTTTCGGCGATCGAGTCCTGCTCAAACTTTCCGGAGGAACAAGTTGGCAATGGAAGGGCGGTCCAACCACACAAAACTGGAATGTGCTCCCGATCTCGACAGGTTACTATTTCGGCACCGCTAAGGGTTCCGGAGCATGTTCTACTACCGATAGTGTTTACATACAAGTAGAGAAACGGCCCGTTCTCGATCTGCGGAACGATACAACCATTTGTGAAGGTATTTCCCTGCTCCTGCACGCCCGTTCGGCCGATATGCCAACCTATATCTGGAGTACTGGCGCAACAACCGATCGGATCACAGTTCAACCTGCCAGCACTACCAGCTACAAAGTTTCTGCTTTCAATTCAATTGGTTGCTCAACATCCGACTCGGTCCGGATCAGCGTCAACCCGCTTCCAAGGGCATCATTCACGTATACATTGAATGCAAGGGATATAACCCTAAGTAACAAATCACAACACGCCACATCCTATTCTTGGGATTTCGACGATGGCTCCGGCAGCAGCGACCAAAATCCATTCCATCGCTACAAGATCGACGGGAATTACAACGTAAAGCTCACTGTGACCAATGCATGTGGAACCGACGATACAACCGTATTGATCGAAGTGCTCAATCTGTCGGTACATGACGAGTGGAGTGATCTGTTGCACATATTCCCCAACCCGGCTGATCGCCGGGTTCAGATCCTCCCCGGCGATGAGCAGTTGGAATTGCGTTCTGTAAACCTCATCGACGCTATGGGCCGCTTTGTTTCGGTGCCTATGACCACCCAGATTGGAGTTGATCGTGTATTGGACTTATCGGCAGTGCATCCCGGCATGTATTTGCTGCAAGTCGAAACGCCACGAGGAACCATCCTGCGCAAGTTATCGGTGGTGCATTAGGCGGAATGCATTCCGAAGAGGAACGAATAGGTTCTCCTTCGGTGAAATGTCCCTGATTCTGTACCCGGTTCAGGACAATAGGCAGCTCGTGTGGGTTTTCTGAGTTTTCATGAATTTCTGAAAGTGCATGGTGCGACGTATAGTTGTTGGTGGAACTAGAACAAGCACGAAGTAGCTTCATAGAAACTTGGGGCCAGTTGGGAACTCAATGGGGTATAAACCGGACCATGGCTCAGATCCATGCCCTGCTCCTGAGTACAGCCGGCGCTCTATGTACCGATGATGTGATGGCGCAATTGAATATCTCCCGGGGGAATGCTAATATGAATTTACGGGAGCTGGTAGCCTGGGGCATCGTACGCAAGAAATTCGTGAAAGGGGATCGCAAAGAGTACTTTTACGCTGTTCAGGATTTGTGGGAAGTGGCACGACTCATTGCCCGGGAGCGCAAAAAGCGCGAATTGGAACCCCTTCTTCGACTGTTGAGCGATATTGGAAATGTCCAGGGTAAAGATCCGGAGACCCATCAATTCAACCGCCTTACCTCGGAACTGAGGGAAATAGCGCAGCATTCCGACGAATTGATCGAGTTGTTCACCCGTACGGAACCCACGGCATGGATGAGAGGCGTAACCCGGTCTTCAACAAGTTCGAAATAAAGAAGTGAAAACAAGCATACGATCATTCCTGCCCGTTTGGATCGCCGTAGTATTCGGTGCACTCATAATGGGCCTGTCGATCTACTCTTTTGAAACCTACGGTTTAAGTGTATTCCTGCTGGGACCTTTCCTACTCGGTTTTATCCCGGCCTGGATGCAAACGCGTCGTAATAACACCGGCTTCGTATCGGCTCTGAAATATGCGCTGCTTACCCTGATGTTGGCTTTGATCCTCATGCTCATTCTTCTGCTGGAGGGGATAGTCTGCATAAGTATGGCATTGCCCATACTTGTATTACTCAATATAATGGGTGCCGGCATTGGACATTTGATGGCACGTCGCAGAGGGGGGCCAACCCAACGTGTACCAATGTATGTCTTGCTACTTACACTGCTTGTAGGAACGGCAGACTTCATAAGTCCCGATCCCGAACTGCGCTCCGTAACTACCACGATACACGTACATGCGCCTATTGAGCATGTTTGGCAGAATGTGGTGGAATTTGATACGATCCGAGAAGAAGCTTCCGGAATTTTCAGGTTTGGAATTGCTTGTCCCACACACGCCGATCTGCGCAACGAGAACGGCCAATTGGTTCGCTACTGCCATTTCAGCACGGGTCCTTTTGTTGAGCCGATCACCTCTATCAATGCACCCACAGATCTTCAGTTCGATGTGCGCAGTCAACCCGATCCAATGAGCGAGCTCAACCCCTTCGGGGAAGTTCGTCCTCCGCATCTGAGTGATCAGTTCCGGTCCGAAAAAGGAGCCTTTCAGCTTACCCCCATAGATAGCGGGAATACACTGCTACAGGGCACTACATGGTACCGTTCAGGGTTCAGACCCTCCTGGTATTGGGATAGCTGGAGCCGTTTCATCATTCACCGGATCCATTTGCGGGTACTCGACCATATTGCAACAACGGCGGAGGAAATGAATAACTGAGTTTCACCTGGTTCAAATGTTCGGCTTCGCCATTTGTTTTCCGTTATTTGAAGCTCAGAATCAATCAAATTGAAAAAGCGAAAGTTCAGCTATACCGGATATTTCGGACTGGGAGTCATCGCTTTGAGTTTATTGGTTGCCTTGTTCGGGAATCTCATCACACCCGATCAGTCGCAATCCTGCAATGAAATGCATCTGGAACTGGCACTGCGAAAACCGGGTTTTCGCGCAGTGTTCCTTGAGAAAGTGCCTGAAAATCAACGAAGTGGTCTTTCCCTGATCCTTCGCGGTAACGAACAGTCGGAATCCGTTTTTCTGTGGAGTGCGAATGGCGACACTGCCACAGCTAACCTGATCCCCAACCGTGATGTCATCAGAGAGGCTGAGCAGAATTCAGCTTCGGCTTATCGGCTGGTGGAGAAGAGGTTTCTCCTTGGCACGGATCTATACGGCCGAGATGTTTGGAGCAGAATACTTCTCGGAACCCGCATATCGCTTTCCGTAGGTCTTATTTCCGTATTGATCTCCCTCATTTTGGGGGTTTTGTTGGGGATGATAGCCGGCTATTATCGCGGATGGGTGGATAAAATGGTCATGTGGCTGGTGAATGTCGTTTGGTCACTGCCTACACTACTGCTCGTTATTGCCCTCACGTTCGCACTGGGCAAAGGGTTCTGGCAGATCTTCGTTGCGGTTGGACTTACCATGTGGGTTGAACTGGCCCGGATCGTCAGGGCGCAGGTTTTCACATTCAAGAATCAGGAATTCGTACAGGCAGCCCGTGTATTGGGTTATTCCGATATGCGCATCATGCTCCGCCATATTCTACCCAACCTCACCGGACCGGTTATCGTTATTTGTGCGGCAAATTTCGCTTCTGCCATCCTGTTAGAAGCGGGTTTGAGCTTTCTCGGACTGGGTGTCCAACCACCGTACCCGAGCTGGGGGCAAATGCTCAAGGAGAATTACAGCTTCATCGCCTTCAACGCAGCCCATCTGGCACTGGCTCCGGGCATGGCCATCATGCTCCTGGTAGTTTCTTTCAACTACATCGGAAACTGGTTAAGGGATCTCTGGGATGTGAAATTGTAAGCGAAACAACACAAACTGAGACAAGATTGGACCTTGTTCACGCTCCAAAAGCGCTGAACCGATTGAACATCACTCCGAGCTCATTCGTTCCTTCCGGATCATTCCTGCCAAACCGCTGCCCATGAATCCAAACGGGAATAGCAGGAGTAAGGCAATAGCCCACATGTACCAGGTACTTGGCAACATAGTCAACATGGCTATGCTCAATATGAGGAATATGGCGGAAATGATGAATCGGTTGCTGCGCCAGTATTTCGGTGCAATGAGTGTGGCTATGAAGCTCGCACAGAATGCACCCACGATCCAGGCAATGGGTACCATAAGTATCGCCAGGGTAGGTGCGGTATCCAAATAGGCCCTGATGTTGTCTTTGTTGTTGGAGTCGAAACCCTCAGGTAGGGGAAACATTTCATGCCCTATGCCCTCAACGAAGCCAACTACCACTCCGCCGATCAGCATTCCTGCAAGTATGCCGAGTACGCGTATCCAGTTTATCTGTTTCATACGAATTGCATGAAGCAGCAATATAAACCAATTCGTCGATAACTTAATAGGCCAGCAACCATTCCAGTTTGGCCTGAACCTTCTCGGCGTTCGGGAGCATTACCTTCTCCAATCCCATATTCATCGGAACGGCCGACGTGTCCACACTACCAAGGGTTTGTACCGGTGCATCAAGATATTCGAATCGATCACGGGCTATCTTACCGGCAAGCGCTTCCGCAAAGGAGTTGTTCAGAGTCTCCTCTGTGAGAACCAGGATCTTGCCGTGCTTTTCAACCTGAGCGTAAATGGCCTCTTCGTCGTAAGGTGCAAGTGTGCGTAGGTCCAGGATCTCGATCTTCCCGGGAAGTTTTTTGGAGGCGGCTTTGGCCCAGTAAACGCCCATACCATAGGTGATCACTCCGATCGATTCGCCGTTCTGCACTGCATCGGCACTGGCTTCCAAAGCAATGCGCGCCTTGCCGAACGGTACTATATAATCGGAATCCGGTTCTACGGTCTTTGCTTCCTCGGTGCCGGGAACCTTGCTCCAATAGAGGCCTTTATGCTCAAACATCACAACGGGGTTCGGGTCGTAGAAGGCAGCCTTCATCAACCCTTTCATATCGGCAGCATTACTCGGATAAGCCACTTTGATCCCGTTAATGGGCAGAATGCTCGACTCAACCGTTCCGCTGTGGTAAGGCCCACCTCCTCCGTAGGCTCCTGTTGGCACGCGGATCACACTTTGCACAGGGTATTTACCCATGCTCAGATAGCACGATTTACTCAGTTCCGTGACCAATTGATTGATGCCCGGCCAGATATAATCTGCAAATTGTATTTCAACGACCGGAATGCAGCCAACTGCACTCATCCCGGCAGTGGAGCCAACAATATAAGCCTCCTGGATCGGGGTGTTGAACACGCGGTCGGTACCGTATTTCTGTGCCAGCGTTGCCGCCTCGCGGAATACCCCTCCCAAACGGATCCCCACATCCTGTCCGTACAGCAAAGCTTCGGGATGTTTGCGCAATAACTCATCCATGGCATGCAGTGCCGCATCCACCATGATCACTTCCTGACCACCTTCCGGATGGCGCACGCCCTTCTCTTCCGTAATCGGAGTTGGCGCCCAAACATGGTGTTGCAAGGTGCTAACGTCAGGTTCCGGAGCATTCACGGCGCGTTGAAAGGCGAGCTCCATTTCAGCGCGCATATCCAGCCTCATTTGTTCCAATTCATCTGCCGATTCACCCAGCTCCAGGAGCAATGCCTTCATTCTCGGAAATGGATCCAGGGCAAGATGCTCATCGAGGTCGTCGCGATACCATTCCCGGCGAACCCCGCTTGTGTGGTGACCTAGGAGCGGAACTTTAACATGAACAAGATAAGGTATGCGCTTCTTCCGAACTTCCGCGATCACTTTCTGCATGCCCTCGTAGCAATCCACAAAGTCGGATCCGTTCAGGCGAACACGTTTCATACCCTTGAAGCCCGCCGCAAATTCATAGGCATCCATGGCCCTCATCTCGTCGCCACTGGCCGAAATTCCCCAATCGTTGTCCTGTACGAGATAAATGACCGGTAATTGATGAAGCACGGCCATCTGCATGGCCTCACTCACTTCCCCTTCAGTTACAGAACCATCACCCAACGAACAAATAGTCACCGGCTTTTGATCCGGGTCACCCAGCCCCTGCGATTCCAGATAATGGATGCCATGCGCAATACCGGTTGTTGGAATGGCCTGCATGCCTGTTGCACTGCTCTGATGTGCGATCTTGGGCATGCCCTCCCGGCGCAGGGAAGGATGGCAGTAATAGGAGCGTCCGCCGCTGAACGGATCGTCCCCTTTGGCCAGAAGTTGGAGCATTAACTCATAAGGTTCCATGCCAATCCCCAGCAAGATCGATTCGTCCCGGTAGTAAGGGGCGATCCAATCAAAAGGTTCCAGCTGAAAAGCCGTGGCTAATTGAATGGCCTCATGCCCTTTGCTCGTGGAATGCACATACTTCGTGATCTGTCGATTTTCGTCATAGATATCTGCCATAGCCCGTGCCTTGCACATCAATTGGTAGGCGCGTTTCACGATAGCAGGATCTATGTTTATTTTGACTTTCGTACTCGTTTTGGTTGGACTCATGGTAAAGCGGACTGCAATTTTACTAAAAGCAGTTCGCATGGGCTAATTTCATAGGTTCAGTAAGGGTATTAATGAAAAAGGCCCCATCCGTCGCGGATGAGGCCTGAGTTAAAGCGTACTTGGATGAAGTAAGTTTATTAACGCATGCGTCGCATATATCGGTCAAGTTCCATGGTCGAGCCGCTGAATTGAAAACTCTGATTCACGAGGAAGTAGTTTTGCGGGTCGAGTACGTGATGCCAGGCGAACTTGGCGTATTCCAGGCGGGTAGATTCGAAGCTGAACAGGGTCATGATCTCCGCCACATCCGCAGAACTCACGCCACCTCTTTCAGTGAACTGCCGGGCTATTACCAGCCGATCCCTGTCGAACGATGCCCCGCGCATGGTGTTGAGGAATGCGCCATAGGCTGCACGTTCGTTGTGTACCGCGCCGCCCCTCGGGGGAACCGGACCATAACCTCCGTTACCTGGGCGACCTTGAAGCCGGGGATCACGCTGATCGGCGTACGGGCCACGTGGATCGCGATCATAGACAGTCGGTCTTCGCTCGTAAACGATCGGCCTTTGATTCACAACCTGTCTCCGTGGTCCTACCGCCGTTACTGGTAACGGAGTGATCTCACGGATCCGGAGTAAATTGCCCGGTGTAAGTTGGGCATGCACTACGGAGCGGAAAGGAATGTTGATCGTTCCCTGGTAAAGGACATTTCGCCCCTGTACCCGGCCTCTGCGGCCAATGAACTGTTCAACGATGCGAATGTGCTGTGTTCCCGGATTCAAACCGAATATAGACACATGACCATTCACAGAGTAGTAATTCTGTCCGTCGATCCAAACGGTGAATTGCCCGTCGTTGAACAAGCTCAGCTCGAGTTGGGATACCCCCACATTCGCCTCGCTGATCGAGAAGATGCTGAGCAAAATTGCAAGTAGAGTAGTTTTCGTTTTCATAATTAGATCTCCTTTCTTTCCCCATAGAAGCCAAGAAATGTGCCCATAACTCAGGAATGAGTAAAAGCCCTTGGAAACAGTGAAAACGCAGGGTCTCCGGTGATCCGGAACGCGAAAAGTTGTCTAATTTACTGGTCGAACTACTCGACAGTTACCGATTTTGCCAGATTTCTGGGCTGATCCACATTGCAACCGCGCATTACGGCAATATGGTAGGAGAGGAGTTGTAAGGGAACTGTTGCCAGCAGAGGTACTAGTGCATCGTCTGTGTCCGGGATCTCAATGATGTGGTCGGCAATTTCGGGTATCTTGGTATCCCCCTCGGTGATCACGGCGATAACCTGACCTTTGCGCGCCTTGATCTCCTGAATATTGCTGAAAACTTTATCGTAGTACCCTCGTTTCGGGGCGATCACCACTACCGGCATGTTCTCATCGATCAGGGCAATGGGTCCGTGTTTCATTTCAGCTGCCGGATACCCTTCTGCATGTATGTAGGATATCTCCTTCAACTTCAGCGCGCCTTCCAGGGCAACCGGAAAATTGTATCCCCTGCCCAGATAAAGGAAGTTTGTCGCATGCTTATATTTCTCAGCGATCTCCAGAACCTGTGCGGAGCAATTGTCCAGTACTTGCTGAACCTTGGATGGGATCTGCTCCAGTTCCGTGAACATCTGCCTCAAACGGGCAGTTGGGATCTTACCGCGTATATTGGCGATTCCGAGAGCGAGTAAGGTAAGCACGGTAACCTGAGCGGTGAATGCCTTGGTCGATGCCACGCCGATCTCCGGCCCGGCATGGGTATAAGCTCCCGCATCCGTCAAACGCGGGATCGAAGATCCCACCACATTACAAACTCCGTAAAGTGTTGCTCCCTTTTCCTTGGCGAGCTCCAAGGCAGCGAGAGTATCGGCTGTTTCACCCGATTGCGATATGGCAATTACCAGATCATCCTCTGTAATTATTGGATTCCTGTAACGGAATTCGCTGGCATACTCCACTTCAACCGGCAGCCGGGCAAATTCCTCGATCAGATATTCGCCAACAAGCCCCGCATGCCACGAAGTGCCGCAACCCACTATGATGATGCGCTCCAGATTGCGGATCTTGGTTTCGTATTCCTTCAGACTCTGCATGGCAAAGGTGAGCTGCGTTCGCGAAAACCGACCACGCATGCTGTCATAGATCGACTTAGGCTGTTCGTAGATCTCCTTCAACATGAAATGGTCGTAGCCACCTTTCTCGATCGCATCGAGCGTCATCTCCAACTTGTGGATATAGGGTGTCTTCTCAACGTTCTCAATGGTTTTGATCGTGAGTTGACCGTCTTTGATCTGAACGATCTCCCCATCATCCATATAACTCACCTCCCGGGTATATTCCACAATAGGGGTGGCATCGCTTGCCAGATAATATTCGCCGGGCCGGCTTCCATGACCGATAACCATCGGACTTCCTTTTCGAGCTCCAATGAGCATATCGGGATCCTGACTCGACATGATCACGATAGCATATGCTCCAACGATCTCATTTAAAGCCAGGCGCACGGCTTCAAATATGTTCACCTTCTCGTTGGCGCGTATATCTTCAATGAGATGGACCAATACCTCCGTATCAGTTTCACTCCGGAAAATATGTCCACGCTCGCTCAGCACTTCCTTCAGCGAGGCGTAATTCTCAATAATTCCGTTATGTATGATGCACAGATCGCCTGCCTGAGAGAGGTGTGGATGTGCGTTGATGTCATTCGGTTCACCATGTGTAGCCCAGCGCGTATGGCCCATCCCCACATTACCCCGAATATCTTTGTTCAAGGTGAGGTCCTCCAGATCCTGTACTTTCCCTTTGGTCTTGTAAACCTTTAATCCTCCATCTAAAATAGCAACTCCCGCACTGTCGTAACCGCGGTATTCCAGCCGTTTTAAACCATTGATAAGGAAAGGATAAGCCTCTTCAGGCCCGATGTATCCGACGATACCACACATAAGCGTAACTAAATGAACTACAAATTGAACGAAAAGGAGGCAGATTTATGTTCCGCCGTGCCCATCGTTTATCAACCTCAGGCCATATGCGCCTTGAAGGCTTTCTTTATCTCATTCACTTTGTCCAATTCTTCCCATGGGAATAATTTGACCGTGAATTTTTTCTCATTCCCTTCGTAATCGCGAATGACCTTGGTCACCTTTTTGGCTTCACGACCCATATGACCGTATGCAGCTGTTTCGGCATATATCGGCGTGCGGAGTTTGAAGCGCTCCTCGATGTCGTAAGGTTTCATGGAGAATATCTTCCCGATCATGTCGGCGATCTTACCATCTGAAAGTTTCACGTGCGAAGTTCCATAGGTGTTCACGTACAATCCAACAGGTTTGGCAACCCCGATGGCATAAGCCACCTGAACCAAGACCTCATCGCAAATTCCGGCAGCCACCATATTCTTGGCAATATGCCTTGTGGCATATGCTGCCGATCGGTCCACCTTGCTCGGATCTTTACCCGAGAATGCGCCGCCACCATGCGCGCCTTTCCCGCCGTACGTGTCCACTATGATCTTGCGTCCTGTTAGGCCGGTATCGCCATGAGGGCCACCGATCACAAATACACCGGTAGGATTGATGTGGTATTTGATCTTATCGCTGAATAGATTCTCAACCGCATAACCACACTTGGCTTTTACACGAGGGATGAGAATCTCCTGTATATCGGTGTTGATCTGCTTCAACATGGCTCTTTCAGCCTCCTTTTTCGCGCTTTTCGATGCCGATTTCGGTTTGATCCAATCGTCGTGCTGCGTACTGATCACTATCGTATCAATTCGCCGGGGTTTGTTGTCGTCGCCGTATTCGATGGTTACCTGCGATTTAGCGTCCGGACGCAAATAGGTCATTTGCTTGCCTTCTTTGCGAATTGCGGCCAGCTCCTCCAGCAATAAATGCGATAACATCAGCGGAAGCGGCATGTATGTCGGTGTCTCGTTGGTCGCATAGCCGAACATCATCCCCTGATCACCTGCGCCTTGCTCCTCCTTCTTCTCACGCTCAACACCCTGGTTGATGTCAGCGGATTGTTCATGGATGGCCGATAGTATACCACAAGATCGGGCTTCAAACATGTATTCACTCTTGGTGTAACCAATGCGCTCGATAACTTCCCGGGTGATGTTCTGCACATCGAGATAAGCTTTCGATTTCACCTCGCCGGCTAAAACTACCTGCCCGGTGGTCACAAGGGTTTCACAGGCTACTTTCGACTGTGGGTCGAAAGCCAGAAAATTATCCAATATGGCGTCGGAGATCTGATCGGCTACTTTGTCCGGGTGACCTTCAGAAACAGATTCGGAAGTGAATAAATAAGACATATACGGCTTCTTTTAAATTTCGAGGCCGCAAATTTAGCTAAATACCACCTATAACATGAGCTGCCTATTTGACCAACCCAGTTTCGCGAATACGTTTTTTATCCACCTCACTAAAGCCGGATTCATCGTATACACGCTGGATGTTCTTGCGCACCTGCTCCTGCTCGTTGAAATAACGCAAAACGTCGATCGCAGGCTGTGCCAACCTTCGGTTGGGATTGATGCTGGCTTCCAACATGGCTCGTATACAAATGTCGGGCGCTTCGTTGCGACTGCGCACCAATTCAAAAGCCGCCGTTCGGGTGCGGAATTCGTACAAATTCGTTGTGTAGGCATATAACTCATCGAGGTAAGGTTTCCTGACATCCGTTTTTCCTTCCTCCTCCAATTGTTGCAGCTTGTATTGAAGCCAAAGCAAACGCACATTATGGTTCTGACCAACTACATGCTCCGTTTGCCCCAGCATGGCGTTGCGTTCCGAAGTGCTGTATTCACCCAACTTCTTCATAGCGGCACATACATTGATGTAACTCGCATCGTTCAATGCCGACCTGAAAAGATCCAAGTAGGACCCAATACTATCCAGTTCACTCAAAACCACCCTGCGCACACGCACGTCTTCCGATTTCAGCGTGGTCAGGATCCAGTCTCTGCTGCCGGCATCTTGCATCAATTGGCGCACGATCTCGGCTTTGATGGACCAATGTTTTTCTTTCTGATATTGCTTCTGAAGGGCTTCGCGTTTGATTTTAACATCTGTTTTACTCAACCCCATCAAGGCATCGTAACGATCGATCATGTGTTCAGCACTGCTCAGCTGAGCCATTAATTCATCTGTCTTCTTGTCAAAGGTCTGTTTCTTGAGGATCTCGCTGTTGATGTCGAAGAGCACATAGCTCACGGTCTTGTTCCCGCCATGAGGTATGCGGATCAATTCGCTTTCCCTGTAGATGCGGTAACTTTTCTCCACTTTGCTGCCGTCGGTGAAGTAAACTCCGATGTGTATCGGCATGTCGAATGTCTGTACCGTGGCATTCTGATGTTGTATCTGCCGGATCAACAGACTGGTTTCTTCTTTCGTACTGTTTCTTGTGATCTCATAATGCGGCTCACCGCCTCGATAAACCCACTGGTCGAAGAACCAGCGCATATTCAGGCCAAGTACGTCCTCGCAGGCCTGAACCAGATCATTTGTTTCCACGTTTCCGAAAGCGTGCTGCTCCAGATAGTACTTGATCACTTTTTTATAGGCTGCATCGCCCAGCACGTAGCGAAGCATATGCAGAACCGCCGAGCCTTTGGGGTATACCCGGGAAGTCCCCCCCTGCGTATGGGCCACCGGGTAATCGTCTTTCTCGCCGGCCCGAAGAGCCGATTGAACCTCACCACGCAAATTCCAGGCATATTCATCGGCTCCATAAGTTGCCCCCATGAATAGTTTCGCGTAGTAGGTGGCGAAGCTCTCCTGCAACCAGGTGCCACGCCCGGATCGTGCGGTTATCAGATCACCAAACCATTGGTGCGTTAACTCGTGCGCGTTCACCGATACATAATTCCGATCGTTGAAACTGCGCTCATCAACATTGAAGAAATCCCCAAATATGGTGGCACTGGTGTTTTCCATCGCCCCATACATGAAGTCCTGGACCATAACCTGACTATATGTTCCCCATGGATAGGGGAATCCTGTCTCATCCTCCAGGAATTCGATGATCGTCTCCGTGTATTTCGAAGTGGGTTCCACCTTCTCGGGATGCTCCGGGTAATACCAGAACTGAACGGGCGTCCCGCGGGATGTCTTGGTTTCTTTAACTCCAAACTGGTCTATGGCCAGCATCAACAAGTAGCCCGCATGTGGCTTTTCCATAGCGTAATGCCAGGTCTTAGTGCCATCGCCGTTCTTTTTCTCACTCTTTAAAGCTCCGTTGCTCAGTACCCGATACTTCTCGTCGAACTGCACAATGGTCTCTGTGATGAACTTGTCGTTCATATCATCGTACATCGGTATCCAGTACCTGTTGTCAATGCCCTGTCCCTGAGTCCAGATCTGTTTGCGGGTCTGATTGCGTGGATCGGTAACCGTTGGACTATTCCAACCGATGAAATAAATGCCCTTTCGGGGACTCGCCTCATATTCGATCTTCAATTCGTAGTTATTCCCCCAACTTAGTGGTGGTTCGAATCGGGTTACAAGTCCGGTTGAGTTGGTGTTGAATATGGTCTCTTTCCAATCCTTCGCGCCGGATGCCCTTAAATGCACCTTCAGGATGGAAATGCCGGGCGCATCCCAGAACAGCGTGTCAACCCGCTCGCGCAAGGGCGTGAATGTATGGGTTACCTTGCCGAAAACCTTGCCGGCCGGCGGGTCGAAGCGCACATCCACAACCATTTTTGTGATGTCGGCGGAATGGGTTCTCGGCGTGCCCTTCGGATCGGCTAGATAATGTACATGATCCTGAGCGACCAGGCCACTCGTAAAGAATAAGTTGAGAAGTAATATGTAGAGCAAACGCTGCATAGTGGAAACTTAGGCCAACAAATTTAGTGTTTGCTTCAAAACACAATTTGCCAACTTCGTTGTTAATAGGAAAAATTCAAAGCATTGAGCCAGTATTATACCATAAGAGATCTCGAGGCTTTGTCGGGGATCAAGGCCCATACGATACGTATATGGGAGAAGCGGTATAGCTTGCTCGATCCCGACAGAACTGGTACGAACATCAGGCGCTACGATACCCTGCAACTGCGCAAGGTGTTGAATGTGGCGCTGTTGCTCAGCAATGGGCATAAAATCTCCAAGGTCTCGAATTTTTCGGAAGAGGAAATTGCCGTGCAGGTCCGTCAACTTGCCGAGGGCAACAAAGTGGCCGACTTGTCCATCGAAAACCAGATCAATCAGCTCACTACGGCCATGATCACGTTCGATGAGCGGGCTTTTGAGAAGTTGTTCTCAACGATAATCCTCCGTCACGGTTTGAAGGATGCTTTTGTGAAAGTGCTCTATCCCTTCCTTGAGAAAGTAGGATTGCTGTGGTGTGCCGGAGAGATCAATCCGGCCATGGAGCATTTCATTACCAATTTGGTGCGGCAAAAGCTCTTTTGCGCTGTAGATGGACTGCTCAATGAAGAAACAGATCCCTCACGCACCTGGTTGCTCTTCCTCCCTCCCGGTGAATATCACGACATCGGTTTGCTGATGAGCTATTTCCTCATCAAATCGCACGGCCGCCGTGTGATATATCTCGGGCAGGATGTTCCCTACGAAAACCTCGCTTCAACGATCGATGTGGTTCAACCTGCTAACATTCTCACCTTCTTCCGCACAGGCAATGCGCCGGAAGAACGATCCGAATTCCTGGATCATATCCTCACGCAATTCGGCGACCGAAACGTGTACATAGCCACCGACCCCACAAGAGTTCCCGAAAACCCACCCCAAAACGTGCATTTCCTGCATAACATCGACCATCTGGTCGACCTATTCTAAAAATTTTCAAATCCTCGAAGGCATTTGTATTTTTTACCAAACGATTGTTTGATAAAAGAGAAATTCGTGTTACCTTTCGCGAAGAATGCCGAAGCAGAAAATTGACAGGGACGATCTGTTGCGATCCGCCCTGAATGTGTTCATGAAAAAAGGGTATTACCACACCACCGTGGCAGATATTGCCGAGGCCTGTGGTTTGCTGAAGGGAAGCATCTACCATTACATAGAGAGCAAGGAGGCACTCATGACGGAGGTGCTCGAACATCTGAAGAAGTACTATGCCCGGAACGTATTCGCCTGGGCTTACGATGAGGACTATGAACCGGAGGACAGGCTTCAGATGCTCGCCAGTAAGGCTGAGGAGATCTTTCTCGATAGGCACTACGGTAATTTTTTCGTGAATGTGGGCATGGAAACACGCAATTCCATCGAGTCGTTCCATAAACCCATTCTCGGTTTTTTTGAAGAATGGATTCAGGCACTGAGCTATCTTTATAGTTTCGTTACCGACGAGAAGGAAGCCCGTTTAACGGCAGAAATGGTTGTGGCCGAGGTTGAAGGCGCGGCAGTTTTGTCTCAGTTGCTCGAAGATCCTGAATACCTCAAACGAACCAACCGCAAGATCGTTGATATATATAAGCGCTGGAAGCAAAAACCTTCCGCGGCAAAAGGCCGGTCGAATCAGGCTGAAAACAGAAGATAAAAGCAATTATGGAGCATCGAAAAATCAGAAAAGTGGCTGTTTTGGGATCCGGTGTGATGGGTTCGCAGCTGGCCTGTCATTTTGCCAATGCCGGTCTCGAAGTGTTGCTGTTGGATATAGTGCCATTCAATCTATCGGAAGAGGAGCGTCAGATCCCTGCGAAACGCGATCAGCTTGTGAATGAAGCCCTTAAGAAAGCCGTTTCGTCCAATCCATCGCCCCTGTACAGTAAAGCAGATCTGCGCTTGATCCGCACGGGCAATTTTGAAGATGACCTGCACCGCATCGCCGATTGCGACTGGGTGCTGGAAGCGGTTATCGAGAAGCTCGACATCAAACTGCAACTTTTCGAGAAAGTGGAGCGGTTCCGAAAGGCAGGTACACTCATAACCTCCAATACTTCCGGTATTCCAATCCACCTCATGCTCCAAGGCAGAAGCGAGGACTTTAAAGCCCATTTCTGCGGTACGCACTTTTTTAATCCCCCGCGCTATCTGCCACTGCTTGAGATCATTCCCACGCCGTCCACAAACCCCGAAGTTGTCGGGTTTCTGATGGCCTACGGCGATCGCTTCCTCGGCAAGAAAACGGTGCTCTGTAAGGATACTCCGGCATTCATCGCCAACCGCATCGGCGTTTTCAGCATCATGGCCATTTTCCACCTGATGCAGGAGCTCGATCTGAGCGTGGAAGAAGTGGATGTAATAACCGGTCCCGTAAGCGGAAGACCAAAATCGGCTACATTCCGCACCTCCGATCTGGTAGGGATCGACACGCTTGTGAAAGTAGCCGAGGGTGTACGCCTTTCCTGTCCGGATGATGAGGCAGCCGCACTTTACGTGATTCCCGATTTCCTCAATAAATTGGTGGAGCAAAAATGGTTGGGCGATAAGAGTGGACAGGGTTTCTACCGTAAATCTAAAGGCAATTCCGGCGAACGGGTCATCGAAGCGCTCGACATTAAAACAATGACCTATCAGCCCAAATCGCAGGTGCGCTTCAAATCGGTGGGCGATGCCCGCAGTGCCGAAAAACTGGCCGACAAGCTGCGCATCCTCTGGAACGGGACGGATAAAGCCGCCGAGTTCTTCCGCAAGATCAACGCACAGGTCTTGGCCTATGCCACAAACCGACTCCCGGAGATCGCCGACCAGACCTATCAGGTAGATGATGCCATGCGCGCCGGATTCGGCTGGGAACTTGGGCCTTTCGAGGCGTGTGACGTGCTCGGTTTGGATCGCATCCTGGCGCAGATCGCTGAGATGAAGCTCACGCCCGCTCCCTGGATCGAGGAAATGCGCAACAACGGTGCACGAACTTTTTATAAAAGTGAGAACGGAAAACGCTACTACTACGATCGCACCGATAAAGCGTACAAACTTGTTCCGGGAGCCTATGAGAAGATCATTCTCGCCAATTACGACCGCAAAACGGCCATTTGGGGGAACAAAGGAGCCACCCTGCACGATATCGGTGAAGGCGTTCTGTGTCTGGAGTTCCATACCAAAATGAACGCTATTGGCAGCGAGATCCTGCAAGGTATCAACCGTTCGATCGATATCGCCGAAGAACAGGGCTGGAATGGTCTGGTGATCGGCAACGATGCGCCCAACTTCTCGGCCGGGGCCAATCTGGCCATGATGTTGATGCTTGCTCTCGAGCAGGAATACGACGAACTCAATATGGCGATCCGCTATTTCCAGAAAACCGTGATGCGACTCCGCTACAGCGGCATTCCTGTTGTGATGGCTCCACACGGACTTACGCTGGGTGGAGGTTGCGAAATGTCCTTGCATGCCGACTCTACCATAGCCGCAGCCGAAACCTATATCGGACTGGTGGAATTTGGGGCCGGACTGATCCCCGGAGGGGGTGGTACCAAAGAATTTGTACTTCGTACAAGCGATGGTTTCTACAACGGCGATCCCGAATTGCCCTCTCTTCAGGAACGATTCACAACCATTGCGACAGCCAAAGTGGCCACTTCAGCTAAAGAGGCCTTCGAGATCGGCGTGCTGCATCACGACAAAGATGCCTATGTGATCAATCGTGAAAGACTCCTACTCGAAGCACGCGAAAGAGTACTCGCCCTCGCGCAGCACGGCTACACACAGCCCGTTCAGCGAAGCGATATCCGCGTATTGGGCCGAACCGCCCTCGGAGCGCTTTATGCGGGAATCGAGGCATTCGGTATCAGCAATTTTGCATCACCCTACGATCAGCACATAGCCCGAAAGTTGGCTTTTGTGATGAGTGGTGGAGATCTGTCCCAACCCACTCTGGTTAGTGAACAATACCTGCTCGATCTGGAACGGGAGGCATTTCTTTCCTTACTCGGTGAGAAAAAGACCTTGGAACGCATGCAGCATATACTCAAAACAGGCAAACCTTTAAGAAACTGACAAGCACATGGAAGCATATATAGTGAATGGATATCGCACCGCAGTTGGTAAATCGGGCAAAGGAGGCTTTCGCTTCACTTCACCCGTAGATCTGGGGGCCGCCGTGATCGATCATCTCATAGCCAATACACCCGGTTTTGATCCCGCAGTGGTGGACGATCTCATAGTAGGTAATGCCGTGCCGGAGGCCGAACAAGGTCTGCAAATGGCCCGTTGGGTAGCCGTACGGTCCGGCCTGCCGCTCGATGTGCCCGGGGTTACCGTTAACCGCTACTGCGGCTCCGGTTTGGAGACCATCGGTTTGGCCGTGGCCAAAATACAGGCCGGTTATGCCGATTGCATCATTGCCGGTGGCACCGAGAGCATGAGCCTCGTGCCCACGGTAGGTTACAAAACGGTTCCTAGCTATTCCATAGCCAAGGATCACCCCGACTATTTCCTGGGCATGGGCTTAACCGCCGAGGAAGTCTCTATAAAATATAATGTGTCCCGCGAGGATCAGGATCTCTTTGCATTGGGCTCCCATCAGAAAGCCATTGCGGCCATCGATGCGGGAAAGTTCGAGGCGCAGATCGTGCCTGTCGAGGTAGAGGAAGTGTATTACAATCCGGAAAAAGGCAAGCGCGAAACGCGCACCTATACTGTAAACGTTGATGAAGGCCCACGACGGGACACGAACATTGAAGCGCTGTCGCGTCTGAAACCCGTTTTCAAACAGGGAGGAGTGGTCACTGCGGGAAATTCATCCCAAACCTCCGACGGTGCCTCTTTTGTGATCGTGATGTCGGAAACGATGGTGAAGGATCTCGGTCTGGAGCCCGTAGCACGCCTCATTTCCCTCTCAAGCGTTGGCGTGAATCCCCGATACATGGGCATCGGTCCGGTAGAAGCCGTTCCCCGCGCTTTGAAACGGGCCGGATTGCAATTGAAGGATATCGAACTCATTGAACTGAATGAGGCTTTCGCCGCTCAATCCCTCGCCGTAATGCGCGAACTGGATATGGATCCCGGAATCGTCAATGTGAACGGCGGTGCCATTTCACTCGGACACCCGCTCGGATGTACCGGCGCCAAACTGAGTGTGCAATTGTTCGATGAAATGAAACGACGCGGACAGCGTTACGGCATGGTAACGGCCTGTATCGGAGGTGGACAAGGGATAGCCGGTATCTACGAACGATTATAACAGAAAGAAAAATAAATAAAGCATTGAACCAAACACCAAACAACTGATATTATGAAAGGAGCAGAATTTATCATACGGGAGCAGGCAGCCGCTGAGGTTTTCATACCTGAGGAACTGAACGAGGAACAGCTCATGTTCCGCGAAATGACCATGGACTTCATTAAGACCAGGATCTGGCCCATCGTTGAGAAGATCGATAAGCAAACCCAGAACCCCGATCTCGTGCCGGATCTCCTCAGCGAGATCGGTGATCTTGGGATCCTGGGAGCCGGTGTTCCGCAGGAATACGGAGGCATGGGAGTCGATTTCATAACGGAATGCGTGCTCAGTGAGGAACTGGGAAAAAGCCTCTCCTTCGGTGTGGCTGTCGCCGCACATACCGGTATCGGAACCTTGCCCATTCTCTACTTCGGAACCGAGGAGCAGAAACGTACTTATCTGCCCAAATTGGCAACAGGGGAGATGAAAGCATCCTATTGCCTCACCGAACCCGACTCGGGCTCTGATGCCCTGGCAGCCAAAACCAAGGCAGTGGCCGATGGCGACCACTACGTGTTGAACGGACAGAAAATGTGGATCACGAACGCCGGATTTGCAGATCTCTTCATTGTTTTCGCGAAGGTGGACGGCAAGGAATTCACAGGTTTCATCGTAGAAAGGGATACTCCGGGACTTACCCTGGGCGACGAAGAGATCAAGCTGGGGATCAAAGGTTCAAGTACCCGTCAGGTTTTTCTGGAAAATGTGCGCATTCCCAAATCGAACCTCCTCGGCGAGATCGGTAAGGGCCATCGGATCGCTTTCAACGTGCTCAATATTGGTCGTTTCAAATTGGGCGCTATGGTAATGGGCGGTGCCAAACGCGCAGCAGAAGTCGCCCTCCAATATGCCAATGAGCGCCATCAATTCGGCGTACCCATATCGAGCTTTGGAGCCATTCAACACAAACTTGCGGAAATGGCCATTCGCACATTTGCGTGTGAATCAGCCACATACAGAATCGCCGACCTCATTCACGACCGTATCGAATTGCTCAAATCGCAAGGTGTGGAGCCGGCTCAGGCCAAATTGCAATCCGCTGAGGAATTCAGCGTGGAATGTGCCCTGCTGAAGGTACTCGGTTCCGAAGTGCTGGATTATGTGGTCGACGAGGCTGTTCAAATATTCGGTGGTACAGGTTACAGCGAGGAATATCCCGTGGCCCGCTACTACCGCGACTCTCGCATCAATCGGATATTTGAGGGAACCAACGAGATCAACCGCATGCTCGCCGTAGGTCAGGTGCTCAAAAAAGCCATGAAGGGCGAACTCGATCTTATGGGGCCTGCCATGAAGATACAGGAGGAGCTCATGAGCATCCCCGATTTTGGAGAAGAAGAAGGCGATCATCCTTTGGCACGCGAGAAGAAAGTGGTGGCTCAGACCAAAAAAGCCATACTCATGGTTTCCGGTGCCGCTGCCCAGCGCTTCATGATGGATCTCGAAAAGCAACAGGAAGTGTTGATGAACATTGCCGACATGAGTCTGGAGGTGTTCACAATGGAGTCCATCATCCTACGCACCGAAAAGGCTATTGCACTGAAAGGGGAGGAGGCCATGGAACAGCAGATCAACATGACGCGCTGTTACGTGTCCGATTCCGCCGAACGCATACACCTGAGTGGTAAGCACGCGGTCTGCGGTATTGCAGAAGGAGACGAATTGCGCATGATGTTGATCGGACTGAAGCGGTTCACGAAAACGGAACCATACAACACCATAGCCTTGCGCCAACAGATCGCCCGTTATATGATCGAGGCGAACGCCTGGTGCTTCTAAGTGCCGACCCGCTCAGCGGCTGACCGTTCTTGCGCGTACGCTTATCACAGGTCGGAAACCTGCCGTAGGCTCGGGCTGTGTATAGGGCTTGAAACTGCAGATGCGGATGTCGTAGGCATAGGAATTCCAATCCCCGCCGGCCAATGATCCGTTTTCGAGCATTTCGGAAACATTACCGCTGCTGTTGTACAAACCGAATCCATTCGGGAAATACGACTTAGAGGCTGTGGTGAACATACCGCCATCGTTCATATACACGGTGAGTTCCGTAGGGATCGTTCCCTGTGGTTCACCGGAATCGCGCTTGTCGTTCGAAGGGAAATTGAGGGTATCCCTGGTTTTGAAATTATGTAAGTAAATGCCCTTTGAGTTGCGCAGAAAAGGTCCAAATGGATAAACAGCCTCCCAGTTCTCATGCCCACTCGCTGCCTTCATCCATTCATTCGTTTGGGGTAACCGACAACTGATCTCAAACTCCGGATACAGCTTTTGCAGCTCTGCACCATACCAGGCGCAGTAGGCCCGTGCACCTTCCATGCTCACATTTACCACGGGGTAGTCCTTATAGGCTGGATGCGACCAATAGAACTTCATCATCGGTTCGCAGTACATAAGCAGATTCCAGTTCTCCACAGCAGGGTGCAATGCGAACCATTCCGCGGTGTCGCCATCCGGCCTCGTAGCCTTTAAGAATTCCAGATACTGCCCATTGGTGATCTCGACCGAACTGATGTAGAATTCAGGTAAATGCTCAACGGACACACTTTCATCACATCCTTTCAATTCAAACGGGCCTTCTGGGATATGGGCAAAGGCGCGTTTTTTAGTCAGCTCCTTGTGAATGGGGCGTTGGGCTAGGGAGGGGAGGGAGAGGAGGGTGGAGAGGAGGAGGAGGAGGGAAAATCGGTTCATGGTGTGTTAACGATTTAGCGGTCAGCGTTAGTGCAAATAGAAATCAAAAATGCTGAACGCTGCCATTTCCACTCCGAGTAGTCTCTACGCAAAGATGCTCTTGCTATTGTTGCAACAAAGCTTGCAGAATACTTGTGTATAAATTGAGCCTCTTCCCCAAGGAGTTCTTCTTTCGACGAAGTTATCTTTACAGGATGGATAATTCCTTTCGGTTCTCAGGTCATGAATCGTTTCATTGTCGCCATTATTGGCTGAAAAAAGGCGTGGATTTTTTGCATGATGGGACTAAGCAATTCGCATCGGCAGAAGCCGTAGTGGATTTGGGTGTAGGGTCGAATATGGTTCGGTCAATACATTTTTGGTTGAAGGCTTTTGACTTAGTTAATTTGGAAGACGAATCACTCACCGAGTTGGCGACGTTTTTCTTCCTGAATGATCCGAATAGGGCTGTTGCAGATCCGATCGATCCCTATTTAGAGGACGAAGGGACACTTTGGATCCTACATTTCTTACTCGTTAAACATGGCTTCTCATCGATTTATCCGATTGCCTTCGGAGATTTTCGTAGGTCCCGCATTTCTACTGATTTTACAGAAGAGCAGCTGAAGACATATATCCTTAGATTATGTGAAAAGCAGGGAGTAAAGATTAGTGAAAATACGGTGAATACTGACATTAAGGTCTTCCTCAGGTCCTATTTGTCGCCTAACATGGATTCTAAGTTGATCGAGGATGAATTAAGTGCCTTATTCTATCCATTGAAGTTGATCCTTGCATTGGACTCAGTTAATGACCTAAATCAAAAGATCTTCAGATTCAATTATGGTTCTCATAGAAGCATAGCCCCTGAGGTTTATTTTTACTGCATGCGTTCTGTATTCAACGATCGGGAATCCATTTCTTTTGATGAATTGCAGCAAGAGGTGTCGGATGTGCTATTGTGCGATAGGGAACAGACTTCTGAGTTGATCGAGAAGATGCAAGAAAGGAAACTAACAGTTTACTTAGAAGACGCGGGTAGGAAAGAACTTCAGATCAAAACAAAAAAAACAAAAGAGGAAGTCCTTGAAAAGTACTATGGCTAGGGTGTTGACTTCAACAAACATACTTAGGGATGAATCCCAGGACTTGAATTACATCGTCACAGCGAATTCAAACGAAATATTCTCGAGGATACTACATGATTATTCCAAGGGACATCACTCGTTCAATATTATTGGATCTTATGGGACAGGTAAGTCCACCTTTTTATGGGCTTTTGAGAGGCACCTGAAAGGTCTACAGGTTTATTTTAACGATCGTCTGAATGGACAATTCTCTGGTTACAAGAAGTTTCACTTTGTAAAAATTGTCGGAAAAACAGAATCATTAAAAGAATCGCTAAAACAGACTCTTGAGATTTCGGACAAGGGATCTGACTTCCTCAAAGAGCTGGGACGATATCAGGCCGAATTGGGCAAAAAGAAAATAGTTCTGGTTCTGCTTATTGACGAGTTTGGAAAGTTTTTGGAATATGCCAATAGGTCTCAGAACGACGAGATCTATTTTATTCAGGAGTTGGCTGAATTTTTCAATGATCCTAATCGAGAGGCATTGTTGATCACAACCCTGCATCAAAACTTTGGTAAATATGCTAAAGGCTTGGAGCAATCGGAAAGGCTTGAGTGGGAGAAGGTTAAAGGACGCCTAAAAGATCTGGCTTTTGACGAACCTGTAGAGCAACTGCTCTATTTCGCTTCGGAGCGGTTGGAGAGATACAAACTTCAGGAATCTAGAGCCGAGATCTGGGATGGTTTGAACAAAGCTATTGTGGACTCTGGGTTGTTGGATATATCTCAGAATGCGAATACGGCGCGAAAACTATATCCATTGGATCTGCTTGCTGCAGGTATTTTGTCCAATTCTTTGAGGATCTATGGGCAAAATGAACGATCACTGTTCAGCTTCATTGAATCCAAGGAACTCACCGGAAGTGCAGAGCGAAACGAAGTTTTTTCAGTGGATAGGGTCTTTGACTACCTCAGGCTCAATTTCAGTTCGGAGTTACAAGACGGCGAGAAGAATCCACACAAACCGCAATGGTCGGCAGCTTATAAGGCACTTGATCGATGTGAGTCACTTATGCCGCAGGATTATGCTTTGGCGGAGATCATACTGAAGATCATTTGTCTCGTAAATATTTTTGGAAAACATGGTGGGATATTGGATGACGAGGTTCTGGTGAGTTATGTGTCAGGAACAAGTGTATTTGTTGACCGCAAGGAGATCAGTCGCGTAATTAGAGCCCTCGAGAGCAATCAGATCATTCGTTTCTTCAGGCATAGAACGAAATACAATTACATAGATGGTACCGATGTAGACTTACAACTAGAGTATATCAATGCGTTAAAACACATCGAACATGATTTTGATGTAGTAGCGCGATTGTCAGAACTATTTGAATTACCCCCTGTTGCAGTGCGCCAGATCAGCTATGAAACAGGCATCCCTCGTAATGTAGCCTATCGATTTGTGGATGACATTGACGATCTAACCGAGCCAATGGGAGAGATTGATGGCTACATTAATGTTATTGTTACTAATAAGAAGAAGCAACCGGAGAAAATCAGAGCATTATTGCGAAGTGGTCTAAAGTGTCAATTTTTCCTATTGTATAAAGAATATGATCAGATCTATTCAGACCTATTAGAGATCGCCAAGGTAGAATATCTTCTAGAGAAGCACAAAGAAGACCGGGTCGTGTCGAATTTGTTACAGGAGGATAGGAGGTATTGTCTGCACAGATTAGAAGATAATTTTATTCATGCCCAGTTCAATTCTAGCAGAGTATATTGGTACTTCGAGGATAGTGAGCCAACGAAAGTCCATTCTTCACGAGTCCTCAATCAGATATTGAGTTTGCTACTTGCCGCGGTCTATAAAGATGTTCCAGTATTTAAAAATGAACTAGTCAATAGAAATAAGTTATCTACTCCGATCTTGACGGCTCGCAAGGCACTTATTAAAAGAATGTTGGATTCGGGGAACGTCGAAGACTTAAGTTTTGAAGATAAAAAATACCCCCCGGAGAAGACGATCTATCTCAGCTTGCTCAAGAAAACGGGTATACACAGACAAGAAGAAGGCCTTTGGGGTTATTTCGCTCCTAAGGAAACAGATAATGAGGGCTTCAGTTTACTGTGGCAGAAATCCATTGAGTTTATTGACTCAGCAGCGAATGGAAGACGATCAATTATTGAATTGTACCAAACACTTACGAAACCTGGTTCATTGAAACTCAAATCGGGTTTCGTTGATTTTTGGGTCCCGGTATTCCTAATTGCGAACAAAGAGAAGTATGCTTTGTATGAGAATAATAATGGAGAATACATACCCTATTTGGATTCTGATATACTCGATCTCATCCATAAAGATCCCTCTCAATTTTCCGTCCGTAAAATAAGAGTTGATGGCGTAAGCCATAATCTGCTGAAACAATATGAAGTGCTTACCGGCAAAGATCTAAGCGATATACCGGGAGTGCACTCGTCATATATTTCGATATATTCTAGTTTTATCCGATTCTACAGATCCTTGAGTCCCTATGCACAAAAGACACAAAACGTTTCAGGGTCAGCCTCTGCTTTCAGGGACGCAGTAATTGGGGCCAAGGACCCAGAAGAAGCCTTATTCGACAGAATTCCTGCCGCCTTGGGTATTTACACACCAAATTCGGATAATGCAGAGGTTTTCCGAATGAAATTGATCGATGTAATTGAGGAACTGCGCAGTGTTTATGACAAGTTGATCGATGCCATCGAAATGGAAATAGCGGAGTTCTTAGAGTTAGAACAGATTTCATTTCCGTCCTACAAAGAAGAGCTGATTCGAACATTCAGTTCAGTGAAAGTGAGCCTATTGGCCGAAAAAGAGAAGGTCTTCTTGAATCGACTCAGGTCCCCGCTTGATGACCGTATGTCTTATCTGAAATCCTTGGGGGATTTCATCGTTGGCAAAAGTTTGGAAACTATTTCAGATGGCGAGATACCGTTAGTACTGTCAGGAATTCGATCACACCTTGTGAAAATGCAAGATCTGATAGATCTTCACGATGAAATCGATGGGAATGAATTTAAGGAGCTCGTTCAGTTGAAATTACTTGACTCGAGTGGAACATCGCTAATCACGAAAAATGTTCGGCTTGAATCCAAGGTTACGAATCATTTAGAGAACGAATTGACCAAGAGCTTAACGTCTGATCCGGAGCTGAATATACGGGCGCTAGTCGCGTTGCTTAACGAAGAAATAAAAAAGATTAATGGGAACGGTTAAACACGTATTGGGGATTTCAGGAGGGAAGGATAGTGCAGCTTTAGCTCTTTATCTGAAAGACCGACATCCTGATCTAGATATTGAGTATTATACATGTGACACAGGGAGGGAGTTGCAGGAGACCTATGATCTGATCGATCGGTTGGAAGGCTATTTAGGGAAGAAGATCCTTAAGCTGCATTCGGTAGATTTAAATAACACGATGGGGGAGAGTCCGTTTGACCATTTTCTTCAATTATATGGTGGCTATTTACCTTCTTCAAATGCGAGATGGTGTACGAAGAAGTTGAAGTTGGATCCTTTTGAAAAGTACTTGGGCGATTTACCAACAATCAGCTATGTGGGTATTCGGGGTGATGAAGATCGAGAGGGGTATATATCCAAAAGGAAGAATGTGCAGTCCATATTTCCATTTCGTAAAAATATTTGGAGTGAGGATGTGATAACTTACGTGTTGAATGCAAGTGGGATCAATCGAACGCTCGAAATCGCCAAAAGTCAAGGATTTGATAAGCAGATGTTGGATTTACTGGGTGCTCCTTTAGGGCAAGGATACTCGATGAATCAAAAGCTAAATCGGATTTTGGATTTTGACGTGAAAGCTTTCAATAAATTAGTTTTTCAATGTCTTAAAGGTTCTCCATATCCCGTAGGTATGTTAGATTCATTTGCGCTCATTGATAATGACGAAGTGCTCGGTATTGATGATATATTTTCAATTCTCAGAGGATCCGGAGTTGGGGTGCCAGCTTATTACGAGCCTTTGGAGTATGAGGTTGAAATAGATGGGGAGATTCATAAGGGGGTGTATAATCGGAGTCGATCCGGATGCTTTTTTTGTTTTTTTCAGCAGAAAATTGAATGGATATGGCTTTTCGAGAGACATCCTGAGCTGTTTGCAAAGGCTATGGAATATGAGAAGGATGGGTATACTTGGATGGATTCTGAGCGTTTGGAGGAGCTGTGTTTGCCGAGACGGGTGAAAGAAATAAAATTGGACCATTATAAAAGAAGTAAATCCCTTTCGAGTTTTAAGAATTGGAAAGATCTAGTTTTGGAGTCAGAGGGTGTGGGATGTGCTAGTTGTTTTATTTGATGATGGAATTTCGTGAATATTTGGTGATGGACTTGGAAAGTACACCAGAAACTCCTGGGATATATTCGTGGCATCTCAAGCCGAAAAATATTGGCGAATCATATCTCAAGGCATACCAAAATTTTTCTAACAGTAAGTTGTACCGTGCAGAGGTGTCCAGCGATTTTGCCGAGAGATACCTAGGAGATTTGAAACCAGTCTTACAAAGGGATACTACGCTGACTAGATTATTTGATTTGAAACAAGACTATATTTTGTCAGTTGTCAATATTTTAAGTGCACCACTCTATATTGGTTACTCCAAGAACATTAATCGAAGACTTGTTGAACATAAACGTAGATTGTTAGAGGTTATAAATAAAGCTGAAGATGCAGAATTGTTGGCTGCGGATCTTGTTGAAGGGAATGATGACGAAGGGGAATCTCGTTATTTTGCTTTCAGGGTAGGTAAGGAGTTGAGATCGTACAGAGATTATATCGATGAGTCTTCTTTAGTTGTAAAGGTCTTCGAGTATGGTCATATTGATAATTACAGTGGATTAAAGCAATTTGAAAATTACTTAAACAGAACAACTCGCCCAATTTTCGGTAAACGATGAAAAAAATCAGCAGTAACCCTAAGCGTTATGTCAAAGTTTATGGTGTGTTAGGACATTTTGAGACACCTGATAGCAAATTTAGTGTCAAATATTTCTCTACTTATGCGAATTCGTACCAAGATCATTACAAGGATTTGTTGTCTGAATTAAAGCCTATGCGAGAGAGGGTCAGAACGAATGAATTGTCTGATCTTAGCGCGCTTCTACAAAGAGATTTGGATGACTTGAGAGTTTCTAATGGGTTGATTCCTTATTTAGTAAATAAGATTCGTGGGAATGAGCATAATCCGAATCACATTGCTTTTTTTCCCGCAATATTAGTAGCTCTCATCCCAAAAGGTTATATAAGTCGCACAGGGCCATCGGATTACCCGAAATTGCATGAAGGACTTGAAGACGACGCGCAGATTTCATTTACTTATGAAACTGAGGAAAGACATGACTGTTGGAGATTGGAACAATTCAAGGATGAGAATGGTGATGTTACACCCTTGGCTTCGTTATCAATAGATTTTTCTATTACCGACGCAATTGTTTTGGACGGTCAACACCGAGCAAATGCGTTCAGGGTCTTAACAGGTAGTTTTTGGGAGAATAAGGAAAATCAGATATATGGACCATTCTACAAAGAAGTCGAGGCTGATGAAACGTATAAATCTGATCTTCCCCTTACTATAATATGGTTTGAGTCTGATAGTGAACAAGTAGTAGATCCTAGATATATTTCTCGGGAGTTGTTTGTCGCGGTTAATAATAATGCTCGTCTTATCAGCAAGAGTAGGCTAGTGCTGCTTAATGACAAGGACCCAAGTGCTCTCATTACGAGATTTTGGTACTCTAAAGTGGCAGAAGAGCATTCTTTTTCATGTGATACTCCGAGTTTAAATATGTTACATATGGGGTTTGATGTTAACCGAGATCTTCGGAATAGCAGGTCACATATATTTACACTAACAGAGCCAGAAATTATTTATGACGTTGTAGATTGGCTTTACTTTGGACCAGTCAGGTATACAAATGAATTGGATAAATATAAGGTAGCTCGTCAGCGAGACAGATTCGACACTTCTGTCTTTAAATATTATTTTCCTAATAGTGGTAAATATGTTAGAGCACCTGAATCAGATTATGAAGGGGAAGAAACGAAACTCGTAAGCGACATTGAAGGTGTCGAGGTTTTGAAGGAAGAATTTGAGAGACTTTGTTATCCTGATCTCAAGCGTCTATTTGAAGAATTGTCATTTTTGCAACCACATTATGCCGCTACTCATTCAATTGGCAAACAGCGAAAGTATGATTGGGATTCAGTGGGATTAAAGGAGGTTTGGGACCAATTATATATTGGAGGGGAGGGATTATATTACGGTATAAAACATTTGGACCCATCGGATCCTAGGATTAAAGATGTTTTGGATAATATAAAAACTATTGAATCAGAGTTTTCGGCTATTCGAGCTAGTTTTTTCTGTAAACCACCAAATATAGTAGATGAAGCATATAGGTCCTTCACAACTAAGGCTTTTCAAGTCGCCTATTTTAAAACCTATGGGGATTTTGTTCGTCGAGTTGTAAATCTTTATAATGACCCATTGGAGGAGTTTCTAACTCGATTAAATGCTGTAACACTGGATCAATGGTTGTTTATTTTAATTGATTTTAGAAAGGAATTAATTTCCACTGTAGATCCTAAGACCTGGCCTGCATATCATAAGATATTGTTGAGGTTTATCCAAAAAGAAGGAGAATTCTTTCATAATGAATTGAACGCATCTCCTGAAGCTGAACTTTTCAAGAAATATTTTCTTAATCGTTGCTATAAATTTGCTGACGACTCCGGGCGCATCTTAAGCGATATGACTAAGGAGGAGTTAAGCGCTGACATTTTAAATCAATGGGTAGAAGATATCAAAGGGAGAGTGATAAAATTTATGAAGGAGGGTGGGTTGGAAACATTGGATTTAGATTTTTACGGTAATGCATTACAAATACTGAAAGATAAGGTTAATGCTTGGAGTTAGCACCGACGATATTAATAATAAGATTCGATTGTTCTCAGCTCTTGCTTGGTTGTTGATTATTGCTGGACTATTAGTGTTTGTATGGTTTTTATTTCAGGGGCGTAAAAATATGGAAGAATTACAACTCCATCTTATCGGTGACTTTCTAGGTGGAAGTGTCGCTTCCCTTTGGGCTCTTGCAGGTATTTTTTTCATTTATGTGGCATTTCTGGGCCAATCAATCCAAATAAGATTCCAGAAGGAGGAATTGAAACACTCTATCGAGGAATTGAGATCCAATCGTGAGGAATTGAAGGCGCAAAGGATTCAATTGGAGAGGCAGACTGAACTCTATGACTTCCAATTCAAGGAATCTTCATTTTATAATCTTCTGACCAACCATGCCAATTTGGTCAATGGATTGGAGATTTATGACGGAGGGAATCTTCGTAAAGGCAAATTCGTTCTCAGGGCATATTATAAGGAGTTTTGGTCGGATTTTTCTACAAAGCAAGATGATTCTAACGGGATTGGTATTATGGATGTCCGCAAAGATTGCTTCAGACGACTAGTCAAACAAAGAGATTTTTTGTTTAGTTATTTTGATAGCCTTTCACTAGTCATTAAAGAAGTTTCTGAGATGAAGATTGAGGAGAATTATTTGAATATAATAGCCACTCACATGACGATATTCGAGAGGAAGTTGTTAGAGGAATTTGTGATTTGTTACGGTGATACAGGTGGATATTTCTATAGTTTGATGAATACTGAGTTGTTCCGTCGTGGTTTGGAACTGTACGAGAATTCTTGATCCTTAATAATTTGGATATGAATATCTGAATTGACACAGTTTATGGAACACATCCCACATCCCGTCCATCTCCCCCCTTGCCACTCACTCACCAATTCCTTAAAATTGCTTAAACACCAATCCGAATGAGACAATATGTGGTTCTGCTTTTTACAATGATTGCGATGGGTAGTCATGCTCAAGGTGATCTAGATTACCTGAAGGACAATGTTTACCTGAAACACTACTACGACAGGCCATTCGATTGTGACACGCTGAGAGCGGATGGCGTTTCTTCACTCGAGGATCGCATCTGTGCCAATCTGCGCTTGCAACGGGCGGATTCCGTGTTGAAGGTGTATCACGACAGCGTACGTGTAGAGATGCTTCGCTATGAGGGAGAGGTTCTGGTTGAAAGCTTTGATCTGCTACAGGATGCCTGGAGGTACTTCCGCGATACCCATTGCAATTCGCTGTATGGAGGATATGGAACTTCCACCGGAGCGGTGCTCTATATGGACGAGATGCGGCGCTTGACCGAAATACGGATCGCTGAGATGAAGGGGCTGCTTCGAGTTTATAGGGGGTATTAATTGAGGTTTTTTGCACCACAGATCACACAGATGAACACAGATTCAGCACAGATCACATCCTCCGATATCTGTGAAAATCTGTGTGCATCTGTGGTGAAACACATACCTCCATAAATGAAAACCAAAGATTGTCGCTGTACGGCATGGGTAAAGATCTGATCAACTTGTGTCGTGGCTTGCGCTGAAACGGGGTGGAAGCGGTTTAAACGATGGGAGGTAGGGTCATGGATGGAGATTTTTTTTGCAACACAGATTACACAGATCAACACAGATTTTGCACAGATTAATTAATCCTCCGATATCTGTGAAAATCTGTGGGCATCTGTGGTGAAACACATACGTCCATACATGAAAACCAAAGATGGTCGCTAGACGGCATAGGTAAAGATCGGATCAACTTGTGTCGTAGCTTGCGCTGAGACGGGGTGGAAGCGGTTTAAGCGATGAGAGGTCAGGTCTTGGATGGAGATTTTTTTGCACCACAGATTACACAGAAACAGGTGGAGCACGTTGAGTGAAATACTCACCCTTTTTATGAATCACACCCACCAAGTTCAGAAAAGCCATGAGTTAGACCATGCAATGGAATTATACCCAGCGCCAATCGGCGCGATCACATAAGCCATGAAACTAAAATACGAACGCTATTATTTTAGTTTAGGGCAGTTAAACTAAAATATGGCTAAATTTATGTTACTTTGGTAAAAAAAAAGATCCAATGATTCAATTAGATCACTTTAAGGCAGGAAGACAAACAAAGCACCCGACTGGTTACTCCTACTTTTTACCTGAAAAAGTAAATGATCAATGGATCTGGCAAGATCAAGCCATCAATCTCTTACTCGAAAAGGCAGCAATAAAGCTGGGTGAATTGAACTCTTATGCCAAATTAGTGCCTAATATCGATTTGTTCATTCAATTGCATGTAACCAAAGAAGCGGTAATATCCAGCCGAATTGAAGGCACCCAAACACAAATGGCTGAGGCCTTGATGGAGGAACATGAGATAGCACCGGAGCGCAGAAATGATTGGCAAGAGGTTAAAAACTATATCCTTGCTCTCAATCAGGCAATTCACGATCTGGGAAAACTGCCAATTTCATCGCGCCTTCTCAGAAAAACGCACCAAACACTTATGAACAGCGTAAGAGGCGAGCACAAACTCCCGGGTGAGTTTCGCAGCAGTCAAAACTGGATTGGAGGCCTTACGTTACAAGATGCGGTATTTATCCCTCCTAGTCCTGATTTTGTGCCTGAACTCATGGGCGATCTGGAAAATTTCCTGCACAACGACGAGATCAACGTACCGGCTTTGATAAAAATAGCCATAGCCCACTATCAGTTCGAAACCATACACCCTTTTTTGGACGGTAATGGGCGTATAGGTCGATTACTCATAACACTCTATCTGGTGGATCAAGATATTCTACAGAAACCGTTGCTGTATTTATCGGCCTTTTTTGAGAAAAATAAAGGTTTGTATTATGACAACCTAACATTCGTTCGCACCAAGAATGACATGAAGCAATGGCTCAAATACTTCTTGGTGGGTGTGGCCGAAACTGCTGAAAACGCCAGCCAAACTCTTTCGGACATTTTAGAGCTTAAATCAAAATTGGAAAGTACGCTTCCCCAACAATTTGGTAAAAAATCCAACAACGCCGGCATCCTTCTCCAAATCCTCTTCAAAAATCCTGTAGTCCATGTGAAACAGGTGCAAAAGCTATTGCAGGTTAGCTACAAATCGGCCAATGATCTCGTTGCAGATTTTGTGCATGTCGGCATACTCAAAGAAGCAACCGGTCAAAGCCGTAATCGAGTGTTTTTATTTAACGATTACCTCAAGCTCTTTAGAACTTGAGAAATTGAAATACCAATTGACCAAGATAGGTTGGAAGGGTTGGAATAGATGAAAGGAGATCTGACTTAAGTATAAATATCATCAATCGAACAGCGCAGATTCTCAAATCATGGCCATCGGAACATCGTAGTAGAATAATCCGGTACGGCAAACAATAGGGCGCAATGAATTGATGGAGTTCGGAATAACAACCAACGGCTCAAATTCAGAATTTAACGAGTTTCACACCTCTGGAGCCGACCGTTTTCAGGTAGTACATTCCTGCAGGTTGCTCTGCGGTGTCGATCAACGCACTTGTACCCCTATCCAATTTGATCTGCTTCAGTAATTTTCCATTTGAGTCGTACATCATGATCAGTTGTGTACCAGGTGAAGTATTCTTAATGGTTAACGATTGACCAAAGGGATTTGGGTACACCTCAATTTGATGCCCAGACCGATCCTTGCCTACTAATTCTACTCTAGAAAACGAGTCTTCCAGATATACGGCAGCTATGTTGGTGATTACTGGTTCCTCGTAGTCGAAGTATATGAACGCCCTATTGTCAATTCGGTCACCCGCCCTGTTTAAACCGTCGGAAACCCGGGCCTCATAGGAAATGAAACCTTTCGAACCCGGTTCGTCTGTCGAACTGTCGGGAAGGTTAATTCCTTTAAACGTCCAGACAAGTATGTTATCCTTTACTTTGAGTTGATAGGTTTGCGGATGGCTGGTTGCTTTAATTCGGATGTATTCCACAGGCAGACTGGTATCCAGCGTATCGACCACAGTTACGTTAATGGCAGGAGATGAGCCAATGTTTTGAAAGTGAATGGTGTAATCTATCTTCTCCACCTTTTGAGTAATTCTACCCGATGGATATGACTCTTTCATATTCGGATCAAAGGGTCTCACTACTGTCTTCACAATGGTATCTTGATTGTTCGATGTAAACGAATCTATAGTCAGAAGTCTTGTGGAAAACACTAAAATACCACCGGTATCAAGTGTTGCCGTGTCCACATACATGGAGAAAGGAATGTGCCGCTCTTCATATCCTTTGACTGTGTATAGCGTGAATAGGACTGAGTCGCCGCTTCTCGAATATCCGGAATCTGATGTAAACTGAGACAATCTGGAATCAAACTTCAATTGTATGCGTATCGAATCATACCAAACCTTGTTTTCATTTTTGATCCGTATCGCTCCAATCACATATTGACCTTTAACCGCCGCAGCGGTTCCTATTCCAACAGATATATCGTGAATTGTGGTGTCAATTTCCTGGGCGATATCTACGGTGTACGACGAGTCCTTGTTTTGGATGTTGATCACAATGGAATCGGTTCCGCACAGATATCCTTTTGCCAGGTGGTGCTTTTGGGATTTTATGGTATACGTTTTACCCTGAATTCCCGGGAATGTAAAGTACCCATCGTTGGAAAAGTAGACCTTGCTTGTTCCACCTACTTCGATCTTGGTAAACAGAGGTTCATCTCCGGCATCAACGATGCAATTGCCATCATCGAAGCGTACCTGCCCGTTTACGAGTGCAAAATCAGCTACCACTCCCGGACGTTCACCATCTACATACATTCTGCCCCTAATGTTGTAAAGCCATTGTATGTGATCTTCTCCTACATCATGCCAGCGGTTTTGTAAATAGTAGTGCAAGGTGGCGAGGGAGTCGTTCCAGGTTCGGATAGCTGTTGCCCATAACAAACCTTTATGCCATTCCAGGTCTCGACATGTATAAATGCGGTCTTTGGGATCCTTTCCGTACGGGGTATACGTATTATTTCGCAATTCGAACACGTAATAAGTGCCCATGTGATGGTACAGTGCCCCATTTCCAACATGCATTGCCCTAGGCCAGAACAACCACTTACCTCCATTCACAATATGAAATCTGACAACGCTGTCGACCTTTTGCCAGTTCTTCAACATGTACAGATCTTCTGTAGTTAAAATGAGAAGCGTATCACCTTTGAACTGAATGTCGAATAACCGTGCTTCGGGGTAAACTCCGGTTCCGTAGAATTCCTGACGCAGCTTCCAACCCGTGCTGTCGTATATGCCAAACATCCCTTCGAAAAATGAAACAATCGGATTTCCCTCCGGTGTAAGTGCCAGCACATCGATCAATTCGCCATTGGTATTCAATCCCGTATCCTTGATGAGCGTTTTTGTAGCTGCTGTCCATTTATGCAACTCCTTTTTAGTATTGATGAACAAGGTGTCTTTATACACTACGACCTGAGGTTCATGGCCAAGTGAAATAGCTAAACCATTATCATAGTTTGCATTAAAACTATCGTAAGGAACCAGATCTTTCCCGCTTAGTTTAAAGATGAAATAATCAGTGCCTGAAGGAAAGTTGTAATGGTTGATGTAATAGATACTATCCTGCAATTCAAAAAAGCTGCCTTTGCTATAACCCCAATAGGACGTGTCCACATTTCTGCCCTTAAAGCGTTCGGGTAAGTTGAAGTATTCAATTAGTTGCGCTTGGCCTTGGACGAACGACAGAATACTCAGAATGGTGATGACTAATTTCTTTATGTTCATTGGTGTAAGTTGATTTTGGTTGAAATGTTTAATTGGCTCACTACGTTAAATGCACGTAAATGGTCAACAAGGTAAAAGTTGTTCAATTGAATGGTTTGGGATAGGCCTAAACCTATAGAAGTGCTTTTCGATATGGGCTTATACAGTGTTAATCTTCCAAAACCCGACACATATTCCGGGTTGAGCACTTGTTTTAAAGGCACCACCTGTTTCAGGTTGAAGGCGTCCAGGGAATTTCCGGAAGCGGAGATCATGTAGGACAGGTTTAAACCGATTTCAGCATGCAGTTCAAAACGCGGTTTGTCAAGGAAGTAGCCAACCGATATTGGCACGGATACGTACTGATACGAGCGGGATGCAGATCCCAGATCAACTTTTTTACTCGCTGATCCATCGGGGTAGACAAGAAACCCTGCAATTGTGTTGTCGATGTCATATATCGGTACGCTATCCAGTTCAAAGCGATAGGTTCCCCCAAGTTGATTCCCGGTAATTCCCAACCCGGCACCTACCCAGATCCTCTTGTAAACGGGTATATAGATCGAAAATTCCGACATCATGCCCAGTGCGGAAACTTTAGTGTTGTTGTAGATCTTCTCGAAATCAGGGTGAACGTATTTCTCCGAATTTTGAGGCATGTCGAGCAGCGGGTCGGCAAGATTAAAGCCCCCGGAAATCGTGACGAATGGCCTTCGGGGCTGCTTCAAAAGCCCATTTTGCTTGAGCAATGGTGAAACTTGAATATAGGGTAGTTCATCGGATTTCCAAATAAAGAATGAGAAAGGCAATCCCAAAGCTTTACAGAGCCCTTCCGATACGTTCTCCATAGGAGTGTAGAGCTCCCGTTCAACGGGTGAAGAGGATTGAATCAAGTTTGTTCCTTCAGTCGCAGTATATGACCTTGGGGTTTGAGTTACCGGATTTGGAATTTGTATTTTTTCTTCGTCCCCGACTTCTGTCCCTGTTGTATTCCGTTCATTTTGATCAAATTCGAATTCTTCTACTTCACCAAGGTCGACGTGCGGGTGGTACGTTGATGCGGTCTTCTCCTGTACCGATTGATTGAAGTACTGGAGTCCTGCCCAAAACATCAAAATAATTAAGGGAACCGAAGCAAGGAATATCCAAAGAAACCGACGCTTGTGCTGTCTTTTGGCTTGAAATGTGTCAAAGCTGGGAAGCTTTCCCGGAGCAAAACCATCAAACCTTTGAGCCAGTGGCGATTTGTTCTTTTCGTTATCCATGATTGGTCTGGTTGGATAAAAGTTTTCGTAGATACACACGTGCCCTGAATAACTGTGAGCGCGAACTGCTTTCACTGATTCCTAGGAGTCCTGAGATTTCACGATGATCAAGTCCGTCTATGGAATAAAGGCACAGAACTGTTTTATAGCCAATAGGCAGTCTGTTCAATAATTCGAGTATTTCCTGGACATTAAGGTGTTTTAATTCATCTTCCGAGATCTCGGGTTGATTCAGTTCTTCCAAAACCTGATCGTGGTCTATAACCAGCTTTTTCTGCTTTTTTAGGTATGCCAAACACCCGTTAATAGCGATCCTTGTCATCCACGTGCGCAAACTGCTTTTGAATTGAAAGCGATGCAATTGTTTGAAAATGGTGATGAAACTATCGTGAACCACATCTTCTGCTTCAGCATATTCCGTGAGGTATCGAAGGCAGATTCCCAGAAGTATATTGTAATTGGACTCGTAGAGATGCCGCTCCGCAGATTCATTCTTTTTCAAACATTCAGCTACCAACTGTTTTTCATCCATCTCCATGTCATGGTTCGGATAAAGATGCTCTTCTGTTTGCTCCAATGTTAGTGTATGAATCACGTGGTAGAACGATTCGCTTATGCATTAGATGATCAACATGGTGTTTCGCTGCGCAGGTCGAAATGAAAAATGGATCAAAAAGCCTGACTAGTTTCAATTTAAAAATAGTGAAAAGATCAACAACAAGTTGATTATGAGGCACGAATTACTAAATCCTCAAGTATCTGTGAAAATCTGTGAGCATCTGTGGTGAAACGCATACGTCCATACATGAAACCAAAGATTGTCGCGGTAAGGCATTGGTAAAGATCGGATCAATTTGTGTCGTAGCTCGCGCTGAAACGGGGTGGAAGCGGTTTAAGCGATAGGAGGTTGGGTTTTTTGGATGGAGATTTTTTTGCACCACAGATTACACAGATCAACACAGATTTTGCACAGATCGAATCCGCCGTTATCTGTGAAAATCTGTGTAATCTGTGGTGAAACACATACGTCCATACATGAAAACCAAAGATTGTCGCCATGTGGCATGGGTAAAGATCGGATCAATTTGTGTCGTAGCTCGCGCTGAAACGGGGTGGAAGCGGTTTAAGCGATGGAAGGTAGGGTCTTGGATGGAGATTTTTTTTTACACCACAGATTACACAGATCAACACAGATTTTGCACAGATCGCATCCTCCGTTATCTGTGCGGATCTGTGTGTATCTGTGGTGAAACACATAAGTCCATACATGAAAACCAAAGATTTTCGCAGTATGGCATGGGTAAAGATCTGATCTATTTGTGTCGTAGCGCGCGCCGAAACGGGGTGGAAGCGGTTTAAGCGATGGAAGGTAGGGTCATGGATGGAGATTTTTTTTTGCACCACAGATTACACAGATCAACACAGATTTTGCACAGATCGAATCCGCCGTTATCTGTGAAAATCTGTGTAATCTGTGGTGAAACACACACGTCCATACATGAAAACCAAAGATTGTCGCCATGTGGCATGGGTAAAGATCGGATCAATTTGTGTCGTAGCTCGCGCTGAAACGGGGTGGAAGCGGTTTAAGCGATGGAAGGTAGGGTCTTGGATGGAGATTTTTTTTTACACCACAGATTACACAGATCAACACAGATTTTGCACAGATCGCATCCTCCGTTATCTGTGCGGATCTGTGTGTATCTGTGGTGAAACACATAAGTCCATACATGAAAACCAAAGATTTTCGCAGTATGGCATGGGTAAAGATCTGATCTATTTGTGTCGTAGCGCGCGCCGAAACGGGGTGGAAGCGGTTTAAGCGATGGAAGGTAGGGTCATGGATGGAGATTTTTTTTTGCACCACAGATTACACAGATCAACACAGATTTTGCACAGATCGAATCCGCCGTTATCTGTGAAAATCTGTGTAATCTGTGGTGAAACACACACGTCCATACATGAAAACCAAAGATTGTCGCCATGTGGCATGGGTAAAGATCGGATCAATTTGTGTCGTAGCTCGCGCTGAAACGGGGTGGAAGCGGTTTAAGCGATGGAAGGTAGGGTCTTGGATGGAGATTTTTTTTTACACCACAGATTACACAGATCAACACAGATTTTGCACAGATCGCATCCTCCGTTATCTGTGCGGATCTGTGTGCATCTGTGGTGAAACACATAGCTTACACCTATACACGAACTGAACATGGTGTGCAAATGGTTCTAGCGACGTAACCTATCATCCGTCATCCCTTCCAATTCCCTTGAAAAACTAATTTTGTCCGCTACACAAGGAACAAAAGCATGTCCAAAACAAAAATCACCATAGCCGGGGGCGGACTGGCAGGATCCTTAATGGCCGTTTACATGGCCAAGAGGGGATATGAAGTACATATTTACGAACGCCGGCCCGATATGCGCCGGGCGGATATCAGTGCAGGTAAATCGATCAACCTCGCACTCTCTACCCGCGGTTTACGCGCTCTGGAAAAGGCCGGCTTGAAAGATGCCGTCCTGGCCAACGCCATTCCCATGAAAGGCCGCATGATGCACGACGAGCAGGGCAATCTGGCCTATCAACCCTATGGAAAAGAAGGGCAACACATAAACTCGGTGAGCCGGGGTGGTTTGAATAAACATCTCCTCCAACTGGCCGATGAGAATCCGGATGTGCATCTGCATTTTGAGATGAAATGTCTGGATGTGAATTTGAAGGAGGGAACCGCCAAATTTCTGGATGCCGATGGCAAGATCCACGAAGTGAAGTCGGATCTGATCATTGGGGGCGATGGTGCCTTCTCGGCCGTGCGCATGCGCATGATGAAACGCGGACGATTCAATTATTCCCAAACCTATCTCGAACACGGCTATAAAGAGCTGACCATTGCACCCAATGCAGAAGGCGACTTTGCGATGGATCCCAATTGCCTGCATATTTGGCCACGGGGCGAGTATATGCTCATCGCATTGCCCAATCCGGACAAAACCTTCACATGTACCTTGTTCTTCCCATTTGAAGGGGCCAACAGCTTCGCCACGCTTACCGATGAGCAGGCCGTTCTGAAGTTCTTCAACACACATTTTGCGGATGCGGTTCCGTTGATGCCCGATCTGGTGAAGGATTTCTTCGAGAACCCTACCGGCAGTCTGGTTACCGTGCGCTGCTATCCCTGGGTGAATCAGAAGGCCGTGTTGATCGGGGATGCCTGTCATGCCGTGGTGCCTTTTTACGGTCAGGGCATGAACTGCGCTTTCGAGGATTGTGTGGTGCTCGATGAATGTTTGGAGGCACATTTACCCGATTGGGATGCTGCTTTGGACGCTTATCAGAAACTGCGAAAAACCAATGCAGATGCCATTGCCGATCTGGCCTTGCAGAATTTTGTGGAGATGCGCGATCTGGTGGGCGACGAGGATTTCCTCCGACAGAAAGAAGTGGAGCATACCTTGTGTGAATTGTACCCTGATCTGTTCAAATCGCAATACGAGATGGTCACCTTTACCAATATACCCTACCGGGAGGCTCTGGAACACGGTGCAGAGAATACGCGCATCGTTAAGGACATCATTGCAAAGGGTTATACCGATCGATTGGAGGACAGAGCCTTCATGACGGAGCTGCTGCAAAAGCGGTAAATTCGGCCGTTACATGGCCGGTAAGAAATTCTATTCCGATGTGGCCTTTGTTCAGGTGATCAATATCCTGATCAAAGCCGTTTGGATCCTGTTGGTGGATAGAGCCATACAGAATACCCTTCCCCCGGAGGATTACGGGCGCTACTTCGGTTTACTGGCCTTCAGCATTTTGTTCATAATCGTGCTGGATCTCGGGATCAATTCCATGAACACCCGTGAAGTGGCCCGCGATCCCGATTTCTTCCGAAAGCATTTTCGGAACATCCTGCTCAGCAAGCTTCTTTTTGCAGCCGGCTATCTGGTGCTCCTCGCAGCCGCCTCCCTGGCCATGGGTTTTGGGAAGGAAGATGCTCGGATCCTTATTCCTCTGGCTGCAATGCAGATCGCCATCTCCTTCAACAGCTATTTGCGAAGCAATATCGCCGCACATCATAAATTCAAACTCGACGGTCTGTTTGCCGTTCTCGATCGCTTGCTGGTAATTGCCGTTTGCGGAACCTGGTTGCTCGTTCCGGAATGGAGGGAGAACCTCACTATTCATGCTTTTGTGTACGTGCAACTTTCGGGTGTTCTGTTGTCCTTTCTTGGTTTGATGGTGGTCAACTCCCGAATGCTCAACGGTCGTCCGGATCGTTTCAATCCGGGTTTTCTGCGTTCATTGCTGCTGCAAACGCTGCCCTTCGCCCTTCTTGCCGCATTGATGTCGATATACACCCGCATGGATGCGGTGATGTTGAAGGACATGCTGGGCAACGAGGAGGCCAACGAGTATGCTATGGGTTATCGGCTGCTCGATGCCTTGAATATGGTGGCGGTACTGCTAGCCGGAATTCTGTTGCCCATGTTCAGCAGTAGGCTCGAGGAAACAGGATTTGTCCGCAAATTGAGCATGTTATCCGCCCGTATTTTGGTCGTACCGGCTTTGGTATTGGCCGTAATTGCAATGATGCATGGCGAATGGCTGATCGCTCTGCTTTACCCCATGAAATGGACTGCAGATGCCGCGGCCTGCTTCGGGATCCTGATGGTCTGCTTCCTTCCGATCGCCTTGGTGTATGTATATGGGACCTTACTCACCGCCGCTAAAACATTGCGATTCCTGAATATTCTGGCCCTGTTCTGCGTATTGATGAATCTGGGTTTGAACCTGATCCTGATCCCTAGAAAGGGAATTCTGGGAGCCGCCTGGGCCACCCTGGTAACTCAATCCATATTCGCGCTGGGTTGCATGTTCAATGCACAACGCCGTTTAAAGGCACTGGCGCCAATTGGCGAATACCTGCGGCTTATTGTACTGCTCGGTGCAGTGATCGCCACTGGAATAGTTCTCAGACAATATTTTGACAATCCACCCGTTCATATGGCGTTGTTGTTCGCAACAGCCGGATCAGTTGCCTGGATTCTGGGTCTGATCCGAAGCAGGGACTTCAAGGTTCTGATGCGTCGTAAAGCCTGAACTGTCCGCTGCCATTGAATTGGCTATTTTTGCAAACTTTTTAAGAAAAGCGTATGGAGAGGGATGAAACATTTCTGACTTTTAATTTTCAGGATATCCTGCTGTTTCTTTTTCGTTGGCGGAAGCATCTGATCATCATCACTGTGGTTGCAGGTGTTTTGGGAGCTGTATTCTCAGCGCCGGTTTTCATCAAACCCAAATACCGTTCGGAGGTTGTGTTTTACCCGACCACGATCAATTCGATCGGAAATGCCATGTTCACCGACCTGAACAAGCGCGAAGCGGACGTTCTGGCTTTTGGGGAGGAAGAGGAGGCCGAGAATGCCCTGCAGATACTGAAGTCGGATAAACTCACCAATCGGGTGGTTCGCAATTTCGATCTGATGAAACATTACAAGATCGATCCGAATGGCAGTTATCCCTATACCAAGCTCGCCCGGAAAATGAAGAGCAATATCAGCTACGACCGCACGCGCTATCTTAGCATCGCCATAACCGTGATGGACGAAGATCCACAGATGGCGGCCGATATTGCCAATGGAATTGCAGCCATCTACGACTCGGTTAAAACAGAGATCCAACAACAGGTTGCCCGCGAGGCCTTCGTGATCGTGGAGGAAGAATTCAAGAAGAAGGAGGATTATGTTTGGGGACTTAAAACGCGTTTGCGGGAGTTAGGGGCCAAGGGGATCATCAATATTGACGAGCAGGCAGCAACTATTTCCGACGGTTTGTACAAACTGTACTCTTCGGGTGGGAGTGCGGCGCGCATTCAACAATTACAAGCCGAACGCGACACATTGGCCAAGTATGGAAGTGAATATACCAACCTCTACGAAACACTTATCCTCGAATTGGAGGAATTGAGCCAATTGCGCAAGCGCTACAATAAGGCTAAGGTGGATATCGAGAAGACCCTTCCACACAAGTTCGTGCTCACCAACGCCACTCCGGCTGAGAAGAAAAGCTATCCGGTGCGCAAGTTGATCGTTTTATTGAGTATGGTGGCCGGATTCGCAATGGGAGCCATCGTTCTGCTGTTCGTAGAGCAGCGCAAGAAACTGAAAACGGCCTGATCCTGAGCCATGTTTGGCAAGAAGGAACTTCAACTGGTGTATGGTACGGTATTGCTCTTCCTCGCGGCAGCGTTGGTGGCAATAGCCTTCGATATATATTATGTTCTGGCTCTGCCGCTCCTTCCCATCGCCATCTATTTTCTGTTCTTCAAAACAGAGCAGATGCTTTATTTCCTGGCATTTGCCACTCCGCTCAGCATTCCGGTAAAAGACATTGGTGGTGGGATCGGAATGAGTATCCCCACCGAACCACTCATCTTCTTCATGTTCTGCGGGATCCTGTTCAAACTGGTGAATGGATCCACCTTCGATAAGCGCTTGCTCCGACATCCGCTCACCATCATAATCCTGCTCGATATTGCCTGGATGTTCGTGAGCACGGTGGGAAGCACGATGCCTCTGGTCAGTTTGAAGTATACCTTAGCGCGTCTCTGGTTTGTACTGGTTTTCTATTTGGGCTTGACCGAATTTTTCCGAAAAAAGAAGGCGATCGCGATCTTCCTGTGGTGTTTCAGCGTGGCCACGGTGATCCTTTCCCTCTATACCCTAAAAAACCACGCGGCGGAATCGTTTACCAGGCTGTATTCGTACACAGCCATGCGTCCTTTCCTGCCCGACCACGGCATGTATGCAGCTGCTATATCCTTTGTTATACCGCTCATGTTGGTTTTGTTGAGTAACGGACGCCGATCCGGACTGAATTGGTTCGGAGTGGGTTCGGCGGCCGCTTTCGCATGCATAGTGATCGTGGCAGTCGTTTTCTCCTTTACCCGGGCAAGTTGGTTGAGCCTGGTAGTTGCCGGAGGGGTGTGGGTCATTCTAAAGCTGAAGATTCAATTCCGGACACTCATGATCCTTGGAGCGGTCGCTGTGGTCATGCTCTTTGCTTTTCAGTCGGTTCTGCTGGAAGAGCTGGGACGCAACAAGCAGGAAAGCGACGACGATATCACGGAGCACGTCCAATCCTTTTCAAATGTGACCACCGACCCTTCTAATCTGGAGCGGCTCAATCGCTGGAGTTGCGCATACCGCATGTTCCTCGATAAACCGATCCTGGGCTTTGGTCCGGGTACCTATACGTTTCAATATGCACCCTATCAGGTATCCTCAGAACTGTCGATCATAAGCACACATTCCGGTGATCTGGGCAACGTACACAGTGAAGTGCTTCGCCCCTTTGCCGAATCGGGTGTGCTAAGCGGTGTGTTGTATGTATTGATGGTGCTGGTCGTGTTACACCTTGGCTTCAAGGTCTACTATTCCACCCGCGATACACAAAGCCGATCCTATGCTTTGGGCGCCTTGTTGGGTTTGATCACGTATTTTGCGCATGGTATGCTCAACAATTACAGCGATTTCGACAAGATCGCCGTTCCCATGTGGAGCTTCATGGCCGCGATCATGGCCATACATCTGCACCATCAGGGAGTTCCGGAAAGGTCGGAAGAAGGATCTCCCAAGACACCAAACTAAAACGACCGATACCATCCAGTACCGGTCGTTCTTTTTTAAGGTCAGTTTGGAAAAATTCAGTCTGCAGCGAAGATCGGCTGGCGGTTTCCGTAAACCCCTTCCATGTTCTTGTAGGGGAACTGACGGACCATAGCCCGGCTGATATCTCCAACTCCCTCAGCTAAACTGATCTCCACCTGTGGCGATTTGCGCTTATCGAAATGCCAGAGCAAACTGCCATCGTAGCCATCGATCAGCTGGGCCTGCATGTAAACACGGTATTGCTCGTATTTGCGGAACAAAGGTCGATCGTCGTCGCCCTCGGTATCAACTTCATCATCCACTACGATCTCGCCTATGGAAACCAGGTAGCGATCGATCCCTCCATCGGCGCGAACGCGGATCAGCACAACAGCATCAACCCCAATTACCCGGGCAAGCTCCACGGGATCTTCATCCATCAAATGGAGTACATTGATCCCATTACTCTTCAGTCGGGCAAGTGTCACCTTAGGAGTTTGAAAAGCGATCTTGATATCGCGCTCCCTTAAACCGGATCGTTTGAGAATATTGAGGTAAACCGATTCGGTGAGTTCTTCCCGCAGTTCAAGGAATTGAGTGGTATCCATCTTCTCCAGATAGGCATCCATCCCAAGAAAGTGTGTTTGTACAGGAAGCACGGCAAGTATCTGATGATTACCGGCACGGCTGTAATAGCTTGGCAGCACACTCCTGTTCATACAGGAGCTCAACCCTGAAACAACGAAAAATAGAGATAGGTAAAAGAGTACATGTGTTTTCATAAGCTCCGTCTTTTAGATACATATCTTTCAAGAGGGATGCCTCTCCGCGATGCGATTTTCTTAAAGTGTTGAATACGAGGATATTGCGATTTGGGAATCCTCAATCCAAGAGGATGTTCCCGGTTGGGAAGTGTTTAGAATTAACTACGCTTTTTCGAGTGCTTCCCGATCCAGGAGGTCTTTGAAATAGAGTGCAGCCTCTTCAATTTCGGCGGGGGATAGGCTTAAACCTCTTACGGAACGTCGTTGAGTTTCGCCATTCCTCAGCTTGAGTACCAGATCCTGACCGGCATCCACATCGACCAGCATCAGATCCTGCCAGGGATAATGGGTACCATCAACCCGTATCCCATGCCGATCGAGCAGGATGATGTCCTTATTGCGTTTGAGGAAACTCCGGATCATGGCCACAGCCAGGAACAGGAATGAAAGAAAGAGCAGAGCAGCTACTACACGTTCAGTGACATCGGGCCTGTATCGGAACCATACCAGAGTTGCTACGATACCGGAAACACTGATAAGCAACCAGGCAGGTACAACACCCATGGCCGTATGAATATGAAGTTTCTTTCTGCCGTCGTACAGCTCTGCACCATGTTCGAGCATTCCCTTTCGGACTTCCCGCATGCGCGATTCATAGGCATCCTGAAAACTCACATGTTGGCCGGGAGTCCAGATCGTAAATCTTTCAAGGTAGTTGCTCTTTAAGAAACTCCTTCGTGCCCTCCCGAGAACTTCCTTGGGATTTTCGGCATTCAATAGAACTTTATTCTTCCAAACGGCTACCGAGCGCAGTGAGATAATAAGCAGGATGGGAATACTCGCCAACGGGATCAGAAAGGCAATGTACCACTTCATCCAATCTTGGTAAAGGGCGCCACCGCTCAAGGAAGCAAGGACCAGAAAAATCAACCACTGTCGCCAGCGAATGCTCCAAAGTCCCTTCCTATATGCATTTTTATTCGTGATATTCATAGCCTGTGGCCCCAAGATACGGACAATTCCTCAGTTTCTCAACACCATCAAAATGTACGATGTGCTTTTCATATCCGAAAATATCCTTTAGGGTTTTCGTGTAGTTGCTATCACCCATGCTCACCTCGATATCGGTCATCGAAAACTGGCAGGGATGCTCATGTCCGGTGGCCATCGCCAGTTCCCGGATCTCTTTCCGGAATGCTTTTGCATATTCGGCGAATCTTTCCGATTTGAGCGGTACATTTATACCTGCCTGTAACCATTTATTTTGCGTGGCAACGCCGGAAGGACAGCGGTTTGTATGGCAGATCTGAGCCTGAATGCAACCGATGGACATCATGGCTTCGCGAGCCACATTGACCAGGTCGGCACCCATAGCGAAAGCCTTACTTGCCTGGGCAGGCAGACCGAGTTTCCCGGATGCGATCCAAACGATCCGATCGGTTAGCCCATGTTTGAGGAATATCTCGTAAACTGTGCTGAAGGCATAAAAGAAAGGCAAACTCACATGATTGGCAAAGGATGGTGGTGCTGCCCCCGTGCCACCCTCACCGCCATCAATGGTAATGAAATCGGGTCCTGTTCCTCGCTGCTTCATTTTTGTGGCCAGGTAATCCCATTGCTCTGTCCTTCCCACTGCTGATTTGATCCCGACCGGCAGTCCGGTTCGCCCGGCAATTTGCTCTATGAGATCGAGCATTTCATCGACCCCACTGAATGCCGTGTGAAAGGCCGGTGAAATAACATCCCTCCCGCGTTCAACGCCTCGGATCGCAGCGATTTCAGATGTGATCTTACCGGCAGGTAGCACACCCCCCTTTCCGGGCTTCGCTCCTTGCGACAATTTGATCTCAATGGCACGCACAAAGGGGTTGTTCTCCACGAGTTTTTCGAGGTTGTCTATGGAAAAGTTGCCCTCGCCGTCGCGAACGCCGAAGTATCCTGTTCCGAAATGAAAAACCACATCGGCCCCGTGGCTGTGGTGAGGCGACAATCCGCCTTCACCTGTATTGTGGTAGCAACCTGCTCGTTTTGCCCCTTTGTTGAGCGATTCCACGGCAGCCGCTGAGAGGGAACCATAGCTCATGGCCGAAATATTTATAACCGAAGCCGGGCGATACGGTCGCTTGCGTTTGTTGGCTAATCCGATCACTTTGGCACAAGGCACAAAGTCCGGTCTCTCAAGGTTATAATGCCCCTCGTCCATAATGAATGGGAAAAGGTTTGGCTTGATGAAATGGTAATTGGGGGCATGGATGTCCTGATCGGTCCCAAAACCGGCATAGTTATTCTCTTTTTTTGCGCTGGCGTAGATCCAGCTGCGCTCACTGCGGTTGAACGGCAGCTCTTCCCTATTATTCGCAACGATGTATTGCCTCAATTCAGGACCGATCTTTTCCAGCAGGTAGCGGAAATGACCAATGATCGGGAAATTGTGGGTGATGGTATGTCGGGGGTTGAAGAATATGTCCCGAATGATCACCAATAGCACGAGAATGCCGAGGATCCACCACCATGAGAAGTTGATATCTGATATTATACTGAGAAGACTCACAGTTTCAGGTTGTAGGTTTGGTAAACGTGTGGGATCTCCACATCGCGAAAGCCATTTTCCTCCAGGGCCTTTTTGAAGTCGTTTTGTCTATCCTCCTCGCCGTGAACCAGGAATACGGTTTTCAGTTTATCGCGGTTTTGATTGTCGAGGTAATTGAGCATTTCCTGTTGATCGCCATGTGCGCTGAATGAATCGAGGATGCGGATCTGGCAATTAACCTGTTTGTATTCCCCAAAGATGCGGACCTCCGATTCCCCCTCGCGCAAGCGCCATCCGAGTGTTCCGGGTGAACAGTACCCTACAATGAGTACGGTGTTCCGTGGGTCTTCAATGCAATTATTGAGATGGTGCTTAACCCGACCGGCACTCATCATACCCGATGCGCTGATTATGATCGCCGGACCTTTGAGGGTATTGATCTTCTTCGACTCATTCACACTTCGTGTGTAATGCAATTCATTGAAACCGAAAGGGTTCGGATCGGAATTCATGTATTCGATAATATCCGCATCGAAGCATTCTGGATGCATAGTGAAGATATCCGTGGCATTTACGGCAAGGGGGGAGTCAACGTAAACAGGAATTTTCGGGAGTGCACCTTCATTGGCGAGCTGATCGAGCATGTATACGATCTCCTGCGTACGCCCAACACTAAATGCCGGAATAATGAGTTTGCCTCGACGATCCACACAGGCTTCGCGGATCACCTCGAGAAGTTCCTGCTTGTTGTGCGGACCACCTTCATGACTCTTCCCGCCATAGGTCGATTCGCAGATCAGATAATCCACATTGGGCATGGGCTGAGGATCGTGGAGTATAGGGCGGTCCGGACGACCTATATCTCCTGTGAAACCGATGTATTTCTCATATCCGCCGGGCATGTGTACTTTAAGCGTGACACTGGCACTTCCCAGGATATGGCCGCTGTCGCGGAACAAGACCTCCAGATCGTCGCGGAATTTGTACCATCGATCATACCCAACTCCCACGAAACTATCCATACAAGCCAGGGCATCGGCCGATGTGTAGAGTGGGTCGATGGGAGGAAGTCCTAAATGATCGCGTCTCTGGTTCACGTAGATCACATCCTTTTCCTGAATGTAGGCTGAATCGAGCAGCATGATGGACGCCAGATCGCGAGTGGCACTGGTGCAAATGATATCTCCGGCGAAGCCGTCTTTTACCAATTTCGGGATACGCCCGCAATGGTCTATGTGCGCATGACTGAGGAGAAGGAAATCGATCTCCGCAGGGTCGAATTCCCAATGTTCGTTGAAATTCGCATATTCCTCCTCCCGCCCCTGATAGAGCCCGCAATCGAAGAGGATCTTTGTTCCGTCGTCCAAAGTGAGCAGGTGTGCGCTACCGGTTACTGTGCGGGCAGCGCCGCAGAATTTGATCTTGGCCATTTACGGGTATTTAATGGATGCTTCCTGATGGCCAAAGTTAAGAACTCCGTCGGGAACGACAGGAGCATTCCGGATCAATTTGGCAGGGAATTAAAAAAAGGCCCCCAAAAGCTTGGAGGCCCTGAAAAAGTAATCTGAAAACACAGTGATCTTTTAAGGTTGCTCAGGCAATCGGAGCGCATAGGCTTCCGATTCACCGTTAGGCAACACCCCTTCAACGAGTATGGTGCCCGATTTTGCCTTGAGCTGACTAACCACATCCTGAGTCGTATAAACCCGTTTCTTGTCGATGTGGGTAATGATGAATCCTTCTGAAATTCCCTTATCTGCAAACGGACCTTTCTTCACTTTGGAGAGGCGCACCCCGTTCCGCACTTTGAGATTCAGCTTTTCGTCGCGACTCAAATTCTCGAAAGTTGCTCCAAAGGCTTCTTTCTCTTCTCGTTTCACTTCGGTGACGACCTTGGTATCGCCTTCCTTGCTCCGGAGAGTAACCTCTTTTTCGATTTCCTTGCCATCGCGGATCAGTTTGAGCTTCACTTTATCGCCCGGATAGAATTTGCTGATCTCTTCCTGGAGTTCGCTGGCCTTGTTGAGTTTTGTTCCGTTGATGCTGAGAATGATATCGCCATCTTTCACTCCGGCTTTGTCGGCTGCTCCATCCTTAACAACTTCCGGAATGTAAACGCCCTCAAGATCGCGGATGCCTTTTTCATCAGCCAGTTCTGCGGTGATGTCCTGTATCCGAACTCCGAGAACGGCTCGCTTCACCTCGCCGTATTTGAGCAGGTCGTCCAGAATTTTTTTAGCGAGATTCACAGGGATGGCAAATGCGTATCCCGCATAGGATCCCGTGCGAGAAGCTATGGCCGTATTGATACCTACCAACTCTCCTCGAGTATTAACCAGTGCCCCACCGCTATTACCGGGATTGACTGCAGCATCGGTTTGGATGAAATTCTCAATGGCCCATTCACCGCCATTTTGGCGCAATAAGTTGATGTTTCGCCCCTTGGCACTGACAATTCCGGCAGTTACCGTAGATGTTAAGTTGAATGGGTTCCCCACCGCGATCACCCATTCACCGATTCGGAGTTCATCTGAATTCCCAAATGATAGGAAGTTGAGGCCTTTTTCTTCAATTTTCAGAAGGGCCAGGTCTGTTTCCGGGTCTTTTCCGATTAATTCAGCGGTATAACTTCTTTTGTCGTTGAGCACAACTTCGATCTTCGAGGCACCATCGATCACGTGATTATTTGTGGCGATATACCCGTCGTTGGTGATCAGCACACCGGATCCGGAGCCTTGTTGTTGTGGAGCCTGCATACCGGGATTGTTGAAAAAGCCAAACGGATCGAACATGTCGGGCGGGGTTGATGCCGCTTCGATGGTCGTTTTGATGTGCACTACTGTAGGGGTGGCACGTTCTGCCACATCCACAAAGTTGATGGCGTCGCCGCTCAGTGCTTCCTGATTGGCAAAGCGCACCTGTTGTCTTTCCTCAAAGGATCGGGGTTCTGAATTTGAACTGAAAAAGAAGTGATTGAGCGCCAGAGCGGTCAAACCTCCTACCAAAGCAATTGCAAAAAAACCGACGAGTCTCTTCATAGTATTGTGTTTTTTGTTCTGTTTGCCCCTTGCAAAATACATTCCCAAAGGCGATTGTGTCATTTATTCGATATTTGTAACGCCTTCCAAAGGAATAACATTCATGGCTCATTTACCTTTCTCGATGAACGCACATAAACCCTCTACCAAATGCTAGGGATTAGAAAGTATTCCGATACGCAGCTGGTCGAAGAGATTCAAAAGGGGAATGAAGAGGCATTGGTGAGCATGTACCGGAACTATTATACGATGGTTCGAAACTTCATCCTCAAGAATAACGGCTCCGATGAGGAGATCGACGATGTGTTTCAGGATAGTTTGATCGCAGTTTGGCAAAATGTGAACAAGGACGATTTTATCCTGACGGTAAAGATGAGTACTTACTTAATGTCAATTGTGAAGAACCTTTGGTTCAAACAACTGAAGAAAAAGCACCGATTCACGGTTGTTGAGGATGGCATACAGGAACGTCTCGTATACGAAGAGCCCAAATCTTCAGCCTACGATGCGAAGGTGATCCGCGAGATGGTTGCTGCTTTGGACGAAACCTGTCGCAAATTGCTCGGTTATTTTTATTTCGACCAATTGGAAAACAGGGTGATCGCCGAGAAGATGGGCTTTGCCAATACCAACACGGTAAAATCGAAGAAGTACCAGTGTTTCAAGAAGCTTGAGACCATGGTGAAAGAGAATTTTGAACGAGACGATTTGTTATAGGCCGTGGAACAGGATCAAAAAATATACGAACTCATAGATGCCTACCTCCGCGATGAATTGAAAACGGAGGAGATGGACAAGTTCAAGTACAAAATGCGTACTGAACCTGAATTTGCCCGTCGCGTTGAATTACAGGAAGCCCTGATCGAAGAGTTGAAAGTAGCTCGAGAGGCCGAGTTGCGACAGATCCTGAAGGAACAGGGTAAGGTAAATTACATTCAGAATTTATGGAGCCCAAGGTGGGTTTATGCTTCGGCGGCCATAGTAACGGGTTTCCTGGCACTATTCGTCGTTTTGAAGTATTTCGTTCCTCAAACTGAATTCCCGCTTGTTGAAAATACCAAAACGGAGGAAACGGTGTCAAATGAAGACACCGGGACAGAGGAAGACTCCGAGGGAACAGTTCGCCGGAGCAAGAATGATCAGGTATCGGATACGAATAACTTGATAGCCATTGATTCAACTGAGGTCGAACCGGATATGCTGGCCGCTGAATCAGCTGAAGAGCAGGACGTAGAGGATGAACCGGTTACGGAAGCTAAGCCAAGAACCACCAAGAAACAGGATCTCACCAATCTTCGTCAGGAGTCCGACAAGATACAAGTTGAAGATGATGTGGAAGTGAAGCGCGACCGTTTGCTCGAGTCCAGGACGATCAAGCTTGAAGTATTGGGTACACAGGTAAAAGCTGCAGAATCTACCAATGAAGTAGTCGTGTTACAGGAAAGCGCGTCCAAGAAAACGAAGAACAAGTTATTCCGAAAAGACAAGGAGGAATCCGGTGACGAGGCGACTGGTGAGGCCATTTCAGCACCTGATGAACGTATGTTGAAGCTCGAGCTTTGGGAGAGTAATGTGAACTTCAAAGGATATCTGTGGGACAAGGAAACGCTACTGTTGTACGACGTGAATCCTTCAGAGACACTTCGATTCAAAGAGTTGAACGGTGCTTTGTATATGAAGCGAGGCGCCAAATACTACCAATTGAAGCGGAGTGCCAAATTTGAGAGCTATGTACCCCTCTCAGATCCAACGATCATCAAATCGCTTGAGTGATCCGTGCAGCTTCCATTTGAAAAATACCAGGGAACCGGTAACGATTTCATCTTGATCGATAATCGGGAACGGATCGTTGACGCTGCGTTATTGCCGATCCATTTGCTCTGCGACCGACGCTTCGGTATTGGTGCAGACGGACTCATCCTCATTGAAGAGCATCCCGAACTCGATTTCAATATGATCTATTTCAATTCCGATGGGAGTCAGAGTTTTTGCGGGAATGGTAGTCGCTGTGCAGTTGAATTCGCCAGAAAACTGGGTTTGATCGGGAACTCAACTCGTTTTCTTTCTACCGATGGGGAACATGAAGCCCGGTTCAGTCTCGGTAAAGTTGAATTGAAGATGCATGATGTGCACAGCTGGTTGATCGATACAACTTTCTGCTTTGCAAATACCGGTTCGCCGCATCATATTCAATTCAGGGACAATGTGCACTCGATCGATCTGCTTTCAGAAGCTCGGGCCATACGATATAATGAACCCTATACATCGGAGGGAGTGAATGTGAATTTCGTTGAAGATCGGGGCGATGTGCTCAAGATGAGGACCTATGAACGCGGTGTAGAGGATGAGACGCTCAGTTGCGGCACGGGTGTCACCGCTGTAGCTCTGATGGGCCATTTGCGGCGTGGTGCAACTCAGGGAGCTTTTGAAACGATCGTTGAGGCACCTGGTGGTGCACTTTCAGTCCGTTTTCACTTCGACGGACATTCATTTACGGACGTATGGCTGATCGGGCCGGCAGAACATGTTTTCTCCGGGCAGATAACATTGTAGTTGCGTCACTATCTTTGATCCATGAAATTGTTGACCTGGTTAGGGGGATTGGTGTTCTTAACCCAATGGGTCATCTTTTTCCTGATCGTATCCGACGACCCCTTTTTTGGTGATTCGATTTCCACGGTATCACGTGCCGCACTCCGGATCTACGACTCCGATCTTCAATCCATCTCATACCCGCCGGGATACGATCCCGGGCATCCATTGCTGATCCCGCTGCTTTATGCGATCGTTTGGAAGGTCTTTGGGTTGAACCTCGCGATCTCCCATGCGATCAACTTCATTTTCGCTTTGGGAATTCTAGCACTCGTTTTCAACTGGGTTCAACGGGAGTCCGGACCTGTTGAAGCATTTGTGGTAACAGTAGTTCTCTCGGTGATACCGCTCTTCCTGGCCCAGAGTGCCATGATGAATACGCATCTTCCGCTTACATTTTTCCTGCTTCTCGCAGTGCGTAGCTTACTCCGGAGCAATTACGTTTGGGCAGGTATTTGGATGGGGGTGATGATGCTGATACACTTGCAGGCCGTGTTCTACTGGGGTGGTATCTTGTTTTGGTCCCTGGTATTTGGCGGGTCAGATCGAAGGGCCATAAAACCATGGGCCCTTATGACACTCATACCTGTGTTGGCCTTTAGTGCCTGGGTTCTATATCATTACCGAATAACCGGTTGGGCTGTAAGTTCCCCCGACTATGCCGCGCACCGGGGTATGCCCGGAATTCGCGGTGTAATTAAGAATTTGATATTGGCCGACTGGAGAATTTCCGATTACGGTCAGATCGCCCTCATACTGCCGCTTATCGTATACGTTGTACGGAATTTCAGGGGTAAGACAGTACCTGTTTCCCTGACCATGTTCTTTGTCCTCTTCTTTGTAAATGCGTTTGCGATCGCATTCACAACGCAAACCGGACCTGCACACAGGTATTTTTTGCCTTGTATCCCGTTGTTGGCTATTGCGTCGAACGAGGTTCTGCGCGGGATGCGGACCATCTGGTCTGTTTTGGTCTTGGTCGTCGTGATCAGTGGTCATTGGTGGTTTTATCCCGGTAAAACGTTAGGAGATGCCACGCTTCAATATCGTCAGACCTTCGATCTCATGGCATCTGTTTGTTTGGAAACGTCCGGGAATCCAATTTATACATTTGCCCCGTTGGGCAATCCTTCCCGAGCCATGTTTCTTGAAGATGGGCGCAGTTGTTTCACTTCCCTCTATGGAGTGGATATGGACACAGTCCGCTTCATCGTGCAGGGAAACGTGATCGGTGATCTCAGCGATTCGCTGAGGGATAAACTTGAAACAGAATGGCATGGTTGTTCGTTTGAAAGGGAACATGTTTACCTGAATTTATTCGCGAACCCCAAATACTTGCCGAATAAACCGGATACCTGGCAACTGCGCGAGCGAAGCGATGCCGAGAAACGGATCGAAGATCTGAAACAGCGTTTTCGTTCCGCAGAATAGGCTGGCATGTTAATTGAGTTTATAGCGGGGAAGGACTTAACACAAATTGTAGCATGTTGATTCGAGTATTTTTAACCGGTATGTTTCTGATCTCAGGTGTCCTCATGGCCGGGGCTCAGACGGATTCAGCCAAAAAGAGCTGGGGTATTGTGGAGGATGGTGATATTGTCCGTATTGCAATCGATGGGAAAGATACCATTTGGGTATATGATTTCGAGGAGGTGGTGATCAAGGATTTTTCCACTCCGGAAGGTAAGGAGGCTTACCGAAGACTGGTTTATAATGTTCGAAAGACACTCCCGTACGCCAAACTGGCGGCTTTTCGCCTTCAGATGATGGAGGATAATCTGCAATTGTTAACTACTGAGAAGGAGCGCAATCAATACATCAAGGCAACAGAGAAGGCCATCAAGGAGGAATTCATGGCAACACTGAAGTTATTCACCCGATCGCAGGGCAAGCTATTATTGAAACTCATACATCGCGAAACCGGGAAAACGTCCTATGAGATCTTGAAATATTATCGCGGTAGTGCCGAAACGTTCTACTGGTCTGCCTTTGCCCGCTTCTACGATGCCAGTTTGAAAGATGAATACGATCCTATCCTCGATTATCAAATTGAGATGATCATCAAACAATACAAGTTGGAATGATGTATTAGTTCCCATTGATAAATGAATTATTTCTAAGTTCGAATCGGGAAAGCTTATGAAAATTGATGTATTGGCCTTTGCGGCGCACCCTGATGATGCGGAACTGGCATGTGCCGGAACCTTGTTGAAGATGAAAGAAGGAGGGAACAGCACGGGGATCATAGACCTTACTGCCGGAGAACTGGGCACGCGGGGCACACCGGAGATCCGAAGAGAAGAAGCACGGGCTTCGGCCGAGATCCTCGGTTTGGACGTTAGGGAATGCTTGCATTTACCCGACGGTTTTTTTGGTGAAGATGAGCCGTCGATCCGGAAGGTGATCGGAGCAATACGTGCTTACCAACCATCGGTGATCTTAGCCAATGCACCGAGTGACAGGCACCCGGATCATGGCCGGGGTGGAGATCTAGTTCGCAGGGCTGCGTTTTTGTCCGGATTGCGGCGCATTGAAACAGAGCGAAACGGAATTGCTCAGGAGCCCTGGAGACCTAAGGCCTTGTTCCATTATATCCAGTTCCGCTATCATAAACCGGATTTTGTGGTTGATATCACGCCTTATATGGACGGAAAGATGCTTGCCATACAGGCCTTTAAAAGTCAGTTCCACGATCCGGATTCTAATGAACCCGAAACTTTGATCGCTTCGAAGAACTTTCTCAACTATGTTGAAGCCCGCTCCAGAGAAATGGGAGGGGCTATCGAAAAGGAATTTGGTGAAGGTTTCCTGGCGGAACGCACACTGGAGGTGAGGGATCTTTTCGACCTTATCTGAGTAACAATACCGGCGCTTTTTGCCGATGTATTGTACCGTCAGCAAATCGCGCCATGATCCAGATTATATAGTCGCCCGTCTCAAGGGGTTCGCCTTCGGAGGTTGTCCCATCCCATAAAATGATCTCCTCATCTCCTGCAAGTTCGCCTTCTCGAATACGCGTAATGAATTTTCCCATTCGGTCAAAAACCTCAACATGCAGCGATACATCCGATCGCGCATCTGAGTTCCAGGTGATCCGGAGATAATCCGAAAGGCCGTCGTTATTTGGGCTGAATTCCTTTGGTGTGATGGTACACCGAATGTTTGGACTTGGAGGAAGACTCCTCGAATTTGGATAACCCGGAGTGGCGAAGCGCACATTGGAGGCAGCGCTTTTCCATATTCCCCGGTTGGTCGTTTTCAACTGTAGGTCGACACGTTCCAAACTCACGCCCTCTGTGGTTTTCAGCAGGAGTGAATGCATGTCTTCACTGTACTCGAAATGATCAAGGACTTCTCCCTGAACATTCGCCAGGCCGACATTCCCCGTTTTATCGGGTAGAGACGGTAGGTACTTACAGTGGATAATCCTCGAACTATCCGGGACTTGATAATATGCTCGAGCCCAATTGGGTGAACTGCTAAAGGCCGTGAAGGATCGGGGCGGAAGTAATGTACGTTCGATCGTGAGTGGTTTGTAATGTTCCAATGCAGCAGTTGAATCTTTGCTGAATACGAAAAGTTCGGAAGCATCGAGCAACAGATCGGAAAGGTTGTAGATCTCTATGAAATCAGAACCACCGCTAACCGGATTGAATAAGATCTCACTCAGGAACAATTGCCCGGGAATTGGCGGTGCAGGTATGCCAATAATAAAGTTCGTGTCGAGATCACGTCCTGAACAGTCCGATAGTCTGAGATACAATTCAAGCGGTACTCCGCGATCCGGAGCAGTTGGCAACTGAATGAGGAGTTTGTTCCCACGAGAGGCCGACTGAGGGTAGACCATAGAATTAGGGAATTGCAAGCGACAATGCTCCGGTTGGGACTGGGGTTCGAGCGTCCCGTTGAGGTTGATCAAAATGTCGCGATCTCCAAGCCATTCCCATGCGTTTACTTCGAGGATACGTGGATGGTGGTAATTCGGGTCGGGATCAAAATGTCCGGGGCTGCCGCCTTGTGGGTCAACCGAATAATCCCAGGCCTCAAAACCCAGGCAAGCATGTGTCCGATCACCTAGTTCAAAAGACCATCCTCCTTCGAATTTATAAGTACCTGACCGTGCCCCGGTGTTATAGCTGAGTGAGTCGATCAGATCGCCATCCGGGTTGATGAGTTGAAGGTCATCCGAACTGTTGTTCAGAGATGGCCAGTTCAATAGGCCCAACGTTGCTCCGTATGGAGCGAATTGCGAAGTGTCCGTATCGCGACAAAGGATCAGCGAACTGCCCGGAGGCATGATCGTTTCCCGGAGCGAAGCGGATGAGCCGGCATCCCGAAATTGAAGATCCAGAGTTGAGATATAACGTTCGGTTACGTTCGTGATCTCGACGAATTCAGCTTCCGGTAGAGCAATTACCGGACTGGGATCGGGCAAGATCTCGGTGAAAATAAGATCACCTGGCCCGGGCATATCTCCGTACAAATAGTGAAAATAGAATAAGGTGTCGAGCGCATTTCCGGAACGATCGAATATGTCGGTCAGTTCGACAGGTATGTTGGAATTGTTGCTCAGATCTGCTTTGGGTAGAATGACGAGCAGTGCATCTGAATTTGTGAATTGCAGACCGCAATCTTGACCGGAAACTTTGCAGAACCTGGCGGAAAGAACGGAATCGGGTTGTTCGGAAAGACGGATGGCCATGAGAGCATGGTCGGTCAAACGTACATCGATGATGTACGGTGCCTGGCGGTCTATGATTCGGGGGCCGAGATAGACATCATCAAATCGGTGTCTGTTGAAGAACGAGGCCGTTGATTGACGGATCTGTATCCCTAAACCGGTTGGGGTTACGATTAGGGAAGCGTTCAAGTCATAGGAAATGTTGGTCATTGTATTCTGTGCCCTTATGAAGAGCGTACCAACGGAGTCTGGCAGGATGTCCAGCATCCAGGAGCTTCTCTCGGTAGTTCCCTGTGCCGTGGAGGTGATCTTCTCCGGGTTTGGGGTCGATCTCCAGAGTGCGAGTTCATCGGCAGAACCACCAAGTCGAATTAGGTAGGAAGTATCCCCCTTACATGGCAGGAAGATATCGATGTAGTTAGCGGAAGACGTATTAAAATCCAGAAAACATTTGATCTGGATCTGCCAATCTGAAGGCAGTTCATAGGAGTAGAAAACCGAGAATGTATCGTTCATTTTCGGTGAGTTGCTCTGCAGGAATCCCGATACGACCGTGAATTTATCGAGATCTCCCGACCAGCCCTGAGTCCACTCAGGGCTGTTGAAATCCATTTTAACCTGCGCGTTGGAAAGTATCGGGAGAAAAAACAAACCAAAAAGGAGCAATCCTTTCACAGGGTAAAGTTGTTTCTATCGACATAATGATTCCAAATGATCCAGGCGTTCAGATCATCTTTCGCAATTACTTTTTCTCCCGACGCAAAGATTGGGGATTTCACTGTAGGGCTGATTTCTTGGCTTAAATTTGCCGACCTTTCATTTTGAGCACGGATAGCGACATTTTCGAAGGCGGAAGCATTGACATTAACGGTGCCCGCGAACACAACCTGAAGGATCTGGATCTGAAGATCCCGAGGGGCAAACTCGTGGTTTTCACCGGCTTGAGTGGAAGTGGAAAATCCTCATTGGCATTCGATACCATTTTTGCCGAGGGGCAGCGCAGATACATGGAAACTTTCTCGGCATATGCCCGGCAGTTCATCGGCGACATGAAGCGTCCGGATGTCGACAAGATCGATGGATTGAGCCCTGTGATCGCCATTGAGCAGAAGACGGTGAGCAAGAATCCCCGCTCTACCGTGGGTACGATCACCGAGATCTACGATTTCCTGCGATTGTTGTATGCCCGTGCAGGAATTGCCATTTCTCATTTATCGGGCAATGAGATGACCCGTTTTTCGGAGGACGAGATCGTTCGGATCATCAACGAGAAATACACAGGAAAGAAGATCGCTATTCTGGCTCCACTTATTAGAGCCCGAAAGGGGCATTACCGTGAATTGTTCGAACAATTCCTCAAAAGGGGCTTCACACGGATGCGGGTCGATGGCGAGATTGTCCGACTCGAGCAGGGTTACCAGGTCGATCGGTATAAAGTGCACGACATAGAACTTGTGATTGATCGCATCGAGGTGGACGATGAGAACTCTTTTCGGGTTTCCGAATCAGTAAAATCTGCCCTGAAACTGGGGAATGGAGTGCTCTTGCTTCTGGATATGGACAGCGACGAATTGGCGCATTACAGCAAATTCCTCATGGATGGAGAAACGGGTTTGTCCTACGACGAACCGCAACCCAATACGTTTTCATTTAACAGTCCCTATGGAGCCTGCGACGTTTGCAACGGACTGGGTACCGTAACAGAGATCGATGAGGCCACCATTATCCCGGACCCAAAGCTGAGCATCAATAAAGGCGGTCTGGCTCCATTAGGACCATTGCGTGATAATTGGACCTTTACACAGATCAAGGCGATCGCCAAGAAAATGAAGTTCAGTTTAGCGGACCCGATCGAAAAACTGGACCGCAAGGTGATCGACACGCTGCTTCATGGCAGCAAAGAAAAATTTGAGGTAACCTACACATACAGCGGTGGTGGAAAGCAGACCTATGAAACGACTTTCAAAGGTTTACTGCCCATGATACATCGCTCGTACATGCAAAAAAGCCAGGATAGCCTTTACCAATGGGCTGAGGAATTCATGTCCTTGCGAACATGCCCGTCTTGCGATGGAACGCGTATAAAAATGGAGGCCCGTCAGTTTTTCATCGACGGCAAGCATATTGGGGAACTGGGTTCTATGAACATCAGTGAACTCAATGCCTGGTTGGACGGGCTCGAGGATCGGATCACGGAACGACAGCGCTTGATCTCCCGCGAACTATTGAAGGAGATCCGGAGTCGTGTGGGTTTTTTAATGGGGGTTGGACTCGAATACCTGAGCCTGAACAATGCAGCTCGAACTTTGTCCGGTGGAGAGGCGCAACGCATTCGTCTGGCAACGCAGATCGGATCCCGATTGGAAGAAGTACTGTACATTTTAGACGAGCCGAGTATTGGTCTGCACCAAAGGGACAATGAACGTTTGATCGGTTCACTCAAGGAATTGCGCGATCTGGGAAATTCTGTGATCGTTGTGGAACATGATAAAGACATGATCATTGAGAGTGATTATGTCGTAGATATAGGTCCGGGAGCAGGAGTTCACGGAGGTGAGATCGTAGCCCATGGGCCCTGGAAGGACCTGGCGAATAGCGGAACGGTAACAGCTCAATATCTGAGTGGTGCGAAGCAGATCAGCATTCCTGCTCAACGGCGAAAGGGGAATGGACATAAGTTGGTTTTGAAGGGAGCGACAGGCAATAATCTGAAATCGGTTGATGCAGAATTCCCGTTGGGTATGTTCATCTGCGTGACCGGAGTTTCGGGAAGCGGTAAAAGCACCTTGATCAACGATACGCTTCATCCTTTGCTCGCTGCAGAGATCTACAAATCACGACGGATGTCTCTCCCGAATAAAGGCATCAAAGGTCTGCAGCACATCGACAAAGTGATCAAGATCGATCAAAGTCCGATCGGTCGTTCACCCCGATCGAATCCGGCTACTTATGTGGGATTCTTCACCGAGATCCGAAATTTATTCGCAGAGCTTCCGGAAGCGAAGATCCGGGGATACAAGCCGGGAAGATTCTCGTTCAATGTAAAGGGGGGGCGTTGTGAAACCTGCAAGGGCGGGGGCCGAAGGATCGTTGAGATGAATTTCCTGCCCGACGTGGAGGTGGAATGCGAAACCTGCATGGGCCGCAGGTATAACCGGGAAACCCTGGAAGTTCGATACAAGGGCCGCTCGATCAGTGATGTGCTCGACATGAGTGTGGACGAGGCCATCACCTTCTTTGAGCACATTCCCTCTATATACAGAAAGATCAAGGCCCTACATGATGTTGGTTTGGGTTATATAACCCTCGGACAATCGTCCATCACCATTTCGGGTGGCGAAGCACAGCGTGTGAAACTCGCTTCGGAATTGAGCAAGGTGAGCACGGGAAATACGTTTTATATTCTCGACGAGCCCACAACGGGTCTGCATTTTGAAGACGTCCGTGTTCTGTTGGATGTGCTCCAGGAACTCGTCAATCTGGGCAATACCGTATTGGTTATCGAACACAATTTAGATGTGATCAAGATCGCGGATCACATCATGGATCTTGGGCCGGAAGGAGGACGAGGTGGCGGCGAGATCATTGCCTGCGGAACCCCCGAACAGATCGTTGAACTCGGTAAAGGGCATACTGCACGATTCCTGAAACAAGAACTTGTAAATACCCATTAAGCCTATGTAGGTTCAGGCATTTTCCAGCTGAAATTGCTTTGGGGTGATCCCATACCTTTTTCTGAACGCCTCAATGAAGTGACTGGAAGTGGTGTAGCCAACTTCTTCGGAAATCTCATTCACCTGATATAGGCCCGACCTCAACAGGCGACGGGCATGTTCCAGGCGATATTGCTGTAAGTATTTGAATGCAGGCAAACCATATACATTCTTGAACCCAACTTTCAGATTATACTCATTCATACCTATCGCTTTGGATAGTTCGCTTAATGTCGGTGGGTTGGCCATGTTGTCAAGAAGTATCTTACGGGCGGTCTTGATGCGTTCCACGTTCTCCTGATCCTTTAAAAAGGGACAATTCTCGTAACGCTGTTCCTCCGGAACATCATAGCAATAGCTCATGAGTTCCCGAACCTTCGCATTTATGAACAATTTACTGAGGGAAGTTGGGATGCGTTCGCTTAAAAGTTCTCCGACCACAATGTCTGCTTCCGGGCTTATTGGGTGTTCGCTGTATTCTTTTACGCCAAAACCGTTGAAATTGCGGTGTGGCATATTTTCATAATCGTTCAGCAACCATGCATGTAGTATTTCCGGATGCATGCAAATACACAGGACAGGGTCGGTTGTTCGGAGCGTTAGCGAGAGATCTCGATTCTGATCGTACAACAGAAAATAGTTCCCGGAACGGAGGTTTCGATTGTAGTGCGGACTGAATTCAAACAGCGTATCGGAATCGCGGGCAAACAGAAAATGAACCCAGTCTTTCTCGAGCTGAACCGGAACCCGGTCCTGATCATTGGGCTTTAGAATTCTGCAGAGATCGGGTCTACCTGGAATATGTTCCGTACCTGTTTGATCGGAAATGCGCATTGCGGAACTTTTCATGTGATTAAATAACTCATTATTAGTGATTTAGTTTTTCAGCGCTCGATTCTTCTCCACTAAACTATTCCGTTTGTAGCTGATTTTTATCACTTTCAGCGATATTTTTTTAAACGGGCTCCTTGTTGATGAGCTATAAAGGCCTGAAATATGGACTTTGCGTCCGATAGAAATGGGTGAGGTAAACTTCTTTTACCGATATTTATCTTCCTGTTCCCGATAGGCAAGCTGAGTAATTGTGTGCAGTTTTGCACCCTGAAATTCTCAAAAGAAGCTAAAATGAAAAATTCGATCTTAGCCGGATTGCTCCTGTTGGGCGTATTTTCGGTTCATGGACAGCAAGCCGATTCCGCATTAACGGAAGGAGGCAGATCCGATGTGTATTACAGTTTTCTCAATGGAGAGGTTGATCGTGTAAGCAATACGAATTGGGATATCTCATTCGAGATAAAAGGTTTTCTCTCGGGCATACACGTGAACGAACAAGCCGGGGCCAGGTTGTACATCACACCCTTTGCGGTGTCGCAGTGGGCTGCGTTTGACAGTACCGGAAAAGACAACTGGACAGTGAGTCATAACGGCAACAGCAGTTGGTCGCAGGGTGCTTTCAACACGAACAGCACGGGCGATTTTGACCTGGGTTGGGGTTCCTACGACATCAACACGCACGCTGTGGTGGGCGATTCGATCTATTTACTCCGTACCCGGGGGGGTGATTGGAAGAAGATTTACATCAAGTCGCTTGCCAACAGTATTTACACTTTTGTATATGCGAATCCTGATGGCAGTTCGGAAGTCACAGCACAGATCAGGAAGTCGGATTTCAACGATGTGAATTTTGCCTATTACGATATTGCAGCGAACACACAACTGAATCGGGAGCCAAACTCCAACAGTTGGGATGTGGTTTTCACCAAGTATTTGCTCGGTGTACCGGCAGGACCCGTTATGCAGTATTATCCGGTGAGTGGTGTTTTATTGAACAAAGGCAATGAGGCCGCACAACGCAATAATGTGATCGTTTCGAACAACGACACATCTACTTTGATCTGGAATTCAGATATCTCCGAGATCGGATCCGACTGGAAATCGTGGAATGGCAGTGCGTATGACATAACACCGGATCAAAGTTTCTTCGTACGCACAGGAATGGGGCAGGTTTGGAAGATCTATTTCACCGATTACAAAGGAGGTTCTGAGGGGAATTTTTACTTCGTGAAGGAGAGCATGAGTGGCAGTGTTTCGGTTGAAGATCCGATCACGCCAAATCGCGACACCGAGCTTTACCCAAATCCGGCGAGTGGATCGTTTAAGCTCGGTGAATCGATGGGATCGGGTATTGTGAAGGTTCGCATGTTCGATCAGTCCGGACGTACGATCCGAAATTGGGGAGCTGCGCCTAGCTATTCACTCGAAGGCGTTCAAGCCGGAATGTATTTCGTTGAGATCGTCCGACCTGGTAGTTCTGAATTGCGAACATTGGTAGTCCGGTAGTCGGAACAATTTACCTTGAGAGCGTTTTCCATCTTCGGATTGTTGGTGGGGATGACCCTTTACGGTCAGGCCCAGACCCGATCTGTTTATCGTATTGTAGATAGCAGGAGCGGGGAAGGTTTGCCCTTTACGGAGGTGATCCTGCGCTCACCTGATGGGAAGGTCTTCCACAGTCTGGCGGATGATCAGGGAAAGGCTCGCATCGAAGTTCCGGAGGGGAGCTATCAGGTTAAATTGTTTTGTGTGGGATATCGGAACCAGGAATTTCGGGCGGATCTTCCGGTTCAGACCGAACAGGTCATTGGCATGGTTGCGGAAGATGCCCTGTTGAGGGACGTTGTCGTCACATCGCAGTACAGTGGACGTTCGGCGCGCAGCGCGGTAGAAAAGATCGAGGTGATCGATACGCGCATGCTGGAGTCCAGGTCTATTTTCAATCTGCGCGAGGCAGTGTTGCATCGGATGAATGTTCAGGTACGGCAGGACAACTCCACGGGAAGTGCCATGAGTTTAATGGGTATTTCGGGGCAGAATGTGAAGATCATGATCGATGGGGTTCCGGTGATCGGGCGTTTGGATGGCAATATTGATCTTTCGCAGATCAATTTGAACGATGTTGAGCGTATCGAGGTAATTGAGGGACCAGTAAGTACCAATTACGGAACGAATGCCTTGGCGGGTGTGATCAATATCATCACGAAAAAAGGCAGGGAGCGGGGTTTGAGTGGTCAGGCCGAGGCTTATTATGAGTCAGCGGGGTATTACAACGCTTCGTTCAATACAGCACACAGTTTTGGCAAAACCGGATTCCGGCTCAGTGCGGGGAGGAACTTCTTCGCCGGATGGTCGCCCGAGGAAAGCGGACGCTGGCAATTGTGGAAACCAAAAGAACAATATTGGGGTAGGGTCGTACTGAGCAGACAGATCGGCGGATTCGAGGTTTTCCTTCGGTCGGAGTATTTCAATGAATTCTTGTTGAACCGTGGCAGGCCACTCACGCCGTATTTTGAATCGGCCTTCGACGAACATTTTCGAACCGAGCGCCTGGATCAACAGCTTCAGTTTCGAAAAAGCGTGGCAAAAGGTCGTGAGATCGATGGATTTGTAGCCTATAATTATTACAAGCGCCGTCGAAACAGTTTCTTCAGAGATCTTGTTCAACTCGAAGAAGACCGATTGGAGACCGATGGTTCCAACGACACCACCCGATTTGATGCTTTCAGATCGCGATCCACCTATTCGTTCAGTTCACCAGGGAGCCGATTGAATTATCAGTTGGGTTATGATGCCGTACACGACATAGGGAGCGGGCTTCGGATCGAGGGAGGATCCCGGACCATGACGGATCTGGCGATCTTCGGTAGTGCGGAATACAGGCTCAGCAGCAGGCTTATGTTGAAACCCGGATTGCGACTGAGCTGGAACAGTGCTTATCAGGCTCCTGTGATCCCTATGCTTTCAGCGCGATACGGTAGAGGTAATTATGTTTACAGAGCAAGTTGGAGCAGGGGATTTCGAGCACCGGATCTCAAGGAGTTGTACATCTTCTTTGTGGATGTAAATCACAATGTACAGGGCAATCCGGACCTGAAAGCAGAATCGTCCGATAATTTCAACTTTTCCATAAGTGGGACAAGACAAATGAAGAAGGGCTTTCTGAAGCCGTCGTTGAGTACATTCTATAATCAGATATCAAATAAGATCAATCTGGCGAATATTCGGTCCGATCTGTACACCTATGTGAACATCGACGAATTCCGGAGTGCCGGTGGCCGATTGAACATGGAATGGCTCAATGAGCGAACACGATTGAACGGGGGAATCGGTATCACGGCGGTTAACAACGGTTTAAATGTGAACGGTGGGAGATATTATCAATATCTGGAAGGCAACGCAGCAGCTTCCAGAACCATAGGTAATACCTGGATCACCTTGTCGGCCAAGTACAACGGTAAGCAGCAGATTTACGTTATTGATGCTGAAAATCAGGAGGTTACACAGCGCGAGACCAGGGCGTACACGCTTATGGACCTACAGGTGTCGCGGGAATTTTTAAGCAAACGCCTACAATGCAGCGGTGGGATTAAAAATGTTATGAACGTAGGGAACATAGAGAGCATCACAGCAGTAGGCGGTGCTCATGGTTCGGAGAGTGTGGCCGTTCCAATTGGAACCGGCAGAAGCTATTTCGTGCGTATTTCATATCGATTTCAAAAATTAAAACCGGATGCTTAGATACATTCAATATTTCGTTCTGGCGGCTATGGTCATGCTAAGTGCCTGCTTCAGCGTTGAAGAAGCTGTGGAACCTTATCCGAGAGGTGCGAGTGCGGAATTACAGATAGCTGTAGGGGAGAAGTATGAGAATCAGGTGTACTTCGATGTGGAGTTTAACAAGGTAGTTCGTACAAATTCGAAGATGCTGTGGGATATTTCTTTCTCCTGCAATGGGGATTCCACGATCCGGCTCAATTCCGGAAGGAATATGCGTGCAGCGATTACCCAAAAGGAAAGTATGCGCGAAGTACGTGATACAGCGGGTCTTCAATTCAAATGGGATTGGTCCAATGGTAAGAATGATTCCACGGCACTCAGCGCATATACGTTTGAATCCAGAGTATGTGTGATCGCACTGGGTTTGGACGATGAAAACCAATCCCTGGGTTTTGTTAAGGTGATCTTCCGGATCGGGAATGACACGTTGTTCATGAGCTATGCCGCACTTGGGTCTGATGACATAAGGGAAGCTTACATCGTAAAGGAACCGGATTATAACTCGGTCCATTATTCATTTCTGAATCACGAGGCACTTCAGGCCGAACCACCTAAAACGGATTACGACCTGTTATTCACCCAATATGTTCATTATTTCGAGGAGGAGGATCTGGCCTATCTCGTAATGGGTACACTTCTCAATCCGTGGAGTACTTTGGCCTATTTGAGCGATGAGCAGGATTTCGCGCTCTTGGATTTTTCCAAAGTTGAAGAACATAAGTTGAGTGCACGGGCGGATGTGATCGGTTACGATTGGAAATTCTTCTCTTTAGGTGAGGGAACCTATGTGGTCATGGACAAGCAAAATTATTTGTTAAAAGATGCCGAGGGCTTCTATTACAAGCTGCATTTCATTGGGTTTTACGACAATAATGGCCGTAAGGGTTTTCCGGTGATCGCTCACGAAAAGATCTAAACTTAACCCTCACTTATACCTGAAGGGTTATATTCGGCCAATTAAAACAGCAACTATGGATGTAACTCATATGATACTTTCCCAATTGGGAGATGGCGGTTTGGAAAAAATTGCCGGGCAAATCGGTGCAAATTCGGATCAAACGAAGAAGGCACTTGAAGGTGCGGTTCCTGCATTATTGGGAGCCATGTCGAACAATTCGAAAGATTCGAAAGGAGCGAGCGGCCTTTTAGGGGCACTGGACCGGGATCACGACGGCAGTATATTCGACGATCTCGGTGGTTTTCTCGGAAATTTTGAACAAGGTCCCGGAAATGGAATCCTTTCGCATGTTTTAGGGGAGAAGCGGGGCCAGGTTGAATCCGGCCTGGGCCAGAAGACGGGATTGTCCAGCGGACAGGTCGGCAATCTGCTCAAAATAGTAGCCCCTTTGGTGATGGGTTATTTGGGGAAACAGAAAAGAGAGAATCAAAACGGATTCGACCTGGGCAGTTTGACCGGATTGCTTGGGGGGCTTACCAAGTCTGCGGATAAAGGTACGTCGCTCGATCTGGGGGATATCCTTGACGTTGTTGGTGGACTCAGCAGCGGTGGTTCCGGTAAGACAGGCGGACTCGGTGGGTTGCTTGGTAAGCTCTTTGCTAGGAAGTAACTCAATATATACCCTAAACATATGAAAAGTAAAAGCTTAGTATTCGCGTTGGTTTTTCTCGCCTTCACAGGAGTTGCCGTAAAGGCACAAACCGAAGAAGGACAAAGTGTAGTTACCCTCAACTTGGGCTACTCCTTGGTTGGAGACCTCCTCACAACAGCATTGGATGCCGCGGATGAGGTTAACGCCAGTTCCACTCCGGTATTCATTCTCGGTTATGATTACGGATTATCAGACAAATTCAGTATCGGTCTTTCAGGTACATTGCAGAACATGAATGCAGATGCCGATGATTATACCTACACGAATTTGGATAATGAGGAAGTAGTTGAAGATATATCCCTCGACCTAACCCGTTGGCAAATGGCTATTACGCCCCGTTTCCATTATGGTCAGGGTGGGAATTTGGACATGTACAGTGGTTTGCGCATTGGTATTACAGGATGGTCTACCGACATACAATCAACTGATCCGGACATCAATGATGTTGTAGACCTCACTTCCGGTAGATTCTCACTGGGCTTGACGGCCTTTGGAGTGCGCTATTACTTTAGCGAACTGATCGGAGCGAATATGGAGCTCAATTTGGGCGCTCCCTACATTTTCAGTGGGGGGATCAATCTGAAGTTTTAATCGTACTCACGAATTCCATGAAACAATGAAGGTCACTTGAAGTGGCCTTTTTTTTTATCCTGAAGCGAAAGGAATAATCAAACAGTACTTCTTTAGGGGCTTTATCAAGAAAAACTGTTGCGTTGGCCGGCTTCAAATCCGAATACGGGCCGATTCTACTCGGTTATTCTTATTTTAATGTTGTCACGTCGTCCCCATATTTCAGCTTTCTGCTGAATTAATAAAATAAAATATGCATTTTAGTATTTCGGATGCAACCTTATTGGATCCGAGCAGACCAATCTAAAGCGTAACATTATTAGATCCGATCAAATCCCGGCCTTATGATCACTGCCACCAAGAAATCTGCCCGTACGCTCAGCGGGGCTTCAACGTATACCGGAACCTGGGGGAAGGCCCAGGTCATGCATCTACTCAGGCGCACCTTGTTTGGTGTAAAGAAATCGGAGTTAGATGCTTTCCTTAAGCTGGATATGAGCGATGCCATCGATAAATTACTCGATACACCGACAACTCCTCCAGACCCACCGGTGAATAATTACAATACTGCGCGGGTCACAGATCCGGATATTCCCTTGGGTCAAACCTGGGTGAACGGTCCGGTGAACAATGCATTGACCGGGGCACGGCGCAATTCGCTGAAGAGTTGGTGGTTTGGGCAGATGATCGATCAGGAGAGTAATCTCCTGGAGAAGATGACCCTCTTTTGGCATAATCATTTTGCTACCGAGCTAACGGTTTACAGGGAGCCTATACATGGCTATAACCATTGTGCCACGCTGCGTGCAGGTGCGATGGGCAATTTCAAGGAACTGGTCCGCAAGATCACCATCGATCCGGCCATGTTGATCTATCTGAACGGCAACAAGAACACCAAGCGGGCGCCGGACGAGAACTATGCCCGCGAGTTGCAGGAGTTATTCACTTTGGGCAAAGGGCCCGGAAGTCAATATACCGAGGCGGATGTGCAGGCGGCAGCCAAGGTTTTGACCGGATGGCGTATCAATGCCACTACGTTGAGCAGTTACTTCGATCCCAATCAGCACGACACTTCCGATAAGACATTTTCCTCCTTCTTCGGGAATACTGTAATCTCAGGCAGGACGGGTTCGGATGGTGAGAAGGAATTGGACGATCTGCTCACGATGATCTTCAACGTGGACGAAGTCGCGAAATTCATTGTTCGCAAGTTGTATATCTGGTTCATTTATTATGAGATCGACGAAGCTGCCGAGCAGAATGTTATTGAGCCACTTGCAGATATTTTCAGACAGAACAACTACGAGATGAAACCTTTGTTGAAGGCTCTTTTCAGCAGCGAGCATTTCTTCGATCCATTGAACTACGGCTGTTTGATCAAGAGTCCGATCGATTACGGTGTTGGTTTCTGTCGGCAGTATGATCTGGAGCTACCGGACAGCAGCAATGTTGCCAATCAGTATTACTTCTGGAACCTCTTTTGGCAGGTTGCATTTCTGCAGCAGCAGGATCTTGCCGATCCGCCGAGTGTAGCCGGTTGGCCCGCCTATTATCAGCTTCCTCAGATGCACGAAATTTGGATCAATACGGACACACTGCCCAAACGCAGTCAGATCACGGATATCATGATCGGGGCGGGCGTTTCACGAGATGGTTTTAAGGTCATTATTGATGCCATCAAGGCAACGGATATTTCGACAGACCCCTCCGACCCGGATGTATTATTGAACGATTTCCTCGATTATTTCCATACGCTGCCCCCATCTGTGGATCAGCGGGAATACATGCTCAGTATCTTATTGGGAGGGCAAACGGATCCCAAGTATTGGACAAACGCATGGAACGACTATCTGGCCGATCCGGATAATGTGGTCAAATTCAATGTGGTGAATCTGAGATTGCGCAGCCTGCTTAAGTACCTGATGAATTTACCGGAATATCAACTTTCCTAATTGCAAGAGCACAGATGAAAAGACGAGATTTTTTAAAGACTTCAACCCCATTCGCGGTTCTGCCTTTTGCCTTGAATGGTTTGCCGCTGAGGGCGCTTGGCAGTCCGAGTATCATGAGTGCCTTGCACGGGGCTTTTGTGGATACGGATCATGTTCTGGTGTTGATACAGCTGAATGGCGGGAATGACGGATTGAATACGGTAATTCCGGTCGATCAGTATGCCAATCTTTCCAAGGTGCGATCCAATGTGATGATATCACAGACGAAAGTATTGTTATTGGATGATGTGAACGGAACGGGACTGCATCCGGCCATGACCGGAATGCGGCAAATGTTCAATGATGGCAAATTGGGTATCGTTCAGAACGTGGGTTATCCCAATCCGGATTTCTCCCATTTCCGGTCTACGGATATTTGGATGAGTGGATCGGATAGCGATGAAGTGATCACATCGGGATGGGTTGGACGTTATCTTTCCCAGGAATTCCCAAATTTCCCCGATGGATTCCCCAATAGTGCCATGCCCGACCCATTGGCCTTGCAGGTCGGTTCAGTAGTAGCCCCGGTTTGTCAGGGCTTGTCGGTAAATATGGGTATGGCAATAAGCGACCCAACCACTTACTATCAGCTAATTACCGGCGATACAGGATCGGTGCCCAATACCCGTGCGGGTAAAGAACTCGATTACATTCGCACCGTGGCCTATCAGGCCAATGAGTATGGTAAGGTTGTGAAAGCAGCTGCTGAGAAGGGTAACAATCTATCCGATAAATATCCCTCAACCGGTCAGAACCGACTGGCAGATCAGTTGAAAATTGTAGCACAACTTATTTCCGGGGGGCTTAAAACCCGCGTATATGTGGTGAGCTTGGGCGGATTTGATACACATGCCAGTCAGGTTGATATCACGGGAGGATCTGAGAACGGAGCGCATGCCAATCTCTTAGGACAGGTGAGTGAGGCCATCGTTGCCTTCCAGGACGATATTGAGAAATTAGGGTTGGATAACCGCGTGTTGGGAATGACCTTCTCTGAATTTGGCCGACGAATAGCCTCGAACTTCTCCTATGGTACGGATCATGGAACGGCAGCACCCTTGTTCCTTTTCGGTAAGCACGTAAAAGGCAAGATAACGGGTGAGAATCCTCAGATCCCATCTACGGTGACTGCAGCAGATAATCTACAGATGAAGCACGATTTCCGTCAGGTGTATGCTTCCGTACTGAAGGATTGGTTCTGTTTGCCGGAAACCGATGTGGACACGGTTATGATGCATGAATTCGACACCCTCGATCTTCTGGACGATGCGTGTACAACATCTTCTGCTCGTCGTGAAGATCTGCGTCGAAGCGGCAATGCATGGATCACGAATTACCCAAACCCTTTCCAATTCAGCACCACAGTACGATTTGCGAGCGAAGGAGGACACGTGAACGTGCAGTTGATCGACAGCCAGGGTCGCACGTTGCGCACATTGGTCGATGCGGTTTATCCAATGGGCGAACACAACGTATTCGTAGATATGAGCGACCTGCCTGCCGGCACATATTATTGTAGGTACCAACGCGATAGCTATCAGCAGACAAAGGCCATGCTGAAAGTTCGTTAGAGTTCTTCCGGAACCAACACTTTCAACACACCTTTTTTGCGGAAGCGGAATTCTGAATCTTCGAATATTTCGCCATCCATATGGGCGGTGATGTTCTTCGGGAAGTTTATTGTCATTTCACGCAGCTGAACATGTTCAACGAAAGGCAGGCCCAGATGTTGGCCTTTCGTCACCTTTGTCAGATGGAGCAACCGTTGGAGGACACTTACAGTTCTAATGATCACCACATCCAACAGCCCATCAGCCGGTAGGGCATTGGGAGCTACTCTGAATCCGCCGCCATATTGTGCACCGTTTGCGATACTGATCATGAATGCAGGACCATTGTACTGGTAATCTGCAGATTCAATTGTGCAATTTGAGCCTCGGTAGGTGAATAGCTTTCGCAGGATGGCAGCCCAGTATTTCAATCGCAGAGGCAGGAAGGGAAATCGGCTGTACTGCGTGTGCAATGCGACGCTGCCATCAAAGCCGATCCCTACACCGTTGTGGAAATACCTTCCATTGCATTCCCAGAGATCACTTTCCACGATACGTGTTCGTTTCCAGTTCGGGATCCGGTAATCCGATTCTCCTCCGAGAACCTGATAGAAATCGTTGCCGCTACCACCGGGAATGATGTGAATTGGAATCTGAATGGGTCCGAGTGCATTGAGAACGTCATTCAGCGTACCATCACCACCGATTATAACCAGAACATCGGGCTTCGATTCCTGAAAAGCCTTGCGAATACCTGTGTAATCCCTGGCTTGTCGTGTCCCGAAGATGCGCATTTTGTCGCGCAAGGCAACATTCCCGGCATAGAAATGCTCTTTGTAATCAAGGCTTTTACCTGCACCGGCAGTGGGATTGACAATAAGTAGCAGGCGTTCGGGAATCATGGCGGCAAATTACGGTGCAATACACCTAACTTGCATAAAACATTCACGCGCATTCCCCGTTTCTTTAATTTGCGTACCATGAGGAGTAAACTGATTCTCTTTTTCACCATTTTCTCATTTTTCAACGCCCCCGCTCAGAATGTGCCCATGGGAGGATGGCGCATACATCTTCCCTATAACGCTGTTTTTTCGATTGCCGAAGGTCCCGAACGACTCTATATCGGAGCCGAAAGGGGATTCTACTCCTTTCATAAAAAGTCCGGCGAGATCGAATTATACTCCAAAGTGACCGGTTTTTCAGATGTGGAAGTGAGTAAACTGGCCTGGCATAATGATCTGAATCTGCTATTCATCGCTTATGCAAACACCAACATCGACATCCTCAAAAGCAATGGTGTGATCGTCAATATCTCGGCCATCAAGCGGGAATCCATACTTGGTATAAAGCGTATAAACGATATTCATTTTCAGGGTAACCTGGCTTATCTGTCCTGTAGTTTTGGAATCGTAGTAGTAGATCTGGTCAAGAACGAGATCAAAGACAATTACCTGAACATCGGTCCGGGTGCTACCAGTATCAATATCGAATCCGTTGCCTTCTATGGCGATCATATTTATGCAGCCACTCAGTTCGGATTAATGCGGGCACACCTGGACGATCAGGACAGTTGGCAGGATTTCAACAAGTGGTCTTTTGTGCGAACGGCAAGCTATACGGATCATCTCAAGGTATTCAACAACGAGATGTACGCTGTAATGGATAGTGTCCTGGAGGTTTTTGATGGATCCAACTGGCGGTTTTTCGAAGGGAATGTACGTCGGGTTACAGTGAGTCTGGATGTGAATCACGATCACCTTGTGGTTGCACAACACAAGCAGATCACGGTAGTGGACCAATCGGGCAACCGCCGGGTGCTTCCGGAGAACATCATAAACTACGCCTTGCTCGATTACGAAGGATTTGTTTGGACTGGTGGCCGTTTCACCGGATTGATGCGGATCGATAAGGCCGGGCAGTATAGTTTTCTTACACCGAATGGACCGTTCGGACCTACCAGTTTTTCCATGGCATCTTCCGGTAGTCAGATATGGGTGGCAGGTGGAACCCCGACCGGGTCCTGGCAGCCGACCTTCAACAATTTGGGCTATTATTGGTACGATGGCGAGAAATGGACCAATCGATTGCGACGGGATGAAGTGGATAGACTATATGACTTTGTATCCGTAGCCGTTTCCAACTCGGGTGATGCTTTTGTAGGTTCAATGGGAGAGGGTATCCTGCATCTGAAACATGGGCAGTTCGTTGCAGTTTACGACGAAATGAATACCCCGCTAAGTCGGGATAATACCTTCACTGGAATAACTGGTTTGGCTCTTGATGAATCCAATAATCTTTGGGTCTCGAATTATGAATCACAGGCACCTCTGAAGGTTCGAACACCTCAAAATCAGTGGTTCAGCTATACTTTGCCGGTAAATGGTATTGGTGAATTGGTGGTAGATAAATTCGGACAGAAATGGATAGCTGCTGTGAATGAGCCGAATACCGGTATTTGTGTATTCAAGGAAGAGGATGGTCTTGGTGGGAGCAATCAAAGAGTGCGCTTACTCGATAATTCTCCACGTACCGGAGGATTGCCCTCGAACATTGTAAAGTCGTTGGCGGTAGATCATGATGGAAGGATCTGGGTGGGAACCGAGGAGGGGCTTGCCGTGTTCTTCAATCCACGAGATGTGTTTGAGGGTGGTGAGATCGCTGATGCGCAGCAGATAATCATCGATGACGGAAAAGATGTAGGATTTCTATTGGGTAATGAGGTGATCAACGACATTGCAGTGGATGGAGCCAATCGCAAGTGGATAGCTACGAATACGGGAGCATGGCTTGTCGCAGCAGATGGAAGCGGCGTTGTGAGGCATTTTACCGAGACAAACTCGCCATTGTTGAGCAATAGCGTGCAATGTCTTGCCATAGATCTACCCAATGGTGAGGTATTCTTTGGTACCGATAAGGGCATTATTTCATATCGGGATGATGCCACAGCCGCAGGGGACAAACACGGAGACGTGATCGTTTTTCCCAATCCGGTTCGGCCGAACTATGATGGACCCATAACCATTCAGGGCCTTCCTGCGAACGCAACGGTTAAGATCACCGATGTGGCTGGCAGAGTGGTTTACGAGATGGTGGCGAACGGTGGAACGGCGGTTTGGGAAGGGCGAAATTTTGAAGGGAAGCGACCAGCCACCGGCATCTATCTCATATTCTCAGCGAATGAAGAAGATGAGGATGCATTGGTGAGCAAATTGCTCATTGTAAAGTAGTGTACATCATATCATCACTCGAAACACCCATAAAAAGTAGAGTGGAAATGTGGAAAGCACAATAAAGGTCAATATTTTAGCACGTCACTTCGAAACGATCGGAAAGCACTTTGCAATTACGCAAACTACCTTCGATGAACTCCCGAATTGAGTGTAAGACCAATGAGCAGTAAAAAGAAAAAAGCAAGCAATCAAAGGCGCAACACGGCTCCCAGGAGCAATGTGCCGATTCTGAAACCAAACCGGATTCATGCCATAATTCTCGCAGTCCTGGCATTTCTACTCTACGTGAATACGCTCAATCACGAATTTGCCTTCGACGATGTAATTGTGATCACGGAAAATTCGATGACACCTAAGGGGTTTGCAGGGATCGGTGAGTTGTTCACATCGGACATGTTCAAATCGGCCGGCAAGGAGACCGGCGAATTGAGTGGTGGTCGTTACAGACCCCTTTCTCTCGTAATGTTTGCGGCAGAGGCACAACTGTTCGGCAAACCAAAAATCGATCCGTCGGGCAGACCCGCCACAGCTCCCGATGGTTCCCCGCTTTACGAATACAATGCAAAGGCAGGACATTGGATCAATGTGATATTCTATGTATTGAGTGCATTGCTGATCTATCGTTTATTAGTTTATTGGTTTGAGAAGAAACCTGAATTGTCGGTTGTCCCATTTATTGCCACCTTGCTATTTCTCGTGCACCCTGTGCATACCGAGGTGATCGCCAATATCAAGAGCCGTGATGAGATCATGGCACTTGCCTTGCTCGCCGGGGCGCTTATCTGTTGGCATCTCAGTTTGACCAGGCCTAAATCAGAGAAGATGGCCGTATTAGGGGCTATATTGTATTTCCTCAGTTTGCTCGCTAAAGAAACCACCTTCACCTATATGGCCCTGTTTCCGGTCATCCTTTGGGTGATCTACAAAAAGCAGTTCGCCGACATTTGGAAACCTTCTGTGATGTTGTGGGTAGCCAGCATTATCTACCTGTTCGTGCGAACTTCAGTGATCGGACTTCCAAAATCGGCTGTTGCAACTACCGGGATCATGGACAATCCGTTCGCTATGTCGGATACCGCTGAAAAACTAGGAACTGTGGCATTGATATGCTGGCGATACCTGCTTCTCCTGTTTGCTCCGATCACCTTGCGATGCGATTATGCATTCGAGCATGTTCCGCTTGTGGGACTTGGACATCCCGAGAGTATAGCAGGGATTTTAAGCTATACCGGTTTATTGGTATTTGCCTACTTGGGATGGAAGAAACGAAGCATGTACACTTTGTCAATCGGGATGTTCTTTTTTCCGTTGATCATAACTACCAACCTGTTGTTCAATATTGGAGCTCCGATGGGCGAACGATTTTTATACCTTCCCTCCTTCGGATTTGCACTCGCCATCGCTTATGGATTGGTTCAGATTTTCAGTATCGATAAGCTCGTGGTTTTAGCGAAAAAATGGCCGGTCGCGGCTGGATTGGGTTTATATCTCTGTTTTTTCGCTTTTCAGACCTTTGCACGCAACCCGGACTGGAAGAATAACGAAACGCTGTTTGCCAAAGATGTTGGCACTACTCCAAAGAGCGCAAAACTCCAGAACTATCAGGGTAGGATACTACTATCGCAATGGCAGAAATTACCGGCAAATGAACGCACAAATGACCTGCTGCTCGAGGCTCGTAAACACTATGAGGAAAGTGTACGGATCTATCCTCAATTCGTCCTTTCATTATATGATCTGGGGATTGTGAATTTGTACTTGCAGGATGGGCCGGCTGCCGAAAAGGCCCTTCAGGATTGTCTGAATTTGAACAATACGCATGGGATGACCCGCGAACTTATGGCACAGGTTCAATACAGGTTGATGGGTAATTATCAGAAGGCGGCTGATCATCTTCGGTATGCAATTGAGAAGAGCGATCGGCGATCGGCGAATACTCTGAAGGATCTGGGGATCTATTACGCCCGCGCAGCTAAACCCGACAGTGCGGCTATATATATGGAACAAGCGGTTCAGGCAGCCCCGAATGATATACAGGTGTTGAAAAATGCGGGGGTGATCTTCATGCAGGCAGGTAAAAGCGCGAAGGCTCAGGAATATTTCCAAAGGGCGGCAGCTTTGGAGAATAAATGAGTTCATTTCTTGTTCGCGCAGAGATGTGTCTCGCAGAGGCGCAGAGGCGCGGAGTTGTATCTCGCAAAGGCGCAGAGGCGCGAAGATGTGTCTCGCAGAGGCGCAAAGGCGCGAAGATATGTCTCGCAGAGGCGCAAAGCCGCGGAGTTATGTCTCGCAGAGGCGCAGAGGCGCGAAGATGTGTCTCGCATAAGCGCTGAGGCGCGAAGATGTGTCTCGCAGAGGCGCAAAGCCGCGAAGATGTATCTCGCAGAGGCGCGATGATGTATCTCGCAAAGGCGCAGAGGCGCGAAGAAGTGTCTCGCAGAGGTGTGAAGTCGTGTGTCACGAATCAGCTAAGTTTCAGACGTTCAGACGACTCAAGCGTTTGGTTTTTTTACAGGTAAAGTCATTCAGACTGAATTTTTGAATTCTTGTAGATTATTTACGATCCTCGTGACACCATTCTTGAGTAGCTCTGTATTGAAATTTATAAGCAAACCGAGTTGGAGATTGGCCAATCTCAGATACGTCAGAACTTGCTTCGGGTGTACAGGTTGAATTTTCTCGACGGACTTAACTTCGACAATAACCTTATTCTCTATTATTAAATCAGCAGAGAAACTTTTGTCCAACGTATGGCCTTTATAGATCAAAGGAATAGTTACTTGTCGAGTCACCCGGAGGCCTCTGTCCAGTAACTCATGATACATAAGTTCCTCATAAACAGATTCGAACAATCCAGGGCCAAGATCCACATGAATTTGATATGCCGTATCTACGACAATTTTTGAAATTTCGTTTTCTATCATAATCTTAAAACTTTCCGGCAATTAAATTCAATCGCTAATTGGCTGTTTACGCTCAGATAAGAGTTCACTACGCCACTTCATTTTTTCCATAAATTCATCTTAACAGATTTTTCCCAAACAGCCAGTGACAGCGAATCATTTCCCTCTACGAAAAAACTCTGCGCCTTTGCGCCTTTGCGAGAAACGCTCTGCGCCTCTGCGCCTTTTCGAGAAACGCTCTGCGCCTTTGCGCCTCTGCGAGAAACGCACCGCGCCTTTGTGCCTTTGCGAGAAACGCACTGCGCCTTTGCGCCTTTGTGAGAAATCATCTCCGCGAGAGACCTTCTCCCCTAGAATCTTAAATACCCTAAATTCGCCCAAAACATCCTCAACAAATAATGAATTCAGATCATCTCCAAGATTATATCCAAAAGAACAAGGAACGCTTCCTCAATGAACTTTTTGAACTCCTTAGAATCCCTAGCATAAGCGCTGATCCGGCTTTCAAGAAGGATGTTGCAAGAGCTGCGGACTATGTGGCAGCCCGATTGAAAGATGCCGGTGCAGACAATGTCGTAGTTGAACCTACCCCGGGTCATCCGGTCGTTTACGGCGAAAAGATGATTGACCCAGCTCTTCCTACGGTTCTTGTATATGGTCATTACGATGTGCAGCCTAGCGTGCCGGACGAGCTTTGGGAGACCCCACCGTTTGAACCACAGATCCGTGATGGAAATATTTATGCGAGAGGGGCTTGTGATGACAAAGGTCAATTCTACATGCACATCAAAGCTTTTGAAAGCATGATGCAGACCACCGGTATGCCTTGCAACGTAAAATTCATGATCGAAGGGGAGGAAGAAGTTGGAAGTTCGAACCTGGGAGCATATTGCAAAGCCAATAAGGATAAACTAGCCTGTGACGTGATCCTGATCTCAGACACGGCAATGATCGCGAACGATCAGCCATCCCTCGATATCGGTTTGCGAGGTCTGAGCTATGTTCAGGTGGAAGTGACAGGACCGAATATCGACCTCCATTCAGGGACATATGGCGGGGCGGTTGGTAACCCGATCAATGTGCTTTGCAGCATGATCGCGTCTCTGCATGACGAAAACCGACATATTACCATCCCTGGGTTTTACGATGATGTGGTGGAACTCAGTTCGGAGGAAAGAGCGGCTATGGCAAAGGCTCCGTTTGATCTGGAGTCCTACCGAAAACACCTTGATATTAAAGCCACGTACGGTGAGAAGGGCTATACAGTGATCGAGCAAACGGGCATCCGGCCTACATTGGATGTGAACGGTATGTGGGGTGGTTATATAGGTGAAGGAAGTAAAACAGTTCTGCCTTCCAAAGCTTATGCTAAAATTAGCATGCGGTTGGTGCCGAATCAGGACAGCGAAACTATCACAAAACTATTTCAGGAACATTTCGAGCGCATTGCGCCGGATTGTGTGCGGGTGAAAGTAACTCCACATCATGGTGGTAATCCTTATGTAACACCTATGGATCATCCGGCATACCAGGCAGCGGCTGCAGCAATGCGTGAATCCTTCGGGAAAGAACCCGTTCCAACGCGTGGAGGAGGCAGCATACCCATTGTTGCCTTGTTCGAAGAAGTGCTCAATGCCAAAACAATTTTGATGGGATTTGGCCTGGATACGGATGCAATTCACTCCCCAAATGAAAAATACGGACTCTTCAATTTCTATAAGGGAATAGAGACCATTCCACTCTTTTACAAGCACTACACCTCCTAAGTGCTTTTGAACTAACTTTGCCTCAGCTTTGTATGCAGAGCATTCTGGTCATTATTTTCCTCACTTTATTGCTTTCGGCATTTTTTTCCGGGTTGGAAATTGCATTCCTATCCGCCAACAAATTGCGGATTGAACTTAAGAGTAATCAAGGGGTGCGCTGGGCTCAGATCTGCTCTCAGTACCTTAAAACACCATCCAGATTCATAAGTACGATACTCGTCGGCAACAATGTCGCCATTGTGATCTATGGTATTTTCATTGAAAAGTTGCTGGGGGAAGAATTATTCCCAACCATGCAATCCAATTTGGGTACGGTAGGTTTCCTGATCGCAACCACGGGAATTTCTACCCTTATTGTACTTTTTGTAGCAGAATTTCTTCCCAAGGCGCTGTTCCGGATCAATCCCAGCGGCATTCTGAGCATTCTCATCTATCCATTCCAGTTTTTTGCTCTGCTACTGAGTCCTTTGGTTCGGTTCATTTTGTGGTTGGCCAAACTGCTATTGAACACTTTGCTGCGAAAAGAATTCACTGAAGAAAGTCCGGCTTTTTCTCGGGTGGATCTAGATCACTACATCACGGAAAGTCAGATTCACAAAACGGAAGAGGAACGCGATGTAGACACGGATATTATAAAGAATGCCCTCGACTTTGGAAACGTACAGATCCGGGATTGTATGATCCCCCGTACTTCAATTGTGGCCATTGACCTGGAGTCGAGTATGGATGATCTCCGCGAACTTTTTATTGAGAGCGGGCACAGCAAGATCCTGGTTTACAGGGAGAACATAGATAACATCATTGGTTATGTGCATCACATCGATCTCTTCCGAAAACCGGATAGTATTCGATCCATACTTATTCCAATTCTGATAACAAATGAGGCTAAACCGGCCAACGAGATGTTGAATGATTTTACGCGAAATCGAAAGAGCATTGCACTGGTAGTTGATGAGTTTGGTGGTACAGCGGGAATTGTTACAACCGAGGATATCATCGAGGAGATCTTTGGTGAAATTGAGGATGAGCATGACGATATGGACGGTATCATCGATATCCGTCTCAATGATTTCGAGTATGAGTTAAGTGCCAGTTTGGAAGTTGATTTCCTCAATGAGAAATACAATCTTAATATTCCTGAAGGGGATTATGAGACGCTAGGGGGTTATATAATTGCTGTTTGTGAAAGTATACCCGAAAAGGGAAGCTCCATCGAAACGGATCAATTCGTGTTTACTATTCTGTCTTCGTTGAATAACCGCATCGAGACGGTTCACATGAAGGTTCTGCATGCTTGAGAGAGTCTAGACTATATTGTTACTGAAAACGATGAGAGCCGATCATCATTGAGATAAACCAAATTCTGACGGTGTTCTTTCAGGGCCAATCCTTCAAGCCAATCACCCATTGTCCAAGGATGCTCATTCCAGCTCCAGCGAGTGCTGCCTTCCTATCTGCCGGCTTATAACTCCGTAGAGGTACTCCGGTTTTTTTCGCCGCCAGTCGAAGGTAAACTCATCGTCCTCTTCAATGTGCACCTGATCCTGTAAACGATAGCTGTGCATTTCCTCTACAACATGCGGAAGGAAGTGCAGAAATACGGCCCAACCATCTTCAATATCCTCCCTCAATTCCTCGTAATAAGAATCATCACTTCCGTGGAAGTTCAATACATTCTCTCCAATGAAAATGAACTTGTTCACCCTTAAACCGATCATTTCATCGAGTATGTCTCGCTTCAGGAACATAATGTCGTTGTTGATGCAATCATTCCATTCCCCAATAAATTCAATGATCGCATAACCTTCATCGTAATCCACAAACAGGATCTTAAAGAGCAATGTATCGCTCCCAAAACGATCCCATTGCGGATGCAGGAGGTAATTGTAAACTTTATTAGTGAATTCAAATTCGCTGTACTCCCTTCCGTAAAAAGGTGAGTTTGGATCATCCTCAGCGCGGTAATAATCCCGCCAGCCGAAATGTGGTTCAATATGATGCACAGGAGTTAATGGATATTGGTTTCCCGAATAATATAAAGCGGCCTATTCCGGACATTATCACTGATCCGACTGATGTATTCGCCAATTATCCCGATCCCGATGAGCTGAATCCCTCCGATAAATACGATTGTGATCATCTGGGAGGCCCAGCCGGGTTCGTAATCGCTTCGTGCAAATCGCGAATAGAGCGTATAAAGGATCAGCCCAAAGCCGATCAACGCAAAAACAAAACCCGACAATGTAGCTAAACGAAGCGGGAAATTGCTAAAACCGGTTATTCCATCCAATGCAAGGCGGATCATCTTCCCCAATGAATAGCCAGTTTTCCCACCCAGACGGGCTTCCCTTTCGAATTCAACGCTGGTCTGATTGAAACCGATCCAGGAGATCTGCCCACGAAGAAACTTCTGCCGTTCCGGCATACGTCTGAGTTGCTCTACCACCTTTTTGTCGATGATCCGGAAATCACCTGTATCCACGGGTATGTCAATGTGCGTGATGCGCTGCATGATCCGATAGAACCAACGGGCAGTCAGCTTTTTGAAGACATTCTCCCCTTTGCGCTGTATGCGTCGTGCATATACAACTTCAAAACCTTCCAAACTCTTAAGGTACAGTTTCTCAATGATCTCAGGCGGATCCTGGCCATCAGTATCCATGATGACCACCTTATCACCTTTCACAAAGTCCAAACCCGCACAAACTGCGATCTGATGCCCGAAATTCCTGCTGAAATTCACATACTTCACCGAAGCGTCTTTCTGAGCCAAGCGGTGGATCACAGCCATCGAATCATCCTTACTCCCATCGTTCACGAAAACGATCTCATAACCAACATTGAGCTTTTGCAATACATCGATCAGTCGGCCATAAACTTTTTCAAGATTGGCCGATTCATTATATACCGGTGCGATTACGGATATCATTCCCTGCAAAGCTACGTGTTTTAACCTTCGTGAATCAGAAGTCGTAGCGTGTCAAGTCCAGATTCAAACGCAGTCCTGTGCTGAAAAACATCGTATTCGAGTCGTTCAATGCTCCTCCGCTATCGCTGCGTCTGTATATGAAGCGCACATCCCAAAAGGCATTGTGGAAGAATTGATAACTAACGAGCATGTCAAAGATCTGCAAGTGCTCAGAAACACCATCTCCAATATGAATCCCCCTTTCCCTTGGGCGATTGGCTGGACTGTAATTTCGGGTAATGTCGGACCCATAGTTGAACAAACCGAAAGCTGAGCTATCTCGCCCTCTGTTTGCATTCATGATCAAGAAGCGGGCGTTCCATTTTGGAAGCGGTTGGTAGCGAACCACAAGCAGCTGTTCACTGAAATTAGCACCTAAAGGATGTGCCAGCGCCTGATTATAATGTGTGGCCGTGATTCCCTCCGAGGAATGAGAATACGTGTAGGGCCTTACCCAATTCGCCTCCAACTGCATATCGAGATTCTTCACATTGAATGCATTGATCCATTTGGCGCCGGTCTGCACAGCCCATTTGTTGGCCCACCATCCGCTTCGATCGAACATTTCCTTTTTAACGAACTCGTCAAGAACCAATTGCCCGTACACCGAATAGCGATTCCGGATATTCCATTTGAAGTCCATTCCCAAAATCGCATTGTCTGAACTGTTCAATCCGTGTTCAATAGCTCTGTAGAAAATGATCGGATTCAGATAATTCACATCATAACCACGTGACAAACCACTGCTATCCAATCGTTGAAACAAAATCTGTTCGAAAAAACCGAGATTGAAAACTCCCGGTTTCAGGTCCAGGCCCAAATAGTGAAAAGCACTGTATTTCTTCTGAATCCCATCGCCTGAACCGCTTAAATAATCCAGATCGGCAAGCTCCGAGAAAACATTGTAATACCTGATCTTCCCGATCTGAGTTTGCAACCTCAACATCAGATGCTCTTTCCCATGATCACTCCAAATAAGTGATCGGTAACCATTTCCCACAAATAGTTTGTCGTGACCGAAAAGTACCTGTACTGGTTTTACAGGACTAAAAGTAACATAGCCCCTCGCATTGAAAAAATCGTAAGCTCCGTCGCCAAATGGCTTGTAAAAACCGTAACCGGGTATCGCGCTCCGGGCATCGACGAATTCCCTGTAGTATTCCGGAAAACGGATCTGATTTTCAGTAATATACGAATAGAACCCGATCTTTCCATCGATACTTCCACGCAATGTAAATCCTCGCGTATTTTGAAAAGGCATCCGATCATCCGCCTTTCCCCCGGAAAATCCAAGTACCGGATCGATCTGGAAGAAGCTTGAGCCATCGCGAAACGCGTAAAACGCATGATCATTCTGATAGAACCTTCTCCAAAAAACCTCAGCACTTTCCCCGAGTCGATTCCGTTCGGTGAGATTGTCAAGGGTGAAATAGCTGTAGTGCATCGGATCCATCGTTGCAGCACTTCCCCCATTTCCGAGGAAATTCAAATCAATGATGGAATTGCGTTGAATAGGTTTGAAACCAGTAAAAAACGGAGTTACCGATTTGTTCAGAATACTGTACCGATCCAGCAAATGGTAGCTGTAATCATTGAATGGCACAAACGCACCCTGACCGATCGCACGAAGCGAATCTCCGGTGAGCAGCAAGATCGCAACACCCAACCCGAATAAGAACCGCTTCAATTCAGCCCGCATCAGGCGAAAATACAAGCCATTGTTCAATTCAAAACCGAACAATCCGAAACTTCACATCGGCCTTTAATGGGATCTCTGAAAACTGAACATCCTCCACTTCCGCTAAAGGGGGCCCTTCCTTGCACCATTGCAGAAGCTCTGAAAGCTCCTCTTCTGAACCTTCCGCTTCAATATGAACCTTGCCATCAGCGGTATTACACACGAATCCGGTGATCCCATATCGATCGCAAACCTGCTTGGTAGATGCACGGTAAAACACACCCTGAACCTTTCCTGAAACGAAGATCGAAAAGCGCTTCTTATTGATTATTTCCGACGGATCTGCCATAAGCGTTAAATGATCTCACGTAAAATGTGGTGTGATTTTATTGTTCGCCCATGCAGGACGTGCAGATCGTAATAGCGAATGAGATCGTCGAGTAATTGCCGTCGTTGTTCCAAAGGTATCTTCAGATCCATCCAATTCCGTTCCTGTAGTATGGCGAAGCACCAATAACTAACTGAACTACCCATGGAAGCTCCCAGGGCCTTTTGCGGCTCTACGAACCGGCCTTCGGCCATCTCCAGTACAAAACCTTCCTCATATACTTGTTCCGGAGCAAAACCCAAAAATCGGCTGAACCTGAGTAAAAAGGCAATTGCGAAATTGCTCAATGGAACATCGGCCATGTCCAGCAACTCAACGTAGTGCCATACGAATTGGAATAACTCCGGATCGGATTCACGCTCTCCAATGCAGGCATCGAGCAATTCCGTCAGAAACAGGGCCATGCTCCTTTTGTAAACATCAAAATGAACCCGCTGTAATATTGGATCACATTTCAACTCATTGATGCGATGGATCTCCTGATTCTCCTTGTGATAAGCAACCAATTCCACCAGGTTCAAAGGCATCAAATGCGCGGGGCGAATTGCACCCTTTTGGTTGCGAACCCCGTTCATGATATAACTCTGCATTCCTAGCTGCTCGGTATAGATGTGACCGATAACACTGCTATCCCCATATGGAGTAGTTCGAAGGACGATACCGCGCGTTTTTTCAAGCATTATTACTCCCTTCAAACTTACGAAAGAGGAATCAAGAAGCTTCACCCGCCGTACCTGTAGTGGCCTATGATCCGGTAACTGAACAAACAATCCTCCAGTACCTGCCCTCCGCCAATATTGTGGACTATCTTGAAGTTTCCCCCCGGCTTTGCCTGAATTCCGGAAACGATCCCAATATGGGTGATCCCACCACCCAAATTCCAGCATACAATATCGCCGGGTATATAATCTTCCGCTCGATCCGTAATCGGCAGAACCTTCCCGAAACGTGAAAAGAATACCATCAGGTTCGGAACACGCCGATGATCGATATTCGGGTCGGGCTTCTTCAGCCCCCAATTAGCCGGATAGCGATCAAAATTCCTACGCATGTCTTCATGTACCAATTTCTGCAGATCGATCCCCAACTTCCGATAGGCTCGAATGACCACATCCGTACAAACACCGCGACCTGCCGGTACGTCCCCATTCGGGTAATCAATTCGAAAGTAGGAGGGATCATAGATCACCTTGTACTTCGTTAACGCAAGAGCCGAATCCGACAGGCTTTTGTAAAAGCCTGTCTGTGCCATACCCGGCAGCGCCAGAGCCGAGATCAAAAGGGCAATCCAAATCTTCCTGATCATATCCCTCAAACGTGATCGAACATCACTTAGTACTCCCCCTCTGTATCTGTGCACCATAGCGAGAAATACTCTTTACACCTCTGCACCTTTACGAGAAACACTCTTAGTGAGAAGCACTCTCTGCGCCTCTGCGCCTTTGCGAGAAACACTCTCTGCGCCTCTGCGCCTTAGCGAGAAACACTCTCTGCGCCTCTGCGCCTTAGCGAGAAACACTCTCTGCGCCTCTGCGCCTTAGCGAGAAACACTCTAAGTGAGAAACAATCTAAGTGAGAAACACTCTTAGCGTGAAACGCTCTTCCCGAGAAACCACCCTCTGCGTGCCCATTAACCCACCACAGGCACTAAATTTGCACCAACCCCTTCATCCAACCGTTCTCAAATAGCAAACAATGAAAACATCCCATATCAAAATCGCCCTCTACCTCACTTTCACTTTCCTCCTTGTAGAATGCTCCCGCGTGCCAATGACAGGACGCCGACAGCTCAAGCTCCTCCCCGAAAGCGACATGGTCGCCATGAGTCTCACCGCCTATTCCGGTTTCCTGAGCTCCAACGAAGTAATCAAAAGTGGAACCAACCGCGAGATGGTTACAAATGCAGGGGCGCGCATATCAAAGGCTGTAATGAACTACTTCAAAGGCAGTCGCTACGAGTCGGACTTAGCCCAATACAAATGGGAATTCAACCTCGTGAACGAGAGCACAGTAAATGCCTGGTGCATGCCCGGTGGCAAGGTGGTCTTCTACGAGGGAATCATGCCAATTTGCCAAAATGAGACCGGGGTGGCCGTGGTAATGGGGCACGAAGTGGCACATGCCGTTGCCCGACATGGGAACGAGCGCATGAGTCAGGGCTTAACCCAACAGTTAGGCGGTATCGCCTTGGGCGTGGCACTTTCCGACAAACCGGAGGAAACCCAGGCATTATTCCAATTGGCGTATGGGGTAGGCACACAAGTAGGTGTAATGCTCCCATTCAGCAGGTTACATGAAAGCGAAGCCGACGAGATGGGATTGATGTTCATGGCCATGGCCGGATACGACCCAAGGGAGGCACCCAAATTCTGGGATCGAATGAACGCAATGGGAGGTGCACGGCCACCTGAATTCCTCAGTACGCACCCCAACCCCGAAAAGCGGGCATCAAATCTGGCAGCGCTCATGCCCAAAGCCCTGGAGTTATACAACGGGTCGCTAACTGAAACCCTTCCAAGAAAGTGAGAAGGCTGTACTTGTTACTGATCCTGCTCGCGCCTATCACACGGGCTCAGGAAAATGAGTCTGCTGCCGAGCGCATTATTCATCGTGAGCAGGAATTTGACACGTACATCGTTGATTTTCGGACGGCATCCATTGCCCTCTATTGGAAGGATCAGCGAGGAGAGCTATATACCAATTTTGGCAACCTGAAGCAGCAGCTCAAAGTCCGGGGCAGGGAATTGCTCTTTGCCACCAATGCCGGAATGTTCGATCCTACCGGAAAACCGGTTGGTTGGTATATGGAGAATGGAAAAGAACTCGTACCACTCGACACAGGAACAGGAAATGGAAACTTCTACATGATGCCAAATGGAGTATTCATGTGGAGGAATGGCAAACCGCGGATAATGACTACTTCCAAGATCAAAGGAATGGAAGCTGATGCAGAATTCGCCACGCAAAGCGGCCCCATGTTGCTCATTTCAGGCAAGATGCATCCCGCTTTTCGCGAAGGATCAGAGAACAAATACATACGGAGTGGTGTGGGTATACTTGACGAGCACAGAGCCGTATTTGCCATATCGCGCGGTCGATGCAATTTTTATGATTTCGCATCTTTATTTCAGGATAAATTCAATTGTAGGGATGCTTTGTACCTCGACGGTGCGATCTCGAAAATGTATGCGCCCGAGTTAGATCGATTTGAAACAGCGGGGAATTTTGGAGCCATCATTGGTGTGAGCAGATCATCGAATTGATAGATGTCACTTTACCTGGAATCAGCTATATCAATTTAAGAACCCCATATTTGTACTACCATGTTTGCTCGAAAAAGTAAACTTCCGCTCCTCATACCCTTTCTGCCACTACTCGCCGTTTTCTTGTTATTTGTAAAAGGCGGAGCTCAGGACAATGACGCCTCGGACATCATCCGAAAAGCAGAGGATCGTATGCGAGGAAAAACGTCCATATCAACCATGCGGATCAGCATAGTTCGGCCCAAATGGACACGCGATATGGTATTGAAGAACTGGACCAGGGGCGAGAACTATTCCCTTTCACTCATTACGGAACCCGCGCGTGACAAGGGTACGGTTTTCCTGCGAAGGGACAAGGAGGTTTGGAACTGGGTGCCATCGGTGGAACGCGTGATCAAATTGCCGCCTTCCATGATGAGTCAGAGCTGGATGGGAACTGATCTTACGAACGACGATCTGGTGAAGCAAAGCGACATGAAATCGGATTTCACGCATACATTGCTCGGGAAAGAAATGAGCGGGGGCGTGAACTGCTACAAGATCCGTTCGGTCCCTCGTGAAGAGGCGGCCGTGGTGTGGGGGAAGATCGTGCATTGGATATCGGTAGAGGACTATATACAGATGAAGGCTGAATTCTACGACGAGGATGGATACCTCGTTAACACGTTCGTTGCCGATAAGATACAGATGATGGGTGGGAAGAAGATCGCCTCCCGATTGGAAATATTGCCTGCGGAAAAGAACGGACATAAAACCATCCTCGAATACCTCTCCCTGGAATTCGATGCGCCTTTGAGTGAGGATTTCTTCACCACACAGAATATGAAGCGGGTGAAATGATAAGTAAGAGACAAACCGGCTTATGACACTCAAATTGGCCTGGCGGAATCTTTGGCGCAATAAGCGCAGAACCTTTATAACGCTTGCGGCTATATTTCTCGCCGTAATTCTTTCCACCTTAATGATGAGTTTGAAGGAGGGGGTTTACGAATCCATGATCGAATCATCGGTGGGTTCGTACATGGGGTATGTGCGCGTGCATGCAGAAGGTTATTGGGAAGAAAAGAGTCTGGATCTGAGCATGGAACAGTCGGATGAAGTTGAGTATGCTTTATTCCAGCATCGGGAAGTGGATGGATCCATTCCCAGAGTCGAAAGTTTTGCTTTAGCAGCGTCAGAGGAACTTACCAAAGGCAGCATGGTGGTTGGGGTAGACCCCACACTGGAAGCAAAATTCAATAAGTTGAATGAACGCGTGGTAGAAGGGTCCTATCTCGAGGATTCAGACCGAGCGGTTTTACTGGGAGATGGATTAGCAGCTTATTTGCATTTAAGCGTAGGTGATACAATTGTACTTCTTGGGCAGGGATATCACAGCGCAAGTGCGGCCGGAAAATATCCTGTCAAGGGTATAGTCAAATTCGGTTCCCCCGATCTGAGCAAGCAGCTCATATTCATGCCTTTGAAGGAAGCGCAATGGCTTTACGCCATGCCGGGAAAAGTAAGTGGCCTGATCCTTCATTTCAACCAGCCTGATCGATCGGAATATGTTGCCGATCAATTGAAGAAGGATCTGGGTGCGGAGTATGAAGTGATGCACTGGACGGAGCACAACAGGGAATTGGCCAATATGATCAAGACCGACCGAATGGAAGGATGGGTCTTCATGTTCATCCTCTATTTGGTGATTGCATTTGGTATCTTCAGCACCATTCTCATGATGTTGGAGGAACGCCGACACGAATTCGGAGTTTTGATCGCAATAGGGATGAAACGTATGCGATTGGCTGCCATGGTGTTCGGAGAAGTCGTGATAATCTCCTTACTCGGCGCTTTCATAGGGATGTTCGGAGCTTTTCCCGTTTGCCTGTACTTTAACTTGAACCCGATACAATTGGGGGCCGAGATGCAGGAAATGACCGAGGACTATGGCATGGAAGCCGTACTGAGATCTTCCGTTGATCCGGGCATTTTCATTCAACAGGCATTGATCGTTGCAGCCTTGGCAACATTGATCGCGATCTACCCATACATTAAACTAACCAGACTGCGGGCCATAGATGCTATGCGCAGCTGAGATAAATTGAAGAAGGATAAGACATGCTCTGGAAAGTAGCCTGGCGGAATATTTGGAGGAACCGGACGCGCAGTTTGGTGATCATCATAGCCATAGCGCTAGGCTTATGGGCTGGTGTATTCGCTTCAGCTTTTGTGGTGGGAATGATGCATGAGAAGATCGATAGTTTGATCAAACTCGAAATATCCGATTTCCAAGTGCATCACCCAAAATTCAGAGATGAACAGGATGTACGATTCTTCATTGCAGAGCCCGAGAAGTTGATCGAAGGGATACGCAGGGAAGAAGGAGTAAGAGGGGTGAGTGAGCGGCTAGTGGTCAATGCAATGATCAGTGGACCCGGACAAAGCGGAGCCGCTCAGGTTTTTGGAGTGGATCCCGAACGGGAGGCTGTGGTAAGTGGACTGAATACCTACATTGACTCCGGGGCCTGGTTCGAAGGAATTAAGAGAAATCCCATAGTTCTCAGCCACCGTTTGGCTGAAAAGTACCATGTGAAGCTCCGTTCCAAATTGGTCATTACGGTGCAGGATGTACATGGCGAGATCACGGCTGCATCTTTCCGGGTTGCCGGCATTTTCGACACGAAGAATCCGCCTTTCGACGATAGACAAGTGTATGTGCGCAGATCGGATCTGGACGCACTGCTAGGTTCAGAAGGAAAAGTACATGAGATAGCCGTATCGCTGGACGATCATGAACAGGCAGATCCAATGGCATCCAAATTTGCGGCCGTGCGTTCCGATCTCGAGATCCTGCCCTGGATGGACCTCACACCGGGAATGCGTTTGATGATCGGAATGTTGGATACTTACACCTATTACATTGTGGGGATCATCATGCTTGCCCTTCTTTTCAGTATCATCAATACCATGCTCATGGCCGTTCTGGAACGCGTTCGGGAGATCGGAATGCTCATGGCCGTTGGCATGAACAAGATGCGGGTTTTCAGTATGATCGTATTGGAAACCATTATGCTTACAATGATCGGTGGACCGGTGGGACTGATTTTGGCTTGGGGTAGTGTGAATTATTTCGGAAAGGTAGGCATCAATGTAGGAGGTAGCGCCTATGCCGATATGGGATTTGCTGCAACGGTGTATACGCGATTGGTCCCACAAACCTATTTGATCATAACCTTAATGGTGATCGGTATGGCCATTTTGGCCGCCATTTATCCGGCGCGTAAAGCCCTCCAATTGAATCCATCAGAAGCGATACGAAAGATATGAATGAGTTTGTCATAGAAGCCCGAAACCTGAGTAAAGTATATCCCGGCGCCGTGGATGTACATGCCGTGAACCACATCGATCTGCAGATCGAAAATGATGAGTTCACTGCTATTGTAGGCCCTTCAGGCTCAGGGAAAACCACCCTGCTCAATCTGATCGGTGGCCTGGACAGGCCCAGTACAGGCGAAATACTTGTGAACGGACATCAGATCCATGATCTTACCGACAATCAACTCATCGATTTCCGTTTGCGTCATATTGGTTTTGTATTTCAGAGTTATAACCTCATTCCGGTTCTCACTGCCCTGGAGAATACGGAATTCATAATGCTCATGCAGAATATTCCCAAAGCACAGCGCGAACAGCGTGCAATTGAATTGTTGAATGAGGTTGGACTGGGGGAAAAGTTGCATTCACGACCTACTCAGCTCAGTGGTGGTCAGCAACAACGGGTGGCTGTCGCACGGGCTTTGGCATCCAAACCGGATTTTGTACTGGCGGATGAACCAACGGCCAACCTCGACTCCGAATCGGCCTTTAATCTGCTCGATATAATGGCTCGACTGAATAAAGAAGAAGGGATAACCTTTCTGTTCTCTACACACGATCAGCGCGTGATCGATCGGGCACGGAGGGTGATCACCCTTGAAGACGGCCGAATTGTAAGCGACATCCGACAATCCTGATAAAATGGTTGTCCGACCACTCTTTGTTGCCATCTGGCTGTTCTTTGTTTCCTTACTCGCGGATGCCCAGTCCGAGCCGAAGAATCTCACGCTAAGAGGATATGTAAAAGATCTGAGGATCTTGAGTTTTTCGGAGGATAGCTCGGGGAACTCGCGCAGTTTGCAGCAGAACTTCATTCACAACCGTTTGAATTTGCGTTATGCGCCGTCGCAGCATTGGGAAGGAGCATTGGAATTGCGAAATCGCTTCTTTTATGGCGAATTCCTCAAGTACTATCCTCCAGGGGCGAGTTACGGGTCATTTTTGGAACCGGATCCGGGGATGCTTGATATGAATTGGTCCTGGATCGATAACTCGAATCTGGTGGCCCACACCGCGATAGACCGCATGTGGGTGAATTGGTCGAATGAGAAATGGGATTTGCGATTGGGTCGGCAACGCGTGAATTGGGGGCAGAATTTGGTTTGGAATCCGAACGACCTGTTCAACGTACTCAATTTTGCCGATTTTGATTACGAGGAGCGTCCGGGAATGGATGGAATTCGTGTGCAGCGCTATTTGTCGGGCTCGTCTGCAATTGAAGCAGTCTGGCAGTTCAACCGGGAACCCACGGAGCGTTCTGCTGCCCTGAGGTACCGATTCAATTTCAAAAGCTACGACATACAACTTCTGGGAGGCCGATACCGACAGAATTGGTCGCTTGGCACCGGCTGGGCCGGCAATTTGAAGGGCTCCGGTTTAAAAGGCGAGCTAACGGCATTCATTCCGGATAACGATAGCCTTAAGGAGCAATTTCTTGCCTCGGTATCCTGGGATTACTCCTTTCGAAAGGGGACCTACGTGCACACTTCATTTCTATACAATAGCCGAGGATTAGGAGATATAGCGCGTTTAAGTCAGCTTTCAGGCAGTTCCGGTGGGCAATTGGATGTACAAACACTCATGCCGAACAGCTGGTCGGTATTCGGACAGGTTTCACACAGTTTTCATCCGCTTTTAAGTACAAGTTTGGCTGCAATATGGGCTGTGGATCTGGGTGGAATTTTCATAATGCCACAGATAGGGTACAGTTTGCGACAGGATCTGGATCTCAGTTTGGTGGGACAGGGTATTATTATAGATGATAATGGTGTTCAGAATCTCGGTTCGGCTCTGTTTCTGAGGTTGAAATGGAGTTTTTGATCCGTATTATTCGATAGATAAACTGCTCAGACGGTTTCACTAAGGATATCAGGACTGAAAACTAACTTGGAAAACCATCCGTAATTCCCAATTGACACAATTAGCCGGATCTGTAGCATGTTGGGGGAACTTTCTTTAGGAAGATTATCAATTGATTATCATGTGAAAGAAGTATGCCTTTACGAACAGAAAATTGTATAATTGCCAAATAATCAAAAAATAATTCAAGTATTCACAAATTAATATCCACGATAATGAAGAAAACACGTACTCTTTTTGCGGCCTTGTCTTTGAGCCTGCTCTTAGCTTCCTCTTCCTACGCTCAGGACTGGAAACAAGTTGGAGGGGATGTTCCTGGTGATGGAAACACAGACAATTCAGGAGGTGCAGTGAGTCTGAGTGCTGATGGATCCACATTGGCAGTAGGTGCTGTTAACGATGATGATGGGGGAAATAATGCAGGTCATGTAAGAGTTTATTCCTACACGAATCATGTATGGGTGCAAAAAGGGACTGACCTAGATGGTTCTGGAGCAAAAAATAATGACTATTTTGGAACATCAGTAGCGTTGAGTGCAGATGGAAATGTCCTTGTGGCCGGAGCGATACAAAACAGCCCGAACTCTCAAAACCCTGATCTTGAGGGTTATGTTCGGGTTTTTTCATGGGATGGATCTACTTGGAATCAGATGGGATCTGATTTGGTAGGAAGCGCAAGTGAGGATCGATTTGGAACCTCCGTGAGTATTAACGCAGCCGGAACGATTATCGCCGTTGGAGCACCACAAACCGGTACCAACAAAGGCTATGCACGGGTTTACAGTTGGGATGGTTCGTCTTGGAATTTGGTGGGAAGTGAATTCGAGGGATCGGCAAATAGTGATCGCTTCGGATCTGGAGTCAGCTTAAATGCAGCCGGCGATATTGTCGCTATTGGGGCTATTCAGAATGATGACGGCCCGGGCAGCAACGGCGGAGCTGTATATGTGTATCATTGGGACGGCAATTCTTGGGGGCAGCTTGGTAGTGCTTTGTATGGAGAAGCGGGAGGAGAAAATACAGGAAATGCAATAAGCCTGAATGCGGTAGGAGATATTCTTGCAATAGGGAGCAGCAGCAATGATGGAACGGCAACGAATGCCGGACATGTTCGGGTGTTTAAACACAATTTCGACGCTGCCACATGGAATCAATTGGGATCAGACATAGATGGACCGGTAGAAAGAGATGAATTGGGCGCTTCCGTTGCGCTGAGTGCGGATGGGTACACATTGGTGGCAGGTGCAACTCAAAACTATACTGGAAGTCCTGATCCGGCGGGTTATGTCAATGTTTATACCTACAACGGTTCCTCATGGGTAACTTTGGGGTCAACCTTGAGTGGTACAGATGATAATGGTAGATACGGCTCAGCGGTGAGTGTTAGCTCAAATGGATTACGGGTAGCTGCAGGTGCACCCAATCACAATCCCGGAGGAAATAATAGGGGTTTGGTTCAAACCTTTCAACTTTGCACACCTGGATTGTTGTATTACCGTCCTTCTTCTTTTGGAATGTACAACGTGAGTATTTCCGGTAACGATGGTTCCATTCGTACTTTGGTCCTCGATGGAAATGAGCCGTACACATACAACTGGACGGGCCCAACTCCTGCAAATGGTGCAAATCCTACCGGACTCGATGCAGGAAGCTATTACCTGGAAGTGATCGATGAAAATGGCTGTGATTATAACGGCGGCCCCTGGAATTTGCGTGAAGCGCCTTGAGGTGTTGGGGGGATAGGATGTTAGGAGGATAGGATAATAGGAGGATGGGATTTTAGGCTTTTAGGAAGTTGGGTCGGTCGGCTCAATGATGTAGAATGACTTAATCTGAAAACAATTGAATATTTAGAGCCCTATTCTTTCATTAGAATGGGGCTTTTTTTTGATGCGGGTTTCGCTGAGCAATTCTTGGATGAGTTGTAGTCATAACAAGTCGATAATTTCTGATACCCGATCAATGGAATTGGCTTTCAATGATGACTTTAAATTCTTTGTTATCAATTTCACTTTTTCACTCTTCATTAGCGCTTTTTTTTCAATCACGTTTGATCCTAAATATCTCTTTATTTGATTATGGACAAACTGGGTGTATTAATCTATGAAACGAACCATTCAAGCGAGGCTGCGGTGTTTAGGCTTTTTTTTGATCTTAAGCAATTTAGGATTGGATCCTGTTTCCGCCCAAACCTTGATCGGGACAGAGATCAATGGTGTACAGGTAGGTGATGAATACGGTCGTACAGTGGTCCTGAGTTCTGACGGGAAGACTATGGCGGCTGGATCAAAACGCTGGTTGAAGGTGGAACGCTCCCTATACCTACTCCTGGACCGGCCCATCAAATGTCACGGGAGTAAATCCAACGGGGTTGAAGGCCGGTGTATATTTTTTACATGTTGTTGATGATAATGGTTGCAAGGGTATCGGTGGACCCTGGAATCTGGTAGAGCCCTGATCCGTTCGATCCAGTGGAAATCGATTCCTCTGAATTTCAGTGACCAACATCCAACCCCAGGTATGGAGATGCCCGGTTTTTGAGCCGCATTCAACTATCTTCGCAGGCTCAAAGTCATGGCCAACAAAATCGAGAATAAGCCGGATGTGAAGATCGTTCAAAAGGAACGCGTTAAACCGAACTGGCTGAAAGTGGAAATTCCCGGCGGCGGGAAATACCGGGAGATCAAGAGCCTGGTTCAGGAACATAAACTGCACACGATCTGCGAGAGTGGGAAATGTCCGAACATCGGAGAATGCTGGGGCGTAGGAACCGCCACGTTCATGATCCTGGGAAATACCTGTACAAGATCCTGCCAATTCTGCCATGTGGCCACCGGTAAAGGTGATGTGCTCGACAATATGGAGCCCTTCAAAGTGGCGCAGAGCATAAATATCATGGGGATCAAACACGCAGTGATCACCAGTGTGGATCGCGACGATCTGCCCGATGGAGGCTCGGAACACTGGGCAAAGACGGTTCTCGAGATCCGCAAATGGAACCCGGATACAACGCTCGAAACGCTGATCCCCGATTTCCAGGGCCGAAAAGATCAATTGGACAATATCATTCGGGTGCACCCTGAGATCGTTTCACACAATATCGAAACAGTACGAAGACTTACCCGTGAGGTACGCGTTCAGGCCAAATACGATCGAAGTATGGAAGTGCTGCAATATCTCTTCGATCAGGGCATGACCACTAAAAGTGGGATCATGGTAGGTATGGGAGAGACCGATGAGGAGATACGCGAAACACTGACCGACCTGCGCAAAGTAGGTGTTGGCATTGTTACCCTCGGACAGTACCTGCAACCCACGGCCAAGCATCTTCCCGTGCAGCGTTTTGTTTCACCCGAGGAATTCGCCCGGTACAAAGCCTGGGGTGAGGATATGGGCTTCGAATACATCGAAAGTGGCCCGCTGGTGCGCAGTTCCTACCACGCGGAGCGACATATCAAGAAGGATCAGAGCTGAAGCCAAAAGCTGAACGGAATTCCTTTTCGTATTGCTCTTTAACTTCTTCCAGGGATACCTCCCGGTCTATTTCCTTCGACAAGGTTGTAACCCCTTTATCTACAATGCCACAAGGTACAATATGGTTGAAATAGCTTAGATCGGTATGCACGTTCAGCGCAAATCCGTGCATAGTTATACCGCGACTCACTTTTATTCCAATGGCGGCGATCTTCCGCGCCGGTCCTTCCTTTAGCCAGATCCCGGTCAACCCTTCGATCCGTTCGGTATGTACTTCAAAGAACTCCAACGTGCGGATAAGGCTTTCCTCCAAAGTATGCACGTAGGTGCGTACCCCCATACTCAGCCGATTCAGATCTAAAATGGGATAACCAACCAATTGCCCCGGACCGTGGTACGTGATGTCACCGCCGCGTTCGATCTCGAAACTTTTAGCACCGATCCGCTCTAAAAAAGCAGGCTGTATGAGTAAATTACGCGGATCGGCACTCTTACCAAGTGTGTATACATGTGGATGCTCGCAAAGCAGCAGTTTGTCTTCCGAACCATCCTTCAGCCGCGCAACCTCTTCCTTCTGAAGCTTCCATGCAGTTTCATATTCGATCAGGCCAAGGTCTTCAATGATCATGATGCTTCGTTTTTTAATACACGCGATCGAACCCAAACACTCAGTATCAGGAAAACGGCCAGGAAAGATGCGGTTTTCCCTATCCCATCTCCATTTCGGGTGAAGAAGGTCTGTATATCAGATGGATGCGCATCTGCGGTAAATGCATCAGCTTCCCACCACTTCGTTCGATGCAGGATCTCACCGCGTTTGTTGATATGACAACTGATCCCCGTATTTGCACTTCGGATCACCTCCCTGCGGGTTTCAATGGCACGCAAGCGCGCATAATGCATATGTTGTTTATAGCCCGGAGTGTCGCGCCACCATCCGTCGTTGGTGATCACAAATACAAGCTGGGCGCCTTTTTGAACAAATTGTCGGGCATAATCGCCGAATACACTTTCGTAGCAGATCAATGGCGCTACATTGGCCGTACTGCGCTGGTTGAAACTCTTGGCCTCCCCATCCATTCCCAGACTTCCGGTGATCCCGCCCATATCGATGGCGAAATATTCCAGAAATCCGAATATCCGAGGGTAGGGCATGCGTTCTACGCCCGGCACCAGCTTCGATTTATGGTACGTTTCAGCGATTCCCCCGGAATTGATCAGTAAAGCGGTATTGTAACTGTCGTACCAATAACCTTCGGAAGTTTGTCTGGCCGTTGCACTTCTGTTCGATTCATCGGGAAAGAAACGGTAGGTACTAGCTCCCGTAACTATGGAGAGATCGGGATATTCGCGGATCAGATCCATGAGCATTCCAATCGATGCGCTGTGCTGCATTTGGTCCTCATCCATATATTCCACTATGGCTGTTTCCGGGAAAACAAGCAGGTCAGTTTTATCATCGAGCCTGGTACGGGCCAGTTCAATGAATTTCCGAACTTGCCCCAATTCACCCCCGCGATCAAATTTCTTGTAAGGATCGATATTGGGCTGAACAACTACGATCCTTGTGCTCTCCTCTGCTTCCGGTTCCGGAGCAGGCAACAGAATAAGTGACAAGATCAGAGGCAGAAGCAGTGCGGCCACGGGTAGCACTATTCGCATGCGCTCTCCCGAAAGAGTGAGCCTGAAGAGCAGAACGTTCACCAGCAAGATCCAAAGCGATCCCCCGCTCACACCCGTGTACTCGTAAAATTGGACCAAACGTGGAGCCGTTGCGAAACCATTTCCCAAGCTGAGCCAGGGATAGGCTAACTCCCAGGTATGATGCAGGTATTCAAATCCCAGCCAGTAAAGAACGAAGGCGACCAAGGCTCTGTCGGTACTGAGGATATTGCGAGCAGAACGATAAAGTAAAAAGGGTAAGCACATCAAGAGACTATTGGCCAATAACATGGCAATAGCCCCGCCCGGACTCGCAAACCAAACCCACCATGTGGTGGCCAGGTTCCATAGGAACAGTCCGAGATATAAGTAGGGAAAGTAAAGTCCGGGCCTATGTTGTCTCGTATAGTCCTCAAACCACAATAATGGGATCAGACCAAAGAAGAGGAGGAAAGGTAATTGCAAAGGCGGCCAGCCCAAACTCAGCAGTCCTGCGCTCAGCAGGGCGGCGCTCAATCCTTTCCGATGTGTGTTCATTTCTTACCTTCTGCAATAATCACGAATTCTCCTTTCAGGGTGACCTTTTGAATTTTCATTCTTAGCTCAGCACCGGAACCGCGTATGAATTCCTCATGCAGCTTACTCAACTCACGGGCAATACAGAACTGTCTGTCCTCACCAAATAACCCGATAAGTTGATCAATGGTTTTTAGGAGCTTATACGGACTTTCATAAAAAATCATGGTCCTTGTTTCGTTGGCTAGTTCTTCCAAACGCCTGGTGCGCCCTTTTTTCGGGGGGAGAAATCCCTCGAAAACGAATCGGTCGCAAGGTAGACCGGATGCAACCAATGAAGGGACAAAAGCCGTAGGACCGGGCAAACACTCTACCCTTACCTCTGCTTCAACACATGCGCGAACCAAAAGGAATCCCGGGTCGGATATCCCCGGTGTGCCGGCATCCGAACAATAGGCAATGGAAGCACCCTCCTGAATGCGCCGAATCACACCGTCCACTTTCTGGTGTTCGTTGTGTTGATGAAAGGAGGAGAGTCGTGTTTCTATTCCAAGATGTTGAAGTAATTTGCCCGTATGTCGGGTGTCTTCCGCTAAAACCAGATCAACGCTGCGCAACAATTCCACAGCACGAAAAGTGATGTCCCCCAGATTGCCAATAGGGGTGGGGATAAGGTAGAGTTTACCCTCTTCAGAAATCATTCACGCTTTGATTCTTTCGCCGCGACTCATTCAATTCATAATCGCTTTGAATATCCACCGTGAAGCGTTCTCCATCCGGTTGATAGGTCAGATAGACCCGAACACCGTCCACATTCCACGAATACTGCACTCCATCGGCCAGATCCTTCAATTCCGGATCGTCGAACTTGAATGTGAGGATGTATTTCATCTCCCTGTAAGCCTGATAACCTTCTCCAACCATGGCAACCCGGTCGAATCGATCCGATTCGGAGAAAATGTAATAGATCCTCTTCAACTTCACGGAACCCAGGTACATGTCGTCACCGGGAATGGTGAAGGCTTTTTTGGCACTCAGTTCCTGAGTTTTTACAAATGTTACTTTTTTGCTGTCCACATAGATCGAATCGATGTGCTCACCGAATTTGATCTTTCTGAAATCGTCCAAAATATATTGTGCGGATACCTGAGAAAGAGAAATGATGAGTAAACAGAGTGTGAGAACAGATCGCATATAGTTTCGGAATGGATTGAACATAATTGTTGTATTGTATGCCGACAAATGTATTATTCACATCCAACACGAAACCCACGTTTCTCGGCAATATGACCATATCAACGGACATTGTTGAACTTTGCAGTAGTAATGTTCAAATACCTGAGTCTGTTTTTTTCGGGAATACCCTTCTTGTTGAGCGCCCAGATCTACGAGCGAACGGGAACGCTCGATGCGCGCATTGGCGAGTCGTCCGGGCTGGAACAGATCTCCGCGGATCGCTTTCTCACATTGAACGACGGAGGGAATGAACCGCTATTGTTCACGATCGATAGCAGCGGAGAGGTCCTGGCCGTTTTGACACTCCGGGGATTTCCCAATAACGACTGGGAATCCGTTTGTAGCGATGCAGATGGGGGAATTTACATTGGCGACTTCGGCAATAACAACAACGACCGGCGGGATCTGCGCATCGGATATCTACGTGCAGATCAAGTAAAGCAGGATACGGCAACGCCCGCATCCATTCAATTCACATATGCCGATCAACGTGCTTTTCCACCATCAGCGACTCAGCGTCAATACGATTGCGAGGCCATGATCCACTTCGGCGATTCGCTCTACCTGATCACGAAGAATCGCACCAACCCTTATGATGGGATCTGCAGGATGTATGTTCTGCCCGATGAACCGGGAACGCATATAGCTGTAGTTGTGGATAGTTTTTACATGGATAAACCGGCTTTGCTCGGACAGGTTACGGGTGCTGCTCTTCATGGCAATAAACTGATCTTGCTCGGTTATGCACATATATGGATCAGTTCCTTCAGCAAAGTGCCCCGTTTTGACCAGGTTCAAGAATTAGAACTGGGAAGCCTGGCCCAGCGAGAAGGGATATGTGTTACATCCGCAGGGGATATCTACTTCACCGAAGAGCGTGTGAGTAGCGATGCAGGAATATATCGGTTGCCGGATCAGGTTGCAGTATCTGTGGAGGAACAGAGCTCGAATTTACAGGTTAAAATGCAGGACGGACACTTAACGTTAGAAGATCCCGGCAACAAGATGGAGCGGGTTGCGTTATTCACAGCAAACGGTCAGGAACTGCTTGATCAGCCGGTTTTCGGCTCAGAGCAGGTAGTACTTGGACCGCAGGCCTGGGGGAAGTCCGGTTCAGACTTGCCTCCATTAATGTTCCTTAGCATATATTACAGCTCGGGATACGTGTTACACAGAAAGATCGGATGGAATGACTGAAACGAAGAGACATATTTTGCGACGGATCTTGTTTGTGCTGTTGGGGATATTGGTCTTAACACCTGCTTTCAGGTATGCCGATACGTTTTTGGATAGTCAGTTGCAATACGGCCGTGTAAAGCAGGCCTTCGAGCTGAAGCAGGATCGGGTGCGCAACATGTTGCTCCGGCGGAACGTAAACCCGGAGGGATTTGAACTATACCTACGTGCATTTAAAGAGGAGGGTTTGCTTGAGGTGTGGGCAAGGAACAAGGGTACACTGAAATTCGAGCATATAATCGATTATCCCTTTTGCCAGAACATCGGATTTCCGGGGCCAAAGCGTCGTCGCGCCGATGGACAGATACCCGAGGGGATGTATAAACTGATCCAATTCAATCCCTTCAGCGATTACCATCTTTCCTTGAAGATCAATTACCCGAACCAAGCGGATCGGAATCGGGAGGGAGATCATGATCTGGGGGGCATGATCTTCATTCATGGAGGATGCTCCACCATAGGTTGCATACCCATCACCGACGACAAGATCCGGGAGTTATATATAATGGCTGTTTTAGCGACCGACCAGGGGCAAAAGGAGATCGATGTACACATATTCCCGAATATCCTCGATCGTGAATGTTATATGGAACTTGCTTCAAGTGCTCACGATAAGGAATTGGTCAAATTTTGGGGAAATCTGCGTACCAGCATCGTTTTCTTCAACCGCTACCAATATCCGCCGATCTACAGCATCGACGGGAAAGGTGTATATCACTTCAAACAACCCTGATCGAAACCTGTTAGAGGAAATGTGAAGCTCTTTTTTAGAAAAGGGTATCTTCGCGAGCGTCTTTAAAAAATCGAACTAAACGAGTATAAAAGTAATCGGACATGAATTTTGAAGCATCTGAAAATGAAAACATGATCCGCGAAATGGTGCGCGATTTTGCTGAGCGCCATATCCGTCCGGACATGATGAAGTGGGACGAGGCGCAGGAATTTCCGATCGAGGTATTCCGTGGCCTGGGGGAACTAGGCCTGATGGGCGTATTGGTGCCGCAGGAATATCAGGGCAGTGGTTTAGGTTATAACGAATACGTTACCGCGATCGTTGAATTGTCCCGGGTGTGCGGTAGCATAGGTTTGTCGATGGCGGCACATAACTCCTTGTGCACAGGACACATACTCCAATTCGGGAACGAAGAACAAAAGAAGCGCTGGCTTCCAAAACTGGCCACCGGTGAGTGGATCGGAGCCTGGGGCCTGACAGAGACCAACACGGGGTCGGATGCAGGTGGTATGCACACAACGGCCGTTCGGGACGGTGACGATTGGGTTCTGAACGGTTCGAAGAACTTTATCACCCACGCCATCAGCGGTAGTGTTGCCGTAGTAATTGCGCGAACCGGTGAGAAAGGCGATTCGCATGGGATGACAGCCTTTGTGATCGAGAAGGGCACACCGGGTTTCAGCGGAGGAAAGAAAGAAAACAAACTGGGCATGCGGGCCAGTGAAACGGCCTGTTTGTTCTTCGATAATTGCAGGGTTCCCAACAGCAACGTGTTGGGGAATGTTGGAGAAGGATTCATACAGGCCATGAAGATCCTGGATGGAGGCCGAATCAGCATCGCGGCGTTGGCACTGGGAATTGCCAAAGGAGCATTCGATGCGAGTGTAAAATACTCCAAAGAGCGCCATCAATTCGGAAAACCCATTGCTGAATTCCAGGGAATCAACTTCAAACTAGCCGATATGGCCACGAAGATCGAGGCGGCAGAATTGCTGATTCAACAAGCTTGTTATCTCAAGAACAATGGTTTGCCGGTAACGAAGGAATCCGCCATGGCCAAATACTACGCCTCCGAAATTTCAGTAGAGGTTTCCACCGATGCTGTTCAGATATTTGGTGGTTATGGGTATACCAAAGATTTCCCTGTAGAGAAATTCTATCGCGACAGCAAGTTGTGCACCATAGGTGAGGGCACCTCCGAGATCCAAAAATTGGTGATCAGTCGGCAGATTTTGAAATAATTTTTGAAAAGTCTGCTTCAAACACGATATTCGCGACCCTTTTAAGGAGAAACGCAATGATCCAAGTACAGGTAAAAGAAAACGAAACGCTGGAAAAAGCTTTGAAACGCTTCAAGAAGAAATTTGAGCGCACAGGGGTTGTTAAAGAACTGCGCGATCGCCGTCAGTTCACAAAACCATCTGTTCGCCGCAGAATGCAGATCATCAAAGCGCGTTACCTGGAGCAGACCCGCAATAATTCGTAATTATTCGGTGATAATTCCCTAACTTGCATCCAGCAGGAGATGCAAGAAAAGTACATCAACGCATTCGTCGATTACCTGAGCTTCCAGCGGAAGTATTCGCCTCATACGCTGGAGGCATATCGGACCGACTTGTATCAATTCAGTCAGTTCATCTCCCGGCAATTTGAGTATACCGATCCGGTTGAGGCCGATCGGGACAGCATTCGTTCCTGGATCGTGGAACTGGTCGAGGAGGGAGTTTCCCCGCGTTCCGTGAATCGCAAACTCAGTTCCCTCAAGTCATTTTATAAATATATGCTTCGCGAAGGCGTTCTGAAGCTCAATCCGGCTGCCAATGTTCGCAACGTGAAAACTCCGGAGCGTTTGCCCAAGGCCCTTCGGGTTCAGGATGTGAATGCCATGATGGATCAGTTCGATTTCAGGGGTACATATAACGATGTTCTTGGTCAGACGATCTTATCATTATTGTACCACACCGGCATACGCCGCGCGGAGCTGATCGGATTGCGGGATATCGACACCGATCTGGTGAACGGCAGAATAAAGGTGATGGGCAAGCGGCGCAAGGAGCGGATCCTGCCATTGGGCCGGGAAGCAATAAGTCATCTGGGTACCTACAAAGAGCTCAAGGTTGAGCTAGGCCTTAAGGGCGAACATTTCTTTTTAACAGAAAAAGGAAATATGCTCTACCCGGCATTAGTTCACCGTTTGGTGCAGTCGAACTTGTCGATCTGGACAAATTCATCTCAAAAAAGTCCACATGTCATGCGACATTCATTTGCAACTCATTTACTTCGCAATGGAGCAGATCTGAATGCGATCAAGGAATTGTTGGGGCACAGCAGTTTGAGTGCAACGCAGATCTACACCAACAACAGCATAGAACACTTAAAAGAAGTACATAAAAAACATCCAAAATCCTAAACGAGAAGAAGTATGAAATCAGAAATTCAATCCATCCACTTCAAAGCTGATCAGAAATTGAAGGACTATATTGATCAAAAGCTGGACAAATTGAACCGCTATTACGATGGCATTGTTGATGCACAGGTATTCCTCAAGTTGGAGAACAACCATTCTGTCGACAACAAGACCATCGAGGTGAAGTTGAATGTACACAACTCGATCATCATGAAAACCCAGACCAGTCAGACCTTTGAAGCGGCAACCGACCTTGCCGTGGATGCCTTGAAGGTGCAGATAAAGCGCTACAAAGAGCGGGTTCAATCAGTTTCTTAAAATTTTCTGCAGAATATTTGAACTAATCCAAAAAAGATTTACTTTTGCCAACCCTAAAAATCACTGCGTAGACGATTAGGGGGCGGGGGCTTTATAAGTCCCTGAGAATGAGCAAGCCACCTTAGCTCAGCTGGTAGAGCAGCTGATTTGTAATCAGCCGGTCATTGGTTCGAATCCGATAGGTGGCTCTTTGACATTTTGGATTGGGGAGATACCGAAGCGGTCAAACGGGGCAGACTGTAAATCTGTTGAGCAATCTTCGTAGGTTCGAATCCTGCTCTCCCCACTCAATTCCGGGTGGGACCGTTCGGCGTGAGTCGGTTGGTAAAATTCGGGATCGTTTTGTGCGGGAGTAGCTCAGTTGGTAGAGCGACAGCCTTCCAAGCTGTAGGTCGCGGGTTCGAGCCTCGTCTCCCGCTCACTGAGAAACCGGTTTTCTCAGGGGGCTTTTCTCCTGATTGCCGGTTAAAAGCCGATGTAGCTCAGGGGTAGAGCGTTTCCTTGGTAAGGAAGAGGTCACGGGTTCAAATCCCGTCATTGGCTCAGGAGCACGAGGGGCGGAAAGTCCTGGAGTCGAAGAAAGAGAAAAGAAACAGAAAGAAGAAAAAAAATTTTACAATAAACCTCAATATTAGACTGAATTAAACTTTTAGATCATGGCTAAAGAAAAATTTGATCGTTCCAAACCACACGTAAACATTGGAACCATCGGTCACGTTGACCACGGAAAAACAACCTTAACCGCTGCTATCACAAGTGTGTTGGCCGACAAAGGTTTTGCTGAACAACGTTCATTCGACTCAATTGACAACGCTCCTGAAGAAAAAGAGCGTGGTATTACCATTAACACCTCTCACGTAGAGTATCAGACGGAGAAAAGACACTATGCACACGTTGACTGTCCCGGTCACGCTGACTATGTAAAAAACATGGTAACAGGTGCTGCTCAGATGGACGGTGCCATATTGGTGGTGGCTGCTACTGACGGTCCTATGCCTCAGACACGCGAGCACATCCTTCTTGCACGTCAGGTAGGTGTTCCTAAAATTGTTGTGTTCATGAACAAAGTGGACATGGTGGACGACGAAGAACTTCTCGAGCTTGTTGAGATGGAAATTCGTGAGTTGCTCGATTTCTACGAATTCGATGCCGACAATACACCGATCATCCACGGTTCTGCACTGGGTGCATTGAACGGTGAAGAGAAATGGGTGAAAACTGTTGAAGATCTGATGGATCAGGTTGACAACTGGATCCCGGTTCCTCCACGATTGACAGATCAGCCTTTCTTGATGCCGGTAGAAGACGTATTCTCTATCACAGGTCGTGGTACTGTTGCTACAGGACGTATCGAAAGAGGTGTTATCAATTCTAACGACAACGTTGAGATCATCGGAATGCAGGAGAAAAAACTTACCTCTACCGTAACAGGTGTGGAAATGTTCCGCAAAATCCTTGATCGTGGTGAAGCTGGTGACAACGTAGGTTTGTTGTTACGTGGTATTGAAAAAACCGATATCCGCAGAGGTATGGTTGTTGCAAAACCGGGTTCAATCACTCCGCACACTGAGTTCAAAGCAGAAATCTATGTGTTGAAGAAAGAAGAAGGTGGACGTCACACTCCGTTCCATAACAAATATCGTCCTCAGTTTTACTTACGTACAACTGACGTAACAGGTGAAATTGCATTACCTGAAGGACGCGAAATGGTTATGCCGGGTGACAACGTAACTATTACAGTAAAATTAATTGTTCCTGTTGCTATGGACAAAGGTCTTCGTTTCGCAATCCGTGAAGGTGGACGTACCGTAGGTGCAGGTCAGGTTACTGAGATCCTCGACTAAACCATATAAAAAGTTGAAACTGAGTAGAACGACCGGTGCTCTTGGGCATCCGGTCGTTTTCTGCAAAGTGGATACAGGAGAGTAGTTCAATTGGTAGAGCAGCGGTCTCCAAAACCGCAAGTTGCAGGTTCGAGTCCTGTCTCTCCTGCGGTGGCAGCAGGCGCTGCATACAAAGAGAAGAATGAACAGAATCAAAGAAATTTGGTCCACTACCCTTGATGAATTGATCAACAAGGTAACCTGGCCAAGCTGGGATGAGTTGGTGCAAAGTACAGTTGTTGTACTGATCGCATCGATCATTTTCGCTTTGGTCATCTATGTTATCGACCTTGGGTTCGATAACGTTACCCGCTTGTTGTACAATTTATTTTAATACGGGAAAGGGGAAGAGCTATGGAGCAGGCAACAGACTTATATAAGTGGTATGTGGTTCGGGCTATCACCGGACAGGAGAAGAAGGTGAAGGCCATGATCGAGTCTGAACTCGCATACGAAAAATTGTTGGAGCATGTTCCACAGATCCTCATCCCTACCCAACGGGTGTACGAGATCAAGAACGGAAAGAAAACCTCCAGGGAGAAGAACTATTTCCCTGGTTATATTTTAATACAAGCCAATCTCGTGGGAGAAGTTGTTCCTACGATCAAAGCGGTGAATGGGGTAGTTGGTTTCCTCGGAGATTCCGGCAACCCGGAACCATTGCGTCAAAGCGAAGTGAATCGCATCCTCGGTCAGGTCGATGAGGCCAACGAAGAAGGCGAAAGCATGGTTGAACCATTCATCGTGGGTGAGTTTGTAAAAGTAACCGACGGTCCGTTCAGCGGTTTCAATGGTGTCATTGAAGAAGTGAACGAAGAGAAGAAGAAATTAAAAGTAATGGTGAAGATTTTCGGACGAAAAACTCCACTGGAACTGAACTATATCCAAGTAGAAAAAGAATAAGGCATGGCGAAGCAAATTACCGGATTCGTAAAATTGCAAGTTAAAGGAGGTTTGGCTAATCCTGCACCTCCGGTAGGACCGGCACTCGGTGCCAAAGGGGTTAACATTGTTGAATTTTGTAAGCAATTCAACGCACGTACTCAGGATAAACAGGGTAAGTTGTTGCCTGTTGTGATCACGGTTTATCAGGACAAATCCTTTGATTTTATCATCAAAACGCCTCCGGTAGCTGCACAGCTTCTGGAAGTGACCGGAAAGAAAAGCGGATCGCCTGAGCCAAACCGAAATAAAGTTGCTAGCGTAAGCTGGGACGATGTTCAGAACATCGCGAAAGATAAAATGCCCGACCTGAATGCATTCACCGTTTCGTCGGCCATGAGAATGGTTGCCGGCACCGCACGAAGCATGGGCATAACTGTTACCGGACAGTTTCCGGAAGATATTGACTAAATCATATCGCCACTAAATCATGGGAAAGATCTCAAAAAAACGCAAAGACGCCCTGGCCAAAGTTGAGAAGGGCAAACTGTATTCGCTGAACGAAGCGAGTTCATTGGTGAAGACCATTACTTACACCAAATTCGATGCATCCGTTGACCTGGATGTTAAACTGGGTGTAGATCCACGTCAGGCCAATCAAATGGTTCGTGGAAACGCAACACTTCCGCATGGAACGGGTAAAGACGTTCGTGTACTGGTGCTTTGTACCCCTGATAAGGAAGAAGAGGCTCGCGCAGCTGGAGCAGATCATGTGGGATTGGACGATTACATCGAGAAGATCTCCGGCGGCTGGGTTGATGTAGATGTGATCATCACACAGCCAAGTGTTATGGGTAAGATCGGTAAGCTGGGACGTATCCTGGGTCCACGTAACCTCATGCCCAACCCGAAATCGGGAACGGTTACCATGGAAGTAGGAAAAGCCGTTACCGAGGTGAAGGCTGGTAAGATCGACTTCAAGGTGGACAAGACCGGTATCATTCACAGTTCTATCGGCAAATGTTCATTCAGCCCGGATAAGATCCAGGAGAACGCAGTTGAATTCATCCAGACACTTCACCGATTGAAACCCAGCGCGTCCAAAGGAACTTATTTCCAGAGTATCACCATGTCGAGCACTATGAGTCCCGGCATTAAAATAGATGTTTCATCAGTTCCGGGAATTTAATAGAGATCCGAAATGACTAGAGAAGAAAAAGACGCATTGATCGACAGCCTGGTTGAAAGTTTCAATACTTACGAGGTTGTGTATGTGACCGACAGCTCTGCTTTGTCGGCCAATACGAATAACGATTTGAGACGCCTGCTGTTCAAACAAGGTGTCAAAATGCAAGTAGCCAAGAATACCCTCATCATTAAGGCGCTTGAGCGTGCCGACAAAGATTGGGGGGAACTTATAGATACCCTTAAGGGGACAACCGCACTCTTATTTGCTTCCAACCCCAAAGCGCCTGCGCTTGCAATCAAAGATTTCCGCAAGAAATCGGACAAGCCCAAGCTGAAAGGTGCTTACATCGAAAGCGAGATCTACATTGGTGATGACCAATTGGAAGCGCTGACGAAATTCAAATCCAAGGAGGATTTGATTGGAGAGATTATCGGATTGCTCCAATCTCCTGCACAAAATGTTATTTCTGCTCTTCAATCGGGTGGAACTACGTTGGCAGGACTCCTGAAAACTTTATCCGAAAAAGAAAATTAATCACCAAACACTTTAGTTACCAAAAATGGCAGACCTGAAAGAATTTGCAGAACAACTGGTTAACCTTACAGTAAAAGAGGTTAACGAACTGGCAGCGATCCTCAAGGATGAGTATGGAATCGAACCTGCTGCAGCACCTGTTGCTGTTGCAGCTGTAGGTGCAGCAGGCGGCGACGCCGGTGCGGCTGCGGAAGAGCAAACCGAATTCACAGTTATCCTGAAATCGGCCGGTGCTTCCAAACTCCAAGTTGTAAAAGTAGTAAAAGAACTTACCGGCTTGGGCTTGAAAGAAGCGAAAGAAGTAGTAGACTCAGCTCCGAAAGAAGTCAAGGAAGGCGTATCGAAAGACGAAGCAGATGCTTTGAAAGCCAAACTTGAAGAAGCGGGCGCTGAAGTTGAAATCAAGTAATAACGCATAATCATTACCGGATAGACCCCAGATAAATCTGTGGGTCTATCCGTGTTTGTTATCATCTTAAGTTTTTCCTGGGTTTAACCTTAATACTAAAAGTCTTGCCTAACGTTCAAACCAAACCAGAAAGGATCAGCTTTGCATCCATACCGGAGATCATACCTTACCCGGATTTTCTGGACGTACAGCTTAAATCATTCCAGGAATTTTTCCAACTCGACACCTCTTCAGAGAACAGAGCAAATGAAGGTCTCTACAAGGTGTTCAGCGAAAACTTCCCAATTACCGACACGAGAAACATCTTCGTGCTCGAATTCCTCGATTATTTCGTAGATCCACCGCGATACACCCTCGAGGAATGTATCGATCGTGGGTTAACCTATGCTGTGCCTCTCAAGGCTAAGCTCAAATTGTCGTGTAACGATATCGAACACGAGGATTTCGAAACCATCGTTCAGGACGTGTATTTGGGTACCATCCCCTACATGACCCCCGGTGGTACTTTCGTGATCAATGGTGCAGAGCGCGTTATCGTGTCTCAGTTGCACCGTTCTCCGGGTGTGTTCTTCGCCCAGTCTTTCCATACCAATGGTACGAAACTGTATTCAGCTCGTATCATTCCTTTCAAGGGAAGCTGGATTGAGTTCGCTACCGACGTGAACAACGTGATGTACGCCTACATCGACCGGAAGAAGAAATTCCCGGTAACGACCTTGTTGCGTGCCATCGGATTCGAGTCCGATAAAGAGATCCTGGATATTTTCGGTTTGGCCGAGGAGGTTAAGGTGACCAAAACCGGTCTGAAACGCTGCATTGGACGCCGCCTGGCTGCCCGTGTACTGCGTTCCTGGATCGAAGACTTCGTGGATGAGGATACAGGTGAGGTGGTTTCCATTGAACGGAACGAAGTGATCATTGAACGTGATACCGTTCTCGAAGCCGATCACATTCAGGAAATTCTGGATAGCGGTGTGAAAACCATCATCCTCAGCAATGAGGACGTGGCCCGAAACGATTTCGCCATCATCCATAATACCCTTCAAAAAGACACATCCAACAGCGGTAAGGAAGCCGTCGAGCACATCTACCGCCAGTTGCGTAATACCGATCCACCGGATGAGGAAACTGCCCGCGGTATTATCGACCGCCTGTTCTTCTCCGATAAACGCTACGACCTCGGTGAAGTAGGACGTTACCGGATCAATAAAAAGCTCAACCTTCAGATCTCCGATGAGGTTCGTGTGTTGACAAACGATGATATCATATCCATCATCAAATACCTCATCGAGTTGAGTAACTCGCGAACCGATGTGGACGATATCGATCACCTGAGCAACCGTCGTGTTCGTACAGTTGGAGAACAATTGTACAGTCAGTTCGGAGTTGGTCTGGCCCGTATGGCCCGTACCATCCGCGAACGTATGAACATTCGCGACAACGAGGTGTTCACCCCAACGGATCTGATCAACGCTCGAACACTTTCGTCCGTGATCAACTCCTTCTTTGGAACCAACCAGCTGTCTCAGTTCATGGATCAAACCAATCCATTGGCGGAGATCACGCATAAACGACGTATGTCGGCACTTGGACCCGGGGGTCTGTCACGCGACCGCGCCGGATTCGAGGTTCGGGACGTGCACTATACACACTACGGTCGTTTGTGTACCATTGAAACACCTGAAGGACCTAACATCGGTCTGATCTCTTCCCTCTGCGTTCACGCCAAGATCAATGGCATGGGCTTTATCGAAACCCCTTACCGCAAGGTAGATAATGGTAAAGTGCTCACAGAAGGCGTAGAATATCTGAGTGCGGAGGAAGAGGATACCAAGATCATTGCACAGGCGAATGCCCCATTGAACGATGATGGTACCTTCCGAAATGCGGATATCAAAGCGCGTATTGAAGGCGATTTCCCGATCGTTGGGCCGGATCAGGTTCACTACATGGACATTGCACCGAACCAGATCGTTTCCATCGCCGCGTCACTCATTCCTTTCCTGGAACACGATGACGCCAACCGTGCGTTGATGGGATCGAACATGCAGCGTCAGGCAGTTCCGCTCCTCAAACCGGAAGCCCCTATCGTGGGAACCGGTCTGGAGGGCAAAGTTGCCAAGGATTCCCGTACACTTATCCTCGCCGAAGGAGATGGTGTTGTGGAGTATGTTGATGCCAACGAGATCAAGATCCGATACAACCTTACAGAGGAAGAAGAGATCACCAGTTTTACCGGCGATATCAAATCGTATAAACTCATTAAATTCCGTCGTACCAACCAAAATAGCTGTATCAACCTGAAACCACTTGTGTTCAAAGGACAGAAAGTGACCCACGGACAGGTATTGTGTGAGGGATATGCAACAGAAGGCGGTGAGCTGGCACTGGGTCGAAACCTGATGGTGGCCTTCATGCCCTGGCAGGGGTACAACTTCGAGGATGCGATCGTTATTTCCGAGAAAGTTGTCAAGGAAGATTTCTATACATCCATTCACATCATCGAATACGAGCTTGAAGTTCGGGATACCAAGCGTGGAGAGGAAGAACTCACCAACGATATTCCAAACGTAAGTGAGGAAGCTACGAAGAACCTCGATGAAAATGGTTTGATCCGCATTGGAGCCCGTGTCAAGGAAGGAGATATCCTCATTGGTAAGATCACTCCAAAAGGAGAGACAGAGCCTTCACCCGAAGAGAAACTGCTTCGAGCCATCTTTGGCGATAAGGCCGGTGATGTGAAAGATGCCAGTTTGAAGGCTTCTCCATCCACCCGCGGTATCGTGATCGACAAGAAATTGTTCTCCCGCGTTAAGAAAGACAAAAACGTGAAAGCCGAGGATAAGATCAAACTCGCCAAGCTCGATGCCGAGCACGATAAGAATCTGGCTCAGTTGCGCGAACTCCTCATCGAGAAATTGTTCAAGGTTGTGAACGGAAGAACCTCTCAGGGGGTTAATAACGTGTACTTTGAAGAGGTGATCTCCAAGGGTACCAAGTTCACGCAAAAGAACCTCAACGAGATCGACTTTGACGTGGTTTCATACCATGGCTGGACGGCAGATGAGGGCAAGAACAAACTGATCGCCGAGATCCTGAACAACTACAAATCACGCAAGAACGAGATCATCACCGACTATAAGCGCCATCATTTCGCGATCAGCGTTGGTGATGAATTGCCTACAGGTATACTTCAGCTTGCCAAGGTTTACCTTGCCTCGAAGCGAAAGCTCAAGGTTGGGGATAAAATGGCCGGCCGACACGGTAACAAGGGTATCGTTGCCCGAATCGTTCCCGAGCAGGATATGCCATTCCTCGAGAACGGTCAACCGGTTGACATCGTACTGAACCCACTCGGGGTACCTTCAAGGATGAACCTCGGTCAGATCTACGAAACGGTACTCGGTTGGGCCGGTAAGGAACTCGGTTTGAAATTCGCTACACCGATCTTCGACGGAGCCAGCGAAAGTGATATCGAGGAGTACGTGAACAAGGCAAATGTGCCTATGCACGGAACGACTTACCTGTATAACGGCTTGACCGGTGAACGTTTCCACCAGGAAACCACTGTGGGTGTGATCTATATGTTGAAGCTCGGTCACATGATCGACGACAAGATGCACTCGCGTTCAATTGGGCCATACTCGCTCATCACGCAACAACCACTGGGCGGTAAAGCTCAATTCGGTGGTCAGCGTTTTGGAGAGATGGAAGTGTGGGCTCTCGAGGCATTCGGTGCATCCAATATCCTCCGTGAGATACTCACTGTGAAGTCGGACGACATCGTAGGAAGGGCCAAAACGTATGAAGCCATCGTAAAAGGAGATAATGCCGTTGAACCGGGCTTACCCGAATCGTTCAACGTATTGCTCCACGAATTGCGCGGACTAGGTTTGGAAGTAACCTTCGACTAATTGTCGGATGGGCTGGTATCATTAACAAAAAAGAACATGGCTTACACTAAGAAAGAACAAAAAATAAAGAGCAACTTCAAATCGATCCGTATTGGATTGGCCTCTCCGGAAATGATCCTACAACGGTCAAATGGTGAGGTTATCAAGCCCGAAACGATCAATTACCGATCCTACAAACCTGAAATGGGCGGTCTGTTCTGCGAGCGCATCTTCGGCCCGGTAAAGGACTACGAATGCCATTGCGGAAAATACAAGCGCATCCGCTACAAAGGCATCGTTTGTGATCGTTGCGGTGTGGAGGTTACTGAAAAGAAGGTTCGCCGTGAGCGAATGGGACACATCGAACTGGTGGTTCCTGTTGCACACATCTGGTACTTCCGTTCGCTTCCCAACAAGATCGGATACTTGCTCGGTTTGCCTACCAAGAAGCTCGATATGATCATCTATTACGAGCGCTATGTGGTAGTACAGGCCGGTATCAAGGAACAGGATGGTGTGAACTACCTGGATTTCCTCACCGAAGAAGAATATCTGGATATCCTGGATTCACTTCCGAAGGAAAATCAGTATCTCGATGAGAACGATCCAAATAAATTCATCGCCAAGATGGGTGCAGAGGCTCTTTGGGATCTGTTGTCCCGATTGGATCTGGACGATATGTCGTACAGCCTCCGCCATCAGGCCACCATTGAAACGTCTCAGCAGCGTAAAGCGGAAGCCTTGAAGCGATTGAAAGTGATCGAATCCTTCCGGGATGCGAACAGCCGCTTTGAGAATCGTCCGGAGTGGATGATCATGAAGATCCTCCCGGTTATCCCACCCGAACTCCGACCACTTGTACCGCTGGATGGCGGACGTTTCGCGACATCGGATCTGAACGATCTGTATCGTCGGGTGATCATCAGAAATAACCGCTTAAAGCGATTGATGGAGATCAAAGCTCCGGAGGTGATCCTGCGCAACGAGAAAAGGATGCTCCAGGAAGCGGTGGATAGCTTGTTGGATAATACCCGACGCGCCAATGCCGTGAAAGCAAGTGGAAACCGTCCGTTGAAATCGCTCAGCGATATGTTGAAGGGAAAACAAGGACGTTTCCGTCAGAACCTTCTGGGAAAAAGGGTGGATTACTCCGGCCGTTCGGTTATCGTGGGTGGCCCGACCTTGAAATTGCACGAATGTGGATTGCCGAAGGGTATGGCGAGCGAATTGTTCAAGCCATTCATCATTCGCAAGCTCATTGAACGCGGAATCGTAAAAACAGTTAAATCGGCCAAGAAGATCGTTGACCGAAAAGACCCCGTGATCTGGGAGATACTGGAAAATATACTCAAAGGACATCCGGTGCTCCTCAACAGGGCCCCAACACTGCACAGGCTGGGTATACAGGCTTTCCAACCAAAACTGGTTGAAGGTAAGGCTATTCAGTTGCACCCACTGGTATGTACAGGTTTCAACGCCGACTTCGACGGTGACCAAATGGCTGTTCACGTACCGCTGGGTAATGCAGCTGTGCTGGAGGCACAGATCCTGATGCTTGCACCGCACAACATCCTCAACCCTGCCAACGGGGCACCGATCGCGGTACCTTCTCAGGACATGGTTTTGGGTCTGTACTACCTCACTAAATCGCGTGTATCCACAAAAGAAAAGCCGGTTAAAGGACAGGGCATTACGTTCTATTCTTCGGAAGAAGTGCACATTGCCTACAACGAGAAACGGGCTGATCTGCACGCAAATATCAGAGTAAAGACCAAGGTTAAGGAGAACGGTGAATTAACGGATAAGATCATCGATACCACCGTTGGACGTGTCATCTTCAATGAATACGTTCCGGAACAAATTGGTTTCATCAACGACGTACTTACCAAGAAATCGCTTCGAAACATCATCGGCGATATGGTGAAGGAAGTGGGAATTGCTGCTACGGCTGAATTCCTCGACAATATCAAGAACCTCGGATTCCACTATTCTTTCATCGGAGGCTTGTCCTTCTCCATCCGCGACGTTGTGTTGCCGGATGAGAAAGACCAACTCATTCAGCAGGCCAAGGATGAAGTAGAGGAGATCTGGTTCAACTACAACAACGGTTTCATCACCAACAACGAACGTTACAACCAGGTAATTGATATCTGGACGCGTATCAACTCCAGGGTATCCGACGCGTTGATCAAGAAACTTGCGAATGACGATCAGGGTTTCAACCCGATCTACATGATGCTTGATTCCGGTGCACGGGGATCCAAGGAGCAGATCCGTCAGCTTGGCGGTATGCGTGGTTTGATGGCCAAGCCTCAGAAGAAAACAGGACACGGAGGAACAGGGGAGATCATCGAGAACCCGATCCTTTCCAACTTCCGGGAAGGACTGTCGATCCTGGAATACTTCATTTCTACGCACGGTGCGCGTAAGGGTCTTGCGGATACGGCCCTTAAAACGGCCGATGCCGGTTACCTCACACGTCGTTTGCACGACGTTGCTCAGGATGTTGTTGTGAGCATTTTCGATTGTAACACGTTGCGCGGAATTGCCATGACAGCTCTGAAAGAGAACGAGGAGATCGTGGAGAGCCTTTACGACCGTATTCTTGGCCGAAACTCCCTCTATGATGTGAACGACCCAATGAGCGGCGATCTGATCGTTGGCGCCGGGGAGGAGATCACGGAGGAGATCGCCATGGCAATCGAAGAAGCTGGGGTTGAAACTGTTGAGATCCGATCGGTAATGACCTGCGAGGCCCGTCGGGGTGTTTGTACAAAATGTTACGGACGCAACTTGTCAACCGGCCGCATGGTTCAAGTTGGGGAAGCAGTAGGGGTAATCGCCGCACAGTCCATCGGTGAACCTGGAACTCAGCTTACACTACGTACCTTCCACGTGGGTGGTACGGCATCGAATATCGCTGCCGAATCGCAGTTGATCACCAAATTCGACGGAACACTGGAGTTCGACGAAGTGAAAACGGTTAGCCGCATTGGAGACGATGGGGAGAAAACAGAGGTGGTTGTAGGACGTTCCGGTGAGATCAAAGTGTTGCACCCGAAAACTAAGGAACCGATCACAACGCACAACATCCCTTACGGAGCTGTGCTGCGTGTTAAGGATAAGGACAAGGTGAAGCGCGGCGACACGCTTTGTAGCTGGGACCCATACAACGCCGTTATCCTCAGCGACCAGGAAGGGGTTATCCGCTTCAAGGACATTATAGAAGGTTTAACCTACAAAGATGAGATCGATGAACAAACCGGATTTAAGGAGAAGGTACTCATCGAGAACAGGGATAAGAAATTGATCCCTGCGATCATCCTTGAAAATAAGAAAGGCGAGCAGATCAAGGAATTCAACTTACCGGTTGGTGCGCACATCAACGTGGAAGAGAATGCCAAGATCAAAGCCGGTACGATCCTGTCCAAGATCCCAAGGGTTATTGGAAAAACAGGGGATATCACGGGAGGTCTGCCAAGGGTTACCGAACTTTTCGAAGCACGTAACCCATCGAATCCTGCCGTTGTATCTGAGATCGATGGTGTTGTGAGTTACGGCGGTATCAAGCGCGGTAACCGTGAGATCGTGATCGAATCCAAAGAAGGCATCGTTAAAAAATACCTGGTATCGTTGTCTAAACACATCCTTGTTCAGGATAACGACTTTGTTAAAGCCGGAACTCCGCTTTCCGATGGTTCCATCACGCCGAAGGATATCCTGGCCATTGAAGGTCCAAGTGCGGTACAACGCTACGTGTTGAACGGTATTCAGGAAGTTTATCGTTTGCAGGGTGTGAAGATCAATGACAAGCACATCGAGGTGATCGTTCGTCAAATGATGCAGAAGGTTACCATCGTTGATCCGGGAGATACCAAGTTCCTCGAAGGTGAACCGGTGAGTAAGTTCGACTTCAAAGAACAGAACGACTGGATCTACGACAAAAAGGTTGTAAGCGACCCGGGCGACAGCACCGAGCTCAAAGCGGGTCAAATTGTCAGCCTGCGCAAATTGCGCGATGTGAATTCAGTACTGAAACGCAAGGACTTGAAAACAGTACAGGTTCGCGATGCCGTTCCTGCTACTTCCGAACCCTTGCTGATGGGTATAACCAAAGCTTCTTTGGGAACCGAAAGCTTCATGTCGGCTGCATCCTTCCAGGAAACTACGAAGGTGCTCAACGAAGCAGCTATTGCCGGAAAGGTGGATCACATGCTTGGCCTGAAAGAGAACGTTATCGTAGGACATTTGATCCCTGCAGGTACCGGACTCCGCAACTACGAAGATATCGTGGTGGGCTCGCAAGAGGAATACGACCTGCTCATGTCGGCTAAATCGGAAGAACCGGAAACGGTCGGAGAAGTGGAAGCCGCGAAATAGAAATCTGACAAAATGCCCCGCGAGCCGCGGGGCATTTTTTTTGTAACTTCCCACAAAACAAATAGAAACAATGGCCGAAGAACAACGTAAAGGAAAACACATCGACGTAGAATTGAGTGAAGAAGTAGCAGACGGCACCTATGCCAATCTGGCCATTATCTCACATTCCAACGCAGAATTTATCCTGGACTTTATCCGGATGATGCCTGGCACACCAAAGGCAAAGGTCAAATCGCGGATCATACTTTCCCCTCAGCATGCCAAGCGACTCATGATGGCATTGGGCGACAATATTCATAAATACGAAGATCAATTCGGTGAAATTGAGTCGCACGAAATGCTCCCGGATTTCCCAATGAATTTTGGACCCGCCGGAGAGGCTTAGGTCCTAATCACATTCTTCGCTCAACGGGATGAAGGAGTGGCGAAATTCCATATTGTTTGTTCTATTCTTCGCGGGTAGCCTCGTTGCATTGCGGAGTTGGCGCACGCACCAATTGGAACAGGCAGCACAGGCGGAACAGGCCGTATCCGATAGTCTGTTGACCGCTGAGTTAAGGAGCGATTCTGCCAAGTACCAAACCGCATTTGTTACGGGTGTTTACGATACCACAGCTATTCTGCAAATGGCCCAACGCGTGCTCAAAGCATTGCAGGAAGGGAATTATCAGGAAGTGAGCAGATACGTTGATGCAGATTCGGGCCTTCGTTTTGCTCCTTATGCCTTTGTGTCGGACGACAACGTCGTTTTAACAAAACCATTTCTGGCCGATCCGGACACTACCCTCGTGCAAACCTGGGGTGTTATGGACGGGAGTGGTGATTCCATTCAAATGAATCTCAAGGCGTACCATAAACGATTTGTCTGTGATCGCAATTTTCTTGAGAAGGGGGAAGTGCGATTCAACTCACAACGAGCGTATGGGAATAGTCTCAATAACCTGAAGCAGTTCTGCCCGGATTGTTTGCCGGTAAGTTACTTTCATCCCGGAACGGAACGGTATGGCGGAATGGATTGGAAGGAACTCAAGATCGTTTTTCGACCGATTCGCGGTAAATGGAAACTGGTGGCCTTGGTCCACGATGAATGGACCATCTGATCCCGTTCAGTCCTTCGTTTTCCGCTTCATACCTCCTGATTGGATGGACATTACAGCCTCCGGAAGGTCAATTACCGCATTGAGCTCCAAAAGAAGATCACATCCCATCAGAAAATCGAAGGGCGCGATGCGCAGTTCTTCGTAGACCGCGGTCACATGCGATAGATCAAGGATCCCTGCGATCAATCCATGAAAACGTACTTTCCCAAAACGCAAGGTACGGATGCGAACGAAGTTCGCATCAATTGCCTCCGGCCCAATTCCACGGGTTTGGCTGTCCGGTACCTCCATCTGTTTCAGTTTTGTCAGCTTGTCCGCAAAACTTTTAGCGATAACGGACTTACTCGCCCCGGTATCGATCAGAACCCGAACGCGCTTTCCATTCAACTTGGCTTTACAGAACAGATGATAACCTTGTTCTCCAAGTTCGGCGATTTCCAGAGCTATCTTCTCAATCACGTATGCCGGATCAAACTTTCACCGGTCATTGCTTCCGGTTGTTCAAGTTCCATTAACTCGAGTAGGGTGGGAGCCACATCTGCTAAAATGCCGTCCCGTAGCTGTGGTTTTTCGTCGCTGAGTACGATGCACGGGACAGGATTCAAACTATGAGCCGTATTTGGTGTACCGTCCTCATTAACAGCAAGATCCGCATTTCCGTGATCGGCAATTATAAGAATTCGGTAGTCCCTGGTACGAGCCACTGCTACCAATTCCTCAACACAGGAGTCCACCGTTTCACAGGCTTTCTTGATCGCTGAAAAAACACCGGTATGGCCAACCATGTCCGGGTTGGCAAAATTGACACACAGAAAATCACATGTTCCCCGCTCTAATACCTCTTTCACGGCGTCTTTCAGTTCGGGTGCACTCATCTCCGGTTTGAGATCGTATGTGGCCACTTTGGGTGAAGGGATCAGAATGCGCTCTTCTCCAATAAATGGTTCTTCCCGACCTCCGGAAAAAAAGAATGTAACATGTGGATACTTCTCGGTTTCAGCCGCTCGGAGTTGAGTGAGTCCGAGTCGGGAAATATGCTCGCCCATGGTCATGTTCAGATCCTGATTCGTGAACAGAACGGATACATTCCGGAACGACTTGTCGTATTCCGTCATGGTCACATACCGTATGTCCAAAGGGTGCATATTGTATTCGTGAAAGGCGCGTTGAGTCAAAACTTCTGTGATCTCTCTACCGCGATCCGTGCGAAAATTAAAGCACAGTACCGAATCGCCGTCACTTATCACTCCGTTCGGATTTCCATCCCTGTCGGTGACAAGTATCGGTTCAATGAACTCATCGGTAATTCCGTCCCTGTACGAGGACTTCAAAGCTTCGATCGGGTCGTCAGATGGCTTACCATGTCCATTCACCATCAGATCGTATGCTTTTTTCACGCGGTCCCAGCGTTTATCGCGGTCCATGGCAAAGTAGCGCCCGACAATACTTGCAATGCGAGCATTCCCCAAAATTTCCGGATCGAGCAGCTTTTCAAGGAATTCAATTCCACTTCTGGGATCGGTATCCCTGCCATCCATGAAGCAATGGATACGCACTTTATGATCTAATCCCTTTTCGCGGAATAGCCTGAGTAAACCAACTAAATGCTCGATGCTGCTGTGAACACCCCCATCCGATACCAAACCGATAAGATGCAAATACCCCGGGCTGATTCGAACATATTCGATCAGTTTTTCCATTTCCGGCAGATCCTGTACGCCTCCATCCTCAAAGGCCTTATTGATGCGAACAAGCATTTGATAGACGATACGTCCGGCGCCAATATTCATGTGACCTACCTCGGAATTTCCCATTTGACCCTCCGGCAAGCCAACGTTCGGCCCGAAGGTTTTCAAACGGCACGAGGCCTCGGTGGCCATGAGCCGGTCCATGAAAGGTGTGTTAGCGGCATAGATGGCATCCGTTTCATCGTGTTTGCCAATTCCCCAGCCGTCCAGTATGAGCAGCATTGCCTTTTTCGACATACTGCAAAGGTCGGGATAAAATTCGCCTTGCGCTTACTTTAGCGACCCATTCCGATCACAAAAGGCAGTGTGACTCCTCCACTTCTTCCATTTAGTTTTAGGAAGAATGTTCCGGCCGGTAGCGCACTCACATCCAGTTCGGTACTTACTTCCTTGCGATTCACAAGAATTCTTCCGGTTGGATCGATAACGAACATATGCTCATACGCACTCAGATCTCCTTTGATGTGCAACCTATCGTTTGCAGGATTCGGATAGATCGAAAGCTGAGTAGATCCGAATTCAGATATTCCGAGATTCATTCCGCGGACCACCTGCTCCATCTCACACAAACAACCATTGCCATCAGTAACTTTCAACTTCACGGTATAATTCTCTGCGTCGGCAAATTTGTGCAGCGGATCCGCCAGTTGGGCACTATTTCCATCACCGAAATCCCATTGATACTGTGAATACTCCGTGCTATCTGCCACGAACTGCACACTGCGTTCGGTACCAATATAACTCCAGTTGAACCCACAATGCGGCAAACTGTTAACAGTTACCGGTTTTGAGACCCGTTCCGAGCAACCTGCCTTCGATCGCACGTGTAATTGAGCCGAGAAGGTCGTACTCTGATCGATCTGATAGAAATGGCTTGGTTGCGATTCTATCGAAGTGTCTCCATCACCGAACTGCCAGAAAAATGCATGGTCATTGCGGTGGTCGGCATTTTCGAGGATGAAACGTGTGGTATCGCCATCGCAAATACCGCTGAAATCGAATTCGGCATTAGGTGCAGGTTCTACCCGAATTTCTTGCATTTTGTGAACGCTGCATTCGGGAGATTTGGCAGTTAAACGCACCAGGTAGTTTCCGCTTTCGGCATAGACATGCAATGGGTCCTTCTCTGCAGATACGGATCCATCGCCAAAATCCCAATTGAATTCAAGTTGATCCCCCTCCGATCGATTGATGAAGGCTTTCGGGTCGTTCAGGCAATACAAGGGCAGGTCGAAGTCCGATTTGATATGCACTATTTCGATGGTATCGTAAACCTTCCCTTTGCATCCGTTCAGATCGAGTGCCTCCAAACTCACGATCCAGGGGTTGCCATCGCGAACCGGTAAGGCAACCTCTTCCTTATTAAATGGTCGGTATACCCCAAAATTCCATTGGAACCAATTCAGACCAATATCGTGTTGTGTGGTGTTTTGAAAGCGCATCGTGTCACCGAGGCAGTTATTTGTCACGCTGAAGGAGGGCGAAGGGTTCCCATAGATACTGAAACTATCCAATTGGATACTTCCACAATTGGTTGCCGTATCAATGATCTCCAGTTCTATGGTGTATTTGCCCGATCTGTCTGCTTTCAGTTTGGGTTGAAACTCTGTGAAATAGCTCTTGGAAACCGCATCGTTCAAGGTCCATTTGAAATCAAACGGACGGGTGGTATCGGTTCGGTTCACGAGCGGGATCATTAAACCTTCACAGGTCGACTTCACTTCAAATTTGGCTTTGGGCACCGGGTGTATCTCAAATTCTTTTTGCGTGGTAGACGAACATCCGGTTTTGTAGTAAGATGTTAATTCCAACGTAAAGCTGTAAGGTTTACCGTTCATAGGAGTCGTGAAGTTGTTGCCCGTACCGCTTATCTGATAGGGGGTGAGCATCCACTTGTGCTCCAGTGTTTGGGATTTATCGGGATTGGCTGTTCTACTCACAGCCTTGAGGGAATCTCCATTATCCAAACAAAAAGCACGCTGATTCACGTCAAACGCAGCTTCGGGTTGGTGGTTTATCTGAAGGAAGAGCGTGTCAAAGAAACGGCGATTACATACTTCGGTCATCAAAAAGATGGTATAGTTCCCGTATTGAGTGAAGGTCTTTCGAACATCCAATGCGTTGGAAGTATCCGGATACCCCAGATCCCACCACAGCTTACGGCTGGGGTCACCTTTTGAGCGGAAATGCACTTCCGTAGGCAGATCGGTACATTTCAAGGTAGGTGCAACAATACCATGCGACAGATCGGTAAGCTTAACGGTTGTATCCTCAATTCCCACGGCTTGCCAGGCCTCCCAGGTCATTTTCAATTCGGGACCACAGCTTCCGTAGAGATCCTTGGTAGCTTTCAGTGTATGAGCTGCCATTTCCGGATAGGTCGTGTTTGGTGTCACATAATAGAACATTGCCCGGAAGATGATCTGGGTAGCTTTTTCAATGCCTAAACCCTGTATTGCATAGTTGAGTCCTTTGTCGTTTGTTCCGGTATCGCCCATGGCCATGAGATAGAACCAGTAATTCTGAACACCCCCGCTTGCATGGCAGCCACCCCAACCACTTCCCAGATAGGTCATCGGATGTTTAAAGGCCTTTGGATTTTGAATATTGCGGATACCGCCGTTCCACACCTCTTCACCCAGTAACCAGTTCGATTTGGTGCTATCAACATACCGTTCAAGGAGGGTACCCGTAATATCGCCAAACGATTCGTGGAGCATACAAGATTCTCCTGAGTATACCAATCCGGCATTCTCATCAGCAATACCATGACCGAATTCGTGTCCAACCACATCCAGAGCCGCACATGGTTTAACACTTGCGGAGCCGTTCACCAGGAAGGTTGCATAGTTCCCGCTCAGATTCCAAAACGCATTTCCGCCGCTTGAGAAATTCAACACGGCCGACATGCTATCCTTGCGATTGGCGTAGCTGTCCCAATTGAATTTCTGTTTCATGAAATCGTGGAGCTTGCCCATACCCCAGTGAACGTCTCCGGCGATCTCCTTGCCCTTGGTGTCCCACACATTATCTGTATCGGTGAGGTATTTACCCAGAGCGGCATCGTAGGTGTTGAGCGGGCGTTTGTTCTCCTTGAGCCGGAAAGAATTGGCCCCTACATGATCGGCCACGATGGTTTGTCTTCCTCTGAAAAATGTTGTGGCAGAACCTGTGGAATCGGTATGGATAACCTGTGGCTCGAGCCGAACGATCTTGTTCTTAACAATATCAAAGAAGAATATATCATCGGATGATCCATCGGCAGTGGCGGTTCGAAAACGATAGCACAAGGTAGCTGCATGGGCTTCATCTCCTCGACAATACACGGGCTTCAAATTATCAGCTTCATCCGGGAACGATCTTTCGAGATTTGCGGGATATGTTTGAAGGAACTTGTTGCGTGCCTCCGCATAGTCCGGAATGATTCCAGGCTCCGATTCCACCGTATAGATCTCTCCATTGAAGGATTGCACAAGGCCATTTTTGAGATGAAGCAGGATCAGGCCATGCTGCACGTCGTAACCATGAGCTGTTTGTTTGTATCGGCAATGCGACATCCCAATGGCATCCTCCTTACACTCCAGGAGCTCGAATTGGATTCCTGCATCGGGAAACCAGGTTGAAGTGTACCAGGCTATGAATGTCTGCGCATCCAATTCGGTTCCGGGAGTAGCTTCACCACTCCATGGAACACCAAATATGTTGTTGATGTTGAGTTTTTGCCAATCGGGCTCTGAAGCGAAGGCAAAGTGACCTAAAAAAGTGCACAACAGGATAAGTAAAGATCGGTTCATAGGCTATCATCGCGGAATATCGGAAATTAGGCGTACATGCAGCTCGAATTCCGTAGGTATTCCTCAGATATTAGACCGCAATTACATAAAAACGTTGCATTACTCCTGCCAAACGAACCGATACAGCAGGGTAACCAAAACCAGGATGAGGGTATTCAGAAGCGTGAGCAATGCCAGATCTGTCCAAAGGCTATCGGAGTAAGCCGGGTCGAGTGACCGATTTGCAGCTCCCACACAGATCAGCAGTAATGGAATGAGCAGGGGGAAGCTCAGTACCGGCATGAGCAGATTTCCACCCCGGCTCTTCGCGGAGATCGCCGAAATAGCTGAGAGCAGAAGTCCACAGCCAACACAGAACAAGATGAGGATACCCGTGAAAACGAATTCATGCGCTGCCGGTCCCAATAAAATGCTGAACGTGATGTAACCCAATATGGCTATGGATCCGGCAAGCAGTGTATTCAGCAGCACTTTGGCGAAAAACAAGGCAAGTGGATGTGAGATACTGTGGTAATACAACATTCTGCCCGGACTTTCCGAGGCAAAGGATCGGGCGATCGCGTTGGTGATCGTGAAAAGCATGATGAGCAGGAAAAGCGCATTCCAGGTATGCAATTCCAGATGGGGAAACAGGAGATAGCAAATGAAGACCGAACTGAGGAGTTGAACGGCAATTCCGTTGATGGCAAAGCGATTTCGCCACTCGATCTGCACTTCCTTCAAAAAAAGGACGGCTACCTGCCTTATTAGGCCTATTTCCATAAATTTGCCGCCAAAATTACGCGTTAATGTACCAATTAAGGAACCTCACCGAAAGCGACCGGGAAGCCATCATTCGCGGCCCCATTCGCGTTGCACTCTTGATCGCTGGAGCGGATGGAGAATATACCGAAACTGAAGCCGAAAGGATCCGTAAGATCATCCATGTGAAAACCTATTCCGAGAAAAATGATGTGCACGAGATCTATGAGATACTCGAACAGCGCAATACGCTCGACGAGGTAAATGCCATTCTTTCCGGTATGCCCGCGACCTGGGAGGGACGCAGTAACCAATTGAAGGAAGATCTTGCTCTTGTTGGGCGGATCATGAAAAAACTGGATCATGTTTTTGCCGTTCAGTATTACACCAGTCTGAAGAGCGTGGCAGTGAACATTGCCAATGCAACGGGCGGTATCTTTGGTATTGGAGCCATAGGTGAAACAGAGAGCGAGTTGCTCACTTTGCCAATGATCGAAAAACCTTGATATGCCCGATTCAGGAGCAGGGCTAAGGGAGATCCGAAAAGTACTTGTCGCGAATCGCGGTGAGATCGCTGTGCGTATTCTTCGCACGTGTCGCGCTATGGGAATTGAAACGGTTGCGGTCTATTCAGATGCCGACCGGGATTCCCGACACGTTCGCATGGCCGATAAGGCATTTCGCCTGGGTGCAGGACCCAGTAGCGAAAGTTATCTCAAAGCGGATGAGATCATACGCATCTGCAAGGAAGAAGGTGTTGATGCCATACATCCAGGCTATGGTTTTCTGTCGGAAAACGCCGGTTTTGCCCGTAAACTGAAAGAAGCGGATATTATTCTCATCGGACCGAGTGCCTCGGCAATGGAACTGATGGGAAGTAAGCTGGCATCGAAGCAGGCAGTAGCCGAGTATGGTGTTCCTTTGGTCCCCGGCACGAAAGAGGCTGTAGACGATCCGGAGGAAGCGAAGAAAATTGCCCTTGGCATCGGTTTCCCGGTTTTGATCAAAGCAAGTGCCGGCGGTGGAGGAAAGGGCATGCGTATCGTTCGCAACGAGGCCGAACTGGACTCCCAGATGAAGATGGCCATCTCAGAGGCGATCTCGTCTTTTGGCGATGGATCGGTGTTCATTGAGAAATATGTTGAAGGGCCTCGCCACATAGAAATACAGATTATGGCCGACGAACACGGCAATTGTCTGTATTTATTTGAACGGGAATGCAGTGTGCAGCGCAGACATCAGAAGTTGGTCGAAGAGGCACCATCGGCGATCCTGACCCCGGAGATGCGGAAGGCAATGGGCGAAGCCGCAGTGCAGGTTGCCCGTGCTTGTAATTATACCGGTGCCGGCACCGTGGAATTTCTGGTCGATGCCACCCGAAGTTTCTACTTTCTGGAAATGAACACCCGTTTGCAGGTAGAACATCCGGTAACCGAACTGATAACCGGTCTGGATCTTGTTGAATGGCAGATCCGGGTTGCCCGTGGGGAGGAACTAGCCTTCGGACAGGACGATCTGCAGATCAACGGACATGCGCTCGAACTGCGTGTCTGCGCCGAAGATCCGGTGAATGATTTTCTGCCCGATATAGGTACGCTTACGCGATATGAACGCCCGGAACTCCCCCATGTTCGGGTAGATGACTTTGTGGACGAAGGATACAGCATCCCGATCTATTACGACAATATGTTCGCCAAACTCATCGTTTGGGCTCCCGACCGTTCAGGTGCAATTGCACGTATGTTGGAGGCGATCGAAGCCTACAAGGTAGAAGGAGTCGCAACCACACTGGAATTCGGAAAATTTGTGATGAAGCATCCTGCTTTCATCTCCGGAGAATTTGATACGCATTTTGTGCAGAATCATTTCAGTCCGGAAGCCCTGCAATCCACCGATCGCGAACTTACCGAAGCAGCAGCATTGCTGGCAGCATATCTTCACAAGAATACCCGCGAACTTGTTCTGCCTATAGCGGGACGTGAATCGGAGTGGTACAGAAAACGTTGACTTATCCTTTTCTGCTCAGTTCCTGAGAGATCAAGACGCTGATCAAGCCACTGTCGTGGCATTCAACATTTGCTCCAGTTGTTCGACCATGTTCTTGGATCCCATGAAAACCGGAACCCTTTGGTGAAGTTCCGTAGGGATAACCTCCATGATACGTTGTTCGCCGGTCACAGATCTTCCGCCGGCCTGCTCGATCAGGAACGACATCGGATTGCATTCGTACATAAGGCGAAGTTTGCCCTTTGGCGCCGAGCTTGTTCCCGGATACATGAATATGCCGCCTTTAAGCAGATTTCTGTGAAAATCGGCGACCAATGAACCGATGTACCGGGCACTATATGGTCGGCCCGTGGCACTGTCGGAAGCTTTACAATATTCGATGTATGCTTTTACACCATCGGAGAATTTTGAGAAGTTACCCTCATTCACGGAATAGATGGCACCGTCAACCGGGATTCGGATGTCCGGGTGGCTCAGACAAAAATCGCCGATCGATCCATCGAGCGTAAAGCCGTTCACACCTTGCCCCGTTGTGTAAACGAGCATGGTGGATGAACCATAGATCACATAACCGGCAGCAACCTGATTGACACCCGGCTGCAGACAATCTTCTTCGGTGACGGGACTTCCAACGGAACTCAGTCGTTTGTAAATGGAGAAAATTGTACCAATGGTGGCATTCACATCAATATTTGAGGAGCCGTCCAAGGGATCCATGGCAACTACGTATTTCGCGTTGCGATTCACTTCATGGAAAAAGTCCTCCTCTTCGGAAAGTACAGCACAACAATCTCTGCCGGCCTTCAAACTGGCAATGAAGATGTCGTTTGCCAGTACATCCAGTTTCTTGACCTTTTCACCCTGAACATTGATGGTTCCGTGCTCCCCCAGAATGTCTACCAGGCCGGCCTTGCGAACATCCCGATTCACGATCTTCGCCGCCAGTTTGATGTCGCGGAATAATTTGGAAAGATCGCCCGTTGAACCCGGATACTTGAGCTGCTCATTGGCTATAAACTGACTGAGTGTGATGACCTGATTCATTTCCATACACTGTACTTACCTTTGCGCGGCAAATATACAAGCGAAGGGTGTTAAGGGTTATATGAGAGTTTTCAAGTTTGGCGGGGCATCGATCAAGGATGCCGGGGCCGTACGCAACGTTGGCCGCCTTCTTTCAGGTTATCGCAACCAACCGCTGTTGGTTGTGGCCAGTGCCATGGGTAAAACCACAAATACCCTGGAAGAGATATGTCAATTGTATTTCGACGGGGGCGATTTCAGCGAGCCGTTGAATCGTTTGAAGAGCTTTCACCGAAATATCATTCATGAGTTGATTCCGGAAGGCTCACACAATTACTATGAAGTTGAGAACTTATTTGTGGAGTTGGAATGTATATTGGAGACCAGTCCGGAAGGTAAGATCTACGATCGAACGTACGATCAGCTTGTTGCCTTCGGAGAATTGATCTCCACGCGAATTCTCAGCGAATTTCTCAACCTGCACGATGTGCCGAACCGCTGGCTCGATGCCCGAAACTTCGTGGTCACTTCCGGGCATCACCGCCGTGCACGTGTCGACTGGGAAACCACTGAATCGCTCATCGATCGCATGGTGCGCAGATTACTGAGTCGTCAGATCGTTCTGACTCAGGGTTTCATCGGTCGGTCTTCAGAAAATTTTACGACTACTTTGGGCCGGGAAGGTTCGGATTATACGGGTGCCATTTTTGCCTATTGTCTGGGCGCCGACTCCCTTACGATCTGGAAAGATGTACCCGGGGTTTTGAATGCCGATCCCAAGCGTGTGGAGCATACGGTATTGCTTCCGCGGATCAGTTTCAAGGAAGCGATCGAGCTCGCCTATTATGGAGCATCGGTCATTCACCCGAAAACCATTCAGCCCCTCATGCGACGAAATATTCCACTCTACGTGCGCTCCTTTCTCAATCCGGAAGAGGATGGCACAGTTGTTTGCGATGCGGCTGAGGGGGATCTGATCGGTACGCCATGTTACATTTTCAAGGATAACCAAACCTTGTTATCATTTGCAACCAAGGATTTCTCGTTCATAGTTGAAGATCACCTCCGCGACCTTTTCGATGCCTTCACCCGTACCGGTGTTCAGATCAACCTCATGCAGAATACGGCGATCTCATTCAGTGTTTGTGTAAATTCCGATGAACAACGAATCGGAAATCTGCTTACATTGGTGGCTGATCAGTTCAACGTTCAGCGAGCGGATGCATACCAATTGCTTACGGTATTCAATTATAACAGTGAAGAAGATGTGGATCCGTTGATCCGGGGACGGAAGATCGCACTGGAGCACAAAACCGGAAAAACTTTGCAGCTTTTAGTGGAGAGCAACTGACCCTGAGGGGGGCGGATCATTCTGGAGCGGGAATTTCCTCCCCTTTGGAAAAGTACATGGCCCTTCCTCCGAAAATTGGAGAGAAAAGCTCGAATTTACCTTCCTTCAGCCCGTCTATCCATTCGCCTTTTAAACTTGTTTGGCTGCTGTTCACGTACTGTTCAGCATAGCCATGCGGACGTCCCTTCCGGAAACCTCCCTCTATATAACCTTCGGGGGTATATAGTTTTCCTTTGCCATTGATCTCATCGGCGCGCATCTCGCCTTCGTAATAATAGCGGTCGCTGTAATAGAAGGTTCCTTTCCCATGCATCTTATCGCTGAGCCAGTCGCCTTCATATCGCGTTCCGTTTGCGTATTCCGCTCGACCTTTACCGCTGCGCTTGCCCATGACAAAATCACCGGTATACGTGTAGGATCCGGGAAGGGTCAATTCGCCTTTCCCCCATAAGAATCCAAGTTTGCTCTCTCCTGTGTACTGCATGCCCGAACTGTCGCTGAATTGAATGCGGCCATGTGGAATGCCATATTTCCATGCACCCTCTACTTTGAGTCCGTTATCCCAGATCATTGTATGTTGCCCCTCCCAGCATGGAGGGTTCAGGCATTTTCCATCCGGAATGATCCGGTATCCCCAATTACCGAAGGCTTGTTGATCCAGAACGATCAGCCAATTCGGGTCTGCCGTAAGTTCGATCAATTCGGCGTGCCGATCGCGGAAATACACTTTCACCTTGCCATTTTCGAACTGTCCGCGGTAAACGAAGGGGTTTGAACTATCGCTTTGATAGTTCCGGAATCGTTCTTCAAAATAGCTTTTGTGTATGCGAATCTTGTGGTAGAGGGGCAGTGTGAACGGACATTTATTATAGGCAAAGCCGCTGTCGTAAAAGCGCAGACCGCTGAGGGTGAAGTTCTGATTGAAATCCAGGGCAATGCCGTAGTCGCGGCTTTCGATTGTGTAAGTTCGGCTCGTTGGGCTGTATGATTCACGAACGTCGCCATTTTCCATTAAGGCGAGCAGTTTGGCAGTGGGTTCATACGATGCAGGCATACCGAGCATACCGAGAAATTCGTCGCCCGATGGTTGGGCATGTGCATTCCGGACCAAACCGGCGAATAGTAGGAGCGTGATCAGGCGTATCAAGTGTACAAAGGAAAGTTCTTTTTGCAGTTGCAAAGGTTGGGCCATGAACAAAATTTATTTAGAATGGTTTAAAATAAGTAGTTTCGCGAGCGCCATGTACAAGGTATCTTTTCTATTTGAGAACCCCGATCTGGAACCAAAGGTTTGTGATGGATATGACGGGGATTCGGTACTGGATGTTGCCCTGGATAACGGAATTGAGCTGCATCACAATTGCGGAGCTGTTTGTGCTTGCAGTACTTGTCACGTTTACGTAGAGGATGGAATGAACACTCTTCCGGACATTTCAGATAAAGAAGAGGATTTTATAGATCGTGCAATTAATCCAACTTTGAACTCCAGATTGGCGTGTCAGTGTAAATTAGCGGGTAATTTAACGATCAAGATACCCGATCAGGACCAATTTAACGGACATTAAGTCTATGTCAAAACCTTTTAGATTACCCATCACCTGGCAGGATCACGAGGATATTGCCATGGCTCTGTATGAGCGATTTGGGGACGATTTCAGCGAGAGCCGTATCTATAGGATCCGTTTCACGGATCTGATCGAGTGGGTGCTCCAGATCCCAAATTTCACGGGAAAGCGGGAAGAATGCAACGAGGGTCACCTCGAAATGATACAGGCCCAGTGGGTGTATGAATGGCGGGATAACCAACATTGAGCAACCCCTAATCAATTCGGATCAATTGTATTTACAGCAGTTAGCACAGATCAAAACGTTCATCTTCGATGTGGATGGCGTGTATACGAACGGTCAGGTGCTGGTTACCGATTCCGGCGAATTCTACCGTATGGTGGATATCAAGGACGGGTACGCGACCACGAGGGCTGTTAAGAGCGGGTTTCGCCTGATCATAATCAGTGGTGGCCGATCCGAGGGAATCCGAATGCGCTTTGAACGTTTGGGTGTTACGGAGGTGTTTCTTGGAATTGAGAATAAACTGGAGGTTTTCGAGGAGTTGCAGCGAACTACAGGTCTCGACCCTTCTAAAACAGCCTACATGGGCGATGACATGCCCGATCTGCAGGTGATGCAGAAAGTAGGGTTACCGGTTTGTCCGTCAGATGCCGTGCCTGAGATCAAAAGTATTTGTTCCTATGTTTCTCCTTACCCGGGTGGAGGCGGTTGTGTACGGGATATTCTCGAAAAAGCCTTGAAACTGCAGGGATTATGGCTGTAATTTCCGATCAGAGGAAATAGACAGTTCCTCCATTCTTTGGGCTACTGTTTGCAAATACGCCTGGATCTTGCGGCATGTTGAGGAATTGCCCTCCATACATCTATGCATAGCTACATCGTAAACCCCTCTGTCTAAACGACTTACCATCCCTCCTCCATCATTGTAGGCGTAGAATGCCCCGGTCGTAGCATCGAATAAGCTGAGTTGTGAACCTTGTACTGGCCAGTTCAAACCAAATAGTTCTGCAATTTGTGGTGCAATAGCCGCCTGACTCACCGGGTAATCGAGCCTGACATTTTGCTTGACCGGACCGCCCCATAGCAGCAAAGGGGTGTGAAATTTATTGGGATGGAGCAAATTCCAATTACCGGGTTGTCGGTTTCCGTGATCGGCTGTGATCCATACAAGCGTGCTATCGTAATAAGAGGCATTTCGTATTCCTTCCAACAATTTTCCCAGGCAGCTGTCCGTATAATGCAATGAATTGTAAAATGAACTGTTCGCACCAGTAAAATGATCGCTGTGTGGAACCTGGTAGGGCTCATGGCTCGACAAGCTAAAAACCGTAGCTGCGAAAGGGGAGGCCATGTCGGAAATGCGCTCAAGGAAATCATGAAATACATAGGCATCGTGCACTCCCCACTGGTTTTTCAGATAATCCGACGGGAATGCATCAATATCCACTATAGCGCCGGTTCTACCTTCCCGAATAAGCGCGTTCATATTGGCGAAATTGAGGTCTCCGCCATATTCGAATAGGGTCTCATAGCCTTTTACACCAAATTCGCGGTACAAATGTGGTAAATGCCTCAAGCGTTTGGGATCGTCGAGAACATCTACCCGAGTGAAAGCCGGGAAGCCTGTGAACAATGTGACCAGCGATTCGGCAGACCGGTCTCCGGTGGAGTAATGTTGTGTGAATAGTATTCCATCGCCTGCGGCCTTATCGAAACAGGGCGTGCATGGAACATCGAATCCGGAAATACTCGTAATGGCTTGTGCCGTGAAACTCTCCAGAACAATGAGGATAAGATTCCTGCAGGCTCCGCGATCAAGGAGTGAATCGGCAATAGATGAAGAATCGGAATGGAGCCTGGCCGCCAACAATTCTACCGCCTCCGAATCGTCCATGAAGCGATAGCGTTCCGGGTCCAGTGGATCGATGGTGTAGGAATAAACCAGATTCCATACGGGATTGATGGCTGCAAGATTGTTAAAAGGCTTCGGGGAATGATAAACGGTGGCCTGATTCATGGTAGCCGGACCTATGCCACCGCGGGCCATCAGGAATAAAAACGGTAAACTGATCAGAATCGCGCTGCGTGGAATTTGCCTTTCCGATCCCGACCCTTTCCCAAAAAGGATTCGACCAAGAACTAATAAAAGCAGCAACTGAACAAGTGCAAGTACACCAAATACAACCACATCGTTCAGCGATACAGAGGCCAGAGCTTCTTTAGGTGCGATCAGGTAGCTGAAGAATTCGCGATCTATATGGAAACCCCAATAGCGGAACATCCTGAGATCCAATGTGCAAAGCACAATCACTGCGACTCCCAATGCCAGGAAAACAATGCGTTCCCGGGAGACCATGTCGTGCTTCGGATCGGTCTTGCCTCTAAAAAAAGAGAACAATCCGATGGTGAGTAGTAAAATCGTGAAAACCATGGAAACGGCCGACAGATCCATGGGAATTGCCGCTCTGAGAATGTCCAGCCATTCTGTAAAATGAAGTTCAAGCCCCTCCGGATTTGTCCAGAGAAAGAACACTCTGGCCAGTACAAACAAACTCAGGAACCCGAGGAAGATGGAAACGAGTTTGAAGACTATCCTCATTTGAAGAATCGGGCAATGTCAATTTCAGGTGGCAGCGGCTGTTCGTTGTACAGATAATCCATAAAAAGTTCAGCCAGGTAAGGTGCCGTTGATACTCCTTTGCTTCCCAATCCATTGAAAAGCAGAATATTCGGGTTTTCCGGGTGTCGTCCCAATAGGGGCCGCCGGTCCTTGACCGATGGTCGGATCCCTGCCTGTTGATAGATCACCTCGAACGGAAGAGGCATGAATTTCTCCAGACGTTCCACAAGATCGTCCTTAGCGGCATCGGTCAATTCCAAGTCGATGTTTCGCCAGTCGTAGGTGGATCCAACCAGAAATCGGTGACCGCCGATCGGGCATAGGAAGCAGGCACCTGTTACAATACGGTCGTTGGGCAGTCCTTCACAATAGATCGTGAGTATCTCACCTTTCATGGGCGTGAAGGGTCCTTCGGGGAAGCGTTTCATGCTGTAAATACCGCCGCAGTCTATTAGAAGAGGCGCTTGTGTTTCACCGATTCGGAACATCCCATCGACATATTCAGGCTCCACCATACGGTATGGATATTCCAGAACCCCATTTCCTGCCAATACCTCGTAGGCAGCGTGGAGATAGGTCTTGGTATCCATCCAACCACCCATTTTCAATGCGATGGCGCCATTCGGGGCATTAAAACCGGGTACATCGTCGAGAACCTCATCTACAAAGGGGGCGATCCGCGGATCTGAGATGCGACTCAACCAATCGTTACCCGTTCCGGGATCCGGGATTATCCGAACAATCGGTTTGGTATGCAGAAATTTTCGGCCCGACAGTTCCTCGATCTTACCGTAAAACCGATGCAATTCCTCAAAACATTCCATTGCCCGCCAGGCCGGTGTGAAACGTTTACCACTTACAGGGTTGAAGATCCCGGCAGCAACTTTGGATGAGATCTCGTTTTGCTGGTAATCGTAAATGAGCACCTTCTTTTCGGCAAGGGCCATCTTCAGTCCAAGGGTGGAACCTGCAATGCCCTGGCCGATTATGATCGCTTCGAACGTGTACACGGAACAAAGATATGTGCGAGGTCCACAATTAGAATAGACGGGATAGCCTATCAGCCATATGGCAGTGGAAAGTTGACCAATTTGGATTTATTCGATATTTGAGGAATTTAGTGCGGCATCTATGTTCACCCCCTTGCGCCTTGCGTTGTTTTCCATCCTCATTCTAACCGTGTTACAAGCGGTGGGACGAACTGTGGAGGTACCTTATTCGGATCCTTCAGAACTCATCAAGCTTGGGCGAGGTGTTGCGTACCTACGCGATGCGGAAGGGAGAATGAAATTGGAGGATGTCTCGGCGAAACATGCGGATTGGAGGGCATTCCAAGGGGAAGTGCTCAATTTTCAAAATACCACCGATGCCATTTGGCTGCATTTTTCGGTGGAGAATCACTGTAACGAGCCCTTGTTCCTGCTTTTTGGAAATGCCGAACTGGATCATGTTCAAAGTTTCCTGGTATTGAAGGGCAAGGTAGTTCGGGAGCAGCGATCCGGGAATCTGCATCCCTTTGAAACGAGGTATATGTACTCAAACCGTGTATGCCTGCCTCTTGACAGCGGTTCGTACGATGTATATCTCAGGATCACCACACGCGCAAGTTTTTATTTACCCCTGTATTTAGGAAGTATGAAGGCCTTGTCGAAGGTCAATTACCGCAATTCGGTCTTCAACGGCATCACGATAGGTGTGATGCTGGTTATACTCCTGTATAATTTCATTCTTTTCCTTGCCATCCCCGACCCATTATATCTCAGGTACTGTGCCTATCTGTTGTTCTCTACATCCCTGATGGCATTCATACAGGGGATCCCCTATAGTTTTATATGGCCCGAACATCCTGAGATCAATCGGTTCTATTTCACCAACATCATTATTGCCGGTGCCACGATCTCCGCGATCCGGTTTTCGACATCCTTTCTGAACATACAGGAGCACACCCCCAAATTGAAGTGGCTCAACCGGACGCTGATCCTATTGGCAATACTCACGGTGTGTGTCGAACTTGTATTCCGGCCAATTATGGTCAACGCCCTGATACAGGCAGTGAGCGGTACAACTTCATTGTATTTGTTTGTATTAGGTATCGTTTACTACATAAAGGGCTTCCAACGGGCCAAGTACTACGTACTATCGTGGGGTGTATTGGTCTCCGGTGCGATCATTTACATCCTTACACTTAACGGAGTTCTCGAAATTCATTTCCTCACGCTCAACAGCTTTCAGCTTGCCAGTATGGCCGAGGGGGTACTTTTGAGTTTTGCATTGGCCGACCGGATTCACAAGCTGAGAGAGGAGAAACGTATCGCTCAGGAAATTGCAATTCAAGCTGCAGAGGAGAATGAGCGCCTCATTCGGGAGCAAAATGTCCATCTTGAGGAAGAAGTGCATATGAGAACCCGTGAACTTGAAGTTGAAAAACAGAAGTCAGAAGATCTGCTCCTGAACATTCTGCCTAAGGAGATCGCAGACCAACTCAAGGCTGTAGGTGAGTCGGAGGCCAGGCTTTACAATGACGTGAGCGTCCTTTTTACCGATTTTGTGAATTTTACCGGGATCGGCGCGGGGCTGAGTCCACAGGATCTGGTGCATGAGTTGCATACGTGCTTCAAGGCCTTTGACCGGATCGTGGAAAAGCACGGTCTGGAGAAGATCAAGACCATCGGTGACGCTTACATGGCGGCAGGTGGGGTACCAGTGGAAGACAGGGAGCATGCGCGTAAGGCAACCCTGGCGGCACTCGAAATTTCAGATCATATCTCCGAATATCGCCGGAATGGTGGCTTATTCGAGATTCGAATAGGGATAAGCAGCGGTCCTGTTGTTGCAGGAATAATTGGAGTGCGCAAATTTCAATACGATCTCTGGGGTGATACAGTGAATACGGCTGCGCGCATGGAACATTATGGTGAGATCGGTGCGGTGAATATTTCGCAGAGCACCTATGAACAGATCCTGTCGTTCCCTGAGTTTGATTTTACGGATCGGGGTATGGTGAATGTGAAGGGAAAGGGTATGCTCCACATGTATCTCGTTCGCCGATCTTCAATTACTTCTTGAAAAAGTGGGGGCGACTCTTATTGCAGGTTTAAGACGCGGGGAATTAGAACATATCCATTTTCACCCCTAGATTCGACCCCATGAATACATTTAGGGTACTCACTGTACTGCTGGCGCTCCTGATCCATGAAGGAGCATCAGCGTTTCTTCCTGCTCCGGGACTGTCTTCTCCGATCTCCAATGTCACGTTGAAGCGTTTCGATGGTTTTCTGAGTGTGTCAAGCGTTTCCGGTGCCACGGGATATGAGTTTCAGTACGATACCCTGAGTTCGTTCAATAGCCCACATGTACGAAGTGTTCGAACTACCGGTAGCAGCCGGAACGTGTATACGGATGCGCTTTTGCTCGGGAAGAAGTACTTCTGGCGTGCAAGGGCCTATAACAGCAGCGATACCTCATCCTGGTCGAATCCAAACAATTTTACGGTTTTCACCAAATATGAACTTGTGAGTCCATCCAACGGGAGTTCAGGGCCGTTGAACCTGTTATCCGGTCTTTCGGTAGACGGAAATGCAAAAGCGATCTATCTCTTTGAACTCGACACGACGCCATCCATGAATTCGTCGATGCGCATTTTGCAAGCACGAAGTGATAGGTGGTTGATCGATAGTACGTATTTCCGTTTTGGCAGAAAGGTCTACTGGCGTGCGACCGCAGTGAATGAATATAATGATACGCTGGAATGGTCGCCTGTTTGGGAATACAGTATTTCCCGACAGGTTACAGTGTACAAAGTTGGAACACAACCGGTCGATCCGGAGGTGGTTTTGCAATGGCCAAGCCTCGGAGTCTCGGAAGTTCAGATCCGCATGGATACGCTTAGGTCGCTGAGTTCCGGTTTTAGCCACGACCGAACCCTGAAAAGAGGGACAGTGAGAGACACATTGCGTGAACTGAATTTCGGTACAAAATATTACTACGCGATCCGGGCAAAGTTTGTAGATCAGTATTCCGATTGGTCGGCCCTTGATTCGTTTACAGTTGCCGAGTATATCCAAAATCCAAGTCCCGGACAGAATGCGACCTGGCAGAATTTACTCCTCACCTTGTCGTGGGGGGCAAGGAAAGGCGTGCATTTCCGTGTGCAATTGGCTGCAGACACCTTTTTCAATTCATTGATGATGGATACTGTATTAAGTGCCCGAACGGTGGGGTTTGCGGATACACTGCGCCTGAAAACCGTTTATTTCTGGAGGGTACGGGCATTTCACAGTAAAGATACTAGTACATGGACCCCATTTCGTTTCAGTTCCTATTCCGGCCAGTTGAATTTGGGTCCTCCGTACAACAATGCCAAGAATTTGGATGTGCGCATCAAACTTCGCTTTAGAAAGGCGGATTGGGCAACATCATACATCCTGGAAGTGGACAGTGGTAAGGTATTTGGGCCCGTGCTGTCCGCCAAAGGGCAACGCCTCACCTCTTTTACCGATGTCTCCGGTTTTTGGAATGAAGCGGAAGTAACGCTCGGTTATGGCGCCGACTACGTTTATCGGGTTTTTGCGATTCGCCACGGCGATACATCTGCACCTTCTGTTTCCGCCACCTTTTCAACAAAAACGGCCCCAACACTTTACTTCCCAAATAATAATTACATCGGGATCGGTACGCAAACGAATGCGTTGATCGTGGGGATCAACGGCAGCGACAGTGTGGATTGGGAGTTGGATACCCTGTCCGATTTCAGTTCACCAATTCGAATGCGGGGACGAACAGCGCACGTTCCGGACGATTTTCAGCCGCAATATGTATTGGTTGAATTCCCCGGAGACCTGCGGTTCGAAACCCGATATTACTGGCGGGTACGATGTGTGAACTCCGTGGATTCCAGCCCATGGTCGCCAGCCTGGAGTTTTGTGACCACGCAGATCCCCTGGCAGAATCTTCCGGCAGATAAGGCTAGCGGAGTTCCCATCAATCCCAAACTCACATGGGGCGTTCAGGGTTCAGCAGCGGATTATGTTTACCAATATCAGGTAGGGCAAGACGCCACACTTGCATCGGCACCGATCAAATCGCTCAGTAAGGGCAGTTCGGCCGAAGTGATATTGAGCTGTGCATATTCCACCACCTATTATTGGAGGGTTCGGGCATTTCACGGCACAGATACATCCAGTTGGTCGGCAATATGGAGCTTCACGACTGTTGCGCCACCTACCATCCCCAGTGTGCAACTGTTCTCGCCTAAACACGGCAGTACCAACGTTCCCACGGCAAGTGTGGAACTGTTGTGGAACTCGGCTGCCAATGCAGAAAGCTACGATATCCAGGTAGCTTCGGACGACAAATTCTCGGATATCGTGAGTTCAGCCAATCTTGCGGCCACGGGTGCCATCATGCGCAATATGTTTTCCAATAAGACATACTATTGGCGGGTTCGGGGCCGGTCGGGTGTTCGGACAGGACCCTGGAGCCTGGTGTGGAATTTTACAACCGGCACATCAGTTGGTATTGCGGATTTTGATGATCCGAATTGGCAGCTCTATCCCAATCCTGCCGAAAGCCGTATCACGACCGTGATCCCTGAAGAAGGAAGCATCTCTATCTACTCCGGCGATGGTCGTTTACTCCATTCGGAATCGGTATTTGCAGGAAAAAATGTAGTGAATACGAGCGGTTTGGGGTCGGGTTGGTACATCTTCAGATATCGATCTGCAAGTTACAGTCTGAATCGAACGGTACGCATTCTCAAATAGAGCGCTTCGCTCTCCGACGCTTCAGCAAAGGAGAGGAAGCTTTAGCGGAGGAGAAGTCCTCCCTTTCAACGTATTTTGCGCCGTGCGCAATCATACGCTAATCGGCCTGTTGATCCTTCTGGGTTTGATCCGTTTGGATCTTGCCTGCGGCCAGACGCTCGATTCGGCCATGGCTGAGCAGAAATACAGCCGATTTTACCTCGCCGACGACATTGCCCGGATGGATTTCCGATCGCACAACGAGGATACGATGCTGCATTTTCTGCATTTGTTACACCCCATGAAGGCAAAGGGTCTGGCCTGGCTGGATCAGGGACAGATCGGCACACCTGCCCTCGATCTTTGGGAAACGGCACCGGTTTGGGCAAGTAGAATGCGTGCCACAACAGGCATAATGGATCCGTATGTTTATCACAGTTCGGATACGCGTTATTATTTTGGCACCCAACCACGTTCAGATCTTACATATTCTCAGGGAACCGGCGATCTCATCTATCTGAAGGCCGAACATGCTCAAAACGTCTTTAACCGATGGTCTTTCGGTCTTGACTATACGCGACTCAAGAGCAACAATGTGTACTACGGCAATCTGGCAGATTTTACCAAGATCCGCATTCCAAATCATTACTACACCCGTATCTACAGTCACTTTTATACAAAAAATCTGAAATACGAGGTTTTCACTGCCTTCAGCTGGAACAAGAGCAGAATAACGGAAACGGGTGGCGTGGAAAATGTTGCGCGGTTCGATACCCTGGAGGGCAGGGCCAAATTCTTTTTCAATGAGGCACGCCTGCAGAATGCAGAGAACGCCCTCGTACAGACGCATTGGCAGGTTCAACAGTTTTTCAGGCCGGGTGGACGGACAATACAGGTTGGTGACAGCTTTACGGCCGATACGCTCCGAAGCACTATTCGGAATCAATGGTTCCACAAAATGGATATTCATTGGGACCGGGCGAATTTTAGGGATCCTGATGCAACGGAATCCTTCTACCCGAATGCGATCTATTCATTCAGTACGAACGATTCGATCCGTGTTTTCAACTGGATCAACAGGTTCGGCTATCAGCAATTCCTCGGTAAAACAACACAGGTAAGGGGCTATGGTGAGTTGGAACTGGCTCATATGGAGCAGTTCCCGGGGCATGAGGCACGCTATCAGACCTTGCGTCTTGGTTCCGACATTGAACATCGGGATGAGCGGACGTACTGGAATCTTCAGATCGATGCCGTTCCTGTGGGTTATTATGGTGGAGATCACCGGTTCAGGGCCGATTATGGATTGCTGCGGGCGAATTGGGATCTTGGCGTTCGTTTAGAGAACCGAAGAATGGAACCCGACTTCAACACGCAGTATTTCGGTAGTAACCATTATTACTGGAATGTTGGTCTTAATAAAATGAGCTTCACATCGCTTCAATTGAGAGCTGGGAATGACTCGGCCAAGGTCTGCACTTTTTTTGCCTATGAAGCATATAGTGGCTACATCTATTACGATACGTCCTCTCGACCCGTTCAGATCGCAGATGGATTCGGTCGCCTGAGGGGAGGTTTGAACTATAAGCTTCACTTCGCCGGTAAGTTCACGCTTGAGCAGCAGATCGGCTGGCAACAAAAGGTACTTTATATGCGCCTTCCGGAGTTGGTCTCCAGGAGCAGACTCTATTGGGAGGGCTATACCTTCCACGGGAACATGCTCTTGCGCACAGGACTGGATGTGTATTATATGAGTGCTTTTGACGGATTAAGCTACAATCCGGTGATCAGGCAATTTCATTGGGACGACAGCCGCAGAAGCGGAGCCTATCCTATTTTCGATGTTTTTGTGAATGCCAAGGTAAATTCTATGGAGATATTCTTCCTCTGGCAGCACGTTTCCGACGGTATTTTCGGTTACGATTTTTATTCAGCAAATACCTATCCGCTGTTGTATCGCTCTGTCCGTTTTGGTCTCAGCTGGCGATTATTCAACTAAGGCGATTTAGATCCGGGAGCCGGTAGTTTGCGGAGGGTCCATATCTCCACCCGCTTATTCGCATCTTCTTCGGCCCGACTCTTTGGGTCGGGATAGACCATTCGACTGTTGCTCAGGCCTTTGTAGGTGAGCCTTTCCCGCGCTATGCCATTGTCGATCAAATAGGTGTAAATGCGTCGTGCCCGTTTATAGGAAAGATTGTAGTTGAATATCTGCTGGTATGGCGGCATTCCACGACTGCTCGGATAATTCATATGTCCTTGGATCTCAATGTACATGTCGGGGTAGAATTTGAGTGTGGCAAGCAATTTCTCCAATTCCGGCTTCGATTCCGGTTTAAGACTGTCGGAATCTGTATGGAAATAAATATTCCGGAAGGATAACTTCTTTACCACTTGCACGCGGTGCAATTGGACAAAAATGTCGACTGTATCGTAGGAACTGCTGCGCTCCGCGGCACTCAGATCCGCACGTTCATTCAAATATCCTCTGGAAGAAGCGATCAGAAACTGTCCGCCCCGGCCGGGTTGAAATGGAAGGAAGGCAATTCCCTTCCGGTCGGTTTGACCGGATTTGAGTTTGGAAAAGAATTCAAACGTATAGTCGGCCTGAATTGCCTTACCCGTGTGTGCATCTGTAACGTGTAATTTGAGCCAAACAGGATGCAGCGGAACGGATTCCATATCCGAAAAAACGAAGCGAACTACACTCCGGCGGTTTTCACTTTTATCGTCGCTAAAGGGACTTGATTCTCCGAAGGCGGACGTGAAGATCAGATGCTCCTTAACACCTTGTGATAGCAGAAACTGTCGGGTCTCCTGTGCTCTGCGTTTGGACAGATCCAGATTGTACTCGTCGGAGTGGTCGCTGTCGGTATGTCCTTCAATATGTATCTCGCGGATGTTCCCAAATCCTATATCGAGAATGGTCGACCGTAACAGGTTCTTATATTCCTGTGAGATCTCTGTGCGATCCACATCAAACAGCACGGTCACCGAACGCGATTCCGGTTCTTGCGCATCCAAATGTGAAGTGCTCAGGAAGCCAATTAGTATCAGGAAGAACAAACGCACACCGGGCATCGAATTACAACAATACAACGCAATTTCAATCGAGGAGGTATGAATTGCGCAAGAGCGAACACAAAAATGGTCACAAAAAAATAGCCCCATTCGATGAATGAGGCTACTTGGTTAAAATACTAAACTACTACTTATGATGAAATATTAACCATGTACACCACTCTCCCGAGAGATGCACCACGAATCTGCATAGATTATGCCATTTTAATTCTGGCTGAAAATGAGATAGTTGTGAGTTGAGGGAGTGGGAATTTGTTCTGAATTGGAAAAGTTTGTCTATAAATGGGAAGATGGGGAGATGGGAAGATAGGAAGATAGGAGGATAGGAGGATAGGAGGATAGGAGGATAGGAGGATAGGAGGATAGGGGGGGGCGGTAGATCAGACCTGGAGGGTGTGCATTTCCACTTCGTGTACCCAACCGAAAATGTCGGGGATCCTGCCATTTTTGATGTGGTTGAGATGTTCCGACAGTTCGAGGGCATATTGGTGCTTATCTACGTCGAGGGTATAATCTTTCCCCTTGTAGTTGATCACCTCAATGCGCGCCAGAGTTGCGGCGGTACCGGTAGCAAAGGCCTCTGTGAGTGATCCGTCTTCAGCTGCCTGGAGTAATTCCTCTACGGTAATTGGACGTTCTTCCACTGTGGTGCCAAGTTCACGGGCCAGGGCCAGAACACTGTCCCGAGTGATTCCGTGCAGGATGGTTCCATTGATCTCCGGTGTGATCAGTCGGCCATTGATGATCGCGAAGAAATTGGATGTGCCTAATTCCTCAAGGTATTTGTGTTCGAGTGCGTCGGTCCAGAGAAGTTGATGGTAGCCTTCTTTTTGAGCCAGGCTGGCCGGATACATGGCTGCGGCATAGTTGCCGGCAGCTTTTGCATAGCCAACCCCGCCCTGGGCGGCACGCACGTATTTATCTTCAATGCGGATTCTGAGATGACTCGTGTAGTAAGCATTAACCGGGCAGCCATAGATCATGAAACTATACTTATTCGAAGGCTTCACGCCCAGATAATCGTCTGTTGCGATCATGAATGGACGGATATACAGCGCGCTTCCATCCGATGAGGGGATCCAATCGGAGTCGATGCCGAGCCATAATTCCAGAGCTTCCATGAAAATGTCTTCGGGAAGTTGCGGCATGCACATGCGCTCTGCGCTGATATTCAGTCGTTTGTGATTGTCGAGCGGTCGGAAAAGGAGAATCCGATCGTCGTGTGTGCGATAGGCCTTCATGCCTTCAAAAATGGCCTGTCCATAATGCATGGCAGAGAGGGCCGGGCTCAGAGGAATCGGGCCATAGGGTTGTATGCGCCCATTTTTCCATTCGCCATCCTCGTAATCGATGATGAACATGTGGTCGGCGAAAATTCGGCCAAAAGGAATAACATCAAAATCGACATCCCCTAACCTGCTCTTCGTTGTTTTAGTTACGCTGAAGTTGTGCATCGAGCTTTATTTTTGACGTGCCGAAGTTCGGGATTTAGAATTTACCTCGCAAAGTAGCATCTGTCATGAACGACCCTTTTTTTATCAGTCGGGAAGCGTTGGAGAACCTTTTCGACACGTATTATCACATTGAAGAACGCACAGAACAAGCCGAATCGGATGCTGCGCTTCCGGAATTGGTGCAAAAAGATGCTTTGCTAGCTCTTTGTTATCCGGAGAAGAGTGAATTGTCGGCTCCTGAGCGAAAATTTGTGGGTGACGTTCTTGCAGCCATTGGAGTGACCGGTAAGGATACGGCAACCTACTTTCGGGAAGATCTGGAGAACGATGCGGTGCTTCAGCATCTTTTTCAGAGCCACGCGCATCCCTTCGCCTTTCTGTTTGGGCGCTTGCCCGATTCGGTTTACACATCTTCGTATACCATTGAATTGGTTGAAGACACACAGTTGTTCATTTTAGAGAGGCCGGAGTTCATTATGCAGAATAAGTCGGAAAAACAGAAGTTGTGGAACCTCATCAAGAACATTCCGTTCACGGCAAGTTGATCGATCCGTTTCCCGCTAGTTTATAAAGCGCAGTTTTGCAAAGCGCAGCACGAGTTGTTTGGGCCCATATGCCTCAAAATCGATGGTGGCCTTCCGCTGATCGCCGACTCCTTCCAGTTTAACAACCGTACCTTTCCCAAAACGCTGATGCTCAACACGGTCGTTCTCCTTAATGGCGGATGTGTTTTCAGGGGCGAAGTCGGGAATGGCCTCGGGTCGTTGCTGCTTGGGAATAAAGCTTGGGGCCGGCGTGTTTTGTTTAACCCGATTGGTCTGTCGACCATAGCTCGGTGTTGGTTTGAAATCGCGGGATGTGAATCTGTTCGTTGAAGGGCCTGAATAGTTATTGGGACGAGGTTTGGATATCTCGCTTGCAAAATTATTCGGGTCGATCTGTAGAAACTGCTGATCGATCTCCTTGAGGAATCGGCTGGGTTCACAGGGTAGCAACTGCCCAAAGCGGAATCGCGAGGTTGCAAATGCAAGTGTGAGTTTTCGCTCTGCCCGGGTAACGCCTACATAGAACAGCCGGCGTTCTTCTTCCAGATCTTTACGGCTCCCGGTCGACATCTGGTTGGGGAATAGATTCTCTTCCATTCCGGATATATATACATGCGGGAATTCCAGGCCTTTGGCCGCGTGAATGGTCATGAGAGAAACTTTGTCTTCATTACCATTGTCGTTATCGGCATCGGTAATGAGGGCGATGTCCTGTAAATATGCTCCCAGGGTTTTCTCGGATTCGGACGTATCGTCTTCGGCAAATTCCTTTATACCGTTGAGTAGTTCCACCACGTTCTCGTAGCGGCTGATTCCTTCTACGGTTTTATCCTCATGAAGGGTTTTAAGCAAGCCGGTGGATTTTGCGATGTGGCTAGCCACTTCATAGGCGTCCTGTTTATCGAGCAAAGTGGCGAAACTGCGGATCATGGTCACGAAATCCAACAAGCGTGCGGAGGAACTGCGAAGCTCGCTGTATGACGCCGCGTTGCTGATGATGTCCCAGAGCGGTACATCCTGATCGGAAGCGAGAACGATACTTCGTTCCAGGGTGGTTTTACCGATACCCCTCGCCGGATAATTGATCACGCGTTTCAGGCTTTCTTCATCACGGTGGTTGGCCACAAGCCGCAGATAGGCCACCAGATCCTTGATCTCTTTGCGCTGATAGAATGAAAGGCCCCCGTAAATGCGGTAGGGGATGTTCTGTTTGCGGAGCGCTTCTTCCAGACTCCTCGATTGGGCATTGGTTCGGTACAGAATGGCGAAATCCCGGTTGTTGAGCTGTTCGCGCATGCGTTCTTCGAAAATGGACTGGGCGATCATCCGGCCTTCTTCGTTATCGGTTACCGCCCGGAATACGCGTATCCGATCGCCCAATGTATTCTCAGTCCATACCTTTTTATGGATCTGATCCTTATTCTTTTCGATCACGCTGCTCGCCGCATTCACGATGGTTTGTGTGCTGCGGTAGTTCTGTTCGAGCTTGAACACCTTCAGATCGGGGTAATCCCGTTCGAAGTTGAGTATATTCTGTATCGTGGCACCTCGAAAGGAATAGATGCTCTGCGCATCGTCGCCAACGACGCAAATGTTCTCATGTACGGCCGCCAGTTTCTTAACGATCATGTACTGGCAGTGGTTCGTATCCTGATACTCATCTACCATGATGTAGCGGAACTTATGCTGGTATTTGTGCAGCACATCTGGATGTTGTGTGAGCAATTGGTACGTTTTGAGGAGCAGATCGTCGAAATCCATGGCTCCGGCCTGGAAACACCTACGGGCATAGGTAACATAGATCTGGGCGATCAGTGGCCGGCTGCTTGCCGCATCCTGACTCAGAAGGTCGTCAATATGCCCATATTGTTCTGCCGTGATGAGGTTGTTCTTCGCCGCACTGATGCGATTCAGTATCACGGCAGGCTTGTACACTTTGTCGTCGAGGTTCATCTCTTTGACTATGCTCTTCAGCAGACTTCGGGCGTCGTCGGTGTCGTAAATGCTGAAGTTTGCCGGGTAGCCCAGTTTGTGACCTTCAATTCGGAGGATCTTGGCGAAAATGGAGTGGAAGGTCCCCATCCAAAGGTTTCGGGCCTCTATACCCACTACTTTTTCGATCCGGTGCCGCATTTCGCGGGCGGCTTTATTCGTAAAAGTGAGTGCCAGGATGTTGAACGGGTCGATGCCCTGCGCGATCATGTGGGCGATGCGATAGGTGAGAACGCGCGTTTTCCCGGAACCTGCTCCGGCAACGATCATAACCGGGCCTTCTGTTTGTAAGACAGCTTCCCGCTGCACATTATTCAAGGCCGATAGATACGACTTTGTTCCTTCCCCATCCATAATTCAAAGTTAAAACGAGCACGTGGGGTGCTTCCCCAACCTTTGTCGTTCTTATCAACAAAATTTCTAAAGTTTTGCCACCTTTGCCTGCGATTGGAGAAAAATGGAATTCACACGCTGCACTATTGACGGACTGGTGATCATAGACCCCAAGGTTTTTGGAGATGCCAGAGGGTATTTTTTTGAAAGTTATAACCGTTCGCATTTTGAGCAGGCCGGTCTGGACATGACATTCGTTCAGGATAACCAGAGTTTTTCAGGGAAAGGTATACTTCGTGGACTTCATTTCCAGTCGCCGCCAAATGCTCAGGGTAAATTGCTTCGCGTGGTCCAGGGTTCCATTTACGATGTTGCCGTAGATATCCGCAAGGACAGTGCAACCTACGGGAAATATGAAGCTGTCGTTCTAAGCGGGGATAACAAGCGCATGTTCTACATACCACCCGGATTTGCCCATGGTTTTTATACGCTGGAACCGGACACCTTGGTTCAGTACAAATGCACGGACGTTTACGCTCCCCAGTCTGAGGGCGGGTTGATGTGGAACGATCCCGATCTGGGCATAGGATGGCCCCTGGATGGCGAACCGCTCCTTTCCGAAAAGGATGGGCTGTACAAGCCCTTCAGGGAGTTTCAAAGCCCTTTCTGAGCCGTTACACTATTGTTGGATCAGGATCTTCTGGATGGAAGAAGCACCCTGTTCGTTACTTAAGTGAACAAAGTACAGGCCCGATCCCAGACCTGCGATGTCGATGGAGCCGTGGGTTTCGTAAATGAAAGTTTCGAGGACCTTCTGACCTTCGCGATTGAAGATCGATGCTTGCAGCGTTTCACTGCTCTCCCGATCTATCCAGATCGTTGAACGAGTGAGTGTTGGGTAAACGATAGTGTTCAGCTTTCCGATCTCGTTGATGCCAACTGTGGCATCGTAGCGTAATTTCATTGTATCGTAATAGACGATATCACCATCGTTCGAGCGGTTGCCGTTGGCGGCCACCGCGATCATGTGAAACGTTATCTCCCCTTGATAGTTGGTTGGAGCCTTCCAGTTGAAATGGAAGGTGTTTCCGTTGGAGTTGGGCAGATTGTGATGGCTCACATGGCTCACAGAATGCACGGCATCTACCTCTACCTGTACGTTATCGGATGTGTCGCTCAATGTTCCCACTGAATTTCCCTGCTCGTCGAGTGCGATCACCTGAAATCCATGCCGGACACGTGCTTTGTCGACCGAGAAAGTCATCGGGTAATCTATCCCCGCAGCATACAGATTGCCATCGGGTTTTGTCAGGGTGAGATCGCCTGTGACAGGTATGCTGCCCATATTCCCATTTCCATGACAACTGTTACAGGTTGGCACGGAGGCGTTTTTCACAATCGAGATCAATACTTCAGGCGCATCGGTTGAATAACTGTTGGCCGATCTCAGTCCGTCGAAAAGAACGATCGTGAAGATGGAAAGCACAAAGAGGAGGTAAGTAATTTTTCGCAGAGTCATTAGTGGTCTTTTGGGTCTGCGATTAAAAGGAAAAAACCAGGGTCATTGTTTGACCTAATCGTCATTTTTCTGTTCGGGTTTCTTCTCCATTTTGAAATCACCCCTTTTCCATGCCTCGAAAAATTGCACCCAGGCCATTGGGTTGAGCAAATTATTGGGAGGTAGTTGACCGGCATAATAATAACGCTGCGCCTGTTGATTCAGGTAGCTTTTCCCGCTTTCCCGTCCGTCCGGATTCATTTCTTCCCGTGCGTCTTTCATCTGTTGGCGCTCCAGGTTCTTTCGGGCGCGATCCATGTCTGTATCGGGAATTTCAGCGTGAACGAATACGTAATCGAACATATCGCGCAGAGGTAGCGCACGTACAACGGCTTCGGGTAAATGTACGGTGTCGGATGTCATGAGTTTCACCATGGAATACTTTGTGGAACTCAGAGTGTCTGAAATAACATAATAACTGTCCTTGAACCCGATACACGTGAACATGATCGTATCGCCCTTTTCCGCTACAAAGTTGAAATAACCGTTGAGGTCGCTTGAGGTTCCCCTTCGCGAATTTTTAGAGAAGATATTCACGTACGGTATGGTCATCAGGCTGTCTGAGGTCATAACAAGCCCCGAGAACTGAATGAGTTTGCTGTTATTCCGATCCCGGCCGGACTGAGCGATCGTCAGAGTCGGGGTCAGAAGTAGAATGATCAGTAGCGTGCGCAATATTCTCATATATCAAATTCGGAGCTATGCATCCGTATCAGGGAATCAAAAGGCCTGCCAATATAGCGGCCACTACCCAAACAGGCGAAGGTAGTTTGATTTTAAACAGCAATATGACCAACAAAAGTACGAGGCCCATATCACCCCAGTGTATGAAATTTTCCTCGGCCAAATTGGTGTAGAAGAAATTGTTGGGTTCCTTCCATCGGAAGGCCACGGGCAGAAAGAGGAGGTAACCCGCGGCCAATACCAATCCGCTTGATGCGGCAATGATCCCCTCGAGCGAACGGCGGATCACTTTTCGGTTCTTAATGGAGTCCCAAAGCGGATACATGAAGAATATCATGAGCGCACCGGGCAGGAAGATACCCACTGTTCCCAAAAGGCTTCCGTACAATTGGCCCATCAGGCCATAATCCCTCATTGTCAATCCTCCGATATAGGTGGCTATGGTGAAAATGGGGCCCGGAACGGCCTGATTGAGTCCGATCCCGGTGAGGAATTCATCGGCACTTAAAAAGTGTTTGCTCTGCACGAACTGGTCGAACAACATGGGTATGAGCACATTACCACCACCGAATACGATTGTTCCGAACTGGTAGGTGTTTTGAAAAATGGAAAGCGACCGGTCCTGTGTTATACGGAGAGCGATTGCGCTTCCTGCGAAGATGAGCAGGAAAACGACGAGGTATCTCCATTTGATCTTCACCGGAATGGGTCGCCTGTCCTCGATCACCTCTCGCCGGTTATAGAGATAGGATACCAGGCCCCCGATGAGTAAAACGATCGGGAATATCCACGGGGTTTTGAAATATTTCTCGAGTGGGTGACGCATGAGTGCCGCCATTACAAAGGCGAAGACCATCAGGTACATACTCAGTCGGGAGTTTATCACCTGTCGTGCCATTTTCCAGCCCGCCACCATTATGAATGCAACCGCAAGTGGTTGGATGAAGCGAAACGTATGGAGCAACGAATGGGAATCCACCAATTGGGAGGCGAATACCATCCCAAAGAGTGTCATGAGGCAAAAGGCAGGCAGTACCCAAATGATCAACGTGAGCAGGGCGAGGGTGGCTCCGCCGAATCGGTAGCCCATACTGGTTATGGTTTGAGTGGAACTCGGGCCGGGAAGCATCTGTGCCAGGGAGTAGAGTTCGAGCAGATCGGCCTGACTCAGGTATTTTCTTTTCTCGACCAATCGCTTGCTGAATAAGGCCAAATGCATTTCAGGACCGCCAAATGCAGAGATCGAAATCACGAAAACATCGCGCAAAAAGAGCAGGCGCTTAATTTTGTGCACCTTAGAACCTGAAAGCTCAACCATCCTGCGGAAAATTAGCGAACTATGATAAAGCTTCAAAATTTGACATTCATTTTTCTTTCGGTAACATTGTTTGGACTGCTCGGATTTCAGACATCCTGCAATCGTGCGGATGAAACAGTGATGCTGGCGCTCGACACGCTTGACCGAAAGATCGCGGCCACAGAGCAATTACTGTCGTTGGATTACAGCACCATTGCCAATCGAAAGGAGTTGATCGATGCGCATATCCGACTGGTGCGGACCTATTATACCGAAGAAATGTCGCCCGAATTGGGTATGATGATGGCGAAGTACAAGGGTGTAGGTAAGTTGTACGGGCGTTTCACGAATTCGTATGGCGACATATTCAACGAGCACAAGGCCCTTCAGAAGCAGGCCGCCGACCTGCGCAATTCGGTTCGGAAAGGCAAGGTGAGCCGAACGGATTTTGGGACCTATTACCGCAAGGAGCTTTCCGATGCGGAGAAGAATCTCTCCGATGCTCGAAAGATATGTGAGAACATCCCATCTGTAGAGCCTGATTATCAGCGGATCAGCACACGGATCCAGAACGAGTTGGAGCATTTGGCGGAGAGCAATTCCGATCTGGCCAAGGCCCTTGAATCGCTGGCTGCTCCGTGATGCGATTTTTCATGTTCCGATGGCCGGAATATGACGTAGCTATTCCGTTATTTTTGCAGCGCTTATTAAAGTGCTATGTCAATACAAATCGATCAAATTGAATTCTTCAAGCATCGCCATACCGGAAACAACGAGGCGGATCGCCGGGAGATGCTGGCGGCTGTAGGTGTTTCCAGCATTGAGGAACTCATTGCCAAGACCATTCCGGCCGATATTCGGATGGAGGGTGAACTGAATATTCATTCGGGAATCAGCGAGCAGGCTTTTCTCAAGAAACTGAAGGCCATTGCCTCTAAGAATAAGATCTATCGCACCTACATTGGTTTGGGGTATTACAATACACTTACACCGAAGGTTATCCTGCGCAACATTATGGAGAACCCGGGTTGGTATACACAGTACACTCCTTATCAGGCCGAGATCGCACAAGGCAGACTGGAGGCATTGTTGAATTTTCAGACCATGGTAAGCGACCTTACCGGGATGGAGTTGTCAAACGCTTCTCTGCTCGATGAGGGAACTGCTGCAGCCGAGGCCATGTCGATGTTCCTGCATGTTTCCAGGAATAAGGATGCCAATAAATTCTTTGTGGATGAAGCTGTATTTGCTCAGACCAAAGCCGTGCTGGAAACTCGTGCGGAGCCAATAGGTGTGGAGATCGTTTACGGCAAGGCGGAAGCCATGAGCTGGGACGAAAGTTATTTCGGTGCCATCGTTCAGTATCCGGATGGCGATGGTTCTGTGCGCGATTATCGGGAAGTGACAGCGGCTGCCGCGGCGAAGGGCGTGCGCATGTGTGTGATCGCCGATATATTGAGTCTGGTATTGCTCACACCTCCGGGGGAATGGGGTGCCGATGCCGTTGTGGGAAGTACGCAGCGTTTTGGGGTACCACTCGGATTTGGAGGTCCTCATGCGGCTTATTTTGCTACTCGTGAAGAATTCAAGCGACAATTACCCGGACGAATTATCGGGGTTTCTGTGGATGCACAGGGGAACACAGCCTACCGAATGGCCCTGCAAACGCGCGAGCAGCACATTAAAAGGGACCGTGCGACCTCGAACATCTGTACAGCACAGGTTCTGCTTGCAGTGATGGCAGGAATGTATGGGGTTTATCATGGTCCGGAAGGCCTAAGGAGGATCGCTTCAAAGGTTCATGGTTTAACCCAGATCGTAGATGCCGGATTGAAGGAGCTGGGCTTCACGCAGGCCAATGCCCATTATTTCGACACCCTGAAAGTGGTCGGATTGAACACTTATCAGATAAAGAGCATCACACATGCTGCCCGCAGCAAGGAGATCAACTTCTATTACGGAAGTGATTTCATTCAGCTTTCCCTAGATGAATCCACGGAACTCAGCGACGTTCAGGACATCCTGCACTGCTTTGCTGCAGATTTCGATTCGGAACCACAGGCGAAGGCCTATGCCGGCGGGTTGGAGATCCGGCTCCCGGATCATTTGAAGAGGAGTTCAGAATTCATGACGCATCCTGTCTTCAACAGCTATCATATGGAGCATGAGATGCTGCGATACATGAAGCGACTGGAATCGAAGGATCTGTCGCTTGTTCACAGTATGATCTCATTGGGAAGTTGTACCATGAAACTGAATGCCACAACGGAGATGATACCGGTTACCTGGCCTGAGTTCAGTTCGATACACCCATTCGTTCCGGCCGATCAGGCGGAGGGTTATTATGATGTGATCGATGAATTGAAGCGCGATCTGGTGGAGATAACCGGATTTGCGGATATGAGTTTTCAGCCCAACTCCGGTGCACAGGGCGAATACGCAGGTTTGATGGTGATCCGCGAGTATTTCAAGGATCGGGGAGAAACGCATCGCGATGTAGCCCTGATCCCGAGTTCGGCACATGGAACCAATCCGGCCAGTGCGGTGATGGCAGGCATGAAGGTCGTTGTCGTAAAATGTCTCGACAACGGCTACATCGATATCGACGACCTCAGGGCAAAAGCGGATCAACACAAAGATAATCTCGCCTGTTTGATGGTGACCTATCCGTCGACCAACGGTGTATTCGAAGAAGGAATACGTGAGATCACGGCAATTATTCACGAGCGCGGTGGGCAGGTGTATATGGATGGGGCCAACATGAATGCTCAGGTTGGTTTGACCAGCCCGGGTCTGATCGGGGCGGATGTTTGTCACCTCAATTTGCATAAAACATTCTGTATCCCTCACGGTGGAGGTGGGCCAGGTATGGGGCCCATCGGTGTTGCAAGTCATTTGGCACCCTATCTTCCCGGACATCATTACGTTCGAACCGGAGGCGATAAGGCCATGTCGGCGGTGAGTGCGGCTCCATTTGGAAGTGCCAGTATCCTGCTTATCAGCTACGCCTACATCTCCATGATGGGCGCCAAAGGTTTGCGGGAGGCCACTGAAACGGCAATTCTCAACGCGAACTACATACAAGCCCGCTTGGACGGACACTATGCCATGTTGTTCACCGGGAAGAATGGAACGGTAGCACACGAGATGATCGTGGATACCCGCCCATTCAAGCAAAGTGCCGGTGTGCAGGTAGAGGACATAGCCAAACGATTGATGGACTATGGATTCCATGCGCCAACGGTTTCCTTCCCTATAGCCGGAACAATGATGGTTGAGCCGACGGAGAGTGAGAGCAAGGCCGAGCTGGACCGCTTCATCGATGCCTTGATCTCTATTCGCGAGGAGATCGCGCGAGTTGAAAACGGGGAATGGCCTCAAAACGATAATCCACTTGTAAACGCACCGCATACGGCGGCAGTGGCCACATCGGATGTTTGGATGCATGCCTACGACCGCAAAACGGCCATTTATCCGCGACCATGGGTATTGACGCATAAATTCTGGCCATCGGTTGCGCGTGTAGATAACACATACGGCGACCGGAACCTTGTTTGTGCCTGTCCTCCGATGGAGGCCTACGAGTCGGCGGAACTGAACTAGGAGAAAAAGCCTTCCGTAGCTCCGACCTTTTATGTAATTTCCCAACATCAATCTGGCAGCGATGACGTTGGGAATAATTATCTTCTTTTTAGCTTTGGGTTTCATCTTCCTGATGGTGGAAGTACTGGTAACACCCGGGATCATTGTGGGCGCCATTGGATTGCTTTTCATGGGATTTGGTGTATACAAAACCTATGAGGCCTATGGTGATACTGCGGGAAATGCGGTATTGGTCGGGTCCTTTCTGGGCTCCATATTCTTTGTTATCGCAGCATTGAAATCGGGAGCATGGAAGCGCATGGCATCCAAGGACACAATTGCCGGAAAGGCAGTTGATGTTGTAACTGAGAAAGTGCAGGTTGGTGATCACGGGAAGTCGCTTTCGGCGTTGAGACCGACCGGCAATGCGTTCATAAACGGGGTCCGGATGGAAGTTCAGACAGAGGGAGAACCGGTTGAAGCCAATAGTCCGATCGAAGTGATCAAGATCCGGCAGAACAAAGTATTTGTAAAAAAAGTAACAAGCGTATAAATCAATCAAAAACTAAAAATCATGCCTGAAGCACCCATTTTAATTTTCGGAATTATTGCCATCATCGCGGCGATCATCATGTTCTTTTATTTCATCCCGGTCAACCTTTGGTTCACGGCTGTTGTGTCGGGGGTTCGGATCAGTATTCTTCAACTGGTGCTCATGCGCATCAGGAAAGTACCGCCATCCCTGATCGTGAATGCATTGATCAATGGAAACAAGGCAGGTTTGCCAACCACTGCCAACGAGCTCGAAACGCACTATATGGCGGGTGGACATGTGAACAATGTGATCAAGGCACTTATTTCGGCCGATAAGGCGAACATTCCCCTGGATTTCAATATGGCTGCGGCCATTGATCTGGCTGGAAGGGATGTATTCGATGCCGTTCAGCTGAGTGTGAACCCTAGAGTGATCAATACACCTCCCGTAGCAGCGGTAGCCAAGGATGGTATCCAACTCATCGCTAAGGCACGTGTAACTGTTCGTGCCAATATCCATCAGTTGGTGGGTGGTGCCGGTGAGGAAACCATTCTGGCTCGTGTTGGAGAAGGTATTGTAACTACGATCGGTTCGGCGGTTGATCACAAGAAGGTATTGGAAAATCCGGATCAGATATCAAAAACGGTATTATCCAAAGGACTGGATGCCGGAACGGCATTCGAAATTCTCTCCATTGATATTGCAGATATGGATATAGGTAAGAACATTGGAGCGGAACTTCAAACCGATCAGGCCGAGGCGGACCTGAAGGTTGCCAATGCCAAAGCGGAAGAACGCAGGGCGATGGCTGTTGCGCAGGAGCAGGAAATGAAGGCCAAGGCTCAGGAGGCGCGAGCGCAGGTGATCCTTGCCGAAGCAGAGGTGCCTAAGGCCATGGCCGAAGCATTCCGCAACGGTAATTTGGGGATAATGGATTACTACCGCATGCGCAATATCGAAGCCGACACCCATATGCGGGATTCCATTTCCGGTACACCCAAGAAGCGCAATCCCAAGAACGAAGGGTAAGTAAATTGAAGCTTTTGTCCCTTTTGGGACAGCGTGTAATCTTCCTATCACATTCGTCCGTTTGATCGGGAGATCGGGCGGAAATGTTGTGCAAAAGAGGCAAACAGAAGCCTACTTCGCGGTGTTTCTTTAAATTGGTTCGGATACATCGGATCAATGTGTCATCAGTATGGTCAAAAAACTAGTGTTCGGTGTTCTTTTTTCAGTGTTTGCCACGTACATCGCCGCACAGCCGGGCAACCGCGGTTTCGATCGCTCTCAGATGCCGGCCAATGGGATCGTACGCGGTGTTGTACTCGACTCGACAACGAAAAAGCGCATCGAATATGCTACGCTCTCCATCTTCCGATTACCTGCAGATAGCCTCGTAGGTGGAGGGATAACGGATGAGAAGGGGAATTTTGAACTGAGTGGTTTGAGGCCCGGTCGCTACAAATTGAAGATCGAGTTCATCGGATATGAACCCAGCTTTCGAGCAATTGCCCTGCGTCCGGGCGCCATGGAGCTCGATCTGGGTGCTATAAGCGTTCAACCAAGTTCGGAAACCCTGAACACGGCCACTGTGATCGGGTCAGCGCGAAAGGTTACCTATGATATTGATAAACGCGTTGTGAATGTGGGTGACCTGAATACTGTGATGTCGGAATCTGCCGTAGAGATTCTCCAGAATGTACCCGGTGTAAGTGTGGATATTGAGGGGAATGTGAGTTTGCGCGGTAGTTCGAATTTTACCTTGCTCATAGATGGGAAACCAACAGTACTTGAGGTGGCGGATGCGCTCCAACAAATTCCGGCGAGCGCCATTCACAGTATAGAGATCATCACCAACCCGAGCGCCAAATACGAGGCGGAAGGAGTTAGCGGTATTGTGAACATCATCATGAAACGCAGCAAATTGCAAGGGATGTCGGGGTTGGTGAATACCAGTGTCGGGACATACGACAACTACAGTACCGATGCCGTTTTAAGCTATAACGCCAAGAAAGTGACCGTGAATTTGACGGCAAACTACGGTCAGGGTACCCGTCCGAATTGGGAACGCGGAGTACGAACAACCTTTACCAACGAGAATACCTTGCGTTTGGAATCGGAAGGAGAGACGGATTTTATTCGTTCGCGCTATGGTTTGAGCGGGGAACTCGTATACCGCATGAACCACCGCAACACACTTACGCTGAACGGGAACCTGGGCAAACACGATATGAAGTCGTATGCGGTCATTGATTTCCGACAGTTTGTGAACGATGTGCGCACCCAGACCTACGACAATAAGCAGGACTGGACGCGGAACGGTTTTCATCATTCGGCCGGAGCCACTTATAGTCATCAGTTCCCGGGTGGGAGGGATCATAAACTGGATATTTCGGGCATCATCAATCTGCGTGATGGTGAAGAAGAGTCGATCAACCGATTCCGCGACCCTCAGTTGGTCGTTCAGGGAGGGAACCGGCTCACTGAGGTTGGTCCGAATAACCTTACACGCTTCAACATTGATTATGTGCGGCCATTGAGCAATGGCATGAAGATCGAGATGGGGTCTCAGGTTCAGTTCGGAACCGGATCGGATGAGACCGTGAGCTACCAGTACAATATACAGGAAGGAGATTTTCTGAGGGACAGCAGCCGAAGCTACCTGGTGGATTACTTGCGCGACATCTATGCCGGTTATTTTATGGTGAATGGCGAGCAGGGTAAATTGGGTTATCAGTTTGGTCTCCGAGGGGAATATACCGATCGTCTGATCGCAGTAAAGGGATTCGACGATGCGGCCATCGAGCGCATGGATTGGTTCCCCACCTTGCACTTCTCTTACAAAATGAAGAATCAGACACAGGCATTGCTGAGTTACTCGCGCCGCATTCAGCGTCCTCGTTCCTGGTATCTCGAGCCTTTCACGATCTGGAACGATGCGTTCAATGCCCGAAGAGGGAACCCGGATCTGCTACCTGAATACATCGACGCCTACGAATTGAGTTGGGTGAAGGATTTCAAGAAACAGGGTTCTTTGAGCATTGAGGCTTATTTCCGTCAGAACCATAATAATATCGAGCGGGTTTTAACATCGCTCGACAGCAATGTGGTGGTGAGTACGCCGGCCAATGTTGGGAATTCCTACAACAGCGGCATCGAGGTCATGACCAATCACATGCTGTACAAGATATGGAGAGTAGATCTCTCGGGTAGTTTCTACGACTATCGCGTCCGCGGGACTTATGGTGATCTGGTCTTCGACAATCAGAGTTTCAGTTACAATTTGAGATGGAATAATACCTGGGTGTTGAAAAAGTACAAGGTGCAGCTGGAACAGCGCTACCAAAGCAGGATCGTAACGGCTCAGGGAGAGCGTAAGGGATTTTGGACGGCTAATTTCTCGATCCGTCAGCAATATCTCAAGAACAAGCTAGCAGCGACGCTTCAGGTGAACGATATCTTCTCAACCACTCGGAACGTGAATAGCGTAGTTGGTGATTTTTTCAATTCCAACAATCACGAAGAGCCGAGAACACCTACCGTAGCCTTATCACTTTCGCTGAAGTTGAATAACTACAATCAACGACAACAGCGAAATGGCGGGGGAGGGGACGACGAGTTCTAAGCCGTCGGGTAGCCCGATTGCCAAATTTTAGAGTTGATATTCCGCGTCGTAGCTCGTGCGCAGTGGTGAGAAGGATTCGGGAATATCCTCAGCTTCGATCTGTTGCAACAGATCGATCTCAATGGTCCGGGTGAGGGTAGTCATTGGTATATCAGCCGCTCTGTTCTCGAAGGGGTCTTCGGTAACCTCACCACTTTTATTCAAAATGTAGAAGATGAAATTGATCGCTACTGATATAGGGATGATCAGCCAGTTCATAGATTCAACGAGGGCACAGGGCAGCAGTATGATGAAGAGCCAGAGGAAGATCCGTGTGAAGTAATTGTAGTAGAAAGGGAAAATGGTATTCTTGATGCGTTCGGCCTGACCCTGGTGTGTATACAGATCGTAGATGTTCTGCATGAGCATATTGTGCTGAAATTCGGTGATCTGCCCCTTGCGCATGGCAATGGTGAATTCGCAGCCCTGCCTGTGCAGGATCTGCACCGGAACATTTCGGGCACTCTCGAGTAATTTGAGCAGATCGTCCTTCAGATAAGGTTGCAGTTGGCCGAGGTCCATGTTCTTCCGCAGGTGCATGTTCAGGGCGTGTACCCAACCTATGTGACGATAAACCATGCGGTTCTGATCTTCCTTATCGTCGACATAGGCGATTATCTGTGTGCCAATATGTCGGCTGGTATTCACAATAGCTCCCCAGATCTTTCTCGCCTCCCACCAGCGATCGTAAGCCGAATTATTACGGAAACCGAGGAAGATCGCCAGGGCTCCACCTAATATGGTAACCGGGATGACCGGGATGTCCATCGCAATGCTATATTGATGGTGTAGGGTGTAAACCAGGGCACTCCATATAAGAAAGAAGAGGACAGCCCCCCGATTGAACCAAAAAATACCTTTGAATTGTTGGATGGGGTTACGGGAGTAGCGTATGAGCATATCTGTGGTGTATTAAGGGAAACAGGGCGTTACGCAAGTTGGTGCGCGTGTTCGAATTAAGCAAATTGAACCATGGAATTACCTCACAGATTCATGTCGCGATTGAAAATCTTGAAAGTCTCATTCAGTTTTTTAAAGTCGAGTTGACCATTCACTTCGTTCAGGTGATGCAAAATGGCCAGACTTTTTTCGATGCGTTTTTCGCTGTTCTTCAATTTGTCGACCAAATAAATGAGGCTGCGCTGTTTGCCGGGACTTAGGCGCAAGAAATGGTCTCTGGCTCTTTCGTCCTGTTCAAGAGCCGCATTGAATTCCTCGGGAATGGGATAGCCGAACTCCGACTCGTCCTTGCGGAGGCTCACCCGGATCAGATCGCCCGGTTCGACCCGGAGTTTGCTGCGCAGGTCCTTGTTGAGCATCAGGAAGTAACCGGTTGGATGAGGCATGAGGGCACAGGGTTTTTCTACCAGCCCGTTATAAGTGGCAATCACCCGACGATCTTTCCCCTTGCAGAATGGTTCTGCAATTTGGAGGGGAACCTTTACATGGAATTCATAGAGATTATTTTCGAAAACCTCCACCGGCCCTGTAAAGTCGGTCATAATCAGGCACCTTCTCCACCGTGCATATGATCGTGCTCATCGCCCATATGCTCTTCGGTGTCCATACTGTCATCTGCCCCATGGTCAGGCATCTGCTCGACTGGTGCTGTTTCGGCGTTCTTGTTTTGAACGTAATCCATTCCGCAGGTCGGACACTTTCCCGGTTCGGCTGAACCGCTGCCTTCACAATGCATTGGGCAGATGTAGGCCGAGGTGTATTCGGGTCCGTTTTCGTCCACAGCGGACTGATGGTGGCCGTCTTTTCCGTTTTTGTCGCTTCCGCATGCGCTCCATCCGAAAAGGAAAAGGCCAAGTGTCATTACAAGTATGAGTGATCTCTTCATGGTGCAAGTTTAATCAAAGCTACGGAAAGCCCGACGTTCAGGAATTGAATAGGAAAGAGAATTTGGAAATGTATTATTTTTCCGCTCCAACAGCGGAGGTATGTCGAAGAAAACCAACAAGAAACAGGGTAAAACCACAGGATCAGCCGGCAGTTTCTGGCCTTTGATCCTGATCCTTGCCGTTACGGCGATCGTTTTCGGTCGTGTGTCGGGATATGATTTTCTCTCCAATTGGGACGATGAATCCTATATACTTCGCAATACCGACATTCAGGAAGTAAGTGCGGAGAATATCAAGAAGATCTTTAGTTCATTCTACGTTTCGAATTACCAGCCTGTAACGATGCTTGTGCTGATGCTGGAATTTTCCCTGTTCAAGCTTGATCCCGGCTCGTACCATGTTGTTAATCTGCTTCTGCATCTACTCAATGTTTTTCTCGTTTTCCGCCTTTTCCGGCGCTGGACCAACCGGGAAACAGTAGTTTGGATCGTTACAGCGTTTTTTGCATTGCACCCCACCCGCATTGAGTCGGTAGCATGGATATCCGAATTGAAGGATGTCCTGTTCACGGCCTTCTTCCTGCTTGCGCTCGATTTTTACACCAGATACATAAAAGAGGGCGGAATGAAGCATTACTGGCTGGCCCTCGGTATGTTCCTCTTGTCCTGTTTGTCGAAATCCATGGCGATCAGTTTACCGATAACGTTGTTTTTGGTGGATTACTGGCAAAAGCGGAAGTGGGATCGCAAAGCCATCCTCGAAAAAATACCCTTCCTGGCCTTGTCGGTTCTTTTTGGGATATTGGCCCTGTACACGCAGAGCGATAAGGCTATGGATGTAGCCCTGAAAGTTGGGCTGTTCAAGCGGGTTTTGTTGGTTTTCTATGGGGTTTTCATGTATGTGTGGAAATTGGTCCTACCCACCGGACTGGCCGGAATTCATTACTATCCAACGCGCCCGGATGGTACCCTGCCGTTGCTGGTCTATGTTTCGCCTTTGATGCTCATCGGAATGGGGGTAGGCCTTTGGAGATGGAAATCCATGCGACCGGTTACGGTCTTCGGTTTTGGATTCTTTCTCGTAACCATAGCCATGGTGGTTCAGCTGGTGCCTTTTGGTTATGCCATCATTGCCGAGCGCTATACCTATGTGCCGTATCTGGGTTTGTTCTTTTTCATCGCGTGGGTAACCGATCAGATCATCCAAGGCAAAATGCTCCCGCAATTGAAGCAAAGTGCGTTGTACATAATTTTAGGGATACTGGCATTCCATACCTTGCTCACGTATCAGCGATTGCCGGTTTGGGAGAATGGCTTGACCTTCTATGGTGATCTGGTTGAGAAATACCCAAATGCAGCTCATGCCCATTGGATGTTGGGTAATGTTCAGAAGGACTATAATCAGACTCCGCAGGCACTGGAGAGTTATAATCGTACGATCGAACTGGACTCAACCTATGCCATGGCCTGGTTCAATCGCGGGGTGATGCAATCGAACATGAAGCGTTACGATCAGGCGGTTTCGGATTACAACCGCACGATATCCCTGCAACCCGATTACTATCCCGCCTATCACAACCGCGGAAATGCCTTAAGGGAATTGAAGCAGTTGGATGCTGCGGTCAAGAGTTACGACGAAGCGCTGAAGATACAGCCGGATTTTGAGAACGGATTGATGGCACGTGGTGAAGTACTCATTCAACTCCAACGCTTTGAAGAAGCAATAGAAAGCTACGATCTGGTTTTGGAAAAAGGTAAGAACCCACAGGCACTTTACAACCGTGGTCTGTGTTTTTATAACTCCAACCAAAAGGATAAGGCTTGTGCCGATTGGCGCGAGGCTGCATTGGTTAACTTCGAACCGGCCGTTCAGGCTGTAGCGAGTTTTTGCCCTTAGTTTCCCTTCAACTTGCCCAACGTGTTTTTCAGCTCGCTATAGCGCAGCAAGACCACCACGGAGGAGCAAAGGAACACCACGATAGCCATGAGGAACAGGATCTTGTCCCCATTGACTTCTACGCCGAGTGATGTGAAATGGAAGAACAAGGCACCACTGATCACCCCGAGGCTGAGAATCCCACCCCACAGACGTGTCCGGTCCCATAATAATAAAATGCCTGCAATGAGTTCGGCAATTCCGGATCCGATCCTTCCAACGGGTTCCAGACCAATTGTGGTGAAGATCGCCACGCTATCCGGGTGGGCCGTGAATTTGAAATAAAGTGATTGAAGCAGCAACACCGCTGCTATCACGGCAACGGTGCGCTCAAGGGACAGGGTTGATGAGTTCATATGATAAATGTACGCAAAGGAGCGGAACCTGTGTTAGTTTTGTATGAACAGCTATTCAACAATTTTAATCAACTTTTGGAATATGACGAGCGCTCTGGATGCCAAAAAAATATGTGAGGAACAAGCCGGTCTGCTCTTTCCGGAAGCTTTAAATTTTCATCTTGAGTCGCTCGAATTGGATCGGAAGGGCAAGTTCTGGTTGGTCACTTTCCGTTTCGATGTTGATCCGGAGACACCATCGGAACTGCTAACGAATAAAAAGACAGCAGTTTACAAAGTGTTTCATGTGGAGGTGAAGAGTGGGCAAGTGGTGGCGGTGAAGAACCGCGACTTGAATTGAGCAGTACTCACCAATAATTGACATCCTCTAAATGTCCTTTGCCATGTGCAAACCTGATTCGTAACCCAAAAGAATGAAGCGCATTGATGTGCGGTGTTGGGTCTTGCCAATGGGCAAGCACAGCTTTGTATGGAATTTAAACCCGAAAAAATGCCCGGTCTTCGATTAATTGTTCGGAACTGAGCTAAACTTCTCATTTTTGTCTGATGCGAAAAACTACCATTCTGCTGGCTTTCTTCATGTTATTGGGAGGGGCTGTGCGTGCCCAATCGTTGCTGGATAGTGTTGCGAAATCGTTCAAATTTCGGAGTCTCGGTCCGGCATTTATGTCCGGACGTATTTCGGACATCGTAATTCATCCACAAGACAACAATACCTGGTATGTGGCAGTTGGTTCAGGTGGCGTATGGAAAACGACCAATTCGGGTATTACCTGGACGCCCATATTCGATGGGCAGAAAAGCTATTCGATCGGTTGCATCACCCTGGACCCTTCGAATTCGCATACCGTGTGGGTTGGGACCGGAGAAAATGTAGGAGGCAGACATGTTGGCTATGGCGATGGCATCTACCTGAGCACCGACGACGGGCAATCCTGGAAAAATATGGGATTGAAGAAGTCGGAGCATATTTCAAAGATCATTGTACATCCAACGAATTCAAATGTTGTTTGGGTAGCCGTTCAGGGTCCTTTATGGAACAGCGGTGGGGAGCGTGGGGTTTACAAAACCACCGACGGCGGAAAAACCTGGAACCGCACCCTTTTTGTGAATGAATGGACCGGTGCCACCGATCTGCAGATCGATCCGAGAAATCCGAGGAGGCTCTATGCGGCTACCTGGCAAAGACACCGAACGGTTGCTGCCTATATGGGTGGCGGACCGGGAAGTGGGATCCATGTGAGTGAGGATGGCGGAGAAACCTGGACCAAGCTCAAAAAAGGATTACCCACCTCTAATATGGGTAAGATCGGTTTGGCCATCAGCCCACAACAACCCGATGTACTCTATGCCGCAATTGAACTCGATCGTCGGAGCGGGGGCGTTTATAGAAGTGCTGATCGCGGACAAAGCTGGACAAAAATGTCTTCAGCCGTTTCGGGTGCAACTGGTCCACATTACTATCAGGAACTTTATGCCAGTCCGCATCAATTCGACAAGATCTATCTGGCCGATATCTGGATGCAGGTTTCCGAGGATGGAGGTAAAACCTTTAAGAACATGCGGGAGCAATTCAAGCATTCCGACAATCATGCCATTGCCTGGCGTGCGAACGATCCGAATTATGTTCTAGTGGGCTGCGATGGAGGTTTGTACGAATCGTTCGATCGGGAGGAGAACTGGCGTTTCTTCGATAATCTGCCTACCATCCAGTATTACAAACTTGCGGTGGACGACGCCGAACCTTTTTACAATGTGTACGGAGGCACACAGGATAATAATACGCACGGTGGCCCGACACGGACCGACAACGTGCATGGCATACGCAATGCCGATTGGTTCATAACACTGGGTGGGGATGGGCATCAGCCTGCCACAGAACCGGGCAATCCCGATATCGTTTATTCCGAGTGGCAACAAGGGAATCTAACACGGATCGATCGCAAGAGCGGTGAGCGGGTATTTATTCAGCCACAACCCGGGAAAGGAGAACCTGCAGAACGATTCAACTGGGATGCTCCCATCCTCGTAAGTCCGCATAACCCAACAACTATTTATTACGCATCGCAGCGCGTTTGGAGATCAGCGAATCGCGGCGATGATTGGCAGGCCATATCCAAAGATCTTACCCGAAATGAGGAACGGATAACCCTCGATATCATGGGAGCTAAACAGAGTTGGGACAATCCGTGGGATGTGTATGCCATGTCGAACTACAATACGATCACTTCCCTCGCAGAATCCCCCAAGAAAGCCGGTCTGCTTTACGCCGGAACAGACGATGGTATCATTCAGATCACCGAAGATGGGGGGAAGACCTGGCGCAAAGTTGAGGTTCAGAATCTTCCGGATTGTCCGCAACGGGCTTTTGTAAACGATATTCAAAGCAGATCTGTATAATGAGCAGGTTGCCTATATCGTATTGGACAACCACAAGAGCGGCGATTTCGCGCCCCATCTCTATAAAACCACCGACAAAGGCAAAACCTGGGAAAAATTAACGGGCAACCTGCCATCTGAGTTATTGTTGTGGCGAATGGTTCAGGACCATGTGAAACCCCGAATTTGCTCTTTTTGGGAACCGAGAATGGAGTCTACGCAAGTATCGATGGTGGTAAGAACTGGACTTCTCTAAAAGGGGAATGCCAACTATACCTGTTCGTGACCTTGTAATTCAAAAACGCGAAAACGATCTGGTTCTGGCAACCTTTGGTAGGGGCTTCTATATTCTGGATGATTACAGCAGTTTGCGCGAACTCACGCCTGAGGTCTGGGAAAAAGAGGCTCATCTGTTTCAAACCAAAACCGCAGCCCTATGGTATATGCCAAGAATGGTGTTGGGTGGGGTAAGCGCGCTTCGCAGGGGGCATCCTATTTTGTAGCAGATAATCCCGCTTTCGGGGCAAACTTTTACGTATTATCTGAAAGGATGGTTACAAAAGTTTAAGTGCGCTTCGCAAGGAGGCTGAGAAGAAAGACGCAAAGGCCGGGAAGGAATACACTTTCCCGGGTTGGGATGCGCTGGAGGCGGAACGCAAGGCCCCGGAGCCAGTTGTAATGCTGTATATATACGATGCTGAAGGCAAAGTGATCCGAAAACTGCGCGCATCAATCGGGTAAGGGCATACAGCGCGTAACCTGGGATCTGCGGTTACAGTGGAACCGGTGCCATGGATGAAGAAAGCGGTGGTTGGGGAAGTGGTTTCATGTGTAAACCGGGCCGTTATAGTTCGCGCTTGTTTGTATTGAGAATGGTATTCCCCGAGATAGCCGGACCAATGTAGAATTTGATGTGAAACGCGTTTTCCTGGGTGCATTATCAGGAGTGCGGGGTTGATGCAGCCGCAGCATTCTGGCGGAGGTCGAGTCGCCACCGATCGAATATCTGCCGCACGGAATGGTATTGAGTTCAACTCAGAAAAGGTGGAGGCCCTGGAGAAAGTACTGGTTAAAACCGGAACCACCGACACCTCTCTGTACAGGGAATGGGCATCACTGCGCAAAACTACTCGACATGGACGAATCCCTCAACGGAAAGAAATCAAAAGCGGAGATCGGGGAAGAAGATAAACCGGATATTGGAAAGCGCATGGGAACAGTATATTCCGGTGTTGGTAGTTCTTCTTATGGTCCTACCGGAACGCACCGCAAATCACTGGAAATAGCCCTGCAGGAATTGAAGGTTCTCGAATGGACTGGACGGGATCGTGAACACCGAACTACCGTCACTCCTCAAAAAATGCGAGCGGCCGGGTCGCCTTATTTTGAGGGTATGGAATATCCACCAAATCGTTAACGCGCTGAAATTAAGCAACTTATGCCTCCTTAATTTTCCGTTTACATTGCCATAACGCCATTAAAATATTGGCTTGAAATTGGGTTAACGTGGTCGGAATTCTTTTGCAGCCACAAAGAATTCTGAACACGACATGAAAAAAACAGTACTAAGTTTCGCGGCCATCGCCACCATGGGAATGGCAATGGCTCAAAATCCATTTCCGGCCATCAACGAGAATTTCTATGATGCGTCGAAGCATCCTACTGATCTTACTGAGATCATGATCCCTGCATCACCTTTGAAGTACGATGTATTATTTACGGGAGGTGTTGATATGGTTTCAACACATGATGGCAAATCTGCATTGGCCAAAGAATGGCATGATTTCACTGGTTTTGTGCCCATCAACGGAAGAAGCGATAGCGGCTACGTGATCGTGAACCACGAGATGATGGTAGCGGATCCATTGCTGGGTGATGGTGGTGGAATGACCGTTTTTACCGTTTACTACAATCAAAACACGAAGAGCTGGGAGGTTGTTAATGATCCGAACGGCAAATACAGAAACGTTGATTTCTCTGAAGTTGGAGGTACAGGAGCAAACTGTGGAGGTATCCAAACTTCCTGGGGACGTGTTTTCACCGCTGAGGAATGGGGTTCTGCTTTCACTTCCAACGAAGTGATCAATCTGGGCGGACAGGGAATTACCGATACAGCTGATTGGATGGTAAAAACATTCAACGGCCAAACGGTCAATCGCTCAATTAAGAAATATCAGAACTTCCAATACATGGTCGAGGTTGATGTGAAAGCGGCTAAAGCTATTCGCAAAAACTACAACATGGGAAGATACGACCACGAGAGAGGTTGGATCGCATCCGATCGCAAAACCGTTTACCTGAGCGATGATTATTCGGAAGGAGCGATCATTTTCAAATTTGTTGCAGACAAACCTGAAGATTTCAGCAAAGGTCAACTTTACGCTTACAAGCAATCTGCAGACGGCATGACCGGCGAGTGGGTAGCACTTCCAATGACATTGGATGCCATGATGAATGCTCGCGAGGAAGCCTGGAAACTTGGTGCTACTTGTTTTATGCGCTTGGAATGGGTTGAAGGTATCAACGACGAAACGATTTTCATTACCGAAACAGGACGTGGACGCGCCCAGAGTGTAAAACCAGCCTTGCGTGCAGGTGGTACATTAGCTAATCACCTGGTTATGCTCGACGCCGCAGATGGAAAACTCGATTCAAGTTTCAGCGATATCTTTGGACGAGTTCTTCGTTTGAACACCCGTACCGGTAAAGTAGAAGTAGCCCTGGAAGGTGGCGGAAGCCTCAACAACGATTATACGCCGACCGGGAATCACTTGTCTTCTCCGGACGGACTTACCAGTACGGTTATCAATGGACGTGTTTTCCTTGCTATCAATGAAGACATGAATCCAGGTGGTATGCCTGCAAATCCCCGTCAGTTCAGCAATGTTTTGAATGAAGTTTACATTCTTGAAGTAACTGGTGACCATCAGGGGAAAACTTATACATCTAATGACCTGATCCGTTTTGCAGTTGGTCCGAAAGGATGCGAAACCACAGGAGGTCGTTTTACCCCAGATGGCTCTACTTACTTCCTCAACATTCAGCACCCAAGCACGAGCAATAAACCACCTTTCAACCATTCCGTAACCGTTGCGATCACCGGATATGCGCCCATCTTCGATCAAAGCTTCTTCACTGCGGTGGAAGAACTGCAAGCGAACAAAGAAGGTTTCGAGTTATATCCAAATCCAGCAACTCGTGAATTGTTCCTGAACAAGAAATCGGATATTGCCATCTACGATATGCAGGGCAAACGCGTAATGGTTCAACGCAATGTGAATCGTGTAGATATTCACGACCTGGCTACAGGAACTTATACCATCGTAAACGCCGAAGGCCAAGCCAAAAAACTCATCGTTCAATAAATTGATCCATTAACCTAATTCTTCATTTGTCGTTGAAAGAGGCTTCCGGAAGGAATGCCTCTTTCTTCATTTAATGCAATCAAACCATGAATTGGATACGTGTAATTTCACTGCTCATAATAGTCTGGTTAACTACAGCACTGCAGAAACACCCAAATACCAATAACCCTGAGAATTATGCAAATGATCGAGTCCGGTCAGATCTCAGGGAGTTGAAAAATGCCCTTAACAGCATGCAGTTGCTGGAACATGAGGTGGACGCCACCCAATTCTTGCAAACCTATAAAGAGATCCGCAGTGCCTATAAACGGATAGAAACTTATGTAGTATTCAGATATCCATACCTCGATAAAGCTATAAATGGTGGTCCTGTGCCATCTATAGAAACGGAGGTTGTGGTATTGCATAAAAGCGATCCACATGGACTTCAGGTGATTGAAGAATTATTGGTAGAAGAAACACCTGAACTTGCTCAGGTAAATGAGGAAATTGAGTTTATCCTGAGTAGATGTGCCGTTTTGGAAGATGCATTTGAACATATCCCCATTCAAAACTGGGAGATCCTGGAGGCAGGTCATTTGGCACTTACGAGAATTATGACGCTTTCTCTTTCGGGCTTTGATTCACCCGGCTTTCTGCTTGGGTTGGAGGATTCAAGAACAGTGCTGGCATCCCTTAGGTCTGACCTTCAAGGTTTCAAGGGCTATGCCGTAAAGGAATTCCAAAAGGTTGATTCCCGAATTGGAATAGCCCTAGAAAAACTGAGTGAGCCCACTTCTTTTGTCGATTTTGATTTCTATACCTTTTTCCGGGAGGTACTGATCCCGATGCAGTCCGAATTGCGGGAGTTACATCTTGCGACAGGATTCGAACGCTTCTCTGAAGTAAATCCCTCAGATCGGTCCATCGGGGAGGGAGCACATCTTTTCGCACCGGACTATCTTGATCCATATTATACCATGCGGGGAATGGATCATACCTTTTCCGAAAAACAGATTGAATTGGGTCGCCAACTTTTCTTTGATCCGGTTATGTCCATCAATTATCAACGCTCCTGCGCATCTTGCCACAAGCCCGATCTTGCTTATACCGATGGTTTACCCAAGAGTTTGGCACTCGATTTTAAAGGCACCGTAGACCGGAATGCGCCCACGCTCATCAATTCGGCATTTCAGAAAAGCTTTTTCTGGGATATGCGAAGCGCAGATCTCAACGATCAGATTTTGCACGTCCTCAACAGCGAGAAGGAGCTCGATTTAAAGGAAGAGGAGTTGATCCGTCGCTTAAAGGGAAGTCCGGAATATGTTGAACATTTTAACTCCGCATTTCCTGCTTTCGAAAATGCGATCACACGCAGTACGATCAAGAGTGCATTGGAGGTCTATATACGGAGCCTTACTGCGTTAAATTCCCGCTTTGATCGGAATATTCGAAGTGAAGTGGATGATTTCACCAGGCAAGAACAACTCGGATTCAATCTGTTCATGGGCAAAGGTGCTTGCGCAACTTGTCATTTTTCTCCGATCTTCAACGGATATGTTCCGCCGCACTATACAGAAACAGAAGGAGAGATCATCGGCGCCACCAAAACTGCGGTTGGAGCTGAGCCGGATACAGATCTGGGCATGTACGAGCGTTTTGGCAGATCCTATCCAGATGCTGAATACATCAAAGGGATGTTCAAGACTCCAACTTTGCGGAACATTGCCCTCACCGCACCTTATATGCACAATGGCGCTTTCCGCAATCTTGAAGAAGTGATCGATTTCTATAACGAAGGTGGTGCACTCGGTCGCGGTGCAAATTGGCCCCAGCAAACTCTTGCTTCAGATTCCTTAGGCTTGAGTACGATCGAAAAACAGGCGCTGATCGCATTTTTAAATACACTCACCGACACAGTTGGAACCGGTCAAAGACCTTTCAAATTACCCGATCTGAAAGATCCCAAACATGCAAACCGCCCATTTGGAGGGGCATATTGACTGAAGTAGTTAACATTAGATGTTCATAGATTGTGAATAGTGATGTTTGAGTACCCTGGCTATTCATCCGTGTTTTCTTGGGCCCAGGTATAAAACGGCATTTGGTTGAAGATTGTGGATTGCGATATTAATTCACATGTTATTGCAGAATTAAAATGCTGTAGTATTTTCGATATAAGCAATCAGGCACTACCGACGCCGCTTGCAAAGGTACCTGAACCGTAGTAAATGCGGGGAGGGGCAGAATCGGGAAATGACTCCGGTGAGGGCGATAAGTCGGGAACGGTTTGTTCTAAAATGCAGGTAGGGGAGTAAGCCTGGAGGAAGGAAGCGGGACTCGTGGAATTCCAACGAGGTTGAACGGGAGAGAGCGGATTGCGAATGTAAGATCGAAAGATCGGTTACTTCCGAGTCGAATCACGATGCGGCTAGCAAATGAGGAGAGTAGGTTGTGACTTTGGTCGAGAGGCCATGCATGAAAGAAGTGTAAATGGATTGAACGACGTTTACGCAACCCGGTTGCCCCACCAACCGGGTTTTTTTGTAACTCCTTATTTCAATTCTTAGCTCGCAAAGTAATTTCTCGCAAAGGCGCAGAGGCGCAAAGGGTTTCTCGCAAAGGCGCGGAGTCGCTAAGAGGTTTCTCGCAGAGGCGCAGAGGCGCTAAGAGGTTTCTTGCGGAGGCGCAGAGGCGCTAAGAGGTTTCTCGCAGAGGCGCAGAGGCGCTAAGAGGTTTCTCGCGGAGGCGCAGAGGCGCTAAGAGGTTTCTCGCGGAGGCGCAGAGTTGCTAAGAAGTTTCTCGCAGAGGCGCAGAGGCGCTAAGAGGTTTCTCGCGGAGGCGCGGAGGCGCTAAGAGGTTTCTCGCAGAGGCGCAGAGTCGCTAAGGGGTTTCACGCAAAGACGCGGAGGCGCAAAGTGGTTTCTCGCAGAGGCGCGGAGGCGCAAAGGGGTTTCTCGCAGAGGCGCAGAAGCGCAATGAGTTTTTCTTTACGGCGCGAAGATCTATATTTCGCACAGAGGGGATCCTGAATGTCTGCACCAGAGAGATCTTTAATCTGCGTCTCCTCGCCTCTGAATCCACTCCGCGTCTCTGCGCCTTTGCGATCCACTCCGCGTGCTGCGCCTCTGCGAGCAATTCGAAGCGTCTCTGCGCCTTTGCGAGCAAGCAATCCACCCGCGTCTCTGCGCCTTTGCGACCCAATCCACCCGCTGCGCCTGCCGAGAGAAGCCAATCCACCCGCGTCTCTGCGCCTTTGCGAAAGCTACCACCGCGTCTCTGCGCCTCTTGCGAGACAAGCCAATCCACTCCGCGTCTCTGCGCCTCTGCGAGCAAAACAATCCACTCTGCGTCTCTGCGCCTTTGCTCTCCACTCCGCGAGCAATACAATCCACTTTGCGCCTCTGCGCCTTTGCGAGCAATACAATCCACTCCGCGTCTCTGCGCCTCTGCGAGCAAGACAATCCACTCCGCGTCTCTGCGCCTCCGCGCCTCTGCCTCTGCAAAGCCAATCCACTCTGATTCGAGCCTCCGCGCCTCTTTGCGAGCAAACAATCCACTCCGCGTCTGCGCCTTTTGCGCCAACAATCCACTCCGCGCGCCTTTGCGAGCAAGCCAATCCACTCCGCGTCTCTGCGCCTTTGCGAGCAAAACAATCCACTCCGCGTCTCTGCGCCTCTGCGAGCAAGCCAATCCACTCCGCGTCTCTACGCCTCTGCGAGCAAGCCAATCCACTCTGCGTCTCTGCGCCTCTGCGAGCAAGCCAATCCACTCCGCGTCTCTGCGCCTTTGCGAGCAAGCCAATCCACTCCGCGTCTCTGCGCCTCTGCGAGCAAAAAAATCCACTCTGCGTCTTTGCGCCTTTGCGAGAAATGCCTTTGCGAGAAAAGAAGCAGCAACGAGCCGCTTCTCGGCGAGAAACTTTAGTGTATAAGCAGTCTCTGAAATCCTGAGACCCCTTCCAGATCCGTGCGGACCAGATAGATACCAGGTCTCAACCATGACCAATTCATCCGGTATTCATGGAAGCCATGTCTTAGCGTGATCTCATCACGGACTACCTCGCGGTCGTACAGATCCGATACGGAAATTTTCAGTACACGGTCCTCTTCCACATATCGCCTAAAACCCAGATGTCCCGAACTTGGGTTGGGGTGGAACAGAACAGGTTCTTCAAAGGATTCACTCAGCGAGGAACCGCTGAAAATTTCAATATTGTCTAAATAGGAATTGTCTCCGATCGCATCATTGTTCAGCGTGAGGCGACCCACGAAGTGCTTGCTCTCAAAACACAAACTAAACTTCGTGCCGGCAAAGGCCGCAAGATCCGAAACATAAGTCCGGAAGCTGTCTTCGCTGATCGTCTTTGGGTGGAACTGCTCTCCAACTTGCTGTGCGGCAGCCGTTAGTCGCAAACTGCTAAGTATTTCCGGGCGAACTGTATCGAGAAAGCGCTCATAGCCGGAGGAATAAGTTTGTTTGAGATCGAAACGAATGGCCGGCGAGGCCCAGTCGCGGGCATCTACGCACAGGCACATTTTCGCGATATAATCGGTATTCGTGGAGAAGTTGTCATTGGGATCGACGGGCATTTCATTCTTCAGTTCATTGAGGCTATTGCCGAGTTTTCCGGAGAGTTGAACGCCGAACACTCCCGTATTTCGAGCAGGGATGCTGATCTCTGCGGTGGAGTTCAGACGGTTTTCGAGGTAGAAATAGGGCAATTCCTCCGATCGTTTCGAGGATTCAAATCCGATGGAAATCCCGGGTTGGAAAAGACGGGGATGAACGATCACAATGTCGCTGATGCTATCGTTTGAGTGGATACCATCGCCGGATGCGTTGAGCCATACGCTCAAATTGTAGATCGCACGTTCGCTGAAGTCCGGACGGTTTTGGAATGTATAGATGAGTGTATCGTAAGGATGCAGATCTTTTTGCAGAACCAGGGACTCGGTGATGAGTACCGTGTCGTTTAGCAAGGTATTGAAAACTACGGAGCTTCCTCTGGGCAGCAAGCTGTCGCAGCCGGAACCGGCGAACATCCAGCGAACTGTTATCGGTTCAATGGCCATTTCGCAGGAGGAGACCGGAGACAATAACTCCAGCATAGCGAAATCGGGCTCGGGAACCGGGCTTCCTACACCAACGGCATGCCAGGCCTGTGCCACGGCGTATACTTCGGGTGAGCAGAGTCCGTACAGATCGATCGCGGCTTGGATGGAGCCATTGCGGGCATCGAAATAACCGGAAGAAGGGGTGAGGTAATAGACTAGATTGTGGTAGGCGATCTGGGTGGCTTTTTCGATTCCAAGACTATCGACATTGAAATCAATACCAAGATCGTTTCTACCCGAACCACCAGTACAAAGCAGATAGAACCAATAGTTCTGCACACCACTATTCGTATGAACCCCACCGCGGTCCTGTATTCCGCTGTACCAGTCCGTGCCTTTGTAGGTGTCGGGGTGGCGGAACAAATTGGGTTGAGCCATACTACGGAGCTTAAAATTGGCCGTTCCGATCAACCAATCGGCCGTGTCGCGGAGTGCGTAATGTTCAACGGCTGAACCGAAAATATCGCTGAAAGACTCGTTCAAGGCACCGCTTTCGTCACGGTATATGAGTTTTGATGAAGTACCGGTAACTCCATGAGTAAGTTCATGGGCGACAACATCGATATGGGTAAGTGGGAATCCATTTCCATCGCCGTAGCGGGCGAAGCTGCCATTCCAGCTGGCATTGAACCAGTTTTTGTCGTAATGGATATAGGAAAGGATCTTGGAATCTTTGCCATCGAAGCTCTTTCTGCCATGAAAGTTCAGGAAATAATCGTAGGTGATGCCGCTTGCCCAATGGGCGTTGGTAGCAGCGCGATCGTTCTCCCAATAATTATCGGTATCCTGAAAAGTTATCGAACTGTCGGTTTTAGTGAGATTTCGGGCATTTCGGGTTTCGATGCCCTTTCCGCGAAGGCGGTCGAATAATTCAAATTGATCGGGTGCAATTGAATCCGTATGAATTGTACGGGTTCCGGAATAACTGGTTTCTGCTTTGCCGAGGGCATGAGATTCCATACAACCTTCCTGTATATCCAGGATCTCGCCGGAATTGGCATCTACAAAATAAGTTCGATGCTCGCCTGGACCATGATAATACAGTTCGATCTTATAGGCTAGTTTATAGTGCCTTCCTTCCGTCCTGTATTGGGGATCGAAATAAACCAACTGTTCTTTTGGATAGAAGGTGGCATCATCAGAATTGCGAAGATCCCTGATCAGTTCTTCCATGGCCGGATCCTCCCAGAAGAATACAACCTCGTCCAGATGACTCATAGCCGAGGCAAGTGCTTCCGGGAAATTCAGCTTCGCCTGTTGAGGGCTTATGTTTTTCACAAATAAACCGTTCAGCCGAACTGATCCGTCTTTTCGAGTATGCGTGAGTATATGGGCTCCTTCGATGTCTATGCCGCCTACTTGCTGTATTTGCCTTGTATGCGTCACTTCGTTTACATCAAATTGTTCTACCGGACGCAGTTCGGCCTGTTGTTTCGACAAGGCTATTTGCATCTGAACCATATCCTGGAATTCCTGCCATTGAACTTGTGCTTTTACAGTAAATGCACACAGGAACAGTCCAGTTCCGAACATGATTTGCAAGGTTTTCAAACCCATTTTCCAGTTCATGCTGCCAATATAAGTCAAAGTCATGGGATGGAACGGTGCCGGAAATCCGCGTTCCTTTCACGGATCCGTATCCTTACTCACTTGTGGCAGAGATCAGTTCGAAACGATCTCGAAGTGTACGCTCGACTGCTGACCGCTTTGATCTACCACGCTCAGTATATGTTTTCCCGGATCGGCCAGAATTTCGAGTTGATGTTCGTGTCGTGTACTTCCGAGGTATTTGTTGTCGAGATGCCAGAAAACTTCGTGATCCGTGTGGGATATGGCGATCTCGGCGATAACCCTGCTCTTTTTACCTCCCAGTTCGCGGGGGATCAGGATGCGCGAACCTGAACGCGGATAGATGAAACGGAGGGTATTGACCTCAGCCGGGTCGCAGCCGTCGCGGTACGGAGGCAATACCCGATATGCAGGATTTTTGCGCCGATAGTACCACTCCATAACGGGTGGAAGTACGAAATAGGTTTCGTGTTGCATGAGTTCGGTGGGGTAACATCCACTGTGCACCCGACGTGATCCGCTTATATCCAGATGTATGCGCTCGTGAAAGTTGCAAACCGGAGCTCTTTCGGCAAGGGTGGGATAGCGTTTACGGGTCGTGCTTGTGCATTGAGGTCCGGCAGGATGTCCGCTTTCGGTGCAGATCTCAGTCTCTCGCAGCTTTCCGTAGGGTTCATGAAACCATTTTCCCGTTGGAAGATCGTTGAAGATCCGGAACAGAATGGGGGCTGCAACCTGTACACCTGTAAGTCCCGGTCGGCCTTCTCCATCGGCATTTCCCACCCATACGCCTACCACATATTCCGGAGTATAACCAATGGCCCAGGCATCGCGATGGCCAAAACTGGTTCCTGTTTTCCAGGCTACTTTGCGGGAGGAACGGAATTGCTCCCAACCGCTTTCCTCGGCAGGACGATTCAACGTGCTCAGAGCTTCCGTAAGCCACCAAAGGCTGCCTCGATCGAAATTCAAGTTGCGGGATTTATCTGAATGGCTGCTGTCCGAACTGTAATCCAGCGATGCTAAAGGCGGAAGATCGCGCATTACACGGGCAATGTTCAGGTATGCCATGGAGAGTTCATCAAGTCGTGCTTCGGCCCCACCCAGAATGAGCGATAGTCCGTAATGATCGGGTGAATTGCGAATGGTACTCAGTCCGAGTGTTTGCAGATCGGCGTGGAAGCGCTCCACACCGTAACTCTGCAATAGTCGCACAGCGGGTATATTCAACGACCTCGCCAGGGCTTTATTGGCCGGCACGGCACCGTCGAATTGCTCATCGAAATTTCGCGGTGTGAAGCCTCCGATCTGAGTTGGTATATCGGGGATGAGCATGTCGGGTGTGGCTTTTCCGGAATGCCAAAGCGCTTCGTACAGAAAGGGTTTCAATGTGCTACCCGTACTGCGCGGGGCGCGGATAACATCCACATCTTTGCCCGACCCTTCCCGTTCGCAGTTCGTGTTCCCGCAATAGGCCAACACGGCACCGTCCTTCACCCTCAAAACCAAAATGGCCAGATTATGGATCTCCGCCTGATGCAAACGTTCGTGATTATTGAATGCGATCCGGTTCACCCGCTCCTGCAGGTTTGTTTGCAAGCTGCTTCGCAGGTATCGACCCTCGTGCCCTTCCGCTATGGCCCGATCAAGTAAATGGGGTGTTTTATTTGGAAAGGCGTAAACCGCATCGGGTATAGGCTCTTCTTTCGCCAGTTCACAGCTTTCTGGATCTAGATATCCCTTGTTCTGCAGTTTATCCAGGAGCCGATCGCGCTTTTTTCGTAGCCGATCGTCGTTCTTACCGGGGTATAAAAGGGAAGGGGCGTTCGGCAATACACTGAGCATGGCCGCCTCAGCCCAGGAGAGTTCATCCGAACTGCGGTTAAAGTAACGTCGGGAGGCAGCTTCAAGCCCCACAATATTCCCCCCCATTGGTGCATGGGTGGCATACATGCGCAGAATGTCCGATTTGGAATTCCGCAGCTCCAAACGCAGGGCCAATGCTATTTCAACGAATTTGTTCCAAAGGTTTCGGGATGAATTCGGTCGGGATAGGCGCACAGTTTGCATGGTTAACGTGCTGCCTCCGCTCACAATGCGCCTGTTGCGGATATTCTGCATCAAAGCGCGAAACATCGAAACCGGATTCACGCCCGGATGCCGATAAAAATATTCATCCTCGTAGAGCCGTAATGCAGTGAGATAGCGCTCCGGAACTTCATCCGGCGGCGGGAAGCGCCATTGCATATCGCCTGCAATGCGTACTGATAGCAGGTCGCCTGAATTTGATGCCAGTACGGTGCAATAGGGCGTATCGAATATCTTCCTGGGCCCACTGAACAGAAATGCGCAAAGCCCCATCAGCATCAAGACCAGCGCCGAACGGCCTTTATGGCTTAGCATATATTTCCAAAGGCGTTTAAGCTGGGCGATGTTCACGTTCAGGGATCAGTTCGTCCTTGTTCTGAGTATTGCAAACAGAAGATCCCGTACGATGCCGGATCTTCTGTTTGCATTTGTAAATGGAATATGGCATCTGCCTGTAATTCAGGAACTTCTACGGGAATTTACATGGAACCCGGTTCGGTTACCCGTATCCATTTCCCCGGCTCAAGCGCCCGGATCTGATCGTCGTACATAGCCTCAGCATATACGGATGGCGCGTAGAAACGCCCTCTGTAAGCCGCATGCAGCTGAATTTTGACACGTACGGTTTTGCCTTTGTTCAGGTTCAGATAACTAAGTACCCGATCGTCCCGAATGTCCTGATAGTCCACATTCTTAGTGGTCTGTTCTCCATCTTCCGGTGCATCCATACGGAAGTTGCGGATCTCCCAGCCCGAGGGGAATATTTGCGACAGGGATAAATTCTCGTAATAACCCAATACACCCGGATTGCGGAGGGTTACTTCGGCATAGAAGTCGGTTCCCTGAGGCAATCCATCAATATCCAGGCGTCGACCGTTCAGATCGGTGTATATAACGCTCATTTCCAGATTCTTGCGTACGCTAGGTCTGCTGTCGGTGCCCGGAATACCCGATCGTGTTTGGGTGAGGAAGATGGTATTGCTTCCGGTATTTTTAACGGTTAGCTTTTCAGCGCTTTCCGGTTTCAGGCGGATCTTATGGAGAACGGATGACACGGTAAGATCGGATCGTTTTCCGCCCCGCGTGAGCGCGAATTTGATGGGTTCTCCACTTTTGTAAGAGCTCAGGTACTTGCTGATCCCCACCAACATGAAAGCAGTTTGTTGGGTGCTGTACCAGCGATCCGTTCCCAGATCGTGCGAAACGAGTTCAAATACTTTATCCGCATCCGCCTTTCGTTTCATCAAACTCAAAGTTTCCAGGATCATGGCCCGGTCGCGACTTCTGGAACCGAAGGAATGACTCCATTCGGTATATTCATTCACATCCAGTGCCTGTCCGCGTACCAATTCCGTGGCAACATGTCCGCGCCCGCTCAATTGATAGGCCGCTGCCAGTCGCCAGGTTGCCGCGGTTCCCAGATCGCCGGAGCTGCGCAATCGGTTCATGGCACCCAGGGCCGGTTCTCCGGCCAAAGCCAAACTATACAGCCTGTAGGCCTGCAGCAGATCGGAACGCTTTGAGGGTACCTGAACCCATGTATTGGCCTTGTCTTTCTGGAATTGTACCCAGTTCTCCAACATGGAGGGGGGCAGTTTGTATCCTCGGGCACGCGCCTCGAGCAGGAAATGTCCTACATAGGTCGTGGCCCAATCGCTGTAATGGTCGTTACCCGGCCAATAGCTAAAGCCTCCGTTACTCATCTGAAAGCGTCGAAGTTTGTCCAATGCAGCATCAACGTGTTCCTGAATTTTCTGCTTTTGCTCTGTGCTGAGCTCAGTGAATTGATCTACGAACAGTTGCGGGAAAACCGATGAAGTGGTCTGTTCCAGACAGCCGTGCGGATATTGGATCAGGTAATCCAGTCGTTTTTCGATCAATAAGGGCGGTAGGGCAGAAGCTTCCAAAGTGCCCTTATTGGTTCCTTTGATACCTAGAGGTTGATAGTCGACTTCTACACTTTCGCCGGGTTCCAAACGCCATTGAGCAAGATCGGATATGAGCGGATTAGGTGCCCGAACCTGCAATTCCACCGGATAGGAGGAACGTTCATTGCCGCTTTGTGCGCTTACGGTTACCGTGGCCTTGCCCAACAGATCTGCGGTTTTCAGTTTGAAATACACCACCTTTTCCCCGGTTTTCTCGAAGCGGATCGCTTTGTTGGCGCTGCCATCAACTTGTAGCAAGGAATTGGTCTTCACGGAGATCTGCACATCCCTGATCGCAGGGTTCATGGCGAAAATCGTTACGGGCAGGGAAACTTCTTCCTCCGGACCCAATACCCTCGGCAGTGTCGAAAGCAGCATGAGCGGTGTGCGCACCGGTGTTGCCTTTTCGGCCGACCCGTATGCACCCGGATTGGAGGCCACCACCATTGTTCGCACGGATCCAATATAGTTCGGCATATCGATGCGATGTGTGGCGGTAGTTCCGGGTTTGAGATAAAATGGACCCAGGAAGCGCACTACGGGCTTGAATCGGTTTGCCTGATTGCCCTCCTGTTTTCCCAGATATTCGTCACCACCCAAAGCCAGCAATCCCGCCATGGCACCACTCTGTGCACCAATTACGAATTTGTACATGTCCCAGGTTCGAACACTCAGTGCTTCCTTGGCAAGGAAATGCTCCGTGGGATCGGGGGTTTTGAAGCGGGTAAGGTCCAGCAGACCTTCCTCCACAACAGCCAGCGTATAGGTCATGCCGCGATTACTGGCTTCTCCCACCTGAACCGAAAAGGTTCGCTCGGGTTTCAATTCGTCCGGCATGCGAATGGTGGGTTTCAATTTGGAATCCGCATTGCGTACTTCAAGGGCCTGTACGCCGTACATACGTATGGGCCTGTCGTTCACCGTGTTCTTATGCGGCTGTATCATGGTGAGGTGGATATAGGCATTGGGCGACATTTCCGCCGTACTCGTGAATTCGAATTTGCCCGCACTCGCCTGAACCCAGAATTTCTTGAGGATCTTGGAACCGCTTTCGATGCTCACCAGTGTGCGTCCTTTGACCGACGCTGGTAACGTTACCTCCACTTTTTCGCCCACCGTATAGCTTTCCTTATCTGTATTAAAGGTGAGCATTTCCGCTCCACCCGGACTCTCGGCACCGGCATTGGTCCACCATCCTTTATAGGTTACGTAGAAAGTTGCTCCCGCGCTATGTCCGCTTTCGGGATCGACTATACGGATGAACTTGCGTCCGTAAAGATCATCCTTGAATTTCAATTCATAGATGCCTTTACCATTCACCACATCCACCGTACCGCTTTGAAGGAGATGCCGGCTGCTGTTCCGAACATATTGCGACAGATCCTCACTCGACGTGCCGTCCCACCACCAGCGCCAGTAAACATCATAAACTTCAACCTGCACATTGCGACGTGTTACCCCATTTCCCTTCTCATCCACACAAACTATGGGTATCTGATTGGGTTCGTCGGAGAATAAAGCGCCATTCCAACCTTTGCCTTCCGGTATTTTCAATCCAACATAGGAGCGGTAAGGAGAATAAGGGATGAAGAGGCGATCTACCGAAAAATCCCCACCCGGTTCAAATGCCCGCACTTTGAAATTGGCCAATAGCATTCCCGGAGCGTTCTCCGGAGCTTCTATACCGTGGTTTATGCGTACCTTGCCCGCAGCATCCAGATTGCCTTCGAAGATCATGCGCTCATCTGCCGAGAAAGGGCGTGACGGATCGTCGAATACATAAGCCGGGAATTTCTTAAAAGCCGTTTTGTGTTTGCTCAGCTTCAGCTCAACATCGCATTTCAGGTTCGGGGCATCCGCTCCATGAAGCCACTTCACTTCCAGTTCGCCGTAATTGCTGCCTGAATTGCTAAGGTAAGTATCCCCAAAATCGAGTGCGATCTTAAGCCGATTGGGCTTTACTGCCTCGATGCGCAGATTCTTTGTAAATACCGAGGCGCCAACTTTCACCCGCGCTTTCCATATACCCGTTTGCGATTCGGCATCGGTTCGGGTAGTAAGGCGGTAAACGTTATTCACGGATGGATGTACCACCCTGCGCTCGAATACCTGATTATCCGGACTCAGCAATTCGAAAAGGACCGGATGATTTTCGGGTAGCATGCGGTTCCGGTCCTCCAGGATCATACTCAGGAAAAGCGTATCACCCGGACGCCAGACCCCGCGCTCGCCGTAAATAAAACCTCTGATGCCCCGGTCGTTCTGTTGTCCGCCTACATCGAACATACTCAGGGACAAGGACGAACCATCGTCGAGCCGCAAATAGCCTCTTTGTTTGTCCTTTTTGGCCACCAAAAGAAATGGCTTGCTTTTCAGATCGATCTCTGTGAATCCCTCGGAGTTTGTTTTTTGCGTACTGAGCAGTTTGTTCTGAAAATTGTAGATCTCCACTTGGACGCCTTCCAGTGGTTCCGTGGATCGGAGGTCGGTAACCGCTGCGAGTAGGGTGCTTCCTGCGCCGCCTTTGGCTATGATGCCGAGATCCGAGGCCAGCACATTGCGCGACTTGGTGCGCCCGCTCGACATGTAATAGGAGGCCGAGCAGGGATTGTCCCGCTCCTGATAATCGTATTCCTCGTAATCGTAATAATCGTAGTAATCGTAATAGTAACCCGGCTCATCGTACGACTCCATTTCGCTGTCCGGCAAGGGGTAATCGATCTCCGATTCGTTAGCGCTTTGCGATTCGTCGCAGGGATAGAGGGAGTGTTTTTTTGAAAATCCGACCGATACGCGGTAAATCGCGCCGGGTTCAACTTCGATGAGTTTGGAAAGATCGAGCGCAAAGTTGTTCCAGGATCCCGGATCGATGGATTTGTCCGATTTCAGCGGGACTTCCCCTTTGTACACGATCCGCCCCACGCGTTTCAGTTCCTGCTGCCCATTCAATTGATTCACCTGAAGGAACTGGGCTACATTATCCTCAAAGATCTTGATGACCTTCACATCCACAGCACTCAGATTAACCGCTTTGAAAGGGAAGTGCAAGCCGTCGTTCCCGGGAAGGATCACTCCATCGCCAACTAATTCCACTGCGGGTTGAATGCTCCGGAATTCCAGCTCCTGGGTATAGATATCGATGAGCTGATAGCCCAAACTATTGCGTATTCCGTCGCTCACATAAAGTTTAACTGTTCCGCGGATGCGTTTTTCGGGATAAACCGTAATGGCCATGGGCTGACGAACCAGCTTGAGCGTGTATGCCGGTTGCAGATTGATGAGCCCTTCCAGTTCCTGATCCTGTTTGATGGGGTCGCTGAAATAAATAGTGATGGATTGGGTGGGATGTTGGGTGGTTTTCACATTGACAACCGAAAATTCCCCTAGCGGCGGTACTTTGATCACTTCATCACCCTCGCCTTTAAAACCGAGCTTTTCGCCATTCCATTTCAGGTAAACTTCCCCGCGGTCCTCGGTACGACTTACACTATCGATGCTGAAGTTGTGAATGCGTCCGTCAGCGCTGTGTTCCCAATTGATATGCAGTGGTTTCCCGTTCTGAAAAGCTTCGATGCTCTGCTCGAGCGCTTCCGATTCGGCAAAATCGTTCGTATGGGCCACGGCATTGATCATTTGCCAGCGCAGGTCCTGATCGTCGTACGCTTCCATCCCGGTGAATTCAGTACGCAGATCCTGCTTTAGCGTTGAGAATCGGAAAACGAGTGTAGAAAGGTGATCGGGCACATCGAGCAGTTTTGAAAGCCGGAATTCTGCTTCAAATTCTTTTCCGGAGGGCAAAGGTTTTTCGGGAATGAAAACCAATTCCCGATCGTCGGTCCATTCGGCATGTCCTTTGATATTGGGGCTGAAATCAAAAAGTTTCGAGCTCACTTTTTTTCCCGGCTCCGCATCGGCATAGGAATCTGCCAAACGCACACGTATGTGAGATCGATTGCTGATCATGCCGCTGGTGAATGCGGAGATGTAGCCGGCAAAGGCGGGGTCGATCTGTTGGGGGGCTTGGTCTTTTTTACAGGTTGAGAAAAGTAATGAAGTTATTACAGCGAGGATTACTAAGCGCAAGGACATGTGGGGTCGGAATTATTTGGTATGGGTAATTGTGTGCATTTACGGCTGTTCGAAGATAAGGCTTGTGCAACAGCTACCTTCAGAACTGACGAAAAGCAAGAAAAGTATGAAAATTTGAGAAGTTGTTAGAACCGGAGATCGGAGTGGAGGTCAAATGCTTGGTTTAATACCTACAGCACCACCAGCGTCTATGAGTGTGAGCAAGATCTCATCGTGGTTAAAATATTCGTCGGCGGCTTGTTTTGACCCGGACCAATAACCGTAGTCGTCCAATATGAGCACGCCATTGGCCGACAATGTTGGGTAGAGATGAACCAGTTCGTGTTTGGTTGATGCGTACCAATCAGTATCTAAGCGCAATAAGGAAGTGGAATACGGAATGTGGACGGGTATTGATTCTTCGACTGGCCCTTTTATAAGCTTGATCTTATCGAGAGGATATTTCGTCGAGGCCATGTTCGTTTCGACTTCTTGAAATGGAGCATAACACCAGGCATTATGATCTTGCCGTTGATCGCCCCTCCATTTTTTTAATACCGATGTGGCCTTTCCTTCTATTCTTTTGTCCTCTTCTGTTGGGGGAGTCATCCCTTCAAATGTGTCGTACAGCCAGATGTTTCGGGTTTCATCACCTAGTTCTTTTAGCGTGAGAGCTATAAGCATAGAGCTGCCGCCTTTCCATACCCCGCATTCAACCAAGTCTCCGGGAATGCGATTTTGAACGATATAGCATACGCTCTTATACAGGGTATACATCTTCTCGCGTGATGTCATTGTAAAGGGTTTGCACAGTTCATAAAATCTCAAGAACCGTTCATCCATTTCTACAACTTTGTTTAAGCTTAGACAGATCTTGTATCCAACTTTCCCCAGTTTAAATTGAATCCAATTAATGGTTTTTTCTCTAAGCATAAATGGGGAAGCAAAATTGTTAGACTTACTTTTTTACCGGTTTAAGTAAAAATTCCAGTTCAAAATCCGGACGGATCAATAGCGCGAGCCAAATAAGAGTAGAATACAATCGAAAAGAAGTCAGACGGTTTTGCAGAAGGATGGCAAAGATTCGCTCATACCCAAATTTTCTACGTTTGTATTCGATGATCTCAAAGCCAAGTGAGTCGGACAGATTAGTAAAATTCCCAATACTCCATGTGAAAAGATGATGGTCTCGGTCTTTCTTGTTAGGCCTTTTTCGATAGTATCCATGTTCAAGTGGTAGATAAATTAGAATTTGGCCGGCAGGTTTCAACAAGGTTTTCATGCTTTCGAGAGCCTCCGCAGGATTCTCGAGATGTTCCAGCACATGACTGCAAATAATCAGATCATAACGGCCTGATTGTTCTTCTCCTATCTTGTTTATAAACTTTATCCCAAGTCCTTCTACTTGAGTTTGGAGAGATACGGCGATGTCAAAACCTATTTTCTCTGCACAGTCGAGTCCTGATATATTCCAGCCCGGTCCCACACCATACTCGAATATTTTATATTCTAGATCCACAAATCGTCCAATCTTTTTCGTTCGTCTTCTCTCTATTAGAGCGAATCCTTTTTTGTTAAGACCGCCATTTACCTCCTCGTGATATTTGGCGCCTCCTTCATCGAGATATGGATTGCCGGATGATTTTTTTTTGGCCATTTGCTTCACACGCGTGCTTTCAGACATTCGATCCATTAATGTATATTTTTTGAATATCGTTGACTACTTTCTCCCAGTTGTGAACCGATTCTATTTGCTTCCTACCTGCCATACCCAATGATTTCGCTTCTTCGGGATGACCGAGGATTCGTCTTAGTGCAATGGCGAGTTGTTCAGCTTCTAATTTGTGGATCAACAAACCATTTTCACCATCCCTGATGAAGTCCGCTGTTCCTCCCGCTGCAAATGCAATTACCGGGATTCCATGAATCATAGCTTCCATTAAACGGGTGGGTTGACCTTCCCATGATCCTACAGCCACAAATACAGAGGCAATACTATAATGGAGCATCAATTCTTTAAATTCAGCCGGATCTCCGGGGTCATAAGGACCGTGAAATAAAAGTGTATTAGAAATACCCAATTCGTTCGAAAGTTGGATAAGTTGCTTTTTGTAATGTTCAGTAATGAGACCTACGAAATTTATTTTGAATTCAGGAAATTCTGAATTGACCATGGAAAGCGCTTGAATTAGGAGTTCTGGATTTTTGTCAGGTATTATTCTGCCTGTGAAAAGTATCTCCTTATTACGTTTAACTCCGATCTCTTTCGCAGGATAGACGCCCATGGGGATGATATGGACTTTTCGCCGATCAATATGGAACCGGTCATGAAGCTTTTTCTTTTCTATTTCCGAGTACACTATTACTGCATCACTACGACGGAGTATGTATTTTACGATTGGCTGGAATAACGACAGAAACAACCTGAGTAATTTACTCGAATAATCAGGATACACTCCGTGAATGGATGTGATCAAACGGGAATTTCGTTTGAACATTGCACCAATCAGGGAGTGAAGAAACCAGACGCTGTGTAGATGAATTACGTCATAATTGTTCCGGATCAAATGAGGCACTAAACCGAACGCAAGTGGATTCCTAAAGACGCTGATCAATGGCCTAAAATAAATAGCTTCTTGCTTTCTGCCTTTTTTATTTGTGTTGAAGGAAGTCGTCAGGACTGTACAGTCCTCTCCTTTATCCTTCAGACTCTTCGCTAAACGACTCACATAAGCTTCAATTCCACCTATGTGGGGGAGGTAGATGTGTGCAATTTGCGCTATTTTCATTTGATTCCATCTGCGGATTATCGTTGATCAGTTGAGAGGCATTCATCCAGTGCACTCGTCAATCCACGGCGAATGTAAATGAATTTGCTGTCAGTCTATCCTATGCTGATTCATCGTCTGAACCAATATCAGGAGAGCTCCAAGACATACAATCGTCATTCCAAGTTAATTGACAAGCTCAGTAGTTGTGGCTAGTAACGTACATCTTACATTATGTATGAGCAAAGAATCATGCTGTTTAGAGTTGGCCATTAAGAATGACTACTCGCAAGAAGATACTGTTAATGTTAGTGAAGTTATTGTCGTTGAGAATAAGAGGCATGTATCGGCTGACCCCGGATATTATCCAGGATCGTATACAAACGAGATCTTCTATCTTGAACGACGGACTCCAATCAGACTAGTTTTTTGATCTTCTTGAATCAATTTTTCGGTGCATTGGGAAAATCAGGACCGTGACGACTTCTAGATTTGGTCTAGGAAATAGGGAAGAGTTTCTATGTATATCAGTACCATTTAGTCAAAAGTAGGTAGTACGACGTCTACATCTAGCTGAGGATTAGGTGTTTGGCAGAAGTAAATCTCACTTTTTTATGCACTCTCATTATCCAATTTTCTTTATCATGAAGATTCCGCTAATATTGGGATCTCAAAGATTACACAACATGGCACTAATGTCGAAATCTCTTTCAGTCATCATTCCCGCATACAATGAGGAAGATTCACTGAGAATTGAACTACCATTAATGGTTGAATTTTGTAGTCGACACAATTACCAGCTCATCATTGTGAATGATGGTTCCAAGGATAAAACAGCAGAAGTTTGCAAAGAGTATTTTCAGCACGATCATTTCACCTTAATTTCTCATAAAGTCAATCGTGGATATGGCGCTGCAATCAAGACAGGCATTGTGGCCGCTAAAACGGATCTAATAATAACTATTGATGCTGATGGACAACACACTTTTGAAGATGTGGTTAAACTGCATAGAAAGCTGGAGGAAGAAGATGCCGATATGGTCGTAGGTAGTAGACATGGTCAGCGTTCAGCAAGTTTGTATCGAGGTCTTGGCAAAAAGTTGATCCGAATGACTGCGAAGTTTTTAGTTGAAGTTCCAATCAAAGATTTGAACTCCGGTATGAAAATATACCGGACTGATTTAGCGAAAAGATATATTAAGTTTTGTCCGGATGCCATGCCTTATAGTGATGTTATTGGGCTGGTCTTTGTCCATTTTCGTCATCGTGTAGTGGAAGAGCCAATAATAATAAAGGATCGTGTTGCCGGAAAGAGCACTATCTCAACAATTACTGCAATCCAAACAGTTCGTGAGTTGGTGAATATGGTGTTCTTGATAAATCCCCTCAAAGTCTTTTTTACTTTGTTTATTTGTATGCTTTCGGTATCTCTTTTTTGGGGTGTACCCATTTTAGTCAGAGGGCAGGGGGTGAGTGTGGGTACATTGTTGGGTATATTAATATCTGTGCTTCTCATACTAATAGGTTTCGTCGCTGAGCAGATTTCTCAGATCCGTAAGAGTAATATTTGACTATATTCGAATTCGGTGCTTAAATCTGTCCTATTCGAAGAATGATTAACCACACATTTATTGTACTAGCTTATAAGGATTCACCTTATTTACCTGAATGTCTTGAATCACTCGTGAATCAAACTAGTAAAAGTGAATTGTTGATTTGTACATCTACCCCTTCAAAGTATATAAGTGACCTTGCCGAGAGATACGATATCGAAGTTTTAGTCGCTCCTTCAGGATTGGGGAGCTTGCATGACAATAATTTTGCTTTCAGACAAGCACGGACGAAATACGTAACGATAGCCCATCAAGACGATGTATACATGCCTAAATATGCAGAAGCCTGTGTAACGGCAGCTGAGATGTATCCGGATACGCTAATTGCATTCACTAATGGAATAGAAGTAGTAAGAGGGGAATTACGATATCATAGCAATTTGATGCGAGTTAAGAGAATGATGTTATTCGCTTTTATGCCCTTTCAAAAGACTCTTAAGAGTAAGTTTTTAAAGCGAGGATTATTGTCACTCGGCAATCCTATTTCCGCACCGACGGTTATGTATAACATGGATAATCTTCCAAATTTTCAGTTTATTTCGGAGTTTTCCGATAATTTGGATTGGGATAATTGGCTTAGAATTGCAAATATGAGTGGGCGCTTCGTGTATTTGCCGGAGGTATTAATACAAAGGCGACTGCATGAGCATTCCCAAACATCTGCAGGTATAAAGACTAGCAGAGGAGAGGCAGAAGATATGAGCATGTTCATGCAATTTTGGCCAAAGCCAATAGCGAAGATATTGACTAGGTTGTACTCGGTAAGAACTAAGTCAAATGACGTAACCTGAGATTTGACTGATCCAATTTTTATAACGATTAACTCCTAATTATCCTTTCATTAGGTAAAATGAAGTCTTTCTACATTGAAAGGAGGGCTATGTGCTTGAGAACAGGATGTATGATGTAGTACTCTTCGGAAACGGTGTTGCCATTCTTATTGTCAAACTTTAATAGGTGATTTGTTTTGAGAATGTGGACGGCCCTGCACAAGCAATCTGCCCGCACGATATTGTCAAACCATGTGTCAATATTAGTTCCTCTGGGAGGGATTTCGTATTCGTGTTTAAGGATGATTTTACCTGAATCAATCTGATCCGTCATTAGAAAAGCTGTAACTGTACATTTTTTTTGGTTTAAAATGCTATAGTAAATAGTAGTACTTCCTCTTTCTTCAGGTAATGAGCCAGGATGCATGTGCAAATATGGCATGTTCGTTTCAAAATGGTTTTGTTTAAGAATTTGTCCGCCATACCCCGAAAAAATAACAAAATCAAATTTCAATTGATTTATTCTGTCGATAATGAGATTAGAGTTGACGTCCAATGTGTTGATAAATTCAAAAGACCAACCCTTCTGTTCAAACACATCAGTTATTGGTGTAGACATATCCGGAATTTTCAATCTTAGATCGTGAAGGTTCGTTTCAGTAGTAATGTCCAATTTTGGGTTTACAATTTTACGTTCGTGAAATCCGTAGAATAATCCAAAGACTGTTATGTCTGTTAAGGTAGATAAAGCATGAGTATATGCTCGAGATCTGAGAGTGTTTCCTGCTAGTAATAGTAATTTCATGTAGTATGATTATAGAATTGAGATAATACTCCCTGACGGTCTAACTCAATTATTTGTTCATAGTCTTCATTAGTGTCGAATTCTAGCCAACCTTTCTCGGTCCATATTGGCTTAACGAGGTGGAGATTGTTGATAATTGCTTGTAAGAAATCGGTCATGTAGACGTTTTCAAAAGCACGATTGTTTAGCCAAGTTTTCCCGCTATAGTTTGCTTTGCCGTCAAAATAAGTTTTTTTGAATATATCAGATCCAATTGGGGATAACCTGATTATACCTACATACCGGCCATCTATTTCTTTCACAGGTGGGGCCTCTTGACCAATTTCAGTAATATTATTTTCCGAATTTATTCGAAGACTCTCTGTGTCAAAATCTATTCTTCCATACCGCTTATGCCAGTAGTCCTGCCATGAGGAATCTACTACAACTCCAATGTCTGCTATAGATTGAATTGTCTTCCGTAGAACATTATCTTCGAAAAGAATATCAGCATAAGATATGATTACGTCGCCATTTATTTGCTCTGAAGCGCAAAATAAGCTTTCCACCATATTTGTGCTTGCGTACATAGGGTTGAAATATTTCCTAGTCCCTGGAATGTCGATTTTTTCGGCATGAAATCCGGAGATTATGGATATGTCTTGGACTCCATTTCTTCGATATGTGTCAACTTGATGCTGAAGTATAGGCTTCCCAAATACCTCTAACATTCCCTTCGGTAGCTCTTGAGTATATTTCTTCAGGCGAGTTCCTGAACCTGCTGCTAATATAATTGCCTTCATTAGTTGAGTTTATTGGGAAGTATTCACCAGTTTTAACAAGAGTTCCTCTGTAAATTCTAATTCCTTAATGAGAATCCATCTAAAATAGTCCTGGTGAGAATCTTCTATTTTGTTGAAAATGCTGCACAAGATGTCATTGAGCTTTAGTAAGGAGTTAAGATATTGAAGCTTGCTTGTTTTTTCATAGCACAGTATGAGTACAATTCCAAATTTTAAGTAATTAATATTTTGATGATATTTATTTTTGTCAATCGGACGGAAATTTTCGTCGTAATTTTCGAAAATTTTTCGCACCACTTCAAATCTCTTTAGAAGCAGGTTGATTTGATTGAAATCAGTTTTGTCATCAATTAGATTATCTATCCACGAATCTAAAATGTCTTCGGTTTCCGTGTTTGATTTTGCGGATTTGTCCGATGATGTTTTGAGTGATGATATTACAAAATGTTTTCCGGTCCTGATTTGTGCAAGATAATGACGCCGTGTGGTTTTATAAGTCTCTATGAATTGAATTCCCTGAAATTGGGAATATGAATAATTAATTTTATCAGTTAACGCGTTACTTGTTATGTAAAAATAGTCTGTTGATGGCATAGGATAAATACCCTTTATAGGCGGTTTAGCTAAAGTATTCTAAATAGTTTGTGAATTAGTTCTGCAGTCCAGGTTTGATAAGGGTGGGTTCTTTCAGGGTGCCACATTATGCCTAATAAATTGTCACCTTGGACAGCTTCTATTGTGTAATCTTCAAGACAATGTGCAATTGCCGACAGTTTGGAGGGTATGGTTTCTGGCAACAGCTTGTTATTGTGGTAAGAATTGACAATTCTGATTTCGTCAAGTAAGTTGATCTTATGTTGTTTTGCGACGTGGATTTGAGCGAATTCCAGCGATTGTTTTTCAACTGTTCCTCCAAGATAATTGTAAATAAGTTGTAGGCCTCTACATATTCCAAGTACGGGGAGGCTATTTTTAATGGCGTATTTCAATATTGTTGTTTCAGTTATGTCTCGAATTGGGTAGTCACCGAGGTTGTCTCCTCCCGTAAGTATGAATGAATTTATTCCCCATTTTTGGATAAACGCTACAGCGTCTGACCCCATATTTGGAATATACATCCAACTTGCATTGGGAAGTAGGAAGTGCATGTAGTTAATCCAATCCTGTGCAACTGAGTCTCGTGGTTCAGGATATGAATTGGCTTCTGTAATGCGCATTGTGATGCCGATTCTCAATTCCGATTCGTCCATTTTCAAAGTGATTTCTTGATCAAATTAAATTTATTGGTTCAAGTTGATTTCTTTGGCAATCCAACAAGCAATGACCTGCGGATATTATTCGTTCAAACGGCTGTTCGCCACAACCAATGGCAGCGGGAAGGTTGTATTCTGCGCAACGAATTGCCATATGAGAATTAGCGCCACCGTATTTGGTGACCAAACCAGCTATGTTTCGAGAAAATATCCAATCATATCCTGGGTCAGCTCCTTCAATACAAACTATTTTATTTTGAAGGTCAGGTATTTCATTAGTATAGGGGTCAAGAAGCACAATTGGAGCTTCAATTCTTCTATTACCTATGAAATTTGGGCTGCTTCGTTGCTGAGGTACAACATATAAGTCTCGCTTGGATCGGATCAAATAACTCAGTTTAAAGGAAGATCCTACTGCATATCTTTTTAGTGCTTTGTCTATTTTTTTTATGTAGTACTTCTTGTCCTTTTTTGTTAGAGGGGAGAAAAGTATACTTTTAATTTCATCTAGCGTGAGCATCGCCATTTGTTCGCGATTGAAGCCATGAATTTTACCCCATGACGCAATGATCTCTAATACCGAGGATAAATGTTTTGTAAAGATGAACTTGGCGTATTCTCTGCCTACAATTGCCTTTCTCGCGTATTCTATGAGATCATCGGCTGAAATCAGATCAAATCCTTCTTCAGCGAGAAGTATATCGAGGTCATCTCTTTCTTTTTCGGTTAGCTGAAATGTTGTAATAGGAACTGGAGTAATCGGGTCTCCTTCAAACAGATCTTGACGATCGTGATACCTTGGGGACAGTATGTCATAGCTGCTCGGTCGAAGATGCCCATAAATATTTAGAAAATCTTCTTGTGACATCTTACCAGAGTGGACTTTGTAGAAATCTTCACTGAGCTCTCCGGCTACAGTTTTGAAGCTTCGTCTAAATAAAGCTATTCGATCTTTTGTTATAACCTCCCTTTCGATTGCAGACCGAATCAAGGTCTCGGCAATGAATGCATGACGTGCGATAATAGCAAACGGAAGTGTTCCGTATCTCTTACATTCTCCCAGTAAAGTATTTGCATAATCAGAAAGAGAGAATGGGTCGTCCAATTCAGGTTTATCCATTATACTCTGCAGCCGGACCAGTTTTTCTATGTTTTTAAGAGCGATATTAAGTGAATTATCGGGTGTGTTTTTAATCGCTTGTCGGGTGAGACTTCTGATTGCGCTTTTAAATTTCAATAATTCATTTCTAGTAAGTAGTCCAGGGTATCTTTTTTGAAAGTTGTCTTCAAATTTGAAATCATATGCCGTTGGTACCACATCAAATTCTATCTTGTCAGCTAAGTGAGGATTTTTTTCTAGACGTTTAATATAGGCATTCACCAATTTGTCGGAAATCGTTGCGTCTAAACCTTCTGGAATAAACGAATTCATGCTATTCCTCACGTCTATATATGTTCGCCCGAACAGAGATATCATTAATTCAACATTGGGCATTTTTCGATATCCCATTTTCTCCCTAGCAATTCGCCATGTGCTTTTAGTTATGAGTTCTCTGTACAGAGACATCGATAAGGGATGTGGAATGACTCCGATCATTTCGGCTGGATTCCAATCTGGCATAAGGCCAAGTAATGTTTTATTGCCAAAGAGGTTAGGCCTTGGCTTCATTAGCTTTCCTACGTAGTCGTCTAAATATTTAATTCTTGTTGAAACAAGGGCATTAACATCATGTTGCCAATTTTCGGATGTAGTTATTGGTCTTACCTGAAGAAGTTGTATTTGCTCAAATTTGTCAATTGCAAATTCAATATCAAGAGGGATTCCTTTGTAAACTGACTCCAACTTGAGTACTAAATTAATGGCAGACACCAAATACGGTGAATCAAAGTCATCTTCTTTTACACCATTGTAGATATACACTGTTTTGTTAATGCTTAAACCATTAGTAACGGTGTCAGTTTCGCCTGAGCTATCATCATAATTAATGACGTAATACGGCGAGCCATCATCGAGTGCCTTTGTCATAATTACTCCGCTCATCACTGAGTCACGAATCATAGGTTGTATTAGGACCTGATTTTTGACATTGTCGTCGTAGGACTTTACTACATTACTGATTGCATTAATGATGGCTTTTTCATTGTTTCTGTCGATATTCAGGAAACTATCGAAAGCTCCGGCCATGGATTGAAGCATCGAGTCTTCTGCTAGAGCGCTGCTTCTTATCGCCAAATATTGTGATTCATGGTAATGTTCTTTGATGTGATTAAGAATATTTCGAGAATTTTGTTGCCAGTCTTCTACAGAAAAGTAGTAAACTTTTGGAATAGGGAATCCCATTTCTGTAAGAAAAGACAGCGTTTCTGCTTTTGTTCCTTTGATACCTGTATTATTTGATGTCATTTTCAATTAGGTTCAAGCTCTTTTAGTATAGCGTAATAAATGTTTTCACTTGCTGATTGGTTGTGTGGAGGAATAAGAACATTTTTGATAAACTGAATTCTTTGGGGCTCCATGTCATCCTTGTCAAGAAGAACTTTTTCTTCAATAAATCTTATAATTTCTGTCTCATTATCTGCTTGGTATAGATTTTGAAATACAAGCCGGCCAAATTCGTTGAATCTATTTTCAATCGATTCATCACGTTTCATAAAAAGAACTGCTTTTTGGGTATATAAATATTCTACCATGAATGAAGCACTATCATGTATCATTGCATCCGAGGTCAAGAATAAGTCTATGTAGTCTGATTCATTCTTGATGCCATTCGGTAGCTTATCCCAAGTTTTGTAATATTCTTCGGTTTTATTCAACCCCCAATCGGGATTTTTTATTAATTTGGATTTCAGTAAAGGATGGGGTTTGAAGGCAATCTGAATCTTGTCCGAATACTTATTGGCAATTCCAAGCATGAAATCAGCGTACGTCAAAAAGTTGGAATAATCTAAATCTGAGCCATCTCCGTGTATGGAGTGATGAGGAGCCCAAATTATGCGTTTTAACTTCCTGTCTTTTATTTTCCAAGGGTCCGTTGTGGGTGTATATTTTTTGTCAATTAATTTGTCAATGCCAGGGTATCCAGTAACTATCACATTTACGCCATTATTAGCAGCAATATTTATGGCAAAATTTCTATGCACTTCTGTTTCGTAGAACGCTTTCCATAATAAATTTTGGAACAATTGATTGTAGTGCAAGTGTAACGATTTTATTATAACAAATGCGTAAGGGACATAGCAAGTTAAGCAGTCGAGGAAATTGAAAATATAATACTGAGACTTTGTTAGGCGGTGTGGGTTAGTGAAAAATACAACATCCGGTTGAAGTTCTTTTTTAATGTTTACCCATACGTTTTTTTCTTTATTAAATGTTCTTATAGTGTTGTACCCTTTTTGGCTATAGTTGAAATAGGCTTTTTCCATTTGATCATACATTTCAACTGCACCGTTTATGATATCGGGGCATATGACTAATGTGGTGTTGTATCTTTTGTCATTTGAGAATAGATTGTACACATAATCATACTTCCAGATGGACTCATGAATAAGTAGGAATATTACATTTATTTTGTCCTTCTGTCTAATTCTGTTGACTAATTCAGTGTATTTTTTGCGCCTATAATAGAAATAGGGTTTGAGCAGTTTTATAAGGAATTGGACAAAATTAGAAGCAATTTTATATACATACTGATTGTATTGTTCCGGTAGTTTTTTGGAGATTAATGCGTACAGCCTAGATAACATCATTTAGGTGTTGTGTATTCTAATTCTTGTCTTTGTCGAAAAAGCTCTTTATGAACTTTGCGATGATTTCTATATCATTCTGTGTAAGTCCGGGATAGATTGGAAGACTGAGGCATGTATCTGCGAGCTGTTCGGCTATAGGGAAATCTCCTTTTTTGTACCCCAAATCTTTGTAGGCTTCTTGAAGATGTGGTGGAATAGGATAATGAATCAATGTTCCTATACCATTTTTTTCAAGATGTTCTTGAAGTTTTGATCTATTATTCGTCCTAATGACAAATAGATGGTATGTATGCGTTGCTCCTTGCAAAGTATAAGGTAAAATGAGATCCCCGATTTCGTGCAATGCCTCATGATACCAGCTGGCAATTTGTTGTCTTTCTCTGATCCATTTGGGTAAGAATTTCAGTTTTACTGAAAGAAATGCGGCTTGCAATTCGTCAAGCCGTTTGTTGAACCCAATGATTTCGTTGTGATATTTGACCGTTGAGCCATAGTTCCTCATAGTTCTTAAAAATTTGTCGATGTCTGGGTCGTCTGTTGTAATCGCTCCAGCATCACCCAAAGCTCCAAGGTTCTTGCCCGGATAGAAACTTGTTCCGTTTACTTTTCCCCAACCGCCAGTCAAACGGCCTTTAAAGGATGCCCCTTGTGACTGGGCATTGTCTTCGACAATGTAAAGACCGTAATTTTTTGCGATGTCGCTAATTAGATCCATTTGACATGCCTGGCCGTATAGATGTACAGGCATTATACATTTGGTTCGTGATGAAATGGCATTTTCAATTTCATTAGGATTGATATTGTATGTACGTGAATCAGGTTCTACAAATATTGGTGTCGCACCTACATAGGAGACCGCTAGCGCAGTTGCGATGTAGGTGTTTGAAGGTAGTATCACTTCATCCCCTCTCCCTATGTTTAGCGCTTTCAAAGCTAGATGTAAGGCGTCGAGTCCATTACTAGTACCGATACAATAGGTTGTTTTGTTGAACACGGCGTATTCCTGTTCAAATGCTTCCAGTTTTGCCCCTTGTATGTACCAATTGCTCTCCAAGACCTCTTGAAATGCACGTTGTAACTCAGTGCCAATATTAGAATTGGTTGGAGAGAGATTTAAAAATGGGATTTTCATGCTTCTACTAATTTCTCGTCCACAACACACCACTTTTTCCCTAGATTATCTATGAAGAAATTCTTCTCAGAGATCATTTTGCTGCCATCTACATTTAGCCATGCAGTTTGCCTTCCTGGATTACCCACAAATAATGCTCGCGCCGGCACGTCCTTTGTAATCACACTGCCTGCGCCTACCATAGCATATTCTCCTATCTCCAATCCGCCGAGAATCGTTGCTGCCGCCCCAATTGAGGCTCCTCGTTTGATAGTGGTATTAAGAAAAGAATCTGGGTATACCTTGGATCTTGGAGTTCGATCGTTTACAAAAGTGACATTCGGCCCGATAAATACATTGTCTTCTATTCGAATACCATCCCAAATATATACACCGGATTTTATGGTAACATTGTCGCCTATCATCACGTCATTTTCAATAAATACATGACAATTAATGTTACAATAGTCACCAATAACAGCTTCCTTCAGTATTACGCAGAATTGCCAAATTGAAGTATTCGTGCCAACTTTGGTTGTCTGGACATCGGCAGTATGATGAATCATATGATTTTCTTGAATTGGCTATAATCTCTTATGTAGTCTTTCTCAGTGTACTCCATACTTGCAAGACAAACTTGAACTGCATTGTGAGAGTATTGCATCTCTCGCCAACACAACTTTGGGATATATAATCCTAGGTTCGGTCTATCTAGTACGAACTGATGTTTTTCGCCACTGGAAAGCTCTGTGTCCATTACGATTCTTCCCGCAGTAGCAATCAATATTTGTTCGAGTTCGAAATGAGCATGTCCGCCTCTTCGGACACTTTCAGGCGTGTAATAAGTCCAATAAACCCTTTGAATAATGAAGGGTAGAGTTTCTTTTTCTGCTACTGATATGTAGCCTAGACTAGGGTCGCCAATTTGATCGAACTCGATGATGTAAGGTCTTGGAATATTTGACATAAACGTTTGAAACAAATTTACTTATCCAAGGCTATTATACATACAGTTCTGGGGAAAAACACACAAGAGATATCCATTGAATTGATGCTGCAGTTTGAAACAAGCTGAATTTTCTATTCTACACAAGATTTGAATCTTAGGAAAAACGATTTGCACGGAGATGATACTACAGTTTCCCTTAAAGTAGCTGGAGAGTTTTAACTTAAAAGGTCCTGTTAGTATTATGGAATTAAACTCAAAGCGTTTAGGTATTCTCAGTGGTTATGGTTTGCTAGCCAGTACATCAACCAATGTGCTGCAATGTGGAGTGTTGTGCCATTCTTTCTCAATAACTGAACATTAGTATGTTCAAAATCTTCAATAGTGAATTCACATAAGACCTATTCAGTTAGATTAACTACCATCATTTGTGCAGATTTCAATATGAATCATTCAGAAATTATGATACAGCGTTCTACTTCGAGTGGGGCGCGAAACGGGAAGGGCAGTTAAGCTTGATGAGTTTGAAGCTATAGAACTAGACCAGCTGCAACCGTATTATTGCTAGCATTTTCGACCAGAACGAAACTGCCGGTTTGATGATTTTCCTGAAATGAATCGGTCATTAAAGGCCTTGTTGTGCGCATCTGTACACGGGCTATATCATTCATGTTCAGGCTCAGATCGCTTTGATTGCGCTCCAGCTTCTGTACATCGAATTTATATATCATCTTGTGGATCAATGCCTTTTGCATGTTTGTAGTGTGGAGAATATCGTATTTCGTTCCCGGTTTGGCCGTTTGATTGCCGAGCCAGCATAGCATTGCATCAAATTCCTGTACGCATTGGGGTTGATTGTTAACCCGGGCTATCAGGTCGCCCCGGCTAATATCCAATTCTTCATCAAGTGTGAGTGTAATTGACATTGGGGCAAAAGCCTCTTCGAGTTTCCCTGTGGGCCCCCAGATCTCCTTGATCCGACTTTGGAATCCGGAGGGCAGGGCGACTATTTCATCGCCCAGCCGCAGTATACCGCTTGCCAGTCTGCCGGCATAACCCCTGAAGTCTGTATTAGGGCGTATGATGGTCTGAACCGGGAAACGGGTGTTGATCTTGTTGATGTCGCTGCTAAGATGCAATGTTTCCAGCGTATGCAATAATGGGGAGCCATCATACCAATCCATATTGGAGGAACGCTCCACGACGTTATCGCCCAATAAGGCACTGATCGGAATATACTGAACATCGCGAATGAGCATTTTCGAACTCATGGCCTCGAATTCATCCACCACCTCGTTGAAAACGCTTTCCTGAAAATCCACTAAGTCCATCTTGTTAACACATACCAAAATATGTCCGATGCCGAGTAGGGAGGCGATATAGGTATGTCTTCGGGTTTGTTCGATCACGCCTTTACGTGCATCGATCAGTATGATAGCGGCATTTGCCAGCGACGCACCGGTAACCATATTTCGCGTGTATTGCACATGTCCGGGCGTATCTGCTATGATGAACTTTCGCTTGGGAGTGGTGAAATAGCGATAGGCCACATCGATGGTTATACCCTGTTTGCGTTCGTCGCGCAACCCGTCGGTGAACAGGGCCAGGTCAACCTCGGCTTTGCCCCGGCGCTTGCTGGTTTTTAACACAGCATCCAGCTGATCCTCAAAAATGGATTTCGAGTCGTATAGCAAACGCCCGATCAGGGTGCTTTTGCCGTCGTCCACACTACCGGCAGTCGTAAATCGGAGAAGTTGATTGGTCTGTAACATACTAGAAATATCCCTGTCGTTTGCGGTCTTCCATGGATGAATCGGAGCGTTTATCGTCCGAGCGATTTCCCCGTTCGGTTTGCCGCATGGCGGCCACCTCCAACACGATCTTCTCCAGGGTGTCGGCTTCCGATTCGATGCCTCCTGTGATCGTGATGTCGCCCAAGGTTCGGAATCGGATCTGCTTTTCGACCACCTTTTCGTCCGAGCGGAGTTGAATGTATTCCGAATAGGGGATCCAGCTTTTTTGTCGGTAGATCACCTGGCGCTTGTGGGCAAAATACAGCGAAGGCAACTCGATCTGCTCCCTCAGGATATAGTTCCAAACATCCATTTCGGTCCAGTTACTGATGGGGAATACCCGGAAATGCTCACCGGGTTGATGGTGCGCATTGAACAGGTTCCAGAGCTCGGGGCGCTGATTTTTAGGATCCCATTGTCCGAAGGCATCGCGATGCGAGAAAATGCGTTCCTTGGCCCGGGCTTTTTCTTCGTCTCGTCTTCCGCCTCCGATGGCGCAATCGATGCCTTCACTTTCCAGGGTGTCCAACAAGGTTACGATCTGCAATTCGTTCCGGCTGGCATGCAGGCCTCTTTCCTCTGTCGCCCGACCTTCGTCGATCGATCGTTGAACCGATCCTACGATCAATTCTACAGCTAGTTCCCGAACGAGTTTGTCCCTGAATTCGATGGTTTCGGGGAAGTTATGTCCGGTATCAACATGGAGTAATGGGAAAGGGATCTTGCCGGGTTGAAAGGCTTTACGCGCCAATTGGGTTGTAAGTATGGAGTCCTTTCCTCCCGAAAAGAGGATCACCGGATTTTGAAAAAGAGCATCTACTTCACGTAGGATATAGATGGCTTCCGCCTCCAGCTCGTCCAAATAATTTAGGTAATACTTGCTCATGCCTGAATACGCGGTTTAAGGGCTTCCATGAGCCGTTCTTTGAGCTGTGGGATCGATTCCCGGGTAGTATCGATCACAATGTCTGGGTTGTTCGGCACATCATAGGTGGCTGAGATTCCTGTGAATTCAAGTTTCTCTGCGTTCCGTGCCTTCTTAAATAAACTTTTCGGTTTTCGTTCTTCGCAGATTTGAAGTTGAGTTTTTGAAATTACTTCAACAAATTGTTCCATGCATACGTCGTTACCCACTTTTTCAGGGTTAAAGGCACTGAGGCAAATAAAACAGGCTATAGTCAATACGCCAGCTTTCAGAAAGAGTAATGCGATCTTGCCAACTCGCTGCGTATTCTCCATCCGATCAGCTTTGGAAAAGCCGAGATTCCGGTTCACTCCCTTGTGCACTCCATCACTGGCGAGCATAAAGGCTTTGTAACCGTCGGTGTCTAGGGCTAATTCCAAGACATTGGCCAACGTGGATTTCCCTGATCCCGATAATGCGGTGAACCAAATTAACACAGCCTTTTGTCCGAGTAATTTTTCCCGGTCGCGGGTTTGAATTCGGCTATGGTTATAATGTGCACGCTGAAATTTAGTCATACTGCACGATTCTCAGAATTCGTTCGCGGAATAAGTATGACGAAATTACCTGATTGCCGTATACCATAGGTGTATATGTGATTTTAATCATTTTGAATTTTCGAGCTGACATCCAACCTGGCCAAAATAAAATCAGCCCAAATCTGGGCCAAACCCAGGATTGCCGTTCCTACTCCGATCCAAGGGAGGTATACCTCCGCTTGACTGAATGAGGGCCCAAAGAGAGGCGTTATGAAGAAGCCGGGAACAATGAAAAACATTGTTACCACGAATAAAGCGATCACGCTGAAAAGTACGCTGGACTTTATAGCAAAAAGCCTTTGGGTGTTACCAGAACGGGAATTGACAGCTTCGGCGAACAGCACCGTAGATATAGCCGCAGCGGCGAATTGATTGATGCGGGCAATGGTAAGTGCAGCATTCCAGTAGCCTGTACTTTCCGAGCCAAGCCATTCATTTACAAGCAGCACGGAGATGTTCGTAATACCTAAAAACACGAGATTTTTAGCTGAGATCACTGCAGAATAGTAAACCCATTTGTTGCGCTGTTTGCGCAATATGTTAAGCGGGGATTTATCCCGCCAAGCGGAAAAGAAAGTTCCGGTCTGTTTGCTGAAGAACAAGGTAGGTAGAAGGTATCCTAAAGCAAAGGCCAATAATACACCTGGAACTCCGGGTTTGAAGACCAAGATGAACAATAAAAGGCATGTAAATCGGGCAAGTGCTTCTGCCGTTTGGAAAATCGATAGCCCTTTGAATTCGCGAATGGCTCTTAATTGTCCGGATACGAGCCAATATGGTGTAAAGAAGATGAACATGAGCCAAACGGTGAGCCAGGAAAGATCTTGCTCGATGTTCAATTTGTTTGGAGTTAAAAAGTAAACGCCAACTAGAATACCTCCAAAGAGGAGCACACTGCGCAGTCCGATTCGGGTGAATATTCTGCGGATTTCTTTATGCGTAGAAGCATCTTCGGAATTTGCGCCTAAAACTTTAGTGAATGCCCACGAGAGCCCAGCGAAAGGGATACTGGCTATGGAAAAGAAGGAAATGAGAACACCGAGTTGTCCGTAGGCAGACGGTCCGAGAAAGCGACCTGCGACCATATGAAAACCATAAGCCAACAAGTTCGCGCCAACCACGGCAAGGATCATCATCCCACTACTGCGAAGCAAACTCATGGATTCTGGTCATTTTAAGAGTTACTTTGTTTGTTGAAATTTTACATTCTCATTCCCCGCCAATTGTAAGTCAAACAACCGGTGATAAACTGTGTGATCAAGGTAAATAAAAATAGTTGTCCAGGAAATTCCCTGCGATAAAGAGCATGATCAAGCAGATACCTCCAAGTATTCCGGGTAAGTAACTTTTATCGATCTTGATCAAGTTCGGATTTAGGAAAGCTATTAGAATAAATGGGATGAACACAGATAAATACCTTCCTTGAAAACCGAAAATGTAGTTGGCTCCAACTGCCGAAATCAAAAGGAATCCACCGATCACGGCACCCATATTTGCCAAGGTCAATCCACCAATGATCCCGGATGCCTTATAAATCAACCGGGGTCGCTCAACAGCAGAGACCAATAGGAGTAAAAGATACCAGCCAAGTACCTGTATATCCGGCAAAAGAGTGTAGCTATAGCCAAATCTGCCCACCATTCCGATCAACCAGGTTTTACCCTGAACAGCAATGTTCTTGAACATCAGCATTACTAGGCCGATGGGATCCTGAAGGTGGAATTTCAGGTTTTCCATTTGGTTGAAATAGAAGTCCCGTTGGAAGATGCCGAATGCCTCTTTGGGTATATCCTTGGAATTGAGATATGTGGACCACAACCAACCCGGTAAAAAGGAGGCTATTAACAAACCTCCGATCATTGCCCAGAACATAGATCTCTCCTTGAATCGACGCATAGGAATAGCCAGAGCCGTGAAGTAAAGCAGGAAATAACCGTCCTTAGTAAACCGTTGCGCAAATGCAAGTCCTACGAAGAGTAGCACATGTTTCCAATTGAGACTGACATCTTCAAGGCAGTATTTCAGCACAAAAGCGAGATAGAGGAACAAAAGGGCATTGGTCAAACCATCATAGCTAACTGATGCCGCCTGGTAAAGTGTCATGGGCAGTAAAGCAGATACAAATAGGATCGGTTTAAATCCGGCCGGAATTTTTTGGAGGGCTATAAACACGAGAGCTAAATAGCCAAAAAGAGAAAACACGCGGGACCAATAGCCTATTTCCAAAATACTTTTTCCCGATTTCCGAGCTAACCAGATCCCTATAGAAGCCGGAATATATCCCACCGGGAGCAGCGTTGAACTCACTCTCGGCATAATTTGTCCGCTATTCGGTTTGATCTTCCTGTTCTCTACCGATTTTATATACTTCCGATCTAGTTTTCGGCCTTCACGGTAAGGAAATCCCTGAAAACTCATCACGGTATTGAACAACTCCGGAGGCAATACAAGCCCGGCCTTGCCATCCTCATAGGTCGGTCCCAGTTGTCCGGTGGACATGGCGTAGGCATTGAAAAAGTGGCGGTCCTCATCGTTGCTTTGCCAGGGCGGGTTGATGTAGGCGAAGCGTACACCCATCCAAAGACCTACGATCAGAAACAGATAGGGATAATCTAAAAAGCGTTTGAAAGTATTCATCAGTTCCCGGTTTGCGCAGTTAGGTTATTGATCAGGTTTTGGACGTTCTGGTTGTTCGGTTGCAGGGCTGCGGCTTGTCTCAGCACGGTAAGCGCCTGATCCCGCTCGCCCAGCATGGCCAGACTGTAGCCGTAATTATAGGCATTGTCGAAATCTCGGGGCTGCAGCTTGTAGGCCTGTTCAAGCCATTTGCGGGCTTCCGGGAAATTGCGGTACTGGTTGTACACCACACCGCGCAACCAATACAATTTGGCGTTTTCAAAATTGTCTACTTCGCAGGAATCAGCCAGGGCAAATATTTGGGTTGAATCCATACCTTCTTTTTGAATTTTCTGAGTCAGAGCCGAAACCATAATACTGGCAGCATCAAATTCAATGGCGTTTATCATACCACCGGCACCCAACTCAATGGCTTTCTTCTGGCATAGAATACAAGAGTCCCAATCTTGTCGCCGAAAATGATAATAGCCTTTTTGCAGCCAAAGTCGTGCGTGATACGGATGCAGGCGTACCTGTTCGTTCAGCTTTTCCCGTGCCTGATCGAACAGGTCATTCCTTTGCACAGAATCCTGAGTTTTTTGAGCGGAGTCCACCAGTTCAACGCCTTGTTGCCAGGGATCCTTCACTTCAGGTTTATACCATTGGCCCCAAATAAATAGGAATAGAACAACCACCACAACACTGCTGGCCATGTACAGTTTGTCGCGTTTTACAGGTTCAGGTGCCTGTGGCCTGGGGGTGGCCTGCTTTTTTACCTTGACCTTCTTTTTTTTGTTGGATGAGCTCATAATGGGTGTGCCTGACGAAAATAGGACAATCCAACCAAAAAGCCCCCGTTCACAGGAATTGCAGAACCATTTTCCGTGTAGGAGCCGGATGGTTGTCTCTAATCCCGATCTAGGAGAGAACCGAAATAAATTGCATCTTCACGCCGTATGCGAATTTTCCCGGCGAAAAATGAAGGAGGTACTGCGGTAAGAACCCCAAGGATACATTATTTATTGTTGGCTTTATACGCTCTGAGCGGATTGTATCTGCTCCGGAATTTGCAACACCCTTTCCTATGGTTCGATGAGGCTGTTCAGTTTTTTATTTCGAAAGGGAAAGATCCTTTTTCAGGTGCGGGTACCGGGAGTTGGATGGATCTTTTGCAGTTGAACGCGTATTACAACCTCGATCCGGGTGGTTTTGGTGCACTGTTGCGCTTGTGGTCCGGTATTTCAGACCATCATATCTGGCTCAGGGCATTGCCTTTCCTGTTTTTCGCACTCAGCATCTTCGCATTTGTAGGCTTGCTGAATTTGTTGACTGCCGATCGCACGAGTTCCCTGTTCCTGGGCTTCCTTCCGTTTTTTGTCCCGGCTATGCTAACGGCTGAAGCTTTCGAGATCCGGGCATACAGCATGGAAGTCCTCAGCTTGATCCTGATCTGCCAGTTACTCGTCCGAGCCAAAACAATATCCAATGCGGGAATTTTCATGTTGAGCACTGCCATAGCCGTTTTGGTAAGCTCGCGATATTCCGCATTCGTCGATCTGGCTTTAGCTGTGCCCCTCACAGTCGCGATCCTGAGGCAGGATGCAGGCGGCAGGCGCGCTATGCTCCGCGTGTTGCTCTTCCTGCTTCCGTTGCTTTGTTCGCTGGCTGTGGTGTTCTTTTTTAGTTTCCAATGGCAGAACCCACAGGTCAAGGCTCTTGAATATCTGCCCTATTTGAAGTACCGGCCCGACATCCTGCTCAAGCCGCACAATCTCATTTATCTGCTTGCCGTTTTTGCAGGGATCCCTCTGTTGATCCGGCATGCCGTCCGCAAAGGGGATCGGGGCTGGTTGCGCATCTTGCTCTATGTTTTCATGCTCAATTTGGTGTTCCTGGTCTTGTCTTTCAGCGGTCATCACCCCTGGGACGCCGGAAGTCACCGAAGTATTTCCATGGTAATGGCCACGGTTCTGGCCTATGCATATCCCCTCCATATGCTTCTCAGGTTTTACGTGCATAAAGACGGAAGGCGGAAATATGAATTGCTTGTTCCGGTTCTCGCCGTGATGCTCTACGCGAATCCCAATCTCAACGTTTGGAAGGACAAGCAGGCCAATATTTATAACGACCTCTTTCTATTGGAATCGGGCTCTTACGATCGGATCTTCGTGGATCCATGGTTTGTGCCTTCCCTGCGCTATACCTACGAATACGACCGAGTCCCGAAGGAGCGCCTGCCCATTTATCCGGATGTGTTCCGTTTTACGCGAACCTATCATGTGCCTTCCGTATTTCACGGGGAGCCTTTAGAGCAAGAGGTGCTCGATCTCAAAGATTTCAGTTCAGGAGATGTGCTCATGGCTTTGAGTCCGGCCAGGCAATTCACGGTGAAAGGTGAAAAGGTGATCTGGGTCCGCATTGGCCAAAGCTCGAATTTATGGATGCTGCGGGCCGACTAATTGGCAGTTTTCAGCTAGTTTTACCAACCATGCGCTTCTTAGGGTTCTTTCTATTATCGATCTTATCGCTAACAGCGCTTTATGCGCAGGGCGACGATCCGTATCTCGATTCTCTGCTTCGGGTCACAACTTCTTCCAAACAGGATACGACACGGATCAATGCAGCACTGAAGTGGGTGAGTTTCATGGAAACGCAGGATTTTGATGCGGCATTCAAAAAGGCCACCTGGGCACTTGAGCGCTCAAAAAAGATCGGTTACCACAGCGGGATACTGGATGCCTGGTTGGCACTATCCAGTATGCATTATGAAAATCTCCGGGGGGATATCATGCTCTTATATGCCGATTCGGTCCTTAACTATAAAGCATACCCCCTTAAACGTGAAACCCAGGGTTGGGCGCTGAATATGCAGGGGATCGGATATTATATCCAACAGAGGAATGTAGATGCCCTTAAATCCTGGATCAAGGCCCTGGATTTTGTGGAGGAGGATGACGCGGCCGGCCTGCTTTCCAATATCGGCAACATTTACCTGAGCAGTGGTGAGAACGATGATGCCATTGAATACTATTTGAAGGCCATTAAGCTTAACGAGCAAAGCAGAGACTTTACCTTCTTGACCATCAATCACATGAATGTGGCGCGCTGCTACAAATTCACGGATACACTATTCCTGCATCACTTGAACAAAGCCATCTCGTATGCCCGGCTTGCCGGTTATACCCGTATGTTACCGGAGGCATTTGGAGATGCGGTCCGGTATTATGCGGACAACAATCAATTCGAGCAGGCAGCTAATTATCTCGACTCAATTGTGCTGGTAGGAGAAAGTGATCCGGAATATGCAGCAGCCATTCAGTCGTCCGTTTTGGCCAGGTATAGGTTCAAATTGGCCTCTTTCAAGCAAGACAGCTCGGTAGCCGAACTCGATGTGCGGTTTGGGAATGAGCCGGTCAGATCCTTGCTGGAGATGGCGCGGGATGTTTATGAGGATCAATTGAACACATCGGAACCTTCAGATTACAACAACCGAATGCATTGCCACAAGGATCTTGCAGAGATCTATACCCGATTGGGAGAATTCGGGAAAGCTGTGGAGCATTACAAGGGTATGCAGCAGTATGAGGATTCGCTCGATCAGGGTAAGGCACAATTTCTTTTGAAAGCACACGAAATGGAGATGGAGGAATTGGAAGAAGCAGCGCGAAGGGAAGAACAGGAACGCGAACGTATGCAACAGCGGAGTCGATTGACCCTGGCCTTGGCAGGTTCCGGGATGTTGGTATTAGTTGCATTGGGTCTGATTACGCGTTTGAACTATGTGCGTCGGTCGAGGAAGGCCATTCAAAAAGAAAAAGACCGGTCGGAAGAATTGCTCCTGAACATTTTGCCGGCGGAGATAGCAGAGGAATTGAAGTCGAAAGGAGCTGCTGATGCCCGCAATTATGATCTGGTGACCATCCTGTTCACCGACTTCAAGCAATTCACGCAAACTTCCGAGCTTTTAACCGCATCGGAACTCGTTTCGGAACTCGATGTGTGTTTCAAGGCTTTTGACCGTATCTGCGAAAAATATAGGATCGAGAAGATCAAGACCATAGGTGACTCGTACATGGCTGCGGGAGGGTTGCCTGTACCATCGGAGGATTCGGTTCGGAATACGGTATTGGCCGGACTGGAAATGGCGGATTTCATGATCAAGAGGAAACTGAAGGTGGAAGGACAAGGAAATCCGACGTTTGAAATGCGTGTGGGTATCCACACCGGACCGGTTGTGGCGGGCATTGTGGGGGTGAAGAAATTCCAATACGATATTTGGGGGGATACGGTAAATACAGCGAGCCGTATGGAGAGCCATGGAGAAGTAGGTAAAGTGAATATCAGTGATACGACCTATAGCATGCTTCAGAATGATCCTGATTTTGTATTCCTGGCACGTGAACAAGTCGATGTGAAAGGCAAAGGGATGATGCAAATGTGGTTCGTTTCGCAGAAGGCTTAGCGAGCCGGGAATGCCTTCATCAATCCGGTCTTCAGCGTCCTTTGCTGCGGTTTTTTTTCACCACAGAGCACACAGATGAACACGGATCTTGCACGGATTGGAGCTGTGATCTGTGATTAATCTGTGTAGTTCTGTGTAATCTGTGGTGCCCCTTTGCTGCGTTTTATTTTTCACCACAGATCACACAGATGAACACGGATCTTGCACAGATTGGTGACGTGATCTGTGTTTTAATCTGTGTAGTTCTGTGTAATCTGTGGTGCCCTTATGCCGCTGTAAATTTTTACCACAGATCACACAGATGAACACAGATCTTGCACAGATTGGTGACGTGATCTGTGTTTTAATCTGTGTAGTTCTGTGTAATCTGTGGTGCCCTTATGCCGCTGTAAATTTTTACCACAGATCACACAGATGAACACAGATCTTGCACAGATTGGTGACGTGATCTGTGTTTTAATCTGTGTAGTTCTGTGTAATCTGTGGTGCCCTTATGCCGCTGTAACTTTTCACCACAGATCACACAGATGAACACGGATTTTGCACAGATTGGAGATGTGATCTGTGTTTAATCTGTGTAGTTCTGTGTAATCTGTGGTGCACCTATGCTGCTGTATCTTTTTACCACAGATCACACAGATGCACACGGATTTTGGATAGAAACGAGACCTGATCCGCAAACTTCTGAGTGGTTTGACTTGCCTTTTTAATCAGATTATCTGTCTGATCGTATTCATAGGAAGAAACATTTTCTCGCTATCGGGCAATTGCCGGAAACCATATTTTAAGTAGAAGTTCACTGCATATTCATTGATCGGGCTCACCACTACAGCCATAGCCCCGATACTTTGTTCGGATAAGGTAAATGCTCTAAAAAGAGCGTCCAATAGCAGGTGCTCTCCTAATCCCGTTCCTTTTGCAGTTAAGTCTCTTGCTAATCGACCCAAAAGAACGACTGGAGCATTGTAATTAGAAGGAACTGCTTTAATGAATTTTTCAGGGATCTGTTCTCTGCCGAGGCTTTGGCTTGACAGCGTGTAGTATCCGATCACATTGTTACCTGGATCCGTTGCTACGAAACATATAGCCAGTTTCTTCCGTATATCCTGACTAACTTGTTTTTGGATATAATGATCGAGTTGTGGCTCTTCACAATGAAACGCCTTTCGGTTATGGGACTTGTCCAGGATGACTATATCCAACTTCAGGCTTTTTTTGATTTATATCTTTTGGCAGCCTCAATCAAATTTTGATTAGGTTTAAAATTTCCGAAAGCGGCCTCAAAGAATATCGTTCGATCTTTTTCTGAGACAAGGATCCTGTCATTTTGTGCAACGATCTCTTCTGCTTTTTGCTTCACTACTCGGACGATGAAGCTACTGAATGATTTGTCTCCACTTATTTTTTGTGCTCTTCTGAAAATTCTTTTGTCTGCAGAGCTAACTCTGATCTCGATTCGCTCGTCCTTACTCAAATGTGCATCCATGTTGAAATTTGTATGTACAAATGTACGTAAAAAAACCGTACAAATTAATGTGTCCCACTGTCTCAGACAAAGTTTCTCCGAATCGGAGACGATGAGTGGTCTTGGTACATTTTTGCAAATCTGAGATAAGTCATGTTGTCCTTTGGCTACGGTTTTTTTTACCACAGATCACACAGATGAACACGGATCTTGCACAGATTGAGGACGTAATCTGTGTTTAATCCGTGTAGATCTGCGTAATCTTTGGTGCCCCCGTGTGCCGTATATTTTCACCACAGATCACACAGATGAACACGGATTTTACACGGAAACGAGCTGTAATCTGTGTTTAATCTGTGTAGATCTGCGTAATCTGTGGTGCCCCCGTGTGCCGTATCTTTTCACCACAGATCACACAGATGAACACGGATTTTACACGGAAACGAGCTGTAATCTGTGTTTAATCTGTGTAGTTCTGTGTAATCTGTGGTGCCTTTAAGCTGCTGTATCTTTTTACCACGGATCACACAGATGTACACGGATTTTACGCGGAAACGAGCTGTATTCTGTGTTTAATCTGTGTAGTTCTGTGAAATCTGTGTTGCCCCTTTGCTGCTGTATCTTTTTACGAAGGATCACATACTTGGATCGATATGTTGCAAACGCAGGCAATTATTCTCCCGGATCGAACCTGTTCGAATGGAATCAACTAGCATTGTAAAGGGAAATGAAAAGCGATACCGACCGATCACTCAAAAGCGAATTACTGCGAAATGTATTCGGATACACCTCCTTCCGCGGACAGCAAGCCGAAATAATTGACACCGTAGTTTCAGGAAAAGATGCCTTGGTGATCATGCCCACCGGAGGAGGGAAATCCGTATGTTACCAGATCCCTGCGCTCCTGCTACCCGGCATAACTGTCGTGGTATCTCCGCTCATTGCACTCATGAACGATCAGGTGAATGCGCTCAAACAGCTCGATGTGGCTGCGGAAGCGTTACACAGCAACTTGTCCCGTGCAGAAGCGGAACAGGTAAAGAGACGAATCATAGATCGGACCATTAAACTGCTCTATGTATCCCCCGAGATGGCTCTAACCGAAGAACTCAGCCGTCTGCTCGCCGGCTCGCAGCTCAGTTTGATCGCGATCGACGAAGCGCATTGTGTATCGATCTGGGGCAACGATTTTAGGCCTGAATACGTGAAACTGGCCGCTCTGCGGGAACAATTCCCGGAAACTCCGATGATCGGACTCACCGCTACGGCAGATGAAGCTACGCGCAAAGACATCATCCATCAACTGAAACTGCAGGTGGAGGAACCCTTCCTCTCCGGATTCGAACGCCCCAACATATTCCTCGAATCCAAGAGCGGACTCAAACGCATGGACCAGATCCGGGAGTTTCTCAAAACACGAACAGATGAGGCCGGAATAATCTATTGCCTGAGCCGAAAAGAGACCCAGCAAATGGCCGACCGACTGAAACAAGCTGGTTATCGAGCAGAATGTTACCATGCCGGTATGTCGGCTGAGGACCGCAAACACGTTCAGGAAGCTTTTCAAAATGATGAATTACCGATCGTATGTGCAACCATCGCATTTGGTATGGGTATCGATAAACCCAATATCCGTTGGGTGATTCACTACTCCCTTCCGAAGAATGTGGAGAGCTATTATCAGGAGATCGGTCGCGGCGGAAGGGACGGACTTCCCGCACATGCCCTGCTCTTACCCTCCTGGTCGGATGTGCAAACGCTCCGCACATTCATTGCGGAAAGCGATGCCTCCGAAACCTTCAAATCCGTCCAAATGGCCAAACTCGACCGCATGTGGACCTTTGCCAATACACCGAGTTGCCGGACCAATTTCATCCTGAACTATTTTGGAGAATATCGCGATAAACCATGCGGACATTGTGATAATTGCCATCGGCCTCCCATCACGATCGATGGAAGAATCCCGGCCCAGATGGCCCTGAGCGCGGTGATCCGCTGTGGCGAGGAGGCGGGCATGTATGCCTTGATCGACATACTTCGCGGTTCTTATAGGCGCGAGATAACCGAAAAAGGATGGGATCGCCTGAAAACCCATGGCGTGGGTAAAGAATGGTCGTTCGAGGAATGGCGGCACTTTTTGAATCAATTGGTAGACCAGGGCATTTTGGCCATAGACTTCACCCGCGAATTCAGGTTGAAAACAACACCATTGTCCCGGGAAATCCTGCAAAACAACAGAAGCATCGAATTAACCCAATTCGTGAAACCCGAAAAGAAAAAGAAAGAAAAGGTCGCAGTTCAAAAAGAAGACCCCGACAAAAAGCTGTTGGAACACCTCAAAGCTTGGCGCATCGCTGAAGCAAAAAGGCAACACGTTCCCTTATACACCATCATGCACAACAAGACCCTCGAACAGTTGGCCTCTTTCAAACCCAAGACAGAAGCGAAGTTGCTGGAGGTAGAGGGAATCGGCGAGGCTCGTTTGAAGCGCTATGGGAATTCGCTGCTCGATCTGATCGACAAGGGACAACGTGCAGACTGAGTTGTGCCGGTAAAGGAGCAGTGCACCGAGTTCTCAACGCGTATTAAAATTTGTTCGCTGAGCGTGAAATTGCAGATCCCGGGGTAGATGATAACCGATACCGGGGCAGGGCAGTCACAAAGGGGAATGATCGTACCATCCATTTCCGAATGATCGGTCGATTGATTTTTATCCGTGCAAGGGCCTGATCCCATGGAATATAGGCTATGAAATCTATCATTCTACCTCGACGTGAATTTCCCTAAGTTTGCACTACTTAAAATGAGTCTAAATAAGGGTGAACATACCTGGACTGCTGCCGACCTGAAGCCGGGGGAATCTGCGCGAATACTGGAGATTGCCGAGGATCGGGTGCCATTGAAGTTGTTCGACATGGGTTGTTTGCCTGGGGCGGAGATCGAATTGTGTTTTGAGGCACCGTTCCGTGATCCCATGTATTTCCGGGTAGCCGATTACCGACTTGCCATACGCAGAGAGCTGGCCTCACACATAATCCTTGAACAGCGGGCATGAGCGACAAGGGCCGATACCTCAGAGTGGCCTTAGCGGGCAATCCCAACACGGGGAAATCGTCGCTGTTCAATGCCCTCACCGGTTTGAACCAGAAGGTCAGCAACTATCCGGGCATCACCGTTGAAAAGAAAACGGGAAGCTTCCGCCTGAATGATACCACAACAGTTGAGCTCGTTGATCTGCCGGGTACTTATAGCTTGCATGCCTCCTCGCCCGATGAGGAGATCGTGTTGCGTACCCTTACAGAACGGGAGAATTCCGATCGGCCGGATGTGGTCATTGTTGTGGCCGATGTGACCAATCTGAAGCGCAATCTTTATTTGTTCACACAGATCGCCGATCTGGGGTTTCCATGCATACTTGCTCTGAACCTGAGTGATCAGATCGACCGCAAGGGGTTGAAGATCGATGTTGAAGCCTTGCAACAGAGATTTGAAATGCCGGTTATTTCGATCAGTGCCCGAAAGAAAAGGGGTATGGAATTGCTCAAGCAGGCACTTGCATCAGACCTGAAACCTGTAGCAACACCTCTATACGCTGTTCCGGAAGAACACAGGTCGGCTGCGGAACAAGTGAGGCAGGATCTCGGTTTGAGCAATACGTATGGCGGATGGTTATGGCTCACGCAGGGAAATGCGGTGGAGGGTGTTTCATCCGGTGAAGCGAAGCAATGGCGGATCGGGGAAACGGTGAACCGGTACAATTACCTGGAGCGGGTCATCCAAACGCATACCCAACGGATCCCTGAACTGGACCGATCGCGCACAGCGAAATTGGATCGTGTGCTTGTGCATCCCGTCTGGGGATTGGTGATCCTCTTTACCTTATTATTCCTGATCTTCCAAGCCATCTATGCATGGGCCGAAGTTCCCATGAATCTGATCGATACGGCGTTCAGCGATCTGTCCGAACGCTTGTCGGATCGGTTTCCGGATGGATTTTTATCCAGACTTTTTACGGAGGGGGTGATACCGGGAATAGCCGGGGTGGTCATTTTTCTGCCTCAGATCATCATACTTTTTGCCGCGATCTCCTTTTTGGAGGAATCGGGTTATATGTCGCGGGTGGTTTTCCTAATGGACAACATCCTGAAGCGTTTTGGCCTCAGCGGAAAGAGCGTTGTACCCTTGATCTCTGGAACGGCCTGTGCCATTCCGGCCATCATGGCCACCCGGAATATTGAGAATTGGAAGGAGCGGATCCTCACCATTTTTGTGACTCCATTCATGACCTGTTCGGCCCGTTTACCGGTTTATGCGGTTTTGATCGGATTGGTGATCCCATCCCATTCCGTATTAGGCCTTGAACTGCAGGGACTTGTACTTTTGGGAATGTATCTCATCGGTTTTATCGCAGCATTAGGGGCTAGTTGGGGTCTAAGTAAATTGCTGAGGGATCGGCAATCGTCGCATTTCATTGTGGAGATGCCATCGTACCGACGTCCACATTTGCGCAACGTATTACTTACCATCTATGAAAAGTCGCGCAGTTTTGTGGTGAATGCCGGAAAGATCATCTTATTGATATCCGTTTTGCTGTGGATCATGGCTTCTAATGGTCCCGGCGATCAGTTCCGATCGGCGGCAACCTATGTTTCGGCTTCCCAGCCGGAGCTTCAGGGAGAGGCACTTGAACTCGCGATAGAGACGCATCGCCTGGAGCATAGCTACATAGGTATATTGGGCCGGATCATAGAACCGGCAATCCGTCCACTTGGATACGACTGGAAGATCGGGATCGCATTGATCTCGTCTTTCGCTGCCAGGGAGGTCTTTGTAGGGACTATGGCCACCATTTACTCTGTGGGAAGTGACGAAGAGCAACCGGTGTTGGAACGTTTGAGGCTGGAGAAGAACCCGGAGACGGGAAAGCCATTCTTCAATCTGGCAGTTGGGATATCGCTGCTGCTCTTTTATGCTTTCGCCATGCAATGCGTTAGTACACTTTCTGTTGTGAAGCAGGAGACCAATGGGTGGAAATGGCCTTTGGTGCAAATGTTATTCATGACAGGACTGGCCTATGTTGTGGCGTTGATAGCCTTCCAACTCCTTCAATGAATTCGTGCTCTATTCCACCTTATCACTAAACGCACGCCGATGCTCCGATTCCTTTATAGGGTCGTGGGTGGGGGACAAATTCTGAGGCACAGTACGGAAGGGCTTGGGTCAGGACCAAGGCCAATGTGATTAACAAAATTGTAAGGAACCTCTGTGATCATTGTCCAACTATTTCAAGTAATTCTGGGTTTGTGATCAATAGAACTTGTTCTTCAGAAATAGTGCTACCCGCACCAAAAGAATCAGTGCCGGGACTTCAACAAGGGGTCCGATCACACCGGCGAAGGCCTGTCCGGAATTCAAACCGAAAACGGCAATGGCAACCGCAATGGCCAATTCAAAATTATTACCGGTGGCAGTAAAGGAAATCGAGGCATTATTAGCATAAGAAGCTCCGAGTGCACGACTCATGAAGAAGCCGACCAGGAACATCACTGAAAAGTATAGGAGTAAGGGTATGGCGATCCGGAATACATCGCCGGGTATATCAACTATGAGTTCACCTTTGAGCGTGAACATAAGTATCACGGTGAACAGAAGAGCGATAAGTGTGATCGGGGAGATGGCGGGTATGAAGCGTTCCTTGTACCACGATTCGCCTTTGATGCGAACGAGCATGACACGTGTCAGCGATCCGGCTAGAAAGGGGATGCCCAAGTAGATGGCCACACTTTCAGCGATGGTGGATATGGAAAGTTCCACTAATGCCCCCTCAAATCCGAATAAAGGCGGAAGTTTGGTGATGAATAGCCAAGCATAGAAACTGTACGCGAAAACCTGAAAGATACTGTTCAGGGCAACGAGTCCGGCGCCATATTCACTGCTGCCTTCAGCCAGGTCGTTCCAAACCAGCACCATAGCAATACATCGGGCCAATCCGATCAGGATCAGCCCGATCATGTAATCCGGCTGATCGTTCAGGAACAGAATGGCCAAAAGGAACATCAGAATGGGTCCGATCACCCAATTGAGAAGCAGAGACAAACCCAACAATCGGGTATTCCGAAACACGGCAGGTAGGAGTTTGTAATTCACCTTGGCCAGAGGCGGGTACATCATTAAGATCAAACCGATCGCGATGGGGATATTGGTTGTTCCGGTGCTGAAAGAATTGATGAAGCCTGCACTACCGGGAAAGAAGTGTCCAATTCCAACACCTATTCCCATGGCAAGAAAGATCCAGAGTGTAAGGAAGCGGTCGAGAAAATTGAGTTTAGGTCTGACTGGATTCATATCGTACGAAAAACATAGGATAATTCAGTGGCGATCTGTCGGGAACGGGCATCGTACACAAGTGGCTCATCGGGTGTGCCATCAGCCAGGCCGGGATCGGAATAGCGCAAGGGTATCCGCACATCGGCACCCGGAATGAACGGGCAATTTACATCGGCATCGGAGCAGGTCATAATGGCTGCAAAATGAGCATTTGGGTTGCCTGGATCGTCGTATAATTTCGAAAAGCACAACAAGGGCTCCATTTCCATACTGAATCGGACGGTATAGGTCGGATTTTTCGCACCACGCTTTTCAACGTAAAAGCCGCTGTTCTGCAGAGCGGCAATGGCTCGCCGGTTGAATGCTGTTACGGCCGTTCCACCGCTGAAGCTATTGATCTCAATACCATGTTTTGCACTTAGGGTGCGTGCCCAAACCTGGGCAAGCTGACTGCGTCTCGAATTATGTGTGCAGATGAAGTTCAGAGCCGGGGTGCGCCCTTCAGCGTATTGCGTTCTGCAATAGTGCGCTATTTGATCCAACAATTGTTTGCGATCATGAGCTACGGCATCGACCGGCAGGGACGAAATATATTCCTCGATTTCGGGCAGCAAGCGCAATGAATTTCCCATCAGCAAGAAGTAGAGCCCGGTGAACAACAAGGTTCCTGATGTGTCATCAATTCAGCCGGAATACCACAGGCATCGTTTGCCAGACAGGTGGTTTCCATGGCAGTTAGGATGAACGCTTCTCCGTCGAATTCCAGACCGTATTTCCCGATCGTTCCAGCGGTTTGATATTCCACTTCGATCTCATGATTACCGAGTTGAAGGGCTCGCTCACACTGTTTTACGATCTTGCGCATACGTGCGGAAGCCAGACGGTGATCAACGTCGCCAGCTACAAAGAGCTGAAAATTGATCTTCATTTCACTTCGTAAAGTTCCGCCACAATCCACAAAATTCTTCCCGATCTCTCCAATTTCGGTGATGTGAAAATGGGATGGGACCTGTGTACCATCGGGATGTAAGAAGATCAGTTCACGCACTGTAGGCAAAGCCTCTTTGAATTCTGAGAAAGTCATGATGCATTTATATTGGTCGTTGATCTGAAAGAATCAGCAGCACAGATCCTCCGTGCCCGATCCCAATTTTCCAAATAGTTGTTGAAATTTATCTTGAAGTAAGAGCCAGTTTTCTCGATGAATGCAGTAGTTCACCTTGGTTCCATCGATGGAACCTTTGATGAGTCCGGCCAGTTTGAGTTCGCGCAGGTGCTGACTGATGGTGGCCTGTGCCAAACCCAGCTCGTGAACCAGATCGCCGTTGATGCACGAATTGCATTCGAGCAGATATTCTAGGATGGCCACGCGGGCAGGGTGTCCGATCGCCTTTGCTAGGTCGGCAAGCTCATTCTGACTTACTGTGAAAAGATCTGTTCTTGTTACGCCCATTATTATATTGCAATATTACGATAAATAACTCATTGGCAAAGGGACGTGTCGGGATTTTTAAGAAATTCAGAAAGCCAGAACCAATGGTTAGTATGGAGTTATCACGTTACAGACAGGCTACATCAGCACATCATTCACCGGTTGGATCGGGTCCGGCAGATCCGTTTCGCCGAGCATCTCCTTCAGTTCGATCTCGATGGTCCGGCAAATGGAAAGCATTGGAATATCGTTGGCCATACCCTGGAAGGGAAATTCAGAATAATCTCCAAGCAATTCCATAACCAGATATACCCAACCTACCAGTGCGGTGATCGGGATGGAGACCCAGAATCCCACTGGGCCGAGTTTCATCAGTTCAGGAATCATACTGAATGGGATGAGCAACAGGAATATACCCACAAAAACGCGGCTCATGTAGGCATATTGACGTGGTATGGGGAATTTCTTGATGCGCTCTGCCTTTCCCTGATGTTCGATCAGGTGGTAGATGATCTGAGCCAGTTCCATATGTCTGAAATCCTCGATCAGACCGGTTTCACGGATCTGGGCAAGTTCCCTGGATTGATTTTGCATCAATTTCGTTGCCGGATTTGGAGCCGCTTCGACCGCTTTGAGTTCCTCTTCGCTCAGGAAGTGACCAAGGGCTGTATGGGACAGATCGGCCTCTACGAGTCCGATACCGTAGTTGTTCTGATAGAATCGGGCAGCCCGGCCAATATGCCCTTGTTGATCGATATGTTCCCAGGGAGCCGGTTTCAGCAATTGTTTGCGAAGTGCATAGAGCCAGGCGATATGTCTGAAATAGAGCCTCTTCTTCACACGATTCAATTCTGCATTTGAAACCGGTTTATCCGCGAAGAAATTTCCAACAAAGCCATCGACGTAAACTCCCCAGGCCCTGCTGCTGTTCACAATAGCCCCCCAGATCTTCCGTGCCTCCCACATGCGGTCGTAGGCATTATTGTTCTTGAAGCCGACATAAAATGCCACGGCGGTACCGATCACCGAAACCGGAAGCCAGGGCAGCACGATGTCGATATGGCCAAACTTGTAGGCAAAAGCGAATAGTGCAGAAGCCCCCAGCAGCCAAAGCATATGCGGACCGGTCCAGGCCAGTACTTTTCCAATGCGTACGTTGCGGGATGTGATCATGTGGTTAAATCAGATTGAACGGGGAAAGCCGGGGAGTTTTGATCTCATGGCGCACAATAGCACTCGAATTCGAGGTTTTTCCAAACCGTGTCTTTCGCGACAGGTACAACAGCCATCCCTTCACCGATCGCACGAGCGGTGCACATAGGAATACTGTCGGCAAAGCAGCGAAACTTCGGACAATCGATCTTCACAGTTGGGATACCCCAGGTAGCTGTGGGTTTGAGTTTCTTGGTAGACTCAACGGTGATCGAATAAAATGCCTTTCCCTGTTCGTTCAGTGTAACCTCGGTTGATCCCTGAAGCACGGCGGAATCGCTGTGGCGGATGTTGTAGCGAATGCTCACGGTCTTTGAAAGCGTATCCCGGTTGGGGAACTCGCGAGAGGGGCCACAATTGTCGCGCACTGTGATCGCACCCTTGATGGTGTAGTTGAATTTTTCCGAGCTGTCCTTACAGGAAATTGCCAATACGAGCATACCCAGAATACTGAACCAAATTCGACGAGCTTTCATATCATCGAACATAGCACATTTATTGGGATTAATTGTCGAATGGTCTTACCTGCTTTGTGAACTTAGAGATGGAAACCTGAACAGTGAGGACACACCACTTCGATTCGATTGCGCTTATTCCCCTATAGGAAAATGTGATAGCATGCAGGGCCAAACATCTTATACCTTTGAAAAGCCATTCCCACTCCGGCAAGGAGGATCCGGTTGTTCTGAATTGTCAAAGAGCTAACTAAAAATTGAGTATATGAAACGATCATTCCTATTATTAGTCACCGTTCTGCCTTTGCTGGCTGTGTTCTCCTGCGGGAAGAAACAGGATCAGTACACCGAGGCCGACGGACATTCAGGAGCCACTATGAAAAGTCATTCCAATGCGCGTGCTACCAGTAACAGCGACTGGTGGCCGAATCAGCTTAATTTGAGTATCCTTCGACAGAACTCGGAACTTTCGAACCCAATGGGGGAGGATTTCGACTATGCCAAAGCATTTGAAAGTTTGGATTACGAAGCCTTAAAAAAGGACATCCGTGATCTGATGACCCAGTCTCAGGACTGGTGGCCTGCCGATTTTGGCCACTATGGCGGCTTGTTCATCCGTATGGCATGGCACAGTGCCGGTACCTACCGTTCTGCGGATGGAAGAGGCGGATCTCGTGCCGGACAGCAGCGTTTCGCCCCGTTGAACAGTTGGCCCGACAATGCCAACCTGGACAAGGCCCGACGCTTGTTGTGGCCCATCAAGCAGAAATATGGCAACAAGATATCCTGGGCCGATCTTATGGTGCTCACCGGCAACGTTGCCCTGGAATCGATGGGTTTCAAAACTTTCGGTTTCGCGGGGGGAAGAGAGGATGTTTGGGAGCCTGAATTGGATGTATACTGGGGTTCTGAAACCAAATGGCTGGAGGATAAACGCTATTCCGGCGATCGGGAATTGGAGAATCCGCTTGCTGCCGTACAAATGGGACTTATCTATGTGAATCCCGAGGGTCCCAAAGGAAATCCGGATCCAAAACTGGCGGCGAAGGACATACGCGAAACCTTCGGTCGTATGGGTATGAATGATGAGGAAACCGTTGCATTGATCGCAGGAGGCCATACCCTCGGTAAAACACACGGTGCAGGGCCCGCCTCCCATGTTGGTCCCGAGCCCGAAGCAGCACCCATCGAAGAGCAGGGGTTAGGTTGGAAGAGCACGTACAAGTCGGGCAAAGGGCCGGATGCCATCACCTCTGGTTTGGAAGTTACATGGACGTCTACACCATCTAAGTGGAGCCACTTATTCTTTTATATCCTGTTCAATCACGAATGGGAATTGACCAAGAGTCCGGCCGGAGCACATCAATGGGTGGCCAAAGACCCGAAAGTGATGGTGCCTGACGCCTTCGACTCAACAAAAAAGCATAAACCGACTATGCTCACCACCGATCTTTCTCTGCGTTTCGACCCCGAGTACGAGAAGATCAGCCGCAAATTCCTCGAAAATCCAGAGGCATTTGATGATGCGTTTGCCCGTGCCTGGTTCAAGCTTACGCACCGCGATATGGGTCCGAAAACAACGTATCTTGGTCCGGAAGCACCAACAGAAGACCTCATCTGGCAGGATCCGATCCCTGCATTGAACCATGAATTGGTGAATCAAAAGGATATCGCCGACCTGAAGAACAAGATCCTGAACTCCGGTTTAACCATCAGTGAACTGGTAACAACAGCCTGGGCTTCGGCTTCAACCTATCGCCATTCCGACCGACGCGGTGGTGCTAATGGAGCACGAATACGACTCGAACCACAACGCAGCTGGGAGGTGAACAATCCAAAGCAACTCGAAAGAGTATTGGGAACTCTTGAACAGATCCAGACGGAATTCAATTCAAAATCAAAAACCAAGAAAGTCTCCATGGCCGATCTGATCGTACTCGGTGGATGTGCAGCGGTTGAGAAAGCGGCCTCCAATGCGGGTTACACCATTCAAGTTCCGTTCATACCGGGGCGCATGGATGCCACAGCCGAGCAAACCGATGTGAAGTCGTTTGAATTACTCGAGCCGATGGCCGATGGATTCCGGAATTATCTGAAAACCAGATACACCATTTCTACCGAGGAACTCCTCGTTGATAAAGCGCAGTTGCTCCGATTGACCGCTCCGGAAATGACCGTATTAGTGGGAGGAATGCGGTCGCTGAATGCGAACTACGACAATTCCAAAAAAGGGATTTTCAGCGATGAGAAGGACAAACTCACTAATTCATTCTTTGTGAATTTACTGGATATGAGCACCGAGTGGAAAGCCATCAATGATGAGAAAGAAGTATTTGAGGGTATGGACCGCACAACCGGAAAAGTAAAATACACCGCTACCCGAGCCGATCTGATCTTTGGTTCCAACTCCGAGCTACGGGCATTGGCAGAAGTGTATGCCAGCGACGATGCCAAAGAAAAATTCGTTCAGGACTTCGTTTCAGCCTGGACCAAGGTGATGAACCTGGATCGTTTCGATCTGAAGTAAGATACATTCGGGAAAATTTGCGGTGCATTACCGCAGCACCTCATCCCGGATCTTGTCCGGGCTACAACCAGGCGGAGACCAAATAGATCGCGTCTCCGCTTGGTTTTTTTATGCTTCCGAATGAACTGTACCCACCCACACCGCGAACCTTTCTGACCGGATCAAGTCGGAACTATTTCAGATAATTTCAACCTCACCCAAGCCACCTACCCATCATGCCATCCTCCTATCCTCCCATCCTCCTATCTTCCTATCCTCCCATCATCCTACCCCCCAACCCTAAACCCAAAACTATCCAGCATCTGCTCCCCGGTAAATTGAAGGATGCGCACCTTGAGCGGTATGTCTTCAAGCGGTTTGTCATTCGAGTCCGTTTTCACCGCTTCCAGCATCTCCAGTACATCGGTACCTCTCAGGATCTGGCCGAAGATCATATAATCCCCATCTAATCCGGGCAGTCCGGCCTCTTTGTTCACAATATAGAACTGGCAGGCATTGGAGCGTTTTTCGGGATTATCGTCGCGGCCCATACCCAATGCTCCATAAACGTGCTTTATACTGTCGACGAATTCCGGTTCGAGGAGGTAGGGGGAATTCTCGAAGTACTGCACCGAATCCGGACAACCGCCCTGTATCACGAAATTGCGCACGACCCGGTTGAAAGTGAACTGGTCGTACAGCCCGTCTTCGGCCAATTCCATGAATTTCTTCTTGTGATTGGGCGTTTCGTCGTACAGCCAAAAATACATGATTCCCAAACGGGTTTCGACGGAAGCTACCGGATAGGTTGTTTCAGTTGGTTGGTTATTCAGATCATCCTGGGTTGGTTTACAAGAGATCATGGACAAACTTGTAAGGATGGAGAAGATCATTAATCGGGAACTCATAAAGGACGCTATTTAAGGGATAGGAAGACCAAAGATTCAATTTATGTAGGTTAATTCCTAATCCAATGGAGCTCTTCGGCACCAAGGCCCCGGAGACTCTTCTACAGATCGTAATCAACACACTTGGTTCGGAATCACTAATTTTGGTGCTTACGAACCTGGTCTTAGCGCTTTTTCATGGTGGATCCATCCAAAGCCGGATACAAATTGCGAATGAGCGCTCTGGTATTGCTGTTAGCCTGTTTCTCATTCATGTCGCTCGGTAGAACCTGGCTCGTAGATCCGAACGGTAAATACCCGACCCTTTTTGCGCTGCGGACACTGGTTGATGATGGCGACACGATCCTCATCGAAGCAGCCCTTTACGCAGACCATCCTCAGGCGAGCTTCGCACAGTCCGGTTTACTCATCAAGGGTATAAACGGTCGACCTCGCCTGGAGGCGGGGAATAAGCTTGCTACGAATTCCAACGGCAAAGCAATTCTCGTTTTGAGCGGTTCGGAATGCATCGTGGAGAACATAGAATTTGCGAATGCCGCTGTTCCCGATCACAATGGGGCGGGTATTCGGCAGGAAGGGTGCAACCTCACGGTGCGCTATTGCTTTTTCAATGGGAATGAGATGGGCTTACTCGGTGGCAATCTTTCTCCTTGTACGGTACTGGTTGAACATTGCATTTTTCGAAATAACGGGAGTCCTGCCAATCCCGGTTACCAACACAACATCTACATCAATCACATCGATACCTTTATCTTTCGGTACAACTACAGTGTGGATGCCATAGCTGACGGACATGAACTCAAGAGCAGAGCTCATGTGAACATCATAACCTATAATCACATTTCAAACAGGAATACGAAGGATAGCCGAAACATCGATCTTCCGAACGGCGGCGTTGCTCTGATTATGGGTAATCTACTCGAGCAAGGCGAAGCATCTTCCAACAGCAACATGCTCGGTTTTGGAATGGAGGGACTCACAAATCGAGATCCGCACGCGCTGTGGGTTGTCAATAACACCTTCGTCAATTACAAAACCAAAGGCAATTTCATTCAGGTCAAGGATGGGACGGACTCCCTTTTCGTTGTCAACAATATACTGGTTGGAGCCAAAACAGGGGGGCTCATTACGGGCTCCTCTAATTGGATGGATAGCTCATCGAACTTTGTGAGCGACGATATTTCCGACGCCGGGTTTGTGTATTCGCATCCAACGTTTTACGGACTTCTGCCGGGGTCGCCCTGCCTGAATACCGGCAAACTGTTGAACCGTCGGGTGGGCCCATATTCCCTCATTCCAAGGCATGAATATGTGGATACGGCCAACTTCAAAGCACGAATCGGCGATTCCCGTATCGATTTGGGTGCCTTTGAGGCGGCATCAACGAGTTCTGTTGTTGGTCGCGACATCAGAACGTCGGTGATCTATCCCAATCCGGTTCAGGGCCAGAGTCTGTTTGTGCGGGATCACAACGGAGCCCTGGTTCGCTTTTATACCCCGGATGGACGATTGGTCTACAGCACGCTCGTGCGCAACGATCAGGTCGATCTGGAAATTCTGCCAAAGGGGATCTACCTGGTTGAGATACAAGGGAATTCCATGTACCTGATCCGGAATTGAAGATCGTTCCGGATCTTGCTTATTCGTTGATCAATTGAAAGGCCCCACTTACGAGAAACTGAGCATCACGTGGAAGAGAGGCAGCATTTCGCAATTCGCGGAATGTTCCATCGGTTCTACCTTCCGGTATTTCCACTTTTTGAAAGATGTATCTGTCCCCGGTCTGTTGTGTGAGCATTAGGGCGTAATACACTCCGTTTGCCTCAACAACGGCATTGGAAGGAATTGCGAGGGCAGTATCTGCTTTGGTAAGAATGCGAGCTTCCACATACATTCCCGGACTCAAAAGGTTAACATCCGACATGTTCGGATGTCCGTGAATTCGAATGGTTCTGCTCTCTTCGTCGATGGTCTTGTTGATGAGATGTACGGAGGCTTTGTATTCCCTGCTGTTATCTTGCCGGATGTGAAAACGGATCTCCTGATCTTCGCGTATTCGGGGAAGGTCGGCTTCGAAAACATTGAGTTCCAGGTGCATATGATCCGTATCAACAATGGATAGCGCAACATCCGAGGGTGCTAGATGTGCTCCTTTGGTAACGTGTAGTGTCGATACATATCCGCTTATCGGGGCGTAAACCGGTATACTGCTTCGTATGGATGCCACGGTCAAGGTCTCCGGATCGATGTGGATCATGCGTAGTTTGGACCTGAGAGCTTCGTATTGAACCTGTGTTACGGTGAATTCCGATTCTGCCTTGAGGAAGTTCTTTTCCGACGTTGCCCGGTCGGCCAGTAAGTTCTTCTGCCGTTCCATATCCGATCTCAAATAGCTCAACCTGCCCTTTGCTTCCAGAAGATCCTGCTGCATCTGAATGTACTGTGGGTCTTCGAGAGTAAATAATACCTGCCCTTTTGTAACTTTCTGCCCATTCAACAGATCGATATCTTTCACATAACCTCCAAAATAGGTACTAACAGCTACGCGGTTCGATGGAGGGACATCGATATGGCCTGTTGCGCGCACTTCGTCGTAAAAAGCGATCCGTTCGGCTCTGCCCAGTTTCATACCCGCACTTTCGAATTGTGCAGTGCTCAGTTCGATCTCAGCCTTTGCATCTCCGGTGTCCCCGGTATCTGAAGACAATGTGGATTCCGAGCTCCCCGAACAAGACAGTAAGCCTAAAAGGAATATACAGGATCCTGCTTGAGAGAGGATATTCCACAGGGGTATTTGCTTTTTTGGAGACATGGTCAGTTGGATAGGTAATTGATCTGAAGAACGCTCACATCAAACTCGTAAAGGGCTTTCAGATAGGCTAATTCCATATTTTGAGCATTTTCCATGAGCTGCGTGTATTGAAGGTAGTCGATCTCACCACTTCGGTAGGCATTGTTGGCATGCGATATAATTTCTTCTCTGAGTTTTTTACCTCCGGATTCATAATAGCTCAGGGCTTCTTCATTGCGGCGCAGATCTGAACGCAATGTTTCATAACGGGTATTGAGTTCCAATTTGAATTGGGTGCTTTGGGTTCGTTGGATATCCACTTCGGTAGCTGCAGCGTTGATCAGTGCTTTCTGACTGCCATACCAAAGCGGTACGGCGAGGCCCAGCTGAAATCCGGTATACGACTGTACGCCCGTTCCGTTATTGGTTCCCTGAAACAGGACTATGTTGAGATCGGGAAGTATCTGCTGCTTTTGTAGGTTGAGTTGTTTTTGTGCGAGCAAGGAAGCGTTGCTTGCATAGCGAAAACCCGGATGTGAACTGGTGTCTGGTAATCTCAGTTCAAGTCGTTTCAGGGAGTTTTCCGACAGTGTGAAGGCGCTGTCCCATTGCATCCATTGTTGCAATTCGGCGTGAGCTCTTTTGATCTGCTCCCCGATCTGCTCGAGTTGGACGCTGATCTCCGTACGTTTAGCCTCGGCGGTGAGCATTTCGAGATAGTTCGATTCACCCTCCTGGTAACGTCGGTTTGTCGCACGGCTAAAATCGGAATACAAACTATCCAACAACCTATAGCTGCTTTGTAATTGCTTCCAGTACACGATGGTCAGATAACTCAATTCTACATTTTTGGAGAGAGCCATCTCATCCAGTTCGTAGCGGTCGCGATAGAGCTGCACCTCGGTTTCGAGTACCTTGTTCCGTGCTCCATACACTGTAGGGAATTGAAGGGATTGGTTCAATCCCCAAACGTTGAGCGGGAGCTCGTTTGGCGCAATATTATTCAGGTCCCGGTTAAAATAGATCTCCGTTTTACCCGGATCGAAGGAACTCCGCACGAGTTGTTCGGCCTGCTTTATGCGCAGGGAAGAGGTGTGGAGTGCCCGGTTGTTGCGAATGGCAATTGCCACAGCCTCGTTGGAACTGATGGCCTTGTTTTGTCCAAGCACATCCGAAATGTTGATGTAAAAAAGGATGAGTACCGATAAAACAGTTGGCAACGGCGCTTTGATCCTGAATTTGCGTCGTTTTCGGTCGAACAATGCATACAGTACCGGCAATACAATGAGGGTGAGCGCAGTTGCCGATATCAGACCACCTACAACCACTGTTGCCAGGGGGCGTTGAACCTCCGCGCCTGCAGAGCCGGAGACGGCCATGGGCAGAAAGCCAAGGGCAGCAGCGGCCGCTGTGAGCAGAACGGGTCGAAGACGGTTGCGGGTTCCTGTGCGTATGCGCTCGTTGATGTCGTTCACGCCATGAGCTTTCAACTCTTTGAATTCCTCGATCAACACGATACCGTTCAATACAGCGATCCCGAAAAGCGCTATGAAGCCGATACCTGCCGAGATGCTGAAGGGCATATTACGCAAATAGAGCAGCACTACACCTCCTATGGCCGACATAGGTATGGCGCTGTAAATAATGAGGGCTTCTTTCACTGAATCAAATGCGAAATAGAGCAATAGGAAAATGAGCAACAAGGCGATCGGAACGGCTAACATCAGTCGTTCACGAGCAGTTCGCAGGTTTTCGAACTGACCGCCATATTGGATCGTATATCCGGGCGGGAGCAACACTTTTTGATCAATGGCCTTCTGTACATCCTTTACAACCGATTCCAGGTCGCGGTTCCGCACATTCACGCCAACCACAATACGCCTTTTGGTATTGTCGCGCGAGATCTTTGCGGGTCCTTTGGTGGTAGAAATGTGGGCAAATTCGCTCAAAGGTAATTGACCTCCTCCGGGCAGAAGAATATTGGCTGTTTCAATGTCGCTGATACTTTGCCTGTGCGCTTCATCAAAGCGGATCACAAGATCGAATTGCTTTTCACCCTCGAAAACGGTCCCGGCCGGCATTCCTGCAAATCCGGCGGTGATCACCGCATTGAGGTCGGCAATGTTCAGCCCATACTTGGCGATCTTCCGTCGGTCGTATTCTACGGTCATTTGCGGCAATCCGGCTATTTTCTCAACACTTATATCCGCTGCGCCTTCGATCTGCGCTATGGCCGATTCGATCTCCAAAGCTTTCTGCACAAGAATGTCCAGGTCTTCACCAAATACCTTGATGGCCAGATCGGCGCGAACCCCTGTGATGAGTTCGTTGAACCGCATTTCAATCGGTTGCGTGAATTCATAGTCGACACCCGGCAGCATTTGGAGAGCCTTTTTGAATGTATCGGCCAGTTGATCCTTGCTCGATGCAGTGACCCATTCCGAGCGCGGACGTAATTTGATGATCACATCACTCTCTTCCATCGACATCGGGTCGGTAGGTACCTCGGCTGCCCCGATCCGGCTCACAACCTGTTCAACTTCCGGAAATCCCATGAGGATCTGCTCCATGCGGGTAGTAGCCTCGGCAGTGCTGCTCAGCGAAGTGCCTGTTTTCAGAACGGGTTGTATCACAAAATCGCCTTCATCCAGGGTAGGGACAAATTCACCTCCCATTCTGCTGAAGAGGAACACCGATCCGGATAGCAGGATCAATGCCATTGCAAGTACTGCGCGTTTATGTCCCAGTGCCCAATTGATGGTAGGTGCATAGTTGCGTTCGAGGAATGCGATCAGTCGGGAGGATATGGTTCGCTTCTCCGGATCAACCGGTTTAATGAAGAGTGATGCCATCACCGGAACATAGGTGAAGCAGAGGATCATAGCCCCCAGGAGTGCGAAGCAGAATACCATGGCCATCGGCCGGAACATTTTTCCTTCAACTCCCACCAGGGAAAGGATGGGGATGAATACGATCATGATGATCAACTGGCCGAACACGGCGGAGTGCATCATCTTGCCAGCTCCGAGGTGGGTAATATTATCGACGAAGTTCTGTCGGGCATCCTTGGGAAGGGCCATCAGCCGTGTTCGTTCGGCCGTTATTTTGAATGCGATGTACTCTACGATGATCACCGCCCCATCGATGATTATACCAAAATCGATCGCACCCAGACTCATGAGATTCGCATCCACTTTGAATACATACATCAGTATTAGCGCAAAGAGCAGGCACATTGGAATGACTGAAGCTACTACCAATCCGGATCGAAGGTTGCCCAATAGCAGCACAACAACGAAGATCACGATCAAACATCCGAGAATGAGGTTTTCTGCAATGGTTGTGGTCGTCTTGGCGATCAATTCGCTGCGCTCCAGGAAAGGATTGATATGTACACCGGGTGGAAGGGTAGGGGATATTTCCGCAACCCGCTCCTTTACCGCCCGGATCACGGCTTTTGAATTCGCACCTTTGAGCATCATTACCTGTCCGAGTACTTTTTCACCTTCACCATTTCCGGTAATGGCCCCAAATCGGGTAGCATGTCCAAAGCCGACTTTCGCCACATCTTTCAACAGAACGGGCGAACCGTTGCGGTTCTCGATCACAATGTTCTCAATGTCCGAAATGGAACTGACCAATCCCTCGCCCCGTATGAAATAGGTCTGATCCGTCTTCTCGATATAACCGCCGCCTGCAATGCTGTTATTCCGCTCCAGAGCGCGAAAGGCTTCGACCAGGGAGATCTCCAGGCTCCTCAGTTTACCGGGATCCACAGCGACCTCGTATTGTTTGAGATAGCCACCCCAGGTATTTACCTCTACGACGCCGGGAATGCCCGAAAGCTGACGTTTTACAACCCAATCCTGAATGGTTCGAAGGTCGGTCAACGAGTACTTGTCTCTGTGTTGCGAATCAACCTCGATAACGTATTGATAGATCTCTCCCAAACCGGTGGTTATCGGCCCCATGAAAGGTTGACCGAATCCGGCCGGGATCTTTTCTTCGGCGGCCTTGATCTTTTCAGCGATCAATTGCCTGGGCAGATACGTGCCGATCCCATCGTTGAAAACCACGGTGACCACCGATAAACCGAACTTGGAAACGGAACGGATCTCCTTTACATCGGGGAGATTGGCCATTTCCAACTCCACCGGGTAGGTGAGGAATTTCTCAACATCTTCCGTAGCGAGATTTCGTGAGGTAGTGATGATCTGCACCTGATTGTTGGTCACATCCGGTACAGCCCCGATCGGAAGTTGGGATAGTGCGAACAACCCCAATACCACAATGCCCAGGGAGAACAAGAGCACGATGAGTTTGTGGTGTATGCTGTATTGGATAATGCGGTCGAGCATGAGAGGTTCCCGGTTCGGCGCCAAAGTTAGTCAGCACTCGATCGTTCAAAGGGGGCAGTGGTCACACATCGGATAAAAATCAGTTTTTAATTCAAGCCTTGTGCAAAACTGATCTTGAATGATCCGGTCAATACGGTAAGGTCACATCCACTACGATCTCATTGCGCCGCCCGAACAGTTCGAAGGGTGGATTATAGCCGAGATAGCTGAACGACTCGCCATGTACCAAACCCTGTTCATCGAGTTTCGCCCGGAGTTTCGCCGTGTATTCGGCAATGCGTTCATCCGACGACCAGCCCCCGAAGCAGATGGCCGCAACGATCTTCTCGGGTTCGGCGACGAAATGTACATTCGGATCTGAAGGCTTCGGAAGCTCTTCCATCTTCAATCCCTCCGGGATCTTGAATTTCATGGTTACCGAGTCGTCCATACTCATGCTGACCGGAGTGGTCATGGCGATCTTCTGATTGCGTGCATTGTTCCCGAAAATATAGCCCGCCAGGGTGCGAAATCCCCGGTTCGAAACGGCCTTATAGGAATTTGAACGCATGATGGTGTAGGAGTAGTTGGCCGGAGCATATCGGCGGATCTCGAAATCGCCATAGTTGTCCAATACCTGATAGGCATGTGTTTCGGTGCGGTTTGTAGAGATCTTGATCGCTACCTGGGCAGCGATGAAGAGCAGAAGTATTACCCCCGTTGCGATGAGTAGAATTTTCATGATTCACTCAGTTAACGCCTGAGGTCGGCAATAGTTGAACTGACTTTAGACAGTTTTCTCTTCGAAACCGAAAAAGACGTTTAGTTACTTCAGGGTCTCATGAACCGGGTCAAATTGGTCGAGACTTGAAATACAGGATCTGCAGATCCTGATCCACGAGTTCTTGAACCATTTAAAACCGCAGTTGGCACATCAATTCCACCTGCTCATTGAAGCGCGACCCGGCATGGCTAGTCTGTCCATAGGCCAAACCGATTTTCAGATTGTTCAGGTCGGCATATCGGGTGATCCCGAGTTTCCACGCCTGCATATCCGGAACAACGGAATTCGGATTTTCTGCGAATTCCGCTTGCACATTGGCCAATTGGGCATCAATTCCCCAACCGGATCTTTGGTAGCCCATCTGTATATTCCACGATCGGCCTAATGCAAGCATCTCGCTGATCTGTGTGGGTACAAGCGGAATGGTGGCCAGATCGTTCACAAAAGACCCCTGCAGACCCGTTGCCGTACTTACACAATACTCCCCGAGTAGGGATATACCGCGGTATTTGGCCAGTATGTCCATGTATAGCTGACGGTAATCCGGACGTTGCAGGTCGGTATTGGCATTGTAGAGAGCGAATTCACCATGGCCCTCGCCGGTTGCCCCGCTTGCTCCGTCGTTATACGAAGCGGCTGTACCAAGCAGGATTTTGGGACTCTCTTCTCCATACAGATCCGCAATGCACCGTTCATTCCCAGCTTTGAATACGCCCAGCGGATAGACATCTAGACGTGCACTGTATTTCAATCCGCCCAGATCCACGTCGCGTGAATCGACACCGAATGAATTGAGGCCATCACCTGAAGTGACGGCGATCTTCGGTTCAATGCGTATGGGACCCAGATCGAGATAAGGTTCTATGAAAATTCCCAATTCACGTCCCGACCGCGAGAATGCCGTGCTCAACACACTGCGTTCGGCAAATTGCAGCTGATCTTCCATCAGGAGCATCTCCCGATTGTTGGCGATCGACTGTTTCTGCCCAAAGTAAATATTGAACTGCCTGTGCGGACTATAACGTGTCCAAACATCGAGGAGCGGTGTGGGGCGGGCAAAATCGGCTTGCATGAAGAATGCAACCCGCTTTTCCATAAGCTCACCATAGAAATTGAGATACACCCTTCGCGCATTGATGAAATTACTCTTTTGTTCGCTGCTATCGGTGCTTTGGGCGATGTAGGGCTGCATCATGCCACCGATCCGGAAGAAGTGCTTTCCTTCCTCAAAATCGAAGGTGAGTCCATTGCCCAAACTGAAATCACTTTCATAGGGGTATCTGGATTGGGCATTTGCCGCTTGCGCAGAAAGGAGTGCGAGGATTATGGCAAGTCGTTTCATAGATCAATTCTCAATTATGCGGTAATAGGGTAGTACACGTCCGGGTGCAAGACGGGGAGTGAGGAGCCCGAAGGAAATGAAGCTGTTTGGGCCTTCCGGTTCCAGCACCTCCGCTGCCAGTCCGGCATTTTTCTGGTTCATATGCACGAGGAATGTGCCAGCGGGAAGCAACGTGTCGGCTCTTTCGATCCGGGTTCGTATGTCCATGCGATGTACCTTCTCGTATGAGGCGCTTTCCCGCTTCAGGTAAGTTGGGATGTACTTCTCGATCTTCACTTGTTTCGGATCTTTCAAAATGCTGACCTCCACACCGAGCGTTTTCAGTTTCCCGACCAGGGTCCGAATGTATTTCAGGTTGGCATCGAGTGCATAGGCAACCGGAAGGGATCTGCTCAGTTTGGGAATACAATGGAATCCATCGTGCACCACCATGGGAAGTTCAACCTCGGTATAGGTGTCAAGATCGATGAAAGCAACATTCCGGTTCAACACTTTTCGGGAACTTTTCACAATAACCTCGCGGCGCGCTTTCTCGGAACGGGCCAGTACACTGCGCAATTCGTCGTGCTGATCGTAGGCAGTACGCAGGTAGCTCCGTGCTACTTCGTAGGTGCAGAAAACCCGTCGTTTGAAGGATGTACGCCCGATACCAACACCGCGTACTTCGATGAGTGAGGAAATACAATTGGAAAGTGCGTAGGAAGTTGCGCTCGAGCGTGATTGCACAGAACCTTGATTCAAATGCACGTCGCCGTGATAGTCGGCAGTTGTGAAGTAATCGTGATGCCGCATGCCCGATGCATCGAGTGTCTTGCGGGCGGCATGCACAAAAACATCGTTGGTGTAATTCCGCAATTCTTCGGGGATATTCAGATTCCCGGAATAGAGGAACATTACATCGAACAGCGAAGTAACCCCGGCCCTATTATAATGCACAAAATCGCGTCGGTAAGGCCGATACTCGTGAAAGTCAACAGCTACTTCAGCCCGGAAATCACTGAATGCCTGCTTCAAATACACACTTTCGGGTGCCATGAGTTTGGTCTGATCCCGATTCAGATCCAAACCATTGGCAGCGTAGCGGTCCTGCTTCACATAACCGTCGATATTGGCCATAGGTACAACAGCGATCTGCAGCCGTTGGAGCATTTCCGGTTCACGGAGTACTTCCCCGATCAAGTGGAGCATGCCTTCTGTGCTGGCCGGTTCATCGCCGTGCAGGCCACCCTGCATCCAGACACGGATGGGGTCTTTTGCATTTTTGTCGGTTAGAACAACCATGGGAATGGCCATCCCTTTCTGACTGTTCCCGATGTATTTGATCTCCATCAGGGCACTGTTGGCCTGTTGCAGTTGATTCAAATAGGCGATCAGTTCTTCGTAATTGGTGAATCCGCGTTTCTTTTTAAAGGCAGGCGTATTGAATTCTTTCTGAACGTCGGGGAAGAACTTCTCTGTAACGATCCTAGGCTGCGGATTGAGGGTGAATCCGAAACCGAAAACAATGAGTACGAGCAGAATCCGGTTCAACATATTCAAAAGGCAAATGAGGTTATAAGTCTGCCGATCAATTCATGACCACTGATCGGGTTGAGGTCGGTATCGTTCGCTCCGGGCGCCAGTTCAACCCAGGTTAGGGAACTCTGTATCTTGAAGTTATAGTTCCTGTTGAAATAGTGCGACACCCCGAAGGTGTAATACTTGGGCCGGGCATAGAAAGTACCGTTATTCAGGAAGGAATTCTCATCTGCCTTCAGATGGGCATAGCGTGCATCGAAGGACCAACCGCTTTTCAAGATATAGCCGGCCTGAAGGTTGTAACCTTTGCCGAGCATCATACGACCTTTTACATAATTATCAACGTCTTGTACGCCATTTACATCGAAGGAATTGCTGATGCTCCCGTCGTTTCGTACACGCCATACAATATTGTCGGGAACTGAAGCGCTTGTTGCAACATATTCGCCGAGCATGGAGAATCCGCGGTACTTGAAGAGGAAATCGATTCCAAGTTTATCGTAATCCGGGAGCGATTCCTGAAGTTCCTCGTCGAGATAGAGGATACTCCCGCTGACGCGCCCCCTACGGCTACTCATACCATAATTTCGGCTGTATGCCGCTCCAAAAACCAGTTTGGGAGCCAGTTCCCGGATGATGTCGACCTGTCGAAACTGACCGTAATACGTGAACAAACCAAAGGGCAGGTAATCGATCCGCCCGCCGATCTTGTATTTGCCATGATCGGCCTGATAGGTGTTCAAACCATCGCCGTTGTTGATCGTGAAGTAGCTCTTGAGGTAGTTGCTGTTTCCCATAGCCCAGGTATGACTCGCGAACATGCCTATGGCCCGGATCGAGGAGAAGGCTGAGGTGACACGGGAGCGTTCCACCAATTGCAAGGTATGGGAGCCCATGGTAAGTTCCCGGTTATCCGTTGGGTCGGTTGATTGTCCGAATCGGATGCTCAAGCGTCGGGTAGGATTGTAGGACACCCAGGCATCCATGAGGAGTGCCCCGGCCTCTTCACCGGATTCTGAGGTTCCGCTCAGATCGAGTTGTACCCGGTAATCCACTTTATGATCCGGTGATTCACCCGAGAAACGCAATCGGATCCTCCGCATTCGGAAACGGTTGTACAACTCGGAAGTGGTATCGGAACTGAGGGTTTTGGTCTCAAACATAGGCTGCATGTAACCGTTGATCTTGGTGGAATAACCGCTCGATCCGGTAAAAACAAGCCCCTCACCGGGTTTGTATTTGTTCAGCACGGGGTTCTGAGCCTGAACGAGTTCACCAGCGAGGAGAAGTACAAGTACGAATAATTGTTTTCCGGGCACGATTCGATCAATTAAAATAGGTTTCCAATAACATCTTACCATTTCCCACGACCTGTTTGCCCTTCGCAAATACATCGGTTAGCTTGAGGTCATCGTCCAACATGCACAGATCTGCATCAGCTCCGGCTTCGATACGCCCTTTGTGCTTCAAACCCAGGTTGATAGCCGGATTGATGGTCACCGGCAGGAGGGCTTGTTCAAGGGGTAGGATACCGTTCTTCACCAAAGCCCGCATCTCGGTGAAATTTTCACTCACTGGAGCGCGATAAAACCCGATGGCCTTCCCATTGGCGTCCTTTTTCTCCAAACCGGCATTTCCGTCGCTGCTGAACGTGATCAAATTGATGTCGGCTCCTTGTTCCAATGCATAGGCAACCGCCAAATGCGGGTCGGTGTATTTGGATGCACCCGTGGTGATGTCGATCATTCCACCTTTTTTGGCAAATAGGATGGCTTCGTCAAACAGATCTTTTGTCCGGGCAACATGTGTAGGTGAAATATGTGCGATCGGGAACTGATAGCTGTCCACCAGTTCGAACAACACATCCATTTTCGATCGGAGATTGCCCAGATGCAGATGCAGTATTCCCTTTTTGTTGGCGATCATGCCACCAACCCGAACTTGTCTCAGTAGACGCGCCAATTCCAGCGCTTGTGGATAGGAACTGCGTATGTCGGCTATGGCGATCTTGCAACCGAGTACTTTGTCGATAAAGATCAGGTCTTCTTGTACACTGTTCATGAGATGCACCGGATCCAAACCATAATATCCGGTATGCATATAGGCCGTCATACCCTCTTGTTCGAGGGCACAGGCTTTTGCGTAAAGCGCATGTAAACTACGGGTTGCTCCATCCGTGCCCAGGAGTCCGACCACCGTGGTCGTGCCGTGGATCAGCAACTCTTCGATGCGCATTTCAGGGGTCATGGATGCGAAGCCGTTTTTGCCACCGGCTCCCGTGATGTGCACATGTTGATCGATAAGACCGGGTATCAACGACCGCCCTTCCGCATCAATAATCTCAAAACCGGGAATTGGATCGATCCGGTCGCTGATAGCGAGGATCTGCGATCCACCGATAAGCAGGTCTTTCTTTCCCAAAAAGGAAGGACTGTACACGTTGGCATTTTGAATGATCACCATTGAATGAAATGATTAAGAAGCATGAACACAAAAGCGATCCCCAATGGGATCAGATTCCGTTTGACGATCTGGAGGGAAGTGACCCCGGCGATCTCCCCAACGGAGATGAGCACTCCGGCAACCGGACTGATCGTACGGCCCATGGAAGCCGCAAAATTCATAGGCAGAATGAATTTGACCGATTCCAGGCCAAATGAAGACGCGATCTTCGGGATGAGTGGACTGAATGCGAAAAATGCCGCGTTGCCACTGCCCATGAGCATGGAGGCGAAAAAGATGATCCCGGTCATGACCACCGCAATACCCAAAGCACCCAGACCGAGATGTTGGGAAAACTCGACCAGGCCATTGATGAAACCAAGTGCGATCAATCCCTTGGCAAAGATGTCGGCAACTATGATCAGCGTTACCACGGTTTTGAAGATGTTGCCCATACCGTTCCAAAATGCCGTTAGCCCCGAGAGTACATGCTTCACATTTCGTGTTCGAATGAGTTCGAACAGCACGCCAACAAATAAGCTGATGAACATGGCCGTGGTAGTGTCGAGTGTGATCCGGATTGGGAAGAAGTTGAATAATTCCGAAAAAACGACCAAAAGCACGAGGGGGAAGATGGGGATCAACGCATAGATCTTAGGCGCTTTCTCCTTAACCTCCGGCTTCGATGCTGCGTCAACTGCAACCGGCTCAACCGCCTCAGCTTCTTTTCGGTCGAAATAGCGGTTCACAAAGTAATAGCTCACCACCATTACGATGGTTAAAGGCCAGGCCAATGGTATTTGATGCTGAACGAAGTACAACACGCCATCCAATTCGGCAACATTCGTGGCGGCGGCGGTCATGGCCGAGGCCGGCCCCATACCCATGGAGGTACAGGCCGTTATCACGGAAACTGCTGAAAGTCGGCTCACCCCCAATCCCACAAGGATCGGATACACAGAGGCCATGAGCAATAAGCCCATTCCGGCTGCCGATGGTATACAGATGAACAATACCTGCCCGATCGGAATTACGGCAACTGCTGCGAGATCGGGATTCTTTTTGAGAACGCCCAGTGGCTTGAGAGCGAGATCCACCAATACGGCTGATGCCCCGATCTTGTCAATATAGGCCACAAATCCCCCGATCACCATGATCATCAGGCCCACTCCGGCATTGGTGCCGGAAAAAGATTCCGTCACAAGTACAAAAAGGTCAAATCCTTGCCAGCCGGAAGGATGCTTCACCTTGGGCAAGACCAAACCGAGCGACCAGGCCAATCCCAACATCACCAAACCTGCTATGAGAAGCAAGGCATGTGGATTGTAACCCTTCAGGAGCAAATAGCCCAGAACGATTATAAAGATCAGCGCAAGGATCGGTCCGGTCAACATTGTTCTAAAATGGAGTGCCGTCTACCTTGGTGCCGGGCGAGAACAGTGCAGTACTCGCTGCAGCATGTTGTTCGAATTCTCCGGTAAGGTCCGGGTTGCGTGTGTAGGATTCGTTTGGATTGTTCGAGAGCGGCTCGATATCGAATCGAAGCACCACAACACCATCCGGATTTACCAGAAGCATTTCATCCCCGGCATTGTTCAGATTCAGATCACCGAATGTGCTGGTTTGTACCGTCGCACCACCAAAACTTCCGGTTGGCGTGCCACCTCCAAAAACCACAAAGGCCTTTCCCGGTTGGATCACCGTTCCATTCGGGATCAAATGGTTCGGAGTATTGATGGCCATGTTCTCGGTGTCGAAAATTTTATAACCACTCAGGTCGATCGGTTGGCTTGATATGTTCACAAATTCCAGGAATTCATCCTCAGCCTGAGCGTATTGCCCGTCGCCATTGGCATCCCCATCCAAACCATTGTTTGAAGGGTCGTACAGGATCTCGTTCAGGATCAGGTTGAAAGCCGATGGTACATCATCATCTTCTATCAATATGTCCACTTTCTGCATAGCGGCATTCAGTTCTGCACCCTCTACCGTAAGTATCTGTACGGTGAGTGTTTCATTGCCTTCCTTTAAGGTGTCCTGAACGGTGCTCAGAAATACCGAAGTCGAAGCCGATCCTGCAGGTATAACGATCAGATCGCTGCACAGAAAGTCCAAACCTCGTGTGGCCGTTCCGCTGAAGTTCAGACCCACGGTAACATCGTTATCTTGAACAGAACCCAAAGAAACCGTGATGGTTGTTGAATCCTGATCTTCGGAAAGGGTGATGGCACCGGCAGAAAGACTTACTTTACCGGCATTCTCCGGCTCTACGTCGTTGGTTTCACAGGCGAATAGAACGACGGACAACCCCATAAAAAGGGCGAGATCTCGAAACTGCATGATGCCCTAGTGCTTGATCAGGCGAATGTTCGATACCTCCTCCCCGCTGCGGATCTCGAGTGTGTAAACTCCCGCTTCTACGGAACTCAGATCAATTACATCCAGATCTTCGCGCAGTCGGAGTATCTCCTGAGCAGTTGCAGAGTAAAGGACAACCTCATCGATCCGGTATGTATTGTGTTGAATATACAAGCGATCGCCGGCTGGGTTCGGATAAACCACGAAATTGGTCCTGAAGCTGGCGATTCCCATTCCCTGATTGGTGATGGTGATGCTTGCAGAACCTTCGGTTCCGCCTCCGTCGTTTGCAGTGGCGGTTACCACTACCGTTCCATTGCTTACCGCTGTGAGTAAGCCCATGGAGCTAATGGTTCCGATCATCTCATCGTCCACCGACCAGGTGAATGTAGTGTCTGCAGCATAGGAAGGACTTACCATCGCCATCATCTGAAGGGTTCCGGCAGGGGTTGTGATGGTGCTTGCTCCACCTTCTCCTTCAACTTCGATGGAGGAAACATTCACATCCGGACAACCCATATAGCGGCATGAACTCAAATAGATATTCTCCGTTTCGTCTGTACAGTCGGGCATGGCGGCATACCAACCGGTATCGGTGAGGTAGGCCCAGGCGTCGGAATATTCCCAAGGCAATCCGGATCCGCTTTGATTGGGATCTCCGTAGGTGTCGATCACGTACGAACCGAGGAACAACTCAATGGCGTCGTCTCCGTTCTGGCTCACTGCGCCGACGTTATCTACGATGATGTGCTCAAATTCCCGGAAGCATTCAACCAGATAAGCTTCCATTGCAGCTGAGTCGCGAACGATGAGTATGTCGTCGCCTTTGGCAATAGACAAAGCCGGGAGAGGAAATTCGATACCATCGGTTCCTCCTCCGTTATTGGCGACACCGATCCCATAATTGCTGAGGTCGGAGATGGCTGAATCGGCGTGCAGATGTATGGCCTTACCGGAAGAACCACCCGCCGGAGTGGTGAAATCGATGATTCCCTGCAGATGCAACTCGCGTGCAAAAACTGTGCTATCAACCCTCAAACCGGGAGAGAAGAGGCGGGAGGTATTTGCCGCATGTTGTTCAAAATCACCGGTAATGTCCGGATTACGCGTGTACGATTCGTTCGGGTTGTTGGAAAGGGCATCGGAATCGAAGGAAAGTACCACATTCCCACTGGCATCTTTAATTATGATCACCTCACCGCTGTTGTTGAGATTCATCCCCTCAACATTGGTATCGGCTAAAACCAGCGCATTTCCGTAATATCCCATTGGAGTTCCCCCTCCAAAAACCACTAAAGCCCCACCGGGTGCAAGGATAACCCCGCTTGGAATGGTGTAGCGCAACTCGCCATTCGTCGTGTCGTCCCAGATCTGGTAGCCGCTCATATCCACATAGGTGGAACCGCCATTCACAAATTCGATGAAGGCATCGGCTTCCTGATCGTAAACCCCGTCTCCGTTGGCATCGCCATCCAGCGCATTGTTTGATGGGTCGTACAATACTTCATTGATTACAACTTGTCCGTATGCCGTGAAACAGGCCGCGAACAAAACAAGGATTAAGTAGATCTTTTTCATGGTTTGTGTTTTTATCAGGTCGAGCCTGTCTACACGAAGTACAGGCAAGTTCAAAATACGCAGTTCATTATTTGCCTTAGGCAGACCAATTTAAAGTAAATTAGCAGGCCAATTATGCGTACCGGATTGCGGAAGATCGCCCGAAGTTATGAGGAAATGCAATCTTCATCCGAGAAGAAGTACGTGCGTTTATTCCGGGTGATCCGCGACCTGATCCTGAATGGGGAGATCCCGGACCAAATGCTCCTGCCCCCGAGCCGAATCTTAGCTGATAAACTCGGTTTGTCGCGAAGTACAGTGGTTCGCGCCTACGAGGCGCTGAAATATGAATCACTCATCTCGGGAAGAACCGGTTCGGGTTACCGGATCAGATCCCCTGAGCCGCGCAAACCGGCCCCGCCACCTCCCGATACCGGAAATCTTCCCGAGCTCTCAACCGCCGGAAAAGCATTTGTGAGCAATATCAATCTGATCAACAGCACGGAAGATGAATCGATCGCATTTCGTCCGGGCTTGCCACCCCTTGATATTTTCCCATTGAACCAGTGGAAACGACTTTCCAATAATTACTGGAAGCAGATCAGCCTGAGTAGTTTGGCCTATTCCGCAACTGCCGGACTACCCGCACTCCGACACAGCATTGCCGATTATCTGGCCGTGAGTCGTGGCGTAAAATGCAGTCCGGAGCAGGTTTTTATTGTTTCGGGGTCTTTGCAATCCCTCTACCTCATCGGCAAGGCATTCATCAATCCCGGCGATGTGGTTGTACTGGAGAACCCAACGTTCCCCAATGTGCATTCCATTTTTAAAAGTCAACTGGCCACTTTGTGTTCTGCAGCGCCCGACCAACACGGTTTAGATCCTGATCAGATGGAGGTACCTCCCGATGCGCGTGTGAAGATCATGCACCTCTCACCATCAGCGCATTACCCAACCGGTGTGCGTATGAGTACCGAGCGCAAGCGGAAGGTCCTGAATTGGGCTCGGGAGCAAAAATGCCTGATCATTGAAAACGACTACGAGGCCGAGATCAACAATTACGGCCGCAACGATCCCACAATTTTCAGCCTGGATCCCGACCAGCGAACGATATATCTCGGTACATTCAACCGCATTCTCCACCCTTCATTGCGCATCGGGTATATGGTCGCACCGGTTCACCTGATCGATGTGCTCGATGCGATCATGAGGCATTCGCACCGCTTCGTGGCCCCGTCGATTCAAGTAGTGCTCAATCAGTTCATCGAAAAACAATTACTCTGGCAACATGTGAACCGCCTGAACGAGGTGGTCGACGAACGCCGGGAACTCTTTGCACGGGAAATGCGGCAAACCTTCGAGGGCATTCTGCACATGCATGAAGGCATGGCTCCCGGCTTGCAGTTAATGGCACATCTCGAGTACGACCTTCCCGACCTCGACCGTGCCCGTGATCTGCGCCAAAAAAGGATCATTACACATCCCCTCAGCAAATGCTTTGTGAGCGGTGAAAAAGCACACGGACTCATATTCGGTTTCTCCTCCGTTCGCGTTCCCGTGATACGAAACAGGATCCGACAGATGGCCTCCATACTGATCTGAACCAAATCGGGTAATTGGTTTGTTTTTATTTGAAAAATTGGCTTGTTTGTGCTCCGGTAGCAGATTGTACTTTCGAATCGAACTCATGAAGAAGTTTCTTGTATTGGTTTGGGTCGCATGTTTTCTAACGTATGGATGCGACAACAACGAGCTCCCGGCCACCAAACCCGGAGACTTGAAGGATAGCGAGCTGAAAGGAACAGGTTCGTATATCTATTCATCGTATATCCCGCTGCGCGAAAAGCCTGTTCGCGTTCATTACCATATTCCTTCCAATGCAGATGAGCGATCACCTATTTTGTTCGCATTCCATGGTGCGAGTCGCGATGGACAATACACTCGTGATGTACTGGCTCCACAGGCCGACCGAAAAGGAGTTGTCCTTATAGTACCCGAATTCTCTACCGATTATTACCCGGGAGGCAATGAATACAACCTGGGCAATTTGTTCGAGAATGGTGAAAATCCATCTCTTAGCTCCTTGAATGCGCAGGAGATCTGGACCTTCACGCTCATCAAGCAACTTTTTCTGGACGTGAAGGCGAAGTTGAACAGCTCGCGTTCGGCATACGGTGTATTGGGTTTCTCAGCCGGTTCGCAATTCGCTCATCGCCTGGCCTATTTCTCAGGTGATGCTATTGAACGTGCCGCATTTTGTTCAGCCGGGTGGTACACGCTCATGGACGATCAGATCGAATTCCCGTATGGGACAGGCCTCACCCCATTTGACCCGGATCGAAGGGCAATTTTACTCGGATCCGATTTTCATGTGCTTGTCGGAGCGTTGGATAATGATCCCAATGCTTCATCCCTGCGAAGAAATGAGGAAGCCGACGAACAGGGAACCAATCGATACGACAGGGCGAACTTTTACTTTAATACCTGCAACACATTAGCTGCTCAATTGAGCACACCGTTCAATTGGGACATTACCGTTGTTCCAGGCGTGAGTCATGAGCTTTCCGGACTCGCATACCAGGCATTCGAAAAACTGTATCCATGAATTGGAGAGTACAATTCAACTCGGCTCGTGCGATCGGATTCCTGTTGGGACCTTTGCTCTTCGTATTGCTCCGTTTCTTCATGCAACCCAATGGCCTTACAGAGGCCGGAGCCGGAGTATTGGGTGCCACACTGTGGATTGCCGTATGGTGGATCACCGAAGTTGTAGAAGTTGAAGTAACTGCGCTGTTACCCATAGTTCTCTTCCCCCTCGCCGGAGGCATGAGCCTTGCCGATACGTGTGCATCCTATGGTCACAAATTCATTTATCTCTTCTTCGGTGGATTCGTTCTGGCCATAGCCATTCAGAAATGGCAATTGCATAAGCGCATTGCACTCAATATCATTCATCGCCTGGGTACAAAACCTGCGCATATTATACTCGGTTTCATGATCAGCACCGCTTTCATGTCTATGTGGATCTCGAATACCGCAACCGCAGTTATGATGCTTCCCATCGCACTTGCCGTAAGCAGGCAATTTGAGCACAGTCCCCAATCGGCCCAATTCACTTCCGCCCTGCTCCTGTCCATAGCCTATTCGGCTTCGATCGGCGGTATTGCCACCTTGATCGGTACCCCGCCGAATCTCATTTTGGCAGGAGTGGTCCAGGAATTTTACAATATCGAGATCAGTTTCCTCCAGTGGATGCAGATCGGTTTACCGGTGAGTATCTGTTTGTTCATCGCCTGCTGGATCTATCTGACGCGGCCATTCAGGGGCGCAAAGGCTCTGGAATCTGATGAACTGCCCGCTATTGGAATTCAGCTCAGACAACTAGGTAAAATGGCGTACGAGGAGAAACTGATCCTGATCGTTTTTCTGGCAACCGCTTTTATGTGGGTGACACGTTCCTTCCTGTGGATGGAGCTCTTTCCCGGTATGGACGATACCATTATTGCGGTATGCGCAGCGTTCGTATTGTTTCTGCTGCCTTCCCGTCAAGGACATCAGAAACTGCTCGAATGGAAGGATGCCGTTAAGCTACCCTGGGGCGTGCTGGTCCTTTTTGGAGGAGGAATAGCCATTGCCGAGGCATTTCAGCAAAGCGGACTGGCTGAATGGATCGCAGCCAATCTCTCTGTGCTCAACGGGCTCAATGTTCTATTGGTACTGCTCGTGGTTGTGTTCATGGTGAATTTTCTTACCGAGATCACCTCCAACCTGGCCACCACCTCCGTTTTACTCCCGGTTCTGGCCCCTCTGGCCATTGCATTGAATATGGATCCTTCCTCGTTGATGGTTGGTGCTACACTGGCAGCGTCCTGTGCATTCATGTTGCCTGTTGCCACAGCACCGAATGCGATCGTCTTTGCTTCCGAGCATATCACTATGAAGCAGATGATGCGAACGGGATTGTGGCTGAATTTCGCATCAGTGATCATCATCACCTTTCTCGTCTATGTCCTGATCCCCATGCTCTTCAAAGGCGGTTTTGGCGGATAAGCTCACCCTGCGGACCGATTCATCCCCGTTTAACCCGAATGCCGGATCGGTTTGACTAGTAGTGGATCAACCTGAATCGGTGGGATTTATGACCGATTCGCAATTCTACAGGGTAGATCCCCGGTGCAACGTTGAGCCGAAGAGCTGTGAGACCGCGATACACAGTCCCTTCATAGATGATCCGCCCCAGATCGTTGTAAACAACCAAATTGGCAATTTGGGAACTATGCAATTCAACAAAATAGCTACCTGTACCCGGATTCGGATAGATCCGGAATTGCGGTTCTAAACCCCGAATACCGATCGTACCTGTCTCGTAACAAGCAGATGTATCCCGGCATTCCCTTTTTGTGATCTCAACTGCGAAGTTCCCGTGGCCATTCGGTTTGAGATCCCGGGATGTTTCCCCTTCCAGAATACTGAAATCGCGATCGCAATCCAGCCACTGGTAGGTCGCGTCTCGTTCCACGGCAACCAATTGATTTTCTAATTGAATGATCCCCGTGTCGATCTCTGTGATCTCCAATCGGATGTTCACAAAACTGTCGCATTGACCGGCAAGCCGAACTGTATCTGTGTACCGGCCGGGGGAATTCAATATACGCCCGCCCGCCGTGCGATAAGGTCCGCAGGATACGATGTGTGAACTATCTCTGCCCGGTGTCTTTACTTTGAGATGCAATACCACCACACTATCGCATCCCCATTGGCTCAACAGGCTGTCCGTATAGGTCCCCGAACTAGTCAATTCTCTTCCTGCAAACCAATACGGACCGCAGTTCTTCACCCGGATCGTATCAGAAATATTCTGATCGATGCTCAGATCGATGTGGATGATGCTATCGCATCCTGAATGATTGGTTATTGTATCCAAAAATACCCCCGACTCGGTATATGTCCGACCGCTCGGTGAGGTATAACTCATGCAGGATCGCACGTGCAAAGAGTCGAAGCCGGGCCGGTTGCGTGTGAGATAGATGGTATAGATGCGGTTGGGTCCATTCGCCCTGCGAACTGTATCCAAATACACCCCGGTCGAATCCAGCCATTTCCCGCTCGGTGACCGGTACGTTTGACAAACTGTGTCGAACAGCATGATCCGCTCTGTGGGATCTTCGGTAAAACACAGACAATGGTTCAACGTGTCGAGCAAAGGCGTTGCTTCGATCCGTCCCGGTGTGTTCGGAGACTCGATATAGTCACCCGTTAACTCCCAAATGATGGTCCCGGCCAGTCCGTGCGCACGCACATATTGGGCTTTAAGCCGTATGGACCTCGGATCATCATAACTCACAAAGGTATTCAACCCCGATTTCCCAAGCAGATAAGGCACCTGTGCCGAACTGTCCCATGCTTCATCGAACAGGTGCTTTTTCAAGAGCAGATTGTAGTATAACGGCGATCCGTCGTCCACCGCGAAAGTGGACTGATCTGCCGAACCCGTTGTAGCCGCGTGCAAGCCCGGACCGCCCTTGGTTTTGGCACTCCTTCCGTAAAAGGCCACGCCTACATTCAACTTGGTTGCCGGAACCTTGTAATACCGGAGCAGATGGGTTACCGCACTATCGATGTTGAAAGTACTGTCACCCCTTTGAGGTGCATACAAGGGCGAATTGTGGTTGGTTTCTGTACTGAAGGCTCCAAAGAAATCGTACGACATCAAATTGATATAGTCCAATTCCGGAACTACCTTGTTCCACTCAATATTTCCCATGTGGTCGCGGGCTGCTCCAAAGGCAGCTGTGAAAAGGAATTGTCGCCCCAATTCGGACTCCAGGGCATCGAGCGAATCCCGAACCTCGCGGATCAGAGCGGTGAACAGGGCCTTGTCCTTCGAAGAGCCGTTATGGGGCGCATAGCCGGGGTATTCCCAGTCGAGGTCGATCCCGTCTATCCCATATAGGCGCACGACCTCGTTGCAGGCATGGGCAAATCGGGTTCGTTTCGTTGTGTCGGCCGCGATAGCGGGGAAGTTATTCGATAGTGTCCAACCACCGATGGAGATCAGCACTTTGGTCCCTTGCTCATGAGCGCGGTATACCAAAGATGTCTTAGGCTTATGATAGGCCGGATCGCCCAGGTCCATCTTCGAATCGTATCCGGCCGGAGCAACCGACCAGTCGAATTCTCCCAGCAACAGGTTCTTATCGGCCCACGGGTCAGTGATCATCAGGGACCCATCGGACTGCGGATCCAGGAAAGCATAGTTTATAATGGAGTATTTTTCATATTGGATCGAACTTGGTCCAACCAATTTGCCGCGGTCGTACCATTGCCAGCTTGGGTAGTAGCCGATGACCTCTTTGCATGTGTTTTGAGCTAGAATCGGTAGAAGTGGATTCAGGATAAAAACAATTGCAACAACGTGGAACCAACATTTGAAACCGGAAATCTCTCTCTTTTCGTGCACCCTTTTTGAGTAATTTTACTATCTGAAATATCCGGAGCGTTTTTCAGGGATATCTTGGCGCAATTTTAACCATTTCGATGACTGATTTTACCAAATTGAAGGCACATTGTACCGTTCACAGCAAGAAAAGTAGTCGGGTGAACGACAACTTCTTGATGGATTTTCTGGCACCAAAGGACCAGATGAGCAAGAACATTGATCGGGCGTTGAGGCGATACAAGCACATTGTTGAGCAGATGCCGAGGGACTTTTTCCCCACCGTGAGTGCAGAGTATATAATTGGGAAAGGTGTGGTGAAGGATGGGCTCATCAATAAATACATGGATCACCCGCATATTCGCCGCTTGGATCCGGAGGACAGAGAGTTCCTCGAATTTCAACAACAAAATCCATGGAGATATGTGTTCGGTCGAATTGCAGATCGTCCCGAGCGTGAATTTTTTGTACTCCGGGATGAATTCAGAGACGATGAATACCTCCTATACTCACCAAGCATGGAGGCATATTGCAAAGCCGGACACGAGCATTCCTTGTATTTCCTTTTATTGGGTTTTAATGGAGCATGTTGGCAGACTTATGGTTTGATCGCTCCGTACAGATCTTTTGATGCAGGGGATGTTTTTGTCTATGGAACCGAGGTGTTTCCGGAAATTGAGGATGATGAGAGCTTCATGGATGCAGTCCACCGGGATCCGATGCCGTTTTTCATGCTTTCCGTCGGTCAGGAATTGCCGATTGTGATGAATGGTGAAGATGAAATACGACATTACGTATCCGAAACGGAGATCCCGGAGTTCGACTCAAACAAACTGTCGCCGAATTTCACCGTACAATGGAATGAGAATGTATATAGATTGTCAATTAAAAAATGGAGCCAATTCCCACATTATGCTTCCGCTTACTACAATGAAGAAACCGACGAGCTTTGCCGATATGCTCTAACCAAAAGAGCGTTTGATAGCTTAAGCCGTAAATTGATCGACTGTGGCCTCGACCTTACACCGCAGGAAGATTACTCCTTGGGATTGAGCATGCAGCAGACCATAGAAAAAATTCTCAAAAGAAAGATCCGTGTCAATGACTATGAAGCCTATTTCCCTGAAATGCCTGAATCAACTGCGCAGGACGTTCACATCGAGCAAATGAATGCCTTTCTCAATGAACTCATACCCTATATAAATTCTGGTAAGACTCCGGACATTCCTGCATTAGCCAATGCATATTCCATTGATGTTGAATCGGCAAAAAGTATCTACAAAAACCTTAAAGATAAATTCTCAAAATGATGCACTACTGCGGACGTTGAGATCTAGTTGAAACAAAAGTCATTTTAAATGTAATTGCATTTCGCAATTTTGTAAAATCGAGATATAACGAGCACTGCCTTTAGCCGCAATCAGCAGTCTATAGCAGATAGTCACTAATCAGACAGCTCAAATATTTCCTGTTTTTATGGCTGCGAATATTGTATTATTATCACCCAAATTATTGAGTTGTCTATGCTATCCAAAGCTTGAAATAGTCTGTTCCTAAAAGCAACTATTTGTTTATCATTTTGTATTACAATTTCCGCTGCATTCAAACTACCTAACTGCTTACTTGTAATAGATCAAGTTTTGATTCCTCCTCATCTTCCCCCATTTTTGCCGGCCAAGCCTCCCCGCCCGATGAGATCAGCCATTTTGTTCATTTGCTTTGTATGGTCTTTTTCTGTTTCTGCTCAGTCCCGGGTCGAAACGTCCACTATGTGGGCATTCAACATGGTGGATACGTTGTTTCGCGGTGGAGAGTTATTGAGCACAGATCAGGCACAAGATCGTTGGGGTAATTATTTTGCTGCCGGTAATTTTGAATATACTGCCCGGCTCAACCTGCGTTCCGATTCGTTGGTGCGCAGAGTGAGTTCCGGTGATTACGACATCTTCCTTGCCAAATACGATACGGCAGACCGACCATTGTGGGTCAACATTATTCGCGCGAATGATGCAATTGTACAGGATCTGGCTGTGGATACACTTGGGAACATTTTCATTGCCGGACATTTTGAGGGGAAATTGGATGCAGATCCTTCGGATAGCGGAGAGTTCATCCTGCGCAGCAGGGGTAATACGGACGGATTTCTGATCAAATACAGTTCATCCGGTGCGCTGCTTTGGGCTATCCATATTGGAGGACTGAAGTTGGATGAGATCACATCCCTTGCCGTAGGTATGGATCAGATGCCTGTTGTTTCAGGGATCATCACCGATTCGGCAATTTTTGACCCAATGGCATCGAAGCCCGGTTTCAGTCGCGCGAGTTCCGGGGCCTACAGCCTTTTTCTCGCCAAATACGATGGCAATGGCCGCAACAAATGGGTCCGGATCTTCGAAGGATTTGGAAGAACGTATGGAATGGCGATCGACGATTCCCTGTCGGTGATAATTACAGGTTATTTTACCAATACCCTGGATTTCGATCCATCGCCAAGCTCCAAATTTGCGCGCTCATCGAAAGGATATGGAGATGTGTTCATTGCCAGGTACAGCAGTGCAGGGGCATTTAGATGGGCCAGGGCATTCGGGACCTCCGGATATGCCGAATTTGGCAAGGCCGTTGCTATCGGCCCGAATAACAGCGTTTGGGCAACGGGTGAATATGAGAATACGATCGATCTCGATTCGAACAGCTCGGCAGGTTCCCACAGCAGTCAGGGGGCATCCGATATCTACATTCTCGGCCTCGAATCCAATGGGAACTTCATAAAAAGCCTGAGCATAGGCGGCCGCAGTTCCGATGAAGTCGATGGGATCGCAGTGAGTGATAGCTCGGAGGTGGCCATCGCAGGGGCGTTCAGCTATACGGTGCAATTCGACCCGATCAACTCTTCAGCCAGCTATACCAGTCAGGGTAGTTTTGATGCGTTTCTATCGGTTTACGATACCGGCTTCCGGCATAACTGGACAGTGACTTTTGGCGATGGCAATACACAAGCCGCACTCAGCCTAGTCGATAGAGGCAATTCCGAATTCCGCATTTGCGGTCAGATGAAAAGTGCCGCAGATTTCGATCCCTCCGCATCGAGCTATACCCTCACCGTTCCACACAGCGATTTCAATGGTTTTGTGGCCACCTACCGGGATTCTGCCGTCCTTGTTCAGGCGGCACTACTGGGCAACGAAAGGTCCGGAACAGCTTCGGCGAATGTGGCCGACATGGTGGTCGATCGGGCCGGGAACAGCTACGTGATCGGCACATACAGCGGTGTGATGGATGTAGATCCTTCCGATTCCGTATTGTATTTCAATGCCGGAAACAGCAATGTCGATATGTTCCTGATCAAATACGACAGTTCCGGATCCCTGAAATGGGCTATCACCAGCAATGGTGTCAACGGCACCAGAGGGAATGCCATCTGCCTCGATAGCTTCGGAAATGTGTATGCGACCGGAAGTTACCACAATACGGTCGATTTTGACCCTTCCACAAGTGCAGGTACTTCCGTGACCAATCAGAATGCCAACAATACGTTCGTCGCCAAATACAGCACCGATGGAAAATTCGAATGGGTCAAGGGTTTTCGCAGCCACCAATCGGGAACGTCCAAGGGCTGGAATGCAGGGCATGATATCGCTGCGGACCGGAACGGAGACGTACTGGTTACGGGATTATTCCGCGATCAGGTCGATTTTGACCCCTCTTCGGCGAGAAACGATCTAAACAGCAGGGGGGGAGATGATCATTACGTGGTCCGACTGGACAGTTCAGGCCAATTCATTTGGGCGGAACGCTTTGGAGGGACTTCATGGGAATATGAGGCCGATCTGGTACTGGATGATTCAGGGAACGTATATGTGGCAGGGAATTTCCAGTCCTCCGCAACATTCAGCCGGGCCGGTGACACGCTCCTAAGCGCCGGAGGAATAGACATGTTCCTCCAGAAATTCGACACCGCTGGTACATTGCTCTATGCATTCTCCTTAGGCGGACGGAATTCCGATTTTGTGGAAGGGATCATCCTCAACCATCGCAAGGAACCTCTACTAATGGGTAGGGTCAGCGATTCGCTGGATCTCGATCCTGGAAGCGGAACCTATATGATCTATCCGAAACGAGAGAATTTCTTTCTGGCAAATTTCAATACCAATGGCGCGATAAAATGGGCCCGGACTTACGGAGCCGAAGCGTCCTACGATGTCGTGCGGGATATCGTCCTCGATGCAAATGGCGAAATACTCATCAGCGGAATGTTCAATGAGCGCACAGAACTCAGCGACAGCATAGGGCAAGGACCAATTGACAACCTCGGGAGTTTCGACATATTCGTAGCGCTCTACGATACCGCCGGCCGGTTCCGAAACAGTTGGCAAATGGCCGGTTTTGGAGAAGAATCGGGCGATGCCATTGCCTGCCTCGATGGTCGGATCTGGATCGGGGGCTACTTCGAGGGGCAGATCGATATAGATCCTTCGGAATCGCTGCAATATCTCCGATCGGTTAACACAAACGATGCATTCCTTCTGCATTTCCCCCACTGCAACACCTACGAGGAGAAGCAGATCACGGTTTGCGACAGCGCCGTGTTTCAGGGAAGAACCTACCGAAATTCGGAGCGGATCGAATTGAGGTATCCAAATGTTTATGAAAGCGGATGCGATTCCATCGTGAGGATATTCCTAACCGTTATTCCCACAATACATGAAAAAGCATATCACGGTTGTGATAGCCTCCGCATTGGAGGAAAACTGTTCACCAATTCGGTAGTACTCTACGATACGTTCAAAAGATCAGCCGTATGCGACAGTATTGTGAAAACCTCCATCCGCATCGATCGCACAGTACTGCAGCTGGACACAATGATCGCTTGCTCGGCTGTTTCCTTTTTCGGGAAAATCTACGATACAAGTGGCTGGGTTCAGCACCGCTTCCAAAAAGGTGCAAGTACGGGTTGCGATAGTGTACTGCGTGTATGGCTCGATATCCGAATACCGGGTATCGACAGCCTTACAAGACGGTCGTGTGACTCCATTTCACATCGCGGCAATTGGTATTTTAGCTCACAGTACGTTACAGATACCTTAACTGCGGCTTCGGCCAATGGCTGCGACAGTTTCGTGGTCACATACCTACACGTGACAAAAAGTTCCGGTCGAACCATTCAGCTACAGGCATGTGACTCATTCATCTTCAAAGGAAGAACATACACGAATTCCACAACGATCTTCGATACCCTGCAAAATAAGGCGGGTTGCGACAGCCTGTTGCGGCTCGAACTCCGCATTTCAAATACACACCGCTCAACGGTTCATCTGGGGGTCTGCGACAGTCTCCGAAGACCGGACAGTACTTATATGGCATCAACCGTATTGGTCGATAGTTTGAAAAGCCGATCGGGCTGCGACAGCATCATTACCACCTACCTCACGGTCAACAACACCATCCGCCAATACGACACGCTCGACTTTTGCGATCAAGCCAGTTACAAAGGATTCACCTATAACCGCACGGTTACCCTTGTCGATTACAGAAAAGGAGGGGCAGGGAACGGCTGCGACAGTTTCCATTACATGCATCTCATCGTACATCGATCAGGGCGCGATACGGTCGAACGTTCGGCCTGCGATTCCATTATTCACAAGGGCCGATACTATTACAAGGATACCGAACTCACCGACACGATCCGGGGAGGATCAGCCAATGGTTGTGACAGTCTGGTCACGTACAAACTACAGGTCCGATCCGGAAACCACACATTTTGGCAAATGAATGCATGTGATTCCTTCACCTTCAAGGGAGTCACCCATTTCCGGTCAGGTACGATCCACGATACGCTGCGCAATAGTCTGGGTTGCGACAGCATTTCAACCCTTCAACTCCATATTTTCAATTCGATCCGGGATACCATACGGCGAAGTGGATGCGATTCGATCCGATACAGGGGCACTACCTATTACAACTCGGTTTTCCGGATCGATACCCTAAGAGGTGTTAGCCCAAACGGATGTGACAGCATCGTAACGGCTCAATTGGTAACGGGCAAGACCAACAGTTATACCTGGCAAATTGACGCTTGTGATTCTTTTATCTTCCAAGGCATAACTTATAGCTCTTCCGTCCGGCTTTACGACACACTCGTCAATCGATCGGGATGTGACAGTGTGTTAACTACAGTGATCAACATTACCCCTGTAGATCGCGATACGCAAAGGGTTCAAGCCTGCGACAGCCTCTATTTCAGAGGTCAGTTCTATTATACGAACCAACTGATCACCGATACCCTGAAGGGGAAATGCGACAGCATTACCTATCATCTTCTTCTTGTACATCATTCCGAAGTGTTGAGGCTGGATACCCTCATTAGTAAAGGCGACACCATATGGATCGGACCAAAACCTTATTTCGATGAAGGGAGCTATACCGACACCTTATTCAACGACACCTGTTATACCGTCGTCAAGCTCGATCTCAAATGGAAAACGGGATCAGTACGTTCGATCGACGAATTGGAGGGATTCAGGATCTACCCGAATCCCGGGCGGGGAATTGTACATGTCGAATCCCGCAACCCGATCGGGGAATTTAGGATCGAAGATGGCACCGGGTCCCTTGTCTATCTGCATCCGGAGCCTGATTTTCAACGAGCAAACATTTACCTACAACTGGCATCGGGTGTATATTTTTATACCGCTACAACCGCAGATGGAAAGCGTATTGTGGGCAAATTGATCCTTCTCGGCTCGGAGTGATCGGAGTTCCCGAAAGCAGGGATAAAAATTGCTTTTCCGGCAGAACGGCACTAATTTGCTTGAAATAAGTGCGATCATGATCGAACAGAAAAAGATCAAGGCAGGGCAATATGTATTTGATTGCCGCGAATCGGGTGATCCGAATGGGGAGCCGGTGATACTTCTTCACGGGTTTCCGGAGAGCAACATCATGTGGACGAAATTGATGCATGACCTAACGGCCGAAGGATACCGCTGTGTGGCGCCCAACCTTAGGGGGTATAGTGAAGGAGCCAGACCAAAAGGCAAGCGAAACTACCACATCGAGCTGTTGGCAGAGGATGTTGCGCATATTGCTGATGCGGTGGGCATGCCGCATTTTCACCTCATAGGTCACGATTGGGGAGCTGCAGTAGGGTGGAAGGTGGTCTTCGATTTCTCCGACCGCATCAAAAGCTGGAGCGGACTGAGTGTTCCACACTTACAAAGCTTTTATAAGGCCGTGGCCATCGATCCGGATCAACGGGCGAGAAGCAAATACATTCGTCAGTTCCAGATCCCCTTCATTCCCGAAATGAAGATGAAGGCAAAGAACTACGCAGCATTGCGCAAGTTGTGGACCGACCAAAGTCCCGAGGAGATCGAGGATTACCTGAGGATCCTGAAACAAAAGGGTGCTCTAACGGCAACACTCAATTACTATCGCGGCAACTACAAACAAACCAAACTCGCCGTAACGGAGAACATTCTGGGCGATATCACCGCCCCCACCTTGTTCATTTGGGGCGAAAAGGATTTCGCGATCGGACGCAATGCGGTCGAAGGCGCTGCACAATTCATGAAAGGCCCATATCGCTTTGTCCCGATCAACGCCGGCCACTGGATCGTCGACGACAGTTACGAACAGATCAAACCCGAGATCATCAAGCACCTCAAGCAATATTCCCAGTAATCTGTGCCGAACCCCCAACCACCTATCCTCCTATATTCCCATCCTCCTATATTCCCATCCTCCTATATTCCCATCCTCCTATCTACCCATCCTCCTATCCTCCTATCTACCCATCCTCCCATCCTCCTATCCTCCCATCCTTCCTCCCATCCACCCCTTCCAACATACCTCCTTCGTACTCCTGGAGACAGTTGATGATCCCCCACTTGTCAACTGCCACCGGTTTTTGCTCAGAGAGATCGTCTAGGTTGAGAAAGACAATCCCCGCCGTAAGAGATTTTACATAAACCGCAATGAATATCCCCGTAAAGAAAAACCGAATGCAGATAGGCTGCATTCCATCGCTTTTCATTTGTAGTGAACTAAGTAGTGAAACTATACGGATTTATCAGCAATTACATCGCTGAAGACTCTTCCAGAGAGGCCTTTCGGAGAGTTGGAGCAAAGCGATACGTGGTGTGCAGAAACTTTAAGGGGAGTGAAGAAAATTGGCTTTTTGAATTGGAGCATTTCAAATGTAAGATTTAACAAAAGGGACCAGCTCACCAATTTATTTGTGATAAGGCATTTGCTAATTGCTGATCTAGTTCTCGTTCAAAGTATAAATGAAACACAATATGTCACAGAAAAAGCCCATTTTCATCAGGAATCAGGAAGGACTGCCTATTGGCTGTGTACTAGAAAATCACATCTCTCTTCTACCAAGCGGATATTGGGAGCTTGAAGACGAGATCACTATTGAGGACTGCGAGAACATTTTAGCGAGTGGTGAATGCACAATAGCAATTTCGGGGAATAACCCACACACTGCACGCTACTTGATTGCCACGTTGGGATATATGAGCTGTGATGTTGCATTCGACCGCAAGTTGGTATTGGAAGCGTTTAAAGAGAGTGATGTTCGGATTAGAAGATCTTTTGAATTAGATGAACAGCATGACAGGGAATCACGTGAGCAGTGGCGGTTGCTAATGACATATTACGCCGGAGGTAGTTCTCAAGACCTGTTTTTAATACAAACTGAAAGTGGCTGGTTCTTGCGGGTAACAGAGGATTTATTATTTGAAGACATTTATGCATATGGTGGTGCACTTGATTATGGTGAGGAATCGGATATGCCTATTTCCAGTAATTTGGCCCTTGAGCTTTACCGGACTGAGATCTCCAATGATTGGAGCAAACTCGGTGAGACATTGGTTGAAGTCATGTCGCCGGGAAAACTAGAAATCTACTGCATTTATTGGGGTCGCGAACCAGCCAAAATCCCATGGCATGAGATTCTTTTTGCACTTAGAGATGATAAGGAATACCATCCTGTTTATCATGAACTGATCGCATATCTAGAGGAAAAGAAATTGTATTCCGAAAATGAGTTGAAGAAGTATCGGGGGTATAGGAAAATCTGATTTGGAATTGAACTACTAAAGAGACTGTGTGATTTTTACACATCAGGCCGATCTCCAAATTTGGACGTTCTCTATCCTTGATAGATAGGAGGGGTATCGTTTTTCTACCTGATGAAGGATTTAATTGTATATGTGATTGCAGGTCAAAAGGTTACTTTCCGATACACCTCATAGTGGGTTTTTCTGAGGCCTCAACACGCTTGTAGTCTACGATTTAGCGTCTAAAAGTGCGCAACAAACCGGCAGCAGGTGCCTGATATGGCGTGTTGTAGTGCAACAAATTAGCAACAACAAAGAACGGTAAATAGAAGATTATTCTTTCTTGTCAATGCTTCGTTTTAGTGGTCGATTTTGGATCGGGGAGGGGTGATTAGGTTCTGTGTGGGGATGGCTGAAGTAAGGGTCGGTAATCTCAGTTTTTAACCCTTCTGATTTTAGTTGAGGCCTCGGTAAATGGTTAGGAATATCGCATATCGCGATTTGCAATATTTAGAGTTTTTCCTTTGAAAGCCATCTTGTTTTGTAAGTGGGTGGAAAGCCAGTTGATTATTAATGTATGTTTAAAGAATCAAAAACTCATATATTTGTATCATTAATAAAACATTATGGCAAATAAGACCCCGACTTTGTTGCCAAGGATTCAGCGCATATTGGAAGAACTTGGTGAGAATATACGATTGGCGCGTCTCAGAAGAAAATTGAGTACCATCCAAGTAGCGGAGCGTGCCGGGATGGGGCGGACTACTTTAGTGAAGATCGAGCAAGGACATCCGGGTGTTGGGATTGGTCAGTACTTGAATGTATTAAAAGTACTTGGCCTGGAGAAGGACTTTTTACTTGTAGCCAAGGATGATGAATTGGGTAGAAAATTACAAGATGCAAACTTGGAAACCGGTAAGCGAGCACCTAAAAGAAATAAGCCATCATGAGTAATAAAAGCTCTCGGAGAGATATATTCGTTTATGCCGGTTGGAAGGAAATAAACGGCCCTAGGCTTATGGGAGTGCTTCACTCTGAGCTGTTACGCGGTAAGGAGGTTTTTTCATTTGAATATGAACAGGCATGGTTGCAGGAAGACTTTTCCCAGGTTTTAGATCCTGATTTAGCCTTATACTCAGGACTGCACTTTCTGAGTGATGACAAAGCAAATTTTGGTGCTTTCCTGGATTCTTCACCTGATCGATGGGGTAGAATTCTCATGCGCAGACGGGAAGCAGCATTAGCTAGAAAGGAGGGGAGAACGGAGCGCAATCTATTCGAAACGGATTATTTACTGGGCGTATATGACGTTCATCGGATGGGTGGACTCCGTTTCAAATTGTCTACGGATGGACCATTTTTAGATAACGACAAAGAAATGGCATCTCCGCCTTGGGCATCTATTCGGGAATTGGAACAAGTCAGTTTAAGGTTGGAGGATGAGAATGTGACGGACGATCCCGACTATCTTAAATGGTTGGATATGCTGGTGGCTCCTGGAAGTTCACTGGGTGGCGCAAGACCAAAAGCAAGTATCGTGGATGAACAGGGACATCTTTGGATTGCAAAGTTTCCAAGTGGCAGTGATCAATTTAATGTCGGAGCCTGGGAAATGGTAACCCAAGAGTTGGCGATGGCTGCCGGAATATATATGGCAGAATGTAGAGCACAAAAGTTTTCGAGCAAACACCACACTTTTTTAACTAAACGTTTCGATCGTACAGCCGACGGACGAAGAGTTCATTTCTCTTCGGCTATGACTATGCTTGGATTTATTGATGGCCAAGAAGGAGCCAGTTATCTGGATATTGTTGATTTTTTGACTACTTACGGAGGAAATGTAGATGCTGATTTGGAAGAGCTTTGGCGAAGAATTGTTTTTAGTATCAGTGTATCGAATACTGATGACCATTTACGAAATCATGGTTTTATTCTGCACCCTGAAGGCTGGGTGCTGTCTCCGGCCTACGATATCAACCCTGTTGAAACCGGGACAGGACTGAGTTTGAATATTTCAGATAATGACAATGCATTGGATTTCCATTTGGTTATGGAGGTGGCCAAATTCTTTAGGTTGAATGAAGGGCGTGCTAACCGAATTTTGAAAGAAGTAACCAATACAGTTAAACACTGGAGAAGTGTTGCCAAAAAATGGGGTATTTCAAATAGTGAGTGTGAGCTTAAGTCCAGAGCCTTTAGGTTTTCTGAATAATGTGGCATCTGCGCAACAATGGCGCAACAGAACACACATGACTGAGCTGAAAAATGAGAACAAACTAAGCGAAAAAAAGTCCAATCTATTCTAAGATAATGGTTTAGGCTTCTTTCGTTTATTGATGTTTGACATTACTTTCCGATACAAAATATTTTAATTGCTTTTAACTTACTGTAAATCCGTATGTTGCTAAAAGTGTAGAAACGTATTAGCAACAAAAAAGGCTTAGGAATGTCAAACTAAGCGATAATAAAGGAAAAATAGAGGGGTACGGGCATAAAAAAACCGCTCCACAAAGGAAGCGGTTTTCAAGGAAAACACCAATCGCTTTACGCAACTGTTACAGAGCCTAAATAAACGCTGTTGGCGACTTTAGTTCCGTCTTCTGATACAAAACCTAAGAAGACTTCAACGTCTTCTCCTGAGTACTCAGAAGGCACTGGAATGGTCGCTGATCCGGCAGACCTTGCTGGTCCCGCAGTGGTGAACACTGCTTCCCCTCGGGTAGTGTTCAAAAGAGCAATCAGAGCCTTGTCTGTTGCTTGAGCACTTCCGCTTCCTGAATTGTCTGTCCAGGTTGCTTCTACGTTTCCAGCAGTTGGAGAAGTGGCTGCACCGTTGGC
>JACJZU010000005.1 GCA_020635435.1 Flavobacteriales bacterium
GGAGCTGTCTCGCTATTGCAGATCATGAAGTAAGCATTGTAGTTGCTGGTACTTGTCATATTCGGCATGCTCATGGTGAGTTTGTCGAACACGTTGTTGTCAGCCGCATTTTTCAAATGCACACATCGTCCATAGGATGTTCCTGTGGAGATGATGGTCATGTTCTTCACCACAAACCAATCCGCTCCATCGAGTTGCAACACGGCAAATTTTGAAGAGGAAGTGGTGTTAAATGTGAGGGTTTGACCGTTCCCATCGATTGTGATGGTGTTGGTTTTGGAAGCCCCTGAAATGGCCGGGATACTGATTTGCTCCGTGTACGGCCCTGAACCACTCTTAAATGTAACTGTAACAGGCCCAGAAACACCGGGACCATTTGCAGTACCACCATCAGCGCGGGTACCTTTGGAGAGGTCGCTCACGAAATCTGTGAATGATTTGTAAACGGTTGAAGAGGCAGTACCTCCTTTGTCGATAACATAGCTGTTTCCGCTGAGCGCAGCATAGCTGAACACAGACATACACAACAGTGCCATCGTAGCGATTGACTTAGTCCAAGAAAGCCCTTTCTTTTTGTAATTGTTGATCATAGTATATTAATGTATAGATGTCCATTTACAGGGGTTCCACAAGTGCAGTCCCCCTTTCAAGAGTTTAAAACTAATGCGCTGAAATGCTTTGGCAATGGGCTATCTGGAGATATGACGATATTAACCAATCGCCTCTGCCAACGACAGTTTAATGAGACCATCAGACCTCAATCACTCAATTTTTTGATTGTGTCATCTTTTTATTGCCTAAGCGAACCAAAAGTTCGTATCAAGTTCATCTTTGTGTATTTTCAGAATAGTCAGACATTTTGTTTGGAATTCGTCTTACGCAAAACCCGCTGAATTTCAGTATGTTCCATTTCCCGGACTTTTAGTTGACTTTTCAATCAGTTGAACTCGTATGTGCTTTTTTGTCATGAAGTTTTGATACTCCTTTTCGACAAATCGCACATTTGGTACTTCAGCTCCTTCCATGCGCAGTGCATAGGAATCAAGATCTGACTTTATCCGCTCCTCCGACATGCGACCTTTGGATAAAACGAGATACTCTGAACCAAGTCTCAGACATTTGGCCTTATGGCTGCCACGGTTCCAGGTCAGTATGTGAATATCCGGGCCCTTTCTATCCAGATAGATCTGGTATACATCAATAAGTATTCGGAACGCACAGCAAAGGATGCCAATGGTGATCCATCTTCTATGCCGGAAGAACGGAACACAGGCAATTAGGATCAACAATGCACTCCACCATACCAACTCAGAAGCGGGCATTGGAATAGCCGAAACAAATGCATGCTCAAAGCCCGATACAAGTCCATTCCCGGCACGCACACCGGCTACAAGCCCATCAGAAACAGTTGTCCATACCGTGGCAACCGGATTGATCCAACCCAGTGCCAACACGATCAACCCCCAGAACATCAATAAGGTAATAAGTGGTGTTAAGAGCAGATTTGTAAGAATAAAAAGGAACTGGAACTGGTGAAAAAGATAGATGCACAGTGGGGCTACCGCCAGTTGTGCGGCTATGCTCACCAAGATCAATTCAAGCACCGGTTTAACGACACGATTCCTGACCGCGATGTGCTTTTGAATTGGAAGATAAAAAAGAATGATGCCCATGGTTGCAACAACCGACAGTTGGAATCCGGGATCAATTGGAAGCTCTGGAAAAAGTACGATAAGTACAAAAACAGCCGAAAGAAGTATGTGAAAAGTACCCGTTCGTCGTCGGAGTAATTTGTTTATCAGAACCAATGTGAATAGCAAGCATGCACGACGTACCGAGGGCCCGAAACCGGCAATAAGGGCAAACGACCACAGACCGGAGCTCAGGGCGATGAAATAGAACAGATCACCCCGCTTCCATTTTCGGACTGATCCCAAGAGAAAATTGAGTAACCAATATATGATCCCCATGTGCATACCGCTCACGGCTAAAAGGTGTGCACCACCACTGCGTTGAAAGGCCATCTTCACATCGCGCTCCATAAGGGATTTCTCTCCCAGCACCAATGCCACCATCATGCTAGCCGACTCCCTGCTTAGTCTGATCCTTTCAAAATAGCGCAGTAGATCTTCTCTTCGCTGTGCAAGTCCTTGTGCGGCATTTCTTCTTTGGTTCGTCCGATGTGCAAGAATTTTTCGGGCAGGTGCGAATGCAGTCCAATACACATCTTTACTCTTCAGGTAATCGCCGTAATTAAAAACTCCCGGCAGTAATGTATCGTTGAACGACCTCAAATCGACATTGAGATAGAGTGTATCACCAATTCCAACGAGGGGATAATTGGAATCGAGTTCCACATTACATCCTGCATGAAACCAGGGGATTGTCCCTGCAATGTTCTCGGGCAATCCAACTATTCGACATTCACATATATTCAGTTTGGATGCATTGGGATGCTTGCTCACGACCATTTCATACCATCCTGCCTGTTGGATACGATTCAGAACATCACTTGATGGTTTCTGAGCCCGGATAAGCATACGTTGGGCAATGCTGGTGGAAAAAACCCCAGTACAAATGAGTGCCAGGTAGATCCATCGGAAACGAAATTTTCGCACTGTTGACAGTTGGAATTGCCAAATTCCTGTTAACAGGGTTAATCCGATTGCGGCTATGGTGAAAAACGACCTGTACCTGACCTGCGCAGGAAGGAGATATGCCAGCAGACAAGCGAGGAGGATGGGTACAAAAAGAGATACGGATCTCCGGGACATGCCGCAATTTGCGGCAGACTCAAATTACATATATCTCCTTAGGAGAATAGTTTGCAACTCTTCGAACAATTCATTCTCCTTATCCCATTTATTTTTTAGGGCGAAGGAGTCCAGCAGTTGAAAAGCATGATCCATTGAGCTTGCCGAATCCAATTCCCGGATCGCCTGGTTGTATGCTTCCGGATCTTTATTGAATAGGGCATTCTGCAATTCATATCTTTTGGAGATACTGATCGCTTTTTTAATTGAATCGATCTTGGAATGGCGCAAACGGGCATAGATATCTTTGCCAATTGAAGGGGGCCATCCGGCGGGATTCGAGCTTTCGGATGGTAACTCCACTTTAGGCTCTGCAGTAATCTCCGGACTTCGTTCTACTGAATTTTCCTCCTTTGAGGTACTCGGCTGTTCCTGAGGTTCTTTTATCGGTTCTTCCTCCGGAAGCTTTATCGGTTCAACCTCTGGTTCTTCAACTGGTTCGATCACCGGTTTTATTTCAGGTTCGACGAATGGCTTTATCTCCGGTTCAACAACCGGTTCCACTTCAGGTTTCTTCTCAGGCTCTATCCCCGACTCGGCTGTCGGAACATATAAGAACGGTTTCTCCCGGGAAGGATCCTTCTTTTCCGGGATTTGTTCGCTATTTGGTCCGTCGACACGTTCTTGTACCCGTTCCTCAAGGCTTTCAACCTTTGTATTTTCAACAGTTCCCGAATCTGTTTCGTTCTTGTTCACGCGGGTATCTTGAGGAGAATTTTGAACATTTCCACCGGCGAGTTGGAGTTTCTCGATTTCCTCGTAGAGCGATCTCGTGAGTTGCCTGAGATAATCGGCATCGAAAGTGCTGATCGGATCATCTTTCAAAAAGAGTCGGTTGTTGTTGATCTCGAGCAATTGGATTAATTCCCGAATACGGCGATGGGCACTTTCTCTGTTCATTTTATACGGCTGGTGTTAGTGATCTTCTGAAGTTCAACGTTCAAAATTATGCTGTAGCCTGTTGACGGAGTTTTTTACTTATCTACCCGAAAAGTGCAGTGTTGCCATGCGAGTACACGTGAATGGAAGCGATGAACTATTTTCGAGGCCCTGTACATGTTTACGGAACCACAAAAAGAACGGGGCTGGATCGAAGTGATCTGCGGATCGATGTTCTCGGGCAAAACCGAGGAACTTATCCGCAGGGTGAAGCGCGCTAATATTGCAAATCGCCAGACCATGATCTTCAAGCCTGCCATCGATGTGCGGTATGCTGAACATGAGGTGGTTTCACACGATCGGAACAGTCTGGAATCCATACCGGTGGAGCAAGCTTCGGATATTCTATCCCTTTCGGTAGGTTGTGATGTTGTTGCGATCGACGAGGCGCAGTTCTTCGATGAGCGCATCGTTGAAATTTGCGTTCGCCTGGCCCGTGACAAGGTTCGGGTGATCGTGGCGGGGTTGGATATGGACTTTCGGGGAAATCCGTTCGGCCCAATGCCCGGTTTGTTGTCCATTGCTGAATATGTGACCAAAGTTCATGCGATCTGCATGCAATGCGGGGATATTGCCTCACACACCTACAAGAAGATAATCAACGAACAAACGGTGGAGCTCGGCGAAAGAGATCTGTACGAAGCGCGATGCCGAAACTGTTTCAATGAAGGAATGTCGTGGCAGCGGGACCAAATGAAATTGCCTTTTTAGCGCGGCAATAAAAAAGGGGAAACATCGCTGCATCCCCTTTCTTGTCGATGTTCTATGAATTTTTCAGCTTAGACCGTTTGATCATCGATCGTCGCTTCAGGAGCGTTCTTCATTACGCTTTCAATTCCATTCTTCATTCCACTTTCTGAGGCGTAGAGTTGGCTTGATCCAACAACCTGACCATTCGATGATTTCAGATTGAATTTCCACTTGCCATTTGCGGCTTCTTTGATCTCAAATCGGCTTTTGTCGGTAGCGTTCTTTTTAACGGACTCAACACCATTTAAACAGCTTGCCTTAGCCTTGTAGCCTTCACTTCCCAGAATGTTCTGACCGTTCCCGGCTTTCAACCGGAAGTAATACTCCTTGTTTTTCTCGCTTTGATAGATCTCAAATTTCATGGTTCTGTAATTTGCCCGGAAAATTAGTAAAAATAGGACAAATGGCAATTGATACGAGGTTGTACTTATGCCCAAGTTTTACCGCCTCTTGATTCCGAGCACGCCCAGAATTCCTCGCGCTAATTCGCGAACCAAGGTTCGTGTTAAACTGTGTGTCGCGATCTTTTCGAACGTGCTTTTCTCCGGTCGGCGTGTGGTTCGTTTGGTTGTGGTCTTTCGCGGAGTTTGTTTCTCGGGTTCAAGAGTCTCCTCTTCTGCCCGGTCCAATTTAGCGCTAAGCAGCTCATAAGCACTTTCCCGGTCAACATCTTCCTCGTACTTCTGCTGCAATATCGAATTCTGAAGGATCTTAACTTTTTCCTCTTCGCTCAAAATACCCATACGACTGGCAGGTGCAATCAACAGAACCCGAACCAATGGTGTAGGAATACCCTTTTCGTTCAAAGCAGACAACAGGGCTTCACCGATACCGAGAGAAGTTAGCTCCTCGTCCGTACGGTAAAATTTCGTCAGGGGATAGTTCTCCGCGGTAAGTTTGATGGCTCTGCGATCCTTGGCGGTGAAGGCTCTGAGTGCATGCTGTATCTTCAAACCCAGCTGACTCAGTACCGGTTCGGGAATATCCGTTGGATTTTGCGTGCAGAAGTAGATCCCAACCCCTTTCGAGCGAATCAACTTCACAATTGTTTCGATCTGCTCCAGTAATGCTCCGCTGGCTTCCTTGAAAATGAGGTGAGCCTCATCGATGAACAACACAAGTTTGGGTTTTGCCGCATCGCCCTCTTCCGGAAAAGTCTGATAGATCTCGGCTAACAGACACAACATAAAAGTACTGAATAAACGCGGCTTACTCTGTATATCGTCCAAGCGCAGAATATTCACATATCCCAGTCCGTTCGGATCTGTTCGAAGAAGATCTTCCACTTCAAAGGAACGTTCTCCGAAGAAGATATCTGCACCTTGCTCTTCGATCTCAAGTAGTTTCCGCATGATGGCACCGACTGAGCTCTTGCTAACCAATCCATAATGGTTCTCAACGAGTTCCTTTCCCTCATTGGAAACATATTGGAGTACTTTTCTGAAATCCTTTACATCCAATAACGGCAACGCATGGTCGTCGCAATACTTGAACACGATACTAACTATTCCCGATTGCGTGTCATTCAGATCGAGAATTCTGGAAAGCAGAACGGGGCCAAATTCAGAAATAGTTGCTCTTAACCGGACCCCCTTTTGTTCGCTTATGGTCAATAATTCTGCGGGGAATCCCCGAGCGATCCACGGTGATCCAATTTTATCATGTCGCTCTTCGATCTTTGGATTCGGAGCTCCCGGTTTCGCAATTCCACTTAGGTCGCCCTTAATGTCCATCAGGAGAACCGGAACTCCTTGCTCAGAGAGTTTCTCCGCCATGATCTGCACGGTTTTGGTTTTACCCGTGCCCGTTGCACCCGCAATAAGTCCATGTCGGTTTATTGTCAATAAGGGAATATTGATCTGATTGGAATACAGGGCTTTACCATCGAGCATAGCTGTCCCCAACAATATACTTTCTCCCTTGAATTTATAGGCCTGATCGATCAGTAGTCTGAATTCTTCTTCTTGAAACATGCGGTAGGAATTACCCGCAAATGTATCGATAGACTGAACGGAGAAGAGGACACTTTTACGCAATAGGTAGAATATTACATAAAATTTTGCCTAATTATAGCTTATTTTGAAGCAAACTAACCTAGACGCACACCAATGTTGATAAACAATGGTGTCTAAAAGTTCTCCTGTTTGAATTTCTGAGTAATGGAATAAGATCAAGGAGATTGTTGTGCAATGAGAGTAAGTGTTTTAAGACGTGCGTTTTTCCTTCTGCTAGGATTGTTCGCTTTTAGTGAACTTTTTGCTCAGAATAATGTCGGGATAGGGACCAAAACGCCCTCTTCGGATGCGATTCTCGATCTGGTGTCCTCGAACAAAGGTTTTCTCGCCCCTCGAATGACCACAGCACAGCGCATGGCCATAATTCCCGTATCGAATGGCCTGCTGGTTTTCGATACCGATCTGAGCAAGTTCTTTTATTGGGATGGCAGTATTTCCGCCTGGCAGATCATTGACGACCTGGATCCGACCAATGAACTTTTACAAGGTGCGACCTACGATCCGGTCGGTAAGCGATTGATCCTTTGGGATCGGGGTAACACATTCCGCGTCGATCTCAGCCATCTGAAGGATAGCGTAACAACCACCCGGATCTCGATCAGTGGCGATGGCGATACCATCAAACTCTCGAATGGAAATTTTGTAGTGATCCCGAGTACATGGAAGTACGATAACGATACAAGTCCTGTGAACGAATTACAGGCCTTGCGGATATCCAACGACAGCATTTACCTCGACCGGGGTGGGGTGATCAAATTGCCACCCGATATCGATACCGATGATCAGATCCTTTATGTGAATGGCGATACGTTGTTCATTCAGGATGGAAACTGGATCCTTTTGAGAGACCTCACCGATTCCCTTCAAGTCACACACCTCATTTACGATCTACTCGCAAATCATCGGAGTGATACTATCTTCCGCAATGCGTATTTCCGGGACAGCCTGGTTAGCTTCATCTTCAATTTCGGAGACACACTCGAGGACAACGCCCGCTTTCTCGATTCGCTCGTTTTCAAGCTCACCCCCAGAATCGATACCGACGATCAAAATTTGTCTTTGATCGGGGACACCCTCTTCATAGAAGACGCCAATTATGTGATACTCAGCAAGTTTCACGATAACGATGGCGACTCCACCAATGAGATACAACTCCTCTCCTTCTCGAACGACACCCTTTATCTATCGAACGGAGGGAGCATCTATTTGGGGAACTACAATCTCGATTCGTCCACAAGCAACGAATTACAACGTCTCAGTAAAATAGGGGCAGTGATCTCTCTGGATCAGGGTGGGGGTAGCGTTACGCTTTACGACGATGACAGCCTGAATGAACTCCAAGCTCTGAGCATAGTGGGCGACACGATCTATCTGGATCGGGGTGGATCGATCGTATTACCGGTAGATCCGGATCTGGATCCAACAAATGAAATTCAGAATCTCAGTAAGCAAGGTGACAGCATTCTTCTCAGCATCAGTAATGATGTGGTCGTATTGAACGACGACGATAGTCTCAATGAAATACAATTGCTCACGATATTGGGCGACACGCTCTATCTCGATCGAGGTGGTTCGGTTCTCTTGCCTGTAGGCACCGACCGGGACAGCACCAACGAGATTCAGGTGCTTTCATTCTCAAACGACACACTTTACCTATCCAACGGCGGACGGGTTTATTTGGGGAGATACAATTTGGATTCCTCAGTACTGAACGAACTTCAGACACTTTCAAAAGCAGGAAATGTGATCCGTTTGAACCTGGGAGGGGGAAGTGTTACCCTGAACGATGACGATAGTTTGAATGAAATTCAGAATCTGAGCATTGTCGGTGATACGGTTTATCTGGATCGGGGTGGATCGATCGTATTGCCTGCAGATCCGGACCGGGATACAACGAATGAGATACAGACACTTTCTAAATCGGGCAATTCGATCACGTTGAGCATCAGCGGAAATACTGTTTTTCTCCTTGATGATGACAGCCTGAATGAGATACAGTTGATAAGTAAAAACGGCAATCTGATCAGTTTGAATCGGGGAGGTGGGAGTTTCCTGCTCAATGACGACGATAGCCTGAATGAAATTCAGCAATTGCGCATCAACGGCGACACCGTATTCCTAGATCGGGGAGGCTCTGTGTTGTTACCATTCGACCCGGATACCGACAGTACGAATGAGATTCAGTCCTTGAGCATTTCGAACGATACCATATTCCTCAGCAACGGTGGATTTATAAAACTGCCTTTGCCAACCGTGAATACAGATGATCAGCTGCTGAGTTTGAGCAACGACACACTGTACATCGAAGATGGGAACTGGGTTTATCTGAACGGGTTATCAGGCGATAACGACACATCTGCCGGAAACGAGATCCAATTGCTCACCAAGAGTGGATCTGTATTGAATCTGTCGCGCAATGGCGGATCCGTTACCCTGAATGACGATGATTCGCTGAATGAGATCCAGACTTTGAGACTGTCGAACGATACCATCTATCTGAGTAGTGGTGGATACGTTGTGCTACCGCCTGCAACGATCGATACAGACAATCAGAATCTGACTCTGAGCAACGATACCTTGTACATTGAAGATGGAAATTTCGTGGATCTGAGCCCATTGAGAGACAACGACGGCGACAGTACAAATGAAATTCAGCGCATCAGCAAAACGGGATCTACGATCGATCTGGATCGCAATGGGGGAAGTATTGTGTTGCTCGACGACGATTCGACCAACGAGTTACAGTTGCTCTCGAGAAACAACGATACCCTTTTCCTGAGTCGGGGTGGATATGTCCTTTTACCACCGGATCAGGTATTTGACGGAGATTCTTCATCAACCAACGAATTACAAAGCTTATCACGAAGCAATGACACCATCTACCTGAGCAATGGTGGTTTTGTGGTTCTTCCTCCTGATCAGGTCTATGATGGCGACTCTTCTCCAACGAATGAAATTCAAACCCTGCGCATCTCCAACGACACCATCTACCTCAGCAATGGCGGGTTTGTGGTCCTTCCTCCGGGAACAGTGGATACGGACGATCAGACCCTGAGATTGAGCAACGACACGCTCTACATTGCGGATGGCAATTTCGTTGTCCTACCTCCCGATCAGGATTCCGACCCCCTCAATGAAATACAGATCCTCACCCGATCGAACGATACACTTTTCCTCAGCAATGGAGGTGGTTCGGTAGTACTTCCACCCGACGCGGATTCCGATCCGCTCAATGAGATACAGGATCTGCAACTTTCGAACGATACGCTGCGGATAACAGGAAATCCCGGTGCTACAGCCATTGACCTGAGCAAGTATCTGACCGATACGGACTCGCAACAGCTTCGTTTGAATGGGGACACGATCTTTCTGGAACGAGGTGGGTATGTGGTACTGCCTGTGAGTCACGACGCTGATGCCGATTCAACCAATGAAATACAAACATTGAGCTTAAGCAACGATACCATCTATTTGAGTCGAGGTGGTTTTGTGCGACTGCCATTGGATGAGGATACGGATTCCACAAACGAGTTGCAGGACATTTATCGCGTTGGCGACACGCTCTTCATAACCAGGGGATCGTATGTATTGCTGGCTGATAATGTATTTGATGGAGATAGTGTGATCGGTAATGAGATCGTGGATGTGGACAGTGGTTTCGGTGCACTTTCGCGCACCGGAAGCGGAACAGGTTCCGATCCCTACAAGATCAGTTTCATCAGGGGAGTATTTGACAATCAGGTTTTGTTATGGGATTCAATTGCCGGAAATTGGACCCTAGGTTCAATGACCGCATCCGGAACCTTCACCGAGGTGGATGGAATTATTGGCAATGAGATCTCCAGTGTGCTCAATGGCAGGGGTATTCTTGTTCAGAATGGAGCAGGAACGGCTGCCAATCCGTTCACTATCTCGATCAATCCGGGTAATCAGGTAGGGCAGGTCTGGACCTGGAACGGCACCAATTGGGTACCCGCCCTTCCAGCAGACACATCGGCCAGTAACGAACTACAGAATCTGAATCTGGTTGGCGATACCCTGTTCATTTCCAATGGGAATTACGTGCTATTGGATGGCCTACAGGATGATGATGGTGATTCGACAAATGAAATACAGGATCTGCAATTGACAGGGAATGTACTGACCATAACACGAAACAGTGGGGCGACACAGATCGACCTGAGTCCATATTTAGACGATACCGATACGCAACAATTGACATTGGTAGGTGATACGCTCTTCCTCGAAAGAGGGGGCTCGGTTGTATTGCCTGGGGATGCGGACCGGGACTCAACGAATGAGATACAGGATCTGCAATTAGCCGGGAACATCCTCACAATTACCCGCAACAGCGGTGCCACACAGATCGACCTCACACCCTATCTCGATGATACGGATACACAGCAATTGAGCCGTATTGGCGATACGCTGTTCCTGGAAAGAGGCGGATCTGTCGTATTACCCACCGACCTCGATCGGGATTCGACCAATGAGATTCAGGATCTTCAATTGACTGGTAATATTCTCACCATCACCCTCAACGGCAGTGCAACGCAGATCGATCTCACTCCCTATCTGGATGATACGGATACACAGCAATTGAGTCGAATTGGCGATACCTTGTTCCTTGAGCGAGGCGGGTCAGTGGTATTACCTACCGATCTCGACAGAGATTCAACGAATGAAATACAGGATCTGCAATTGACGGGGAATATCCTCACCATTACGATGAACGGCAGTGCAACGCAGATCGACCTCACCCCCTATTTGGATGATACGGATACGCAGCAGTTGAGCCGCATCGGAGATACGCTGTTCCTGGAAAGGGGTGGCTCCGTTGTTCTACCCACAGATCTGGACCGCGATTCCACCAATGAAATTCAGGATCTGCAATTGGCCGGGAACATCCTCACCATCACCATGAACGGCAGTGCAACGCAGATCGACCTCACCCCCTATCTGGACGATACGGATACACAACAGTTGAGTTTGGTTGGAGACACGTTGTATCTTGAACGAGGTGGGTCGGTGATCCTGCCGGTAGATTGGGACCGCGACTCGATGAATGAGATCCAGGACCTGCAATTGATCGGTGACACGCTTTCAATCACACGTAATGGTGCAGCCACCAAAATAGTATTGACTCCATACCTGGACGATACAGATACGCAACAACTCTCGCGTATAGGAGACACCCTCTATTTGGAACGGGGTGGATCGATCGTACTGCCATCGGACTGGGATCGGGATTCTACCAATGAAATTCAAGACCTTCAACTCATCGGAGATACCCTTTCCATAACCCGAAACGGCGTTGCGACCAAAATACCACTGACGCCCTATCTCGATGATACCGACACACAGCAACTTTCGCTCGTTGGCGACACGTTGTATTTGGAACGAGGGGGTTCTGTGGTATTGCCGGATCGGGTATTCGATGGGGACAGTGTGATCGGCAATGAGATCGTCGACATTGAAAACGGTTTCGGGGCAATTACACGTGTGGGTACCGGAACGCGAACGGATCCTTATAAGATCGACTTTGTGAATGGTGTATTCAACAATCAGATCCTGGTTTGGGATTCCGTGGCCGCCACCTGGAAGCTGGGAACAGTAACATCGAGCGGTACCTTCACTGAGATAGACGGCGTGATTGGAAATGAGGTCGTAGGTGTGGCAAATGGCCGGGGCATACTCTTCCGAAGCGGATCCGGCACAGATGTGAGTCCGTATATGCTGAACATCACTCCCGGAACTCAAAACGGACAGGTATTGAAGTGGAATTCAGCCACATCCACCTGGGTTCCTGCGTTGCCGAATGATACATCTGCATCGAATGAAATTCAGGACCTGCAGCTCAATGGGAATATCTTGACCATCACATTGAATGGAAGTGCCACTCCTATTGACCTTTCGCCCTATTTAGATGATACAGATACACAGCAGTTAAGCCGCATTGGCGATACGCTGTTCCTGGAAAGAGGTGGCTCGGTGGTGTTGCCGACTGACCTTGACCGGGATTCCACCAACGAGATCCAGGACCTGCAACTGACCGGGAACATCCTCACCATCACCATGAACGGCAGTGCTACACAGATCGACCTCACACCTTATCTGGATGACACAGATACACAGCAGTTGAGCCGTATAGGGGATACGCTCTTCCTGGAAAGAGGTGGCTCGGTGGTGTTGCCGACTGACCTCGATCGGGATTCTACCAATGAGATCCAGGACCTGCAACTCACCGGAAACATCCTAACCATCACCATGAACGGTAGTGCTACACAGATCGATCTCACACCTTATTTGGATGATACGGATACACAGCAGTTGAGTCGTATTGGCGATACATTGTTCCTGGAAAGAGGTGGCTCGGTGGTGTTGCCGACTGACCTCGATCGAGATTCTACCAATGAGATCCAGGACCTGCAACTCACCGGGAACATCCTCACGATCACCATGAACGGCAGTGCTACACAGATCGATCTTACGCCTTATCTGGATGATACGGATACACAGCAGTTGATTCGTGTTGGCGATACGCTGTTCCTGGAAAGAGGTGGGTCAGTGGTACTACCCACCGACCTCGATCGGGATTCGACCAACGAGATTCAGGACCTACAACTGACCGGGAACATCCTTACGATCACCATGAACGGCAGCGCCACACAGATCGATCTTACGCCTTATCTGGATGATACGGATACACAGCAATTGAGCCGTATTGGCGATACGCTGTTCCTTGAAAGAGGTGGCTCGGTTGTATTGCCCACCGACCTTGACCGGGATTCTACCAACGAGATTCAGGACCTGCAACTGACCGGGAACATCCTTACGATCACCATGAACGGTAGTGCCACACAGATCGATCTTACGCCTTATCTGGATGATACGGACACACAGCAATTGAGCCGTATTGGCGATACGCTGTTCCTTGAAAGAGGCGGCTCGGTGGTGTTGCCGACTGACCTCGATCGGGATTCTACCAATGAGATCCAGGACCTGCAACTCACCGGAAACATCCTAACCATCACCATGAACGGTAGTGCTACACAGATCGACCTCACGCCTTATCTGGACGATACGGATACACAGCAGTTGAGCCGTATTGGCGATACGCTATTCCTGGAAAGAGGTGGCTCTGTTGTGTTACCCACCGACCTTGACCGGGATTCCACAAACGAGATTCAGGACCTGCAACTCACCGGGAACATCCTTACGATCACCATGAACGGTAGTGCCACGCAGATCGACCTCACGCCTTATCTGGATGATACGGATACACAACAGTTGAGCCGTATTGGCGATACGCTATTCCTGGAAAGAGGTGGCTCTGTGGTGTTGCCGACTGACCTTGACCGGGATTCTACCAACGAAATTCAGGATCTGCAGATCAACAACCACATACTTTCCATTACCATGAATGGCAGTGCCACGCAGATCGACCTTACGCCTTATCTGGACGATACGGACACGCAGCAACTGACTCGAATTGGCGATACATTGTATCTCGAACGAGGGGGTTCGGTGGTTCTGCCAACAGATCTGGACCGCGATACGACAAATGAGTTGCAGGATCTTGCATTGAATGCGACTGCGGATTCCTTTTACATAACCGGAATTCCCAATCCAACGAAAATTTCGTTTAACGACCGCGATTGGCTCGGTGTGGGAACAGGTAGTATGTACAACGGCAATTTTGCAGATCGCATTGGCATTGGGACCTCTACCCCGGAGTTTGCCTTGAGTATCCAAAATTCGGCAGGCTCGGTTGATGGAGGTATAATGGCCAAAGGAACTTACAATGCGGGAACTACGCTCACTACAGCCGGGGCAGGCACCCGAATGATGTGGTATCCGAGGAAAGCGGCTTTCCGTGCGGGAAGAGTTACCGGAGCACAGTGGAATAATGACAGTATTGGGGATTATTCGGCAGCGTTCGGATATAACAATACGGCCACTGGAATTGCTTCATTTGCAATTGGTAGCGATAACCGCTCAACGGGTCAGCGTTCATTAACGATTGGTTTTGGAAATTACGCCAAGGCTAGTTATTCAATAGCCGCAGGTTGGGGTAGTACATCAACCGGGGATTATTCCATGAGTTTTGGTTACAATTCCATAGCAGCCGGGAGATCTTCATTTGCCATAGGAGAGCAGAACCGTGCGATCGGTTGGCAAACACTCGTTACCGGTTCTCTCAATGATGCTGTGGGCCGATACTCAGTTGTTGCAGGATACAATTCGAATGCTACGAATCAGGCGTCCATTGCGATAGGATATCAAAACAACAGCCGGGGCACATATGCTGCAGCTTTTGGCCAGGGCATCTGGGCTGAAACTAAATCGGAATTCGTAGTTGGTCAATTCAACGACCGGTTCAGCGGTTCACTGGATACAAACAATAACAACTACACCGGGGCAAGGATCTTCGCAGTGGGAATTGGAACCAGCACATCAGTACGAAAGAACGCCATGACGATTCTCTTCTCCGGTCAGGTGGGTCTGCAAACGGTAACCAATCCTTCCTACGCCCTGGAACTTCCGAACGATACCAACTTCGCCCGAGGTCGCGGCCGTGCGGTTTCGTGGAACACATACTCCGACCGCCGCATCAAATCGGATATTCAAAGCAGCAATTACGGGTTGAATACAGTGATGCAACTGAATCCGGTTAGTTATCTGCAGCACAGTTCGATCTACGAGAACGGAAGTGCTTTTGACGCGGCCGGAAATGCCTTACTGAGTCCTGATGCCAAGAGGAATATAGGTTTCATTGCACAGGATCTCTATCAGATCGTTCCGGAAGCGGTATTCAAGCCAAAGGATGAGAAAGTCGATTTCTGGTCGGTAGATTACACGCGTTTGGTCCCTGTTTTAACGAAGGCCATTCAGGAGCAACAATCGGAGATCGAGATGCTCAAAGCTCAGAATGCCCTTATTCTGCAGGAATTGGAAGCATTGAGAAAGCAGATCGAAAAATAGAAGTGCGTACATTCCGATCCATAGCGATTCAGGTTGCGTTCCTGGTATGCCCGGCCTCGTACAGCTTTGCCCAATTCTATATTGCTCCGGGCACTCCTGTTGCCATCACTTCGAATTGCGAGGTAACTGTTCTGGACATGGATGTGGAGAATGCCGGTGATATAGACCATGCCGGTGATCTGGAAGTTCGTGGTTCCGTGATAAATACCACAAACTTTCGTGCCGATGGTGGAATTCCCAGTCGAATAAGTCTCACCGGTGACTGGACGAACGATGGGCTGTTCGATCCCGGAATAGGCACGACCATATTCAACGGAACGGATCAAGGCATTCAGGGTGCGAATACCACTACTTTTTACGACCTTATTCTTCAGGGCCTCTCCGGAAATACGAAATCCCTTTTCACCAACGGTTCATTGTTAAACAGTCTGGACCTCACTGCTTCCCGATTCGACCTTGGGGATCAGACCTTCCGACTGGAGGATGCATCCATCCCGGTGAACCGAAGTTCCGGTTATATCTCAACCAATTTCCCGGGCAGATTGACCGCTGCTGTGCCTACTGCCTTCACCGGCGTTCGGGAGATGCCGATGGGTTATGATGTGGGCGGCACAGCGGAATACAGACCGGTGTATATGGCCGATCCCGGTTCCGGAGATTTTCACTACACGCTGGTAGCCGGAAGCCCGGATGCCTACAGCATGCCATTGGCACAGCTGAGCGACAGCATTTGCGAATTACTGGATGAATTCTTCTACAGAATTGAAACGACTTCAAGTCCTCTGCATTACGGAATACTTCGAAAGAGCAGTGAGTTGGAATTTACGAGTTTGGCCAGTTGGAACGCTTCCTGGTTGAAGTTGACCGGATCCGGGCCCCAAGGTGGTCTTCCGGGAAATAACCTGGGATTGAATACTCAGAGTTCGCGCAAGACCGAATTTCTCACATTTGCCAAAGAGCGTCCGTTTGTGGATGCCGGTCCGGACCTCGTGCTCACGAAGATCGGAGAATCCGCTACCATACAGGCTACCGGTTACATTCCATCCACTGCCTGGATAAACTGGTCGCCTGCCGATGACCTGAATTGCACAGATTGCCTTCAACCCGAATTCACAGCCGGTTTAGGGGGTGTTTATACCGTGGTTGTAGACAATGGTCCCGGTTGTGTCGCAATCGATTCTGTGGACATTCTGGTTGTACGCGATGAGATCGTTCTACCGAACGCATTCTCACCAAATGGCGATAATGTCAATGATCTTTTCAAGCCATTCCTCTTCCCAAATGAAACGCTGATTAAGATCGAGATTTTCAACCGATGGGGTGAAAAAGTGCACGATTCCCCCGATCCGTGGGATGGTTCGTTCATGGGCAAACCGGCCTTACCGGGCGTTTACTCATACATTATGGAGATCCGTCAACGCGGCTTAGGTTTCGAAAAACGCATCCATAAGAGCGGAACCCTTACCCTTGTGCAGTAGGTACTACTTTTTATTGGCCCTTCGAGCCGAGCGTCTCTTCAGAAATACGATCACACCGGCCAACAATACCCATAATGGCCATAAATAACCCAAAACGATGATTCCATTCAATATACCGTTCCATCCTCCACGAAGGGCGGAAGCCAATTTATTGAAGAATCCGGGTCGGTCGGGGCGATCTCCCGTAAAATCGAGATTCTGATATACGGTCAGATAGATGGTACTCCGGGCAATGCGGTCCTTCAAATAGTTCAACCGACCCTGTCGGGCCTCGATCTCCTCACGGATCACGCGCAACTGTTCCTCCACACTGAGCACATCTTTGATCGTGCGCGCTTTGGACAAAATATCGAGGTAGCGCTTTTCCACTTCCCTCTTGGCTTTGATCCTTGCCTCCAGGTCGTAGTATTCCTCACCTACATCTTCCGAATTCGTTCTCTTGTGATCGATATGGGTCACCCCTTCTACCCTTTCCAGCGCAACGAGCAAGGAATCGAAGTTGCTGCTGGAAACTTTGATCTCCATTTCATTCCTCAACTGATTGTAATTCCTTTGTTCGTTCTCCGTTGAAACGAAAGCTCCAAAGCGCTCTATCGTTTGGTAGATGCCTGCTTTGTTCTTGTCGTAGTCATTCATTTCACATTGCATCCACGCGTTACGTATGATCTTGGACTTGTCGATCAAAACCTCTGGTTTCGGCTCTTTTTCAGAGAAATCGACGGCATTGGCTTCGTATGTTGCCTCTTCGGTAGGTTCGGGCTCTGCTGCATCTTTTCGGCTTAGGCTTATATCATCTTCAGCGGCCATTTCTGTAGCGGCATAATAACCGCTCTGTTCGTCGGCGGCCGACATGTGCATACCGCGTTCACAAGAAAAAAAGCTCAGAAATGCCAGAAGTGCGGTGCTGTATTTTAGAAATGAGTTCATGCCATATTTATTTACACGGGTGGGAACTGGTAAACGGTTTTTTAATGAAAAATTGTGCACTGTGGTTCAATAGACTATGGCTCGGTTCCAACATAGATTGTCGGGATGGATCTCTTCCTGAATAACACCCACATCTTTGAGAGTACTCATCACATTGTGCAACATCTTCTGCGATATGTACACATCCTGCTCCCACTCGGTTTGGTTGAACCAGATCCTGGCCTGTGTCCGATCCAGGCCGTATTCTTCCGCAATCATGTCCGGAGCATTCGGATCATTCATAAAATGTCGGCAAACCTTGCGCAACATCCACAGTAAGTTCCAAACTTCCTGAGGATGACGGGCAAGAAAATCCTCCCGGGCGGCTATGCAGAAACAAGGCCAGGGTGTTACACATTCCCCGATACGCACCAGCTGACCACTCTCAATGTAAGGCATGGTGGTAAACTTCTCCCAAAGCAAATAGTCTGCTGCTTTAGCATGCATTTCCTTGATGGCTCTTTCCAATGTACCTAGTTCTACGAAAGCATAGCTTGTGTCTTGCAAGCCAAGATTTCGCATTTCAATATGCGCCATCAGATGTGACCCGCTTCCCATTCGCGTAACAGCGAAACGCAGGAAACGCTCGGTTTTAAACGATGTAATATTGCTCTCCGGCACAACGTGAATACCCCAAACAAGTGGGCTTTTAATAAATTTTTGGACGATCAATGAAGGATTTCCCCGCACGATATCTGCAACTATACCCTCGGTAAGTACTACAGCCATGTCCAGATCTCCGGTTCTCAACCAGGAGCACATTTCGCCTGTTCCTCCCTTTATTTCGAGCCAATCCAGATCGATTCCAATATTCTCAAAAATACCCTGACGCTGCGCCAGCCGCCAGGGGAAATTGAAGTGCTCCGGTACACCGCCAACCCTTATTTTCATGAATTATTTTGGGTTAAAGGTACAACTTGCCGGAGCAATTTTGAGGCAAATAAGTTCTTTGGGGATTGAAGTTCAATACAACAAAGTGACGGGCTATCTGTTATCTTGCTGTGTACAAAAGCATTAATATCCCTATGATCCTGGCGAGTATACCAATGCTGATGAGCCAATGTACCGGACAAACCATGAAAACGAACCTACACGATTACCGACAAAGCAAAGGATATACGCTTCAGTCAGCTTTCGATTCAGTCTATTCCGTTGGTGCAGCCGGAGCCGTGATCCATGTGGAGACTCCCGATGATCTCAAATTCGACAAAACCGGCGAAGGTGATTTCGCCCTTGAGATCCTACATTATCCACCTCCTTCGGAAATGGAGATCAGTGATGCCTATCGCGCCTATTACAATGCGCTCAAGGCTGAACTCAGTGCTTTCAATGTTTTATTGCGAGAATTGGACCGGGAAGAAGCAGCAAACGTTAACCATTTCGTTCGGAAAAATGAAGCTGACACTACTTTGCCGGCATATTGGGTGGCGATCGTTGATCCACAAGGCCAATGCCTCCGGACAATGGAGTCGGATCGATGGAGTTTGGCCATTGAACCGGCTGCCATCAAACTCGAAGTTTTCAAAATACTCTTCGATACCCGGGATGGCAGTATTTCCAGTCCCTACATTCCGCTGAACGAATTCGAGCACTACGTTATAGCCGATAAAGGAACGGAGCGCGCCTATACCGGTGCTTATTGGAATCACAAAGCGGAAGGTGTTTATCTATGTCGCAGATGCCAGTATCCTTTGTATTGGTCGCACGATAAGTTCGACAGTCATTGTGGCTGGCCCAGTTTCGATGATGAGATCCCGGGTGCCGTATTGCGACAAACCGATCGCGACGGACACCGTACAGAGATCATCTGTGCCAATTGCAACGGTCATCTGGGTCATGTCTTTCTGGGTGAAGGTTTTACGCAGAAGGATACCCGACATTGTGTGAACTCCGTTTCAATTCGCTTCAAATCCTTCTCCAATGAAAAATAATAACGCTGTTTTTATTGTTCCACTGCTCTTATTTTGCCTCTCCTGCACTGCTTCAGATCAGAACACTAAAACAACAGACAAAGAACAGATCATGAATTCAAAAAATTTAGATAGTATGACCGTTGGCGCCGGATGTTTCTGGTGCGTTGAGGCGATATTCACCGACCTCAAAGGCGTTGAAAAAGTCGTATCCGGGTATATGGGTGGTCGAACGGCCAATCCAACCTATAAGGAAGTATGCAGTGGCACCACGGGACACGTTGAAGTTGCGAGGATATGGTTCGATCCGGCCATCATTTCCTATGATCAGTTGCTGGAGGTTTTCTGGCATGCACACGATCCAACAACATTGAACCGTCAAGGGAACGATGTTGGAGAACAATACCGATCCGTGATCTTTTACCATAATGAAGCCCAAAAACAGGCTGCTGTGGATTCCAAAGACTCCACCGACCAATCCGGACTTTGGCCGGACCCGATCGTAACGGCCATTGAGCCCGCTGCCGAATTCTATGCAGCGGAGGATTACCATCAGAATTACTTTGCGAACAATGGCTCACAGCCCTATTGCTCTTTTGTGATCGCACCGAAGGTGGCCAAGTTCCGAAAGGAATTCAAGCACCTGCTCAAATCGAATTAATCCTTGATCCCCTCCAGATCGAGGATAAACGCATATTCCAAGGCGATCTCCTTCAATTGCTGAAAACGTCCACTCGCTCCGGAGTGGCCAAAATCCATTTCTGTTCGGAATAGAAGGATGTTATCATCTGTTTTTAACTCCCTCAGGCGAGCTGTCCACTTGGCCGGCTCCCAATACTGTACCTGACTGTCGTGAAACCCAGTGGTGATGAGCATGTTCGGATAATCCTGAGCGGAAACATTGTCATAGGGAGAGTAGGATTTGATATACTCGTAGTACTCGGCATCTTCCGGATTTCCCCATTCATCAAATTCGCCGGTTGTCAATGGAATACTTTGGTCGAGCATGGTCGTAACCACATCTACAAATGGCACAGCAGCCAAAACTCCGTTCCAGAGGTCGGGGCGCATATTTGCCACGGCACCCATCAATAGGCCTCCGGCGCTACCTCCCATAGCATAGAGGTGTTTGGATGATGTGTATGAACCCGCAATGAGGAATTCCGCGCAATCGATAAAATCGTTGAACGTGTTTCTTTTTCGAAGCAGTTTCCCGTCCTCATACCAAGCTCTTCCCATCTCCTCACCCCCGCGAATATGAGCGATCGCGAAACTCACACCCCGATCGAGCAGGCTCAGTCGGACTGAACTGAAATAAGGATCCATGGAATGCCCGTAGGATCCATAAGCATAGAGCAGCATCGGCCGATCAGCTGCAGGCTGATGGTCTTTGTGGTACACCAGGGAAACGGGTACACGCACGCCATCCCGAACCTCGACGTATAATCTTTCCGAGCGGTAATTGCCTTTATTAAACGAACCCAGTACGGGTTGTTCCTTTTTTAGTTCACGCTCCCGGGTTCTCATGTTGTAGTCGTATGTTGAAGATGGGGTGGTGAGCGAGGTATAACCAAATCGCAAAATTTCCGTTTCGTATTCCGGATTGACGGATGTGCCCGCTGTATACGCCTCTTCATCGAATGAAACATAGTGCTCCATTCCACTCCCCGATTCGATCACCCGAATATGGGTTTGGGCGTCCTTGCGTTCTTCGAGAACCATAAAACTGCGGAACAACTCCAATCCCTCGAGCAGCACATCTTCCCTATGTGCAATAACTTCTTCCCAATTCGTCCGTGTAGTAGCCTCCAATGGGCATTTCATCAATCGAAAATTGGTTGCCTCCCAATTCGTGAGCACATAGAATACATCCTCGAAATGCGCCAGGCTATATTCCATACCCCTGATGCATTCCTGAAATATGCGGAATGAGCCGTAGGGGTTATTCGCTTCCAGTATGCGATACTCCGAGGTGAGGGTACTTGTTGAACCGATCACCAGGAATTTGCGCGATTTCGTTTTGTGAATATGGGCGTAGAATGTCTCATCCTTCTCTTCAAAAACCAACTCCTTGGCACCCGTGGGCAGATGAAAGCGAAATATCCGGTTTGAACGCAGTGTTTGATCGTCTTTGGTGGTGTAGAAAACAGTTGCACTATCCGCCGACCATACGGTGGATCCGGTTGTACCCTCAATATGATTGTTGTGGATCTCTCCGGTTTTCAGGTTCTTAAAGTAAATGGTGTAGATCCTTCTGCTCACGGTATCCACTCCAAAGGCCAGCCACTCGTTATCTTCACTTACCGAAAGTCCGCCTACCTGATAATACGCATAGCCTTCTGCCATCTCATTCACGTTGAGCATTACTTCTTCAGCCGCTTCCATGCTCTCTTTCCGGCGGCAGAATATCGGGTACTCCTTACCCTCCGTGTAGCGCGTGTAATACCAATAGCCCCTTAAAAAATAGGGCACGGACTCATCGTCCTGTTTGATCCTGCCCAGCATTTCGGCATAGAGCTTTTCCTGCAGGGGCTCCGTATCGGCCATCACTGCTGCCTGATAAGCATTCTCTGCCTCGAGGTAATTCCGAACCTCGGGGTTTTCGCGTTCACGCAACCAGTAATACGGGTCGGGCCGTGTGTCGCCATGAAGTGTATGGGTGTAATCTATTTTGGGGCAAACAGGAATCGGAGCGGCGTTTTTATTCATGGTTGAAATATGTGGCGCAAAGATGCTGCACTTCCTAAAAAATGCATCAACTCCATTTGTTTACCCGTGCATCGTGCTTTTTATTCAACTTTGCGGCATGCCTCTCATTTTGGCCATCGAAACTTCGGGTTCTGTTTGTTCAACAGCTTTGTTTGAGGGAAGTGAGCTGTTGGAAGTATGTGAGATCCAGGAAGAGAATGCGCATTCGAGGCTCCTGTTCAGCTTGATTCAGGACGTACTCGCACTTGCTTCGAAAACGGTTAACGATCTGGATGCGGTTGCCTTGAGCTCCGGTCCCGGTTCCTATACCGGTTTGCGGATAGGCTGCAGTGCCGTTAAAGGTTTGGCGTATGCCCAACAGATCCCGGTGATCACTATTAGCAGTTTAGAGATCATTTGCCGCGGGTATTTAGAGAGCCTGGAAGAACCCGGAGAAATTCATGTTGGTGTATTTATCGATGCCCGAAGACAGGAAGTATTTGCAGAGTTCTTCAACACACAAGCCTTGCCATCCGGCAATGCCAGGCCCTATATTCTCGATGAGAAGCCACCTCCGGCACCGGAAGGAAAGGATCTGCACATTGTGGGAAGCGGAGGGCTGAAAGCCCGCGATCTTGGTTTGTACCCTGATGCCAAATTCAGTAATGGGTCCTATTTAAGTGCTCGTTATATGGGCCAGGCTGCCTTCGAACGTTTTGAGGCAGGCGACTTTGCCGATTTAGCGTATTTTGAACCGGATTACCTCAAACCATTCTTCTTTCAGGGGAAATGAATGGAGGGTTCCGTAGTTAAGCCTTTTAATGGGCCATCCGTAACAGTACATTGAGAGCACCACTTACCATATTGCTTTTGTTACTTGTAGGAGTAATTTCAGAGGTAAATGGTCAGAACCCGCTCAAGCTCAGGATCTCATATACATCAAATCCAGGCTCCTTCGACCCCAACCTATACCGCCTTCCAAAGGAAGTAGCGGATGCAGCTGAAGCGCGGAAGGAAATCGATAATCTGCTACGCATACTGCGGAGTGAGGGAATGCTCGAAGCGGGTTGTGATTTGTTGCGCATCGATAGTACGGAGGTTCATGCTGAACTGCATACAGGTCCTGTTTACCGTTGGGGTGTTCTCGATTACTCCGATATCCCGGGTGAATTACTTCCAGGAACCATTCGCGATATGCGACCGGGCGATCGGATGGAACCAAACAACATCTCAGAGTTGTTCGAACGCATCCTGGTGAATCTGGAGAACAGGGGTTTTCCTTTCGCATCATTGAAGTTGGACAGCATTGCCATCAGCGGCGATCAGATCACAGCGCGGGTATTCCTTCAAAAGGGTGAACTTTTCGTGTACGATTCCATATACCTCAGCGGCAGTTCGGCTCTATCGAGGAATTTTTTAGAGAAATACCTACGGATTGAAAAAGGAAGGCCGTATTCGGAAGAGGAGGTTCGCAAGATCGATGCGCGTCTTGGGCGGCTGCCTTATGTGAAACTTCTGGCTCCAACGAGGGTCTATTTCGGAAAGGGCAAGGTGCGCATACAAATCCAGATCGATGAACGCGCGGCAGATCGCATAGACGGGATCGTGGGTTTTGCACCCAATTCGGATCAGAACGATCGAAATCTGCTACTCACGGGTGAATTCAATCTCGAATTCAAAAACCTCTTCGATCGCGGAGTTGGTTTCATGGCGCATTGGAAAAGTTTCCTGCGGCAAAGTCAGGAACTGAATCTCAACCTCAGTTATCCCTACATTTTCAAGAGCAATGTTGGTGTCGATGGGGGCTTGGACCTCATGAAGCTGGATACGACTTTCCTTCGAATTCGGTCCGAACTGGGAGCACGCGTATTGCTGGGCGGTCTGGATCATGTCCGTTTTTTCTTTGAGAATCAAAGCACCACATTGCTTACAGCCGATACAGGCAGTATTCGGTTCAACAGAACCCTGCCACTCAACAATCCGGTTCAGGTCAATTCATACGGCATGGAAATCCGATTGAACAATCTCGATTACCCGCTCAATCCCTACAGCGGTTACGCCATCCGTGCGCAATCGGCCGTAGGAACTCGCATCATTCAGCGGCACCCCGATATTGAAGCCGTTCAATTCGACGACGGCACAGGACTGCAAGTGTCTGTATACGATCTGATCCGACTCCGCAGTACCCAGATCGCTTTCAGTTACGATGCCGAGGCCTTTATACCCCTCCGGAAAAAGTCCACCTTGCGTTTTTACACCAATGGTTATCAACTCATTGCCGAGCGCATCCTTCGAAACGACCTGTATCGGTTTGGGGGTGCCCGTTCGCTGCGCGGATTTGATGAAAAGGCTCTGGAAGGGAGCAGTGTCCATCAAATACACCTGGAGTATCGCTATCTGCTGAGCAGGGATGCGAATTTCCACCTATTCGCGAATGCGGCTTATTACGAGAATGGCGTGAGCGCGAATTCCGGATTGTTCAGCGATCGGCCCTATGGATTTGGAGCCGGTGTGAATCTGGCAGTTGGCAATGGGGTATTGAACCTGGACTATGCGCTCGGATCGGAAAAAGGGAACCCGATCCAATTCAATCAGGCAAAAATCCATTTCGGTATCATCAACTACCTGTAAATACTGAGGTACTTTTGCAGCGATGCGATCTAACCTGCTCTTTTGGTTCTTCCTGGGATTGTCCTTGATACTCGGGCACTCCTTATCCTATGGGCAGGATCCGGACTCGGGTCAAATGGTCGTATTGGCGGTTGATTCACTGGAATTGGCTGTTGCAGATTCTTCATTGATCCGTTCCGACACCTTACAGTTGGATTCAGTCAATTTTGCTGAATCCGAGCCGATGCCGGAGCGGGAAGAAGCTTTGATCCGCAAAAAGCGGACGGAAACCTGGGTATTGTTCGTGGTCATATTCATTATGATCCTGATCGGGGTGATGCGGGCCCTGGACTCTAATCGCTACTATTACAGCTTGCGAACGCCGTTTCGATCGTATCGGTCGGAGCAGGGTTTTAATGACCTTATTCCCGGCATCGACCTCTTTCAGGCAGGATTGATACTCATTTACAGTTTGGTATTGGGTTTCGGCCTGTACATATACCAGCCCTTCGGTTTGAATCCGAACCTGGATGCCGGATGGCGGAATTTTCTGGTACTTGTGATCGGTATCGGGGTTTTGTATACGCTCAAATATGCGCTGTACTACCTCATCTTCCAGATCCTCCAGAGTGAGCGTCTTCCGGGTATGATCGTAGTTAGTATGAGCAATCTGGCCTTTGTGTTCGCCCTGCTGGCCCTACCGGCTTTGCTCATCGTATACTATAGTTTGAATGATATACTTCGCGCTTATCTGGGTAATGCCTTGGTTATCATGTCGTTAATTTTCGTGTCGTATCGGTTCTTCCGCATCATTTTTATAACATGGCCCGGGTTTACCCTCGGCAGGGTGTATGTAATTCTTTATCTTTGCACGCTTGAAATACTACCCCTTCTAATTTTAGCTCGTTGGGCTGGATTATTGGGATAGTGAAGTTGAGAAGATTTGAAAGTAAAAACCATCCTTGTCTCACAACCGGATCCGGGTGATAAAAAGTCGCCCTTTCATTCGCTTGCGGAAAAATGGAATCTGAAGGTAGATTTCCGTCCGTTCATTCAGGTAGATCCTGTACCCGGAAAAGACCTTCGGAAGAAAAGATTGAATATTCTCGACCATACCGGAGTGATCCTCACCTCCCGCAATGCGGTCGATCATTTTTTCAGAGTGGTGGAAGAGCTCAAGATCGAACTCCCCACTACAATGAAATATTTCTGCATCAACGAGGGAGTCTCTCTTTACACGCAGAAATACACCGTGCTCCGCAAGCGCAAGATGTTCTTTGGCAAAGGCAAGGAACCCGAGTTCCTCGATCTTCTTAAGCATCATTCCAAAGAGAAATACCTCTTCCCGTGCTCGGATATCCGAAAGGAAACCATACCGGATTTCCTGCAGCATCATAAGATCAATTTCACGGAAGCTGTCATGTATAAGACGGTGAACGCCGACCTCAGTGATCTGGCAGACGTTTACTACGACATCATCGTTTTCTTCAGTCCGGCCGATATCAAATCCCTGTTCGACAACTTTCCGGATTTCGAGCAGAACGATACGCGCATTGCAGGATGGGGGAAAACCACGGCAATGGCAATTAGCGAAAAAGAACTCACCAACAACATCCCTGCGCCAACCGCCGATGCACCCTCAATGGTTGCCGCCATTGAGAATTATCTCAAGGTCTCCAACAAATAGTTAAATCGCCTTGCCCAGATAGAAACGCCCCTCGCGTTCTTTATCGAGCAGTATTATCAGGAAGGTTGAACCACCTTCCTGAACGGACAGTTTTTTTCGCACGGCTTCAGCCGACATGGGGAAGTGCTTGCGAAGCACATGGATGCGGTCTATTTCCCTGAGCTTCATGATGCGCTTCAACTCTTTCCAATTCAGTTTCCCTTGTAACTCGATCGACCATATTCGGCCGACGAATTGTTCCGGTAGCCGATCGGAACCAAAATATGTACCTTCCGGATGGAGGGGCTTGAGACCAAACCGACCGGCGTAGCTGTGTGCCAAACCGGCTTTTCGAATTGCCGTAGATGGCTCCAACACAAAAAGCACCTCTCCCACCCCTTCCGACTCAACTTCCGGCATATCGGATGAGGCTATTGTGTGCGTTCCCGAACGATCGATCTCAACGGCCACCAATTCCGGTTCCGTATTCCCGGATCGTATTTCGAGCAGGATCTCCTTCATTTCGTTGTGGAGGGAAACACAATATAAAGTTCGGATACCGGGCACATTGCGCAACAAAGCCTGCACATCCTCCATGGGCGAACATTTTATAAGAACTCGCTCCGAGCTCTCCATCATTTCGGGGAGCCAGTTCATAATAGGTGGCGAGCTCTCACGCAAACCAAATACTCTCCGGTCCGAACCCGGTCTTCGATCGGGATCAATGAATACGGTGGTGTGTTTTCCTGGGTGAAATGCCTTCCATGCTGACGCATCCTTCGTCATTCTTTCGACATTTCCCAGTCCGAGTTTGATATCGTTGTATCTGGCCAGGTCATTCAGAAAAGCATTCAACTCCATCGAACGCACCTGTTCAAAAGATCTGCTCAGGAAGGTCGTATCCACGCCCAGACCTCCGGTTAATTCCAGCAGGGAACGGCCTGAGAATATGCTGCAACGCCATTCCGACACAGCCTGAGCCGTACATTGCTCGAGGGAACGCCGGTCCAAAGCGAGCATATTCTCGACCCAAAGAGGCAATTTGGATTGTGCTTTCTGGTAAAGATCGATGAGTCGAATGGCACCCGGCAGATCGAACAACTCGTGCTTTGAAGTGTTCAAAGAGAGGTCAACGGGATCGCTATGCAAGTTCTCAGAAATGAATGCACGGGATTTCGCGTTTTCGAGAAGTCCGATAATTTCATTTCTTTGCACTAAGTCATACATGAATCCGTTCATCTTAAAGGGCTATATGGTATAGTCGGGGCCGGATAAAAATGATGTAATATGAATAAGCGCTTAAAATTTCTTGCTTTATTTCTCTTCGCGACTGCATTGCTCAGTTCATGTGGCTTGTTCCGGCGAGATAGCTGTCCGGGCTTTTCTCCGGTGGATCCCGCCGGTGATGTTACAGCTGTAGAGATCACAGAATGATCGTTGGATCAGACATATTCAAAATGTATGTCTTGCACAATATCGGGATGAATACTTTTGGCAACCGGACAAGTGATGGCGGCCGTTTCCAGTATTTGTCTCTCTTTTTCTGAGAACCCTTTGTTTTCTATTTTCAGTTCAACCGAGATCCGGCTCACACGTCTGGGGTTTGAAGCCATTTCCTTCACAATGGAGGCATGTATTTTTCCCAACCCGATCTGATGGGTGTTTGCTGCAATTCCCATGAGCGTGATCATGCAGGTTCCCAGGGAGTTGGCCAGCATATCCGTGGGGGAGAAATAGGCACCTTTCCCATTATTATCGGGAGGTGCGTCGGTCACGATCTGTTCGCCCGAACGCAGATGGGTGGATCGCGTGCGGAGTTCGCCCAGGTATTCAATTTCTGATAGTATCGTCATATTGAGCTGATTAGTGTTTGAACTGAGATGAACTATGTGTAGTTTTATGCGTTCAAAAGTAGCGTTGTTCCATTTGTTCCGACTTCTGATCCCGGCAATTTTTCTGCTCATCGCCCTGGATGCCGATGCACAGTTCCGCGAAGTACCTTCCGAGCGAAGTATTTATGGCGGTGCCGTACTCCGCACGAACGGCTGGGGTGGACTCCTGGGCGTGAAGGGTCTGTTGGTGCCGGCCGATCAGAGTATTCAATTGGATCTGGTAACCCACCGTCATCCGAGGGAGATCAAGATCATCAATCCAAGTGTTCAGAATCCGAGGGCTTATGTGTTCGGCAAATTGTACCATACTGCCTTGCTGCGGTTGGACTGGGGCATTGAACGGGAACTGGTTCGCCGGAACGACTGGAACCGACTGGGGCTCACCGGCAGATTACAGGCCGGCCCTACATTTGGTATCCAGCGTCCCGTGTACCTTTCGATCTACAGACCCGGTGTGAACGACATGATCGGGATCATCCGCTCAGAGCGTTACGATCCGGATGTACATACCAGTCAGGATAATATTCTGGGTTATTCCGATAAGCGCAATGGTTGGGATGAATTGGAGTATCATGCAGGAATGAATGCACAGATCTCCTTCGATCTGCAATGGACCGGCGATAATGGGGGCTTTAAATCCCTGCGGATCGGTGGGGCTGCCGATTATTTCCCCGGAGGTTTACCCATCATGGCGCTCACAGAAAACCCCGATCTCAGCTTAACGCTCTTTCTCTCTCTCATTTGGGGATCATAATTTATCGAGCCACTTCTCAACGCGAAAACATCTATCCTCAAAGCGTTGTTGTCTAGTTTCGGAAAGGGAATAAATTTGCAAGACTTCAGAAAGCTCATTTTCACTGCATTTGTGGCTTCTGTGGACTATGTGACCCGTTGAATTTATATTATGAATAAACTATACGCATCTGTTTTAGCAATCGCTGTTGGCACAGCAGCTTATTTCCTCATGGGGAATTGCTGCGAATCGGAGTATCAACCCAGAACCGTGCAAACGGAACAAGCAGCTTCCGATGGGATCGAGGGGTATTACGAGTATTTGAACATGCTCAAACAAAATCCGGAAACGGGTTATGTGAGTGGAGAAGATGTGGCCCTGGCCATCAAATCTGTTGAAAGGGCAAGCAAACAACTCAACAAAGCATCCTTCCCACTTCAGTGGCAGAATGTAGGACCCGATAATATCGGTGGACGTACACGGGGCTTGTTGGTTGACCGTAACGACAATAACGTATTGTATGCCGCAATGGTGAGCGGTGGATTATTCAAATCCACGAACAAAGGAGCAAGCTGGTATCCGGTGGACGATCAGATGTTGAATTTGAACACCAACTCGATCTGCCAAACGGTAAATGGAAATATTTATGTAGGTACGGGAGAGAATTTCGCTTCTTCTGCCGGCTGGGAATTCGGCACACCCGGTTTCCCCGGTAACGGTATCTACATCAGTCAGGATGGAGGCCAATCCCTGAGTCATCTGCCAACCACCGCTGCATTCACCTATGTGAACCGCCTGGCTGCTCACCCCACTCAGAATTGGGTTTTTGCTGCAACCAATGTTGGTTTGAGATACACAGACGATGAAGGGAAAACCTGGAAATCGCTGCGTCCGGGTTTCTGCTCTGAAGTTATCATCGACAAGAATGGTAACATCTTCACCATCATCGCAAACCGCGTTTTCCGCTCCACGGATCCAACGAATGAGAGCAGTTATACAGAGGTTTCAGGTGTAGGTGTAGGTTCACGTGCAGTACTTGCCGTGGCTGAAAGTGATCCGAATTATGTGTATGCAGTGGTTACCGGTACGATCACTATTGCTGCACCAACAGGCAATATCACGGTTGGATCCGGTTTGAGAGGAATTTACCAAAGTAAGGACAATGGCGTCACTTTCGATCAGATCGTGGGCCAGGGGAATACTTACTTCTCTCCCTTTACTCACCTCGATCTGGGTTCTTCGCAAGGTACCTATGACCTGTGCGCAGCTGTTCATCCACAAAATCCGGAACGCCTCTTCATTGGAGGTATTGAGTGGGCAGAATGGACACCTCAATTAGGTCCGCGTATCGTGGGTAATACGTTCGATCACCCTTCAAATCCTATAGGTATTCACCCCGACAAGCACTGCATTACATTCGATACAAAATCGAATCCGATCATTATGTACATCGGTCACGATGGTGGTATCACCAAATCTACCAATGCCGCGCTCGATCGTTACGCGACCATCAACAACGGATTCCAAACCACACAATTCTACGGTATAGCTGCCGACCAAAACGGAGCTGTTCTCGGAGGTACTCAGGATAACCGAACCATTTACATCAATGGAAAGGGAAGTAATCCTGAATCCGGTGTATTTGTATCAAGTGGCGACGGATTCAAGTGTGAGATCTCTGAACTGAATTCTGACGTGTTGTTCTTCCAAAGTCAGTACGGAGGACTTTTGCGTTCTCTGAATGCCGGTGGTAGCGGTGGAAGGATGTGGGACAGCCGCATCAATGCCTCCTTCTTCGATCCGGACGATCCGGATAATGCGAGCGACCGCGTTCAGGCCAACCGTATATTCAATACCCCAATTCGCTTGTGGGAGAATACGGAGACCGGAGAGAACCGACTGTTCTTTGCGCTGGATAACGAGGTTTGGATGGCCAATGACGCCGTAAATGCGCCAAACCCGATCTGGTATCGAGTTGCCCAAACGGGATTCAGCCCACACGTTTTCGAAGTTACCCCTGATGGTAATACCCTATTCGTTGCTTCTGCAAATACCAATATTCTTCGTATCGATGGTTTGAACAAACCCGTATGGGATACGATCGGTCAACTGAAAACTGCCGATAAAATTTCCGACAGCCTCAGTTTCACTGTTATCAACAATGGTATTCCGGGTGGTAGAAATATTACGGATATCGAAGTGGATGTAAATAATCCGGATCGGGTGATCGTAACCCTCGGAAATTACACTTCGGCCAACCACGTCTATATGTCCCAAAACGCTTTGAGCGACAACGTAACCTGGACCAGCATCGATGGTGCACTGCCCGGTATCCCTGTTTACGATGCAGAGATCAGTTGGGAGAATCCCGCCCATATCATTCTCGGTACCGAATTCGGTATCTGGAGCACGCAAAATGGAACGGCAGCCACTCCTACCTGGACCGAGAACAACGACGGTTTCCCGCGTGTACCGGTATTCGAGATGCGTCAACAGGAAACCCGCCGCGAAACCTGGCGTACGGGTCCTACCCTCTACGCAGGAACACACGGACGTGGTATCTTTAAAACAGCAAATCTGCTTACATCCGTAAGAACTCCTGAAAAAGCAGCTATTATTGCTGTAAAAGCCTATCCGAACCCAACTTCCGACGATCTGAACCTGAGCATTCCGGTTTTGAAACCCGATCAATTGACCATTGACGTGGTGAACCTGCAGGGACAGACCTTGATCCGAAAAGAAGTGAACGCAACGGCGTCGCAGAATTTCCAATTGAAACTGGATGTGGCAAACCTCAGTGCAGGAACATACTTTGTGAGCATCCGCGGCAAACACCACGAAGCTTCAACCCGATTCGTTCGCTCGAATTGATGAAACTCACAAATTTTGAATACAAAGGTCCGCCGGCAATCCGACGGACCTTTTTGTTTTACCTCAAATACCTGCTCTCCTTCATATGGCCGGTACGCGTTGAAAAAGTTATCGCTTCAAATGGGAATGCGCTCAACCTGGTATTCGAATACGGCAGGTTGGTGGTAAATACTGGTGAAGCAAATTATTCATACGGGAACCTGCAGCGTGCCTTTGAAGGGGTTTTCAGGGAACTCGCTCTCCCTTGGGAGCAAATAGAAAATATCCTCATACTGGGGTTCGGATCGGGTAGTGTTGCGCAAAGCATACGTAAATCCTACTCCCAAAAAGCGAATCTGGTTGGTGTTGAACGCGATGCCACACTTATTCGCTGGTACCGAACCTATTTTCCGGATACAGGTGCGCACATTTTTGAAAGCGATGCGCATCACTTCGTTCAAAATTGCCAGTCAACTTTTGATCTTATTGTTGTCGATCTTTTTGAGGGATTGGATGTTCCTGATCAATTCAGAGGTCGGGATTTCCTATTATCCTGCAAGTCGCTGCTCGCTCCAAGAGGCAAATTACTGTACAATTTCGTGAAAGAACAGCCCAAACATGAAGCACAATATGCAGACCTACTCGATGCGTTTGGCAAAACCTTCAAATCGGTACGCATCCTCACGCAAATGGATATAAACCGAATATTTCTAGCCGAATAGCGCCATTATGGCGCTTTTTCGCAGCCTATTATTCCACTTATGCGTCATTATGGCGCTTTTTTACTTGATTTCGGTGATGGAATATGCTTTGAAATAGGATGAGAAAAAATGTCAATCATGCAAATCACAAAGTACAAACCGAATCAGAATTTTAGAGATGTGTTCTTCCCAAAGGGTTTCAACACCTTGTTCAATGAACTTTGGAACGATGAAGCACTTCAATCCTCCGTGAATTTCTTCCGTCCAAGTGTCGACATTATGGAAACTGAGCATCAGTTCGAGATCCATCTGTCTATACCCGGCTTGAAGAAGGAGGAGATCAAGATCGATCTCAAGAACGATGTGCTCACCATAAGCGGGGAACGCAAGCAGAAAGAGGAGAAGAAAGATGCGAAATATCTTGTGGGCGAGATCCGTTATGGCAAGTTCTCCCGCACCTTCCATCTTCCCGACAACGTGAACCGCGACCAGATTGAAGCCGCCTTCAACGATGGAATTCTGGAAGTTGTGATACCCAAAGCTGAAGAAGAAAAGCCAAAGGCGATCAGCATAAAATAAATCTGATCAAACGGAGCCGTATACTAAAGGTCGGATGGAAGTCCGGCCTTTTTCGTTTCTGGACGGGGCTTGGGGTCAAACCTTTTCAACACTCCATTTGTAATCCATAGGGCCTTCTTATTTTCGGATCATGCATAAACATCTCCGCAATTTGCTGGAAAATGGCGAAGATGATCGTCTGGATTACAAGCAGAGCATAAGCGATGCCGGTAAGATCGCAAAAACGCTTTCGGCATTTGCGAATCACAAAGGCGGTCGGCTCCTGGTCGGTGTTCGCGACAATCGAACTATTTGTGGTATTCGAAGTGAAGAAGAAAAGTATATGCTCGATCTGGCTGCCAAATTCTATTGCAAGCCAATTGTCGATCTGGAGATACGGGAATGGAATGTGGGAGGTTTGATCGTTTTGGAATGCATAGTACCGGAAGGAACAGACAAGCCTTACTATGCGAAAGGAGAAGACGGGAAATGGTGGGTTTATGTGCGCGTGAATGATAAGAGTTTACTGGCCAGTAAGATCGTGGTAGACGTACTGCGCCGACAGTCTTCCGACCACGGCACGATGATCCAATATACGAGCAAGGAAAAGGCCCTGCTCGATTATTTGTCCAACCATGAGCGCATCACCCTTCAGGAGTTCAGGCACATGTTGAATATCTCGCGCTGGAGGGCCTCGAAGATCCTTGTGAACCTGATCAGTGCAGGAGTGATCCGTTCGCATACTACCGAAAAAACCGAATTTTATACACTCGTTTAGGCAAGGGCGCAACGGGTATGTAACTTTGCACCATGAAATTTGGGGTTGTCATTTTTCCTGGATCGAATTGCGATCAGGATCTCATTCGAACTTTGGCCCGAACAACTGGTCAGGAAGTAGTTGAACTTTGGCATCGGGATACCGATCTGAAGGGTTGCGATTTCATATTCCTGCCCGGGGGATTTTCCTACGGCGACTACCTGCGCAGTGGCGCTATTGCCAAATTGAGCCCGATCATGGGTTCCGTAATTGCGTTCGCAGAAAAAGGTGGTACGGTTATGGGAATTTGCAACGGCTTTCAGATCCTTTGCGAAACGGGATTGCTGCCGGGTGCTTTACTTCGTAACCGGGATCAACTCTTTATGTGCCAGAATCAATTTGTTCGAACCGAAACTACCGACACCCTCATCACACAGAAAGCTGACGAAGGTGCCGTATACAATTTCCCTATCGCCCATGCCGAAGGTCGCTATTACGCGGATGAAGCCACCTTAAAAAGCCTGGAGGCCGGTGATCAGATCCTGTTCCGCTATTGCGACGCCAATGGTACGGTAAACGATGCCAACAACCCGAATGGCTCTGAAAACAATATTGCCGGCATTTGCAATGCGGGCAGAAACGTGTTTGGAATGATGCCGCACCCCGAGCGTGGTGCGGATCCTTTGCTCGGTAATACCGACGGACTTGTGATCTTCGAAAGCATTATGGCAAGTATGGCTTTGAACGTATAGTTCCATTGAGGGCCCCTTTCCATATAGCCGTATTCACTCTATGCATTCTTCAAAGCGCAATTGTCTTTGGGCAGCGACGTTTTACCACAAATCCGCTTGAACTGTGGGCTTATACCGGTCCGGCAACTTTTTCCGGCGATGTGCCGAGCGGCATGTTCCAAAGTGCCAAGAAATTCAGCGATTGGGAAGTTTCCAATGCCAATTTCTGTTTGGGTGGAGGCATTCATTACCGCTTTGCCCGTCAATGGGAAACCAAGCAAACGGTAACCCTGCTTCAATTCGCCGGCAGCGACCGCTGGTTTAAAAACACCGCATACCGCGAACGCAATCTGAGCTTCCGTACACGCGCCGCGGAATGGTCGTCGCTGTTGGTGTGGTCGCCCGTACATTGGGATGTACAGGGTCGCAACAGGCATCACCACCTGTATACCGGCCTCGGCTGGACCGTCTTGTTCTTCAGTCCACAGGCCGAGCTGAACGGCACGTACCATAAATTGCGCCCTTTAGGTACCGAAGGTCAAGGGTTGGAGATCGGGAAGGACTCTTACGGCAAAAGCAGTTTGAATACTGCCTTCGTAACCGGTTATCGCTACAAGCTCAACCGACAGTATGTAATCGGAGTGGAACTGAATTTACGCAAATCGTTCAGCGATTATCTGGACGATGTAAGCGGTACCTATACCGATAATAACACCCTCCGCGAAAAAAGAGGCGACGTAGCGGCCGATCTGGCCGATCGGAATCTGAGTGGGCAACCCAAGGCTGAGGGCAGTTCCAGAGGCAACCCCGGAGCGAAGGACAATTACGGCTATTTCCTATTCACTTTCGCTTGGTTCGTGGGAAGTTGATCAAGACCCGCTCACAAAATCCTTGAGGTAATTGTATTTCTCAGTCAGATGTCCATTTTCAGCAATTGTCGCCGCCTTGAGAACCCCATCCGGATCCCCGTTAAAAAGTAGGGGCAACACGTCCTCTAACATACTCTTCCCAAAATCCGTACTCGCATCGGCCGGTAATTCTGCCGGAAGATTGGTAACGGCCATTACATCAATGCACCCTTCCGTGTAAGGAGTTGTTTCACTCAAATTCACCGGATCCCACCCGATCACCGGATCCTGAATGGTAGTAGCCCGCAAGGTGATCGGTACCGAACCCTCCACATCGCAAGTAATGTCGGCGATCACTTTTACCCGAAACTCGGGTTTTGCGGTTTCTTCCTTTGTGAATAACGGTTCCAGTGTGTTCTCCCAATACATGCCGTTTATGAGCAGATCGGTCACTTTCAGGTATGGCTCCACGATACAGGTATAGGCGGCATGATTCGAGTAGAAATGTCTGCTGTCCCATTCTTCTGCGCCGTCTTTTCGGCGATATAAATAAGGATTTGTGAGTTGGGTGAATACCGGTTCGTTATAATCATTGCCGGACAGATATTCTTCCGGACTCAATTCCCGTATTCCCATGAAATTGAGCACTTCCAATGCCCCACCGGCCACTCGTCCGGAGCCCGTAAGTGTTATGCGAATCGCACCCGGACGAATTTGGCTCAATGCACTTTTCAATTCCGAATAATCGCGGCATTCGTAGGCCGGTTTAAGGTGAAATACTCCGGTTTTCAGGCCCCAAGTGCGGAAACCATTGTAAACCCCAACTATACCGGCCCACCGGCCAAAACCGAGAATACGTCCTCCTCCGGGCCATTCCAGACATTCGTAATCGATCAGTCGGATCTTCTTCTCCAATACCGCGCGCAGCAATGGTCTGTTATAAACCTGAAACTTATGGGTATGGCTGAAGAAGAAGTAGGATTTACCGGGGATCAGATCTGCCACGGGGACCTCTTTCACACCGAGGAGCACGTCAAAATCCTCCGGAGAATGGATAATGGGAACTCCGGCATTTCGGTAAGCATCGTCGGAATACACCCGATCGCTGCACGATTCGGCAGCTACCTGCACATTGGGATACATTTTGGCAAGTTGGGCCGCTTGTTGTGGATCGAGTGCAACCCGCAGATCGGCCGGTTGCTTCCGTTCGCGTATCAGGGCAATTTTCATGGTTTCGGTTTCAGGGCTCAAAGAAAGCAATTCACGCCCTAAATCCCGGCCTATCGCAATGCGTTTCGTTCACGATCAAGTGCTAGCGAGCAGCATTATCATCGCCCTTCCGAGATCGCTTCCCACAGCATCTGCTGAACGGCCTTTACCCTGGCAGGAAGAACCTCTGCATCGAAACCCCAGGTTATCCGGTGCAACTCTTCGTCGTGTTCCACAAATGCGATGAAGTTGTACATATTATCCGGCGCATTCAGTTCCAGATCCCGGAAGCCACTTTCTTCCAGAGCGCGGTAAATGTTTCGGGCCGCTTTCTTCTTCAGAGCCGGAACCTGGACCGGAACATCTCCTACACTGCGTGTGCGGATGATCTGTCCGTTTGGCAAGAGATAATTCGATTCGAGTTGATTGGCAAATCCCCCACCTGTACCGAATACGATGTAATCCGGTGGCAGATCGTTGATGGAATAACTGCGGTTTCGACATTCGGAGAACGCCATCATCAGGAACAGCGCGCATGCGAAGGTCCATAAGCCCGATCTCCCGGATGTAAACTTCAGATGCATAAAGTCTATTTTTTCAGATAACCCAGGAGTTCATCCACTGGTTTTTGCAATTGTTTGGGTGGTGTGGCACCGTTTTTCCCCCATCGCCATTGATAGTTGTGTTTATTGGTATTGTATTGAAGGAAATAGGTGAGTTGTTTTCCCGGTTCATCCACATGTTCCTTTCGGATCCCGGTACGCTTCACCGTGCGCATCAGCACCCAGGCGTGCAGCCGTTTCATTTTGTGAACCTCTTTGTAGGTACCATCCAGTTTGGAAGTAAATACACGCCCGTCCTTCACCAGCACCACATCCAGTTTTTTATTCAGCAGAGCCATATCGGTACCCAGCCGGACGTGTCGGCCTGAAAAAGTGCCATTTTGAAGATCCACGCGCGACATGCAGGACGACAGGGCAAGGGCAAGGAGGAGTGTGAGAGCTAGATTAACGGAATTCATTTGGGATGTGAAATTACGATTTGGCGGGTAAATGAGAACGGAAAGCGCGTGTATTAAGTGCGCATCGGTAGCTATTGAGGCGGTTTAGTCAAAAATTAACGGATTCTGACCTCCGGGGATCGGATAGATTGTCAGGTTGCTGAATTGTGGAACTACCTTTGCGGTAGTCGATACGACTATCAATTGGGGCTGACTGGATTTGACGGGTTGGCAAATTGAAATGTAAGCATGTAGAGCGTTGTTGGTAGTGCTCTTAAAAGAAAATCAACAACCTTTTAGACGGCGAATTCAATTACGCCATGGCTGCCTAATCTCAGAGATTACGCAATGCCATCTGCTCCCTGCGGCTAAGTTCGGGCTGCTGCAGATCCGGAGCGGTCGACTAGCCTGAATACCCGTTAAGGATCGTCTGCTACTTTCCGGGTTATTAGCGGACTAAGGGTGTAGTGTGGCATCGTTCAGTCAATTACCCCCCGACAATAAGTGAGCGATAAACATGTAGAAAGCGTTCTCAATTCCTTCTCCGGACCCGGGTTCGACTCCCGGCAGCTCCACGGATTGAAGGGCGAGTGTACAGTCTATAGTGAACAGGAAGGGATACGCCCTTCAATCCGTCCCTGTTCACTCACCCTCACACTTTGTTATCGTGTAAGCGAACAGTGGATAGTGAGGAAGGGCAAGCGTACAGTGCATAGTGAACGGGAAGGCAACTGCACTTCAATCCGTCCCTGTTCACTCACCCTCACACTTTGTTATCGTGTAAGCGAACAGTGGATAGTGAGGAAGGGCAAGCGTACAGTGCATAGTGAACGGGAAGGCAACTGCCCTTCAATCCGTCCCTGTTCACTCACCCTCACACTTTGTTATCGTGTAAGCGAACAGTGGATGGTGAGGAAGGGCAAGCGTACAGTGCATAGTGAACGGGCTCCGTTGTTAGCGAATGCCACCTTCTGTTCACTATACACTGTTCACTATTCACTATTCATCATACACTGTTACCATGCCTTAATGAAATGAATCTGCTGAAAGAAAATTTCGTATTTTAGTATTTGGAAGTGCACTCTATGTTGACAAAAGAGAAAATACAGAAACAGTTGGCTGACATGCCTGATGAGTTTTCATTAGAAGAACTGATAGATAGATTGATTTTGCTTGATAAAATTGAGCAAGGTCTTGAAGATTCGTTGACTGGAAGAACAATCTCTCATGAAGACATGAAAAAGGAGATTGATTCATGGTTCAAATAATTTGGACACAAAGAGCCAGAAATGATCTCGAGCAAATTTCAGAATTCATCTCAAGGGATTCGCTGATATATGCACGAAATCAAATTGATAAACTCTATAGTCGGACTGAGGTTCTGAAACAATTACCTTTAGTAGGTAAAGTTGTAGCAGAGATAAATGATCGATCAATTCGAGAAATAGTAGAAGGCAATTATCGAATCATCTATCGAATACATAGTACGAATAAACTATACATTTTAACTGTTCATCATGGTGCTCGTTCATTAACACTTGACAGTGTAATGTAAGTAAATAGTGTAAGGGTACAGTGTATAGTGAACACAGTGCGTTTTTAGCGATTGCCACCTTCTGTTCACTATTCACTCTCCTCCCCTTCCGCTCGGCGAAAAAAGAGCGGCGGTAAGTTCAATTCCATGCGGGAAGATTATGGAATTGAGTTCATGTTCTCCACCTTCGCTTTATGTTTGATTTTAAAGATTTGAAGGTGTATCAGAAGGCACTGGAGATTTACGAGGAAGTTCATCGCTTGTGTCTGAAAATTGATGCCCGACCTTATTTTAAGGACCAGTTTGGAAGAGCCGGTTTGAGTATTCCATTAAATATTGCCGAAGGCGCATCGCGTTTTAGTGCTAAGGATCGGAGGCGGTTTTATATCATCAGCCGGGGGAGTGTGTACGAGTGTGTAGTATTAACGGAGTTGCTGTTTAACCAGCATTTGATCGGGGAGCAAACGCGAGATCAGCTCATAGAACGACTACTCGAGGTATCCAAAATGCTCTTTGCTATGATCGGCAATCTTCAAAATCAATGAGCGGTAGCTGTTGAATGGATCGAACCGATTTGAACAAAAATTTTGAGCACTCCCATGAAAGAAAAATATATCGCCGACAAGGAAGCCTACCTTCTTGAGAACTTCCCGTTTGTAGAAATTCCACTGCTTACTGATCGCAAGTTCTGCTTGCATTGTCTTGAAGAAATCGTGGTAGGCGCGTATAAGGTTATTGTTGGAGAAACCGGGTTTGAGTTCATTTGTTGTCCGAACGCACCTGAATGCAATGGCACCTTGATCGATTGGGTCGATCGGTTGGACTGAGAGGGATCACGCATCTCGGGTTGATAAGACTGAAGTGTTTTCCTGAAATATCCGAATGTCGGTTTTTGTCCTTTGTTTTCATAACTGATTCACCGACTGAAACGGTTTGGAACAGCCAATCTTAATCGTAAAGCTTCTGCCCATGAATCAGAGTGATCCAAACATTGCTTTAACAGATTAATTGTACTCCGAACTATATAACCCCTCATCGCTCTTTCAGAAACGTATTGAGGAAGCAGCAATTTTCAAAATACTCCGAAAGTTACCGAGCTCACTTTCCGTTCACTATTCCCTCACCCTATTCCCTCCATTAAACGGTCTCCAATTTGTATAGAATGTGTAAAGCGTCCAAAATATGTCCAAGCTTTACACAATACTCTGCCTTGTAATCGTATCGGTGTTCTTCAGTGGTTGTAGTGACGATATAGCCGATCAACCAGCAGTTCTACGGATAGAGGGAATCAAATTCTCCGGCGAATTGGCATTTAAGTTCCTGGATTTACCGGATGGGGTGTATCAGCCCGACGACCCCAATTTCCACCCCGATCGACCGGAAACCTGGACAGGCAATATGGCCAAATACGTCAAGCACATGTATACCTACAACATAGAATTTACGATAGTGAATACAAGTGGAGGTGTTGCATACGACACGGAAGTGGATCTGTATTTTGATTTTAACAATGGGGAAACAGAAGTAAAAACGCTATACCTGGGAAATATTCAGCCGAAAAGCAGCAGCGTCAATTCAACATTCATCAATACGATCAACAAACAACTGGAAACTTGTAGCGGAGAGGTTTACTGGTGGTGAAGGGGATAGGGTGAGGGAATAGTGAACGGAGCTGGTCCCATTCACTAAATAAGGGGTGGAATTACCACCCCGCATTGCATTCGAACTGCTTCGAACCTGGCGGATTGTTGCCGGCAGGGCTACCTGGGTTTCCAGGCTTCGTTCTTGGTCGAAGTGGTTGAATCCATTATAGCCAGCAGATCCACCGGTGAAGGGGTGGGTCAATTTGCAGTGAAACAGGTGGGTCAGGTTGAGTGAAATGCTCACTAACGCACATAAAATAGAATTGAAAGGAAAATCCCTTCGACACAACAAATGAAAATTCATCGCTAATTTAGCCAGCAGATCCACCGGTGAAGTGGGTGGGTCAATTTGCAGTGAAACAGGTGGGTCAGGTTGAGTGAAATAGTCACTAAGGTGAAAAAGGACATCAATTATTTGTACAACTAACCTTGATGACTAACATTATTTTTTCTTTGTAATTATAAATTTCTTGATCGTGTCATAAGGTCTCTTTCCAAGATTTCGGTACCCTCTATGTGGTCTTTCATAATTGTAATGTTCTAACCAACGATCAAAGTCATACTGTAGATCATCCACGTTGGTGTACAATGTTTTACGGAATGCTGCTACTATGAATTCTTCTTTGACGGTTCGTATAAATCGTTCAACAAAACCATTAGATTGTGGGCGTCGGACCTGTGTTCTTCGATGTTCAATGTCGTTGAGTTGCAGAAATAATTCGTAGGGATGTGCATCGGTTCCACAGAATTCTCTGCCATTATCGGTCAGTAGAGTTTCAATATCAATCCCCCACTCTTTGTATATAGGCAGGACATCGTTGTATAATACGGAAACGGCTGCCTCAGGCTGTTTGGATGTATGCAGAATGCCGAATCCAAAGGAGGAATAGGTGTCGACCACACAATGCAAATAAACTCTACCTATGCCCGAAATTGTGCCTACCATTTTGGTGTCCTGGCTGAGTAACTCTCCCGGTTTTGAGGACTCTACGTGGCGTTCTCCAAAGGCAGGGTTCATTTTCTCGATCTGTTTGATCTGTTCTTGAGTCAACTCAAGCCCCTCTTGAAGATGACGTTCCTCCAGTCGCATGAGTCGATCGTATTTGGAGGCCATATTGTGCCGTATAAGGATTTTCTGAACAGTAGGAGAGCTAACACCAATGTTCTGAAGTTTGAGCATGTCACTAAGCTTGATGCAACCCCATCCCGGATGCTCCTGACTCAGAGCAATGATCTTTTGTTCTACCTCTGCAGAGGTCGTCTGGGGATGGGTGTGATGGATAGGAGGTAAGTCTTTCAATCCCTCTAAGCCATGCTCCTCAAAACGCTTTTTCCAGGCATAGAAACTTGTGCGATCCATACCAGATCGCTTACATGCCTCTGTGATGTTACCCAGATTTTCCGCCAACTTCAGCACACTTAATCTTTTACGTGCAAGCTTCTCTTTTGGATCCTTGGCCGTCATACGGCCTAAATTAGTTGATTCCATCTTCTTATTTTTATCTAATTTAGTTTTAACAACTTTGTTAGACAAGAAGATTAGTCATACAAATTATTTTCAGCCAGACTCCAAATGGGACCTACCGGAAAACTCAACAAGCCCCAATAAGTTTGTTCAAAATCACGTAGTACATGGACATTTTCATTCTGGAGTTCCTGAAGATATCTTGCTCTCATTTGAAACCGCAGAGCATCTAATGGCATATTCGTATTTCTATTGGCCTTTGTATGATGAAGCACTCCGAAAAATCCTGGGAATATTCGAGATGGCTGTCAAACTACGGGCAAAAGAACTTGGCATTAAAACAAAATCTGAAAAAGGATCTGTACATCTCAGCTCACTAATTGATCAATTGATCAAAAAAGGATTCCCACGAAATCGAAAGCTAATCATGGATTGGATAAGGAGGCTTCGAAACTATCACAGCCATCCGGAGAGGCATAATTTTATGGGGGGCTCTTCAAAATATCAGATCATTCCGATTGTCAACACCATCAACGAACTATTTTATTCCTATTCAAAACTTAAGGAAAACGAGCACGAATTGAAACGCATTCAACGGCTAGTCGCTTCATTTAATGACACATGCTTTGTTCTAGAAACATCAGGTAAACGATTTCTGATTCACCGTATCCAACCTCGATTTGTTCTGCAAAAAGATGAATCTTTAGTCAACATTATTGCATTCTATCCAATCCTAGAAAATGCAGATAGTCTTTTAAAAAACCATGCATATCCTGAGCCTTTTACAGTAGCAATTAAAGATTGTGATATTGAAATAAACTTAATCCAAGGAGTGGATGTTTCTGATGCTTGCGAGTTATCGGTTTACATAACAGACAATCAATTGGACATGAACCGTTTTAACGAGTATTGGGAAGCATATCATCAGCTCAGTGAAACAGATAAAATGATAATGGATTCTTTTCAGGATGGAACAATCTTACATCACCAGCATAACCTGGTGTACAGCTTTGGATGGGAGTAGGCAACTTTAGTGGTATGGATTTGACTTAACTAAATTCAACTGTTTCTATAAATTCTCTTCCAACTGACGGGTGTATCAATTTTCTATGTTGTAGTCTTCCAATAATAATTGCAGGATGTGTTTTGAACTTCTTTGCATACTTCACCACCATTTCAGAGGTTAAATGATAATTTGAAACAATTTCATCTTCTTCCTTTTCCGATAAAGTCCATTTAGTTGCAAAAGCATCTGCTTCATCTTCTTTTTGCAAGTCTTTATCAGAGTAGTCTATTGCCTCTAGGAAGACATCTTTTTTACCATGAAGTAATATATGTCCTGCCTCATGGAAGAATGTGAACCAAAATATATCATTTCTTTTATAACGACCGGTCAACTGAATAAGTGGTGTATCATTGATCCAACGGGTTGATCCATTAAGGGGTGCTTTTGGTAGACAAGGGGTATGAACTACCTTTACACCAGCGCTAGCACATAATTGTTGAAGTTGAATGAACAAATCATCAGGATGGCTTACCATTAACTTTTTGATATTTAAGAGAGTGCTCTGAAATTTCTGTGCGCTATAATCATTGACTTGGATATTAGCAGCTTCAATTTCGCCTTGCCTTAACCATGCAGAAATTGCATATGGCTCTTTAGTAGATTTTAAAGAAATTCTGAATGCAACCTTTAGCTTTTGATTGTAATAGTATTCCTCCCATGCGTCATGGCTAGCAACACCAAAAAAAGTCAATAACTCATTCGCTTTGTCTTGGATTCGTGTCTTCTTCTCAATCCACCCCAACTTAGCCATTGCAGCAATAGGGAAGGATCTACTCCAATCCGTCGCCTCCTCAAGAATTGAAGAATGTCTAATTCTGGCTAAATATTCATCGTACCCTCTCTGTGCATTCAACCAAAACTGTGCAGGAATACTAGTTACTGTCTCAAATAACACAGCCATGTCAGGTGTAATTGAACTTTCTCCCTTTAAAATAGCTGTAATGGTTTTTTCTGGCTTGCCTGTTCGTATAGCAAACTCTTTCGGCCCCATGCTCATCTCTTCTAATTTTTCAGCAAGTGTTTCTCCTGGATGAGGGACAGATTGAGGAAAATACTGATTTGTTGTTGCCATGCTTACTTTTCTTTGTGATAGTTAACGATCTCAATTATTTCTACACCATGAATTTCAACCCAAACAAATTGGCCATCATCGTTTGTAGGAATTGGATCCTCATGAGGTGTAAAAACCAACCTATAAGGTTGATCTAGGTCACAAGCCCATTGTCCTTTTCTGTTATCTCTTAATTCATGGAAATTCCCAGGTAAATGTCTCACGTCCTCAAGTGAATCTGCAAATTGCAACTGAGACAACCTTAGTCTAAGCTTTTGTGCCCTGATCTGCCCATATTCCTTCGACATTTTTCTGTCGTTGTTAACGAGCTTCATCATTTTGTTACTTGAAAACGTAATGTCCACTGCAAATATAGTGCTTTTAATTTACACTTGATGTTAATTGTAATTGCAATTTAATGAATCCACTCCCCCTTCTCCAACTTTTCTTTCAACTTTGGCCAATCAGGGCAGTATTTGTTCAGCAAATTCCAAAATGCAGGACCATGATGCCGATACTTTAAATGACACAACTCATGGATGATCACATAATCAATGCAGTGAATCGGAGCTTTGATCAGGTCTGAGTTGATCACTATGTTCTGTTTTGGAGTGCAACTTCCCCAGCGCTTTTTCAGTTTCCGAATAATCAGTGAGTTCACCTCTAATCCCTCGCGATCTAGCACGTATTGAAACTGTCGAATGCGTTCCTCCAGTTTTATTCTTGCATGCTGCAAATACCAGGCATTTACCAATGCTTCAATTTGTGAAGTGTTCTTTTTGTACGGTACTGAAACAAGCAGATACTTGCCAGACATCTTTACATTGGGTGAACCGGCTTCAACTTTCAGACGGTATTGTCTGCCCAGGTAAAACATGTTCTCTCCACTAATCCACTCCTGTTGGCTGGTATTTCTTTCCTTAGATTCAAAGTGGCGTTGTTGCCTTGCAATCCAGGGTGCGCGTTTCTCTACTTTGGCCTGTATCTGTTCCGGAGTAGCGCCTGGTGGTGCAATTACTTTGACCGAACTATCCGGATGCACTTCGATGGCAAGGGTCTTGCGATCCCTGTATTCAACCTTGTACGCAATGTTTGTGGCTCCATATGAAATGTTTCTTGCCATTAGAATACGTTTTTTGCCACTTTCATTACTTCATCCAATATGATGTCCAGTTGTGTGAAGCTCAATTCCACACCGTAATCTTTCCGATGATCCAGAAGATAGTCTTCAATGTCGTTCTTCATTTGCTTCTGAATATCATCATTGCGCTTCCAGTCCCGGATCAACAGCCGTTTGATCATTTCGGATAAATCCACTCCTGCCTGGGCAAGCTGATCATCTACATTGGTCAATTCCGCGAGAGGAGTTTCCCTTGACAGCACTTCTTTCACGATGCCATAAAATGCCCTTGCTTCCGGATTCCTTTGCAGTTGATCAGGTACTCCTCCAAAGCGACCTTCGACCAAATCTTTTCGGGCCTGGAGCATTTCTTTGAGGTATTCAGCTTCCGATATCCGTTTTTCAATAAAAGCTCTGATGGCCTCATCTATTAATGCTCCAAACTTCTTATAAAATACAGGATCCTCATCCATCTTCTCAGTGATCACCTTTTTCATTCTGTAGGCAATAGCATCTGCTTTTGATGCTGTGGACCCGGTCATTCGTTCCACCTCTTTCTTGAACATCTCTTCATTGAAGATGTTAATGGGCTCTGTGGTTTGCTCAACACCTTCTGCTCCAATCTGTGTATCAAGAAGTTTTCGAACGCGACCTTCATATTCTTTGTAGTCGATCTTTTCTGAATACCTGAGTTGCACTGAGGTTCTGAGACTTTGGAAGAATTTGAAGTCCTTAAGAAAAGTCTTTTGACGTTCGTCTGAGTACATCTGGTAATAGGTATCCGATGCCATTCCGGATTGAAGAGCTTTGGCAAAGGCAATGAGTCTTTCCCTGAAATGATCCCTGACATCTTTGGGCGCCAGGAACCGTTCCATTTCTTCCACATCTTTCTTGTTATTCACCCCCTTGAACACATCCCAAAGATCTGAGTGATATTGCGGGATCTTCCTGATTTCCTCATCTACTTTAATGATAGCGCCTTCAATATCTCCTTCATCAAATTCCTGGAGCGCACTGTACTGTGTAAGGGCTTTGTCCAGATCCCCAAGTATACCCACATAGTCTACAATGTATCCAAAGTCCTTGCCTTTGTAAAGGCGGTTTGCCCTGGCAATAGCCTGGAGCAGGTTGTGTTCTTTCAGTGGTTTGGCAATGTAGAGGGTATTGCATCTTGGCGCATCGAAACCGGTAAGCAGTTTGCCTACTACAATAAGGATCTCGATCTCATCATCCGAATCCTTGAATTTATTGATAATGGTCTCTTCATAGGATTCGACCGATCCATAGCGTGCATTGATCTTTTTGAAATACTGCTGTACTTCGCTGGTCACTTCTTCCTCTGCATCTTCATGATCAACTCGTGTATCTGAACTGGAGATGACCACTGCTGTATCGATCTGCAAGCGTGGATTGGTCTGCTTCTCGAAATATTTCTGGTATTTCAACGCAGTGTCTTTCAGTGGTACCGCCAACAAAGCCTTGAATTTGGTGCCCTTCCAGTTCTTGCAATAGTGCTCTGAAATGTCATAGGCTATTTCTTCTATCACCTGCTGGGATTTATAGATCTCCGTGATGGATGAGAATTTCTTTTTGAGGTCTTTGGTCTGATATTCAGTGAGTGGTTCAGAAAGGCGATCAAATCCCCGATCTATCTGTTCCTGGTTTACACTGAGTTTAGCAGACCGACCTTCATACAAAAGGGGAAGGACAGCTCCATCCTGGACGGCCTGATCTATGGTGTACTTGTCTATGTATCCACCAAACTTATTAGCGGTATTCTTCTCCGCCCGCATCAATGGCGTTCCGGTAAACCCGATATAACACGCCCGTGGCAGGGCTTTCTTCATCAATGCGTGATTCTTGCCATACTGACTTCGGTGACTTTCATCTACCAGGACAAAGATGTTCTCTGATTTATTTCTGAAATCCTTGCGTTTAAGCGCTGACTCGAATTTGTCAATAATGGTGGTGACGATCTCGGTACTGCTTTCCTGTACCACATCGATCAGGTGATTACCGCTCTTAGCTCTTACCGGTTCTTTACCGCAATGCCTGAAAGTTCTGAAGATCTGCTTGTCCAGTTCTACCCGGTCTGTAACGACAATGATCCGTGCATTAGGAATATGCTCATTTAGGATCACAGACTTGGCCAGCATGACCATGGTCAATGACTTACCACTTCCCTGGGTGTGCCAGATAACACCACCTTTGCGTTTTCCTTCTTCATTAAACTCCTGAACACGAGCGACTGCATTGTTTACAGCAAAATACTGCTGATAGCGGGCAATCTTCTTTACGCCGGCATCAAATACCGTGAACTTATAGGTCAATTCCATCACACGTTCCGGCCTGCAAAGGCAATACAGCATTCTATCCTGCTCTGTGGGTAAACGATCTTCCGCAGCCTGATCGTTTTGTTCTGATCGTATAATGTGTTGAACGTCGGCTTCAACAGAGGTCTGTTCCTTCCAGTAGCTCCAGAACTTTGCCGGTGTATCTGTGGTACCGTACTTTACTTCATTGGGCTGAACTGCTAGCAGGAGGTGAGTAAAATGAAAAAGTTTGGGGATACCTTCTTCCTTTTTCTGGTTCCGGATGAACTGTGAAATGCTTTCCTCCAATGAAGCATTCTTGTCCCGCCTTTTATTCTCGATCACTGCAAAGGGAATACCATTCACAAACAATACCAGGTCCGGCCTCCGGGTTTCATTCACGCCTTCAACCTCAAATTCATCCGTTATATGGAAGACATTGTTTTCGGAGTTGTCCCAATCTATATACTTTATTGTGAAACTCTTTTTATCTCCCTGCACATATTCTTCAAAGCTTTTACCCAGGTTGATGAGGTCAAAAATCTTCTCTGAGGTTTTTACCAATCCTTCATCTGGTACATTTTTAATGGCGTAGATGGCATCGTGTATGCTGCCTTTTGAGAAATCGTATTCACTGCCTTTGTATTCAAAGGAGTTGATGATTTGAAGTTGTTGTTCCAGGATACCTTCCAAAATCACATTGCTTTTGATACCTCCTCGTTCCCGGATGGTATCTTCCGGAGAAATGTATTTCCAACCAAGCTTTTGTAGGAGTGTTAGGGCTGGTTCTTGGGAATCAATGATTTCTGTATAGCTTTTCATTTCTCTCCTGCTTTTGTCATACATTCAAGACCTACCTCTTTCAATAGGTAAAAACTTACCATTTCAAAAGGCAATTCTTTCAGTTTTAAATATTTAGTTGGAAGTTCTTCTGAGGTCAAGATTACTGGAACGACTGAGTAATTAGATATATCCACCCCATACTTCTTACCTAATAACTTTAAGTTGTCCTTGATCCAATCGAAGCGTCCCTCATGCTTATCAATCCAACCTTTTTCAGAATCACTTCCAAATAGATTGTTCACTTCTTCAACCAATTGTTTTACGTTTTTTGCCACTTCAGTCTTTTTACATTCTAAAAGAATAACCATCTTTAAGCCATGGTCAATGACAAGAACATCAATGTCTCCTAAATCCTTATCTGCTTTCAGGAATTTGTTTTGATTAATAGGTACTTCCTTATCCACAATTCTATCCCCGGGAAGACTATCGACATAATCGTAAATCGTCTGAGTGAATGCTGCCCCCTTTTTGTTTAGTTGATCACCTATTAGTTTCGATAAGCTTCCACCTTCCGTACAACGAAGCTTTCCTGAATAGAATAGATACAGGGTTTGAGTAGCTGCAATTTTAGCTTGTCGAGGACCATAATAGCAGAGATAGTCTTTTCTCTCTTCGTCATACCTTCTAACAATGGGTTTTCTAATTAGTGCTAAACCGCGGTTGTATCTCCAAGGGAAAACATCGTAGGGGAAGTAACCTGCAGGTAACTTCATTAAGTTATCCCTTTGATCCAAGCTGTAATAGCTCATAAGAGCATTGAACTCTTTATCAGAAAGATTCTCAAGTACTCTTTGCGCTTGCTCTTTCATATCTAATTGATATATCACGGTGCAACCTGGGTCCATTTCAAATGCGAGCCAAACAAGAAAATGAGAAAACTCAAGGATTCGCGTTAATGTCACACCGAATTCTTCTGCAAATGCTTTTTCAGTAATTTCTGGAATACCACCGCTTCCACTAAAATCTCTTTCTGCAAAGTTTTCTTCGAAATCAGAAATAGCATCCGTTACATTTTCTTTAGCCTTAGCTAAACTAAATGGACTAAAAACATCATCCCCTATGGAATGGTCAGTGCCAATTCTCGCTGATTCAAGGACTGTAATTTTACTCTCTGCAAGTCCAAAGTTCATTTGATCACCAAGCATGCCCCATGCAATTATTTGCTCCATTAATGCAAGTAGCTGATCCTGTTCACTTTTGCTTGCGATCTTCTTACCTTCAGAAGGACTAGCTGCAATATGTTCAATTAAGCACCTTACGCTCAAGGATGTCTGGTCTACATTCTTCAGTGTTTCATTTAAATCTTCAATTTGTTGTTCTTGAGAAACAAAGCAAGCTATACGAGTTGGTGTCGTCAGGATTGCTTCCATGCGTTTTCTTATCAAAGCTTCATTTAGCCTAAAAAGCCTACCTAAAAGATTTTCACAATTCAGATCTTCTAGCAATGAATCCAACCAGGGTAAGAAAATCTTCGAAACCAGATTTCTTATAAAACTATATCCGTCTTCAATCTCCTTTGTTCCAGAACTAAAAATACCAGAAGTTATCGCTCGAGGCACGATCTCATCTAATATGTACTCAACATTATGTTTCTGTATATACCTGTGATCATCCAATCCTCTTGGGTCTAACCTTATTTCATTCTCAGTAAAAAGAATGAAAATTTTCTTCTTTAAACCTAATGGGACATGTGTTAAAATTATTTCATCAATTTGTTCATCAGACAAATTTCCTGACTTCAAATTCTGAGCATCAAACAGTCGAAGACCTGTTAGAATGGCTTTAACAAGAACTTGCTCACCTTCATTGTCGGACCCATACAGATATGGTGTTAATTGCTCAGGAATTTTCACGAGAAGCTCGTTGGATCCAACTTCGTATTCAAACTTTTCTAATAGGCCGGGCTCCCTGCCAAAATTTGGCTGAATATTTTCAAATTTTGAACGATCTGCAAAATCAAACTTAATGGTTAATGGAGCGCTGGTTATTTTGTCAACGTACTCTTTAGCTGTATCAGTAATCTGCCAAATCCAGTATGAAATTGCTTCGAGCATTTCGACATATACGCCTCTAAACTGTTGGTCAATTTCAAAAATATCTCCAGAAAATTCAACCCAAATTGGCTGGCTATAACCCTCAACTACATGTGTGAGTTTTTCCCTGATGTATGCGATCGGATAATAAATATTGCTAGACCCTCTAACTTTCAAACAAGGTATCACACCCAATCCTCCTTTTCTATTTAGTATTTTAATAGAGTGTATATCTTCATTAATGACGACATCTTTTATAAAGTCTGCAGAATAGCCAGGTTCAATGAATAACATTGTCGGCAGCGCATTGTCATTTAAGTAAAACCCTTGATTATGTTCTTTATAAATTGCATACAAGTCAAGGTCACTGCAAATTGAAGGTAGCTTAGTTCGTGTCAATAATCTTTACTTAGCCTCTGAAAAATTCCAGAGCTTCAATACATCGTATTTTCTCTCTCTCATCAGAAGATCAAACTCAGGCACAGAAAAAATTAAAGTATTTGCATCTACTTCACCATAACCGCGCCCATATACTCTTCCAATACCCGCATTTAACATAATGAAAAGAATTTCATTATCTGGGTAAGTTTGCTTTAGTTCAGAGATGGTTCTAGAAGTAACTTCGTCATACTCATCACTCCCAAAAGTAACTTGATGTGAATAATAAGGATGCTTGGGATCATAGCCAGATCCATCATCGTAACTTAAGGCCACATATGCAATTTTATCACTATCAAATCTGAATAGTTCATGTTCAAAGGTTGAAGGTTTTGGAAGTTTATATTCATCAGCAAGCGATACATATCCCGAAGAAGACAAATAGGAAAGTGAATTATTCCAGATTATTTTCACATAGATCTCAATTAATTTCGATAAGCACTTATATGAGATTGCTGACTCAATAATTGTGTGAAGTAAAGCAATGTGGATGTTTGTTGGAGATAAAATTCTATACCCACCTTCAATCTTCTGAAGAGGACGAACAATCATTGGATTTTTGTCTGGATCTTCACTTAGTATGTCATCATCATCTCGTAATATAAATAGTTGAAGCACCTTAGGGTCGGCCGTAGATAACCTGGCTAGTTCAATAATTTTTATGTCCGTTAATGTAAATGCATCGGTAAATTCAAAATCTCCTAAGATGATGTTATCACTTTCAACAACTCCTGACACATACCGTCCTAAACCAGTAGTTTTAACACAATAATCGGAAACGGCAAGCATTATGCAAGCCGCATCATATACCAAGCGTTTAAATTCATCGGGCAAAGAATTCTTAACATGAAATATACCATTCAGCATGGTACTCAGTATATAAACGCCGGATTCTGTGATCCCAGGTAATATTAGGTAGTCCCCACCGTAGAATGTGATTAATTCTGTAAACAAATTTACTGGTGGATCTTCAAGATAATTAGTGCCATAAGAATCTGTTAATACAACTTCTAATTTCTGTTTATCAGTGCTCCCTCCATTGTTCTGTCCATAAACAAGCGCTTCTCTCAACAAAAGTTCAAGCCTAACATTCTTACCATGATTTTGTGGAAGTATAGATGCAGTGCAAAACCAATTTAATAAGAACTCCTTATTGAAACTCGATAGGGGGTGGGGCTTAGAAACTATCTTTCGTTCTAAATGTGTAGCACCATTATCGATGCAGCATTTTTTAAATTTCTTGCCACTTCCACAGGGACATGGATCGTTCCTTCCTATTTTATCTCCTTTAACAATCATTGACCCTTACTTTACCTGTTAGCAATTGCTGCATCATGCCAGTCTTCTGATGCTTCATATACTTCAACTCATTATTTAGTAGCTGCAATTCGGCATCAGTCCGTGACAGAAGTCTTTCTATATGACGTTGTTCTTCTATACTTGGCAAAATGATCTGAATTTCTTGAATTGTACTTTTTGACAAGCTGGGAATACCTGAAGCCTCATTATACTTCTTCCAGTTTATGGTTTGACTTACATAGAAAATGTATTTGGGCAAAGCATTTTTAAATGAGTGAGTGTAGAATAGTGTATCTACAGTCCAAAATTTTCCTGTCAGAAATTGAGGAGCATCGATTGTTCCTTTCCTCCCAATACACACCGAATCACCATCAAATAAGTAATCATTTACATACGTCATCAAGCCGCCTGTCCCATATACAGGAATATCTCCTTGCACAAGGTGCTTGTAATCTTTACCGCTTCCGATTGAGAGAATCTCACCAAGTTTAACAGTCTCCCACTCCCCCTCAAACCCCGGAAACCTCAACTCCCCACTCAGAAGCTTCTGCATCAAGCCTTTCTTCTGCCGCTCCTTGGCATCAATCAATTTGGTTTGTTGGTCTATCAGTTCATCCCAGGTGCGGAGAATGCGGGCAATTTTTTGTTGTTCTGGGAGGGGTGGTAAGACTAATTCCAGACTAGAAAGATTTGTCTTTGATATACCATAAACTTTTGATCCTGTAGCAAGCTTTTTGAGCTCATTACCTACCCAAGGGTGCTTGAATAAATAACTTCTAAACCCAATGGATGTATCATTAGCTTTATCCCTGGCTGCAAATGTGTGAAGGCCAGCGGTAATTTTCTGTCCATTTACATTCTGTAGCTCTACCGAAGATCCGATACTTTCATAATCCTCACTTGCATCTGCTATAACTAAGTCACCTTCTCTAAGAAACTGCAGTTTTGCTTGATCCACATTTTCTTTTGTGATTTCTGGAAGTTGCTCTTTAGTGCAATCCAGAATTGAAGAGGAAAAGGTGGAATGAATGTCTCCATAATGAATATTGCACACACCAATCCCCTTGCTTTCAGAAGATAGATCATCTCTTGAGAATGTGGCAGATGAAATGAATTGGAAAACATCCCCAAATTTCTTCGATCTCCATCCGTCGGGCAGTATTTTATTCAACTTGCTCATCAATTCAATCCCAATTCCTGTAAATAATTCTTGATCTCAGCCTTCACCTTGCTTAGGTTGGTCTCCAGTGTTTCAATCTCTTCCTTTACGGCTTTCAAGTCCACTTCATCTTCTGCCTCAAAGGTGTCCACATAACGAGGAATGTTCAGGTTAAAGTTGTTCTGTTCAATTTCCTCAAAGGAGGCACGGTAGGCGTATTTATCCTCCGCTTCAAAGGCTTTGAACGTATCTACCACCTTTTGTATATCCGCTTCGCGCAGTTTGTTCTGCTTCTTCCCGCTCTGGAACTGCTTGCTGGCATCAATGAACAATACATCTTTGTGTTTCTTCCCTTTGTTGAAAATAAGAATGGCGGCTGGTATGCCGGTACCAAAGAACAGGTTGGCAGGAAGGCCAATAACCGCTTCCAATAAATTCTCCCTTATCAACGCTTCGCGTATGGTCTTTTCAGAGCTTCCCCGGAATAACACCCCATGTGGTATCACCACACCTACCTTACCGCTTCCTTCCACCGCAGAATCGATCATGTGCAGGATAAAGGCATAGTCGCCTTTGGTTTTGGGTGGTACACCGCGCACAAAACGCTTGTGCACGTCGTCAGCAGCGTGCTCAGCGCCCCATTTGGCCAGTGAGAAAGGCGGATTAGCCACCACTACATCAAACTTCATCAGATGATCACCTTCAATTAGTTTTGGGTTATTGATGGTATCACCCCATTCAATCTGGGCTGCATCCATCTCATGCAAAAACATATTCATTTTGGCGAGTGACCAGGTACCACCATTGCTTTCCTGTCCGTAAAGGGAACAATTGCGGATGTGGGTTCCGGCCTTGAATGGCACCTCTTCTGCAACGGTAATCAATAATGAACCAGAACCACAGGTAGGATCATAGATCCGTGCACCTGCTTCCGGAGCCATCAGTTTTGCCAGCAGAACTGACACCTCATGTGGCGTAAAAAATTCTCCGCCTTTCTTCCCGGCACCTTCAGCAAAACGTTCAATGAGGTACATATAGGCATTACCTATAATGTCCTCTGTGCCTATCACCGATGGACGAAAATCAAGCTTTGGTTTGTCGAAGTCCTCAATGAGGTTTTTCAATCTTCGGTTCCGGTCTTTGGTATCTCCCAACTTGGAACTGGAGTTGAAGTCAAGATCACCAAACACCCCTTCCAGCTTCTTCTTGTTGTCGTCCTCTATTTTCTCGAATATTTTATTCAGGAACTGGCCCAGGTCCGGGTTATTCTTATTGGCCACCACATGCTCAAAGGTGCAATCGTCCTGAAGCACAAAAGGCTCGCGGCTCATCTTTCGTTTGATGATCTCCTCCTCATCACCGTACTGGTCTTTGAATTCCTCGTATTTGTCCTTGTACTTATCACTCAGGTATTTAAAGAAGAGGAATGCCAGGATGTAGTCTTTATAACCCTGTGAATCTATAGATCCGCGGAAGCTGTCGCAGGCTGCCCAAAGGGCTGCATTGATCTCGTCTTGTGTTGGTTTTGCTTTCGTTTGCATGTGTATTATTTGTTTTCGTAGTAACGCGTTGCTTTCTCTTCAAGAATCTCTCTTACCATCTCATTATTTGCAATTAGATTAACAAAGTTCTTCTGAGCCTCGATGAATTCTTTAATCATCTCAAGAGGATCTGGGAATTGCACTAACACCCCTTCTTTTTTGTTAAGCCTGCCGTGTAATTTGCTATTCTTTGTTCCATTTGTGTAGAATTCCTTTACAAATTCGTCGTCTATTACAATCTCAAATTCCGTTGGATCTATGATCTTAAAGTCAAGTTCCGTTGGTGTATTTTTAAATGCATAAACAGGGTGATGGACAAACATGAAGGCCTTAGGATGTTTAACAAAATTGGTCCACCTCCGTATTACCCCAAATACTTTAAACTTTCTGTTTCTGGCGCTTTCTGGGATTTGCAAGATATCTAGGTATTCCTCTATTCTGGTCGTAAGCATATATAGGTGCCAGATATATGATGCAAATACCGCATCTGGCGAGGTGAATGACCGGTGACTCTTTAAAAAGTTCACTGCTAATTGCACATTGGATTCAAGATTACAAGCAACACAGTTATGCCCATCATCGTTGAAGGATTCATGGATTGAACACATCAATGTGTCCTTGTCATCAGGATAATTTGCTTGAATAAACAGTTCAAATATTTCCTTAAACGTCCTCTGAATATGAGCGGCTTCTACTTCGTCGCTAAATAGGTCCAGATCTTTAAATGTTTGGCTTTCTACTTTCATAAATTTTCTTTTTGTAAAATGATCTTACCTGTCAGTTTATCTCTCAGTTCTATCTGTGCAACTTGGGCATGGCTGATATGCTTTAAGTACTTCTCTGTTTTCTCAGGTTGTGGAATTTGGGGATCATTCCAACTTCGTAAATCCTTTAGCAGGATAAAATCCCAACCTGAAACCTGCAAGACGGTCAGAGTGCTCCCATCTGGCTGGTGAAACGTTTCACTTTTCCGCTCCATCTGATTAAAGGTGCACACCAACTCGCTCACCTCTTCCTCACCTATAACTATGGGACTCTTAAGTTTTACGTGTGCTGGATAGTAATTGCTATGTATCCAGATATCCACCCAGGGACTGATATCCTCTGGTGATTTAGTTTTTATCTTATTCGTCATAATGTCTGCTAACAGATTATTGTAATAGCGCTCCTTCTGCTCCAGTAGTTTTTGCGTCGTCTCCTTTTCCCGCTCCCATAGGCCATAGATAGACTCAATCTTAACTTGTGTTGAGATATCGGGCAGAGGTACACTCAAGTCTTCTATTACCTTTTTTCGAATATTTCCAACAGTGGCACCCATCCTGTGTTGCTCGAAATATTGTTGTGCCGGGGATGAATTTATGTACCATGTGAGATATTCAGGATGAATCTGATTCATGTCCGGACGAATCACAAAGAAGAATGATGCAGCGACGGCAGGATCCGAAGACCAAAAGGTAACAGCGAAGTTGTTATTCCCTTTGGCAACAAATAGAACATCACCATTCTGAAGTAACTGATCGGTATTCACATCGTTGCGATCTATTTTCATTAAATTGCTGGACACTCCGGATGGCGAAACGTCTTTCATCTGAATCAAACCCACGCCATCTGGCCCATCAACAAATTCGGGTTTGGTACGAAAAGATTTTCCGGAATCAATTGCAGCCAGCAACTTCATACACAATTTACGCATAGTAATTCTTTACCGCAAATATAATTGATCTTTCAAGTGTGGACACACATTTATTGCAGTATATTTTTACTGTACATATTTTTGGTGCATAATTCTTAAATATTGCATTTATAATGTCCTGGTAATTAGTTCGTTATAACTATTTGGCAGCTGGGAAAAGTAATTCAGTGTGAACAAATGGTTGAAAAATCTCCCTCCATAAACCCTCATCCGATCTGCACTATGAGGTCCAAAACCGACATTTTGATCAACTCAAGGACCCTTAATCTTCTTGCTGGAAGGTGTTGACTCGTTAGGTAGAAACATAAGAAATACAATGGCGAAAATTTGAGCAAGAGCTTTGTTCAATGTCTCTTTATAGAGGGTGTGAGTGAACAGTAGATCGTGAAAGTAAACCGTTCCTAGCGAGTGACTCCCTATACCTATTCACTAACACTTGACAATGTTGTGTAAGGCTATAGTGTGAATAGTCAACGGGCTCCGTTGATGGCGATTATATGCCTAACTACTTCACAGTCCAACACCGCAGAATTCTACGACCGGGCAAATTCCACTAAAGGACCATAAACTCCCTTGTCCGCCGATTTAAGTGCCTGCAGATATTCCGTTCTGATATTGCGGTTGGGACTTTTTTTCGCAGCACCCCAGGAAAAAGGAGAACCGTTGAAGAGCTTTTCGTTTATGATGTCGCCCATTAAGCGACTATGTCGTCCGTTACCGTTCGAAAAACAGTGTATGCTTACAATCCGGTGCTTGAAACGAATGGCAATTTCATCTCGTTCAAATGTTTCGTGTTCAACCCAAAAAAGAGCGTCGTCACATAGCGACCTCAGCATTATGGGTATTTGAAACTTATCAATCCCTAAATTCTTGTCGGTTTTTCGGAATTCACCTGCCCATGACCAAACATTGGAATACATGCGTTTGTGCAAATCGCAGATAAACTTCTCCGTAAAGACTTCTTGCGAGCTGAATTTTCGCGCAAGTACCCACTGCATAGCCTCTTCGATATTCTGCTGCTCAAATTCGTCCAATTCAGCTTTAGTAGATATAGTTTCGATCAGCAATCCTGATCTTTCATCCTTATCTATCGGCGCTTGACCATCCACATAATCGTTGTCTAATCCCACAGTATTTTCGGAAGATCGTTTTTTAAGGCAATTACCATTTCCTCAATGGCACGTTGCAGTCTCTCTTTAGAGTTCTCCTGATCCTCCAATTTCATAGAAATCGAAGTTCTCGAAACGATTTGGGTAGCCAGTTCTCTCGCTTTTCGGTCAATGAGTGCGTCTATGCTACCATCCTTGGGAACAAGACCGTACACCAGCTGCATATCCAAGGCTTCAGCAGCTTCCCGCAGGCTTTTTAACGTAATACTCCCCTCCCGCTCTCGAATCTCTATTCCCCGTGCACTCTGGCGCGTAATGGACAGTTTATCAGCAAATTGCTGCATCGACATACCTAATGAAAGCCGAATTGCCTTCAACCAACCCGATGGAGGCACAGGCACTTTACTTGCCACGGAAAAACCGCGGATCTTACTTTCAATTTGTTCAATTTGCAGGCGGTTTGTTCTCATTTGACAGGCTATAAGATGTCAGTTGACATGTAAATGTAAATATATAAGATGTCATTTACATTCTCTTTGTAAGTCTATATGCTGCCAAATGGGAAATGTGAGTGAACAGTGCATAGTGAACGAATATCGTTGTTAGCGAGTGTCAACCCTCCTGTTCACTATACCCTGTACACTATTCACTATCAATACAACGCCTTCGTATTCACGTAGTTCAATACCTCTTCCTCGGAAATGCCGAACGCACCGAATCTCAAATTCCTGATGCCAAAATGGATGTGGCCTTCGCTTCTTCCACCTATTGTCACAATTCGTTCGCCCAGAGCGTTTCCTTTGTGCATCAACACGCGCTGGATCATTACTGACCAATAGGACTTGTCCTCGTATTCTGCTTCGTATTCCTTGAACCAGATCCAGTTATTCGTTTTGCATACGATGCTGTTCAACCAATCTGCTTCTTCTAATCCGGGCACGGATCTGCCGAGCAGATCTGCTTGCGATTCATCGCTGTAGAAGGATAAGGGATCTGCTTCCCAGACTATATAATCCCGGCCGGGTTCCAAACCAAGGAACCAAAGCTGAAAAAGTACTTGTTTACGGATATGCGGGTACTGGATAAAATCGGTGATCAGGACGATCTCACCGTTTGAGATCAGGTTCGGTTTTATCAACTTGGCTAAATATTCAGGTGTTGCCGAAACATTGATCAAACTTTGATGTCGGATGATCAGGGATAAAGACCCCAGGTAGAGTCGTTCTTCTTTGGATTGAATGATCTCACCCATAGTTGCAGTAGAAATTAATTGGTGTGAAACTAACTGTGCAAAGTTGAGGGTTCGGAATGCAGCGTATCTGCATTTGGGGTTATGGGTATTTACGAGGTTTTGGTGATGAACAGGGTCTCTTATAAACGAGTGAAAAACCCCCTGTTCACTATACACTGTTCACTATTCACTATATCAGAAATCCTTGCGGATCGCGATCCGGATCATTCTCCAGATCGGGATCAATACCCAGAGCATCAGTAAAGTGAGGCTTATGAACATCCCGCGGGTTGTGCCGAAGAATTGCTGAAATACTGCGCCTGTGTAGCCGAGCAAGACGGAAATATCAAGTTTGAGTAAAATAAGGATCCGGGACAGATCGATCGGATTCAGACAACTCGCGATCAAGGCGAATTTGTCGATCGGATATTCATCGAACACCATCAAGGCTATGAGGAATAATCCGTCGTAGATCACTGCCATGAATAACCACATCAGAATGGCCGATCCAAATCCGCGGATGCGGTTGGTGTTCGACAAACCAATGTTGAAGGCTAATGCGGTGAAGATGAACGTGAGAAAGACCCCTGCGGTAAGTAGTAACAAGAACTCCTGCACGGATCCTGAGCTGCTTATCCCGTAAAGTAAAAAGGGCAAGCCCAAACCCAGAACCAAACTCCCGGATAGGGAAAGGCTTAAACCAAGATATTGACCCAGGAATATGGTTTGTCTCTTTATGGGCTGGGCAAGGAGCAATTCTGTGAACTCGATCGAGTTGTAAAAGAACATCACCCCAAACAAGGTTCCAATGAGCGGTGTAAGTACCACGATGATGTTCATGATCGTGATCAGCGCCTTGGAGACATCATTATTCAGGAACAACAAGGCGAAGCCCAAAGCCAGGTAGAACAGGAAATAAACGAGTGTCCATCGACTCCTTAGAAGATCGTATAAACTATACCAGATTATCCTGCGCATATTGTTGCTGAAGTATTTGTGCAATGGCCTCTTCCAGATTTGACTGACCAGTTAGTTCGTAGATACCCTGAAGACTCCCTTCGTAATGACTGGTTCCATCCAGAAGGAATACAATGCGTTCAGCCACCTCCTCCACGAAACTCATGATGTGCGTGGTAATAATTATAGTTTTCCCGTTTGCCCGTTCCTTTCGGATCAATTCTTTCAATCGGAGCAAAGCCACGGGATCGAGTCCGGACGTAGGTTCATCCAGGATCACCAATTCGCTGTTGAACATGAAGGTCAACACCAGGTTCACTTTTTGACGTGTTCCACCGGAGAGGGTATGCAATTTGGAACCCAGATATTCCTGCAATCCAAAAAGGTGGATCAGCTCTTTGGAACGGGTCGGTTTGTGGCGCAGATCTTCAACCAAACGAATAAGTTCGGCCACGGATAAGTTGGCCGGGAAATTGGCGATCTGGGGTAGATAATCGATATCTGATCGATATGCCCATTGCCTCAGCACCGATCGGTTGTTGATAGATATTTGCCCGGAATCGGGGTTAACCATGCCTAGAATGGATTTAATAAGGGTCGTTTTACCTGATCCGTTCGGTCCGAGGATCACGAATACACCGCCCTTTTCGATCTCCAGATCCAAACCGTTCAATACACAGTTCTTCCCAAATGATTTCTTCAGATCTTCAATACGTATCATTGGGCGCGTTTCATCAAAGGGGCATTATCCACCAACTCGTCGGGGGTAAAAACCGGTGAGACCTTTTCGGAAAAATTGATAAGATCGACAAATAAGCTGCGCAAGAGAACTACGCTTTCAGGTGTTCGGTTCACGACATAGGAGAACAACTTCACCGGTCGATGTGGTACATCACCGATCCCATCCCGGTTCAGATCGTAACCCGAATAATCGCTCCAGTAATTGCCGTGAAAACGGTTATCGTTCATCTTGCTGTTATATGCCACATCGAAGGCATTGGATGAAAAGTTATTCCGCTCAAAAATGTTCTCGTAACAAGCCCCTGTGATCTTGATGGCCCAGCCATTCTCGGTGAAGTTGTTCAATCGATAATGAACACGATTGGATCCTTCGGCATTTATTCCGATGGTATTCTTCCTAAACTCGTTGCTTATGATCTCGGCGTCGTATATCTCTTTCAGCAATAAGCCGTATGAAGCTGAGCCCCAATTCTGTATGAACTTGTTATTTCGCATATGGATGAATTTGGAGAACATAACGGCCACACCTGCTCCGTTTTGGCGGAATTCATTTTCGGCATATTCATCGTTGTTGCTGAACATGAAATGAAGACCGTAGCGGAAATTGTTCTCGCTCAGATTTTCGAGTACCCGGCTTTCGGAGACGAATTCAAAATAGATCCCATCGCGCAGTCGTGAGAGGTGATTTCCTTCAATGAGTACATTGTTGCAATGCCACAAATGGATCCCATTTCCGGTATCGGTTTCGCCGGTTCCGAGACTGCTTACTTTATTCCCACTGATAATCCCATGGGCAGATTTTTCAACTAGAATTCCAAAGAACACGTTGCGCAGCGTGCATCGTTCTATTTTGAAATGCTGAACCCGGTGCAGGTAGATGGCAGCATAATCTTTGGTGTAGCTCAGCCCAACATTTTTCAGGGTTAGTCCGTATAAACGAACGTGATTCGCCTGTATTTTGAGGATGTAACCCTGGTTTTTACCATCGAGTACCACCGAACCTGTACCGATAATGGAAACAGGTTTATCGATTTCGATATTCCAGGCATTGTACACGCCGGGTTTTATGCGGATCACATCTCCACTATCGGCAATGTTCAGTGCTGTTTTTAGTGTTTTGACTGCACAACTTGAGCAAAGTTCAATGGTCTTGCCACCGGCAAAGTTGGCAAGTATGAAAAGGGCAGTAAAAAGTACTATACTTTTCAATTGAGTTTGAAGGATTTGAGTTCTTCCCAGTTCAGTATTTGAACCTCATCGTTTTGCACAATTCCGGGAATAGCTCCGTGGTCTGATACCGCACTCAGGTTCGCGCCCATTGGGCTGGGGACCCGTTCAGTAATAAAGAAACGGGCATCCTCCGCCCGTATAAGTTCTCCCGGATTGAGGTAGTCGCAGACCAATACAAGACCGATCTTTTCCTCAGGAAGTATTGCCATTTTCTGAAGCATGCATTCTACGGCATCGAAAGTGTAAACCTTTCCTTTAGTTGTTACGATCTGGGCCGCATGTTTTGAGTCGACGATGGTCATTTTGCAATTGATACAGGTATCCACCCCATACTCCAGTTTCTTGGGTTGTACTGAGCACGCCGATAGATAGAGAAGCGCGATGAAGAGCCAAAACTGTCTTATGAAATGCATGTCTTCTAGATTTTAGGGAACGACAAACCGGCCTCAAGTCGACCTTTATAATAGGCCAGTCCGGAGAGGAGGATCCCGACTACCAGGAAATATGCTCCCGGGGCGGGAAGTGAAGTAGCTTCGAAATTGAGTATCGTCTGCGATCCTATGAGGGGAGGTTGGTAGGTGATCAGTTCGCCGGTGGCATCGATAAATTTTATGGCAGCCTTGGGGTCCAGGCTATGGCCATAGTCATACTCCCATAGATAAAAATCGTACATACCTGCTATTCCCAGCAGGATGGAGATCCAGAACCAGATGAGGTATAAAATTCGTTTTCCGGTGAATGCGAATACACAGCCCAGTAGGATCAGAGCACCAACGATCCATGGGAAATATCGGAATTCATCGATCTTCTCGGGTATGGCTTTCATTCCCACGTAGTGGTTCATCAAATTGATGTTCTGAAGATCTCCGGTTTTCATATCCGCGATCTTGGTTATCCAGATCTCCATACCAAGGGGTTCAGGATATTGTGGTGCACTTAGTTGTATGGTCCACATAGGCATGAAGTACAATGCTATGGGAAGCAAGGCACCGAGGAGCATGATTTTACCGGAGGTTTTCATTGGTGTTTATTTAGATCTGTTGGATGAATTGTTTGGAATGTCGCATGTGTTCAAAAACAAGCGGGCAGCACATGCCACCCGCTTTTGTATCAGAAACCCAAAGTGTATTCGCTATTCCCCGTCGAGCGACCATTTCAAAGGAATGGTTGAACCGGCGGGAGATACGCGTACATATCCCTGCATTTCCTGGTGGAGCGCCGAGCAGAAATCGGTACAGTAGAACGGCCATACTCCAACATTTTTCGGTTCCCAAACGAAGGTTTCGGTTTGTCCGGGCATGATGAGCAATTCAGATGTATTCGCTCCTACCATACTTATTCCGTGGGGCACATCGTAGTCCTGTTCCAGGTTGGTCACGTGGAAATAAACCCGATCGCCGGTTTTTACCCCTTCAATATTATCCGGAGTGAAATGGCTTCGGATCATGGTCATGTACACGTGAACATTTTTACCATCCCTTTCCACCCGTGCGTCCTCAGCTTTTAAAGTTGCATAAGGGTGTTTGTTCTCTTCCAGTTTGTAAATTTTGGTTTGGTTTGGTTTTATAAGATCGGCCGGGCAACCCGCTGCATAGTGCGGTTCACCCACGGTTGGGAAGTCGCTGAGCAGAACCATTTTATCTCCGGTGATGTCGTACAATTGAGCGGATTGGCACAATTCCGGTCCGGTAGGCAGATATCGGTCCTTGGTTATCTTGTTCATTGCCACCA